>CP069394.1 GCA_016887485.1 Chloroflexota bacterium
TTTCCTCGTAAAGCCCACAGGAGCGCTTCGTTGAACAGGGTTACACCACCCACCCTGGCATAGGCTTGTGTTCCTGTTCCCGCGGCCAGGAATAATGGCGAGGTCTCGGTTGCGCCGATGGGCTCATCAAGAGTGATTGCGCCACTAAGTGTTTCGAATTTTTTGGCAATGGCAGGCTGTTGTCGGCAAGCATCCACGAACCAGAACTGGGTCTTGGCTGTGTTCGGGTGGTTCATGCCGGCATGCACGCCGGCCATATCGATCGCGCCTTCGAGCTGGGATAGAAAGTGGGTATCTCCAAAATCGCTCAGAAGAACGATAGCGCCTGTCTTTGTGATTTGAACACCATGTCCTGCAATATAAACGATTGCAATATTATCTACACTGGCATCACAGGCATGGCGAAATTCACCGAGGTCTATTCTGACGTTGTTTGTGGTGGCGGAAGAATCCACAGGGAGTAAAGCAGCAATATCAGGGTTAATTTCTTCTCCATCAGCCGGTGAAAGCAACACCCTTAGACTGCGCAGCGGGGCATGATCACATTGATACTCATTGAGCAGCCAGGCGGCGAATTCGGAAGCGGATCTGGCGGCGGCACTTAATTGCTCCATTCCGAAACTAATACCGGTGGGTGTGGGATCTTTTCCATCGACTAAGTGGAGGTATTCACTCACGCCAATGACCAGGGCATGAGTGCCGGGTTGAGTTAGATCTTCTGGAATCAGTGATGACATGTTCACCTCACTAATTACTGGAAGAGGACCTTCTTAAGCTAAGTTCCTCTTTGACCGTTTCCAATAGAGGCCTTCCGTTCCTAAGTTCCCCCATTGTGTCAGGATTGTTCAGCCGCTGTCATTGAACCATTTGTTGAACTCAAAACAAGAATTATGAGGGTTAAGTAACCTTCAATTTTGTCTCATGAATGTTCTCGTTGTATCCATTAAACAACTTTTGTAATTCATCAATTTTTTCTTTGTCTTCTTCCGAATTTAGCGTTGCAATTTTGTCTTTAATTTCAATAGCTGCCTGGTTATATTTCAAGTCATTATATAAACTCATGGCTTCGGTAATTACCTTGGTAACTTTCTCACCAGGCTCATCTCCATAAAAATCTTCCAAAATCTCAGCGGAAGCCAGCAGCGGTTGAAATTCATCCAAACTATTATCTTTTCTTCCATCTATCACAACAATGACATAGGGGGCATCCCCTTCATATTTTTCATCTTCAGAGTTACCAAGGAAAACACGATTCTTATCGTCTTTGAATAGTGTCAAACCCTTGAATTCAGCCTCATCGTTCGTATTACAAATGCAATACCAATTCGGCAGGAAAGTTCCAAAGGGTCCATTGAACTCAATATTCAGGACACCATTCATGTAACCGGCATCTTCGATGAATATCTTCCCCAATTCCTTGCCAAAATTTATGACTGAGGAAATAGAAAAGAGATAGACAGATGCCGGGGCGAAAACCGGAAGGACTCCCGCACTGTTCAGCGCTTTGCTCAGCTGCTCAAAGAGCTTGTCATCAAATTTCTTGATATCAAAGCTGATCGAGATATCAATTTTCTGTTCAACCATCGCAGGAGAGTAAAAGACATAGGGTGTGCCAACGTTTGCCGGATCAATATGTAAATATTGATTGTCTTTAATTTGATTGACAAGTTGGTTCACGGCTTTTGGAGATTTTGTGCCGACTGTGGCTTTTGCCTTCTTAACCGTTGAGGAGACCAATAATCTGGGTGCGCCGAGGCCAAACTTGGATGGGTGCTTCCCTGTATACATAGTATAAATTTGAACTAACAATGGCCTCCCAATACCAATTTCTTTAAATACAAATTGGCTCTTAGTCCCCATTGGTTCAAGCGCCCCCTTCCGCTTGAGATACTGGTCCTTTGAGACAGGTTTGTTCCCCAACCCATATAACACTGACATGATTCCTCCTGAATGCCTATCGTCAAAATAATTCGCTGATATTTAAAAGGATAAATATCCATTTCTTAATTTTTATTTTGGGCTTGTTATTTTAGTGGATACGAAAATGAGCTGCGTTAAATTTTGGGATGTCCCCGAAGAATCTGTGATCACCCTATTTAAATGAGCATTTATATCAGTTTAAAATTAACATTTTTTTAATTATATACTTTAGCAGGCTCAAGATCAATAAGGGTTTTCTCATGTCAGGCCTGGAAAAATTGAACCCCTCAAGATGATTAGTGTTTTTCTTGAGGGGTTCGGCATTGGTTTTGATTTAAGAGGACGATTATTCTATCATCGCCTAATTACTACCCCATATGCACCATGGAGATCATCGCCAGTGAGATGAAGGGGATCGTGTTACCCGCCAACAACTGGGGCCAGGTGTGGCGTTTCATATAGAGGCTTGCCAGCCAGGTGATGGCCAGGACGCCAAAGCCCAGGTAACCGATGGGCTGCCCGAAATAGACCAGCAGCATGAAGGGCCCTGCCACGCCGCAGGCGTGGCCACTGGCTTTGAAATGGAGCACTTTGTTGGTCAGCCCGACCAGCGAGCCAGAAATCAGGTAAGCCACATAGATGATGATAACGTCCTGGGTTGCGCGGGTGGCAATGGCGAAGATCAGCCCGCCGATATAACCTGCCACGGCAAACAACATGGCGAGTTTTCTCTGGCCTTCACGCCCGCCATCTCTAAATTTCCTGAAGAGTGGCTGCAGGGGGTAGGCCAGCAATGGAAGCCCTGTCAGGAAGAAAACCGTCGCTGCAAAGGTCAATTGATTTCCAAAGGTCTGTGGAGCGCGCAGATAGAGGGTGATGAGCAGCACCAGAGCCATGAAGGGGGCCACTGTGAATATCCGGATGAAGTAAGCCAGTTTATTTTTGATCATTTTCGTTCATCTCCAATGAAGAACAGCGCCACTGTACCGGGGCCAGTATGGGAACCGATGGTTGTCCCGATGTCATTGATCCGCACTTTGCCATTCAGGTGTGGGAATGAGCCCTCGATCAAATCTGCAACGGCCCTGGCGTCCTCGAAACATGCGGATTGGGAGATGAAGCATTTTCCGCTGTAGTCCAGGCTGTCTTTGGCGTGTTCCGTCATCTTCTGCACGATTCGCTGGATCACTTTCTTTTTGGAGCGGACCTTTTCGCGCGGGACAAGGTGTCCGTCTGCGTCCATGTTCATCAGCGGACATATATGTAATAGCGTTCCTACCATGCCTTCGGTCTTTGAGATTCGTCCCCCTCGGATATAAAACGAGAGGTCCGTTGAAAAGAACCAGTGATGGATGAAAAGCCGGTTATCTAAGGCATATTGATGCAGCTCATCAAAGGAGGCACCGTTGTCCCGTTTGTCGGCCAGTGTGTCCATAAAGAGGCCGTAACCTGAAGACGCTCCCCGCGAATCGACAATCTCAATTTCCCTTGCAGGATATTGGGCCTTCAGTTCGGTGCGTGCGATTATGGCAGCGTTATACGAGCCGGAAATGCCTGATGAGGTGCTGATATGCAAAATATCCAGGCCTTTTTTCAGGAAAGGCTCAAAGAAGGCTTTGTATTCTGCCACATTCACCTGAGAGGTCGTTGATTCGGAACCTTCGGCCAGCTTTCTGTAAAACTGATCGAATGGCATTGACTGACCGAGGTCATCAGGATAGGTCACGCCATCCATGGTGAAATGGAAGCAGACATAGGGGATCTCTCGGTCGTCAAAATAGCTATTGGGCATATCCGCTGTCGAACAGCAGGTCAATACATAGTCACTCATGCGCTTTTCCTCCTTAAAATTCGTAATAAAAACTTTTTTGTCTTCGAGCCTGGCCACCAATATACTCGAAGAAATATATGAAATTGCTCTACAGATGCTCTCTAGCTGCGCTATTCACAGTTCTCATGAGAATAGAGAGGTTTTGGTCGATTTCTACTGGCGGTAGAGGCGGGCTATCAGGATTGATGGGTTGGAATCCGTTAGGGTTTAGGTGACAGCAATTATTTTTGAATGTCTGGGTTTTTTATGAAATTTTCACTCTACACTTTTTGTGTTTACGAGTGCATGATTAGATTCACAAATACTGGATCGTTAAATTTTGTCCTAGATCCTGGCGATCGCTCACAGATGAACACTATGTTATACTGAAAAAGTTAATCTCGGAAGCGGAAGATTGTTCTCATCATGGATACAAAATCAATAATTGCAAACAATTTAATTGAGCTAAGAAAATCGAAAAAGTGGACGCAGATTGAGCTTGCTGAAAGATTGAATTATTCAGATAAGGCGATCTCAAAATGGGAACGGGCTGAGTCACTCCCGGACGTGATCGTGCTTCAACAAATTGCCGATTTATTTTCAGTATCCGTGGATTATCTGCTTGAGGAGAAGCACAACAAGAAAGCGGATCTATCTTCAACGGGGAATAAGCATCAGCAGCGCAACCATCTTGTGATCACACTGCTTTCCACCATGCTGGTGTTCCTAATCGCTACCATCGTCTTCGTCATCTTAGGTTTGTTATCCGTCAGCGTTCCAATCTGGATGGTGTACATCTATGCCATTCCTGTGGCTTGCATCGTGCTGATCGTGTTCAATTCGATTTGGGGGAAGGGTACTTGGAATTATGTTTTTATCTCGATGCTTCTGTGGAGCTTGTTGCTAGCGATCTATCTGACTTTCATGGAACAAAAAAGCTGGCTGATCTTCCTGATTGGCATCCCTGGACAACTGATCATCTTGCTTTGGACGCGATTGAAATTCATTCGTAAATAAACGCCAAGCGGTGATAATAAAACTCTCAGCTTCTATTAGCAGGTAGATTAAATAAATAACGGGAATGGATGGGAGTCGAACCCACCACGGCTCGCCACGCGACCCGACAACCGATTTTGAAGACCGGGAGGCCCACCGGGACCTAACCATTCCCAAGGTTAAGCATAACCCAGCCGCCTTTCGAATGTCAACCTTTTTTGGTCGAATATGCAGACTTTAACCGCATGACTTCAATGGTAAAATCAAAATACAATTGATCATTAAATAGGAGAACCGTCTTTCGATGACAGAGCAGACATACACACCTGACTGGGTCAAAAACGCGATCTTTTACCAAATATTCCCCGACCGATTTGCAAAATCCGATTCACTTGAAAAACCTACCTATATTGAACCCTGGGACGCTCCTCCCACCCGTCTGGGCTTTAAAGGCGGCGACCTGTTGGGAGTCTATGAAAAACTGGATTACCTGCAGGACCTGGGGATCAATGCGATTTATTTCAACCCGATCTTCATGTCCACCGTTAACCATCGCTATCATACATACGACTACTGGCATGTGGACCCGATCCTCGGGGAGAATCCAATCTTTTATATGCTATTGAATGAGGCCCACGCCCGCGGGATGCATATTGTGCTGGATGGGGTTTTCAACCATGCCAGCCGGGGCTTTTTCCAGTTCAACCATATCCTGGATAACGGCGAAAAATCACCTTACCTGGACTGGTTCCATGTCTATGGCTTCCCGATGAACGCTTATCAGGGCAAGCCGAATTATTCCTGCTGGTGGAACCTGCCCGCTCTGCCGCAATTCAACACCGATAACCCTCAGGTGCGCAAATTCCTCTTTGAGGTGGCCAAGCACTGGATTGAACAGGGCGCGGATGGCTGGCGGCTGGATGTCCCCTTTGAAATCAAGGACGAGTCCTTCTGGCGCCAGTTCCGGGCCGCCACCAAACTGGCGAACCCCGATGCTTACCTGGTGGGGGAGATCCCCTCTGAGGCGCAGGACTGGCTGCAAGGTGATATGTTTGACGGCGTGATGAATTATCAATTCTCGGCAGCATTGGTCGGCTTTTTCGGCACGGGTTATCGCGATGAGGCGATGATCTCAGGCATGATGGGCCTGCCGGAGGTGCCGGTGCTGGATGCCAAGGCATTCCTGGAACGGGTGAAAGTGCTGCTGGAGATTTACCCCCGGCAGAATGTCCTGGCTCAACTGAACCTGCTGGACAGCCACGACATGCCCCGATTCCTCTCGATGGTCAGTGAGAACAAGGACATCTTCCGACTGGCGACACTTTTCCAGATGACCTATCCCGGAGCGCCCTGCATTTATTATGGCAACGAGATCGGGATGTCCGGTGGGCGGGACCCTGAGAACCGGGCGCCGTTCCCCTGGCATGACGAGTCGAAATGGGACCACGAGCTGCGCAACGCGATCAAGACCTATGCCCATCTGCGGCTGGATCATCCCGTGCTACGTACCGGTGAGTTTGTGCCGGTGTATGGCGAAGGCCGCACGATTGCCTTTTTGCGCCATCTGGGCCGCGAAAGGGTGCTGGTGGCGATCAATGCAGGTGGTGTGCCCTGGGATATCAATATCCCCGTCACGCCGCACCTGGCGGAGGGTATGGTGGTGGAAGATCTGTTGGGCGGCGGCGGTGCGATTGTGGAAGATGGACATCTCCGCAAGGCGGTCATCCCGCCCTGGCAGGGTGCGGTTTTCAGCCCCACAGCCTGAGTTATTCCCTTAACAAAAATGACCGGTCAGAATTGCTGACCGGTTTTTTGATTTAATTCGAGGTTGATATCAGCTTCTTTTATCTTTGCGAGCCACATCAAGTATGGCGATCTTGGTGGGGTGGTTGAAAGGCGCGGGGTCCGCAGGGGGTGTGTCGACGATGGTTTTTGGTGTTCCGGTGATGTCCGCAGGGATGGGGATGATCTTTCCGAATGATAGGTATTCCGATTCGCAAAGGGCTTGCAGCTCCGCCATGAAATCCTCCCCAGGCAGGAAAAGGCTGTTATTGATCACCACCAGCTTGCCGCCATGTCCCACCAGGGGGCGCACTTTGTTGATCAGTCGGGTGGTTTGATTTTGCCAGTCCACACGTCCGGCAGCGGTGGTTGAAAAGAAAGGGGGATCGAGGATCACGATATCAAAGAGACGCTCCTGCCGGCGCAGACGGTCGCTCACTTTGAAGAAATCACCTGGCAGAATTCGAGTCTTGGTAGAGTCTAATTCGTTCAATTGCCATGATTTGAGAGCGAATTCGAGGAATTTTTGATCCAGATCGGTTTGGATAACCTCAATCGCGCCACCAACGCCCGCGGCTACCCCGAAACTGCCGGTATAGGCAAAGGTGTTCAGCACCTTCTTACCATCCGCTTGCTCCCGCAGCCAACGGCGTAAATTGCGGGTATCAAGATAGAACCCGGCGTCCTGGTTCATTTGGAGGTCGAGGGCATAGGGAATGCCATCTTCGGTGATCTGCTTTGGGAGGGCGCTGCCAGCCAGCAGCCGCCCGTTGCGTGAGGCGGTGTCTTTGGCCTGGCGCTGTTTGAGCAGGATAGTGTCGGTGCCGAATTTCGATGAGAGTGCCCAATCCGTTAGCTCATCAAAGGAAACCTCGCTGTCAGCTGTGAGCCCATGATCGAGGATGACTAGGGTGTTGGCGTAGCGGTCCAAAACCAGGCCGGGGCAGCCTTCATAGAACCCATTGAACAGGCGGTAGGCTTCAGTTGTCTCGGCCAGCCCTGATCGGACCTGGCTGGCAGTGGTGATAATATCCAGGAGTTTTTTTGTCATGCCTCAATTTTACCTTATCTCTTAAGATCAATTTAGGTAAGGCTAATAAACTATTTACTAATCACTAAAATTATGTTATACTCATTTTAATTAAGAATAAATAAGGAGATTGAAGTATGATCGCTTTTTTGGAACAATATTCGCCGATTATTCAGGCTTTATTTGGTACTCTTTTTACCTGGGGAATGACCGCGGTTGGGGCAGGGATGATCTTCTTCACCAAACAGGTGAGTCGAAAATTATTGGATGGGATGCTGGGCTTTGCTTCGGGCGTGATGATCGCCGCCAGTTATTGGTCGCTGCTCGCCCCGGCCATTGAAATGTCAGAAGGGCTGGATGTGCCCTCCTGGGTGCCCGCAACCGTCGGTTTCCTGATTGGTGGGGGCTTCCTTTTTGCGGTGGATAAGCTGCTGCCGCACTTGCACCAGAGTCTGGATACATCCTATAAGGAAGGTTTGAAGTCATCATGGCAGCGCAGTGTGCTGCTGGTGACGGCAATCACCCTGCATAACATCCCGGAAGGTCTGGCAGTTGGGGTGGCTTTTGGCGCTGCCTCAGCTGGCCTGGGAGATGCGGGTTTAGCTTCGGCTGTAGCTCTTGCCATTGGCATTGGCATTCAGAACTTCCCCGAGGGGTTGGCAGTGTCCGCACCTCTAAGGCGCGAGGGCTGGAAGCTGGGGAAGGCATTCGTGTTTGGTCAGGCATCTGGCATTGTTGAGCCGATTGCTGCAGTGATTGGTGCAGCAGCTACTCTGATCATGCGGCCGATCCTGCCCTACGCGCTGGCCTTTGCGGCAGGCGCAATGATCTATGTGGTGGCTGAGGAGCTGATCCCCGAATCCAAACGGGAAGGACACTCGGATATCCCCACGATTGGTGTGATGCTCGGGTTTGCTGTGATGATGCTTTTGGATGTTGCTTTGGGATAGGGTGTTTGATGAGTGAAATGAGAACCGGCGATTTTTATTGCCGGTTTTTTATATCCCCTCATCCGGCACTACGTGCCACCTTCCCCCAATGGGGGAAGGCTTAAATTTATCGTAGGTCACGCTTCCAGCGTGACTGTTTTGTCACGCAGGTTCGATCTTACGATCTCACCATGCATGACCTACATTTGTTGATCCCCTATAGTGGAGACTGATGAGCTGTGAAGACATCCCTCATCCGGCACTACGTGCAACCTTCCCCCAATGGGGGAAGGCTAAACAATACATATTGTGTTTATCTTCCTTTTGGCTTCCCCTTGAGGGGAAGCTTGTAATGAGGTGGGAAAATTCTAAAGGGGCCGCCAGGTCTGATAGAGCGCCAGGTTCCCCGGTTTGCCATCGGACAGGAAAGACTGGGTGACTTTAAAATGGGCTGACTCTGCCAGCTGGTTCAGGCTGGCCTCGGAGTAGGTATGCACATAGCGTAGGCCAACCTGGTCACTGGCACGCCAATCCAGCAGAACATCACCCTCATCCACATCCGTCGGTTCCAGTCCAGCCGCTGACCAGGGGACCACCCGCTTGGCCAGGCGTGGGCTGTTCTGCCACTGCCAGACGGAGACTGCCACCCAGCCATCGGGGCCAATCAGGTCATGAAAAGCCTGGGCTGTTTGGTTTTGGAGGGTATGCCCGGGAATGTGATGCAAAACGGCAAAGCTGACCAGCGCGTCAAAGCGGTCCGTGGGAAACTGGTTCGCCCAATCTGGATCGCTCAGGTCCGCTTGCTGGAAGGTATAGCTGCCTTGCTCAGCCGGGCGTACCCTTTCTCTGGCAGAAGCCAGCAGACCTTTGCTGACGTCAACCCCAAGATATTGCCCCTTGTAGCCACTTTTTATTAAGGCACAAGCCAGGGTGCCGTTCCCGCAGCCCACATCCAGAATATTGGCCGCAGAAAGGAGATCGGGTACCAGTTGGCGGACGCCGGGTTGAGCCCGATTGCGGGTATCCGAAAAGGACGCGGCAAACTTGTCATAGAAGCGGCGGTTGAGGTCAATCAGGAGTAGTTGGGTTTGTTCATTCATCGCATGCAAAGTATAGGGCAAGATCCATCATTCCGCAATCAAAAAATGGTTAAATATTGCGAGGCTGTACCAACGAAAAAAGACGCTGAACTCAGCGTCTTCAGTGATCGTGTGGGAATAGATCCTTAGATCTTCTCAGGCGCATCTTCAGGAGATCGGGGATCTACAGGCCAGTTATGGTCTCGCAGCCAAATCATCTGCTGCACGGATTGAGGGGTGACCAGGCCGATCAGTTGTCCGTCTTTGATCACAGGCTGGGTGCTGCATTCTGAGAAGCGGGGCAGCATGTCATTTACGGACATCTTCGGGTCCAATCCCTGGGGTTCCACGCCGATGGCTGCATAGGCCGGGGCATGGGTGCCCAGGCGCTCTAGCGCTGCTTTGAGGTCCTCTTGACGGATGATACCAAGATAATGCCCATTGGAAGTCACGGGCATATCCCGCTGTCCGGTGGAGGCCGTGAGTTGATAGACAGTGGTTAGGGGCTGGTTGGCTTCGACCTGGTAAAACAGGTTGACCAGCACATCCCGAACCGATAAGCCGTCCAGGCCAGCCTTGATCGTCTCAGCCTGGGTCTCTGCGCCTGCACTCCACCAGACAAAGATGGAGGTTAGGATCAGCCAGGTGTTGAAGAACATCCCCAACACGCCCATCAGCACGGCAAACCCGCGGCCGACACCTGCAGCAACCTTGGTTGCTTTCACCCGGTCCATAACCAGAGCTAATAAGGCCCGCAGCATCCGCCCGCCGTCCATTGGGAAAGCGGGAATCACATTGAAAACAACCAGGGTGACATTCGCCAATAGCAGTTGCATCCAGAAATTGCTGGCAATTAAATTAAGGGTTAGGGTCTGGGTGAAGAAACCGGAAAGGGCCAAGCCGCCTGTGATGACCCCCGCAAGGATCACATTGACCAAAGGTCCCGCTGCCGCCACCAGGAATTCCTTGAGGGGTTCCTCCGGCATATGGTCCACACGGGCCAGGCCGCCAATGGGGAGGAGGGTGATATCTTTGGTTGGAATGCCGAACCGGCGCGCCATCAGGGCGTGCCCAAATTCATGCAGGACGACGAAAAAGAACAAGGCCAGTACCAGGGCAAAATTCATCAGGGTTTCCATTGATGTTTCCCCTGTGGTCAGGCCCGAAACGACGACCCAGAGCACGAGAATCAAAAATGTGAGGTGGATTTTCAGGTCAATCCCCGAAATTTTACCGATATTGATGGACCACTTCATTAATATATTCCTCTCGTCTTAGATTTTTATTCTAGCAAATCAGGTTACCAAGCGAGTATAAGAAATTTATCTATATGAAGTAATCCTCCTGCAAAACCGGATTGGATTGGATTAAAAGGATCAATTCTGGGTACAATTCAGCCATATGAAAGCAGAAGCCTGGCAGAAAAAACGTGAATACACTGAAATTGAACTTGGACTGGCTCTTGAGATCCTCAAAGAGCTGAAGGCTGGTGTGGATTTACATACCGCCCAGCGTGCTCATCCCAAACCGGATGGTGGGGGCTTTATTCCCAAGCATGCCCTGGTGACCGTCTATCGTCAGATGATCGAATCGGGGGATTGGGATGAAGATGAGGCCTTACTCAAACTGATCCGGATGAAACCGATCCGGACGCTATCCGGCGTAACGACCGTCACGGTGCTGACCAAGTACCATCCCTGCCCGGGCAACTGCATTTTCTGCCCTCAGGAGGATACGCTCCCCAAGAGCTATCTCAGTGAAGAGCCGGGGGCCAAGCGGGGAGTGGAAAATAATTTCGATCCCTTCTTCCAGGTGCATAACAGGATCAAAGCCCTGGAAGCCGTGGGCCACCCGACCGATAAGATTGAATTGTTAATCCTGGGGGGCAGTTTTAGCTCCTATCCCCGCGATTATCAGGAATGGTTCATCCGCCGCTGTTTTGACGCGATGAACGATGTGGCACCTGGTGAGGATACTAGTCAAGAGACTCTGGCCGAGGCCCAGCAGCGTAATGTGAACGGCACCCATCGCAATGTGGGGTTGGTAGTGGAGACCCGGCCGGATCTGGTGACCAAGGAAGAATTGGCCTGGTACCGGACATTGGGTGTGACCAAGGTACAGATGGGCGCGCAGAGCATGGATGATAAGATCCTCAAGCTCAATCACCGCGGCCATACTGTTCAGGATACGTTGGATGCAACAGCTTTGCTGCGAGCAGGGGGCTTTAAGATCGTCCTGCACTGGATGCCCAATTTGTTGGGTGCGACGCCTGAGAGTGACCGAGAAGATTTCCAGCGCTTGTGGGGTGAAGGTGCGGTCTGCCCGGATGAACTTAAGATTTATCCCTGCCAACTTCTGGAAAATACTGTGTTATATGAACACTGGCAGCGGGGTGAATACCATCCCTATTCCGAAGCGACCTTGCTGGATTTGATCACGGATAACAAAACGACCGTGCCGCGCTATTGCCGGATCAACAGGGTTATTCGGGACATTCCTTCCACCTATGTGGTGGAAGGGAATAAAAATACAAGCTTGCGGCAGGACATCCAACGCGAGATGAAGCGCCGGGGAACCCATTGTGACTGCATCCGTTGCCGGGAAGTGCGGCGGTTGGAGGTGACGGGTGGGGCGGTCTCGCTCCATGACCTGACCTATCGCCCAGCCAATGCAGAGGAGCATTTCCTGTCCTTTGATACCGAGGAGGATAAACTGGCGGGGTTCCTGCGCTTGTCACTGCCCGAGGATACCAGTGTGACGGGGATGGCGGATCTGGATGGCGCGGCGATCATCCGGGAAGTGCATGTCTACGGTCAGTCGCTTGAGGTTGGTGAGGAGCGGGCTGGGATTGCTCAGCACAGCGGTCTGGGCACTCGATTGATCTCCGAAGCTGAACTAATTACCAAAGCGAGTGGCTTTGATAAACTGGCCGTGATCGCAGCCGTCGGCACCCGGGGTTATTACGCTGGTCGAGGCTTTGAGCTGAGCGACCATTATATGATCAAACATCTCTAGCTCTTGGGGGCTAAGGGGAATTGCGAATATAATTAAGCATAGATCGCTTAAGGAGTTAATATGTCAAACGAATTTAATCCACTTACGGGTGAATATCAGGACCAGCATAACCTGGTAGAGCTGAATGACTTACAGGTTGATGATGTTTTCAAGACCGTCATGCGGCGGGTGTACCTCTGGATGGCGCTAGGCTTGCTGGTGACCACCGGTGCGGCCCTGGCCACCGTGATGACCCCGCTGGGGAACCTGGTTTTCAGCAGTATTTTTGTCTTTTATGGCCTGATCTTTGGCGAATTGATCATGGTGATGGTGCTGAGCGCGGGGATTCGCAAGCTGCACCCTGCTGTGGCCGGTGCTTTATTCTTTGCCTATGCTGGGCTGAACGGGATCACGCTCTCATCGATCTTCCTGGTCTATCAGTTGGGCAGCATCGGGATGGCTTTCTTCACAGCTGCTCTTTTGTTTGGCGCTATGAGCCTGATTGGTTATTCCACCAAGAAGGACCTTAGCAACTGGCGGGGTTACCTGATGATGGGCCTAATTGGGTTGGTCATCGCTTCGGTTGTGAATATCTTCCTGGCCAGTTCCGGGATGAACTGGTTGATTTCGATCATCGGCGTGTTCTTGTTCCTTGGCCTCACGATTTATGACACCCAGCAGATCCGCCGGATGACCGTGCAGAGCATGCAGATGGGTGATGAAGCAGTTGAGATGAAGATGGGAGTCCTCGGTGCGCTCAAGCTCTATCTGGATTTCATCAATATTTTCCTTTACTTGCTGCGGCTTTTTGGACGGCGCAGACGGTAAGAAGGTGTTCCATTAAAGAAAAGAACAGGTTGCCTCGTGAAGATGGCAGCCTGTTTTTTCTCTAATAGCATTCGTTACCCTTACCCTCCACAGGAGAATGGTTGGGGTGGGGTTAGGGCTGGATTGCTTCGTCCCTCGCAATGACAAGAAGAGTAGGCCACATGCCGCGCAGCGCATGTGACAGTTCCTGATCCGGGCGGCCACAGAGAGCCGCCCCTACGCTTGTATAGATTAATAAATAAGATGGGGAATGGCGAAGGAAAAGGAGATTTCGAAGAAACGATCCGATGTGAGGTTTGGGTCTGGATTGCTTCGTGCCTCGCAATGACAAGAAGAGTAGGTCACATGCCGCGCAGCGCATGTGACAGTTCCTGATCTGGGCAGCCACAGAGAGCCGCCCCTACGTTTGTAATGATTAATAAATAAGATGGGGATTGTCGAAGGAAAAGTGGATTTCGAAGAAATAATCCGATGTGAGTATTTGGCATGGATTGTTTTGTTCCTCGCAATGACAAGTAGGTGTAGGTCACATGCCGCGCAGCGCATGTGACAATAGACAATTAGGACAGCCACAGAGAGCTGTCCCTATGTTTGTATTGTTTAATTAATGAGATATGGAATGTCGAAGGAAGAGAGGATTATTATAAATCGATTCAATGAGAATAGTTAACTTGGATTGCTTCGTGCCTCGCAATGACAAGAGGTGTAGGTCACATGCCGCGCAGCGCATGTGACAGTTCCTGATCTGGGCAGCCACAGAGAGCCGCCCCTATTGGATTGCTTCGTGCCTCGCAATGACAAGTAGCGCATGTGACCATACTAAAACAGGGCGGCCACGGAGAGCCGCCCCTACGTATATCACATCGCAATGACAAGCGTATTTGATTAATGAATCAATTTGAGGGGGAGTTGAACCAGCCAGCTAAACCAGCGCAGGATCACAGGCTCCAGTGCAATGGCTGCAAAGCCCATTGCTGCACCAACCAGCCAGCCCACGACAACATCGGACACATAATGCACTCCCAGCATGACCCTAGAGATTCCGACCCAGGGCGCCCAGAGGAGGACGGTCAGGGCGAACCATTCCGGCCCGGCACAACAGGCCATCACAGCCAGGGCAGCTGAACGAGCGGCGTGCCCTGAGGGGAAGGAGTGGGGGTCGGTGATCCGGTAGATCTGGCCCCATTCACCTTCCGGGCGGGGACGGCGGATGGTGTATTTGAGGATAATAACGACGGTTGCCATGATCGTGAGCCCAATTCCCAGGAACACGGCTCGTTCACGCCAGGCTTCCGAACCGAACAGCCACACGATGAACAGCCCGGCCAGCCAGAACCAGGAATCGCCGGAATGGGCGAAGAACTTGAGGAAAATACCCAACCAATGCCGGTGATCCGGGACGCGCAGCCTTTTGGAGAGACTGGCGTCAGCTTTCATCAGGGGTTTCAGCCATTCTTTCATTGCTGGCCCTCAAGATCCTGCCGGAGAATTTCCAACTGGTGGGGTTTGTCAGCATCCATTGCCATTTCGGCATAGGGACAGCGCAGCGCGGTGGCCTTGATTTCGAGCCGCTTGCAAATCCGTTCGACAGCCTTATCCAGCGTCACCAGGTGTAGAGCGACCAACAGGAGGTTATCCAATCCGAGCAGACCTGCCTGACGCAAAGGGTGCTTGCGGTTTTCAGCCAGTGCTTTCCAGATGGGTCGTTCGGCCGTAAAGAGGTGCTGGTCGATCAGGTTCAGGTCACCGCCACAGACAGAGATGTCCTTTAACCGGACATATGACCTGCCGGCCTGGGGAAAGCGCGCCTCCATAATCTCTTTTTGGATCACGTTGTAATAGATCAGAGAATTCGGATTGTGGGGAATTTGATCCGCTAACCAATCCACCATCTCAATTTGGATCGCAGGGATATCAGAGGAAGCAATGATGACTTTGTCCTGTTCCGGGACGAGTTCCGCAGCATGCAGGACGCCGATTTTGATGTTCTCAAATAAACTGCCGCTATCTGGTAGATAATCCAGAGGTTTGGGAGAATGGAGCCCGTTATCGGCTTTCAGACCCATCACTGTGATGGATTGCACAGCTTCTGAAGCGGACAGGGCATCAATTACCCATTGAGCCATTGGTTTGCCATCAATTGGGATCAGGCTGCGATGGCCTTTAGGTGCGGAATCGTACAGAGGATCATCAGGTGAAAGCAATCCGCCGCCCAGAACGATTGCATGCAACGCCATTAGTTCAGTTCCTGAAGTTGGGGCCTGAATCCGACTGTATTGACCAGTTCAGAGATCATCCCAAAATAAAGTGCGTTGGTGTAATCCACTTTGCCGGTATAGCCGCTGGCAGCCAGCAGCGCGGCTTCCATCATATTGGTGCCAAAAGAACGCCCATCAAGCACGGGGGTGGTGGTCATCAGGTATTTCACACCTGCGTTGCGGAAGAGGTTAGTGTCATATTCCGTGGTTGTGTTGGTCACGATGACTTTGCCTTCCAGGTGATCCGGCATATAGCGAGTGATATAGTGGCAATCACCGGCAATGACAGACGCGTTCTGAAAAGCCCTTTCAAACTTGGGCATGCGTTTCATTTGATTATCACCAACTGGATAGACCCAGCTGAAGGGCAGGCGGCTGACGATGGGGATCAACAGGGCGGCCATTGTTTTAACGCCCCGTTCTTTATGAATGGGAAGATTTATCCCCAGGGAGAACATCGCATCTCCAAAGAGGCATTCGTAACCGGCATCCATGAAAGTCCGGAGCAGGCCATAACGATCCACAGCGGTCATTACCAGCACCTTGCGGCCGATCTGATCGAGGTAATCGCTGATCTCTTCTTCGAGGACACTCGCAGCGAGGGCTTCGAGTGTATTCTTTAACCCGCAACCATCTGCCAGAGGGGTCTGCTTCACATCCTGGACCATTGGCAGGATGGAATGGAGGGGATACCACTTGTTGTCGACGAACAGACCGAGATCCGTGCCGCCAACGCCAAAGGCGTCCACTTTGCCATCCAATTCTCGGTACATTTTTCGGGCGGCTTGCATGTCGCCATCGGTACCGACGCGGCTGATTTGAACGGTCTCACCGAGAAGCTCAATTTCGACCGATTTATCACGCTGTGAAGACCCAATGCTGATGGAGATTGCTTTTTTCATGTAATAATCCTTCGATTAATTCTAGCGGGTAGTATATCATACTGTGAACTTGTGACTTTAATCATTATTCAGTCAAACACGCCAATTTTAGTCTGGATACGGAGCGCTTTCAAGTATAATCAGGGCGTTTGTGAAAATAAAGGAGAATGTGACATGACCCAACACAACCCCGCTATCCTTTGGGATATGGATGGCACCATTGTCGACTCGAAAGACTGTCATTTTCATGCCTGGATTGAAACCCTGAAGAAACGGGGGATTGACCTGACGGAAGAGGTGTTTACATCCAGCTTTGGCCGCAATAATACGATCAGCCTGCCTTATTACCTGGGCTATCAACCTGAACCGGAAGTTTTTGATGAGATCGTTCATGAGAAGGAATCGCTGTTCCTTGAAATGGTTCTGGAAGATTCCAAGCTGGTCCCTGGCGTGGAAACCTGGCTGGCTGCCGCCCAGGAGAACGGGATCAGGCAAGCATTGGCATCATCCAGCGAACCTGAAATTATTGACCAATTGATTGATAAATTTGGCCTGCGCCATTATTTTGGAGCCATAGTGCCCGGGGCTGCGCTTCCCTCCAAACCGAATCCTGAGATTTTCCTGAAGGCCGCCAGAAAAATTGACCGGCAACCCGAGCAGTGCGTTGTGATTGAAGATTCACTGGCCGGGGTGGAGGGTGGCAAGAATGCCGGCATGAAGTGTATTGCCGTCACGACCACCTTCTCGCCGGATGACCTCACCCTGGCAGACCGAGTGGTGGAGGATTATTACCGGCCACTTTTGCCCATGCTGCAGGATATTGAGCTGCTTTAACCGTCCTAACATGCGATTCATAAGAATACTACAACAATATGTATGATGGACGAAAGCATTTCACGACCAATTGGTGACATTTTTACAATCGAATGATTCCCGGCAACCTGACATAAACCAAAAAGGCGCTCATCAGAGCGCCTTTATAAATTAAGTTCAAATCGGTTCAGCCGGCGAAGGTCGGTAGGAGCGCGATGATGGTGAAGCCCACCAGAACAATGATGGTGGTGAGCAGAACCTCGCCCTTCTTCCGTGAATCGACCATTTCAAAGAAGGGGGGCTGGCCTTTGATCTGCAGGATCGGGCCGGCTTTCCAGGCGAAGAAGATCCCGGCCAGGATGCCGCCGATATGGCCCCAGTTATCCACGTTGAAACCGGGGATTAACCCGAAGGAAAGGTTGATGAGCGTGACCATCACCAAATTGGTGATCATTTGTCGGGTGCGCTGCGGGCCGAAGAGCTTCCTGTTTCCAATGATGAAAACGCCCTCCGCGGCCAAAATGGCAAATAGTGCCGTTGAAGCGCCCAGCGAATTGGCTGGGGAAAGCACATAGGAGAGCACATTGCCGCCAAAAGCACCCAGGAAATAAAGCAGCAAGAAGCGGCCATGACCATAAAACCGTTCCAGGTTACGACCAATCACATATAGGGCATACATATTGAAGGCCAGATGGGGCACGGAGGCATGCAGAAATACAGGAGTGACCAACCGCCAAACCTGCCCCTGGGCAATCAATGCATTGACTTTGCCACCCAGAACGAACAGGAGGTCGTTAACCGATCCGGGCGTTCGCGGGAATTGAAGGGCAAAGACGATAACCGTAAATCCAATCAAGATGATCGTTACCACAGGTTTGGCCTGGGGCGTTTTGATCCGAATCCGCTCCCGCGGTGTTTCGGTTGTCGGGTTTTCGGGTTGTTCGGTCATAACTGAACTCTTCTGGGATGGACCCGGTGGTGTTCCGCCTCAATGATGCTTTCGATCAAATCCAGAGTTTTGTCCAGCTTGGATTGCTCGTTATTGACGATATAGTCGAAAATATCCAGGCTCTCATATTCCGCTTTGGCCGTGTCAATCCGGACCGTTAATTCTTCTTCGGTCTCGCTGCGCCGGTCATGCAGGCGTTTGAGCCATTCTTCCTTGGTGTTGGCGGTCAGGAAGATCAGGATCGCTTCGGGGCACATTTCACGTACAGTTTGAGCGCCCTGGAAATCCAGACGCATGACGACATCTTCGCCGCTGGCAAGGGCTTCCCGGACCTGGAATTTCGGCACGCCTTTATAGGCTGTGTAGACCCAGGCATATTCCAGAAATTCGCCATTAGCGATCATCTCTTCAAATTTATCCTGCGAATAGAAGAAATAATCTTTGCCATCAACTTCATATCTGCGGGGTTCACGGCTGGTGGCGGTGATCACAAAGTGGAAGGGGAGGTTGCGTTTTTTCAATCCCATGACCACAGTATCCTTGCCAATGCCGGAAGGCCCTGAAATGACGATTAACAGGGGAACGCGTTCGGGTTTCTTTAATTCGAAATCAATATTTGCCATAAGTTCGTTTTTGTTATTGAATGATGCTTAATTATTCCACAATAGGGACGTTCAGGCAATCATTATAATGTATTTTGATCCGGCTTTTACTCAACCGGTTTAGGGATTAACCCGCTCTTGAAGTTCGGCGAAAGAATCCACCCAGGCAATTGCCCGCAGAAAGTCCGCCAGGCTGTCGAATTGTCCTCGATAGGCTTGCACTGCCGGACCTACGGGGTCTTCACCGGCTGCACCGCCCCCAGGTGTGTCGTTATAAGCGCCATAAAAGGCGAAATACGCCTGGTTGAGCTTGCGGATCAGATAGCCGTTTTCCCAAAAGACCTGCCGCCGGGCTTCCATGTAAGTTTCAGCTTTCTCAACTTTTCCTTCAGCCAGCAGGCGGTCCACTTCCTCGCGGGTGATGCGCATTTCAGTCTGGTAGATAAACGCCTCCGGTTCGACAGGCACAGTTTCGGTTGGGCTGGTATCAGTGGCGGTCGTTTCGACAGGGACAGCTTCCGGATAGTATTTCTCAAGGATCAAGCGTCCGAGTTCTTTACCTGCCAGAGTAGCGGTGGTCTCATTGATGGTACGCAACTCGGGTGTGGTTTCATAATTCAGACCCAGTGGGCGCAGGGTGAGGTAATTATGGGTCCATTCGTGTGCGATTGTTTCCGTCAGCCAGGGCAGGTTCGTTGACTGCATGACCATTGTTGGGTAGGTGCCAATCCCGCCGATGGGCACGACCAGAGCGGATTGGTCATAATCGTAGAATATCCGGTTTTCAAGGTTGTCATCTTCATCGGTGGACATACCTGGCAGAATGGCGATGTTCAGGATCTGCTCGATCCTCTCTCTGGGGGAAACAATTAGGGCATTGGGAACTTCACTGGATTCGAAGAGTGAGGGCGGGAAAGGTTCCCCGAGTGTCTCCAGGCCGATCTCGCGGACCACATTCATCAATTGGGTTTCCAGGATGGACTCCGCCAGAGGGGCAAGTTGATTCATGGCATCTTCCGCTTCAGCCAGAGCGGCCTGCAAATCCTGGCTGGCAGTGGCGGGGTCAGCGATGTTAGGGTTCGCATAGATCAGCAGGATTTCGGCTTCCAGGGCTTGCACCTGCCCGACTTGGGCGATGTAATCCCGGACCAGATCGGACTGCTGTTCGGGGGTCAGGAACCGCTGGAAACTAAAACCCCATTCAGCCAGTTTATACCCGGCTGCTTGCACGGTCCAGGTGCCATAATCGAAAGCGATTGGGCGGATGAGGGTTTCGATCTGATTAGTGAGATCGCCGGGAAGCAGGGTCGAACCTGCCAGAATGACCAGAAGGACGCAAAAAAGGAGTCCGGAGCGCACCAAACGCCAGATCAGGCGCAATCTGTGGAGGAACTTCTTTTTCGGGGGCATTTTCAGATTTTAGCACACTTGAATTTGATTCGTTAGTAGGTAAAGAACGGGATATAGATATCTTGTTGGAGGGCGATGATTTTACTGGCCAGCTCAAACCGCAGGTTGTCATATTTGGTTGGCAAGTGCTGGTAAAGCGCTCGGGAGCTGAGGATTTGGGCTGCCAGAGTATCACTGGGATTGGATTGTTCAACTGCGCTAGCGGTGCCATTAAGCAGGCGTAAATAGGCGTAATCTTCGAGACCATCTCGCAGCAGTTCCAGGCGGATTGATGGGATCAGACGGTTGCTTCGCGGGTCGCAGGGGTTATATCCCAGGGTGTCATCATTGGGCGGGTAAAAAAGGAAGCCATCGCCGTTTGCTGGAAAATTAACATTGGGCGTTTCCCAGGGATTGAGCGACCAATCATTGAGGTGGTGGTGATAAAGCCCATCCACACGGTTCATCCAGGCCATCCAGGGGAGAATTCGGGCATCCTGGCCCGGCCGATCAATGATGGCCGGATTGGCAAAGGGCGGTTTGTCCTGAGAATCGAAAGACCACCAGATTATCTCATTTGTTTGGGCTTGTGATTCGTGGGCTTTTTGTTGTGGATAATCGGTCAGACTATAGACCTGGCCGGGAGCAGGTTCGGTTTCAGGCAATAGGGGAGTGATGTAATACGTCTTCAAGGTATCCTGAATGGCGGCTGTGATATTTTCAGAGCAGGGATGTAGTTCACCCGAAACCAGGCCGCCATAGGCCTCCAGCATCGTATTCATATCCAGACCGGCTGCAAAAGGTAATATTGTGAATTCGGAAATTGTGAAGTCGTAAACCGTCAGGGTGTAAGGTAGCGTAGCCTCACCGATGTAGATCTCACCATAATAATCTCCTGGCGGGATATCCGTGGGGATGTTCACCCGGAACCAGAGCGGCTGATTCGTATTAGCGGGGAAGCTTACTTCCTGCCCCTGTGAAATTGGATAGAGAGGGTCCGGCCAATCGGTCAGGCGGCCGTATTCATCTGAAAGCTTGGTCAGGGTGACATAATCCACCCGAAAGATATCGATTGCGGAGGCTGGAATGATACCCGACTCATGGGTGAGATCGCTGACACGGACTGGCAAATCTGAACTGGTTGGGGATTGGACGATTATTTGCAGCGCTTCGGATTCGCCTTTGGCTGCCTTGATCGTCAGGTGATTCTGAGTGACAGGGGCCAATTGGCCTTTGAGGATTTTCTCGGTGATAGGTGCTGTCCAGAGAGTGAGGTCAGCCGGCTCCGCACTGGCGATCTGATGAAAATAGCCGCCAGCTTCGACTGCACCACTGACCACTGCCGGATTTTCGTTCTCAGTAATATCTGCTAAAGTCGGGCTTTCATGGCCGGAATGGTTGATGGTGTCAAAATAAATATAGTACGTATCAATCCCGGGTTCGGCGTTCCATCGAATCTCGCCATCGCCATCCTGATCAATGAGGCGGAAATTATCCAGCCAGAGGCTCACCTGGTCACCGATGTCGTATTTATTTAAATCGTCAGTGTAGAGATTCAGGCCAAAGGTGAAATTGATGCCCTCAAGCGTGCTCATATCCGGTGTGGGGCATTCTCCATAAGGGTTAAGAGAAATGGACACGTTGTTCCACTGATTCAAAGCCAGGGCTGGGGCGTTGAGTTGGGCCTCAGAGCATCCATTTAGCCCTATTAATTCAAATTGAAATAAGTCCGGTGATTGATCCAATGCACTGTCGTTCACCTCCGCCCAGAGGTCATAAGTCAGTGATTCATATTGAGACCAATTGGAAGGTGAGTTGCCATTGAAGTTGTATAAAAAATCGGATTGAATGTGTTCCAAAGAGAGGATATCCAATGCGGATTTTATGGCATAGGAGCCTTCGGTAAATTGATGGCTATCCTGGGATAAGTCAAACGGAGCTGATGCATACCAAAAGGGGTCCCCGGTTGAGGGGTCAAAATTCAGCGTTTCGCCATCCACAAAGAGCGTGCTATAAGTCTCCTGATAAGAGACTGGATCCCCGGGCACGCCAGAGATCATTGGAATGACTCGGATCGACTGCAGGTCAAGAAGGGCATCCACCAGACCGAGGTCTGTGAAAAGCTGTGAAAAATTAAGATGGACGCTGGTTGGGCCAGATTGGTTGATTTGGACAGCGATCCGATAGGGCCAACCCTCATTCCACCAGGTGTCTTCAGGTTGGGCTTGAATCGGTTGAATTTCTGTTGAAGTGAAGACGAAAAATAGAATGATGACGAATGCTAATCCTCTGAATAGATGCTTTTTCATGTCCCCGTAAACCCCTTTGCCAGCTCGTTGTTTTCAGGATTAATTTTATATTAAATTTCAATTTTTGGGTAGGAAAACAAGAGATTAATTAGTCTTCCAGGATGATATCCAGACCATGAAGCAGGGCAATGGCTTCCGGTAATGAGAAACGGGTCTCATGGAGGGTGTTTTCAGAAGCGTTGATCTGGTAATTGGATGCCCCGGTGAAATCCGCTTCGGTCAGGTCGCAATGGACGAAACGAGATCCTTCCAGATCGGTATTATAAAAATTGGCGCGGGTTAGGTTGGTCCCCTCAAAATCCAGTGAATGTGCCCGGCACCCGGTAAAGATGGTGGATTTGAGATTCAATCCGATGAAGATGGCATGATCCAATAGACAATCCTTGAAAGATACGTGGGTGTATTCGAGCAGACTTTTCTTCTCCCAATTGGCCGCAGACCAATTGACACCCATCAACCGGCAGGTATTAAAAGTGACCTGTTTAAATTGAGTTTTGGGTAGCTTGACCAGGCTGAGATCGCAATGATTGAAGATGCAATCTTCAAATCGGAGGTCGCAGAAGGTGCTTTCGATGAACATGCAGTTCTGAAAGGAACAACCGATAAATTCCAATGACTCCATTGTCTCGCCGGAAAAGTCCAGATCTTTGAATTTCTCGTAATATGCGCCGGTCTTAGAAAATGGGTCCATATATTCCTTTCTGCTTGCGTTAATCATATCTCAGAATATAAAATGGGCTTATGTGAAAATTTTGAATAATATGGCATTTTGGATATTGGAAAGGATGAACATGGCTACGAACGGTTCCACCCCTTGGTTGATTAAAGTGCTGGCTGGTTTATTGATCCTATTAGGACTGTTTGCAGGGGCGGGGAGCCTTCTCCTCTGGGGACAGGGATTCCTGTTTGCCTTTCCCGCGGAAATCCCTTTGGCATCCCCCATGGCGGATTTTTTCATCAATTTTCCATTGTCTGTGTTGGCTGGGATTGGCTTGTGGGGCATGCGAAAATACGGCTATGTCACAGCACAGATCGTTGCCGGGTTCTATCTCTATGCTTCCATGTTGATCTTTGTGGATATGTTCCAGGGGAGATTACCTGCCGGCCCGGAAATCTGGGGACCGCAAGCTTTTGCCGTTCTGATCGCCCTGGTGTTGATCTTCTATCTCTGGCCGCAAAAGGAGAAATTCATCTAAATGTGAATTGCTGGGCTCACCGCCAATAGACATTTGTCAGATAGAAGTAATCCATCTCCGAGAAGAGACCGTTTTGGACCAGCTCTAGTTTCTCACCACTGGTCAGGTCAGTGCGGTAAAGGGCAATCTGGTAAGTCCCATTATCAAGCAGACTGGTTAGGAACAGCAAAATCTGGTTGCCATCCGGTGACCAGGTGTAACGCGGGTTGAGGGACCCACTGACGCCGTCCACTTTCCCGAAGTTATAAATGATCCCTGTGTTCGCATCCCACATATAGGTCTGCAGCCTTAACGAGCGCTCGTAGTATTCGCTGTAGACGTTATAGAGGATGAAGAGGCGGCTGCTATCCGGTGAGAAGGCATAGGATTCGACCTCGGGATAAACTTCAAAGCCGGGCTCATCCTGAAAATAGAGCGGTCGGCGGCTGCTGATCCCTGTCTCAAGATCTTCCACGAACATGTAATAGATGTGGTAGTAGTTTTCTGCAGTGGCTGCATCCGGGTTGACATAAGCCACCCACTCGCCATCGGGGGAGATGATGGGTTGACCATATCCGGTCAGGGGAGCGATGATGCCCTCCGCGTCCAGGGTGAAGACGCCGTCTGATTGGCAGTAATCCTTGGAGGGGCAGGTGCCGTTATCGAAATAAATCGTATCCGTTCCTGGGGCAGGAATCAGGTTAAAGGCACTGCCGGTGTTCGTTTCGATGGGGTCAGAATTATCCAGATAGATAACAGCATCCTCGGTTTCGTTCCAATAGGCACCCAGCTGCCCCAAGTCATTGAAGGTATCACTGATCTGGGTGATCTCTCCGGTCGTCAGGTTGACTTCCATCAGCGTACTGCCGGCGTTGACCAGCAGGCGGGTGCTGTCATCACTGACATCCTGCAGGTCGATGCCCTGGGGAAGGACCTGCACCATTGTTGCGTTGGCAAGTTGATACGCGTAGACGCCCTGAGCCGTCAGGTTGCCATCCAGGGATTGCATCGTACCGAAGAAGACACAGCCCTCGGAGCAATTCGGTGAGGTGATCTCAACGCTGGAAGGGTCAAAGACTTCTGCGGTCTCGGTGGCGGCGGTCTCGGTGCTTTCCGTCAGCGTCTCAACTTCATCGCCGGCCACTTTGGTCCAAACGGCATAAAGGGTGCGCAGGGCGAGGGTGTTCTTGAGGTTATACCCGGCCTGGCTGAGGTGGAAACCCTCACGGTCGGGGTCGATCCCGAAATTGTCCAGATATTGGGCAGCCCGCCAGAAATTGACCACCGGTACCTGATATTCATAAGCCAGATTGACGATAACCGGATTGATGACATGTCTTTCCCCTCGCAGCTCAGAGGAATCCGCTTTGGTCAACAGGATTGGGACTGCGCCATTTTCGATCACGGTATCCAGAATCTGGCGTAAATACACTTCATAACGGTCGATGGTGTCCGGGGTGAGCCAGGTTTCCAGAGTGATGAAGACGAAGGCCGGGTTATTCAGCCGGAATTCACAGGTGAGCGGTGTTTCACCGGGTTTGCATTCTTCTGAATCGGCCTGGAGGGCGTTCAGAATGGATGCGGCGGTGAAGCCACCCCGGGAGGTCACTGACCAACGCTTGAAGGATGAATCAAAATAATGGATGGCATTCCATAGATAAATCTCGCTGGCGTCAGGTTCCTGTGCGCCACGTCCGTAGGGTCCCATGAAGACATAGGGGATCGATTGACAGTCGCCGATCACGGAAAAGCTGGCCGGGTTGCGACCCAGGCGCTGGCCCTCTTCATAGATTTCCACCACCCGGTCGCTGATCTCCGGCATGATCGGGGCTTCCCGCCAGTCTTCCAGGGTGGGGGCGGGGGTGAAAGCCGGGGTTGTGGGCGCATTTTCGGGAGTATCCGTGGCGCTGGTGTCGGTAGTGGGCTGAGAGGCTTCCTCAGGGATGGCGGTCTCACTGGCTTCCGGTTGAGACACGGATTGGGTCGCTTTGGTTGGGGCCGCTGTCGTAGGTGTCAGGTTTTGGCAGCCGGTGGTCAGCAGGATCAGAATCAAAGTGAACAGGGCGAAGGTACTAACCCTGGTGTGGGTTTTGGGATTCAATAGAGTCTCCAGATGAGTCATGAAAGGTGTGTGATGCAATCTTAGGGACATTTTACTTACCGCCAGGAGCGGTGTCAAACCCAATACGGGACTATCCACGCCGGATATTGTCAAAATCCAGACTATGGGATATTTGGTTAAGGGCTGATTTTATGGTTTAATTAACCAACTTTGATAATGCTTATCAGATTTACAAAGAAAAGATATAAAAAATGAGCGATAGTGAAATTCAAACAGCTGCCACCCTGGATGTGACGGCTTTGGTCAAGGAAATATTCAATATCCAAAGCGTGACTGCCGGCGGCCAGCAGCAGCGTTACCACTGGCGTTATGTCGGCCATTTGAAGTCAGATGACAGCGAGGCCGCTTATGACCGGCTGGCCACGGCATTGAAACCGCAGAGCTGGATCCCATTGTTCCGTGAATCCGGTGATGATCAGATCATCCTGATCGTGGATCAACCCCCGGAACAGAGAATCGGGCCGGTGTGGGTGAACATCCTCTTGTTTGCGCTCACCATTCTGAGCGTAATGTTCACCGGCGCTCAGTTTGTCGATACTGAGGTGACCGATCCCTTCCAACTGTCCCTGATCGGTTTTTTGCAGTTCCTCTGGCAGGGCTGGCCTTTCACGGTTGGGCTGCTGTCGATCCTGATGGCGCATGAATTCGGGCATTACCTGGTGGGGCGGGCTCACGGTGAAAAAGTGACGCTGCCCTATTTCATCCCCTTACCCCTTTCCGCTTTTGGGACAATGGGCGCCTTTATCAATATGAAGGAAGTGCCCCGAAACCGCAAACATCTGCTGGATATCGGCATGGCCGGTCCGCTGATCGGTTTTGTGATTGCAGTGGTTGTGCTCTTTATCGGCCTGTCACTTTCAAGCCTGGGACCGATTGAGACAAGCCTCCCGGAAGGCTATGTGCATTTCATTGAGGGCAATTCACTGCTCTACCTTGGCGCGAAGTATCTGACCTTTGGCAAATTGCTGCCCCAGCCGGTCAGTTATGGCGGCGTGGCGCCGTTTGACTATTGGCTGCGCTATTTCTTCACCGGGCGGCCCTGGCCCCTGGGCGGGCTGGATGTGATCATTCACCCGGTGGCCTGGGCGGGCTGGGCCGGTCTGTTCGTCACGGCTATGAACCTGATCCCAGCCGGGCAGCTGGATGGCGGCCATATCCTTTATGTGCTGTTCGGTAAGAAAGTCGCCCAGTGGATCTATCCCGTTATCATTGGTAGCTTGGTTGCCCTGGGATTCTTCTGGAATGGCTGGTGGCTTTGGGCTGGGCTGATCTTCCTTTTCGGACGGCGTTATGCGGAACCCCTGGACCAGATCACCAAGATTGACCGCAAGCGAAAATGGCTGGGTGTGCTGGCTCTGATCGTGTTCTTTCTGACCTTTATCCCTGTTCCACTGGTAATTATTTAATGACTAAATTGAAACTTGGTAAATTAATTCTGACCAAGGCCATAGGCCTGATCGTTTTGCTCTCGGTGCTGTTGGCCGCCTGTGCCACAGATGCAACCCTGACACCCACTGTTGACTCGAGCGCTGAGGCATCGGATGCGACCCAGGCGGCGTTGGAAACCCCAACTCCGCGACCGACAGCAACCCCTTCGCGCCCAATTCAGATGGAAGTGGATGGTGAGGACCTGGCCGGGATCGTTGTGCGGGTTGTGCACCCCTGGGTGGGTGAGATGGCGGATACACTGGATTCGCTGGCGATGCAATTCTCACTTTACAATGAATGGGATATTTGGGTGGAGATGGAATCCGCGGGCAGTGAAGCGGCTGTTGTGGATACGCTGCAATCCGATATCATCGGCGGCAGCCTTCCCGGGCTTGTCATTGTGACGCCCACGCTGTTGGACCAGTTGAATGGCCAATTTTACACGGTCAATTTGATGAATTATTACACCGATGTGGAGTGGGGGGTGAGCGGCGAGGAACAGGCGGATATTCCCGATGTGTTCCTGGACGCATACCGGTCAGATGGGTTGCTTTCCGCCCTGCCGGTTGCACCGCAGGCAACCCTGTTCTTTTACAATCAGACCTGGGGGCAGGAGTTGGGTTTTGCCGGGCTACCCACCACAGCAGACGACTTGGAGAAAATGCTCTGCGATGCGGCTTATCAAAACAATGTGGATGATGTGGATCGGACCGATGGCACCGGCGGCTGGCTGGTGAACCTCGACCCCGACGTACTCCTTTCATGGTATGCCGCTTTTGGCGGGGTGCTGGACCCCGAAACCCTTGAATTCAACAATGAAGCCGGCCAGCAAGCCTTTACCTACCTGGAGACTTTGAGGACGAAAGGCTGCGCCTGGGAATCGGTCAATGTTGATCCTTATGCCTATTTCGCTGAAAGGTTGACGATCCTCTTTGCAGGGGATACCAGTCAGATACCGCAATTAAAAAACTGGATGGCTTCGACCGGCAGCCAGGATAACTGGATGGTAGCGCCCTTTGTGGGCACCGTGGATAGCCCTGTTGTGGTGGATGGCCCTGCGATGTCCATGACGGCCAATTCCGCTGAGATCCAGATGGCCAGCTGGCTGTTCATGAAATATCTGCTTACGCCGGAAGCTCAGGCACGATTGGCGCAAACGGCTTATTCCATCCCGGTGCGGGAATCGGCTTTGAACCTGATGGAGGATTTCGCAGTCCGCAATCCGGAGTGGCTATTGGCCTATCAGTTCACGAGTGATGCTATTGCCGCACCGGTTTCTGAAGCCTGGGGTATTAAACAATGGCTCCTGCAGGATGCTGTCTTCCAACTGCTGCAGCTGGACGCAAACGATTCGATCAAGGCTGAAGACGTTTTGGAGCAACTGGATATCATGATGAACGAACTGGAAGGGACAACGCCCTAATGGCCGAAAAGAAAGCAGTCACAATTTATACCGATGGCGCATGCACCGGCAACCCTGGCCCGGGCGGGTGGGGGGCAATTTTGCGTTCCGGCAGCCATGAGAAGGAAATCTCAGGCGGTGAGGTGGACACCACCAATAACCGGATGGAGCTGCGGGCGGCTTTGGAGGCTTTACGTGCGTTGACGGAACCCTGCCAGGTGACTTTATATACCGATTCGGAATATCTGAAAAAAGGCATTACGGAATGGATGCCAGGCTGGAAGCGGCGCAACTGGCGGCGCAAGGGGGGGAAACTCGCCAATGTGGACCTCTGGATGAAGCTGGATGAGGAAATCAGCCGTCATGAGGTGGCATGGCACTGGGTGCGCGGGCATGCCGGACATGTGATGAATGAACGGGTGGATAAACTGGCTCGAAAAGCGATACCGAAGTAAATAGTAGCTGTTGTAAACGTCTGTCTTATACTGATCTTAAACCCCAATTTCTATAATTATCATCAGAGCTTCAAGGATTCATGAAATCTTGAAGCATATTAACTTCGAGTCGAGAAAACTACCGGCTGGCATATTATTGCCCGTCTATTTGTGTTTTTAGACGAGAGGAGTTCTTCTTATTGAAAAAGTTTAATCGTGTGTTTGCGTTGATCCTGTTTCTGGCCTTGTCAGTTGGCGTTTTGCTGAGCAGCTGCACCCTAAAAAATGACTGCATGGCTGATGACCCCCATCCCATTGGTCTGAATATTGCTGAAAATTATTCAGTGGATTATGACCAGGTGATGGTGTGGTATTGCGAGGATCACGAATTTGATGACATCATTCTGGCCCTTGAAACGGCAGATCTCGTCCCAAGTTTTTCTGGAGACGCCCTATTAGCGATGCGAGGAGACGGGCTTTCCTGGGATGAGATATGGCTGGATATTGGGCTGACAAATTAAAGCCATATAAAGTTTGGAGGTATTGATGACAAAGAGAGGCCTGACTATAGTTGTTGCTGTTGTGTTACTGGCCTTCGCATGGGTTGGTGTGGTTTACGCTCAGGACGATACGGGATATCCCGTTGATGAGACTGAAACCGCCGTACCTACGGAGACAGAAACACCAGAACCCACGGAGGTTCCAACCGAAGAGTCAACACAGGACCCCACGCAAGAACCGACGGAGGATCCGACGACTGAGCCCACTGAGGAGCCAACCCCGGCGCCCACAGAGGACCCGACTGAAGAACCGCCAGTGGATCCGACTGAGACAGATGTGCCTGTTGATACACCGGTTGAGGATAATCCGGTTTGCACAGGTGAACGAGAGCATCCGGTTTTAGCTGGGCTGGCAGCCCGTTATGAAGTTTCCTATGAGGAGCTCGTTGGATATTACTGTGTCAATGACATGGGCATCGGCGAAATTGCTCTTGCACTGGCCACAATTCAACAGACAGATGGGGCGGTTGACCTTCCCACTTTGCTCTCACAAAGGACCGATGGTGATTTGGGTTGGGGTGAAATCTGGCAGGAACTTGGCCTGACCGGTCAGGATCATGGCGGCCTTGCCCTGGGTCATTTGAAGAAGGAAAAGGAGCGAAACCAGGTTCAGGATCAGATCACCAATGAAGGTGAAGATGATTCTATCCAGAATGAGGAAAAGCTCAAAAAAGATAAGGAAGATAAACCCGTCAATTCACCTCCTGGGCAGGAGAAAAAGAATAAGGATGGCGGTGAATTCATGCCACCCGGCCAGGAAGACAAGATGGATGACGGTAAGCGTGGAAATGGCCACCACTAACTAGTAATTTTGTAAACCAAAAGCCCCTTCTTGATGATTCAAGAAGGGGCTTTTTTATTGTTTCTCAATTTCTAAGGTTCGACCGGATAGCCCGCCTGAATCCAGGCATCGAGACCACCCAGGATCGGATTGGACCGTTCAAAACCAGACTGTAAGAGGATGAACGCCGCACGGGCGCTCGTGTTCTCAGCCGGTCAGGTACAGTAGGTGATGTACCAGGTCGAAGGGTTGAGTTCGTTGATCCTATTTTCCAGCTGATCCAAGGGTATGTTGATTGCTCCTGCGATATGCTGCTGGGCGAATTGGTCCTCGCTTCGAGTATCCAAAATCACGGCCCCATTTTGCTGGGCTTGATAGGATTCTTCTGCTGTGACCCGGACGACTTCGTCCTGACTGGATACGGCTGTGGGGTTTTCGATATTGGCTTGTCGTGCATTATTGGCAATCGCCAACCCGACGATACTGATAAGTACCACACCTCCCATCAGGAGGATTGGAAGCAGACCGCTTTTCTTTTTCTTTTTCATTGAACCACCTTTTTATCTACGAATAATTATTTAAACCGGCGAAGCCGGAGGCTGTTGGTTACAACAAAAACACTGCTAAAGGACATTGCACCGGCAGCCAGCATTGGGTTTAGCAAGCCCATGGCCGCTGCGGGGATCAAGATCACGTTATAGATGAATGCCCAGAACAGGTTTTGTTTAATGGTTTTGAGGGTCTTGCGGGAGAGGGCAATGGCTTTGGGAACGCCACGCAGGTCACCGCTGATCAACACGACCGGGGCAGAGGCCATGGCGACATCCGTACCGGTGCCGATGGCAATCCCGATATCGGCTTGCGCCAGGGCGGGGGCGTCATTGATCCCGTCACCGACCATGGCGACGATCTCACCTTTTTCTTGCAACCCTTTGACCTGAGTGGCCTTTTCACCCGGCAGCACTTCAGCCAGGACCTGGTCCACACCGACCTGACGGCCGATGGCTTCGGCTGTTTTTTGATTGTCGCCGGTGACCATGGCCACTTTCAGGCCCATCTTGTGCAGTTCGGCGATGGCTTCGAGGGAGCCATCCTTGACCGTATCGGCCACACCAATGGCCGCAGCCAGTTGGTTATCCACGGCGATCAGAATGACGGTGTTAGCCGCTTCTTCAAGCTCGTGAATGGCTGGTTTAAGTGGGCTGATATCAATGTTCTCTGCTGCCATCAAGCGCTGGTTACCGACCAACACCTGTTTGCCGTCCACTTCCGCCCGGACGCCTTGCCCGGCGATAGCCGAAAAGCCCAGAGGTTCGCCCAGTCGCAGGTCACGGGAATTGGCTTCTGCGGTCAGGGCTTCGCTCAGGGGATGTTCGCTCCCGGTCTCGGCGGAGGCGGACAAACGGATTAGTTCATCCTCGCCATCCGGGAAATCATGGAGATGGATAGCGGTGACGGCCGGCTGACCTTTGGTGATTGTGCCGGTTTTATCCAGTACGACGGTGGTGATGGCTCCGGCTTGTTCCAGGCTTTCACTCTTTTTGATCAGGATGCCCAGTTGCGCACCCTTGCCTGTACCAACCATGACAGCGGTGGGTGTTGCCAGCCCCATTGCGCAGGGGCAGGCGATGACCAGCACGGCGACCATGTTGATCAGGGCGCGGGTGAACAGGCTGACATTGGCGTCAGCGGGTAAGGGTACCAGGAAGTACCAGACCACGAAGGTGACGGCAGCGATACCGATCACGGTGGGGACGAAGATCGCCGAGATCTTATCGACAAGATTTTGGATGGGGGCTTTGCTGGCCTGGGCTTCTTCTACCAGTTTGATGATCTGCGCCAGGGCTGTTTCCTTCCCAATCCGGGTGGCTTCAAATTTTAGCAGGCCCAGTTTGTTGATTGTGCCGCCGATGACTTCGTTACCTGGGTTTTTGCCCACAGGCAGGGATTCGCCGGTCAGCATGGATTCATCCACACTGGAGCGGCCATCCACCACAACGCCATCTACCGGGATTTTCTCACCAGGATGGACCAGGACCAGATCGCCAACATCCACCTGATCAATCGGCACTTCAATTTCAACGCCATCTCGGATGATGTAGGCTTTGCGGGGTCGCAGGTTCATTAGCTTGCGGATTGCATCGCTGGCGCCGCCTTTGGCCCGGGCTTCAAAGTATTTCCCAAGCCGTACCAGGGTGATGATCATCGCAGAGGTCTCAAAATAGGCATGTCCGGGGATCAATCCCAGGGTGATCGGGATGGAATAGAAATAAGCTGCGGAGGAACCAAGCGCTACCAATACGTCCATATTGGCCGACCCGCTGAGGATGGACTTGAAACCGTTCTGGTAGTATTGCCAGCCGACATAAAATTGTACGGGCGTTGCCAGGGCCCACAGCACATAGTTCAGCCAGGGCAGGTTGGCGATCGATGCGGGCAGCAGGCCCATATCGCGGCCCATTGAAAGGATGAACAGCGGGAGGGTGAAAATCACACCGGCGATCAGCAGACGGCGCTGTTGTTGGATTTCCTTCTGACGGGCAGTGGCTTCAGCGTCTTCCATATTTGCGCCATCTTCAGCCACTTCGAACCCCGCTGAGCGGATGGCCCGGCGAAGCTCATTCTGGCTGATGATTGTAGGGACGTATTTTACAGAGGCTTTTTCAGTGGCTTGGTAAGCAGAGGCTTCAATCACACCATCCAGGGCGTTGAGGACTTTTTCGAGCCGTTTGACATCCGCCGCATCCGATAAATTGCGGATGGAGAGGGAGGCCTGGCCCATTGCCACATCGTAGCCGGCCCGCTGGACCCGGGTTATCATGTCCGTCAAGGTGGCTTTCGTTGGATCGTAGCTTACGGCAGCGCGTTCTGATGAAAGGTTCACATTGGCGGTATCAACGCCATCCACCTTCTTCAGGTTGCGCTCCACCGTTGCTACGCAGTTGGCGCACGTCATCCCCAGGATGGGGAGCGTGGCATGTTTTTCGTTTGCCATAGGGTTGTCAGTCTACTACGGGGTAATTGATCTCCGCCAAGGTGTCACGCAGGGCTTGTTCTGTGGCGGGTTCGTCATACTCAACCGTCACGAGCTTCGTGTTCAGATCAGCGTTGACTTTGGAAACGCCTTCCAGATCGGAAAGTTCCATAGATATGGTATGGGTGCAGTGGTTGCAGTGCATGGCGGGAACGTTTAAAGCAATTGTCTTCATGGGGTTTCTCCTAACCAATAAGTGTTTTGTTGAAAGAATTAACTACGGTTGGCAGCATCAAAAACTTCAGTGACCTCATTGAGCACGCGCTGCCTTTCTGCTGGGTCATTATCCTGGATGGCACTCAGGACACATGAATTCAGATGTCCGTCAAGGATTTGAGAGCTGACCTTGTTGAGAGCACCTTGGACAGCCTGGATCTGGCGGATGATGTCAATACAATATTTATCTTCTTCCAGCATCCTCTGGATCCCGCGAATGTGTCCTTCGATGGTCTTTAGCCTTTGAATTTCGTCTTTATGGTCATGTACCATCTGGTTTTTCTCCTAATACCCCTCCCCCAGGGGGGGTGGGTAAGTTAATTTAGATAAATAATACTATATTAGTCACAATAAGTCAATTAGAAATGTAATAAATACGATTTTGATTGCCGATGTGCTTCCAGGGGGGAACCAGTATAATAAACGCTGGTTTATTGGAGGATGATTTGCAAAAGAAACAGCTAGGCCTGCTGCTCATGTCCATCTCGGCGATTGGGCTGGGGGTGACGACGATCTTGATGAAAATATTGCCTGCCGAATCCGGGATGACGCCCGGGCAGATAGCGGTTTGGCGCTTCCTCATTGCCGCACCTCTGATGTGGCTCCTCACGATGGTTCAAAAGAAGGATAAGAATGTTATCCCGGACAAAATGGGGTGGCTGATTGCATTGGGTGGAATTTATTCCATGGCGAGTTTGTTTGCACTGTTGGCTCTGCGCCGGCTGCCATCTTCAATTTACGTCATCATCCTGTTCTTCTATCCCTCGCTGGTTGTGATCTATCACCTTTTGCGACGCAAGCCCGTTCCGCGCCTCTGGTGGCTGGGATTGCCGATGACGGTGATCGGCTTGATCCTGACTGTTGCACAATTTGGACAGCCTGTGGAACTGGACCTGCTTGGGATTCTGCTTACGGTTCTCAATGGCCTGGCGATCATCGCCTATACGCTCCTGAGCGAAAAGGTCTTTGCAGGGATGGGTGACCGTCAACTCGGTTCCACCTGGGTGATGACCGGGGCGATGATGATCGGGCTGGGTTTGATTGCGCTTTATGGTTTTGCAATGCCTCAATCCCTGATGGGCTGGGTGTATTTGCTGACCTTAGGAGTTGTTGGTACTCTCATTCCTATCTATGCCATGAATGTCGGCATCCAAATGCTTGGGTCGGCTCGCAGTTCGGTTGTTTCCACCCTGCAGCCGGTTGTGGCAGTGCTGGCCTCTACGATCTTCCTGAATGAAGAGCTGACGCCCTGTCAATGGCTGGGTGGTGCCATTGTAATCATAGCGATCGTCCTCCTGCAGCGCAGCCCAGATGCTCATTCTGGGATTAGAGGTGAATAAAGGTTATGGAAAGCGCTGGTAAAAAGCGTAAATTAAATAGCTGGATTATTCTGGCAGTTTTGGTTCATGTTGTCATTGGGGGGGCAATGGCTCCTTTGCGTTATGCCCAGACTGTTGTGGGATTACCGGCGCTTGGAACAGTTGCGATTGGTGATTTGATCGCTTTCGCAATTATGGCCGGGTTCACAATCCCCAGAGTTAAGAAAGAATTCTGGCGATCTAAAACGCTGTGGCTGATGGTATTCATTGTTGTAACCCGAACCGTCTTCTGGACCCTTTCTGGACGGTTTACCCAAACCTATCTGGCTCAGATGGTAAATCTTCTTGCGCCGTTTTTTGTTGTTATTTTTGATCGGTTTGTTAATAAAACCAAATTACCCAGGTTCACTCTACTTGCCATCACCTTCTCTGTGGTTGGCGGCTTCTTATTGATTTTTGGTGGGCTGCAAAATCAGCCCATCGTGGGATTACTCACCCGAAGTGACTGGATTGGTCTTGGCATGGCGTTGCTGGCGACCTTTGGGATTGCTGCCTATATGGTCATTGTGAAATATGGGCAGGGGATAGGGCTGCCGTTTGAAGCTGTTTATATTTCCCAGGTTGGTGCTATCGGTGTGGTGGTACTGGTTCTGAGTCTGATCCTTGGTGAAAACTGGTCTGCTTTTTTACATGTGGACTGGAAATCCATCTTGGTGATTCTTTTCTATGCGCTTGTGATGGAAATTGGGGTGAAGATTGGAAATATCACCGTGATCAGGAAATTGGGTGCGCCACTTGTCAGCAGTATGCTGGCTGTTCGGTTAGTCGCAGCAATTTTTGCAGGTTGGCTGATTTTGGGGGAGAAACCTGAATCCCTTTTACAATGGATCGGCGCTGGGATTGTGGTTCTGACTATAACCTGGTACCTTTCACAACAAGATGGGCACCAAGATTGAATTTGTCCTTTATACTTCTTTTTATTCGTTTTAATCCTTATCATCGGAGACCACATTTATGACCTACTCAGAAAAACACGCCAAGGTTCACCCTATTGGCCGATTTGTATTGTTATTAGGGGCGAACCTGACGTTGATGGCCGGTTCAAGTTTATCGCCGGGCCTGCCTGCCATAACTGCTGAGTTCCAGCACGTCCCCGGAATTACATTCTGGACGTCTATGGTATTAACCCTGCCGGCGTTGTTTGTAGTATTAGGTGGGCCTTTGATGGGCTTTCTGGTCGATCGCTTTGGGCGAAAACCTGTTTTGATTGGTTCCTTGTTATTGGGGGGACTCGGAGGCAGTTCGGCCGTCCTGATGCATTCTCTGCCCGCAATCATGGTGACCCGCGCACTGGTGGGTTTGGGGATTGCTGGCTCTATGACCGCGACCAATTCACTGGTGGCGGATTATTTCAGTGGGGACGCCCGGGCAAAATTCCTGGGCCAGGTTACAGCCTTTACAGGCTTTGCTGGTGTTATATTCATGCCCTTTGGGGGGCTCCTGGCGAGTCTGAATTGGCATTATGCTTTTTTCTCGTATCTCCCCGCCCTGATCTTTGCCCCCCTGACCATTTTTTTCATCCATGAGCCAGAAATAATTAGGGCGGATGTGTCAGAGGTGATGACGACCAAGCTAAAACTTAAACCGTTGTCGCTTTACATCGTCATTGCAATTATGCTCAACCAACTGGCATTTATGTCGGTTCCTGTGTTCATTGCCAGTTATCTGCAAAAATTAGTTGGGGCCGACAGCATCCAGGTTGGCTTGATCGGGGCTTTCTCCGGTTTGTTTTCATTTTTGGGCGGTCTGATTTATGGCCGGATTAACAGGAAATTTGACTACCTAAAGATCAATACAGTGTCCTTCCTGGCCTACAGTTTCGGCTTCCTGGCCATTGGCCTGGCGAAGGACTGGAGTTTGATCGTGGTGGGTGAGGTCCTGGTGGGCTTTGGGATGGGCGTGATCCCATCAAACCTGACCACCTGGTTGGCGCACGAAGTCCAGCCAATGGTGCGGGGTCGGGCAAATGGTTTGTTTGTTACGATGATGTTCCTTGGTAATTTTTTAACATCGATTCTCTTGACACCAATCATTCAGGCCACCAGCATTAAATCAGCTTATTACATCAGTGCTTTGGTGGTCGCGATGGCTAGTGTGGCAGGTGTGATCGTGCATAAGCGAATGGCTAGAACTTCACTGGTACAAAACGGTGTTGATTAAGCAGGGACGCCCCAGAAAGGAGAAGGCAGGATGCGGAAAATGATTCTTGGCGGCTTGGCTGGGGGATTGGTTATTCTGGTTTTTGCTCTGTCAATTATCTTTTTGATGAACTCGCTGTCCCCTGGTTTTACAGCGGGTGAGGTCGGATTGATCGGTTTGGCACCAGCCCTTCTGGCACCCATGGCGGGTGGTTTTCTGGCGGGGCTGTTAGCGAAAGAAAAAGCCCACCAAGCCGGCTGGATCGCTGGCGGCCTGGCTGGCCTGGTGATCCTGGTAGTCTGGGTTGTGCTGATGGGATTCAGCATACAGGCCATTCTGCGCGGGATGGTGCTCTGCCTGGTGATCGCGATGGTGGCAAGGGCCTTTGCCGGTTTTGCTAAACCGAAATAAGCGATTTCTTCAATGATACTTCTGTTGACGAATTATTGACGGATTTCTGACAAATTTCCAATAGTTGGGGAATAGAATAACAGCATGAGATGAGAGATGGAACCTCATCTTCTTCTCCTTTTCTATTGAAACAAATCCACCCGGTAGATTGCCGGGTGGATTTGTTTAAGGCGAAGAAAGGTTTTCTGCCTTAGCCCCGGTAGGCCGGGACAGGGATGATCAGGACCTGGCAGAGCCGACTGTCCTGCAGGCGGCTGTTCAAGCGGGGATCCAATTCTTCAGATTTGCTGGATGTCGTGATGACAGTCGGCAATTCTGCATTATAGCGATAATTAAAGAGTTGGTAGAGCTTTTCCCTGGCCCAGGGCGTGGCGGATTGCGTCCCGAGGTCATCCAGGATGAGCAAGGGGGACTTGCGAACCTCTTCAAAGCGCCGGTCGAGTGACACGGTGCTGTTCGGGCTGAAAGTTGCCCGGAGGTGATCCAGCAGGTCCGGCACACTGACCATCAGCGGCGGATAGCCCGTCGCTGCCTGATAGTTGCCAATCGAGGCAGCCAGGTGGGTCTTGCCACAGCCAAAAGGTCCGGTGAGGAGCAACCAACCGCGGGGGTGTTCAGCAAAGTCACGGGCGGCTTCAAAGGCGTTCTTTAAATCCTTGAGATTCTCAGTGGCTATCTTCTCGTTTCGTCGCAGACTGAAATTGCCAAAGGTCTGGCGGCTATGGAGGGCCAATGAGGACAGTTCCGGGTGACCGGTGTCGTCGGTGGGATTGCGATAGTCAGGTGCGAGGATCTTAACCACTGTGACGAGGTTGGGGTCCTGCACCCGTGAACGGATTCGGCCTTCAAAATCATCAATCATGATATTGCTGGTGATCACGGTTGGCAGTTGGTTCACGTAGCGGTGGTTGATGATCTGGAATATCTTCTCCTGAGCCCAGGCTGTGGCGTTTTGGGTGCCAAAGTCATCGAGGATCAACAGAGGGATCTCACGAATCTCCTCAAAGCGATCTTCAAAGCTCATCTCGGAGCCGCCATAAGCAAACCGCAACCAATCCAGCAGATCCGGCACGGTGAGGAACAGGGTGGGAACACTGGCTTCAATCGCGGCATTGGCAATGGCGGCTGCCAGGTGGGTCTTCCCGCAGCCAAAGCGTCCCATGAGCAATAACCAGCCTTCACGATTTTCGGCGAAAGTCTTCGACTGATTGAAGGCATTTTCGAGGGAGTCTGCTTGAAGCATACCCAGGCCAACCCGACCGCGTTTCTCAAAATTCTCAAAACGCAGGTCTTTGAGCGCATCCAGGCTGCTCATCCGGTAGAGCCGGGAGCGAGCGGACTGGGTGACTTCTTCCGCCCGGCAACTGCAGGGGACGATCTTACCAAAATCCGGATGGTCAATGGGCAGGTCGCGTCGCAGCCAGCCGATACCTTGACAAATGGGGCAATTAGGATCGCCGGGCATTTGCACCTGGCGGATCGGACCATCCTGTCCATTCTCAGTCATGTCCGAGCCAGCTTTCCCGGTAGTCTTCCGGATTCTGTGAACGGTCTCGTCGATTTTGCTCATTGCCACGTCCTTTATTTTGCCAGTTCTTCAAAATGGTCTGGACATACTTCCAGTTGCGAATATTCCTTGAGACGGCCTCGCGGACGGCTTCTTCAATCCATTCAGGCGGATATTCTTCTTCATCCGTCTTGAGAATTTCCGCCACCATGGGAGTCAGTGGGCCGATGTTGCTTTCGTATAGTTTATATATATTCGGTTTCTCAGGCGCCATTTGGACGGCCTGACGGGGTTGACCGGTCTCCTGCCAGGTGCCGGCTTCGATTGCCTGAACGGCAGCCTGTCCCTGGGGAGCGTTGATGAAATAATAAGTCTCATTCATCCAGGGCAGCTCTGCCTGCAAAACAGCACCCAAAGCGACCAATTCATGAATTGCCTTGCCGATCTGTGCTTCACCCCCGAGCATAGTGACAAGGGTGGGGTCCCCGGTCAGGTCCATCATCCGCACGTAGTGGACCCGGGTGGGGTCCTGTTCCAGATGCCAGAACAGATAGAGCATCAACTGGATTTGAGCGGGATCCGATAACAGGGGGAGCAGGGTGGTAAAAAAAGCTTCCGGCAGTCGGACGGCCGGGGATTCGCTGGCTTGAAATCCGGGAAAGGGTGGGGTGGTTTCAGGGGACACGCAGCGCCTCTTTCTTACCGATCCATCTGACTGCTGCGGGCGGCATTTTCAAACTTTGCCAATTCATTGATGAAGACCATACCGATTCCGGGGTGGGTGGGGCCGTTCCTGTGCTTGGCGACCACCATTTCAGCCTTGTTACGTTCTTCCTGGTTCTCGCTGAGCGGGTCACGATGGATGAACATCACGATATCTGCGTCCTGCTCCAGAGAACCCGATTCACGCAGGTCGGAGAGCTGGGGCCGTTTACCCTCGCGGTGTTCGACTGCACGGGAAAGCTGCGCCGCAGCCAGAACAGGCACGTTCAATTCACGGGCGAGGACTTTCAGGTTACGGGAGATGTTGGAGACTTCCTGCACCCGGTTGTCCGTATGGCTGTCGCCGGTCATCAACTGGAGGTAATCCACGATGACCAGATCGAGGCCGTACTCGAGATGCAGCCTGCGGCACTTGGTCCGCAAAGCCAGCGGGGTAATGGCTGGCGTGTCATCGAGGAAGATCATCGCATGGTCGTAGGCTTCCAGCGCCTGGAAAAAGACATCCCATTCGTTGGGGTTTAGCTTGCCGGAGCGCAGTCGCTGGGTATCAATCTTGGTATCCATCGCGATCATACGCTGGAGGAGCTGCTCGTTGGACATCTCCATTGAGAACATCGCGACGTGTTTTTTGTGCACCAGGGCAGCGTTCCGCATAGTGCCAAGCATGAAACCGGTCTTACCCATACCAGGGCGGCCAGCGATGATCAACAGGTCGGATTTTTGCAGACCGCCTAAAAGGTTGTCGAGATCGATCAGGCCGGTTGGGACGCCATAGATGTCATCGGGACGCCGGGAAAGCTCGTCAATCCGCTCGTAATAATCCCGAACGACTTCTTTGATCGGGACCAAGTCCCGCTTGATGCGTCTCTCGCTGACATTGAAAAGGGATTTTTCCGCCTCATCCACGACGGTGTCGATGGATTGATCCTGGCGGTAGGCTAATTGCGCAATTTCATTGGCGGCTTCCAGCATCCGGCGGCGGATGGCGTTCTGCTCAATGATCCGCCCATAGGATTCAGCGTGGAACGCGTTGGGCGCCCGGTTGATCAGAGAGATCAGATAGACCTGACCGCCGATCTCGTCAAGCTGGCCCCGGTTGGAGAGCGTCTCCGTGAGGGTTACGAGGTCAATTGGCTGACGGGTTTCACTGAGGTGGTGGAAGCAATCCCAGACCCACTGGTTGCGGACGATGAAGAAATCATCCACGCTCAGGAATTGGGCGACATCCAGATAGACTTCCGGATTGATCAGAACGGCGCCGATCAGGGCTTCTTCCGCCTCGCGGTTGCTGGGCAGGGTCAGGGCTTCTGAAAGGGTTTCGTCATTAAGTTTGAAGTCATCACTCATGCTGGACTCGTTATCTGGGTTTGGAAATTTTGATAGGTTAATCCCTATTGTATAAAAAACCGGGATCAGGTTTCAACTGAAACCTCCCGGTTAATTATAACGCGTTCAGGGTCTGAAAAGTCAGTCTTCGTCCCCCGTTTGGGGAAAATTGTCTTCTTCGTCCTGGTCGTTTTCGTTTAGGTCCATGCTTTGCAGGAAGTCCTCAAATATATCCAAATCTTCATCATTTGAACTGAAGTAAAGCGGGCCTTTTTGATCTTCATCTTCCATGTCGACGATATCCTCTTCGGGCATGATTCCGGCTTGTTCCATTACGGATTCTGAGATGTAGATCGGCACTTTTGTGCGTGCGGCCAGTGCCAGGGCATCTGAGGGCCGGCAATCAACCTGGCTTCGGACGCCTTCGTTCTCGAAAATGAGATTGCCATAGAAAACATCATCGGAAAGAGATGTGATTTCAACCTGAATCAGCTTGGCATTCAGAGTCTGGATCAGGGTTTTAAGCAGGTCATGGGTTTGGGGCCGGGCAACCTGGATATTCTGCAAGGCAATTGTGATCGCTTCGGCCTCATATAGACCAATCCAAATTGGCAGGTAGCGTTCTACCTCTTTTTCTTTTAGAATAACAATCCGCTGTTGATTGGTCAGGCTGACGCGGACGCTGTCGATTTCGACCTCGATCATCCGGGGCATATTGTTCTCCTGGTGTTGATGGGCTTTTTTGATTCTAACACGCCGGGTAGGTTGGTGCAACTTATTAAGATAAAAAATTCCATCTGAGTCTTTAAGGTTTTTCGTGTATAATCGGAGTCATTGAGGTTGATGCTCTAGACAAAAACCTGGTCTAATCCTCCGATGCATTATCATTATAAGAGCAGCCTTTATAAAAGAAATTGGGAAAAGCCACTTTTTCTAAAGGTTGTTGCCCATTAATTTGTACTGGGTTACCCTTCAGTAATATGATATTTTCTTAGGCCAGAAACTTAATTGTCTTTTTTTAGTTAATCTCAATGATAGACCAGTACATAAGGAATTCATTTTGAAGCAATCAAAAAAACTAGCCATACTACTCATCGAAGGCACAAGAGGAGATCATTCCTGTTTCTCAAAAGAACTTAAGGAAAAGGGATATGATGTCAACTTTGCTCGTAGTGGCAGCGCTGGTCTGAAAATTCTTGAAAACCTTACCCCCCATGTTTTAGTTATTGATGCCGCCTCCCTCAGGACGAGTGGGGTGAGGATCTGCCAATCCTTTCGCAAAGCCGATAGTGAAATACCGATCGTTTTGGTCGTTGAAGAAAATGTGGAAGTGCCAGAGGATGTGGATGCGAATTTGGTTCTGCGGCTGCCCTTCACCGTCCAGAAATTGATCAACCGGATCAAAGCCTACGAACCCACGGATGATAAATTCATCCTTGAGGCTGGGCCCATCGAGCTTAATGTGCAAACCCAGTTAGTGACCTGTAACGGTCAGCTGACCAAACTGACGCCTCGGTTGGTGAAGATCTTGAAAATGTTGATGAAGAATAAGGGTAAAGTGGTGGAACGGGATCCATTGTTCAAATCGGTGTGGGAGACAAATTACACCGGTGATACCCGTACATTGGATGTGCATATCAGCTGGCTGCGCCAGGCGATCGAGGATGACCCTCGCCATCCGGAACTGATTCGGACCGTGAGAGGTGTTGGATATATTCTGGATGTTTGAGCTGATTTGGGGTAAAAAGGCGAAATAATCTGAACCCCATCCGGGGTTTTTTATTTTCTGCTTTACAATTGACCTTCGAAGAGTAAAATGAATTGCAGTATGCATTAAAAAAGGAAAATTAATGGACTCCAAGAAAAAGAAATATATCCTGTTGAGTTGTGGCGTTTTATTGATTGTCGCCTGTGTTTGTATTGTCCTAATCGCTGTCACTGGTCTCGGTGTTTCACTGATCTGGCCTTTTGGTCAATCTAACACTAACACCACGGATGTCATCACTGAAGTGGTTGTGGCGCCGACGGATGCCCAGGTGGAAACCGAAGTTACCGCCACCGGTGCGGTCACAGAAGAACCTGCCGCAACAGACGAACCGACAGTGAGCAACTTCCCGGAAGAAATGCTCGATACGGCCACTGCCATTGAAGAGCAGGTACAGGATTTGCGAGGCCTGACGGCGACCGAGGATTTTAACCGTGAACTTATCACGGAAGCAGAACTCGCTGAAACCGTCAGGACTGAGTTCTTTGCAGATTATACCGACGAGGAAGCCCAGCAAGATGCTCTTGCCCTGGGAACTCTCGGACTTCTCCCTCCGGATTTTAACTTGAAGCAATGGTACACCGATCTTTATAGCGAACAGATCGCGGGTTATTACGATGATGAGATCAAGACCATGTTTGTGGTGCAGGATACAGGTTTTGGTGGTTATGAGAAGCTGACCTATGCCCATGAATATACCCATGTCTTGCAGGATCAGGTTTATGGCTTTGATGACATACTGGATATGAGTGAAGAAGCCTGCCAGGCGGATTCGGAGAAATGTGCTGCCATCCAGGCTGTGGTCGAAGGTGATGCCACCGTTTCGGAACTGCTCTGGTTCAGTGAAAACGGCACGCGGGCGGACTATAACGACATTATGGATATGTATGATAGCTTTGAATCCCCTGTGATGGATTCAGCGCCACCCTACATGGAAGCCGATCTGTATTTCCCCTATGAAGCTGGTCAGGTTTTTGTTGAGACCTTTATGGAAGAGGGCGGGTATGCCAGTTTGGCTGAGGTCTATGACAATTTACCTGTGTCCACAGAGCAGATCATGCACCCGGAGCGCTACCCGGCTGACACCCCGATCCCGGTGGACTTGCCCGATATGACGGATATCCTTGGTGAGGGCTGGGCTCTTTATGACCAGAACGTGATGGGCGAATGGTATACCTACCTGATCCTCAATAAGGCTTATGACCTCGACTGGCAGCTTTCTGATGAAACCGCCGGCGAGGCTGCCGAAGGTTGGGGCGGAGATGCCTATGCTATCTATCTGAATGAGGATACCAATCAGGTTGTTTTTATCCTGGATTATGTCTGGGATTCAAATGCTGATGCGGAAGAATTTGCGACCGCTTTTCGAAGTTATGCAGACGCCCGCTGGAATTCAACCGACTCCTTCATCCTTGGCCATTATGCCTGGACGGGTGTGGATGGCGTGATTGATTTCTTCCAAAACGGTGCTCGTACCGTCTGGGTGATTGCACCAGACACACAAATTATCGAATCGTTGATGTTTGAACTGGAATGAACGGAAGACCTGAGGGTTTTGGCGAATTAGACCGCTCGCGTGTGCGCGGGTTGCTATTTGATGTTGATGGCACGCTGAGTGACACCGACGATCATTGGGTGCAGCGCTTTACAAAACGGTTGACCCCGTTTTCAGGTCTGTTTGCTGATCGTGATCCGAAAAGGTTCGCCCGTTGGGTTGTGATGTCAGTCGAGACGCCCGCCAACTTTCTTTATAGTTTGGCTGATCGCGTTGGCATAGACAAACCCATCTTCACATTTGTAAATTGGTTGTTCCAAAAAAGCCGGTCCCGTAGCGCTATCCAGGACCGGTTTTTAATTATCCCCGGCGTCAAAGAGATGCTAGCAAGACTGCACGGGAAATTCCCGATGGCGGTGGTCAGCGCCAGGGACGAAAAGACAACCCTGGCTTTTTTGGATCTATTTGGGTTGACACCCTACTTTGATGTCGTAGTCACGGCCCATACCTGCGAACATACCAAACCTTTCCCTGAACCAGTGATCTATGCCGCCGAAGCGCTGGGGCTGGACCCTGATCAATGCTTGATGATCGGTGACACTATCGTGGATATCAAAGCCGGTAAGCTGGCCGGTGCGCAGACTGTGGCTGTACTTTGCGGATTTGGGCAGCGGCAAGAGTTGGAGCGGGTTGGTGCAAATGTCATCCTCGATAGTTCGGCAGAGTTGGATAGCTTTCTCGTCGCAGAACATCTAGAATAGGGTTGATGTTGGCTGATATGGAAAACAAGTATCCCTACCCTCGATATCAATTTAGACGGGGTGTATTGAAGGCTGGGATTTCACCTCTGGCACATATCTTATCCCGTTTTACGATCGTGGGTAAAAAGAATATTCCCACGGATGGCCCTTTGATCGTGGTCACCAATCACTTCCATTTTATTGATGCCCCAATTCTGATCCTGGCTGCCCCCTGGCCGCTGGAATTTCTGGCTGATTTTCAGATGCCCAATGTCCCCCCATACCTAAAATTCTTACCGGATTTCTACGGCACCTATGATGTGGAGCAGGGTACGCCTAATTTAGAGGCATTGCGGGCATCAGAGGCTGTCCTGCGACAGAAGGGTGTTTTAGGCATCTTCCCGGAAGGGCGCGTTCACCAACCGCCATTGAAACCCGCTTTGCCTGGTGCCGCCTTTCTGGCGCTGCGCACCGGAGCCCCTATCTTGCCCGTGGGAATCTACAGTGATAACCACTGGGATATCTTTGGTATGATCAAACAAACCGGCCGGAGGATACGGGCGTATTGTCAGTTTGGGCCAGTGTTTGGGCCGCTGAAATCGGATAACCCCCGTCGGCCTTCCCGTGCTGAGATCACTGAAGCAGGAGTGCAGATCATGTCCGCAATTGCTGCTCAGCTCCCGGAAGAGATGCGGGGCGAATACTCGGCGGATTGAGGTTTCGTAACCTTTCTTGTGTTTTTGGTTATAATATTTGTCACGCCTGAGCGAGTAGATGCAAATGGGGCAGGCGATTACCTTTGGAGCCAAGCAACTGGAGCGCACTGATGAAAGATGAGACCGCAATCCAACCCTATGTCCAAAAATACCCCTGGCCACGGCGCCGATTTATCCGCGGCTTGCTATCTGGTGGTATTGATGTGGCAGCCACCCTTTTGACCAATTGGGAGATTATCGGCAAGGAAAATCTGCCCAAAGAAGGGCCGTTGTTAATTGTAGGGAATCATTTCCATTTTCTCGATACAATTGCCCCGATCTACAGCACACGCTGGCCTTTGGAATTCATTGGTGATTTTCAGATGCCCAATGCGCCGATGTTGATGAAGGTTTTCCCGAATGCCTGGCAAACCTTGAAGATCGAGCAGGGCACCCCTAATTTTGAAACCTTGAATGCCTCTGAGGCAATATTGGCCCAGAAGGGCATCTTGGTCATCTACCCTGAAGGCCATGTCCATTCCGGCCCTTTGAACCCGGCGCTCCCCGGAGCGGCTTTCCTCGCCATGCGAACAGGCGCACCGATCATTCCCATGGGAACGATCTCGGATAACAATTGGAAGCTATTCAAGACGCTTAAGGAAAAGAAGAGACCGTTACGGGTCCGCACCCGGATCGGAAAGGTCTTTGGCCCGTTGAAATCCGCCAACACTGGCCGCCCCACCCGTGATGAAATTCGTGAAGCCGGTAAACAGATCATGCAGCAGATCGCTGCCCTCCTCCCGCCAGCCTATCGGGGTGAATTTGACACAGATGCGGCCTGAGTGAGAACAGCCTGAAACAGAGTATTCTTTAATATGAGGATATGGATCGCCTTCTTTCCAAAAGATAGGCGATCTTTTTTATTTTATAATCCATATAAAGGCTCTCTAATACTATTTTGATATTTCAGGCTTAGAATTAGGTGATATTGCGAAGCAAGAGGATTTATATATGGAATATAAGGATTATTACAACACACTGGGCGTAACCAAAACCGCCGGTCAAGATGAAATTAAGAAAGCATATCGGAAATTAGCCCGGAAATACCATCCGGATGTGAACCCTGACGATCCCAATGCGGAAGAGAAATTTAAGGAGATCAATGAGGCCTATCAGGTCCTTTCGGACCAGGATAAACGCCAGAAATATGATCAATTTGGATCGCAATGGAAGCAGTACCAACAGACGGGCGGACGGCCCGAAGACTTTGACTGGTCACGCTGGGCAACCCGCGGCCAGCCTGGCGCTCAATATCGTACGGTCAGCCAGGAAGACCTGGAGCAGATGTTCGGAGGTGGTTTGGGCGGTTTCTCAGATTTCTTTGAAACATTATTTGGCGGAATGGGCGGGGCGCGAACAACCCGTCGCCCTGGTGCCCGTGCGACAAGGCAGAATATGACCAAGGGACAGGATATCCAGCATCCGGTGGAGATCAGCCTCTCGGAGGCCTTTCATGGGACCACCCGCACGCTGTCCTATGAAAACGGTCGGCGGATTGAGGCCAAAATTCCCGCCGGTGTGAAGACCGGTTCCAAGATCCGTTTGAGCGGTCAGGGTGGGGCAGGCGCTCGCGGGTCTGGTGACCTGTATTTGAAGGTGACCGTCTTGCCTGATCCGAAATTCAAACGGGATGGCGATGACCTTCGCATTGATCAGCCTGTGGAATTCTTCACAGCGCTGTTGGGCGGTGAGGTGGAAGTCTCCACGATTGATAAGACCGTGAAACTGACCATCCCTGCCGGAACTGATTCCGGGAAGACCTTCCGGTTGAAGGGCTTGGGTATGCCTGTTCTTGGCAGCACCAAGAAGCACGGCGATCTCTATGCCAAGGTGGAAGTTAGCGTTCCCAAAGACCTGACCGAAGAGCAGAAGAAGAAATTTAAGGCTGCTCAGGAGTCATTGAAGAAGAAATAGAGAGTAAAAACGCCCCTGATAGATTATTTATCAAGGGCGTTTTATTTTGGAGTGATTCATGCGACGATTGGAAATTGTCCCTGACAAGGAAGCACTGGTCCGGGAGGCTGCTGAGATATTTATCAAGGCTGCCCAAGAGCAGATCCGGCAAAAAGGCGTGTTTTCGGTAGCCCTCTCCGGTGGCGGTACACCCAAGCCGGTCTATGCCGAATTGGCGAAACCTGAGAACCGTGAGCGGGTGGACTGGGAAAAAGTGCACCTGTTCTGGGGTGACGAGCGGCATGTTCCACCTGAGGACAACCAGTCCAATTTCAGGATGGTCCGCGAGGCTTTGTTGGACAAGATCGAGATCCCGGCGGAGAATATCCACCGGGTGCGGACTGAGATGGATGTGCGGATGGCCGCATTCCAGTATGAAGAAGAACTGCGTCAGTTTTTTAGTGGGGACTGGCCGGTTTTTGATTTTATCTTTCTGGGGATGGGAAACGATGGTCACACGGCATCCTTGTTCCCAATGTCAGCAGGATTGAACGAGGAATTCCGCTGGTTCATCGCCAATTATGCCCCCAGCATGGATTCATGGCGGCTGACCCTTACGGCCCCGGCGGTCAACGCAGCCAGGTTTATCCTGGTGCTGGTGTCAGGGGAAGCCAAGGCTGACCGCCTGAAAGCCGTGTTAACAGGTCCCCAAGCGCCGTATGAGATGCCAACCCAGATGATTGACCCCAAGGAGGGCGAGATGCTCTGGCTGGTGGATCAAGCGGCTGCAAGTGAGATAAAAGAAGACCTGCTTTGAACGGCAGGTCTTTTTCGTTTAAATTGTCTATTTGATCTTATTCATCAGGCCAGACATATAATTCCAGGCTGCATACGTTTTGAATGGGTTCCAGATTGGACACCAGATAGGAGAGGCTTTCCATCTGAGTGCCAAATCCGGGGACATAGGCCAGGATAGTCCCATCCTGCAATATCTGAGAGACAGAGCCGCCCGGTAGATAGTCCCCCTCATCGTTACTGAGGTAATTGCAGGGAATCCCGGTCATGAAGTAGAAGAACTCACAGTTATTGGTGATGAAATCTGCATCTGGCAGGGTTTTTAGATAATCCTGAACATCTTCACCGCAGTCATTTTTAATATTGGTGTATTGCAGGAAATAAGCGTCAGGTTTTTCCACAAAGTCACGTGTGTCCTCTGCTTCGACCCCAATCTCCGTTCAAACCCCTGGCAGCAATGAGACGGGATAGACGGGTGGGAAACCGGTCATCAGCACCGGGTCGCCTTCGGAAACCGTGCGGACATAGCCATTCCCTTCAGCAAGGTTGATGGCAGAGTTCATGTAGTGGACGGAATCACCGGAAATACCCATGCCGTCTTTGGTCAGCGATAGTTGCGCCAGGGTCGTGAGTGTCGCAACAGTGAGGATCAGCACCCAGAAGAGCCACTTGTTTTGGTTGACTTTGAGAAGCGCAGATCGAACTTTGGTGATGAGAGCGCTGAATTTTGGTGCACTGGAAAAAGCAGGCGTGAATTGAGCGAAATGATCCAGTTGACGGTGGAGTAGGAAAAGCATCGTGGGCAGGAAGAAGAACAGGAACCAGCCCGGCATAAAGTCGTTATAGTCAATTTTGATCAACAGGACGCCAACCCCAAAGCCGATCAGGGCTTCCAGCCAGGCGGCGGCCCAGTTGCGAGCAGGTTTGATTTGGAGGGACTTAGTTGCCCAACCGACCAGCCCCCAGGCTGCCAGAAGGATAAGCGAGCTCAGGCAGATAAAATCCGCAATGGGAAGGAGACCGCCCAGGATCATCCACAGACGGTCAGGCTGGCCCCAGGTATAACCCGGTGTTCTGACGGAGACCCGTTGGGTCTCACCGCCAATTCCAACTTCCCAACCAAGGACCTTTTCGTAGGTGTTTGAAAGGACCTGAGCTGGGTCAATGATGATATTTTCTTTGTCCCATGTGATTTGAGCGGGGCCGGAATCCTTTGTGAAGATCAGGGTCAGGCCACCCGTCAGCCCCTGTCGGAAAGATAGGGTGCCACCGGCTGACAGGCGGAAGCCATTGACATCAAACGCGACAACATCTCCGCTGTTCTCAAATAGGCCGCGGTCAATGAGGTTGTCATCAGGCGAGAGTACTTCCACCAGTTTGACCTCGGACTCCAGGGGCGTGAGGGTGAGCGTGTGTGTCGTTCGGAAGGGGACAGCATGATAGGGGGCAACCAGGAAGGTAGCTGCTGTGAGCAGGACCGCCAAAGCGGCTAGGATGATCTTGGTATTCTTGCTGGCAGACCAATTAATAAACGCCTTGAGTAATAGGGCTGCCAGAAAGGTGAAGTTGGCTCCCAGCCCGATCAAAATGATTACTTTGAGCCATAAGGGGGCCACAAATAACAGGCCTATCCGGGTGGAAAGCCCGTAGGCCCAGAGAAAGCCCAGAATCAATGCGATTAACCAGAAACCCCAAATCTTTTTCTTTAATGCCATTACCCAAGCTCCCATACGGTGATTGTCAGGGTTAAATTATATCTCAGAGGGAGGAAATTCTCATCTTCTTCCAATTTGATGACTGACTTGACGACCGTTATTTGGGGGGTTATGATTCTGGCATGTATTTAAAAGGCAGTAAGTGGTCAATGAACCGGCGAAGACGACGATCCAACCCCTGGTTGATCGTCTTTCTTGTGTTAGCAATTGCTTTCGTTGCCTATTTGAATGTGTTTATAATCCCAACGGTCCCAGCACCGTTCGTTCCCACGCCGACACCCACCCGGAACCCCGAATCCTTTGTGCAGGAGGCAGAAACTTACCTGGCGGAAGGGCGGGTCAGTTCGGCAGTGGATTCCTATATCGCGGCGATCAAGGCTGAACCACAGAACATCAATAACTACCTCAGCCTGGCAACCCTTCAGATTTACACCGGTGACTATGAGGCCGCTCGGGTGAACGCTGAAAATGCGATTCTTCTGGATAAGTCTCTGCCGCAAGCCTTTGTTTTGTTGGGCTGGGCCAAGGGGTTGCAGCAGGATTATCTGAACGCTGAGGCAGACATAACCACGGCATTGGACATGGACCCGAACAACGCTTTAGCCCATGCTGTCTATGCTTATGTCCTGGCGCAGCGGGTGGCAGATGATGTTGCTGAGCTCGATACGTTGGATACGGCGATTGAGGAATCCAAGCTGGCCCTCAGGCTTTCACCTAACTTGATGGAAGCTCATTGGGCCAGGGGGTATGTATTGGAGATCACTGCGAATTATGACGAGGCAGTTGAGGAACTGATCTCGGCTATTGACATTAATGACAATATCGCTGAACTGCATTTGGCCCTAGGTCGTAATTATGTAGCAATTGGTGAGAATGACCAGGCTGTTTTCGAGTTCACCGCAGCTTATGCACTGAATCCCACCGACCCTGAACCCAACTGGTACATTTCACGGGTTTATGGTCAGATCGGTGAATATGCTAAGGCGATCCAGTATGCGGAACAGGCCGTGAAGGATGACCCGACCAATCCTTATATGTATGGCAACCTGGGCACGCTCTATTACCGTGACCTGCAATATAACGCGGCGATCGCAACGCTGGCTTATGCCGTGCGCGGCGGCGTGACCGATGAGGGTGATGTGGTTGAGGGTCTGCCGTTGGATTACACCACGACAATTATGGAGTATTACAGCCGCTATGGCCTGGCTTTGGCCAGGGTGAATAGCTGTAACGATGCGGTTCAGGTGGCCCAGGCTCTCTTGCAGACGGTGCCGGATGATGAGGATACGGTTTATAACGCCAATTACATCATCGGGATTTGTCAGGAAAATCTGGAAAATCCTGCGACAGCCACACCTGATGGTGACGAAGGGGGCGCAGCGCCAGAGATGACTCCCACACCGACCGTGGCCCCTTAAGGTTGATCGCATTTCTCCATTTGGACAGATAAACTATGTATATCCAGGGTAAAGAACCTACTTTTAGACGTACGAATCCAAAATCCAACATCTACCGGGTATTGGTCCTGGTTGTATTGATTGTGTTTTTTGGCGCGGTTCTGGCTGGATTTGCTAATGGTGAAGTGGAGCCGCTTTTCATGCCCACGCCCACACCGACCCGAACAACTCACTCCTTTGTGGTTGAAGGAGACACCCACTTCGCAGCAGGCAATCTGGATGCTTCCATTGAAGCCTATCTGAAAGCGGCTGAACTGGACCCAACTGACCCAACGATCCTGACCGAACTGGCCCGGGTTCAGACCTATTCATCCAGCCTGCTCTCAACGGACGCTGAACGCTCTCAGCGATTGAAGGAGGCCCTCGAATCAATCAATAAGGCCAAGGAACTGGCGCCGAACGATTCCGAGGTGCTGGCTGTGCGGGCATTTGTGTTGGACTGGAATTCCACTGACCCAACATTGAATGATGCCAAAGCAGCGACGGACCTTTTGAATGAGGCTGAGGCTGAAGCCGTTCTGGCGCTTCAGTTGGATAATACCAACACGCTGGCTCTGGCATATTATGCTGAAATTTTGGTGGACCAGACCAAGTGGACTCAGGCCCAGCAGTATATTGAGCAGGCTGTGGAGCGGGACCCCTCGCTGATGGATGTCCACCGCATTCTGGCTTATACCTATGAAACTTTGGGTGAATATAATCTGGCGATTCAAGAATATAAAAAAGCGGTCAACATCACACCGAACTTGACGTTCCTGTACCTCTCGATCGGCAGGATCTACCGGCATTTGGAGCTCTATGAACAGGCACTGGAATATTTCGCGACCGCAGTCAATGTGAACGAACAGTTGGGGATCAATGACCCTATTCCTTACCTGGCAATCGCTAACACTTATGCTCAGCAAGGTGAGTTCTTTATTGCTGCGTTAAATGTCCAGGTGGCTTTGGATATGACCCCGGCGAACCCGGATGTATATGGGCAGTTGGGGGTGATCTATCACAAGTCCCGGAACTATGAGGGTGCAATCCCTGCCCTGCAATGTGCGCTTAATGGTTGTACGGCTGAAGAAAGTTGTGACGTGCGGCAGTGCAATCCTGATGTGGACCCAATGATTGCGATTGAAGGACTTCCGCTCACGGACAACACTGCGGTTTATTACTTTACCTATGGTTCCGTGCTTTCCGGCCTGCACCGTGATGGTGCCGATGATTACTGTGATCGGGCGCTGGACGTCTTTGATGAACTGCGTGCGGTATATCCTGATGATGAAACGATCATGAGCATTGTGCGGGCTGGTGAAGAGATCTGCACTTACGTGGCACCCATGGATGCAGCGACTGAAACAGAGGTGCCAGACGCGGTCACAACACCGACTGAGGAGTCCATGCCCTGAGCGAAGAGACGTGGATGGGGGAGAATATAAATCTTTTGTAAGAATCGGCTGTCATTCCCTTGACGTGAAATTTAAAGACAGGTAAGATAATTTCATTAGCACTCTTATTATGAGAGTGCTAAAATGATGAATAATAGCTCAAAATACTCTAATACAAATGGAGGAACGAATGGCAATCTCAATCAAACCTTTGGGCAACCGTGTCGTGGTTGAACCCATTGCGGAAGAAGAAATCACAGCTGGAGGTATTGTGCTTCCTGAAACCGCTAAAGAAAAACCGCAGAAGGGCACCGTCCTGGCTGTCGGCCCCGGCGAGCGCAACGATAAAGGCGAATATATGGCCTTGGATGTCAAAGAAGGCGACACAGTCCTTTTTGCGAAATATTCTGGGACTGAGATCAAATATGACGGCAAGAAATTGCTGATCATGCGCGAAGCTGATATCCTCGCGAAACTGTAAGAGATAAATTCCAAGGAGATATAAAAAAATGGCTAAACAATTATTGTTTGCTGAAGAAGCACGACGTGCACTGAAGAGCGGAATTGATATTGTTGTCAAATCCGTTGCTACCACCCTCGGCCCAAAAGGCCGCAATGTGGCTCTTGATCGCAAATTTGGCTCCCCCACCATCACCCATGACGGTGTGACCGTTGCCAAGGAAATTGAACTGGAAGATCCCTTTGAGAATATGGGCGCTCAGCTCCTCAAAGAAGCTGCCACCAAGACCAACGATATCGCTGGTGATGGCACCACCACTTCCACCGTTTTGGCGCATGCCATCGTGACCGAAGGCCTCAAGAACCTGGCCGCCGGCGCCAACCCCATGCTGCTCAAGCGTGGTATTGAATCCGCTGCCAAAGCTGTTTCCGATGAGATCGTCAACCAGGCCATCGACATCACCACCAAGGAAGAAATCGCCAACGTGGCCACCATTTCCGCACAGGATCGCGAAATTGGTGAGTTAATCGCTGAGGTTATGGACAAAGTCGGTAAAGACGGCGTTATCACTGTTGAAGAATCCCGCGGCCTCGAATTTGAAACTGAATACGTTGAAGGTATGCAGTTTGACCGTGGTTACATTTCCCCTTATTTCATCACCGATCCAGATCATATGCAGGCTGAGATCGAAGAACCCTATATCCTTGTTTATGACAAGAAGATTTCCGCTGCTTCCGACATCGTTCCCCTGTTGGAGAAACTGGTACAGGTTGGCAAGCGTGAACTCCTGATCATTGCTGAGGATATCGATGGTGAAGCTCTGGCGACCCTCGTTCTTAACAAGCTGCGTGGCATGCTGAACGTCCTGGCCGTCAAGGCTCCGGGATTTGGTGACCGCCGCAAGGCTATGCTCCAGGATATCGCTATCCTGTCCGGTGCAACCGTTATCTCCGAAGAGACCGGCCGCAAACTCGAAACCGTCACCATTGAAGACCTCGGTAAGGCCGAGAAAGTTCAGAGTGACAAAGACGACACCACCATCATCGGCGGTGACGGCGATTCCGCTGCCATCAAAGGCCGGATCGAACAAATTCGGGTCGAAATCGAAAACACCACCAGCGACTATGACCGTGAGAAACTCCAGGAACGCCTGGCGAAACTCTCAGGTGGTGTGGCCATCATTCGTGTTGGTGCTGCAACCGAGACCGAACTGAAAGAAAAGAAACATCGTGTGGAAGATGCTCTCTCGGCAACCCGTGCTGCGGTTGAAGAAGGTATCGTCCCCGGTGGTGGTGTGGCCCTGATCAACGCCATGAAGGCCCTTGATGACCTGAAGATGGACAACGCCGACGCACAACTCGGTGTCAAGATCGTCCGCAATGCCCTTGAGGTTCCGATGCGCAAGATCGCTGAGAACGCTGGACAGGATGGCTCCGTCATCGTTTCCAATGTCCGCCAGCGTCAGGTTGAGGCCAAGAGCAACCAGATTGGTTTCAATGTTCTGACCGAAGAATATATCAATATGGTTGAAGGCGGCGTGATTGATCCTGCCAAGGTGACCCGTGGCGCTCTGGATAACGCAGCTTCAATCGCTGCCATGATCCTGACGACTGAAGCCCTGATCACTGACATCCCCGAGAAAGAACCCCAAATGCCCGCCGGCGGCCCCGGTATGGGCGGTATGGGCGGCTTCTAGTCCTGGCTCTATACTGAAATTAAAGGCTGTTCCTTTGGGAGCAGCCTTTTTTTGATTCTCCGGTATGGGGTCGAAAAATGGGAGAAGTTTTTTGGGGTCGCTGGTATAATGGTTGGCATGTCATTGACCAAAAAAGACCTAAGAAAGATTATCATTGGGTTGGTACTGGTTGCGATGCTGATCTCCGCCTGCACCCGAAACAACCCGACTGAAGAAGTTACGGCAACCCTTGCCTTAACCTCAACCCCCTCAGAGCCCACACCGACCCCCGTGCCCGCAGCAGCCATTGTCAATGGCGAAAGTGTCCCGCTGGCCTGGTATGAGAGTGAGTTACAGCGCTATCTTGTTGCTCAGGAGGCCGCAGGCACCCCGGTGACCGATCAGGCCGCCGCCGGGGAGACAGTTTTGAACGGATTGATCAATCAGTACCTTCTGGCGCAAGGCGCACAGGAAGCCGGCTTTTCCGTCACGGATCAGGAAGTGCAGGCTCGGATTGATGCCCTGGCAGAGAAAGTGGATTTAGCTGCCTGGATGGCGCAATGGGGATATTCGGACACTGATTTGTTCAATATGCTCAAATTGGAGATCCTGGCCGCCCTCGAGAGGGACCAAATCGCAGCTACTATCCCTGAAACTATGGAACAGGTTGAGATCCGTCAGGTCTTTGCCTATACCGCAGCAGGTGCTCAATCTGCCAGGACCAGCCTGGCTTCGGGCAGTGATTTTGAAGATGTGGCCTATACCTATGACCCCACCACCGGCGGCTATCTGGGTTGGGTGCCGAGAGGTTACCTTTTGATCCCAGCCGTTGAAGAGGTTGCGTTTTCCCTCCCTGTGGGCAGCTATTCAGATATTATCGAATCGGAAGTTGGCTATCATATCGTGATGGTGCTGGATAGGGGTGAGCACGCCCTGAGCAGCGATGCCCGTCTGACCCTCCAGCGAAACGCCGTGGCCGCCTGGCTGGCAGATAAACTTGCTACCAGTTTGATTGATGTTGTGGTTAATTAAAATGAGTTCACGTCCTCCGACCAACCGCCGAAGCAGCCCGTATAATGCGGGGAAATCCATCCCCAGCATGGCGACGCCGCGCAAACCCCAGGAACCCCAGAAGATGGGTTTTGGCGGATTGTTCTTCATCCTGTTGATCCTCGGTGGTGCGGTGTGGCTGATGATGCTGGTGTTTGGCTGGGGCCCTTATGCCGCCGAGGTGACCGCAACGCCTTCACCTACACCGACGGAAGCCCTGGTGGAAACTACCGATCCAGTCCAGGTGAATGCAACTGCGACTTTGGGAGGCCCCACGGCAACCACGGCCCCTACCGCGACGGTGACGCTGACGCCCACCGCAACTGCAACGGACGAACCGATGCCCTTTAATCTCTTTGGGGACCCGGACACCATTGCGAGCATCATTTTTTATCCCAATTTAGATTGTAATTGGTTGATCATTGGCGGGCAGGTTGTTGACCTGAAAAACGAACCTGTCTTAGGATTGACCTTGCATCTGTTTGGCGAGTTGGGCGGGGTGACGATTGATCAGCAGGTGCTTTCCGGTTCTGCAACGATCTATGGCGAATCCGGATATGAATTCAGGCTGGAAGGCCTGATTGTTAATAGTTCGGATACCTTGTTCCTGCAGTTGGTGGACACGAATGGCCTGCCGCTGTCGCAAGCTTATGGCCTCCAGACCTATGAGGACTGCCAGAGGAATATGTTGATTATAAAATTCCAGCAAGTTCGCTAAATTTCCTTGTTATTCAATCAGGGACCTCATCGGAGGTCCTTTTTTTGGTAATAATGGTATTGACTCTTCATTCCGATACTGGTATAAATAATTCGATAAGTATCGAAATAAATATATGGAGATTAAAATGGATGAACAACTGGAGACTCTCTTAGCTTTCTTCAAAGCCCTGGCGGATGCCACCCGTTTGAAGATCGTGGGTTTACTTGCCCAAAAGGAATCGAGCGTGGAAGAACTGGCCGCGATGCTGGAGGTCAGCCCCTCCACTGTTTCTCATCACCTCTCGAAACTGGCGGAGATTGGGTTGGTCTCGGCTCGGGCGGATAGCTACTACAATGTCTATTCTCTGCAAACGGATGTCCTGGAGGGGATGGCACAAAAGCTGCTCTCGGCGCAGACGCTGCCTGCCATGACACAGGACGTGGACCGAAAGGCTTATGACCGCCAGGTACTCGACACCTATCTGGCAGAAAATGGCACGCTGACCAAGATCCCTGGCAACCGGCGAAAGCTGGATGTTGTGCTAAATTACATTGCGGAGAAATTTGAGTTTGACCGGGTATATACTGAGAAGGAGATCAATGCAGTGATTGGCGCGCTGAACTCGGATATCTCCGGGCTGCGGCGGGACCTGATCTCCAGTAATCTTCTGGCCCGTAAAAAAGATGGCTCTGCCTATTGGCGGGTCAGGCAATAAGCGATTTGGCTAAATAAAAAACAAAATAGGGCGGCCCACAGTGGGCCGCCCTTACGGTTTAATTTAGGCGGTTCTTACCGCTGTCTGGGTTTGATTTCCAAGTTCTCGTTCCCATTCAGCAGACCGCTGAGGGGGCGAGCGGGAACCTTCAGCACCTTGCTGTTGGCGAAATACTCAAAGGCGAATCCGGTTGGGTCGCCAGCCTGTTTGCCGGGGATCGGCATCAGCCGGGCGGTGAGGGGTTTGTTGAGCCTGAGCGCCAGGGCAGCCAGGTCCAGCAGGATGGCCTGAAGCTGTTCCAAAGAGGTGTCACCGGGCAGGGGGATCGTATCCAGCCCCGTGCCACAAACGGATGAAAAGAGCAGCAAATCCGTGAGGGACAATGAACCATCCGCACCGCGTTCAGCCAGGGTGCTGTCCTCCAGCAGGGGGAGCATCAGGCCGTTGAAGCCGATACGCTTAAAGGTCACACGGTCCAGCGTGTCCGTCAGAAAGGCGGATGCCGCCAGGCTGCCGGAAAGCCCAAAGGCAGGCAGTCCCAGGTTTTCCAGCGCACCGCCGATGGATGCTTTTTCCCCGGGGAAGGGCGCGAGGGTGAAATCCAACCCTTTGAATTCAAATTGGAACATGGATGCCAGTTCGTTGCATTTACCTTCCAGAATGGCTGCGTGCCTCTGAATGGTGTCGATCAGTTCGGATCGGGCCTCAGCCAGGGAGGAAGCATTATCAAATGCTTCCACAGCCAGGTCTGCGCCTTCTATGGCCAAGGCGAACGCTGGTGCTTTACCTTCGTGATAAGCCGCTGGGAAGAAGGGCGCCCAAGGTGGGACATTCGCCAGGGCGGCAAAACGCAGATTGGCAAAGCCGTTCTTTTCCACCGGTGCAGATTGGTGGATCACCTGTGCACAGGCTTTGACGGCGGGCAGGCTGATTTGACCCTCAGGGGTGGTCAGATGACCGCTGAAAAAGGCGTTGCTGGACTTGGGGAGTAACTCGGGAATGACAGCATAGCTTTCCAGCTTTTCCGTTGTGGCCGGTCCGAGGGAGATGTATTCAAAGCCTTCCGCATGGGCCAGAAAGCCCAGCGTGGTGACCATTTGGGCGTAATCTTCGGGCACTAGCCACGTGTGCCAGGCAGGGGTTGCCAGCCGAATGGTCTGGACCTCATAACCGGCATCCTGCAGGACTTTCTGGGCATGTTGGGCGAAGATTCCGGCCTTTTGGAGGGCCAGTTCGGAGATTGGCCAGTGGGGATGGAGGAAAACGGTGATGGAGCGGATGCGCATGTCAGACTGCTTTCTTTGAATAACGTTGGCGAAGGACTTCAGCGATCAGGATGCCTCCCGCCATGGCGGCATTGAGTGATTCGGCCCGTCCGGGCATAGGAATGAAGACTCGGTCCGTAGCCAAAGCTTCACCCATAGGGGTCGCGCCAAAGGCCTCACCGCCCAACAGCAGGACACAAGGTTGTGTGAAATCCGCTTCCCAAATGGGGAGGCTGCCATCGGCAGTGGCCAGGAAAACGGGGAAGTCTTTGAGCAAAGGGTTGATCTCCTGCCAGGGGAGGGCGTGAACGGGTAGGTGGAAGTGGGCGCCCATGCCCGCCCGGAGCACTTTAGGCGCAAAGGCGTTCACGGTGCCTGGTGTGAGAATCACGCCATCCGCGCCGGCGGCCTCGGCTGTGCGCAGGAGGGTACCCATGTTACCGGGGTCCCGAACCTGGTCTGCCAGGATCAGGAAGGTGGGCTCTTTAGGCAGGGGCAGGGCTTCGAGTTTCAGAACGGCCAAAATGCCCTGGGGAGTCTCAGTGCCGCTGATCTCAGCCATCAATCTGGGAGGAATTTCGATAATATCTCTACTCCCCCGGGCGGCAAATTCGTCGATCAAGGCCTGACCGCGTTCGGAAAGGGTCTCATCGAAAAGGATGAATTCAACGGGCCAACCCACTGAGGCGGCCTCTTCCACCAGGCGCACGCCTTCAGCGATGAATGCCTGGTCACTTTGTCTGCCGCGGGTGTGGGTTTGCAGGGCGCGGGCCAGTTTGATTTTTGGGTTATTGGGGGAGGAGATAAATTCTGCCACGGGTAAGGACTCAATTCTAGTCTGGAAATTTGACTCTATTGTAACAATAAATTGAGTTTACACCATTTCGTTGGGGAGGAGAGCCTTCGTAGATCGAGAATGGCGTATAGCATTGGATGAGGGACTCACCTCATCAGTCTGCTTCGCAGACAGCTTCCCCTCAAGGGGAAGCCTTTAGGAATTGTGGATTTGAAGTTCATATGTAATTAATATTTACCAAATTTATTTAGATTGAATGATTTACGATTTGATTAATATAGCCTATAGATTTCCATGGGTTGTATTCTATTTGCCTTCCCCACTTTGGGGGAAGGTGGCGTGAAACGCCGGATGAGGGGGAGAATTATTCAATTGTGAAAAATGGGATCGATAAGAAATAGACAAACCACTCACTCTTCAAGCTGGCGACATTCAGTCTGAATCGTGCCATCGGGCAAGACCGTGAGAAAGCCGAATTCCGGTGTGAAGCGGTTATGCGGGCAGGGATAAGCTGCACCGGGATTGAAAAACAGTCGGTTTTCCACCCAGAGGGAGGTCTGATGATGGGTGTGACCAAAGATGATCACATCGGCAGTGGGAAAATCCACCGCGAGGTGATCGTAGTAGCGTTTGAAGAGATAACCGCGGGTGATGTAGGCCCATTTATCCACCATGTAATGGAACATCGTCCGGTGCCCGTGGGCGAGGGTGATTTCAATGCCATTGGCTTTAAATGTGGCGGACATGGGTAACTTCATCCCGAAGAACCAATCCCGATTGCCCTGCACCACCTTGACGGGGGCGATTTTCTCCAGCGTTTCGATGACCTGCCAGGATGAGACGTCGCCGGCATGCAGGATGCCAGCCACCCCGGCGTCCCTGAACGCTGCCAGAATCCCTTCCGGGAGGGATTTGACGCGGTCGGGGATATGGGTGTCGGCGATCACGCCGAAGCAGATCGGATCGCCCTGGGATGGCTCCATGTCGAATTCTTTCATAACGGGCTTGATTTTACCATGTCTGTACGAATGAAAAATCAAGGCTACCGCCGTTGAAAATACGAGGTGTCGGGATATATAAGTAGATGGATCGAAGTTTTTAGGCGTTCATTTCCTTACGGAAAGTGATCATGGTTCGGATCTTTTCATATCCGAGGCCTTCATATAGCTGCAGCGCGCCACTAGGATTTTCTGTATCCACGCCCAGGGCGACTGTGGTCATACCGAGGTCTTTGAGCATCTTCATGCTGCGAGCGATCAGCGCACTGGCAATGCCTTTTCGTCGCCATTCCCGGCGGGTGGAGATCTCTTCCGTCCAGCCGCATTTCTTATTGAACTTTTTGTTGTATTCCTCATCAATATAATTCAGCACGCTGGCAACCACCTCGTCACCATCCCAGGCGACCTGCCAGAGGTCGGGCTGGAAGTAGCGGGAGGTGCTATAGGATATATAATCCTCCTCTTCTGGCTGTGAAAAACCCCAGTGATCCCGGAAAGCCTCAATTGAGGCATCCCAAATCTTGCGGTAGTCACTTTCTTTGGCAGGGCGGACCACAATGCCTTCAGGCAGGACAGCCTCGGGGATTTCATCCAGAGGACGATTCATTTCAAAGAAATAGCGGGTTGGTTCATAACCCATGTCCTTCAGAATGGCATTCAGTTCAGCCTTGTTTTCCAGGCTGTAGGTCTGATAGAACCTCTTACCATCATTGGGATGTTCTGCGGCGATTATCTGCAGGCGCTTCTCGTTCCAGCCCATCATGGCTTGTTCAATGCCCATATAGCGCCATTCCGCGATGATTTTGATAAATTGGGAATAAATCCTGTTCTTGTTTTTATCAATTAAATGCCAGCTGACCCGGCCATAAGCGACCGTCTCACCGTTGACCTCTGCCAGGATCATATCTTCCTTGGGGTCACAATTGGTCAGGTGGCTGTAATCGTGTTCCAGGTCCTCAAGGGTTGATGCGAAATCGTCATCATCGGCTTCAGAGGCTTTTTCCAGGATTGTCAGCATTTTGGGATAGTCTGATTTCCCTGCAAAGTGGCGGAACTTGAGCCCTTCAATGGCGGGGGGATTTTCTATATGGATTTCTTCTGCTTTCATGACATTCCTCCATTTGTTGCGTTTGCAGGGTGGGGTGATGTCCACCCCCGCCAACTTTCCATCTGGTGAAATTGAGACCGGTGCAAACCTCACGTTGCGTTGTTTTTCGGGAACAAATCCAGTCTGCTACTCACCAGGTTTCCAGTTCGCCTCACCCCATCCCTGCAGGTGAATATGCTTAGTGGTTGTTTATTTAATCGCCATCTGGTGTGTCACCGTTGGCTGCTGCTACTCTTTCCAGGTCCCGTTTATCCAGCTTGAATTTCAGGAAAGCCGGAATCACGGTGACCAAGGCGAAGATCGCAGTGATATAGAAGGGGGCCTGCGGTGAGATGGACTTCCAAAGGAAGGACCCAATCGCAGGGGCGGGCAATGAGAAAATACCCAGGCTGGCATGGATCAGGCCGAAGCCTGTTCCCCGCAGTCTTTCCGGCAATGCCTTGCTCAGGAGTGATTGATAGGCGGGTGACATAAGGCCCACTGCCACACCAAACACGGCCCAAACCATGGCATAACCAACAAAACCATCGACTTTGATCAGCAGCAGCATGGCCACAAATTCAAGGAAGAAGCCCAACGCAATGGCGATCCGTTCGCCTACCTTGTCGGAGAACCAACCGGCCGGGATGGTGGTTATCATTGACGCAATGCCAAAGAAGGAAGCCAGCCAGCCAATTTGCTGCAGACTCATCCCACCGATATCTTCCAGATAAAGCGGCATCAGGTTGAAGGACAATGAAAAAGCGATGTCCCGGACGCCATCGGTCAGCAGCAGCCAGGTGAGCAGGCCACCGGCAATTGCCAGACCAAAAATGGTCTTGGAATTGATCTTCAAGGATTCGAAGGATAATTTCTCGCCCTTCTCAACCTTGCGGCGTTTCCCGGCCACTTTTGCCAGGATCAGGCGGATGGTTGTGGCGCAGACATAAATGCTAGCAGCCACTGTGAGCATCAGCCTGAACCCGTAGGTATCCGCCAGCCAGCCGGCTAGCGGTGGGCCAATGACGGTAACGACGGTATAGATTGTGTCGGTGATGCCATAGACCTTGCCGCGGTTTTCCTCCGCGGTCTCCTCAGCGATGAATGCGCCGAAACTCGGGCCGATCAGTGAGCGGGTGAGGGCGTTGAGCGTCTCTGAAAGATAGAGCCACTGCCAGGTCGGCACAAAGATGGGGCTGATGAAAGCACCGAGGCCGATCACACTGCCGATGGCGACGCTGCGGAGCCTGCCGATGGTATCGGAGACCCAGCCACCCAACACTTGCAGCACCAGCGGGACAATCTGTGAAAGTGTGAAGAAGAGCCCGATCTGGACCACATCCGCCCCAAGGTGTTTCAAGTAGAGTGGCAGCATGGTCACATACATTTCCGAGGCGATGTTCGCGAAGACCATAGCGATCATAAACACGATCAATGTGTTGGATAGTATCCGCGGGCGTTTTTTGATAGCCTGCGGGATTGTGTTTGTTTGTTCTGTGATTTCCATTTCTTTTTCTCTCAATTTTTTCGTGCAATGTTCTGAACCCATCCCTCAGGAAGTTGTTATGTCCTTTCCGGGACGGAGTTCAAAGGTGTAAGTATCGAATTGGCGGTTCACATGCATGCCGGCCTTTTCATAAAGGCGGGTGGCATTCGTCAGACTGGTGGCATCCACAGCGAGGCCGACTCGCTGCTTTCCTCGGCGATAGAACTCACCGAAGGCATGTTGGAGCATTGCCATGCCCAGACCCCGACGCCGCCAGGACCTGAGGACACAAAGCTGGTTCACCCAGGCCATGTCCGGATCTTCCGTGGTCTTGTTGGAGCAGCGGCAGACACCGGCGATCTCGTCACCGTCTTTGACCAGGAACCAGACCGATGGATCAAAGTCCTTGGACTGTTCGATATGGTGCTGCCACTGTTCCATTTGTTCATCAATCGACCGCGGGACGTGGCCCCAGTGATCGGAGAAGCCTTCTTCCAAGGCCTCCACAGCTTGTCGGAGCTCATTATCCAGGTCGATCGGAACAATGGTCAGACCTTCCGGAATCTGGGGCTGAGGAGGCGTTTGGTCCAGCTCAATCACCATCCGGAAGAAATTGCGGACGTTTTCGTATCCGTAGGCTTCCAGAGCTCGTTTCTTGTTGATGTCGAGATTAGACATGCCCTGACTCAGGATGACCCGGGTGCCTTCCGGCGCCAGATCAATCCGCTCACGGCCGCGTTTTTCAGCCCAACTCATCATGGCCCGGAAGACATCCTCATCCCAGGCATCAGGATGCAGGCAGCCCCAGGCATATTTGGTCACATGGGGTTTGGAGATATCCCAAACCTCTATGTAGCCAATGATTTCGCCTTGTTGGTTTTCAACCACCCGGGCCAAGTCATCCAAATTGACGCCCGGCCTGGTCCAATCGATCATCATTTCGTCAAAATCGGTGTCATCAGCGCCATATAGGAACTGTGAATGGGCGTTAAAAAGATCTACAACGTCCTGGGCGTCATTAAGTGTAAAGGGACGGATTTTCGTCAATGTCATATTCTCCAGCATTTTTCTTCTTCTCTCTCTTCGTGCTTCATCAATAAGTACAGATGATGAGTTAGATACGATTTGGGGATAATAAATCCCTGCAGGATACTGTTTTTCTTTGTTTACTGCGTTCATGATCATTCTCTTAGGTCATTCTTCCCAGTGTTTAGCAGACTGGGCTTCTTCTTCCGAGGTTTGACGATTTGAAAGGGTCAAACCGTGTTGCGGCTGGTTACTTGTTGCTTTGCCGCTGACATCAGGTAATAATTTTTTTGTCTGCTCATCATCTCTCCATCATCAATAAAATTAATTATCAAAAATAAAAACCACGGGCTTCCGCTGATCCCGTGGTTTGTTTATTGTTTGTAAACCTTGTGAGGGTTTTTGGCGATAAACACAAAAAAAGCCACGGGGGTTGGAGTTCGCCCGTGGCCAGTTTACCGAGTTTTAGGTAAAGCTAAATATTGGCAGGCGCACTCCGCGTAGGTCCAGATCCACCGGCAACAGCGGCAGATTTGAGACGGTTTACGAAAATTGCAGAAATAACCATGCTCATGCGGGTGCGTCCTTTCTTGTAAGATTCTTATCTAATAAGCCTGAAAGTCAGGCGGGTTTCTCAACATAACGAGTTTATCATAAAGATTTCTACTATGTCAAGTAAAATTTCATCATTTTCAAGACTTTTTAAGAAATCCGAAATAGAGCAATGCGCCCAAACCCACGACACAGACCGCCACCAGGCCAATTCCGAAACTTTTACCATTGCTCAGGGCCTGGGTGATGATGGAAGGCCCGCGGGTCGGCTCTTGGGTAGGCGCTGGAGTTTGTGTGGGATAGGGGGTCATTGTGGCCCGCGGCTGGGTGGGTGTCGGGGTGCCAGGGTCCTCAGTTGGGGTGGGGGTTGCCGTGGCGGTGGGGACTGTGGCTTTTTGGATAATCAGCGTCTGCCCTTCATACACGGCAGTCGTTTCAAGGCTGATGTTGCTGTTGGCCAGGATGGTCTCAATTGGAACCCCATAAGCCTGCGAAATGTCCCAGAGCGTCTCGCCGTATTTCACTTTGTGGATGATGATCCCATCTTCATTGGGTGTAGCGGTTGTCACAGGATAGATCACAGGTTCAGTCTCCTGAGCGATAATCGTCGTATCTTCCTCGTTATTGGGGTCATCTGAAACGGCGTTATCGGAGAGGATGGCTTTCAGGTTGAAAGGGGTGAACATACCCGCACCGGACTGAGCCTGCACCATGCGAGAAGGCGCTACAAGGAGCAGGATGAGGGCCAATAGGGGAATGAGAGTTCGTTTTAGCGCTTTTTGCATAATGGCATTATTATAGCGTGTAATTTGGATTAACGGAAATCACTAAAAAAGCTGTTTTGTGACATAAAAGCTGTATAGACAGATATTGTGAACAGGCAATTAAGGTAAAATCAATGGATGAACTTTACACGGAGGTATGTTGAAGATGCTTGATTTAAACCTGATCCGGGAAGAACCGGAAATCGTCCGAGAAGCAATGGTGAAGCGCCAGATGGATCCAGGGGTAGTTGATGAGGTCCTCTCATTGGACACCAAACGACGCGATCTGATCCTGCAGGTTGAAACCATGCGCTCTGAGAGGAATGTCGTCTCTAAAGAGATCGGCAGGATGAAGGACAAAAACTCGCGTCAGGTCAAAATCGATGAAATGCGCCAATTAGGTGACAAGATCGATGCTTTGGATGCTGAGCTGAGTCAGGTGGATTCTGAGCTGTCTTCAATCATGGCCGTGCTGCCCAATATTCCCGATCCCGAAGTGCCAATGGGCGTGGATGATAAGGATAATATCGTCCTGCGGGTTGTGGGTGAGAAGCCGGAATATGATTTTGAACCCAAACCGCATTGGGACCTGGGCACAGACCTGGGGATCATTGATTTTGATCGCGGGGTCCGGCTAGCCGGTTCACGGTTTTATGTGCTCAGCGGCAAAGGGGCTATGCTCCAGCGGGCGCTGATCTACTGGATGGTGGGTTTGCATATTGAACAGGGCTATTTGGAAAAATATCCGCCTTTCATGGTGCGTGAGGAAGTGCTCTATAGCGCCGGTCAGCTGCCGAAATTTAAGGACAATCTCTATCACGATGTCGAAGAAGACCTCTGGATGGTGCCCACGGCCGAAGTCCCACTGACGGGGCTGCATATGGGCGAGATCCTTGAAGAAGATCAATTACCGATGCACTACACGGCCTATACCGCCTGCTTCCGCCGGGAAAAGATGAGTGCTGGGCGGGATGTGCGCGGCATCAAACGCGGTCACCAGTTCGATAAAGTGGAAATGTATACCTACTGCAAACCGGAAAATTCCGCCGAAGAGCATGAGAAAATGCTCAAGGATGCCGAAGAAACACTCGTCAGGTTGGGATTAACCTACCGGGTGCTGCTCCAATCCACGGGCGATCTCAGTTTCGGCTCGCATAAGACCTATGACCTTGAAGTTTGGGCACCGGGCTGCCGGGAATGGCTGGAAGTGTCGTCCATCTCCAATATAGGTTCGTTCCAGGCCCGCCGGGCTGGGATTCGCTATAGGCCCACGGAGGGGAAGGGCACCGAGTTTGTTCACACCCTCAACGGCTCCGGTTTGGGAATGCCCCGTACGCTGATTGCCGTCCTCGAAAACTACCAACAGGCCGATGGCTCTGTTGTGGTGCCCGAGGTGCTGCAGCCGCTGATGGGTGGGCTGAAGGTCATCCAGGCTGATTAATGTCCCTTTGGGCTGAAATACCCTTATTAACCATCGTTATCCTGGGGATGCTGATCGGTTTCTTCGGTCTCCTCCTGGTATTTTTCCCCGGGTTGACGGTTATCTGGGCGTCGATCCTTGTATGGGGAATATTTACCCTGTTCAATTTCAGCGCCGGCCCGTGGACCTTTGCGCTGACGATCGCCACATTTGTGGTCATCACGATGTTGATGGTTTTGGGAAACATCCTCGATAACATATTCATGGCAGGCGGCGCCAGAAGCAAGGGCGCTTCCTGGTGGGCGATTGGATTAAGCTGGGTGGCGATGATTTTGGGCGGCATCTGGCTGACGCCGATCGGCGGCCTGGCCGCTGCCCTGGTGGTGCTCTTTGTGGTGGAATGGATCAGGATCAAGGATCATAAGAAAGCCTTCGATTCTACGTCGCACATGGCGATGGGCTGCGGGTGGGCAGTGCTCTCCCGACTAGCCATTGCTCTGGTGATGATCGGCCTGGCGGTGATGTGGTATTTCGCACTTTATAGATGATTAAACTAGAATCAAAAAGACGCCCCCAAGGGGCGTCTTTTTGTATGTTAGGTACTAGTGGGGTTTACTCGCTGGGGAGAAAGCTTTCCAGCATGAATACGGACCGGTCGCCGAGGCCTTCAGCCAGCAGAACCAGGTGGCTCATGGTGGCTTCTTCCTCAACCTGTTCGGTGACGAACCAGCGCAGGAAGTCCTGTGAGGCGTAGTCATTTTCCTTGATGGCAATGGACATCAAGTTATTGATATTGCGGCTGACTTCTTTTTCCCATTCGAGGGCCTTTTCAAAAGCTTGTTTCACACTGTCATATTTGGTCCTGGGTTCATCGAGAGCAGGGACAGCTACGTCACCTTCAACATCCAGCAGGTAATGGATGAACTTGAGGGCATGTTCGCGTTCTTCCTCAGATTGCTTGAAGAACATATCCGAAAGTCTCAGAAGTCCCAATCCATTAAAATAGGCAGCCATGTTGATGTAGATGTTTGAAGCCAGCAATTCGTGGCCAATTTGTGCATTGATTGCGAAATTAAGTTCTTTACTGATTTTCATAATATTTAGTCTCCATTTCCTTGTTTATAATGATTACATTATAGCACATTGATTGTATAAATAATATAAACAATATCAAAATAAACCTTAAAATATTCAGTTTTATTTATTGGATAATTCACCCCGATGGGGGGTGCCGGAGACGAGTTGGGCAGCTTTGCCTGTGAGGTGATCGGTGTTTGCCCAGCTGATCAGATGCCCGATGAGTTGATCCCCTTGGATTTCAACATCAACCTCAGTCAATGATGCATTATGGTTTTCGTGTTTGAATAGATCACGGATATGGATGCCAGGGCAGAGGGTGGGCAGGGTTGAAGTAAAAATGCCGCCATGTCCGGCGATCAGCACGGTTCGGTCTGGGTGAGCCTGAATAACCTTACGCAGACCTTTTTGATACCGGTACCAGAGGTGAGTGCGATTTTCTCCGCCAGGAAAGCTCACTTCTGCCCGGCCTTCCATCCAGGCATGGATCACGCGGTGATATTGGTCCCAGGTTTCATCACTGGGAGGGACATCTTCAAGCGTGCCGACATTGAATTCACGAAAGGCCTCTTCCACAAATGGGGTGAGTCCCAGCACTTCTCCCACGATGGCAGCGGTCTGTTGGGCGCGGATCAGCGGCGAGGTGTAGATGGCCTGAATACCCCGGCCGACCAGGGCCGCGGCTGTCTGTTGGGCCTGGATAACACCCTTTTCGGTCAGAGGATAATCAATTTTCTTGTAGGAGAATTCTTTGGTGATGTTTGCCGGGTTTTCGCCATGACGGAGGAGGATGATCCGGTTCATAAATGGATCAGCTCCTGGCTTGACGGGCGAGGAACAGTGCAATGGACCCGGCGACCGCCGCATTGAGCGAATCGATCTGCCCCTGCATGGGGAGTTTCATCAGCAGGTCGCATTTCTCGCGAACCAAACGCCTTAGGCCCTGGCCTTCATTGCCGATCACCAGACCAATCCCGCCATCCAGTTTGAGCCTTTGGGGAGGCTGAGCTTCAGGGCTGCCTTCCAGGCCCACCATCCAGCCGCCAGCTTCCTTCAGGCGGTCCATGGCTTGTGCGATGTTATGTTGGGCGATTAGCAGCATCTCTGTGGCTCCTGAGGAGGCGTTGACCACCGCAGGGGTGACAGAGGCCGCGCGGGCGGTTGGCAGGATCACACCATGCACGCCAAAGGCTTCTGCGCTGCGCAAAAGGGTTCCCAGGTTCTGGGGGTCCTGGATCAGATCCAGGATCAGAACGAAGATGGGTTGATAACGTGATTCGGCACGGTGGATAATTGCTTCCAGGTCTGAATAGGGATAGCCGCCGACTTCCAGAGCCAGGCCCTGGTGATGCGGGTCAATCCCATCCAGATTATTGCGTTTGACGACTTCAATCGGAATTTTACGGCTGCGGGCCAGGTTGACGATATCTTCCAGATGCCCCTGGGGTTTGATCCCCTGAGCCAGCCAGAGACGGTTAACCTGACGCCTTTTGGAACGCAGGACTTCGAAGGCCGGGTTGCGGCCGGTGATCCATTCACTCATGGTTAGCGCCTATTCCCAATGCCAGGATGAGCCCTGGGCGGTATCTTCGATCACCACACCAAGTTCAGCCAGTTCGAGCCGGACCTTGTCCGCCAGGTCATAGTTCTTGTTCTTGCGCAGGTCCTGACGAAGAGAAACCAAGAGGTCAATGAACGAGTCGGCATGGGTTGAAGCGGCTTCGGGTGTTTTTAGCTGCAAACCGAGGACGCCGGTTAGTTTCTTGAAGGTATCCTGGGCGGGGGCTAATGCCTCATCGGTGGCATTTTCAGCACGGGTCTGGTTAATGGCCCGGACGAGGTCAAAGAGCTGGCCCAGCGCACCGGCGCTGTTGAAATCATCATCCATTGACTCGGTGAAACCCTTCTCTGTGGCCGCCACCTGCTCTGTAAGGGTCTCAAGGACCTCGGGAGATGTTCCGGAGGCATTGGGCAGGGCGGGTTTGAGTGCTGAGAGTAGCCTATCCAGTGCTTTCTGATTGGCTTCAATTACCTCATCAGTGAAGGTGAGGGGGCTTCGGTAATTGGAACTGAGGACGATCAATCGCATGACGTCGCCCGGATGGTCACTCAGGAAGTCATTAATCGAGATCAAATTGCCTAGGGATTTGGACATTTTCTCGCCCTTGAGCTGGAGCATACCGTTATGCATCCAGTAACGGGCGAAGGGTTTGCCAGTGATTGCTTCGGTTTGGGCAATTTCATTTTCATGGTGGGGGAAGATCAGGTCGTTCCCACCGCCGTGGATGTCGATCTGCGGGCCGAGGTGTTCCAGGTTCATGGCAGAGCACTCAATATGCCAGCCGGGACGTCCTTTACCCCAGGGGCTGTCCCAGGCGGGTTCGCCGGGTTTGGCGGATTTCCAAATGGCGAAATCCATGGGATTTTCCTTGCGGTCATCCACCCGGATGCGGGCACCGGCATTCATCTCGTCCAGCTTGCGGCCGGAGAGCTTGCCATAGTCCTTGTCGCTTTCAACTCGGAAATACACATCGCCATCGGCAACATAAGCAGAATCATTTTCCAATAGACGGGCTACCATGTCGATGATCTGTTTGATCTCATTGGTCGCCCGGGGGGTCTCGGTTGGGGGGAGGATGTTCAGGTCAGCAAGGTTCTGCTGGTATTCGGTGATGTACTTTTCAGCCAGGTCATGGGGATCAATGCCAAGCTGGTTAGCGCGGTTGATGATTTTATCGTCCACATCGGTGAAATTCATCACGTAATGGACATCATAGCCTTTGTAGGTTAGATAGCGCCGAACGATATCAAAAACCAGGGCGGACATGGCATGCCCGACATGGGCGCTGTCATAGACAGTGACGCCGCAGACATACATGCGGACTTTGCGAGGTTCAATGGTCTCAAACGCGGACTTGTCCCGGGTCAGGGTGTTATATACTCGTAAAGACATGGGGTTTTTCTCCCTGTGGGTGAAAATCTAGAAAAATTATTCTTGTTCCGGCTTTGCAAAGATCATCCGACCGGCGGCAGTCTGGAGGACTTTGGTCACGGTGATTTGGATGCTCTTGCCGATGTACTTGTGGCCGTTTTCCACAACCACCATCGTACCATCTTCCATGTAACCAACGCCCTGACCATATTCCTTACCTTCCTGGATGATCTTCATTTCCAGGGATTCACCCGGCAGGAGGATCGCTTTTACAGCGTTGGCCAGTTCGTTGATGTTGAGGATGGAGACGCCTTGCAGCTCAGCCACACGGTTGAGGTTATAGTCATTGGTCAGGATCGGACAGCTCATCTGGCGGGCCAGCACGATCAGGCGTTCATCTACTTCTCGGACGCCTTCGACATCAATATCTGTGATGGTCACGGGGATGGCGGGATCTTTTTGCAGCTCAGAGAGCACTTCCATGCCGCGGCGACCGCGTTGGCGGCGCAGGTTGTCGGCGGAGTCACTCACATATTGAAGTTCGTTCAGCACGAAACGGGGGATCAGCAGCCGTCCGGGGATGAACCCGGTGCGGGCGATGTCGGCGATCCGGCCGTCAATGATGGCGCTGGTATCAACGAGGATCCGCTGGCTATCTTTCAGGCCGCTTTCTTCAGATTTATCACCCCCACGGGCACCACCTTTACCCAGCGATTTGAAAATATTCTGGAGGTCTTTTTGGCGGGCAACGAAGATCACGATGCCCAGATAGCCAAATAGCAGCAGCGCTACGAAAGGCAGAATGTTACCCAGTGGAGCCGGTAGGAGGGAGATCGGATAGGCCAGCAGGGCCGCTGTGATAGCGCCGACAATCAGGCCAATTAAACCGAAAACGAGTGTTTGAACGGAAACTTTGCTCAAATACTTATGAATTGCGGATATGGGCTTAATGGATATCCACGGAGCGATCAGAAAACCGAGAAGGCCAACAAGCAATGTAGTAACGACTTGATAGACGGTGGTGGAAATCTGACTTGCGGTCCAAATTTCTTGAATAAGGCTCCCCAGAGGTTCCCCCAAAAAAACGCCAATGATACCAAAAACAACGAGTCCGATAAGGCGGACAATAAGTTCTAACGACATGAATGACTCCTTTTTAAGGTGCAAAAAATTGAGATAATACCTATCAGAATAATAACATGCTGACTTTGATAAGTCAATTTTTTATTGTAAGAAATATATAAAATTTGCTTTGGGTTCAAAAGCCAGACGGGTTTGCAAATGGCTTTGGCTCTCTACTATAATTGTATCCAGCACTCATTAAGATTTGCTTCATTAAGTCACGCTGAAAGCTTGTTTTCTTTCCCAATTCTGATACGACCCAATAATTGATCTAGGATAAGATATCAATCCTCTCAAGGCTGTTTGATATCTTTCAACTTGTTTTTTTTTGACTTTATATATAATGTAAGTGAACGAAATAGTGGGTTTTGGTTCAATGGGTGGATTTTCGAAAGGATGGAAACATGTAAAAGAAAATTGTTGTTATGGTTGTATTGATGCTGCTCCTTGTAGGAAGCCCAGTATCAGGTGTTGATGCTTCAGACGAAGCCAAAGACCTGTACACATGTACGTATTCCGGTTGTACGGGGTGGTACGCACCAAGCCAGGGCTGTGATAGTGATGCAAGAAATGTCGCATCGATTTATATTCGCATTCCCAGCACAGTTGCTCTAAATGAGTTAAGGTATTCACCGACCTGTCACTCATATTGGGCTAGGACAGTTTTATCCGCGTCCTACTATTATGTGGGTACGACGGTAGATGGTCCTACTGATTATAGCGAAGCTTCACCAGCGCCATTGTCGTCTGGGCAATCAATTTACACAAGAATGGTGACTTCTGCGTCTTCCACAAGGGCTTGTGGGAATGTTGATGATGATAGCGTTGTTGGCATTCCTGTGTATAGTTGGTGCACAAACTACCACATCAATAATTAAGGGGTGTACTCACATGAAAAAGAAGCGTTTGTTTCAGATCGTTATGTTGGCTGTGTTCGTTGTTGGAGCGGCGTATGTGTTATCAATCATGCTCCAATCTGTTAGGGCGGTTGGTGCTGGTGATAGTTCATCACCAGCTGATTCTGCCCTAGTTAAGGTAGCCACCGAAGCCGTTTCAGGCTTGGATCGATACTTGCCGATGACCGTCACCAAGGAAGACCTGACCCTTGAAGTCTTAGATTATCGCTGGGTGGAAAATGAAGCCCGGTTCGACGTCAAAATCCCCCTGGTTGATGAGCGGGATTGGCGGGTGGGGAATGTGTACCTGGAGATTGACGGGAAACAACACCCCCTCTGGGCAACTGCGCTGGTCGAGACAGTGCTACCAGCAGAAGATGGCGAGCAGGTTGTTTTGAGGTATGAGGACGGCATTGTTAAAGAAGAGGTTATTGCCGAGACCGGCGAGGCTTATCGGATTGACTCCCTGGCTTTTGGCGATGTGCCTTCGGACCTTGATCAGCTCACTTTTTCGCTGGTCATCACCGAGATCACATCCATGCCGAATGAGGGTGGCTATTGTACCCCGAATATGATCCAATCCATTCAAGGTCCGATGACGGAAGCCTTCCCGGGCATTGAAATTGTGTGTATCTCGAAGCCCGGATTTGATGGCTTTGAGATCGCCTCCGATTCTCCCTATGCGAAGGATGCCGAAGCGTTAGCCCTGTTTGATACCGTTGTGAACCACGCGCTGAATGGCAGGATCATCGGCCTTTGGGAGTTTTCTTTCGGAGAATGAGTTCGCTGACAAATGAAAGGACGAGTTAAATAAATCAAGGGCTGAATCAGGCTGGTCGGAATTCAGCCCTTTTTTTTGAGGGCAAAGGTGTAGGTCGCGTTTCCAGTGTTACTTTTTTGTAATGCGGGTTCGATTTCCACTATAATGGAATGGTGATAACTCCCGGTTTCTATTGAGGCATTTCATTATGGACCTTCAGCCTGAGACAATTTTGCATGAACGTTACCGAGTGATCGAAAAGCTGGGGCAGGGCGGCATGGGGGCCGTTTTCCTGGCCTGGGACCAGACGCTGGAAATGCAGGTGGCGATCAAGAGCAACTTCAACCCGGCACCGGAGAGTGTGGATCAATTCCTCAAGGAAGCCCGTTTACTGGCCGCACTGCGTCATCAAAACCTGCCAAGGGTGATCGATTATTTTGTGATTGATAACGAACAATTCCTGGTGATGGACTACATCCCCGGGGAAGATCTGGGAAAGCGGCTGAAGGCGGAGGGGGCTCAAAAATTGGATGACGTCCTGCGTTGGTCAGCCCAACTTTCATCCGCCCTGGCCTATATGCATGTCCAGAACCCGCCGGTGATCCATCGTGATATCAAACCCGCCAATATCAAACTGACCCCGGATGGAGAGGTAATCCTGGTGGATTTTGGGATTGCCAAAGCCGCCGCTGCGCAGTCCCAGACAGCCACCGGCGCGGCGGGTTACACGCCCGGCTATGCGCCGCCGGAACAGTATGGTCAGGGACATACCGGACCTTATTCTGACCAGTTTTCGCTCGCTGCCACCGTTTATGCCCTGCTGACCCAGGCGAAACCGGCTGATAGCATTGCGCGGGTGCTGGGAAAGGAGACTCTCGTCCCAATCCGGCAGATGGACCCTGAAATTCCTCAAAATATTGCCGATGCGATCCTTAAAGCCCTGGCGCTCAAGCCGGAGGACCGTTTTGAATCAGTCACAGCCTTCCAGAATGCGCTGAAAGACCCAAATTTTAGCCTTTTGGATGCTGAGCGCCAACAGATCAGTTCGGTGATTGCGCCTACTGCGGTTTCAGAGCCCACCCGGGTGGTGAGCAAGCCCACCGATCCGACTGTGATGAAGGGGCCGGAGAAGAGTAAGCAGAAAAAAGGCAAGAAAATTGGCTGGATCATTGGCATTGTTGGCGGATTGGGGGTGATCTGCCTGGCTGCGGCTGCTTTACTGCTGTTTGTCATTCCGCAGAGCCCGATCTATCTACTGGACGGGGGAGCTGCGCCCACAGCGACTGAAACTGTACAGGTTGCGGTGTCCACAGAGATAATGGAGGCACTTGAGACGGAGGTCGTCTTAGCACCCACTGAGGCGGCGACTGAAGAACCGACCGCGACGGTCACCGTTACGCCAACGGCTACTGAAGCCCTGGAAGCGGTTGGTGGGAGCGGGTTGATCGTGTTTGCCTCGGACCGTGGGGAGGGTGATACCATCCAGATTTGGACGATGGAAGTCCTGCGCAACCCGGAGGGCGATGTCGTCACCGGTGTTCTGACCCAACTGACATTTGATGAAGGGGACAAGGACCAGCCGGTGTGGTCACCGGATGGAACACAGATTGCCTATGTCGCGCCGGGTGGATTAAATTACGGTCTTGATATCTGGGTGATGGATTCGGATGGAAGCAACCCTATGAACATCACACAGCATGCCGGGGATGAATTAGACCCGGTCTGGCTGCCGGATGGCTCCCGGATTGCCTTTACCCACCACCTGCGAGATGCCGGTAACACGCCTATCTATGCGCTGACCTGGATCAGACCGGATGGCAGCGGTCGGGAGCGTCTCAGCACCGACTTTGTGGAATGGGACCCGACCTTTACGCCGGATGGACGCTTCATGATCTATGTGATCTCCGCTTCATCTCATGATTACCTATATTTTCGCTCTGCTGTGGATGATTTCGACTCGCCAAGGGGGCTGGACTTACGGGCGTTATTTGGTGAATTTGGAGAAGTCTCCGACCCGGTTTGGGCGCCGCAGGGTAGTCAGTTTGCCTATGTGCGGCATAATGGGCCGAATGAGGTGATCGTGCTGGTGACCTATACTCAACTGGAAGTGAATGGACTGCACCAGCCGAAGGAATATGTGCTGACCGACACCAATGTGGATACAGATCCGGTCTGGTCAGCAGATGCCCATTGGCTGGCATTTACATCTGAACGGGATGGCAACCTGGAAATATACCTGATGCCCACTACCGGGCGACCGCAAATCAACTTGTCGCGGAGCCCAGGGGTGGATCGCTCGCCGGATTGGCTACCGTTGCCCTGAGTTTTACCTTATGAATTAAACAGAAAATCCCCGAACCGGGGATTTTTTGTCAAGAGTATAGGATGATCCGTTGATCAAGCGATTTCAACGGAGTCGATGATACCGATAATCACTGAGATAATACAGGCATCCGGATTATTGAGCACCTGTCGGGCGCCACCCCCTTCACGGTTGATCAGGACGGTGTCGCCGATCCCTGCATGGGTATTATCCAGGGCGATGAAATCACCGTTGGCTTCCTGATCTTCCGCCACCAGGGGCTGGACGACCAAAAGGCGTCTGTTTTTGTAATGGGGGTGACTGATTGTCGTCACCACTGTACCTACAACTTTAGCAATGATCATATTTTCGACAATCTGCTAGGTAAACTTTGTATCGCCGGAGGGGAGGTTGAAGACGAAATCCTCATCAGATTTGACTTCCAGCTCATCCACAATGCCGACCAGGGACAGGTCAACGGGGACGAACTTGACATCCCGCATGGAGAGGGCAGCCTCGCGGGAACGTACCATCACACACAAATCGCCTATACCGGCCTGGACCACATCGGCAGCAACCTGCAAGCCGCCTATGGGCTTGAGATGCTTATCCAGGGGCTGGACAACCAGCAGCTTGACGCCTTCTGTGCCGGGATATTTGATGGTGCAGACGGCTGTGCCGTGGACACGACCGAAGAGCATTATTCCGCAACTCCCACATTGTTCAGGACGCGGGTGATGATCGTTTCCAACAGGGGACCATCGACCTTGTTGCCCAGTTTGGCTTTGACAGCGTCACGAATCCGCTGACGAAGGTCTGAGGTTTGGGTGACTGGGCTTGAATCGCTGCAGGTCTTGCAATCTGAGGCGGGTTTGACCGGCTCAGAAAGATAAGGCCGTACAGGTGAGGCAGGGGGGAGGACGTGCGGCTGAACCAGCTTGACGCCCAATTTCTCTGCTTTTTCAAAAGCCAGTTCTGTCAGAACAACATCATCACTCATGGTGAGCGAGAATTGGCCACGAGCAGCCATATCCTCAATGTCGTGTTCTGTAAAGAATTGTTTGGCCATAGAAACTCCTGACAATATCTGACGAACGATTAACCGGCAACGCCTTCCAAGGCTTCGAGGGCGCTGGTTGCAGCATTTTTGGCGGTGAGGATTTCAGCCTCAGTGCCGGAAAGCCACATCCGGCCGAAACGACCGACGGATGAAACGTGAATGATCTTGATATTGGCTTTCTTTTCGGCTTCGTTGCATGCGTAGTTGATGTATGCAGCCGGGGCACATTCCAAAACCAAGAGGGTTTCACCGGGGACGAGGATGCTGCCGCGCCGGAAGCGGTTGAGCAGTTGAGCCTGGTAGGAATCCACACGGGTGATGACCTGGGTGGAAACGACTTTGGGTTTGATCCGGTCCTCTTTCTTGAGGCCGAGACGGTCCAAAACGACCTGACCTGCTTCCTTGACGGCAGCCTGGTTCAGAGAATGGACTTCGAACATACCAAATTCGCGTTCGACGATCTGTGCGCCGGGTTTAGCTTCAGTTGCCTTGACGGCAATATCTACCACGCGGAAGACTTCGTTGCCGGGGGCCATTTCCACATAGAGAGAGGCCATCCCTTCGACGGGGAGGTCACCCTGGGTGACGGTCCCGACGAATGCGGAATACTGAGCCTGCATTCTGTCGATAAAACAATAACAACGTAAAGAGAAATCTCCTGCCATGTTGTCTCCTTCCAATTAGTAATCCTGTAACCCTTGCTGGTCATGCATTGCAATGCCTACCGGGGTTACAAATAACGGACTGGGGGTTATCTGAGTGGGGAGGCCGGTGACGTCCTCGATGACCCTGGCGATGCCTGGGAAGAGGGTAGTCCCGCCCACTAATGTGATGGACTTAGCGTTGGTGCCGCGGATATGCCTGGCGACGATGGTCCCCATCTTTTCCATGACCGGACGGACCATTGGGAAAAGTCTGCTTTGTTGGGCGGGGTCCTTTTTTAGTTCCTCCGCATCTTCAAAGCTGATATTAGATGCCCCGGCGATCACCAAAGAGAGGTGCGTTCCGCCTGTGGGCTCATCGGCTGTAAAAGCCACTTTTCCGTCTTCGATCAGCGCTACACCGGTAGTGCCACCGCCGACATCAACAATAACGCCGTCCTGAATTCCGAGGACGTGGTTGGCAGCCGAAGGTTCATCTATCAGTTCCGGGCAATCCATCCCGGCTGCTTGCACGACATTGGCGGTGGCTCGCACTTCTGCGAGGGGAACGCCTGGGGGGTAACCGCTGGCGGCATGGGTGAGTTCAACACCCAATCGTGCCTCCACCCTTCTTTTCATTGCTCGAAGGATATCGACAGCACCTATGAAATCTACCACCAGCCCATCCCGAACCACCTGTGCGAATTGGTATTCCCCGGCAAGGGGAACGCCATTTTCATCCAGAACGGCTAGGACGGTATAGGCTGTCCCGAGGTCCACACCTACCCGAAGCGGGCTTGCGAAAGAGATGGGTTCAGTGGGTGAATGCCCATTTGACCCGGCCCAGATCACCGCTTCTGCGCGTGAAAGAATGTCCTCCGGAGCCCAACCTGATTCAATGAGGTTTGGTCCGGTCAACGATCAGGCCAGTCTTATTTCTTCTCTGCTGTGGCACGGCCGCCGATACTACCCTTGGTGTTCTGGGGCAGAATCATTTCGACATCTTCATGCGGTCTGGGGATGACATGGACGGAAACCAGTTCACCAACACGCTTGGCAGCAGCGGCGCCGGAATCGGTGGCAGCCTTGACAGCGCCAACATCACCGCGCACCATAACGGTCACAAAACCGCCGCCAACGTATTCGGACCCGATCAGGACCACGTTAGCTGATTTAACCATAGCATCGGCGGCTTCGATAGCGCCAACCAGACCCTTGGTCTCAACCATACCCAGTGCAATTAATTTTGAATCTAAAGCCATTGTTTTCAATCCTTTCTAGAGATAAAAAATGTGATTTATCTGAGGTTTAGGATCTCCTCGACCACACTCCGAACAGTTTGTTCAATTTCCTTAGGGGAAGGTCCGGGGTCAGGTTGACCGGGGACCATAGCAGCCGCCGGAGGGGCTGATAATTCATAAGCAAGGCGTTTTATATTGTAGAGATGTCGGGTGGTTACGTTATCACCCGTGATGGAGCCGCCAACGCCGCCTGCGCCCAGGGTGAGCGAAGGCATCACGCCGGTGGTCAGTCCGATGGCACCCAGGGTGCCCATGGCGTTGACCACGATGCGGAAGACTGGCTTTTCCAACCCAAAGGCCATGATGACATCCGGGTTGGTGGCATGGATGATCAGAGAGTGGCCGCGGCCGCCAAACATAATGAGTTCAATGCAGCGATCGCAGCCCGCTTCCCAGCCATCTTCTTCATACCAGGCCAGGGTCGTTGTTAGTTTTTCACGGGAAAGAGGTTCTTCTTTGCCGGTTTTCTTTAGCCGGGTCACCAGGACTCGGGTTCCCTGGGGGACGTCAAATCCGGCCAGGGCGGCCACATAAGTGGCAGGTTTACCGACGGTAGCGGTGTTCATGCTGCCATCGGGATGGAATAACAGGTTTCGCAGAAGATGGGTCTCATGTTCGTTGGTGAAATAAGCCCCTTCCTGCTGCATTAACTGCGCCAGTTGGCCGGCGATGGGCTTATCGGCAACCACAGCCTGCTCAGAAGCGCAGATGGTGGAACAATCGAAGGATTTGCTTGAAACGATATATTTCGCTGCTTTTTGAATGTCCGCTGAGCGGTCCACATAGGCAGGGACATTTCCGGGGCCGACGCCATAGGCCGGCTTCCCGGTGGAATGAGCGGCCTTGACCATTGGTGTACCGCCGGTGGCCAGGATCAGTGCGACATATTTGTGCCGCATCAATTCCTGAGTGCCCTGCAAGCTGATATTCTGCATGCAGGCGATCAACCCGGGAGGGGCCCCGTTGGCTTCGGCTGCCTGGGCCATAATTCTGGCCGCTTCGTAAGAACATTTGGCCGCAGAAGGGTGGGGTGCGATGATGATTGCATCCCGCGCCTTGACTGCGACCAGTATTTTATAAATAACGGTGGAAGTGGGGTTGGTGCTGGGGGTCAGCCCGGCAACGACGCCGACCGGCCAGGCGATATCGTAGATCCGCATGGCGGGGTCGTGATGGATGACGCCAACAGTCTTTTCATCTTTGATGCTTTCCCAGACGTTGCGCGCAGCAAATTCGTTCTTCAGCTTTTTGTGCTCAGAAAAGCCATAGCCTGTTTCTTCATGCGCCATGGTTCCTAACCGCTCAGCGGCGGCCAGGGCAGCGGCTGACATTGCCGCGCAGACTCGATCAACCTGCTCTTGTGAGGCGTGTGACCAGATCTTCCAGGCTGCAAAAGCCTGGGTCGAAAGGTCACGGGCTTCTTGAATTGATCGTAAATCCTTGTCGAACTCTGGCATGGATTAGCCTTTCTCGAAGGTCACTTTTCCATCAACTTCCAATGAATCAATCATTGCCATAATGACAGCATCAACCGGTCGATCTTTGGTGATGGTGGTCTGACGGGCGCTGGAGCCAGCAGCAGTCAGAACGAGATCGCCGACACCGGCATTGACCGTATCCATGGCAACGTAGGGCTTTCCAAACGGTTCGCCATTTTCGTCAGCCTGGCGGACTATCAGCAGCTTGAGTCCGACGATCTTCTCATCTTTGATGGTCGAAACGGTTGTACCAATCACTTTGGCAATCAACATGGTTTATTCTCCATTAATAGGACTTGGCAGGGGCAGGGGATTTCTTGCTCTTCTTGGGTTCAGCATCATCCGCTTGGATGATCTTGATCCCAGCACTGGCACCAATCCGGGTTGCGCCTGCAGCAATCATTTGTTCGGCTTCTTCGTGGGTGTGAATCCCACCGGCAGCCTTAACGCCGAGGTCCGGGCCAACGGTTTTACGCATCAGAGCGACATCATGCAAAGTCGCGCCGCCGCTGGAAAAACCGGTGGAGGTCTTGACGAAATCAGCACCAGCTTCCTTGGCCAGGAGGCAGACGATGACCTTTTCTTCATCGGACAGCAGGGCTGCTTCGATGATGACTTTGAGGATCGCGCCATTGTCATGGCAGGTCTTGGCGATTTCGTTGATATCTTTCGCAACGGTTTCGTTGTCGCCGGCTTTCAGTGCGCCAATGTTGATCACCATATCAATTTCAGTAGCGCCGTTTTGGATAGCATTCCGAGTTTCGAAGACCTTCACTTCAGTGGAGGTCGCACCGAGGGGGAAGCCGATCACGGAGCAGACTTTGACATTGGTGTTGTGGAGTAACTCTGCGCACAACTTGACGTTGGAGGGGTTCACGCAGACGGAAGCGAATTGATATTTCTTGGCTTCGAAGCACAGTTGGGCAATTTTGTCCGCGGTGGCGTCCGGTTTGAGCATGGTATGGTCAATCATACCTGCCAGGGACTTATCCTCGGGGATTACGCCAACGGTGGAAGTCAGGCGTTCCGCGCCTGCACTAATGACACGCCCTGCGCCATCAAAACAGGTCTTGACGCGCACGCCATCTGCTTCTTCCAAAACGCAGCTTGGGCCGGTGGTGAATTTCTTGTTTTCTTCTTGATCGATCATTGCCAAAAGGACTTCTCTGGTAATGACCTCAACCAATTTCTCGACAGTTTCTTTTTCTGGGGTCATGATGCCTTTCCATCTTTAAAAATTATTTTCAATTGCCATAATTTTATCTACCCGGCGAGCATGACGGCCTCCGCCGAATTCAGTTTTCAACCAGGTATCGACAATTAAATTAGCTAGATTTACGCCAACGAGACCCGCACCGAGTGTCAATACATTTGCATTGTTGTGTTCGCGACTGTTTACAGCCGTTGCATAATCGTAACAAAGGGCTGCTCGGATACCACGGACCTTATTGGCCGCCATGCAGGAGCCTATGCCCGCACCATCAATGATGATGCCGCGCCAGGCTTTCCCGTTGGCAACAAGTTTCGCAACCGATAGAGCAATATCGGGGTAATCCACCGAGTCTTTTGTGTTTGTACCGCAATCAATGACGGTGAAACCTTTTTCTGTGAGATGCTTTTTCAGGATCTCTTTCAGGTCTACACCACCATGGTCCGTTCCCAGGGCGACGGTTTTCTGTGAAGAAGTATTTGACGACGATGTTGGGGATGTGATTGGGTAATCCATAGTTTTTTGGACGACTCGCTGGACGATTTCGTGGATTTCGGTATCTGAAATACTATTTTTCATCCAATTTGCTCCAGGTTTACGATCGAGGGCTCCGAAAAGAGGGGTAACTCATATAACTTATGCACATATTATTATAACATTATTTCTTTTAACTTAAGTGTACACCATAAATCAAAAGTCTTATAGATTATATCGTGATTATTCTAGGAAAAAAAGACAAACATCCATTTGTTTTGAGATGTTTGTCATTGATGCAAAATTTATTTAAAAAGTTCGCTATTAAGGATCGGCTTGCAATGATTGTTGACTTATCGAATCCGTGGAGAATGGCTTAGGCCATTGGCGGGGGATTGACCGGCGGATTCTGCGTTGGGGGCATTATCGGTTGGATGGGCGTGCCCGCTTCGGGGTTGAGCAGGAGGCTCAGCTGGGCCAGCGCGTGATTGTCAAATGTCCGATGACCACACATATCACAAACCCAAGCTGGGAAGTTTGGGACTGTGATCAGTTCATTGCCCAGCCAGGTCATCAATGTGGCAGCGCGCAACTTTTTGATTCCACCCTGGCAATTCATGCATGGTTTAGTGATGAGATCGGTCATTTTGGTCTTTCTACTGGGCGGCTTGGACAGGGGTTGCGCCAGTGAGTAGGGAGACCGCATCCAGCGGCCAATAGATCAGTAGAGCTTTTCCGACTACGGAGTCTTCTGAGATGAAACCCCAAAGATGGGAATCGCTAGAATTATTCCGGTTATCACCGAGGACAAATAATTGGCCTTCTGGTACCTCCCAGGTGCCGGTGTAACTCGGTGCTTCCAAAATATAGCTCTCATAAAGGGCTTGATCGTTGACATAGACAACACCGCCCTCAATGTGAACGGTATCGCCTGGACGCCCGATCAGCCGCTTGATGTAATCCAGATCATCAGTGCCAGGGGCATGGAAGATAATGATGTCGCCGATTTTGGGGGTTCCAATTTTATAAGCCACACGATTGACTAATAAAAATTCGTTTGGCATCAGAGTGGGTTCCATGCTGACATTTTCAACCCGTACTCTGGCGGAAACAGCATTGATCCCTAAAAACAGAATCAGAGCCAACAGGATGGTTTCAACGGTATCTATGATGAATCCCATGCAGGAAGATTTTTTCGATCCCTTTTTGGGTTCAGATTCGTTATTATCGGTGAGTGGTTCTGAATATTGGTTTTTCAACATTAATCTCTTATTTGCTATCGCTCAGTATGTTAATGAGCTTGTGAATTTTATTATATCCCAACTTGATATCAGGTTTTTTAATCATTCCGACGCTTGAGGACCAATCGAATGGGCGTTCCGACGAAGGGGTATTCCTGTCGGATTTGGTTCTCGAGATAGCGGAGATAGCTGAAATGGGCCAGTTGAGGATCATTGACGTAGAGCATGAAGGTCGGTGGGTCGCTGCGCACCTGAGTGCCGTAATAGATCCTGAGCGAACGGCCAGTCTTGGAGGGTGCGGCATGCACGTCCTGGGCTCTTTGGAGGATTCTGTTGATCTGCGAGGTCGAAAGCCGGACCAGACGTTCTTCCTGCACCTGAAGCGCGAGGGGGAGTACCTGATCTACACGTTTTCCGGTCAGGGCGCTGATGAATACTAAGGGCACATAATCCATGAAGTTCAATTCCTGGCGAATATGCGCGGAATAGTCATTGATCGTGTAGGTGTCTTTTTCGATCAGGTCCCACTTGTTGACCACAACGATGGCGCTTTTCCAAGCGTCTTTGATATAGCCGGCAATGTGCGTGTCCTGGGCGGTGATGCTGGTCGAAGCGTCAATTACCAGGATGGCAACATCGGCCCGTTCGATGGCTTTCATACTGCGTACAACGGAGTATTTCTCCACCCCAGGCTCAACCTTGCCCCGGCGGCGGATCCCGGCAGTGTCAATCAGTGTGACCGGCAAGCCGCCAAAGTCAATTTTGGTATCAATTGCATCCCGGGTTGTGCCGGGGATGTCGCTGACTATGGCCCGTTCTTTACCCACCATCTTATTTAAAAGGCTGGATTTACCTGCATTGGGTTTACCCACAATGGCAATTTTGACCGAATCGTCTTCATCCTCGTCATCATCGCCCTCAGGGAAATTGTCAATCATAGCATCCAGCAGATCACCGGAGCCTGTCCCGTGAAGCGCGGAGACGGCATATGGCTCGCCCATGCCAAGCTCATAGAATTCCGCAACGATTTGACGGATCTTGGCGCTTTCCGCTTTATTGACCACCAAAAGAATGGGGGGCATTAGTTTGCCATCTACTTTGCGCTGTTTTCGGCGCAGAATGTTGGCTATTTCATGATCCGCAGGTGTGACGCCAACCTGGCCATCGACGATGAACAGGATCAGGTCTGATTCCTGCATCGCCAGTTCGGCCTGGTCTTTGATCTGGGTGATGAAATCTTTGGAGCCAATGGAAAGGGGGGCCTGGTTGCGGTTCTTGGAGGGGTCAATCCCACCGGTATCCATGACATAGAAGTAATGGCCGGTCCACTCCGCTTCCGATAGGAGCCGGTCACGGGTTGTACCAGGTACGTCATCAACAATCGCCAGCCGTTCGCCGGTCAGGCGGTTGAAGAGTGTGCTCTTGCCAACATTGGGACGGCCCACCAGGGCCACAACAGGTTTTGCCATAGGCTGAGATTATACCTTATTACCCCATGAGAATCATCAATGAATATTAATTGGTCTTAAATTGTAATTTTGATAAAAAACTCCCTGATAAATTTCCAGGGAGTCAAGAAGCTGTATTTTACCGATTGAATTAGTTAGTGATGGTCACTTCCAATGTGTTGGGAGAAATGGCATCCACACTGATATCGGTACCCTCCAGTTGAACCTCAGGAGTCAACTGATAGGTTCCGACGCCCAGGTCTGTCAAGTCAATGATAATCACCAGTTCTGCGGGGTCCAGGCTTTCAAGCAGGTAGAGCGGACCGGATAGGTAGACATCGACAAAATCAGGGGATGTCGTAGCTTGCAGTCCGGGGGCCAGTCCCTGAATTTGGACCGGGATATCGGCGAAGGAGATGCTGCTTTCGATGGGTGAAATGCCGATCTGCACGGTGATGTTTTGGTTGCCGACGACAATGACTCCTTCCGGCAGGTCCAGGTCCGCTTCAATTTCCAAATCACCATTAGCACCATCGAGGCTGATTGGGGTGGTTTCCACATACCCCGAGATGCTATCGATCAGGTCGGGATTGGAGGAGAAAATCATCACGGTGGCCGGCAGGGCGACGATGTCCGTAAGTTTGTAACCACTGGCGATCTGGCCGCTGGTGACGATCTTGACCACGACGGACTTATAGCCGCCGCGCTGACTTACCGGGATATTCACCTGGATCGTGCTGGGGCTGATGGAAACGGTGCTGATCTCGTTATCCTCAACATCATAGGCTTTGACGGTGACCAGGCGGTTGATATCCTCGGAGACGTCCTCAATGTCAATCTCCGCTGCTACCGTATCCACTGCATCCACCAGGGATTGCGGGCCGGTCACGATCACTGAGTTCATCGCTAATTCCGGTTCTTGTAATTCATAACCGATGGCGGCATTACCCAGGGTCTTGATTTCAACCGGGAAAGATTTCGAGATGACCGATTCCAGCTTGACGAAGATCGAAGAGGGATTGATGCGAACGACTTCGGAGGGTGACAGCCCAACGCTGACCTGAGGGGTCAGGGTATGGACACCGGCCTCCAGGCCTGAGAGGTCCAGGGTGACATTGATCAGGTTGCTTTCGTTGTCCAATTCATCCAGGATGGTCGAAGGTGCTCTAAGGGTCAGCGCTACCTGTTCGTCAATGTCGTTCACGATCATCAGGCTGGAATCCAGGCCGACGATTTCCATGTTGATGGCCTGAGGATAAACCCGTGTTTCGGTCGGGTCAGCCTGACTGACAGCAAAAATCCAGACAGCCGTCGCAAGGACGAGCGCCGTGGCCAGGGTTGGCAGGTTCTTAAATAGTCTGCGGAAGGTTTTCACAGGTCACCTCCCTCATTGGGTCCCTGTCCTTTGGGCTTGAAGAAACCGAGGAAACGGCTAAGGACGCCGTCCTCGCCGGTCAGTTCAGTAGATTGGAAGAAAGCATAGAGGGCATTTTTGAGCCGTTCCATGTTCAGGCGGCGGATCATCCGACCGCTGTGTGCGATGGAGATGCTGCCGGTTTCCTCAGAAACGACAACCGCAATGGCATCGCTGACCTCGGAAATACCGAGAGCGGCCCTGTGCCGCAGTCCCATCGTCCGGTCAGGGGTCTTGTTGAGGACACCGCTGGCTGAGAGAGGCATCACGCAGGAGGCGGCCACGATCTGGTCATCAACGATGATCACGGCGCCGTCATGCAGGGGGGTGTTGGGATAAAAAACCTGCAGTAATAACTCGGGGGTCACTTTTGCGTTCAGGGTCACACCGGTCTCGATATATTCACCCAGGCCTTGCATGCGCTGTAGAATGATGAGCGCGCCGTGGTGGCGTTCGGAGAGGCGGGTGCAAGCCTGAATGACGCTGTCCAGCGTATCTTTGATCTGCTGTTCGGAGATGGAGCGAGAGCGATTGAGGAACGAGACATTCCCAGCCCGGCCCACACGTTCCAGCGCGCGCCGGATCTCGGGTGCAAAGATGACTGGAATGGCAAATACCAATGCCGGCAGGACCGTGCTGATCAGCCAGGAAAAAGCCGGCAGGTCCACCAGGGATGTGAGCAAGCCCAGGAAAATGATGATGAATAGCGCACCACGCAACAGAACCAACGCTTCCGTATCGCGCAGCAGGATAAGGACCGCGTAGAAGATGGCTGAGACCAGGATGATATCCAGCAGGTCTGCCCAGCCAAAACGTTGGATTAGGAAGAAAATCTCATTTAAGAAATTAGTCATACGTTTTTATAAAAAGTTTTGTTACTCTGAATCTCGGGTGAGAACATTCACCCAAAGTTGTTCCGCTTGCGAATCGCTCTGGCGCAGGATCGCCTGCTGCCAGGCGGGAAAGCTTAGGTTATGAACCGCTTGCTGGGCATATCCGGCTGACTTGAGGGATACTTCCGCTGATAAATGAGCGGCAACCTGGTTTGAAAGGATCAGAAATTCAGACTGGCGTTCGATGGCTGAGATCCGAAATGCCTCTAAGATAATCTCAGTTGCAATTGCGGCATCCCTGGCGAGGAGGATTTCTTTCAAAGTGCTGGTGAAATTCCAATCCTCACAAATGAGCATCCCGGCGATATGATCCTGAACCATGAGGACCTGAACGACGTTGAATGCCAACTGTTCATAAAGGTTATCCAATGCTTTACCGGAGTTGCTTTGCCAAAAGGCTTCCATTGCCACCGGAGGGACGGCACCCGCCGGATAAACGTTGATTTTCTGATCGATATTAATGTACGGAGTGGGTTGAACGCCTTCTGATTGAATTGTATCATTAAGCGCCTGATGGACCTGCTGCCAGGTCTGCTTAAATTCACCTTCTGTGTTAATAACAACGTTTGCCCTCTGGCGTTTCTCTGCCTGGGGCGGTTGGGCTTCAATCCGTTGGCGGGCCAGCTCTTCTGGCATATGTCTGGCGTGCAAGAGCCGTTCCATTTGATGTTCGGGGGAAGCCTGACTGATCCAGATGGATTGACATAGCCCGGCCAGGGGTGATTCGAATAGCTTGATCGCTTCGATCACCACGATCGGGAGGGTTGCTCGTTCAATCTGTTCCTCGATATCGGCTGTGACGGCTGGGTGCACAAGGGCTTCCAGCGCGGCGAGTCGATCAGGATTCGCGAAGACAATTTCCCCGAGTTTAGCGCGTGAGATTTCTTTTTCAGGTGTGAGGATTTCAGGACCGAAAGTGCTGATAATACCTTGATAAGCTTTCCCGCCAGGGTATTGCGTCCGGTGGGCGATCAGGTCGGCATCCAGGCCCAGAGCGCCATGATTGACCAGCATGCGCCGAACGACGCTCTTACCGGTGGCGATGTTCCCTGTCAAACCAATCAATAACCTGTTCATCCCATCTCTTTCTGCCAACGATGGAAGTATACCGCATTTGAGGTCCCGCTAAATAGGGAGTGCTATAATTTGGGTATGTTCCTCTCAATCATCAAACAAACCGCGCGAGAAAAATGTCTGCTGGATCGAGATCGACCGATTGTGGTGGGTGTCTCCGGCGGTGCAGACAGTCTGGCATTGATGGACGGCCTGCACCGCCTGGGTTATCTCATGGTAGTGGCCCATTTGGATCATGCCCTGCGCCTTGAATCGGCGGCGGATGCGGATTTTGTCCGGCATAAAGCGGCTGAGCTGGGTGTGCCCTTCGTCTCGGATCGGGTGGATGTTCGAGAAGTGTCGGCAAAGGAGAAGCTCTCTCTTGAGGAGGCTGCGCGCAATGTGCGTTATCGCTTTTTGTTTGAGCAGGCCCGCTTATCCAATGCGCAGGCGGTGGCTGTAGCCCATCACGCGGATGACCAGGTGGAGACGGTGCTGATGCATTTCTTGCGTGGGGCGGCCCTATCCGGTCTTTCCGGGATGCCTTACCGGCGGGTTTTACCGATCTGGGATGCGAATATCCCATTAGTTCGGCCGCTATTGGATATTTGGCGGGAGGATATTGAAGTCTATATTAATGAGATTGATTGGGTGCCGCGGGAGGATTTGAGCAATACGGATACGACCTATTTCCGCAACCAACTTCGGCATGAACTGATCCCGGAATTGACGGAAATCAACCCCCGCTTTAAGGAAGTGGTGCAGCGGATGGCGAATGTGTTGGGGGAGGAAGATCATCTGCTGACGAATCTGGCGGATGAGGCCTGGGCTTCGTGCTACATGGAAAACACCCCGGATCGAGTTGTTCTGAATTTACGCACTTTCATCCGATTGGAAAAAGCCCTTCAACGTCGTTTGCTGCGCCGTGCAGTGGCATTATTACGGCCGGACCTGCGCGATATTGGCTTTGAGGTGATTGAAAGGGGGCTGGCGTTTGTCAAGGACCCTTCAGCGAGCCGGCAGATGGACCTGGCTGCCAAGTTGAACCTGGTGGCGCTGGGTGAGCGACTGATCGTGACGACCTGGTCCGCGCCACTGCCCGATGATGATCTGCCTTTGCTGCCGCAACCCGATTTCGAGGTGCAACTTATACAGGGTGAGGCAGTGGAACTCTCCAATGGCTGGACCATAACGCTGACGGATCGAGCGCTTGATTCTGAGGTTGATTTCGATGCATTGCGAAACCTGCCTGCGGATGACACCTGGCTGGATGCCGAGGCGGTTGTCCTGCCGTTAATCGTTCGGGGAAAGCAGCCCGGTGAAACCTGGCAGCCTTTGGGAATGGAAGATCACTCACAAAAATTGACTGACTTCTTTACTAACGAGAAGGTGCCCAAGCACCTGCGGGACAGGTGGCCGCTGGTCTGCACCGAATGGGGGGTGGCCTGGGTGGCGGGGCTGCGGCCAGCTGAACCCTATAAGGTTAGATCGGACACCAAACGGATCATGTGTTTGCAGTTGACCCGAACAGAATTGAAATAAAGGCAATAAAAACCCCGACATCAAGATGAGCCGGGGTTTCTGTTTTAAGGTTTTTGGGGGTCTAATCTGAGTCTTCGTCAGGGTCAGGTACATTGAAGCCCTGCTGTTTGGCCAGTTGGCGCAATTTGCGGCGTACCTCACGGAACTGGATCTTGGAGACGCCCAGTTTCTGGCGGATCTTGTCTGGTTCAACGCCATCCACCAGATCCATCAGGGCTGAAGTCCAGCGTAGCATATCAAAGGAAATCCGATTTTCGAAAGCACCGGCTTCGGTGATGTCTTCCAGGATGTATTCAAGCCGCCGGGAAGTCCAGGGGAAGAGGCGTTCTTCCGGCTGGTATTGATCGGTATATTCCTCAAAGGCCTCAAGCCATTCCTTGGAAAGGTCCAGCTTGCGTTCCTTATAGCGATAGCGCGGGTTGGTATAGCGGATGAACACGAAGGGTTTTTCCGGGTCTTCCACGGAGAGGTGATTCAAGCCGATGGCCTGGCATTCACCCTTCTTCACAGCGGTTTCCAGCAATAACTTCAATAGAACATAAGGCCGGGCATCCGGTTCTTCCGCTTCACGGAAGGATTGGGCGGTTTCCAACGCCTTAGCCACTTCCTCGCGGGTCATGACCAAGGGGAGGGGGCTGGATACGGAGTGCTGCACGAGCCTGTCGGCTGGGTCCATAATGACCACGCCGCTGTGCTGCAGCCAGCGGAAGAAACTTTTAAGGGAGGTGATCCGCCGGGCAAGGCTCTTGGGGCTGCAGGGCACGCCGCGTTCATTTTCTAACCAGTTGGTGAATTCCTGCAGGTCCTTGAGGGTGATGTCGCCCAGGGATTTGTCAGGTGGGAGGAATGAATCCAGCAGATTTAGGTCGGCGATGAATGCCTTGACAGTGTACGGTGAACGCCCCTGGTCATTCAGATAGAACTTCCAGGCCTGGATGGCAGGCTGGAGCATGGATTTTTCGGTCAGATGGGCTGGTGTGCCCTTGGGTTCTGCTGGCTGTTGGGACATAGGACCTCCCGGTTAAGTAGGTTCGTGTAGTCGAATTTCTGCTCTTAGTTTAAATCAAACCCCAATCAATGTCAAACATTTCCTCCATCATAATCTCAGTTGGTAGCCGGACAGGCTTTAAAAGAAAAATCCCCAACCTCAGAGGCTGGGGATTGGTTTAAAAGAATGTTTGTGGGGGTTACCGCAGACTGAGCGCTTCAATCAGCAGGGACTCAATTGCGTAATAATCCGGGACCAGCACCTGCGCACCGGCAGTGGTCGTCCAGTCATAGGCATAGTTGTAATTCACAACGTAATTGCGGATGTCGCCGTTCTCGTTGATCTTGCTGGCAAATGGCAGCAGGGAGACGACTTCACTCAGGCCGATATCCGTCTGGACATAATTGATATAAGAGTTGAAGAGTTCCGGTGCCCGCACCAGGGCGTCCAGGCTGACCATTCGGCTGAAGATCGCTTCGCCCACTTCCTGTGCCCGGCGGGCGCGGTCGATATCACTGGTGGTGTGACGGGAACGAGCATACCAGAGAGCGACCTCGCCGTTCATATGGACCAAGCCGGGTCCAACACTGCAATAGCCGCTGGCATTGATCCAAGTGGCGCAGGTGTCGGAGAGGTTATAGGCCGCATAGACATCAATGCCGCCCAGATCGTTGATCACCGCTTTGAAGCCATTGAAATCGACCATCACGTAATAATCCGGCCGGATGCCAAAATTGACTTCGAAGGTGTCGGCCAGCAGTTCAAAGCCGCCATATTGGAAGGCGGTGTTGATCCGGTTGCTGCCCCAGCCAGGAATGCTCACGAACAGGTCCCGGGGGAAGGAGATAATGCTGACATATTCATCTGCGGGGTTCAACGAAACCCACATGATGACATCGGTGCGGAAGCCGCCATCATCCGGGCGGATATCCGAGCCAAGGAGCAGGATATTGATCTGCCCTTCAGGTTTTTCGAGGATATCTTCCGTGGGGGTGGGCGACGGGAGGACTTCGCCCGTCTGATCGCCTTCGCTGGGAAGGTTCGCCTGTTCGCCACCCTCACCAGGTTGGAAAGGTGTGGCAGTCGGCAGGGCTGCGACGGGGTTCTGAGTTGGGCTTGATGAAGCTGCAACCGAGGAGGGGTTCAGGCTGGCAATGAAGCCGCTAATCAGAATAAAGCCCAGGACGCAGATCAGGGACAATAAAATAACAACGGCCACGACTTCTAATGGTTTGGGCGGCTGCCTTCTGTGGCGGCGGGGATCAGCCTTCTGTTTTGGGTTGGACCGCGAATTTGTCCGGGATACTCGATTTGCTTGTGTCTGTTGTGAGCGCATGATATTTATCCAAATGATTGGTTTTTATAGGAAGGCATCTAAATTCCTCCTACAAATTATAGCCGATGGTGATTCGGTTTAATCAATGATCCGAATCGGCAGTTGTATGCGGAATGTTGTATGGTCATTTTTCTTGCTGCTCAACCAAATCTTGCCATTAAGGATTCGGATCGCCCGGATCGCGGTGCGAATGGCTGCCAGGTCACCAATGCCTGGGATGAGCATTTGGCCGGCGCTGAAAAGGGCGGACTGTTCCTCGGGTGTGAGCCCCTCGCCGTGATCGGTCACCTCTGCAATCAGCATCCCAGTTTCGAGTGAAAGGGATTGGCTGAGTTCGATCACGCTTCCGACCGGTGAGGCGGCGATGGCGTTGTCGATCAGACCTTTGAGGATCGTCCCCACTAGTTCGGGGTCGGTCTTGACCATTTGGCGGCCGTCGGGATTGTTAATCACCAGATTGACACCGGTCTGAGCCAACCGAATGGAGGTCTGCAGACGGGCGTTGGCGGCCACGGAATCCAGGCTGATGATCTGGTTATCGGTTGAGAGCCGGATCGGGCCGGTCTGCCCGGCCTGGTTCTCGAGGTGCTGGATGCGGGCGTTGGCCCGGGACAGGGACGTGCGAAGTTCTTCCCTCTCCTGGGAGAATTGACGGATTTCCGCCTGGATTTGTTCCAACTGTTGTTTGCCGTCCCATTGCTGGGAGGATTTCCCTTTCAGCGTTTCCAGTTCGCTCAGCATGGCGTCCATTTGCTGAACGGTTTCGTATTTTTCCAGTTGGTAGCGGGCTTTTAGCTGCTGCATGGTTGATTGAAGTGTTTCCAGGGTCTTTTCCTTTCCCTGAAGTTCGAGAGTCATCTGATCACTGGTTTGTCTGAGTTCAACGATCAGACCCTGTTGGTGTTCATTTTCCAGGCGTAACTCCTCAAGCGGGTCAGGCCCAAAGAGGACTTCCGTCAGAGTTGAGCGAACTTTTTCCAAGAGTTGGATCGTTTCCTCCCCCCAGCGTTTGCTGGTGTAGGGGGAGAGCAGGACCAGACCGCCCAAGGTAGGCTGGTCAGCAAAAAAGAGGGGAAAGGCCAACAGGCTGCCGATGCGGTGATATTTCAACAGCAAGGTCAGTGTATCAGCATCCCGCAGGTCACCTTTGGTGTCGGTAAGGTTCAGGGTGAGTTTTTCCGTCCAGGCATCCATGATGTGCAGGATCTGTTGGGGTTGCAGGATGGCGCCGGGGAGGGTGATCTCGCGGATTAAGTCATAGCCTGTCAGCAGTTCAACGGTCTCATTATCGGGGGTTAGACGAACCAGGTAGCAGATATCGGAGACAACACTCAGGCTGAGGGCCCGGATGATGGCTTTGATTTTCTCTTCATAAGAGGCGCTTAGGTTGATCTCGAGCAGCTGCTTGATGAGCTCCGGTTTGGTATCCACCGGTTTGGATTCATCCACTTCATCACTGGTTGTGGACTCAGGGGTCATTGGCTGTTTATCCGATTTTGCGGCAAGGACTAATAACCAGGGCAGGCTGGTCGCCTGGGCAAGGCGGATCAACCCCATCACACCGAATTGATTGCCAACAGTCACAATCTGCAATCCCAGACAGAGGGTGAGGGCTGCAAGGATCAGGATACCGATTCCCCAGTTGGCAGGGCGGCGGACAGCGAGCAGGACCAGGGCCGTTACAAGGATCAAAAAGTTGCCCAGATACCAGAGCAGATTTAGAATATTACCGGTTTCAGCCTGCAAGCCGGGTAGGAGCAAGGTGAGCAGAATTGACAGAGTGGTCATAAACAGGGCTGCCAGACTCAACAGGGCGGTGGTGCGGTTGGCTTTGCGGGATTGTTGCCTGCCCAGCAGCAGCCAGGCCACCCAGATCGCTGTCAGGGTGATCACCAGGTGATCTACCAGCCCAATGGAGGCGGCGGAGAGGGCGATCTTTTTCAGATAGAACGCCGTGAAAGCCATCTGGACGATCTGCAGCATTAATAAAAGCCCAGCGCCAACCGCCATCCGGCGGTGTTGGTTGGGTTGAGCCGTTTTATTGAACTGGAGGAGCATCAGGCAGGCGAGCAACGCCAAAGAAAGCCCCGCGATCAGATGGCTGATCATCGCAGCGGGGGCGTTGGCGAAAAGTTCGGCTATTCCTGCAAGGTAAATTCTCATGATCGACTTTTTTCCACATTAAAACAGAACAAAATCTATGAGAATCTAGTGCAAGTTGTATTCCAATCCTATGAAAAAAGGAATTTTGAGATTAAGGTGTAATTTCGATGACCACGCCATCCTCAGCCCAATCATAGAGGTCTTCGGCAGCACCCAGGTCTAGGATGATGCAGCCATAGGAGGCCGGGGAGCCCAGGGAGCTGGCCCAGAGGCGGGTGCCGCTGGAGAGCAGGGGCAGGCCATGGATACCGTTCATAAAGCCCGGCCAGGCTTCATAGATGCCCATAAAATGCGGCATATAGAGGTCCCAATTGGAGGCGTAAGCATTAATCTCGTGGGTTTGCACCTGGAAGACCCCCGCCATGGTGGGGGAGCTGGCAATGCCGGTGCTGACGACATAGATATTGCGAACTTCGCCATCTTCATAGACCGTCATCCGCTGGCTGCTGATAACCACGACGATGCGTTTATTAGGGATCACCGGCAGCGGGAGCAGGTCATTCTTGGAGGGGATGGTTAGCAGCATGCCGGCCTCGATGTTGGAGGTGGTCAGGCCTTCGTTGGCATCCATGATGCGCCACATCGGCATACCCAGCTTGAGGGAGATCGCCCAGAGGCTTTCTCCGGCACTCACACGGTAGGTGGTGGGGGCATGCTGGACGATCACGATCGGGTCCAGACCGTTTTGCCAATCTTCGACGATTTCGCTGGGGTTCACATCAAAAGAAAGCGAGGCATCCTCGCTGAGGGATTCTTTCCAATTATCCAAAAGGGCCGGCAAGTCATCCGGGTCAATATCCAGAGAGATTGCATAGCTGACCGGATCGACCGCAACCCAGTTGCGCTTGATTTCGGCTGGCACGGACCAAACCGTACGGTCATCGGTGATCGGGTCATAAGCTGTCAGGGTCAGGTCCTGTGATATGAGGGCTTCAATCTCACCAATGACAGGTGTGAGGTCGCTGATCGCGGGAGGTGTCTCCTGCATGGTCAGCGCAACGGATTGTGTGAGCAGGATGGGAAAGGCGTTGACATAGACGTTTTGAAGCGTGGCATCCAGATCCAGTCCCTGTCCGGTGGCGCCGCCCACTGCAACCCATTCGCCATCCTGGTAGGCGACGGAGGCTTCTGTGGCTGGGATGGTCAGATCGGTGGAGAGGGTTTCCAGGGTTTGGCGGGCCAGAGACTCATCAAAATACATCACCGGCAGGACGGTCTGGGGCTGACCCCAGAGCGCAGCGGTGATTTCTTCAAAAGGCGTTGAATCCCGGCCAATGGCATAGGCGGCATCGGCAGTGGCCGTTGGATCCACCCAATAGCCCAGGTCAGCGGGGATGACGATATAGCTGAAATCCGGATCGTCAGGGTTTTGAAGGGTGATCAGACGGGCCTGGTTCCAGTAGCTGTCAATCCATTCCACGGTGTCATCATAGGACATCATCCCGACTGACTGGTCAAAGATCGTCACACCGGGGAGGTTCCACTGCATGACCTGGAAGGTGATGATCGCGCAGCAGATCAGCACAAGCGGGATCAAGACTACCAGCGCGCCCAGAACAACCCAAAGTGCCGGCCCGGGTCGTTGGTGCGACCGGCGTCGGCTGCCGGTGGGAATATTTGATTTGGCGCGGCTCTGGGCCGGTTGGGCAGTCTGCATAATTTATCCTCAGTTAGATTATATTCTACTGGCATTAACGTCCAGAATGCTTCGGGAGTTCCCGGAAATAATTAATGGTGCATCCTGCATGCCAAAAGGGATAGAATTAGGGGGATCTTGTTATAATGAAACCACTCTTCAGGTGGGTGCCTGTTTTGAGGTAATTATAAACAAACACACCGATCAAGGATATGGGCATGATTTGGCAAATCATCTTTTGGTATCTTTTGCTGGTCGTCCTCGGCTGGCTGACCTTTCCCCTCACATTTCGGCTGTTCCGCAAGGTGGCGGACCGCGGCTATGCCATTAGCCGCATTCTGGGGCTGATCCTCTGGGGATTCGCTTTCTGGCTGCTGGCAAGTTTGGGCCTCCTGCAGAATCAATCCGGCGCCATTTTGTTGGTGTTGGCGCTGCTGGTGGGCATCTCGGTCAGGTCCGGGTGGGGGCGATGGACGGAGATCTGGGCCTGGGTTAAGGGCCATTGGCGGCTGATCCTGGTGACGGAACTGGTCTTCCTGCTGGCTTTCGGTTTCATGGTGGTCGTTCGGGCCGCCAACCCGGCGGCTTCCGGCACAGAGAAGCCAATGGAACTGGCTTTCATTAATGCCATCCTCCATTCTGAGACCTTCCCGCCGCATGACCCCTGGCTTTCCGGCTATGCCATCTCTTATTATCATTTTGGCTATATCATCGCCGCCATGCTCGCCAAGGTCACGGCCACCAGTGGGGGCGTTGCCTTCAACCTGATGTTAAGTGCCGTTTTCGCCCTGAGCTCTGTGGGGGCCTATGGCGTGCTTTATGACCTGCTTTCCGCACTCCAAAAGACGGATAAAGGGTTTAAAAATGTGATCGGTTGGGCTCTACTCGGACCGATCTTTCTGCTGCTGGTGGGTAACCTGGAAGTGGTCCTGGAAATGCTGCACCAAATGGGTGTGGGTTGGGACCTGGCCACGGGGACCTCACGTTTCTGGCAGTGGATCAACATTGAAGCCCTGCTGAACCCACCCAGTGAACCGCTGCAATTAATCCCGCATCGGTTTTGGTGGTGGTGGCAGTCCTCCCGAGTGTTGCAGGATATTGATTTGATGGGCGTGGTCAGCCCGTTATCACCCATTGATGAATTCCCGGCTTTTTCTTATGTGCTGGGTGACCTGCACCCACATGTGCTGGTGATGCCCTTTGTGATGCTGGTCATCAACCTGGCTTTGAATATTTACCAGGGTGCAATGGATGAGGATAAACCAATTAGCCTATTTGGGCTGCCCATTCCCTTTAAATGGGATCTGTTCTTTGTTAGTGCCATTCTGGTCGGCGGGATCATCTTCATGAATACCTGGGACCTGCCGGTGTATTTCAGCTTGCTGGTCGGGGCATTCCTGCTCCGCCAGGTGAAAGTTAAGGGCTGGGCAGGCGAACGGATCGGGGAAGTGTTGACCCTGACGATTCCGCTGGGCGTATTGTCCTTCATTCTTAATCTGCCCTTCCTGGTTAGTTTCCAATCCCAGGCAGGCGGTATCCTGCCAAATGTGTATAATCCAACCCGCGGCCTGTATCTCTGGGTGATGTTCGGAACGCTATTAATCCCGATATTCCTCTTCATCGGTCGGATTTGGCGTAAAGGCGCGCGAGCTAACTGGCTCTGGAGCGTGTTCTTGGTTGGGGTACTGAGCCTGCTATTGTCAGTGCTCGTGGTGACCATAGCTTTAGGGATTTATTGGACAGACTTTGGCCAGCAGTTGATCGTACAGCAGGGTCAGTCCTCCGTTTTGGGCTTGTTTACGGCGGCACTGGTTCATCGCCTGAAATATGGGTTCGGTCTGCTCACTATTGTGACATTGCTGGTGATTGGCCTGGCTTTCTTGATCGGGAGAATGCAGAAAAACGATTCGGAAGAGGAACAGCAGGAACAGGGACCGATCGGGTTCGTGCTTCTGATGGTTGTTTTAGGCGGTCTGATGGTGCTGGCGCCTGAATTTATTTACCTCCGGGATAATTTTGGGACCCGGATGAACACCATCTTCAAGTTCTATTATCAGGCCTGGATGTTGTGGTCGTTGGCAGCGGCTTATGCTTCGGTGGTGCTTCTCAGGAAGGGTTCCTGGGTGTCGAGAATCGTGATTGTGCTGTTAATCGCGATGGGATTGTCCTTCTCTGTTTTCGCATATCCGGATAAGACGGATAATTTCAACTTTGGCACAGGATTCACACTGGATGCCAGCGCCTATTGGGCGCTCTATCAGCCGGACGAGGCGGCTGCGATTGATTGGCTTGAAGAGGCAGAACAGGGCGCTGTGGCCGAGGCGGTAGGCGGGCAGTATTCCTCCTATGCGCGGGTGGCAACTTTCTCCGGTCAGCCGACCGTGCTGGGATGGCCGGGGCATGAGGGCCAATGGCGCGGTAGTTATGATGAAGTGGGTAACCGGGAAGCGGATATCCGTACCCTTTATGAAACCGCGGATTGGGAAACGGCTTTGAGCATTATCCGGCTTTATGACATCCGCTATATCTTTGTTGGCTCGCTGGAAAACAGTGCCTATGCCATCAATCCGGCTAAATTTGAACAGAATCTTGATCTTGGGTTCGCCCAAGGTAATGTCAAGATCTACATAATTCCACAAACCTTGCTGGAGCAATGGTAGGTCTCCTCTGTTTGTGGTACGATTTTGCTACTGAAGATACGTTTGAATATTAATATGTAGGAAAGGTATTTTATTTCTATGGTACGAACACGATTTGCGCCCAGCCCAACGGGTTATATGCACATCGGCAATTTGCGAACGGCACTTTATGCCTATCTGACCGCGCGTCGTAATGGCGGCGTTTTTATTTTACGAATTGAAGACACCGATCAGGTTCGCAACATCCCTGAGGCTGTTGCCGCAATCTATAAAGGTCTGGCTTTGGCTGGCTTGGACTACGATGAAGGCCCCGATAAGGATGGTGGTTATGGCCCCTATATCCAATCGGACCGTCTGCCGCTCTATAAGCAATATGCCCAGGAACTGTTGGACATGGGTGCGGCTTACCGCTGTTTCTGCAAGAAGGAAGATCAGCCTGAGGGCGAGGATAAACTTGCCCGTCGGGACCCCTGCCGGCTGCTGACCCCTGAGCAAATCGAAGAGAAGACGGCCGCAGGTGAATCCTACGTGATCCGCCAGCGTATCCCGGATGAGGGCAGCACCACTTTTGTGGACCATGTCTATGGTGAGATCACCATCGAGAATGCCCAACTGGACGATCAGGTCCTGTTGAAATCGGACGGCTTCCCGACTTATAACTTCGCCAATGTGGTGGATGACCACCTGATGGCGATCTCGCATGTGATGCGCGGGCAGGAATATCTTTCCTCCACACCGAAGTACAACCTGCTCTATCAGAATTTCGGCTGGGAAATCCCTGAGTATGTCCATTTGCCCTTGATCATCAAGGAAGATGGCACTAAGTTCAGCAAGCGGCTGGGCGATCCTTCCTTTGAGGATTTGGTCAAGATGGGTTATCTGCCTGAAGCGATTGTCAATTACATCGCGCTGCTGGGTTGGAGCCCGGGGAATGATCAGGAATTCTTCACCCTGGCAGAACTGGAAGAGGTCTTCTCCATTGACCGGATCAATAAGTCCAGCGCCGCATTCTCATTTGATAAGCTGACCTGGCTGAATGGTGAGCATGTCCGTGCGCTTTCGTTGGAAGCCTTTCACGAGTTAGTCTCCACCTATTATCCACCGGAGCTTTCCGCTTATGATAGGCTGAAGATCAGCGGATTATTGCAGGTGCGAACGGAGAAGTTGACCGATATCCCCGAGATGGTGGCCTTCTTCGTTGAGGTGCCGGAATATGACGTGGACCTTTATACCCACGACAAATCCAAATCCGACCAGACGAGCAGTCTGTCGGTGCTCAAAGGCGTGCTGCCTTTGCTGGCGGATATCAAGACTTTTGATAATGACAACCTGTTCCAGATGTTGAAGCAGTTCGGCAAGGAAAACGGCTTCAAGACCGGGACGGTGATGTGGCCGATCCGGACCGCACTTTCGGGCGTGCCCACCACACCGGGTGGCGCAACAGCTTTGGCTGAGATCCTTGGTCGAAAAGAGACTCTCAAGCGGGTGGAAGCCGGGATCGCCAAGCTGGAAGCCGCAGCCGGGTAACATAAAGAAAATGAAGATAAAACGCCAGAGGTTTTCTCCGGCGTTTTTTTGTTGTCACGTGGGCTTCGCTCCACATGACCTACATTTTGTCATTGCGAGCTTCGCGAAGCAATCCTTGATGAAGATCCTACCATTCAGGAGATTGCTTCGTTCCTCGCAATGACAAGATAATGAGCGTTTTTATTCTTCCGGCATGTTATCAGCATAAATAACCCTGGCCTGGCCGAGGAAGTCCGCCAACCCCAGAACGACCTTATTGTGTTTTCTACATTTTGTCATTGCGAGCTTCGCGAAGCAATCCTTGATGAAGATCCTACCATTCAGGAGATTGCTTCGTTCCTCGCAATGACAAGATAATGAGGGTTTTTATTCTTCCGGCATGTTATCAGCGATAATAACCATGGCCTGGCCGAGGAAGCCCACCAACCCCAGAACGACCTTATTGTGTTTTCTACATTTTGTCATTGCGAGCTTCGCGAAGCAATCCTGGATAAAGATCGAAACATTACGGAGATTGCTTCGTTCCTCGCAATGACAAACAAATGAGGGTTTTTATTCTTCCGGCATGTTATCAGCATAAATAACCATGGCCTGGCCGAGGAAGTCCGCCAACCCCAGAACGACCTTATTGTGTTTTCTACATTTTGTCATTGCGAGCTTCGCGAAGCAATCCTTGATGAAGATCCTACCATTCAGGAGATTGCTTCGTTCCTCGCAATGACAAACGAATGAGTGTTTTTATTCTTCCGGCATGTTATCAGCGATAATAACCATGGCCTGGCCGAGGAAGCCCACCAACCTCAGAACGACCTTATTGTGTTTTCTACATTTTGTCATTGCGAGCTTCGCGAAGCAATCCTTGATGAAGATCCTAACATTCAGGAGATTGCTTCGTTCCTCGCAATGACAAACCGATTCGTATCGTAATATTTTAGAATTTGTAGGTCATGCATGGTGAGACCGAAGGTCGAACCTGCATGACGATTCTTTGATATTGGAATGCTTTATGTTTGCTGTGAAACACGGCGTGAGTGGTACAAATTAAATTGTCACGCTGGAAGCGTGACCTACAATGTGCATTGTTACTGCGGGGAGCATCCGAAGCGATGGCAAAATTATTCTTGACTGTCAGTATTGGACGAATAAAACATATCATTGACTTCGCGATATATAAACTCGGTTAGTGAGAAGGTTAGGAATGTAAATACGGATCAAAGATGCTTCGCACGAATTCTAAATTTGTATAAAGATCCAATTTACGGAAGGTGTCCGCATTTTTTACCAGGTGCTCATCCCGCTGGTACTGCACCCAGGCCATTGCGCTCCAGGTGATGGCGCGCAGACAGTTGAAAGGGTCCCGTAGGCGGGTGCGCTCTTCAATCGTATTCCGCAGGTGGGGGTCAGCGATGGCATCCTTGTAGGCGGTCATCAACTGCTTGATGTCCTCGGGTGAAAGGCGGTAATCCGTTTTCCAAAGCGTGGTGGTGGGCACGCGGAAATGCGACAGGTCATGAGAGGGATCGCCCCACATCGGCTTGTCCCAATCTACCAGATGGATGGCGCCGTTTGTGCGGTCCACGATCCAGTTGGTGTTGTTCACTTCGGTGTTGATCAGGCACTGCCAGGGGGCGTGTAAAAAATAGTCCTCGCGGTGGCGGGCTTCCTCGGCCCAATCCAGCACCTCTCGCAAATAGATGCTCAGCTCCAGGTTTGCCAGTTCCGACTCAAGGTAGACTTGCGCCATTTGCCGGCAGTGGTTGTAGGTTTGGGTTAGGGGGTATTCCTCCCGGCGGAGGTGGTTCTGCGCTTCGGGAACTGCGAGTTGGTGATAGCGCGCCATCAACCGGGCGGCGGGCACCAGGTCGCGTTGATAAACCAGAAAGTCACCGGAGCAGTAGGCCATTCCCAGCACGCCGTGGGGGAGATGGGTTAGGCTGGCATCCACAAAATAGGGTTGGGGGGCGACGTTTATCGGTGCCAGCAGCTTGAGGGTCTGATATTCATAGCTTATCTGCTCAGCGTTGGAAAGCCCGATCTCAGAGCGGGAATTTACCCGCAGTACCCATTGAGTTTTACCCTGCCGCACCAGGAAATTGAGGTTGTATTCCCCTTGCGCCAGGGGGCTGACCTCAAAGGGTTGGTCCGCGCCCCAATCTGGGATGCCCTCTGGCTGGGCTTCCTGCAGATAACGGATCGCTTGGGGAAGGAATTCCTGGATGGAGAGATTGGGCATGGCGGGCTCCTCAATTCGATTATAGCAGGGAAGGAAGGGATGCGTAGATTGAGCGTATAATGAAGGTATAGACCGAGGGGTTAACAAACAAATTTGGGTGTTGCCTGTCGCTTGGATTAAGGAGGCTTATATGTCTCAGACAACTGCATTCAAGAAATATCCGGTCTTTATGATGTGTGGGCGGGATGCCACCCGTCGAAAAATGATGATCGAGCTGGACCCGGAGGGGAAATACAAGTCCAAAGCCATGCTGCCATTTCTGGGCAAGCGGCTGATCGAATGGCAGCTGGAAGCCCTGGCTCAATCCCCCTATGTTGAAAAGATCTACCTGCTTGGCCTCGCCGAGGAGGATATCACGCCGGATGTACCGGTTTCCTTTATACCGGTTAAATCAACAGCCAACGTGTCTGAGAAATTTGTTCAGGGCTTGTCTTATCTGGAAGCGCAGGGTGAAAGCCCGGAGATGATTGCGATCAGTTCCTGTGATGCGCCGGGCGTGAAAAAGGAACAGGTGGACCTGTTCATGCAGGGGCTGACTTATCATCCTGGGATGGATTTCGTGGTCGGGTTGGTGCCGGAGGACGTGATGGAGGCAGCTTTCCCTGGCTCGGGGCGGGTAGTTGCCCGTTTCCGGGATCATCAGGTGATCGCCGGTGAACTCTATGCGCTCAGTCCGCACATGATCCGGGTGCAGGAGACCTTAATTGGCAACTTGAACCAGCGCCGCCGCAAGATCAACCGCCAAAAGAAAAATATCAGTCTGGGGCCTATGCTGAAATTAATCGGCCGGAAACCTAACTCCTGGGGATTGTTGGCAAAATACAGCCTGGGGCTGGCAACCCTTGCGGATGGTGAACGAGCCCTTGGGACTGCCTTTGGCATCCGAATCAAGAGTGTGATCATCCCCGAGGCAGGATTTGGAATGGATATGGACCTGCCGGGGGACTATGATCGATTGAAAACCTTCATGGAGAAGGCCAAGGTTTGAATTTAGGCTTCGTTAAGGGCTTCCTGCATGATCCCACCGGTGCGGATCCGGTCAACCTCTGCGGGGGTGTCCACGCGGGCGATCACGGTGAACTCGATCACCTTGCCATCTGACCTTTCCGCCTGGACTGTACAAACGGCATGAGGGGCTAATTCCGACAAGCCACTAATTGTGTATTTTTCCTCACCGGTCAAGCCCAGGGTAACAGCGTTTTGGCCTGCTTCGAATTGCAGCGGCAGAATTCCCATCCCGACCAGGTTGGAGCGGTGGATCCGCTCATAGGATTCGGCGATCACTGCCCGCACGCCCAAGAGCAGCGGCCCCTTCGCGGCCCAATCCCGGCTGGAGCCGGTGCCATACTCCTTTCCGGCAATCACGATCAGGGGCGTCTGCCTTTGCTGGTAGGCCTGGGAAGCCTCAAAGATCGTCATGATCTTGCCATCCGGCAGTAAGCGGGTGTAACCGCCTTCTTTTTCAGGGGTCAGTCGGTTGCGCAGGCGGATGTTGGCAAAAGTACCGCGTACCATCACCTGGTCATTGCCGCGTCGAGCCCCAAAAGAATTGAAATCCTTATCTGCAATTCGCAAGTCATAGAGATACCATCCTGCAGCACTATCGGCAGGGATCGCCCCGGCGGGGGAGATGTGGTCAGTGGTGACCGAATCGCCCAACAGGGCCAGTACCCGCGCCCCCAGGATGTCGTCTAGCGGGGGAAGGGTCTCGGTGAGCGTGAAATTTTCAAAATAAGGTGGCTCTTTGATGTAGCTTGATTGTGGATCCCAGGGGAACAGGGCGGAAGGCTCACCTGGTGTAACCGATTGCCATTTGGCGTCACCGGTGAATAAGTCGGCATAGATCTGCTGGTAGAGTTCCGGCTGGATGGCTTTCATTAAGGCCTTGATTTCGGATTCCTCCGGCAGCAGCTCTTTCAGGAAAACCGGCTGCCCGTTCTGATCCGTTCCCAGAGGTTCGGTTTCAAGGTCAATATCCACCGTGCCGGCCAGAGCATAAGCCACCACCAATGGTGGTGAAGCCAGATAATTGGCGCGGGTCAGAGGATGGATGCGGCCTTCAAAGTTACGATTACCGGAGGAGATGCTGGTTGTCACTAGATTGGAATCTCGCACGGCTCGGGTAACCCGGGGGTGCAGCGGACCAGAATTGCCGATGCAGCTGCCGCAGCCATAGCCTGCCAGGGTGAACCCCAATTTATCAAGCGAATCAAGCAGACCCGCTTTTTGCAGATAAGCAGTCACTACACGGGATCCCGGCATCAATGAACATTTAACAATAGGGCTAACGGTTAATCCACGTTCGAGTGCCCTTTTTGCCATGACCCCTGCGCTGAGCATTACGGTGGGGTTGGATGTATTGGTACAGGAGGTGATCGCGGCGATCAGCAGTGAGCCATGATTTATTGTGTATGTTTCATCTCCGATTTTAACTGGCACTTCCGCTTTATCGGTCCCAGGATGCAGGCCAAAACCTTTGTCCATCTTTGCGCGGGCAAGATGGGCTTCAAAGTCCGCCTTGAGGTTGGGAATCGTGACTCGTTCATTGGGGCGGAATGGCCCGGCGACACTGGGCTGTACATCGGTCAGGTTGACTTGGATGACCTTAGTGAAGCGCGGCGCCGGGTCACCGGTTTGGCGGAACAAGCCCTGAGTTTGGCAATAGCTTTCCACCCGTGCCACGTTCTCCGGGCTTCGTCCAGTCAGTCGAAGATAATCCAGAGTCCACCGATCCACCGGGAAGAGGGTCACTGTGGCGCCGCTCTCGGGGGACATGTTGGCGATCATGGCCCGGTCGGGGATGGAGATGGTATCCAATCCATCTCCAAAACATTCGATGAATTTGCCGACCACACCCTCCTGCCGCAGGCGTTCCACGATGGTCAGGGTCAGATCGGTAGGTGTTGCTCCGGTGGGGAGTGCGCCTATCAGTTCAAGGCCGATCACATCCGGCAGAACCACTTCAAGGGACTTCCCCAGCAAAGCGGCGATGGCTTCAATGCCGCCTACACCCCAGCCCAGCACGCCCAGTCCGTTGATCATGGGCGTATGCGAATCGGTGCCGACGAGGGTGTCGGGGAAAACGGATTCGACTCCATCCACCTCACGGGAGGTCACCACGCTGGCCAGGCTTTCAAGGTTGATCTGGTGGATGATGCCTTTACCGGGTGGAACCACCCGGAAATTGTCGAAGGCTTCCTGCGCCCAGCGCAGAAGCTGGTAGCGTTCACGGTTACGTTCGTATTCCCGTTCCATGTTGCGGGAAAAAGCATCTGAGCTGCCGGTGAAATCCACCTGAACCGAGTGATCAATCACCAGGTCCACCGGGATTTTTGGCGCGATCTCGGCCGGGTCGCCTCCCAGCCGGGCATAGGCGCTGCGCATGGCGGCCAGATCCACCACCAATGGCACGCCGGTCAGGTCCTGCAGCAGGACACGGGCGGGATAGAAGGGAACCGCCGGTCGGTCTTTTGCCTGAGGCTGCCAGTTCAGGATGGCATCCACGGCCTGCGAGGCGGATTGATCATGGGCGCTGTGACGCAGGGCGTTTTCCAGCAGGATTCGCAGGGAAAAGGGTAATTGGGTCAGCCGTTCACCGGCAAAATCCAGCAAGTTGAAAGCGGGGGTGTGATTGGCGGGTGTGCTTACCATAGGGGTCTCCATGAAAAGTCTATAACGATTGCATTTGATTGATGACAGCCTGCCCAAAGGCGCTGGTGGATAGCGTTTCTGCTTCAGGCATCAGGCGCTGGAGGTCAGCAGTGACGGTCTTGGCAGCGATGGCTGCCGTGAGCCCTTTTTCAACCAGGTTTGCAGCTTTATGCCAGCCGAGATAGCGGAGCATCAGTTGGCCGGAAAGGATCAATGAACTGGGGTTGGCCTGATTTTTGCCGGCCAGCGTCGGTGCGGTGCCATGGGTGGCCTCGAAAAGGGCGGTTTGGGTGTCATAGTTAAGGTTTGCCCCGGGAGCCATCCCCAACCCGCCCACCTGGGCAGTGAGCGCATCGGAAAGATAGTCGCCGTTGAGGTTCATCGTTGCGATCACATCAAAGCTCGCGGGTCGGGTGAGGGCCTGCTCGAAGGCGGCGTCGGTGATCACATCATTGACGTGGATCTTACCGGCTGCCAGGGTAGCCTGCAGCTCAGCTTCGGCTGCTTCCTCTCCCAGGCTGGACTGGGTTTGATTGAATTGGCGCTGGGTATAGACCTGATCGCCGAATTCACGCTCTGCCAGGTCATAGCCCCAGCTGGCGAAAGCCCCTTCGGTGAACTTCATGATATTGCCTTTATGCACCAGGGTGACACGCTTCCGGCCGTGTTCCAGAGCATAGTTTATTGCGGCGCGGATCAGGCGCTCACTGCCCTGGCGGGAAATGGGCTTGATGCTGAAGGCGGAACTCTCCGGGAAACGGATCTTGGCAAATTCCTCAGGTTGATTGTTCGCCAGCCAGGCTTGAAAGGCTGCATTGACTTCGCTGCCTGCCTGGAATTCAATCCCGGCATAGATATCCTCAGTGTTTTCACGGAAGATCACCATATTGACCAGTTCCGGCTGCCGCACGGGGGTGGGGACGCCGGGAATCCAGCGGACTGGGCGGACACAGGCGAAGAGGTCCAATCCCCGACGGAGGGCGACATTCAGCGAGCGGAATCCCTGACCGACAGGCGTGGTCAAAGGACCTTTAATGGCGACATGATACCTGGCGATGGCCTTAACTGTCTCAGGGGGGAGCGGGGTGCCAAGCTGGGCTAGCGCTTTGCCACCGGCGGGGATTTCCATCCAGGCCAGGCTGCGTTTGCCGGCATAGGCCAGCCGAACTGCTTCATCCAGCACAGGGCGGGCTGCCTGCCAGATATCCGGTCCAACGCCGTCACCCTCAATAAAGGGGATGATGGGGTGATCCGGGATTTGTAACTTGCCGTTTTCCAGAATGATGGATTCTCCGTTAGGCGGGAGGGTAAAGAAAGGTGATGCCATGATTGCTCCTGAGGGTGATAATCCTAATGATAACAGTGGGTTAACGCTTGTTTTAGTTATTGACAGATGTTTGTGTCCAACTTTATAATCATGATAACACCTAATTATGAGACACTGTCCCATATAAAGGGACAGTTAGGAGATCAATGACAAAACCCTCCAGCACGCTGTCTAATGCTATCCGATTGATAGATTGCTTTTCCAAGGACGAACCTTATTTGGGCGTCCGGGAAGCAGCGCGTATGACGGGGATTTCTTCCAGCACCACCGGGCGGGTCCTGGCTTCATTGAAAGAGCTGGGGCTATTGGTTCAGGATATGGAAACCCGCCAATATGCCCTCGCGGGGAAGGTGCTGGCCTGGGCGGAAATCTATACCGCCACGGTGGATGTTCGACGGGTAGCCCTACCATTCATCTATGACCTCCAGCGCCTCACTGGCGAGACCATCAGCCTGTATATTTTGGAAGGTATGGAGCGCGTCTGCGTGGAACGGTTGGAGAGTGAACAAAACGTGCGGATGGTTGCCCGGGTGGGCCGCTATCTGCCGCTGCATGCCGGTTCGGCTGGCAAGCTATTTCTCGCCTACATGAGCGAGGAACAGCGCGACCTTATTTTTGAGACCAAGGAGCGCAAGGTCTTCACGCCAATGACGATCACTGACCCGGACAAGCTGCGAGAGGAATGTGCCTTGATCCTCGAACGCGGCTATGCCCTCAGCCACGGTGAATGGACGGTGGATGCCTCCGGTGTGGCTGCCCCGATCTTCAATCAGCGCGGCCAAATGGTCGCGGCATTGACAATCTCCGGCCCAACCCAGCGCTTCACTCAGGATAAGATCGAAAAATTTTCCACTAACTGCATCCGAACCGGATTGCAGGTCTCCCGATTGCTTGGTTATAACCCTCAGCAACATCGAAAGGGTGTTCAGCCTGGGCGGCCTCGGTAGCCGCCACCTTTTACCGGTTGAACCCTGTATAAAAAATATTGCGAGGTGTTATGATGAATAGTCGTAAAAATAAAGTTAGTTCAGCGTATCCAGATCTAAAATCCAGATCAAAACTCACCATAGAAGATAGGATCGCCGCTCAATTGCCTGGTTGGCATGACCGCTTGACACGGTTATTGCGCCAATATGGCGATAAGCCCATCGGCGAGATCACGGTTGCTTCCGTTTATGGCGGCATGCGCGGTCTCTTTGCCCTGGTGACCGAAATCTCCCATGTTGATCCGTCCCTTGGGCTATTGATCAGAGGTTATTCAGTGGATGAACTGCTGCAGAAACTGCCCAAGGTGGAAGGGTCGGATTTTCCCCTGCTGGGTGGTTTATATCATTTGCTGCTGGTGGGTGAGTTTCCAACCCATGACGATGCGATGACAGTGGAAGACCTCTGGCGGCAGGAGCAGGGACTGCCCGGTTACGTGGTGGATATGCTGAAGGCGATGCCTGCCAGTACGCACCCGATGACGCTGTTCTCCCAGGCGATCATTGCGATGCAGCCGGAATCGGTGGCAGCCAAGGCCTATCACGAAGGGATTGACCGCAATGAATATTGGCGGCCGATGCTGGCGGATGCACTGAAGATCACGGCCAACCTGCCGACCCTGGCCGCGACGATTTACAACCTGAAATATCGGGACGGCGCGGAAGCCATCCCTGACCCTGACCTGGATTGGAGCGCGAACTTCGCGCACATGATCGGCAAAGGGGATGACCCGGATTATAAAGACCTCTGCCGGCTCTTTATGACCTTGCATTCCGACCAGGAAAGCGGCAACGCCAGTGCCCACACCTCGCATCTGGTCAGTTCGACGCTTTCGGACCTGTATTTATCCTCTTCCGCCGGGCTGAATGCGCTTGCTGGGCCGTTGCACGGGCTGGCCAGCCAGGAAACCCTGCGCTGGCTGCAGGCTCTACGAGAACAATATGGCGGCTTGCCCAGCCAGGAGGAACTGAAGGATTTCGCCCTGGAGACACTCGAGCAGGGTATGGTGATCCCCGGTTACGGTCACGGTGTGCTGCGGCGGACGGATACCCGCTTCACTGCGCAATACCGTTTTGCGGAAGTATATATGCCGGAGGACCCACTGTTCCAATTGGTGAAACGGGTCTATGAGGTGCTACCGGAGGTGCTGGGCGAACTGGGTAAGGTGAATAACCCCTGGCCAAATGTGGACGCCATCAGCGGCACGTTGCAGCATCATTATGGGATCGAACCGGAATTCTGCACGGTGCTGTTTGGTGCCAGCCGCTTGTTGGGCTTAACGGCGCATGCCGTTTGGGCCCGGGCCTTGGGGCAGCCGATTGAAAGGCCGCGTTCATTCACCACGGATCGCATCGAAGAGATTATCACACCGCTGATGAGCGTGAACTCCCCGGAGATCAACACGTTTGCCTCGGAAGTCTGACCTACTGAAATGATTGATTAGAGGAAAATGAACACCTTCAAGATAAACACACTGGATATACAAAGGATATTATGAAACATCGAGACTGGAAACGCTATAACCCGCCCAAAGAACTTGCTGCCATCCTCAAAGCTAATCCGGATGTGACCATTGTGGGCACTTCGGATGAGCTGTTGGAACTCTCCTGTGGTGAGAACGGCAAGACCTTTGATGTGGCCTACCAAATTCCTAATCTTGGGAAGGTGGTGGATGCCACGGTGGTGCGGGTGCGCAATGGGATCGCAGCGAACTACCCTTCGCCCTATATGCGCCGGCGGGACCCAAACGCGATGTTGATCGGTGATGACGGCCCCACAGACCATACGCGTTTCGAGGAAGTATATGGCTATCCTTTCACGGATTTGCGCACGCGGACATTTGAGTGGCTGACCAAGAATCCATTGATCCTCTATGCTTATGTGACGGGGAAGAAAGGCCTGGGCAAGGATGCTCTGGTGGTGGCTCCGGCCAATGCCGGTTTCTTTGGCTTCGGGCTGGCTTTGCTGCAGGGGATCACGCCCTATGAGGAGGTTGACAAGGACTTCAACCCGGCCTCGGTGATCTATGTGGCACCGACTTTCCGCTATACCGATTTGAACAATAAACAGGTGGTGGTGCATTACCGCCAACCCGGCATGCACGAGGTCTTTTCCTACTGCCTTTACCCCGGCCCCAGCGCCAAGAAAGCCGCCTACAGCATTTTGCTGAACCAGGGTGAGCAGGAAGGCTGGGTGACTGCACACTGTTCCACTGTCCGGGTTGTGACGCCTTATGACAACGAAGTGACCTTCATGCACGAGGGTGCCAGCGGGGCGGGCAAGAGTGAGATGTTGGAGTATCCCCACCGCGAGGACGACGGACGGATGCTCTATGGCGAGAACATCGTGACCGGTGAGAAACGGCTGCATGAACAGCCCCGCACCTGCGCGCTGCACCCGGTGACAGATGATATGGCGCTTTGCCACCCTTCCCTGCAGCATAACGGCAAGCTGGCCGTGGTGGACGCGGAAGACGCCTGGTTTGTGCGCACCAATCACATCCATCATTACGGCACTGACCTGAACTTTGAACGGCTGACGGCGGAACCCGATGAGCCGCTGCTTTTCCTGAATATCAACGCCGCCCCGAATGGGATCGCGATGATCTGGGACCATGTGCTGGATGCACCTGGTAAGCCCTGCCCGAACCCGCGGGTGGTGGTCCCCAGAAAGATTATCCCGCATGTGGTGAACGAGCCGGTGGATGTGGATATCCGTTCCTTCGGCATGCGTACGCCCCCCTGTACCCGTGAGAACCCAAGCTATGGGATTGTGGGCTTTTTCCATATTTTGCCCCCGGCGCTGGCCTGGCTTTGGCGGCTGGTGGCCCCGCGCGGCTATGACAACCCCAGCATCACGGACAGCAAGGGTCTTTCGACCGAGGGCGTGGGCTCCTATTGGGCCTTTGCCACCGGAAAGCGCACCGTGCACGCCAACTACCTGCTGGAACAGTTCACCAGCAGCCCCGATACCAGCTATGTTCTGACGCCTAACCAGCATGTCGGCGCCTGGAAGGTTGGTTTCATGCCTCAGTGGCTGATGCGGGAATATCTGGCCCGGCGCGGCCATGCCCGCTTCCTGCCGGAAAACGTACGCCCGGCGCGCTGTTCGCTGTTGGGTGAATATCCGCACCAGATCCAGATCGAAGGGCGGCAGCTCTCCCGCTGGTTCTTCGCGGTGGATACGCAGCCCGAAGTGGGTCCCGAGGCCTATGACCAGGGTGCTGAAATGCTCTACACATTCTTCCACGAGATCTTGCGTCAATATGACCAGGAGGCGCTGACGCCCCTGGGACGCGAGATCATCCAATGCTGCCTGGATCGTGGCAGCCTGGCGGAGTATAAGTCGCTGATCGCTTTTGAGGAGAAGGGATAAGCGTTCTTTTAGGTTTGAATAAGAGAAATGTCCGTAACACGCAGCCACCCAGTCGACCTTAGGTTAGCCGGGTGGTTGGGGGTTAAGGTGGGGTAATAATTTAGAAAAAAGAGTAAATAATAAATACATCGGGTAAGTTTTATTCACAAATGTTATTGCTTCCATTTTATGATTGATCATTAGAATTAAAAAGTTGAAAGAAAAAGGTGGATAAAGATAATTGAGTTTAAATTCTATTAGTAATATTACATAATGTATAATAATAAATGGGTGAAATTAAGAATTTAGAATAAATATTTCTTACATAAGAATCAATAGAGGAAAATGTAATGCATTTAAATATTCTTCAGGAAGTATTGAAAAAGTATCCTATTGCAGAAGATCTATATAATTTCCTTTTTCAAATTGAAACTGATGTAGAACTAACGGATTGTGAGTTTTATTTAAATTTTCCAATTTATAATAACCTTGAGGGACAAGTTTTTACAACCGATATATTATTGATCTCTCCTAAGTATGGGGTGATTGTTGTGGGATTATTTAATGATTCGGTTGAAAATGATCATAATAATCTAAGTAAAGTTGAAATGAAATCGAATAAAATTTTTAGTTTCATTTATTCGAAATTATTAAGAAATGATTTGTTGCGCAGTTCACGGACAGATTTGATTTTTCCTACAGAAATCTTCTTGTTTGCTCCTTTAATTAAGAATTTGAATTTTCAATCCACGAGTGATATTGAGATTTATAATTCAATTGATGGCGTTCAATCTTTTTTTACAACAAGAAATGATAGTTCATCAAGGCTTTCTGAGAGTTTATTTTTAGAATTAAAATCAACGATTGAAGGTGCTAAAGGCATAATTAGATTAAAAGAGAGACAATTTTCTGATGGTAAAACGAATTATAAAGGTCGGTTAGCCAATCTTACTGAATCTCAAATTGCTAATTTTGACCAGAAACAAAAAGATGGATTCATGCCCATTCTTGATGGTTTACAGAGAATTCGGGGTTTGGCAGGATCAGGAAAGACAGTAGTACTTGCTATGAAAGCAGCCTTGATGCATCTTTTATATCCGGATGCTCGAATTCTTTACACTTTTTATACACGAAGTTTATATCAGCATATAAAAAGAATGATTACCAGGTTCTATCGGCAATTTGATGATAGGGATCCGGATTGGGATAAATTAAAGATAATGCATGCCTGGGGAGGTAAGAGTCAAGAGGGCGTATATTATAATGCCTGTCAATTTCATAATATGGAATCTCTCACCTTTTCTTCGGTAAAATTTAAATCTAATCATGATCCTTTTGATTTTGTCTGTAATGATTTACTTAGTAAAACAACAATATTACCTATGTATGATTATGTACTTGTTGATGAAGGACAGGATTTCCCCGATTCATTTATTAGGTTATGTGTTAAATTGGCAAGAGATTCACGAGTAGTGTATGCATATGACGAGCTTCAGACTATTTTTCAGATAAAAGCACCATCTCCAAAGGATGTAATTGGCCCTGATATTGAGCTAAGTAGTGATATTGTCCTCGATAAATGTTATCGAAACCCGAGAGAGATATTATTATGTGCACATGCACTGGGTTTTGGTATTTATGGTGAAATACGACAGATGCTTGAAAATAAAGAGCATTGGGAAGATATTGGATATAGAGTAATTCGGGGTAATTTTCAAGAGGGTGATGAAATTATTATTGAGCGTCCATTAGAAAATTCATTACCAATTATTTCAAATGAACAATCAAAAGAAGATATTGTTCAATGCACGGTATTTAGCGAATTCTTAGATGAGATTAATTCAATTTGTTTAGGAATAGAGAAAGATATTGATGATGGACTCCGTCCAGATGATATTCTTGTTATCGTTGTCGATGATCGAAATGCAAGAGACTATTTAAGTGCTATTTCAAATAAGTTAGCTGAAAAGGATATTGCTTCCAACAATATTCATATAGACAGTTATGGAATAAAAGATTTTCAACAAGAGGGACGAGTGACTTTATCAACTGTACATAAGGCTAAAGGCAATGAAGCTTTTATGGTTTATATTGTGGGTGTTGATTCATTATTTGCTGGTGAGGCAAATGTTAGAGAGAGAAATATTCTTTTTTCAGCTATGACAAGAGCAAAAGGGTGGGTTCGGGTTTCTGGCATCGGGCGGACGGCGGAGATATGTAGTCAAGAAATAAATAAAGCTCTAGAAAACTTCCCTTATTTAAGATTTGAATATCCAAGTGGCGATGAGTTAAACAAGATCAAGCGTGATTTAGAGGAAAAAGCTATAAGAAAGCAAAACGCTGAGAGAGCTTTGGAAAAAGCGATGAAATATTTTTCAGTTGAAGAGATTCAAGAAATTTTAGCTCAAAGATCAATAAATAAGGGAGAATCATGAAGAATTGTTGGAAAAGACAATAATGAATCGTGGGCTTGTTGAAACAGAAATCAATGATGCATGGACATTATTAAAAAGATTAGGACTTGGTAAAGATCGTGAATATCACCCTGGTACTCCTAGTAATCCAGCAGCACTCTTCAGACGATTAACCTATCAAGATTATTGGAGTACATCTTTCAATGAGCATTATTATAATTTTCTTCTTTTCGATAATTCCATAATTGACTTTCGGTTTAATTCGTTTAGACCATTAAATTTCACTTATTCCTATATTGAGTGTCCCTATATTTTTGTGACATTTTTTGATTATGTGAAGAATTTAGATATTGAGATAGATTCGCAAGACTACCAAGAATTGGAGTGGGATCTGAAAAAAGCTTATGATATGGAGGGCCAAGACCAAGAATTAAAATTGACTGTCACACCGATTAGATATGATTTCGCCCCCGAAATATATACTTTAGATGTCCATCCCGCATCACATTTCCATTTGGGATTCAAAAATGAGATAAGAATTGGTACAAAGAGAATATTACATCCATTATCATTCATTCTCTTTGTACTTAGGCATTGTTATCCAAATAAGTGGATTGAGTTCATTTCAATTGATCAATATATTAAGTTTCTACCATTAATTAGAGATTCTTTAGATGAAATAGATGCCTCTATCTTTTTTAATGAAAAAGAAATGATCCTCGAATAAACATCTAATATGGAAGAATACGGTTTTTCTATTAATATTTTGTCTTTGGATTGTTGCAGGTTCTTTAACCGTTGTCTGTAATAATCGACCGTAATATTCTAAGGCGTCTCATTTCATTGTATAATTTCTCCTAACCAAGCTAATCATGTTAGCCGCAGGAGAAGGAGGGAAATGGTCCATCACACACAGCACACGAAATCATTCTTACATTGAACAACATTTAGTGGGAAATCATGGGAGAAACGATGCATAAAAAAGTTCTGATGGTTGGAATCCTGGTTACGATATTCTTGGTGACAACTGGATGCGGTTTGTTTGATCAGATCGGTCAAAGCATCGGCTAAAAAACGCCAACGAATACCGAAGTGCCCGAGGATACGGCTACGCCGATCCCGACTTCGACCGCAACGGTAACTGTGACGCCGACAGTTACCAACACGTTACCACCGACGGAGACGAGCACGCCGACGGAGCCCCCGTTTATCAAAGCCAGTGATATCAGCCTTGATGACTTAGGAGAAAAAATCCAGGTTTGTGGTCAGGTCACAGATTACGAAGAAATCTACTGCCCGAGCTGCGTCTATGGGTTTTATTCCTATCTCACACTGGATGATAACTTCTACATCATTTCGTATGAGTGGACCTTTGGCGAGGGCTGGATTGGTTCGTATATCACCGTGAAAGACACCGTGGAACAAATGGGGAGCAATCCGATATTTGTCTTCGGTGGCACAGAGGGCTGGGATGAGACGGAATGTGAGCTCATGCCAGATGGGTCACTCTCCTGCGTGGGAGGGAACTACTTCTTGAATGTTCCCAACTGCTCTTATTAGAAAATGAAAGGTGGGCCTTGCGGCCCACCTTATTCATACCTATTTTTTACCCTTCTTTTTTGGCCGCCGGTGCTCTTCCGGCAACTCACCGCGTCCGGTGATCACTTCTTTTTGGCGTTGTTTGGCGGCGGGGTTCTTTTCCACAAATAATGTCTCTCCGGTGAAGGGGTCCTTGCCGGTGTAATACATCACGCTGGCGTAGGTGGAGGGCGTGGGGGTGAAAACCTGGACCTGTTCGGGCAGGATCCCGAGTTGGCTGCTGGCGAATTTCTTCAATTCCTGCATATCCGTCATCGTGCAGCCTGGATAGGCGGCGATCAGGTAATAGCTGAGGTATTGTTTGCGTTTGACATCCGTTCCCAGTGCATCAAAGCGCTCTTTGAATGCCAGGAGGCTACCGGTGTCCGGTTTGCGCATCCGTTTGAGGATTTCAGGGTCGGTGTGCTCGGGGGCCACTCGCAGCTGGCCGGAGACGTGATGGCGGACCAGCTCGCGCAGGTAGGCTTGCCCATGTTCCTCATCCGAGAGGATCAGGTCATAGCGTAATCCCGAACCGACAAAGACCTTCTTAACGCCTTTGATCTGGCGAATTTTGCGCATCATGTCGGTCTGCTTGCTGTGATCCACGGGGAGAACCGGACAGACCTCGGGGTAGATGCAGGATTTATCGAGACAGGGTCCCTTGCGCAGTTTGACCGGGCATTCGTAACCATACATGTTGGCGGTTGGGGCGGAGAGGTCGGTGATGAAACCGGTGAAGTCGGGCAGGTGGGTGATTGTCCTGGCTTCGTCGAGGATCGAGGCTTCGCTGCGCCACTGCACCGTGCGGCCTTCATGGACCGCTATGGCGCAGAAGTTACATTCGCCATAACAACCGCGATGGGTGGGAATGGAGTAGCGGATCGTCTCCAGGGCCTTGACCTTGCCCTGTTTGGCGTAGTAGGGGTGCTGGTCACGCTCAAAATCGAGGCCGTAAACATGATCCAGTTCTTCCTGGGTCAGGTGCGGATAAGGTGGGTTTTGGATCAGGTAGCGGTTGCCGTGTGCTTGGGCCAGGCCATGGGCGTTGAGTGGGTCATTGTTGCGATAGAAGACGTGGAACATCTCGGTGAAGGCATCCTTATCCTTGCTCACTAATTCATAGGATGGCAGTTCCAGGTAGCCTTCGGGAATCTCGGTGCCGTTATAACAAAGGCCGCGGATTTTGGTCGGGTCGCTGCCCTCTTCGAGTGTTTTGGCAAATTCCAGGACGCTGCCTTCCGCCATGCCATAGAGCAGGTAGTCGGCTTTGGCATCAAAGAGGACAGACCGGCGGATTTTGTCGGTCCAGAAGTCGTAATGTGCCACCCGGCGCAGGCTGGCTTCAATCCCGCCCAACATGATCGGGACGGTGTTCTTGAAGTAGCGGCGGATCTGGTTGGCATAGACCAGGGTGGCCCGGTTGGGGCGTTTGGTGTTGCGGCCACCGGGGGTGTAGTCATCCGCGCGGCGGGGACGGCCGGTGGCGGTGTAGTTGGCAACCATCGAGTCGATGCTGCCGGCGGAGACGCCCCAGAAGAGCCGCGGCTCTCCCAGGCGGGTGATGTCATCGGGTGATTGGGTGTCGGGTTGAGCGATGATGCCAACTTTATAGCCTGCTTCCTGCAGGACCTTGCCGATCACGGCCACGCCAATGAAGGGTGAGTCGATGTAGGAATCACCGGTGATGAGAATGACATCCAGTTTATCCCAGCCAAGTTTGTCGAGTTCGGCTCGGGTAGTAGGTAAGAACATAGCATGCCTTTGGTTAATTAGAGTATCTCGTGATTGTACCGCTAAGGTGGGGATTGGGGTATGGGGAGATCAGGTTGATAGGAAAGCCAGTCATAATGTGATTATTTTTAACCCCTTCCACTCCTAAGGGGAAGGGTGCCGAAGGCGGAATGGGGTCACGTTCCTCGCAACATACAGGACTTCTTCGAGGATAAGGGAACCTGGTTCATCATTGCGAGCTTGCGACATCGTCCCCGAAGCGAAGCGGAGTGGGAAGCAATCTGATCTTTGTTGATATTGGATGATCTGCAGATGTAAATAATAAAAGAAGATTGCTTCGTCAGCCTTCGGCTCCCTCGCAATGACAAGAAAAGGAATTGTAGATTGCCTCCACTTCGCCGTCCTTCGGGGACTGAGTCGGTCTTCGCAATGATAAGGTAATCTTGTTTGTCATTGCGAGCTTGCGACATCGTCCCCGAAGCGAAGCCGGGTAGGAAACAATCTGATCTTTGTTGATATTGGATGATCTGCAGATGTAAATAATAAAAGAAGATTGCTTCGTTCCTCGCAATGACAAAGAAGGAGAAATGATAGATTGCTCCCCACTTCGCTGTGCTTCGGGGACCGTGTTATCTGCCTTCAGCTTCCTCGCAATGACAGAATTAAACGAATCCCCATGAAAATCTAAGGTCTGTCCAACTTGTTTTGCAATACACTAAGGACAATCAAATTACGAAACGGAGCAAAATAATGAGACACATGCATCCCCATCATTTCCACCACATCCATCGTGGTTTTCGCCATGGTTATCGGCGGATCTATCGGCGCCCCGGCCGGTTGCTGGGGTTGATTGGTCTGACTGCCCTGGGTTACAGTTTGTTGAACCGTAACCGGTACAATCAGGCGCCACAGAATGGGACGGTTTACAACGATCCCAATAATGAGTGGTAAATTTGGGAAAATTTAATAAAAAATGCCCTCCGATTATACCGGAGGGCATTCTGATTTAATTTTATTCGGTTTTATTCCCCGATGATCTTGATCAGGGCTCGTTTTTGACGACGGCCATCAAATTCATAGTAGAAAATCTGCTCCCAGGGGCCAAAATCAAGCCGTCCTTTGGTAATTGCCACCACAACCTCGCGGCCCATGACCTGGCGCTTGAGATGGGCATCGGCGTTATCCTCACCGGTGCGATTATGCCGGTATTGGCTCTCGGGGGCATGTGGGGCCAGCTCCTCCAGCCAGTCATCATAGTCCTGATGCAGGCCGGATTCGTCATCATTGATGAAAACCGATGCGGTGATGTGCATCGCGTTCACCAGGCAAAGCCCTTCGGTGATCTCACTTTCCAGCATGGCTTCCTGGACATATGGCGTGATGTTCACCAGACCCCTGCGGGCTGGGATTTCAAACCAGAGTTCTTTGCGGAAAGATTTCATATTGCTGCCTTTCTCAGGTTTGGATTGGTTATGGTTTAACTTTGAAAGAGGCCATCATCTCATCCAGCAGGGCCAGGTTGGGTGTGAAATTTTCATCGCTCTGACCGTTGAGCGTCTGGAGCAGGCCAACAATGTAGTTGTCCCAATTCTGGTCAAAAGCCATCCAGTCATCTACGGTGGTTGCACCATCGTCCGGCAGGATAGGATTGGTCACAGGCAGCACGGCTGAGATGTAATATTGGCCGTCGCTGGTGAGTCCCTGGTAGGTATAAAAGAGGTTCTGGTTATCGGCTGGATAGAGTGCTTGTCCATACATACTCAGATAACGCACGCCGCTGCCGTTCTGGAAATCAAAATAAGTGACCTTGGCCGTGAAGATCTGGGCTGCATTCCAGATGGGCAGAAAGGGCAGATCACCTGAGGAACCGCCGGATGGGTGATTGGCTAAGGCCCATTCCAGGTCATCAATGATGTTGGAGGCCATGGTACTGATCGAACGGAATTCTGCCACCGGATAGACATTGATCACTGGGGTGTGGAAATGGTTGCTGACGGCATAACCATTGATGCTAAATTCATAGTAGGTGGGGTAGGTATCTCCTGGCATATAATCCTCGCCGAGGTTCTGACCGGGAATAATGGCAGGAGAAAAAGCCGCTGCGATGCTCGGATCAAAGGAGAAGCTGATCCCTTCATAGGAAACATCCGGAGCGGGAGGTGCTTCCGTTTCGATAGGAGTGTCCTGGGTGAGGTAATCGAGGGCGATTTGAGTCTGCTGTAATGCCACCCGGGTTTGTTCCAGTTGCACGCTTTCCTGATCGCTGGAGCCACCCAGGTTGATGCCGCAAGCCAAGGTGGAGAGTGCCAGAAATAACATGGCCAGGGTAGAAAGCAGGATTGGTTTTGGATGATTGCGTGTGTCGTTCATAAGATTCAACTCCCGATGATTTTTTAGTCTGGATATAGATTATTGTATATGATTTTATCGTTACGACGAATAAGGAAGGGGCTAAATTGGATAATTACTCAACGCGTTTAGCGGCTGAACGGCTTTATTGAAAATAAATAAGTTTGTGACATAATAAAGATAATGATATTTGGTCGTGAACCAACTCCAATTTTTATCTGTGGTCATCCCAAAGCTGGTACAAGTCTATTAACATCATTATTGGATGGTCATCCAGAAATGGTTGTCTATCCGGAGGAAACTTTATTCTTCCGGCGCTTTCTCCCTGCAATTGGGGGGAAGAGCATCAGTGAAAAACTGGCTTTGGCTGATGAACTACTTATCCATATCTTCCAGTGGAATCAGGAAGAACCTCCTGAGCACCAAAAAGACTACCCGGATCGAGATTACAGTGACATTGATTTTGATAAGGTGCATCAGACATTGGCAGAACTGATCCCTTCTGGCGAGGCGTCGGATAAGGTTTTCCTGGAGGCTGCGCTTCAGGCTTTCGGGCAGGTATCAGGTTCATTAATTACGGAGACTCACTATTGGGTGGAGAAGACCCCTTATAACGAGTTCTATGCCGATAAAATCTTTGAGTGGTGGCCGGGAGCCAAGTGTGTGCATGTTATCCGAGATCCGCGAGACAATTTCATATCATATAAGCTAAAACAACCCGACTGGAATGCAAAGATTTTTGCCTGGAACTGGGTACGTTCCACCCGAGCAGGTCTGGCCAACCAGGCGAAATATGGCGGTGACCGCTATTTCCTGATCCAATTTGAAGAGCTGTTGCGTAATCCGGAATATGAAACCCGGCGTCTGGCTGAGTTTCTTGGCTTGGACTGGGATGAATCGTTGCTGCAGCCCACTCGCGTTGGGGATTCTTGGCGGGGTAATTCAATGTTCGATGATAAATTCCAGGCAATCAGCATGGACCCGATTGATCGCTGGAAAGATCTGATCTCAACTTTCGATTTGGCCATCGTTCAGGCAATTGCCGATCGTGCAATGACGGCGGTGGGTTATGAGCTGGCAGAAATCCCCATGGGTGACCTCAGCATTCAAGAGAAGGTTCGGGTTTTGAGGGAAAGAGCAGTTGCCAGGCTGAAAAACGCCTTATAAGGTCTTCATCTGAGAAAAAATATATTTTGGGCAGGGTCTAATACATCCGCGCAAACAATGACAATCTTCAGATAGACCAATTGACTGGATGTGTTAGAATTAATCGGTTTCACTCTCGAGAAAAGGAAATTTGACGAACGATGACTGATAAATCTGACCTGCTGATCTCACCCTACGGCGGCAAACTGATTGACCTGCTGGTGAAGGGCGAAGAACGCGCCGAATTATTGAAATTGGCTGGAACTTATCCTACAGTCCGCCTGACCCCCCGGCAGAACCATGACCTGGAACTGCTGGCGGTTGGGGCTTTTTCACCCCTGGATCGCTTCATGGGGCAGGACGACTATGAATCGGTTTTGAACGATATGCGCTTGACCGATGGCACCATCTGGCCAATCCCGATCACACTCAACATCAATAAGGAAGACCTGCCGGAAGAAGGCGACTGGGTCACCCTGCGCGATGTGCACAACCAGATCATGGCTGTGATGAAGTTGGAAGAGGTCTTCCGCTTCAATTGGCAGGAAGAAGCCGAGAAGGTATATGGCACCACGGACCTGAAACACCCGATCGTTTCAGAAATGGCTGGCTGGGGTGAACTTTGCATCAGCGGTGAGCTGAAGGTTCTGAACCTCCCTGCGTATGACGATTTCACTGAACTGCGCCTGACACCGGCCGAGACCCGCGCAAAACTGATCGAGATGGGCAACGCCAATGTGGTTGCGTTCCAAACCCGTAACCCGATGCACCGTGTTCACGAGGAACTGACCAAACGCGCTCAGAAGCAGGTTGGCGGCAGTCTGTTGATCCATCCGGTGGTTGGTATGACCAAACCCGGTGATGTGGATCATTACACCCGGGTGCGGATTTATAAAGCCCTGGTCGAAAATTACTATGATGACAACACCCTTTTGGCCTTATTGCCACTGGCGATGCGCATGGGCGGCCCACGTGAGGCCGTTTGGCACGCCATCATCCGCCGCAACTACGGCGCCAATTATTTCATTGTTGGCCGCGATCATGCCGGCCCCGGCAAGGATAGCAAGGGCGAACCTTTCTATGGCCCTTATGATGCCCAGGAAATGCTGACTGGCGTTGTGGATGAGGTTTGCGTCAAGATGGTTCCCTTCGAACTGGTGGTTTACCTGCCCGATGAGGATCGTTATGAACTGGCTTCTCAGGTGCCGGAAGGCGCTAATGTGGCTACAATTTCCGGGACCCAGGTCCGCGATGATTATCTGGCCAAGGGCATCCCGCTGCCAGAGTGGTTCACCCGACCTGAAACCGCCCAGATCTTGCTCGAGGCTCATCCCCCACGGTATAAACAGGGCTTCTGCATCTGGTTCACCGGTTTGAGCGGTGCTGGCAAGTCCACCATTGCCAAACACCTGATCAACATGCTGGCTGAATATGGCCGCAACCCCACCGTTTTGGATGGCGACGTCGTTCGGACCCACCTTTCCAAGGGTCTTGGTTTCAGCAAGGAAGACCGTGATACCAACATCCTGCGGATCAGCTTTGTGGGTGGCGAGATTGTCCGACATCACGGAACCGTGGTTTGCGCTGCGATCAGCCCCTACCGCCAGGCCCGACGGGAAGCTCGCAAGATGTTCCCCGATGGACATTTCATTGAGGTTTTCGTGGATACCCCACTGGCAGTTTGTGAAGAACGCGACATCAAGGGCCTTTATGCCCGGGCGCGTGCTGGTGAGATCAAGGGCTTCACTGGGATTGATGATCCCTATGAGGCACCGTTGGAACCTGAAATCCGGCTCGATACCGTCGGCGTGACCCCCAAGGAAAATGCCCGAGAGATCATTGATTATTTGCTCAAGACCGGCTACCTGCAGGAAGCGAACGGCAACGGGAAATAAATCCCAATATTTTACATAAGAATAGAGGCTGCTCCCGAAAGAGAGCAGCCTTTTTCTTTTATTGGTGATTATTAGCTAGAGCGGATTAATTCCCCAATAGGGCATCCAATGCGGTCTGCGCGTCCAGCGCTGCCTGGGTCATCAAAGCGCTGATGTCGGCGTTCTTTTCCAGAATGGCAGTCTGCAGGGCGGCGGCCAGGGCGGGGACACCGGCTTCATCCCAATAGGGGGTGAAGGTGTAGGCCCGGGGGACAACATAACTAAGTTCGTTGATCCAGACGCTTGCGATGGGGTCGGTGGAAAGACCGGAGGATTCAGCCACGGATAGAACAGTGGGGAGACTGGTGTTCAGCCAGACTTCATTACCCTGTTCACCGGTGTAGAAGGTCAGGAAGTTGGCAGCGGTGCGGGGATACGCTGAGGTGCTGGCCACGCCGTAGCCTTCCCAGAAGAGGATATTGGCACGTTCTTCACCCTGCGGCAGGCCTACGACACCGAGTTCAATATTCCGGTTCGTTAACAGTTCGGCTTCAATTGAGCGGTCAAAGAGCAGCATGGCAGCGTTGCCATCCACGAACTCTGTGTTGCCGCCATAGGCAGCTTCCAGATCTGTGGGGGGCGGCGAGACGCGGTATTTATTGTAGAGATCAGCGTAGAAGGTCACGGCATTGATCACGGCTTCCGAATCCATGTAACCGACAAAGTCCTTGCCATTGTCACTGACCAGCTGACCGCCTGCGGCAGCCACCCAATATTCAAAGCCGGTGGTCCAGGTGGCGGGCAGTTGGAGCCCCCAGATATCCGGGGCATTATCGCCATCAAGGTCCTGGGTCAGGTCCAGGGCGACATCCAGCAAGTCATCCCAGGTCCAGCCATCCTCGGGATAGGGGACGCCAGCCTCATCAAAGAGGGTTTTGTTGTAATAGATCGCCAGTGTGGAATAGGACTTGGGCAGCAGGTATTGATCGCCATCCACCTGACCGGGTGCCAGCAGGTTGGGCAGGTAGGCCGCGGAGTCGAATGAGGTCGGGAAGTAGTCATCCAGTGCAACCAGGTCACCTTGAGCGACAAATTCGGGGATGGATTCATCTGCTAATTGCATAATGTCCGGTGCAGCGCCAGCAGTGAACATGGTTTGCAGGCGGGTATCGTAATCTCGATCCGCGACAGCTTCCAATTGAACCAGAACATCCGGGTTGTCTGCTTCATAGAGGGCGATGGTCGATTGATGCAGGTCCAGCAAGGTGCTGCCGTCACGGGTGCCTAGCCGCAACACGGCTGTACCGCTGGTTTCAGGGGCTGCGGGTGTTTCAGCCGCCTTGGATTGGCAGGCTGTCAGCACGAAGATGGTGATGAATAGAAGAAGTATTAATTTAGATGTTTTTTTCATTTTCTCCTCTTAGGTGACCCTTATTTCTTCAATTTGTTAATTTGTTTTATTGTATTTATCATAGACCAAGCCCAATGGCTTGGCAAGGTATTGTTCAGCCGCCAGGAGGATATTGTGTAACCCTGGCGGCTGGTATATTACTATTATTCGTTAACTAAAGGGGTTATTTCAGGCGCAGCTTTTTCCTCAGGATCGGGGTGAGGATTGCCAGATAGACCATCGTGACCGCCAGGGTCAGTCCACAAGCAGCCAAGAACCCAACCGGTGCGGACCTGGGTCTGACGAAGATGTTTTGAAAGATCACAAACATCCAATAGTTCGGGAAGGGGTAAAAGAGCAGCCGCCATGAATCGGGGACGAAGATGGACAGGATGGGCAATACGGAATAGAGCCCCATGATGAATTTCGTGGTCGCCATCATTTGCAATTGGGTGTTAGAGAGGCCACCGAGTAGGAAGCCGATCAACACAGCAATGCCAACGGAAGACAGATAGCCGATCAGGATTTGCCCCCAAGGGACGGAGACACCAGCAATGATGATGATGGCGGTGACGGTCATCACCAGCCCGGCAAGCATTGCAAAAATTGCTCTGGCGATGGTCCATTCAGCCATCCGCAGGGGGGAAACGGCCCAGGCGCGGATCATGCCGCTTTCCTTATCCCGGACCATGTTGAAGGATTCCACAATGGCACCCAGCATGACCGCGGTGATCAGCACTAAGATCAGGGCATACTCGGTGAAGAGGGATTCCTTTGGATGGGTTATCACCGTGAAATCAGCCGTCTCTTCAGGCGAGGTTGCGGCGGAGAGCAGGATTTGGGAAAGTTCTTCACCCTCCTGTTCGTTACCCTGTAGGATGATCTCATATTGACCGTCTTCCCAGTAAATGCCGGGGACATCATCGTTCTTTTCCACTCGTGTGATGATGGAATTGCGGTCAGGGACCACAAAGACTTTGGCAAATTCGGTCAGATTCTCCTGAATGGCTTGGGGCATGGCTTCATTGACTGCCACGCGGACACTAACCGTTTCGATGGAGGGGGCTAAGAGGCGAACGGCTACCGCCATGATGACGGGGGCCAGGAAAATGTAGAACAGGAGGTTGTCACGCAGAACATTGGTCCAGTCCTGTTTGATGATCGTTAGTATTCGCTTCATGTCATAACCCCGCTTTCATCAGGCGTTTATAAACAGCGAGGTAACAAACGGCGAAGCTGACCAATACGCTTATTCCCAGGATCAGGAAGGTCTGGTTGAGTGCAGCCGCGCTGCCCATCTCAAAGAGGACATTCCGGAAGCCGAAGATGATCTCATAGGTGGGGATCCAGGTGATGAAGGCCGGGGAGAAAACCGGCATGGCATAGGACAACATCGGCAGCATGGCCCCGATCAGGAGCGTGGCCCCGGCAAAGAACCACTCGGAGATATTGGTAAAGAAAACCGCAATCGCTAGGCCCAGCAGCGTCATCAGGGTGCTGCTGCCAATGATCAGCAAGCTGAGCTGCATGTAATTGGGTGAAGTTCCGAAGGCAATCAGCGAAACCACCAGGCCATAGATCAGCGAGATCACGTCATAGAGCAGGACCTTGGATAGGATGAAAATCAATGTCCCACCAGGGCTGACCCGGTAGGCACGGATAGTTCCTTCCTGTTTGGATTGGAAGATCAACACGGCGCCGATCAGGAAGCCCAACAGGATCACTTCAAAGCTCATGAAGATTGGGATCATGTTCTTGTTGAGCGGGATTGGTTCGCTGTTTTCGTTCAGGATGGTCAATTCGGCCTCTGTGGGCTGATAGGTGCCCTGCAGTGTTTGGATGATGGTATCCAGGGACTTCTCTAGCAGGTTGATGTTCTCCTGGGAGATATTGCCCTGAACGATGATCTCAAATTCGGGGGCTTCGAGCGAACCTTGAAAGATCACACCCAGCGCCCGTTGGCTTTCAGTAAGGGTTGAATGCAATTCGGATTTGCTGGAGAGCAGCACTTCCGGTTCCGCGCCGAGGGCAACCAGATACTGCTCAAAAATACCGGCCTCGCTGCCATCATAGAAATATTCCTGGGCGTCGGTGTTGATTTCCACCGGCAGCGCAAAGACCAGGATCAGGATGAGCGCCGCCATCGCCAGGATGACATAGATATGACCGCTGCGGAATGTGAGCAGAAAATCCTGAGCGATCATGTTGGAGAACTTTCGGATCATGCCAGTCTCCGTCCGGTTAGCTTCAGGAAGATCTCCTCCAGAGTAGCTTCCTGGGTGTGGATGGTCTGGATGGATTTGGTTTCAACTAATTTGCTGAAGGCTTCCTTTTCCTCGGGGTTATCCAGTGAGAAGCTGGCCGTTTTGAACTGGTCGCCATTGCCATATTCCACCTGGACGCTATTTTGACCGTGTTGGAGCTTGAGATTGCGGGGGGTATCCATCGCCACCAGCTTACCTTCATTGATGAAGGCCACCCGGTCACAAAGCTCATCAGCAGTGAACATATTGTGGGTGGTTAGGAAAATCGTGGCCCCGCGGTCAATCTGCTGGTGGATAATGTCCTTGATCATCGCAGCGGTGCCGGGGTCAAGGCCGGCAGTGGGTTCATCGAGGAACAGGATTTCCGGCTTGTTGACCAGTGAACGGGCAAAGTTCAGCCTTTGCTTCATGCCGCGGGAATATTTTCCGGCTTTCTGGTGGGCTGATTCGGCGATGCCGACCATCGTCAGCAGCTTGATAGGGTCTTCTGTGGGGACATCGAACAACCCGGCATAGAATTTGAGGTTTTCAAAGCCGGTCAATCTTTCGTAGATGTAAGGTAGTTCAAAGGACACGCCCAACCGATTGAAGAAGGATTTCCCCAGTTTGGTTACCGGAACGCCATCCACCGAAACTTCGCCTTGCTGTAAGGGGAGCAGACTGGTGATGATCGCCTGGGTGGTGCTTTTGCCTGCGCCGCTGGGCCCCAGGAAACCAAAGATTTCCCCTTTTTCAATGGTAAAGGTGATGTCTTCCAGGGCGTTTTTATCCGCACCGGGATAACGATGGGTGAGGTGCTTAATTTCAATCATGGGTTGTCCTTAAATTGGAAAAGTAAGTTAATAATACAAGCTTGAATTATATCAAGGTTTATTTATAGGCAATGCCTTTTTCAAATACCCTGATCAGGTTATCCAGTAGGGCTTGCGCTTCCGGATCTTCGAAGATCTGGTCTGGATCGACATTCGGATCATCCAGTTTCAGGCGTTTGATGGCATAGCGGCCGAACTGGTAGAAGGTGGTTTCCATAATGAATGCTGCCAGGTTTACATCAGCCCAAGGGCTGATCTCACCGTGGTGGATGCCCTGGGTAAGCAGCTGTTTGAAGAGCTGGGTGGGCCCGCGCCGGCGCATCTCCTCCGCCATTTTTGGGAAGGGGACTTCTTCAACAAAAGCGCGATAAGCTACCCGGGCAAGGCCGGGTTCATTCACCTCAAATTGGACTGCCGATTGGAAAAGGCGCCGGACATAATCAAAAAGGTTGCCGGAGAGGTCCCCGGCAGGTAAATCCTTGAGTAGATTGAGTTTTTCTTCGATCCCGAGTTCGATCAGGTATTTGTAAAGGTCCTGTTTATCCTCGAAGTATTGGTAAAAGGTGCCTTTGGTAATTTCTGCCTCCCGGACGATATTGGAAATGGAAGCGACGTCATACGGATTGTCCGCAAATTCCTGAATGGCAATGTCGATGATCCGGTCGCGTTTGTCAGCTGCGAGGTTGAAGAAGGTCTCTTTTAGCATAGTGTTAAATTCTTTTGTAATGGAGTCAGATTCGGTTTTGATTTTGCATTCTAGGCGAGAAGGCTGAAACTGTCAACCTGGAGTTACCAAGGCAGTAATCCTGTTTTCCGAGGGTGAAAATACTGTAAAATGGAATTATTGCCCCGCCCCCAACACTAAAGGATAATCTATGACTGCAGTGAGTGCACCCCAGAAACGGTTGAGTTTTGTAATAGATCGATCTTTGGGTTGGTACCACACCTTAATTCAAGCATGTTCAATTTCGGCGTGACCTCAGAAACGATGAACGCTTTTATCGGTATGAGTTAATAAGAAAGGGTGAAAATGACTGATAACGGCGGTCAGCGGCAGCGTTTAGGGGAAATTGCATCTGTTTTCCTGCGCCTGGGCTTCACAGCTTTTGGGGGTCCGGCGGCGGCCCTGGCGATGATGCGCCAGGAAGTTGTGCTGAAACGTAAATGGCTGACCGAGGATGAATTTCTCGATTTTTGGGGGATTTCCAACCTGGTGCCGGGCCCGAATGCCACGGAACTGGCGATTCACATTGGATACCGCTACGCAGGATGGCCAGGATTGGTTCTGGCAGGGGTCTGCTACATTATCCCCGCTATGGCAATTGTGCTGGGGCTGGCGTGGGCTTATGTTGCGTATGGGGGCTTGCCGGCGCTGACCGGGGTTTTGGATGGAGTCAAACCGGTCGTGGTTGCTATATTGTTATGGGCATTATGGGGGATGCTGCGACCAAGAATCAAAAAAATTCTCGGACTGGTCGTCACCGGTGCTGTTTTCGTTGGATATCTCTGGAGTGGCCGCCCGATCCTCTGGCTTTTAGCTGGGGGCGTGGTGATGTGGCTGATGTATTGGTTGAAATCCCACAAAACACCGCCATCTCTATTGCTCGCTGGCGCGCCGTTGATCGTAAGGGCCCGAGTCTTGCTCAGGCCGCTGGTGCCATTCAACCTCTGGCGGCTTTTCTGGGTGTTCCTGAAAGCCGGGTCGCTGATGTATGGCAGCGGGTATGTCTTGCTGGCCTTCATTCAGGATGATCTGGTGAACAAGCTGGGGTGGCTGACCCAAAGCCAACTGCTGGATGCGATTGCCGTGGGTCAGGTGACGCCCGGTCCCCTGGCAACCACAGCGACCTTTGTTGGCTACCTGACCGGGGGCTTGGGTGGGGCAGCCCTGGCGACCTTGGGTATGTTCCTGCCGGGGTTCATTTTTGTGCTGCTAACCCATCCATTATTGCGCCGGATGCAGGAATCGGCACCCTGGCGGCACTTTCTGGATGGAGTTAACTTCGCTGCCCTGGGATTGATGGCGGGGGTGATTTGGGATATTGGCCGGACAGTGGCTTTGGAACCGCTGGGGATCGGGGTTGGACTGATCTCCCTGCTTCTGCTGGTCATCTTTGAGCTGCCTGCTCCCTGGCTGATACTCGGTGGGGCGATGGTGGGGGTAGGTAAGGTGCTGTTGGGATTTTAAGCTTTTTGATGGGTATCTTGATCAATAATTGAAATTTTCCTCATCTGACTCATGATGTGCTGCCCGCGTGTGGTCTCATTAAATTCTTTGTGGTTTGTTCCCCAATCCCAGTCTGATTTTTCACCCCGTTTGGCGGCTTTAGTTGCTCGTCCTTTGGCAACCTCGGGGAAAACGGATGATGCAAAGCATTCCGCCAGGTCCTCGCTGGCATTGAAGTTACGATCCGAGCCGCAGGGTGGGGCCGCAATGCCGGTGTGGTACCAAAGGGCCTGCCAGTCGAGTCGTTTCTTGAGTCCCAATGAGCGTTCCAGCCATTTCTCGAAGTGGCGCAGGGGACGTTTGAGCCATTCCAGCCGTCCGGCCTGGAGCCGTGTCCGCAGGTCACGCTCAGGTGAGCGCTGCCAGGCATTGTTCCAGCGATGACCGAGTTCATGCGCAAGAGTCCAGTCCGTCCATTCCGCATCCAATTCTACCGTGCCGCCGATGGTTCGCCCGACGCGGCCTGCGCGTGAGCTGTGGCGGAAGATGGTTTCCTGTCCATTGAACACACTGGCGACATTTTTTCCCGCCAGGGCCTCGATCCGTTGCATAACTGCCAGGATCCTCCGGGCTTCATCCTCAGCCCAATCGCCCTCCAAAACCACTTTACTTTTGATTAATGCCGACCTTACATCATCCAAAACTCGCACCTCGTTTTAAACTCGGTTGGTTTATGATAATAGTAATGTAATTATATCTGGGTTGATTGAGAAATTTGCCCTGAGGGAGGGTGGATGGCAGTTAAGTACCCGGTACCTGATCGAGAATTAAATGAAATTTTAAATCGTTTGGTGGATGGTATTAAACCCGTCCTGGGACCGAATTTCCTGGGTGGTTATCTGGGCGGTTCTTTTGCGCATGGTGGTTGGGATGTTTATAGCGATGTCGATTTTACGATTGTCATTGAAGAGGAACTGGACCCCAGAATATTGGAAGACCTGAAAGTTGTTCATGCCAGGGTTTTTACGATCAATCATTATTGGGCCAGACATTTGGAAGGTTCTTATTTTCCCAGGTCTGTGCTTTCAGATTTGAACCGGACAAATGAGCCGCTTTGGTATCTGGATAATGGCAGCCTCAATTTTGAACGCTCCATGCATGACAATACACTGGTTAACCGCTGGGTGCTGCGGGAATATGGGCTGATTCTGCAAGGGCCGGAGCCATCCATTTGGATCCCCCGCATCCCTGAAATTTTTTTGAAGGCGGAAGTCTGGTGGATGATGCGGGAATGGGGTGGGGATATCCTCTCTGGCGCGTACCGGATTTCTTCCCGTTTCTCCCAGACATTCACCGTGCTGAACTTCTGCCGGATGCTCTACACACTTTCCACCGGGCGGGTGCAATCGAAACAAACCGGCGCAGCCTGGGCCAGAGCAATCCTCGCGACCAAATGGGTCCCTCTGATTGATGACGCACTGAGCGCTCGGGTGAATCAGTATCAGCGGGTATATGATCAGGCTGACCCGGGTAAGATCCGGGATACACGCGATTTTATCCGCTATGCCCTGATGGAAGTCAAGAATCTCACTGGTTTTCAAAATTAGATTAAATTTCAACCTTAAGGCTGGGTATAATGGGGGATAATAGCGCCCCGATTTGAAAGAAGGTCAAGATGGCTGATAAGGTTGGAATCCTCACAGCAGGAAGTGATTGTCCTGGGCTGAACGCCTCCATTCGCGGATTTGGCAAGGCTGCCCGGAATACATATGGCATGGCGTTGGTTGGGTTCAGGGATGGCTTCCGCGGCCTGGTGGAAAACCGCACCCTTGACCTGAGCGGCGATGCCCTTTCGAACATCCTCACGGCCGGTGGCACCATTTTGGGTACCAGCCGGGACATTCCGCAGGCCTTTGTGAAGGGGGGCAAAACGCTGGACCTGACGGAAGATGCAGTGAAGGCTTATCATGCCAATAAACTGGATGCCCTCGTCTGCATTGGCGGCCGCGAGACTCAGGAAGCTGCAACCCGCCTGAAGCAGGAGGGTTTACATGTCCTTACCCTGCCGAAATCAGCGGATAATGACGTCCCGATGACGGATACCACCATTGGCTTTGACACGGCTAAGGATATTGCTACCGAGGCGATTGACCGGCTGCATAGCACAGCCAACAGCAATCACCGGATCATCATTGTGGAGATCATGGGGCGCGAGGTGGGCTGGCTGACATTAGGCGCGGGAATCGCGGCTGGGGCGGATGTGATCCTGATCCCTGAGATTCCTTATAACATTGATGAAATTTCCAGAGCAATCCTCCAGCGTAACCAGGCTGGGAAGATGTTCAGCATTGTGGCTGTCGCTGAAGGCGCAACATCCTCAGAACTTGTGGCATTTTTTGAGCGTTCGATCAAGATTGACCAAAAGAAGCATGCCAGCAGCGCAGAAGAGGATATGGCGCAAAAGATGGAAGCCCTCAAGCGCAAATATGGCGGCCAGACGCTTTTGCTGGCGAACCGTTTGGAAGAATCGACCGGGTTGGAAAGCCGGATCACGATCCTGGGTTACCTGCTACGGGGCGGCGCTCCTTCGGCAAGTGACCGGGTGTTGGCGACACAATTGGGTACCCGTGCGGCTGATCTGATCCATGATGGACAGTTTGGCTTCATGGTCGGCTACCGTCATGGCGGAGCGGATTGTGTTCCACTGGAAGATGTGGCTGGATGCCAGAAGAAAGTCCCGCTGGATCATTCCTGGATCAAGAGCGCCCGGCATGTCGGCACCATCCTGGGTGATTGAAACAGAACATTAATTATTTAAACCTCCCGGTTTTCCTGACGGGAGGTTTTTGTTGCCTTTATGAGTTTTCGTTCTTATAGGATAAAATCAGGCTGAGGAGTGAACTATGAATTTTTTGATGAGTATATTTGATTTACACGGATTGAAGATATGGCGGATTATCGTCGCTTTGGCCCTGAACTTGGTCGTTATGAGCCTGTTCTTTGTGGGGCTGAATGCCTTGCTGATCCAACAGGGGGGGTGGGCGGACGGAATGGATATCAGCCTGATGTTGTGGGTTTTCCTGGTCAGTGGATTGCTTGGTTTTGGGATCGCCTTTCTGACGCGGGCGGAACGGGGGATCAGCTATGCGGCCTGGGGTTCGATTGGTTCCTTCGCCGTGGTCACAATTTTAATGTTAGAGGCTGGACTGCTGGCGCTGCTGGTGGCCCTAATGGCGCTGATGGGCGGCTATAACGGCGGCTTGATTGGTCAGTGGCTGCGGCAAAAACGAGATATGTAATTATGTGATTTTCTTGGTCATCATATAGATTTTTCGAGGTTGGATCATGGCGCTGAATTTAGAATGGCAACATCGGATCATGGGGTGGCGGCAGGAACTATCCAAGCACATATATCAGCCCTTGGGGGAGCTGAAGCTGGAAGCGGCATTCACCTTTAAGCAGCTGACATTGGATGAGGCCCTCACGCAATTGGAGTTTGAGCCGATTGCTCCTGGGACGACCTGGGGCGCGAAATGGGAATATGGCTGGTTCAAAGGTGAGATCACGATCCCTGAGTTTGGTGAGGGGCAGATGATTGCCTTGATGCCGGATGTGGGTATCGAGCCAACCATGATTATTGAGATCATTGACGGTAAGGTAACACCAATCTTGTCCGACACTGTGGCCGAAGCGGTGGTTTATGTCAACGGGGAATATGCCGGGGCAATTGACCATAAGCACAAAGTGATCCACCTGACTGATTCAGCACACGCCGGGGAGACCTTCTCGATTGTGCTGGAAGCCTATGCCGGGCATGGCCCCCGTGAGTGGCATGCCGGGCCGACCCCACCTGAACGCGAGACCGTGCCGGAGCCCCCGGATCAACAGTGCAAGGTTGGGCAGAGCCATTTTGGAATTTGGATGGAACCGGTTTATCAATTGCTAATGGATGTTGAAACCTTGTGGGACATCCGTGAGAACATCGATCCCGAATCGCTGCGCTTGATGGAGATTGATGACGGACTGAAGGATTTCTCTTTGATCGTTGATTTCGAGACAGACTTAGCAACAATGTTGGGTACCATTGAGGCGGCGCTTGAAAGGCTCAAACCACTGCTGGAAAAGCACAACGGGGATACCACCCCGGAGATGATCGGCTTTGGGCACGCGCATATTGACGTGGCCTGGCTTTGGCCACTGGCCGAGACGGAGCGTAAATGCGTGCGGACTTTCAGCACCCAACTTGCCCTGATGAAGCGTTATCCAGACTATAAATTCCTGCAGAGCCAGCCCCACCTTTACCGGATGGTCAAGCAGCATTACCCGGACCTCTACGCGCAGATACTGGATGCTGTCCAGCGAGGGCAATGGATTGCCGACGGAGCGTCTTGGGTGGAGCCGGACACTAACATCAGCAGTGGTGAAAGCCTGATCCGCCAGTTGATCCACGGCAAGCGGTTCTACCGCGAAGAATTCGGTGTGGAGAGCAAGCTGCTCTGGCTGCCGGATGTCTTTGGATACTCCGGCGCATTGCCGCAGATCATGCGGGGCTGTGGGGTGGAATATTTCTCGACCCAGAAGATCCTTTGGGCCTATAATGGCGGTGAGCAGTTCCCCTATAACACATTTATTTGGGCGGGGATTGATGGCTCCAAGGTGAAGGCCCATTTCCATAACGATTACAACAGTGAGACTAAACCGTCCACGGTGATCAAGCGCTGGCGGGAACGGCTGCAAAAGGAAGGCTTCTCCAAACGCCTTTATCCATTTGGGCATGGGGATGGTGGCGGCGGTCCGACGCGTGAACACCTGGAATATGTCCAGCGGGAAGGGGATCTGGAAGGCGTGCCGAAGTTCAGGATGGCTGCCCCAATGGATTTCTTCCGGGCGCAGGATGAAGAGGGCTGGCCGGATGTGATGTATACCGGTGAGCTTTATTTCCAGGCCCACCGCGGCACCTACACATCACAGGCTCGTACCAAAACGCTCAACCGGCGCAGTGAATTTGCCCTGCGGGAGGCGGAACTTTGGGGCGCGGCGGCTGGCCTGCTGGCAGATTTCAACTTCCCCTATGCGCTCTGGGATGAATCCTGGAAAACGGTGCTCTTGAACCAGTTCCATGATATTCTGCCAGGTTCTTCCATCCATCGGGTGTATGAGGAAGCTGAGGCCCAACTTGGCAGTGTGGTGAGCACAGCGGAAGGGATTGCTGAGGATGCTCGTGAAGCCCTGGTGGCGGGGGGAGAGGGGCTGACGGTGTTCAACTCACTTTCCTGGGATCGCAAGGAGATCATCCCCCTGCCGGACGGCATGACTGGATTAGTGGATGAAGCGGGGAAGCCAGTACCCACCCAGGTGGAGAGCGGGAAAACTTTTGCGGAAGTGACGATTCCTTCCTGCGGTTGGGCTGGATTTGGAATTGGAGAAGCAGAAATTCCCGAATCTAAGGTTATCGTGACTCCTAATTCGCTGGAAAACGACCTAATGAGAATTGAATTCAACGAATTCGGTGAAATTTGCAGCGTTTTCGATAAAATTGAGCAAAAAGAACTGGCGGCGGGGCTGTGTAACCGCTTCCGGATGTATCAGGACATCCCCAGTGCGTTTGATGCCTGGGATATTGATAGTATGTACAAGCTCTCCCCGGTAGACTTGCCTGAAAAGGCTGTTATTAAAATCTCTGCGGAAGGACCGCTGTTTGGCTCGCTGGTCATCACCCGCAAGCTGAACGAATCGATGGTCACTCAGACGGTAACCCTCAGACGGGGGTCCCGCCAGGTGGACTTTCACACGGTAGTCGACTGGCAGGAGCGGCATAAGCTGTTGAAGGTGGATTTCCCCGTGGAATATCATGTTACGGAAGCGTTGCACGAGATCCAATTCGGCCACCTGGCCCGGCCAACCCATCGCTCTAGGTCAATTGACCAGGATCGCTTCGAGGTCTGCAATCAAAAGTGGACAGCGCTGGCAGAACCAAAGCGCGGTTTCGCTATCCTGAACGATTCCAAGTATGGTGTGGATGTGCTGGGTAACAGCATCAACCTGACCCTGCTCAAATCCGCTATGGCGCCGGATATGACCGCTGACCGGGGCAGGCAGGAATTTACCTATGCCTTTACCTTCTGGAATACACCGCTGGCGGAAAGTGATCTTGTGCGGGAGGGGTACGAACTCAATATTCCGCTGCGGGTGACCTCCGGCTACCGGAAATCAGCCTCCCTGTTCCAGGTGAGCAAGGCCAATATTATTATCGAGACAGTAAAACCCGCTGAGGAGTCTGGCGCAGGGGATGTGGTGGTGCGGTGCTATGAAGCGCTGGGCAATACGACCCGCGCAACCCTGAGCACCAGCCTGCCCTTTGCCCATGCCTACCTGACGGATATGCTTGAAAATCCGCTGGAGGCGTTAGCGTTGGATGAGGGCGGGGTGAAACTTGAATTCCATCCCTTCGAAATCAAGACCTTGCGCCTTCGGGCTGGTGCTGGGTTGAAAGTGTAGATGTAGAAATAAAGTTATCAAAAAGCCCCTTTATGGGGCTTTTTGATATCAATTTGTCATCGCGAGGAACGAAGCGATCTCAATAATCTTGTTTGTCGATGAATTTTACTTCGCGACATCCGGCGCAGAGATGGCTTTCCCTTCCTGATAACCCGTACCGATGGGATCGCCAATTTTATAATAGCGGTTATCCAGCGCATAGATCAGAGGATCGAGAACGGTCAGGTCTGCTAGATGCTGTTTGCCTTCCACTTCAACAAAACAGTCCTCGTTGACATAGGTCTGGATGACCTTGCCAATGAAGATGTTGCGGTGCTCCAGGGTGACATGCTCCAATACTTCGCAGGCCAGGTTGACGGGACAGTCCTCGATCAGGGGGAGATCGGGCAGGCCTTCCGGGTCGGTGAAGAGCGTGAAGAGGTTGGCTTTATCCACATCGCGGCCGCTGACCCTGCCGCAGTAATCAGTTTTGGCCATCAGAGTGGTATTGGGGAAATTTAAACTAAATTGACCGGTCTGGGTGATTCCCAATTTGGAATGGGATTTCTCCCCTAGCGAGACGAACACATAAGGCGGTTTGATGCCCATGATCCCCACATCACCCACTTCAGTGACGTTGGGTTTGCCATCCACCAACACGCCCACCAGGGCAATTGGGACGGGATAGATCAGCGGGACCGGGCCGACGTGTTTTTTAGTTTTCATCAAGCCTCCGGCCAATAGGGTCCATAGGTCAGCACGGACTGAAACCAATCTACCAATCCAGGGCTGGCGATGACCTTCTCCTGCCAGTTCGGGAGGGCAAAGAAGTCATGGAAGCGGCCGGTCGTGATCTGGTCCAATGTCAGGGGGCGTTCCTTGGGAGGATAATCGAAGAAGTTGTCCACGGAGAAGAGATAGGTGTTTGGCAGGATCTCCCGCTCTTCCGCCGTGGTGGTCATCACAGTGGCGGCGGTGAGGGCGGCCTGGTGCATGAAGATGCCGTAGGCCTGGTTTTGTTGATAGAAAGCTTTGAACTCCGGAAGAGCAAAGGTCTGCTCGAGGCAATCCGCCCAGGTTCGCATCAGGCGCTTTTCAGGGCGCACTACCAGCAGGCCGGCATTCACATACAGCCGCAGTTCCACTTTATCAATGGCCGTAGTGATGGGGGTGAGGGCTTCAGCATCCATCGAGAAATGGACGAGGTACTTCTGCCAGAACTCGGGCAGCGGCGCATCAAGGGGCGCGCCGATGTTGGCAATATCCGTGGGCCTGAAGGCCAGGGCAACATTCTTGGGCAGGATGAAATCAAAAGGCGCCTGGTGGATGAAACCGGTTCGGTCATGCCAGGCCAGGATGACATCTTCCTTTTCGGCGCGTTCTTCGGCAACCGCGGCAGCCAGGACTTTCCCGGCAAAGGGGAATCGGCTGATGGCATCATCGAGGGGGAAGGGGATGATCTCAACATCGAGGTCTTGAAGCGCTTCCAAAGCTTGTCCCTGCAGGGACTGGCCTTCGGGTGTATAGATCCAAACCGGCAAATCAGCAAGTACGCCGCCGAAATCCCGCAGGCTCTTGACCAGCATCAGAGATTGCACTTCATAATTTTGGGCAGCAAAGAAACCTAAAACAACCTTTTCTTGATTACCCATTGTCTCTCCTTTTTGCGATGAAAGCGGTTTAATTTACAGTATAAAGGAAAAATCAATTAACTGGGCCCTCCTTAGGTGTCGTTTTTCCAATCTGGAAATAAAAATCCCGTAAGGCAAACCTCCCGGGATTAAATTTCATTAATTGGAATAACCTGGAGCATCATCCAAAAGGCGTTTCTCACCCTCCAGTGAGCGAATATGGGAGATTTCCTGCGAAACCTCGATGCAACCCCGATAGGCGCCACTCTCATCTCTTAGGGCAAAATAGCGGATATGGACAAAGGCTTCGCCAGCCTGGATCCAGAACTCAGCAACGTCCCGTTTGCCGGAACGGAAATCTTCCAGAATGATCTGCACCTTATGGACACTCTGTGGCGGGTGGCATTTGGTCACCGCCCGGCCGATGATCGCAGGGGAGCGATCAAAAATACGGTGCTTGCCCTGAGTGAAGTAGCGGACTTCGTCGTGCTCGTCAACAAAAGTGACATCTATGGGCAGGTTTGTGAGCATTAAATTGATTTGTTCCTGGCTCAAAAGGCCGGTATCAAGGTTTAGCAGGTTTTCCATATCTGTTCCTTTTAGTTGGGTAGTCAGAAGGGAGTCAGGGGATGGCTCAGGCTGCCAGCCGCTTTGCGGTTCGACATTGAAATAGCCGATCTGATCTTCCTGTGAGCGAATTTCTGACCATTCAGCATCGGTCAGACGGGTTATTGCCTCGGGAAAGAGAATTTTTTCTTCCTTGTATATCATTTCACGAATGGCATTGCCCAGGGGAACGAAGAGCCTGGCAACAGTTTCCTGGTCCGGCATATCCGCATTGAGAGCAGCCTGGAATTCCCGGAGCTGTTCTCTGATTTCATTATGGACGCCCCACATCACCGTAGATGGGCCCTCAAAGCCCTTCTTTTCCAGATAAGGGAAGAGCAGGTTTTCTTTGCGGGAATAGTGCTTTTCGATATTCCGAAGGTCATCAGTTTCACGGCGAAGGGCATCCAGTGCCTCAGGTTGGTCTTCATCCCAGCGGTTGATGCTTTCGGCCATCACTTCCAACAGGCGGACGATGACTTCATTTTCCATTCGGAAGGTGAAGACGGGATGGCCGGGGAGCGATTCGGGGGTTGGTTCTTCATCGAGGGAATCTCGGAAGACGGCAACATGCAGGTCGCAGAGGCGTTGAATCTCACCAACAGGAACACCCTCGGAAATCATGGCACGTTCAGCATCTGCAATTTCAGAAGCCGATGCGCCGCGGATAGCCTCACCAAACTCTTCTTGAAGGTCTGCCACACTTTCGCCTTTGTGGAGACGTTTGATGACTTCCAACAGGGCTTGCTTACGTTTTGTTACATTATCAATATGCTCGCTCATATGACTCTCCTAATTTGTAATGGATAAGGATTTACATGCCTTGGGACCAGCGGAAGGTCAATGGTGCCCGGATTGCATCGGTGGGACAGATATCTTCGCAAAGGGTGCAATAGGTGCAATTTTCCGGATGCAAATAGGTTGGACCTTGTTTTTCCATGACCAGGGCTCCCTCAGGACAGCCGGTGACACAAGCGCCACAAAGGGTGCATAGATTTTTGTTGATGATCGGCAGGGCTAGTTCATTCATCGGTGCTCCTTAATTAATCTATATAAATAGTATCAAATATATCCAAATAAGAATACGACTTAAGTCAGATTATGCAGGAGTCTGGGATGAATAAAAATTTTGGGCTAGGGCAGCGGAAGTTCAGCGATCTGATACAGCTTGGTTTTATCCAATAGGAGAATCTCGGAGTGGTCCTTTGTGATGAGATTCTCCTGTTCAAATTCTCGGAGTATACGCCCCACAATGTCCCGAGTGGTGCCGATTTCAGCAGCAATCTCATCTTGGGTCCAGCCATTGGCATTGGGATGGAGACTATCAGCGAGTTGTAGGAGGAATCGCGCCAATCTTGTCCGCACGGGAAAAAGAGACAGGTTGGTGATCTTATCTGTCAGATTTCCAATCCTACCGGCTAATTGCTTCAATAGTCGGGTCGAAAAATCAGGGTATTTCGTGATGAGATAATCAAAATCCGCTGCTGAGACGGCATAGAGGTCGACATCACTCAGGGCGTCGATAGTGGCTCGATTGTGTTGTGGGTTGGATAGCAAGGAGATGATATTTACAGGCTCGGGGCGGGAAAACCTGGCTAACACCTGAATGCGCCCCTCAGAATTCGTCCGGATAGTGCGCAAAATCCCCGAACGGATGAAGTAACCGTATTCCGCAGGCTCTTTTTCAATCAACAGGATCTCTCCACAGGAGATGTGACGCGGAATCAGGCGTGCCTCAATCGCACGTTGGGTTTCCGGTGATAGCTGCCTAAAGAGTGGAAAATTGTCGAGATCAGGGTCATTCATGCAGGTGGAATCCTAATTAACCGAGACTTGATTCATTTTACCAGACCGGAATACTTAAGTTGTCGAGATTACCAGAGGACTATTTCTGGTCTTTTACCACTTTGCGTGGTGATCCTCCGCCCAGCCGATGGCATCCTCAATCTGGTAAACTTCGCCCGAATCCGATTTCACGGTACCGCTGAAACGGCCGATCATCTGGTGCACTTCAGACCGAATCACGACAGCATCGGTTTTGGCGGTGCGCTCGAAGAAGGGGGTGAAGACCAGGTTGACTCGGTCAGTCTCAGTGGTTGTGAGCTTCCAGGGAGCCATGAAGTTCTGATTATCATAGGTGAAAGCGACATCTTCACTGAGCTTGAACAGCTTTCCATCCAGGCAGAGGCCGTTTTCGTTCAGCCCTGTGCCATCGGTCCAGCCGGCACCCAGGTTCACGCCCACCGTCCGGCTGTCCGCCAGGCGGGTGGAAAAACTGGACCAGTTCCAGAAGCACTCGTAGGGCCAAACACCGCGACCAAAATCCAAACAGGCGAAGGTGTCTTCACGGCTGAAGGTGATGACCTCATCGCCCCACTTCACCGTGCCCTCAGCGGGGAGGGTGTTTTGTTTGCTGGTGAATTGGAAGCGGTTGGATGACCAGGGGATGACGACATTGAGTGATTCGTGGTTTTCTGGATAGTAGACCTGGATGTCCACCTCAAGCGGTTTCCCTTCAAAATCCGGACAGCTTACTTTGATCTGTACGCCTTGATCGTTTTGCAGCAGGGCAACTGGCATGGCGGGGCTGTTATCCCGAACGTCCGCGGCTACCTCTGGGGGCATTTCGATACCGCCGCCAAAGGGATTGAGCAGGGTTTTCTCAACAAAGGCTTTGGTTTCAAAATCAAGAAGGTAGACAAAGGGCATTCCGAGGTAATCCACATCGGATAAGGTGACGGAGAACAGGTGGGTTGGGCTGACAATCGCCCAATAATTCCATTGTTTTTTGCGTAGCCAGTGCCCTTTGAGGTTGCAGTGATGCAGAGGATGGCGGCTCCAGCCAACGGCGGCCGGGTTCAGGTTGCCTTTGTCGTCACAAAGGTTGACGGGTTCGATAAGTTCGGGTTCCGGGTTTTTGGTGTTCAAAGATCTCTCCTGAAGTGAAAATTAGATAGGCCAGCCCCAGGGGCGCTGGTGAATGGTTTCAAAGGGTTGAATCTGGAATTTAAGCTCTGTCTCAGCCTCAATTAGGACGGCGTCAAAGGCGTTTTCAAGGGCGGCGCTAGCCCCTCTGATCTGGGAGACGACATCGGCTGCCCATTGGACGTAATCCCGCCGCCGTTTCAGGTTCCAACCATTAGGGGGTAATTCAAGCACGTCAGTGCAATTGGCCAGCTTATCCCCAAGTTTGACCAGGCGGGCTGGGTGAGATAGATCTGGTGCATGCAGGACCTGACGACGTTTGCGTTCAATCTTAGGAAGGGATTTGTCATCCGTGACTTCGAGGACAATTGTCAGGACGAAATCCCCAAAGCGGCTGGCGAGTTCAGTTCGGGTTGTGGATGTATCTTCAAGGGTATCGTGCAGAATGGCTGCTGAGAGTATTTCAGTATTTTGGATGCCGCCCACTTCCCATAGGATTTGAGCGACAGTGAGGGGGTGGGTGATGTAGGGGGAGCTGCGCTGGTCCTTGCGCACCTGGCCGCGGTGTTTTTTAGCGGCAAAGATCGCTGCAGAAAGAAGGGCGTTTACCTGAATTCCATCGGGCATCTATTTCCCCTGGATCGTGATTAATAATCAAGCGGTGCAGCCTGAGCTGCACCGGAGTTGGTCAAAATAGAATGATTAATCTTTCAGGCGGATCTCAATGATGGCGCCGTTAGCCACCTTGCGCATTTCGATCTGCTGGCTCTGGCTCTTCACCATGTGGCTGAGCTGGCGAGAACCGTAGGTGCGGGGGTCAAAGCCGGGGTCAATCCGGCGAAGCGCTGTACCGACTTCTGAGAGCCGGGTCCAGCCGTCATCGTCCGGGCCAACCATATCTACAGCCTGGCTGATCATATCCATCAGTTCGCGCTCCTGGGCGCTCATGTGGTTGGTTTTGCCCTTCCCATTGCTGCCATTCCGGCTTCGGCGACGCAGGTTTTCCGTATAGATGAATACGTTGCATGCGCTAACGAAAGCTCGCGGGGTGCTCTTCCGGCCAATTCCCACTACTAAGAGGCCGCTTTCCCGGATCCGAGTTGCCAGGCGGGTGTAATCGCTGTCACTGGAAACCAGGCAGAAGCCATCCACCTGGTGCATGTGGAGGATATCCATTGCGTCGATGATCATGGCGCTGTCGGTGGCGTTCTTGCCGACCGTGTAACGGAATTGCTGAATGGGTTGGAAGGCGTGAATGTTCAGAGTGTCCTTCCAGGAATTCATGTTGGGGGTGGTCCAATCGCCATATACCCGGCGGATGGTGGCGCTGCCGTATTTACCGGCTTCCACCAGGATCTCTTCGATCAAGGTCGCCTGGGCGTTATCACCATCAATTAGAATGGCGATTCGACGCTCAATATCCTCGAGTGTGTCTTGTGAAATTTGGTTGTGTCTTGCCATAGATAAATTATACCTGTCCTTATAGAGCCGACCAACAGTCAGACTCCGTGTTTTTTTATTGGTTATATTGTCTGCTGTGTTGTTTCGATTAATCTTATCATACCTTATTGGATGTAAATTGAATTAACTAAAATGCCAGGTGCGAACAAGGCACCTGGCTGATAAACCCTTTCCGAAAAATTAGGGTTAGTGGGTTCGGTTTTTCGCGTAGTATTTCTGGTGATATTCTTCGGCTTCGTAGAAATCACCGGAAGGGACAATTTCGGTCACGATTGGGAAGGGGAATTTGCCGGAATGGTTCAATTCTTCCAAAACGCGTTCCGCAATTTGGCGCTGCTCGTCGTTATGATAGAAAATGGCGGAGCGATATTGGCTGCCGATATCCGGCCCCTGACGATCCAAGGTGGTGGGGTTGTGGATCTCGAAGAAACGCCTGACCAGGGTCTCATAGTTGATTTTGTCCGGGTCATAACTCACCCGAACGGCTTCAGCATGCCCGGTTTGGTTGGTGCAAACCATCCGGTAGGTGGGGTTTTTAACCTCGCCGCCGGTATAGCCGACCATTGTTTCCAGGACGCCTGGGATCTTGCCAAGTTTATCTTCAACACCCCAGAAGCAGCCTGCTGCAAAAGTGGCACTTTTGATGGACATTATTCAGCCTCCTTACTTATTAAGGGTTCAAAGCGTAGAGAAACCGAATTCACGCAATACCGTAAGCCCGTTGGCTTGGGGCCGTCGTTAAAAACATGGCCCAGATGGGCGTCACAGCGGGCACAGGCGATTTCCGTCCGCCGCATGCCGTAGCTGTTATCGGGATGATACAGGATATGATCTTCAGCGACGGGTTGGAAGAAACTTGGCCAGCCGGTACCGGAGATGAACTTGTGGGTGGCGGAAAAGAGCGGCAGCCCGCAGCAAACGCAGTAATAGGTGCCGTCCTGCTTGTGGTCATAAAATGCCCCACAGAAGGGCGGTTCGGTGCCTTTACGCCGGGTGACCTGATATTGTTCCTCGGTCAGCTGCGCTCGCCATTCTTCATCGGTTTTGGTGATTCTCTCTATCATCTAAGCCTGCTCTTTCGCAATATTTATATATATTTTACCATTAATATGACAATAATGGTAAAATAAATCTGTAAATATACTGCTTCGATAAGCCATTTAAAAAGGCTGCCGAAAGGCAGCCTCTGTTTTATATTGGAGAAAATGGTAATTTATAAGCGGAAACCGCATGCCCGGAGGATGGTGAGGGCGATCAGCATGTGGCCGACATCCGTGGGGTGCACCCGGTCTGCGGTCCAGAAATCAGCGGGCTGGGAAAGCATGGCCCAGTCGAAGGCAGGCTGCAGGTGGATGACGGAGAGGTCAAATTCTTCGCCAAGGCGATCAATGGCGGCCTGGTAATCACTCAGCATTGCCCGGAAGGGGTCTTCGTGATTGGTTTCTGCCAGGAAGGGGGACACCAGTCGGACCTGAGATTGCGTGTTGGCCACGGTTTCCCTCAGACATTCGCGGTAGACCTTCTCGAATTCCGGCAGGGGAACAGCTTCTCTGCGGTCGAACTCAAAAAAGCGCCAGACATCATTGACCCCGATCAGGATAAAGAGCCAATCAGGATTGACAGCGATCACGTCTTCTGCCCAGCGATCCTTCAGGCTGGTGACACGGTCGCCATTCACGCCTTTATTGAGGACGGATAATTTAAGTTCCGGATAACCTGCTTGTAATAATTGCTGGATCTTGCAGACATAGCCATTCCCGAGGGGGGCAAAAGGTAAATCCCTGCGTCCGGAATCGGTCACACTGTCGCCGATGAATTCGATGGTCTGTTTGGCTTTGAATATCAGGGTCATTCTCAATTCTCCTGTCTCGGATGGGCGAATACGGGAATGCAATTACCTTTTTTTGACTATATTTTTTATTATAATCATGCTTGGTGCAACTGAACCTGGCCCAACGACCGGTTAATGGGCTGTACCGGAGAAGTGGAAATCAAAATATTTGGTTAAATAACCAAAATATTTGACAACTTCCCAAAAATATGCTATTCTCTGACCATAAGGAGTCACTCATGAGCGCTTTACCCCATAAATGTCCCAGTTGTTCAGCCCCACTTCAGGTCTCTCAACTTAGTTGTACTGAATGTGATACGGTTGTGATGGGGAGATATGATCTGAGCCCCCTTTTCAGGTTATCGGCCGAGAGCCTGAAATTTCTTGAAACCTTCATTCTCAACCGCGGGAACGTCAAGGAAATGGAACGGAATACCGGTCAATCCTATTGGGCGATCCGGCGGCGATTGGATGAAGTGATTGAGGAGATGGATCTTGAATCGGAGCCAGTAGAGCGGAATCTGCGCGATGAGCGCAAGGATATCCTGGCAAAGCTGAGCGCTGAAGAAATTGATGTCCATCAGGCGGCAGAACTATTGCGTCAACTGGGGAAGGAAAATCAATAACAAAGGAGTACGCAATGGAAAACGAAATGGATGTGATGGCTATATTGGATATGGTCTCATCCGGAAAGATTTCACCGGATGAGGGTGTTGAGCTTTTGGAAGCTCTGAAAGCAAGCCATCCCAAGCAAAGTACGCCCTATGAGGCCAGGGATACCCGCAGAATTGCAGATTTACGGGCCTCGTTGGAAGACGTCGGATTGAATGATGTGGATTTTGACGAGTTGAATCAGCTCCGCAGTTTTGGGCTGACTCCGGAAGGAGTACGCGAATTTTATGAGTTAGGCGTGGCACCGAAAGATTTGGATGATTGGGAATCGGTTACCATTCACAAGGTGACCCCAGGCTATATCCGTGAAATGATTGATGCAGGCTTGAAGGACCTGAACATTGACGAATTGGTCAACGCCAGGATTCACAAGGTAACTCCAGCGGTGGTCAGGGAGTTCACTGAATTGGGATATGTAGATCTGCCAATGGATAATCTGGTGGAATTTGCCATTCACCGGGTGCGTCCTGAGATGATCAAAGAATTTAAGGAAGCCGGCCTGGAGGACTTGACCACGGATGAATTGGTTGAGTGCCGGATTCACAAGATCACCCCTGAGTTTATCTGTGAATTTCGAGATTTGGGTTTGACGGATCTGCGGATGGACCAGCTCGTGGAGCTTCGGATCCATAATGTATCTGCCAAACTGCTCAAGGCTTTTCGTGACGTGTTGGGGGAGGATGTCAGCCTGGATGATGTGGTTGAGTTTCGGATTCACAGGGTTTCCCCAGAAGTAGTACGTGAATATTATGATCTGGGCGTTGAAGACTTTGACCGCGATAATCTGGTAGAATGCGCCATCCACCGGGTAAGGCCGGAATATATCCGCAAAATGCGTTCCACCGGCCTGGATTTCTCCATAGAAGATTTGGTGGAATGCCGGATCCACCGGGTGAGCGCTGAGTTTGTGCAATCCTTCCTGATTGATGAATTGGAAGGGCTCACGCTGCGGGATATCATCACTGCCAGGATCCACAAGATGCCGCCAGAGTTCCCGGTGGCTTACCGGCAGGCAGGTTTGTCGAATTGGCGTCCTGGGGACATCGGTGGATTTTATCAGTATCGTGTACCCGCCGAATATGTGAAGGGAATGCAAGCTGCCGGCATCGTGGAGGAAAGGGAAATTATCAAGGCTTTCAGGGCTGGCGTGAAGGTGGAAGAGGTCCAGACCGTTTTGAAAAACGGCTAGGATGGAGCCTAAACTGCATTGCATTCTAAGACTCATCAAGGCGTCCATTTGGACGCCTTTTTTTCTGCAGGAGGAAAGTCATGTTGACATGGGCTGTGATCGGGATTATTATATGCAGAGAAATATATATATTATTCTTTGAATATTATGACCTACACATCAACTTCTGACATTTTCCAATTGCTATCCCATCCTGTCCGGCTGCAGATTTTGGATGAGCTCCGCAGACGCGAATCCTGCGTTTGCCACCTGCAGGCCCTGACCGGCCGCCCTCAGGCCTATATCTCTCAACAGCTGCGTATCCTGCGGGAAGCGGACCTGGTGGTGGATGAGAAAGATGGCCAAAATGTCTATTATTACCTCCATGATGACCTGGTGAGAGATGTGCTGGACCAAACTTTGGGAAAAGCCGAAGGACCGCATCATTTACCGAATTGCAATTGCCCTTTTTGTTCCGGGGAGAAATAAAAAATTTAGCGGATTACATGCAGAAAAACATATATAAGGAGTTCGCTTGAACATTTTTAGTTATCTTAGTGGTTTACTGCAAGCAGGGTTGGGCGGCCTGGCCGCTTACCTTGCAGCGCATGTGTTATTATGCTTGCTGCCGGCCTTTTTCATCGCCGGTGCGCTGGCGGCCCTTCTGCCAAAGGAAGCGATCACACGTTTCCTCGGACGGGATGCTTCGCCCTGGATTTCCTATCCGGCTTCGGCCTTGGGCGGCTTCTTGTTGGCGGTCTGTTCCTGCACGATCATGCCGCTTTTTGCCAGCATCTATAAGAAGGGCGCAGGGATCGGCCCAGCTGTGACCTTCCTATTCGTGGGTCCGGCGGTGAATATCCTGGCGATTTCCTTCACCGGCGTTCAGATCGGGATGGACATTGCCCTGGCTCGGATCATTCTTTCCATCATTTTTGGTATTCTGATAGGTTTGGTAATGGCCTGGGTCTTCCGCAAGGATGATGCTGACCATGCTAAAGAGGCGGCGGAAAGCCAGGTTTTCAATGCTAAGGCAACCATTCCAGGGCGGGTGGTAGTTTTCTTCCTGCTGCTTCTCGGTGTGTTGATTGCCGGGACACTGCAGGTCGGTTTGCTGCGCGATGTGATCTTCTCGATCAATTTGCCAGGCACCTGGGCAATGACCCTTCAAGAGAGCCTGAACGGATTGATCCCACCCAATCCCGCGTTGGGGATTGAGGGTGTTTCTGTTCACGGTCTGCTGTTGATCGGACTGCTGGTGTTGATCGGATTGGCTTCCATTAAAGGCTTTAAGAACGTGGAAGAGGGGCTTTCTGGTTGGACTTTCCTAACCCTGGGTTTGATCACGTTGACCCTCGTTGTGGCTTCGTTGGGTGTCTCCGTGACTGAGGCTGGCCTGGCCCTGGGCGTCAATGGCCGTTTGATTTCGGAAATTGCGCTTTTCGGTGCGATCTGGTGGATGGGTGCGAAAGTGTTCTCGGCCACAGAGCGGCAGGAATGGCTGTGGGAAACATGGCGCTTCGTCAAGCAGATCATCCCGTTGTTGATCATAGGCGTCTTTGCTGCTTCCATGGCCCGGGCGTTGATCCCCGCTTCATGGATCCAGACGCTTGCCGGACGGAATACCATTTGGGCGAACCTGGTTGCGGTACTCTTCGGCGTGTTCATGTACTTCCCGACCCTGGTTGAGGTGCCGGTGGCGCAGACTTTCCTTTCGTTGGGTATGCACCGTGGACCGCTATTGGCCTATCTTCTGGCTGATCCGGAATTGAGCCTGCAATCGATCCTGATCACCAATTCCGTAATTGGCAAGAAAAAAACTGCGGTGTATGTATCCATGGTAACCGTATTCAGCACACTATCCGGCCTCATCTTTGGCTGGTTTATCAAATAAAAGGAGAATGGAAATGATTATCAAAGTTTTAGGCGGCGGCTGTCCGAAATGCAAGCGAGTGGAAGCAGAGACTCGAGCTGTGGCTGAAGAAATGGGTCTTGAGCCGGAATTAATCAAGGTGAAGGATATGGCGGAGATCATGGCATATGATGTGATGTCCACCCCGGCGTTGGTTATTGATGAAAAAGTAATGTGCTTTGGCCGGATCCCCGAAAAATCAGAAATTCGGGAATGGCTGGACGCGGCTAAATAATAAAATTATCTCCATCCTAAAAAGGCTGCTGGGTTTCAGTCCAGCAGCCTTTATTAATTTAAATTTTCTTCAAGAGGGTTGTCCAATTGTTCCTCGGGTTCGTCGAGGACAACGGGGGAGGGCAAAGTGACTTCCTTGACGAGGATCAGGAAGAGCAGCCCTGCCAGCCAGCGGCCAATAGCGGAGAGAACCGCCACGCCTTTGAAGGCGATGGTGGAGAAGAGCAGAGATCCCAGTGCCGCACCGCCAGCCAATGAAAGGGTCACCACGATTTGGTAGAGTGCGGAGAAACGAGCTCGCTTTTCCGGGGGCGTTTGGGTCAACAGGATATTGAAGCTCACAAGGTTAAAAGCGCCCCAAAGCGCACCGCTGAAGATTTCAATCAGGATCAATTGCCATGCTGTCTTGGCCCACAGGCCCCAAACAAGGGGGATAAAGGGGATCAGGAAAAGGGTGATGATTGCCAGCGTACGATTGCCCCATTTATCCGAAAGAGCGCCAATCTTGCGCTGCACCAACAGATTGGCGACGGTGTTGGTCACTGTGATCACACCGATGGTGGCAGCGGACATTTTCAGGGTATCCACCATATAGACATTGAAGAAAGGTCCGGCGATATTGAGAGAGAAATTCCAGAAGGCCGTAAAAGCACAGAAGAGTAAGAAGGCTTTTTGGCCTTTGACGGACTGGAAAATCTGCGATAGAGAGCTGTGTTCGGTCCGCAGGGTTCCATTTTCCTGGTTGTGATCTCTTAGCCGACTGAAGAAATACATGGAGGCCATCCCGAGGACAACCGCCGCGAGAAAAGCCAGTTCATATCCCAGCGGGGACCCAATGGCCGTGATGAGATTGCCGACGACCAGGGCAGCAACGATGCCTGAGACCCCCATAATGAAATTGCGGGTGCCAAAGTAGCGTCCCCGGCCTTCCAGGGGGATGATGTCCCCAGTGAGGGCGACCCAGCCGGGATAGGCAAAGTTATTGAGAGTCTCACGGAGCAAGGCCATACCCAGGATAACCCAGATCAGCCCGGCGGTTGGCACAAAGATCATGGGCAGCAAGGCGATCAGCAGGAGCATTAACCGGCTGCCACCGGATGCCCAGAGGGTGGTTTTCTTGCGTTCGCCGGTCCGCTCCACCAGCATGGCGGCGGGGAGCAATAACAGTGCTGCGGCCAGGTTGCTCAGGGAACTGAGCAGGCCGATTTGTTGGCTGGAAGCACCCAAATCTAATAGATAGATTGTAAGATAGGTTAGGATGATCTTGTCACTTGCCGCGGAGAAGAGACCATCGAAGAAGAAGAGGGTCAGGTTCCGGCGCTGACCTTCTGGCAGCATGGCAGCCCAGGCTCCACCCCAGGTAAATCGGATAAAATGACGCTTGAACCGCGCCCATCGTACATAAAAATTTTGAAAATTCATTTCACCCGAGATCAAACTTTCATATATTCGGGCATATCCAGCACGAAAATTGTTGCAGCATGTAGATTAGGTTTGTGAACTGTGCACCTGTTCTTGACGATGTCAATTACCAAGTCCACCTGTTTGGCTTCGAGACCCAGCAAAAGGGTTACATTGCCCTTCCGCAGGAAACCACCGGTACTTGTCAGACGGGTTACCGAAAAATCCATTCCGACCAAAGCTTCCAGCACGCGGTCGCTATCCTTATCTTGTATGATGATGGTCATCAACTTCATCGGAAACCTCAGATCTGATTGAATTCTTCAATGGGCAAGGCATAGAGGGTTGCACCACCTTCCTGGCTCTCCATAACCGGCAGTGACCCAAGTTCTCGCATCGAACGCATTTCAACCGGGATGAACTTGCGATATGGCTGGCAGTATTTGCGCACCAGAGTTTTGAGTGTATCCAGACGTTCATGTTTCAGTCCCAGCAGCAAGCACACTGTCGGCTCATGGAACAGGCTGCTCGCGCTGTCGATGGTAGTGAAGTAGAAATGTTGACGATTGAGGTTCGCTTCCAGCTTTTTGGATTGGGAGAGCGAAACAACGATCAAAACTAAAAGGTCAATATCCGGGTCGGGCATGCCTCATCTCCAGATCAATAGATAATTTACTGCTTTCATTTTACAATAAGATTATCATAACAATAGAGCAAATAACCCTCTTGGGCAAGAAAAGCTTCGTGGTAAAATCGGATTTAACCGCCCTTTAATACATAAGGTAAACATGAGCAATAAAAAACGTTCCACGCTGCTGATCGTCTTATTGGTTTCCATATTTATTTGCGCTTGTCCTGGTTTTGCGTTATTAATTCCTGGGGTTAATGCCTTCTTTGATGTGCTGCAAACTGGCAATGTCGTGAGCCAGGAAGATTACATTTGGGATATGGTTTTGAGCGGTGGGGCGATCCTCCTTGCATTGCTGGCGATTGCCGTCCCGATAATCTTATTTGTGGTCTGGCTCTTCACGCGAAAGTCAAAAGATCCCTATGACCAACGGGAACCCACTGGTGCTTCAGCGGATGACCCACTTCCCCCAACGCGATAATAATTCGTAGGTTACGCTTACAGCGTGACTTCTCATTGATTGTCACGCAGGTGAGGCCTGAGGGCCTCACCATGCAGTGACCTAAAAAATAAAATCCCGGTGAAAAGACCGGGATTTTTGTTTTATTTATAATCTAGTTATTCATCTTCCTGTTTGCCATCCCCAATACCGCGGGGGATCCACTTTTCTTTGTTCTCTCGCAAACGGTGAACGCCGCCGCCCCGGTTATGCAGCTCATCAAAGCCATGCGGCTTGAGGAACATCTCTTCGCCTTCCAGAAGGCCGAAGACACCGCTCTGGCCGGGTTCCAATGTTTCATCTTTGAAGGGCGCTACCAGGGCCGGGTCTATCGGCTTATAATCGGTCGGCTCCTCATAAGTGGTGATATAGCCTTCATAGTTTCGCAGGACAACCTTGTGGTCCGAATAGCTGATGAGGTAATTCGGGTTCAAAGGAATCTTCCCGCCGCCACCAGGCGCATCCACCACATATGTTGGGACAGCGAAACCGGATGTGTGGCCGCGCAGTGCTTCGATGATCTCGATACCTTTGCCGACAGGTGTGCGGAAGTGCCCGGCGCCGTGGACCAGGTCGCATTGATAGAGGTAATAGGGCCGTACCCGCATTCGAACCAAATCGTGCACCAGACGGCGCTGGATCGTGGGGTCATCATTGACGCCCGCCAGCAGCACGGACTGGTTGCCCAGAGGGATGCCCGCCCGAGTGAGTTTGTCACAGGCTTCCGCCAGTTCACCGGTGATCTCGTTGGGATGGTTGACGTGGATATTGATCCACAGCGGGTGGAATTTCTGCAGCATGTCGGTCAGCTCTTTGGTGATGCGCTGTGGCATGAACACCGGGACGCGTGAGCCAATGCGAACGACCTCAATATGCGGGATTTCTCGCAGGGCTGTAAGCAGGCGTTCCAAAATGCGAGGGGCCAGGGTTAATGGGTCACCACCGGAGAGCAGCACATCACGGACCTGAGGGGTGCGGCGGAGGTAATCCAGTTGGGCTTCAAAATCCTTGGAAGAGAAGGTCTGGGTGGGATCGCCAACGATCCGGGAACGGGTGCAATAGCGGCAGTAGCTGGCGCACTGGGTGGTGACCAGCATCAGAACCCGGTCGGGATAGCGATGGACCAAGCCGGGGACAGGAGAGTGAGCATCTTCCGCCAGGGAATCGCCCATTTCGCCTGTGAACGTCGATATTTCATCTGCAGTGGGGATGATCTGCCGTCGGACGGGGTCCTGCGGGTCATCTGGATCGATCAAAGATGCAAAGTAGGGTGTGATATCCACCCTAAAAAGGCCAGGTTGACTGAGTGCTTTGCGTTCACTCTTGGTGAGGGTCAGTACCTGTTCAAAATCCTCTACTGAGTTCAGCCGATGGCTGAGCTGCCAGCGCCAGTCGTTCCATTTTTCATCGGGAATGTCTGCAAAGGCGGCGGCACGCTTCGACGGAAAAGGTAACATCAATTTATCTCCTTTGGTTTTGATTGCCCTTATTCTAATATGGCTGCCAGGCTCAGGTCAATGAGAAACCCACTGTTCTGAGCCTGTTATTTTTATTATGTTTCGGATTCGATGGTATTAAGCTCCTTGAAGAAATATTCCCGATCCTCTTCGCTGTTGATTTTTTCACCAGCCTCTTGCCCCAGGATGATGAATTTCGCCGTTTCCATCAGGTCACCAGTCAGGTGACAGGCCCGCGCCATAGCTTCATAGGCGAAAGCCAGATCAAAATCGACAAGGTTGTTTTCGAGGGTGACCTGCAGGCAGCGCTCAGCGTGATAGAGGCAGGGCTCCGATCTGCCTACCACAGCGTAAACGCGGCTGATCTGCCATTCACCCCTGGCGATATTGACCGCTTCACCAGCAATTTCCCAATGGTACCGTGAGGCATGAGCGGCATTGATCATCCGATCCGTCTCGGCCTGGGTCCGGTCGGTCTTTTCCATCAGGTCCCAAGTGAGGTTGAAGAGGTCGATAGCCATTTGCCGGTGAATGGATTTATCCATTGGAATCCTTTCGAGTAAGCAGCTGATTATTCGTTGAACATTTCTCCGACACTGGTCCCTTCGTTAGCCCGTTTGATGACTTCGCCCAACAATTTGCTTATTGAAAGGATGACCAGCCGATCGCCAAAGAGTGCTTTCTTCTCAGGTGGGATCGGAACAGTGTTGGTAGTCACAAATTGTTTGACTGGTAGGGCAGCCAGACGTTCTGCGGCGTTATTGGAAAGGATGGGGTGCACGAAGATCATGTAGATATCCTGTGCGCCCTGTTCTTTCAAAATTTCCACGGCATGCACCATGGACCCGCCGGTGTTGATTTCATCATCGACCAGGAGGACATCCTTGCCTTTGACATCGCCGATGATCGTCAGGGATTTCGGGTTGGTGATGTCGGTGGTCCGTTTCTTCTCGATAAATGCCAGGCTGGTATGCAGCAAATCGGCATAGACCCGACCTTTCTTGGCAAAACCCAAGTCGGCTGTAACAACAACGGGATCGTTGAGGGTGGGGGCCAGTTCGACCAGGTAATCCTTGAGGATGTGGAAACCGCGCAGGACATCACCGGGGATTGAGAAGAAGCCCTGAATCTGGCCGGCATGCAGATCAAAGGTCATGTAGCGGTCAGCGCCGGCAGCAACGATCATATCCGCCACCAGACGGGCTGTGATCGGTACGCGGGGTTTGTCTTTTTTATCGGAACGTCCGTAGCAAAGGTAGGGGACGACCGCAGTGATCCGCCCAGCTGAGTCCAGCTTGAGGGTTTGGATCAGGATCAGCAGTTCCATCAGGTTGCGATGGACGGGTGTGGAGGTTGTCTGGATGACGTAGCAGTCCTGCCCGCGAACGCTGGATTGGAGTTGGACGAAGAGGTTTTCATTGGGGAACTGGGTAATCTCACGACCGCAGAGGTCGGTCTTCAGATAGTCTGCGATCTCCTGAGAGAGTTCCGGTGAGCCGGTGCCTGCAAATAGCTTGATGTTTCCAAAAAGCAGCTCATGCTGCATATGAGGGGTTGGCATTAATTCGATCCTTTTATTTCTGATTCTCAGATTTTTGTTCATCCCATTCAGGGCGGAGTACGCTCATGAAGTGGAGGTCGTAATATTGGCCGTGCTGGTAATGACCATCACGGAATTTGCCTTCATACTTATAACCGGCTTTTTCGTAAGCCCTGATCCCGCGATTGTTCTTGGCATAGACTCGCAGCCAGATCCGGTGCAGGTTGAGCGATTCGAAGCCATGCTTGAGCAGGAGTTTCATGGTCTCGGTGCCATAGCCCCGGTTCCAGAAATCCTTCTCGCCAATCATGATGCCGACTTCAGCAGACCGGCAGCGCCAATCCACATTATGAAATTGGCAGGTGCCAATGGGGCGATAACCGCCAGACTGGCTTTCATCCTGAATGTCAATGACAAAGGGATGTTCAACCGCTGGTAGGGACATCATGTTCTCGTACCAGCGGTCTTCTTCAAATTGCGACATGGGATAAACCAGCGTCAGATGTTCGGTCACCTCCGGGTCGTTCACCCAGGTCAGGAACAGGCTGGTCTCTTCTTTTTCTGCTGACCGAAGGCGTATTCTCTCGCCAATAATATGTGCCATGTCAGAACTTCCTTAGTCTTACGGATTGAGGCGGGTCGGCCCACGGAAGATGTAGACCGCTTCGCGAATATTCGGAAGATCCAACAGGATCATCAGGAAACGGCTGAGGCCGAAGCCGAAGCCGCCATGGGGTGGGGTGCCATACTTGAAGAAGTTAAGATAATCCTGAATGGGTTCATCGGTGAGGCCTTTGATATGGGCCTGTTCCCGCAAAACCTCATAGCGGTGTTCACGCTGCGCACCGGTGGAGACTTCCAAACCCTTTCCAAGCAAGTCGAAACTGCGGGTGGTTTTGTCTTCGGGGTCCAGCATGTGATAGAAGGGGCGGGCCTCAAAGGGCCAATCGGTCACAAACACATAGTCATGGCCTTCCTTCTCCTTGAAGTAAGCGCCCAGTGCCCGTTCAGCGCCTGGGTCAAGATCGTGGAGTTTATCAGGAGGGAGCTTGTAGCCCAGTTCCTTCAAGAGCTTATGAGCATCCGCCATCTTGATGCGGGGGAAGGGCACGGAGGGGACTTCCAGTTCCACACCAAAGACTTCTTTGATAGCTTCGCCATGCTTTTCGATGACTTTTTCGTAGGTGTAGGCCAGCCAACGCTCCATGAAAGCCATCACGTCTTCATGGGAGTCAACCCAGGACATTTCCATATCCACACCGGTGAACTCGGTCATATGGCGGGAGGTGAAGGAGGGGTCTGCTCGGAAGACGGGGCCGATCTCGAAGACGTTTTCAAAACCGGCAGCCATCGCCATCTGTTTGTAGAATTGGGGCGATTGAGCCAGATAAGCGGTCTTTTCAAAGTAGGGCAGGGAGAACAGTTCAGCGCCACTTTCACTGGGAGCGCCGACGATCTTGGGGGAATGGATTTCGATGAATTCGTGCTGCAGCCAATATTCCCGCATGGCATGTTCAGCAGTGGTTTCCACTGCAAAAATTAACTGGTTGACATCCCGGCGTAAATCCAAATAGCGCCAATCCAGCCGAAAATCCTGCTCGGGTAAGTATTCGCCGAAAGGCTCGAAGGCCACTGGGATCTCCGCTGCACCTTCAACCGTGAGTTCTTCCAGCTGTAATTCGATGCCGCCCAATTTGACAACGTCGTTCTTGACGACTTTACCGGTGACGGTCAGCGCAGATTCGGTCCCAACGTTGGAGATCAAGTCGGCGAGTTCGGGATTGCCTTTTTTCCAGTGGGCAACCTGAACCAGGCCGGTGCGGTCCCGGATGATCAGGAACTGCATATTTTTCTGGTCACGCAGGGTCTGCAGCCAGCCCTTAATGGTTACCTGTTCGTCGATATGTTGTCCAAGGTTTTTAATCAGCGTACGTTTCATGTTGTTCTTCTCCTGAATAAGCTTCTACCATCCATAATAACTTAAATTTTGCATCAAACCTATATAACTTAGGTCAATAATTCCAGGGCGGACTGGGGGCTGATCTTTCGTTCGATCACATCATTCAAAACGGCATCATAACGTGCCGGGTCCAGGCTTTCATGCCAATTGCGCACAAGGTAGTCCTGGATCAATGCCTGAAGGTCTTTTTCCAGCCGCTGGGCCTCTTTCACCTGCCAAAGACCGGATTGGCGCAAGTGATCCCGGTGGGATTTGATGGCTTCCACCAATTCGGGAATGCCCTGTCCTTGGGTGGCGGTCACAGGTAGCACCGGTGTTTTCCAATCTATCTGGGCTTCCCCGGTTTCGTGTTGTTCCGTTTGTGATTGGCGGAGGTGTTTGCCTGCCACGGGGAGACTGCCGCCGCCCTTTGACATTTCCAGCATGGCCTGCAGGGCACGCACGGCGTTTTCTGAACCGGGCTGGTCGGCTTTGTTGACCACCAGGATATCCCCGATCTCGAGAATCCCGGCTTTGATCGCCTGAATATCATCGCCGAGGCCCGGTGCTTCCACCACGATGACTGTATGGGCCAGTTGGGCGATATCCACTTCAGCCTGACCAGCGCCAACCGTTTCGACCAGGATCAGGTCAAAACCAGCGCCATCCAACAGGGTAGTAAAGGCAGCGGTGCTGTGGGCAAGGCCGCCCAGAGCACCGCGTGAAGCCATCGAACGTATGAAAATGCCGGGATCGCCGATCAGGTCCTGCATCCGGATTCGGTCCCCCAAAAGGGCACCTCCGGTGAAGGGGCTGGTGGGATCAACGGCAACAATGGCAATCTTGAGCTGCTCCCCCGAATGTGGGTCTTTTCTGAAGGCGCGGGCAAGCTGGTTCACCAGCGTGCTCTTACCTGTGCCGGGCGCACCGGTGATGCCGACCAGAAACGCGTTGCCGGTATGGGGGAAAAGGGTGGAGATCAACGCCTGACCTGCCGGATCTCCATTTTCAACGGCGGTCAGGGCGCGGGAAAGCGCGAGCCGATTACCCTGGCGGAGTGCTTCAGGATCGAGGTGCTTCATGTGATTAATTGGCTTGTGCTTGCAGCGCAAACCGGATGTCTTCAGCCACTTTCTTGGTGTCGGTGCCAGGTCCATACACTGCATAGACTCCCAGGGCCATTAACCCAGGGATATCATTTTCGGGAATGATTCCCCCAACAAAAACTTTTACATCGTCCAAGCCCAATTCGACCAGTTTATTGATAACTGCCGGGACGAGGGCGTTATGTGCACCGGAAAGGATCGACATACCAACCACATCCACATCTTCCTGCAAGGCGGCTTCGGCGATCATTTCAGGGGTTTGGCGTAGGCCGGTGTAGATCACTTCCATACCGGCATCTCGCAAAGCTCGGGCGACTACTTTTGCGCCGCGATCGTGCCCATCAAGGCCGGGCTTGGCGACTAAAACACGAATTTTTCTGTCTACCATTCACATCTCCATTGTGTCAGATTGCAATTTTGATTATACCGCGTTCGCTTATCTGGACGAGGGTTTCACCCCCTGATATTTCATTAAAAGAATAGCTCAATCATAGAAAAAGTGGTGGATCGGGATTTAAAAATAAAAAGAGCCGATTTTACCGGCTCTTTTGATGTCTTATGATTGTTCAGGCATGTTTCAACATGGGAAGGGCTTGTTTATCCTTGTTGAATTGATAGGATTCGATCGCTGAAGCATAGAGGATCTCACCGTAGTAGATGCGGTGAATATCCTTATTGGGATAGTGACGGTCAATGGTCACATCCAGAAAATGCGCCGGGTTGAGGTCATTGGCGTAAATTTTATTGCATTCAATGGTGAGTTCGGCTTCTTCATAAACCGGGGCGGTAACAGTATTCGCCCGCTGCAGAGTTAGGCCGGATTCGGCGATTTTGTCATGATCCCTGCCGGATTGCGTACCCATTATGGTCAACGCTTCGTGGCAGCTTCTGGGGAAAATGGAGATTGTGAAATTATCATACTTCTCCATGAATTTGAAGGTGTAGCGGGAGTGGCGGACGGCGACAAACGCAAAGGGTTTGCCCCACATCGTGCCCAGAGCTCCCCAGCCAATTGTCATTCCGTTATAATCATCCTGATCATAATCGCCAGCGGTCAGCAGAGCCCATTGGTTATGGAAGAGGTAGTGCGGTCTAAGGATAAGTTTCCTGATTTCAACTGGTAATCGATCCATGTTGTGTCCTTTCTTTCGAGAAGATAGTAACATAAGCGAGTTTAAGAAAGGTTTGAGTATAATTGGCATCATGATACCTAACGAGCCTCAAACACAATCTGAGAAGGTTAAACCTCCTCAGAGCCGGATTGGTAAAACATTTGCCGCTTTGCAGGCGTGGTTTGGCCGGAATAAGTGGGCCAGCACAGTTTTGACGGTGCTGCTGGTCATCATCCCGGTATATTTCCTGGGGCGCAGCCTGTGGGCAAACTGGCAGACCCTGACCACTGCGGAGATTGAGATTGACTGGGGCCGGATGGTGCTTTCCCTGGCAATCCTGATGGTGGCTTTTGCCTTGTTCCCTTCCGGTACCTTGATCGGATTGCGGGGATTGGGTACACGAGTGACTTATGGGCAGGCGTATTATGGTTACCACGCCTCGCAATTGGGGAAATACATCCCTGGCCGGATCTGGATCATCCCAGGCAGGGTGGTTACGATGCGGCGGTTTGGCGTCGATGGGTTGAAAGCGGCTGCGAGCACATTGATAGATATGTATGTCTTGCTCGTGGCGGGGGTCGTCGTTTTTATCCCCACGCTTCTTAACTCGGCACAGGAGACCATGCGCCAGCTAGGCTGGGTGGGGTTGCTGGGCTGTATCCCGCTTCTGATCTCGATCATTTTCCCGAGTGTATTGAATAAACTATTTTCCCTGGGTATGAAATGGATCGGTCGGGGTGAGGTGAGCTTTCATTTCGCCTGGTACCATTTTGCCCTGATGCTGGTCAATGACCTGCTGCTGTGGCTTATCGCCGGTTTCGGACTGTATCTGCTAGCGGATAGTTTTTCTCCACTGACCCTTGCCCAACTCCCGGCCGTGACCGGGGCGATGGGCTTCTCCTGGGTGCTGGGAACGGTTTCCTTCCTGACGCCGGCAGGATTGGGCGTGCGAGAAGGGGCAATGGGCGTGCTGCTGTCCGGTATTTTGCCGGTACCGCTGCCGGCACTGGTCGCCATCGTGGCGCGCTTTTGGTGGTCACTGGCGGATTTTGGTTCCATTGGCCTGGCTTTTTTGGCTTTTGGGCGGTGGGGGAAGAAAGAATAAATAAATATTCTCTGTTAATTAGGGGATATGAAAGTCCTTATTAAAAACGACCATCTAGTCTATTGTTTTTCTTTTGAAAATAATCGACCCCTTCCTGCCTGCTGCACTTTGTTTGCAGGCATCCTTCCCCTGATTTCAGGGGAAGGACTGAGGATGGGGTAAATACTATGATTTAATAACATTTGTCATGTTCTTTTTTCTGAGTTACTTGCCCTTGATTGTTCCGGATTATTTCAGTTATGCGCAAGCTGCCCGGTGATGTTCGGGTATAATCGAGGCTATGATGACAGAAACCAAGGATCGCTTCATCAACCGGGATGAACAGCCCGAAGATCACGAAGATCGTTCATTGCGCCCATCCTTTTTGGGTGAAATGATCGGTCAGCAGCAGGTTAAAGAGAACCTGCGCATCCTGATTGAAGCGGCCAAATTGCGCACTGAAGCGCTGGACCATGTGCTTTTCTACGGTCCTCCCGGCCTGGGCAAGACCACCCTGGCGCATATCCTGGCCAATGAAATGGATGTGGCGATCAAGGTGACCTCCGGCCCGGCGATTGAACGGGCGGGGGACCTGGCGGCGATCCTGACCAACCTGCATGCCGGGGATATCCTCTTTATTGATGAGATCCACCGCCTGGGACGGGCAGTTGAAGAAGTGCTCTATCCAGCCATGGAGGATTTCTCGCTGGATATCGTGATCGGCAAGGGCCCGGCGGCCCGTTCGATCCGCCTGAAGCTGCCGCATTTCACCGTGGTCGGGGCTACCACCCGGCTGGCATTGGTGACATCACCGCTGCGCGCCAGGTTTGGCGTGATCCACCGGCTGGATTTCTATGATCAGGATGCCCTGATTGAGATCGTTCAGCGCGGGGCTGGCCTGCTGGGTGTGACCTATGACGACCAGGGACTGGTGGAGATTGCTTCCCGCTCCCGTGGGACACCCCGGGTGGCCCTGCGAATGCTGCGGCGGGTGCGCGATTACGCCCAGGTGCGTGCGGAAGGGCAGATCAATGGCGAAGTTGCCAAGGCGGCTCTTGACCTTTTGAATATCGACGGCCAGGGGCTGGATGACCTGGACCGCCGGGTTTTACTCTGCGTGATTGAAAAATATGACGGCGGCCCAGTTGGGCTGAATACGATTGCGGCCTCGGTCAGCGAGGAACCGGATACGATCATGGATGTGGTCGAACCCTATCTGCTGCAGCTTGGGTTCCTGGAACGGACCTCACAGGGCAGGATGGCCACCCGGATTGCCTATGACCATCTCGGGCTGGATTTTCGTGACGGAAAAGCTCAGCAGCCGCTATTTTAAGGATGGACCACCCCTGAATGAAAACAACTGACTTTTATTATGATCTGCCGCAAGAGCGGATTGCCCAGACACCTGTTTACCCGCGCCATAATTCCCGTCTGTTGGTTTTGGACCGTGAAATGGATACGCTTGAACATACCCACTTTTGGGATATTGAACGCTTTCTGAAGTCCGGTGACCTGCTGGTGATCAACGAGACTCGGGTGATCCCGGCTCGTATTTTTGCAAAAAAGCTGCCAGGTGGCGGCAAAGCAGAGATTCTGCTGCTGGAAAAGAAAGATGAGCGCACCTGGACGGCACTGGTCGGGGGGAAGGGGTTGAAGGAAGGCCGCAAACTGGCAATTGACCAGGGACCCGAAGTGGAAGTGTTGCAGGTTTTGGACGGCCCGAAACGCTTGATTCAGTTCAGCGAGCCGATTGAGCCTTATTTCAGTCAGGTGGGGCATGTACCGCTGCCACCGTATATTCATGAAGAGTTGAACGACCCTGAGCGCTATCAGACGGTCTATGCCCGAGAGCCTGGTTCAGCTGCTGCGCCGACCGCGGGGCTGCACTTCACCCCGGATTTGATGCAAAAACTGGAAGCGAAGGGCGTGCAGTTTGCCCGGGTGGATCTGCATGTCGGGCTGGATACCTTTGCCCCGGTGACGGAGGATGACCCCACAGAGCATAAGATCCATACCGAGTGGTGTGAGTTAACGCCTGAGACGGCGGAAACCATCAACGCAGCCAAGGCCAAGGGCGGGCGGATCATTGCCGTGGGCACGACCAGCGTACGTACCCTGGAAACGGCAGCCCGGGGAGCGAAAGCAGGCGATGTGGTTGCACCTTTCAGCGGGCCAACTAACCTTTTCATCCTGCCAGGCTTTGAATTCAGGGCTGTGGATGCGATGGTGACCAATTTTCACCTGCCAAAATCCACTCTGCTGATGCTGGTCAGCGCCTTTGCGGGCAGGGAGCGCATGTTAAAGACTTATCAGATTGCCATTGAGGAGGACTACCGCTTTTTCTCTTTTGGTGACGCGATGCTGATTGTTTAGGCCAGTTACTTGGTCGCTACCTGGTAAAGGTCTAAATATTTTATAAATTTCTTATAAAAATTAGTTTGGTTTTACCCCGTTAGATGCTATAATTCATTTGTTCTAAAATATATAAAAAGACCCATTCTGCCTGACAAGGATTAAGAATATTATGATGCGATTTGATCGTTTCACAGAACGTGCCCAGGAAGCGGCACAGCGCGCGGCTGAAATTATTCAGCGCTATGGGCATAACCAAATTGATACTGAACACATCCTCCTGGCGTTGATCGAACAGCCCCAGGGCGTTATTACTCAACTGCTTGAGATCCTCAAAGTGGACTCCGAAAACTTCAAAGAACGCCTGGATTACATCCTGCGCACCAGCCCAAAGGCCAATATCTTTGGCGGTGGGGCAGGTCAGGTATTCATCACCCCTCGGGTGAAGCGGATCATTGACCAGGCGAATGAAGAAGCCAACCGGCTGAAGGACGAATATATCTCCACAGAGCACATCTTTCTGGCGATTCTCGGTGAGCGTAACACACCGGCAGCCCGGCTGCTGGAGGACCTGGGAATCACCCGCCAGCGTGTCCTGGATGCAGTTGACGAATTACGCGGTGGCCAGAAAGTGAATGACCCTAAAGCCGAATCCCGGTACCGCACACTGGAAAAATACTCCCGTGACCTGACGACCATGGCCCGCGAAGGGAAGCTGGACCCCGTGATTGGGCGCGATACCGAAATCCTGCGCTTGATCCAGATCCTCTCCCGCCGCACAAAGAACAACCCGGTGCTGATTGGTGAAGCCGGGGTAGGCAAGACTGCCATTGTGGAAGGACTGAGCCAAAAGGTTGCTAGCAACGATGTCCCCGAGATCCTGATGGGCAAGAAAGTTGTCTCTCTGGATTTGGGCGCAATGATTGCCGGTTCCCGGTTCCGGGGTGAATTTGAAGAACGGCTCAAGGCTGCTATTGAAGAAATTCAACGGTCAGAAGGGGAGATCATCCTCTTCATTGATGAGTTGCATACCGTGGTTGGCGCTGGCGCAGCGCAAGGCGCAATGGATGCCTCCAACATGCTCAAGCCTGCCCTTTCACGGGGTGAGCTGCAGTGTATTGGGGCGACCACGCTGGATGAATATCACAAACATATAGAAAAAGATGCAGCCCTTGAGCGGCGTTTTGCACCGGTCTATGTCGAAGAACCGAGTGTGGAAGACACGATTGAGATGCTGCGCGGCCTGCGGGACCGCTATGAAGCGCACCATAAGGTGACCTTCTCCAATGAAGCCCTGGTGGAAGCAGCCAAGCTCTCCGCCCGTTATGTGACGGACCGGCGTTTGCCTGATAAGGCAATTGACCTCATGGATGAGGCCGCGGCGAAATTGCGTGTGGCGCTTTATTCTCTGCCGGATGACCTGAAGGAAATGAAAACCGAGATTGATCGGCTCCTGAAGGAAGAGGAACAGGCTGGCGTGGAGCGCAACTATGAACGCGCCGCCCAGATGAAATCAGACCGGCTGCGAGCCGAAGAAGAATTTAATACCCACCGGGATATTTGGGAACAGGAACACAAACTGGATGAAATTGTGGATGTCAATGACATCGCCGAAGTGATCAACCAGTGGACAGGTATCCCTGTTTCGCAGATGATGGAAGATGAAAAGGATAAACTCCTGCAAATGGAAGACCGGCTGCATGAGCGGCTGATTGGGCAGGATGAAGCCATTGTGGCGATCTCTGACGCTATTCGCCGGGCCCGCAGCGGTCTGAAAGACCCCCGCCGGCCGATTGGTTCCTTTGTGTTTATCGGTCCTTCTGGTGTGGGCAAGACGGAACTGGCAAAAGCGCTGGCTGAATTCATGTTCGATGATGAAGAAGCGCTGGTGCGGATTGACATGAGTGAATATCGGGAACAGCATACAGTTTCCCGTTTGTTTGGCGCCCCTCCTGGTTATGTTGGCTATGAAGAAGGCGGTCAACTGACCGAAGCTGTCCGGCGCCGGCCTTACCGGGTGATCCTCTTTGATGAGGTCGAAAAAGCACATCCCGAAGTCTGGAATGCTCTGCTGCAGATCCTTGATGACGGCCGTTTGACCGATGGTCAGGGGCGGGTGGTGGATTTCCGCAATACCGTCCTGATCATGACCAGTAACCTCGGCACGGAATATGTGAACAAGAGCGGCACCCTCGGTTTCCTCGGTTCGATGGAAAATGGCGACCAGGGCAATCGTGAAAAGATCGAAAAAGCGCTCAAAGGCACCTTCCGCCCAGAGTTTCTCAACCGGATTGATGAGATTATTGTGTTCTCCTCACTTTCCATTGAGCATATGGAGCAAATTGTTGAATTGCAGATGAGTGATATCCGGGAAAGACTAGCGGAGCACGGCTTGGGTGTAGAATTGACCAGTGCCGCCAAGGAATGGTTGGCGAATGAAGGTTTTGACTCAGCCTTTGGCGCTCGGCCACTCAAACGAGCTTTGCAGAAGCATGTCGAGAGCCCGCTTTCCGTCAGCCTGCTTTCCGGCGACTTCAAAACAGGCGATACCGTTCTGGTGGATGTTGCCGATGATAAGGTCATCTTCACTAAGAAGGAAGGGATCAAGATTGAAAAGTTGGATGAGGCGGAAATCTGAGAACTAACGTAAAGAATTAAAAGAGCTGTCAAACTATTGACAGCTCTTTTTTGATTTTACTTTTTACCAAAAGTCGGCTGAAGATCTAGGTGAATCGGGAATATGGATATGATTATTTCATTCTTTTTTGATCACGATCAGCGTCACATCGTCCAGGCGGGGTGTTGAGCCCGTGAATGCCTGAACGGATATCAGAAGGCTGTTGAGGAGTTCCTGGGCTGTGTCTGCTTTACAGGTGTAAAGCGTATCCTTCAACCGTTGAAGGCCATAGAATTTCCCTTCATGGTTCTGAGATTCCGTAATGCCGTCCGTATAGAAGATCAAATATTCCCCGGATTGAAGTGTGATCGTGTTCGTTTCCCAGGTATTGTCTTTAAAGATCCCAACCAAGGTGCCTGTTTTATCCAAAGTTATGCAGCTCTTGTCATTTCCTTCGCTTCGTAATACGCAGGGGGGATTATGTCCTGCGTTGACATAAGTGAAGGTGCCATTCTGGGGGTTGAGGATGCCATACACCACTGTTAGAAAAATCCCATTTTGGGTATCGGTGAGGATGCGGCGGTTCACTTGGTGGATGACATCTTCCGGATCACGGGCTTCTTCACCGGCATAGGTGCGGATCAGTGTCCGGCTCATTGCCATATATAATGCAGCCCCAGCGCCCTTATCGCCAACGTCAGCGATGACCACGCCCAGCTTGCCACCTTCCAACTCAATGAAGTCATAAAAGTCCCCCGACGTCTCATGGGCGGGTAGCAGCACACCAGCCACTTGATAACCTGCTATGGTGGGGGAATGAGTCGGGATAAAAGTGTTTTGCACTCTTCCTGCTTCTGCAAGTTCCTGAGTGATCTTGCGATGGGCGATAGCCTGGGCTTTGGAGATGCACTTAAGCTGTCGTAGTTTCTCAATGATTACATCTTGATAGTAACTCACATCCATATCTTTGAATTCTGAGAGGACTTCCCGGAAGATGTTTTGTGCCTGGTCAATATCCTCTGGTTCATTGCGTTTCAGGAGGATAATGCCGATTTCCAGCATTACCCTTGCGTGCCACCAACGGCCTTCCATTTCTTCCAACCACTGCGCTGCAGCAGAAAGGTGTTCAAGCGCATGGTTCTCCTGACCATGAGCTAATGCCAACCGAGCTTGGGCTAGGGTGATCCAAATTCTATCCTGTTTATTTGGATGGTTCTGATAGATGTTATCCGCTTTTGCCACTGCCGCTTCGGCCAGATCCAGGTTGCCCTTGAGCGTATAGATCACGCCAATCAGGCATTGGGTGGCAAGTTCTGATTGAGCATGAACTTTTTGGGGTGTTTTTATGACGTCTGCGAGCATATCTAGGACAATGTCCAATTCTGAAGAATTGGTATTGTCAGATTCCAGAAGGTGGGATTCAAGGATGATCTCAGCCATGCAGTGATTGGCCAGAAGGTTTTGTTTGTAATCATGGGTTTGCCGGCTTCGTTCAATCAACTCAGTGAATGTATTGATCGCACTCCTGAAATCCCCTTTGTAGCGTTGTAAACACCCTTTCAGATAGAGATTATTGAGTGTAGTCTCGCCCAAATAAGATTCTGATTTCAGCAAATCTCTGTCAATAACTTCAAGGCGTTGTTCAACGTCTTTGAAATCTGCCAGCCAGAGTGAGGCATAGATAATTGATTGGTTTAAAGATAATTCATCTGATATGCCACCGGCTTTCACACCCAACTGGAGGACGCGCTTTCGGTAATCTCGGGCCAAACTAGTTTTGCCAAGGTCATCTACCACGAATGCAAGGTTGATATACGCTCTGGAGGCGGGGCCGAAAAGGTTATGCGCTTCACTGACTTTTACTGCCATTTCAAGAGATTCAATGGCTTGTTCAGGCTTGAGATTGGGGAGGACGCCTATGGTTGCGAGGGCTTCAGCTTGAACGTCATAGGCATTCAACCGTTTGGCCATTTCAAGCGCTTGCTCACAATACGTCTGGGCTTTCTCCGGTTGATCATTGAAGAAATAGGCCCGTCCGGTTTCGTGGATGAGGTAGGCGATATCGGCGCTTTCGGTTTTATCTCTGACAGCTTCAAGGCCTTCCAGGCATATCTCAAGTCCGTGCTTACGGTCATATCCCCACCAGGCGGACCGGGCTGACCACGCATAGACCCTTGCCAGCTGGTCAAAGTCCTGAAATTCCTGATGAAAATCGATTGCCTTCCGCCAGGCCTGGACGGCCGGACGATGCCTGCCTTGTTGGGCAAGAGCCTCTCCCAAATCTGTATATAGATGGGCTAAAGTGGCATGATCTTTAGTGATCTGGATCGCTTGGCTGAAATAATATTCAGCTTCTGCATTAGCAAATGAGTCTCGTGAGACATGACCTGCTTTATCAAGATAGTGGATGGCCTTTTCAGTGTGCTTGCCTTTCGAGAAGTGGTAGGCGAGCTGCGATGCAAGCCGCTCGAGCTGATCAGGGTAGAGGTCTTCAAGAGCCGTACCTACGGCGAGATGAAGCTTATTGCGATCCTCCTCGATGATGGAATGATAGGCTGCGTCATGGAGAAGGATATGTTGAAAAGTGTAAATCAGTTCAGGATGGACCTGGCTCACCTGGATCATCCCAATGGATTCCAAAACGTTGAGTTGTTCCATGAGGGCAATATTGGGAGACTGCGTCAGGAGGACTCGTTCAATCACCTTCTCCGGAAAAGTTCGCCCGATCACGCTGGCAACCCGCATTGTATCTCTGGCTTCTGCAGGGAGGCGATCAATCCGGGCAGTTAGCAGACCTTGCAGGCTGTCCGGGATTCGTTCGGTATTAACTTCCGATGCGACCTGCCAATGATCATTCTTCTGGACCAACATGCCTTCATTGGTCAGCATCCGCAGCAACTCTTCAATAAAAAATGGGTTGCCTTCAGATTTTTTCAGGATTAAATCTCGAACTTCATCCGGGAGTTTTTGGAGGTCAATCAGTTCGTTGACCAGTTCCTCGCTCTCATTTTCATCAAGGTTTTGCAGTGTGATCTCGTTCAGCCTTGGGCCGATTTGTTCCCGAGCAGCATTGATCAGGGCCCAACCATCCGAATCCCGATAAAGACGGGTGACCAAGCAGATCAGGATGGGAGCTGTTGTGGTGATGGGCAAAAAGTCCATCAGGATCTCTATTGAAGATTTGTCAGCCCAATGGAGGTCCTCCAGAACGATCACAAGGGGTTGCTCCATAGCCAGGGCCTTAAAGAATGATTGCAGGGCATTTAGATATTTTCCCTGCAATTCACTTGCTTTCAGTTGGTGGATATAGGTTTCTTTTTCTTCGGTCAACTGGACATCCAGAAGGTGGGCCAGATAGGTAATGATATTTTCGGGGTTTCCGCCCAACAAATTATTGGCTTTATTTGTAATTTTGGAGAGGATCTCTTCGGACGAATCTTCTCTGTCTATCTCAAGAGCTGACCGCAGTAAGGACTTTAATAAGTGATAGGCCAGTTCTTTACCGAAGGACTGACCATGGGCTTCGATCCAGTGCAGCCTTGTGGGCTGGTGCAAGGTCCTTAACTGCTGTTTCCATTCCATTACTAAACGAGATTTTCCAATACCGGGATCTCCAAGGATCATACTCAGCCGCCCCAAACCAGCGAGAACTGTTTCAGAAAGCTCAAGGAGGATCTCCAGTTCACTTTTACGGCCAATAAGCGGGGTGCTGCTGTTGATCGGGGTTCTCAAAAAGGATGCACCGGGTCGGTTGATCTGGTCAACTTGCCAAAGGTGATGCTCCTCATCAACTTTGGAGCAATAGGGATCAGATAATTCCGTGCATTGAACAAAGGGTTTGACGAACCGGAAGGTGTCTTCAAAGAGGATGATCGCATTGCTGGGAATCACCATCCGGGTGGCACGGTCCATACATTCGAGGGTTTCATTTACGGATTGGAAATCGAACCTTAGGTTGGATTTTAACTCGCCAATCAGAATTGGGCCGGTATTTAGGACAATGTGAAGATCAAAAGGGACGCCGAATTTCTCTTTGATGGTCTGGCTATACTTTCCAATTTCCAAGAGGATTGTGCCTGCTGCGTGAATGGCCCGTTGAGGGTCGTCCTCATGGGTCACTGGTGCGCCAAAGAACGCCAGAACCGTGTTTTTCCATAGTTTTGCGATGGACCCTTCAAACTCAAAAACGATTCCAGCAATTCGGTCCAGAACGGCGTTCAATATTGAACTTTGGTCTTCTTCCGGAATTTTTTCTGAGAAGTCACCCGCATTTGCAATGGTCAGCATCATGGCTGTAACATTGCGCTGCTCCTTGGAAAGGTACGGCACAGAGCGGACCTTCTGGACGAATCTTTTGGGTGCTGTGGCGGCGAGCCTGGAAAAATAAAGTTGTTCGAGAGTGGGGTTATTGGAAATGGGATAACCACAGAAACCACAAACCCGGGTTTTTGGATTGATTTCAGCCTGGCAGGAGGTGCAATTCATTGATAGTGACCCTTATGCTTCCTAATACGACCATTTGTGTCATATTCATTTGATTATATCATTATTGCTATTCAACAATCAATACAATCAGTCAGGGTTTATTGTTTTGATTTCAAACGTTGGATTAACCCATAATTTGTTTTATACTAAAGTCATGCGAGTTGAACAATCTGAACGCATCGAAATTCTCAAACAGTCTTCCTTGTTTGGCTATTTGACCCCCGGAGAACTTAATCGACTGGCGGGTTTGTTCAAGTCGTCAACTTGCGCTGAAGGGGAGCCAATATTCGAAGAAGGTGAACCCTCGGAGACGATTTTTTTCGTCTTCGAAGGGGAAGTGGACCTGACGGCAATTCATAAACGGGAAGAAAGGGTGTTCACTTCCCTTCGCCGGGGGGATTATTTTGGTGAGGAATCGCTTTTTGAGGATGACCCACGCTATTACACGGCTATTGCTGCAACCGATGTGGTTCTGTTGACATTGGATGTGGATAGTTACCTTTATATTTACCCCGATCTACCGGATATTGAAGAGCGGCTTGAGATAGCCGTGGACAGCCGAAAACTGGCGTCGCGGATGCCATTCCCCTGGTTGGGGAAAGACGAGTATCCTCTGGTTGTTGCCCGGCGGCACCCAGCCGTTCTCTGGGCCAAAGAGGTCACATCCATTGTCGTTGGCCTGGTCGCCATCGTGGCGGGATTTTTTACATCAGCGCTTTGGCTGCCGGACAGACCCTATGGCTGGCTGATGATGGGTTTGGGTGGGGGCATTGCCTTGATTTGGTCCATCTGGACTTATTTTGACTGGCGAAATGATTTCTTCCTGCTGACGAATAAGCGGGTGGTTTGGGTTGAAAAGGTGGCCCTGATTTATGACAGTCGAAAGGAAGCGCCCCTGCGGACGATCATGTCTATTGGTGAGTCGCGGACACGGCTGGGAAGTATTTTCGGGTTCTCGGATGTGGTTGTGACGACCTATGTTGGCACGATCCGACTGCACGATCTGGCCCGTGCCAAGCTGATCTCCAGCTTGATTGAGATTTATTGGCACCACGCGGATGATTTCAACCGGCGTGAAGAGGCTGACCTGATGGACTTGAAGCTCCGGCAGAAACTGGACGATCTGGCCTATCCAGATGACCTGACCCGGCCGGCGGTGACGCAAAGGGTTGAGCCTGAACCTGAGGAGCAGATCAAGGAAACTGGTTTCCTCGCCTGGCTGTTCTCAGATTTCATTCGGCTGCGCTATGAGGCGAACGGCGCAATTACCTATCGCAAACATTGGTTTGTGCTTGTCAGGGCGGCGTGGCTGCCGGTTTTGTTGATGTTTGGGATGCTTGCGGTGGTGATCGTCCGGGTGACAGGCGGCCTAGCTTTCATACCGATGAATTCAGCGTTATTTGGTTTGATTGCCCTGATGTTTGTTGATTTCCTCTGGATCCTCTATCAATATGCGGACTGGCGGAATGACATCTTCCAGGTAACCCTGGATCAGATCATTGACTTTGATCGGAAGCCTTTGGGGAAGATGCGAAAGCGGTCCGCTCCTTTGGAAAATGTACTGAGCATTGAATATGATCGCCGTGGCTTTTGGGGTTTTGTTTTCAATTTTGGTACGGTTTATATCACGGTGGGTAATACCCGCCTGACCTTTGATTTCGTGTATAATCCATCCGCTGTCCAACAGGATATCTTTTACCGGATGGGAGAGCGGCTGGAAAAATTACGGCAATATGAAATTGATTCGGAGCGTGAGCGAATTTCCGAATGGATAGCCAGCTATCACCGTCGGATGGTGAAGAACCAGGATGGGGATGGCGGGAGTGAGAATCCGATGAAATCAACGGAACCATATGACGGACGTTGAGTTCAGGGCTTGATCTTACTGGTAGAATCCTATATGAGGTGTAAACAATGACAATATTGAATATCGTAACATTTCCCGATAAAGTGTTACGCACAGAAACAGAAACAATTTCAGAATTTAACCACGAGTTGAACACTTTGGTAGAAAACATGGTTGAGACCATGCGTGTGGCCCCAGGCGTGGGCCTGGCGGCGCCGCAGGTTGGTGTCTCGAAGAAGCTGGTTGTGGTTGAATATGGCAGCGAAATGGATGAATCCTTCCCCAAACAGCTTTATGTTTTGGTGAATCCCGAAATCACGGAGCGCTCTGAAGAAATCGTGCGCGGGATTGAAGGCTGCCTGTCCGTTCCGGACCTGGTCGGCACCGTGGACCGTGCCCAGGTGGTAACTGTTAAAGCCCAGGACCAGCAGGGCAAACCCTTGAAGATCAGGGCGGAAGGCTGGTTGGCACGGATTTTTCAGCATGAGATCGATCATATTAACGGCATTCTCTATACGGACCGGACCAATGATATTTGGCAGCCGGATGAGGATGACGAGGACATCCCTGACGTTTAATGTACCTGAAGCGGCTTTCCCTGACTGATTTCCGTCAATTTTCCCGGCTGGATCTTGATGTTCCCCGGGAAATATTTCTGTTGGTGGGCGCTAATGCACAGGGGAAGACCACACTTTTGGAAGCCATTTATTTCCTTTCAACTTTCTCTTCCTTCCACGCCAGCTCTGACCGGCAGCTGATCAATTTTAGCCTGCCGGATGTCGGCACAACTGTTGGCCGGATCGTTGGCGATTTTGTGCGCAAAGACGGGGAACATCAGATTGAAGTCCGCCTGATCCGGGAGAATATCAACGGCAATGGGCGTTCACGCTTCCGCAAGGAGGTGCTGCTGGACGGCGTCAAGAGGAAGATGAGCGAAGTCGTGGGCCAGTTCAATGCCGTGATCTTCCTGCCGCAGATGGCGAGGATTATCGAGGAAAGTCCTTCAGACCGCCGGCGCTATCTGGATATGCTGATCTCTCAGGTTTCCCCTCAATATCTCCAACATTTGTCAGCTTATGCTCAAACTCTGACCCAGCGTAACGCCTTGTTGAAGCTGTTGGCGGAACGGGGCGGGGATGTGGAACAATTGGCCGTTTGGGATGGGATGTTGGCCCGGCATGGCGCGTTCATAATGAAGGAACGCATCAAGGCTATTTGTGAATTGGAAGAAGAAGCGCGACGAATCCATTACAGCCTGACAAGCGGCAAGGAAGTGCTGCGACTGGATTACCAGCCAGCTTATGACCCGCTTGAAAAACCCGAGGGGCAGATGATGTTGAATGTGTCCACGGTGGCGGATCGGTCAGGGTTCACCCTGGAAGAGATGGAAAAGGGGATGGTGGCAGCTCTGGGTAAGCACCAGCGGGAAGAGATCGCCCGAGGGGTGACCACCCTTGGCCCCCACCGGGATGAGCTGCGTTTTCTCAGCAATCAGGTGGACTTGGGCGAGTATGGCTCGCGGGGCCAGGGGCGAACGGCTTTGTTGGCGTTGAAGCTGGGGGAAGTGAACTGGCTGCGAACCAAGACCGGTGAATGGCCTGTGCTGCTGCTGGATGAGATCATGTCCGAGTTGGACGTCCAACGCCGGGTGGATTTGTTGGCGACGCTGGCGGAGTGTGATCAGGCGATCCTGACCTCAACGGATCTGAGTATGTTTGAGCAGGATTTTGTGGAGAGTCATGCGGCGTGGCGGGTTGAAGGTGGCATGGTGCACCGCGAATAAACAAGTAGGTCATGTGCTGCGAAGCGCACGTGACAATATAAAGTTGTCCCCATTGCTTTTCTCAAAACAATGAATAGAAGTCACGTAGGCGGCCGGAGCCGCCATACGTGACCTACTACCTGATGCACTAAAAAATCGGGAATACTCCAGTGTAAAGAAAAAGTATTTTAATCTCTTAATTTGGTATCGGTCGATAAAAACCAAACTCTCTATATTCTGCACCGCCTGCTGCCAAATTAATTGTGTAATGATCTGGTGTACTATAAGCATACCGGCTTGTGATTTTTAAGCAGTATGTTCCTGCCGACAAGCCAGAGAATGTTGATGAGTTAGCAGTTGTTGAATACAGATTTGAAGATGACGATGGACATGCGCCCGATTGGAGAGTAACAACAAAATACCTGTCGGTATTTAACGACTCACCTGGGTCTTTTGTTCCGAGATTGTAATTATCATCGTAAACTATGTAGCTGATACTTCCCGGCTGGGGAGAGTTCGATTTTTCCGTGGGTTCTGCTGGAACATAGCATAATCCCATGATGGGTGTTGTGGCATCAAAGCCATAGGTTTCCCGGCAGGTGTTATCGACCAGGTTGAGGGCTTTGAGGGGGTATGTGCTGTGAGATTTGTAGGGTGAACCGGCCTCAGATTCGGTGAAATTATCATGCAGGTCAATCAGGGCGGGATCAAGTAAGCTATCAGCAGACCAGACGCCCCATACAAAGGTGCCCATCCCAACCAGTGATTTCTTGAAAGCCAAGGTCACGGTTGGAGGTGTGCCTGTGTTGATCCTGGCCCAGGCGGCATCCGGGTCATCCAGGACGGCGTTTGAGAAAACCACCTGGTCAAAACCATTTCCGGCATAGCCGCTATCCGGCCGCATGATGGAAGAGCCGCCTACGTCATTATTGCTATCACGATAGACGCTCACGCCATCTATGCTCCAGCTGGTTGAGGTTGGATGATCTGCGATCACCAAAAGGTCCCCGCGGCCATCTCGATCCTCATCAATCTCGACGCCATAGGCGGCTTGCAACCCGCCACCTGGGTGTTCCCCTGCAAGGGTGAGGGTGACATAATAGAACGTGTCATCTGATGATATTTCGGCCTTGTTGATATCAATATCTGGTCGATAGATCATATCTTCTTCTGTGAATGGCCGTTCATATAAATTCGCAACATAATCATCTCCCCCATTGACGGTTTTATCATCAGCGGTTTTACTGGAATCGGTATCATAGAACCATTTTGAAACCCAGCCCGGTTCGCTCGGTGTGATTTCATGGGAGATTTCCGTTGGTGCGGGAGTTTCTTCCTCTTCTTCTGCCTCTACTGTGTCCTCAACAATTTCCGTTTCGGTAATATCTAGTGGTGCTTCAGTGGACTCAATTGAACTCTCTTCGGCATTAGCAGTTTGAGTAAATGCTCTCGCAACGGCAGTTTGGCCGATGCTTTCTTCCATTTCACTATCAACGCCTTGGGAGCATGCTGTAAGAATGAGTATTAGAAAAGTAACAATACAGATCACTCGCAGTCTTGACACTTTCATATTCTTCCTCCGTCTGATTAAACAAAATAAAACCCAATCCTGCAACGAATAAATGGGCTGGGGGACGTTTATTGCAGGTTTTTATTAGCCGGATTAGTGGAGTAGGTCAGGTATGAAAAAGGGGCACCTGAATTACAGGTGCCCCCTTTTGTTTCTTAACGATGCATTATTGAATTACGTAAAATCCAAATGGAACGAAACGCGATTGTCCCGGTGAGAGGGTAAATGTATATTGGGTGGGTGTGGTCGGGTTGGTGCCACCGACGATTCTGACACAATAGGGACCGGCAGGCAGCCCAGACCAGTTGAAAGCCCTAATTGAGGTGGATCTTATTGCTCCTGAGCACGATGTGTTGGGATAAAGATATATCGTGACATTGTAAATTGTGTAGGGTTCACCTGAGTTGTATACACCATTATTGTTGATGTCGTCAAAAGCCACCCCGTAGATCGTCACCGGGTCGGGTGCAGTCGTTGGGCGTTGGGTTGGTTCAGGTGTCGGCTCTGGTGTGGGTTCTTCTGGCACATAGCATAGGCCAGCAATTGGGGTTGTAGCATCAAAGCCATAGGTTTCCCGGCAGGTGTTATCGACCAGGTTGAGGGCCTTGAGGGGATAGGTGCTATGAGATTGATAGGGCGAACCGGCCTCAGATTCGGTGAAGTTGTCATGCAGGTCGATAAGGGCGGGATCGAGCAGGCTTTCGGCTGCCCAAACGCCCCACACAAAGGTACCCATGCCAACCAGCGATTTCTTGAAGGCAAAGGTCACGGTTGGGGGGGTGCCAGTGCTGATCCTGGCCCAGGCGGCATCCGGGTCATCCAGGACGGCGTTTGAAAAGACCACCTGGTCATAGCCGTTCCCGGCATAGCTGCTATCCGGCCGCATGATAGAAGAGCCGCCCACGTCATTATTACTATCACGGTGGACGCCCACGCCATCAATGCTCCAGCTTGTTGCAGTTGGATGGTCTGCGACCACCAATAGGTCCCCGCGGCCATCTCGATCTTCATCAATCTCGACCCCATAGGCGGCTTGCAACCCGCCATCTGGGTGTTCCCCTGAGAGGGTGATGATGACATAATAAAACGTGTCATCCGATGAGATTTCCGCTTTCTTGATATCCACATCCGGACGATAAACCATTTCGCTATCTGTGAATGGCCGTTCATACAGGTTGGCCACGAAATCATCGCCACCGGTCACATAACCATTGCTGGCGTTTTTAGAGGAATCGGTATCATAGAACCATTTATAGATCCAACCCGGTTCTCCTGGTGTGATGTCGTGGGTTACCTCAACAATGGGTTCCTCAGTTTCTTCGATTTCTTCTGTGTCCTCAACACTCTCTTCCGGCACAACAGCTTCCTCGGTTTCCTGTCCACCCTCGGGTTGGGTTTCAGCCATGGCGGTTTGAGTCGCAGAAAGGGCAACTGCAGTTTGGGCGACGCTTTCTGCCTCCGAATTGTTTGTGGTGATTGTAAAACCGCAGGCAGAAAGCATCAATGAGAGCACGGTCAATAGACACAATCCAACCAGCATAGTTTTCTTCATTATTACCTCCTATAGTCTCTCTTAAATACTTAAATACTCAAACAAGAAGTACTGGTTCGTTAACGAAAACAAACGGGCCATGACTGAGATGAGGGGTATTGATTTGGGTCACGCTACGGTGGGAAAATTGTTGTATGCTTATTGTATATTAAAATGATTAGCCCCGGCAAGTTGGATTTATTTTAATTTCATCTCATGACAAAGGCTTTTCGTGTGATTTATGCTGATTTGTGAGGGAGAACCTGAGGAGTTAAAAAGGTAAATAAAAAAAATCCCCGGTTATTCCGGGGATTCTCTTTTAATTTAAGGATTACCAGGTCTTTGTGACCTTGTTCAAGCCACGGGGCTGATCAACATCAAAACCACGAGAGGCTGCTAGGTACATGCCGAACAACTGACCGGGAATGATGGCCGATATGGGAGAAAGCCATTCCGGAATGCCGGTGGGCAAAACCAGCTTTTGGTCGGACAATTTCAATGGTTCGGATTCGTCGCTGATCACGACAACTTCCGCTTCCCGTTGTTGGACATGTTTGATCAGGGAGATCATTTCAGCGTTCATCTTGCCGCTGGGGGCAAAGACAAAGACCGGGAAGCCCTGATCCACCAAAGCGACGGGACCATGCAGGAAATCAGCACTGGAATATGGCTCAGCGATTGTATATGTCAGCTCTTTCACTTTGAGCGCGAATTCAAAGGCTGAGGCATAGTTGTAACCCCGGCCGATCATCACACAGTGGGACATATAGCGATAGCGTTCCACCAACTGGGCGGCGTGTTCTTCAATGGCGAAAACATTCTGAACCTGATCCGGGAAAGCGGCCAGGTCTTCTACGTATTGGGGGAGGGGATTGAGCGCAGTGGAGAGCAGGGCCAGGGTAGTTAGTTGGGTGGAATAGGTTTTAGTAGCGGCCAGGGATATCTCCGGCTCGGCCTGCAGGTCCATAACGATATCGGCTGCGTTGCCAAGGTCCGAATCCGGGATATTGGTGATCGCAGCGGTCAGCGCACCTTGTTTGCGGCCTTCCGTCAGGACGGAGACGATATCCGGGCTTTTTCCGCTCTGGCTGATGCCCAGCACCAGGCTGTCCTTGAGATAAGGAGGCTGGTCATAGATGGTGAAAAGGCTGGGGGTTGCCAGGCTGACAACAAGCTGGTTATGCGCGCCTAACAGATACTTCGCATAGCGACCGGCGTTATCGCTGGTGCCGCGAGCCGCAATGAACACATGCCGGATCCCACGCGACAGAATTTCCTCAGCCAGGGCGCTGATGCTGTTCTGGGTGTTCTCAATCAAGTTTCGGATCAGGTTTGGCTGTTGGTGAATTTCCTGATAGAGGTGAGACTCTGGAATGGGTTTCATGGGGCTCCTTTAGGGGCGTGCTTGGTCAAAGATAAAAAATTAAACGGGGTTGTCCAGCACAAAGTGGATCGCATCCTTGGTGTCCATGTTTTCCGTTTCGGAGAACAGATCGCTGTCATCCACTTCGGGATTTTCCAGCAGTTTGAAGGCCAGATCACGGGGGACGCCCGCGTCAATCGAACGCTGGATGGCGGCAGGCGGGGTGATGGCAGGGTCAAGGTTCAGCAGATTGCCGAAGAAATTGACTACCTCATAGGCCGCTTCGTAGGGGCCGGCGGAGAGGTGAACGCCGTTGGTGTTGATCCCGACTTCGGCCTGGCCATATTTCTCAGGGTCGGCGTGGAGCATGCCCCGAATGGAATCTGGGATCGCACGCTCCGGGAAGGTGTCACCTACCAGGCTGAATTTCATCCGTTCCCAATCTGTGTTGGTGTGCAGGAGCATCAGGACAATGCGATGGTCCGACCGGGTGAAGTGGGCCAGTTGGGAGGGATGAAAGCCGTTGACCAGCAGGATTGGCTGTCCCTGGAAGGTCTCTTCCACAAAATAGAAGCCGCTGCGCATTTTCTCTGCGCCTTTACCAAACCACACATCCGAAAGGGTATCCAAATCGGTATTGAAGTTTGTTAAGAATTCATGACCGCCGAGGATCTTATGATCGCCAGTGTCTTTGATGCCTAATTTAGCAAACATCGCCTGGCGGGTTTCGCCATCAATCAGAGTGGATGCAAATCGGGAGAGCTGATTGATGAATCCATAGTGACGGTTCATGATCTCATATTGCTCAAGAATTGCACCGGGGACAATGGCGGCACCGCTGATGGTGACTTCGTATTCTTCGAATTTCTTCTGAATCAGATGCAGGCTGTTTTCGATCTTGGCATCGTCCTGCACTTCCAACAGTTCAGGCTTGATGAAGAAGACCAGCTCATTTTCGGCATTGGTCGTTCCAACTTCAATCGGTTGGATGATCTCCGCTTCTTCGGCAGATCGGATCTTGGAGATGATGGATGGTTGGAAAATTGGATTTTCGGTCATGTAACCTCTTTTTTTCTTGTGATATGCCTAATTATACCCAGAACAAAGGGGACAATAAAAAAGGTGCAGGTCAATTTGGCCTGCACCTTAAATTTGATTCTGGATATGGACTAGGGGGAATAACAAATGCCATAGCCGAAGAGAAGTTTCTGCGTTCCAGTGTTGTTACGGGCATAGACCTGCCACGCATTACCGGTAATAGTTTCGTTGTAGATGACCGCGCCGGTATTGACTGCGAAGCCACCACCGGTCACGTAACTGCCAGAGGGGCAATCCATCACGAGATGTTCGATATCACCGGGTGGGATCACACCGGTGGTATTGCTGACGGATGTTGTTGTACCGGATGTGTCGGCAAGGCAGACCGCATATACATTAACCAGAGGTGTGCCGCCGCCATCGTTTTGGACGTAGATTTGCCAGCCATTGCCGGATTTCGTGGAGTTATAGAGCGATACATTGGCATCAGAGCCGATCACCCAGCCGCCGCCCGTCACCACTGAGCCGGAGGGGCAGTTGGCGACGATTTGGGTATAGGTGCTGGCATTGATGTATTTCTGGGTGTATTCCACATCTGTGGTTCCACCGCTGTTATGCAGGCAGACGGCATAAACATTCACGGCCTTGTTCGATCCGGTGGTGTTGGTGGCGTAGACCCGCCAGCCGTTGCCATCTTTAGTCGAGTGCCAGACTCGAACGCCGTCATTGGCGGCATATCCACCGGAGACAACTACTGATCCGGCAGGACAATTCACTGTGGTATGGACCGTAGCGCCTGCACTGATCGAGAGGCCTTCATAATGCTGGCTGACGGAGACCGGACCTGTGGTCGCTGTTGGCGTGACGGTAGCCGTGGCTGTTGGATTGGGTGTGTTGGTGGCGTTCTCAGGAATGACGATGATTACCGTCAGGGTTGGGCCAAAGATGCTGCCATCTGACCCACGGATCCGCCAGGAGGAAGTGTAGGTTCCTGGAGAGGCGGGGGCGGTCATATCCACACTGAGATCGCCATTGCTGCCGGCGTTGACCAGGGGAATGGCCTGGGGCGAGGAGGCGCCTAAGAGGTCATTACTGGCATGGACGAGTTGGTAGCTGACCCAATCGCAGCTGCCGGTATTGGTGACCCGCCAGATCTTAGTGAAATTCGAACCGGCAGTCATGACGGTGTTGTCGGGGATGGTGACATCCGAGACAAATGAGGCACCATTGGTGCAGCCCACGGAAGCCGTCTGGGTCTGGTCCAGTCCCTGCGGCGTGAGGGTGATGGTAGGTGTCGGTGGCTCAACAGTCTCAATGGTCTCATCAACGCCTTCCAGAGATTGAACGACAGTCAGCGAAATGCTAACCGGTTCGGAATGGTTCCCTTTGGTGTCATAGGCCACCACAGTGATAATGACATTGCCTTCTTCAGTTGGCGTGTAGGCCTGGTTGGCCGTAAATTCTTTAGGTGTGCCATCCGGGGGTTCAGCGGTTTCCAGCAGGACGCCGCTGATATAAAGTTCGACAGACGAAATCCCCCTGGAAGAGGTTGCAACCGACACGATCCGGGCCTCCTGGCTGAGGACGACCGCTTGTCCATTCTCATGGCTGGTGATGGCGATTTGGACTGCTGCGCGGCTGGGCAGGTTGCAGCTGGCGAGGATCAGGGCTAACAGGGTGGATATGATGATTAATTTCGAGCGGTTGGATGGTTTCATTTTCACCTCTTTTTTTGTTTTTATAATTTATTAAACGATAGCAATAGGAAAAGGTGGTGATTTATCAATAACTAAAATAATTCCGGTTGTTTGGGGGAATCGGATTCCTGCCAGGCTTCCATCAGGCCGCCATTTTGGAGGATATGGGTCACTTTGATTTCCCGACTAAGTAAGGTTTGGGCGATGACGTTCTGGCGAATGCAGTGGGCTGGGTCGCCTTCAGCGCAAAGTAGGGCGATCTGTCGTTTTTCAGCGGCGGAGACAACGCTGGCAACTGCGTCATTGTAGGCCTGAGCGGAATCTTGTTGCGGCGTCTGGCCGTGATGGGTGAAGGATTGGCTTTTATCGTTAAATTTATGCCCGAGGTAGGTATAACGGATACCAATAGGCTTCAGAAGCTGAGAGAGGCGCGACTTATTACTCCAGGGAGCTCTTCGGCTGTAGGGAATGCTGCGAATGTCGATGATTTGAGTGATGTTATTCGCCTGGATCAGTGAGACGAACTTCATGAAGGATAGATTGCCGTGCCCAATTGTATAGATGACATCCGGCATACTTCATTATATATAGAATGGCGGGGATAAATCAATATCTGACAGGGAGGGAATAGGTTCTTGTCATTGCGAGGAACGACAGGGTTACCGAAGGGCAGCGCAGTGGGAAGCAATCAATATTTACCCTATCTTGTCATTGCGAGGAACGACTTAGTCCCCGAAGCATAGCGGAGTGGGAAGTAATCAATATTTTTTCTATCTTGTCATTGCGAGGAACGAAGCAATCTTTTGTTTCGCCAAAAACTAACAGTAATAATATCGAGCAAACAAAAAAAACAGATTGCTTCACAAGTTTGCAATGACAAAACTGTGCCGCATTAAACCACGCACAGGATTTGGCTTACAACAAAATGGAAAAATCGCCATAGTCGAAAGCTCCACCACCATGATGTAAATGGCCGTCAGCATTGATCTGGCGGAAGGCATCCCGTATCCTTGAGATGATCCCCGGTTCAACATCCAAACTATGATGGCCTGGGAAAACGCGGTTCACGGGAAGGGCGGCAACCCGCTCAATGGATTTTTGGTAGAGCTCCGGATCCGTAGAGGGGAAATTGGCATAGAGAACATCTTTGTAGATCAAATCTCCGGTGAAGAGCCAGCCTTTTGATTCCTCATAAAAACACATGTGACCGGGTGAATGCCCCGGCGTATGCAGCACCTGAAGGACACGGTCCCCAAGATCAATCAAATCATTATCCACCAGCACTTTTGTCGGGATTCCCTGAAATAATCCATATTCGTCCACATTGAAGTCTTCTGGCAGGTCACAGTCCGACACTAAGAAATGTTTGATCCGCTCCTGTTGCAGGGGATATTCTCCGTCTAACCATTTCAACTCGTCTTCGTGGACATAGAAATCGGGGAAATATTTATGGCCGCCGATATGATCCCAATGGATATGCGTGGCAACGGCTGTAACCGGTTTGTCGGTCAGTTTTCTCACTTCTTTATAGATATTGCCAATGCCAAGGCCCGTATCAATCAGAAGCGCTCTTTCTGTGCCAATGAGTAAATAACTTTGCGTTTCCTCCACATGGCGGTATTCGCTGAGGATATGAGTGTTTTCATCAATATGCGTGACTGTGAACCATGGTTTCATTACGGTTGTCCTTTAGTTATTTGGCGCTAGGATTTGCAAAGATTATTATAACAAGCTGAGGAGTGGATATTGACTGAGAGACACGAGATTTTTATTTGCGCTGTGCGGAACAGGATTTACGAACTAAGGTTATGGCTTCCCCTCGAGGGGAAGCTGTCTGCATAGCAGACTGATGAGGTGGGGGAGAAGTTTTCCCCTCATCCGGCGTTTCACGCCACCTTCCCCCCCAGGGGGAAGGCTTAAAATGAATCGCCAAAGGTCTTGGCTTAATTATTGTTGTGGTGTTGTATTGTGAGGATTAATGAGTTTTGGCATTTGTCACGTGCGCTGCGCGGCACATGACCTACAATTTCTTGTCATTGCGAGGTACGACATCGTCCCCGAAGCGCAGAGGAGTGGGAAGCAATCAATTTTTCTTCTATTTTGTCCTTGCGAGGAACGAAGCAATCCTTTTTTTTACCCTATTCAAATTATCACGCCAAAAGATCAAACATCAGATTGCGTCACAAGTTCGCAATAACAAAATAAATCCCCTCTGCGTTAAATGAAAATCAGGTTGGCCTATAAGCCGCATCCTGTCCAGCGGGAATCCCGCCTGGATGGACATCTATCTAGGCTGAGGGTTACCCCAAAGCTCCAGCGGTCTACCCGGAGATGGTTGGGAAACGGGTGCTTCCCGCCCGAAGGCTTCTCTCCTGCTTGACCTTGCACCGCACGGGGGTTGCCTGGCCAGACGCATTACGGCGCCTGCCGGTGGTCTCTTACACCACCTTTTCACCCTTACTCCCCGAAGGGAGCGGTCTGTTTTCTGTGGCCCTGTTCCAAGCGTTTACACGCTTCCGGGCGTTACCCGGCGTGCTGCCCTGTGGTGTGCGGACTTTCCTCGCGACCGAAGTCGCGCGTCCATCCGGCCAACCTGATTCTATTATAACGGATGAGTATTATACGCTGTTAATCATAGAATCGCATTAAAGAAGGGGAGAATATCGTGCTTTATGGTCGTATCAGATTCTTGACTCAATTGGTCGGATTAATGTATGCTGAATGAAAATTGAAGATCAGGAGGCCTTTCAGATGGTTGATTCTTATTCCCGTGAACAACTGCAGGAAGTGATGGAATCCGCGAAGCGGATGAAGGTTGAGCTGGATGAAGCTGAGGCCATCGCCTGGCTGGACGCAATCCACAAGGCAGGCGATAGCCGCGAGATTGTGTTTGATGAGCGTTCAGGCGTCTTCGGTCAGAACATCGCCATGCTGGATTTCAGCTCGGAGCGCCTGGAATATTTCCGTGCCATTGGGGGCCTGGTGGAGTTTTTGGATATCCCCGGCAAGGTCGAAACGGCGCTGGCACTTTCAGGCTCTTCAGCGCAATCTAAGATCCAGCGTTACCCCGGTGACTGCGATTATTTCGAGCGGGTCAATATCATTGCGCCAACTAAGGAAGAAGCTTGCCAGATTTTGGCAGAGATCATGAAGAAAAAAGCCCTCGACTTTCGGCAAGGGCCAACCTATCAGTTGATTGAAGTCAAGCTGGGCTCCTACCCGGCGCCTTTTGTCAAGGGGAAGGCCACTTTTGCGGCAGGTTCCCCGATCTCCTGGCGGCCGGATGAGATCGAGGATGGGAAGAAGGTTGGCTTTACCGAGGATGGCAAGCCTTTTGAGATCCTTTGGGAAGATGCTGCCCAAAATCCAGGTTGGTGCAAGCTGGATTGGGTGGTGGCGGACCCGATTCGAGGCTCGTTGGCCAATGCAAGCAATATGCTGGATGTGACCTGGGAGGCCCCGGATGGCACGATCATACCCCTTGATGGCTATTTGGATCCTTATTTCCAGGAGGTCTATCTGCAGGCCGAATCCGTGCCGATCTTCTCCAAACTGGCTCAACATGTCAGTGCAGATGCGCTTGAGGATTACGTGAAGGCGCTGGAAGGGGAGGTCCGCAAGTATGTGACAAAGCACATTAACTATGGCAAGGCTGCCAAGCGGATGTATAACATCTTCCGCCTGACGGGACGCTATGAAGAAGCTGTGTTCCTGCGGGAGTTGTTCGATGAGCCGACTTCGATGCTCTATCAGGTCTGGTCACTGATCCGCACGGTGGATGATGCTGTACAGGTCAAGGCCGCCTTTAAGCAGGAACAGCTGTTGAAACAGGCGGAGGACCTGATGCTGGAGGTGATCCGAGTGATGGAAGATGCCCGTGAGGCGGAAATTGTCTCCAGAATCCTACGTTTTCGGGATGCGATCAAGAATCAGGATAATTACGCTGAACTCAGCACCCAGGCGGAAGCGGCCCGGGAGGAGCTGATCAATGTGGTCAATAACTTCTTCTATGACCGGCTGGTGGCTGTTCCGGAGATTAAGAACTATATGGAGCAATTTCATTTGGATGAGAACGAAGGTTAATGCCTGAACTGACTGGACAAATTGGAACGCGTCAGGTAAAATATTCTTTCGTAATTATAAGAAGAGCGATCCAGTAAGTTATTGGAGGAAGTACCTTGGCAAATATTAAATCGCAGATCAAGCGCAATCGTCAGAATGAAAAGCGACGTATTCAGAACCGTGTTTATCGTGGCACTGCCCGTAAAGCCGTCCGCAACACCCTTGTTGCAATTGAGACCGGCGAACCGGAAGATGCCCGCAGCAAAGCCATGGCTGCCCTGAAAGCCCTGGACAAAGCCGCTGCGAAAGGCGTTATCCACAAAAATAACGCAGCACGCCGCAAGAGCCGCCTGATGAAGCAGATCAATAGCATGGAGTAAGTCGGCAGACCTAAGCGTCAGCAAACTTCTTCAACGTATTGAAGTAAAATTAGCGGGAGCGAATTCGCTCCCGCTTTGCGCTTTTGGAAAAGGAGAACGTGATGAAAAACAGAGCCTGGTTAGTTGGTCTAATACTGATATTGGCCTTGTCGGCATGCAGTTTACCTACCCAAACGGTCGAAACGCCCACTGTTGAAGAGACATCCGTTGCTCACTCCACCGAGGAAATCGTTACTGAAACGGAAGTGGCAACGGAGACCGCGGCCGCAACCGAAGGGCCGGAATTGCCGCTCCCGATCGTTTATGGCGTCGGAGAGGAGCTGGTGGTGCTTGATCCAGCCACCGGGGCGGAAATTAACCGGATAGCGGCCCCTGGCTTTGGTTATGGGGGGAATGGGGGCGTTACGGAAAACGGTGTTTTCTATGTTGATTCTGACTATCAGAATGCCTTCCGGGTGGGTTTTGATGGCGTTGTGCAGGAACTGCTCTTCCTCAACCCGGATGGTGGCTATTTTGAGGGCGTGATCCTGCCTTCTCCTGATGGCTCGAAAATTGCGCAAGGGGCTGTATTGAGCTTTGATGCCAGCGGCAGCCATGTGCAGTTGAAGGTCGTCAATGTGGATGGCTCGGGTGAACAAATCCTGGTCGATCTCACACTGGATCGGCCATTGCGCCCGACACCGATCAAATGGTCTGCGGATGGTGAGACCCTTTATTACATGAATGTAATGGAAGGCATTGAGGGATATGGCGGCCAGGACTTATTCAAGGTGTATCTTGACACGAGTATGCGGGAGCAAACCTTCCCGGAGACCAGTCCACTTGTCTCCACCTCCGTGTCGCCAAATGAAACCTATGCAGCCCGGGCTGTTCCTGGCGACCCCACGGGGATCATGATCCGTGACCTGGTCAATCTGACCAATCAAACGGTGACCCTGCCTGATAAATATAAACAGGTCTGGCAAATGGTCTGGGCGCCCGATGAGAGTGCACTGCTGGTGACGGTGGGGCTGGGGATGTTTATGGAAGGGGACACCTACAGTGTGATCAAGATTGACATGACCACCCTGGAGCTCTCCTATTTGGTTACTGATGATGTCAACTTGCTCCGAGCGGTCGCCTGGCAGGTGCCGGAAACGATCTGGTTCCAGGATACGGACAGCACGCTCTGGATGATGAACGCCGGTGACCTGACTCTCACGATGGTTGCATTAGATGCAAGGTTCGTCCCAATCAGTCAGTAAAACAGTCGGAAAGGCTGTTCTTCGGTTGAGGCAATGTTATAATACGGTCTGTTCCGACTCGATTTGAAAAAAGAGAAAACATGTTTGATCAAGAAAAAGCACTGATTGCAGAACAAATCAAAACTTACCTGACCCAACAGGGGATCGAAGACCCCAATATTGAATTTCGGCAGATCCCTTTTAGTGGTGAATGGGGCTTGGCGATCCCGTTATTCCCGATTGCAGCGGCTGAAGCCCGAACGGGGAAAAAGGTGAACGTCCCGCAGCGAGCCACTGAGTTGGCGGAGGGCCTGCAAGCAGCCTTGGCCCCCGATGAGTTGGGGCTCTCTCATATCGAAGCGGTGAAGGGCTATCTCAACCTTTATTTCTCCACAGCAGAATATGCCCGCCGGGTGGTGGATACCGTCCTGGCGGAAGATGGTGACTATGGCCGCGGTGCGGAAAAGCACCAGACGGTGATGGTGGAATATTCGCAGCCCAATACGCACAAATCTTTCCATGTTGGTCACTTGCGGAATGTGATCCTGGGCGGCAGTGTCTGCCGGATCCTGGAGTTTGCAGGTAATGATGTCATCCGGGCCAACTATCTCGGCGACATCGGGCTGCACGTGGTCAAGTGGATGTGGAATTACCTCAAGAATCACAACGGCGAGCAGCCCGGTGAGGATAAAACCCACTGGATGAACGAGATCTATGCTGAAGCAGACCGGCTCTTTCAGGAACCTGAGAACGAAGCCGAAGTCCGGGCGCTTTATGCCCGCTGGAACGCCCGCGATCCGGAGATCGTTGAGCTGTGGAAGACAACCCGTCAATGGTCATTGGAAGGGTTCGAACAGATCTATGATTTGCTGGGTGAACACTTTGACCGGATTTATTTCGAGAGCGAAGTGGAAGATTCCGGCTCAGAATTGGTGGAACAGTTGATTTCGGACGGGCTGGCAACCGATGACCGCCCCGAGGAACCCGTCTACATTGACCTGGACGCGGCTTTGGGCACGGACGACGAGTATCGGGTGCTGGTGATCCTGCGCTCCGATAGTTCTTCGCTCTATGCCACCAAGGACCTGCCGCTCGCCATTCAGAAATTCAATGAATATCAACTGGACCGCTCAATCTACGTGATTGACGTACGCCAGTCCCTCTACCTCAAACAGATCTTCAAGACTTTGGAGCTTCTGGGATATGACTGGTCGGATAAGCTTTACCACCTGGCTTATGAACTGGTGAATCTGCCCGGAAATGTCACCATGGCATCCCGGGAGGGGACGGTGGTGCTGTTTGATGATCTGGTGGCCGAGGCGACCAGCCGGGCCAAGCAGATCGTTGAGGAAAAGAATCCTGAGCTGGCTGATGATGCTAAGGAATCCATTGCCCTGGCAGTTGCCCTGGGTGCCTTGAAATACACCATGCTCTCGAGGGATAATACAAAGGTGGTCACCTTTGATTGGGACGCTGCGCTGGACTTTAATGGCCAGGCTGCACCTTATATCCAATACGCTCACGTCCGGGCGGGCAGCATTCTGCGTAAGGCGGGTACTGAAATGCCCGATGCGGTCGTTTTCCCCGCTGACCTTGAAAAGACAGAGGTAGACCTGATAGAATTGATGACCCGGCTGCCGGCAGAGGTTCAGAGGGCTGCAGAAGACCTGCGGCCGCTGGTGATTGCCAATCTGGCGTTTGACCTGGCCAAGGCCTTCAATGATTTCTACAACACCTGCCAGGTGCTGAACGCCGAACCGGAAGTCCGGGCCTATCGGTTGCGTCTGGTGGCTGCGGCCAAACAGGTGATTGCAACAAGCTTGAGTTTGCTGGGCATCGAAGCTCCCAACATGATGTAATGATGCCCGTTATCGTTAACCAACCAACTATTTAGATAAGGAGTACACACTTCAATGGCACGAATTCGAACGATCATCATGGGCGCTGCAGGGCGAGATTTTCATAATTTCAATACCTTCTATCGTGACAATAAGGATTATGAAGTTGTCGCTTTCACAGCCACCCAGATCCCCAATATCGAGGGTCGGAAATACCCTGCGGAATTGGCTGGTGAACTCTATCCGGCTGGCATCCCGATTTATCCCGAATCCGAGCTGGTCAAGCTCATCAAGGAAAATGATATTGACCAGGTTGTTTTCGCGTATAGCGATGTCCCCGGGGAATATGTGATGCACAAAGCTGCTTTAGTGAATGCAGTTGGAGCGGATTTCCGTCTGATGGGCATTGATAAGACCCAGATCAAATCGACCAAACCCGTTGTGGCCGTCTGTGCTGTGCGGACCGGTTCCGGCAAGAGCCAGACCACCCGCCGCGTCTCCCTGATCCTGCGCGAGATGGGCTACAAAGTGGCTGCTATCCGGCACCCAATGCCTTATGGCGACCTGGTCAAGCAGAAAGTACAACGCTTTGCCGATTACAGTGACCTGGACAAGCACGAATGCACGATCGAGGAACGCGAGGAATATGAACCCCACCTGGATAACGGTGTGATCGTTTATGCCGGTGTGGATTATGAAGCGATCCTGCGTGAAGCCGAGAAGGAAGTGGACATCGTCCTTTGGGATGGCGGCAATAACGACTTCTCCTTCTATGTTTCCGATCTGCTGATCGTTGTGGCTGACCCCCACCGTCCTGGCCATGAAATGCGCTATTACCCCGGCGAGACCAATGTCCGACTGGCGGATGTCTTTGTGATCAACAAAGTCGATACCGCCAATCCTGACGATGTGATCACCGTCCGTGATAACCTCTATGCCCTCAATCCCGACGCAATGGTCATTGAAGGGGCCAGCCCCTTATTTGTGGATGACCCCGAAGCCATCCGCGGCAAACGTGTCCTGGTTGTGGAAGACGGCCCCACGTTGACCCACGGTGGTATGGCCTACGGCGCCGGTTATGTGGCTGCCCGCCGCTTTGGCGCTGGTGAAATTGTGGACCCCCGCCCATTTGCGGTTGCCTCCATCAAAGACACCTATGAAAAGTATCCCGAGACCGGTCAGATTCTGCCCGCCATGGGTTATGGTGAGAAGATGATGCGCGATCTGGAAAAGACCATCAACCGGGCCGATGTGGACCTGGTCATCAGCGGTACGCCGATTGACCTGACCCGGATCATCAAGATCAATAAACCGATCCAGCGGGTTCGTTATGAACTCCAGGAAATCGGTGAGCCGACTCTCGAATCGATCCTGACCAAGAAATTCGGCAAATAATCCAGTTTTATTCAGATGAAACAACGGGGTTGCCTTCTGGTGACCCCGTTTTGATTTAATGCGGTAAGATTAACTGCTGTGTTGATAAAATAAACAAAATTCATTACGAAGAGTGAAAATTATCCATGTTCTTTGATGAAGCAGAAATCTATGTGCAATCCGGCCGCGGCGGCGACGGGATGGTCCATTTCCATAAAGAAAAATATGTCCCTCGGGGCGGTCCGGATGGGGGTGACGGTGGCCGTGGTGGGGCCGTGATCCTCGAAGTCAACCCCAAGATCAATACCTTGTTTGACTTCAGCCACCGGGCACGCTATATTGCCGATGATGGCAGACCCGGCGGACCGAACAATATGAGCGGAAAATCAGCTCAGGACCTTGTGGTAAGTGTGCCACCTGGAACGCTGGTCTATGATGCCCAATCCGGCGATTTGTTGGGTGATCTGGTGGATGATTACCAGCAATTGGTGGTTGCCAAAGGCGGCCGAGGTGGGCGGGGCAATCAGCATTATGCCACCAGCCGCAATCAGGCCCCTCGGATGGCTGAGAAGGGCGAACCTGCTGAAGAGAAGAACCTGCGCCTGGAGCTGAAAATGATTGCCGATATCGGCATCGTGGGTGTGCCCAACGCGGGCAAGTCCAGCTTGTTATCGGTGGTCTCCAACGCCACGCCAAAGATTGCCAACTATCCCTTTACGACATTGTCGCCAAACCTCGGCGTGGTCCGGCTGGATCACGATGTTGTGATGGTGCTGGCGGATATTCCTGGCCTGATTGAAGGGGCGCATCAGGGCGTGGGCCTTGGTTTTTCATTCCTGCGCCATGTCCAGCGGACACGGGTGCTGATCCATGTGCTGGATGGGCTTTCGGACGATCCGCTCTCGGATTTCTCGCAGATCAACAGCGAAATGGCGCTCTATGATGAGAAGATCGCGGATAAGCCCCAGATTGTCGCTTTCAACAAGATGGATTTACCCTTTGTGCAGGAACGCTGGCCTGAAATTGAGAAAAAAATTAAGGACCTTGGCTATGAGATCTTGCCGATCTCCACAGTGAGCCACGAAAATGTGGACACGTTGATGTGGAAGACGTATTCCATGCTTGAAAATGCGCCGGAACCTGAGGTGGTCGAGGAAATGCCGGTTTACCGGGCTTCGGAAGACCCGCGGGCTTTCACCATTGAACAGACGGAAGAAGGCTGGGTGGTCAGCGGTGAAGCTATTGAGCGCGCTGCAGTGATGACCTATTGGGAACATCGTGAATCTGTCCGCCGGTTCCAACGCCTGATGGAAAACATCGGGGTGGAGGAGGCGTTGCGTGAGGCTGGCATCGAAGAAGGCGATACGGTCATGATTGGTGATTACGCCCTGGAATGGCAGGACTAGAAGTGACCTCTAAACGCCTTGGCATATTTGGCGGTACATTTGATCCGCCGCACATTGGTCATCTGATCCTGGCGGCTGAAGCCAGGGACCAATTGAATCTGGACCAGACCATATGGGTGCTGACGCCTGACCCGCCGCATAAGCAGGGGAGCAAGATTGCGTCTCTGGAGGACCGGCTGGCGATGGTGGGGCTGGCAATTGCTGATGACCCAGGTTTTGTGCTTTCACATGTGGATATTGACCGACCTGGACCGCACTATGCATTGGATACCGTGGAATTGCTGAGGTTGGAATATCCTGAAGATGATTTGATCTATCTGATGGGCGGGGATTCATTGCAGGACCTGCCGCACTGGTATCGGCCGGAAGAATTTCTATCCGCGCTGGACGGAATCGGCGTGATGCGGCGACCGGGGGATGAGATTGATATTTCCGAGTTGTTGGATGTCCTGCCGATGCTGGTAGATAAGCTGAATTTCGTCACAGCCCCATTATTAGAGATCGCAGCTAATCAGATCCGGCGAAGGGTGTCTGATGAACGGGCGTATCGCTATTACCTCACGCCGGAGGTTTACCGCTATATCCATGAGAAAGGTTTATATCAGGACTAGCCGTTCTGGTTATCCTGGGGGGAACTGACACTGGGGATTAACCCCATTTCCTGAGCTTTAAGGATGGCTGCTGCGCGGCCATGAACCTGTAATTTCAGATATATTTTGTGCAGGAAATTCCGTACGGTTGGGTTGGCAATATCAAGCCGCTCTGCCAATACCGCTGTGTTTTCATCCGGATAGGCTGCGCAAACCGATAGGACTTCCAATTCACGCGGAGTGAGGGTGAAGTCAGCGGCGTGACCGTTGAAGAAGATATCCCGAACACGATTGCTCATATAGCTGCCACCCTCTGCCAGGGTTTCGATGATCTTGCCCAGGTTGCGGATGCTGTCGTAATCATCCTTGAGGATATAGCCGCTAGTGCCCGATTCGAGGATGCTTTTAATCATGGCCCTTTGAGAGTGCATGGAAATCACCAGGATGGATAGTTCCGGGTGGGAGAGTTTTAGTTCGGCTAAAAGCTTGTGGATCGGCTGGATGTTACGATTTTCTTCGCTGATGGGCACGTTAATATCCAGAATCAGCATATCCACCTTTTTCTTCTTCAGCAAGCTTTTCAGACATTCACTAAAGAGACATGAGCCAACAATTTTGATATTAGGATAATCGGAAAGACGATGGATATACCCATCAATGGTAGCTTGATGATCTTCCAGAATTGCGAGATTAATCGTTTCTGCCATTTATTTCCCCTTTCACCGAAAAGAATGTCATCTATTTATTCTATCAGAATATAAACTGAAATCAATAGCGGCCAGGCAGGATAATTGGCGTTAAAAAGCTCACTGACCGGGTGAGGGGGGCACCCGGCCAGTGAGTAAACATATTAAACCATAGGTTTAATCATTTGTCAACAATTCAGTAATCAATTGTTTAGTGTTTTTTCATTTATGAATCGAGATGGATCAGTGTGACATTACCGACGGCCATATCCAAATTGATGGTCAGTGTTGGGCCTTCTTCCATGGTGGTGTAGGTGTCATCGGAGAGCAGCCAGGTGCCTTCGGTGTTGAAGTTGCTCACCGTTCCGTCGTTGATGATGACGGCTTTCATCCCGGCGGGGATGATGATGGTGATGTTGCTAATGGTTGCTTTGATGTCGACTTCGGCATCATGAGCGAGCGTACCGGTGAAATCTAGCGTGTAATCGCCAGCGCCGGCAGAAAAGCTCATCGTATTGAAGTTGGCATTTCCCAGCCCGGTGAGTGAGGCGGATGAAGCGCCGGTGGTGAAGGTGAATTCATCCATGTTGACCGGGTTAGGCGCATCAAAGTGCACGGTTGTTTTACTGGCTCCCTGAATGATCTTAAGGTTGGTCAGTTGCAAGCCGGTCAGATTGAAGTCGTTTTCACTGGCGCCGCCTTCAATTTCGAGGCTCAGTGGCAGCAGAGAAGACAGGGCAAAATTCCATTCATTGACGACATCATTGGTTGGAATGCCGGAAATCCTGTAGGGATTGACCTGTTTGATCTCGAATAAATTGTTGCTCCGAGTGAATTGGGGTTCCCAATCTTCAACATTGTAATTGATCGCTCCGGTAACCAGTTTGGTGGAGCCGGGGGTGATGTTGAATGTCCCGCCAGTCATCGTGAAGGCCAGTTCGGTCTCGGCCAAATTGGTGGGCAAAGCCTCATTGATCATCACAGTTTGGGTGTCAATCGTTTTCATTTCAATATTGCTGATTGAGCAGGCAAAGCTGGATAGTGCCAGGGCGATAATCACAAAAATCAGTTGTTTCTTCATAAAGTTCTCCTTCCCAATTAGAGCAGCAATCTTCGTGCCAGTTTTGGGGTGGAACACCCTGTTCCGGGAAATCAGGATTCTTCCTGATTCTGATCGGTTTCAGGCTCCACAGATTTTTCAAAGGTCAGGACTTCCTGCTCATTGCGGGAAGTTTGTGTTCGAGGATAGGGGTTGGTGCCAACAAGGGTTACCACAGCCATTCCCAGCCCAAAGAGCGCTGTCAGGATCACAAGGGTCCAGCCGAGGCAGGGGATGATCCAGAGGAAGCGTGCCAGAAGGTAGAGGGCCAGGTTGCCCAAAACGGCCGTCAGGACGGGGTGCCAGGTGGTCTTGAAGATGCTGGACGCCATCCGTTTGCCAAGCTCATAACCCAATGACAGCCAGCCGACTAACAGAGCGATGGCGAAAGCCAAACCGGACAGGGCCACCACGGGGATCAGGCAGATGGTCAGTGAAAGGATCACGCCGCCAATCGCCATGACCACGGCTGTGAGCGCTCCAAATCCAAGCATTGTCCATGGTTGGGAGATGAGCGCCTCGGTCATCACGTCTGCGGATTTCGGCAGGATGAGCAGAAGGAGAGCGCCCAGGGCAACGATTGCCAGAAGCTGCCCAATTTCACGGGCGATCCAGGTGAAGGCGGATATAACCCCAGAACCTGGGGATTGAACTACCTGCGGGGCAGGAACATTCGGAATTTCAATATCGGTATTCGGAAGGGTCCAGTCATGAATAATATCGCCCAGGATGGTTGCGGACTCGCTGACATTGACATAACTCCCGGGTGAGATCAAATCCCCTTGAATGTAGGCATTATCTGAAAGGGTCACTGTGCCACCTACCGCTGTCATATTGCCTTGCACGGTGCCATCCACGGTGACGACACCGCCAACAACGAGGATGTTGCCTGTGACGATGGCGCCTTCCATGACATTGACCACACCGCCAAAGACATTCAGGTCACCATCGAGAATCTCGCCATCTTCAAGTGTGTAACTTTCTCCGAAGATTGTGCGGCCATCCTCAACAGGCGCTGCCAGGACGGCAGGTACAGGGATGAGTAGGGCCAGAATGATCACGAATGTAAAGATTTGAAGGACCTTTTGGATTTTCTTCATGACTCAAATACTCCTTCTTTGACGGGGTGATAGAACTTAATCAATGAACTGAACCAGGTGACGATCAGGGCCATGGAGGCTGAGAAGCCGCCCACGCCCAGAATCACCAAGAGAGGCAATACCAGGGGGAAGGATTTGACCACAGAGCTGAGTAGATCCCAGAAATAGCTGATCCTCGCGATGGAACGGGCCAGGCTGGCAAAGGTCTGGCTGAATTGGTAGTTGAAAGAGGGGCCGAAGATGTTAATCGAGGCCAGGCCGAGGAAAATGAGGGAAGCCAGACCGAAAAGTCCTAGCGTCAGGAACCACATCTTGCGCTGTTGTTGCTGCTGTCGTCTGATGGCCAGACGATTCTCCCAACGATGGCTGAAACCCGGCAAGGGCTCAGGTTCGCTGCTGGAGTTGATCATGATTTGCACCTGGTTCCATGAGTGGGAGAGCTGTTTGCACTGCTGGCATCCTTCCAGATGCGTTTGCAGGGCCTTCTGCTGTTCCTCATCCAAATTTTCTTCTGACAATAACCAGGTTTCATAGGGCTGGTGACTCATCAGGTCTCCTTTCTCTCACCGGCAAGGTGGCTTCTTCGGCTGTCATCCCATTTGCCAGGGCTTGACGGGCTCGGAAGAGCCTGCTCTTGACTGCGCCAACACTCAAGTTGAGGCTTTCTGCGATCTCAACTTCTGAGTATTGATGCCAATATCGCAGGACGATAGCAGCGCGGTCTGTCGGTTTGAGGTCGTTCAATAATTTTTGGATCATCGCTTCCTTTTCCCTTGACCGGAATTCTCTTTCCGGATTGGGGGCGTTATGGTCAGCAACGATCTCCGCTGGGAGGGCGTCGGTAGAGACGGTGTCCAGTCTGCGTTTGCGCATCTGATCAATACAATAATGAGATGCAATAGACAGCAGCCAGGTTGCAAAAGAACGTTTCGGGTCATACCGTTTTATATGGGTATAGGCCCGAAGGAAGCTTTCTTGAGCGGCATCTTCGGCTGCTTTACTGTTCCCCAGCATGCGATAGCATAGGCTGAAGACAGGCCGTTGGTATAGTTCAACCAATTGCCCGAAAGCCGAATCATCTCCATCCAGCGCTTTGGTAATCCAAAGGGCTTCTTGTGCTTCCACAATGTCTCCTTGTCGCTCCTCTACTAGGATATACGGTATTTGATTAAAAAAGTTGCAGGAAATTTTACCTGAGGAGTAATTAAATTATATGCACCTGATCGCAGGTTGAACCAGTCATGTGGACAGGGTCAACCCCATCAGGTCGTAGGGATTTTTTGGCTGAAACCGTCAAATTACCGCTCTTTGGCCAGTTTGACGGTCAGTTTCATCTATTTGGGACTAAAAGACCATCTCTTCTCTGCCGGAAAGTCTCTCATTGATCCGCTGAACGACGATATCAAGATGCTTGGTCTCATGTACAAAATCGAGGTCGTCGCTGCGGATGGTGAGCACCGGGCAGAGGTCAAATTCGCTGATCCATTCGTCATAGAAGCGTGCCAGGAGGGCGAGATAGTCTTCACTGATCCCAGTCTCAATATTGCGGGCACGCCGCCGGATGCGTTCCATCAGAACAGGCACCGGAGCTTCAAGGTGGATCAGGAGGTCAGGCTTTGGTAGGTGGGTGACGATCAGGCTGTAGAGCCGGAGGTAGGATTCGTAATCCCGGTCATTCAGATTGCCCATATGATGCAGCGCGCGGGCGAAGATATGGGCATCTTCATATATGCTGCGGTCCAGAATGGCAGATTCAGGGAGCTCAGCCAGGTGAATGTGCTGATCGGCGCGATGACCGAGGAAATAAACCTGTAAATGGAAGGACCAGTCCCGCATGCTCTTATAGAAATCCGGCAGGTAGGGATTATCGACGACGGATTCATAGGCTGTGACCCAACCGAGACTTTCGCCAATCCTTTCTGTGAGGGATGTCTTTCCGGCACCAATATTTCCAGCAAGTAAGATCAGTCGTTTAGGCATTAAGGTTCCAATCTATAAATGAAAACTAATCACGCATGAGTTTTTTGATTACGCAGGCAGGTTCCGCTTCAGGAACAGCTTTACCATCGTCAGATAGGGCTTATATTGCTCATAGCGTACGCAGTGCCCCGCGCCGCTGATATGTCCGAATTCGCAGAACCCCATGAGTTCCATAGCTTCCACGCCTACTTTGGGCGTCACGATCGCGTTGAGGGCGTTATCGCCAGCGATCAGCAGGGAGGGGACGTCAATGGCTTGGGCGATCTCTTGCCAGGCTGTCCGTTCCTGGGGGATATGATCAAAAATGGTGGGATCCATCTCAAGTTTCGATTCTGCCCAGGGCTCAAGGACAGCTTCTTCCCATTTACGGGCGTCTTTTCCTTTGGCCTTGATCAGTTCTTTGACAGTTTTTTCCTTCGCAGCAAGGTTGCCCTTTTTCCAATTCTGCAGGCCTTCCTTGATTTGCTTTTCAGTAAAGACTGTATCAGTCCAGGGCGGATCTTCCAGCACCAGGCAGCTGAGCCAGCCGGGATAGCGGGCAGCGAAACCGGCGGCTGTGGCAGCCCCCATTGAGTGTCCCATGACACAGGGCTTCTTCAGATCAAGTGCCAGGATGAGATCGTGCAGGTCCTCCACCATATTGAAGCGCTTTTTAGGATCAATCCGGGATGATTTCCCGTGACCGTAGGCGTCATACATGATCACATCATAATCGGTCTCCAGATCAGCGGCTAATTGCCCCCAGCAAAGTCCATTATCCGTGATACCGTGAGCGAGCACGATGGCAGGCTTTTCGCCCTTACCGGTCCGGGTATAGAAAATTTCGATGCCATCATCAACTTTGACTGTGCCTTGAGTCCAGTCCTTTGACATTTTCTCCCTCCGAGAAGTTGCAGTACATTTGGTTCAAGATTAAATTAATTGTAATCCTAATTTTCACAGAATCAAAAAACGGGCAAGAAACCTTGCCCGTTTTGATGGTTTATTGGATTAGCACTCGCTGTAGCCGCAGGTGTAGCATTTGCGGCAGCCCTCTTCGTTGACCAGAGTTGCCATGCCGCATTCAGGGCAGAGCTCACCGATGATCCGGTTACCCTGCTCGGGGGAGTCCAGCCCGTCCATAGGCAGGGTGGGGGCGTCTCTGAGGTCGTCTTCTTCTATATCAGCCTCGTTTTCCCAATGGCGGATGTAGAGGTATTCGTCCAGGGCCTTGGCGATGCCATCCGGCAGGGAGCGGACCCGGTTGGCACCGAAGCCCAGCGAACGACCGCCGCCGATGCCGCCCAGTTGATCCATGATGGTCTTGAGGCGTTTGCGGGGCTCAACGGGGGATGAAATCCGTAATAGGTAGGAAATCAATCGGCCAATTGCCTCCGAATGCGCAGCGGTCTCTGAGCCGGCCTTGGCGGTATTCACGAAGACCTCAAAGGGTTGGCTGCCGCCATTTTCATTGACGGTCACGAATGTTTTGCCCAGCGGCGTCTCAATCGAGTAGGTGTAGCCCTTCAGGTAGCGGGGGCGGGGTTTCTTGGTCTCACGCCAGAAGGGCAGCTGTTCCGAGACTTCTGCGAGGGCGGACTGTTCAGAATCCAGGGCCTCAATTTCGATCATCTCGTATTTCTTCTTGGCAGTCTTCTTGGTCTCAAGCACCACCTGGTCCCGAGAGCCGGTGACATAAACCGTGATGCCTTTGCAGCCCAATTCCCAGGCCAACAGGTAGGCTTTGGCGACGTCATCCGGAGTGGCAGTGCTGGGGAAGTTGATGGTCTTGCTGAGGCTGTTGTCCACAAAGGCCTGCATGGCTGCCTGCATGCGGACGTGTTCTTCGGCGTTGATGTCGGAAGAAACAGCGAATACATCTTTGATTTTGGCGGACAGGTTTTCATCTTGCTGGCAGGTGCCGGTTTCGATCACGGCATCAATAATGGCTTCACGGATACCCGGCTCGATGTTGGCGTCTTCCAGAGCCTTTTGGAAAAGCGGGCTGACATAGTTGAGTTGGAGGTCCTTGCCATTGTCGTTGACATGGCGGATGTAGGCCAGGGCGAAGACTGGCTCACAGCCATAGCCTTCACATCCCGCAACAGTTGCAATCGTTCCGGTGGGGGCGATGGTTGTCTGGGCGGCGTTGCGAATGCCATGCTTCTTGAGATCTTTGACGATGCCATCCCAATTGAGGTTGGGGCGTTCAAAATTCAGTTCGAATACATTGAGGGGAGTTGGCGGCTGCCATTTGAGCGCTTTGGGGTCATAGAGGCTGCCCTTGATCGCCGGGAAAGCACCGCGCTCTTTGGCCAGGTTGATGCTAGTCTTCATGGCATGATAGCGGATGAATTCCATTACCTGAGCGGCAAATTCTTGACCTTCCGGGCTGCCATAACGGATCTGGACGTGATAGAGTAGATCCGCCAGGCCCATCAGGCCCAGGCCGATCCTTCTGGCACGCAGAGCAGCTTCTTTTAGTTCGGAGACGGCGGGGACATAAGCGTTGGCGGAGACGACATCATCGAGGAAGGTTGTGGCTGATTCGACACTCTTTTGCAGGGTGTCCCAATCCACGGTATGGTCTGGACCGAAATGCTGGACTAAATTGACGGAACCCAGGCAGCAATTCTCATAGGGTCCCAGCCACTGCTCGCCGCAGGGGTTAGTTGCCTCAAGCCGGTAGAGGTGGGGAACGGGGTTCTGCCGGTTGGAGGCGTCCAGGAAGAGCATACCTGGCTCACCGTTGTGATGGGCCTGGATGACGATCTTGTTGAAGAGGTCGCGAGCCCGGATGGTCTTATAAGTCTTGATTGGGATGCCCTGCTCCATGGCGTCATCGAGATCGCCGTTGAAATCAGAATATTCCGGAGCGTTGACATCCGGGAAGCGCAGTTCCCATTCCAAATCTTCCTTGACGGCTTCCATGAAAGCATCTGTGATGCCGACGGAGATGTTGAAGTTCGTGATCGCGTTTTCGTCCGTCTTGCAGGTGACGAATTCTTCGATATCCGGGTGATCGACCCGCAACACGCCCATATTAGCGCCGCGCCGGGTGCCGCCCTGAGCGATCTCACCAAATGCTTCATCGTAAACCCGCAGGAAGCCGATTGGACCGGTGGCTTGACCGGCAGAGGATTTGACCAGAGCCCCGGAGGGGCGCAGGCGGGCAAAGCTGAAACCATTGCCGCCGCCGGTCTGCTGGATCAGGGCTGCGTTGCGCAGGGTGGTGAAGATGCCATCCCCACGGCGGCCCATGTCATCGGAAATTGGGAGTACAAAGCAGGCTGCCAGCTGCCCGAGGGGTGTCCCCGCTCCGGTGAAAGTAGGGGAGTTCGGGAAGAAGCGCTTCTCGGTCAGCATTGTATAGAATTCGCGGGCCCGTTCATCGATATCGCTGTTCCATTCTTCTTCTACTTTGGCAACATGATAGGCGACGCGCCAGAACATCTCATCGACGGTTTCGACCGGTGCGCCATCTTTCCCGTGCCGGAGATAGCGCCGGGCAAGCACCTCGCGTGAGTTGTTGGATAGTTCAATGGGCGGGATACCTTCAGGAACAGGTGGTGTTGAAAATAAACCAGTCGATGGAAGACCAGCTTTGTCAGCCATGGGAAGACTCCTTGATGATTACAATTAAAATTCTTCGGATAAAAGACGATCGATTTCGCCGCGGATGGCGTGTAAGTCATCCAGTTGTAAGTAAACAATGGCGTAGCGAATGTAAGCAATAAAATCGAGTTCCTTGAGCCCCTGGATGACCTGGTCGCCAACCACACGGGATGAGACCTCAGATTTGCCCATTCTTTGAAGGCGGGATTCGATTTCGCCCGTCAGACGTTCGATATCCGCCGCTGAAACAGGTCTTTTGGCACACGCAATTCGGATCCCTGCTAATAATTTGTCCCGGTTGAATTCCTCTCGAGTGCCGTCCTGCTTGATGAGGAGAGGGGTCGCCAGGATGGGTCGCTCCAAAGTGCTGAAACGCTCACCGCATTTCAGGCACTCGCGTCGCCGCCGGATGCCGCCGGGGGCATCTTTGGTTGTGTCAACGACTTTGGATTTTTCATACTGACAATAAGGACAAAGCATAGAGCCCCTTCGTGAAGCAATTATTGGCATGAATAAACGTACCCCTATATATGGGGGTGGGTATAGTGCGGCCCCCTACCCGTCAGGTAGAGTATTATTTTAGCATAGCGCTATAGTGGAATCAAGGAAAGATTCGCATATAATTCTTAAAATTTCGGTGTTTGCCTAACTTTTTAATATGGCGGCCTGACAATTAAGGGGAAAAATCGCTGGGCTCTTAAAACCAAATTAAAATGTTTAGAAAAGCTTAACAAGATTTGAAAAATCCGGTTGACAAGGTTAATGTTTCAATAATGTCAAACTTCATGTTTTCTATGACATGGCCCCAAAAAACCCAAAAATCTGACCTCGCGCAAAAAAACGGGATTATACTAGACGCTAATATTATATCGTTTTCAGCAGGAGGAACCTTTGATTGGTAAAGAGAGCAAGACCTTGAATGGTATCCCAGCAGCACCTGGGTTGGCACATGGCAAGACCGTTATTGTTACGCAGGAAAAGCTGGATATCCCCAACTACGAAGTCCAGGACGTTGATAAGGAAGACCAACGATTGCTGGATGCCTGCGCAAAAGGGCAGGAAGAACTTTCAGCTTTTAAGGACGAGGTGGGGGAACGTGCTAAAAGCGATGAGGCTCAGATTTTTGAGGCCCATCGGATGATCCTTGAAGATGTGGCCCTTCTGGACCGGGCAAAGAAATCAATCCAATCCGGCGTCAATGCAGAAAAAGCCTGGATGGATTCCATTGAATACTTCGCTCAAATGATGGAAGCAATTCCGGATGAAACCCTGAGCAGTCGTGCGGTGGATATCCGCGATGTCGGCCGGCGGGTACTCGGACACCTCCTAGGCATTTCGGTTGGCGGAACGGTTTTAACCCATCCTGCGATCATTCTAGGTGATGACCTGACTCCCTCAGATACTGTCAGCCTGGATAAAGACCTTGTCCTCGGTTTCGCCACTGGTCGTGGCGGTCCTACCTCCCATACGGCCATTTTGGCTAAAGCTTTTGGGCTCCCGGCAGTTGTCGGGTTAGGCGAGGAAGTTCTTTCCATTCCAAATGGCACCATGGTCATGGTGGATGGCAATCTGGGATCCGTGATGGTCACTCCTGATGAGGCGACCCTTTCCGCTTTCATTGAAAAAGAAAAAGTTGCCGAGGAACAACAGGCAGTAGCCCGTGATGCTGCCCAGGCAAATGCTGTGACAGCGGATGGCGAACGCGTGGAAGTGGTTGCCAATGTAGGGGGCATTTCGGATGCGCCCCTGGGAATCCAGAACGGCGCTGAAGGCGTTGGACTCTTCCGGACTGAATTCCTCTATCTGGATCGCAATGCTCTGCCAACCGTGGAAGAACAGGTTGAAGCTTATAAAGCTGTCTTTGATATCTATGCCGGACTGCCGATCGTGGTTCGGACGCTGGATATCGGCGGCGATAAAGTGATCCCCTATCTGGATCTACCTAAAGAACTCAATCCCTTCCTGGGATGGCGCGGCGTCCGGATGTTGGATGGCGCCGAGGATATTTTCCTGCAGCAGTTCAAAGGCTTGTTACAGGCTGGCGTTGGCGCCGACTTACGTATTATGGTCCCGATGGTTTCCGGCCTGGCAGAGATCAGGGCGGCGAAAGCTGTGATGGAGAAAGCTAAGGCTGAATTAAAAGCGGAAGGGAAGCCCTTTACGGATACGGTTCAATTCGGCATCATGATTGAGGTTCCCTCGGCAGCTTTGATGGCAGACCGGCTGGCAAAGGAAGTGGACTTCTTCAGCATTGGCACCAACGACCTGACCCAATACACCACCGCAGTGGATCGCACCAACAGCAAGGTGGCTCATTTGGCCAACCCGTTGAATCCTGCGGTGTTGACCTTGATCAAACGGACCATTGACTGCGCCCATGTTGAGGGCAAGTGGGTAGGGTTGTGCGGTGAACTGGCGGGTGAACCCCTGGCTGCGCCAATTCTCCTGGGTTTGGGACTGGACGAATTTAGCATGTCCCCGGCTCGGGTGCCATTGATTAAACGGGTTATGAAATCCCTGCGTAAAGCAGATTGTGTTCCCTTCGCGGATGAAGTATTGACTTATAATGATGCCGAAGAGGTGATGAAGGCCAGCGAAGCCTATTTAGTGAAATTAGGCATCGAACTTTAACCAACTTCGACATTTAAATTGACTTAACAGAAAAACGCAGGCTGCAATCCTGCGTTTTTCTTTTGTCCAATACCGTTAATCGAGAAGCGAGGAGTTAATTAACCGGTATAGTTTGTTGCGAGAGGCGCGTACCAGGCATACCAGTCGCCTGGTAAACAATCGACCCTCCGAATAGGCTCAATGAGTTGAGCAGCATTTTATTGTGTTAACGTCAGTTCAGTAATAAATTAGTTCTGGCTGCGTTTGCGCAGGAATGCCGGCACATCCAGATCGTCGGTGTTGATCCGGGTGGGGAACTCGTAGGTGTCCCTGCGGGGTTCGTAAGTTTCTCCGGTATTTTCCTCTTTTAGAATACCGTCCAGGGGGCGTTGCTTCGCATAGGTGTTCTGTTTAGTCTCGACTTTGGTCTCCCGGCGAGTGTTGATGCTATTGCCTTCGAATCCAGTGGCGATTACAGTGATCCGCAGTGCATCACCCAGGCTCTCATCAATCACAGCACCAAAGATCAGGTTAACCTCGGGGTGGGCAGTTTCCTTGATGATGGCAGCGGCCTGATTCACCTCAAAGAGCTTGAGGCTGTCGCCGCCGGTCACGTTGAAGAGGATGCCGCGAGCGCCATCGATGGTGACGTCCAGCAATTGGTTGGAGATAGCCTGTTCGGCTGCCTTGATGGCCCGATCTTCACCGGAAGCCTGGCCGACAGCCATCAGCGCTGCGCCGCCTTCGGACATAATCGTGCGGACATCGGCGAAGTCCAGGTTGATCAGACCGGGGACGGTGATCAATTCGGAAATACCCTGGATGCCCTGGCGGAGAACGTCATCGGCGACCTTGAACGCATCCTGCAGGCCGGCCCGGTTATCAACGATCTGTAACAGGCGGTCATTGGGGATCACGATCAGGGTGTCGGCGTGTTCTTTGAGGGCAGCTGCGCCGATTTCAGCGGAGTTGGCTCGATGGGTGCCTTCAAATGTGAAGGGGCGGGTGACCACGCCGATGGTCAAGGCGTTGATCTCCTTGGCGATCTGGGCCACTACGGGGGCTGCACCGGTGCCGGTACCGCCGCCGAGACCAGCGGTCACGAAGACCATGTCGCTGCCCTTCAATACTTCATATAATTCCTCAGCCGATTCCTCGGCTGCAGTCCGGCCGATCTTGGGATCACCGCCTGCGCCGAGACCGCGGGTGGATTTATCTCCAATCCGCACACGGACCTTGGCTTTTGAGAACTGCAAAGCCTGGGCGTCGGTGTTGACAGCGATGAATTCGATGCCGGTCAGACCTTCATCGATCATCCGGTTGACAGCGTTGCAGCCGCCGCCACCGATTCCCACAACTTTGATCCTTGCAAATGATTCAGGTTGTAGATTCCTATCCATGATTAACTCCTCTGTTTATGAACAAATTGATCAATAATTCTGACTATCTCAGGGCAAAAGCCGCCTGAGTAGATCCTTAAGTTGTTCGGACCAGTTTTTAGATTGTTTTGGTCCGTGACGCTCGATAAATTGACTCGAATCACTCATCAGGAGCGCCCATTGCAGCAAGCCCACGCTGGTGGCGAAAGCCGGTGAGTCGAGCTGATCGATCAGACCGATCAGATTTTGCGGTTTGGCGATTCGGGTGGGGAGGCCCATTACCTGGGAGGCCAGTTGGCGGCAACCTGGAATCAGGCTAGAACCGCCTGTGAGGACCACACCAGCCGGCAGGAGGCCGTCATAGCCTGAGCGGCGGATCTCTTGGAGCACCAGGTAGAAGATCTCTTCCATGCGGGCTTCGATGATGTTCGCCAGATCTGCCCGGTTGATCCGTTCGGGGTTATCCACGCCAAAGCTGCGGACGGTGAACTGTTCTTCGGGGTTCACAGCGGACTGAATGGAGTGACCAAATTTCAGTTTGACTTCTTCGGCTTGGGCGATCGGCAGCCGCAAGCCATGCGCTATATCTGAGGTGACATGGTTGCCGCCAACGGCCATCACCATTGTGTGCCAGACATCGCCGTCAATGTAGATCGCCATGTCGGTTGTTCCTCCGCCGATATCCACAACGGCCACACCCATCTGGCGCTCCGTCTCGGAGAGCACCACTTCACCTGAAGCCAGGGGATTGAGCACGAACTGCTGCACTTCGATCCCTGATGCGCCGACGCATTGGCGAAGGTTCTCGACTGTTGAGGCTGCTGCGGTGATGATGTGGGCTTCCACTTCCAGCCGGTAGCCGTGCATACCGATCGGGGTGCGGATGCCATCCTGGCCGTCGATGGTGAATCCCCGCTGGATCACATGGATGATCTCGCGGTTATGGGGGATGGCGACAGCCTGAGCTGCGTCGAGTGCCCGGTCAATATCTTCGATGTCCACGATGCCGCCGGTGATGCCAACGACGCCTCGGCTGTTGATCGAAGAGACCTGAGAGCCAGCCAGGCTGACCAGAGCCGCATTGATCTCAAAACCTGAGGTGCGTTCTGCTTTTTCTATCGAGCGGGAGACAGCCAGTGCGGCAGCATTGAGGTCCACAACGGTCCCCTTACGGATGCCCTGGGAGGGTTCTATGCCCACACCCAGAATACGGAGGTTGTCGCTTTCTTCTACGCGGGCAACCAGGGTGCAGATTTTGCTGGTACCAATATCAATTCCAACAATGATGGGCTCTTCCATACTACGGCTCCAGTCGATAATAAGGTGCTAAAAGGAATTCGAGGCTGATCAATGACGGCGTCAGGTTCTTGGCTTGCAATTCTGTGATGATCGTTTCGTATTCCGCCAATTTCAGGTCAATATTGCTGATGTCGCTGCCGAAATAGACCAGCCAGCCGCTGGGATCCTGCCAGCCAAGGCCAAATTCTGGGTCATACTGCAATGTGCTGCCTTCCGGCAGATAGTTTTGCAGAGCGAACAGGGCATCGATGAATTCCGGCGTGGTCTGCGTCAGGCCTGTGGTCAGTTCAGCGACATCCGCTTCTGAAATATCCTCGGTGTCTTCAAGCGCTTCTGTCATAGCCGTGGGCGGGTTACCGGCAGCGACCACTATGAGGGCCACTTCCGCTTCACCACGGGGATAGAACATCACGCCTTCATCGTCGATCCAATAGCTGTTCTCGGGTTCCAACCAAAGGACAAGCGGTTGTCTTTCGGTGACTTTGATCGTGAGCGATGCCGGCAGGCCGGCAGAAACCTTCGCTGTTTTGATGCTGGGGAAGATCTCGGTGACCTGGGTGGCGATCTCCTTGGGGTTGATCGCAACAATGGATTTCCCCGAGATCCCGAGTTGGGAGAGGATGATATCCGATGTCAGCCGTTCCGCGCCTTCCAGGTTGATGGCGTTGACGGAGAAGACATTCAGGCCCGTGAAGGTGATGACAACCGCCAGAGAAAGTACGAAGATCGCACCCGAAATCAGCCGCCACCCCAGTTTGATCTGGGGGAAGGCAGGCAATTGCAGCTCAGCGCCCCTGTTCTTGAGGGGGACGTTGACCTTATTGCGCTGCCGGTTGATCACCGGGGTCGTGGTGGAGGGCGTCCGGCGGGTCACAGGCACCTGACGGGTGGGCTGCTTGCGCGTCGCATTGGATCCAAAGGTGGGGGCCTTTTGGACCTTCGGTTGGCTTTTCTGCCGGCGAGCACGGACTCTTTCAGCCCTGCTCTTTTCCTCTGACGGACGATTTGCCATTAACTACGGAACTCCCTTTCAGTCTGGTCGCGCTGGGCTTTACGTTCCAGCGCCAGGTCAATCAATTTCTCAATCAGTGCTTTATAGGGCAGGCCGGTGGCCTCCCAGAGTTTCGGGTACATGCTGATACTGGTGAAACCGGGGATCGTATTGATCTCGTTGAGATAAACCTTGTCGGTTTCCCGGTCGACCAGGAAATCCACCCGAGCCATGCCGGCGCAATCCGTAACTTTGTAGGCCCTGATGGCAACTTCTTGCAGCAAGGCAACCATTTCATCTGAAACATCAGCCGGAATTAGCAGATCGGCTGTGTCATTGATGTATTTTTCCTCATAGGTGTAGAAGGTATCCTTCGGCACAATTTCGCCGGGGATGGAGGCTTTTGGTTCTTCATTGCCCAGGATGCTGACCTCGACCTCACGGGCCAGGTCCACGCCTTTTTCCACCACGATCCGGCGGTCAAAGGAGGCGGCCTGTTTCATACCTTCCATTAGATCGCTGCGGCTGGTGCATTTGCTGATCCCCACCGAAGACCCGAGGTTGGCGGGTTTGGTGAAGAGCGGGTAAGGGGCGATGGCCTCCGCCTGGTCCAGGCAAGTATCCAGATCCTTCTCAATATCCGTACGGTTGAAGATCATATACTCCAACGTAGGAATTTGATTAGCAATCATCACATCCTTGAACAGGCCCTTATCCATGCAGGCAGCGGAACCAAGTACGCCGGCGCCAACATAGGCGACATCGGCCAGTTCCAGCAGGCCTTGCAGGGTGCCGTCTTCACTGTAGGTGCCGTGCATTACAGGGAAGATCACATCCAGCCTGGAGTAGAGTTTCATCTCGCCGTCCTGCAGGGTGTAGATACCGGGATCCTGCGGCCAGGGCAGGAAAACGGCTGGGACCAGGCTCTCATAGCGTTCATTCTGGATTAGATTCCAGAGATTCTCGCCAACCAGCCATTGTCCCTTGCGTGTGATCCCAATTTCGATCACATCGAATTTATCCCGGTCAATTACCGAGAGGACTGAACGTGCTGACATCAGTGAGACTTCATGCTCACCGGACCGTCCCCCGTAAATCACACCGAGTTTTAATTTCTTATCCATTAATCAAATTCACCTATTAATTCGATTTCGGGCTCCAATTCGACCCCGAATTGATTTTTGACTGTTTCCTGGGCCAGTTTCAGCAACTGGTAAATGTCCTGAGCCTTGGCGTCTTCCAGGTTAACGATGAAATTCGCATGGACCGGGCTGATCATCGCCTGTCCAATGCGTTTTCCTTTCAAACCTGCAGCTTCGATCAGTCTGCCGGCATAATCATTGGGCGGGTTCCTGAACATTGAGCCCATGGATGCGCCGGGGGGCTGAGTGCCCTTGCGGTGAGCCTGGAATTCGGAAATCTTCGCCATAGCTTCCTCACGGTTGGTGGGGAACAGGTTGAAAACCGCTGACAGGATCACCACAGGCATCTGCTCACGTTTCAAAATGCTGCTGCGATACTGGTAGGCTAGTTTTTCGACCGGCCAGTCTTCCACGCCTTTTTTTGCGTGCAAGATTTTTGCCACTTTTAAGGAAGCTGCCACATCGCTGCCATGAGCGCCGGCGTTACCGTAAACAGCGCCGCCGACCGTTCCGGGGACGGGTGCTGCCCATTCCATACCGCTCAGGCTCTTACGAGCCGTCTTACGGGCAACGGTACCCAGGATCACACCCGATTCAGCTGTGACGGAGGGCGATTCGGACTCCGAATCGATCTCAAGGTTATTCGCCCGATTGAGCAGGATCACATGCTCCAGGCCGTGATCGCTGACCAGGATGTTCGACCCGCTGCCTAACAGGCTGAAGGGCACATCCAGCGACCATAAGGTCTGGGCGGTTTGCACCAGTTCATCGAGGGTGCTGATGGCGATCAGAGCCGGCACGGGGCCTCCCACCCTGGCGGTGGTGAAATTGGCCATGACGGCATCTTCCTGCATCGCCTCGCCAAAAACCTCTCTGAGTTTAGCCAATGTTGCACTTTTCATCATACTTTTAACCAATTTCCTTGGCAGTAAGCTGCTGATAAACCGACTGACTGACCTGGGTGGCATCTCCGGCGGAGAAAATGATCAGTACGTCATTCGGCTTGATCTCTTGTAATAAATACTCAGTTGCAGCCCCAAAATCATCCAGATAGGCTGCTTTTCCTGCGGGCAGGGCATCGGCGATGACCCTGGCACTGTAGCCGGGATCTTTCTCTCGGGCAGCGTAGATCTTCAAGACACCCACCCGATCGGCAATCGCCAGGGCGCTGATGAATTCAGCTTCCAGGGACTGGGTCCGTGAATAAGTGTGTGGCTGCCAAATGGCCCAGATCCGGTGATTCTGGTAGCGGGAGTGGGCTGCCTCAAGGGTGGCCGCAATCTCAGTGGGGTGGTGGCCGTAGTCATCAATGATGGTTACGCCGCTTACTTCACCCAGAACCTCAAACCGCCGTCCTGCGCCTGTGAAGGCTACCAGGGCCCGAATTGCGGCTGGCAGGTCCAATCCTAGCTGATGGATTGCGCCCAGTGCACCCGTAGCGTTTAGCACGTTGTGCCAGCCGGGGATGGCCAGTTTCACTTGCCCAAGAGCCTCATCCCCGTACATCAATGTGAAAGTTGGCCAGCCATCCACTATGACGTTGTTGATGGCCCGGTAATTGACTTCCGGCCGGCTGCCATAGGTCAGGATTGACTCCTCAGCGCTCATTTCCTCCCCGAGTGAGGCGGCACCGGGATCATCCTGACAGACAAATGCCAGCCCGTCCGATCGAACTTTCCCCAGGAAAGACTTGAAAGCTTTCCGGTAATCCCGTGGGGTGGGGAAGCAGTCCGGATGGTCATGCTCCATATTGGTCACGATTGCGATTTTGGGCGCAAGGCCGAGGAACATGTTGTCATATTCGTCCGCCTCGATCACAAAATAGTCGCCCTGACCTGCATGGGCGTTACGATTCAATTGATTGACCACGCCACCGGCGATGAAACTAGGATCCAGACCCATCTCGATCAGCATCCAGATCAGCATGGTGGTTGTGGTGGTCTTGCCGTGCGTCCCTGCCACAGCGAGCACGTCCTGCCCCTGGGTGAGCTCTGCCAGGAAATCCGAGCGCTTGAGCACAGGGATCTGGTGTGCCAGGGCATACTGCACTTCAGGGTTATCATCCGGCACTGCCGAGGAACGAACCACCAGATCGGCGCCTGACACCTGTTCGGAAACATGACCGACATAGGTGGTTGCGCCCGCTTGGGTGACCGCATCGAACAGAGGCGAGGCCTGGCGGTCGGAGCCGCTGACCTGATAGCCTTTTTCGAGGAGGACCCGGGCGATGGCGGAGAGTCCTGTCCCGCCGATGCCGATTAAGTGCACGTGTGTCATTAGATGAACACCACCAAAATAAAGATAAACGAGATTGCCACTGCGATATAGATCACTGGCGATTGCAGCCAAACGGGCGGCAGCGTTTTAAGCAGTGAAGCCGCTTTCAATCCAGCTTCAGTCACCTGATCTGGAGCGGTGATCCACTTGAAAGGATAGCCCGCGAAGTCGAGATAATACCAGGCCGTCCCAAAGATCATGTAGCCATTGACAGCGCCCAGGAAGATGCCCAAGAGGACGTCCTGGAAGCGGTCGCGGATGAATTTTCCGGAATCGATCAGCCGGGGGATGTTTGGCCCCTGATAACCGAAGAAGGTCAGCCCGGCGAGGATGCCGATCCTGAGCCAGAACTGCGAGTTCGGGTTGACATTGTCCCGCACACCGGGGATGAAAGTCTCAAGAATGGTGATCACAAAGATTGCCACGATCACACCGGATGTGACCAGAATTTCCTTGGCCCAGCCCCGCATCGCACCGATGATGGCGAACAGGACAACAAAAATCCAGAAGAGTACCGAAAGACTGATCACGCGTCACCTTTACTTTCCGGCGTTTCGGCCATTTCGTTGACCAATGCAGCGATCTTGAACGCCGCCTCAGGGGTTGCCAGGCTGGTCATTGCTCGGCTCATGCGGGAGAGCCGCTTGGGATCATTGATCAGATCCATCACGAGGCCCAATAACTTATCATCCATTTCCTCGTCCCGCAGGAGGATCGCTGCGCCGTGGTCTTCCAGGAAGGATGCGTTCACCTTCTGGTAGCGCCAGGCGAAGGGATAGGGTACCAGAATGGCTGGCAGCCCAAAGAGGGGATACTCGCCGAGGGTGGAGGCGCCTGCCCGAGAGACGATCAGGTCGGCTGCGGCAAAGGCAGCGCCCATCTCATGCAGGTAGGGAAAAGCCTGATAGTTCTTTGCCAGATGAGCAGGAAGCTGTTGGGCTTGTTTATCCAGAACCTCCCAGTCGAGGTGACCGGTAAGGTGAATGACCTGCATTTTCTCCAAAAGCTGCGGCAGGACCTTCATCAGGGCTGTATTGATCGTCCGGGCGCCTTTGCTGCCACCGGTGACGGTCAGGGTGGGCAGATCGGCGGTGAATCCGAAGTAATCCAGCGCTTTTTCCTTATCCCAATCCTTCAAATCAGACCGAGTTGGGTAACCGGTGACGGTCAGCTTGGATTTGTTGGGGAAGTAGGCAGCGGAAGTGCCCGTGGTGAGGGCAATCCGATCCGCAAAGCGGGCCAATGCCTTGAGCGCCATGCCGGGTTCAATGTCAGGGACATAGAGCAGGGAGGGGCGCCGCAAAGCAGCCACAGCCATCGGGAAAGCGACGTAACCGCCTGTGAAGAGCAGGACATCTGGATTGAATTCCCGCAGGATTCGCGCCGAAGCAAAGAAGCCCTTGAGCAGCTTCCAGATGTTTCCGGGCAGCCGTTTCAATCCCACGCCATGCACGCCGGCTGCGGGAATGGCCTTAAATGGAATCTCTCGTCGCGTCACCAATGTTTCCTCGATTCCACCACGGCCGCCGACCCAAAGGATTGAATCCTTATCTAGTTCCAGGGCGTCGAGAACGGTTTCTGCGGGATACACTCCCCCGCCCGTCCCGCCGGCGCAGATCAACAACCGCACTGTGGGCACTCCTTTCCTCAGATTTCTGAGTCATGGATACTCTTGATATATTCATTACAATACCAAGCGATGTCAGGGTCACCAGCATGCTGGAGCCGCCTGCACTAATCAACGGGAGCGCATTACCTGTGAAGGGTAAGAGCCCCACGATAACAGCCATATTCATCAGGGCTTCAATCCCGATCCAGGAAGTCAGCCCAAAAGCGATCATCGAGCCTAATTGATCCGATGCATTTTTAGCAATCACCAAACCCCGCCAGATCAACAGGACGAACATTCCTGCCAGGAACAGCCCGCCCAGGATGCCGGTTTCTTCCGCCACGACGGCGAAGATGCTGTCTGTGGGGGCCAGGGGCAGCCCGGTGAACTTGGTGTCCGCCTGTCCGATCCCAACCCCGAACCAGCCGCCTTTGACGACAGCTTCCAGCGTGCGCTGGATGTGGTAGCTGCTCTGCAAGGGGTTGTTCAGGCCAGTTAGGTAGGAGGACAAGCGCTCACGTCCGGTGGGGTAGAGGTACATTAGCGGGACGCCTACCAGCAATGCCAGAACAAAGACCAGCAGAATGACTTTCCAGTCGCCACCGGCCAGGAAGAACAGGATCACGCCCAGCATCAGGATGGTGACTGCGGCGCTCAAGTCGGGTTGCAAGAAGATCATGGCGAAGGTCACACCCAGGATGATGACCAGCGGGATATAACCCAGCTGCATGTTATTTAGGGTTTCCTTTCGGCGGTAAAGCCAGAAGGAAAGGTAGATCACGATCACAGCCTTGGCCATCTCGGAGGGTTGAATAGAGCCGCCCAACAGGTTACGAGTTGCTTCATCGCCGGCGCCGTGGTTCACAACGAGGACTGCGAAAAGCAAGGCCAATGTGCCCAACCCAAGGGGAACCAGGATCTTCTGGTAATGGTGATAGTCAATCAGGCTGGCTGCAATCGCAGCTACCAGCCCCAGCAATACCCAAAGGATCTGACGTCCAAAGAGGTACGTGGGTTCTTCGCCCATCAGGATGGAGAAGTCCCAGCTGGCGGAATAGACCATCAACAAACCAAAGACCACCAAGACGACCACGATTAGAAGCAACGGGACGTCAAAGGGCAGCCGGTGAGACCGGGATTTGCCCATCTTTGGTCTTGTCTGGCTTACGTAAGTTCCTTCACCCATTGTGTGAATCGCTTTCCACGTTCTTCAAAGTCAATAAATTCATCAAAACTCGTGCCACCAGGGGAGAGCAGGACGATATCGCCCGGTTCTACTCGTTCAGCGGCTTTTTGAACAGCTTCTTCCAGTCCGGCGCAGCAATCAATTGTGTATGGCCGTTGATCGGGGATAACTTCGCCTATTGCATCGCAGATCAGATCCACAGTCTCACCAAAGACGACCAAATGATCCACTTTTTGATGGACTAGGTTGGCGAATTTACCCCAGGGCAGGTCTTTATCCCGTCCTCCGGCCAGCAATATGATCGGCCGGTCAAAGGAATTGATAGCGGCAATGGCCCGTTCCGGCGCAGTGGCGATGGAGTCGTTGTACCAATCGGCCCCGCCCCATTCCCGGATGAATTCCAGGCGGTGGGGGATGCCGGTGAAGTTTACAATGCCTTCATAGATAGCTTGCATTGAGAAGGAGGCCGCAGCGGAGATGGCAATGGCAGCCAGGATGTTATAGAGGTTATGTGTCCCGGGCAGGATGATCTGATCCGCTTTGATGATCTTGGCGATCTGGCCGCTGGCCTGCAGATAGAGCTTGCCCCGTTTATAGAAGGTCGCATCCTGTTTGTTATGAGGTTCATTCACGCCGAAGGTGATCAGACGACCTTTGATCTCGTTATAGATCTTGCGGGATTGGGTATCATCCCGGTTGAGGATCGCAATGTCATCCGGCCCCTGGTGGGTCAGGATGTTAGACTTGGCGGATGTATAAGCTGCCATCGTCTTATGGCGATCCAGGTGGTTCGGCGTCAGGTTCAGGATCACAGCGATATGCGGAGATTTGGTCATGATCTCCAACTGGAAACTCGAAAGTTCCATCACTGCAATGTCATCTTCCTTTATCTGATCCAGATATTGGATCAGCGGGTTGCCGATATTACCGCCGACCCAGGCTTTGTTATTGGGCTTGCGCTGCTGGTAATGCAGCTTGGCGATTTCACCCACCAAGGCAGTCGTGGTGGATTTCCCGGCGGACCCGGTGATCCCGATCACGGGGCAGGGGGTCTCTTCCAGGAAAATTTGGGAGTCATTTGAAAGCGGGATTCCCCGGTTCTCGGCTTCAAGCACTATCGGCAAATCCAGCGGTACGCCACCGGATAGGCAGACCAGATCAGTGCCTTCCAATATCTCAAAGGGATGGCCACCTGTCACCCAGGTGATATCCAGATCGGAGAGTTCCTGTTTGGTTTCAGCTAACAGGCTGTCCTCTCGGCGGTCATTGAGGATGACCCTGGCGCCTTTTTGTGCCAGATAGCGTGAAAGCGCTAACCCCTGACGGGCTGCGCCAATCATCACGACTTGTTTTCCGTTCCAATCTATCATCTACTTACTCCACCAGAATTAAGGCTATGCCTAACATGGCACAGACCAGGCTGACCAACCAGAAGCGTTGCACGACTTGCGTTTCGCTCCATCCCAGTAACTCAAAATGGTGATGCAGCGGGGCCATCTTGAAGAACCGCTTGCCTTTGGTCAGTTTGAAATAGCTCACTTGAATAACAACGCTCAGCGCTTCGCTGACGGGGATGACGGCGATCAGGGGGATAATCAGCCACTGACCGGTCATCAAGGCGACCACGCCGAGGGTGGCGCCAAGCGCCAGAGAGCCGGTATCGCCCATGAACAGCAGGGCGGGATGGACATTGAACCATAAAAAGCCAAACAGGGCGCCAACTAACGAGAAGCAGAACCTTGCCAGGAAAGATTGCCCCTGAACGAGGGCAACCATCCCAAAGGCGGCGAAGGCTGTGACCGAGATCAAACCGGCCAGGCCATCGAGCCCATCGGTGAAGTTCACAGCATTCGACATTCCTACGATGATCAACACCGCAATCGGGATGTAGAACGGGCCAAGGTTGATGGCTTCTTCCCAGGTGAACCAATAGAACTGCGGAACGACGAGAATATCTCGAAGCACGAATGCGATTCCAATGGCGAAGATCACCTGGATGATGAATTTGGTGCTGGCACGCATTCCAAGACCGCGCCGAGGGCCACGAATGCCTTCCCAGTCGTCGATCATACCCAGGAGGGCATAGGCCCACATGGTGAGCACGGGGAGCAGCACCGAACGCCCCAACAGGTTGAAGCCGAAAATGGATACCGCGTTGAATAAGATCGTCAACAGGGTGACCGGGAGCATAAACATGATCCCACCCATCGTTGGTGTGCCCATTTTTACGAAATGCTGGTCTGGACCATCTTGGCGCACGATTTTGCCAATCCGCCAGACTTTGAGCAAGCGGATCAGTGGATCTCCCCAAATTACGGTCATCAAAAAGCTCAGACCGCTGACGGCGATGATAACGGAGGTATTCTCCATTATTTTCTCCCTTCCAATGCGGCCAGAATCTTGGTCATTCGCATACTATTTGAACCTTTGATTAGTACGGTATCGCCATCTTGAACCAGTTGGATGGCGGGTTCGCAGGCGGTTTGGGCATCAGGATACCACTGCAGGTGGGCTTCATTGAAGCCGTTCTCCAGGGCGGCTTTGGCAGTCTTTTTTGACCTGGGGCCGACCAAAATCAACTGATCTGCGGCTGTGGCAGCCACTTTGCCGACAGATTGGTGCCCGGAGGTCTCATATTGCCCCAGTTCGAGCATATCTCCCAGGATGGCGACCCGGCGGCCGGATAAATTCTGCAGCAATTCCAGGGCTGCGACGGTGGATTCGGGGGCTGCATTATAGGTATCATCCAGAATGGTGATATCACCGGGCAGGTTCACCCGGCGCATACGGATATCTACCTGAGCGCTGCCCAATCCGGCTTCAATTACCGGCCATTCCATTCCTTCCGCCAAAGCGACACCTACGGCCCGAAGGATTGTATAAACGGAGAACTCTCCCATCAGTGGGGAGTGGATTTTATGGGATGTTTCCCGGTAATTCAATACGCAGGAAAGGCCATCCAGTCCATGTGATTGGATACTGCTGGCCGAGAGGTTCGCATCACCTTTGATCCCATAGGAGAGGACTTTCGCCTGAGTTCTGCCGAACATGTACAGCACCCAGGGATCGTCACTGTTCAGCACGGCCACGCCTTTAGGCGCTGGCGGCAGGGATTCAACCAATTCTGCTTTACCTTTGGCGATGATTTCCTGTGAGCCGGCCCGTTCTGCGTGAACGGTGCCAATATTGGTGACGACGCCGACCTGGGGTTGGGCGATCTCGCACAGCAGGTGAATCTCACCCGGAACGTAGAAGCCCATTTCCAAAACGGCATAATCATGCTCGGGGCCAAGTTCTAACAGAGTCAGGGGCAGGCCAATCTCGTTATTGCGGTTGCCTGCGTTTTTCAATACGTTGTATTTTTGTGATAGCAGGCTGGCAATCAACTCTTTGGTTGAGGTTTTGCCCACACTGCCGGTGATTCCAATCACACGCACGTCATGGATACTGCGCCAGTAAGCTGCGACTTTCTGCAGTGCGCTGAGAGCATCATCCACCCGTAAACAGAGCGGGAAGGCGATTTCTTCCACAACGGGCAGGGTTTGGCCGGGTCGCAGGTCCAGAATATTGAATGCTGCACCCATATCCTGATCAACCAGGGCCAGTACTGCGCCTTTATCGAAGGCGGCCTGCACAAAGTCATGTCCATTGACATTTTCGCCGGGCAGGGCAATGAAGAGGCTGCCAGAGCGAGCGTCGCGCGAATCGATCACCACGCTGCTGATGTGTATCTTCAGCGGGCTGATCTCCTCATTTGTGAGGGCAAGAATGATGTCGTTGAGTTGAATCACAATTCTTCCTTCTAATTCGCGCTCATTTCAGCCCGGACAGCGTCCGGGGGAATCTTCATTAGTACGACCAGCTGCTCCACAACGTTGCTGAATACCGGGGCGGCTACAACCGAACCCCATTTTGAGATACTGGGCCGCTCCAGCCAGACATAAACCACAAATTGCGGATCATCTGAGGGACCCCAGCCAACGAATGAGGTGTTGGTCTCATCGGTGGTGTACCCCAGTTCCGTGGGAATTTCCGCTGTACCGGTCTTACCCGCGATACTGTAGCCATTCACCAAAGCTTCGGAAGTTTCTTCTTCCAGAGCGACGGTGAGCATTTTGGTCAGGGTCTGGGCCGTCTCAGCAGAGATCGGGTTGCCCATGACCTGCGCAGCGACATCATATTGCTGGCCGTTATCGACCACACTGCGCACAACATGAGGAACCATCATCTGCCCGTCATTGGCAACGGCTCCAATTGCCATCACCATTTGGATGGGGGTCACGGCAATACCCTGACCAAAGGAGTTGGCCGCCAGATCCACCACCACCCATTGGTTGTTGTCCGGAAGGCGGAGGGGGTAATTGGCTTCGCCGGCCAGGTCAATGCCTGTGCTGCGGCCAAAACCAAAAGCCTGTACATATTTATAGAAATCTTCTTCGCCGAGTAGATCTACGGCAATATGCGCCAAACAGACGTTCAAAGAGTGCTGCATACAGCCGGTCATGTCCTGTTCGCCCCAGGCGCCGCCATCCCAGTTATAGATGGGCCAGGTGTTTTCAACCCAATAGACGCCATAGGTGTCTTCATAGGTTGTGGAGGGCTCCACAGCGCCCGCGTCCAGTGCGGCGGCCATTGTGATGACCTTGAATACAGAACCTGGTTCGTAGGCGTCCCCAATGGCACGGTTGTAGGGGGTAGGGTTGGGGAAGGTCTCTTCGTAGGTCCAATATTCATTGGGGTCGAAGGTTGGCGTGCTGGCCATGCCTAAAATGTCACCGTTTTCCGGATCATAGACAATGATCGTGCCGCCTTCAGCACCGGACCATTCAAGGGCATCTGCCAGTTCTTTCTCGATCATGGCCTGGATATCGCGGTCAATGGTCAGGATCAGGCTGGCACCGTGGTCAATATTGGGCAATGCCTCGACCTCATAAGGGTCATTGGGTACAAAAACGCTTTCCGGCTGGCCGGTCAGCAGGCGGTTATAGGTTTCTTCAACGCCGTAAACACCCTGAGCGGTCTCCCGGGAGAAATAGTTATAGAATCCGAGGACATTTGCAGCCAGCTCATCTTCAGGATAAGAACGTTGCTCCATACCCGTCCAAATCAACCCGGAAAGGCTGGGGGTAGAGGTTCCCGTTTCCCGGCGGCGTTCTGTGTAGCTATCCTTCAGAGCCTGGAGTTCATCCACGGTTTCTTCATCCACATAGCTGGCGAGGACGAAGTAGCGGTTCTCGTCTTCGCCATTCTGAAGGGTGCTGGCGAGCGAGAAAACGTCTGCATATTCCAAATCCAGCAGGCTGGCTGCGGAGAAGGCGATTGATTCGGGGTCGGTCACAAATTTTAGATCGATCCCGATCTCGTAGCCGATCTGGTTGGTCGCCAGCACATGGCCGTTGCGGTCATAGATCGTTCCGCGGGGTGGGTAAATAGTCTCTTCAAAGCCCTGGTAGCTTGCGGATTTCTCGATCAGCTCCTGGGCGCTGCTGCTGTAATTGATCCGGATCATCTGAAAGACGATCCCCACGCCAAGAATGGCGCAGGCCGCCATCAGGATCACATATCGCATGTAGAAGGGAGGTTTCATCTAGTTGCCTCCCTCGGTCAGGTTATTGGAACCCATCCAGATATTGTTCACGAACCAATCCCAGAGGGAAGAGGTGTATGAATCCTGAATGATAGGGGTTTGAATGATCGTGTTTGACCGGGGTGGCGCGAGGACAACCCCAGCATCTGGGTCGAGGCCGGGAACTTCAACGTAGATGGCTGTTTCGGGGTCCAGCATATGGAAACCCAGCTCTTCCGCCCGGGCCATCATTTTTTCTGAGGATTGCGCCTTGGCAAGTTTGGTCATCAGGTCGGAGATCTCATTGGTCATAGTTTCAATGTCGCTCTCCAGCCCCTGGACGCTCCGCCCTGCTGCCGCTGCCTGGCCATTAACGCTGAGATACAAGCCGGCGATGGTGGCAACCAGCACCAAAGCAAGCAAAAATAAACCAATCCATTGGACTTGGGTTCGCCAGGGTGCTTGCTTATAGGCTTGTATGAGGCGTTTTTTCATCTTCTTCTTCCAGCGGTCTAAATTTTCTCAGCTACTCTCAGCTTAGCGCTGCGAGAGCGGGGATTCCTGCGCATTTCCTCTTCCGTGGCGCTGATCGGCTTTCGGGTCAGCACTTTGAGGGTGGCTTTATGCCCACAGGTACAGATGGGTTGGCTGGGAGGGCAGATGCAATCTTTGCTTTCCTGCTTGAAGAATTGCTTGGTGAGCCGGTCTTCGAGCGAATGAAAGCTGATGATGGCAATCTTCCCGCCAGGTGCCAGGCATTCTGTCAGTGCCGGTAAAGCCTGAGAGATCGTCTCCAACTCTTGATTGGTGGCGATCCTTAAAGCCTGAAATGTCCGGGTTGCCGGATGGATATGAGGGTCATATCCGGCCGGGACAGCTTTTTTGATCAGAGCCGCCAGTTCTCCGGTAGTTTGGAAGGGCCTGGCAGAAACGATCGCCCGGGCAATTCGCCTCGAATATCGTTCTTCACCGTATTCGTAGATCAGGTCAGCGAGGGACTTCTCGTCCAAGAGATTGACCAGATCCGCTGCGCTGGTGCCGCCGGCGGGATTGAAGCGCATATCCAATGGGCCGGATTCTCGGAATGAAAACCCACGATTTGGGCGGTCGAGTTGCATTGATGACACACCCAGATCGAGCAGGATTCCATCCACGGGTCCCCAGCCAATTTCCTCGAGGACAGCGGCGGCGTCCCGGTAGGAGGCCTGGCGCAGGATCACTCTATCCTGAAAAGCGAAAAGACGCTGACGAGTGATCGCCAGCGCTTCCGGATCCAGGTCGAGACCGAGTAATCTGCCCTGTGGCGCTGAGGCTGTCAGAATGCCTTCAGCGTGGCCACCAGCGCCGACTGTCCCATCAAGATAGGATTTACCAGTCTGCGGCGCTAAGGCACCAAGGACTTCTTGGTAAAGAACTGGCTGGTGGGGGAAATTATCGCCAGGGTTTCCGGCGATTGCTCCCCCCCCATGTTCTGAGGCGTTCACGGTAGGGTAGTTAAATCCAGGGGTTTAAACCGTTGCTCATTCGCTTCAACATCATTCAGCGACGTCTGCTGAACTTGCCAGTTTTCTGGTGACCAGAGCTCAAAATATTCCCCATTGCCCACCAGAATTGCGTTTTCTTTGAGATTTGCAGTATCCCTCAGAAACGCAGGTAATAAAACACGACCGGCTTTGTCGAATTCGATCTTCTTTGCGTATGAAAAGAAGATCCTGCGGAGTCTGCGGCTGTCCGGGTCGAGTATACTGATACCGCGGATGCGTTCAGCTAACAACTCGTACAGCTCAAGTGGGAGAGCTTGCAGGTTACCATCATAGCCCTGGGTGATGACCACGCAATCGCCAAGTTCCTCGCGAAATTCTGCGGGAATGGTGATTCGTCCTTTCTCATCGATATTGTGCTCGTATTGTCCCAGGAACATCTGTTCTAAAGCTCCTATTACCAATGGTGCGCCGGATCCTCCGGCGCTCCACTGCGTCCCACTTTTCTCCACTTTTAACCACTAGTGCCTAAAGTATAGCGTAATTAGGGTTTAAAAGCAAGTAAAATTGGGCGTACTATAATATTTCAGATGTGATTTGTCTGATTTGGGAAATGGACTTTTTAACCGGTATTTAAAGGTAAGGTACTTCATTTTTATGGTCACTCGCTATTGATTGCCTTCATTATAACACTTTCGTAACCAGTCGTATCAATGCCCTGATAAATATATGAAGCAACATGAAAAGTATGCCTGGAATCCTGTTGACATCCATTGACGAAGACATTATAATGATGTACCTTGCCCCGGCGAGAAGTTTATGCTGGGGTAGTATCATGTAACCCCAACTTTCCCGATCCCTGGCGGTGACACGCGAGCGAGATTGGTTAAGTGAAGATTGGAGTAATAGAAATGAAATTTGTTATTGTCGAACAAGGCGGCAAGCAATACCGTGCTGCTGAAGGTGAGACGATCGACGTCGATCGTTTGCCAAATGAGGTGGGTGAGGCGATCACTCTGGAAGATGTCCTTTTGTCCGTAGATGACGATAAGGTCGTTGTTGGCACCCCGCTAATCAAGGGCGCCAAGGTCCAGGCGAAAGTTCTCAATCATTTCAAGGGTCGCAAGATCCTGGTTTTTAAGTATCGCCCGAAACAACGCTATCGCGTAAAGACGGGTCATCGTCAGCAATACACGAAGCTGCTGATTGAATCGATTGGATTGGAGTAGGAAAAATGGCTCATAAAAAAGGTGGCGGTTCCTCACGAAACGGTCGTGACAGCCAGTCGCAACGACTTGGTATCAAAAAATTCGGTGGTGAATACGTGATCAGCGGCAATATCATTGTCCGCCAGCGCGGCACCAAGATCCACCCCGGCTGGAATGTCGGTATGGGTAAGGATCATACACTTTTTGCAACAACCGAAGGTCTGGTTCATTTTGAGACGATGCCCGGTGGCCGCAAAAAGGTTCACGTTGTTACACTCCCTGAGGATGAATAACACGTATTCACTTTTTGAAAGGATCAAGACGAAATTATGAAGAAAGATATTCATCCCCAATACTATCCTGATGCGGTGGTGATTTGCGGTTCCTGTGGCAACACCTGGACAACCGGCTCAACCCAAAAAGAAATCCGCACAGAAGTCTGCTCCAATTGCCATCCCTTCTATACTGGCCAGCAGCAGCGCATTCTTGACCGTGAAGGTCAGGTGGATCGCTTCTACAAACGGCTTCAGGCTCGCAAGGATTACCTCGAAGACAAGAAGGCCAAGGAAGAAGAAAAAGTATCTCCCGATCGCCCGATCGAAGAACTTGGTTTGGGTACCCGGGTTGAAAAGGCCCTGACCGAAGCTGGTATGAAGAATGTTGGTGACGTTTTGGAACGACTTGAAGGCGGCGAGCAGGCCATGCTGGATATCAGCGGCTTTGGTCGCAAGTCCTTGATTGACCTCAAGAAGGCCCTGCGCCAATTGGGTTACAAGATTCCGGATGCTGCGGAAGAAATCACCGTCTAATTCCAGAAACAAAAACGAAAAATGGTAAACTTAACAGGCAGATGAAACTTCATCTGCCTGTCATTTTTTATTTCATAGGGAGAGGGTTTATGCCACATCATGTCGGGTCATTAGAAGTCATTTGCGGGTCAATGTTTTGCGGAAAGACGGAAGAACTCATCCGGCGCCTGCGTAGGGCTCAAATTGCCAAGCAGAAAGTGCAGGTCTTTAAACCGGTCATTGATAATCGATATGATCAAATGAAAGTCACCTCCCATTCCGGTTTGGATGTGGAGGCAGTTCCGGTTCGATCGTCTGCCGAGGTATTGGCAAAATTAGACCCCGATGTGACAGTTATTGGCGTGGATGAGGCCCAATTCTTTGATGATGGCATTGTGGAAGTTGTAGAAGAACTGGCCGATAAGGATCTGCGAGTGATCGTCACAGGGCTGGACCGGGATTTCCGGGGCGAGCCATTTGGCTGCATGCCGGAATTGATGGCTCGGGCCGAAAAGGTGGATAAACTGCGGGCGATTTGTATGGTATGCGGTGAGGATGCCAGCCGGACCCAGCGGCTTGTCAATGGCGAACCAGCCCGTTATGATGATCCGATTGTTGTCGTTGGCGCACAGGAGATGTATGAGGCGCGCTGCCGGAAGCACCACAAGGTCCCCCGAAATTAAAGGATAAGAAACGATGAAAGATTATCAATCCTTTTTGGCAGAAGTCCTGATTCCCGAAGCGGAGTTGAAAGCCCGAATTGCAGTATTAGGCGCTGAGATCAGCCGGGATTATGCGGGTAAAGAAATTTTGGCGATTTGTATCCTGCGGGGCGGCGTGATGTTCCTCACGGACCTGATCCGCTGCATTGACCCGCCGGTTGCAATTGATTTCATGGGTGTCTCGTCCTATGGGGCGGGGGCTCGTCAATCCTCCGGGCAGGTCCGGATTAACCTGGACCTGAGGACCTCGATTGCCGGAAAGCACGTATTGATTGTGGAAGATATTATTGACAGCGGGCATACGCTCTCATCCGTGATCGAAATGCTGCGTACTCGTAACCCTGCCAGCCTGGAGATCTGCACCTTGCTCAATAAAGTGACCCGACGTGAGGTGGATGTGCCGATTAAGTATTGTGGCTTTGAGATAGCGGATAAATTCGTCTTTGGCTATGGTCTGGATATGGACGAATTCTATCGGAACCTGCCTTTCATTGGCGTGGTCGATCTGGAAAAATATGAGGCTTTGGACTGATCCTTTCATCACTTCGATCTTAACGGCCGTTCAACAGGCCCTTGAACCCGATCAGCAGATTTACCTGGTCGGCGGTGCAGTACGGGACCTGCTTTTGGGCCGGGATCTGCATGATTTGGATTTCACGATGGGGGAGAACCCAGTTTCGCTGACCCGAAAAGTTGCCCGGGCGCTGGATGCCGGTTATTTTGTTTTAGATGATGAACGTCATACGACCCGTGTGGTCTTCCACCGTCCGGATGGGCGTGAATTCCCTTTAGACTTTGTGCAGTTCACTGGAGCAGACCTGGATGACGATCTGCGCCATCGCGATTTTACTCTCAATGCAATTGCGATTGATTTACGCAAGCCAAACGAACTCATTGATCCATTGGGCGGTCAGGCCGACCTTGAGGCGGGACTGCTGAGGGCTTGCAGTGACCAGGCGCTCCTGGATGATCCAGTGCGCGCCTTACGGGCTGTGCGGCTGGCGATCCAATTTGGCTTTGAGTTTGCGCCCGCAACAGCTGATCTGATCCGGGATGCAGCATGTCACCTACCTGAAACGACAATTGAACGCCAGCGGGATGAACTCTTTCGCATTCTTGAAGGCCCTGACCCAGCCCGCGGACTGCGGGAATGTCAGGAATTTGGCCTACTTAGAGCTTTGGTTCCACCCCTGCAAGCGCAGGCTGATGTTCCGGCCTCCCCGCCGCATTTTTATCCCCTGTTGGAGCACACCTTACAGGTGGTCAAGAACTGCCAGAGCTTGTTGGATTCGTTAACTCAGGATGTGAATATAAATGAAGAGTCCCCCTGGCCGCTGAGCGCAGCTATGGGCGCATTAGCGCCTTTCCAAAACCAGCTGTGTGATTACTTTGCAGGTGAGGTGACGCCAGGTCGATCCATCAGGAGCCTGACCTTATTAGGCGCGCTGCTCCATGATAGTGCCAAACCGAAGACCCTGTCCAAAGGGCCGGATGGCCGGCTGCATTATTACGGCCATGACATTGCAGGTGCGGAGATAACCTGGGAAATTGCCCGGGGGTTGCAGTTGAGCAACGCTGAGGCAAAATGGCTGAGCACTTTTGTCCGTTATCACATGCGGCTGCTGCCGATGGCGAGGGTTGGAACGGGGCCGGATCGCAGGATGTTGTATCGCTTCTTCAAAAAAGTTGGCGATGTTGGGATTGCGATTGCGATCCTTTATTTGGCGGATACGTATGCGACTTTTGGTCCGGAACTCACTCAGGAGGGTTGGAATCGTCCTGTCAAGGCTGCCCACGAGGTATTGCAGGCTTGGTGGCTCGAACATGAAGTGGTGGTTGCACCGAAGCTGCTGCTGAATGGTAACGATATCCAAAAGGAATTCGACCTGGCCCCTGGGGCACTTATTGGCAAGCTGATCGCTTCACTGCGGGAGGCGCAGGCCAGCGGCGAGGTGAGGGACGAGGACGATGCGCGGGGATTTATTACCCGCCAATTGAGAAAAACCCACAAGAAGGACCAAGAGAGCTGAAGGATTACGAGCTGGGATTATTTTGGCTTGCTTAAGGTTCATAGCTTTTTTATAATATAGATACGTTCTTTACTGATCTCATAAAAATTCACCGCAATAAAGTACATAACTAAATAAAGTCATCGCACTCCATTAAACGCCTCTGCAGATTATTGGTCGGAGTCTCTTTAATTTCCTAATGAGGGAAATGATTACTGGTATTTGTCATTCAATAGTTTTTAGATTGGGGTTGTGATGAATAACAAATTAAGTAAATTGCTTGGATTCTTATCTGTATTTCTGGTGTTGCTTTCTTTTCAGCCGATTAAGACCGTAAACGCAGTTGACTATATTTCGACGGATGAGGTTTGGAGTGGATATCAATTCCCGGATCAGGATATTGTGATCCAAAGTGGGGGATCTTTGACCATCCAATCGGGGGCGACGGTGCTCTTCGACTGTTCGGATGCTGGTAATGTCGGCATTGATCCTGACCGGATTGAGATCATTGTTGAGAGCGGCGGTACCCTGAACATTGACGAGGCAACGCTCGCTGGCACGGGATATCCCTCGAATAACTGTTGGTATGGGATAAAGTTTGAGCCGGGCTCGACCGGCCATATACTTGACAGTAATATTCGGGATGGCATTCGAGGTGTGGATATCCAAAGTGAGGTGGAGGTCAGCCGAAATATAATTCAACACATGCATGGTGTGGACGGTGAGGCACTGGAGGCCGGACCTACACCTTCCGGGACTGCTTGGGGAATTTATGTTAAGACGCCTAACGCGACAGATACACCTCTAATCATGGATAACGAAATTCGGAATGTCTTTGGGGGAGATGGCGCTGATGGAATGGTTGATGGTGAAAGCAGCTCTGGTGGGGCGGCTTATGGGATATTTGTTTTGACGGGTGCACCTCTCATTAGTGGTAACACGATCCACATCGTCTGGGGTGGAAATGGGGGAGACGGAGGGGATGGCAGCGATGGCGATGATGGGCTTAATGCGATTGGCCCGGGCTCGGACGGATCTGCTGGCTCCCCAGGTTCAGCTGGTCAAAATGGCAGCCTTGGAGGAATCAGCGCAGGTATTTACCTTATTGATTCCGAAGGCGTAATTATTACCGAAAATGAAATCTACGCCATCCGTTCCGGAGATGGTGGGGCTGGGGGCAAAGGGGGCAATGGTGGCAAAGGCGGCAATGGGGGTGGAGGAGTATCGGGAGGCCCCAGTGGTCAGGATGGTGGAGATGGCGGCGCTGGTGGCGCAGGCGGCGCAGGTGGCATTGGATTTCCTAGTCGAAAGGGCTACGGGATATATTTTCCAGCAGATGTTGGGGATTCGGTAGAGATTATAATGAACACTATCTATAACATCAGCAGCGGCGCGCCCGGAACAGGTGGCGATGGTGGTGATGGCGGCCTGGGTGGTAATGGTGGCACAGGAGGGGATGGCACGGTCACAACGGGCGGCAATGGCGGTATGGGGGGCAGCGGTGGTGGGGGCGGCGCCGCTGGCGTAGGTGGCAATGCAGGGGATGTTTATATGGTCCGATTGGAAACAGGAGAGCTTCTAGATTTATCTCAAAACAAGGCTTCCTGGAGCATGGCCTCGGCGGGTGGAGATGGCGGGCTTGGCGGTAGTGGCGGTAATGGGGGCACGGGTGGAAATGGGGGTGCTGGTGTTACGGCTAAGGGAATTGGTGGAAATGGAGGTGTTGGCGGCGCTGGCGCTTCTGGTGCTGATGCCGGTAACGGAGGGATGACCTATGGCCTGGATATATATTATTTGGCCTCTCAGCCGACGGCAATAACGAATAATATCATTGATAACCTGCAGGGTGGTATTGGAGGAGGCGGTGGAAGCGGTGGTAATGGTGGAACAGGCGGTGATGGTGGTTTCGGTGTACCAAACGGCGTTGGTGGCGATGGCGGGGATGCTGGGGGTGGGGGCGGTGGAGGAGATTCCTCTGGGTCAATCCTGGTATTTAATTACTACTGTTCAATCGCCTTAGTCAATAATACGCTTTATTTACCTAAAGCTCCGATTGTTGGCGGCACAGGTGGTGTGGCAGGTACTGCAGGAATAGGGGGCTTGGGATCCACCTCTGGCAGTACTGGTACTGATGGTGTGGCAGGGTCAGTTGGCTTTGACAATGATGCCATCGGCTTGGCTAGTTATACATCTTCGGGAATGCCCATTGATGTTTATCTGTTCAATAATATATTCAACGGTTCGAGTGCTGAAAATACGATTGCTATCTATGAAAATTCGGAAGTGACTTACAGCGTAGAATCGAATAATTTTTGGAATTGGTCAACGTTCTCAGTTCCCGCTCATGCATTTTGGGCCAATAATATTTCTGTACATCCGTTATTTGAGGATGAAGGTACAGGTGATTTTCATCTCACGTCTGCCTCTCCTTGTATCGATGCCGGGGACAACAGCGCGATAGGAGTCCCAGCTGTGGATTTTGAGGGCAATTCCCGGCCTATTGATGGCGATGGTAATGGGAGTGCTATTGTTGATATAGGTGCCTTTGAATTCGATCGTGGGGTGGAGATGTTCCTGCCGATATTACTAAAATAATCAAACGGCAAGCGCTCGCAGAATAACAAGAAGTATACTAATACAGGCTCAAAAAAGTGAACCTGTATTAGTTTTTTATTGATGAAGAATGGAGATCCAATGGCCCTTGAAACAATCTTTGCCCGGCGCAGTATTCGGAAATATCAGGATAAACCGGTTGAGCAGGAGAAACTGGAATTGCTGCTGCAGGCTGCGATGGCCGCGCCATCCGCGGATAACACAAAACCCTGGGAGTTCATAGTCATAACTGATCCCGAGGCGATGGAGAAGATCCGGTCTGTGATGTTGTTTGGGAAATATAACGCGCCGGCCGCGATCATGGTCTGTGGGAACACGTCGGTTTTTAAGAACCCCATTGGTATCCGGTTTTGGGTGCAGGATTGCAGTGCGGCGACAGAAAATATTCTGTTGGCCGCCGTTGAACTAGGGTTAGGAACGGTTTGGTTGGGGGTGCACCCGATCCATAATTTTGAGAAGCGGCTCGCCAAGGCATTTGATCTGCCGGACTACGTCAAGCCGCTGAACGTGATTTATGTAGGGTATCCGGATCAGGAGAAGGCTGCCCGAACCCAGTATGACCCTAAGCGAGTGCATTGGAATAAATTCTAGTTCCCGGACAGGTGATCCTTTTCCAACATCTCTTCATATTTCTGAATAAGCGTTGCTTCTTTACGCAGGCTCAATCCGACCTTCAGCTTCTTGGCAGGCGGGCGGGTTTTAATCCAGTCCAGCGTGTCGCTTACTGTCTCAGAGAGGGGCTTGAAGGTCAGTCCTGCTTTGACGGCATTAGCGTTGTTGATGCTGTTAAAGCCGATGAAGTTGGGATCAGAATTGGGCAGCCAGAGGGGGAGGTCCACCCAGGGTTTTACTTTTTCACCAAGCAGGAAGTGTTCATCGGCCCAAATGAAACTGGCGTCTGAACCGGCGGCTTCCCGGCAGGCAACCAGCAATGACCCGAAATTGGCCGGGTTTTTGGGGCCGACGGCGTTATAGACGCCTTTGGCGTTATGTTCGATCAAGGTGAGGATGAAGTTCGCCAGATCGCGCACATCAATGAATTGCAGATCAGCGCTGGGTGGGCCTGGAGACAACACTTTACCACCCTGCGCAACCCGCCACGGCCAATAGTTGAAGCGGTCGGTGGGGTCATTGGGTCCCACAATCAGTCCTGGCCGGATGACGATCAGATTGCCTTTGAAATTCTGCTGGATCTCATATTCACAGAGTGCTTTGAGGGGGCCATAGGATGCGCCGGTATAGTCCTCATCTGTGGGATCCTCCAATTCTGCCAGGGGGTAATTTACCTGAATATCTGGATTGCGAAAATTCTTATAGACGGAAACGGTCGAGATGAAAACATAGGTTCCGCACCTGTTGGAGAGCATTTTGGCAGATTCGCGTACTACCCGCGGCAGAAAACCGCTGGTGTCGATCACCGCATCCCATTTTCGCCGCTTGAACGCGCTAAGGTCTTTTTCCCTGTCGCCAATCAGTGTTTTGACATCCGGAAAAAGGTCGGGATTGGTTATGCCGCGATTGAAGAGTGTGGGGGTATGGCCGGCTTTCAGCATGGCTTCCACCAGCGCAATCCCCAAGAAACGCTTACCACCTAAGATGAGAATTTTCATGACCACCTCGGGACAGGTTCAAGGCTTTGATTTAATTATACAGGATTTGGTTATTTCAAAAATCCGAAAGAAGGAGGCTAATCCGGAATAAAAATCCAGGCCGCATTGGTATTCGCGTAGTCACCCAGGAGATCAGATTCAAGCACCAACGTACTGCTTCCTTCAGCAAGGTCATAGAGGTAGAGCTTACCCAGGGTGCGGTAGAGGAAAGCCGGAGAATTTGGCAGCCAGCGCACTTCCAAAGCAGCGCCTTCCAGCTTGATGGGTTGGGGGTTCGTAAAGGACGAATCCAGCAATGCAGTTTGCCCCGAGCGATTCACCCGAACCCAAGACTCACCATCCGTTGAGCTGCTTAGCAGGAAGATGGGATCACTGAAGGATTCGGCTATTAATTCACTATCTAAAATGAGGCTTTCGGTTTCGCAATTTAAGATGATCGCCTCGTTTGTGACTTCCACGGGTGAACATCTATCATTCAGGGAGGTTTCCTTCAGAATCTGACCGGAGAGGTCTACGATTTGGATGATGGTGGCATAGGTCTCCGAATCCATCCGTAAAACCAGCAGCCCATTTTGAAAGCTCTGAATGGATGAGAACATGCCGTCGATCACTTGCGTTGAACTCATATTCTCTAAGTCCAGCAGTGAGAAATTGATTCCCCCGACCGGCTGCGATTGATGGATGATGCTCAAGGTTGTGCCGCCAAACCAGGCGAGGATGGGGTTGTCCGCATCCGCTGGCAAATCAATCAGTATGGTTTCAAGTGTGTCGAGATTGAGTGCGTAGTATTGGTCATCACCGGCGTAACCCGGCTCATTGATATAGCCCTTTTTAAGGAGGGCCCAATCGCCTGAAAGGGTGAAGCGTTCCACCAGACCGGGTAAGGATTCAAGCGCTTCAACCTGACCGGTGGCAACATCAACCAGAGAGAGGTGGGTGCTGGTCGGTGAGCCGGTGGTGACGGCCAGGAGGTGGTCGTCATCCTGATACCACTGCGTATTGGCAATGGAACTGGTATAGGAGGCCAACACGCCATCCAAAGCGGCTTCATATGAAAGCCCAATGCCATCAAAGGCCGTCTGGGCGAGTTCAGCAGTTTGGTCCGCGTCAAAGCTGTCATTGGGCAGATCAATCGTCTGAAGATAACTCGTTATGAAATTGAACAGTTTCAACTGGTTGTCTTCAATCGGGAGTTTCAGAACGGTTTTACTGGGGGAAAGACTGCCGCTGATGCCGATTCGTCGGCCTTCAACGGGCAGCTCGACAGGGTACTGTTCACCCAGCGCAAAATCGATGATCTTGTAAGTCTGGGCATCGGTTTGGATCAGCAGAAAAGGGCCATCTGAAGCAGGCTGCGGTGTGAAGGTGGGCGACTGGGTTGGGGCAGTGGATGGAGTGGATGTCTCGGTTTCAGTTAACATGACGCTGGCAGCTTCTGTTGATATTTCAACAGGGGTCGGACTAGCTGGTGTGCCGTTACAGGCAGAGAGGATGAGTAAAAGGGGGAGAAGCGTACCAAGTAATATTTTTTTCTTCATATTTGGTTCACCTTTGAGATTTTTGAATCAAAGTTCTTTTTCCAGGAGGACTTCATCCTGGATGGGGATGCCATTTTCACCGAACATTGGGATGGAGGGCTTGATCTTGCGGGCTAGGTCGATTCGGCCGGGAAAGACTTCTTTAATCTGGAATCCAAGATATTGGTAGAACCCAATGGCGTAAATGTTGTCATTCGTTGTTGCCACTTGCAGATGGGTGCATTGTTTCTCGGCTGCGAAATGCTCAACCGCAGTCATCAGGGCTGTGCCAACGCCTTGATTCTCTATGAGCGCGGCCAGGGTGAGCGCTTCACAGATATTTTCTCTGATTTCATAGTACAGAAAGCCGGCCAGAGTATTATCAATGAAGGCAACAAACCCAGGCAGGTCATCGTAATTATATTGCTCGAGATGCACAACAATAATGTAGCTACCCCACAAGGACTCCGCTGCCTGATGGATTGCCGGGATATCGGATGGGTTGATTGGACGGATTTCCATGGCACCTGTCCAGCATTGAATGGATGACTGGATTAATTATACACATTCCATCCCGGTTATTCGCTTGGCTTGAACTTTGGGTGTGTTTGATCGTCTAGATCGGTTCAAAGTGAATTGTGCCAGAAACCTGCAAGTTATCTTTGTCCGGCTCAGTCCATTTGAAGGCTTGCTTTTCTTCCAGGTGCTCCAGATCCAGGACGATATTCTCCTGCATTGCTTCCATGCTGGGGATGGCGACGAAGGCATCGGTGTGTTCGGGATATGAGAACACGCTTTCGCAGTTGATATGCAGCTTGCCCTCTGTGAGGGTGGCTAAAAGGGTGCCCTTTTCATTTAATTGGGCATCAATTTTGCCATTGGCACCAGAGAGAACTAATTTTCGTAGATCAATTTCTGAGACGACCCCAATTGCCCGTGGCTGACCGAGTTGTTCCATCACAGCATCAGAATCTTCACCGAGATCGACCCCTAAACCACCCAATAGGGAGGCGAGATCGCCCAGAGGGGAGTTCTCGGCGGCATCCAGGATCGGTTGAAGCTCAATTTCGAAGATGACAGTGGCGTCCACCTGATAGGCGTGTCCTTCAATTTTCGCGGAAAAGTCAATATCCAATATGATCTTGTAGTCAGGATCCATTTCGGCGGCTGCGATTTCGCCGGCCTGGTTCATGGCCCCCAGGCCCTGGGAATAGGCGTCCTGCATTTGCTTGGCCAGGTTACTCAATTCTCCGAAGTCTGGCAATTCCATGTCATTTCTCCTTTTGTCATCGATCAGGTAAAGATTTGTGAGTTCTGGCCCCAAAAGCCAACCCCCGTGCTTATTTATACTGGCAGTTATTATACATTGGTTTCTTCTCAAGGTTTTTGGCTTGTACTTGTGGATGACGCTCGCGTTCCTTCAGTTGTGAGTGGGGAAACGTAAAATGAGGTTTACAGGTATTATCCACTGATGAATATTTTGGGATTCCGAAACCTTCATGGTAAAATTACATGTTTGTAAAGTAATTTTACGCTTTCCGCGTTATAAGTTTTGTTTGATTTACATTTAGGAGGAAGCATGTCAGAAAAGAAATGGGTTTATTTGTTCAATGAAGTTGAACAAGCGGAAAAAAATGCTGGTAGTTGGGACGGCGTTCGCGGTTTGCTCGGTGGCAAAGGTGCGAACCTGGCCGAAATGACCCGGATTGGTGTTCCTGTTCCCCCCGGCTTCACCATTACAACCGAAGCGTGTATCGCTTACCAGGATGGTCGGTCCTTCCCCGCGAATATGTGGGATCAGTCCCTGGCTGCATTGAAGGTCGTTGAAGAACAAACCAACAAGAAATTTGGCGATCCCGCCAATCCGTTATTGGTATCCTGCCGTTCCGGCGCCAAGATGTCCATGCCCGGTATGATGGACACTGTTTTGAATATCGGTTTGAATGATGAAACCGCCAAAGGCATGGTTTCATTGACCGAGAATGAGCGATTTGTCTATGACTCCTATCGCCGCTTGATCCAGATGTTCGGCTCCGTTGTTCTGGAGATTTCGGACGAGGCTTTCGAAGATGTTTTGGATAGCTTCAAAGAGTCTAAGGGCGCATCCAGCGACACCGATCTGAGCGCTGATGACCTGAAGGAACTGACTGAGAAATTCAAAGCCGTGGTGAAGAAAGCCAAGGGCTTTGATTTCCCCCAGGATCCTGTCAAACAGCTCGAACTGGCCACCAAAGCCGTCTTCAATTCCTGGAATGCCAAGCGCGCAATTGACTATCGCCGCCGCGCCAACATTCCTGATGACCTCGGTACTGCCGTCAACATTGTGACAATGGTCTTCGGTAACATGGGCTGGGATTCCGGTACTGGCGTTGCCTTCACCCGTGATCCCCAGACCGGTGATAAGAAAGTCTTCGGCGAATTCCTGATGAACGCACAGGGTGAGGATGTTGTGGCTGGTATCCGCAACACTAAACCGATCGCTGAAATGAAAGAAGATCTCCCTGAAGTTTTTGACCAGTTCATGGACATCGCTGCCCGGCTCGAAAAGCACTACAACGATATGCAGGACGTTGAATTCACCATCGAAAAAGGTCGCTTGTGGATGCTCCAGACACGTAACGGAAAGCGCACCGCCAAAGCCGCGATCAAGATCGCTGTTGATATGGCGAATGAAGGCTTGATCGACAAAGAAACCGCTGTGATGCGCGTGGAACCTGAACAGGTTAACCAGATGCTTCACCCGCAGTTTGATGCCGCTACCATGCAGGCTGCTCGTGATGCCGGTAAGCTCTTCGCCACCGGTGTGAACGCCTCCCCAGGCGCTGCTGTTGGTCAGGTTTACTTCGATGCTGACACCTCCCAGGCGAAAGCCGTAAACGAAGGTCAGGATGTGATCATGGTCCGACCTTTCACCAAACCTGATGATGTGCATGGTATGCTCTCCTCCAAGGGTATTTTGACCTCTGAGGGTGGCGCCACTTCCCATGCGGCTGTGGTTGCCCGCCAATTTGGTGTGCCTTGTGTTGTTGGTGCTTCCATGATGAGCATTGACGCCGCAAAACTTGAAATGACTTCCAATGATGTCACAGTCAAAGAAGGGGAATGGATCTCCCTCGATGGCGGCACCGGTGAAGCTTTCATCGGCAAGCTCGAACTCACCGCTCCCAATATTGAAGAACAAAAAGAACTCATGACTCTGCTCTCCTGGGCTGATGATATTGCCCGGCTGCAGGTTTGGGCCAACGCAGATTATCCCAAGGATGCTCAGCGTGCCCGCACCTTCGGCGCCAAGGGTATTGGCCTCTGCCGGACTGAGCACATGTTCTTCGAAGAAGAACGGCTGCCTTTTGTTCAGGAAATGATCCTGAACGCTGAAGATGCCCAGGCTATCCTCAACACCGTTGTTCGGCTCGAGCATTCTCTGAAGACCGGTAAGATTGATGGCCAGATGATGAATGATGTGGTCCGCGAGGAAGTTGAAGCGGAACTCAAGGAAGCCAAGAGCAGTCTTGAAAATGCTGATGCAGCGAAAGCTTATTTCTCTGCGCTTGGTAAACTGCTGCCCTCCCAGCGCTCAGACTTCTATGGCCTGTTTGAAGCGATGGACGGCTACCCAGTAATCATCCGCCTGATCGATCCCCCATTGCACGAGTTCCTGCCCTCACAGGAAGAACTCCTGGTGGAAGTGACCGAAATGCGCTGCAAAGGCGAGACCAAGGGCCTGGCTGAGAAGGAAGAAATGCTGGCCGCAGTCACCAAGCTCCATGAGAGCAACCCCATGATGGGTCTCCGTGGTATCCGCTTGGGTATCGTCTTCCCCGACATCATGCGGATGCAGGTTCGGGCGATTTTCGAAGCCGCCTGTGACGCCGCCAACAAGGGCATTGATGTCCGCCCCGAGATCATGATCCCGTTGACCGGGCATGTGAACGAGTTGAAGAAAGTTCAGCCTGAACTTGAAGCCATCGCCAAGAAGGTGATGGAAGAAAAAGGCGTGAGCTTCAGCTACAAATTCGGCACGATGATCGAGATCCCCCGTGCTGCCCTGACCTCCGCTGAGATCGCTGAAGTGGCAGAGTTCTACTCTTTCGGCACGAACGACCTGACCCAGATGACCTTTGGTTACAGCCGTGACGACGCCGAACGCAACTTCCTGATCACCTATGTGGATGAAGGCATTCTGCCCCAAAACCCATTCCAGGTCCTGGATCGCAATGGCGTTGGCCGCTTGATGAAGGTTGCTATCGCTGAAGGCCGCAAAGTCCGCCCCGAACTCGAGGTTGGTATCTGCGGTGAGCACGGTGGTGAACCCAGCTCGATCGAGTTCTGCCACCTGGTTGGCAACAACTACGTGAGCTGCTCGCCCTTCCGTGTGCCGGTGGCCCGTCTGGCTGCTGCTCAGGCGAAGATCAAGAACGACTAGTTTACAAATTTCCTGTTAACCATCCTGAGAGGCTGTCCGATTGGACAGCCTCTTTATCTTTAATTGGTGTCCCCATTGTTGATTCTGATAAAATTCTATGAATTAATACTAGACTAAAAAGGTAATATATATCATAATAAATGATAATAATTCGACTGACAAATAGTGTGAGTATTTAATTAATCCACGAAGGGATTTTGTGAATGGATAAAAAGGAATCAATTGACCTCTATCGAGAAATGGTCATCATTCGTCGCCTGGAAGAGCGCGCTGCTGAGCTTTATCAGCAGGGTAAGATCGGCGGCTTCTTACATTTATACATCGGGCAGGAAGCTGTCAGTGCGGGGATTTCCTCCGTCCGGCAGCCTCAGGACCGATTGATCACGGCTTATCGTGACCATGGCTGGGCGATCAGTGCAGGGATTGACCCCAACGCGGTGATGGCTGAACTGCTGGGTAAGGTGGATGGCTGCTCGAAGGGAAAGGGTGGCTCCATGCACATGGCCGATACCGAACTGAACTTCTGGGGCGGCCATGCCATTGTAGGTGCACACATCCCCTTAGCTGCCGGGTTGGCGTTGGGTGATGTTTACCAGGGCAATGACGATGCGGTGACCATCTGCATGTTCGGTGATGGCTCCACCAATATTGGCTTTTTCCATGAAGGCCTGAACTTAAGCAAGGTCTGGAACCTGCCAGTACTTTGGGTTTGCGAGAACAACCAATATGGCATGGGTACGGCCGTTGACCGTGCGTCGGCGGTTTCGGAAATCCGCCAGAAAGCCGAAGGTTACGGGATGCCCAATGAACGGATCGAAGGCATGGACGTGATGGAAGTCCGTAAGGAAGTCTCACGGGTGCTGGAGAAGATCCGCAAGGAAGGCGGCCCATACCTGCTGGAGATCATGACTTATCGCTATCGGGGTCACTCGATGGGCGATCCGGAACGCTACCGCGATAAGGATGAAGTGAAGAAATGGGAAGAAGAAGATCCGATCGGTATTTATCGCAAGGAATTGATCGCAGGAAAGATCGCCACTGCGAAGGAACTGGATGCAGTGGATGAGGAAGCTATGAAAATTGTGGATGACGCTGAGGCCTTTGCTAAGGCCAGTCCAAACCCGGACAAATCGACATTGTTTGAAGATATCTATGTGGAACCGACCCCAGTGGAATACCGCGGATACGCCCTGGAACGTGAAAGTGAGGGACGTTAAGATGACACGAATGACAATGCGCGAAGCGATCTCTAAGGCGCTCTGGGAAGAGATGGAGCGCGACGAACGGGTATTCATTCAGGGTGAGGAAGTCGGCTTATGGGGCGGCACTTATGCTGTCACCAAAGGCTTTTATGATCATTTCGGTGAGAAGCGTGTTCGGGATACCCCGATTGCTGAGTCGGCCATCGTTGGCAGCGCAATCGGCGCCGCGATGACCGGTTTGCGACCGGTGGCGGAGCTGATGACGATCAATTTCGCCTTTGTAGCGATGGACCACATCATCAATGAGGCGGCTAAACTGCATTATATGTTTGGCGGCCAGTTCAAGCTGCCCCTTGTGATCCGTGCGGTGAGCGGCGGCGGTCGTCAGTTGGGCGCTACGCACTCCCAGACGCCGGACGCGATCTTTGCCCATTTTCCCGGGTTGAAGGTTGTCTCCCCCGGTACCCCTGCGGATGCCAAAGGCTTGTTAAAGAGCGCCATTCGCAGTGATGATCCGGTGCTGTTTATTGAAAATGCCACCTTGTACCAAACCAAGGGCGAGGTGCCGGATGATGAGGATTATTTGGAGCCACTGGGAAAATCCAAGGTCCAGCGAGAAGGGGACGATGTGACGATTGTGGCCTATTCGAAGATGGTCCCGGCGGCTTTGAAAGCTGCCGACATGCTGGCGGGAGATGGAATAAACGCGGAGGTGATTGACCTGCGCTCCCTGCGGCCCTTGGATATGGACCCGATCATCGCTTCCTTCAAGCGGACCAATCGGGCTGTGATTGCCGAGGAAGGCTGGCGGTCCTATGGCGTCGGTTCGGAAGTGTCCTCCCGGATTTATGAAATGGCATTTGACTATGTGGATGCGCCGGTGAAGCGGGTAGCCCAGGCCGAAGTGCCACTGCCTTATAACGCTGAACTGGAACAATTGGCGCTGCCCCAGACGGAAGATATTTATCATGCTGCCAAGGAGGTATTGAATGGCTGAGCTTGTGACCATGCCCAAATTGGGTTTTGATATGGCCGAGGGCAAGTTGGTGCGCTGGGTCAAAGCCGAAGGCGATACGGTCGCCAAGGGGGATGTGATTGCCGAAATTGAAACGGATAAAGCCACGGTGGAAGTGGAATCGAGCCTGGATGGTGTGATGTTCCGCCACCTGGCCCCCGAAGAAGCGGAACTACCGGTCAATTCTCCGATTGCCGTGGTCAGTGCGGCTGGGGAAGAACCTACTGAGGATGAGATTGATTCGTTAGTGGCGCAAGCCAGCGGGAAGCCATCAAAGAAGATGGAAAAACCTGCTGAGAAGAAACAGGCTGAGAAAGCCCCTTCGAAAGCAGTTGAATCTGATGATAGTGCTGATGTATCACCTGCTGGTGGTGTGCGTTCATCTCCTCTGGCCCGTAAGATCGCCGAGAATCACGATATTCAACTCGCAGCGGTCGAGGGCAGCGGCCCTCAAGGGCGCGTAGTGAAAAAGGACGTCGAGGCTTATCTCGACAGCATGAGCCAGGCAGGTTCAGGATCGAAGTCCGCCGGTAATGGTCAGACTTTCCAATCTGCCTCGAGTTTCAGTTTGGGTGAAGTGCCCGCTGATGAGGTTGTTGACCTGACGCGTCTACGTCAGGCGATCAGCCGACGGATGCAGGATTCCAATCAGAACTTCCCGCATTTCTATCTGACCCGTTCCTATCGTACCGGGGCATTGATGGCCTTGCGGAAACAATTGAATCAGATTCTGCCGGAAACGGACAAGCTCTCTGTGAATGACTTCGTGGTCAAGGCTGTGGCCCTGGCATTGCGGCAGTATCCCAATTTGAACGCCTCGCTGCAGGATGATAAAAACATCGTGCGGCATGGACACGTCAATATCGGCGTGGCGGTGGCGGTTGAGGGCGGTCTGCTGACGGTGGTCAGCAAGGATGCCGATTTGAAACCGATCCGCTTGATCGCTCGTGAGATCCGTGAGATGGTGGGACGGGCGCGGGAGGGCAAAGTGCGGCCGGAGGACATTGAAGGCTCCACTTTCTCGATCAGCAATCTGGGTATGTATGGCATTGAGAACTTTTCAGCGATCATCAACCCCCCAGAGGCTGCTATCCTGGCTGTGAGTGCGGTTCAAGACGTTCCGATGGTGGTAGATGGTGAGCTGACAGTTGGATCCCAGATGAAAGCCTCGATTTCTGCTGATCATCGGGTGACCGATGGTGCCGAGGCCGCAGAATTCATGCGGGTCCTCGCTGACTATCTGGAAGAACCGATGCGCTTATTGATCTAAACGACCCTCTAGAACAATAAAAGGGCTGTGATAATTCACAGCCCTTTTAGATTTCATTTTTACTGCCCCGTGTTTATCTTTCCGCCATTGTGCCATAGATCATGCGATAGATGGTGTAATTTTCGGTGATAAGGCGGATGTAGTTGCGGGTTTCCTGGATGCGGATGGTTTCCAGGAAAAGGTCCATATCATTGCCGGCCAATTCCTGCCAATAGAGGGTATTACCGGGACCGCCGTTATAGGCTGCAAGCATGTCATAGAGGTCGCCGTCAAAGTAATTTAACTGGCGGGCCAGGTAGGTGGCGCCGAACAGGATGCTCACATAGGGGCGGTAAAGGTCAGCGGCGGTGTAATCTGTCGGCCAACCCAATTCACCCGCGAGTTCTTCACCGGTTGTGGGGATGATTTGCATGACACCGTAGGCATAAGCGGCCGATTGGGCAAATCCCTCATAATGGCTTTCCTGCCGCATAATTGCCAGCAGTAACAAGGGATCAAAATTCCTGTTTTTGGCAATCGGGAGGACCCAATCTAGATAGTATGCGCCGAAGCGTACCCGGGTAAAGAATTCCGGGGCATCCAGTGCTGTGGCACCTTCCAATCCAGCCAGCTTCAGCAGGCTGTTGCTTGCCACCAGGGCGGAGCGGTAAAGCCCGATCTCCACCAGGGCGGGGATCAGTCGGAAGGTCTCGGCTGGGTCATTGGCGACTTCCAGTCGGATCGATTCAAATTCAGCTTTAGCTTCGGGATATAAGCCCAACGCCCAATATTCCAACCCGCGCTGGAAACGGGGATCGTTACCCAGCAGCCCGGGGCTTTGCAGATTGGTGTCGGCGGGGAGTTCAAAGGTGGTGCGGACCCAATCCTCGGCTTCCATTCGATAGGGAGAGAGGTCCGGATCAAGGTCATAGGTAAGCGGCGGTGTGAGCGCTTCCTGACCGATCAGCAAATCTTCCGCCCGGATGCTGTAATAGCCATAGGGATCGGCGGTCTGCGCCAGTTTCCAGGTATCAACCGCGGCGCTGACATCGCCAAGGGCGTTCTGGCATTTTCCGATCCAGAGATAGGCAGCTGCGATTTCGGAGGGCTCACTGGTGAGTATGAGGGCGCGGGAGAAGAGCGGCTGGGCTGCTGCCCAGTTGCCCTGACGGACGGTGACGATCCCGGCGAAGTAATTTGCCAGGAAGGCGTAATCGGCACTGGGATATTCGTTGCCAATCTGCTGCCAGGTTGTGGAAGCCAGATCGAGTGCGTCTGCCCGTTCATAGGAACGTCCGGCAAGGAACAGGAAGTCCGCTGCCTCGGCTGATTCAGGGTAACGAGCCACATAAGCCAGGGCGGTTTCCGCTGCCTGGCGGGGTTCGTCCATATATGCCCATTGGGTGTATTCGATGTCTTCCCAGGCATCAATCACATAGCTGCTCGTGGGATGATTCTCGATCAAATCCTGCCAGGCAGTGATCGCATCATCATATTGACCTTCACCTGAGGTGGATTGATAGGCTCGAATGGCCAGGCCCTTGTAATAGAGCGCTGCACCAATGGCGATTTCATTATCCGCTGTAGCCAGGAAGCGGTCAAAGGCTTCCACGGCCAGGGCATAATTGCTGACATTGTAATTGATCAAGCCGCGCTGATATTCATTGACCACCACATCGTCATTGACCAGGGTGACCAGGGCTGAATAGGAGTCATAAGCCCAAGGAAAATTATTGACCGTATCTTGAAAATAGGCATAGGCCTGATCGTAATTTTCCTGGCTGTAATAGATCTGTCCAATCCGCAGATCCATTTCGGCTTTAGTGTAATCGCTGGCGGTGGTGTTGTAGATGTCCTGGAAAAGGGCGAGGGCTGTCGCCGTGTCACCGCTCTGCTGATAAGCCGCGGCGATCTTGATCGCCAGGCTCTCAGACCCGCCACTGGGATCGGTTCGGTAAGCTTCCTGATAGCTGGCAATGGCCTGCAGGGGGTTACCAACCGTCAGATAGAGGTCGCCCATCTGCTCATGGATCGTCGAATCGATCACGCCGGGGCGTAATGTAAGATAGGCCACAAATGATTGAAAGGCCTCATCATAGCGTTCCAGAATGATGTAGGACTGGGCCAGGAAATAATTGGCCTGGGCTGCGATGGTTGTATCTGCGGAAGCAGCGGCTAGGCGCAAGGCTGTGAGCGCCGGGGCATAATTGTCTTGTTCATAGTAAGCCTGCCCGATGCCCAAATTGCTCTTATCCGTCACCGTTGCATCTGTGGTGTTTGCCAGAGCGTTTTGGAAGATTTCAATAGCCCGGTTATAATCCCCGGCGATAATCGCCCGATCGCCATCGTTCGTCAATTCCAACGGGGTGGCGGTGGGTGAGGGGGTGGGCATAGGTGTGGGTTCAGCCGTCGCTGTAGCCGCAGTGAGGTCTTCGACAGGGGGCGTTCCCTGTTGTGTGACGGGCTGGGCACAGGAGGTGAGGATCAAAATCAGGATGAGGATGTATAGCGCTTTGGGTTTCTTCATATTAGGTTTTATAATGTAAGAGTTAGTGTGTGTCAATGTTTTGACGAAGCAGCCAACCAATGGTAAAATCTCAACGCACCTTCAGTTGACGCCCAAAAAGGGCGTTTTTTCACGAAAAGGGAAAAACGGATGATGAGAACAATCACCTGGGATGACGAAAAAAAGGTCATGCAAATGATTGACCAGCGTATTTTACCCCAGGAATTCAAAATCCAAAATTATGACAACTATCAGGACGTTGCGGATGGGATCCGAACGATGGTAGTGCGAGGTGCACCAGCTATTGGGGTGGCCGCAGCTTATGGCATGGCCCTGGCTGGCTTACGCTCCAAGGCAAGCACTCGCGAAGCCCTGCTGGATGACCTGAGGATCGCCGGTGAGGTATTGAACCAAGCCCGACCGACCGCCGTGAACCTGATTTGGGCGGTCCGGCGGATGCAGAAAGCTGCTGAAGCAATGGATGATGACCTGGAGGATATTCGGGGAGCGCTGGTTCGGCTGGCCGGTGAGATGGCTGATGAGGACGTGGCTACCAATATCCGGATGGCAGAATATGGTGCAGCGTTGATTGAGGATGGCGATACCATTGTGCATCATTGCAACACCGGCGCGCTTGCCACCGTTGATTACGGCACCGCACTGGGCGTGATCCGGATGGCGCATGAACAGGGTAAACAAATCCATGTTTTCGTGGATGAGACCCGCCCCCGGTTGCAAGGTGCTCGGCTGACCGCCTGGGAACTGGAGCAGTACGGCATTCCCTATGACATCATCACTGACGGTGCGTCAGGTTTGATGATGCGCAAAGGGTTGGTGCAGAAAGTCTTTTTTGGCGCTGACCGGGTGGCTGCAAATGGTGATGTTGCCAATAAGATCGGCAGTTATATGCTGGCATTGGCGGCATATGATAACGGCATTCCGGCCTATTCCGTTTTCCCGATTTCAACGGTCGATTTTGACCTGGAACGGGGTGACCTGATCCCGATTGAAGAACGCGGCCAGGAGGAAGTCCTGGATTTGGCCCTGATGGGCCGGCGGGTGACACCTGAAAAGGCGACTGCCCGGAATTTTGCTTTTGACGTGACTCCCAGCCGCTTACTTTCTGGTTGGGTGACAGATAAGGGCGTCATCAAACCGCCCTTCAAAGAGAACCTTCTTGCAGTCATGGAAGTTGAGGACAAGTAATGAGTATTATCCTGACCGGTTCGATCGCTTATGATTACCTGATGACATTCCCCGGTTATTTCAAGGACCACATCCTTCCCGAACATCTCGATTCGATTAGCCTCTCATTCCTGGTGGATGAGATGACCAAACAGCCCGGTGGGGTGGCGGCCAATATTGCCTATACCCTCGGTCTGCTTTGCGAAAAGCCCCGCCTGGTGGCCACCGCCGGGATGGACTTTGGGGACTACCGGCAGGCACTGGATGACGCTGGAGTAGATACCTCCGGCGTGAAGATCATCCAGGGGAAATTCACCGCTTCGTTCTTTGTGAATACTGACCTTTCCAATGCGCAAATTGCCACCTTCTACGCCGGTGCGATGGCGGATGCTTCAGAAATCTCGATGAAGGACCTGGGCCTGACGACTGATGATGTGGTCGTGATCAGCCCCAATGCCCCTGATGCAATGATAAAATATGCTTTGGAGTGTCAGGAAATGGGCGTCCCATATATTTTTGACCCCAGCCAGCAGATCGTCCGTTTGGACGGTGAACGGCTCAAAGAGGGCATACTGGGCGCGAAAGCCTTATTTGCCAATGCGTATGAATTTGAGCTGCTGCAAAAGCACTGCCAGATGACAGCGGATGAAATCTTGAATGCAGTGGATTTTGCCGTGGTGACCCTGGGTGAGCAAGGCTCACGGGTGTATGAAAATGGCAAGCTGCTTGGTGATGTCCCGGTCGTCCCACCACACCAGATCATGGACCCGACCGGAGTGGGTGATGCCTACCGAGGCGGCTTCCTAAAGGGTTACGTCCACGGGTTTGATCTGCTCCTCTGCGGTAAAATGGGCGCTTTGGCGGCCACTTATTGCCTGGAGGAAAAAGGAACCCAATCACAATGTTATTTAACCAACGATTTTGTTGCCCGTTTCAGAACAATCTTCGACGACCAGGGCGCGTTGGATGCGATTATCTCTGATTAGTAAGTGAACACACTGCGTTGCGTTGCAACGCCCCAAAATTTGTATGGAGGATTTAATGGATAAGTACGATGTCAAGAATTTGGATCTGGCTGAGGGCGGTCGACGCCGGATTGAATGGGCCGAACGGGAAATGCCTGTGCTGCGTTCCATTCGAGAACGCTTTTTAAAGGAACGCCCCTTCGAGGGTATTCGCATGTCAGCTTGTCTGCATGTGACAACCGAAACCGCCAACCTGATGCGCACACTCCAGGCGGGTGGCGCGGATGTGGTCCTGACGGCCTCAAATCCGCTCTCCACTCAGGATGATGTGGCTGCCTGTCTGGTCTCGAATTATGAGATCCCCGTTTTTGCGATCAAAGGCGAAGACAATAAGACCTATTACAAGCACCTTTTCGCTGCCCTCGATCACCGTCCCCAGGTGACCATGGACGACGGCGCTGACCTGGTGAGCACGCTCCACAAAGAGCGGCGTGATCAGCTCAAAGACGTGATCGGTGGGACCGAAGAGACCACCACCGGTGTTATCCGCCTGCGGGCGATGGCTGCTGACGGTGCCCTGAACTTCCCCGTGATCGCAGTCAATGACGCGATGACTAAACACTTCTTCGACAACCGCTATGGTACCGGCCAATCCACAATTGACGGCATCATCCGGGCGACAAACGTCCTGCTGGCTGGCAAAAACTTTGTGGTCGGTGGCTACGGCTGGTGTGCACGTGGTTTGGCGATGCGAGCCCGCGGTATGGGCTCCAACGTGATCGTCACCGAAGTGGATCCCTTGAAGGCGTTGGAAGCGGTTATGGATGGCTTCCGGGTCATGCCCATGATGGAAGCTGCCCCGATCGGCGATATCTTCGTCACCCTGACCGGTGATATCAACGTGATCGACAAGCACCACTTTGAAGCGATGAAAGACGGCGCAATTGTTGCCAACTCCGGTCACTTCAATGTTGAGATCAACATCCCCGCATTGGCCGAGATGGCTGTTGAGAAACGACTGGTCCGCCCCTTCGTGGACGCCTACGAGCTGCCCGATGGCCGTGTACTCCACATTTTGGGCGAAGGCCGCCTGATCAACCTGGCTTCTGCTGAAGGTCACCCCGCCAGCGTGATGGATATGTCCTTTGCGAACCAGGCCCTGAGCGCAGAATATATGATCAAAAATGCCAAGGAACTGGAAAAGAAAGTCTACGGCGTGCCGTTGGATATCGACAACGAAATTGCCCGCCTGAAACTGGAAGCCATGAACGTGGCGATTGATACCCTGACGGACCAGCAGGTGAAGTACCTGAACTCCTGGGAAGAGGGAACCTAAATCGACGTTTAGATATATTATGAAAAAATACCCCTTTCTTTTCCTGAACAGGAGAGAGAAAGGGGTTTGTTTTAACTTTGTGAAATGAAAAAGGACAGATTCGGTATCAACCTGTCCTTTATGGTTATTGGGAGAGGAAGAGGGGTTTATTCGTCTTCCATCATTCCTTCATCCTCATCGGCATAATCTTCATCACCCTTATCCCAGGGGTTGGGAATGCCGCCAGCCATGGATTGTTCACGAATAGCCTTTTCGATTTCAGCGGCCATTTCCTCATTTTGCTGGAGGTATTCTTTGGCGTTTTCACGACCCTGTCCGAGGCGAACATCGCCATAGGAATACCAGGAACCGCGCTTTTCAACGATATCCAGGTCGGAGCCGAGGTCAATGATATCGCCGACTTTGGAGATACCTTCGTTGTACATGATGTCAAATTCAGCCGTGCGGAAGGGGGCAGCCACCTTATTTTTGACTACCCGCACACGAACCCGGTTGCCGGTGATCTCGGCGCCGACTTTGATCGATTGGATTCGGCGGACATCGAGGCGTACAGAAGCGTAGAATTTGAGGGCGTTACCGCCGGTGGTGGTTTCAGGGTTGCCAAACATCACACCGATCTTATGGCGGAGCTGGTTGGTGAAGATCACGGCCGTGCGGGTCTGGTTGATTGCGCCGGAGAGCTTGCGCATCGCCTGGGACATCAGGCGGGCCTGGGTGCCCATGGTGGGGTCGCCCATATCACCTTCGATTTCCGAGCGGGGCACCAACGCGGCAACCGAGTCCACTACGACGATATCAACCGCACCAGAGCGCACCAGGGTTTCGGTGATCTCAAGGGCTTGCTCGCCCATGTCGGGTTGGGAGATCAGCAGTTCGTCTACGTTGACACCGCATTTGGCGGCATAGGTTGGATCGAGGGCATGTTCCATGTCAATGAAGGCCGCCGTGCCGCCTAATTTTTGGGCTTCGGCCACAATGTGCTGGCAGATGGTGGTCTTTCCGGAGGATTCCGGCCCGTAGATTTCAGTGATCCGGGCGCGGGGAATGCCGCCGACGCCCAGGGCGATATCCAGCGAGAGGGAGCCGGTGGGGATTGCATCCACGGCCATATGCTTGGCCTGACCCAACCGCATGATGGATCCTTCGCCATAGCGTTTGGTGATATCTTTTAGGGCTTTATCCAGAACAGTTTTCTTTGCCTCGTCCATGTCGCCATCCTTTATTAGTTAATCTTTTTATTCCTGCGTAGAATAATTCATGATTAGCTGATTATCAGCCACAATGCTATTTTAGCACAAATGTTCAGTGTGTCAAGAGAGTTAGGGGACCGCTTCAAATATCTCAAACGGATCCACGATCTGGTAATAGCCGCTGGAACGCCAAAGGCAGTAATTACTGAGCTGCTCTTCTGACGCTGTGGTTTCATAGTGTGCCATGGTGGTGATCTCCATCCCGGAAGGTCCCATACGGGTCTCAAGATGGAGGTGAGGGGTACTGGACCAGCCACTGTTGCCTACATTCCCCAATAGCTGACCGCAAACTATTTCCTCACCTAATTCAAAGGCCGGGCGGACCTGCTGATGCGCGTAGAGGTGATAGAGCGAGTATTCTCCCGTGAGGGTGGGGGTGGGAACATTAGGGCAGTTGTACTGGTATTCCAAATCTTCCGGAACTGGCACATATTCTGCCATCAGTAATTGCTGCAGCTCTTCGGGCAGGTCTGAGAGCGGTGTCTCAATGACGATTGTATAGCCATAAGGATAGAAATCATCCAGAATGAGCGCAACCCGCCCCGACATGATGGCGTAGATCTCGATGCCTTCAATCGATTTGCGATCTCCCCGCTGATAGTATGCGAAATCCAACCCCGGATGACCGAAGTCCGTGCCCCAGGCATAGGGTTCCACCAGGGGGTTAAACAGGATCAGCGGTAGGGATTCGATGGTCTCATCTTCCAATGGACAACAGACCGTAAAGGGTTCTTCGGTGGGTGTCGGAGTGGGCGGCAGGATGGTCGGGCTGGGGGATGGCGTTGGTTGAGTGGTATGGGTGGGTACGGGGGTGACTGTCGCAGGTAGAACAGTGCTTGTCACCCCAACCGGGCGACAAGCACTCAGAATCACGATCAGAAACAGGAAAATGGTTTTCCGCATTAAATTTAGATTTTTCGGCATTCCATATAGAACCGTTTCTCACGGGCTTCACCCATCGAGAAAGTCTTGCGGGGGAGTGCGCCATCGAGGATCACGGTCTTGAACAGGTCTGATTTGTCCATACCGGGGACATAGAAGCCGGTGTTGCCAGCTATTTGGCCTTTTTCCACCAGGATTTCAGTGCCGTGGACGTAATCGATCTTCTCTGCGCCGTTATCTTTCAGAAAACCATCGAGGAAACGCTGGAGGGTGCCGACCGGGAGGTTGTCTTCCGGCTTGCGAATTTCAAGAACCTTGAATCCCTCAGGCGTGATCCAGCCTACCAGGTGCCCAGCGGCTTCAGCTTCATCCACGATCCGGACCATTTCTTCCGCTGAACTGGCGGAGTTGATAACCAGTCGGTCGCCCCAATAGGTCTGCATTTCAGCCAGCAGGTCTTTCTTCAGGCCGAAGAGCAGCCGGTGGATGGGTTCAAATTCCAGTGCGGGGCAATGGATGTTTTCGATCTCCACCAGCGCGTAACGGGCGGGGTGATCCATGCCGACAGTGGGTTTGAGTTTCTCCCAGATCGCCTTGGCGGTAGCCAGGGAGTGGTTGCCGTCACCCATCGCAAAGAGCAACGGTTTGTGCTGGCCGGGGATGAGGTTATATTTCTCGGCAAAGGTGTCGGGATCAATCAGATCGGCAAGCGCCTGAAAGATATTCTGCCGGACAGCTTCATTGTTAATGGCGAAGCCGGTCAGGTGGCCGCTGCCCTGCATCAGATCGAAGTCATAAAGCTCCTCGAAACCCATCGACTGTTCATCCAAAGGGCCAAAGACGGTGTCATTGGGATCGTCAAAGAGGACAAGGATGTGGGGGAGTTCGAGGGCGGCTTGCTCGCGGATGCGAATGCGCGGAGGGAGCCGGTCGAGGATGGTGCCCTCGGTGGCGCGGATCAGGGTCTGGGCACCCTTGTTATAGTCATATTGTTCCAGATCCAGGCAGACCATCAAGCCTTTGCGGCAGTGTCCATCCACTTCCCGCAGGACGTAGACCAGGTCATCCACAGCTTTGAACAACCCATCTTTGAGGTATTGGCGCATGGCTTCCTGAGTTGAGGCCAGCCGCTTCTGTTCCTCCGGGGTTTCCAAATAGACCTCGGGAAGGATCATGTGATAGGTTGAGGGAGAATCGCCAACAAATTCATCCACTTTGTCCCAATATTCCGGCTCCGAAGTGAATTGGTCGCAGGCGATCACTGCCCATTTTTGAGGGTCAATGCCCGCTTTGGGAAGTAAGATATCCGGTATTTTGATGCCAATTTCTTGAGGAAGGTTCATTTATCCATCCTTTAAACTTTGGTGAGTATTTACGGCTCTATTTTATCCGAAATTCCATCCTAAATGGGACTGGATTAGTGAGAAAAAAAGGAGAGGCTGCTGAAAAGCAGCCTCTCCTGATCTACCAACAAGGTCGGATGGGGATTAGATGAGCTTGAGGAGGTCTGGATCCACACCCGCAACAAAGCCCACCCCAACCGTACCGGGACCGGTATGAACACCGATGACGGGGCTGAGGTTGGCGACCATGATTTCACGGGGTGAGAAACGGGTCTCAATTTTATCCAATAGGTGTTTAGCGGATTTCTCAGCATTTGCTCCGACCACGCCCATCATGTTGATGGGTGTCTTTCCGTAGACGTTGTCGCCAATCAAATCAATCAGTCGGTCATGCGCTTTTTTAGATGTGCGCACGCGCTCTAGGGCTTCAATTTTGCCATCTTTCAAGTAAAGAATCGGCTTGAGGTTGAGGGCCGTCCCAAGGAACCTGGATGCACCACCGATCCGGCCGCCGCGATGCAGAAATTCCAGGGTATCCACAGCAAAAAAGACCTGGGCATGATCGCGGATTTCTTCAGCGATGCTCTTGCATTCACCGAGCGAGGCACCCTGTTTTGCTGCCCGGGCGGCTGCCAGGGCCATATATGCCAGTGGAACGGAGGTTATTTTTGAATCGACAACTTCCACGACTGCATCCGGGACCATTGCTTTAGCCTGGGTCGCTGAATCCATTGTGCCGGATAGGGCAGCAGAGAGCACTAGAGCGAGGATCTCGTACCCTTCTGCGTGTAATTTTTCATAGACATCTGCAAAGGACTTGACGGTAGGTTGGGAAGTGGAGGGCATGATCTTGGCTTTAGATAAGCGCTCATAGAACTCCTTCGGACCGATATCCACATTGTCATGCAGCGTTTCCGTCCCCCAGATGACCACCAGGGGCACAACCGAGATGTTATAGGTGGTCAGCAGGTCATCTTGTAAATAAGCGGTTGAATCCGTAACAATAGCAACTTTAGACATAATAAATTCTCACTTTCAACTAGTCAGCAAGTGACAAACCAGTTAATTCATTGTCTTGTTTAACCCAAGGGTGGTGAAATGGTCGCGATGATGAGTATTAGAGTGGCGGGTAGGGGATCCGGAGATAGAGTGGGCTAATTAATTAATTACCTTCATTTTCTATTGATTAATCGGGTAAAAATAAGGGGTTGAATTTATATCCTACAAAATTATTAGTGAACCAATAGGACAGAAACAAAATGATCTACATCGAAACAAACTCAACGGACCCAACCTGGAATCTGGCATTTGAAGAATATTGCCTGCGAGAGCTGGTCCAGTTTGAGCGGATCTTATTACTCTGGCAGAATGACAATGCCATCATCATTGGCCGCTATCAGAATGCCGAAAGTGAAATCAACCTGGAAGCCGCACGCACGCTCGATACCAAGATTGTGCGCCGGCCATCCGGGGGCGGGGCGGTCTATCATGATATGGGCAATCTCAACTACACCTTCATTTACCCGATTGACGGGTTGAACCGGCAGGACATCTCCGTTTATGCTGAGCCGATGGTCAAAGCACTAAATAGGATTGGCGTCCCTGCAGAGATCAAAGGGCGCAATGACCTGCTATTGGATGGCAAGAAGATCTCTGGTACAGCGCAGCGTATTCAAAAAGGTCGCTTGATGCACCATGGCACCTTGCTCTATGATTCCAACCTGGATTCGTTGGAAGGGGTTCTGCAGGTGGATAAGGCCAAAGTTGCCTCAAAAGGGATTGCTTCTATCCGCAGCCGGGTGACCAATATCAAAGAATATCTGCCGGAGGGGCAGTTTGAGGATGTGCAGGCTTTTTGGCGGGCACTGCTGGATGCCTTCTCGGAAGAGGAGCCGCTCACTCCGTTTGAACTGACGGATGAGATGCTGGCTGAGGTGGAGAAGCTGCAAAAAGAGAAATATCAATCCTGGGAGTGGAACTTCGGCAATGCGCCGGCTTTTGAATATAAAAACAGCCAACGCTATCCCTTTGGCAAACTGGAAATTCAGGCCAACATCAAAAAAGGGCTGATCGAGGAATGCAAGATTTCCGGTGATTTCATGGGGATGGCCGATTTGGATCCCCTGGAAGAAGCCTTGATGGGTGTTCGTTACGCTCCGGAGGATGTGCGCAAGGTGCTGGATGATTTGGAGTTGTCGCTTTATCTGGGTGGGATCACCACGGATGAATTTATCCAGTGTCTTTTTGAAGGGACAGGTGTAAGCTAAATACTACGCGAATTCTGGATTCGCTGGCATTTGCCGCATATTAATGGAGAGCCGACCGGGTGTCTTCCTGAATCTCCCTTGACCAACCACGTTTTACACGCTAAAATCACTGGTTGACGATGTGACCGAAAGAATCGATTAAGTCTTTATTGTGTTTGAAAACTTAACAGACCGCCTAAACACCATATTTCAAAATCTGCGCCGGCACGGACGCCTCTCTGAGGCGGATGTGGATCAGGCCATGCGGGAAGTCCGAATGGCACTGTTGGAAGCAGATGTCCATTATGGCGTGGTCAAATCCTTTACCCAGCGCGTGAAGGAGCGGGCGATTGGGGCGGAGGTTTCTAAAGCCCTCAACCCGGCCCAGCAGGTCATCAAGATCGTCAATGAAGAACTGATTGCCACCCTGGGTGAGCCCAGCGGATTGAACCTGAAAGGCGAAAAGCCTTTCGTGATCATGCTGGTGGGCTTGCAGGGTTCCGGTAAAACCACAGCTGCTGCCAAACTGGCGAAGCGATTACGTGCCCAGGGCGAGCGGGTTTTACTGGTGGCGGCGGACCCTTACCGGCCGGCCGCCGTCAAGCAGCTGCAGACATTGGGTGAGCAGATTGACGTCCCGGTGTTTGCCAAAGATGGTGTTGCCCCACCGAAATTGGCGGATGAAGCATTCAAAACTGCCAAAAAGGGTGGCACCACTGTTGTGATCCTGGATACGGCAGGTCGTTCACAGCTTGATTCCGAGCTGATGAATGAGCTGACGGCAATCCAGAAGAAAGTACCGCTGACCGAGATCCTCCTCGTGGTGGACTCGATGATCGGCCAGGAAGCGCTCAATGTGGCGCAGGGCTTCCGCAAGGAGCTGCCCGTTTCAGGCCTGATCATGACCAAGATCGACGGCGACGCCCGCGGCGGCGCAGCCATTTCCATTCGGGAAGTGACCGGCGTGCCGATCAAGTATTTGGGCGTTGGCGAGGGCGTGGATGCAATTGAGGAGTATAATCCAGGCAGGTTAGCCTCCCGCATCCTCGGCATGGGTGACATTCTGGGCCTGATCGAAAAAGCAGAAGCTAGCTTCGACCAGGAACAGGCTGAGCAGCAGGCTGAAAAGCTGATGCGCGGCGAATTCACCCTTGAAGACTTCGCCAAGCAGTTGAAGCAGATGCGGAAGATGGGCCCCTTAGGGCAGATTCTGGATATGATGCCCGGCCAGATGGGGCAGGTTGCCCGTCAGGTGGACCCGAACGAAGCTGAGGACCAACTCATGCAGATTGAGGCGGTGATCAACTCCATGACGGTCTCTGAACGGCGGAACCCGAAATTGTTGAATGCAAGCCGCAGGCGCAGGATTGCGCAAGGGTGCGGCATGGATGTGCAAGTGGTCAATCAGGTCATGAAGCGCTTCCGGGACACCCAGCGACTTGTGAAAACTTTACAGAAATCAGGCGGCAAAGGTTTAGGCCGTATGATGCGATAGCCAGACGTACGAGAAAGGTCAGCGTTTCCTTCAACGCTCTCTCATGCCTTTTGCAGGACTCAGGCTGAAACTATTAGAAACATAGATTATAAGAGGAGCATTTTTTCGATGGTACGTATTCGATTGCGCCGGGTTGGATCCCGGAATCAGGCAAGTTATCGTATTGTTGTCGCTGACAAAGAGAAACCCCGTGATGGGCGTTTTCTGGAAGTAATTGGTCATTACAATCCCCGAACCGAACCTTCTACGATCGTGGTGAAAGATGATCGCGCTTTCTACTGGCTGAGCGTTGGTGCGCAACCCACTGAAGCTGTTGAACGCCTTTTCAAACAGACCGGACTCTGGGACCGCTATGAACGTTTTAAAGCGGGCGAAGATGTTGAGGCCCTGACAGAAGAAGGCGCAAAGGTTTATGACGAGCGGGTTACTGACCCCCGCACAAACCCGCCAGCCAATTCCTAGTTTAGAAAGGCGTGTGGCAAGATGAAAGGTGAGAACCTGCAAGGTTTGGTTGAGTTCGTCGCCCAGTCTCTGGTCGATCAACCCACCGAAGTCAATGTTGAATCCCATCCCCGTGGTAATACTGTCTACCTAGATCTGCATGTGGCCAAAGAAGATATGGGCCGCGTGATTGGTAAGGGTGGACGGGTTGCAAATTCACTGCGAACGCTGTTGAAAGTTGCTGCTGCCCGAGATGGTAACCGAACCAAGCTCGATATTGTCGAGCCAGAATAATTTCTGACCTTTTTCGCACATGCCTCAAACAAGTCGTAACACAGATTCAGGCTCGCATTCTGAAAGCGAGCCTGAATTTATTGTCTTAGGGAAGCTGCGCCGGGCTCATGGTGTTCGGGGCGAGATCCCATTGGAGATACACACAGAATTGTTGGAACTCCTGGCCCCTGGCTGCCGGGTCTACGTGGGAAAAGAACATACCCTGATGACCATTGAAGCCACCCGCTGGAAGGGTGATCTCCTACTGCTGAAATTTGACGAGATCAGTGACCGAACGATTGTCTCTGCGCTGACCAATAAAAGGGTTTATGTCAGCACGGAGCAACTGCCGGTTTTGGCGGATGGCGGCTATTATTTACATGAATTGATCGGTCTGGAAGTCTATGAACAGGAAGGACGGCATCTGGGGACTCTGATGGAGATCCTTGAAACCGGCGCTAACGATGTTTATGTGGTCCAGAACGAGATCGGGGAAGAAACCCTGATTCCAGCCACCGAGCACACCATCCTGGAAGTGGACTTCAACCAGGAAAAAATGATCGTCACCAGAATGGAGTGGTATGGCGAGGGGGACTAATGCCAGATGAGAAAAAGTATTGGATTGGATTCAATTTAGTTCGCGGGATTGGGGCGGTTCGCTTTAAGCAGATCCGATCCTTTTTCGGCGACCTTTCACTTGCCTGGAATGCCCCAGTTGAGGCATTTCGCGAGGCTGGCCTGCCTGAACGGGCTCTGACAAACTTCATGCAATTGCGAGAAGATATTGACCTGGATGCCTTGTATGATTCCATCCTGGAAAAAGATGCCCAAGTTCTGACCCTTCTGGACGGCGGTTACCCCAAATTATTAAAACAAATCGATCAGGCCCCACCTGTGTTATATGTCAGAGGGACCCTGCTGCCTGCGGATGATTTTGCCATTGCGATGGTGGGCACCCGGCGGATTTCTGCTTATGGTCAGCAGATCACCCGTGATACTAGTCTCTATCTGGCTGGGCACGGCTTGACGATTGTCAGCGGTCTGGCAAGAGGGGTGGATGCCCTGGCGCATCAATCCGCATTGCAGGCCGGCGGCAGGACGATTGCCGTTCTGGGCAGCGGGGTGGATGTAATCTACCCGCCCGAACACCGCCAACTGGCGGAAGCAATCATCGAGAACGGTGCGATCATCAGCGACTACCCGATGGGGACCCAGCCGGAAGGGGTGAACTTCCCGCCGCGAAACCGGATCATCTCCGGGCTGTCACTGGCGACCGTTGTGGTTGAAGCGGGTGAACGCAGCGGAGCATTGATCACCGCAGACTTTGCTGTGGAGCAGGGGCGCGATGTCTTCGCTGTCCCGGGCAATATCCTCTCACCAGCCAGCAAAGGCACCAACCGCCTGATCCAGAAAGGGGCCTATGCCCTGGTTTCACCTCAGGATGTCCTCGATGTGTTGGATCTGACCCAGGTCGAAGATTACAAAACGGCAAGACAGGTCTTGCCAGCAGACACAACTGAGGCTAAGATATTGCAATCCATGGATTACGAACCGGTCCATGTGGATGAAATTTGTAATGAGGTTGGACTGGCAGTAGAAAAGGTGACGGCCGCACTGACCATGATGGAACTGAAGGGATTGGTCCAGCATGTGGGGGGCATGCGGTATGCGGCAGTCCGTGAGATCAACAAGAAATGAGGAGTTGGTCATGTACGAGAATTTTTATGCAGTGATTATGGCGGGTGGCAGCGGGACCAGGCTCTGGCCGCTTTCCCGCAAGGGTCAGCCGAAACAGTCGCTGGCTATTGATGGCGAAAACACGCTCTTTCAACAAGCTGTTCAGCGGCTTTCGGGGTTGTTCCCCGTGGAGCGCATTCTGATCGTCACCGTGGCGGACCAGGTGGCGCAACTGAGCGCACAGGTTCCGTCCATCCCGAAAGATAATTACATCATTGAACCTCTGCCGCGAGGTACGGCTTCCGTTGTGGGTTTAGCAGCCCTGGCGATCCAAAGCCGTGACCCGCAGGGATCGATGGCAATCCTGACAGCGGATCACCTGATGCGAAATGCGGAGCACCTGCGCCAACTGCTTAAGGCAGCCTATGAAGTCGCCCAGAAGGATTATCTGGTGACCTTGGGGATCACCCCGACCTTCCCGGCCACGGGCTATGGTTATATTGAGAAGGGTGAAGCGCTGGGGACTTTTGAGGGTGTGGAAGCATTCCGGGTTCAAGCCTTTAAAGAAAAACCGCAGTTGGATGTCGCTGAGAAATTAGTGGCCGATGGGCACCATGTCTGGAACTCTGGCATGTTCATTTGGCAGGTAGCGACGGTGATGGCAGAGTTTGAACGCCAAATGCCCGATCTTTATGCTAAATTGAAAAAGATTGAAGGGTCTTGGCAGAATGAGCAACCTAAGGGTATGATAGAGGCTGTTTGGCCCACGATCCAACCCCAAACCATTGACTATGGCATCATGGAACATGCGGAAAAAGTGGCCGTGATCCCATCCATTGATCTTGGATGGAACGATGTCGGCAGCTGGGAATCCCTTTTTGATGCCCTGGATCCGGACGAATCGGGTAATATTGTCCTCCGGGGTCAACCAATCACATTTGACACCAGCGGTACACTCATTTGTGGTGATCATCAGGAACGGCTGATCGTGACGGTCGGCGTGCAGGACCTGATCATTATTGAATCTGGTAACGCGATTCTCGTTTGCGACCGAAAGCAAGCTCAACGGGTTCGCGATGTTGTAAATTATTTAAAACAGGACGGTCGCGAAGATTATTTGTAGGAGAAATCGGAATTGGAAGCTTATTGTGTAAAATGCCGCGAAAAGCGGGAAATTAAAGACCCTATAGCAGAATATAACAAAGCCGGCGCACCGGTCACCCGGGGCACCTGTTCCGTTTGTGGCACAAAGGTCTATCGTATGGGCCGGACGGACGCCCATGAGGGACTTGCCAAGCCGGAAGTTGTCCGAAAGACCAAGAAAGCCCAACCCCGCAAAGGGAAGCTAGTGATTGTCGAGTCCCCAGCCAAAGCCAAAACCGTTGGACGGTTCCTTGGTAAGGGCTATACTGTTCGGGCATCGGTTGGTCATGTGCGTGACCTGCTTCGGTCAAAATTATCGGTTGATGTGGATAATGATTTTGAGCCCCATTACCGGGTGCCCAATGAAAAACGCGAAGTCGTTAAGGAATTGAAAAAACTCGCCGGAAAAGCGGAAGAAATCTACCTGGCGACAGACCCTGACCGCGAAGGTGAGGCGATTGCCTGGCACCTGATGGAAGCGGCAGACATCGATGAGAATCGTACGAATCGGGTTGTTTTCCATGAAATCACCAAAGATGCGGTGGATGAGGCTTTTGCGCACCCCCGGACGATTGACATGGACCTGGTGGACGCCCAACAGGCACGCCGGATTTTGGATCGCCTGGTGGGATACGGCATCAGCCCGATCCTCTGGAAAAAGGTCCGCAGCCGGCTCTCGGCTGGCCGCGTGCAATCCGTGGCGCTGCGGCTGATCGTGGAACGGGAACGCGAGATTGATAACTTTATTCCGGAAGAATATTGGTCCATCGAAGCGGACCTGCTGCCCGAAGGCGGCAAGGTGCCTTACCGGGCTAAACTTGCCAAGATAAATGGCGAAACCCCTAAACTGCCCACACAGGACGTGGTGGATGACTTTATAAAGGAAATGCGATCAGCGCTCTACACGGTAGATTCCGTCAAAGAGGGCAAACGACGCCGCAATCCTTCTGCACCATTCATCACCAGTACCCTTCAACAGGATGCTTCCCGTAAATTGGGCTTCACAGCACGCAAGACGATGTCCGTGGCGCAGCAATTATATGAAGGTGTGGAGTTGGATGGTGAGGGGACGCAGGGTTTGATCACCTACATGCGTACCGACTCAACCAATATCTCCGATGTCGCTTTGAACGAAACTCGCTCGTTCATCAAGGATCGCTACGGTGATGGATTTTTACCCGCAACCCCACCGACTTATAAAACCCGGACGCAATCCGCACAGGAAGCGCATGAAGCGGTCCGCCCAACTTCGGTGCTGCGGCAGCCTAAAGCGATCAAGAAATACCTTTCACGTGACCAATTCCGGCTCTATCAGTTGATCTGGCAGCGCTTTGTGGCCTCCCAAATGAACCCGGCGATCTATAAGACTTTGTCTGTGGAAGTGATCGGCAAGGGAAACGAGGGTAATGAATACCTACTACGGGCCTCCGGCAGCCAGTTGGAGTTCCCCGGCTTTCTGGTAGTTTATGAAGAAGGTAAGGACGAAGACCAGAAAGAGGAAGAGGAAGGCGACAGCACCAAGATCCCCGTGGATGATATCCATGAGAATCAGACTCAGTCACTGCAGGAACTATATCCTGAGCAGCATTTCACCCAACCACCGCCACGCTACACCGAGGCCTCACTGGTGCAGGTGCTGGAAGAGAACGGTATTGGCCGGCCTTCCACTTATGCGCCTATCCTCTCGACCATTCAAAACCGCGGTTATGTGACCCGGGACGACAAGCGGCTGGAACCGACTGAAACCGGCTTCCTGGTCAACGACTTGGTAGTGGAATATTTCCCCAGCATTGTGGACATCAATTTCACCTCAAATCTTGAGGATGAACTGGACCAGGTTGCGTCGGGCTCTGCCGAATGGGTGGATGTGATCCGTGAGTTTTACGGTCCCTTCTCTGAACGGCTGGAAAAGGCTGAAGCCCAGATGCCGGAACAGAAGGCTGAATTGGAAAAAGTTGACCGGGCCTGCCCGCGATGTGGTCATGACCTGATCATCCGCTGGGGCCGCTATGGCAAGTTCATTTCCTGCAGCAATTTCCCGGACTGCCGCTATACCGAACCTTATCTTGAAAAGATTGGCGTGACCTGCCCAACCTGTGGGGAAGGCGATGTTGTCCGCCGCAAGACCCGTAAGGGAAGGACTTTTTATGGTTGTTCCCGCTATCCGGATTGCGATTTCACCTCCTGGAAGCAGCCCGTGGCCGAAAGATGCCCGAGTTGCGGTGGGGTGTTGGTGATTGCCAATAAACGGCAGCTCAAATGCCTGGATTGCGAAGGAACCTTCCTTCAGGATGAAATTATGAAGGAAGCGGAAGTGGCATAAGTCTTGCAATCTATTTTCTGAGCGATTCTATTGCGGAAAAGTTTTAATTATTCTACAATAGTGAAAATGCGAATAATTGACGTAAAAAATACGACGGGAGTTTAAGATGAACTCAGAAAAACTGAAATCATTATTCAAAGATTGGCGGATCACCATCATTGCTGGTGTTGTGATCGGGATCTTGCTGGGTTTGATGGTGGGCTGGGGAATCTGGCCCGTGCAGTGGACAGACCTGGCCCCTTATCACTTGCGGGCAGACTTGCGTGAGGATTACCTCCGCATGGCCATCTTCACAACCTCCATGACGGGCGACACCTCGATTGCGAACAAGGCCTGGTCCGAGCTGGAAACCACAGCCGATGACACCCTTGAGGCGGTCCGTGCGAATACGGGATATATCACTCCCGAACAAATTACGTATTTTGAGGGTATTGTAGGCGCAGAGGGCGCGGAAGTGGTCGTGCCAACCACTGACACAGCTTCTGATATCACCACAACCCCGGCGTCTGGCGAGGAAGAAGAACCCACCAGCGGCCCGAACTGGCTGCTTTTGGGCGGCTTCTGCGTCGTCCTGCTGATTGGTGCGGCAATTGCGATTTACTTCTTTGTGATTCGGCCCCGGAAACTGGGTGCGGCACAACAGGAAGACCTGAAATCCATCGTTCGTGAGCGGATGGCTGAGAGCACGGTTGCTATGGACTATGGGGATGAGGAACTTGGGTATACCAAACCGATTTCTGGTTTCAGCCCGGCTGAGGAAGAAGAACAGCAGCTGCCGGTCGCTCAGTTCATGACCACGTATATGATGGGTGATGATCTTTATGACGACTCCTTCAGCATTGACGCTCCCACCGGTGAATTCCTGGGTGAATGTGGCGTTGGCATCTCCGACACAGTCGGTGTGGGTGAACCCAAACGGGTCAGTGCCTTTGAAGTCTGGCTCTTCGATAAAAATGACATCCAGACCGTCACGAAGGTTGTGATGAGCGAGCATGTCTACGAAGACAATAAGACCCGGATGCGCCTTGAATCCAAGGGCGAACCAATCCTTGCTGAACCCGGCAAGGTGATCCTGCTTGAAACAGCCACCCTTCAACTGGAAGCCCGAATTGTGGATATGGAATACGGCGAAGGCGCCGCTCCAGACCAGAGCTTCTTCCAGCGGATGACGCTTGAACTTTCCGTCTGGTCCAAGGAACGGGGTTCCTTCTAAACCCTGAACTCCCCTTAAACAAAAAATACCCCTCAGCAACAGTTGAGGGGTGTATCTTTTTAAGTTAGTGGCTTATTCGATCTTGAGGATCTCCAGCCGGATGGTTTCACCATTTGGCAGGATGGCATTGACGGTATCGCCCGATTTATGGCCAATGAGTGCTTTACCGATGGGTGATTCGTGTGAGATACGGCCTTCACGAGGGTTGGCTTCGTTGACGCCTACCAGATGATAGGTCTCTTCCGGGTAATCCGCTTCTTTAATGGTCACCCGGGCACCGAGAGCCACCTCATCGTAATTGGCTTTGGCTTCAATCACTTTAGAATTATTGAGGATCGCCTCAAGTTCCTGGATCCGACCTTCCATAAAGCCCTGGTCTTCCTTGGCTTTGTGATAATCGGCATTTTCTGAGAGATCGCCCATGGAAATGGCGTGCTTCAGACGTTCGGCGAGCTCAACGCGCCCGGTTGTCTTTAGTTCTTTCAGCTCTGCCTCAAGTTTGGCTTTGCCTTCAGGGGTGAGGTATTTTGTTTCATTCATGCTAAATTCCTTTTAGGATGTCCTTTGCAATGGCCCTTTAGGGTAGTGTTGTTGAATCAAATAATTTCTGATATTCGTCAATGGCGAACCGGTCGGTCATACCGGCGATATAGTCACATACCGTTTCCTCAAGCCCCTTCTTTTCGATGAGGATCTGATATTGCTCGGGGAGTATAGCTGGTTCCTGAACATAGGCCTGGAAGAGATTTTCCAGGATTCGGTCGGCTTTTACAGCCATTCGGACCACCCGGTAATGATTATAAAGGTTCTTGAAGAGGAAATCCTTCAATTCACGGTTGCGGCGGTGCATATCTTCGCTGAAACCGACCACATTATAGGGCAGCTCCTGCAACTCTTCCACGTTGCGGATCCCGCTGCGACGGATCATCCGGTCAATGGATTGAACCAGGTCGGTTACTTCAATCCCGATCAGGCGCCGGATAAGGCGGTGACGGGCCAGGTCATCCAGCGTGTCTGACCGTCGTCGCCCGACACTCTCATTGATGACCTCCCAAAGGGAGACGCCCGAAAGTTGGGCGGGGGTGATCATTCCGGAGCGCAGCCCATCATCCAGGTCATGCGCGGTGTAGGCCAGTTCATCGGCCACATTGGCGATCTGAGCTTCCAGATGGCCGCGAAGCTCGGGATTAAAATCCGATGCATCCGATACATCGTAATCGGTCTCATGTTTGATGATCCCTTCCAGCACCTCCCAGGTGAGGTTCAGGCCATCGAAATCAGGATAGCGCTTCTCCAGCTGGGTCACGATTCGGAAGGAGTGATGGTTATGGTTGAATCCACCGTGGTCCATCATCATCCGGGCCAGGGTACGCTCACCGGAATGGCCAAATGGTGGATGGCCGAGGTCATGGGCCAGGCAGATCGTTTCCACCAGGTCCTCGTTCGCGCCCAAAGCCCGCGCCACACTGCGCCCGATTTGGGCGACTTCCAAGGTGTGGGTCAGACGGGTGCGGTAATAATCACCTTCATAGTTGATGAATACCTGGGTCTTGTATTCCAATCGCCGGAAGGCTGTGGTATGCAGGATCCTGTCCCGGTCCCTCTGAAAAATGGTGCGGTAATCCGGTTCATCTTCCGGGAAAAGGCGGCCTTTGCTGTTTCGGCTGCGGACGCCATAGGGGGCTAGGTTCTGGTCTTCCAATTCTTCCAGTTGTTGACGCGTGAAGATCATGTTTTTTACTCCAAAACTCCAATTAAGTTCAGATTATACCGGAAAAACAGGCTCTGGTGACATTGGCGTCAGGCAGCGATCAGTGTGCCGAGATTTGCCCCTTCGAGAGCTTTTTGCAGGCTGCCCGGGGCTTCCGCGGAGAAGATCCGCACCGTCAGCTCAGGGTTATCACTTACCATATCCAGCATTAAAGCCACCTTGGATTTCATTCCGCCGGTGACATCCACTTGATGGGAGCCGGAAACCTGTTGCTGAATTTCGCTAAGGGTGCTGGGCTTGATCTGGGGGATGGTTTGATCGGGATTGGCTGGGTCCTGGTAGACGCCTTTTTCAATCCCGGCCAGCAAGATTCTAGCGGGGCGCAGGATTTTAGCAAGATGTTGAAAGACCTTCTCGGTTGAGAAAATGGTTCCGCCCAGGGTCCGGTCAAAAATGACATCACCTAGAACGACCGGGATCAGGTTGTGGGACAGGGCGGTTTGCAGGGGCGCCAGATCCCACTGAAACATTTCACCGCGATCTGCGACGATCCCAGCGGAGGGCGCAAAGGTGACCACAGGCAGCCCTGCAGCTGCGAAATGGCGGATCACGATTTGGTTCAATTGGTGGGCGGCCGTCCAGACTTCTGCGAAGCCCTGCCATTCCTCAGGTGAATGGACGCCGCTTTGGGTTTGATATTTGCTGGCGACGGCGTGCCCAAAGGAACCGGAGCCGTGCCCCAAAACCAGTTGGGTTTCGGGGTGGGCAGCGCAGTATGCTGCAACTTCACCTGCCAGCTGCTGGATCATATCTTCCCGAGCGGTCAGCGGCTGGGACTTATCGGTAATCAGCGATCCACCGAGTTTCAGAAACACGAGTTCGCGAGGAGCCTCCATTAGGCAGTCTCCCTCAGGACGGTGCTCATCACCCGGACAGCGCCTTCTTCCAGCAGATATTTCTCCAACTGGCTGAGCCTTTCATAGGTGGTCAGAGCGATAATGTTGCCGCCCCGGCCTCCGCCGGAAAGCTTCGCTCCCACTGCGCCGGCTTCGCGGGCAGCGGTGATGAACTTTTCGAGGCGCATGCTGCTGACCTCAAGTTTTTGCAGGAGCAATTGGTTGTGGTTCATTAGTGGTCCCAGCTGGTCAAGGTCGCCCTGGCAAAGTGCCTGACGGGCATCACGAGTGATCTGGCCGATCTCAGCGAAGATCGCTTCATAGGTCTCCGGATCGCTTTCATAAAGGCTGTGCACGTCCGAAACGGTCTCGATCGTGGGTGTCTTTTCGCCCGTATCCGCGATCACCCAATAGGTAGGCTTTGTGGGGGTGAGGGTTTGGAGGGGCTCACCTCGCTGGAAGTAGACCGGTTTTTGGAAGGTCACCACGGTGTTATCGATCCCTGAGGGGGTGCCGTGGTGGATCTTTTCAATTTCGTAGGCCATCTCTGAGATCCGCTCATTGGGCAAGGGTTCACCAAGGAAAGCAGACAATGCCCGAATGGTTGCCACCGTGACGGCCGCACCGGACCCCATGCCCGCCGCAATTGGGATGGTTGAATCCACTTGGATGGTGAAAGACGGCGTATGGTAAGGCGTTATTTCGTCCAAAGTGGCCCGAATGGCTGCCGCCAGGGGGTGATCCTCCGGCAGGTCATTCAACATGGTATCAAGCTGGATGTCATGAGCCTGCACGCGGACTTTGCCGGAGCCAGCGCCGATAATGGGCGTGACCCGTGCGGTGGCGGTAACATCCTGCACAGGAATGGCGATGGCGGGTTGGCCGTAGACCACGGCATGTTCGCCAAAAAGGATTATTTTTCCAGGGGCTTTACCAAAGATGACAGGCATTTACACTCCAGCGGTAAAGACATAGAGCAGCAGGATCACCGTCAACCCCCAGAGCGCTACAGCCAGCTGGAAGGGGTGGTCGGTGAGGATCACTTCTTCTGGCGCTCCGCCAAGGTGACCGGTGTTCAATAGGTAGAGGTAGCGGAATAGGGCGTAGATCACAAAGGGGATAGTGAGCATCATGCCGAAATTGCCCGAGGTGGCAGTGGACGAGAAGGTGTAGAGGCAGTAGGTTATCAGGGTTGTACTGATCACCACGATCAGCATTTGGTCGATTAATGCCAGGGAATAGCCTTCAAGCACTTTGCGGGTTTCACCGGCGGATTGTTCCAATAAAGCTATTTCCGAGCGGCGTTTACCGAGGGCGATAAAGAGCGCCAGGAAGGTGGTGGCGAGGAACAGCCAGGGCGAGAATTGGTTGGTCGTGATCACCGTTAGCCCACTGGCCACCCGCAGGACAAACCCGATGGCGATGATGATCACATCCAGCAAGGCGATGTTTTTTAGCCAGAAGGAATAGGCCAACATCAGCAGGAAATAACCGCTGATCACCAGGCCAAATCCGATGGATAGCAGGAATGAGAGCGGCAGAGTGGTGACGACCAGAATGATCGCAGCCGTGACAGCCCAGCGCTTCGGGAGCAGGCCTGCTGCCAAAGGCCGGTGGCATTTATCCGGATGGCGCCGGTCTGATTCGATGTCGGCCAGGTCGTTGATGATGTAGATCAACGAGGAGACCAGGCAGAATAGGGCAAAAGCCGCCAGGGTCCGGCCCAGTGAGACCAGGTTAAAAAGCTGCTGGTCAAAAACCAGGGCAGCCAGCACAAAAATGTTCTTGGGCCACTGCCTGGGGCGCATGGTTTTGATTAAATAGCCGAATTTCTTCAACATGAGTCAATCTTATCACAGAGTGATTGGTGGGTGGTGAATGGAGGATGGAAGGATACAGCAGGGTAAACAAGAAGCCTTCTCCTTGAGGAGAAGGTGGCACGTAGTGCCGGATGAGGTGATTTATCATCAATTTTCACCTCATCTGTCTGCTCCGCAGAAAGCTTCCCCTCAAGGGGAAGCCTTAAAAGGTGATTCGGATTATCTTGCGGGATGGTAAGGTGAGCGCGCCATTAGAGACTAGATTTTGAGATTGCTTCGTTCCACTCGCAATGACAAGAAGGTGTAGAGTTCGCTCCGGGGTCGAGCGTACCATTATGAGCGGTGGAATAATGATGTGTTGGTTAACCAGATGATGAGATTGCTTCGTTCCACTCGCAATGACAAAAAGGTGTAGGGTGCGCTCTGGGCTTGAGCGCACCAATATGGATTGTGCATAGAAATTATGGTCAAATTTCGAATGGATAATTAATTCATTAGGTAGGATTTGTGCCTTGGGTTAAAATGAGAGTATGAATAAGATGCGAATTGACCTTTTGCTGGTGGAACGCGGCCTGGCGGAAAGCCGGAATCGAGCGCAGCGCCTGGTAATGGCCGGGGAGGTGCGGGTGGATGGTGAGATGATTCACAAGTCCTCAACCCTGGTCAGCGAAGGCGCTCAGATTGAGGTAAAAACACCCCCCAAGTACGTCTCACGCGGCGGTCATAAAATCGAAGCAGCATTAGCCGCTTTTCGAGTCCCCATTGAGGGCAAGATCTGTGCGGATGTCGGCTCCTCAACGGGCGGTTTCACCGACTGCCTGCTGCAAAACGGCGCGGCAAAAGTCTATGCGATTGACGTGGGTTATGGCATCTTGCACTGGAAGTTGCGCCAGGACCCGCGGGTCGTGGTGATGGAGCGGACCAATGCCCGCTATGTGGATTCGCTGCCTGAACCGGTGGAACTGGTGGTGATTGATGCCTCCTTTATCTCGCTGGGACTGATTCTGCCGGCAGTAAAAGAATGGTTCGCAGATGACAGCGGGCAGACTGTCGCTTTGATCAAGCCCCAATTTGAGGCCGGTCGAAAGGCCGCTGCAGTTCATGCCGGCGTGATCAAGGATGAAGCTGTCCACCGCAAAGTTTTGCGTGATACGCTGGATGAGGCCCTGAACCTGGGTTTCTGGCCGGTGGGGTTGATTGCCTCTCCAATCAAAGGCCCCAAAGGGAATGTGGAATTCCTGGTGGACTTGCGCCTGTCGGAACCTGCCCGGAAACTAAATTTGGAAGCGATGATCCGCGCAGCACTTCAGCAATTACCGGATTGAATTGAAATAGGTTATACTCTGTTGATATGAAAGAAAACGTAAGAAATTTCTGCATTATTGCCCATGTGGACCACGGGAAATCGACCCTGGCGGACCGCATGCTGCAACTCACACACACCGTGGCCGACCGCGATATGACCGACCAGATTCTGGACAGTATGGATTTGGAACGGGAAAAAGGCGTCACGATCAAGGCCTCTGCCGTGCGTATGAATTATGACGCGGCGGATGGCAAGTCCTATGAATTTAACCTGATTGACACTCCCGGGCACGTGGATTTCAATTATGAGGTCAGCCGGGCATTGGAAGCCTGCGAAGGAGCGCTGCTGGTGGTGGATGCCACCCAGGGGATTGAAGCGCAGACCCTGGCGAACCTCTATCTGGCGTTGGAAGCCAATCTGGTGATTATCCCTGTGATCAATAAAATTGATCTGGCTTCAGCGCAGACGGACATGGTCGTGGAAGACATTCACAACCTGTTGGGAACGCCTGAGGATGAGATAATCCGCATTTCCGCTAAGACCGGCGTAAACGTGGAACAGGTGCTTGCTGCCATTGTGGTACAGGTGCCCCCGCCAAAGGGCGAGGATGAAAAGCCGCTGGAAGCTCTGATCTTCGATTCGCATTATGACTCCTATAAGGGCGTGGTGGCCTATGTGCGTGTTTTCAATGGCACGATCACAGCCGATGATTCTCTGCTGATGATGTCCACTAAGGTTAAAACCTCGCCGGTGGAAATCGGCGTGTTTGCTCCAATCATGAAACCGATAAAATCTTTAAGGTCCGGGGATGTGGGTTATATCGCCACCGGGCTCAAGACCGTCTCGGAATGCCGGGTAGGTGACACGATCACTTATGCGACCAATGGCGCGGCCCAACCGCTGCCGGGTTATAAACAAGCCAAACCGATGGTCTTTGCCGGCGTCTATCCCACAGAAGGGGAGGATTACCCTGACCTGCGAGACTCGCTGGAGAAGTTACAGCTCAACGACGCCTCCCTGACTTTTGAACCGGAAACTTCGGAAGCGCTCAATTTTGGCTTCCGCTGCGGATTCCTGGGACTGTTCCATATGGAGATCATCCAGGAGCGGCTGGAACGCGAATATGATATGGACGTGGTCTTCACGGCGCCCTCCGTGCAATACCGGGTGGGTCTGGTCACCGGAGAAGAGGTTGTGATTGCCTCTCCCGCTGAACTACCGGATGAAGCCACGATCATTGAGATCCGAGAGCCCTGGATGGACCTGACGATCTTCACACCCACCGATTATTATGGCGTGGTGATGGATCTGGTTCGCAAGAAACGGGGCGTTTTTGTGGAGCAGGAATATCCTTCTCCCAACCGGGTACAGATTCATTTTGAGATCCCCCTTTCTGAATTGATCGTGGATTTCTTTGACCAGTTGAAGTCCGGTACCCGGGGTTATGCCTCGATGGATTACCAGTTCAAGGAATATCGCAAGGAAGACCTGGTGAAACTGGAGATTTTGGTCAATGGCGAACCGGTGGACGCCCTGACAGCCATTGTGCATAAGCAGGACGCTTATCACAAAGGACAGGCGCTCGTTTCCCGGCTGAAGGAATTGATCCCCAGGCAGCTCTTTGTGGTCCCAATCCAAGCCTATGGCATGGGGCGAGTCATCTCGCGGGCCAATGTCAAAGCGATGCGTAAGGACGTTTTGGCCAAATGCTATGGCGGTGACATCACCCGGAAGAAGAAACTGCTGGAAAAGCAGAAAAAGGGGAAACGCCGGATGAAAATGGTTGGGAGCGTGGAAATCCCCCAGGAAGCCTTCATGGCGATTTTGAGGTTGGATCAGTCGTGACCGAAAACAAAAACCAGCGCCTGTTGGGGAAGATCCTGAGATGGCTCATCCCGCTGGCGATCAGTGCCCTGGCGATCGGGTTGGTGCTGCGCCAGGTTGGTTTTTCCCAATTTGTCGCAAACCTTTCAAAACTCCGCTGGCAGGTCATTGTCCTGGCCTCGCTGGTCTATTTCGTCAGCCTGTTTGCACGGGTGTTCGCCTGGTATATCCTCCTGCAGAAACGGGTCTCCTTCAAAGACGCTTTCTTTGCCATGAATGCCGGTTACCTTCTGAACAATGTCTTTCCTTTTCGCTTAGGCGAGATTGGCCGAGCACTCCTGCTGGATCGACCGGAAGGGCCAAAGGCTTTTGAGGTGCTGTCCAGTGTGGTGATGGAACGTGTTTTCGATGTCTTCTTGGGAGCCGTATTTGTCCTGGCCACGCTGCCCAGGGTAATCGGTGGGGATTTTGACCAGTGGTTGATCTGGCTGGCGCTCGTCATCACCATGGTGGGGCTGATCGTGCTGTTCCTGATGGCACGCAATCATGAGCGGATCAATGGCTGGATGGCAAAAATGGGGGAGCGTTCTGCGTGGGTCAAAAACAAGCTGTCCCCGCGTGTGGCGGAATTGCTAACCGGGTTGGCAGTGCTCAAATCCCCCAGCGCATTCCTTTTAGCTTTTGGCAGTCTGGCACTCAGCTGGGTGATCTCATTTGGTGAAAATTACATCATCTTCAACCAGCTTCATCCCAGCCCGCCCTTTTGGTGGATGATCTTTGTGCTCAGCATGGCTGCTTTTGGGGCTGCTTTGCCCTCTGCGCCGGCCGGACTGGGCGTATTTGAGGGTGTGATGGTGACGGCTTTTGCTCTGCTGGGCGTGAATGCTGACCTGGCCTTCACCCACGCGGTTGTAATCCATGCCCTGGCGATTATCTTCACCGGCATTCTGGGCCTGATTGGGTTACGGCTGCAGGGGCAAGCACTGGTCTCACTTTACCAACGCGCCGTGCATAAGGCCCCTGCTCAGATTGAAGGGGAGTGAGTACGATGCGAATTCTGATTGCGCTGACATATTACGAACCGAATAAATCCGGCCTGACGATCTATGCCGTGCGGGAAGCGTGTGCCCTGGCGGCACTGGGCCATGAGGTCACGGTGCTGACCTCGCAGTTTGAGCCGGACCTGCCGCTTGAGGAAATGGATCAGGGCGTAAGGATCGTCCGGGTGCCCGTGGCATTCAAACTTTCAAAGGGTGTGGTTATGCCCCGTCTGCCAGGGTTCGTTTGGCGACTCCTGAAAGAAGCAGATGTGGTCAATTTACACCTGCCACAAATTGACTCAGCGCTGATCACCCTCATTGCCAAATGGCAGCATAAACCGGTGGTACTGACCTACCACTGTTATCTTGATATGCCCCGGGGCCTGATCAGTCGCCTGGCTGGGTGGGCGGTGCATTTTACGAATTGGCTATCCATTCAATGGGCAGATGTGATCGTGCATAACACCCGGGATTTTGCGGAACATTCCCCTTTCCTGAAACGTTATTTGGATAGGCTGGTCGTGATCCAACCGCCAATTGTGGTTGGCACAGCGAATGACGCCGAGATGGAACAGTTCAAGCAGAAGATCAACTACCAACCCGGTGACCGGATTATTGGTATGTTGACCCGCCTGGCAGCGGAAAAAGGCGTGGAATATCTGGTGGAAGCCCTGCCGGGTATCATGGCGGCTGTTCCCAAGGCGCGGGTGGTTTATGGTGGAAACTATCTGAACGTTTTCGGTGAGGAAGCTTACCGGAATCGGATCCTGCCATTGACGGACGCGCTGGGTGACCGCTGGCAGTTTCTGGGCATCATATCGGACGCTGAAAAGCGAGCCCTTTTCGAGCTGAGTGACGTACTTGTGCTGCCCAGCACCAACAGCACGGAATCCTTCGGGATGGTGCAGGTGGAAGCGATGACCTGCGGGACGCCCGCAGTGGCAACTGACTTGCCTGGGGTGCGTCAGCCGGTGCTGTCTTCCGGGATGGGTAAAATTGTGCCGATCCGGGATGCGAAAGCCCTCGGGCAGGCTGTGGTGGAAGTGATGCAAGGTGAGGGCCAGGTTTCTGCCGAAACTGTTTCAAAATTAACAGAGTTTTATGCCCCTGAGACGGTTGCGCGGGCTTATGAAACGCTGTTTGAAGAGGTATTATCGAAACATGGTTGAAAAACAAGCATTGGACAAAGCTGCACTCGATCAAATCCTCTGGCGGCATATTTCCGGCCTGCCATACTTCCGCGGCTTTCTACGGGCGGTGGAAGACCGCTTCCTGCAGGAAATCCCGCTGACGGAACCTCAGTTGGACCTGGGCTCCGGGGACGGCCATTTCGCATCGGTCGCCTTTAGCCGTAAACCGGATATCGGACTGGACCCCTGGGTGGCGCCGATGAAGGAAGCTCGAACGCGGGATGCTTACCGGATGCTCGTGTTGGGCGAGGGCGCTCAGATCCCAGCGGTGGATGCCAGTTTCAATACAGTGACCAGTATTTCCGTGCTGGAACATATCCCCGAGATTGACCCGGTGATCGCAGAAGTCGCCCGGGTGCTGCGACCGGGTGGCCGGTTTGTGTTCTGTGTACCGAATCACCGCTTCCCGAAACTTTTATGGGGGCGGCAGTTTCTGGATACGCTGGGACTGCATAAACTGGCGGAGAAATACAGCCGTTTCTTCAATATGATTGCCCGGCACGCTCATACCGATTCACCCGAAGTTTGGGAGCAACGCTTAACAGCGGCTGGGTTGGCAGTGGAACAGACCTGGGATTATTTCCCCCCTAGGGCGCTGCATGTGCTGGAATGGGGGCATCCATTGGGTATTCCTGCCCTCATCAGTAAGGTTCTGTTCGGCAAGTGGGTGCTGGTGCCGACCCGTTGGAACCTTGTTATCCCCTGGGCGCTGACCCGCAAAACATTGGATGATCCCCGCTCAGAGCTGGGTGTCTGCACTTATTTCATTGCCCGGAGGCCTGCATGAGATTCCTGAAGAAATGGGCGTACTATTTTTGGTCGGTTTTTGAGATCATTGGCGGGATTCGCAACTGGCCTGCAATGTTGGGGCTGCTATTACGCCGCAAGGATGTCTCCGAACATGAGGTGATCCTGCGCAATCCACCTGTCCGGTTGGCGATCCGCGGGGGGATGGACCTTTGGGCGGTCAAAGAGACCTTTTTGGACAAGTTCTATACCAAATACGGTGTGGCGGTGCAGGAGGGTTGGATGGTGGTGGATATCGGCGCAGGGGTGGGCGATTTCTCGATATTGGCTGCGTATAGCCATCCCTCAGTGCGGGTGATCGCATATGAGCCCTTCGCCGGGTCTTTTGAACTTTTGGGAAAGAACATAGCAACAAATCGCATTGAGAATATTTTCCCCTTTGAACAGGCTGTCTGGAGCGAGCGCGGCATGGTCACCCTGGATCAGTCTACCGGAGAGCCGCTGCAAATTTCCAGCAACCATGTTGATGAAGCTGAAAAATCTGGCGGCTCTCGGGGCGTGTCTGCGATCAGCTTGCAGGATGTGCTGGATAAGCAGACGGTTGAACGGATTGACTTACTGAAGCTGGACTGTGAAGGGGCGGAATATCCGATCCTGATGGGCGCCTCAAATGAGACTCTTGCTAAAGTGGACCGGATCATTATGGAATATCACGACCTGGACGAGGAGCATAACCACATGACCCTGAGTGCGGCCTTGCTTGATGCCGGCTACCGGGTCTTCTGCTGGGAGAATATTGTCCACGAGGATATCGGTTACCTCTTTGCAACAAGGGAAGGTTAAAACCCTTCTGCTACTGAAATGGGCGGGGTTGTCAGGGGTGACATGGTGGAGTATGATATTTTCCGTTAGCCTATCCAGAACGCATTAATTCAAAAACATACAGGAATTGTTTATGTCTGAATCACAAGATCCGGCGCCAATAACTGAACCCAGCGTGTGGGACCATTTTGTCACCAGGCTGAAATTTTGGGACCGGCAGGAAACAGAAGAAACCACACCGAAGCCTCTTGAGAAACCTGTGAAGCAATCGCATTTTCCCTGGCTGACCTTCGGAGCGCTGATTCTGGCTTTGGTGGCTCAATTGACCCTTGAGCCTTCCGCAGGGCGTACGCCCTGGCCGGGACTGGCGCTTTACGCGGCTGCCTTGGGTTGTCTGGTGGCGGCCATCATCCGCAAGGAATGGCAGCTGCCCGCACTCAAACCCGATTCGGATCAACCAATGGAGACAGCTTTTAAGATGCAGTACCTGCTGGTGGGCATCGTGCTGGCTGTGTTCGCATTCCTCCTGTTTGGCTCTGGCACGATGGGCTTTGTGAATACGATGCTATGGATACTGGCATTGGTCTTCATTTTTATGGCCTTTTGGAAGGGCAAGCCGGGACCGCGCCTGACCCTTAAGGAACGCTGGGAGCAATTCTCGGCGAAGGGGTGGCAGGTGAAGATCACCCGCTGGACGCTGATAGTGCTGGCGGCAGTGGCTGTGATTTTATTTTTCAACTTTTACCGCCTCGATTCGGTCCCACCGGAGATGGTCTCAGATCATGCCGAAACGTTGATGGATGTGAACGATGTGCTGAATGGCTGGCGGCCGACCTATTTCCCCCGTAACACAGGCCGGGAGATGATCCATTATTATCTGACGGCGGCGTATATGGCGCTGTTCAATTTGGATGTGTCCTTCCTCAACCTCAAAATGGTGGCGGTGTTTACTAATCTGCTGACCTTGTTCTTCATTTACCTGCTGGGCAAGGAGGTTGGGAATAAATGGGTTGGGCTGGGGGCAGCGCTGATGGCGGGAATTGCCTATTGGCCGTTATTGTTCACCCGTCTGGCACTGCGCATCCCCCTTTATCCGCTTTTTACCGCGCCAGTGATGTATTTCATGGTGCGCGCGCTGAGGCGGCAAAACATCAATGATATTTTGCTGACGGGGCTCTTCCTGGGGATCGGACTGCATGGGTACACCCCCTTCCGGATCGTGCCGATCTTCGTGGTGATGGGCATATTGATTTATCTGCTGCATAAACCTGCCCGTGACCGGCGGGTGCAGACGCTGTTCGCGCTGCTCCTGATCGTGTTGGTCTCGGTGGTGGTGTTCCTGCCCCTGCTGCGTTATTGGCTGGCTGATCCGAGCACTTTTGGTTACCGGGCATTTTCCCGCCTGACGGGTGGGGAAGTGGCTTTCCAGACTTCGCCGATCGTGATCTTCTTCCAGAACTTCTGGAAGGCCAGCATCATGTTCTTCTGGGATAATGGCGTGATTTGGGCGCATTCCGTCCCGAACCGGCCAGCATTGGAGGTGGTTTCGGGCGCGCTGTATTTCCTGGGGATCGTCGGGCTAATAGTCCGCTATATTCGCAAACGGGACTGGTTGGACCTTTTCCTGCTGGTCTCGATTCCAATGTTGCTGATGCCCTCGATCCTCTCCCTGGCCTATCCGGGTGAGAACCCCTGCCTGAACCGCACGGCCGGCGCAATTGTGCCGGTGTTCGTGGTGATCGGGATGGCGCTGGAGACAACCATCCGAACACTGAAAGAAAAGCTGCACGGACGGATTGGCAAGCTGGTGGTTTATGGTGTGCTGGCTTTCATACTGATCTGGTCAGCACTGAATAACTATGATCTGGTGTTCAACCAGTATTACACGATCTATCAGGATGCCAGCTGGAACACCTCGGAAATTGGTGAGCTTGCCAAGTTGTTCATTGAAACCGAAGGCAGCCCGGAGACAACCTACGTGGTGGGTTACCCCTATTGGATCGATTCCCGCCTGGTGGCGATCAATTCGGGCTATCCCGGGTGGGATTATGCAATCTTTAGCGAACAAATCCCGGCCACTGTGGAAGACCCGCGGGCCAAGATCTTCTTCCTGAACATCAATGATCAGGAGAATATCAACCTGCTGGAAGAGACCTTCCCCAATGGGATCCTGAAACTTTATGATTCGGCGGTGGAATACAAAGACTTTATGATCTTCACCGTTCCACCTTTGCAAGGAGAAACACCCTGATGATGGATTCGGCAAACCAACCTGCAGGGCAACAGCCAAAGCACTGGCAAAATATCGTTGTCATCATCGCACTAATCCTCACCTTAGTGGCGGGCGCGTCATTCCGTCTGGTGGGGGTCAATTGGGATGAGAACCAGCATATGCACCCTGACGAGCGCCATCTCACCAACGTTCAATCGAGGATAACTTCGGTTGGCAGCTTCAGTGAATATTTTGACACTGACAATTCTCCGCTCAATCCCGCTAATCAGGGATTTGGGTTCTTTGTATATGGCACGCTGCCGATCTTTATAGTCCATTATATTGGCGAGGCTTTGGGCCAATTGGGTTATGACCCTATTACGATCGTCGGACGGTATGTATCTGCTGTATTTGATATCCTGACCATATTGTTGGTCTTTGGCTTTGGCAAGCGCCTATCTGGGAAATGGGTCGGGTTGCTTGGCGCGGCTTTTTATGCCTTTGCGGTGCTGCCGATTCAGCTTTCGCATTTTGCCACGGTGGATACCGTCACCAATACCTTTGCCTATCTCGCGATTTGGGCTGCCATCTGGGCCTTGACCCGGCTGGAACCAAAATTTCGGGAAGATCAATCCAAATTCGCGCGAATATTTAGCACCCTGGCGCCATATTTATTATTTGGCGTGGCCCTGGGCGCGGCAGCTGCCTCCAAGATCAATGCGGTTGTGGTGGCGCTGGTGCTGCCGCTGGCGGAATGGGTGCGGATCAGGCGGTTGGATGAAGAGCAGCGTGAAATAGGACTACTGCTGGCGGTCCGGAATGTGGCTGTTGCGGCTGTGGTCAGTTTCCTTGTCTTTCGAATTGGCCAACCTTACGCTTTCAACGGCCCTGGCTTCTTCAATATGGGCATCAACGAAGGCTGGTGGGCCAGTCTGCAGAGTCTGCGGGCGCAGGCTTCCGGTGATGTGGATTTCCCGCCAGCTCTGCAGTGGGCCCGGCGTCCCCTGACCTTCTCACTGGAAAATCTGGTGAAGTGGGGGCTGGGGCTGCCTCTGGGAATCACGGCCTGGCTTTCCTACCTCGGCATGGGTTGGTCGATCCTGCGCAAGCGGGAGAAGAGCAACAACCTGCCGCTTTGGGTGTTCACCGGACTGTATTTCATCTGGCAATCCATCTCCTGGGTGCGTTCAATGCGCTATCAGATGTTGATCTATCCCGCGCTGGCGCTCTTTGCCGGGTGGGGATTGGTGAAGCTCTGGTCGGCTCGAGAGCAGATCAAAATCTGGTTCGTCACGCTCAAGCCCAAATTGATCCGCATCGTGGGGATCGTGTTGACAGTGGGCGTGGTACTCACCACGGCAGCCTGGGCCTTTGCCTTCAGCCGGATCTATACGCGCCCTCAGCCTCGAGCGGCAGCCAGTGAGTGGATTTATCAGAATATCCCCGGCGCGCTGACCCTATCGGTGGATACCGCTAAGGGGACATTGCTTCAGCCGATGCCATACCGGGCAGGCGATATCCTATCCCCGACAGAGACTTTTGCCATTCCTTTTTATGCGGAGACCAGCGGGTTGGTGGAGTCCGTGACCTTTGCGAATATCCTGGATTCCACAGGCCTTTCCAATAACACTCAGGTTGGGTTAACGATCACCCAGGCGGATGCGCGGGATGTGCCGTTGGGCAGCGCTTACGTATCGAGTGAGTTTGTCGCTTCGCAGAATGATTGGCGTGGTTCTTCCTATGAGTTCTTCTTTGCCCAGGCAGTTGAGCTGACCGAAGGCGAGTTGTATTACCTGGAGCTGGATATTGAAGTTGGCGACTCCAGCCTGATGTTGAATGGTTCACCTGAGATCAATATCATCACCGCTGATGGATCGACTCTCTCACAGCCCCTGCCTCGCATTATGCAAAGTGCCCGCGCAGGCTCAGATTATTATATGGAAGTCCGCATGATTTGGACCGGGGCGATCACTGAGGTTCAGGTGCCCTATCTGGTGGACTTGATGGGCGCAGAAGGTCAAAAAGGCCTGACCCTTACGTTGTCTGACTCCAATTTGGCGGACTCCGGTGTCTCGGTAACCCTGCGCGATGATTTCGCACCGGGTGAGGATGCCCGTGGCGATTCGTATCCCTTTGTTTTAGATGAACCACTGTTTGTGGAGACCGGACAGAAACTTTATGTCACCTTATCCACGCCGGATGCGGGCTCCCGATTGGTGCTGCATGCCCCCGCACCGGCCCATGAGAGCACCTGGGATGACGCCGTGCCCTACCCGGTGGATGGCTTCAGCCCCTATAGTGAAACGGGCGGGATCTATCGCGGCGATCTAAATTTTGAGATGTATTGGGCAGATGATGCGCTCAAACTGGATAAATTTGAGACCAATCTGGACCTGGCGGATTATGTTTTTATCACATCAAGCCGTCAGTGGGGGACGACCACCCGTGTGCCGGAACGCTACCCGCTGACCACCTTCTATTATCAGAACCTGCTGGGCTGCCCCGAGGGTGAGGATATCGAATGGTGCTACAGCGTGGCGGAACCGGGCATGTTTGAGGGTAATCTCGGGTTTGAGCTGGTGGCGATCTTCCAGAATGATCCAAATCTGGGGTCACTGAAGATCAACGATCAGGCCTCGGAAGAAGCCTTTACCGTTTACGACCACCCCAAGGTGCTGATCTTCAAGAAGTCCGATTCCTATGACTCGCTTGCGGTCCATGCGTTGCTGGAATCGGTGGATTTAAGCAAAGTGGTGTACTTCACGCCAGGTGACGCAGCGAATTATGAAGCTGTGGACGCGGACAGCCCGCATTCTACATTGATGCTGCCGGAAGACCGCCTGGAAGAACAGCAAGCTGGCGGAACCTGGTCAGAGCTCTTTGACCGCGAAAGCCTGCTGAACACCTCCCAGCCATTGGCCGTGATGGTTTTCTACCTGCTGGTGACCGTTTTGGGCTGGCTGGTCTACCCGGTGATCCGCCTGGCGCTGCCTGGGCTGGCAGACCGGGGCTATCCGCTTGCCAAGATGGCGGGGCTGTTGCTCCTGGCCTTTGGCGTCTGGATTTTGGGCTCTGCAGGTGTGCCATTCACTCGGACGACGATCCTCGCTGTGTTGGGGGGCATCGTTCTATTAGGCGTTCTGTGTGCCATTCTCCAGCGTAAGGCTCTAAAGGATGAATTACAGTCGAAATGGCAATATTTCCTGACGGTGGAACTGCTGGCGTTGGTGGCATTCACTGCATTCCTGTTAATCCGACTGGGCAATCCGGACCTCTGGCACCCCTATAAGGGCGGCGAGAAGCCGATGGATTTCTCCTACCTGAATGCTGTTCTCAAAAGTACAACCTTCCCACCTTATGATCCCTGGTTTGAAGGCGGCTATATCAATTATTACTACTATGGCTTCGTGATCGCAGCGATGCCGATCAAGCTGTTGGGAATCATTCCTGCCATTGCCTACAATATCGTGCTGCCGATCTGGTACAGCCTGTTGGTGCTGGGTGCATTCTCGGTTGGCTGGAACCTGTATGAAGGGATTCCCCGCTCCCGTGCGCTGAGGGCGGGCGAGCCAAAAAACAAGCGGGTGCTCGGCAATGCCTTTTGGGCTGGCCTGGCGACCGTACTGGTGCTGGCAGTCCTCGGAAACCTGGGTACTATCCGACAGATCGTTGAGGGTTACCAAAGAATCGCCTCCGGTGGTGCGGCGCTGGCCGATGCGGGATTGGGGCAGAAGATCACCTGGACCTTGCAGGGTTTCGCCCAGTTCCTCAAGGGTATACCGATGCCCTTCTATCCTGGTGACTGGTACTGGTATTCCAGCCGGGTGATTCCCGGTGAGGTGATCACAGAATTCCCTTATTTCACCTTCCTCTATGCCGATCTGCATGCCCATATGCTGGCGTTCCCGATTACGGTGCTGGCGATCAGCTGGTGTTTGTCGGTGGTGTTGAGCAAGGGCCGGTGGGGTGAGGGCGGCCGTCTCAGAATTCCATCAACGGTGATGGGTTTCCTGCTGGGCGGCCTGGTGATTGGTGCGCTGCGGCCGACCAACACCTGGGATTTCTATACCTATCTGGTCTTTTCCGCGGTGGCGTTGCTTTATACCGTACTTCGCCATTATCAGCCGCGTCTGAAATGGGATCTTCCCAAGGCAGGCTTGATCGAAAAGCTGGCGGTGGCTTTGGCCGCCATCCTGGCATTGGCCGCAGTAGCGATCCTGCTCTATGAACCCTTCGCCTATTGGTTTGGTCAGGGTTATAACACCGTAGCGCTGTGGACCGGTGAGCGGACTGCGTTGAACGCCTACCTGACCCATTGGGGCTTGTTCCTGTTCCTGATCGTGAGTTGGATGGGATGGGAAACCTACCACTGGATGAAAACCACCCCGCAATCCGACCTGAGCAAGCTGCAGCCGCACATGACCTTGGTCTATGCGGTATTGATCCTGTTCCTGATTCTCCTGGTGGCCTTTCTGATTCTGGGCATCACCGTGGCCTTGATTATTGTGCCGCTGGGCTTGTGGGTGATCGTGCTGATGCTGCGTCCGGGGCAATCCGACGGGCGGCGATTTATGCTGTTCCTGATCGGGACCGCACTGGTATTGACCCTGGCAGCGGAGATGGTCTACTTGCCGGGTGATATCGGCCGGATGAATACCGTTTTCAAGCTCTACCTGCAGGCCTGGATCATGTTCGCACTGGTTTCCGGAGTCAGCTTTATCTGGACGGTTCAGTCATTGCGCTATTGGCGGCCTCGCCTTGAGCTGATCTGGCAGATTGTCTGCTTTGTCCTGGTGACTTCCGCTGCCCTGTTCCCTGTTTTGGCGACTGCGGATAAGATTAATGACCGCATGGCAGCGGATGCACCGCATACCCTGGATGGGATGGCTTATATGGCTTATGCCAGCTACTATGACATGGGTCTGAACATGGATTTGGAAGAAGACTATGTCGCGATCCAATGGCTGCAGGATAATGTCGAAGGTTCGCCGGTGATTGTGGAAGGGCAAGCCTACGAATATCGCTGGGGAAACCGCTACACCATCTACACCGGCTTGCCGGGTGTGGTGGGGTGGAACTGGCACCAGCGGCAGCAGCGGGCCATCCTGCAGAGCAATATCGTGCAGGAGCGGGTGGATGCAGTTAACCTCTTCTATCAGACCAAAGATCGCTCCGACGCCGAGGCCTTTCTGGATGAATTCCATGTGACCTATATTGTCGTGGGTCAGCTGGAACAGGCTTTTTATCCCGGAGAGGGACTGACGAAATTTGAACTTTATGACGGCGTGCTGTGGCAGGAAGTTCTCCGCACTGGCAGCACGGTGATCTATCAGGTGTTGGATTAAACTCTGATCTGCAACAACTACTCACAAACCGCTTTTGGCGGAGAGATTGACAAGTATAATAGCAGCTAAGATGAAGACTTTAAAGAATAAGAACCTGGCGATATGGATCCTTTTCGCGGCTTTTACCGTGGCGCTTGCCCTGCGGTTGATCCGCTTAGGCATGCTGCCCCTGGGAAACCAGGAGGCCTCGCTGGCATTGCAGGCCTTGGCCGTGGCAAGGCCTGAGGCGACTGTTTTTGGTTCATTTGCCGCTTATGTGGGTCTGACCGGATTTGATTTTTTCCTCTTTTCTTCGGGGAATTTCCTGGCCCGGTTATGGTTTGCGCTGGCAGGATCATTGGTGGTCTTTGTGCCCTGGCTGTTCCGAGAGCGGATTGGTCACTGGCCTGCTGTCTTGCTGGCAGGTGTCCTGGTCATTTCACCGGAGATGGTTGGCCTCTCCCGGATCATCGGTTCACCGATGATGGCCTTTGTCTTCCTCATGCTCGCATTGGGGCTTTATTTCAAGCGGAAGCCGATCCTGACCGGGGGTGCTTTTGCCCTGGCATTGATGAGCGGCCCGAGTTTCTGGTTGGGGCTGGTCATCCTGGGCATCAGTGTTTTAATATTCAAAGTGATATTCTCAAATGAATCCCTGATGGGTCCTTTGGAAGTTGAAGACCGCAAGGCATTCTGGCTGAGCGCAGGTGCGGGATTTGGCGCGATCCTCTTGGTGGTTGGGACGGGATTCACCCTGGCCCCGGCCAACCTGAGCGGTGTCTTTGCGGGTTTGGTGGAATTTGTTAAAGGCTTTGCCGCCCACCGGGCGACTGATCTGTTCCAAATTCCACTGGCGCTGGTGGCCTATACGGTGGAAGCGCTGATCATTGGGCTTTGGGGCAGTGTGCGTGCGATTTTGGTCCGGGACCGGCTGGGTATCTTCCTGCTGATCTGGTGGCTATTTGGTCTGGTGTTCATTCTGCTCTACCCGGCGGGTTCGGCAGCGGACATCGTCTGGGTGACCGCGCCCTTATGGCTGCTGACTGTCCGCACGATGTTCTTCGCCTGGCAGATGCCTGAGGAATACCGCGGCATTTCTGCTTTAACGACCATTTTGATTGTGGCGGTTTTTGCCTTTATGCTGTTTGTCTTCCGCAAGATGATCAATCCTTATCTGGCGCAGGAATTACGGGTGTATAACCTCCTAGCATTACTTGGAGGAACAGTTTTGCTGGTGGCGATTGTCCTGATGGTCAGCTTTGGCTGGTCACAGGAAGTTGCCGTGCCGGGATTGCTGATGGGATTAACCATCGTCTTCGTGGTGGGGCTGTTGGCCCTCAGCGTCAAATCCACTGGGTTGGCCCCGGAACGCTCCTGGGAACTCTGGTATCCGGACGAACCGCAGGTGACGACCATCTGGCTGCGGGATACGATTGATGACATCGTGGACTGGAACGCCAGCGGCAAAGGTGCTGTGGAGATTGTTGTTTCCGATGTGGACCGGCCAAGTCTGCGCTGGTTGTTACGGGATGATCCCAAGGTTGAATTTGTTTCCTATGCCGTACCGCAATCGGAGCCGGGAATTTTGATCACATCTGACCAGGAAATCCCGGAGATCTCTGGCGGCTATCGCGGGCAGGACCTCGTCTGGGAGAGCAACGCGGTTTGGTCCGGGATGCGCGCCTTTGATTATGTCGGCTGGCTGCTGACGCGAGATGCCCCGGTCATTACTGAAAATGTCATTATTTGGGTTCGGACGGATTTGATGCCCGATGCCCAGTTCTCAAATTAAAGGAATAATATATCGCATGGTACGACCGAACACAATTGCAATTGATGGTCCGGCTGGCTCCGGCAAATCCACCCTGGGCTGCCTTCTGGCAGAAGAACTGGGATATCTCTATTTTGATACCGGTGTGATGTACCGGGCTTTGACGTTGGCCGCACTTCTGCACGGGCTGGCAATTGATGATGAGGACGGAATCGGGCTGTTGGCGAACCAGGTGCGGATTGATGTCCGCCCACCCAGCGTGGATGACGGCCGCGCCTATGATGTTGTCCTGGATGACGCCGATGTGACCTGGGCGATCCGCAAGGAAGAGGTCAATGCCGCGGTCAGTCCCGTTTCGACATATGCAGCCGTTCGGGATGCGATGACCGAGCAGCAGCGCCGAATTGCTCATGAGCACCAAGTGGTGATGGTTGGCCGGGATATCGGCACGGTGGTGATGCCCGATGCTGACCTGAAGATCTATCTGGACGCTTCCGTAGAAGTCCGCGCTGAAAGGCGCTATCAGGAATTATTGGCCCGTGGTGAGGACGCTGATTTTGATATCGTGCTCAACTCCTTGAAGAACCGTGACCGGATTGATTCCGGGCGTAAAATCGCTCCCCTCAAACCTGCTGAGGATGCTGTCATTATCAATGCAGATCATCTGGGAATCGAGGATGTTCTGGCGAAGGCAAAGGAATTGGTGGACCATGTGTGATACATTTGTTGCCCTGAAAAAAGCGACGGCTGACGGTTCGGTTATCTTTGGCAAGAACAGTGATCGTGATCCGAATGAGGCACAGGAACTTATCCTGATCCCTCATGCGGCGCATCCCGAAGGATCGGAAGTGCAGTGCACTTATATTTCGATTCCACAAGTTAGGGAAACTAACGCCGTGCTGCTCTCTAAGCCTTTTTGGATTTGGGGCGCGGAGATGGGCGCAAACGAACATGGCGTGGTGATTGGCAATGAAGCCGTCTTCACCAAGGTGCCTTATGACAAGGAGCCCGGCCTGATCGGCATGGATTTCCTCCGGCTGGCACTTGAACGCGCCGCCACTGCCGATGAGGCCCTGGAAGTGATGATTGAGCTCTTAGAAAAATATGGCCAGGGTGGCAATCATGGCCAATTACATCCGATCTATTACCATAACAGCTGCCTGATCGCCGACCACGACACAGCCTGGGTCTTTGAGACAGCGGGCAAGCACTGGGCGGCGGAACGGGTGACGGATGTGCGGTCAATTTCCAACATCATCACCATTGGCAATCATTGGGACAGGGCCTCGGATGACCTGGTCTCGTTTGCGGTTTCCAAGGGCTGGTGTAAGGACGAAGAGGGTTTCGACTTCGGCGCTTGCTACAGTGATTTCCTTTATTCAACCTTTGCGGCCGGCAGGCACCGTTTCTGCCAGACCCGGGATAGCCTCCAGGCGAATGTTGGCAAGGTGGATTTGCCCTTTGCGATGCGCTTATTGCGGGACCACGGTCCAGACACCGACGAGGATTGGCGGCCAGGTAAGGGGATCACCGGTGCGGAGGTTTGTATGCATGCCAGTTTTGGCCCGATTCGCATCAGCCAAACCACGGGATCAATGATCTCCCACTTGACCAAAGATGGTGATACTCACTGGGTCACGGGGACGTCTGCTCCCTGCACTTCGGTTTTTAAGCCTGTCTGGTTTGAGGGCGGCCTGCCTGATCTGGGGCCATCGCCGACTGAGACTTATGACGAAAAGACCCTGTGGTGGCAGCATGAGAACCTCCACCGTGAGATCCTGCGGGATTATGCGATCCGGATCAATGTGCTCAAACCTGAGCAAGCTGAACTGGAAACGAAATTTATGAAGGATTTACCTGATTTTTCCGCCGCCAGCCCTGCCGAAAAATTGGCATATACCACAGCATGCTTTGAAAAGGCTGGACAGATGGAAGCAGAAGCCTTAGAGAAGGTGAAATCCTTGCCGGAAGCGAATTTCCGACCCCCACTGGATCAAATGGCCTGGAAAGGCTTTGATAAGGACGCCAAGCGACCATAATCGCATCTTGGTGTTATTGGGGGTGAATATTTCTATAAAATCGCGTCTCGAATAGAGTCGCTCTAATGCTATAATGAATTATCCAAGTTCAATAGACTGAAAAATGCCTGAATTTATCGCGCCGCTCTTGCCAGAATATTCCATTCAAATCCCCCAATCGGTCATTTCATTGGTTGGTTGGCTGGTTTGGTTGGTGGCGTTGGTTGGCATTGCTGTGCGCAATCGTGACCGCCAGTTTGAGCTGGATCGGGCGTCGCTGGCCTGGCTGGCGTTATTGAGCGTCCTGCTTCTAATCTTCACACCTTTCCTGGGCGTCCCCATTCAAACCGAAGGCAGTGTAGGCGCACCTCATTTGATGTTCTTGGCAGCATTGCCCTGGATGGCGGCTGGGGGATTGTTGGGCATGGTCCCCAGCGTTCTGCTGGCCGGGCTATCCGGTGTACTGCTGGCCTATTTGGATACCCACTCGATATTTACCCCGCTGTTCTTTATGACCATTGCGGTGGTTTTCATGCTGGCCATCCGGCAAAAACACCAAGGTTTCCTATTCCGTATATTACGTGTTCCGCCGGTCGCTGCCTTGGCAGCTGGGGCGGTATTATTTCCGCTCACTTTCCTGGGCTTGTTCCTCGGTTCTGAGGGTGACCTTGCCGCCAGTATGGTTTCTTCTCTCACCCAGTTCCTACCGGTGTATTTGTCACTGATTGGGATGGCGCTATTGGGGGGGGCGGGCTGCCTGGTGGTGAAGTTGGTGACCGGTGAGCGCTGGGTTGGTTCGGCGGAAGCGGCGGAAAAGGGATCAACTAAGCAGAATTTAGGACTCCGTTATGTGTTGATTGCCCTGCCATTGGCAATTGTCTTATTGGCGGCTACCGTGGTTGGTCAGTGGAAATCCGCCCGAGAATTTGCCCATCGGTCCGTCGTGGAGGAAATGACCACCGCTGCACAGTCATTGGGCGAGGGCATGACAGAGATGCTGACCGAGGGCGAGAATGCGGTTCAACAGGCAGCCGCTGGTCTGAATGCCGCTCAGTTGAACACTGAGGATGCGCAACTTGCACTGGAGGCTCAGTGGGCGGGCTTATCCGGCTTTGACCAGGTTGCCCTGGCTGGCTCGGATGGTACCCTTTTGGCTGTGTATCCACTGTTGGAAGATGACGAAGCCTTCCCAACTAACGATGAACAAAACGCCATTACTCAAATCTTGGCTGGAAATGTTGTGTCGCCGGAACAGGCTGGCAATAACCTGGTTTTCTTTGCCCCAAAGACAAACGCTGAGGGCAAGATCCTGTGTGTACTTTGGGGGCGGATCGATTTAGCCGCTTCTGAATCATTCCAGCAGATTACTACTTCAGTAGATAGCTTACTGGCAGCGGGAGGCGAGGTGCTGGTTGTGAACGGCACTGGGCAGATCATTTATTCATCTGTCCCAAATGAAGAAGCGGCAGCTTATGCCGGCTCGACTTTCCTGACTGCGACTTATTTTGAAACAGTTGATGCCGCTGGCGCGCATCATTCGGAATATTTCCAGCCGCTGGGAAATAACGGCTGGGCGGTGATCGCATCCATCCCGAACAAACTTATCCAGCTTCAGGCTGTGCAGGAAGTGACGCCGCTGGTCCTGGCCGGCTTTGCGCTGATCGTTCTAGAGGCCGGCATTGCAGTCTTGATGTTCGGTCAACTGAGCAAGGACGCCGAACAATTGGCGGATGAAGCGGCCAAGATCATTTTGGGCGACCTCTCGTTATCCGATCCAAATTACCATTATTCCTCCGGCCTCAAACCGCTGGCGAAACGATTCACCCAGATGACCTCCAGCGTAAAGTCCCGGCTGCAGAGCCAATCGGACCTGCTGAATGTCAGTGAACGGATCACTGGGCAACTTAAGCTGAAAGATTCACTCCAGGTGATATTGGTGGCCGCACTGGAACATGGCATCTCATCGGCGCGGATCGTGCTGCTGAATGAAGCGCAGCCTTCCAGCCAGGTCTCACCCGACCAGAAATTTGGTATGGGCAAGGATGCCCGTATGTTAGCACCGTTGGATGAGGATATTCTGACGGTCACCCGAGTGAGGGGGCAGTGGGTGATGCGGGGTGCGCAGGTCAGCCGGAATTTCCACATCACCAAAGAGATGACCTCACCGGCTTTATTGGTTTCTCTGCCGTTGCGCTGGAAGAACAAATTGCTGGGTACGCTCTGGCTGGCATCTGACCGGCAAGCGGAACTCGGTGAAGAAGAACTCTCGTACTTTATTGACCTCTCACAAAAGGCCGCCACGGCAATTGTGAACCATAAAGCTTTCGATGATTCGCTGACTCAACGTAAACAGCTGGAAGCCGTACTCGATGCGCTGGATGACGCCGTTCTGGTTACGGACCCGAATGGGATCATCACCTTTGCCAACCCCGCAGCGGGACTACTGCATGAATTGGCCGAAGAGGCTGCCCTGGGCGTCTCTCTGGCAAGGGCGTTGGGGGAGGGCGCTTTCTCAGCTGTTTCTGATGTGCCCTTTGGTGAATCGCTGACCCGTGAGGTTCGAACCTTGGATGGAAAAGCCTATCTCCTCCTGGTGGAGCCCTTAAAAGTGGATGAGCGGACTCTTGGGATGATTGCCATCTTCAAGGATGTTACGGCCTTCAAGGCGCAGGACGCGACCAAGACTGAATTCGTCACAACCGTTTCACATGAATTGCGCTCCCCGCTGACGTTGATGGAAGGCTATGCCAAGATCCTGCGGCTGGCAGGTAACCTCAATGACCAGCAGGAGACTTACCTGAATAACATCATCACCGGCCTGGACGAGATGCGCTCACTGGTGCAAAACCTGCTGGACCTGGGACGATTGGATTCCAACGACGCGCTTGAGATTAAAACGATTCCCGTTGAAGACATTGTGCGCCGGGTGGTGGAGACGATGGATTCACAGGCCAAGAATAAAAACATAGAGCTGGATGTCAGCTTGCCCGATGAACCGATGATGGTGGAGGCTGATGCGGCTTTCCTGGTTCAGGCTTTGAAGAACCTGGTTGATAATGCAATCAAATATTCATCCAATAAAGGCCGGATCAACTTGAAAGCGCAGAAACAGGGAGAGGCAGTGGTGCTCACAGTAGAGGATTTTGGCCCCGGGATTGCGCCGTTGGATCAGCGCAAGATCTTCAAGCGTTTTTATCACGCTGAGAGCAAGGTGGGCGTGGAAGAGCGGTCGGGGAGCGGCCTGGGCCTGGCGATTGTCAAATCCATTGCTGAACGGCACGGGGGAAAGGTGTGGTTTGAGAGCAAATTGGGTCGAGGAAGCAGTTTCTACCTGCAGATTCCACTAAAACAGTCCAAAAAGAGCGATTGACTGGACAATCAGGGGGCGACATGGTAGAATTGATGCTTCAAGTTGGTTGACAAACTATATATTAATTTGTTATAATTACCGTTTGCATGCATCGAAAAGGAAAACCTTCCCCAATTGAAAACACCTGAGAAAAATCCAGTTTCTCTAGGTTTTTCTCGCGTTAACGCATTAATGCACGACTCGATTTCCATTTCTTTATAGGAGGCTCCTAGTGGAAACAAAGGGATTAAAAGCGCTACGAATCGGACTTGCCTCTCCTGAGGTTATTCGTAGCTGGTCGTATGGCGAAGTCTTGAAACCTGAGACCATTAACTATCGGCGTCTTCGTCCAGAGAAGGACGGATTGTTCTGCGAAGCCATTTTTGGCCCCACCCGTGATTATCAATGTTATTGTGGTAAGTATAAGAACCCTCGTTATAAGGGTATTGTTTGTGACAAGTGCGGTGTGGAAGTCACTCGTTCGGCTGTCCGCCGTGAACGCATGGGCCATATCGAATTGGCCGCCCCCGTTGCACATATCTGGTATACCCGCCGGATCCCTTCTTTCCTGGGCTTGATGCTCAACATCTCCCGCCGGAACCTGGACCGTGTGCTCTATTTCGCCCAATATATCGTCACTTACGTTGATGAGGATGCCCGCCAAAAGGCCCTCAAGCGACTTGAGGATGAGATCAGCCTTTCCGAACGTGAACTCGGTGAGCAGATCAACAATCAGATCGCTGACGTTAAGAAGAAACGCGATATTGACCTGAAAGCACTGGATGTAGAACGTCAGGCGATGGAAGAAAGTTATGACGAACAAATCGGCAGCCGGATTGACCCAGTCATTAAAGAAGGTCAGCGGCTGGAGAGCGAGATCTCGACCCGGATGGGTAAGAAGATCCGCAAGGCGATCACCTTCAACGCTTTCGACAATGAGACGTTGATTGTCGAAGCAGGCGATGAAGTGACCTCCGCTCATCTGATTGAAGTCCAGAAGATCGTCAAGGAAATGATGGAAGACCTTGAATCCGATCTTAAGGAAGAACGCGGCCGCGAAATTGAGAAGATCAAAATCCGCAAGGAAGAAGTCAAAGCGACCACCGAATTGAAAATGGAAGAACTGCGCAACGCATTGGAAGATCAGGCTGAGGAAACCCAGACTGAGTCGGCCAATTTGCGCGATGAACTTTATGAGTTGGAACCCTTTACCTTCCTAAGCGAATCTCGCTATCGTGATTTGAAATCACGCTGGGGTCAGGTTTTCCGAGCCGACATGGGTGCGGAAGCCTTCTATGACATCCTCAAGCGGATTGACCTGGACGCGATGTCCGAGGAACTTTGGGAAGAAATCCGAACCACCCGCAGTAAACAAAAACGTAAAAAGGCTACCCGCCGTTTGAGCATCATCGAATCATTCCGCCGCTCCAACAATAAGCCGGAATGGATGATTATGACCGTTCTGCCGGTGATCCCTCCTGACCTGCGCCCAATGGTGCAGTTGGATGGCGGTCGTTTTGCGACGTCCGACCTGAACGACCTTTATCGCCGTGTGATCAACCGCAACAACCGCCTTAAGAGGCTATTGGAACTGGGCGCTCCGGACGTGATCGTTCGGAATGAGAAGCGTATGCTCCAGGAAGCTGTTGACTCACTGATCGACAACTCCCAGCGCGGTAAGGCACTCTCCCGCCGTGGGCGGCGTGAACTGCGCTCCCTGAGCGATATGCTCAAAGGTAAGAAGGGCCGCTTCCGCCGGAACCTGTTGGGTAAACGTGTGGACTACTCCGGTCGTTCCGTGATCGTGGTCGGCCCCTATCTGAAATTACACCAATGCGGTCTGCCTAAGACCATGGCATTGGAACTCTATCGCCCCTTCGTGATTTCCCGCCTGGTTTCGCAGGAATATGCTGCGAACATCAAAGGCGCTCGCCGCTTCATTGAGCGCAACCGTCCTGAGGTTTGGGAGACCCTGGAAGAGGTGATCAAAGACCGTCCCGTGCTGTTGAACCGTGCTCCTACCCTCCACCGCTTGGGTATCCAGGCTTTTGAGCCGATCCTGGTGGAAGGCAGCGCCATTCAGTTGCACCCCCTGGTCACAACCGCTTTCAACGCTGACTTCGATGGCGACCAGATGGCTGTCCACGTTCCGCTTTCACAAAAAGCCGTGACGGAAGCCCGCGAGTTGATGTTGGCTACCAAGAACCTCTTGAAGCCTGCCAACGGCGAACCGATCATCAGCCCTTCCAAGGATATGGTGTTGGGTGTTTATTACCTGACTATGTTCATTGATCAGGAATTCAAGGGCCATGGTCGTATCTTTTCCAATATTGACGAAGTCAAGATGGCTTATGAGATGGGCCAGATTGATATCCACGCCCAGATCAAGATCCAGACTGAAACCTGGTATGACGAAATGAACCAGCGACTGCCTGAATCTGAGGTGCGTATCATTGAGACCACAGTGGGGCGGGTGCTCTTCAACAACGCGCTGACTGAACGGATGCGCTTCTTTAATGGCGAACTGGATAAGGGCGGCGTGAAAGACTTGATCGCCGAAACTTACGAAGTTTGCGGTCAGGAAGAAACCTGTATTATCGCTGACCGGATCAAAGAAGTTGGTTTCCAATATGCGACCCGTTCTGGGTCCACCATTGCGGTTGCTGACATCACCGTTCCTCCGCAAAAGCAGGAGATCATTCAGGAAGCCCTGAACAATGTTGATGTGATCACCCGAGACTTCCGCCGTGGTTTGCTGACCGAGCAGGAACGCGACGAGAAAACGATCGAGATCTGGCAGAATACCACCAATGCGGTGGCTTCTAAGGTGAAGGAATCCCTTGACCCGACCGGTGACCTGGCGACCATGGCTAACTGCGGCGCCAGCAAAGGTGGCTTCAACTCCATTGCCCAGCTCGCTGGTATGCGTGGCTTGATGGCAGACCCTGCCGGACGTATTATCCCGATGCCCATTCGCTCCAACTTCCGTGAAGGTCTGAATGCTCTTGAGTACTTCATCTCCACCCACGGTGCCCGCAAGGGTTTGGCCGATACCGCCCTCCGTACTGCGGATGCCGGTTACCTGACCCGCCGTTTGGTCGATGTGGCCCAGGATGTGATTGTCAATGAAGAAGACTGTGGCACAACCAATGGTATTTGGATCAATGCAGAAGATGATGTCGCCGGACAATCCTTGTCCGAGCGGATTTATGGTCGTGTTTTGGCTGAGCGGGTGATTGATCCCAAGACAGGTGAGATCATCTTTGAGGCGAATGAACTCCTGACCCACGAGAATGTTAAAAAGGTCATCAACGCTGGCGTGCAGAAAATCAAAGTGCGCTCACCTCTGACCTGTGAAATGGTTCACGGTATTTGCGCCAGCTGCTATGGCGTGGATTTGGGCCGTGGTGACAAGGTCAAACTTGGTTCCACAGTGGGTATTGTGGCAGCTCAGTCCATTGGTGAGCCTGGTACGCAGCTGACCCTGCGGACGTTCCATACCGGTGGTGTGGCCGCCGGTGGTGACATCACAACCGGTCTCCCCCGTGTTGAAGAGTTGTTCGAAGCTCGCAAGGCGCCGAAAGGTGAAGCGATCATCTCCCGGATTGCCGGGACAGCTCATGTGATCTTCTCTGAAAAATACACCGACCAACGGGTTGTTCGCCTGGACCACAGTGAAATGGTCTCAGATGAATATGAAATCCCGAAGGGCTGGAAAGTCTCCGTCAAGGAAGAGGACGAAGTTGAAGCTGGTGCCGAACTGGCGACTCAGGATGACGCTGTCATCAAAGCCCAGCACGCCGGTCGTGTCCGTATTGAAAGCGGCAAAGTGATCGTTTCGTACGAGGTCAAGGAAACAGAGGAATATGACATTCCGACCACCTCCCGCCTGATCGTTCAGGACGGTGAAAAGATCGAAGCCGGTCAACCGCTGACCGAAGGTTCGCTGAACCCGCACACCATCCTGCGCATCAAAGGCCGGGATGCTTGTCAGCAATATCTGCTCCGTGAGATCCAGCAGGTTTACCGGACTCAGGGTCAGAACATCAACGATAAACACTTCGAAGTCATCATTCACAAGATGCTGGGTAAAGTGCAGATCATCCGCCCGGGTGATTCCCACTACCTGCCGCAGGACCTGGCTGCCCGCCTGGAGATCCGCCGTGTGAATGAGGAACTCGTTGCCCAGGGCAAGAAACCTGCTCGTTACATCGAAGTTTTGCTGGGTGTGACGAAGGCCGCTCTGGAAACCGATTCGTTCCTTTCCGCTTCATCCTTCCAGCACACCATCAAGGTGCTCTCCGCCGCTGCGGTGGCCTCCCGTTCGGATCCGCTCTATGGCCTGAAAGAGAACATCATGATCGGTAAGCTGATCCCCGCCGGTACAGGTTTTGAACCGGGGCAGTTCTCAGATGAGACACCTGGCGAAGAACCCACTGGTGAGGCTTTGGAAGGTCGGGTTTTGGACCTCTTTGATGAGGACCCAGAGGATGATTTCCTGGTTGATGATCTCGATGAGATTGAAGACGAGGAATTGGAAGAAGAACTCGATGACGAAGAAGCACTCGAAGATGAACTTGATGATGATGAGGATGAAGACGAATTAGAGATCATCGAGTAAACGCTTTTACAACCTAATAATTTAAGATCCCGAGGTAGCCCCTCGGGATTTTATGTTACAATGAAACAAATGTTCTCTATCTTACCGGTTTTCTTGACGCCCATCTTGGTTGAGTATAAGATAGGGCTGGAGGAGTGTCTATGAGCCCTGAAACTGGAACTGTACGACCGATTAATATCAACGAAGAAATGCAGCAGTCCTATCTTGATTACGCAATGAGCGTAATCGTTTCGCGGGCCCTGCCTGATGCGCGGGATGGGTTGAAACCTGTTCAACGCCGTATTCTTTATGCCATGTATGACATGGGATTGCGTCCGGATACCTCTTATAAGAAATCTGCCAGGATCGTCGGTGAAGTGTTAGGTAAATATCACCCGCATGGCGATATGGCGGTTTACGAGACCATGGCGCGGCTGGCGCAGGACTTCTCCCAGAGATATCTGCTGGTGGAGGGTCAGGGTAACTTTGGCTCGGTCGATGGTGACCCACCGGCGGCTATGCGTTACACTGAGGCCCGGCTGACCGATGTTTCCATGGATATCCTCAATCAGTTGCGGATGGAGACGGTCGATTTCTCAGAAAACTTTGACGGCTCTTTGACGGAGCCGGACGTCCTTCCTGCTTCTATCCCCAATTTATTAGTAAATGGTTCCTCAGGTATCGCTGTGGCCATGGCCACCAACATCCCGCCGCATAACCTGGGCGAGGTGGTGGATGCTCTGGTGATGATGTTGGAAAACTGGTCCAAGATCGATGAGATTGGTGTGGAAGATCTGATGGCTTTCATCAAGGGCCCGGATTTCCCGACCGGCGGCTTGATTATCACCGATGACCGGACTGAAACGCTGGCTCAGGCTTATGGCAGCGGCAAAGGGCGGGTGAAGATCCGCGCTCGAGTTAGGCTGGAAGAGATGAGCCGCGGTCGCAAGCGGATCATTGTGACAGAACTGCCCTATATGACCAACAAATCCTCACTGATCGAGAAAGTGGCGGATTTGGTGCGGGATGGGACGTTGGATGGGGTCAGTGACCTGCGGGACGAATCGGACCGCCAGGGGATGCGGATTGTGATCGAGATGACCAAGACCGCTAACCCCGAAGAGGTGCTGAAGACCTTATATAAGCGCACCAACATGCAGTCAACTTTTGGCATTAACATGCTGGCATTGGTGAAGGGTGAGCCGCATAAACTCACCTTGAAACAGGCCCTGAAAGTTTATGCTGATCACCGCCTGGAAGTCATCAAACGGCGAAGTGAACATGAACTCCGAAAAGCTGAAGAGCGCCAGCATATTCTCAAAGCGTATCTGATTGCGCTTGAGAATCTAGATGAAGTGATTGAAACGATCCGGCGTTCGCAGCGGGTGGAAACCGCCCGGACCAACCTAATGAAGAAGTTCAACCTCGACCAAATTCAGGCCCAGGCGATCCTGGATATGCCTCTCCGGCGTCTGGCTGGCCTGGAACGGAAGAAGATCGAGGACGAATATAAAGAGGTGACCAAGCGGATTAAAGAGCTTAAGGACCTGCTCAAATCGCCCAAGAAGATGCGGGGTGTGGTCATCGATGAATTGAAAGAAGTGAAGGAAAAATACTCAGACCCCAGGCGGACGCAAATCATCCAGATGGAAGAGGGTGAAACGGCGGTGAACCTGCTGACGACATCCGATGTGATGCCCGAGGAACAGGTTTGGGTGGCTATTTCACCGGATAACCGGATTGCCCGCACAAGTGATGGTAAATCCTTCCGCCAATGGGGCATCGGCGCGCCAAAGATGGTGCTGCATACAACCACTCACCAAACGGTTTACATCGTTGCTGATAATGGTGAGGCAGCGGCATTGCATGTGCACGCCTTGCCGATTGCCAACGACCTGGATAAAGGCGTTTTAGTTTCCTCAATCACATCATTCGACTCAAAGGCTAAAATCAAGCTGTTGGTTTCGATACCACCGGAACAGAACGAAGAGGATGGCTATATCTTTAGTGTCACTCAACAGGGGATGGTGAAGCGATCTCTCCTGAGCGAGCTGCCTGGGCCTTCCGCACATCTCTTCACTCTGGTCAAGGTCAATGCCGGTGACGAACTGCTTTCGCTGTTCTTGACCAAAGGAAATGAAGACATCCTGATTGGCACCAAGAGCGGCATGGGCATCCGCTTCTCAGAAGAGGAAGTCCGATCAATGGGCCTGGTGGCTGCTGGCGTGAACGGCATCAAGCTGCGTGATGGGGATGAAGTGGTGGGGGCGGGGATCGCTTCCCGTAAGGGCGATGTCCTATTCGTCTCCAACCTCGGTAATGGCAAACGGATTGATCCGGATGAATTCCCGGTCCAGGGACGTTATGGCCTGGGCGTGATTGCCTGGAAGCTCCCGGATGAGGAGCAGGTCGCCGGGATGATGATAGGGCTGAAGACTCATAACGGCGTGGTGCACTTCAAGGATGCCGCCAGCCGCCTGGTACATGTCTCAGATGCGCCCAGCTGCAAACGGACGCAAAAGGGTGTCAGTATCATTGACGTGAAAAAGGGCGATCAAATCGTTGAAATGACCGTCCCTTTGGATATGGTTTAGTTTTGAGGTTCTTGGAAAAGTAGGATTAGACCAGTTTTGTAAACGCGTATTGATAACTGATCTTGTCCTCGACAAGGCCCTGCGTGTCATGGCCGCGGACCAGATCACCTGAATTTGACTGGGCTTCCCAGTGGAAGGAATGCACATTCTCATCCTGAGATTCGCTGAGCAGCTTGAATGTCCCAGCTTTATAGGTTTCTAATTGAGAAGCTATCCATTTCTGGATGGCTTCTTTGCCTTGAATGGCCTTTTCTGGTCGGATCACCACGGCATTATTGGCATAAAGCTTCAGCACTTCTTCGGTGTTGTGAGCGTTCAGCGCTGCGATGAATTTATTGGGTTGGCTCACCACAGGGATGGGATCGGTGTATTGATAATTCTTAACCAAATCCCAGAATTCCTGCATATAGCGGCGGGCGCCATCCCAATACCAGAAGTTCACCGCGCTCAAGCCCATCTGTTTGGCCGTGAGCATGAAGTCAACGACTTCCGCTTTGGTTGGCACCCAACCTGATTCCTTATAGGTTGGACCAGTCGGGATGATCGGGCGGAATGGTTTGATCTTCTCAAACTCATTCACACAACGTCTGAGCTGTTCCCCGGCGTTGTCATGTGATTTCACCCAATAGACCTGGGGCATGTTGTAGTCGCATTGTTCTAGGAAGCTCTCCCAGGGGAGATTGATGTGATAGGAGGGGTAACGATAGGATGAAAGGGCGATTGGGATCTTACCAAGGTTATTCCTGAGGATCGTCATGTACTTTTTTGCTGCGGTAGCCTTGGCTTTGTTTTCATATTGAATTTCAGCGTTCACCACAAAGCCATCGATGCCCAATTCAAGGGCACGTTTGACCGCGATTTCAGCTTCCTGACCGGGGTAGTCGCCATAGACATATTGCCAGCCCCAAACCTGGATATTTTGCGCCTGAAGCTTCTTGATGGCTGGTTTGGCATAGTCATAGCCGCTGTCAAGATCGACATTATAAGGAAAAGCGCCGTCTGCGATCTTCACCAACACATGGCTCAGGTTGGCTTCCCGCGCTAATGAGGCGATCTTATTCGGATCACCGTTTTCGCAGTTCTTAACAACGTGGATGTAATAACCTTTACCGGTCAGGGTCATAGTTACACCATTACTGGTCTTTCTCCTGGGAACCTGCCAGGTCTAGGTCATCGGCAATGGCGTCCATTGCCTGGATAACGTTGGAGACATGTTCCCAAAGCTCAATTCCCAATTCCTCAGCGCCTTTTTCCATCTCTTCACGGTTAGCACCGGCAGCGAAGGAGTGGTCTTTCCATTTCTTCTTGACGGATTTGGCCTTGAGGTCATAGAGCGCCTTGGAAGGCCGCACCAGGGCCACAGCCGTGATTAATCCGGTCAGTTCATCGCAGGCGAAGAGGGTTTTTTCCATCAAGGTCTCCCGCGGAACGCCGGTATGATCGGCATGTGACATGACGGCGTGGATGATCTCTTCTGAGACGCCTTTTTCACGCAGGATGGGTTCCCCGGCCAATGGATGTTCTTCCATGGTGGGGTGGATCTCCCAGTCAAAGTCGTGAAGCAGCCCCGCCATCGCCCATTTTTCCTCGTCTTCGCCGAATTTCCGGGCGTAGAATCGCATGGCGGCTTCCACCGCCAACATGTGCTTGATGAGGTTGGGATTCTTAACGTACTCGGTGACGATGTTGTAGGCTTCATCTCTGTTCATCATATGATCCTTTGCTTGCAATATTGATGCCAGTCCTGGCAATTTTAGTTTATCTGAGGTGAGAGAGCGGATCAGTTGGTGGAGAAGATCGGCTCGGGGTCCCCGAGGATGGGGGTGGGATGCGTAATCAGCACGTCCCAATAGGCGACCTGTGTGGCAGCTATCTCCCGAACCCACCAATAGGTATAGTTTCTCAGGCGATAGTTGGCATCATCTGCCGGCGTGCCCGTTACGTTGATGCCAAAGGCATTGCAGAGGAATATCGAGCGGGGGAGGTGAAAGGCTTGCGTGACCACGATCAGATCATCCACACCAAAGATCTCTTTGGCGCGGTAACAGGAATCGTAGGTGCGGCGACCAGCATAATCCAGAACGATGTCTTCTGCGGGGACGCCCAGGGAAAGCGCATATTCCAGCATAGCCGTGGGTTCGTCATAATAAACCGTGCTGTTATCACCGCTCATCAGCAGTTTCTCGACCTTGCCGGCGAAATAGAGATCGGCGGCGGTCTCAACCCGATCCTGCAGCACGACTCCGGCTGTACCGTCCCGGTTAAGCCCGGCACCAAGGACCAGCGCCACAGGTGCGGAGCGGGAGTCGTCAACGATTTTGGTGCGCGGCCAGGCGAAGATGAGCATGCCAACGCGCAGGAAGCCCATCAGGAAGAAGGCTCCAATGGCGGTGTAGATTACGATATGGAAAAATGATCTAAGAAATTTTCGCATAGTTATCTTCTATTGTTTTATTTGTATTGCGTCAGGCTTTGGTAATCCAGACCCAGCAGGCCTAGGAAGGATCTCAGGGCGGTATAGAAGCTGTCCGATTCGACTTTCAGGGCACCGATGTCATAATTCAGGGCGGATGAGAGTCGGACCAGCTCCTCAGGAGCGTCTGCGAGATCCAGAACGGCCTCTTGCAATTGAACCTGCAAGGTTAGTGGTAATTGCGGTGAGACGGATAAATTGAGGTTGGGGATGATCCCCTCGCTCTGCCAGACCACGCCGACCATGCTTTCCGCATCCGGGAGGTCCCATTGGACATCGCTGGCGGTGCGGGCATCCCCGATCAGGGCGTAACTGACGCCAAAGTCGCAGATCCCTCCGATGTAGAGGGCTCGGATAACCGCGCTGTAGTCATAGACAAAAACGGGGTCGAGGGTGGGCGTGCTGGTGTTGTTAAGCAGCCCAAGGGGAACAAAATAGCCAGGCAAAGATTGGTCATTGATGAAACAGGGCCGGGTGCCGGCAAATTGCTGGAGTGCAGCCAGTGTGTCACCGTAACTCTCGTCGAGGTCAGCATCATAAAAACTTGTGAAGCCCCGGTTGGTTTTCGCCAGGAACCGGACACCATAGGCATAAACGCCGAGGTGATTGGTGACCAGCATCACATCAGCCGCACCCTGGCTGTTCAAGTAAAGGTATTCCAGTGGATCCAGCCAGAAAAGGTGGACATCGCCATTCAGAATAGCGGTCGAGAGGCTGAGGAAGTCCGGGTAGATCGCGCTCTTCAATGCCAGGTTCGTATCAGACTCAATCAGGCTGACGATCTCCTGGGCGGCATCAATGGCATCGGTTTGTTCCGGCTTGAGCACAAAACCCATGATGATTGGGTTAGCTGCCTGGCCAAGCGGCGCTTCGGTGGGGGTGGGCGTTGGCCGCGGGGTGGATGTTGGTCCGGGTTCAGTTGCCAGCAAGGCAACTTCCGTGGGAATGGATGTAGGTTCTTCGGTGATAGCTGAGCCATTGCAGCCCGTCACGCTGATGAGCAGGGCTATCAACAGAAGGGTGTAGGCGAGTTGTTTGATGTTGCGTTTCTTCATGACCTCAAATCCGTTCCGTCCAATTTGCATTGGCATATTTCTCTTGAACGAGTTCAGCAGCTCGTTCGTTTTCTCTGCTGGAAAGTTCATCTGGAACCAGCTCCAGGTTCAAGACATCGGAGAAGGCTTGTTTGAAGGCCTCACCAGCTTGTTGCCAGGTTGGGGCAGTGCCCAAGACGCTCTCAACCGTGGTGGCATGTGCCAACAACCTATCAGAAGCCCTGTCACGAGCGGCATCATCCCTGAATTTGAGTGCGGAGATGATCCGGGTCAGGTCGCCATGCAGCGGCAGAGCGCCATGTTGAAGGATGCCCTCATTTCGGCGGGCCTGGGCCGAACCGATCAGCTTCTTGCCGCCGACCGTGATCTCGTAGTTGGAGGGCACCTCAAAACAGACTGGATTGGGCTTTTTGGGGTCCGTTACCGGTTTATTTTCGTTAGCTTCGGGGCTGAGCCCCAGGAGCTTCAAGGCCTGGAGAAGAGCCTGTGACAGGCGTAAATAACTTTCCAACACACCGCCGCTAACCCGAGGCTCCGATTTTGGGGCAATCACAGAATAGGTGAGTTCATCCACATGCAGGATGGCCCGTCCACCGGTGGGCCGCCGAACGACATCCCACCCGTTTTGCTTCAAAGCTTCCGTATTCACTTCAGCGAAGGCCTGGACATGGCCCAATGACAGGCAGGCAGGCTCCCAGGCATACAGCCGCAAGGTGGGGAGGGAATCGCCAGTGTAGACTGATTCGAGGATTGCCTCGTCCACTGCCATATTCAAGGCACCTTTTGTAGGGGAATCTTCGATTAAGCGCCAGGTTGTCTTTGGATAGTCCATTAATCGCCTTTGTGTGGTCAGTATTGTTCTATTTTATACCACTTCCCGGATTTACTGGGAATGCCCCCGGAGAACATGAAAAGGTGCAACTTTTTCGCCCAAACCCCGTAAATCTAGGTAAAGGAGTAATAAAACAATGAATGAACCTAAAAAATTGTATCGAAATACGGATAACGGCATGATCGGCGGCGTGTGCGCCGGGCTGGCGGATTATCTTAATGCGGACCCGACTCTAATCCGGCTGCTGTTTGTCTTCCTGGCTCTTACAGGTACGGCTGGCTTCTGGATCTATCTGGTTATGTGGGTGGTTGTTCCCGCAATGAATGCCTGAATGAAATAATCACTGCATAATCCCTTCTCTGGTCTGATTGTCACCTAAAACCCCCAATGGTATAATTTCCGTGGAGGTATAATGCCGACAAATCCGACCAGAGATAGAATAAATCCCGAAACAATGGACACCACACCCTTGCGCCGGCCCAGTTGGCTCAAGGTTCGAGCACCAAGTGGTGAAACGTATAAAAATTTACAGCACCTCATGCGGAGCAAGTCGCTTCACACAGTTTGTGAGGAAGCGGGCTGTCCAAATATGGGTGAATGCTGGGGGAGCGGCACGGCGACCTTTCTGATGCTGGGTGATGTATGCACCCGTACCTGCGGCTTTTGTGATGTCAAACACGGCCGTCCGGAAATAATGGACTGGCACGAGCCGGAACGTGTGGCGCAGGCCGTCATGAAGATGAACCTGAAACACGCGGTGATCACCAGTGTGAATCGGGATGAACGCCGCGATGGTGGCGCACCAATCTTCGCAATGGTCATCCGTCGCATCCGCCAGTTGCTGCCCGGTTGTTCCGTGGAAGTTTTGATCCCCGATTTCAAAGGGAGCATTGAAGCCCTGCGGATCGTGATGGCTGCCCGGCCGGAGATCCTTAATCACAATGTGGAAACGGTACCACGGCTTTTCAAGCAGGTACAGCCCCAGGATAGATATGAATGGTCTGAAAAGATCCTGTCCCATGCCCGCAAGCTGGAGCCGGATGTCCTGACCAAATCCGGTATTATGGTTGGTCTGGGTGAGACCTTTGAAGAGGTCCAATCCACCATGCGAGACCTGAATGATTGGGGCGTGGATATTCTGACAATTGGGCAGTATCTGCAGCCCAGCCGAAAGCACCTGCCAATCAAGCGCTATTATGAAATGGATGAGTTTGAAGCGCTAAAGGAATACGGACTTGGCTTGGGCTTTAAATGGGTGGAAAGCTCACCGCTGGTGCGTTCCTCGTATCACGCCGGCGAACAGGTCCAAGCGCTTTCTACGGTACACCGCAAGCTATATGCGGAATAATCAATGAACAATTTTCAATGAGAAAAGACGTCTTATGAGGCGTCTTTTTTTTGGATAGCCTCTTATTAGGAAAGAAAGTCCTAAGGTTTGTTTCTACCAGACCCCCTGATAGAACTGTGAAGTGTGTTAAAATTTTTATAAACCTGAAAGGAGCACGCTCTATGGAAATCAAGAATATTCGCATTCAGAAACCAGAGGATATCAATTTCATCCTGGGACAGTCGCATTTCATCAAAACCGTTGAGGATATTCATGAGGTCCTCGTCAGCAGTGTACCAGGAATAAAGTTTGGGTTGGCATTTTGTGAAGCCTCAGGTGCCTGCCTGGTGCGTTGGAGTGGGACGGATGACGCGATGATCGAATTGGCAAAGCAAAATGCCTATGAGCTCAGCGCCGGGCACTCCTTCATTATTTTCCTGGGGGAAGGTTTCTATCCGATCAATATCCTCAACGCGATCAAGAGTGTCCCCGAGGTCTGCCAGATCTTTTGCGCCACAGCCAACACAACTGATGTGGTTGTGATGGATGTCGGCGAGGGACGGGCGATCCTGGGCGTGGCGGATGGCAAGCGACCGGAAGGCATTGAGGATGAGGATGGCATCCAATGGCGCAAGGACTTCCTGCGGATGATTGGGTATAAACATTAAACGGATCACAGCCTTGTGAGAACACTCTCTATTGGTAATGTCAAAAAGGTGAGCGCATGACGCTCTTTCAGATTGATTTTGAACCGATTGGAAAACGGGTGGACGCGGACCAGGCCCAAAGCCTGTTGGCGGCAGCCCAGCAAGCCGGGATTGCCCTGGCGGCTGTCTGCGGCGGGGTGGGTGTCTGTGGGTCCTGTCAGGTTCGCCTGATTTCCGGCACGTTATCGCCTCTGACAGCGGCTGAAAAGAAGGCTTTTACCCCTGAAGAATTGGCTAATGGCTGGCGGTTGGCCTGCCAGGCTTTTCCCTTAAATAATATTAAACTTGAAATTCCCCCTGAGTCGCTGACAGCCACCCAACGGCTGCAATTGGAAGGCGCTGCTCAATTCATTCCCTTGGCGCCAGCCATAAAGGCCCAATTTGTGTGGCTTGATCCACCCAGCCTGACGGACCTCCGTGCCGATTGGAAGCGCTTGACCGATGTTCTAGCGGAAAAGGGAGATGTTCCCCAAGCGGAGCCCTCTGTGATGGCTTATTTATCTGAGAAGATGCGGCAGAATGACTGGCATGGTCCGGTCGTGCTCAGTGATGAGGGCGCAGTCATCGGCATGCTTGAGCCGATTGTACATCCTTTCGGCGTGGCTGTGGATATTGGTACCACCAAGATGGCGATCTTCCTGGTTGACCTTGCCACCGGCAAGACTATTGCCCGCCAGGGCGCCATGAACCCTCAGATCGCCTATGGCGAGGATGTGGTAGCTCGGATTGCCTATGCCAACCAAAGTGAGGCTGACCGCTTGTCTCTGCAGCGCAGGGTGGTGGAAACTCTCAATACCTCGATTGCCCAACTTTGTGACTCCGTTGGTGTCATGGTTGACCAGGTCATGGATATTGTGGTTGTGGGGAACACAGCGATGCACCATCTCTTTGCCGGACTGCCAGTCCGGCAGCTAGGTGAGGCGCCCTATGTTGCTGCGGTTGCCCAATCGATGCGCTTTCCTGCCCGTGCCATTGGACTGAATGGGGCACCAGGTGCTCTGGTTTACCTGCCACCAAATATTGCCGGTTATGTTGGCGCGGATCATGTCGCCATGCTTTTGGCCAGCCGGCTGCACCAGCTGCCTGGGACGGCGATTGCTCTGGATATCGGTACCAACACAGAGATCAGTCTCTCCCGTGATGGCAGATTGGTCAGTTGCTCCTGCGCCTCAGGGCCGGCCTTTGAAGGCGCTCATATTCAGGCCGGGATGCGCGCGGTACCCGGCGCTATTGAACGGGCGCAGTTCTATGATGGCGATTGGCATATTGCCACGGTGGATGGCTTGGCGTCGGTTGGCATATGCGGATCGGGCATCCTCGACGTGGTCGCAGAATTGTTGGAATCCGGACAGATTGATGAAGCCGGTCGGTTCACCGAAAAAGCCTTCCGCCATGTTGACCATCCTCAGGGTGGCGCGATCGAATTGGTCACTGCTGAACAATCCGGGACCGGAAAGCCGATTTTGGTGACCCGCAGCGACATACGTGAGATTCAATTGGCAAAGGCTGCCATTCGCTCAGGCGTGGAGGTATTATTGAAACAGACCGGGACGACTCCCGATGGAATTGACCATTTCCTGGTGGCGGGTGCTTTTGGCACCTATCTCAATTTGGAAAGCGCGGTCAAAATCGGGTTGTTCCCCAGCTTGCAACGGGATCGATATATGCAGATTGGCAATGCAGCTGGGATTGGGGCGCAGATGATGGTGCTCAATGCCAAGAGCCGCCGTGAAGCCGAGGCTCTGCTGGACCGGATGACGTATATCGAACTGACGACGGTCCCAGACTATATGGATATTTATGTAGATGCCATTGTTTTTAATCGTAATGAGTAGGAGCGTGTGATGGAAACATTAAAAGCTATTATGACCCGCCGTAGTGTGCGGGATTTTCGTTCAGACCCTGTCAGTGAAGCGGATGTCGAAACTTTGTTGAAGGCTGGAATGCAGGCGCCTTCTGCCAAGAATGAGCGGCCTTGGCATTTCATCGTGATTGATGACCCCGAGGTCCTGCATAAGATCCCGGAATTTCACCGGAATGCCCAGATGCTCAAATATGCCCCAATGGCGATATTGGTTTGCAGTGACCGCAAGCTGGAAAGCAAACGGGCTTATTGGATCCAGGATTGTTCCGCCGCGACGGAGAATATCCTGCTGGCAGCTCATGGGATGGGCTTGGGGGCTGTGTGGTTGGGTGTGTTCCCCGACGCTGTTCGAGTTAAGGGGCTGCAGGCGTTGGTGAAGCTCCCTGCCGATATCCGGCCGGTTACGCTGGTTGCGGTTGGTCATCCGGCTTTAACCCCGGAACCGACAAATCGCTTTGACCAAACCCGGATTCACAAGAACCGCTGGTAGATCATATGGAAAATAAGAAAGCCAGGGCTTGCCCTGGCTTTTTCTACTTAACATGATGGTTGAGGGCTAATCGAGCGGAAAATGCTTTTGGATGGCAGGTAATAAAGTTTGCAAAGCCCGCGCTCGGTGGCTGATCTGGTTCTTCCGTTCTTCAGTCAGTTCGGCCATGGTACCGGCTTCTTCCGGGATGAAGAATATTGGGTCATACCCAAAGCCGCCCGTTCCCCGCTCCTCAGGGATGATCAGCCCATCACAACGGCCCTCCGACAAGGCCAAGTGCCCCTGAGGTGAAGCCAGGACGGCGGTGCAGTGAAAATGGGCGGACCAGGGCTCTGGTTTCCCCTGGAGCTGTTGCAGGAGGTAACGCCGCCGATCTGCATCGCTGGCATTGGGAATGGTGGCATAACGGGCGGAATAGATCCCCGGTTCGCCGTTGAGGGCATCTACTTCCAGCCCGGAATCATCCGCCAGGACGATCATCCCCGAGGCTTTTTGATAAGCGTCCGCTTTGAGCCAGGCATTCTCCTCGTAGGTTTGACCTGTCTCTGCCACTTTGAGTGTGATCCCGGCATCCTTAGCAGAAATGATGTTCAAGCCCGGCGAATTCAGAATGGCCTTGATTTCAAGGACTTTTTCAGGATTGGCTGAGGCAACTAGTAAGGTTTTTTTCATTATTGACCTCCATAAAGTTGATATAATAACTCTGATTTGCGTTGACGGTCGTTTTTCGGCGTGTTATAATTCAACCCGTGTTGATTTCTTACCCAATAGACCTTTAGAATTTAAAATTGTGAACAATAGAGATAACCCGTTACGGCTAAGTGTTGGGTACTTCTACAACAAACCCATCGGTTATAGTCGTGAAATATTCGTTGAAGCTGAACATTTAGAACTTGATGACCTGCTTGTTGATGACCTACAAAGCCGGATCATCGGTTCACGTACCAGTGAGGGACTTCTTTTACAAGTTGAAGGGACGGCAGAGGTTGAAACGAATTGCGTTCGCTGTCTCAAGGATTTCTTCCTATCTGTCAATTTTGACTTTGAGGAATTATACCAATTCCCATCACGAACTCGGGAAGAAACGGATTTGATCCTTCCCGCTGATGGTTATATTGACCTCAGGCCGCTTTATCGAGAATACCTGATCCTGGCATTGCCTATCAAGCGGTTATGCAAACCCGACTGCAAAGGTCTTTGCGTTGTTTGCGGAACTAACTTGAACTATGCGACCTGTGAACATCAAACCAATCCACCAGAGCATGAAGACATTGAAGGCAAAGAAACGGTCTAGTATGATTTTTTTGAACAAGGTGGGATGGACAAAAAAGAATAATGCGGACTGGCCTTTGGGAGAGAATTAGATGGCCAGCGAACGTCAGGGCAAAAGAACCGAGCACGCGGTTGAGGTGCTGTTGGAACGCGCCGATTCGCAAGGTTTCCTATCTATTGAAGACCTGATGGAAGCGTTTCCCGAGGGAGATGATGATACTGATGCCCTGAACGGCCTGATCCTGTCCCTGCGAAAACAGGGGGTAGAGATCATGGATCATGATTCCCTGCATGAAGACAATTCAGATGATGACGAGGATGGGGACGAAAGCTCCTCCCGGGTTGGGTTGGAGCATGTCGGCACGGATGATACCGTTGGGCTCTATCTCAAGGAGATGTCCCGCGTTTCACTATTGAGCGTGGAGGAAGAGCTTTCACTGGCAAAACGGATTGAAGCGTACAGGAATGCCCAAATAGAGCTTAATGATAAAGAAGCTGGGGTGTCTGATGCTCGTCAGCAGGAGCTAAAGGTGATCATCAAGGACGGTGAGCAAGCCTGGGAGCATCTTATCAAGGCGAATACCCGTCTGGTGGTTAGTGTGGCCAAGAAGTATATTGGCCGTGGTGTGCCATTTCTGGATCTGATTCAGGAAGGCAATTTGGGCTTGATGAAAGCTGTGGAAAAATTTGACTATAACCGCGGCTTCCGTTTTTCCACATATGCCACCTGGTGGATCAGGCAGGCGATCACCCGCTCCATTGCCGATCAGGGCCGCACGATCCGCATCCCGGTGCATATGATTGACCGCATTCGTGAGCTTTATAAAGTCAGTCATGAACTGGAGCAGAACCTCGGACGCAAACCTTTTGCAAACGAGATCGCCGAGGTGATGAAGGTTAATATTCGTAAGGTGCAGTGGATGATGCGCATTTCCTGGCTGCCACTGTCACTGGAGAGCCCGGTAGGGGATGAGGAAGACTCGGAGCTTGGGATGTTTGTGGAAGATGACCAGACGCCCTCGCCAATGGAAGTGACCTATAAATCCATGCTGCGGGATAAGATTGATGAAGTGCTGAATACACTTTCCCCGCGGGAAGCTCGAATCCTCAGGCTGCGCTTTGGGCTGGATAATGGGCGCTCCTACACGCTGGAAGAAGTCGGGCAGAAATTTGGCCTTACCCGTGAACGCATCCGCCAGATCGAGGGGAAGGCATTGCGCCAACTGCGTCACCCGCAGAAAGCCCGGCAGTTGAAAGATTACCTCTAATCCTGTATAATTCTCTCACGATGAGAAAATATAACGTCATCATGGGCATGTCCGGTTCTCCGCGGTTATGCTTGCCAGAAGCATAACGTGAAGTGCCGCGTCACTTCCGGAGGATCCGCTGGCTGAGGCCAGCTTTTTTATTGCCAGTTTTAACAACCGTAATAATATTTCGATGAGGTGAAGTATGACCGAACCAGTCTTAGTTGCCGTCGCCTGGCCTTATGCCAGCGCTAAAATCCACGTTGGAAACATCACCGGAGCTTATCTGCCCGCCGATATCCTCGCTCGCTATCATCGCCTGCGGGGCAGGGATGTGTTGATGGTCTCCGGTTCCGATTCGCATGGCACCCCTGTGACCGTGCGCGCCGATGAAGAGGGCGTGACTCCCGAGGAAGTCTACAAACGCTTCCATAAGGACTTCATTGAGCTCTTCCAGCGGATGGGGCTGACCTATGATATTTTCACCACCACCCACACCCGCAACCATTTCGATGTGGCCGATAAACTTTTCCTGGCTCTGAATGAAAAGGGTTTCCTCTATACCGAGACCTCTCTGCAGTGGTATTCGCCTGCCCAGGAAAAATTCCTGCCCGACCGCTATGTTGAAGGTACCTGTTACTTCTGCGGCAAAAGCGGCGCCCGCAGTGATCAATGTGATAACTGCGGCCACCTTTTGGAAGCTGAAAAACTGATTGATCCCAAGTCAAAGATTGACGGTTCCACCCCTGAGCTGCGTGAGACCACCCATTTCTACCTCGACCTGGAGAAGGTGCAGGATCAGGTGGCGGATTTTCTCCGCGAGCGTCAAGATTACTGGCGGCCGAATGTGGTCAAGCAGTCATTGGGACAAATCGAGACCGAGGGCTTGCATGGCCGTCCGATCACCCGTGACCTGGCCTGGGGCATCCCTGTGCCGGTGGCCGGCTGGGAAGGGAAGTGCATGTATGTTTGGTTTGAGGCGGTGATTGGCTATCTCTCATCTGTGATTGAATGGTCGCTGCTGCATGGTGAACCGGATGCCTGGCGGAAATGGTGGACGAACGAAGAATCCCGCACCCTTTACTGCATCGGCAAGGATAATATCCCCTTCCATGCGATCATTTGGCCTGCGGAGTTGATTGGCGTGGGCGATTCATTTGATGCAAAGATGGGTAATGATGATCCCAAGCCATTGGTTCTGCCTTATGACGTGCCTGCCAATGAATTTATGAACCTGGAAGGCAAGAAACTCTCCGGCAGCAAGAACTGGGCGGTTTGGGGGCTGGATTCCCTGGATCGTTACGATCCGGACCCAATCCGCTATTACCTGACCGTCAATATGCCTGAAACACGGGATTCGGACTGGGATTGGGAAGAGTTTTTCCAACGGAATAATAACGAACTGGTCGCCACCTGGGGTAACCTGGCGAACCGGGTACTCTCCTTTGCCTATAAGCACTGGGAGGGCAAGGTGCCTGATCCGGGTGAGTTGCGTGAGGCGGATAAGGAACTGCTGGCAACGATCAAGGCCGGATTTGAAACTGTCAAGGGACACCTGGAAGCGGTCAAGCTCCGGGCAGCGCTGCAGGAGGCTATGCGCCTGGCAGCTGAGGTGAACAAGTATCTGGATACCAGCGCACCTTGGTTTGAAATCAAGGAAGATAAAGATCAGGCGGGCAAATCCATTTATACCGCAATGCAGGCGATTGACTGGATCAAGCTGATCTTTTCACCCTTCCTGCCGCATACCTGTGAAAAACTACACACCTATCTCGGTTATGAAAAGCCGCTCTTTGGCACGCTCATCACCCGAGAGGTTGAAGATGACCTCAGCACGCATGAAGTGATGCTCTATGAACCTGGGGAATCACTCTCGGCTGGCGATGATGATCTGTGGGTTGCCACCACGCTGGAACCGGGTGCGATATTCCAGAAGCCCTCACCGCTCTTCAAGAAGTTGGAACCCACCATTGTCGAGGAAGAACGGGCGCGGTTGGGAAAGTAGCATTCTATATTTTAAGTTAAGACATAAGGGAGCCCACAAAGGGGCTCCCATTTTTTTTTGCGAAAGAAACCCCTTTCCTAGCCCTTCCCCTTTCAAGGGGAAGGGAATCAGCGAAGCAGAGGGAAGGGGTAATTTATTATTTCAGGATAGAGAATAGTGATCCGGAACTATCTGTAATATTCACAAGTAAAACTTAACTATGCGTAAAAGCTTCCAGCCAGGCCGGCAGGTGCTCAATCAAGCCACGCATGATCACCCGGCACTGTTCCTCAAAGAAAGCATAATCGCCATAGGCTTCTGCTTCGGTTGCGTCCACAAGGTCTGACACGCCGCGCAGGATCAGGCAAGGCAGGTCGTTTTTCTTCGCTACCCAGGCAATAGCGCCTGATTCCCAATCTGCTGCGGCCGCATCATATTTCTCGATCAGCCCGGGGATATCCTCAGCGACGATGTCCCGATCGGCCGAGATCAGAGCCTTCCGAAGGACAGGTTGGGGTAGGGGTGAAGGCAGCCAATCCAGATCGAATTGAACTGAGTAATGCTCAATGGCGGCTTCAGGGTCTGACATCTGTTCGATAATGTCATAGATGACCGTCTTTTCCGCCAGGATGATTGCACCACGCTCAACCTGGCCCGTGAACCCACCACAGGAACCGAGGTTGACGATCCGCTTTGGGGACCATTGATCAATCGCATATTGGGTGGAACCAGCGGCGGCAACCTTCCCCCAGCCGCCGTGCATGAAGTGGACGCTCTGCCCAGCGATGACGGCGTAAAAAGTGTCACCGTATGGGGTTGGGGTGACTTCGGCATCAGGAAAGAAAGGCAATATACTGCGCCATTCCGCTCCAGCAGAGATCAGGATGCAGACATCCACCTTATCCGGTGTCAATTTCAGGCTTTCTTTCCCAGCGAAGCGATATAGATCACAAACATCTCAGGGGGCACCAGACCGAGGACAGCATCAATCTCATCGTCATCGTAAGCCCCAATCGCACAAATGCCGCAGTGGATCGATTCAGCGGCCAGATGCAAGTTCTGGCATACATGTCCAGCATCCAGATAGAGATAGCGGTAGCTTCGCTCGGAATAACGCCAGACAGTTCGCTCTGGCACAGCTGCCCAAAGGAAGGTGACGGCGCTGGTGGCGACCTGGCGCTGCATCAAGCAGGCTTTGGTGACGTCTTCATTCACTTTCTCATCCAGTTTGAGGGCAACTAACTTGTGCTCAAGTGCCAGGTAGCGGTAAAGACCTGGTTCCAACCCTTCCACCCGATTGATGGACAGATAAGTCTCAAAGGGATGCCGGCATCCGGCTGAGGGCACTGTCCGCCAGGTGACATGCCGTTTTTCGTCAATGTTCTTGACGCCCTGGGTCAGCCAGAGTAAATAGGATAACTCCTTGAGAGAGAGGCTCTCATCGCTGTAGCGGCGTAGAGAACGTCTTTCTTCTATGGCTTTACGCAGATCATAAGTGCCCAGGTCAATCTCTTCCGGTTTGGGCAGGTCAATCAACGGACGTCCGGGTTCCAATGAGATCTCATACGGTGGTTGGGGTTTGTCCTGTTGTTGGGCGGGTTCATTGAGGTTAGCGTACTTTGTCTCTTCGACGAACTGATAGCCGTTCTGTTTGAGCATGGGGCAATCTCCTTGGATGGTTTTTTGTTAGTGGGTTATTTATGGATCGTTTTCCAATATTTACGTTTCATGCCTTCGCCAGGTTCATCAAAATTGGCGAATTCGAAACCTTGGTCAACTAAGTATTGATGGGCTTCGCTTTCAGAATCACTATTGGTGCCTGGGTGTAATAAGATCAGGCCACCATCATGGGTAACCCGGGTCATTTCAGCAACTTCCGCGGGGGGATCATCCCCAAAGACATGACCGGACATCACGATATCCGCGAAGTCATCCGGCAGGGGAATCTGCGTGATGGTGCCATCCAGCGGAAACACATTGTCCAGTTTGAGCTTGTTTCGCTTTTCCCAGATGAAACGCCGCAAATTGGCGACCGGCTCAATGGCGTAGACGGTGTTGGCAATCGGTGCAACAGAGAAAGCCAAACGCCCGGTGCCTGAACCAATATCAATTATGACTTTATGCTTGAAATCCGCCATACCCAATAAGGAGGCATTGTCCCAGCCGTTGAAATCCTGGCGATCATATTTTTCCGGATCCAAGACATAGACCAGCCAGTCATGAACTCGATCTAGAACGTTTATTTCAGCTTCACGGATTTCTTCAGCGCTGGCATCTGCCTTTGCCAGGGCCAGGCAGCGATCCAGATAGTCCCCAATGGGGGGATAAATGTGCCTGAGATACCAGTCAACGGCAGAGTTGGCTTTGATGGCCGTTCCCATTTGATCGTCAGGCTCTCGGGTGGCGATATATTCAGCATGGATCGGTTCGAATAGAAGGAAAGCATTAAAGCTGACCTCTGTGACATCAATCCAACCTAGCTTAGCCATATTTCTCCTTTTAGAAGCGTACGGCTGTCGCGATCATCGAAAGGATCATGATCACTGCAATCACCGCGATGAGAATTTGATAAAGTTTATAGGATGTTGAGCGTTTTTTGGGTTGTTTACTCATAATTATTCCTTATTCCAATTGGACTTTTATGGATTGGGCCATCTCAAGGGTAATCCCTTTGATCTCGGCGATGGCTTCCGGGGTTGCATTCTTGATTCCATCAATGGACCCGAATTTTTGAAGCAGGGTTTTTCGACGAGTTGGCCCAATGCCGGGGATGACATCCAGTCTGGAGGCAAGCCCCAGGTTCTTGCGACGTTTCCGATGGGCTGTGATGGCAAAACGGTGGGCTTCATCCCGGATGCGCTGCACCAGGTATAGTCCCTGTGATCGTCGTTCCAGATAGATTGAATCATGTTTTCCAGGAACGAAGAGCTCTTCTTCCTGTTTGGCCAGGCCAGCCAGAGAAACCCGATCCATTAAATTATACTCCTCCAACACTGCAATCGCCCGGCTGAGCTGTCCTTTACCGCCATCCACGATCAGCAGGTCCGGCAAAATGGAGAAGGAAAGATCAGGTTTCTTACCCACCTGATCCGGCTCTTCATGGGCAACCTTCCAACGCCGGAATCGCCGGTGCAACACTTCTTCCATGCTGGCAAAGTCATCCTGGCCGAGGACGTTCTTGATGTTGAAGCGGCGATAAAGCTTCTTATTGGGGGTGCCTTGCTCAAAGACGACCATACTCCCAACACTGGCGACACCCTGCGTCGTGGAAATGTCGTAGCATTCGATCCGGTTGGGTGGTTCCGAGAGCCCCAGAGCCTCCTGTAGTTCAGCCAGGGCAGTGGATTGCCGGTTCTTATCGGCCTCCCAGCGGGTCTTGAGCGCGTTGAGGGTTTCCACAGCGTTCTCGGTGGCCATGTCCACCAGGTCTTTGTTGAGTTCCTGATGGGGGACCGTGATCTCGACTTTCTCACCGGATTTGCGGCTGTTGAGCCAGGTATTGATGATCTGAGCTTCTTCCAACTCGGTCGGCAGCAGCACCCGTTGGGGAACGAAAGCTGCCTGGGAATAAAACTGCTTGACGAACTCGCTCAGGATCTCTTCATCATTTTCTTCCTCAGTACCTTCCAGGACGAAGTATTCCCGGCCAATCAATTTACCACTGCGGATGAAGAAGACCTGAACACAGGCCTCACCATCATCCCGGGCCATAGCGATCACATCGGAGTCGGTTTGATCGCTGCTGATCACCTTCTGGCGTTCGACGACTTTATCAATCGCCTGGAGTTGGTCGCGGATCACAGCCGCCTTTTCATACTGGAGGTCCTCAGCAGCCTTTTCCATTGTCTCATTTAGACGCTTGACAACGGGATCGGTGCGACCCTCCAGGAACTTGCAGAGGTCATCAATGATCTGGCGGTAGTCCTGCTGATTGATCGCGCCAATACATGGGGCTGTGCAGAGTTTAATATCGTAATATAGGCAAGCGCGGCTATCCTGGCCGGTGATCTCCCGGTTACAGGTTAGATAGGGGAATATCTTTCGGAGCAGGTCCAGGGTCTGGTGGACAGCCCACACGCTTGTGTAAGGGCCGAAATAGCGCCCGCCATCATCCTTCATCTGCCGGGTAACGGTGACTTTAGGGAAGGAATTCTGCCAATGGACTTTGATATAGGGATAGCGTTTATCGTCTTTCAGGCGGACATTGTATTGGGGCCTGTGACGCTTGATCAGCGTCATTTCGAGGATCAGCGCTTCCAGTTCTGAGCCAACCACGATCCACTCAATATTGGCGATCTCATGGACCAGGCGGCGTGTTTTTCGGTCGTGCTGAGCTGCACTGTGGAAATAGGAACGGACCCGGTTGCGTAGGTTGATGGCTTTGCCAACGTAAATGATCTTTCCGTTGGCATTTTTCATCAAATAACAGCCAGGTTTATCCGGGAGTGTATTGAGAATTTGTTGGATTTGTTCACTAATCTCCATAGGCTCTCATTTTAGCACATCGATACCAGAAATTTAATTAATTCAACCTGTGACATAAAATCCAACTAAAAAATCCCAGATAAATCATCTGGGATTTTTTGAAATTATTGGAAGAGAGGATTATTCTATACCGGCTTGCTTTGCTTCTTCCAGGATTTCTTTGGCCATCCGAGTGCCCAGCCGATTCGCACCAGCATCAATCAGGGCTAAGGTTTCTGCCAGGGTATGGACCCCACCAGCAGCCTTGACACCCATCACACTTTGCGGGCCAACGACCCGACGCATGAGGTCAATGTCCTCAACGGTGGCACCGGATTTGCTGAACCCGGTTGATGTCTTGACGAAATCAGCACCGGCTTCTTTGCAGATCAGACAGCTGATGATTTTCTCGTCCTTTTCGAGCAAGCAGGTCTCCAGGATCACTTTCATCAAGCCGCCCTGAGCATGGACGGTTTCTGCCATCTGATGCACTTCCTCAAGGATAAAATCATATTCGCCGGCTTTCAACATGCCAACATTCATCACCATGTCAATTTCATCGGCACCCATCGAGAGATACTTTTTGGCCTCAGTCACTTTAATCTCAGTGGGGAAGGCCCCCAGAGGGAAACCAGCGATTGTGCCGGTATGAACGCCGGAATCAGCCAAGGTGTCTTTGACCAGAGTGGTGAAGAGCGGGTTAACAAATACCGTTGCATAATGATAAGCTATTGCTTCTTCGCAAAGCTGAATGATCCTTTCCGGTTTGGCCGCCGGGTCATGCACCGCACAATCCAGGTATGAGGAGAGGGGCGGCGTGAGGACGGGCGCACAGGGCAGGGGAGGAAGTTCCTGGTTATATTTATTCGCTATATCAAGGAGCTGTGATATGGATTTCATTAGTCGTCCTTTATTTTGGTAAGGGCAAAACTGGGGAGTATTACTGTGCTAAAAGAATACATCCACCTGAGGTGAAAGTAATTTCTCCAAAGGTGGATGTATTCATGAGCATACAATTAGCGTATGGTCAAAGAAGGCTATTTGATCTTGTCGCCATCGTACCATTCCATGTGGGCGCCGCAAGATGTGCAGTCAGCAATATTCTTGCCGTCTTCTTCTTTTTTAATTGTGACGCTGCCGCCGCAGGAACAGCGACGATAAATGCTCATGATCTTACCACCGTACTCCAGTATTTTGAATTCCCCTTTTTCTTTGGGTGTTTCTTCTGACATTTGGTCTACCTCTTTTTCTAAATATTCCACAAAAATGTGGGCGTAATATTTCTACGCCCACATTTTACTACAAAACTAATTTCGTGCAATCAGCTTATTTCAGCAGGTTGCCAACGAAGGAGAGAATGTTGCCGAGGACGCCGAAGTCGGTGTCACCGAATGAGGAACCGGTCCATTCAGGGTTGAGGCCACCGAAGGACAGGTAGGTGGTGCCAGCGAGCAGGGTGAAGATCAAACCACAGAGGAAACCACCCAGCATAGCGCCTTTGCGGCCACCGGTTGAGTTGCCGAACACGCCAGCGGTACCGCCAACGAAGAAGTGAATGATCATCGAGGGCAGGATCACGCCACCGACAGCGCCTTTGGCCAGGAGCTGAATTGCCATAGCCAGCAGACCACCAACGATGGAGGCCAGATAGCCAACGAGAACGGCATTAGGGGCATAGGGGAAGACCACGGGGCAGTCCAAAGCGGGTTTCGCATCGGGAACGATTTTCTCAGCAATACCACGGAAGGCAGGAACGATCTCAGCCAATGTCATACGGACACCGAGGAGGATGATCGCAATACCACCGGCGAAGGTCAGTGATTGCAGGAAAGCGCCGACTGGCCAGTATTGACCAAGATTGGCAGCAGCAGCTTCGGAACCGCTGAGCAGACCAACGACAACATAGATGATCAGCATGACGGAGGCCATGGCAACCAGGGGCTCTTTCATGAAGCCGATCCAGTTGGGGAATTCGATATTCTCAGTGGAATCTTCCGGATCGCCAACGAACTGACCAAGATAGCCAGCGAGGGCGTAGGTGGTGATGCCAAAGTGACCCATGGCGAAGGAATCGCCGCCGGTGATTTTCTTCATGAAGGGCATCGACAGAGCGGGCATGAAGGTCATCATGAAACCGGAGATGATGGATGCAACTGCGATCATCAGCCATTCGCTGTTAGCGAAGACTGGCATAACGGAGAGCATACCGGTGGTCAGGGTGGCGATGAAGAGGGTGTGGTGACCGGTCAGCCAAATGTATTTGAATTTGGTCACACGGGCCAGAAGCAGGTTGAACAGGAAAGCGAAGAGGAAGACCAGGGAAATCTGGCGGCCTAAGGTTTCCTGAACAATGCTGGTGAAGACCTCATTGACGGGCACAGCAGCGTTGGGGATGTTCAGAACAGAGGTGAACAGGGTGCCGAGGGGGACGATTGCGCCGACAACCACGCCAGCGCCAGCGCCCAAAACCAGGAAGCCCAAGATGGTCTTAATGGTGCCGGTAACAACTTCCTCGAAGGGACGCTTGAGGGCCAGCAAACCGATCAGGGCCATCAAACCAACGAGGATTGATGCATTACTAAGAAATGCTTGAAGGAAGTTAAGAATTGCCATTTTTTTCTCCTAAAATAATTTAGTGATTACTTCTTTTCATTCTGAATTTTTCTGAAAACATCCATAATGGCAGCATCTATTTCGTTTTCATCGAAGAGGTTTTTTACAGTAATAACTTCTGCTTCAACCTCGCGCAATGATTTCGCGAATTCTGATGTTGTCACAAAGATGTCTGGCCTCATGGACCGGGCGGTAGATATGTCAGCAACTTCGACTTGAAACTCTTTTCGACTGATGCCATTTTTCTCAAGCACTCGCTCAATCCCCATCTTGACCAAGAGCCCACTGCCCAATCCCATGCCACATACAGCACATAGTTTGACCAATTTACACTCCTAGGGTTCTAACAAAATACCAATATGACTTACAGGGATAGTAAACCGAGTACGAAGGCTGCAACAACGAGGACGAGAGAAACAATCCCTTCAGCTTTGCCAACGACTACCTTCTTTTCATCTGCCATTCTTATTCACCTCCTTCCTTGGAAAGTTTTTTAAAACTTTTTTGCTTTGCATTTTCATGCAATGAGCAAATATGAATGGAATAAAAACTCTTAAGCAGCGTTTAGAAACGCTGCGAGCAGCTCTTCCTTGGTGGCAGCCGATTTGATCTCGGCGATTTTATCCTGGTTGCCCAGGACCATGGCGAGCTGCTTTAATCCATCAATATGTTGCTCGTGATCAATCGCTGCTAATGCAACGACGAGATATACTGGGTCATTGTCTTCATTACCGAAATTAACGGGTGTGCTCAGACGGACAACAGAGATACTGGCTTTGATAACGCCATCTTCTGGACGAGCATGCGGGAGGGCGATGCCGGGGGCAACAACGATATAAGGGCCAAATTCTTTGGCCACCCGGATCATTGCATCTACAAATCTGGCTTCGACAGCACCATCTTCGACCATTAATTTGCCTGCCGCACGGATAGCTCCTTGCCAATCCTCAACTGCGACATTTACGTCAACAATTTCTTTTCGAATTAATTGATTGATTTCCATCAGTTCTTTCTTTTCCATTTATTCTGCATCTTTAATGAACTATTAACATCAGGTCAATTATAGGTCACATCCTTGAGAAAAATCAAGGTAAAAAGCCCTTAACTTCTCAGGTTAATATGTTAACACTGAAGTTTCCAACTAGTTATGAATCAAAAACCTGCAATAATGTGTCTCGTATGCCTTCGGGATCAAGTTTATAGTAGCTGAGCAGATCTTGATAGGGGCCTGAAGTTGTGAAAATATCCATAATGCCGTGACGGTGGAATTTCAGGTTCAGGTTTGCTTCAGCGATAACTTCGGCAACAGCACTGCCAAGGCCATTAATCACATTGTGTTGTTCAACGGTCATGACGATCTTGTAATTCTTGAGAATCTCAGCTAACCCTTTTACATCAAGGGGTTTGATGGTTGAAATATTCAGCAGGCCAGCCTTGACGCCCTTTTCTTCGAGCAGTTTGACAGCGTCCATAGTCTCACCGACTTCCATGCCAGTAGCAACTAGTAGCACATCCTCGCCGGGGATCAATAGGTCAGGCTTTCCGATCTGATATTCAAATTCCTGGGTGTAGACGGTCTTTTCCGCAACCCTGCTGAGGCGGATATAGACTGGGCCGTCCAGGTCAACGGTTGCCCGTAAAATGGCAGCTGTTTCAACGGCATCAGCCGGTGAGAAAACTGCCATACCAGGGATGGTTCTGAAAACAGCGATATCTTCCAGCGCCTGGTGGGTCGCACCGGCGACACCGAAGGTGATCCCGCCGTGGGTGGAAACGATCCGAACGGGCAGGCCGTTATAGCCAATGTCTGTACGGACTTGTTCCGCGGCACGTAGCGCAGAGAACACAGCGTAGGTGCTGGCGTAAGGGATTTTCCCTGCCAGGGTCAGGCCGGCGGAAACACCCATCAGGTCTTGTTCCGCCACGCCGACATTGACGAACCGATCGGGGAATTCTTTGGCGAATTCCGATAAGTTGACACTGCCAGCCAAATCGGCTGAGAGGGCAACGATATTCTCATTTTGGTGTCCCAGCTCAACAATGACTTTACCATAGGCTTTTCGGCTGGGGAGGCCAACCAGGGGACTTTGGGATTGTTTATTGTCGTTCATTGTTCTCCTTATGCTTCCATATCTGCAATTTTCAATGCTTCCAAAGCTTTCTCAGCTTCTTCCTTTGAGATCTTGAAGAAGTGTGAGCTTGCTTTCCCCTCAATGGAGGCAACACCCCGGCCTTTAATCGTATTGGCGATGATGAATTTCGGCTTGTTGTCTGGGGATTTTTGGTTGAATGCATCCAGCAATTCTTTGATATTGTGCCCATCGACTTCCAGAACAAACCAATTGAAGGCTTTCAATTTATCTGCCAGTGGCTCCAGCGCCATGGTGTCTTCTGTGTGGCCTTCAATGGTGAACATATCCCGGTCCAGAATGACTGTGAGATTGTCCAAGTGGTAATTGGCGCCGCACATCAGAGCTTCCCAAACAGAGCCTTCTTCCAACTCACCATCGGAGATGATGCAGTAGGTTTGCCAGTCGGCTTTATCCATCTTGGCGCCGAGAGCGGCCCCAACAGCGACTGAGAGACCATGTCCGAGGGAACCGGAGCTGATCTCAACACCAGGCATGCGGTGTTTATCAATGTGCATGCTCAACATGGAGTTGAAGGTATCAAATTTTTCCAGTTCTTCCAGAGGGAAGAAACCCTTACGAGCCATCGCAGAGGAAAGGGCGACATTGCCGTGACCTTTGCTCAGAATGATGCGGTCCCTGTTCTGCCATTTGGGGTTCTTGGGATCGAGGTGGGCAACTTCAAAGAAGAGGACGGCCATGATCTGGGATAAGGTCAGGTTGCCACCGATATGGACACCAACAGCACAATCGCGTCCGGTTGTCAGGATGTCCTGATCAATTTGAGCTGCTATCTTACTTAGTTCTATAATTTTTGCTTCCATACACTATTCTCCTACGTGGAACTTTTATCCATCATAAATATTGATTGATCAGTAATTATTTAATTTTGTCATGAATTGGAGTGAGATTTAATGCCTTTAGATGTTTGTTGCTGAAAGTCTCTTGTGGTCATAGGTTCAAAGGCGTTTAAATAATTTTGGACAAGATGATTATTGCTCTTAATATAATAACATAAAACCTTTTGAAAGGGTCCCATATCATCGCTCATTTGCGAAAAATGTGCTTTATGTCATATCAGAAAAATGCTGACTGTTTCCCATAGAAAATCTTAACATTAGAATTTTTTAGAGAATCAAAAAATAAAACGAAATTATGATAATATTGTTAATATTCCATTAACTGACAATTAGAGGAGGATAAGTTATGCATATCCGCACAAGATTGTTTAATCTAGTGTTGATATTAGGTATGTTGTTCGGCGCGTTGGGAATCGTCACCCAGGAGGCGTCAGCTGCTGCTATTACAGATTTATTCATTTCAGAATATATTGAAGGCGGCAGTTTTAACAAAGTGATTGAGATCTTCAATGGAACTGGAGCACCGGTAGATCTCACCCAATATTCCCTTGAACTCTATAGCAATGGAGCCTCATCGCCATCTCAGTCCACAGCTTTATCCGGGACACTTGCAGACGGCGATGTTTTTATTATTTCACATGGATCAGCTGATCCAACGGTTCTGGCCATTGCTGACGCTACAAATAGCTCTGTTATCAATTTCAATGGAGATGATGCAATTGCCCTGCGGAAAGGCACTGCATTTATTGATGTTATTGGGCAGATTGGTGTTGATCCTGGAGCATCTTGGGGATCAGGCGATGTGACAACAGTCAATGATACCCTGGTTCGGAAATCCACAGTTTGTACGGGTGATCCAGATGGCTCAGATGCCTTTGACCCAGTTCCCGAATGGGATGGTTATGCCCAGGATACATTTGGTTACCTTGGTTCGCATTCCTGTGACTGCTATGTCGCTTCGACGGACCCAGTAATTAATGAGTTCTCCGCCAGCACAACAGGGATAGATGTTGAATATCTGGAACTCTATGGTGAACCTGACACGGATTATTCGGATTTGACCATTCTGGCGATTGAGGGTGATGATCCTAACTGGGGAATCATTGATGGCGCGTTTGTAATGGGTACTACAGATGCCAATGGCTTTTACTTGGCGAGCCTGGCAGCCAATGACCTGGAGAATGGCACGCAGACTTTCTTGCTGGTCTCAAGTTTCATCGGCCTTGAAGGTGATGATCTCGATACTGATGATGACGGCGCACTTGACTCGACCCCTTGGGATGCGATCCTTGATGCGGTCGCTGTCAATGATGGAGGTTTAACAGACCTGACCTATGGTGATCCGGTTTTAGGTGTTGCTTATGATGGTTTGTCTTTTGCGCCTGGTGGAGCATCCCGAATCCCCGATGGCCTGGATACAGATGCTGCGTCGGACTGGGTGCGTAACGACTTTGACCTAGCGGGAATTCCTGGCTATGATGGTTCCATTGGGATGCATGAAGCTTACAATACACCCGGTACAACCAATATCGCTTACGAACCTCCACCAGAGGCCTGTGGTGATGAATACACTGCAATTTATGACATTCAAGGCAATGGTGCATCTACGCCGCTTTATGGTTCTGAGGTTGCTACTGAAGGTATTGTTGTTGGCGACTATCAGGAAGGTGGCAAGAACGGGTTTTTCATTCAGGATGCGGATGGCGATGCTGATCTCACTACATCGGATGGCATTTATGTTTATGCGCCCAGCGCTCCTGATGTGATGATTGGTGATCATGTTCGTGTTCGTGGTACGGCGTCTGAGTACTACGATTTAACCCAGATTGGTTCCGTAAGCCAAGTTTGGATCTGCGCGACTGGGCAGGCTTTACCTGACGCAGGTGTTTTATCTCTGCCGATGGTCAGTGCGGATGCCTATGAACCTTATGAGGGCATGCGGGTTACTTTCCCACAAGACCTGATAATCTCTGAGTATTTTAATTTTGACCGTTATGGCGAGGTTGTTCTGACCTCCACCCGACATGTGACCCCCACAGCCCTGTATGAACCTGGTTCACCGGAATATACGGCGGCTGTAGCCGCTTATGCGTTGGATGAAATCACATTGGATGACGGGCGCACGTCTCAAAATCCTGATCCCGCCTTACATCCGGATGGCGCTGTGTTTGATATGAGCCATCTCTTCCGCGGTGGCAGTTGGGTGACTGATCTGATTGGTGTACTGGATTACAGCTACGGCGCCTACAAGCTCCAACCCTCGGAGGGCGGCACATATACTGACGGCAACCCGAGGACAGCGAGCCCGGATGTGGCCCCGGGTAATTTGACCATTGCCAGCTTTAATGTGTTGAATTATTTCATCACCCTTGACGATGGTGTCAATGATATTTGTGGCCCCAGCGGCGATATGGAATGTCGTGGTGCTGATACGGCTGAAGAGCTTAACCGACAAAGGGCTAAGATCGTGGCCGCCATGGCAACGATTGATGCTGACGTGTTCGGCCTGATGGAAATCGAGAACGATCGGCTTGGTGGTGAAACAGATGCCGCAGTTTTTGATCTGGTTAATAGCCTGAATGCCGTGGCTGGCGCAGGAACCTATGACTACATTGGGACGGGCGCAATCGGCACAGACGCGATCAAAGTGGCGATTATTTATAAACCCGCCTCAGTAACGCCTGTCGGCAATGTCGCAATCCTCGATTCAACCGTTGATCCTCGATTCCTGGATGATTACAACCGGCCTGCTCTGGCTGTTTCATTTGAGGATAATCTAACAGGCCAAAGGTTTACGGTCGTTGTCAACCACCTGAAGTCTAAGGGTTCTAGTTGTGATGCTGTTGGAGATCCGGACACTGGTGATGGTGCAGGGAACTGTAACATCACCCGGTCGAATGCGGCCGCTGCGGAAGTGGATTGGCTGGCGACGGATCCAACCAATGCCGTTACCGGAAACATCATCCTGATTGGTGACTTCAACTCTTATGACAAAGAGGATCCAATTGATATCATCAAAGCTGGTGCGGATGATGTTGATGAAACAGGCGATGATTATCTGGATATGATCGAAGAGATGCAGGGCGATACAGCCTATGGGTATGTCTATGATGCTCAGGTAGGTTATCTGGATTATGCTCTGGCGAATGTCTCTATGTCCAACTACATTGTTGATGTCAACATCTGGCATATCAACGCTGATGAACCGGACTTGATTGACTACGATATGAGCTATAAGCAGGATGCCCAGGATCTGCTCTATGCGCCGGATCCCTATCGCTCCAGTGACCATGATCCTGTCGTGATCACGGTAACCTTCCCGCCGTTCATCGAGTACTTGATGCCGATCTTCTTCCGCTAGTTTTTACGATTTGATTGATGAAGAGGGAGAGAGTCACATCTCTCCCTCTTTCTATTTAATGCCTATTCGAGTGAACACTTTGTTGGTGGGTTATAATTCAATCTGGAGAATTTATGCCTATTCGTTTATTGCCAGACCATATCGCCAGCCAGATTGCTGCCGGAGAAGTTATCGAGCGACCTTCCTCCGTTGTAAAGGAGTTGGTCGAGAACGCCCTGGATGCCGGCAGCGATGCGATCACTGTCGAAGTGATGGGCGCGGGAAAACGCCTTATCTCAATTCTCGATAATGGTGCAGGGATTCCCACAGCCGAATTAGCTCTGGCTGTTTCCCGGCATGCCACCAGCAAGTTGGCGCGGGCTGAGGACCTTTTCCATATCAAAACCCTGGGTTTCCGGGGTGAGGCCTTGGCTTCAATCGGTTCCGTATCCCGAATGACGGTTGAATCACGCTCGGGTGAGGAAGCTCTTGGCGCAAGGCTGGTGGTGGAAGGGGGACGGCTGGGAGAACAAGAGCGGGTGGGCGTGCCTTCGGGGACACGGATCGTGGTGGAGGACCTGTTTTACAACGTCCCAGCCCGGTTGAAATTTCTCAAAAAGGATAATACTGAGCGTCGCCACATTGAATCTCTGGTGACTCGCTATGCTCTGGCCTACCCGCAGATCCGCTGGCAATTGGTTGTGGATGGCAAGCCCTCACTGCATACCAGTGGGAATGGCGACCGGCGGGAAATTCTTTCAGCGCTCTATGGGGTGGATATCGCCCGGCAGATGTTGGCTGTAGATTTCAAAGAAGATGATTACAGGATTCACGGGTTCATCAGCCCGGTTTCGCTGACCCGTGCCAACCGACGTGAGATAACCGTCTTTGTCAATGGCCGCTGGGTTCGGGATACGGCCGTCACGGCAGCGATTTTGCGTGCCTATCATACCCTGTTGATGGTTGGCCGTTATCCGATCGTGACCCTTTTCATGGAGATGCCGCCCGAGGCCGTGGATGTCAATGTGCATCCCGCCAAAGCGGAAGTCCGGTTCCGCGAGAATGATCTGGTTTTTTCTCGGGTGCAGCGGTCCGTCAGGCGGGCCCTGCTGGCTTATTCGCCAGTGCCGGAATTACGGCCCCGACAATTTTGGGGCGGTCAGCCTGCGGGAGAAACCTCGGATGAAAGTCAGGCTTCCTGGTCCCAGGCAGCGGAGATTCCCTTTCCGGTTGTCAATGCAACTGAGACTGCTCCGGCTCATGTGCAGATCCATACCGGTACTTTAGAAGGCGACAAGCTACCGCTGCTGCGCCTGGTGGGGCAGGTGGCTGGGACCTATCTGATCGCTGAAGGCCCGGATGGGCTTTACCTGATCGACCAGCATGCCGCTCATGAACGAGTGCTTTTTGAACAGCTGATGGCTCAGCAATCTCAGGAAAAAGTGCCGGCGCAAACCTTATTGGAACCGGTGAATGTAGTCCTGCCGCCTGAAAAAGCACGGCTATTGGAAGAGCAGTTGGAGGTTTTGGAACATATCGGCTTTGATGTGGAACCTTTTGGCCCCAACACCTTTACCGTCCGGGCGATCCCGGCCCTGATCGTGGGCGGAGACCCTGAAGTGGCCTTGAATGTGGTTGTTGAGGATTTTGAAGACGATGAAACGCCTTTGGCATCCGCTACGGAAGCCCGACTCACGGCCCGCATTTGTAAACGAATGGCCGTGAAGGGCGGACAAACCCTCTCGGTGGAAGAGCAGAACGCCTTACTGCGCAGCCTTGAGGCCTGCCATTCACCACGCACCTGCCCGCATGGGCGGCCAACGATGATCCATCTTTCGGCAGACCTTTTGGAGCGGCAATTCGGCCGCCGGGGAGCCCGATAGAGCTGGGGATGATACGATGAGCCGTCTTTTTGTCGCTGGGCTGATTAACCTTGAAACCACGCTGGCCATTGACGGTTTTCCGCTGCCATATTTCCCTGTTCGATATCCCTTTTTCGGCATTCAAACCACCGTCTCTGGCGTGGGTTATAACTTAGCCAAAGCCCTGACCAGGTTGGGCAATCAGGTGGACTTTGCCTCACTGATCGGCGGGGATGATAACAGCCAATTGGTGCGTAAGGCTTTGAAGGGGGATGGTATTGGAGATGGTCTGATCCTCTCAACCGTAAATGAGACCGCTCAATCGGTGATTATTTATGATCCCGAAGGAAAACGGCAGATTCATACCGACTTAAAGGATATTCAGAATCAGTCCTACCCGCTGAAAGAAGCAGAGGCAGCCCTGAGGCAGGCGGACCTGGCTGTGATCTGCAATATCAATTTTGCCAGGCCCTTGCTGCGTGCCGCCAAAAGTGCCGGTAAGTGGGTCGCCACGGATGTCCATGCTCTTTCGGATCTGGATGACGCCTATAATCAGGATTATATGCAAGCCGCGGATATTCTTTTCCTGAGCGACGAGTCCCTGCCGGAGCCACCGGAAACTATCCTTCCGGAATTGATGGATAAATATTCGGCTGAGATTATAGTGATTGGGCTGGGAGCGGAAGGCGCAGCGATGGGTGTTCGCAGTGATACCCACTTGGAGTGGTTCCCTGCGGTGCAAACCCGACCGGTGATCAATACAATTGGCGCGGGGGATGCGCTTTTTTCAGCCTTCCTTGACCATTATGTGCGAACGCACGATCCCTACGCCTCGATTCGGGCTGCGATCGTGTTTGCCTCCTACAAGATTGGGGAAAAAGGGGCCGCGCAGGGTTTCCTGACGGCAGAGGCCCTTGATGAGTGGGTCAAAAAGGTCGAAACGGATTCCAGTAATAATTAGGGGTTATATGAGCAATCCCAGTTCTTGACTCAGTAAAACCCTGCTTATTTCATTTAAATTGGAGCCATTTGGGGGCTACATGCGGCTTGGGTTTACGCCCATAGAAAAGATCATCCATCTTGACGGCTGTTTTGCGAAAGTTGGCGGAATGGTTCACGCCAAACCGGATCAGGTTGTGGAGGGCTGTATCCGGATGGGAATAGGGACAAACCGCCATACAGCGGCCGCAGTCCGTGCCGATTTGGGTCCAGTAGGTGAAACACTTTTCGGAGTTGATCTTCCAGCGCAGGGTGTCATCCGGATGGGCGGTGCGTTCACCGGTGGGGATGGCGTTGGAGGGGCAGACCTCGACGCATTTCTGGCAGTGGTCACAAAAATCAATGACAGTGGGGTCAAAGGTGGGCTGGTCAGTTACGAGCGGCAGGTCAGTGGTGACGACTGCCAGGCGCACCCGAGGACCAAGCCGGGGGGTCATCAGCAGCCCCATGCGCCCGACCTCTCCAAGCCCGGCATCCTTGGCGACCAGGGGGGCAATGACACGGTAGTTGCTGTCAATGTGGGCCCGGGCAGGGTAGCCGAGATTGCGAATGGCAGCGGCGAGGATCACGGCGATCTTGCCGGCCTCGACATATTCCCGGGCGGATTCCATCACGGCGGGCATGCGCGGTGCGGCGGAGATCATGGCATGGTCCATTTCCACAGTGAAGGCAATTGCAAAACGGTGATCGAGGGTGATCGGTGCGCCATATTCACCGGTGCCGCGCCCGATATGGGAATAGATGTGGTAGGGCTGCAGTTCACAGACGCCGGAATCCACTGCGCCATGATAGGCAGCCAGGCCTTTCACGAAGCGGGCCAGGTCTTCAGGTGATTTTTCAACTTTCTCAGGTGCAACAGGGCCATCCACTTGGTCGCGGAGGACGCCTGTGAGGAAAAAGCTGGCATCCGGTGAAGAACTTAAAAAAGCATCATAGAATGCGGAGCCAGGCTGCAGCAGGCCAGGGTTGGCTCGAAAGGCATTGTCCGGAGCGAGATGCTCGGGGTGTTCGCGATAATAGGCTTCGAATTGGGGTGTTCCGGGTTCCAGCCTGACACGGGCAAACATGATTGTGCGCTCATCAACCCGTTGATTGGGCATGGGGGAGGCTGTGATCTGGCGCTTCACCGGCCATGATAGCCAGAAAATGAAAAGCCCCAACAAGATTGCAAGGATGAGTGCGGCAATTTGTGTGACAAGTGGGGGAGTGAGTAATAATGCCGTCAGAGCCAAACCTGAAAGAACTGTCAGTGCCGCTGAGAACCGGGCAGCCCGACGTTGTCCTTCGACCATTGACACAATGGCAAAGGCCAGGAAGCCAGCAATGAAGAGCAGGTCAATGATAAGGATGAAGAGACGGGATAGCGGCATAAATCACTCCTTGTGTTGGCGTAATTATACATCTGGAGTGAGACGCTACCGTCGAAAAGCGATGCTTGATTGGTCAGGACTTAAGCTATCGGTAATCGCCTTAGGGCGCCGATGAATTCATATTTATTCAGTCCAAGGGCTTCCATTCCGGATTTGAAACGGAGCGTGAGGGTCTTTTCCAGAACAGGGGTGGGGACGACCAGCACAGGCTCGTTGAAGAAATTCTTTGTGACCTGGATATCGCTGAGCTGCGCTTCAATGGGATTGGAAACGACTTTTTCACCGCGGACGGTGCGCACGGCGAGGACGATTAGACGTTGATTGGTCACTGCGGCGTGAAATTCCCTGGCTGCATACCGGGCGATCCCGCGGGTGAGAAGCAGGTGCGAAATGGAAGGGTCTTTTTTGAAGATCCCCAGGGCAGTGATGGTTTCGTCAGGCTTCAGGAGGGGGGTGAATTCACATTCCAATTGGTGAGGGTAATTGGCGGACATAGATACTCCTTGAAGAAATATAGATTATTAAGTTTATTATGGCATAAGGAAGAGAGAGGAACCCTAGATTTTCTAGGGAATATCATGAGTAAAAAAGGGGGCGATATCTGGTAATCCGCCGCATTTAGGGTATAATTGCATCTGCATTTTTACCGAGATGCAATGTGGTCCTGTTGTCAGCGGATGACCCGAAACGCTGAAGGAATGCGAAGGACCAGAGAAGAATCGGGGCGTGGCTCAGCCCGGATAGAGCGCACGGTTCGGGTCCGTGAGGTCGACGGTTCAAATCCGTCCGCCCCGACTATTTTGATCAAAAAAAAGACTCTATTTGCCGCACGAAGTGGTAAATAAGGTCTTTTTTTGGATTAAAAAAGAGACCTTCTCTATGAGTCGAAAATCTAACTTTTGGGAAAAAGGGAATTAACAACAATGATAAATAAATTCCCCAACAGGTTAGGCAGCGTTTGGTAACTGTTCCTTCTGGGAAGTCTTTCGATTTAGGATGAGAGAGAGCACTGCGAGAGATGAGATGAAGAATAAGATAGCCCAGGCAAAGGCAGCAGGGCTGATTGAGTTTAGGATATTCCCCGCAAGCGAGGGCAAAATCATCCCGCCAACAGTTCCCGAGGTAATAATTATGCTGCCGGCCTTATCTACATTCTTTCCAAAGAACTTGGGCATGAAGGAGAGTAATAGCGGGTAGAAACCCCCAAAGCTTAGACCGATGAAAATTAACGATATCAATGAAGGCAGGTAAGCACCTGTTGTAATTAAGAAGAGAATTGATCCAACTATTGAACCTGCAATGTTAACAAATAACATTTTCATCTGGGTCAGTTTATTGCTTAGGAAAATTGCCAGGACTCTTCCTATAGAAATGAACATCCAATACAAAGAGGCACTCATCGACGCCTTCTCCGGGCTCAAACCTGTAGTATTGGTCAGGAAGATTGAGGCCCAACTGCCAACGCTAAATTGGGTTCCGACCACAATAAACAGCATAGCCCCCAACAGCCAAACCAAAACATTCGTAAAAACTGGCGTCTGCTTATCTTCGACCAATTCCACTTTCACGGTCTCTGACGAGACAACTTTTTCTTCGCGATGGATGAAAAGAAAAACAAGCCCAAGCGCGAAGAACATTACCCCAGCAACCCATTCGACTAGTAACCCACGGTTAAAATATTTAATGAATAGGCTAACAAGAATTGGTCCCAGCGTTGATCCGACACCATAAACAAGGTGCAATATATTCAGAAAGGCGACACTTTTTTCGGGGTAGGCTTGACTCACAATAAGATTGGAAACCATATCCAATCCACCTTGTCCCAGACCTATTACGAAACAAAAGGATACCAACAGTCCAAGCGATTTGACATTCACAAGTCCGAAGAGCCCCAAGGCGATTAAAAGGATGGAGATCGTCATTATCGTCATTCTGCCAAATTTTGTGGTTAACCACCCTGATGTAATTTGAGTTAATAATGATCCGGTATAAATTGCAGTGAAAATTATTCCAATTGCAGCCGGAGTTGACCCAATTCGATCGGCTAATTCCAGGATGACTGGGCCAAGCCCTGCGCTATATATCCCAAAAGAAAAAAAGCTTATACAAGTAATTACGAAAATGACCCGATTTCGTGAACGATTCATGGATTATGACCTAATCTATAATAATTTAGCTATAGGGTACAAAAGGAGATTATATCAACGGCCTTTCAAATTAGGTTTGAAACATAAATTGGATTTTCTGATGTCTTCATAAACAATTTCGAGATAAGTTGCCAGGTTTTTAACAATCACGAAACTCTGATACAACAAAACCAATGGAACCCTTATGACATCCTTTTGGATAGAACACTCCAGCATCGTGGCGAATTCAACGGTATCGGGACTCGTACTTCAATTAGAAGTCAACTTTTTTCGACAAGGTTTGAAGTCCTTGGTGTAAAGGTAAACAGCTCATGATTCTGTAAACAAATTTGGATTATTTTCAGAGCTTATGAGGTCAATGGTTCAAATCCGCCCGCCCCGACTATAAACCCCTCTGAGCGAGGGGTTTTGTGGTTAATTCTGAGAGGGGGGGATAGTGGTGGCCACCAAAGGGAGAAGCAAATCATAGGCTAATACGGACGGCATTCAAAAGGCTCCCGCTGGTAGCCATAACCCACTTTGAACCGTGATAAGGGGTAGGAGAGAGAAAGCGTTGGATATTAAAAACCAGGCATAACTAAAATCAATCCACTTCTCCAATTCGATAATTCCCACCGCGGGAGTCACGTTTACACCCAGAGTGATGGTTTGTTGATAATAGGGCCCTATAAAAACGGTGGTGACGACCTGGTGAACATCAGTTATTGGGCCTGCACCTGCTTGTTAGAAAATTGTTGCAAAGTTTTCTCGATAATTGGCTAATGGTGTGAAAGCTAATTATCTAGTTTGATAACAGATCTGAAATAAATACTTTTCTTGCTTCATTTATAAAATATTTATTCCCTAATTGAAAAACTTGATATGATATCTGAATATATATTTTCTATTTGATCCCATCTGTTTTCTCTATCGCAAATAGATATTATATATCCATGACCGTTTTGAATCGTGACTAAATCCCTGCAATATATCGTTGGAGCAAGAATTGGATGATTTGTGTCAATTCTAAAATTTAAAAATTGGCCAGATGAATGAATATTAGATTGTAATATTGAAAGGATAAAATTCGGATTATTTTCGTCTGCCATTCGAGAATTGTCCCAATCAATTAGTTTGTCAAGCTGGATATCTTCCTCTTCAGAATCAAAATTTTTTACTTCATAAATGATCATTCGAGGAAATCTTCCGTAATTGCTAGCTACAAATATAATATGTTTTTCATAACTAATTTTCTTTTCATATACTTCTCGGGCATCAAATCCAACCCACTGATTTGGTATTAGTATTGAAGCATTCCCATTATCAATGACTGTTTCTTCTAACTCTAAATCAGTCAATCCTAAGAATATCCTTATGACAAATATTACGGTTAATAGCAAGGATATTACTAGTAGGATTATTACCGGCTTCATCTTTTTTATCTTCATTTTCTCGCCTAATCTCCAACTATAGTTGTAAAAGCAGAACTCCAATTAAACCCAGCCTCTGGTCCCAGCTGAGGAGAAATTGTTATGCCTGTGATTTTACCAATACCCAGAATACCTCCGTCTAAATCGAAGGATAGACCAGCAGCTACGCTAACAGGTATTACAATTGGCCCAATCGGAATGCCAAATGGAATAGAAATTCCAGCCTCTTGACCCCAACCCTCGAAATCAGTAGTCGAATTTACTCCCCATGACAACCCAAAATTTATTCCTTCCGACATCCCTACTGAAGATGGGTTTGACTCGCCAACTGAGACAAATGTATGTTGCCCATTTATCCATACTAATCCGGTTTCTGCAATCGTACCATAATAACCAGTTCCCATTGCCTGTTCTACTGAGACGGAAAAAGCCAAACCCAGATCGGGGAAAATCGGCCCTATCAATATTTCTTCGGGTAATGGTGTTGGGGTATGAGAAGGAGATGTGTCATAACCAATGGGTGATGGGGTTGGAGTAGAAGGCGGTTCCAATGGAGGAGCAGGTGTAGGCGTAGGACTCTTTCTTGGTGATGGTGTTGAAGAAACACCAGAATCTGAATATAGACCTATAGAATAAACCATTCGTATATAGTCTTCTTGTTCTGTAATAGTCTCTGCGCAAGCGGGATCATAATAATCTCCACCCAACCAATGACCAGATGGATCAGTATGTATCAATGGACGATAATTAACGTATGCATACCTATTCCACGCCAGAGGATTTCCTGGCTTTGGCACAATCGTATCCGCCTGGATGAAATGCCCAATCTCACTGTCATACCAGCGCGCCACATAATACTTTAATCCAATCTCTGCAGCTTCCCGCTGTCCTGTGTAGGTGTAGTCAGTCGGCAGTTCAGTTGCGCTGACGCCCCAGGTTTCGCCAAAAGGCAGATAGGAACGTTTAGCCACTTCCTGACCGGATGTGTTAATCACCAGCGAAGTTGAGCCGAGATGATCGCTGATCAGGTAGAGAGGGCTGTATGAATCCTCCCTCACGAAGTCCCCGAAACAATATTCACGATTATAAATGATTTCGTTATGATCCTCTCAACAGATGACAATATTCCATTTGATCCCGAATTTGTCCATTACGGCTGCAATGGTTGGTCCGAAGGACATCTTCTCAAAATCACTCAGGATTTGACCTTGGGCTGCCAGGGCGTTGAAGATGTGATGCGCTTCTTCCTCGTCACTGGTTTCAATCACGAATTTGATCGCGGTGAAATCCGGTTTCTCGCCTGTATCAGCCAGATATAGGTTGAGGTCACCAATTTTCAGTTCAGCATGGAAAACCTTGCCAAGTAAATCGGGATTATTGGTCATCCCGTCTTCAAACATGTATTGAAGGAGGACTTCCGCGCCGAAGATGGATTGGTAGGTGTTAATTGCATCCTGAGCATTTAAGTTGAAGTTCAGGTAAGCTGCTGCTTTCATCGGATCACCTCAATTAATCGTTGGTTTTTTCAATTTTACGATAACGATATCTTGGAACGCAACAGTATCTTTTAATCCCTCTTATAATGCGGCACTTCGTTTGGCAAAGGCAGGCTCAATTCGACAACCCCTTTCAATTCGCCATCTTCAAAATAGGGCGCTTGATAGATCAGTTTCTTTTTGCCATTTTTCTCAATGGTATAGGCGTTGGGTTCACAGTCGCTATAAAGTTCGCGAACCTTGGCCTGTGTCTTCGGAGGATGGCAGTCGACCACGCTTTGCCCGATCAGATCTCGGCCGCCAGATCCCTTGAAGGTCTCAGCGGATTTAGCGTTCATAGCAATGATGATCGCGTTCTCATCGGTGACGGTGATTGCGCCAGGGAAGTTTTCAAACCAGGTTTTATTCTTCATAGGGACTCCAAGACAGTTCACAAGGATAGAGTTGATTGCTAATCATATCATGGCAGGATTATTAGATTGATCAAAAAAGCTCCTCGATTATTCTGAGGAGCTTTACTTTTAAATTCATTTCTTTTCGATCAATTTTCTGATTATTCGGTCATTCTTATTTCTTTTTATTTTTCTTGTTCTCAACCTCGACCGCTTCATAGCTGAACGCTCTGGTGATGTCCACCTCAAAGGCATCTGCAATGGCGAAGGCGAGTTTGAGAGAGGGGGAGTATTTGTTCGCTTCAATGGCGATGATCGTTTGGCGTGAGACGCCTACTTTTTGGGCCAGGGCTTGTTGGGTCATCTCATCGGCGAAGAAGCGCAGCTCTCGGATGTTGTTGTGGATAATGATCTCTTTAGCCATGGATTGCGCCCTTCCGGTAGAGGATCAGATTGACAATACCTTCAGCAATTGTCCCGATGAAAAAAGCGCCATAGATCAGGTTCAGCATCACGGCTGGCGGGAAGTCCAGAAGGATGGACGCCAATCCGAGCATCAGACCGGCGCTCAGGGTAGCTGAATTCGCCTTTGAAGATTTGAGCTCAAGCAGTTTGTCGCGTTCATCTTCGATCAGGGCGCCTTTTAGTGCTTCTTCGATCTCTGCATTTTCCGGATCTTCCTGCTTGATGGCTTCTTTTACTGAAACACCAATTGAGAGGAGAACGTGGAATACGATCTGGATGATGATGGCTGCGACAATTGCTATGCCGATAAAGGTCAGCATGGTGATAGCCCAGGGTTTGAGGGCAGTTGTCCAGGTGTGCTTGGAAAAGGCGGTGAGGCAGTAGGCAGCGTAGACAGCCGCCATTGTGAAGATATTGACTAGGGTCCTTCTTTGTGGATATGACATTTTATTTACTCCTTATTAAGTTTGTTTTACCTGACACATTGTATACTATTTTAGCCAAAATGTCAAGAAAATATTACATTATGTTAAGAATATCAGTCATGCAGAAATGAAATCGCCCCCAGATACGTTACTTGAAATGCCTGTCCGGGTTATATAAAATGAAAGTACCTCATCCACCAGGGCAAATCCTTATGTCTGAAGTTGCATCAGCTTCAACAATCCAATCTGCGATCACCGATGAGATTTTCTTCGCTCTCGGGCTAAAGCACAGGGGACTTGTGCGGCGCGCGTTGGGATGGGTTTTTGCCTTGCCCACGCGTCATTTCGCACGGCACATGGCCGCGGTGGACGTGGCTATAGCGAAAGGGGGGGCACCCGCGGGCTGCCGGGTGATGATGGAGAGGTTGGATGTGGATATACGAGCATCGGGTGTGGAGCATATTCCAACTTCCGGCCCAGTCATGCTATTGGCAACCCACCCAGGTGCTTATGATTCGATGGCCATTGGCAGCCTGGTACCCCGCACGGACCTGAAGGTTATAGCAACCGGGACGAGGCTATATTCGGTGATGCCTAATCTGCGGCCGAATGTCTTTTTTGTGAAGAAGGGTGACGTGCGGGAAAATATGATGACCTTACGCAATGCCATTGAGCACTTGCGTCAGGGCGGAACCTTATTACAGTTTGGCTCTGGGAGAATAGAACCCGATCCCGCAACGGACCCGGTGGGGGATGGTATCTTTGCCAAGTGGTCGCCCAGCCTGGAGATAATTCTCCGCAAGGCACCCGAAACGACAGTAATCCCGACTGTTCCCAGCGGGGTGCTGCTAAAGCGTTTCCGGGACAGCCCGCTCACACGGCTGCGAAAGGAAAATGTGGACAGGCGAAGATTGGGGGAATTTATTCAGATACTCCAGCAGCTTGCCTTCCCGAAAAGCGTCGAGGGAAAGGCGAATATCAGCTTTGGAGAACCATTCCGGTTAGCTGATCTGGAAGCGGTAAGTTCTGGGCAGCGAGTGATGGCCGCGGCGATTGCGCGGGTGAAAGAGACGCTGGCGGAGCATCGTAATTGGATTTCAAAATTGGAAGCTGAATAAAACGAATCCTATTGGTTATAGGCCCCATCAATGTATTTACTGAGCTGCTCGATGGTGTATTCATGTTGGGAGATGATCGCTTTGACCACGTCGCCAATGGACACCAACCCAACAAGCTGGCCTGCTTCCACAACGGGCAGGTGGCGGATATGTTCATCGCTCATCAGCTGCATGCATTCCTCAATTCCTGCATCAGGGCTGATAGTAAAAACTTCCCGAGTCATCAGGGTGACAGCCTGCCGGTTCAGATATAAGGCCTCCTCCGAGGCAATCTGGCGGACGATATCACGCTCGGAAATAATCCCGACGATCTGACCATTCTCCATGATCAACAATGCGCCGACATCTTTTTCAGCCAGGATCTGGATGGTGCTGAAGACCGTGGTCTCAGGTGCAATTGTCCATACCTGATCCCCCTTGACTCTCAACAAATCACGTACTGTCGTGAACATGGTTTGCTCCTTATGGCAAGGGATGAATTTTTCGTTATGAGAAGTGGATGCGCTGATGCGAAGTTGTGGCGCTCTATAATTATTTTACACTGACAGGCGGTTGGAATTCAAACATTTCTGCTTAGAATCCCCGTGTCTGACCTTTCCAGGGGGGAGTTGAGCCCGCTATGTATTCCTCTACACCAGGCCCACCCAAACGACGCAGGCGCCAGACCCCATAGATGTAACTCAACACGAGTACCAGAAGTGTGACCGGCCAACCGAGCAGTGTCTCGATCCAGGTGAGCGCGCTAAGCTGGTCTTTCAGGTATAAGGTTAACTGTAAACCGAATCGAGCGAGGAAGAAAACCAACCAGGCGATGGTGACCTCACGATAAGCCGGGTGGATATCTTTTCGCCAGAACCAATCTCGTGGCCAGCCCCGACTGAGGTGGCTGACCCAGGCTGCGAGGGGTTTTCCGATCAGCAAACTGATCAAGGCTGCCAGGATCATAAATGCACTTGTGACCAGTGCGGGGAGGAAGTAATTAATCGCATCCTGGGTGAGCAGGGTTAGGCCGACAGCAATGCCAACCAACACCAAACCGGCCAAGGAATATCCCCAGGGTTGTTTTTTGATTATCCGCAGTACGCCCAAAACAAGGCTCAGTCCCAGGGCTGTGATGGCACCGACTGTCAGCCCAAAAGCTGCATTAGTGAGCGCAAAAACGAGGGGCAGGATCAGAGCATCGAGAGTCTTGCCGGTCAGAATGGATTTTAGTTCCTGGCCGATTTCTTTGAGATCAAATTTCATGCTTATCCCGGCAAAACTAGAATAATACCCAAAACGATCTCCACGGCTAAGCTGATCCAATTGGATTGAACAACGGATTTATCCACGAACATTGATATCGCGCGAACCAGGCCGACAAAGAGATAGGTCACACCCAGCATGGTGTAGGTTTGCGGTAGTCGGTAGTAGAGTGCCATCACGCCCAAAGCGATAAAGAAAGCTCCCAGCACCGCTCGGATTTCAGTTATACCGCGTGGGCCAGGCGCTTCGAGGCCAGTGAAACCGTAAACTGAGCGAGGATTAATCAAAGAGATCAGGCCCGTGGCGATGGTTGCCAGGCCGGCAATGATCTTCAAGATATTTTGTAGATTCATGGGACTATTCCTTTCCAATTTTTGTCAGGATTTGATCTTTTCGGTCACCGAGGAAAAAGCTCAACCAGTCACCTTTGGACCGAATCAATGCAATGAGCAGATATAAACTGCCGGTGAAGAAGCCCAGACCCATCATCAAAACGATCCAAATAATGGCAGCTAATATATTCTTCTCACGAAATGCGATCCAAATCGAGAACAAGGTGAAGCCTACGTATAGATCCACAAATGAGACAATACCCCAGGGATTAGCCAGAAGTTCTGCACCATCTTGTGAGAAATTACCATCTACAAAACCGTTGACCAAAACCGCGGTCATAGCAATAATACCGATAATTGCGATAAGCTTCGCTATTTTCAATTTAATCCTCCTTTGATTTTGGAAACCAGGGGATGAAGGCACTGGTTCTTTTGACATAGTCTTCGTAACCTGGTTTGGTTTTTGTGAGGGTTTTTTCGAGCAGAGAAACACCAGAGACGCGGACCAGGAGAAGAGTCATAATGATAGGGCTGAAGATTGTCCACCAGCCACCAGCAGGCACAGCGAGCAGATAGTAGGCCCACCATTGAGCCGAATCGCCGAAATAGTTAGGGTGGCGGGAGTAACGCCAGACGCCGGTTTTGAGAACCTTGCCCTTATTTTCGGGACTGGCTTTAAAACGGGTTAATTGGGCATCGCCAAAGGCCTCAAAATAGAAACCGAAAAGCCAGAGTGCTATGGCTATACCATCAAATATGACCAAGGCATCTGAAGTGTTGGGGTTTTGTACGGCCGTCAATGGTGCAGCAATGATCCACATCAGGAGGCCTTGGAATAGGAAGACCTTGAAGTAACTTTTCCACCACCACTGCGGCCCATTTTCTTCGCGCATTTTGACGTAGCGAAAATCTTCACCTTTACCCCAATTTCGGATCAGGATGTGGATGGATAGCCGCAGCCCCCAGATGGTCACCAGACTCACAACGAGCCAATCACGGGGCCCCAGGCTTTCGAGGGTGGAGAAGAACGCAACCCAAGCGGAAAGGACAAACCCTGCACCCCAAAAGATATCGACGATGCTGCTGTCTTTGAGAAGCATGCTGATAATCCATAATGTGGTCATCAAGCCTACAATCCACAGCCCTGTCATAGCGTGCAGTTGGAGAAATTCTAGTGTAGCCATCGATATAACCCTTTCTTTGGTTCTTGATCCAATCCCTCTTTTTCAATCCAGTTGATGCACAATGCACCGGGGCCAACATGGAAACCCAATGCCGGATTAACCTCTGTGACCCAGGGCTTTGGCAGGTCAGGGTAATGTTCCTGCAGGTGTTGGATCAATTCATCCGCCTGGTCCGGAACATTGGCGTGGGTAATGCCAAAATATTCTGACCGTGGTCTGACTTCAAGGGCCCTATGGAGGACTTTTTCAAATGCTTTACTTCTCGTTCGGGCAACTTCCATTTTCGAGATATATTCGTGCATTTTCAGGATGGGTTTGATGCCCAGCAGGCTTATCACACTATGCTGGATGGAATTGATCCGGCCGCCTCGTAACAGATAGTCAATGGTATCCAGTTTGGCATAAGCGTATGCCCGATGGATGGCTGCATTGAGAATATCCTGGATGGCTTGAATGTTTTTGCCTTCTTTGGCTGCTTTTGCGGCTTCTACCACGATTAGGCCTAAAGCCATGGAGAGGTTCCCTGAATCAATGGGATAAACCGGGATTCCTTTGAATTGTTCAGCAGCGATTTGAGCTGATTCCAGAATAGCGCTTAGTGTTCTGGAAATATGAATTGAGAAAATGGCTTCTGCGCCATTGTCCATCAGGTGCTGATACGTTTCGATGAATTTACCGGGAGATGGCGCAGCTGTGCTTGAATTGTGGCTGGAATTTGGCAGAGCCTTATAGAATTGATCGCGGGTTAGGTCAATCGTATCCAGGTAATCAATGTTATTGAGCCGGACATGAAGAGGAAGAATGGTGATGGGCAGATTGGCTGCAATCTCAGGAGGTATATCGCTGGTTGTGTCTGTAATAATTTGGATGGTCATTATTCCCTTTCCAAGTTAATATTTTGTGCGTTATTTCATTTTTTATTTTTATTATAGAAGAAGATAGAAATGGAAATCAATTATTGTACAACCTTTGAATAGCCTGTCTCGTGTTATTCGGAAGAGTGGAACAGGGATATTCGGGAATTTGAGTGCTTAGGGCACTGAAAACGAATTGGAAATTTCGAAAATTTGTCTAAAAACTTGATTTTTCTTATTCATCTGAGCCTTCCACCCAAACTACAATGTTTGATTAGGCGGAAGGTCTATATATTATGTGATCCAAACGCATTCAGCTTCATCTTCACAAGGACTGTCGAATTCAGGTGGACGGAGTGCTCAGAATCTGGGTCGGGCCAACGGAGAACCATCCCCTGACTCATCCCGATTTTCAGGGAGTGATCCCTGAGAGAGGGTATGACAGGGGAATGGTACCTTTTTGGGACAGAAACCCTTATCATAATCTGCAGGCTAGTGAGGACGGACTCTAGAGACAACCCTTGCGCAGCAGCTGGAAGAGACGCATGTGACCATTTTTAACCAAAAATGCAGCGCGCTTCGGGGGAATTTTGGGAGTTATCCCCTTATCCTTAGTTTATACTCATGATTTCTATAATGTGATTACTCCTAAGTAGAACAAATGATTTTGTTGTAGTTATTGAGTTAATCACCAAGAACTTCTATTAGAGAACTGATAAGAATATGAACGAGAGAGTATTTTTAGTTGTTGAATTGATTCTTACGGCAATGGTTCTGTTTCTTTTAGGGGTAATGTCCTGGAGCCGGCGATCAACCGGAAAAGCGGCTGTGTTTTTAGCCATTAGTTTGTGGTCTGTGGGCATCTATAGTTTTGGCTATGGGATGGAGCTCAACTCATCCACACAGCAGGCCATTTTCTTTTGGGTTCGTTTTGAGCATTGGGGGATCCAACTGATTGCGCCAACCTGGCTGCTCTTTGCGATGAGCGTGTCGGGCTATGAAAAGAAAATCAAGCCATCGCTGATGGTACTTCTTGCAATTATCCCTTTGTATCTTTTTATTACCTCTCAAACGCTTGGTGGACTGAACTGGGCCCATTGGAACCCAAGAGTGGACTTTAGCGGTCCTTTCCCAATGTTTGTCTATGATCGGAATGTATGGAACTATATTGCAGCTGGGTTTTATCTCATATGCCTGGCGTTTAGCACCGTTCTGTTTACAATCTCCTTATTCAACTCTGTGGCGACCTTTAGGAGAAATGCGGCTGTCTATCTGCTTGGTTCATTGCCGCCGCTGATCGGACAGCTGTTCCATAATTTTAAGCTCTTACCATCAAATATTGACTATACGCCTTTTATGTTGTCCATCAGTGGTTTGTTCTTTGTCTATGGTTTCACCAAGCTGCGCCTTTTGGATATTATCCCCTTGGCGCGGGACACGATCTTTGAGAATATGAACACTGGGGTTATGATTTTGGATCGTGAAGATCGGATCGTGGATTACAACCCTGCCATGCAAATCATCGTGCCAGAGTTGGATAAAAAAGTCATTGGGAAGACTATTTATAAGACTTTTCCTAATGACCCTTCCTTGTTGGAGCTTGTGAGAGGGGTAAAATCAGGGCGGATTGAGTTGAAGTTTGATGAAGGTGTTGCCACGGCTTACTATCGGGTGAGCATGGCAAGCATGCAGGATAAAAAAGGCCAGCTAATTGGTAAAATCATCAATTTTTATGAGTTCACCATGGAAAAGGACCTTCTGGATGAATTGGTAAATCAGGCGGCTCATGATGGATTGACTGGGATTTACAATCGGCAATATTTTATGAAGCTGGCTGAAAAGGAGATCCTGCGACACAATCGCTATGGCGGTGACCTCTCATTGATAATGATGGACCTAGATCACTTTAAACAGATCAATGATACTTATGGACATGCAGCAGGTGACCTTGTGTTGCGGACAGTAACGGATATCTTCTCAAAGATGATCCGCCAATCAGATATCTTTGCCAGGATAGGTGGCGAGGAATTTATCATGCTGCTGCCGGAGACAAAGCTTGAATCGGCTCAGATTCTTGCGGAACGGTTGCGCAACACTCTGGATCTGACATTGATTGAATATGAGGGGCAGCAGTTTTATGCCCATGCCAGCTTTGGGGTTTCCGGCGAGGGACCAGATGAACAACGCAGCCTTGATGATCTTTACCGGGTTGCCGATCGAGCCCTTTACCGGGCGAAATCGATGGGTGGCTCATCCGTTTGCGTCAATACACATAACCCTTTTCTGATGGCTGAGGCCGAAAGTCACTAAATAAATTTGTAGAATAAAAAATGCGGTGCTGATAAAGCACCGCATTTTTCTAATTTTGAATAATTTACAACTCAGTCAATGATTTCAACATTCTGAGCCTGGGGGCCTTTTTGACCCTGGACGACTTCAAACTCAACACGCTGACCTTCGCGGAGGGTCCGGAAACCCTCAGCATTGATCGCCGTGAAGTGAACAAAGACGTCTTTTTCGCCGCTGTCGCGGGCAATGAAACCATAGCCCTTTTCGCCGTTGAACCATTTGACAACGCCAAGTTCTCGTTCTGCCATGCCTGGAAACCTCCTTATTACAATATTCCTACCTAATCCTGCTAACGTACTTTCCAAACAAGAACAAAACGAGCCTTCTTTTTTGAAATTCCGTTAACCATCCTTTTCAAATATACTATGGTTTATTTTCCCCGTCAATTATATTTGTAAAAAGGCCAATAAAATCAAAACTGCCCGTAAGGGGCAGTTTGGTTTTTATCAAGTAAGGGTGTTTACCCGGAAATCTTAGTCATTCTCTGTGGGTGTCTCAGATTTCGCAACGTTTTTCTTTTCAGCCCGGTATTTCTTCCCTTCTGTAGCTTCCACAATGCCCGCGATGATCAGCATGACTGCAAGGCTTTCATCCAGGTTGCCTATACCGGGGATGACATCCGGGATCAACTCCAAGAGGCCGGCAGTGGGATTCAATAAGTAGACTACACCAATGACAGCCAGAACATAAACCAACCAGGCAGGCCACCCATGTTTGGAAAGGGGTTCACTGATCGCCTTGACGAATCCTGAAGGGCCTTCTTTTACTTTATCCAGGGGGGTGATTTCTTTATCCATTTTTCTCCTTATCTTTCTTCTCTTTGGATATCTTACTTTTATTTTTACCATTAATCCTTGCGGATGCTAATCCCAAAAGGTGGGGAGATGTTCCTTATAGGCGATTAGGTATTCATCCAGGATTTGTTTCGCCACGTCCATATCCCGAATAACGGGGTCCAGCAGGAGCGCCTGGAGGGCTAACTGCCGGTCTCCCATGACCACTGAATCCACAGTCAGGTGGCTGATGGTGATCTCACGCCGGAGCAATTCCGCGATCCCCTCCGGGATTGCCCCAATATGAACGCCCGTGACGCCATTGGCATTCAACACGCCCGGCAGTTCAATGATCGCGCCCAAAGGCAGGTTCGTGATCTGGCCCTGATTGGGAACATTCACGGCCTCCCAGACTAGATCGCTATTCATCTGAATATTCTCGATCAATTCAAGAGCGCCTTCACTGTAGAGTGGGATGAAGGCTTCCGGATCGGTTTTCTCCTGAATGGCTTCTTGCAGGCTGACCCATTGATCGTCACGTTCCTGACTGTGGGTGTGCCATTCATAGAGCTCAAGTTCATATTTTTCCCAGGGCTGCGTCGTGGGGTCGCTGACCCAGGGGAGGTATTCGCATAGGTGTTCATCGCCGGGAATTGGGAACAGGCCAAAAGCATCAAAGACCCGGCGGCTGAGAGGCTCGAAGCTCTCAGGTAATGCCGCCCAGCGCTGGCGAAACAACGGGTAGAGGTCCTCTCCGGTCGTTCGATCCCGGACGGCCAGCATCCAGGTGAAGTGGTTCACACCGGCAGCAGTGATTTTGATTTTCTGCAGCGCTTCCAGTGCTGTTACTGATCGGGCTTCATTATACTTGGGGCTGGCATGGGTGCTGGTGAATTCCGGCAACACAGTGATGCCCAGGTCATCTTTCAGTGCTTTACCGACCATCGCATACCCAGCGCCCAGCTGGTGGCAGAGACCAACCACTTTGATCCTGCTGTGCCGATGGACGGCCGCACAAATCCGCTGCATGGGGTTGGTGAAGTTGATGAACCAGGCATCGGGACAGAGTTTTTCCATGTCCCAGGCGATTTTCAGGATGGGAACGATGTTCCGGGCGGCATGGGCGAATCCCCCAGGACCGCCATTCTCTGCATAAGGCTGGCGGACGCCGTATTTCAATGGGATCTGCCAATCGGATTCCCAGAGACCTTCCCGCGGTCCGACTTCCGTGGCATTGATCACATAGGAAGCGCCGGGCAGGGCAGGGCGGTGAGAAGTGTATGCCGAGATCGTCATCTGGCTATCCCAAACCTCATTGAGCCATCCAACGAGCTGGCGCATGATCTTAAGATGTTCAGCGTTTCGGTCCACCAAAACCAGTTCACTGCCCTTGAGGTGGGGGCTGCGAAGGAGAGAGACCAGGGTGGTCACCCCAAAAGAGTAACTGCCAGCACCGATGCAGACGATTTTTGTTGGATAAGGCATGAGGTCTCCGGTTTGATCAGGGTTTGGATTTGAGGTAGGCATTGATGGCGCGAGCGGCTTTTCGACCGGCTCCCATCGCCAGGATCACGGTTGCGCCGCCGGTGACAATATCACCGCCGGCATAGACGCCGGGAACAGAGGTTGCCATCGTCTCTTCATCAGCGATGATATTGCCCCAGCGGTTGAATTTAAGATCTTCAGTGGTGCGCTGCAGGATAGGATTGGAGCTGTTGCCAATGGCCACTATAACCAGGTCAATCGGCACTTCTTTCTCCGAACCTTCGATTGGCACAGGCCGCCGCCGGCCGGAGGCGTCCGGTTCACCTAGTTCCATCTCGATCACTCGCATACCCGTCAGCCAGCCGCGTTCATCACCCAGAAAGGCTACAGGACTTTTCAGGAATTGGAAGTCCACGCCTTCTTCCCGGGCATGATGGATTTCTTCCAAACGGGCAGGCATCTCGGCTGCTGTCCGGCGGTAGATGATGCTGCCTTTCTTTGCACCCAGGCGTAGCGCCACCCGAACTGAATCCAGGGCGGTATTACCGCCGCCGATCACGGCCACATGCTTATCCTTGCAGTCAATCACAGGTGTGTCATAGTTGGGGAATTTGTAAGCCTTCATCAGGTTTACCCGGGTAAGGAATTCATTGGCGGAATAAACACCCACCAGGTTCTCGCCGGGGATGTGCATGAAATGGGGCAGGCCGGCGCCGACGCCGATGAAAACAGCCTCGTAACCTTCTTCGTTCATCAATTCATCGAGCGTGTAGGTCATCCCAATCACAGTGTTGGGTTGGAAGTTAACACCCAGGGCTTCCAGGGCTTCCACTTCTTCCCGCACGATCGCTTTGGGCAGCCTGAATTCCGGGATGCCGTAGGCCAGAACCCCGCCAAATTCATGAAAGGCTTCAAATACCGTCACGTCATGGCCAGAGCGGATCAGGTCACCGGCGCAGGAAAGACCAGATGGCCCAGACCCAATAATGGCGACCTTTTTACCTGTCTTTTGCTGCTGGGGAATGGGTTCGGGGATCAGGTCACCGTGTTGGCGTTCATAATCCGTGACAAAACGAGCGAGAGCGCCAATTGCAACTGCGTCGCCGCGTTTCTGCAGGATGCAGGCCCCTTCACACTGGTCCGATTGGGGGCAGACCCGGCTGCAAACCGACGCAAGCACATTATCCTGTTTGATGAGCTGTGAGGCGGGGATATATTCGCCTTCCTTGATCAACTCGATGAATTCTGGGATGCGGACGCCCACCGGGCAGCCAGCCACACAAGCAGGTCGCTTGCAGTCCAGACAGCGCTGTGCTTCAAGCTGAACCAGCGCTTCCGTAAAGCCCAGGTTGACCTCATTGAAATCCTTATTGCGTTCTTCCGGATTACGGGCGGGCATGGGCTGGCGGGGAATCTTGCGGATTTCCCGTCGCTGTTGGCGTTCAACCTCTTCTGCGGCTTCTTCCAGGGCGCATTTCTCTTCGTGGAAATAGGCCCGGTTACGATTCATCAGGGTGGCAAAATCAACGAAGTGGGCATCGAATTCCGGTCCATCTACGCAAGCGAACTTAACCTCGTCACCGACCACAACCCGGCAGCCGCCGCACATACCAGTGCCATCCACCATGATCGAGTTGAGGCTGACCACAGTCTTGATGTTATTAGGGCGGGTCAATTCCGTCACGGCCTGCATCATAGGCAATGGTCCGACAGCCAGGACGAAATCAATGGGATTGCCTTCATCAATCAAGGACTGCAGTAGGTTGGTGACGAAACCCTTTGTGCCATAGGTGCCATCGTCCGTGCAAACCCGGACATCATCCGCAATTTGACGTAAATCCTCTTCCAGGATGACCAGTTCTTCGGTCCGCGCACCGATGATGGCTGTGACTTTGTTGCCAGCCTTCTTCAATGCTTTGGCCTGGGGGTAGCTGACGGCAGTGCCAAGACCGCCGCCGATCACAACGACATGACCGAAATGCTCAATCTCCGAGGCATTGCCCAGCGGACCTACCAGGTCGCGGATCTGATCACCAGCCTCAAGCTGGTTAAGCTTGTGGGTGGATTTACCGACACCCTGAACGATCAGCGTAATAGAGCCCTGTTCAGGATCAGAATCGACAATTGTGAGGGGCACACGTTCGCCCTCCTCCGAAAGCCGAATGATCACGAACTGTCCGGGATGGCGCTTTTCAGCGATCACCGGGGCCTGGATGACGAACTTTTTGATATCCTGGGCAATGAACTGAGCATCTAGAATTGAGTGTGAAGCCATGAATCCACCTTTAATCAATAGAGTACGGCTGCAAGACCATAGAATAATATTTTATCTCATTGGGGAAGGATGAGGGGGAAATTTCGGTTTTGTTTCTGTTTTTTACGGGAGGGCGCATTACTCAGCGGGAGCGATTTCAACCTTAAAACACCAATAAGAGGCTGCCTCGACGACAGTGTTCGCTGGCAGCTGCTGGAAACAATAGAGACCGGGATTCAATTCTGATTCGGCGTGGAGCAAGCTTATCCCGTTTTTCTTATTTTGGAAATTGAAGGAGATATACTCTCCGGTTTCATAGATCAGGTTGAGTGTTTCAGGGTTCGTCTCAGCCGTGTAGATCACGATAGTGGGATTCGTGGTTTGGCTGGTAGGGATTCCAACATCCTGTGAGGGCAGACCTTGATGCTGTTGGATGTCTGAATAGAGGTCATTTTCAAACAGGAAAACCCCGGCATAAGGGGGTAACCCTTCAGCGGCTTTTGATCCTGAAAGGGCATTGATCGGCAGGTCGAAGTCGAAGATCGCACTGGCGGCCAGGATGCCGATAAAGGCAAATACCACCACGACCACACCCAACAGGACTATCTCGAAAGCGCTGAGTTTGGGCAGATCTTTCAGCAGTTTCTCCGATGATTTTACCGGTTTATTCTTTTCGGGTTTTTTCCCGTCTTCTTTTTCACCGGACGCAGCCATCTTATTGATCTCGTCCAGTTCAAGCTTGGATAAGTCTTCATCATCTTTGACAGGGTCAGGACGACCTTTGGGCGGGAAGGGGGAAATGGGGCTGGTGTGATCGGAGAGGTGATCGTTTTGATCGGCGATCTGGTCCCGTTTGCGTTTTTGCAGGTAGGCCATGCCGCGTTGAGCGGGGATATTCTGAGGGTCAATCTCGAGGGCTTTTTTCAGGAAGATCTCTTGCTTATCCAGGTCATCAATAATTGCAGCAACCCAGACCCAGACATCCGCGTTCTGGGGTTCCTCAATAATCGCGTCCTTCAGGAAGTCCAATGCTTCCTGCATGTGGCCGCTCTTTGCTGCTTTGATCCCTTTTTGAAGCGAAGATACCATAAATTCTCCCTGACCGTAAGAAGAAAATGATCGAATAATGGAGAAAATTCTTATGTGTCAGAATAAATTTCTACTTTAATGATTTTACCACAGGCGAGTATGAGAATAGACTCAATGCTAAAATACGGCAAAGGATTCAGGGTTTTTTCTGGTTAGGGTATTATGTTCATCCGATACATTTTTTGAGTTCTCCCCATCATCATTTATAATGGAGAGAGTCACTGAGAGGAGCGCAGGGATGAAGATCGGTATATTGTCGGATACGCACGATAGCTTATCCAATGTCATTTATGCTGTTGAAACAATGCGAGACCGGGGGGTTGAGACCGTGATTCACTGCGGTGACCTAACGGATTTTGAATTGATCTCCCGATTTGAAGGGTTTAGACTGATCTACCTGTTGGGGAATATGGACCATGCCAGTGGGACAATTGTCAAACTGGTGCAAAGTATGAATCCTGATAATTTTGCAGGGACGATATTCACCGGTAAGCTGGATGGCGTTTCTGTGGCTGCCACGCACAGTCATATTGAGGGTATGGTGATGGATTTGGTCCGATCCAGAAAATATCAGTGGATCTTCCACGGCCACACTCACCGGAAGCGAGATGAAGTGATCAGAGGGGTGCGGATTGTCAATCCCGGCGCTCTGGGCGGCTTGAACCATGGACTACGTACTTTTTGCATTGTGGACCTCAACTCATCGGATGTGGAGTTTATCCAGATCCCTTCGGATTAATGGCAAACTATGAACTATGATTCCCTTTGTAAATATTTAGAAGCGAAACCTGATTCACGGCGGGACATGCCCTTTGGTGCGGATACCCTTGTTTTCAAAGTGATGGGGAAGATATTTGCTCTGGTCGCCTGGCAGGCTGATCCATTAACGGTTAATCTCAAGGTGGACCCGGTGGAGGCTTTGTTCCTGCGGAAACAGTACCCGGCCGTGATGGCAGGTTATCATATGAACAAGAAACACTGGAACACGGTTACTCTGGATGGCAGCATCCCGGATGCGGAAATCCAACGGATGATTGATGACTCTTACGGCCTGGTGGTGAAGGGCCTGAGCAAGGCTCAGCAAGACCGGCTGCGGATGATGGGATGGATGGACGATGAAGCGTAGATTGGACAAAATTCTGGTTGTTGACCTGGAAGCTACTTGTTGGGAGGGTGAACCACCGGCAGGGGAATCAAGCGAGATCATCGAGATTGGCTTGTGTGTTTTGGATGTTACAACCGGTAAACGAACGGATACGCAGGGGATTCTGGTGAAACCGGAGCGATCCACCATGAGTGACTACTGCCAAAGTCTGACCACGATCACACCGGAGATGTTGGTAGGGGGAATGACCTTCGCTGAGGCGTGTTCATTGTTGGTTGAGCAGTATGACTCCAGGCATCGAACGTGGGCGAGTTATGGCGACTTTGACCGCATCAAACTCCTGCAGCAATGCGAGGATTGGGGTGTTCTCTATCCTTTCGGGCGTTCGCATATCAACGTCAAGAACCTTTTTGCGCTGCAGCAGGGCTTTTCACAGGAAGTTAACCTACAAAAGGCAACGGCTCTGTTGGGTATACCCTTTGAAGGCACAATTCACCGCGGGGTGGATGATGCTTGGAATATTGCTGAAGTGCTGAATCGGGTGCTATTTCAGCGCAGGAGTGAGAGTAATCTTTTCGGTTGACATGTCAGCAGTAGATCAGGCTGATGGGTTGCGAAAATGTCCGATTGGGTTGAAAACATCAATTGTCTTAGTGCTTTCCTTGCTTGAACAAATTCGGATAACCATAAACAAGAACACCCGGTGGAGAAATAAACCGGGTGTTCTTGTCGTTGCGAGAACGGAGAGTTACCGTTAAGGTCTGCTCATAAAGGGGATAAAGCTGAGCAAAGAGGCTGAAAGTTCAATTGTCGCCTGGTCAGTTGCTGGTGGGTTGCTGGGGTCGCCCTGTGAGGTGACTGATAGAATGACCTGCTGTACTTGACCAAAGGTTGCGTCAGCAGGAACGGTCACTGTGATTTCCAATGTCGTTATTTCACCAGGTTGTAAGTCAATCACTTCCCGGGTTTTCAGGTTGATGACCCAATCGCTGTTGCTCAAGTCGATATCATAGGAATCTGGATTGAGGCCGGCGTTGGTCAGTTGAATTTGAACGGTGATCTCTTGCCCGGGGGCTGAACCGGCGGTTACTGCATCTGAGCTGAGATAAGGCCGATAGTCCGGTTTGGCTTCACAGGCTGTGACGGAGAAATCGTCAATGTACCAACCTTCGAGACCGATGCTGGCATCACTGCCCTGTGAGAAGCGGAACTGAACATCTTGTCCCGCATAATCCGACAGGTCTACAACCGTCTTGGTCCAATCCTGTAGGCCGCACCAACCGAGGTTGCCACCCAGTGGGTTGCCATAACCATCTGAGATGGTGCCGTAATAGGGATTGGTCAGCAGCATACTTTCGGGGACTGGTGTCCAGCTTTGACCGCCGTTATCGCTGATTTCCAGAATGGCGCCATCAAAACAGCCGGTTGTTCCGGAGGCTTCAATATCGGTCCATTGCCAGAACTTGAGTGAGGCCGGTTCATCGTAGGTTTCGGGGATGCTGATCGTCGGGCTGGTCAGACGCTGCACGCTGATGGCATTCTTATCTACTGAGTGATATGAGGTGTTGGGGCTGGTGGAACGACTCGTAGAGAGCGCCCAGGTATCATTGGTGCCGCTGTGCGTCCAACCGGCCGGGTTATTTTCAAAGTTGGTTTGATAGACATCAAGAGGCTGGGTGCCTTCGGGGCAGTCACCGGCGGCGAGGACGGTCTTGAATTGATAAGTGCTGGAATAGCTGCTGGTACCGCAGGCGTTGTATGCCCGGACACGCCAGTAATAGGTGGCGCCATTGGCGAGTGAGCCGGCAGGGTCAAAGGAGGGCTGATCTAATCCGGATTGGGAATAGACAACCTGATTGAAGCCGCTGTCGAGAGCAATTTGAATTTCGTATGTCAGGCTGGATTGGGGTTCAGCCCAATTCAAGTAAGTGTCAATTGAGACATCGGTTGCGCCATTGGCCGGGTTGGTCAGGGTGACTGTATCTGGTGCTGAGGCGAATATGCTCAGGCCCAGATTGTATTCATGGTATAAGCTGCCGGAGGTACCGCTGACGGTCAGAGTGTAATCCCCGACATTCGCTTTCCGATCGGCGGAAATGGTCAGTTGGCTGACATTGGGTGGTGTGACCGGATTGTAACCAAGCGTTGCGGAGACATCGGAGGGTACACCTGTAACAGCCAGGGAAACAGGGCTGCTGAATCCATTGGTTTGGCCCACAGCGACTGTGGCGTTTGCGTCGGCACTCTGGCAAACTGAAACGGTGGAGGGCTCAACACTTAAGGTGAAGTCTGAGACTTTGGGGCCAATGAGCAATTCGAGGGAAGGATCTCCCAGGAGATTATAGGATTCCCAGTAGTAACGACTTTGAGCTGTACCGGTGCCATAGCGTTCTGATTCAACTGCCATCAGGCCGGCGAACATGAAGGAGCCGACCACATTGGCGGAGTCAGCACCGCTATAGAGGGCATCCATCATCGCCCTTTCCATGATGTCGTCGGGTCCCCAATAGCTGCTGGAGGACGAGCCGATGAACGCCACTGCGCCTTTATTGGCCTGCAGCATCCAGGTTTCGCCAAAGGATTCAGTGACATTGTAATCACCGGTGAGGCAGGCAAAGCTGGCAACCACGCTCAGAGCACCGGAATTGGAAAGGCTGCGAATGTTGCTCTCACTGAGCGAAGGGCCGCCCCAGGAGACCTGCGAGCCGTGCCCGGAATAGGCCACCAAAGCCCGACCGTTATTGAGCGCATTGATTACATTGCTGTTGCCAGCGCCATAGGTGTGGGCATAGAGTTTATCGCCACCGGCCTGCGGATTGTTGGGGAAGGTCCCGGTGTATCCGGCAGGGAGGGTGTCGTTGGAAATCACATAGTTCTGAGTGGCTTCAGCGATATCCCAATAATCAGCATCGCTGGAGGCCAGGAGGGCTGCTTTCATTACCCAACTCTCCGAACCGGAGAAATTGTTATAGGTGACCAGATTATTGATCATGGTGGTCAACTGGCTGGTTGAACGAGCGGGCAGCCGGCCAACAAAGATATCCGGAACCCAGTCACTGCCGTCCACGGTGCCGTAGTACAAGTCGGTCACTCTGCCGGAAGATTCGCCGGTGAATGCAGGCATGGTTGAAGTACCGTTATCGAGGTCCCCGACCAACAGAACGTAGGTGGGGGCGATGGGCCAGGTGTTATAGGCGCTCTGGATATAAGCTTTGATCGCATCCGCTGTCGAACCGGTTGTTGATAGTCCAGCCACGGTCACGGAGAAGCCCTGGGAAGATTTAAGGTTGACCAGGGGTTCCAGGGTGGAGATGTAACTGTCAGGTGCGATGATTAGATAGCCGTCCCCGCCAATCGAACGATCAGCGTCAGCCTGGACCTGAGGGGTGTAATTGAGCAAACTTTCAGAAGCGATGGCTTCGAAAGCATCAGAAGCCAGACTGGTAATCACGGTTCCCCGGCTTACCGCGCCAGGGATGGTGAGGCGAACGGTCAGTTGCTGATAGATTTGGACAGTTTGGGTTTGGGGGTCATATTGGACCGGCCAAAATGCCAATTGTGCGACCTGATGGCCGCGCAGAATGTAGGTGTCCAGGAGTTGGGCAGGTGAATCAGGATAGATACCATTGACCTGTTGGAAAACCGAGGCGGAATTAACGCTGCAAAGTTCACCTGTGCCGCATTTTTCAGTTTCCTGTTCGGTAGTAGGAATCGAAACAGGGAGGTTCTCCTCGCCGAGGGTGGCGGTATAGGAAACGCTATCCAGAATCTCAAAATTGACCGTTTCACCGGCTGGGACTTCGATATCTTTATAGAGCACAGGGAGGTCAGGGACGCCTGCATCTGAGGGGTGATCGTAGTACGCTTCATTAAATAAAGCACTTTGATCGTCAACGGGTTTTTGCAGTGGATTGGCGGGGAACTGAATGACTAGTTCCAGCACATCACCTGTGGGGGTGTTGACGCTGATTTCCGGTTGGTTTACTTCCTGCTGTAACTCGGTTCCCTGCGTTGCAGCAATGACCGTCACAGGGAACACGAGTGACATCAGGATTGGGACCAATAAGAAGAGTTGTTGTAATTTACCTTTATTCATTCGCAAGTTGCCTTAAAATCTGATTTGCGGATATAATCTTTCTCATTATTTCTATGTTGCGGTTTCATGTTACGAAGATTTAGCATCAAAAGAGTGTAAAAAAACACCGATTCTGACTGGAAAATATGATTTTTGGTTAGAATGAAATGAGAAAGCCCTTTCTTGTGGCAACTCTAATCTGAGTCTTAAGTTAAGGATCGCTTTTATGGTGAATGTGGAGTTCGTGAAAGAGATTCGCCCCAAAATTGTTGATGATTTCAGCGATATGGGAGAATTTCGACCGCGCACACCGGCCATCGCCAAAGCATTTGACCTCGGGAAGAGATTGCATAAAGGCCAGGTCCGGCTGAGCGGGGAGCCATATTTTGAGACCCACTGTGTGTGGATTGCTTCATTTATGGACCGCCTGGTGCAGAATGAAGCCTGGACGATTGGCTCACTTTTACATGATGTCGTGGAAGACCAGGGGGAGACGCTGGAAGAGATTCAGCGCGAATTTCCTGGGGTGCTGGGTAAGCATGTGGCTTATCTGGTTGATGGCGTCACTAAGATGAGCAATCCCCGAGGCGGACGTTCAAGAGAATTGGAAACCCTCCGGAAGATCGCACGGTTCCGCGATCCGGGGGTTTTTCTTATTAAATTGGCCGACAAGAGCCATAACATCATGACACTGGAATATATGACCCCTGAGAAACAGCGCCAGAAGGCCACTGAGGCGATCCGGGCCTATGGCAAGCTGGCCGGTATTCTCAACTGCTATCGCTGGCGGCGCTGGTTGGAGGATATGGCTTTCCCTTATGCGGAGCCGGATATCTACCAGTTTGTCACCAGCCAGATTGACCAGGATCCCCGGTTGGAAATAGGGTTCATCAATGATATGCTTGAGCACCTTAGCGCCCTGATGGATGCTGAGGGGATCAATGGTACAGTGCGGATTATTGTCAATGGCTATTGGCAGGCCTGGCAGAAACTTCGTCGAATGGCCCGCGACCGTCGGACTTCACTGGATGATTTCTCAGCTGTGAATGATATTGTTAGTTTCCGAATGCTGGTCGAAGATTCAAGCGTTGAAGCCTGTTACCGGTTGCTTTCCAGAGTGAACCGGTTTTTTAATCGCAATTTGGATCAAAACCGATTTGATGACTATATTGCCAATCCCCAGCACGGCTATCGGGCGCTGCAGGTGACCGCCTGGCTGCCGGATATGGGTGCCATTGAAGTGGCAATTGCAACCGAGGAGATGGAAGGGGAAAACCTCTGGGGTGTGATCTATGCCCTGCAGCACGGCAAAGAGATCAACCAATATAAGCCGATCCAGATCTTCACGCCAACCGGTGGGACTCGCTTCCTTCCGGATGGCTCCACTGTTCTGGATGCTGTGGCGGCTATTCAGGATTTCCTGCTGGATAAGATCGGCCGGGTGGAGGTCAACGGAGAGCCACGTGAATTGAGTGACCCGATCAACCCCGGTGACGTTGTGGAGGTGATTACTGACGGCCAGCGGATGGTGCCTTCTGAGGAGTGGCTGGATTTTTGTAATTTGTCTACTGCACGTCAACTGCGTTCCGTGTTGATTACCGTCGCGCTGAAACAGACTGCTGAAGAAGGACGTGAACAACTGCGGCCTTTGCTGGTTGAACGCGGCATTGTGGATCTGGAGGATGTGCAGGTGCAGGAGCGGGTAAAGCTGGAAAACCTATTGAGCTCCGTTTCGGCTGCCAGCCTGGATGACCTCTATTCTGCCCTGGGCGGCGGCGCGATCCGTCTCTCAGAAGTCAATGATGCACTGGATGAAGCAGGGATCTCTCGTGAAGTGCTTGGCTGGACGACGATCAACATTGTTGGCCCGGGCAACACCAATAAACCTGGTGTGTTGGCTTATTTGGCGGGTCTGGTCTCAAACTTTGGGGGAAATATCCTGCGGACGGTGAACAACACTTTCTCGGATGGGTCGTTTACACTGCGCTGGGTGATCCAGGGACTGGATGACTCGCGTAAGGATGACCTGCTTGTGGCTTTTATCAATTGCGAGATTGAATTGGTCAAAGTGGAAATTGTTTAATCCTCTATCAACTCTAAAAATTTATATATAATAATGTAATAAGGGTGTGTTACAAACATCCCCATTTCTTTACTGTTTTTTACATTTGTTATCCGGCTAGCGGACCTCTAAGGAGAAAACCAGATGGTGAAAGGAAGCAGAAAACTACTTTCGTTCTTTCTAATGGCATTTGCCTGGATGTGGGGGCTCAATTTGCCGAGGGTGTTGGCAGAATTTGGTGCAATTGAGATTCCAGGGTGGCTTTCAACGACCCTGGGTTATCTGGCGGCTTTTGCACCATCCATTATGGCCTTTATCTTGGTTCGGCGTGAAAATGGCAGAGAAGGGGTTAAAGCCTTATGGAAAAGTGGGTGGAAGAGTAACGGTCCAAAGGTTTGGCTATTTGTTGCCATTTTCCTGATGCCCATTTTTGGCCTGCTGACCCTGGCGATCATGATGTTTTTCAAGATAGAGATGCCCTGGGAATACGGTTTATCGCCTGCGATGATCGTACCAATTGGGCTTTTGATTTGGCTGGTGGGGGCGGTACCAGAAGAATATGGCTGGCGAGGGTATGCCTTGCCAAAATTGTTGGAAAAATACAGCCCGCTGGTTGCCAGCCTGCTCCTGGGCGTGATTTGGGGAGTCTGGCACTTACCGCTTCATTTAATCAGTACGACCACGCAGTATGCCATTCCTATCTGGCAATATATCCTCCAAATTATCCTCTTGACATTTATGTTCACATTCCTGCATCTCAAATCGAAAGGCAGTGTCCTCATTGCCGGTTTGTTTCATGCATTTGGCAATATCACCGGTGCAGTCTTGCCCTACTGGGTGCTCAATTCGGGTCGCTGGATTAGCTTTTCACTAATGGCGGCGTTTGTTGTCTTCGTCGTTATCAAAGAGAAATTCTGGCTAAGGCGGTACTTTGAAACTGAATAAATCCAATAAAATCCACTCTCATAAGTAATCAAAATCAAAACCACCAGAGTATAAATAATGGCTCTGGTGGTTTCTTATTTCCGGTTATATAGATGCTGGGCTTAATTGAGTTGCTCCAATTGGTGGGTTGCGAAGGCGAAGTTGAATTGGGTGCCATTTTCTGCTTGAAGCAGTAATCCATCAGGGCCAGCCTCAATAATCGTAAGGCTGCCGGTAGGCGCATTGGTGGTCACAAGGATGGATTGGACAATGGCCTTTTCCTGTGAGATCTCCTGAAAATAGACCACACCCTGGCCGGGGTAATCCGCTGACGAACCGGCACCAATTTGAAGGTAACCCGCATCCGTTCGGGCTTGCCAGACCGTGGTCAGTTCTGAGCCATAAGGCAGCCCGGCCATCTCGCCACCTTGAATGATCCCTTCTATGAAATTGGGATCAGTAAAGCCTTGCGGATTGGATAGGTGGATTGTGTCCTTTGGCGCTGGGTTGGCCCCTGAAAGCGCTATTTTCTCAGCAAGGCCGTTCAGCAAGCCCAGCTTGGTGGTGATCAGCGTTTCGGCTTCTGAATTTATTGAGGGGGATTGGAGGCTATTCGTCAGGTCAACCAACCGTGAGGCCATCGAAGCTGGGAGATCGCTGATGGTTTCTGTGCCGGCGCTATAGAATTCCGAGTAAGCTTCTTCTCGTAAAATCCAGCGGATGTCCGTGGCCCAGTCCAGACTTTGAGCGGTGTCAGGGCTTTCGTTGAGTTCCTTATAGAGCTGTGAATAAGCTTCCGCTGGGGTGTTGTCCATGCCACTGCATTCCCATTGTTCACAGGCTTGCATTTGGGTGAAAACGCCGGTGATGTCCATGCGCGCGCCGTGGGTGTCATAGGCATATTGGCTGAGGGTAGCCCACTGCTGGGCATGTACGCCACTGGTCAGGTAAATGAGCGGGAGTGGTAGGGAAGGCTCAAACCCCCACGAGACATACCAGACATTTTCAAGGGTCCATTCCGGGAAGGTGGATGTGCCGCACTCCAGGTTTGGCAGAGCATCAAAGGGGCAGCCGGCAGCGTCACCATAATAAAGCATCGGCGCTTCAGCTACACTGCCATATCCTGTGAGCCAGGCGATAGAGTTGGTGGGCGAATTCCAACCTAATTCGATATCGCTGGCACCATACGCCTGGACCTGTTGGAGCATATTATTGTCAAACAGGGTTTGGTTGAGGGTATTGACCATTCTGGCCCAGACAGCACCATGCGCGGCCATTTTCTCGGCGGTGTCCAGCGAGTTGGGTTTGTTATTTGTCCCCACACCCAATACCAGATTAGATTCGTTATCTGAGCCGGTGCAGGCGTAATAGCCCCTTGCGAAATTCTCAGCAGCGATCCGGATTTCGGAAAGCCCAACAGGACCGAGGCTGAAAAGGTCAGCGCCATAACCATTGTCAGGCGTGTAAAGTGGATAGCCGAAATCCAGCACGACCACGCTGTCCTGGGCATTGGGTTCATTCTGGTCACGGGTGCCCAGTTCACAGCCCAGAGCATAAGTGAACTCCGGTTCAATCGTGATCATGTAATAGCTGGTTGAATAGAGCGGACCAAGCGAACTTGTAAAAAATGGCAGGTAGGTTTTATCAACCTCTTGCGCGGTGGCAGTGTGAGGGCTCGGGCCCGGAAGAGAATAAACCAAACCACTGATCAAGATTATTGCGAGAAATAGTATTGTGATTTTTCGAAGGGCCATAATAGTCCTTTAGTTTTCAGGTTGCATGAGTTCCGCCAGGAGGGTCCAGCCCCCATAGCGGTCAGTGGCGTCTTTGGGTGCCCGGTCGTAATACATCCGGTAGGCGTGGTGGTCTTCCGTTTCGACATCGAAATAAAACCTGCCGACCCCCCAGGAACCATGTTTAGAAGCAGAGGTGGCATGTTGTGGCTGCATATTGCGTGCCATCCGGCCGCGACGGCTGAAATCATGCCATTCAGCAAGACACCTGATCACCCTGAATTCCCGGTTCTGCCAGGTGAAACTGTTTGGGCAGGGCGGGCTTTTGGGATGAAGGGGCGGGGTGTCAAAATGGATGGAAATGGGTTCGGATATAAAGTGACTGATTTTTCGTTTTTCAGTGAACATTAAATAAAGTAGGTTGGTAAGCGGGTTGACGGCCATCCAACAGGATAAATCGGTCGGCACGTTTGGTAGAGACCCCAAGTTTTCGGAGGTCGCTGATATCCCGAATCTTACCATAGCGGCGGCTCAAGATGATCTTTTGGGCAATTTGAGGGCCGATCCCGGGTATTTTGATCAGTTGGTCATAGTCTGCAGAATTCAGTTCAATGGGCTGGTGCTGCAGGTGATGTTCCGCCCAAATCAGCTTGGGGTCCTTGAGGAGGTCTAGGTGACCGGTGGCGGAGAATTCAATATCTTCCAGATTGAATTGGTAATCTCGGAGGAGGTAGAAGGCCTGGTAGAGCCGATTTGAACGTCGCAGGTTCGCTGGAGGGAGATTCTCAAAGGGCGTATCCAGTACTGGGCTGAATTTTGAGAAGTAGGCCCGGGCGATCTTGAATTGGGTTCGCAGTTTATCCGTGGTTTGCAGCAGGTCCAGATCGGTCTCGCCGACGGCACCGACCACAAATTGAGTGCAGCTGGTCGGCCAGGTACCTTTCCAGGCCAGATGGGAGGGGTTGGCCCGGCGGATTTGTTCGATGACCCGCAGAGGTGTGATCAATTGTTCAAGGAAGACCTTGCGGGGTGCCAGCCGGTTGAGGCTGGTCTCATTGGGACCTTCCAGGTTGATCGAAACTCGATCCGCCAACTGCATTGCACGGAAGATCTGGTCCTTTTCCGCCCCTGGCATGATCTTCAGGTGAATATAGTAAGGGTAGTGATAGCGGTTACGCAGGACTTCAGCGGTTGCGATGATCCGATCCTGGGTTCGGACGCCGCCGTGGACGATTCCCGAGCTGAGGAAGACACCTTTGGCAATCCCGGCATCGGAAAGCTTGACAACCGCCTTGGCCATCTCATCCGGAGTGAGGGCCGCACGAGGCATATCCCTACCAGAGCGGAAAACGCAATAATTACAGTTGTTTTCGCAGACTGAAGTCTGCATGGTCTTCAGCAGGGGGATGGTTTGCCCATTGGGAAGGCAAGCCTGGGTGACCGGGAAACGCTCTTTGAGGTGCTCAATCTCCTGACCATATTTGATGGCGTTCTGACAGAATTGCACATCTTCCGCAGCCTCAAAGGGCATATTAATGGAAAAGGATTTAATCTTTTCAAGCGTATCCATAGCTCCATTATAGAACAAATGTTTTATCTCTACAAGATTGAAAAGGAAATTAATTCTTTACCCTGCATTTTGAATTATGATTAGGGACGAGGTAACACTATGACCAAGAAGATCTTGCTGGACACTGATATTGGTTCGGATATTGATGATGCCGTTGCATTGGCCTATCTTCTGATGCAGCCGGAAGCGGACATTTTGGGCGTGACGACCGTCTCAGGCCAAAGCCAGTTGCGGGCCGAGATGGTGGATGCTATCTGTCAAGCAGCAGGGCGGGAGGTGCCTATTTACCCTGGCGTGGCGGAGCCGTTACTTGTGCCAAATCGCCAACCTGTGGCGCAGCAAGCCCTTAAATTGGATGACTGGCCGCACAAATCTAAGTTTCCCACTCGGAAGGCGGTGGATTTCCTGGCGGAACAGATTCTGGCACATCCGGGAGAGGTGACGCTGCTGACGATTGGGCCGCTGACCAATATTGCCTTGTTGTTCGCACTTTTTCCTGAAACCATCGATGCCTTGGAGCAGTTGGTGATGATGTGCGGCGTGTTTACGGATATGCCCGATAACCCCTGGAAAGCCGAATGGAATGCCCTGCTGGACCCGCACGCCACCGAGATGGTCTATAACGCACCGGTGAAGAGCCATCGCTCGATTGGCCTGGATGTCACCCGCCAGGTGAGGATGTCCGCCCTGGAGGTCAAAACTCGGTTTACCCACCCTGTCTTTGCGCCCGTCGTTGATTTTGCGGAAGTGTGGTTTCGAGAACAGGAATACATGATCTTTCATGATCCTCTGGCAGCGGTCTCAATCTTCGATCCGGATGTCTGCCGGTTCACAAGGGGGCTGGTGACCGTTAATAGCGATGTAGCAGCCGGATTGTTGGGTGAGACCCTATTCGATCCGGGAGCCGCGGAAAAACCGCATGAGGTTGCCCTGCAAGTTGATCCAGAAAGTTTCTTTGATTCTTATTTTAGGGTTTTTGGATGAGTAACAGTCCAGTTACGGTCGATCACCTTTAGAGCGCACTACTTTATCAATTGATCTGGGCGAAGTAGGATATGCCCTAACATTTTTTCAAGAACTTGATAGAATAATATATTGAAAAAAATATCACGAAAATGATACCTACTATGAAACGAACATTAGCCTTTACCCTTGCAGTGATATTAAGCCTTGTTGCTGCATTCACAACCATATCAGCTCAGGCGGGATTTACAGGATTATCTTCCGAACCTGCCCAATTTGCCACACCGGCTGGTCCGGCCGTATCGGTTGCCACTGAAGCCTATGCCGAAGATGCGGTCCATGCCTATTATTTCTATGCTAACGACTGCCCCCATTGCCATACGGCTTTGGAGGAAGTGGTCTATCCCCTGGAAACGAAATGGGGCGACCAGTTGGAAGTGCGTTTGCTGGAAATAGGCACACCAGAATATTATGAAGCCCTGATAGCGGTAGAAGCCCATTTTGAGGTTCCTGCTGCCAGCCGCAGTATCCCAACCCTCGTGGTTGGTGATCAAATCCTGATCGGTGAGTCTGAGATTAACGATAATTTCCCTGGAATTGTCAGTGACGGTATTGCTGCGGGGGGCATCACTTTCCCGGATATTGAAGGTGTTGATCCATCCATTCTGATCAGCGTGGAGCCCGTGAATAACGGCACCGGTGATGAGACCTGTGATGAGAATGAAGGCTGCGAGGTTGTCACGCCGATTTACGTCGTCTATTTCTACCAGACCGGGTGCGATGTGTGCAGCCGGGTTGAAGCGGACCTGAATTACCTCAAATCCCAATATCCACAATTGATGGTCATCGAATTCAATATTTATGACAGCGCTGACCTGGCCGCCTGGATGACGGAACAAGTTGGTTTTTCTGGTGATTTCCAGACCCCTGCGTTATTTATAGGTGATTATGTGTTAGTGGGCGATGAGATATTGCCCGAATCCATTATCCCGATTTTGGATGAATATAAGGATGGCGGCACAGAGGCCTATTGGTTGGATTACAACGCCAGCCAGGGTCAGCAATCCGTTGTTGACCAGTTCAAGAATATGGGATGGTTGACTGTGGTTGCGGCGGGACTGATCGATGGGATCAATCCTTGTGCCTTTGCCACTTTGATTTTCTTTGTGTCTTACCTGACATTGAGCGGCCGAAAGGGGAAGGAAGTCTTGCTGGTCGGTGGTTCGTTCACGGTGGGTGTTTTTATTGCCTATTTCGCTGTCGGTTTGGGCCTATATCAGATTCTGGACCTGGTGGGCGGCACACTGGATATCATCTCCAAAGTGGTGTACGGCCTAACGGGTGTGTTCTGCCTGGTTTTGGCCGTCCTGAGTTTCATTGATTATCGCAAGGCTAAAGCGGGCGGCACCGAAGACATGATGTTGAAACTCCCGGAACCCTTACGCAAACGGATCAATGCCACCATTCGTAAGGGTCGAAGCGCTCAGAATTACATCATCGGCGCATTCGTTGCCGGTTTGCTGGTCTCACTGCTGGAATTGGCCTGCACTGGTCAGGTCTACCTGCCGACGATCATTTTTGTCAGCAGTATTCCGGAATTGCGGCTTCAGGCCATACTTTATCTGGTGATTTACAATCTGCTCTTCATCTTGCCGCTGGTCGTGATCTTTGTACTGGTTTATTTTGGAACCACTTCCAAGGACCTGACGAAATTCTTGCAGGAACGAGCCGCACTGGTCAAGTTCCTGATGGCTTTTGTCTTCATTGCCTTAGGCAGTTGGCTGCTGATTTCCTTGTTTGTGGGATAATTCGTCCTTCTGATAGTCTGTTGTGATAGAATCTGTGCATGAGATATTGCACAGATTTTCTATTTAAGGGATAAAGCAATGTGCGGTCGTTTTACATTAACGCTGGAACCAGGTGAATTGCAGGAACTTCTTGATTTAGGTCCCTTTGTGCATATCGTTCAGCCTCGTTTTAACATTGCCCCCACACAGCCCGTTCCGATTGTGAAAGATCCTGAAACCAGAGGCGTTGAACTTTATCAGTGGGGCTTGGTTCCTTTCTGGTCAAAGGAAATTAAGATTGGTGCGCGTTTGATCAATGCCCGATCCGAAACGGTGGCTGAGAAACCGGCTTTTAGGGCGGCATTTAAGTATCGACGTTGTCTTTTGCTGGCCGATGGCTTCTATGAATGGAAAAAGGAAGCCCAAGGCAATACAAAAACGCCATATTTATTCAAAATGAAAGATGATGGTCCGTTTACCTTTGCCGGACTCTATGAACACTGGCAGTCTCCTGTGGGCGGTGAATTGCATACCTGCTCGATCCTGACCTGTGAGCCGAATGAACTCGTTGGACAGGTTCATAACCGTATGCCGGTGATGCTGGATGCAGAGGCGCGCTGGCAGTGGTTGAACCCTGAATTGGACCGCAAGAAACTAATGGCATTATTAACGCCCTATCCTCCAGAAGCGATGAAGGGCTTTGAAGTCTCCAGGGCAGTTAATTCTCCCGGGAATGATACCCCTGATGTGGTTAAGCCTGTTATCGACAACGCCTGAATACTCAATTACCTATATATGGTGGAATAAATGACACGACAAATCCGATTCTTCCTATTCGTTTTATTAGCTGTAATCATTTCAACAACTCTGTTTTATCCAATCAATCAAGTAGTTGGCCAATCTCCAACACCGGTGAACTACATTCCTTTTTTTACAGCGGGTCCGGATCCTGATTATGCCTATGGTTTGGATGGCGGGACGGTTGAAAATGTGATTGTTGATCCGTATGATTCAAATATTATCTATGCTGGAACCTGGGGGAATGCAATTTATAAGAGTTTCGATGCCGGTGCGACCTGGAATCATATCACTGAGGGATTGCGGTCTCCCTACATTTATGAGATCTCTATTGATCCATTGAACCCGAATCACATCCTGGCAAGTGTGTATGAGCATGGGATTGATCAATCATTTGATGGCGGTAATACCTGGTCACCAGTAGTTGGTTTTGATGGGTACAGTGTGGTTTATTCAATAGATTTCGATAGCTCCGTTCCCCTTAGTGACCCTACACGTTCGGGTACGGTATATGCGGCTGTGAGGCAAGAAACGATCATTTTACCTACTGGGAACATTTATCCCGGCGGGGTCTGGAAATCCACCGATGGGGGCTATAACTGGAGAGAAGTCACCAACACTGATAATGGGTTTAATGAGGAAGATTATATTTATGATCTGGCCATTGATCCCAATAATCCGAACACTCTTTACACGGCAAATCATCGAACTGGGGTTTATAAAACGACCAATGGAGGTGAGACTTGGATCAAAGCCAGCACTGGACTGGTTCATCAGGATATACGCGGTATCCAAGTTAACCCAGTGAATGGAACGATCTACGCAGGTATTTGGGACGGGTATGGATTTGCATATTCTACAAATGGCGGATATTCTTGGGTGAATAATAGCCCGAGTCATGCAATGGGCCTCTACGTTTATGAAATTCAATACGATCCCTATGAGCCTGGCAATGTATATTTAACAACTTCCTCGGGTGTGTTCTTCTGTACGAATCCATCGGCTACCTCAACATGCAGCCTCATCGCAAATGAAAAGCGATTTGTTTTTGATCTTGCCTTAGATCTCAACGGTCCAGCTGCTGAAAATGGTCGAACGCAAAATCTTTATACGGGCTTGCAGCATTTTGGATTGAATAAGAGCGATAATGGTGGCGAACTTTTCCTGCCCAGCTATAAAGGTATCCGAGTAAATATTATAAAAGCTGTGATGGTAGATCCCTCAAATCCTGATATTCAATTTGTCTCAGCAGGCAACCGCGGAATTTTCAGGTCAACCAATGGCGGAGTATCCTGGATATCACTCCATAATAATCTTGATCTTGAATGGATTATGGACATAACTATAAAGCCTGATACTTTTGACATTGTATATGTTGGTGACAGATATGGCGGTCTCCATTACACTACAGATCTTGGCATTAACTGGTACTCTGGCAATACTGGGATCAGAAGCGCCGATTCAGAAGTTGTTGTCTCAGAGGCGCAAAGGTCAGATGGTGGAATCGATCAAGGTGATTATGAGTGGATGGATCCTGTTGATTTTCAGGACTTAATGGATGCAATGGGTGATATTTCTACGGATCGTGATACGATGATTTATGTCTCTACGATTGGTTTTGACCCTAGCGATAGTAATAAGATGTTTGCCGGAAAGGTTCCGGGAGGTGTGTCTTACAGCAATGATAGCGGGGTAGTCTGGATAAAATCCAACTTGATATACCCGGATGTTCTGGACTCGTTGGTGGATCCAAGCCGACCAGAGAAATACCTTGTGGGAATAATGAATAATGGAGTCAAGATATCCCGTGATCGAATCAACTGGGAGGATTTCAAAGAGGGGCTTCCTGAAGGTGCTGATGTTTACGCTCTGGCTTTGCAGGGTGATGGAATCTATCTGGCTGGAACCTATGACGGCATGTTTAGAAGGGATAGAAGTATTGGTGATGTATGGGTTGATCTTGGGCTGGATGCTGATATCCGAGACATCATTGTTGACCCGACCAATTCGGCTATGATCTGGGCTGCGACCATCAATGGATTATTCTATGGCTTGCCAACCAGTCCTGAAGGGCCCTATGAGTGGACGAAGTTTGATGTGCCTGATTCAAACAATGACCGATTTTATGTTATTGAGGTCATTCCGGGCACCATACGTGATTTCTATGTCGGGTTGGATGGCGGCGATCTGATCAGATTAACTGAAGATTTGCTACCCTGATTTTTCTTGACCAGTACAACATTGAATGGTAGAATTGCATTCGCTTTAAAAATGCCCCCATCGTCTAGGGGACCAGGACGTAGCCCTTTCAAGGCTAAGACCAGGGTTCGAATCCCTGTGGGGGCATGCAAACAACTCTTCATCATGAAGAGTTGTTTTTTTATCCTTTACACCCTTTCAACACCCGTGGAGGGTGCAGGTGCTGAGACCAGGGCCGAAGGTCCTTGTGGGGGAAAGCCCTCGCAGGGGGTAATTTTATCCCTTTCAACACCCGTGGAAAGTACAGGTTCTAAGGCCAGGTCCGAAGGTCTCTGGGGGGGGGGGGAGCTTATTTAATCCCTATTGACACCCGTGGAGGGTGCAGCTGGTCTACCTTCTGGTGGGGGGCAGTTAAATTTATTCTTGATATATTAGCATTTTAATAAACCTAATAATCAAATAAAGAAGTCCTATTCAATTTGGGTGTTTGCATCCTGTCCTATTGGGGTAAAATGAGTGCGTTTAATGCGTTGAGTTTGTCATCATAGGATGGTTTATGCCCGATTTTCGCATTGTTCCTGCGAGAAGAATCCAAACTGAATTTATTGAGATGAATTCCCGGTTCATCGCGAATGCTGCACCTGCGTTTACAGTGGATCAGGCTCAGGAGTTCATCCACCACGTCAGTGAGAAATTTCCAGACGCCACCCACCACGTACCGGTATTCCTGATCGGTCATGGGGCATCTGTGATTGAACATTGCTCAGATGATGGTGAGCCTTCCGGGACGGCTGGGAAGCCGGCTTTGGCTGTTCTGCGGGGAAGTGGCTTGGGGGATATTGCCGTGGTGATCACCCGCTATTTCGGAGGCACCAAACTTGGCACAGGCGGCCTGGTGCGTGCTTATAGTGATAGCATGCGTAAGGTGTTGGAGGAATTACCTCGGGCAAAGAAACTTGCCACAACCACGTTGCTTTTTGTGGTTCCCTATTCCCTTTTTGAACGTGTCCAAATTGTGATTGCCAACTTTGATGGATTTTGCATTGAGAAGAATTTTGCGGCGGATGTGACCATATCCGTTCGGCTGCCAAATGAACATGTTGACCGGTTTAAGGACAGGATGACAGCCCTGACTCAGGGGAATATTGAATTTATTACGATCGAAACCCGCGATAATACAATTATCCCATTCAAGACCAAAAAGGTTTGTTAATTTTCACTTATTGATCACAAATTAGGATTATAGATTTTCCTGAACGGTATACAGGCGGTGATAGAGACCGTTCCTTGCAATCAGGTCATCGTGTGATCCCTGCTCGATGATTTGCGTTCCCTCCAAAACTACAATTTTATCTGCATTGCGCACAGTTGAAAGCCGATGAGCGATGATGATGGTTGTCCGACCTGCCATCAAGCGTTCGAGGGCCTGTTGGATCAGGAGTTCAGTCTCGGTATCCACAGAGGAAGTTGCTTCATCCAGGATCAGAATGGGGGAATCTTTTAGGATGGCCCGGGCGATGGAAATGCGTTGGCGCTGACCGCCGGAAAGCTTCACGCCGCGTTCACCAATGAGGGTGTCATAACCATTGGGTAAGTCCATGATGAAATCGTGGGCGTTTGCCACCTGCGCTGCATGGATGACATCATCATCCTTGGCAGTGGGGTTGCCAAAAAGGATGTTCTCACGAACGGTGCCGTGGAACAGGAAAACATCCTGCAGGACGATGCTGATCTTGTTGCGGAGTTGATTGATATCCAGGCTTTGAATATCTACGCCATCCAGTTTGATCGCACCGGAGTTTATATCATAGAACCTTGGGATCAGGCTTACGAGGGTGGATTTGCCTACGCCGGTCGGACCGACCAAAGCCACGACATTGGAGGCTGGGATTTCCAGGTTGATATTTTCAAGAACAGGTTCGCCTTCGATGTAGCTGAAACTGACATTCTCAAGTTGAATAGTCCCTTTGACCGGTTCGGACAGAGCAATGGATTGGCGGGAGCTTTTGACTTCCGGTTGTTCATCAAGTAGATCTGAAATCCGATCGAAGCCTGCCAGCGATTCCTGAACCTGTTCCCAGGACGTGCCCAGGGCACGGATGGGTTGGTAGAACATCTCCAGATAGAGGAAGAAAGCAACCAGGTCCGGCACGGATAGGGTGCCCATTAAGGCCATCCGGCCGCCAAAGAAGATCGCGACCAATTGGCCAATGGAGGTGGAGAAATCTATGAAGGGTTGGAAGACAGCCATCAGCTTGAGGGCTGTCAGCAGGGACACCCGGTAATTCTGAATGCCCTGGTCAACCCGTTCCAATTGTTCACTTTCCCGGTTGAATGCTTTGATCTCACGGATTCCGGCAAAGCTGTCGTTAAGGACAGCGTTCAGTTCGCCAATCTTGGCCTGCCGCCTGCGGAAGGCAGGCCGAACAACTTTGGCAAAGCCTACCAAAGCCAGGATGACCAGGGGAATGGGTGCCATGCTATAGAGGGTCAGCTGCCAGTTGAGACTTGCCAGGATGGTGGTGATCCCGATGAAGGTGATGATGTTGACTAATACATCTGGAATGGCATGAGAGATCATCCGCTCAAAGAGGTCGGTGTCATTGACCACTCGCGACATCAATTGGCCGGTTTGTTTGTCTTCGTAGAAGCGGAGAGAAAGTTTCTGCAGGTGTTCATACACAAATCTGCGGGCATCAGAGACACAGCCCCAGCCGGCGATATGAGCCATGTATGAGCGTAGAAATTGCATGAACCCGCGGCCGACATAAGCGATCAGAGCGATCAGCGCAAGCCGGGTGACGGTTTGCATGGTTTCAGTGCTGAGGGATTGGTCTGTAACGAGGCTGACCAGGTTGCGGACTAGCCAGGGAATGAGCAGTTGTGCACCGACGAGGGCCAGGCTTGCGATGACCGTGATGATCAAAGCCCAGGTATATTTTTTAGCGAAGCGTAGCAGAAGTTTCATGTCGGAAATTATACGATGTAGGCCAGTAAAAATCAAAATGGCAGGTTATATTTGATCTATGGCTGCTTTGCCTTTGGGGGAGTCTGATTGATGAATGAAAAAACCGCCCAATTTTTTGAGCGGTTTTCCTTGAGAGAGAAAAATATTGGAGGTTGTAAGAAGAGTTGTATGTTACCGGTTACAATCCATAAAAAGTATTATGGATAAATTGTATCTAAATAATACAATATAATCGTAGGTTTGTCAACACTAAAATAAAAAAGCCTGATGAGTATTCGTCAGGCTTCTTGTGCGCTTAGATATAAGACGCGTGAAGCGCCTCAAAAATGTGTGTGAATTTTTTAGGGCAATCTTGATCTACTCTACGACTTGATAGGAGAGGAGATCACCCTGCAGGTCCAGATGTTGGACGGTGGCAGATGCGACCACGAGCAGCTTGACAGCTTTATTGTCATTGGCACTGGAAAGGATCGTGCCTTTGAAACTGGTCAGATGAGCGCTGTCACCTTCATGCAGAAGGAGCGGCTTTTTGTTAGGCAGGTCCACTTTGAGGGTGCCTTCTTTGACCAACAGGAAAGCCTCACCTTTCTGGATCTGGACGCTTTCATGGTAAGCCGCCGGCGGGATATAGACCAGAATGGATTTGAAGGAGAGATTCTCTTCCGGTGAGAGCAGATAGAGGAAGGGCAGGGCGGGGTTGCTGTATTCGCCTAATTGCTCCATCTGACTCTTCCGAACGACGAAGGCATCTTCTTCTTCAATGTCCTGGAAAATCTGGAAGAGCCGGACGTTATAGAAGTTTGCCAATTTTTGAAGGTTTTCGACGGAGATTGATGCTTTATCGCGTTCAATCAGAGAAATGAAAGAGATGGAAAGGTCTGCACCTTCAGCAACTTCATTGAGTTTGAAGCCTCGTTGATGTCTAAGTTCACGTAGTTTTTGACCGAGAGTAGCCATTTTTTATTCCTTTTCTAAATTAGTAAACTAATTCTACCTTATAAATCTATATTTTTGAATATCCTTCCAACATTTTCGATAAGCCTCAATTCTACCAGTAATTAAATTTAAACAGATTGACGAACTTCTTAAGAATGATAAAATGATGTCAGTTGTTCCCAGTTCAAGCGATCAAAAGATGACCAACGAACGTCCCAGCCCAACAATTGAAGATTATCTGGGTGTGATCTACACCCTGGACCGCAATGGTGACCGAGTGATCTCTGCTCGTTTGGCCCAGTCATTGGACGTTTCTGCACCTACGGTTGCGGCCACGCTCAAAAGGATGCAGCGAGATGGCTGGGTGATCCTAGATGACCATAAGGAAATCCAACTAACACCTTCTGGACGATCAGCGGCAATGAATGTGATTCGCCGTCACATGCTCACAGAGTGGATGCTTTCCAGGATGTTGAAATTGCCTCTGTCGGAGATCCATCGTGAAGCGCATCAAATTGAGCATACGCTATCTCCTGAAGTTGCAGAACGACTCCAGGCGGAACTGGAAGATCCCCGATTTTGTCCGCATGGCAACCCATTGCCTGGATTTGAAGATGAAGCTGAAAACTGGGTGCCGCTTTCCAGTTTGGACCCAGGTGAGACGGCGGTTGTCAGGCGGATTCAGGAAAGTCTCGAAGAAGACTATGACGTCTTGACTTTCCTTGAGTCAAAAGGAGTGGTTCCCGGTGCGCAATTTGAGGTGATGGAATTGCTGCCCTTTAATGAGACAGTGATGGTTTCAATTGAAGGAAATGATGTAATCCTTGGATTGCGATTGGCATCTGAGATTTACGTGAATAAATTGGAGTGATGAGGGAAACCGCTATCCTTATGAATTGCAGTAATTTATTATAATATTAAAAAGGGTGGAAAGTAAAGAAGGTTTTTTAGGTGAATTCAATATTTAAGATTTTTGACATTTTTAAGGATTAACAAACGATAGCTTTTGACCAACCTAAAATAATTGCAGATTTGCAATTATTTTGTCTGCAAAACTATGTGGATCAAAAAATCGCGGATTCAGCCATCAATTTGGCAAATTGAATGTAAAGGGTTCAGGATTTTTAGCTGTTCTGGTGCACCAAATCGTAAAGGCGGGGGACTTGTTCCTTGATGGTGTTCTTGTCTGTCCGCCAGACAAATACATCTCCCACGCCGCCGTATTCAAATGCAACGATGCGGGGCTTTTTCCACTGCCCTGACCGGATTTCATTCAGCGCCCATTCCAGAATTTCCCAGGCGCCATCTTCCATTCCGAAGTGATCGGTGAGGACGCCGCCAAAGGGGCGGATTCCGGTAATGTGCATTTCCGTCAGGCGGTCAACGGGCAATTGGCGGATATATTCCTTGACATCCATCCCGAGGGTATCCGCTGTGATGCGGGCGTGGGCCAAATCCAGCAGGAACTGGCAGTTGGTATCGGCGATCACCTCGGAGAAAGCCACAGGGTCCACGGCAGGGGCGATATAGGGGGTTGCCATGGTGAAAGGGTAGTGTTCCAGAACGACTCGATCCGGGCCGAAATGCGCCACCATACTGTTAATTTCCTCATGCCATATGTCGTTAACCCTTTGTAGTTCGGTGGGATCCTCAGGCGTGCAACTACGGGGGGTCACCAGGTGGGTGTTCACATGGGGAGTGTCCGTTTCGGCAATGAATTTATCAATTCGCTCAAAATCCGCTGTGAGGGTATTGCCCAGGCCAGCATCCAGGCTAAAGTGGATGGTGACCGGCCCGTAGGGTAGCGCTTCTTCGAGCATCCCTTCCCAATCAGGGCATTTGATAAGGTCCACCTGGATCTCTTTGGTTTTAATCAGATTGACCAATGGATTTGAGAAATTGACGGCTAATTTCATAGTGATTTGTCTCCTGTATCGTCCAAACTTCGGCTTTTTGGCCAAAGTACGCCTTATCAAATCTTTGGGATCACAAGCAGCACCAAGGTGAGCCCCAGTTTATATAAACAAACAGCCTCCCCATGATAGCAGATGATTGGGGAGGCTGCAAATTAAAATTTAAGGTGGATCAGCTTGCCTCAACGGGCTCCGACTCTTTGAAATAATCATATTGGGCTTCAAGCTCGTGGCGGAACTGCTTGGTGTAGAGATTGTAGTACTTGCCTTTGAGCTTGATCAATTCACTATGCGTGCCCATCTCCATGATCTGACCATCTTCGATCACGATGATCTTATCAGCCCTTTTAATGGTTGAGAGCCTATGGGCGATCACGAAGCTGGTTCGATCTTTCATCAATTGATCCATACCACGCTGGATCAGGGCTTCGGTCAGGGTATCCACTGAACTGGTGGCTTCATCCATGATGAAAAGTTCAGGTTTGGCGAGGATGGCGCGGGCGATACTGATGAGCTGTTTCTGCCCGACAGAGAGCAGGTTACCACCTTCACCCACATCCTGGTTGTAGCCGTGTTCAAATGACATGATGAAGTCATGCGCACCGGCCAATTTTGCCGCTTCAAGAATCTCCTCTTCCGTGGCGTTCAGCTTGCCATAGCGGATATTGTCTTGGATGGACCCGCTGAAGAGGTGAGGCGTCTGCAGCACCATACCAATCCGGGATTGGATATCCAGCAACTTCATTTCCTTGTAGTCGATGTCGTTCAGGTAAATCTTGCCCTTCTTGGGTTCATAGAACCGACAGAGCAGGTTGACGATGGTGGTCTTGCCGCCACCGGTTGGGCCGACCAGCGCGACCATTTCACCGTGCCGCACATGAAAATCCAGGCCCTTGATGACGGGATCATTTTCCTCATAGTGGAAGTGGACATCCTCAAAGCGGATGTCGCCCTGAATTGTCTCGGTATCAACGGTCCGGGGGATGTCTTTGACTTCCGGTTCGGTATCAATCAGGCTAAAAATACGTTCCGCGGAAGCAACGGCATTCTGCATCTGGGCATAAACCCGAGCCATATCCTGAATGGGCCACATGATGAAGGTGATATAGGAGACAAACGCCTGAATACCACCAATGGTCATGCTGCCGATCTGCACCTGCATACCGCTTTGCCAAAGGACGATCCCCAGGCCCATAGCACTGATGACCTGCACGGTGGGCAGGAACAGGGCTGAAAGCCAGGCGGCCTTGAAGCTGGCATTGTACATCCCCTTGGAGAGCTCGCCAAATTCTTCCAGGTTGGATTCCTCACGGCCAAGGGCTTTGATGACCCTGACACCGGTGATGGATTCATTGAAAGCGCCGGTGATCTTGGAGTTCATCTTGCGGGATTCGCGGTAGTGCTTCAGGATGACCTTTCGGAACCGGAAAGCAATCACGACCAGCAAGGGCAGCATCACAACCACGATGGTGGCGAGCTTGGCGTTGATGATGAACATGAATACGGCTGCCGTGGTGATATTGATGATGGCCCAGGTCATATCTAGAATGCCCCAGGTAAGCAGGTCAGCGAGCCTTTCAGTATCCGAACCGAGGCGGGACATGATCCAGCCTACTGGAGTCTGGCTGAAATAGGACAGGGAGAGTTCCTGCAGGTGATTGAACATGCTCTTGCGCAGGTCATAGCGGACGCGTTCAGCTAGGATCCCAACCAGGTAGATGAAACCAAAAGCGCAGGCAGCCTGAAAAATGACCATAACGGCATAAATCAGAATGGTGCGGACGACAGCCTGTCTATCACCGGCTATGATACCGTTGTCAATCAGGCTTTTACTTAGATATGTTGTGAAGGCGTCAATGACAGAGACGACTGCAATGCAGAGCAGGAAACCCAGAACCCACTTCCAGTGCGGTTTGAGAACCTGGACCAGGCGTTTGAAAACCTGGCCGGTCAGTTTGCCATATTCCTTTTCTTCGAGTTCGTTATAGGTTGACACTGGCAATATCCTTTTCTAATTCAACTTCTATCCGGGTTTGGATATCATAAATATCCCGGTAGATTCCAATTTCTTCCATAAGTTGGTCATGGGTGCCGTGTTGGACGATCTCACCTTTATCAAAGACCAGGATCAGGTCGGCATCCATCACGGACTGGATCCGATGGGCAATGATGAAGGTTGTGCGATCTTCCATCAGGTGCTCCAGGGCGGAGCGGATGTGAGCTTCGGTTTCCGTATCCACACTGGAGGTGGAGTCATCCAGGATCAGGATGCGGGGATTCTTGAGAAGCGCCCGGGCGATCGCCACGCGCTGCTTCTGCCCACCGGAAAGCGTTACACCACGCTCGCCAACAAGAGTTTCATAGCCGTTCGGAAATTCTTCAATGACATCATGGATGGCAGCAAATTTCGCCGCCTGAATGACCTCTTCATCCGAGACCTTACGATGAACGCCATAGGTGATGTTCTCCTTGATCGAGCGGGAGAAGAGGAAGGGTTCCTGTTCAACGATCCCGATCTGTGAGCGGAGAAACTTGCGCGGATAATCGGTCAGGTTCACGCCATCCAGGGTGATCACACCGCTGGTGGGGTCATAGAAGCGGGGCAGCAGGTTGACCAGGGAAGTCTTGCCTGAGCCGGTGGACCCCAGGAGGGCAATCACGTTCCCAGACTGACAGGTGAAACTGATGTCCTTGAGCACCGGGTTATCGGTTTCATATTCAAAACTGACATGATCAAAGACGATCTCACCCTTCACGTCAGCTTCGGGTTCATAACTTCCCTCCGTGAGTGATTCACGGGTTTGTTCCAAAATGTGCGCGACACGCTTATAGGACACAAGGCCTGTTGAGGTCTGCACGATCAGACGGCCTAAACCACGCATTGGCCAGATGATCCAGATGACCAGAGAGGCGAAGGCGATATAGGTGCCGACGGTGATCTCACCATTCACGGCCATGATCGCGCCCACGAAGAATGACGTCAGCATCTGTGCACCGCAGATCAGGTCCGATACCGGCCAGAAGAGGGAATGGATCGAGAGCAATTTCTTGCCCAGACGGAACTTCTCCCAATTCTCGCGGTCGAACTTGTAGCTCTCATAACCCTGCCGGGCGAAGGCTTTCACAACCCGGATGCCAGTCAGATTTTCCTGTAGCCGGCTGCTGAGGGTGGCTTCCTGCTCCTGATATTTCTCGTAAGCCTTGGAGACCTTGCTGAAGAAGAAGATCGATGTCCCAATGATGACCGGGATGGCGACCACAGAGATCAGCGCTAATTTCTGGTTGAGTTCCATCAGGGCAACGAAGTTCACCACGAACATCAACAGGATGCGCCCAATCCCAATCGCCTGTTCGCTATAGAAGCGATTGATGGCATCCACGTCAGAGGTAGATCGGGATATCAGGTCACCAGTTTTGGATTCAGCATGGTAAGCATAGGGCAGCCGTTGCAGATGGTCAAAGAGGTAATTCCTGAGCCTGCGGGTGATGCTTTCGGCGGTTTTTGAAGCCATCCAGCCTGAAAGGAAGGAGAATACCCCTTGCAACAAAGCCAATCCAAAGAAACTCAGGATAATGATCAGAAGTTCCCGGCCATAATTCCCGGCAACGACGACATTATCAATAAATTTCTGCAGCACCAGGTAGACGTTCGTGCGGGCGATGGTTGCGACTGCCAAAGTGGCCGTTGCACCTAAATAGAGCCAGCGATAGCCCTTCATCATCCGCCAAAGTCCCAACATGCGGTTTTTTGAGATGGTCTTGCTCAAATCAAGATTATAGTAATTATTTTTCGACACGATAATACATCTCCAATACAAATCAAGTCAAAAAAACCAGGTTAATGGTTAATCCAGGTCCCTTGGACCTAACAATATATAGGTATGCTCGATGACGACGCATCGTGCAGTCCGTTACAACACGCATGTGAGGTTTGCAAATGGATAAATTGTTCCCGAGTTTCCTAGTGTACCAAGAACTGAACTTGGTGTCAATCGGACTGACCCATCTTGGGAGGGGATTTTCCCCTGGTCAACTGCCTAGAATCCATTTTTATGAGTGATCATTGATGAACTGGTCGATATCCTGAAAAGCCTGATCCAACTCGCCATCCAGAAGGATGCAGTGGGGGGAATCCGCCATGTGGATGAGACCTTTCTCTTTCGAGCCTAATCCCTCAAGGACAATCTCAGCAGCGTCATCAGTCAGGGTGTTGTCATATTCGCCTGTGAAGAGCAAGGTGGGTGGCGTCACATCGGCCAGGTGTGTACGGGCCTGTTTTTGAAGTTTGAGCATTTGAACGGAAGCCCGCACAGGATAGACGTTGTAACCCTTCCAAGGGAGGCCGTCGTCCTCGCTGTTTTTGGTAAGGTATTTCATGAATGGCGCTACGAAACGGGACAGCCACAGCTTATGGACTTTAATCGCCGGGGCGAATAACAGCAGCCCTTTGATTTCGGGGTGCTGAACGGCTAACTCAAGCGCCAATAGGGTGCCCATTGATTCAGCAACCACGAACACCTGACTGCATTCACGGGTGAGCATTTCGTAGAAATTCTTGACCTTTTCCAGCCACATCTGCCAGGTCGCATGATTGAGATCATCGGGATCTGTGCCGTGACCGGGCAGAAGCGGCGCGGCGACGGTATAGCCTGCCTGATGCAGTTTGTCACCGATCAGTCGAACTTCCGTTGTGGTAGCTGTAAATCCGTGGAGAAGGAGGATGCCGGTGTCATTGCCCTGGAAATGGAAATCTTCTCCATCCAGATGGTCGTTGCGCATATAGCCGTTATCAAGCATGTTGGATCTCCGTCATGGTGCGGGTGGCCGCGGGAAGGATGGCAACCCTTGTATCGGTGGGTAATTGGGTGGTGAGCCACTCCAACAGGGCGTCCAATTTGTCGGGTTGGCTGGGTGTGAGCTTCCATTCCCGAACGGACTCAGGGGGAATTTCTGAAATCAGGATCACAGTGACTCGTTGGGCATCTCTGGCGATCTGGTAGGCTTTGTGCGGGCCCACCTTGAAGAGGCCATCCTTGAACTGGTCGATCACGTCCTGATGGGAGGCCATCTGGGTGATATAAGTTTCGTAGGACGGGCTGCCGGACCCCTCTTCACAGCCAGCCAGCAGGATCACGGTGCCGTTATCCCGGGTGATCCGGGCTGCATGGGTCAGGCCTTTTTGGGCCTGATAGAGGTTGATGTCTTTGGGGTAACCGCCGGGGGAGGCAAAGACAAGGTCGTAGGGCTCCTGGACAGGCAGGGTGAACATCTTGCGAACGGTGGGGATAGCGGCCTGCATCACGGCCCTTGGTTCACCAAAGAACGCCTTCAGGACTTGCTTATCCTCGTTCAGGATGGTTCCCAGGGCAAAATGAATGCCGATTTTCCGGCCGATTTCCTCAATGTCCTGCCGCATGGGGTTGACGCTGTAGAGTCCTGATCGGGTCAGGTCTTGGGTCAGCATGGCATGGTTGACATTGATTGTCTCCCGACTGGCTAAACCAATCGCAGCGGTCTTGACTCCGCCGGAATAGCCCATGAAGTGATGGGGCTCGATATTCCCCACGGTAAACTTGAGGTCACAATCGACATAATCCTGATTGATTGAGATGGGCGTACCGTAATGAGTCGTACCCAGCTGGGCCATTGGAGAAAGGTCACAATCATGGGCGAAAATGGTATATTTTGCGATGGTCTCCTCGTCCAGGATCAGCGGCAATTCTTCCACCGGCATTGGCTTATGCGTGCCGGAGCCCAGGAAGAGAGCGATCTGTTCAGGGACGAAACCTAACGAATCTAGATAGGTAAGCAGATAGGTGACGGGATGCGGATGGGAGACCGGGCGGGTTTTGTCATTGATGGCAATCCCGACCTTCAGGTTTGGATTTGATTGAAGGGGTTGGACGATGCCGACTGGAGTGGATAAGGCTTTGGTAAACACCGTGTCGGCGTCCGGGAGTGTATCCAGCGGCTCAGGGAGAAGGAAATCCACCTGATAAGAATCCGGCAAGTGGACGGTTAATTGCGAATGGTTGTAAGGAAGGGTAAATTCTTTCAAGGTCAGCTCCCGTTGTAGTGGGATGAAAAAGTCTTATCAACCCAATAATTATAACCTCATCAGGGTTGGGTGTTACGGAAGTAGCGTTCGAGCAGGCTGCTAACGTCCTCTGAGGAATAGGCGGCAACCAGGCTAAAGAAATCGACTGAAGAGCGAAATGTGTCCATGGCATCCGGTGTGGCATAGTCCCGCAGAATGGCAAAAAAGGCGTCATCACCAATCCGCTGGCGCAGGTCATTCAGAAACTGAACCCCGCGCAGATAGACTGCGTTGACATAGGGGCGAAATCCCGCGTGTCCATAGATGGTGCTATCAACCCATCCCATGGGTTGGTAAGCATAGACCCGGTAATTCCACCACCAATCCACCAGTTCCGGATAGGTTTTTTCGAGGTAAAGCAATTCGCTGTAGGTGGCCAAGGCCTCATCCAGCCAGGGCTCATTGGCCTGATCGTTAGCGATCTGGGCATAGAACCATTGGTGGGCAGTTTCGTGCACGATCAGCAGTTCGAAGTAATTCTGCGGGGTCTCATCTGCAGAGGCGAAATAATCCTGACTGAGAAGAAACGCGCCGTCATATTCCATACCATCTTCGAGATCCGCTTCTATGATCGCCATATATTCTCGGGGATTATCGCCATACAGGTTTTCATAAAAAGCCCAGGCATCGGCTGCCAGGTCAGCGGCCCGCTGGCCCAGTTCCGCATGTTCGGGGAAAACATAGGCCTTGATGGTGACATCCTCTGTATCCCGGGTATATTCAAGATACTCTGGGCTGAAGGCAAAGGTCACGTTGCGGACATTCTCGGCTTTATGGACGGAGAACGAGGAGTCATCTTCGATTGTGGGTTGTATACTCGCTGCGATATCCGTAGATCCAAAAACGCTCAGATTCACCCAGTAATCTGCCAGAGGATATACCAAATATTCGCCAATATTACTCGGTTCATTGATCAACCAGCCACTTGTTTGAAGGTAAGGTGGGATGAAAGGGTACCAATCTGTCAGAATGAGTTGCCGATCAGTCTTTCCTAGTAAGCTCCGCCCTTCGGGGATCCACAAGTTATACGTTAACAGCAATTCGACGGATTCACTTGGTTCAAGAGGTTCGGGAAATGTGACCCATAGGGCAGCACCGTCAAAATGGGTTTGTGGGGTTTCAACGGTTTGACTAGTGAATAAGAATATCAAGTCGAAAACGCCGTCCACCTGTTTTGGGGGAATGACCAGAGGAATTTCCTTGAGAATGTTCCCAGTTGTATTCGTGTAGTCAATTGCCTGACCAACGGCCAATTGATCTTCTTCAAAACTCAGAGCAGCATTAAAGTGATATTGCGTGATTTTGTTATTGGATAGGGAATTGAGTGGTGTTGACGATGGGGAAGTCGTAGACAATCCGGTTGGTACACTTGTTTCCTGCGGTGTATCCGTGGCAGTTATGGCGGGTTCAGTGGTGGCCGTGTCGGTTGCAGGGCTTGTTGTTGCGGCCTGGCAAGCGAAAAGTAAACTGGTCGTCAAAAGGATAACCATAATGGAGAAAATCAGGTACTTTCGCATTGTCAAATGACCGGGTTCTGCAGACTATTTCAGCCCTGGCTGCCGGCGTTGAAGGATTTGACCGATTTCATGATAGAGCGGCTTGAGCTGTTTATACATCTGCTTATAAACCCGCTCATAAAGTTCGGAATACATCAGATGGCATTCAGGGTTCGGTTCAAAGGTTTCGCCAAGATGAGTCATCTCATCTACAGCGGTCTCGAAATCCGGGAGGAGCTTTAAACCAACGGCGACATCCATGGCTGCGCCCAGCCCGGAGGCCTCATAGACATGCGGGCGAGAGACGGGCAGCCCAAAGATGTCGGCCGTGATCTGCATCGCACCGGGGCTTTGACTGCCGCCGCCGGCCACCCGCAGGGAGGTGATGGGGATGTGTGAGCGTTTCTCAGTGCGTTCGGCCCCTTCCCGCAGGGCATAAGCCAAGCCTTCAATGATGGCGCGATAGAAATGGGCCCGGCTGTGAACATCACCAAAGCCGATCACGGCACCCTTGGCCTCTGGTCCGGGAATCTTCAGGCCTGGAGACCAATAGGGCTGCAGGATCAAGCCATCCGCACCTGCCGGTACGGTTTGGAGTAATTCATCGAATAACTCCTCAGCCTCAATGCCCAGTTCTTCGGCTTTGCGTTTTTCTACCTGGCCGAACTCATCCTTGAACCAGCTGACCATCCAGAAACCCCGATATATTTGCACTTCCATGGAATACGCGCCTGGGACAGCCGAGGGATAGGGGGGGATCAATGGGATAACTTCAATGTACTTGCGATGGGTAGTGTTGATGGTGGCGGTGGTGCCATAACTCAGGCAGCCGATATGCGGGTCCAAACAACCCGCGCCGATCACTTCAGTGGCCTTGTCAGCGGCAGTGGCGATCAGAGGCAGCCCTTCGGGGATGCCGGTGGCTTCTGAGGCTTCTTTGCTGATCGTGCCCAGGAGACCGGTCGGTGGGACCAGGTCCGGCAGCATCTCGCGATCGACCAATACGGCGTCCCATTTCCAATCTGAGCGACCAGCCCAATCTTGTTTCTTGTAGTTGAAGGGCATGTAGCCCACCTGGCAGCCGACGGAATCGATAACCTGCCCGATTAGCTTATAGGTCAGGTAGCCCGAGAGAAAGACAAATTTCTTGGTTTGCTTCCAGATTTCCGGCTGGCGGGTTTTGATCCAGTTGGCTTCCGCTTCGGCCTGGAGATAATGTACGGTGGGTTGCATCCCGGATATATTGAACAGCAGCCCCCAAAGGCCCCCAACCGGCGGCATATCTTCCACGCGGCGCTGGTCCAGCCAGACAATGGCCGGGCGCAGCGGTTTGTTCTCAACATCCAAGTTGATTACAGTGGAGCGTTGAGTGGTCAAGCCCACCCCGGCAATGGCATCTTTATGGACCCCTTCCATCTGCCACAGTCCCTGGCAGGCATCACAAACGGCTTTCCAGAAGACATCCGGGTCTTGTTCCGCCCAACCGGGTTTGATGGAGTAGTAGGGTTCAATCGGGACGCGCTTTTTGGCGATCAGATTTCCCTTTAGATCAAAAATTAGTGCCCGAACGCTCTGGGTGCCGTTATCAATAGCAAGGATCTGTTCACCTGCCATTAGTCCCTCCCGAATGAATTGATTGAGTGATTGCTTTCCCTTTATATCACGGATTATGAAAGCTGAGGATGATTAATGCGGCAGATGGTAGCTTTTTTGCCAGAGTCTTTGGTATCGAACAACTTCCGCCTGCCAGGTTTCATCGGACCAGCCCAAAGGTTGCTGGATCAGGGCTCTGATATGGTTGATTTCACCCAGGCCACCCTTCGGCAGCAATAAACCCACCCGAACCCGACGCAGGAGCAGGTCATCCAAATGCACCACAGCTTCATTGCTGGCGGCCCAGGCCATTTCGGCCCAGAATTGCGGCATGGGGTCAATGGATTGGAGCTCGTCAGGTAATGCGCTTTCAAAGAAGGGGGTGACATCTTCACCCAGGCGACCGGCCATCATTTGCCAGGCAGTTTCGCTGGCTTTTGGGGTGGTTTCCGGTTCGGGATGGATGAAACATGGGGCCTGGTGGTCGAATTTTGGCTCTCCGGGTAAGTGATCCCGGCAGAAGTTCAATACATCAGCTGCCATCACGCGGAAGATGGTCAGCTTGCCGCCAGAGACGGTCACCAGGCCATCTTCTTCCCAAACCTGGTGTGCCCGTGATTCCTTGGAAGGGGTTGGAGCGTTGGTGTTGATCACAGGCCGCAGACCAGCAAAAGTGGAAATTAGGTCAGCATCGGTGACAGTGAAATCGGGGAAAGCGTATTGTACGGCTTCCATCAGATATTCATATTCCAAAGGGTTAATCCGGGCCTCATCTTCCGTGGTGGGATCATCCAGGTCAGTGGTGCCAATCATCGTTCGCCCTTCCCAGGGGATGGCAAACAGGGCCCGGTTGTCCCGTGGGTGCAGCATTGTCACGGCGGATTCAATGGGCAGTTTTTCACGAGAGAAGATCAGGTGGCTGCCACGCAGACGGCGCAGTTTGGGCTCGCCGCTGACCGATTGGCGGATTTCATCCGACCAGGGACCGGTCGCGTTGATGACCACATTGCCCCGCAGTTCGCGGGTGGCAGGGGTAAGGGTGCCGCTTTGGTCTTCCACGACCACACCTTCCACCCGGCCGCTTCTGGATTTGCAGAGCCCAGTTACCTTGGCGTAGTTGAGTGCCAAACCCCCAAAGCGAATCCCGTCCGAGATCACCCGCATGACCAGCTGGCTGTCATCCAGCCGAGAGTCATAATATTCCACACCACCGACAAGTGCTTTCTGGTTGATTGCAGGGACGGACTTAACAACTTCTTCCTGTTTGAGGAAGTCATGCTGCCATTTGGGTGCCATTAGGTCATAGGCGATCACGCCCAACCGCATCAGGTGGGCTTCCTGTATGTTGTGTTCATAGGCCGGGAAGATGAATGCCAGAGGGTCTACCAAACCATCCGATTCACGGATCAGGCGTTCACGTTCGCGTACCGATTCCCTAACTACATCGAATTGTCTATTTTTAAGATACCGGATTCCGCCGTGGATCAGTTTGGAGGAACGGCTGGAAGTGCCAAAAGCGAAATCACGGGCTTCGACCAGGGCAACTTTGAGCCCTTTTTGGGCAGCCATGTTGAAGATACCCGCGCCAGTGATCCCGCCGCCGATGACGATTACATCCCAGAGCTGGTCCAATGCCGACCAGGTTTTTTCACGCCATTTTTTATTGAGCATAGTCCCTCCTTTTCGTTTCAGTCCAGGTCCAGTAGTTTGCCCCGGTTCATCACTTGATCCGGGTCCACGTCTTTGATGGTTTCCCGAATGAGGTGGATCCCCAACGGGCCTTTTTCCTGCGGTAGGTAGGGTTTGTGATCCAGGCCCACCCCGTGCTGGTGGGAGATCGTCCCGCCATTGGCGACAATGGCCTCACTGGCTGCGGTCTTCAGGGTCCGCCAGCGAGCGAGGGTTTCTTCCGGGTCCTGTGAGCGGCGATAGAGATAGGTCACATACATCGAACCGCCGTTGGTGTAAACATGGGAGACATGACTGAAGACGAGGACGATCTCATTTTGATCCTCCAAGCCGGTCCGGATGGCTTTGAGGATTTCCTTGCGGCCCTTCTGCAGGCGGTCCCAGGGCAGCGCCGTCTCTAGGGTATCAAGGGCATAGCCCAGGTCCCAGAGTGTGTTACGCAGGTAGGGGGATAGGAAGCGTTTCTTGATCCATTCTTTACCCAGATAGAACTTGACCATCAGGCCCTTATTGGCACGGACCATATGGGAAAGTTTGATGTCGGCAAGACGATTCTCAGCAGGGTTGCCTGTCAGCCCGTAGATCAGCATACAGCGCTGGTCCCGTTGGCCAACGAGGTTCAAGCCGGCTTTGGCAACCTTAATCAGTTTTTCTGCACCCGAAAGCTGGAAGGTGGTCTCAGTCTCGTAAGGGTCACTCAGCCGCAGCATTGAGAGGGGCAGTTCCGCCTGGGCGATCTGCCGCATGGCTTTGACGCCCGTTTCAAAATCCGGGAAGAAAGCGGAATAAAAGTGTTCCTGCTGGGGGAGGCGGCGGATACGGACTGTGGCCTGGGTGAGGATACCCAGCCGGGCTTCTGAACCCATCGCGAGGTGACGCAGATCGGGACCGGCCGCACTCTTGGGAACGTGGGGGAAGTCTAGCGGACCACTGGGGGTCTCCATGTGGCCGGTGACGAACAGGGGTTCGATCCGACCGTAATGGATGGATTGTTGCCCAACAGAGCGAGTGACGACCCAGCCGCCCAGGGTGGAGTATTCCCATGATTGGGGGAAGTGGCCCAGGACATAGCCGTGGGTCCCGAGTTGTTTTTCCAGGTCTGGGCCGCTGACACCGGCAGCAAAGGTGGCCTCATGGTTGATCTCGTTGAGGTTCAGCAGCTGGTTCATCTTCGCCATATCCACGCTCAGGGTGGGGAGGCCTTCACCGGGAGGGGTCAGGTGCCCGACGACGCTTGAACCGCCGCCATAAGGCACCAGGTTGATCTTGTGCTGTTTGGCAAAGGAGATCAGCTCTCGCACCTCGGAATCTGATGTGGGATAGGCCACGCCATCGGGAAAGGTGTCCACCAGGCCATCGCACATATCGATCCAATCATTGAGGGATTGGCCGCGTGAATGGCTAAGGCGCTCTTCGGCGTCTGTGGTGATCAGGGGATTATCTGGCAATTGGGAAGCGGGCACTTTTTGGATGAGGGATTCGATGGTGGCGTTTTGCAACTTGAGGGGCTGCCCCACGGCGCCGGTAAGGTACTGCTTGGCTGGTTCTGGTACGGGGTAGTCGGTTTCGATATTACCCCAACCCTGGATCCTTTTCATGGTTTCCTCCGGGATAAAGTGAGATTAATCAAAGTGGGCCTGCTGCCAAAAGCGCAGGCTGTCACGCATTATTGATTCGGTGAGAGATTTTGCCCGCTCAGAGTCATGGGCTTGCGTTGCCTTGGCAAGCTCATCATAGAAATAGCGGGAGGTCTGACGGGCATCCGGAATATTAAAATATACCGGGGCAAGATTCAGATAGAGGTCCTTGAAGCCGTTGAGGATCAAGACGAAGATCGGATTACCACTGAGAATGGTGAGGGTATGGTGCAACGACCAGTCAAAATCAGCGAATTCCCGCGGGGAGTCGTCCAGTGCGACACGGCGTTCCAGAAAGGCCAACAATTCATTGGGGGCGTTTTCCACCGCAAGGAGAGTGTAGAGGGGTGCCATCGCCAGCCTGGCAGTGAGCAGGTTGGGCACGAAGTTGTCCGGTGAGAAATCAGGATGTTCCGCCAGGGCATTGAGCACGCCGAGATTACCTTCGGTGAGATAATCGCGCACCCGAGTCGGTTTGCCGTGATGGATCTCAACCCAGCCGTCGCGGGTCAGCCGTTGGAGCGCTTCCCGCAGCGTGGGCCGGGTAACGCCCAGCGATTCCGCCAGTTCCCTTTCGGCGGGGAGGTGGCTGTTGGCGGGAAAGGTGCCGTCCAGAATAGCTTCGATCAGGCGGGATTCGACGAGTTCAGCGGGTTTTTTGATGGGTTTCCAGTTTTGGGTATTAGGTGAGTCGGACTGGTAAGTGGTCATACCAGTATAATAATATGGAATCAGATGAAAATCAAGAAATTCATCTTGATTCGATGGGGGTTAAGGCTTGGATTGGAGAATTGAGCGTTATACCAGAGACTCTAGTTATAGATCCTTCTCATACTGCCGATGAGTCTTGTAGAAATCAATGTCCAAATTGGCAGCTTCCAATTGGATATTGATATTTTCTTCCCGCATTTGAATCATCTCCCCGTGTTCATAGCGGTCATCTTTCATCACGCTCTTATAAATCTCATAATAGAGGATGGCCGTCCCACCCAGGCGTTGATATTTTTCGATGATCCCGATGCCGTTAAAGTCAATCCATTTAGAACGTTTGCTCTCCCGCAGGATCTGCAGCCAGCCAAAGGGTAACAACCGGCCTTTGCATCTTTGCAGAGCCCTGCCGATATCCGGATAGCCCAGGATCCATCCGACGGGCTGCTCATCCTTATAGATGATCTTCACCAGGCGCGGGTCGGCGATCCAAAGCAGCTGGGAGACCATATTGGCCATGTCTTCATCGGTGAGGGGTGGGTTGCCCGCCGGGCCTGCCAGGGATTCGTTATAGAGCATCTGGAAATCCTCGATCACCTTGCGGACGTCTTTTTTGGTGTGGAGTTCCGGGGCAGTGAAGCCGACCTTTTGGGCGACCAGGTTGGCGGCGCGGGTGAACTTTTCCGGCCATTCCAGGTTACGATCCAAGCGACCGGTGTAGATGTCCTTGACCTTGGTGAAACCGAGGGCTTCGATCAGGCCGGGATAATAATACAGGTTAAAAGGCTGCCCAAAGGCAGGTTGGTGTTCAAAGCCTTTAACCAACATACCGAAACCGTCCAGAACGGTCAGCCCTTTTGGGCCGAGGACATGGTCGAGGCCTTGCTGCCTGGCCCAATCAAAGCCGCGCTCAAAGAGGGCATCTGCTACGGATTGGTCATTGATACATTCAAAGTAGTAGAAGAAGGCGGTTTTGGTTTTATGGAAATCGTTGTAGCGGTGATTGTTTGCCACTGCGAGCCGTCCCAGGACCTGTCCGTCATCACCCAGCGCCAGGAGGAAAGCAGCCTCTCCATATTGGTAAAAGGCATAATCCGGGCGGAAGATCTTGCGCATTTCCATCCGCATGGGCGGTACCCAGTGGGGGGTATCGCGATAGAGATCAAAGGGGAATTGAATAAAGGCCCGACGATATTTGTGGTCATTTTGTTTGATCTGTATGATTTTCATATAATGCCTGAACCTGCTCTTCTAAAAACTAAAGCCATTATCGTTTTGAATAAAAAGACCTCAAACGAGGTCTTTTTATTTTTTGAAATTATAACGGATATTCAGGTGGCTTAGGGGATATTCCAATATTTCAGTTCATCCACCTTTACTGTGAACCCCGGGTTGTTGACGAAGGCGATGATGAAACCGGTATAGCCTTCATTCGAGAGGGTTGAGTCGCTGGCTGTGCCCACCTCTTCGCCGTCAATGTAGAAGGTGAAGCTGGAGCCATCCATCAAAACGCCCACCCGATGAGGATTATTGGTGCCATCACTCAGTTGGGTGGCAGTTTGATAACCTTTGATCTGCATGATATTTACGCCGGGGGCCATTCGGAAGACGCCCCATTGACCATCACAGGTGATGCCCAGGAAATAGAACTGCTGACCGTCAGAGCTGGCCCGGAATGCCAAACCGAAGTGATCTGCCCCTGAGCAGCTAGACATCTGGATGGTTGTTTCGATATAGGCGTTCTTGAGTTTGGGGCTGGAAACATACCAAGAATGCCAGTTGGCATTGGCTTTAGCTGTCAGGGTGAGGTAGCCGCCAGAGGTCTGGAAGGTCGCTTGCGTGTAATCAAAGTCCCAGGCGCTGGTAGAACCACTGAAATCCTGTGTCCAGGCAGGGGAGCCATAGGTCACTGTCGGGTCGCTGGGGCTCTGGGTTTCGGTGGGCGTCACAGTAACTGTTGGTGTGAATTCGGTGGGGGCTTCGGTTTCTTCCGTCACTGGTTCGGGGGTCTCACTCGGGGCTACTTCTTCCGTTGCGCCTTCGGTCAGCATGCGTGCCACCTGGGTGCCGACGATATCAACTGTTGGTTCAGCGCTTTGGCCGGGGAAGTTACAACCGGACAGGATGAGTATGGTTATCAGAACAAAACTGAACAAACTTATCTTCTTCATAGGGTCCTCCTGGAGGATTAATGATTTTTGAAGTTAATTATAGTGATTTCATGATTCCAACGCAACTGACAGTATGGAAAGTGGTTAATAGTATAGACATTGTTGGTATTATCATTTTTCGGGAATGGCAACCTCATGTATAATGAGCGGTGTTATTCAATAAATATTTAAGGACGAAATTATGGATCTATTTGAAAAATGCTTTTCCTTTTCGACTGTGAAGGATGCTAAAAAAACTGGAATTTACCCGTATTTCATTCCACTCGATGAGAATGAAGGGACTGAGGTCATTTTTAATGACCAACGCGTGATCATGTGTGGCTCGAACAACTACTTGGGACTCACCACGCATCCCAAGGTTCGCCAAGCAGGCATTGATGCCATCCAGCGTTATGGCACCAGCTGCACCGGATCCCGTTTCCTCAATGGGAACATGTCACTGCACGAAAACCTCGAAGCTGAACTGGCTGAATGGGTGGGGAAGGAAGCAGCCCTGGTCTTTTCCACCGGGATGCAGGTTAACCTGGGAACGATCAGCGCTGTGGTCGGCCGCGGTGATTTTGTGATTTTGGATAAGGAAGACCATGCCAGCATCGTGGATGGGGCCTGGTTGAGCAGTGGCAAGATCGAACGTTATCGCCATAATGACATTGACCATCTTGAACGGGTGATGGCAAGCCTGCCTGAAGATCGAGGAAAACTGCTGGTCGTGGATGGCCTTTTTAGCATGGAAGGTGATATCGCTCCTTTGCCGGAAATCATCCCGCTTTGTGAGAAATATGGCGTCCGCCTGATGGTGGATGATGCCCATGCGATGGGCGTTTTGGGTGGGGGCCGCGGCACTGCGGCGCATTTCGGTATGACCGAAGGTGTGGACCTGATTATGTCCACATTCAGCAAGTCATTTGCTTCTTTGGGCGGGTTCATTGCTGGTGAAGCGGATGTGGTGGATTACATCAAACATAAAGCCCGCAGCCTGATCTTCAGCGCCAGTATCCCGGCAGCCAATGCCGCAGCCGCTCTGGCCGCGTTGGAAGTTATGAAGGAAGAACCGGAGCGTATTGAACGTGTCAACCAGATTGGCGCTTATATGCGTGAGGAATATAAGAAGCTTGGGTTTGATACCGGCGATTCAGTTACCCCGGTTATCCCAATCATCATTGGTGACGATGCTCTGACCTTTATGACCTGGAAACGGCTCTTTGAAGAAGGCGTCTTCGTGAATCCGGTGATCTCACCGGCCGTCTCACAAGGCCGCCAGTTATTGCGTACCAGCTATATGGCTACCCACACCGATGAACAATTGGACCAGGTGTTGTCAACTTTTGAGAAGGTTGGCAAGGAACTGGGTCTGATCTAAACCGATATCTATAGTGGAAATCAAAAGACCGGAGGTTTCGCCTCCGGTCTTTTCTGTTGTCTGGTGATTAATTAGGGCAGGTCCCAATAGCGGATCTGATCCAGCCACATGGTGAAGTCCACGCCGCTGTCTCCGCCAACAAAGACGCCGAAGATCCCTTCGGTGAAGGTGTCATCTGTGACCTCGTTGACCTTGCTGCCGTTGATATAGAAGGAGAGTGTGTCGCCATCGGCCATCACGCCCAGGGTATTGACTTCATTCGCTCCTTTGATGATCTTGTCGCTGGCGGTCCAGCCGATCAGCACGGTCATCTTCGGGTCATCCCAGAGGCGCAGGCTGTATTTGCCGTCACAGGTGATGCCGAACAGGTAACCCTGGCTGGCGCCGGAGGTCTTGGGTGTGCGGAACATCAGCCCGTAATGGTCGGTGCCGGAGCAGGCAGGGGTTTGAAATTTACCTTCGAGATAGAAGTTGTCCGGTGCAGGCCAGGAGAGCCGCCAGCCGTCCAAATCCGTGATGGCTGTCAGTTTCATGTAGCCGCCATTGAATTTGATTTCAGTGAAGGCATCGTTGTCGGTCAGCCAGTTATTGCCGTTATCCAAATTGTCCACCCAATTTGGGGTGCCTAGGGAGGCGGCGGGGTCGGTGTCTGACATTGTGGGGGTTGGCGCGAGGGTAGCTGTGACGGTTGGTGTGGGCGTTTCCGTAGCTTCGACGATTTCTTCAGTCGGCTCTTCAGTTACAGTTTCTTCAGTAGCCTCTTCTGTCACGGTTATGTCCTCAGTGCTCTCCGCAGTGGGGGAGACCAGCACTTCGACGGGTGTGCCTGTGAGGATTTTTGCGATCTCGGTTGCCATGCTCTCGTCCGTCGGCTCTTCAGCAGCCTGATTGATGGGGAGGTTACATCCCGCCAGGAGCAGGGCGATTATTACAATTGAAATGAAAGTCAGTCTCTTCTTCATATTGCCATCCATTCAGTAGATATTTTCGACCTCAAATAAAATGACGTGCAGTTATGGAAAGAAGTTCCCCATAACCTGATTCTAGCACGAGGCCAGCTTCTTGTCATCTTAGGCGTGCAAGAATCTGGCCATTCTAGGGTCAACATCAGAGGATAGTGTCAAAATGGGCGTGGTATAATCCCAAATGAGTCAGGGCTTGCCAAATTTGGCAGCCAATTTTCTTTTTAAATCAAAGGAATGCTCCTGATGGAAGGTTTCATCGCAATTTTCACTATACTTTATGCTTTCTGGCCCCTGATCATCTTTTTTGGTTTTCGGCCCTTCTTTCAACGCGGAGAATTCTTTCCAGATCGGATAAGACGAGCATCCAATCGGGTTTTCTTCGGATGGATCGTCTGGGGAGCATTTTGGGGATATCTGCTTGCCAATGACACCCAGCCATTTTCGCTGATTCCGGAGCCATTGAACACCGTTCTCTTTATCTCCCTGGGTGTGATCTCAGGTGGGGTGTCGATTGGCTTCTGGTGGCATCACCACAACGAGCATCGAATCAGCCTGGCGGATGCCCAAACGCTGGAAGACCTGATGGCGCTTTCACCGGATAATTTTGAAGCATTGATTGCCAAATTATTTGAAGCCTATGGGCATCAGACAGCCGTCATGGGTGGGAATGGCGATCATGGCGTGGATGTGGTGGTCATGACGAGCGAGGGGGAAAAATGGATTGTGCAGTGCAAGCGATACAGCGGCTCAGTGGGAGAGCCGATTGTGCGGGATCTCTATGGCACCCTCTTGCATGAGGATGCCCAGAAAGCCTATTTAATTACTACTGGCGGATTGACCCGTCAGGCTGTTGCATGGGCCGAGGGCAAGCCGATCGTCCTTTATGATGGCGATGGGCTTGTCCGCCTGATCCGCAGGACGCAATCCGCCAGGAATAGAAGCGCAATTTAATTTAGGCCAGAGCGTCAGCGATCTGTTGAACCAGGCGTTGAACCTGGATTCCATGTTCGAGAGTGGGCACGAAGCTGATGTCCGGGGCGCCGCCCAGGAAGAGGTAGTGGTTGTGCACCATTGCGCGCAGCCAGCCGGCGGGGCTGTAACCGGCGTAGAACTTCGACGCGGGTGAGTAATTACCGTAAACATCGTGCCGCTGCCAGCCTTCTTCCGGCAGGTAGCTCATGTAGATATCAGGCTGAGCGGTGTCAAAGACGATCGACCCAATGGTGCCGTAGATTTCAACTTTCAATTGATCGCCTGTTCCAGCCGAGATGCGGCTGGCGGTCATGGTACCGATCGCACCAGTCTGGGTTTCCTGAAGCATGGCGGTTGTGCAGAGGTCGCTTTTTTCTGGGAAGCCGGTCAGGTTGGCGTTGGTGGTGAATGCGTCCTGAACAGTCAGGGTATCACCCAGGAAGGCTGTGAGCAGGCTGAGGATGTGAGAGCCCAAGTCCACAGTGGCACCATTGACCGGGATGGGCAAAAGGCGGCTGGTGCGCTTGGCCCGATAGTCTGCGCTGAGGTAGCTGCTGTGCAGGTATTCCGTTCGGAAATGAACCGGATCACCAAATTTGCCGGTCTGCCAGTGGGCCAGGGCTTGACGCACGGGGGATTTCTGCAGGAATTGGAACCCCATCATTACGAATTTACCGTGATCGGTTTTGCTGATCTCTTCCAGCTGGGCCAATTCTTCGCGGGAAGAGGCAACGGGTTTTTCTACGTAAATCCGTTTGATAGTTGGGCTTTTGATCGCTTCGATTAATTGGGGGGCATGGGCGGGGTTTGCGCCCAGAATATACACCGCATCCAGGTCATCCCGTTCCCAAACGGCTTCCGGCGCGCACGATTCAGCGAAACCATAGCGGTTGGCGAAAGCCTCTCTGTGCGCCGGTGTGGGCGATGCCGCCACAACCCGCTCGATCTTGGGCATCCCCTCGTAATAATGTTGAACGGCGTCCAATGCATATGTATGCGCTTTGGCAATGCTGCCCGTTCCCAGGAAACCAATTCGTAATGTCTTTTCCATGATAGCCTCCGATGTTTTCTCTCATTATACGAAGAAACCGCCAAACTATCTGGCGGTTTCGAGAGAATCTGGAAGATTTTAAGCTAATTGAGAAAATCAATGTCAATCCAGGTGCAGGATCAACAACCAACCCTCACCACTGACTTGAGCGCCATCCATAAGCGGGAATGTGGCCTCGACCTGGGGGGAGCCTTCCCAGGGATAGGAATATTCCACGCCTTCAACCGTCACCACGATCATCTGTTGGCCGGTCATTTCAATGAGTACATTCAGCGTACCCGTTTCATCTGATGAGACACAGTCACCGGTGACGGAAGTCACTCCATCAAAAGTCACAGCGAAGGAACCCCAGTCGGCGGTCAGGATATCTTCGTAGTAGTCAACCGCACCGCTGCCCGTCACAAGGTAGGCATTTCCTTCCTGAACGACCTGGAAGGGGATGGTGGCGAAGGTGTAGGGTGAAAGGCCAACCGCCTCCGATGGGCCAACCAGCAGTTGTAATTCCAGTGTGCCGCTTAGATTTGCGCACGGGTCATTGGGATCGGTTGGGGTGGCGACCCCGCTGCCAACGAAATCAGTCGGCGTGGGCGTGACCTCAGAGGTTGTCCCGGCACCGGGAGAAGATAGCAGACTGCAACTCAATGTAGTGGCTGCCATCAATATCACAACCATTAGTAGAGCTAGTCGTTTGTTCTTTTTAACCATATTTCCCTCCAGTATAGAAAAAATTTTCTGAAAAGACAAAGCGGATGGTATGTTGTCAACGGGATAGGTTGTGCTGAGGTGTGGGTTGTGATGCTGGAATTAATGCAGACTGAAATTGTTTTTTCAGAATGATCATCTCTTAATTATATTACCAATCCTGAGGATATAAACTTCCCAACGAGTGATATGTCTGAGTGAAAAATTATTTATGGGATAATTTTAATTTGATTTCATCTGGTGATAACCAGACGTCATCAATAAATCCATGGATAGGTTTGCCATTCAACCAAAAAACCTCACCCCGCTCTTCCATATTGAAAATACCACAAACACCTTGATGTTCCTTCAGCAGGTTTGTGAATTGGGTCCGGATGGATTTGGAGTAATAGAACAGGTTGCTCATCCGTGTCCCGGTGGTTCCAAAATTGAGCAGTACCAAGTCTTGCAGATCCAAAATAATTTCAGGGTAGTAAGCAGACAAGTCATTATAAACAGTTAGGTAGATATAACCGACAGATACCGGATATTGGAAATGATTTCCAATTGCGAGTGTGGATTTATCTGTAACTTCTTGGCCGTGACCCCAATCAATAATGGCATCGTCTTCTTCAAAGATCAATACCGTATCAAACCCAAATTCCGGGTTGTTATAGCAAATGATTTCATCTTCAAATGAACCTGGATTAAGGGGGATTTCCAAAATATGATCGGGAAAGAGAATTTTGGCAGGTGGGAAATACTTCTCGGCGAATTTGGAGATTCCCAGCAGGACATCTTCCAATTGATCGTTTTTAAAATACAACATGTAAGAATATAACAACCCCATTGAAATTATCCTCAATAAAAGCTGATAGCTGATTAATAATCTTCCAAATGGAGATCTGCAATCGCTTTGGACATGAAGAGGCTAGAAAACAAGGGCAGGGGGATCAGCCACCACCAGACGATTTGAATGTTAGCTTGACCCAAGCCGTTAATCAGACGAATGATAACAGCCAGCACGCCATCCAGTCCCAGTCCCAGGAACAGGCCCATGAAGAAACCGGTGAGATATTCAATTGACCGCTGAGGGTTCATGGGAGGTCTCCCATTGTGTGTATCTGGGCAAATAAGGTTCGTTTTTAGAGGTTTTATTCTATTCGGTTACGCAATCTAACAGGGATGACGGATTATGGATCCTCCATGAGAGCGGGAAGGAGGAAATTATGGCTTTTTGGTTGTTATTTCTTTGCGTACCGGCCAGCGAGATAGCCAAGGATTATTATCACCAATCCAATTACGAGAAACAACCAATTTGATAGAAGGAGTTCGATGCTCTTTTCCCGCATGGCAGCACCAATCCATTCAAAGAGAACTATCATGACTCCAAGTGGCATCATGATCCATGAAAAGGTTTGGGCTATCTTCTTTATTGTTGGCCTTTCGGTGCCTAAAAAATAACGAACGCTCCCAACAATTACACCTAAGAATCCAACTGGGGTTAAAAAATACGGTGCGAGAATTGATCCGAGGGTACTATCAGTTGGCCCGGATATTAGCGCTCTAATTCCCAGGAATAAAAGGATTACACCAACGTTTATTAGGCCATGAATATCGTTCATAATCTCTCCAATATTATTAATATATAACTAATTCCTGGATTATATAAATACTTCTTTATTTTACTATTAAAAATCATACGAAATTTGGCACGGGTGTGATTTTCGAATTTTCTGTTATCTGCTCGAAGTTGGGATATCAGAGTAGTAGTGAATTAAATGAAAAAGGGATTGCTGATTAGCAATCCCTTAATTGGTCGGGGCGCTGGGATTCGAACCCAGGGCCTCTTACACCCCATGCAAGCGCGCTAGCCGGACTGCGCCACGCCCCGATTTCAGAGTGATATTATAGCCGCCTTTGGATGATTTTGCAAGCAAATGATCAAATTCATTCACTCGCCAACCCAGCCAATGGCATAGTGGGTTGGGATGATCATAACCCGTTCCCCGTTGTTTCGGGCATCAACATCAAATAATTCAAATTGGTCCAAATCGGCTCTTGTGACCATGTCTTTGAGGTCCGAACGAAGGACCTGCCATTCCAGAGAATCTTCTGCTATCAGGTCCTGTTCCAGCTCCTCATCGAGTGTCTCGGTGTAGGTGTTGCGAAGTCCAACTTGCTGGTACAGGTCATTAAGTTTGGATCCCATTTCAACATCAGCCCCTTGCCGCACCAGTGATTCATTCTGGATCAGTCCTAGCTCATCCAGCGGTGGGGGATAGTCGATCCGGCTGGTGTAATCCGGTTCTGCCAGGGCGATCACTGCGCCGCCGGGATGAGTCACACGTTTCATCTCAGCCAGCACCTGAACGGGATCCGCTACCCAAAGCAGCAGGTAATGACAATAGACAGTGTCAAAGCTGTCATCAGCAAAGGGCAGCTGGTGTCCGTCCGCTTGGGTGAGCTGGTATACGGGGTTTTCATTATGGGCAAAACAAAGACTGGGGTGGTATATATCCACCCCAGTCAGGGTAAAGTCAAATTCTTCTGTAATGGCACCCATCACCGCACCGGTTCCGCAGCCAACTTCTAAAACCTTACAGCCGGGTTTCAGGCCAGCCTGTTCAAAGAGGTGCCGGCGGATTTCAGTTGTCCAGCCGGCTTGCTGCTGAAAACGGGAGTGCCAATCGGCCAGAGTGAGTTCCGGGTTCATTTAGACCAGATCTGCTCCCATTCATCGGTCAGCAGGTTGCCCATGATCTGATCCGCCAACCCCTGAGCGGGGAGGACGTCGCCATCGGGTTCCACATAGAGCCAGGCCTTGCCAGCGCCTTCCACGAAGGCTTCGTCGCCTTCTTTTTCAAGCTCCAGCGAAACGGGATTATTGCTGGAATAAGGCACGGGCAGGTCCCAGACAAGGTCCAGCTGCTGCACTGCGGCGTAGTCTCGCAGGCTTTGCAGTTTCTCAGCCATTTCCGGGTCGGCCACGCTGAGTGAGAGGGCATTTGCGCCCATTTCCGCCAGCCGTTTGATCGTGGGCTTGAGGTCAGAGCCGTTACGGAGGGTAAGATGCACGGTTGTGAAGAGGTCATCCGGGAGCACTGTCTCCAGGACTTTCCAGTCACGATCATCTTCCGGGTCGAAGATCATCATGAAGTGATCCAGGCCGCTGGTCAGCAGGGTGTCTAGGTAGGCTTTATCACCCAGCCTGAGCCCATCGGATAAGAGCCCGGTCACGAGGCCCAGGTCTTCCGCTTCCTGAAGCAGTTCAGGGAGGTCTTCCCGCAGAGTCGGTTCACCACCAGTGTAGAGGATGTGAGGGATGCCAACCTGATAGGCTTTATTGAGAACGGTTTTCCATTCTTTGGTGGTCAGTTCCCGATCCACACGGTCCACGGGGGCATCGGTTTCGTGGCTGTCCCTATCCACCCGGTAGGTCAGGGCGCAATCCAGCCGGTAAGGGGCGGAGATGTCCGCTTTATAGGGTTCCTGGCGTTCAATGCCCAGATAGGTCACCGGGTCCAGATCAGGGGTGTGAATCAGGGTCTGGATTTGATCCTGAAAGGCCTCAAAGTCCAGATTGACCTGTTCCGGGTTCACCTGGTACCGCTTGGCGACGATTGATGCGATTTCCGCTGCCGGAGTGCCTTTGATGATGTGATAGGCATATTCCACAGCGCTCTGGTTGAGATGCAGGACGGTGGAAGCGTTGATAACGAGGATCCCGCTGCCATCTCCTTCAATCCGGAGGTGCAGCCGGTATTGGTCTTCCTGATCCGCCGGTGACAGGTAACTGTACATGCCGGTTGGGAGGGGTTGTTTGTTTGAGAAAAATTGCTTGATAGATTGAATGAGATTGGCCATATCCGCTCCGTTTATTTTGAAAATATGGGATTCTGGATGGGATGGATCGTCTGGTGTTCCCGGGCCAGTGGACAGCCTCCGCCGCATTCGGGCAGGAACTCACAGGTCAGGCAGCCCTCAGGCACGTCGCTCCGATTGCGGAGTGAGAGCGCCAGGGGGTGTTCCCAGATCGATTTCCAGGGGTCCTGGAGCATATTGCCCAGGGCTTGATAATAGGATTGGCAGGGGATGACATCCCCGTTGGGTTCAATACACATGTTATAAAGTGCTGCTGTACAACCCTTCACGCCCAAATCCAATTGTAAGGGGTTGAAATGGCAGTATTGGGTGGGGGTGTACCAGATCAGACGCTGTCCCTGAGCTTCTGTGAGCTCACGGGCGATTTCCAACAAAGGGGGCAGGTTTTCTTCGGCCAGGCCGGTATCGACCTCTTCGCCTTTGCCGGAATAGATCAGGGCATTCAGACCAACGGTTGGCACACCAAGCTCGCCCAGGAAATGCAGAGTCTCTTTAACATAGAGGCTGTTGTGAGTCAGCAGGGTGGTGTTGGTCATGATATAGAGGGGTGACGCGATCACATTGCGCACCCCGGCAACGGTCTGTTCCCAGGCGCCTTTCGAGGCTACCATCAGGTCATGGATGGCCGGGTCATGCGATTCGAGGGTGATCTGCACATGATCCAGTCCCGCGTCCACCAGGGATTGCACAAAAGCCGGATCTGCCAGCTTGCGGCCATTGGTGTTCAGGCCGGTGATCACACCCAGCGATTCGGCATAGGCAATCAGATCCGTCAGGTGGGGGTAGAGGGTGGGTTCGCCACCCGTGAAGACGATATGGGGAATGCGTTGATCCCAGACCCGGTCGATGACAGCTTTCCATTCCTCAAGGCTAAGCTCGGGATACTGCCGTGAGCGGGCATTGTAGCAATGGCTGCAGTTGTTGTTACAGCGATAGGTGATGGCCAGGTCCATCCGGTAAGGCGCACTGGGTTTCGCACTGAAGGGCGCCATGGTTTCTAGGTCCAGTTCACAGACCGGACAAGCGCCATTGGGCCTCAGGAGTTCTTCAACTTGATTGATGAAGTCCATGAAGTCATTTTGGGCATCTTTGGCCGAGACACTGAATTCCCGCTGCAAGGCTTTGGAGGCTGTCTCGGGGGTTAAGCCTTCGAGGTGAAAATATGTCATTGCCGCCGCAGAGGGGTTGAGATGCACAACCCGGTTGGCATTAACGATCAACAGCCCGCGCCCGTCCGGATCAATCCGAAGGTGAATGCGGGTTTTCTCGTCCTTGCCCTCACGCCGGTAATGATACAGCCCGGTTTTGGGCAGGGGCGTGCGTTGAAAGATCTTGGTCAATTTTCCAGTAAACGAGTTTGATGGTTTCATTAGGTATGAGAGGCTCCTGGCGCAATGTGCGCCAGGAGCGATATAGTTGGGTTATTGTTACCGGCCGCCGCCAGCACAAGCGCAGGCACAACCGGCACAGGCGCAGGCACAGGCACAACCACCGCTGTGACCACCGCCGCCGCCTCGGAACCCGCCGCTGCCGGACTTGCTGGTAACGGGGATAGGGTTGGTGCGGGTGGTGACACTGCTGGTAAAGGAGGTCAGGTTGCCGACCACGCCGGCCGCCATGCCCGTCACACCATTGACCACACCAGCCGCGAAGTCTGAACCGGGGATGTGAGGCAATGAGGGCGAGCTGCTGCGTGAGCCGCCGGTGGACACCTTGCCAACCGAGGGTGTTGAGCCGCTCACCCGGCCAATATTGCGCCGATAGGTGGGTGAATAGCGGGGCCACCAGATGGGTACGTAGACCGGGCCACCCACGAATGTTCGGCGGGTGCGTTCGGCATAGTCGTCGTCCAGCATCGTCCATTCCAGGGTCTGATCGTAGTACTCGCTCTTGACTTCAGGAGTCTGGGCTTCTTCCACCATCTTCCAGGCCCGGCGCATGATGTCTTCATAGTAGGCTATGGTTTCTTTGCGGCTGAAGCCTTTCATCTTGTTCGAAACGCTTTTTACCAGGTCCACCATCATCTTTTGTAAGGAGGTTCGCCGTTTCGCATCGGGCTCTTTGAAGGCATTTAGGAAATCAATCTCATATTGATGCAGTCCAGCCGGCAGCGGATCCGTGACCGTCAGTTTCAGGGGGTCGGATTGCTCCACTGTGGCGGCGTCCTTCTTAATCGTGCCAAAGAGGATCATGGTCATGATCTTATCCATCGGCTGTTCCATCAGGATGGCCGATTCGACTGCGGTGAGCCCGCGTTTAATGCCGTGTCCCTCAATTTTCATCTTGGGCGGCAGATATTTCATCTTGCGTTTCTTCGCGCCGACGGTGCCCTGATAGATACTCCAGCCGAAGATGGCCGTGAAGAGCAAGCCAAAGCCAAAGCAGCAGATATTGCTGCCAAAGGCATCAAAGATGAAGGGAATGATCCCGGATGAGCCACCTGGCGAGGAACTGCTGCCGCTGGGAATCGACTTCACAATGGTCTCAGCGGGGATATATTGATCCGGGAAGGCCGTGCCAAAGATATATTGTGAATGCAAGTCGGCGTTATCGGTATACCAGGAGTAGTACATCCGATCTTCTGCCGCAGTCCGTCCGATATCATCGGGTGTATCGGCACCTGGCCAATTCGCGGGGTAGTAATACACACCCTCATCGTCACCCACGCCCGGGGGAAGGATCAGAGTCGCCCGGTAGGCTGTTCCGCTGCTCTTGTCATAGGCGGAATCAAACCAGGTGGGGCTGAATTGGAAATTCGCATAGTTTTCACGGTCGCCATTGTCATAGGGCGTGATGACATTCTCAACACCTGAAATCCAGGCAGTCACGGTACCGGTTTGTCCCGGGGGGATGGCTTTATCATCGAGATTCAGGGCGAAGCCATTGGTGACATAGGGCGAACTTTCCACTTTGGTGATCGCCTGACCATCAATTTCACCTTGAATGTTCTTAAGACTGTACGAGGAGGATGGCATGCCGATGTCAACATACTCAATCGGTGCCCCCGTAGGTAGGTTCTGGAATTCAAATAAATACCAGATGGATAAGGTGCCATCCTCTTCAATATATGCTTCCACTTCCATTGCGGTGACTTTGAATGCGTAGTCCTGCGCCGAAACGGTCGCGGGCAGCGTAAAGACTCCCAATAGAACGACAATGAGAAGGATGAACTTCAGTTTCTTCATTATTTCACCACTTTGGTTCTTCAGTCAGTTGGTAAGTAGTACCACAACTTGGACACTCGACCACCGGCGCACCAGCGACCATTTTGATGTCCTCGGCACTGAGAGGTGAGCCGCATGATTTACATTTGATCGTATCCATGTTTACATCACCCGGCAGATCAACCTGCAGATTTACAACCTGGTCACCAGCTTTTTGAGGCGGGGACAGCTTGGTACCAACAAAGATCAGCACGAATCCAATAACCATTCCGATCAGGCCGATAAATATCCAGCCAGGGGAACCTTCCGCGCTGAATGCACCCAGGATGAACAGAAATCCGAAGATGATGAAGACAGCAGCCGTTATGAAAGCAATGATTCTTCCTGCACGCATAGGACCTCCAATATTGATTTATATTTTTTTCTCTATGGTTATTTTAGCCGAGAATGTCTTTCTGTACCTGAGAAAATCACAGGCTTTGATCCAACCAGTAAAAGACAGTGACCATATAGCGTATAATAGATGTGTTTGAAATAAATTCATATCACCAGCTCTAATTATACAGGATACTGACTTATGGCAGAAGTAATTGTCCCAGACATTGTAATCAGCCGGTTACCTTGGTATCTCCAGACTCTCAACCAGTTAGCACGACAGGGGATGCATACCGTTTCGTCAAAAATGCTGGCTGAACGGCTTGGTACGACTGCAGCCCAAATCCGTAAAGATCTGTCTTATTTTGGGGGATTTGGCAAACAAGGGACGGGCTATTCGATTTATTATCTGATCGAGCAACTTCAAAAGATCCTCAACCTTGACCGGGTTTGGCAGGTTGTGGTGGTCGGCGCAGGTGACCTGGGCCGGGCACTTACCCGCTATCAGGGCTTTGCCAGCCGCGGGATTGAGATTGGCCTGCTTTTTGATGTGGACCCAAAGGTGATTGGGACCCCCGTCGGTTCAGTGGTTGTTGAAGATGTGGCGGTTATGGAAGAGAAGATCCGGGAAAAGAATATAAAAATTGCCATTCTGACTGTACCTGCCCAAGCTGCCCAACAGACAGCAGATAAATTAGTCGCAGCCGGGGTTAAATCCATTCTGAATTATGCTCCGATCACGTTGATCACCCCGGAATCAGTTCATGTGCAGCATATTGACCCTGTGCTCCACTTGCAGCGGATGATGTATTATCTGGGGGATTCCAAGCGCTAACTTTTTAGCGGGGGATTTTCAAGCAATGACAAAAGAATATCGGCATTTTCCAATTGGTTGATTGGCAGAGAGATCAGTTCGCGCGATGAGGTTTTTTCCAACAGCGCGAATTTTCTTTTCCTGAACTTTGGCTCAATATCCTGCCAGTAATAGGGCATTTTCTGGATCAGAAGGGCCTGAGGGGTAGCAACCAGGTCTCGATGGAAGGTGATTTTTTCTCCTTGCCAAAGGGCCTGTTGAGCCCTTTGGAACAGCCTGGGGAGGATAGCCTCACGGCAGCGGAGGATCAGTTCCTGAGAGTTGGTGACCTGGTCTGTGATTTGGAAGGTTTCCTCATCAACGGTCTCAAACTCAGCTCTGGATTGGACGTCAATAACGCTGGTGGCAAATTTGATCAGGTTGATTCGGGCATCCAGACGGGTAATTGAATCCCAAGGAATATTCTTGTGATTCTTTCCATTCTTGAAGCTCAAACCTGAGGAGCCAATCTCAATCCCATCGTATCCGTGGCGTGTGGTGAGAAGGAGAATGAGTGACCCTATGATTAAGCCACCGATAAAGATCAGCAATGGAATGGGGAGGGTCCGAAGGATCACGGCGCGACCGAAGCGTTGTATGGCGGTCCAGGTGATGAAAGCTCCATAGAACAGGGCAATGATTGCAACCAGGATCAGCAGAATCCCAGTCGGGATCCCAATGGTCCGTTTGAGATTATGAAAGCGAATGGGATAGAAACTGACCAACCCGTCCTGCCTCACAGGCTGACCTGGCGAATTTTGGTTACGCTTTGGCTGGGTCGAGACGGGTTTGGTCATTAAGTTTGTCCTTTATGACTTGGGGGGAAGATTTCGGCTGAGCTCATCCATCATTGAGAAGGCTTTGGCCGCTCCTTCCACCACACAGGTCGTGGGGTTATCCACCAAATAAGCGGGAATACCGAGGGCTTTGGTGAGATACTTGTCAATCCCGCGCATCAGGGCTGTGCCGCCACACAGGGCCACCCCGCGGTCGATGATGTCGGAGATCAACTCCGGCGGGGTCTTTTCCAGCACGTGCCGGATCATGGTGACGACTTCTTCGAGTGGTTTTTGCAGGGCTTCGACGATCTCATCTGTGGTCAGAAGCACGGGTTTGGGCAGACCGCTGACCTGGTCCTGGCCCTGGATTTCCATAGAGTGTTGCTCATCCTGCGGGATGGCTGCGCCAATTTTAATTTTCAATTGTTCAGCGGTGGGCTGACCAATGATGAGCCCATATTTATGGCGGACGTAATCAATGATGGAGTCATCCATCCTGAGGCCGGCCATCTGAGTTGTCTCAGCGGAAACGATGCCATTCATTGCTAAAACGGCTGCCTGAGATGTGCCGCCGCCCAGACTGACGATCATGTTACCGGTAGGGGTGCTGATGGGCAGATCCACGCCGATGGCGGCTGCCAGGGGCTGCTGGATCAGGTTGACATCCCGGCTGCCAGCGCCCAGCCCGGCTTCATAGACCGCGCGGCGCTCGACACTGGTGATCCCATAGGGGATGGTGACCATCAAATTGGGGCGGAAGAGCAGCATCCGTCCGGTTACGCGGCGAACCAGCTCGCGCAGCAAGTTTTCGGTGATTTCAAATTCCGCGATGACGCCGTAGCGCATCGGATGGTTGACCTCAATGGTGTCGGGGACACGGCCCAGCATATCCAAAGCGGATTGGCCGATTTCCACCAGTTTTAACTCCTCCAGGAGGATGGCAACCACGGTAGGTTCTTGAATGAGGATGTCTTTGCCTTCGGCAATCCTGGTGTTAAGGGTACCCAGGTCGATTCCGAGTTCGTGTGAGAGTCCTGCCATAAAACCTTCCTTATAAGGTGTGGTTTCTATCTATGATCTGGGGTTTATTGTAACCGCAGATGGTCCAAAATTATAGATATATCCAGATGAAAAAAACCCTGACCGCAGAGTTCTGTCAGGATTGATCTCAAATGGTCGATTAATCCCGTTAGTTATACCGATATTCTATCATTTATGGAATAGGTCTTTGTTTGATGAATTCCTGATCACAGTCTTGGATGTTTTTCAGCAGGGGATATAATAAACCCACGTTGCAATTCAGAGTAAAAAAGGATAAACATGCAGGATTTAGAAACCCGTTATCAGGAGTCACTGGATTTCCTCTATAGTTTCATTGATTACAGTCTGAAAAGAAATTTTCGGAATGCCGCCGAGAAATTCAACCTTGACCGCATGCGTCACTTTATGTCCCTGTTAGGAGATCCGCAAAAGGACTATGGCGTCATCCACGTGGCGGGGACCAAAGGCAAAGGTTCGGTTTCTTCCATGTGTGCCAGTGTGCTCAAAGCGCAGGGTTATCGGACGGGGCTTTATACCAGCCCGCATATGGTGGACTTTACGGAAAGAATTCGGATCAATGGCGAGGAGATTGGTCATGAGGATCTTGTCAGCCTGGTGGATGAACTTCGCATCGTCGCCGAGACGGTCCCAGAGATCACAACCTTTGAATTGACCACGGCTCTGGCATTTCTTTATTTTTCCCGCCAGAAGGTCGATTACGCGGTTTTTGAGGTTGGCTTGGGCGGGCGGTTGGATGCGACCAATATCGTGGCCCCGATTGTCTCTGTCATCACATCTATTTCTTATGACCATACCAAAATCCTGGGCGACACCCTCAGCGAGATCGCCAGCGAAAAGGGCGGGATCATTAAACCCGGCCGGCCGGTCGTGGTCGCGCCCCAAAAAGAGGAAGCCCGCCTGAAACTGGAGCAGATCGCTAGCGAACGTAGCGCCCCTTTGATCCAGGTCGGACGGGATTATCTTTTTGCTGCTGATGCGCACAGCCTGAGCGGGCAGAGCTTCCTGGTTTGGACGCCGGATGAGCAGCCTATGGTGGATGAGTTCATTGAGAGCGGCGGCCGAGACCTTTGGAGCCCGATGCGGTTCCATATTCCGCTGCTGGGCTTCCATCAGGTGGAAAATGCCGCCACAGCTTTTGCGGCCCTGCAGACGGCGGAAAAATATGGCGTTGAATTGAGTCAGCAGGCCTATCAGGAAGGTTTCGCAGGTGTGGATTGGCCAGGCCGTATGGAAGTCCTGAGAAAGTCGCCTCCTGTGGTGGTGGATTCAGCCCACAACCGCTATTCAGCCCTGCGACTTCGGCAAGCGATGGATGACTATTTCCCCGGGCTGCCAATTGTGATGGTCTTTGGTGCATCGGAGGATAAGGACGTTAGCGGGATGTTCCAGGAACTGCTCCCCCGAGTGCGTCAGGTGATCACGACCCAATCCGTTCATCCCCGAGCTTATGATGCGGTGGAATTGGTGGATATGATTCACCGCAGCGGACGGGCCGCCAAAGCCATTGTGCCGATCGAGGACGCGCTGGTTGAGGCTTTGCGTGAAGCTGGTAATGAAGCGGTGGTGTTGATTGCCGGGAGTGTTTTTCTCGCTGCGGCTGCTCGAGAGGTGTTACCTAAACTCGGGAATAATGGTACGGAATGATAAAATTAAGCGAACTTATATTTAGAGATTTATTGGAGAGATTATGAACGACGAACAATGGTTTCCGCCATCTGAAGATGACAAAGATTTGATGGGGAATATCCATCAACGGACGGAAGAGCTCTATCGAATTTCAGACCGCGATCCGAACGAGGAAGGGGTATTTGTCTGCCCAGCTTTCGTGCTGAAAGATGTCGTGGTGTTCCCGCATATGATCTCACCGATTTTCATCAGCAATGAGATCAGCCCAAAGGCGATTGAAGCCGCTCAGGGACAGAATAAGACGGCGATAGCACTTTTCCTATCCGATGAAGGCGTGGAAGGTGACATGATGAGCCAACACCTGCCGGTTGGTATGGAATTGGCCGTGGGGCGGCTGTTGAATATGCAGGGGGGCAATCACTCCGCTTTGGTGCAGGGACGGCGGCGGGTCGAGATTGTGAATATCCTCGAAACGGAGCCTTATCTCATCGTGGAAGCACGCCCAATACAGGATGAATACCGCATGACACGCCAGGTGACTGCCCTAATGCGAACGGCGCGCAGTCTGTTTGAGCGTTGCGTTGAATTAAACGATTCCATTCCGGATGAAGCTCAACTCTTTTCCATGAATATTAATGACCCCTCCTGGCTGGCGGATATGATCATCACGTCTCTTTCACTGGATAATGAACTGCGAAAGGAATTGATGGTGCTCTCCCATCCGGCAGACCGGCTGCAACGGGTCAATAAGATTTTGGCAGAAGAACTTGATGTCCTCGAACTTGAGGATGAGATTCAGGCCCAGGTGCAGACGGAAGTGAACCGTTCGCACCGGGAGTTCTATTTGCGGGAGCAGATGAAGGCGATCCAGACAGAATTGGGTGAAGGGGACATCTGGACCGAGGAAATCCTTGAGCTGCGAAAGTTGATTAAAGAAAAGGATATGCCTGATGAAGCCCGGTTGCAGGCAGGGCGTGAACTGGAGCGGTTGCAGCAGATGCCGCCAATGGCGCCTGAGGTGGGCATTATCCGAACTTATCTGGATTGGATGCTGGAACTGCCCTGGAATGATTCCAGTGAGGATAACCTTGATGTGGTCCATGCCAATAAGGTGCTGGAGCAGGATCACTATGGCTTGAAGAAACCCAAAGACCGGATCATAGAGTATATTGCGATCCGCAGTCTGAATCCCACTCGTTTACGCCAGCCTATTCTCTGCTTTGTTGGCCCTCCAGGCACGGGGAAGACCTCGCTAGGGAAGTCAATTGCCAACGCTTTGGGTCGGAAGTTCGTGAGGCTTTCGCTGGGCGGCGTCCGTGATGAGGCTGAAATCCGCGGTCACAGGCGGACCTATATCGGTGCGCTCCCCGGCCGGATTATCCAGACCATGCGCAAGGCGCAGACCAACAACCCGCTCTTCATGCTGGATGAAATTGACAAGCTGGGTGCGGATTTCCGCGGCGATCCTTCGTCGGCGTTGCTGGAAGTGCTGGACCCCGAACAGAATAACGCTTTTTCGGATCACTATTTGGAAGTGGATTATGACCTTTCCGAGGTGATCTTCATCACCACGGCCAACAGCCTGGGTTCCATCCCACCTGCCTTGTTGGACCGTCTGGAAGTTATTGAATTTTCTGGTTATATCCTGGAAGAGAAACTGGAAATCGCCCGGCGATTCCTGATCCCCCGCCAGTTGGAGGAAGCTGGTTTGGAAAAAGAAGGGATTTCCTTCCAGAACTCTGCGCTGACCAAGATTATCCGCGAATACACTTTTGAAGCCGGTGTCCGTAATTTTGAACGCGAAATCGGGCGAACTTTGCGGAAGATTGCCCGGATGAAGACGGAGAATAAGGACTATCCCAAGCGGATCACGCCTGCCGCCATCACGAAATTCCTCGGACCTCAACAGTTCTTTGAAACTGAGGCCGAAGGGGAGGATGAGGTTGGCGTGGCCACTGCTATGGCCTGGACGGAAAACGGCGGTGAGATCATGCCGGTGGAAGTGTTGATTCTGGATGGCAAGGGCAACCTGCAAATCACTGGACAGATCGGGGATGTGATGCAGGAATCTGCGCAGGCAGCCTTATCCTATATCAAATCACGGTCCGACATTCTGGATATTGATCCGGAGATATTTGAGAATATAGACGTGCATCTCCATGTGCCGGAGGGCGCAATTCCGAAGGATGGCCCCAGCGCAGGGATCACGATTTCAACTGCGATGATCTCAGCCCTGACGGAACGACCCAGCTATCACTGTGTAGCGATGACAGGCGAGATCACGCTGCGCGGCCGGGTCCTACCGATCGGCGGCGTGAAGGAAAAGGTTTTAGCGGCATATCGGGCAGGTTTGAAGAGGGTGATCCTGCCGGCTCGCAATGAGAAAGACCTTGAAGAGCTGCCCAAGAGCGTCTTGAAGGAACTGGAACTGGTCTTTGTGACCCACATGGACCAGGTTCTGCCAGTGGCGCTGCATGATAAACCGAAGACCACCAAGCCTGCCAAACGCAAGCCGAAAAAGAAAACAGCATCTGAAGAATCAGATGCTGCGGAAGGCTAGTAAATTTAGCTTCTCAAATTAGAGCAGATTATTTTCCATGGGCGCCTGGCTTTCATCGGATGAGGGCTGGTTATAGGCGTCCACTTTCAACGCGGTGATTCCATTCCTGACCTGTGAAAGCAGCCGGTCGAGGTCAGTTTCCAATTTGGAGAGCGAATCGAGGATATACTGATCGGCTTCATGCTGGGTCAGGGCGGCCTCCTGATGAGCCCGTTCGACGATCTGATTGGCCTGACTGTTGGCAGCCAGGATCAGTTCGTTATCATCCAGACTTCTCTCAGCCTTATCCCGTGCCAGGGCCAGGGTCCGATTGGCTTCTTCTTTGGCCTGCGCCATGATGCGGTCACGCTGGGCGATGATCTGCTGGGCTTTCTTGATCTCTTCCGGGATTGCAACCCGCATTTGATCGATCAGATCCAACATACGATCCTCATCCACGATGACACTATGGGTTAACCAGACCGGACGACTCTCATTGAAGAGCTCTTCCAATCGATCAACAAGATGTAGTATATCCATAACATCCTCCACTCATTCTAGTCATCGTATTTAGTTGCAAGCCTCATACCAATATTAACATATTCCGGTTCTTTTGTGAATCAATCCCTTAGAGAGGTCAGGGGGACGATATCCTGTTCTTCTCCCAGGGTGTGAAAGCGCGCTTTGAGGGCTTTTTCCACGTGGGGGGGCACCATGCTGGAGACATCTCCGTCCAGGGCGGCAATCTCTCGAACAGTTGTTGATGACAGGAAAGTGTGCTGCTCAGAGGTGATCAGGGCGATCACGTCAATTTCCGGTTCAAGGCGGTTATTCGCCAGGGCCATCCGGAACTCATATTCAAAATCGGAGAAGACCCGCAGCCCACGGATCATTGCCCTGGCACCAATTTCCTTGACATACTTCACCGTCAGCCCGGTATAGGCTGTTACGCTGATGTTGCCCACATTTTTGAAGGATTCTTCAACGAGGGACAGGCGTTCTTCCGGTGAGAAGAGGATATTCGATTGATCCCGAGCGTAGACTGCCACTATCACTTCATCAAAAAGGTCGGCTGCGCGCTTGGCAATATTGATATGACCGTAATGGATCGGGTCAAAGGTTCCGGGAAATACGACGGTTGTCATTTCAGCTTAAATCTCCTTCGCCGCCAAGCCAAAAATGGTTGAGGGCGTTCAGCATTAGTTGATGTTCAGGTGCGGATAATTCCGGGTCGTTGTCGAAGACCTCTTTGGCATATTGACCGGCTTTTTCGATCAGGTGAATATCGGTCAGTTTAGCCAGCCGCAGGTTCTCATATCCGGATTGACGGGTCCCCAGGAATTCGCCGGGTCCGCGTTGGGCCAGGTCGTGTTCAGCGAGGACAAAGCCGTCATTGGTGCTTTTCATCGCCAACAAGCGTTCATTTTCAGCCGCATCTTTGGTCTCTGGGATCAGGAAACAGTAGGATTGATCCTGGCCGCGACCAACCCGGCCGCGAAACTGATGGAGCTGAGCCAGGCCAAAGCGGTCTGCGCCTTCAATCAGCATGACGGTGGCATTGGGGATATCCACGCCAACCTCTACCACCGAAGTGGAGACAAGGATGTCCAGTTCCTTATCGCGGAACTGCTTCATCACGGTTTCTTTTTCTTCAGGACGGAGCCGACCATGCAGCAGACCGACCCGAAGATGTGGGAAGACATCTTTTTGCAGCCGTTCCTGTTCTTCCACAGCAGCTTTCCGTTCTTCATTTTCACCCTGTTCCACCAGGGGGTAGATGATAAAGGCTTGATGACCTTCCCTCACCTGGGCTTTGATCAGGGTATACACCCGTTCCCGCTCTGTAGGATAGAGGATGTGGGTGCTGACAGGCTGGCGGCCAACCGGCATCTCGTCCATAATGCTGAGGTCCAAATCGCCATAAATGGTTAGCGCCAGGGAGCGAGGGATGGGTGTGGCGGTCATGACCAGCAGGTGGGGGTTCTCGCCCTTTTCACGGAGCGCTGCTCTTTGGGCAATACCAAAGCGATGTTGTTCATCGACCACGACCATTTGAAGGTCTTTGAAGACCACGGGCCCTTCAATCAGGGCGTGGGTGCCGACCAGAATCTTGACTGTGCCATCGGCCAGACCTGCCAGAATTTCTTCGCGTTCGCTATTGGGGGTGTCACCAATCAATAAGCGGATTTCATTTTCGTGGAGATAAGCGCCTTCAGCATCTGAAGCCAGCAAGCGTTTGAGGCTGGCGTAATGCTGTTCAGCTAAAATGCTGGTGGGCGCCATGAAGGCGGCCTGAGCACCGTTTTGTACGACGATTCCCATACCCAGGGCAGCTACGATGGTCTTGCCGGAACCGACATCGCCTTGCAGCAGGCGGTTCATGGGGTGCCCGGCAGCCAGGTCCTGGCGAATTTCTGCCAGCGCGTTTTGCTGCGCCCCGGTGAGTTCGAAGGGGAGTTTGGATGTCTGTTCTGCAAGCCAGTTGTCGTCCACTTCGTAAATCCGGCTTTCCGGGCTGATCCATTCCTGACGTTGGCGCAGGAAGCCTAATTTTAGTAAGAAATGTTCGTCAAAAGCAATCCTATAACGGGCCTTGCTCAGGTTGGATTTATCTTCGGGAAAGTGAATTTGCATTAGCGCGGTCGAAAGGTCCATCAACTCTGCATCAGCCAGGATGTACTCGGTGATGAAATCGGAGATTTTAGGCGCCCAATAGCTCACCACATTGTGCATGGTCCGCCTCAGCCAGCGCTGACTCAGCTTGGCTGTCAGGCCATAGACTGGCACGATGCGGTTGGTATTGATCTGTTCTTTTTCCACTTGCTCATAAACAGGGTGGTACATCACCAGGCGGCCAAGATATTGTTCAACCTTGGCTGAGATGGAGAGGAACATATCCTTTCGCAGATAGCGCATTTGATATTCCTGGTTGAACCACATCAATTGAATGGCGCCGGTGCTGTCTGAAACGATGGCCTGGGTTATCTTGCGTTGGCTGTTAGGAGTTTTGAAGGTCTTGACCGACTTGACATAGGCCAGGATGGTGACTTCCTCACCGAATTTCAGGTCCTGGATCAGCTTCATCTGTGAATAATCGTCATAGCGATGGGGGAAGTTGTAGAGCATATCCTCTACGGAGTTCAATCCCAGTTTTGATAACAATTCTGCTTGTTTGTCACCGATCCCACGGATGATGGTGGTGGGTGCCCTCAATCCCTGGAGCGTATCTGAGACTGGCAGGGGGGCGGGAGCGCTTTGACGCCGCGTGGTCGTCCCACGGGATTTCTTTTCAGTTGGTTTTTGGGGTGCAGGTTTCTGAGTTTCCTGCTTTTGGGGTTCCATAGGTTGCACCTGTATTTCTGTTGAATCCGGCAGGTGTTTGATGCCCGCCACATCCAAAATCTGGCCGATCTCTTTGAGAGCCTTGGCCCGCTGCTCAATTGGCAGGTTGGTGTAGTTTTTCATAATCTTCGAGACTTGCTGGATCAGAGTTTCATTCATGCCTGCAGCCCGGGCTTCTCCCACCCAGGAATCGGTGAATTTCTCCAGTCCTCCCACGACAGCCTTGTTTTGATAATTGAATTCGGCTTCCAGCTTGAAGATTTTATAGAGTTTTTCCGTTGATTGAACCATAGTATAGATGATACCTTGTCAGATCAATAGTGCATTCATTTTAACGCAATTCATCCCATAATCATAATATATCATGGCAGAAAACGTATTTTCCCAAACAAAGCCCATTAAATCAAGAACCCCGTGTTTGGCGGGGTTCCTGGCTGTTTCAGATAGTAAGGATTATTCAATCGCTATGATAAGCTGATAATGGGGCTGGTCCCCTTCATGAACTTCAATTTCGTGGTCGGGATAAATGGAGCGGATCTTGTCGGCCAGTTGGTTGACCTGGGCTTGTTTCATGTTTTCACCATAGAAGAGGGTGATCCGTTCAAATTCGTCGGCTTCCGCATCCACCAGAAGTTTTTCGCAGGCTTCGTCAATGGAGCTGGTTGAAGCAACCAGTTTGCCATTATGGAGGGCGATCACCTGGCCTTTTTCCACCTGAACGCCGTCAATTTCGACGGTCCGTGTAGCGGTAGTGATCTCGCCGGTCTCAACTTCCGTCATGGCGTCTTTCATATCAGCTACGATCTCATCGAAATCGCCATCCGGGATCAGCCGGAACATGGCGGAGAGGCCCTGGGGGATGGAGATGGTTGGAATCACAGCGACCTGTTTGACGGTCATGGAGGCTGCTTCATTGGCTGCCAGGATAATGTTCTTGTTATTCGGCAGGATAATGACTTTATCAGTGGGAAGGTCCTCAAAGGAGGCCAGGATTTCTTTAATGGAGGGGTTCATTGTTTGGCCGCCCTGGATGATGGCTGCCACACCGAGGCTGGCAAAGATACGGGTCAGGCCTGAACCGGGTGATACGGAAACGACTGCGATCTCATCAGGTTGGACCTGAGCCAGCTTGATCTTGGGTTTTTTCTTGTTTTTCTTCTCATCCATCTGAGCGAGCAGATTTTCAATAGCGACTTTTTGGATCGTACCCAGCCCCATGGTGTAATCAATGGGTGTGTATCGGTTTTCGGTGGGCACGTGGATGTGCATCCGGTACATGCCGTCGCCTTCACCAACCTGGATTGAGGTGCCAATATCTTCGAGGGCTTCATAGTAGTTCTCGAGGTTGAAGCCGTCTTCCGGTGTGAAGTCGATCACGACTTCATAATCCTGCCCGGGTTCCACAGTTTCCATGGCATCATCGAGGTTCATTTCGGAAAGCGGCAGGACTTCAGCAATCGGTTTATCCAAAGCCTCACCATTGATGAAGCGCCACATGCCTTCAAATATGCAGAAGAGGCCCTTGCCCCCTGAATCGACCACGCCAGCCTGTTTGAGGATCGGCAGAAGGTCGGGCGTCCGCTGCACGGAAGCATCGGCGGCTTCGACGATATCCGCCAGAACCTCAGTAAAGGAATCGGTGCGCTGGACGGAGGCTTCTGCCTGGGCAGCGATGTCTTTGATGACGGTCAGGATAGTACCTTCCACCGGGCGGACGACACCTTTATAGGCGGTCGCTTTTGCTTCTTCCAGGGCGGCAGCCAGGAGTTTGACGCTCATGGTGCTTTCGCTATCCAGGGCGCGCGCAAAACCACGCCAGATCTGCGAAAGGATCACGCCTGAGTTCCCCCGAGCGCCCATCAAGGCCCCCCGTGCAATCGAGTGGGCTAATTCACCGGCATTGTCCGTGCCGGAATTTTCGACTTCGTCGAATGCCGCCTGCATGGTCAGGACCATATTGGTGCCCGTGTCGCCATCGGGGACTGGGAAAACATTTAAGCTGTTGACATTCTGCTGATTTGTCTTCAGCCAGATCATTCCTGCTTCTAAGAGGGTCTTCAGACCCTGTCCATTGATTGGTACTGAAACCAGATTATGGCGTTCTTCAGCACTCAACTTAGTCAATTCGGCTGTACTCATAATGCTCCAAAGATATTTTGACGCGATAAATTCATCGTTTAATTCAATAAAAAGCGTTAGTCCATATTGCTGATTCGCAGGCCGCGCACATGCACATTGATTCTGCGCACGGGGACCCCGACCGTTTTTTCGACGTTGTATTTTACACTATTAACAATACTGTTGGTAATGGACTTGATCCGAGTGCCATACTCCACAACGATGTAAAGGTCAATGATCAGTCCATCATGATCAAAGGTTACATCAACGCCATATTTGGCGTCTCGTTTGAGGACTTGGCGGATATTCTCAACCAGGTCCTTGGGCGCAAGGCCCACGACCCCATAAGAGGTGAGGGTGGATTGTCTGGCGATGGAAGCAATGGCTTCCTTTTGGATAAGGATGCTACCAAGTTCGTTGTGTCGATATTCTGTTTCAGACATATTTCTTATCACCTTAGTTTGCTTGTCACTCGTGTAAGAGTATGGTAAAATAATTCGCTGTTTGGGTGAACGAATCACCAAGTTCAATCAGTCATTATAACTTAAAGATGTGAAAGGACGACATCATGGCAGTCTGCGAGATTTGTGGAAAAAAGACCACTTTTGGTCATAACCGTAGCCACTCAATGCGGGCAACCAACCGGAAATTCAAACCAAATCTTCAATCTGTCTCCGTTTATGAGAACGGCCGGACAGTTCGTAAGACTTTGTGCACTCGCTGCATCCGGACGCTGGTTAAATCCTCTAAATAGGGTTAACCCATTTAGAAAGCATTAGTCGCGGCTTTTTGCCGCGATTTTTGCTTTAAGGATTAATTCTCCAATGCGGAGCTCAGGGCGTTGATGCCAGCCGCAATGCCACCGGGATATTTGAAGATGGCAGAGCCCGCGACGAAGTTGGTTGCGCCTGCTTCATAACAATCCCGAATAGTCGTACTATCCACGCCGCCATCCACCTGGATCATCGCTTGGGAACCAGTGGCGTCGAGGAGGGCCTTTGTCCGGCAGATCTTATCAAGCATGGTTGGGATGAAGGCCTGCCCACCAAAACCGGGGTTGACCGTCATGAGTAGCACATGGTTGAAATCATGGGTCAGTTCGCGCAAAGCGGTTACCGGCGTGCCGGGGTTGAGTGTGATCCCCGGGGAGACGTTGAGATTGCGGATGTTTTGTAAAGTCCGGTGAATGTGGGGACAGGTTTCATAATGCACGGTTATGTGATCCGCACCGGCATCGGCAAAAGCCTTGAGATGGCGATCAGGTTCGACGATCATCAGGTGTACATCCAAAGGAAGATCGGTTACCTGACGAAGGGTTTTGACAATATTGGGCCCAAAGGAGATGTTGGGGACAAAACTGCCATCCATCACATCAACATGGATCCAATCCGCGCCGCCATCAGCGGCTTGTTGAACCTGATCTCCCAATTGGCTGAGATCAGCAGAAAGAATTGACGGGGCAATAATAAAGGGCTTCATTTTTGATAAACCTGCATTCTATTAAATTTATGGTCGAATTGAAAAATAAATAAATAACCAGAAGGGCACCAGACCCAAAACGGTGGTGAAAGCTAATAATCCCAGCCCCCAGGTGATCCAGTCGATCCCGGTGGCTTCGTCACCTTCAAATTCCTCATCATCGAATTCATCAACGAAACTATCATCACTGGGACCGGTCTGATTATCCATTGAATAGAAGGGGCGGTCCAGTGAGGGGCTTTTACCATTCTTTGCCTGGGGCAGGACGATGGGGCCGGTTTTGTCGGTCACGATACCGCCAAAGGAAAGCAGCACCCGACCCAGTTGATCGGCTGTGCGATAACGGGAGGATGGTTCCTTGGAGAGGACTTTGAGGGTGATCTCTTCCAGGGCTTCCGGAATGGCCGGGTTGATCCGGCGCGGCGGCAGGGGCGGTTCTTCGCGGTGCATCCGAGCCAACTCGGTTGAATCGCTGGCTTCAAAGGGGAGCTGACCGGTCAGCATTTCATAAAGGATGATACCCAGTGAATAGACATCTGAGGCAGGAGAAGGCGCACTGCCGGCGGCTTGTTCGGGTGAGAAATAGTGGGGGGAACCCCAGACGATTTCGCTGTGTTCTTCCGGGTGGATGGTGGCCAAAGCCCGGGCGATCCCAAAATCGGTTACCTTGAGTCGGTAATCTTTGGAAACCAGCATATTGTGTGGTTTGATGTCACAATGGACCAGGCCTGCCCGATGGGCATAGCCGACCCCGGCGCAAGCCTGAGCCATCAGACCAACCGTGTCCTCCACGCTGAAATGGCCTCTCTCCCTAATCAGAGTCTTGAGGTCGGTACCGTCAATATATTCCATGACGATGAACACCTGGTCTTCATCCAGGCCGAAATCATAAACCGTGACAATATTGGGATGGGAGAGATTGGCTGCGGCTTTAGCTTCCTGTTTGAACCGCTCTCGGAAGTCTTCGTCTTTGGCATAGTCCTCTTTGAGGATCTTTATGGACACCACACGTTCCAGCATTGTATCCATGGCCTTATATACCACAGCCATGCCACCCGAACCCAAAGGCTCAAGCAGTCTGTAGCGATCATTTAGAAGGGTGGGTTGTTCCATAAACGTATTAAATCCTCAGTCATCCTCAATTATGCCAATTTTACATTATTTTACCCCTCAAAGCGGGGAATGCACCTCCTTGACGGAGATTTCACCCCCTAAACGGGATTTCACCCCCTAAACGGGATTTCACCCCCTAAACGGGGAATGCACCTCCTTGACGGGGATTTCACCCCCTGACGGGGATTTCACCCCCTGAAAACACCGCAAGCCCAATTCGGACTGTTTTAGGCTATAATTAAACTGATATCAAACCAAAAACAACAAAAAAGCACTTATTCAATGAAATCAAAAAAGATTGACCTAAAATCCTTTCTAAACCCAATCACATTGTTGACCACATTAATCCTTCTGGCCGGGCTGGTCCTGGCTGCGATTGCAATCCTGACCCTTGGACGGAGCGAGAATGCTGGTGGACTGGTCACTCCTCAGGTGACGAAGATTGCTGCTGCGACCCAGACGCCCCAACCCCAGCCGACCGCCGTTGTCGCCTCACCGACTCCTACCAGCATATTTTTCCTGCCGGACGGCGTGATGGGCGTGGGGGCTTATGTCAAGGTCACTGGCACAAACGGGGCAGGCCTGCGGATGCGGGCTGAGCCTGGGCTGAATGGGACGGTCAATTTCACCGCCCTGGACGCAGAAGTATTCCTGGTGGTGGATGGGCCGGTGGAGGCGGATGGATATACCTGGTGGTATCTTGAAGCGCCCTATGACCAAACCCGAAGCGGTTGGTCCGCCGGGGATTTCCTGGCCCCGCTTGAGGAGGAAGATCAATAATCTGTTGGGTTCCTTTGTTATGAGGTGTACTTATCCAGTAAAATTATGATGGTAAAGGCAAAGGTTGCCTTTGGAGATCGTAATGTTTGATTTTTTCAAGAAGATTTTTCAAGAGAAATCTGAGGGGGGCTGGCTTTCTGATTCGCCTACAACACAGGTGAACCATGGTGATCTCCTGACCATTAACCCGGAAAAATCCGGCTTACCCTATCAGGTCGCGACCTGCCAATCCGTTGGCAAGGAGCGGACCCACAATGAAGATACCCTCTTCGTGGTCAACACCTATCTGGATGGGATTGACCCCGGTTTGGCTTTGGGCGTTTATATCGTGGCGGATGGGATGGGCGGGCACCAAAGTGGTGAGATTGCCAGTCATCTGGCCGTGCAGGGTGCTGGTTTTTATCTTCTGGACCAGCTGCTTAAAACCCAGATCTTTGAACGCAAGGGCTTCACGGAGCAGGAGGTCATGGACCTCTTGCGAGAGGCCGTTGCCCAGGCCCAAAAAATGATCGGTCAGCGGGTGCCCGGCGGCGGGACGACCCTCACTCTGGCGTTGATCCTGGGTGACCGAGTCTTCACCGCTCATGTTGGCGACAGCCGGCTGTATGTGCTTTCGGAGAATGGCAAACTGACCATCTCTACCAAAGACCATTCGCTGGTCAAGCGGCTGGTTGATCTGGGTGAGATCACGGAGGCGGATGCCGCCACACACCCCCAGCGGAATGTCCTCTATCGGGCCTTAGGGCAAACCGATGCCCTGGAACCGGACCTGGGACAATTGACGCTGGCAGCGGGTGACCTGATCCTGATCTGCTCGGATGGCCTATGGGGCACAATGGATAAAAGTGAACTAAAGGCGATCCTGAAAGATGATGGACTCAGCCTGGACCAAAAAGCAAATGCGTTAGTTGATGCCGCCAATCAGGCCGGCGGACCGGATAATATTTCGGTGGTGCTGGTCAAGAGGATTGTGTAATTCTTTACAGGAGGAAGCATGCAGGAAGCACTTTCAAGGAAATATCGGATCCTGGTCGTTGATGATGAACGCCGGATGGTGGGATTCATCCGTTTGAACCTGGAACAAGATGGCTTTGAGGTGATTGAGGCCTTTAATGGTACTGAGGCATTGGACCGTCTGCGGGATTCGCTGCCCGACCTGATTTTGTTGGATGTGATGATGCCGGATATTGATGGCTTTGAGGTTTTACGGACGATCCGTGAGATCAGCCAGGTACCGGTGATCATGTTGACCGCTAAGGGCGAAGAGGATGATAAGGTCAAGGGGCTGGAACTTGGCGCAGATGACTATATCACCAAACCCTTCAGCCCAAGGGAACTTGTCAGCCGGGTGAAAGCTGTGCTACGGCGGGGTGCCCCTTCAGAAGAGGACGATCAGGGCGTGATTGATGTGGATGACCGCCTGAAGATCGATTTTGGGCGGCGGGAAGTCTGGGTGGATGGCAAATTGGTCAAGCTGCGCCCAACGGAATACCGCCTGCTTTATCACCTGGTGCGCAATGCCGGCTGGGTGCTGACCCATGACCAGATCCTCACGAAAGTCTGGGGTTATGAATATCGCGACGAACCGCACTATGTGCGTTTATATATCAATTATCTGCGGAAGAAGATTGAAGAAGATCCATCCAACCCGAAATATATCCTGACGGAAAGAGGTGTGGGCTACCGTTTTGTGGATTATAAGCGGGATGATAAAGCCTGAGCGAAGGATAACTATGGAAAAGAAAGACATTTTGCTGGTTGATGATCATGAGGTTGTCCGGCTGGGATTGAAATCCCTGTTGGAACACAACGATCAATTCGAGGTGGTTGCTGAAGCTGGAACAGCCAAGGAAGCCGTCGCCCAGGTAGAGAAATATCATCCGGATGTTGTCCTGATGGATATCCGGATGCCGGGCGCCTCCGGAATTGAAGCCTGCGAGGAGATCACTAAACGCTGGCCTGATGTGCGCGTGGTGATTTTGACCTCTTATGCCGAGGATGAGATGCTCTTTTCCGCCATTCGGGCGGGAGCGAGCGGGTACGTCCTCAAGCAGATCGGTGCGGAAGGCTTGATCACCGCGATTGAAGCTGCCTGCCGCGGAGAAGCGTTGCTGGACCCAGCTGTGACCCAGCGGGTGTTCCAGGAAGTACGCCGGGCGGTGAAAGAAGAGGAAGCGGCTGCATTTGCCAACCTCAGCCAACAGGAAAAGCACGTATTGGCATTGGTGTCTGAAGGCAAGACTAACCGTGAGATTGCGGCAGCGCTTTACCTTGGCGAGGGGACCGTTCGCAACTATGTCAGTAGTATCCTGAGTAAACTTGGCGTGAGCAACCGGGCGGAAGCTGCTGCCTATGCGGTGGAACATAACCTGAAAGAGTATATTGACCGCTAGGAACGCTATTTAGTTAAAGAATAAACGGGCTGTGAAAACCACAGCCCGTTTTTATGTTGTTTTTAGGTTATTCCCATTGGAATAATCGGGTCGCGTTCGCATAGGTTATCTCAGCGACTTCCTTGGGGCTGGTGTTGTGCAGTTTGGCGATCTCTTCTGCTATCAGGGGGATATAAGCTGGCTCGTTACGTTTGCCGCGGTGGGGATGCGGCGTGAGATAAGGGGAATCGGTCTCCAACAGGAGGTGATCCAGCGGCAGATTACGGACGATGGCTTTACGATCCACAGCGTTGCTGAAAGTGACTGGTCCGGTGATCCCCAGGCAGAAGTTTAGCTCAATGGCAGCCAGACCTGTTTCTAGATCTGCACTAAAGCTGTGCAGGACACCGGGGCGGTCCTTGAGAGGGTGCCCGGCGCGGATTAATCCTGCGTGCCACTCGGACAGCATCGCCATCAGGTCATGGCTGGCCTCACGGTCATGGATGATGACCGGCAGGCAGAGTTCTTCCGCCAGCTTGAGCTGTTCTCGGAACATCATCCGCTGCTGGTCAAAGGGTGTGTGCTGGCGATAATAATCCAGCCCGATCTCTCCAATTGCTACAACGCCCGGTTGGGCTGCTTGCAGCCGCAGAGTGGGGAGGATGTCAGCCGTCCAGGGTTCGCCGATATTGGGATGGATGCCAATTGCGGCATAGAACATCCCGGGATAATGTTTAGCCAGGTCGATGGCAGCCTGCCCGGTAGGGAGGCTAATCGCCGGGTTGATGATCTTAACCAGGCCGGCTTTACAGGCGCGCTTGAGGACCTGGTCGCGGTCCTCATCAAACCGTTCAAAGTCGAGGTGGCAGTGAGTATCGGTATAGGGAATCATTGTCATTTCTTTCGTTAATAACTTCTCAATGGATCAATTATAGCAGTCCAGGCAAGGGCGGTTAAGGTAAAATGGAAGGTATGACGTCTCGTGAGCATGTCTATGTTGCGATGAGCGGCGGGGTGGATTCCGCTGTCAGCGCAGCAAAGTTGATTGAAGCAGGCTACCAGGTGACGGGGATCCATATGACCACCTGGAAAGACCCCAAATGGGAAGCTGAAATTGAGTCCCTGCCTTCTCCGGTATCTTTGGCTCAGGCTACTGCTGATTTCCTTGGTATTCCTTTCATTAATCTGGATGTGCGTGATCCCTTCTATCTGAAGGTTGTCGAATCCTTCATTGAACAATATCTGGCTGGGCAAACACCCAACCCCTGCATGTTCTGTAACCCTGAGGTAAAATGGGGCCTCTTGCAGACCTATGCGCTGACACATGGCGGCGATTATTTCGCCACAGGCCATTACGCCCGTCTGGAACGATCTGAGGATGGCACCGTGCGGCTCCTGCGGGGGCTGGACAGTGGCAAGGATCAATCTTATGTTCTGGCGATGCTCAGCCAGGAACAATTTCAAAAGACCCTGCTGCCATTGGGCGGGATGACCAAAGCCCAGGTGCGCGAAAAGGCCAGTCAGATGGGCTTGCAGGTCGCAGATCAACAGGACAGCCAGGACCTGTGCTTCCTGGGGACGGTGCATTATCGTGATTTTCTGGATCGTTATGCCCCTGAGGCGAAGCATCCGGGTGAGATTGTTAATCCCGATGGGAAGATTCTGGGTGAGCATGAAGGCCTGGCATTTTATACGATTGGCCAGCGGAAAGGTATCCGCATCGCTGCACCAGAGCCATATTACGTGATCGGCAAGGATTCGGAAAAGAACCACCTGGTGGTTGGCTTTGCCGACCAGACCGGCGTGGGCCAGCTCACGGCTGAACGGGTAAATTGGGTTTCGGGCCAAACGCCTGAACTGGATGATACATATGATGTGATGGTCCGTTATCGTGCCAATCCCGTTTCTGCCCGGATGTTCTTTGCAGAAAATGGAAAATTTAAGTTAGAATTTATGGGTAAAATACGCGGGGTTTCCCCCGGCCAGGTGGCAGTTCTTTATAAGGGTGAAGAATGCCTGGGCGGCGGTGTGATCCAATCCGCTGAATGAGAGCAGCGTTACCGCGGTTTAGAGGAGTTTTAAGATGACATTTCCGGCCATTGTGTTTTCGTTCTTCCTTGCCAGTATTTTTGGCAGCCTGATGCATATCTGGCGCAATGGGGGGTTGTTCCGACTGGTGTTGTATCTAGTGTTGAGTTGGATTGGTTTTTTTGCTGGGCATATCATTGCTCAGGTCTTTTCCATCAATTTCCTTAATTTGGGCACGATCCATTTAGGGATGGGTATCTTAGGCTCTTTGGTCTTATTAGGCCTTGGTTATTGGCTAAGCCTGGTTGATCCACAACAGATTTAGATTGGAGCTTTTCGAATGTATCGGATTGAAGCCTTATTATCAGCAAGACAGTTCCTGCGCCCTCAAAGAGTAGGCGGCAGGATTTTCTTTTTATCCAACATGAGCGGGCACAACAGCCTCTACGCCATGGATTATGGCGGCAGTGTGCCGGAGCCCCTGTTGCCGCCAAATATCGTCCTGCAGAACCCCCATTTGATCGGTGGGGACTCCTTCGTGGTATTCAAAGGCCTCGACAAGGTCCTGGTGATGATCGACCAGGACGGCGATGAGAACTACCTACCGATGGTTGTGCCGATGTCGGGTGGTTTCCCGGAGTCTGCGTTCAATAATTTTTTTGAGAACACCCGCTGCCATTTAGGCATGTCAGATGAAGATTTGAATATCTGCATCATTGCGGCTGAATCCCGTGAAGAAGGCATGATCCGCACCTACATCTGCCACCTGGACACGAATGAGGTGGAGGAGATCTATGCCAGCCCCTATGGTGGTTATCCCGCAGCCCATAATGAAGATTTCTCCCGGCTCGTGTTAGTTGAAGGGTATATGGTGGGTGACAGAGTGGCCTATCTTTGGGAACAGGGAAAAGGTACACATCTGCTTTATGGCAAGCCTTTGACTGACCGGCAGCCTGGTGAGGAAGTTCCTCTGACCGCATTCGGCGGTGGGTTCTTCACCGATGGCGGCAAGGGACTGGTCTTCAATAACGCACTCTTCAAGGATACCTACGGCCTGGGATATCTGGATATTGACCATCCCGAAAAGGCTGTCGAAGTGCCATTTGCTGGTCTGGTGCACAGTGGCGCCGGTGAGTTCGATGGCTTAGCACCGTTGAAGAATGGCCGCTTCTTGCTATTCTTCAATATCGATGGGGCCAGCTGGGTTTATGAGGCGGAATATGATGCCGAAGCCAAAGTCATGCAGGCGCTGTATGTGCTGGTGGGCCGGGGCATTCTGGCTGCTGGCGTTCTGGAAGCCCTGACCTATGACCATGAGACGGATTCATTCGCGATTGCATTCTCCACAGCCACTTCGCCAATTCAGATCTACACAATTGATGGTGAGGACCGGGATCGCCTGGTGTGCCATACCAACGAATCGATCCTGGGTATCCCGCAGGAAATTCTTTCCGCTGGGGAAGACCTCTCGTTCACGACATTTGACGGTTTACGGGTTTCGGCCCGTTTATACATGCCCTCACCGGAGTTGGGCTTCACCGGTAAACGCCCGGTGATCTATTACCTGCACGGCGGCCCACAGGGGCAGGAACGACCGGACTTCTCCTGGTTTTCCATGCCGCTGATCGAGTTCCTCACATTGGAGGGATTTGCGGTCTTTGTCCCGAATGTACGCGGCAGTACAGGCTATGGCCTGAGCTACACCAAGCATGTTGATCGGGATTGGGGCGGCCAGGATAGGCTGGATCATGTCCATGCGATGAAGGAAGTGCTGGCCAAGGATGACCGCCTGGACGTCAATCGGGCAGGTGTGGTGGGACGGTCCTATGGCGGGTATATGACCCTGACGCTGGCCGGCCGACATCCTGAGCTTTGGTCCGCGGCGGTGGATATGTTCGGGCCTTATGACCTGGTTACCTTCTGTGAGCGGATTCCCCCAACCTGGAAGCCTTATTTTGATGTGGCTCTCGGTAATCCGGATGTGCCGGAGGATTTGGCCTTCCTGAAGGAGCGATCACCCAAGACGTATATTGATAACATCAGCTTCCCGATGCTGGTCATCCAGGGGCGTAACGACCCCCGTGTGGTGGCCGAGGAATCGGAGGACCTGGTCGAACATCTGCGGGAGATCGGCAAGGATGTGGAGATGATCCTTTTTGAGAATGAGGGGCACGGTGTCGAGAAATATGAGAACAAGGTGATCTGCTATAACGGCATCACGGACTTCTTCAAGAAGACCCTGAAACCCTGATGTAAATTTGCCGTAAAGAATTCAATAAATCCAAAGGGCAGTGGTGACAAACTGCCCTTTATTTATTAGAATTGAGAACAAAAGGAGAAAGAAATTGACCTGGACACAATATGAAGCCATAGCCCGAGACGGGGATTTGGTTCAACTTTTGGGAAAGCGGCATAAAAGCCATATCATCCGCCTGAAAGCTGGGGCGGTATTTCAGACCCACCGCGGTGAGTTACAGCATGACGAAATTATTGGGAAGCCCTGGGGCACGCGCTTGACCAGTCACACTGGCAGCCCGTTCTTTTTAATGCGGCCGGGGTTATCCGACCTGATCAAAGAGACCAAACGTAACACACAAATTATGTATCCGAAGGATATTGGCTATATAGTGATGGTGATGGGTATTGGTCCGGGCGTCAGGGTGTTGGAAGCGGGGACCGGTTCTGGTGCGCTGACCACGGCCTTTGCCTTTTTCGTGGGGGATGAGGGCAAGGTCATTTCCTATGAACGCCGGGAGCAGATGCAGAACCTGGCCCGTAAGAACCTGAATAACCTGGAACTGCTTGATAGGGTTGAACTTAAGTCCGGTGACATTCTGGATGGCTTCGAAGAGCGTGATATGGACGCGATCTTTTTAGATCTGCCCAACCCTTATGATTACATCCCGCAGGTGACAGCCTCACTAAAGTTGGGCGGTTTCTTTGGCACGATCTTGCCCACGACAAATCAGGTCAGCCGGATGCTGGCCGCGCTCTATGCGGATAATTTTGCCTTTATTGAGGTTTGTGAAGTGTTGCTCCGCTTTTACAAACCGGATTATGAGCGGCTTCGCCCAACGGACCGGATGGTGGCTCATACTGGCTATTTGGTGTTTGCCCGTTCCGTGATGGAGCGACCAGAAGATGACCGGCCTAAGAAAAAAGAACAGGAAGAGGAAGAAGGCGAAGATGTTTCGTAGAAGACCTATCCGACCTGGCAGGCGACCCGGAGATCGAGCGAAAGTCTTGCTTAATCAAGCTCACCGATTGTATGATGAAGGCCAATATCAACGAGCAGCGAAACTGTTTGAAGAGTTGGCCCAGGGAGCGCTAAGGCGACAGCTTCCTAGGGCGCCGTTTCTTTTTCTTCAAGCAGGGAAAGCCTATATTTATGCCGGGAACGATAAATATGGGGTGGTACTGATCAAGGCAGGTTTGAAAGACCTGGCAATGCACAAACGGTGGCTGGTATTGACCCGGGTCGGTAATCAGGTGACTGCTGAACTCAAAGATCGAGGATTGACTGAGGCAAGTGATTCTATTCGGCAATGGCTGGATGAGAAGCTGGCAGGCTTGAAAACTGAGCTGCCGGTTGAGGGAAAGGTGGTTGAACGCCCTATCCTGCCGACCAAGTGTCCTTCCTGCGGTGGCAGCATTGATCCGCAGATGGTCGAATGGCTGGATGGCGTCACAGTGGAATGTCTTTATTGCGGGAGTGCAGTCAGGGCGGAGAGTTGATATAATGTGATTTATGTTTGATTTGACCGAAGACAGAATCAAAACGGGGATCCAGAATTTCAGGCAGTCCCGGGGCGAAAGAAATTATCATATTTTTACCGACGGTGGCGTGCAGAATTATAAATCGGCTGCCATCCTGATGCCTTTATTGGTTTATGAGGGGCGCTGGCATCTCCTGTTTACCCATCGGTCCGAAAAGTTAATGGAGCATCGAGGACAGGTCTCTTTTCCGGGTGGTGCCAAGGAAAAGGGTGATCCGAGTATGATTTTCACGGCCTTACGTGAAACCCAGGAAGAGATTGGGATTGCGCCAGAGGACGTGACAGTCTATGGCGATCTGGGCATCATGCCGATTGTTACGGGGTATTTGGTGAACATGGTAGTTGGGCAGATTCCCTGGCCCTATCCGCTGAAACCTAACCCGGATGAGGTCGAAAGTGCATTTATATGTCCGCTGCTCTGGCTGGCAGACCCGGACCATCGTACGATAAAGTATCGGAGTTTTGCCGGGCGGGAATTTCCGATCATCTACTTTGACCAGTTTGAAAATTATCAACTTTGGGGGGCAACTGCGCAAATGACGATCAATCTGATGGAAGCGTTGGGAGTTATTTAATCGATCGCTAGCCTGGAAATAAAAAAGTCTGGGAATATTCCCAGACTTTTCTTTCTTAAGTAGATTGAGGAGTAAGAATTTTTACTCTTCTTCCCCTTCTTCTTGTTTACCCTTTTCAATAACTTCGGGTTCATTGCCTTCGTCGAGGATGTCGGCCAATTCGCCTTCAGCTTCCGCTTCCGGTTCCTCTTCAATTGCCACGTAGGTCACGCCTGCGATCATTTCATCCTCAGGAGTGAGGATCTCGACATTATCGGAAAGCTTCAAGTCCTTGACCAGGATAACGCTGTCGGTATCAACCAATACGCTGGCATCAACTTCAATACGCTCGGGCATATCCTGCGGGAGACATTCGATTTCCAGTTCGGAAATACCGGTCATTACAACAAAGGATAAGTTGGAAGCAGCAGGTGCTTCGCCGACCAACTCGATCGGAACTGAAGTTTGCAGCTTTTGGGTCAGGTCAAGCGCCATGAAATCGACATGGCGGAGCGTTCCGTAGATGACGTCCTTCTGGACCTCACGGAGGACCACAGGGTATTGCTTGCCTTCAACTTCAATTTTCACCAAGCTGGACTGTGTCAGGGTTTTAATGATCTGGGAAGAATCGTGCAGGTTCATTTGGACCATGATGGGGTCCATGAATTTTTTGCCGATCTTGCCATAAATAATTCCGGGGAGGATGCCTTCCCGGCGCAGAACGCCGACTTTCTTGCCTTTGACGGTGCGGGGATCTGCTTTAATTACGATTTGGTCTGTCATTTTTCCATCCTTCGAGCGCCTCTCACCCTTCTTGCGCGGGTTACCTTCGCTCTATAATGTATTGGGTTAACTCGCCGGATATAACCAGCGACCTTGAATTTTATCCGGTAATGAAGAACACGTCAAGCCGGGCTGGTGCTGATACGGCTTTATGCTCCGTCAGAATCATAGATCTTTTGAGTTTTGAGTATGGAGTGGGTATTGATCGCAAAATTTAGAAGCCTGTTGTTCATAGTTTATTTGTAGATGACCCGGAGGTTGATTTCGTGTAAAATCAAGGGGAAGGCGTGGACTTTTTACCAATTCCAAGGAGAGAACATGCTTAAAAAATTTAAAATTTTCCATCTTGCCCTTCTATTAACACTGCTGGTTTCAGCAGTATCGGCCTGCCAACAAAAGACACCGGCTGACCCTGACATCCTTTATGTCAACATCACCTGGCATCAACACCAACCGCTCTATTATCAGGACGCGGATGGTATTTACACTCGCCCCTGGGTCCGGGTGCATGCCACCAAGGACTATCTGGATATGGCCCAAAAAGTTGCGCAATATCCGGATATCCATGCCACTTTCAATATCACACCCTCCCTCATCCGGCAGCTGAATGAGCTGGCCGCGGGCACCAAGGACATCTATTGGGTCCTCGGTGAGAAAGAAGTGAGTGAATTAACGACTGATGAGAAACAATTCATTTTGGAACGTTTCTTTGATGCCAACTGGAACAATATCATTGCCCTCTATCCCCGCTATCAAGAACTGCTGGATAAACGGGGTGGGTCCAGTGAAGAGGCAATCCAAGCTGCGTTGGAAAATTTCACCGACCAAGATTTTCTCGACCTGCAGGTTTGGTTCAACCTTGCCTGGTTCGACCCAACATTCCTGGCTGAGGAGCCATTATTGAGCCTTGTGAAAAATGGGGAGAATTTCGATCAGGCTGATAAGCAGATCGTGTTTGACAAGGCGCTGGAGATCGTTCAGGAAGTGCTGCCCTATCATGCTGAATTACAGCGGGAGGGTCAGATCGAGGTGACAACCACGCCTTATGCTCACCCAATTTTGCCCCTGATTTATAACAACCAACTGGCTTTGGTCGGCAATCCCAACGCGATCATGCCCGAGAAGACCTTTGTCTATCCCGAAGATGCCGTGGCGCATCTAGACCTGAGCGTGCAGATGTACGAAGAAAACTTCGGCACCAGTGTGCGCGGCTTGTGGCCGGGTGAAGGCTCTGTGGCTGAGGAAATTGTTCCGCTTGTGGCTGAAGCTGGTTATAGCTTCATGCAGACGGGTGAACCGGTCCTGGCGAAGTCCTTGGGTATCGATTCCTTCACCCGTGATTCCAATGGTTACGTACAGGAAGCGGACATGCTCTATCGCCCATATTTCGTCACTGATGATGACGGCAATCAGGTCGCGATGTTCTTCCGGGATTGGACGCTCTCAGATAAGATCGGCTTTGACTATTCTCAGATGAGTGGCGAGGCAGCTGCTCAGGATCTGGTCGGCCGTCTTGAACAAATTCATACCGACTTCATGGAGAGTGATGAAGCTGGCCCGCATATCGTCAGCATCATCCTCGATGGTGAAAACGCTTGGGAGAATTATCCTGGCGACGGCAATGAATTCTTCAATGCCCTTTACCAGAAACTTTCCGATAGCGAAGTCCTGCAGACCGTGACCCCTTCGGAATATCTGGAAATGTTCCCCGAGCAGCAAACCCTCGACACTCTCTTCCCCGGTGCCTGGTTCAGTGCCAACTATGACACCTGGATCGGCGAGGAAGAGGAAGCAATTGCCTGGGATTATCTCGCAACGACCCGTGAAGACCTGGCGGCTTTCGAGAGCGGCGCTGAATATACCGCTGAAGAGAACCTGGCTCAGGCCCTTGACTTTATGTACCTGGCTGAAGGTTCTGACTGGTTCTGGTGGTACGGTGCTGACCAGGATTCCGGCCAGGACAGCTACTTCGATGAAGGCTACCGGGCCTTATTGGCAGGGGTTTATGACTCACTGGGTGTGGATGTTCCACCGTTTGTCAGTGTGCCAATTGTCCAGGCGCCAGTTGTTCAACCTGCTGTTGCGTTTACCGGCCTATCCACCCCTGAGATGGGCGCTGTGGCCGAAGACCCCGCCTGGGAAACCGCTGCTTACTATCCCGTAGCCGGGAATTCTTCAGTAAATGATTTCTATATCACAATGGATGAAGATAACCTCTACTTGCGAGTGGATAGCGAATTTGACATTGCTGATCAACAGATTGGTTTCTACTTCGCTGCTCCCAACGTCGAAGGTGGAAAATCCGCTTTCGCTCTGCAATCAGACCTGATCCTGCAGTTCTTCGCCAACACCCTGCTGCAATGGGACGGTGCTGCCGACTCATTGGATCTCTACTCTCTGACGGACTCTGAGTGGGGCCTCAGTCAGGCTGGGGTGGGGGCTGTTGTGACCGGTGATGGACTGGCTGAATTCAAGATCCCAATGGAAAGCATGGGCGGTCTGAATGTCGGCACCTACTTAAAGTTTGGCGTGGTCGTTGGGCCTGATGGCGATATCTTCCCAACTGATGGACCGGCGAGGATGTTGATCCCCAGCCTGGGCGAAACCACGATGATCTTGGAAGTACAGGATCCTGTAGGTGATGATAATGGCCCCGGTACGTATGAATATCCCACCGATGGCGTCTTCCCCGAATCAGTATTTGATGTGGATCACTTCTCGGTTGGATCGGATGGAATCAATCTGGTCTTCACTTTTGACTTTGTAGGACCGGTTGAGAATTCCTGGAATTCACAAAACGGCTTGTCGGTTCAAACGCTGGATGTGTATATCGACACAGACCCCGGTGCAGGAACCGGCGCAAGGATGCTGATGCCTGGCCGCAACGCTGCCCTCGAGGAAGGTTATGGTTGGGAGTACGCTGTCTGGGCTGAGGGCTGGACGCCTCAGGTTGTGATGGTGGATCCTGACACACTGGAGCCGAAGGAATACACCGAGGCTACCGGCGGTATGACCGTGGTGGTCGATTCGGCCAATAATCAGGTTATGGTACGGGTGCCTTTGAGTTTCTTCCCCGAAGGTGATCCTGCCGATTGGGGCTATGCGGCTGCTGTTTTGGGCCAGGAAGGCTATCCCACGGAAGGTGTGTGGCGTGTTCGGGATGTTTCGATCAATGCTGCACAGTATCTCTTTGGCGGCGGAGCGGCTGATTCCAACCACACTCGCATAATCGACTTGATTTTGCCTGAGGGTTTCACGCCTACCCAGGGCGAGTGGCTCTCGAATTACCCGTCGATCATCGGTTCACTTGACGATATGACACCGGATGATTTTGTTCAGGTCCCAGTTATCGTTCCATGAGTTTTTAGAACGAGGTAAAATAGGGAACTCACCAAAAAGGTATCGCCAGGCGATATTGGAAAGACATTTCTATGGGATCGAATATTAAATTAAAAGAACATTTACGGGACACTGTTGAAATTGTCCTGAAAGACGGCACGGTTTTGGAAGGCCCGCGGAATACACCCCTTGGTGATTTTATGCGGGCTTACCAAGACCCTCAAAAGCCGCAAATTGTGGGCGCGATTGTCAACCATGATCTACGAGAGCTGACCTTCCCGATTTGCATGGATGCCGAGGTTACTCCGGTGGATATGTCGGACCCGGATGGGGCTCGCATTTACCGGCGATCGTTGACCTTCCTGTTGGAAGTGGCTTTCATGGAGCTTTTCCCCAAGTGGTCACTCACCATTGACCATTCGGTGTCTTCTGGCGCATATTACTGTCATGTGCCGGAGCAGGAACCCTTCTCGGCGGAATCTCTTGAGCTGCTTGAAGCAAAGATGTATGAAATCGTTGAAGCCAATGAATCCTTAGTGCGGAATAAGGTTAGTTTGGAAGAGGCGCGTAAATTCTTCCGAGATCATGGCCAGGAGGATAAATTGCGGCTGTTGAACTACCGCCAGGGGAATGATCTGGTACTCTATTCCTTGCGCGGCCAGCGCGACTATCATCACGGCTATATGGTGCCCTCCACGGGTTACCTCAAGCTGTTTGACCTCAAACGGGTTGGTGCGGGCTTTGTTCTGCGCTTCCCCCGCAGGCATGCCCCTGACAAACTTTCACCGATGCCAAGTTACCCCACTTTGCTGGTCACTTTCCGACAGTATGGGGAATGGCTGGAGACATTGGGGATTCAGAGTGTTGGTGCTTTGGATGATGCCATTAGTGAGGGGCGGATCAATGAGGTGATTTTGGTTTCTGAGGCGCTCCATGCCCAACAGATCTCCAGAATTGCGACCACGATCAAAGAGCGTCGAAATAAGGTCAATGTGATTTTGATTGCCGGGCCGAGTTCTTCCGGCAAGACCACGTTCTCTAAGCGGCTGTCTATCCAATTACTTTCGGAAGGTATTTCTCCTTTCGCATTGGAAATGGATAATTACTTTGTGGATCGCGCCGATACGCCATTGGATGAAAATGGTAATTATGACTTTGAAAACATCGAAGCTCTGAACCTTGAACTCCTGCAAGAACATGTGGAGCGATTGGTCCGCGGCGAGAAGGTGCAGCTTAGGCACTACAACTTCCGGGAAGGACGAAACGAGCCTGGTGACGAAGTCCAATTGGAACCCGGTCAAATGATCATTTTAGAGGGTATTCACGGACTGAATCCAAAGCTTCTGGGAGATATTCCTCCTGAAGAGACTTACCGAATTTATGTTTCCTGCCTGACCCAGTTGAACCTTGACCGCCAAAACCGAATTTCGACAACGGACACCCGTGAGTTGCGCCGTATCCTGCGGGATGCGCGCGACCGGGGATATACCGCTCAACAAACCATCGCAAATTGGGAGAACGTTCGGCGTGGCGAGAAACGGCATATCTTCCCCTATCAGGAAAATGCTGACGTGATGTTCAATTCAGCGCTTGCTTATGAATTGACGGCGTTGAAACCGCTGGTGGAGCCTTTGCTGCGCCAGGTGCCCTATGGCACACCGGAATATATTGAAGCCAAGCGATTATTCAAATTCCTGCAATGGTTCCTGCCAACCAGCCAGGAGCTCATCCCCGATAATTCGATTTTAAGAGAATTTCTGGGTGGCTCTATCCTCACGGATTTCAAGATCTGGCATCACGGCAAGTCCATCGATTATTAAATTCTCGATCCTGGATAGCAAAAACCCCCGCATTTATGCTTGCGGGGGTTTAATTGTTTAGTTAATCCAATGTTGGCTTAAAGATGTTTCTTGATCACATTTGCCAGCCGTTTGATCCCTTCTTCGATCATATCCGGCTTGGAATTGGAGAAGTTCAGGCGCATGGTGTTCTCACCGCCGCCGAGGGGGTGGAAGGAGCCGCCCGGGACAAAGGCAACCTTCTGGGCTACGGCTTCTTTAAAAATCTTGCTTGAATCTGTACCCTCAGGAAGAGTCATCCAGAGGAACAAGCCGCCTTTGGGGTAAGTCCAATGGACATTCTCTGGCATATTGTCGTTAAGCGCCTGCAGCATCGTATCCCGACGCTCTTTATAGACTTTGCGGATCAGCTGGATATGCTGTTTCATGCCGGGAGAACTCGCTATTTGGTAAGCGATATATTGGTTGAAGGTGGCGGTATGCAGGTCACAGCCCTGTTTGGCCTGAACCAGTTTCTTGATGACCTCAGTGGGTGCAACCACCCAGGCTAAACGCAGACCGGGGGCCAGAATCTTGGAGAAAGTTGACGTGTAGATCACGTTACCGCTGTAGATCGGCACTTCCTTGGCACGCATCTCGTCGTCAATGACAACGACGGGGGTCTGGTGCTCGCCTTCATAACGCAGCTGGCCATAGGGATCGTCCTCAACAATCGGGACGCCGTAGGCATCGGCCATTTCCACCAGAGTCTTACGGCGTTCTCGTGAGAGGGTCACGCCAGTCGGGTTCTGGAAGTTGGGCAGGACATAGATGAACTTGATACCGGTCCGTAACCGTGACTCAAGCAGGTCTGTGTTCATCCCGTTATCATCTGAGGGGATGGTGACATACTTGACGCCATAAGCGTTCCAGGCCTGGATGGCACCTAAATAGGTGGGTGACTCCACCAGGACCCGGTCGCCTCGATTGATAAAGATTCTCCCGAGAAGATCGAGCGCTTGTTGAGAACCAGCTGTAATCAGGACGTTGTCTGCTGAGATTTGAATGCCATACTTTGAAGCATTGTGGGCAATCAATTCCCGCAAGGGCTGATAGCCTTCAGTGGTGCCATACTGCAGGGCTCGATCGCCCATTTCAGACAAGACCACTTCGCATGCTTCCTTGAAACCTTCAATTGGGAAGACTTCAGGTGCTGGCATTCCACCCGCGAAGGAGATCACATCAGGCTGTGATGTGAGCTTCAGCAGTTCGCGGATAGCTGAGCTGCCCATATTATCCGTTCTTAGGGCATATCTTTCGTCCCATAGGGTGTGCATAGATTATTCTCTCCTTATTTAGGAAATCTGCTAATAACGGTTGCCCGGGCGGGTAAGGTCACCCGGTCGCCGATGGATAGGTTGGCTGGCGCTTTGCCAGCTTTGTCAGGTGAACCCTGGTAAATTAAGATGCCGGTGCCTTCGGCTGCATATTTCTCTGAGACATAAGCCTGGCCGGTGAGAGAGCCATCAGAGTCAACTGCACAGCTGGTTATGGTACCGATCACTTTACCACGGTCATCCAATACCGGATCGCCAAGATGGGCCATCCGGGTTCGTTTTTCATCAAACCGGAAGCGGACCACAATCCCGTTCCGATCAGATTCCTGATTAAGAAATGCCTGACGCCCGATGAACCAGGGCTTGTAGGTTTTAACGAACCTGCCAAAACCTGCCTGGCCGACGCCTAAATTGAGCTGGCCGCCCATCTCATGCCCATAGAGCGGTAATCCGGCTTCTGTACGCAGCGAATCCCGAGCGCCAAGGCCGCAGGGCTTGATGCCGAAGGCTTCCCCGGCCTTCAGGAGGGCGTTCCAGAGCTTGACGGTCTGGTCGGGGTGAACGAAAAGTTCAAAACCCATCCGCTCACCGGTATAACCAGTGCGGGAGATGACCAGCGGAATGCCATCGAGTGTAGCTTCGCAAAGCTGAGCCCATTTGAGGCTCATGATAGCGATCCGGTCTTCCGGGCTGACTTCCATAGCCAACATGATGTCACGCGATTTTGGGCCTTGCAGAGCGACATCCAGGCGCATCTCTTTGCCTGATTGGGGATCACGCAGGTTCTTCAAGGTGACATTGCGGCCAAATGCGACAGCTGTGGGATGGGCAGGATCCACTAGGACTTTCCCTTCACGTACGGCATTCAGCCAGGCCCAATCCTTGTCATCGTTGGCGGCGTTGACCACCACCAAGAATTTTTCGATGCCACGGCGATAGACCAGCAGGTCATCCAGTACGTTGGCGTCCGTATCCAGGAAATGGGTGTAGCAGGATTCGCCGACTTCAAGACCGCCAATATCATTAGCGCAGACGGAATCGAGGAAGAGGGCGGCATTAGGACCTTCAGCCTGATAGACGCCCATGTGGGTGACATCGAAGAGTCCGGCTGCCTGACGAACGGCCAGGTGTTCTTCTACTACAGAGGAATACCAAACGGGCATATCCCATCCGGCAAAAGGCACCATCTTTGCGCCCAGTGCCCGGTGAGTGGCGTTGAGCGGGGTGGTGAGGGGTGTGCCTTCTTCGGTGGGCTGCCAGTTGAATTTGGGCAGCGGTTCGCCGGTTTGGGTTGTCTCTGGAACCCCGATGTAATAAGGCTTGTTGCCGGGGACTGGTTTGCCTAATGAGCCATCAATCTCGATGGGTTCGGTGTCTTCGATTGCCATCGGCCCGGGCAGGCGCATCACCAGGTCGGAATCGAATTTGGTGTAGGCGTCGGAGAGGTCCCGCAGCCAGGCACTCGCCAGGCCGGCTTTATTACCCGGCACCGTCAGAACAAAAGTGAAGGGATCCTGGCAGAGCAGGAAGCCCTCAACCTCACCATAGGTGGTGTGCAGTGTTGTGGGTTGGGTCTCGTCAGGTTGTAAGGCTTCAACATCACTGGCGAAGGCATAGGTCACAAAATGGCGGATTTGATCGCCAGACAACTTGAAAGACGCCCAGGTTGTTTCCTGGTCATCGCTGATTGCGAAGAAATGGGGGTAGCCGTGGGCAGCGGGTGTCTGGGTGACATTATCGGCCTTTTCTGCCAGCGCTGCCACTTTGAGTTTGGCATCTTCCAGAACCTTGAAGTCCACTTTGGCCCGTCGCTGAGCTTTTCCGCCCCCAGGCATGTTGTAAGGGGTAATCCCGGCAAACAGGTCTGCGATGATGTCGGCCACCTGACGGAACTCCGCTTCTTTGAAGCCCCGCTGGGTAAGCCAGGGCGAACCAAAGCGGATGCCTGTGGCAGAAAATGCGGAGCGGTCACCGGGGATAGTGTTACGGTTGGCAACAATGCCGGCCACATCCAGAATGCGAGCGCCCATATCACCGGAAAGGTAAACATTGGGGCCCGCGTTGATGGATTTGGTATCGAGCAGGGCCATGTGGCTGTCCGTGCCGTTATAGGGCACACGCAAACCGCGAGCCATTAATTGATTGGCGAAGGCTTTGGCATTCTTGATGATCTGCTCCTGCAATTCCTTGAAGGCTTTCGATTGAGCGATCTTGAAAGTGACCGCCATGGCAGCCATCGCATTGATGTGTGGGCCGCCTTGTTCGCCGGGGAAGACGGCTTTGTCGATCTTCTTGGCATAGGCGGGGCTGTCAGTGAGAATGACGGCGCCACGAGGGCCAAGCAGGGTTTTATGCGTGGTGAAGGTGATCACCTGGGCATAGCCAACCGGTGAGGGTACTTGCCCGGCTGCGATCAACCCCGCAATATGGGAGATGTCGGTCATCAGGATGGCGCCGACTTTATCCGCGATCTCGCGGAACTTCTTCCAATCCGGGATGTAGGGATAGCTGGAATATCCGGCCACAATGATCTTGGGCTGGACCTCTTCGGCTTTGGCCAGGATCATATCGTAGTTGAGCAGTTCAGTTTCCGGATCCACAGTGTAATGCTGGGCGTTATACCAGATCCCGGAGCGGTTTACAGAGGAACCGTGGGAGAGGTGTCCGCCCACCAGCAGGCTCATACCGAGGATGGTGTCACCTGGCTGGAGGAATGCGGTGTAAACCGCGTTATTGGCTGGCGCACCGGAGAGCGGCTGGACGTTGGGATAAATTTGGTCGGCTGAGACGCCATTGGCAGCGAAAGCTTCGGCACAGCGGCGACGGGCCAGCGCTTCGACCACATCAACATACTCCACACCTTTATAGTAGCGTGGATCGGCATAGCGACGGTAGGTACCAAGCATCTTCGTATAGTCGAAGATCTCTTCTTCGGTGAAACCTAAGGTCTCAGGCCGGGGATAGCCCTCAGCATAGATGTTGGTGAAGGAGGAACCCAAGGCTTGCCGCACTGCCAGCGGGGCAATGCTTTCGCTAGGGATCATGATCAACCGACGAGTTTGGCGTTCTTCTTCTAAATTAATTAACGTAAAAAGGCCTGGATCGAGTGACTCCAGGTCTTTTTTGTGTTGAAATTCGGGCATTCAGTCTCTCCTTACAAAGAGATAGGTGAAGTCTTGGATGTTCTATTTATCTAATCTAATTTTATTCCTGCTGACAGAGACGGTCAAGGCAGGAGAGGGCCTGCTATAAAACCTGGTCGTTGAGCCAATTGATCATGAGCGTGATGACATCTTCTTTGCCAACATCGTTGTGGATCTCATGATAATAACCTTCCCATGCTTTGAAGGTTACCCTGGTGTTTGCGTTATCGGCAAATTCCTCGCTGGCTTTGCAGGATGAAATCCGATCTTCGCTGCCGTGCATGAGTAAAAGGGGCAGGGTCCACTCATCTGCGTGGTCCATGGCGTATTTACCACTGTTGAATAGTTCCATCACGAGTTTAGCGGAGAGCCGGTCGTGAACCAGGACATCATCCTGATAGGCTTTGACGATGGCGGCGTCTCGGGAGAGAGCGTTCACGTCCAGAGCATTGTTCATTGAGAAGGATGGCATCAGGTCTGCCATGATCTTGCCCATCACAAGTTTGAACTTGGGCGGCTCAAATGAGAGCCGGAGGGCGGGATCTGTCGCAATCACGCCTTTTAATGCCGGCTTGCGGCGCAGGGCATAATTCAAAACAATGGTGCCGCCCAGGCTGTGCCCATAGAGAAAATGGGGGTGATCGCTGCCAAAGAACTCATTGGATTTATCCAGGAAGAGCTCGACATCATTCATAATGTAATCATAATCGGGCGTGTGACCGCGTTTACCTTCTGAAAGGCCGTGGCCCCGCAGATCGAATCCGATGAGGTTATAGCCAACTTTGGTCAGCGCTTCAGCGATATGAGCATAACGGCCGGTATGTTCACCCAGGCCGTGCACCAGATTGACAATGCCTTTCGGTGTACCCGTTGTCTGCCAGACACGTCCCAGCATTGTTAACCCGTCATGTGTTTTGAAATTAAAAGTCCCGTCTTGCATGATGTTTGAATCCCTCTCCTGTGATTGTCTTTTATAATGGTGATGGTTAAAAACCACAGGAATTATACAATAGTTTTCCAATGATGGATTAATAGGGAAAGTTTAGCAAGGAAACTACAATTATTTGGAAATTGGGAAGCAGGCTATGAGCGACTTTCGTTTCTTTACATTAGCAGAATCGGATCAAGTGCAGGGTGATGTTGTGGTCATTGATGTGCTGAGAGCATTTACGACCGCAGCCTTTGCATTTGAACAGGGAACCAGCTGGATATTGCCCGTCTCAACGGTGGATGAAGCCCTGGCGTTAAAAAGGGAAATCCCTGGCGCGCTTGTGATGGGTGAGGTGAATGGCTATAAGCCTGAGCCTTTTGACCTGAGCAATTCGCCCGGCGCATTAAGAGGATTAGATTTAACTGACAAGGTACTGATCCAGCGGACAAGTGCCGGCACTCAGGGGTTGGTCCGGGCTATTCAAGCCAAAGCCCTTTTTGCGGCTTCATTTGTGGTTGCCAAGGCGACAGCGCAGAAGCTGCTTGAACGGCAGGCAGCGACCATCTCATTTGTGATTACCGGTACCTCAGAGGGCCGTGATGGAGATGAGGATTTGGCTTGTGCTGAATATATTCAGGCTCTGGTGCAGGGGGATGATCCCGAACCTACGCCATACCTGGCGCGGGTGGCGACATCCACCGTCGGTCGAGAATTTATCAGCGGTTCTTTGGGCTATCTTCTCCAAGAAGATTTCCAGTTGAGCGTGCAGGTCAACCATTTCGGTTTTGCGATGCCGGTGCGGAGCATTGGGGGACGTCTGGTGATGACGAGTGCATCCTTGGAACAGTAAGTGTCATAAAATTTAATTTTTAGAGATTGCTTCTTCCGCCTTCGGCTCCATCGCAATGACAAAGAAGGTAGTCACTCGCTATGTTTTTTACCAATCACTTCAGATCTAACGATTGATTATTTTCTACCTTTTGTCATTGCGAGCAAAACGAAGCAATCTCAGGTTATTAAGTGTCAGGTGTACTTCACTCCTAGAGTGGGGCCTCGAATAGGCCTACCGGAGGATAGTCTAAATTCCATTGAAGCCCATAAATTATCTTCCCTGCCCCCTAATTGGGGTGGCGACGAAAATCGAGTATGATAATATTCTGTTGAGAAGAACTTATTCGCATTTTTATTGTTAATCACTACAGATGGATAAAAGGTTGATCCATTGGACGAAAAACAAGAAGAAAAAGCGCTGATTGATCGAGCGAAAAGGGATACAGCCGCATTCGGTGAATTGTACCGTCGCTATGTTGATCGCATTTATAACTATATATACTATCGCACGGGCAGCGCTGGAGATGCTGAGGACCTGACGGGCAAGGTGTTTTTTAAGGCGATGAGCCATATCAAGGGCTATAAGCACATGGGATTGCCCTTTTCCGCCTGGCTCTATCGGATCGCCCATAACCTGGTAGCGAATTACCACCGGGATCGCTCCAGAAAACAGGAAATCTCGCTGGATAATTTACCAGGGCAGATCCTGCCAAAGAGTAATCTGCATCCCGAAACCCGGGTGGTCCAAAGCCAGGAAGTGGATGCGCTGCTCTCCCGAATTCGGGATTTGGCCCCTAACCGGCAGGAACTGCTCATTTTAAAGTTTGTGGATCAACTTTCAAACGCTGAAATTGGGCAGATCATGCGCAAAAGTGAAGGTGCAATTAAAAGTCTCTATCATCGGACCTTGTTGGAACTTCGTGAGCTGATGGTTGAGGATGTGGACTAACCGCAATGAAAGGATTGAGGGGAGGATTTGTTAATGGCTGAAGGATTGGCTGCTGAAAATCAACTGAATAAAATCGAACAAACGCTGAGAACCAAACTGGCACCCATTGCTCCCAATGATCAGTTTATTGGGACCTTGCGGAACCGCCTTGAGGGATCAACCATTTATGAAAAACAGCATCGTCTGGCTGTTTCGATGCTTTCAATTGCGGTGGGTTTGGTCGTCGGCCTGGTTGTGTTCTTGGTTGGACGCGGGTTTGTTAATGATGGTGAAAAAGCCTGAGGATGGAGTCAATTTAAAAAAAATAAGAACCGCTTAGGAATAAGCGGTTCTTATGTAATAGAGAAAATCAGTTAAGCGAATTTAGTTTATCGAGCAGCGCCTGATTGCGGGGTTCTACGAGGATGGTGCCATCGGGGAAAAACAAAGTGGGGACGCTGCGGAATCCGTTATTGGTTTCGATGACGAGTTTTTCGCCTTCCGGGTCCTGGTCAATGTCAATCCACTCATAGTCAATATTGTGCTCATCCAGGGTTCTGACAACTCTACGGGATGTGCCGCACCAGGTGGTGCCAAATACTTTGATTTTATCCATTGATATCCATCGCCTTCGAATGCACCGAGGTTATTGTTTTCTCACTGATTTTATCACAGCAAAAAACCGCTCCATTAGGAGCGGTTTGATTTACTTTAGGCCTTATTTGTTGGGGGTTCGAGGATGTTGCGTACCCAGTCACCGATCAGCCAATAGCGGAAATCTTCGCCGTTGGTAACTTTTACACCGCCGATGACACCGTAGATCAGAGAAATTGGGATCAACAGCAGGATCAGGAAACCAGGGATAAGGCAGAGCAGCGGAATGATCAGGAAACCAAACCCGGCACCGATCGAGATCAGAATACCGGAAACCAACCCGGCACCCAGCCAGGTGATCGCCTGGAAGATAAAGGACTGCATGGCGTGGTAGGCCACGAAACGGGACCGGTCCTTATAAACGAAGTAGATGATGATGGCGGCAATACCACCCAGGAAGCCGGTGACCAGGTTTAGCAGGACGCTCAAATGCGCCAGCATTGCCCAGGTCCGCTCTTCAGAGCTTGTGTCGGAATCTGACTCCAAGGTGATTAGCTGAGATGAGGGTTGTTCTTGGGCTTCCGGCTGACTTGCTTCGGGTTCGGGATCCGACGCCTTAGACTTTGGAGAAGGATTGGGAATAACCTCTTCGACGTTTTCAGCTTTGATTTCTTCAGGTTCTTTATCTTTCTTTGCGGGCATATTCGTTCCTTTCATTATAAAAGAAAGTTTATTATTTATTCGATTGCACTTTCTAATATGATATACGGGGGTGTGCTTTAAAAGTTGCAAGAAAAAACCTGCTCTCGGGGAAGAGAGCAGGCGAATGTTGCAAACCAGAGTAGATTTAGGCCCAGCCCTGTTTCTTAACGAAATCGGTGATCACGGGGATTTCAACCTGTTCACCATTATAGGCTTTGATGCCCCAGATAATATTCATTATGAATGCGACCGCCCAGGCCAATTGACCAATGATTGGAATGACATTGATCACAATCATAACAATACCCCAAGCCAAGGCCTGTGGGTAATGGGATTTTAAGTAAGGACGACTTTTCTTGTCTTCCATAAGCAGGAGAATGATTGGGATTAGGGGAGTGAATAGATATGAGAGCAGCGCCCAGGTCTTATCATCACTGCTGATGTTGGGGTCAACAAAATTATTTTCAGTCATGTTTATCTCCTATTACGATTATGGTTTTTGTTTGACTAGAATGATTCACATAGTAGTGGTTAACCTCAATCATAAACAATTCGGATTCGAAAATCAAATGGAGTTTTCCGAATTTACGATGTGTTAAAATAATTCCATATGAAACCGCGAATTGTTTTTATGGGCTCACCCGATTTTGCTCTGCCCACGCTCAGGGCATTAAATGAGTCCTTCAATATTGTTGGCGTGGTCACGCAACCGGACCGACCTGCTGGAAGGGGCCGGGAGATGCGACCCCCGGATGTTAAGGTCCTGGCAGAAGAACTCGGTTTGCCCATTATACAGCCGAAGACCCTGAAATCACCGGAGACCTTGGCGCAGTTGGCCGACTGGCAGCCGGATGTGATTGTTGTGGCAGCGTTCGGCCAGATCCTGCGGGAAAATGTCCTGACTTTACCGCCTTTTGGCTGTGTGAATGTGCATGCTTCCTTGTTGCCGCGTTGGCGGGGGGCGTCACCGGTGCAGGCAGCCGTCCTGAATGACGATGTCAGCGGCGTGACGATTATGCAAATGGGGAAAGGACTGGATACCGGCCCAATCCTCTCGCAACGCGCTGTGGATATTCCGGCTGACCAGACGGCGGGTGAGTTATTTGATGAATTAGCAGAATTGGGAGCAGTTTTGCTGGTCGAGACTCTACCTGGATACCTGGCTGGTGAGATTAAGCCTGAGGCACAAGATGAGTCCTTGGCAACCTATGCGCCAAAAATAGAAAAAGCGGATGGTGAACTGGACCTTGCTCAACCGGCTGAACTGCTGGCCCGAAAAGTTAGGGCTTACAACCCCTGGCCAGGGACCTTTCATAAATTTGAGGATCGTTACCTGAAAATCCATCGCGCTTATGCCCTGCCGGATGAGCAAGCTGTTCCGGGGAGACGTTATGTTGTTGAGGATAGGCCCGCCTGGGGAACGGGTGATGGGTTGCTGGTCCTGGAAGAAGTACAGTTAGCAGGGAAGAGTCGAGTCACCGGAGAAGCTTTCCTGCGAGGTGCCAAGACCTGGCTTTCTGAGTAACACGCTCCACTGACAACCGACGCGGATCAAAAATTAACTGGAACGGACATGGATATTTACAAAATTACATTATTACGGCATGGTGAATCGGTGGGTAATGCGGAGGGGTATTATCAGGGGCAATATGACTTTCCATTAACCCCACGGGGGAAGAATCAGGTGCGGCGGGTAGTCGCTCGCTGGCAGGCGGATGGCTCAATATTTGACCAGGTGATTGCCAGCCCCCTCAAACGCGCTAAAGAGACAGCCGAGATGGTGGCAGAGGGATTGAATGTCCCTTTGCAGTTTGATCCGGATTGGATGGAACGCGATAACGGCAAATTGGGCGGGATGAAACGTGAAGATGCTGATGAACAATTCCCCAGGCCGGACTTTTTTACGCCCTATGACAATATTGCCGAAACCGGCGAAGGGGATTTTGCGCTCTACTTACGGGCTGGACGCGCCATCCAGAGCATCCTGCAAATGCCACCGGCTCGTTACCTTGTAGTCTCGCATGGGGGTATCCTGAATCAGGCCCTCCACGTTATCCTGGGGATCACACCGCAAGCAAACGGGCAGGGTACCCATTTTCGGTTTAGGAATACGGCTTTTTCAACGCTTTTTTATGAGCCCGATCATCATAATTGGGTCTTTTGGGGGCTGAATGACTTTACCCATTTGGTAGTGAAGAATGTTGAAATTATTGAGGAATAAGAATGCTAGCGCTTCTTCCTCGTGATTAAGAATTTCTTACACGGGTTTCGGCTTCTTTTTACCGAATAACCAGAATGTTGCCAAAAGGGCCAGATGGACCATGCTGGCGAGAATCACGATCCAGAGGATCTCAGTGAATCCACCCAGGATAGTGAAGGTGATATCCGATAGGTGCAGCACAAAGGGGATCAGGAAGATAGGCAGGTCCTGGTAGGTGTAGGGTTTTGTTTTTTGTGCTTTCCATAAGATCAATAACAATACGGAGGGGAAAATGAGGTGGAAGGCTAGTAACACCCATTCGATGAACTCGCCTTTGGCGTAGAACGGTTCCAGCCAAAGCAGGAAAGTGGAGAGGGGGCTGAACATCAATAGCAGGGAGATGACCATTGCGAGAACGGGATACACCAGACCCACAATCAGCTTTTCACCGGATTTCTTGTACAACGAACGGCCAATCAGCAAGCAGACCGAGGCATAGAACATGATGAGCATCCAGCCGGGGAAGTTGAATACCGGTACGTCTAGGATGTTCGCGTCCGTTGAATGGATATACCAATTCCACCGGGCGGAGGTGCCACTGGTGGTTTCAAAGACCTGACGAATGGCGAGTGGGTCCAATGAAAAATCCTGCAACATGCCAAAAAGGCCGATGATGGGAGGCTTGGTCCAGTTGGGTAGATTGGTCTTGTCCAGCAGCCAGAAGCCGGTGATAAGGATCAGCCCTTCAATGAGCGGCACCGTGAGAGGGACGGATCCAACCATGAGATAGGACCGTCCAAAGCTGTAAAGTCCGATCACACTGGCTGCGTTCTCGTAAATGGAGGCATAGAGGAAGACGAAGCTTACCAATTCCAGAATGGTGATAAAGGGCCGCTTTTGGTAGCGGATGATGAAATAAACGAGGACTAATGAGAGGATTAGCACGATCGTATCTTGAATCAGCCAGGGTAAGGGGATGGGGTCTGCAAATATATAGCTGAGAAAGGTTTCCATAAATGGCCCTCCAATTAATTTATTCCACAGTGTGTTGATTATTCGGATTATAATTCGGGTTGATCAATAAATACTCGACATTCTGAAAAGAAATGATGTGTAATCAACATAGGAGAGAGATGTGTAGATGATTGAGAGCGGAATTGACCCCAGAGTTCTGCGAACCCAGCGAGCATTAATCGAGGCGCTTAAGCGATTGGTGGAAAAAAAGCCGTTTTCGAAATTATCCATCAAAGAAATCACCGCCGAGGCGGGAGTGGATCGAACTACATTTTATTTACATTTTCACGGTATTCATGAATTGATGGATGCACTAGCATTGGATTTGTTTGCCGAATTGCATCAGGCGATTTATTGCAGGGACCAATCTGAATTCTCGCAGAAATCTGAAGATCTCAAGGATTACGTCGAGATTGTTTTTATCCATTTGGAGAAGCATCGCGCCTTTTACCGAAGTGTTTTGAGCAATAAGGGTGATCCCTATTTTAAAGACCTTTTTCAGGCGATGTTATCTGAGTTACTTTTTAAGCCGATGGCGGCCTCTCTTCATTTCCAGGCGGATTCTTCTTCCGAGCTAATTATCTGTTTCTATGTCAGTGGCTTTACTGGAATTACCGCTTGGTGGCTTGAGAAGAATATCCCCATTGACGCGCGTAAGGCATCTAAGGAAATCTCCGAGAAAATTCTGCCGGGTTATTTGCAGTTGCTGGGATGAATCAGCGCTTCACTCGAGTCAGTACGAGAGTAACCTCACCAACTGAGAGGTTTAGAGTAGCGGCTATCTGATTGAAAGGGGGATGTGTTATTTGACGTCATCTTTCAGGTAGCGCCGCTTCCATTCATACAGCAGGTTCAAGGCCTCGATGGGGGTCAGGCTGTTGATATCCAATTCTTCGATAGCTTCCAGGAGTGGGTTGTTTTCAGGGAAGAGGGCCAGCTGCTGACGGGAGGTCGGGTTTTGCTCCAGGGTGCTGCCGGAGGTCTTCTCCAGCTGCTGGAGGATCTCGTTCGCCCGTTGGATGACCGGACGGGGAAGCCCAGCGATCTGGGCGACATGGATGCCGTAAGAGCGATCCGCGCTCCCGGGGATGATCTTGTGGAGGAAGACGACCTTGCCATCCGCTTCGGAGACAGCCACGTTATAGTTGCGCACGCCCGGCAGGAGGTCTGCCAGTTGGGTGAGCTCATGGTAGTGGGTGGCAAAGAGAGTGGTGGCTTTCAGGTCCGGGTGACTGTGAATATATTCGATCATCGCCCAGGCAATTGAGACACCGTCATATGTGCTTGTGCCGCGCCCGATCTCATCCAGGATGAGCAGACTGCGTGAGGTGGCGTTATGCAGGATGTTGGCGGCTTCAATCATCTCGACCATGAAGGTGGACTGTCCGGCGTGGATCTCGTCCTGTGCGCCAATCCGGGTGAAAATTCGATCCACCAAGCCGATCCGGGCTTTTTCTGCCGGTACGAAGGATCCCATCTGTGCCATCAACACGATCAGGGCTACCTGGCGCAGGAAAGTTGATTTACCGCTCATATTAGGCCCGGTGATGATCCGGACGATCTCTTCAGGGTCATAGGTGGTGTCGTTGGGGATGAAGCGCTCGGAAGCTCGCAGCTTTTCAACCACGGGATGTCGTCCATCGGTGATCTCCATACAACGTTCAGCAACGATTTCCGGCCGGTGATAGTCATTGATCGCAGCGGTCTCCGCCAGAGAAAGGAATACATCCAGTTCGGCGATACCGCGGGCGGTTTCCAGCAGGTCATGGGTACCTTCAGCCAGCTCACCGCAGACCTGGGCGAAAACCTGAGCTTCGACTTGATGGATTTGATCCTCGGCATTGAGCACCAGGGTCTCATATTCCTTCAATTCGGGGGTGATATAGCGTTCGGCGTTGACCAGGGTCTGCTTGCGAACATATTCATCGGGAACCTGAGAGGTGTTCGAATGTGTGACTTCAATGTAATAGCCAAAGACCTTGTTATAGCCCACCTTGAGGGTTTTGATTCCAGTGCGGGCTTTTTCATTTTTTTCCAGTGAGCCAATCCAATCCCGCGCATGGCGAGAGGAATCGAGGATTTGATCCAGTTCAGTTGAGAAACCGGGGCGGATAATGCCGATATTGGCGAGAGTTGCAGGGGGTTCGTCCTCAATAGCGGCTTCCAGTAAGGCCAGCTGGTCCACGCAGAGGTGGATTTTTCGGAAGGTAGCGTTCAGCGCTGGCCCATCTTCGGGGAAGAGCGAGCGGATCTTGGGCAGACGGCGCAGGTTCTCCCGCATTGCAACCAGGTCGCGCGGAATGGCGTGACCGGAGAGCACTCGATTGGTGAGACGCTCGAGGTCGTCAATCTCACTCAGGGCTTCCCGAATTTCTGCCCGCAGCAGGCCATTCTGGTGGAAAGCGCTGACGGCATCCAGACGTTTTTCAATCTGTTCCACATCTAATAGGGGTTTGCTGACCCAGTGGTGGATTAAGCGGCCGCCCATCGGGGTTTTGGTTAGATCCAGAATGCCCAACAAAGAGCCCTGGACTTTGCCGCTGCGAATGGTCTCGGTCAGTTCCAGGTTGCGCCGGGTTTCAGCGTCCAGCACCATGAATTCATCCAGGGTGTAGGTGCTGAGGTCGGTGAGCAATTTGAGGGCCTGGCGCTGGGTGTCTTCCAGATAGGAGAGGATTGCCCCGGCGGCCCGGATGGCCATTGGCTTACCCCGCAGGCCATAGCCATCCAATGTGGCGACCTGAAAATGGGATTTGAGGTTCTCGGTGCAGTGACCAAGTTCGAAATGCCAGGTTTCATAGGTGGTCAGGAAGCCGGGTAGGTTTTCAGGTTGGGGGAGGGTATCCGGCCAGAGGATTTCAGTTGGCTGGAGGCGGTGCAGCTCGGAGCGGATCTGGTGCAGTAATTCCTGCCCTTCCAGTTCCGTCGTGGCAAACTCACCGGTGGAGATATCGACATAGGCCAAGCCGGCGCGGTTCTCATGGAAATAGACCGAGGCCAGATAGTTGTTTTGATGATGCTGAAGCAGGGCCGGTTCAACCACCGTCCCCGGGGTCACCACTCGGACCACTTCCCGATCCACAAGCCCCTTATCGGGCACAGCGCCGACCTGTTCGCAGATGGCGACATGGTAACCCTTATCGATCAGGCGGGAGAGGTAATTATCGACCGCATGGTGGGGAATACCCGCCATAGGGACCCGCATGCCCTTGGATACGGGGCGTGAGGTCAGTACAATATCCAATTCCCGCGAGGCTGTCTTGGCATCCTCGTCAAAGGTCTCGTAAAAATCACCTAGGCGGAAAAAGACGATCGCGTTGGGATAGTTTTTTTTGATATCAAGATATTGCTGGCGCAGTGGTGTGGTTTTACTCATAGATTGATTTTAACTATAGATGCTGAATAAAGGTGAGCATTTGGCTGTGCTCACCTTAAAATGTTTGAATTGACAGGGCCTATTTAAAGTTTTCTTTGATGTAGCCAGGAACCTGATCCAGCGCCTCAGAGAGCTTGCTGGCATCCTTGCCCCCGGCCTGGGCCATATTGGGGCGGCCACCGCCCCCGCCGCCAACCACTTTGGCGACTAGCTGGATAAGCTTGCCGGCATGCAGGCCCCGCTTGACCAGGTCATCGGTGACGGCTGTGATCAGAATGGGCTTGTTGTCCAGATCCGAAGCCAGCACGACCACGCCGGAAGGATACTTCTGCCGGAATTTGTCGGACATCTCACGCAGGGCGTCCATATCCGCATTGGGCAGGATGGCTCTGAGCACGGGGATGCCGCTGATCTCTTCGGCGTTATTGAGTTGTTCGTCAAAGGCACCGGCCACCAACTGTGTCCGCAGTTTTTCAACTTCCTTTTCAGCGACAACCCTAGCATCAGTTGAACTTTGTGCAGCTTTAAAAATGTCAGATTGAGAAACGCCATAGTACATACTCATATCGTATACCTGATTCATCCGCTGCCGGGCAAGTTGGTAAGCCCGCCATCCGGTGACGGCTTCGATCCGGCGTACGCCGGCAGCGATACTGCCTTCATAGGTGATCAGGAACAGGCCGATATCGCCCGTCTCGTCCACGTGAGTACCGCCGCAAAGTTCGTAGGAGACACGTTTTTCATCACCAATGGTGATTGTACGAACGGTTGCGCCGTATTTTTCACCAAAGAGGGCCATCGCACCTTCATTGATCGCTTCCTGGAGGGGTTTTTCCACGATGTTCAGTGGGTGGTTTGCCAAAACCTCCCGGTTGACGATGGCTTCCACTTCGAGGAGTTCCTCGCGGGTCATCGGTTGGGGATGATTGAAGTCAAAACGCAGCCGGTCTGGCGCGACCAGTGAGCCGGCTTGTTGGGCATGATCACCGATGACCTGGTGGAGGGCGGCATGGAGCAAGTGGGTAGCGGTGTGGTTGCGCATGATCTCGCGCCGCCGTTCCCGATCCACCTCGGCCAATGCACTGTCGCCAACTTTAGGCGTCCCGGCCATGACCTTGCCCTGATGGACGATCACGCCCGCTGCGGGTTTACGCATGCCGGTGATCTCTATCGCCCAGTCTTTGCCGTCGGCGTCGGCGATCCGACCGGTGTCGGAAACCTGACCGCCGGATTCAATGTAGAAGCCGGTCTTGGGGAGCAGGACGTCTACTTCGTCGCCAACTTCGACAGTGGTGACGGGCTGTCCATCTCGGATCAGACCCAGAAGTTCGACCGGACCCACAAATTCATGGTAGGGATCATAAGCCACACCGGTATCGGTTAATTTCCCGGCCTGGATCAGGCTGGCAAGCAGATCAGTGTAGACTTCCACGTCTACTCCGCCCATCTCGCCGAATTCTTTCCCAGCGCCTGAGGCTAAGCGGTGGGCTTCCATTGCTTCCTGGAACCCTTTAGTATCGACATCCAGCCCTTGTTCATTGGCGATATCTTTGGTGATCTCGAGGGGCAGGCCGAGGGTGGCATAGAGGTCAAAGGCCACACCGCCATCCAGAACGGTTTCGTTCCTGGCTTTTAGTTCTGCCAGCAGTTCATCCAGATGTTCCAGGCCAGCCCGGACGGTCTTCTGGAATTGCTTTTCCTCACGGGTGAGGTTATCCAGGATCGTGGCGGCATTGCGCTGCAGCTCGGGATAGAAATTGCCATATTCATCAATCACCACCTGGGCGACCTTGGCCATGAAGGGCTCATTCAGGTCCAGTTTCATGCCAAAGCGGGCAGCTCGCCGCACAAGCATCCGGCAGACATAGTTTCGCCCAACATTGCCGGGGACCACACCGTCGGCAATCAGGAAGGTGGTGGCGCGGGCATGATCGGCGATCACGCGGTAGGGGGTCAGGTTGGCCTCGCGTTCTGCGTCGCTGTGCCCGGTCAGCTCCTGCACACGGGCGATCAGCGGCAGGAAGAGGTCGGTTTTATAGTTGGAGGACGCGTCCTGAAGGATCGAGACGATCCGCTCGAAGCCCATCCCGGTATCCACGTGCTTTTTCTCCAGGGTCACCAATTCGGTGGGAGAAAGCCGGTTATATTGGATGAAGACGTTGTTCCAAATCTCCAGGTATCGTTCGCAGTCGCCATTAACGCCGCAGACATGACCAGGGACGTCCTTCATATTGCAGAATTCAGGGCCGCGGTCATAGTGGATCTCGCTGTCAGGGCCGCAGGGGCCGGTTTCGGCCATTTCCCAAAAGTTATCCTTACGTCCAAATGGCAGGAGGTGAGCGGGGTCAAAGCCGGCTTGAGTCAGCCAGATATCGGCGGCTTCCCGGTCTTCCGGGATCTGATCCAGTTCATCTTTGAAGAAGGTGGCCCAAAGTCGGTCTTTCGGCAGTTGCCAGACTTCCGTCAGTAACTGCCAGGCCCAGGAGATCGCTTCTTTCTTGTAGTAATCACCAAAGGACCAGTTACCCAACATCTCAAAGAAGGTGTGGTGGGTGTTGTCTCGGCCCACTTCATCGAGATCGTTGTGCTTGCCGGAGACCCGTAGACATTTCTGCGAATTGACAGCACGGGTGTAGGGGCGCTGGTCAGTGCCGAGGAAAACGTCCTTGAACTGGACCATGCCGGCATTGGTGAACAGCAGGGTTGAATCACCACCCGGAACGAGTGATGAAGAGGGGACGAAGGTGTGGCTGTGCTCTAAAAAGAAGTCGATGAAATCCTGTCGGATCTCCGAACCTTTAGGTTTGTCTTGCATAAAATCTCCTGCATAAGAAATAAATAGGACGTAACTTATGAATTATACAATATTTGAAAAGGAAACTGAACGGGTGAAAGGTTTTTAGAGGTTGATATTATAAATAGAAGCCGATAACCATAAATAAAAAGTATAATAGCTTATACACTCTAGAGGGTTTATTGGAATCCAAAATCAGGTATTAACCTAAGTAGTACAAAACAATTTGGCAAAATCAACCACAGATCAAGGGGAAGACATGACGAAAAAGAAAAAGGCCTGGCTGTTTTTTTTATTTTGGTCCATTTTTAGCATTGTGAATCTCAGAATAATGTATAACCGTTCATTATCCGGGAAGTCTTTGTCAACCACATTAATTACGGAAACATTTAAGAATATCAATATTTCTATATTGGTTCCAGATGATTGGATAATTTATGATGTAACTAATTCATCCGAATATGGTGAAGGAATAAACACCAATCTAATAATCCAGGGAGGAAAACCTGCTGGATCCTTACCTTGGTTAAAGATCTTCCAATTCGACCAAAATTCTGATCAATTTCAATCTATTGATGAAATAATTTATTCGGATATTTTGAGAATAAATAACGAATATCAGCTTCGATTCATAGATGTGGTGGATCGAGAAAATCACACAGATATTCTATTTGAATATCCTTATGGCAATTCAGAGAGAGTGAAATCTTGTATTGATAGGATTGGCGAAAAAGACGGTTTTATCTTTATCACTTCAATCTGTGCAACATCTGAGCAGTGGGAAGTTATTGAACCGATATATGATCAAATTGTGAATTCGATAACAGTAAATTAGGATAATTCTCCGAAATCTAATTTTCTATTTATATTATTATTTTTGTGCTGCGGATTTGACTTATGTGTTCACAGCACAGGTGTTTTTGGTTTTTATCTGAAAACAATCCTGAAAAAAACATATTAAAACAAGAGATATTCCTGATTCAGGAAAGATGATTCTGTTGAAATTTATGTAGAAAAGAGTTTATTTTCCTCACCAATATTAACAAAACGATAATCCTGCCGCGGGTGTGATCCATTACGGCCATAGTAAAATGGAGCAATTATCACCACCTCAGGTGAGTGCGTTATTTCCATGAGTAAATCTGATGAATGAGAACAGCGAAGTGAAATCAAGCCGCCATCAACGCCCCTGGCTGCAGGGGATGGTGCAGGCAGTGCCGATCGTACTGGGCTATATCCCGGTGGGATTTGCCTATGGTGTTCTGGCGCAAAAAGCGGGCATATCTGCTTTCAACACTCTGCTGATGTCGATTATTGTCTATGCCGGTTCAGCCCAATTGATCGCCGTTGGGTTGGTCTCTTCCGGGTTGGCGCCGCTTTCCATCATTATCACCACATTTATCGTCAACCTGCGGCACATGCTGATGTCCGCTGCGCTCTCGCCTCATTTGCAGTCCTGGCGCAAACCGGCGCTGGCTGTTTTTGCCTATGAACTCACTGACGAGTCCTTTGCCCTGCATGCCACCCGGATGGACGGGCATGAGCGGCCCAAGAGCGAGACCTTTGCAGTCAACGTCACAGCCCAGGCCTCCTGGGTGCTGGGGACTGCCCTGGGCATCTTTGGCGGGCAGATGATTGCGGAGATTGAGCCCTTTGCCCTGGATTATGCGTTACCGGCGATGTTTATTGCCCTGCTGGTGATGCAGATTACGAACAAGGTTCAGGTGATCGTGGCGGTTTTGGCGGGGTTATTTTCTCTTGGCTTATATCTACTCGGTATGCAGCAGTGGTATGTGATTATCGCGACCATCCTGGCTGCGACTTTAGGAGTGGTACTGAAAAAATGGACCAAACAACCATCCTCCTGACCATTTTAGGTATGGCTGCGGTGACTTACCTGCCGCGGGTCATCCCTCTGCTTGCACTCACGGGCCGCCGTTTGCCGGAGGTTGTGATTGACTGGCTGGGTTATGTCCCACCAGCGGTGCTGGCTGCCATGCTGCTGCCGTCATTGGTGGTGTCCGATGGGCAGTCGGCGATCAATGCAGAGAACTTGTTCTTTTGGGCTGCGTTACCAACGTTTGCAGCAGCGATCCTGACCCGTAATTTATTCGTCCCTGTGCTGGTCGGGATGGCGGTGGTGATTGTCGGCCGGTTATTGATGGTGTGATGTAATATCCCCCAACAAAGGTGAACGCCAACCTTTAGGGTTGGCGTTTTGTGATTAATTGCTTTAGGTGATTGAACTGCCAGTTTCGCTCTTGTACAACTGCTTGTTGAGTGTCCTTTGGGAGGGCAGCCCGAAACGCCGCTTGCTGGGCATATTTTGTTGCGCCCAGTGCGTGGGTGCGAACATGCGCCGTGGCCACAGCCTGACCGGCTGCTCTGGCTGCGGATTTGGCCGGCGTATCGTTATTGACCTGCCGGGCCGCAGCGTGTGCATTGAGGGAAGCTGAACGGATGACAGATATACTGAACTCCCCTGTGTCAATCCAGTCCTGAAGTGTATCCAGCGCCTGGCGGGGATGGGGATTATGGGGAAATTGGGATTCGTACATCGGCAGGACACGCAACGCACAATCCCTGGCCCAGATTGCCAGAGTCACATGGTTGGCCTGACCGACCAGCTCCTGCAACGCCTCATCCGGCGTGGCGAGCGAGAATTTTGGTTGGCTCATGCTTTGGGCAGAATTGCCTCAGCCCATGCCACTGCTCGTTCAAGTTCGCCGTCTGCCAGTGGACCTTCTGAATCAACCACGGCAAATCCGGTGGGTTCGAGCGCTAAGGTCGCACCGGTTTTCTGATAGGCTTTAGCCATTTTGGAGCCCGCATAACCGAAAAGTCGGATCATGAACTTCAGGAAGCCAGAGTTGGTTTTATCAATTGGGATGCGGGTATCGAAGACACTGCCTCGAACGCCAGCCAGCTTACCTTTCTGTTCCTGCAGAAGGATTTGCACCTTCTGGGTGGGTCGGAATGCCCGGGTGGGAGAGCCAATAATGAAGATCTGCAATCCTTCAAAATCAGCGGGTTGGACGTCGTCAACTTTCTTGGTAACTGCACCGATCGCTTCGCCAATCGCTGTGGCTACTTTGGCAGTATTGCCAAAATAGGAATCGTAGAGGACCAATCGTTCTGTCATGCTGAATTCCTTTCTGTTGGTTAATTGGATTAATTTCATTATAGCGAAATTCTGAGCTTTTTAAATCATGAATGGCTAAATCAAAAGAAAAAAGCGCTTCAATAGCGCCTAATTAATTAATTTATTATTATTCGGTTTTAGTCCAAATCCTGTCGACCGGCCAGTGCACGCAGCAGGGTGTTCTGATCAGCGTATTCCAGGTCGCCCCCAACCGGCAGCCCGCGGGCCAGACGAGTCACCCGAATGCCCATCGGTGCAATCCGCTCATTGAGGTACATTGCCGTGGCGTCGCCTTCCATGCTGGGATTGGTTGCCAGGATCACTTCTTTGATCTCGTCAGCATCCAACCGGGCATAGAGTTCCTTGATCTTTAAATCTTCAGGGCCAATGCCTTCAATAGGGGAGAGAACACCGTGCAGCACATGGTAGAGCCCGTTGAAGCCGGCGGTCTTTTCAATCGCCAGGACATCCATTGGCTCTTCGACCACACAGATCGTGTGGCGGTCCCGCTGGTCACTGCCGCAGACCTCACAAATGGGCGTATCTTTGCGGGTGATGTTGAAACAGGTCTCGCATAGACCGGTCTCTTCCTTAAGGCCGTGCAGCGCGTCCGCCAGGCTGAGCGAAATATCCTCCGGTGCGCGCAGGAGGTAAAAGGTCAGCCGAGAAGCGGTCTTGGGGCCGACACCGGGCAGCCGGGCGAGGGCATCCACGAGATTCTGAACGGGTTCAGGTAAGGTACGCATAGTGAGGGACTAGAGCCCGAGTCCCATTCCACCCAGCATATTGGTGAAGGGAGCCATTTTTTCGGATGCCAGGGTGCGGGATTGATCCAGCGCGGCGTTGACACCGGAAGTGATCAGATCCTGCAGCATTTCCAGATCGGCATCTTCGAGGATTTCCGGCGCAATGGTGATGGATTTGCAGATCTGATCGCCTGTCATGGTGACGCTGATCACGCCGCCGCCAACAGTGGCGGTCACGGTCTCTTGAGAAAGCTCTTCCTGAGCCTGAGCCATTTGCTGCTGCATCTGTTGGATTTGGGCCATCATCCCACCGGCGCTTTTGCCGCCGGGGGCGCGATTATAACCTTTTGCCATTGTTATTTCCTTTCAAAATCCATAATTACTTTTTTAGTCAGCTTCTTTAGCTTTGGTGATTTTACCACCCAGGTCACGGGTGGCGGTGCCGACCATTCCATCATTATCAATTTCAATATCTTCGGGCACAGCACTGCTTTCATGTGTGCTCACGATGCAGTTTACATTGATTGGTGTACCGAATACTTCTTCAAGGATATCGGCGGTCAGGGTCAGGTTGCCGCCCTTATCCATCATGTCCTTGAGCGTGTCGGATGAGAAGCCCAGGATGAGCGTGTTGTCTTTCAAGCCCACGACTTTGGAGGTGTTCAATAGGCCCTCCGTGCGGGGATTATGCTTCCCGACCATTGATTTGACCTTGCGCCACTGCTTGTGGATATCGCTGAGCTTTAGGTCGCCTTCCACGGTAGGCGCAGCGGATTTTGTCTGAGGAGGTTCTTTCTCGATTGGCTCCTGCCTGGGTTTGGCTGGTTTTTCTTCCTTGATCTTCTCCGGCCGGGGTTCGGTTTTTTGAGAATCAACCGCCTTTTCCTGCACAGGTGTTTCAACCGGCTCAGGTTTGGGTTTGGGCTTTGGTTGGCTTTGTTGGGGTTGGACTGGTGTTGTTTCCGTGGGTTGGGTTTGTGGGGTTGGGGTTTGCTCTGCCACAACGACAGCTGGCTTAACGAGATATTCCGTGAAGGCTAATTCCAGACCCAAGCCTGGATGCCAGTTGGCCTGTTCATCCACGGTTGCCTGGTTGAAGGCATTGATTGCCTTCAATAATTCGGGCAGGGGAAGCTGGTTTCCGTGCGCATGGATTTTGGGCTTGATGTCATCGGTGATATCGGTCGAGTTGAGGTGATCCATTTGATAAAGCAGGACATTGCGGAGGTAGGACACAACTTGCCGGGCAAGCTGGCGGGGGTCCGTACCGGTATCCAGCGCCTGGTCGATCTGTTCCAGTCCGGCTGCGGCGTCTTTCGCCACCAGGGCATCCACGATCTCAATCACTCGCAGGCTGGTAGCTGTTCCCAGAATGGTCTGGGCCTTCTCTAGCGAGATTTCCTCTTCGGTAGAGGTCAGCTGGTCAAGCAGGGAGATCGCGTCCCGCAGGCTGCCTGTGGCCTGCCGCGCCACTTCCATAAAAACGGGTTCTTCGATCTTCAATCCCTCAACCTGGCTCTTCTCTTTGAGGTAGTTGACAATGATCTCAATTGGAATCCGCCGGAACTCATGCCGCTGACAGCGGGAAAGCACGGTGGCTGGGATCTTATGGATTTCAGTGGTCGCCAGCACGAAAATGGCATGGGCTGGCGGCTCCTCCAGGGTTTTCAGGAGGGCATTGAAGGCCGCGGTGGATAGCATGTGGACTTCATCGATGATATAGACTTTAAAACGCCCCTGAGAGGGGGAGAAGTTGATCTTGTCACGCAGGTCGCGAACGTCATCCACGCTGGTGTTGGACGCGGCGTCAATCTCGATCAGGTCCATGAACCGGCCGGCGGTGATGGCCTTGCAGTGATCGCATTCATTGCAGGGACGGTTTTCCAGGTCCGGATTGAGGCAGTTGACGGCTTTGGCCACCAAACGGGCACAGGTCGTTTTACCTGTGCCGCGGGGGCCGGAGAAGAGATAAGCATGCGCCACGCGGTCCAACATGACGGCGTTGCGCAGCGTTTGGGTAATATGTTCCTGACCGGCGACTTCATCCCAGCTTTGGGGTCGCCATTTGCGGTAAAGGGCTTTAGGCATAATGATTTTTTTATTTCACTAGGGTATTTGATAAGTGGCCTGCGTTTCCCCGCCGGAGTCAACCAGAGTGACCGTGTCACCGGGTTGCCAGATGGGGGTGTCGGACTGCCAGTACAATTCTATCACCGTATTAGTGCCGGCTTTTGAGTGCACCTCTACCGCGCCATCTTGGTTGAGGATCATCGCAGGGAAAGTGAACCGTTGTCCCCGATCATTTAGAATCTGCCAGCCACTCAGGTTGATCGCGCCGTCGCTCCGGTTGAGGATTTGGACGTTTTCAATTTCCAAATTCCCGGCCCCGATAACGGTTGGGATGGTGAGTACCAGTCCCTCTTGCAGGAACTCAGTAGTGGGCTGGGGTGTTATAGCAAAGGTTTCACCGGTCGATTCAATGTCACCTGACCCGCTGTTTGGGTCAGTCAAGGTGATGGATACATCCGGTGTGGGGTGGGTAGCTTGCCAGATGAGCAGGACGATCAGGGTCGTTGCCGCGGAGATCAGAATATTTAGCAGGATGTAAAAAAGGAGACTTTTTTTGGTCTTCATTGCCTCTGCCTTATCATTTTTATCAATGATAGCACAGCTTGACTTGATTCCCAAAGTCCGTGATAGACAGTTGGAAAATCGGGATATATTTTAGTGGTTTAGGCCTCATTTCTTCGCAATTAACAATCTGATAACAATTCATTGAGGGTTTATTAATCGCAATATGATAACCTTCTTCTTAAGGAATTTGATTTCTCTCCTTTCGAATTCCGAGCATAACCTAAAAGTTGTGGTAGTGACCCCCAACTGAGATAAAGGTGAGGTTAACGAAGCAAAGCAGGCGTTTGGTGAGGCGCCTGCTTTGTGACTTTAATGGAGCAGTTACTTTTCCGGAAAGACCAACTTCTTAATATGTTCGATATGGTCCCGCTGGTGCCAGAGTGTGCGGCGGACGATCTTGCGGGGGGACCAGAATTCCCCTTCGAGCCCAAGGACTTTCACTACGCTAGCGAAGGTTGGGAAGACTCGGTCAATTTCAGACGCCAACTGATTGAGCCGTTCCACGGGATCTCCGGCCAGGTCCTGGCGTTCACGATCGGTCAGGTTCAGGCGGGAAAGGTACCAATGTTCGGCATTGGCGACATGCTTGACAATCCCGGTGATATTCCAGCGTTCATCTGGGCGCTGCATTTCAAGGATTTCCGGTGAAAGGGTGGTGTAACCAGCCAGAAGCTCATCCCGTTGCCAGTGGAAAACTTTGAGGGCGATGTCGATTTCATCTTTGGTCAGTGGCCGCCAGTCATCATGAAACCAGGCGTTGACCTGATAGCCAATGCCGGGGGCTGTGGATTGATAGCTTTCATTCAGGTTGTAGGTCGTAAACCTTTCCACAATTCTGAAATCCAGGTCTGTGAATTCTGCCCAGGGTTCAGCGGTGTGATCTCGGATCCATTTATCGAAGGTAAGTACAGCCAATGGCATACGAATCAAGGTTTCGGCTTCATCTTCACCATAGGTAAAACATCCCGGGTGATCGAGGGCATAGGCCAGAAAGCGACCTTCTTCAGTATTTTCTTCCAATCCGATACGGATTTGCATTTGTTCCTCCAAAATGATTTTTATTTCCATCCCTATCATAACAAAAAACCGCCAGGACGGCGGCTTCTTGATATAAATTGGTCTGTCAGGGAAGCACCCCAACAGATGAAACCCATTATAGCTGTTGGGGTGCCCGTTTGAGTGGCAGGGGATCAGTCATTGTGTGTTTGCTCCAGCCCAGTGAAACTGATTAAAGCAAATACAACGCTAATCAAGCCAATTACAAAATAAATAACAGCGCTCATGGACTTCCTCCTTCTTCTTCTTTAAATTATTTTATATAAAGCCAGTTTAATTAATCTCTACTATTAATACGTCTAAAAACGAAAAAAGTTCCAGGTTTTGACTTAATTAAATAACACCAAAATGAAATTGAAGTAACGAACAGCTTTTATATGATGCAATATCTGTACCATTGGGCTTTTGAGGGAAAGGTGATTAAAAAAACCGGTCAGAATACTCTGACCGGTTGGCTGAGCTAATTTTGTTTGAAACGATTAATCTGAGAAAACAGGCAGATGGCCCAGGGCGATGATATCAGCCCATTTGGCACGCTCACCCTCTGTGAGGATAGCGACTTCGGCTGTGATCGTTCCACCGGCTTTCTCCAGGATCATTCGCATGCCCTGCAGGGTGGAACCGGTGCTAATCACATCGTCCACAATCACGACCTTATGACCATCAATCAATTTGCGGTCTTTTTCATCAAGGTAGAGGGTTTGCGGTTTGCCGGTTGTGATGGAAAGGGTTTCGGAAGCGATAGCATCGCCCATATAGGCTTTGTAGGTCTTACGAAGGATGGCGAAAGGCTTGCCGGTCACAACGGAAAGCGCATAGGCAATTGGGATGCTCTTGGCTTCGGCCGTCACCAGGACGTCAAATTCGATATCGGATAATTTCTCGGCCAGGGCTTTGGCACAGGCTTCAACCAGTTCTGTGTCGCCAAGGATATTCAGAATGGCAATGCGCAGGCCGGGTTTGATTTCAAAAAGTTCAAGTTCCCGATGGATGCCGGCGATGTCAATGCCGTAGGTCTCGCGTTTCTCACTCATTTTCAGGTCTCCAGTTCGTCTCAAAAATCGACCTAATTATAATGCAACCTGAAATAGATGAGATGTCTAGACCTTAAAAGATTTCAATTATTTGGAAGTGGGGATTAAATTATGTGAGTGCCGGAGACGCCGACCCCGGCACTCATTTTAAGGAGGAGAAGAAGAGAAGTCGCCCTTACTTACTTATATCTTACAGGATAGGTCGGATTTATGCTTGACGGTTACCCTACGATTGCCCTACGATAGTGCTTCTATTTTGCAGGTCAAAACCCAGGGATTTGGACACCTTCCAGTCGAAGTATTAAGGTAAGATTGGTAGAAAGCTATTCACTCAGAGGTGTAAATTGGGAAAAATTTTCGGTGTATTGGATCAAACACCCGTTGGACCGGTCAGCTTCATGGCGGGCGATCAGGGTTTGGAGCAGGTTGCATTTTCACCATTGATGGCGTTCAAAGCAAGCCTGCCGGTTGTGGATGACCAACCTTCGCTTAAAGGGATGGAGGTCGTTTCCACCCTCCTGGCGGAACTGAGTGAATATTTCTTTGGTTTACGGAAAACATTTACTACCTCCATAGATTGGGATGTGATCAATGGCTTCCAGAGGGATGTGCTCCAACTGACAGCCGAGATACCCTTTGGCGAGGTCCGCACTTATGGCGAACTGGCTCAACAATTGGGAAAACCCGGGGCTTCACGTGCGGTGGGCACGGCACTGGCCCGCAATCCGATGGCGTTGGTGATCCCTTGTCACCGGGTGATTGGCAGCGATCGAAAAATGCATGGTTTTGCCGCACCGGATGGGATCAAGACCAAGGCCTGGCTGTTGAAACTTGAAGGCCATGAAATCAAGAATGATCGTGTGGTAGGGGATTAGGTCAGGACTAATTATGATGGAAATGAATGTGTCCCAATTTGATGGGTTCAAATCGGGCTATGTCGCACTGGTCGGCAAACCCAATGTGGGTAAGTCCACCTTGCTCAATGACTATGTGGGGCAGATGATTGCCGCTGTTTCAGCCAAACCACAGACCACCCGTCGGCGTCAATTGGGAATTATCACCCTGGAAAAAGCTCAGATCGTATTTGTGGATACGCCGGGTATGCACAAAGGGGATTATAAGCTCAGCCGCTTTATCAATGAGGAAGCCCAATATGCGTTAATGGATGCGGATTTGATCTTATTCATTGTGGATGCCAGCTTGCCGCCGGATTCGGAAGACCAGGCCCTTGCCGGAGAGATTACTGCTTTGAAAGCACCGCCGCAGGTGCTATTGGTGCTGAATAAGATTGACCTCATCCCTCCGGATTTGGTACCGGAGCGCCGGGAGCAGTTTTCCAAGTTAATGGATTTTACCGATGTTGTTCAGATCTCGGCCCTCACAGCGCCGGGACGGGAGCAGCTGTTGGAAAAAGTGATTGATATGCTGCCCGAAGGACCTCGGTATTTCCCTGAGGATCAGATCACGGATATTTATGAGAAGGATATCGCAGAGGACTTGATCCGGGCTGCGGCTCTGGAGAACCTTCATGAAGAAGTGCCTTATGGCATCTTCGTGCGGGTGGATGATTACAAGGTCCGCAATGATAACCTGCGCTATATCCATGCAACAATCCTGGTCGAGCGTGATTCGCATAAGGGAATTGTGATCGGCAAGCGGGGTTCAATGATCAAAAAGATCAGCACACAAGCCCGCGAGAAAATAGAAGAACTGAGCGGGGAGAAGGTTTATCTGGAACTACAAGTGAAAGTGGAAAAGAACTGGCGCAATAACCAGGACTTTCTGCGAAGGGTGGGACTGAGCCATGACTGAACTGGGGGGGCTGGCAAAATTCGGGGCTTTGATCGTTTTTGCAGGTTTTCTATCTGATTGGCTTTCAGTTATATTCGGTTGGAAGAAGTTGCGCCCCTATGCCAAAACACTGGCATTGATCCTTTTGATCTTATGGATTGCGCTGTTATTTGATTTTGCCCCGAACAGGCTGGGGGTTCTATTGCTCTTGGCGCTGGGATTTGGCTTGTTGGGGGATATTCTGCTGCTTTTTCCCACTCGGTGCTTCAAGTGGGGGTTGGGCGCTTTCCTGTTGGGCCATATAACCTATCTGTTTTTGTTTTATAAGCTATTTCAAATTGGCAGAGTTGAAGGTCTGATCGCACCAATCGCGCCCTGGGTTTGGGGTGTGATAGGGGTTGTTGTTCTGGCAGCGTTGATGATTTTTAACCGGGTGATCATCCGGAAGATACGGGACCCGCACCCCAGGTGGCTTTTCCAGGTCGCGCTCTATCTTTACGCTGTATGCCTAAGTGTTGTGATGGTGTCTGGTTGGTTAACGGCGGGACTATATACCAGTGGGGGAATCTGGATTTGGGCTTTGGCACTGGGAGGAACCTCATTCTTAATCTCTGATTTTAATTTAGCCTATGACCGGTTTGTGAAACCCTTCAAGCCAGCGCATTTTCTCATCATGGTCACCTATCACCTGGCTCAATTCTTTCTGGCAATCGGCTTCTTTATGTTAATTTCCAGATTCTAAGTTGTATTGCCCATTTTCGCTATTTGAATTTGGCTTCTGTTATTTGTATAATCGAATTGAGTTACTTATGGTTAGGTAACCTATTTGATTATTGGTTCTGTTCGCCTTATTTCCCCAAGATTTCTACGCAGCAAATTAAATAAATTGTAATCATTCACTCTTGTTATTCGTAAATCATCTCTGAAGTTTTCCTGAACTTAAATAAATAATTAATGAAAGGAAGAAAGATGAAGAATAAAAGCAGACTCATCAGCCTAAGCTTTCTCATTTTTATCCTATTACTTACCGGCTGTAATCTTCCAGGCGCCAATCAGGATCTCTCTGTAGAAGATTGGGTTGCCACCTATGAGCAACAAACCGCCGTGGCGATGGGTGGTGAGGTTTTACCGGGCGATGACGGGGCCGGCGCTGCTCCCACTGTCACTCAGACCATTCAGCCCACGATCACGCTCACCCCGACCTTCACCCTGACGCCGACGGAATCCAAGCCGATGGTGAGTGTCAGTGTGGACACCAACTGCAGGACCGGGCCCGGGAAGATCTATGACTGGATTGGCGCGCTGTTAGTTGGCGAAGTTGCTGAGGTGGTTGGCAAAACTGCAGACGGTCAATATTGGGTGATCAAAAATCCCGACCGGGCAGGCGAGTGCTGGCTTTGGGCGAATTACGCCTCTGTGAAGGGACCGACAGCTGATCTGGTGGAATATACACCTCCACCAACACCGACACCCATGATTGATTGGGCGGGATCCTGGACGACCTATAATGTGGCCCAGGATAACAGCTGGCACTTTTCCTATCCAATGACCTTATCTGTCAGCGGCTCAACACTGACGGGTGTTGTGGACCTCGGCGGTGGGCAAACCGTAAATTTGACCGGCACCATCAGCGAAGATTTTACAACCATCAGCGGCACCTGGATTGGGCCTACGCTAGATGGCACCTTTGAATTCTTTGCCCTGGGTCCGAATCAGTTCCAGGGTAACGGGGATAATGGCTCGCAGGTCTTTGGCTGGTGCGGCAGCAGGAGCGGTGCAGGAGAACCATCTCCGTGTTACACGCCTTAATATGAAGTAGAAATGAGTTTTCGGAAGAGAGGTTCCACCGGGAACCTCTCTTTTTTGATGGAAAAGATTGGTTCTTGACAAAATAGAACACAAGTTCTATACTGTAAAAACTAACAGTCCAGCCTATATGGAGGTTCTCATGAATGTCAGCCAATCTATCAAAAATTCATTTTCCACCTCAATTTCCAGCCTGAAAAACCGCAAGGGATGGATGTATCTAATAATCATCGTTCTGGCCCTGGTTGCATTTGAGGCGTTTAACTTCAGCACAACCGATTTTGCCCTCTCTGATTTATTGGGTAATCTGCGTTTCATGGGCGTCCGCTGGGCCACATTGCTGGCACTGGCCTTTTGCGGGATTGACTTTGCGGGGATTGCCCGCTTATTCGGTCCACAAAACACGGATGATGAGATGCGGTCGAATTGGTTCATGTTTGGTGCCTGGATCCTGGCCGCTACAATGAACGCGATCCTGACCTGGTGGGGTGTGGTGATGGCGATGCAGACCCATTCCGTTTTGAGCGTCAGCCTGGTCAACTCCTCATTCATCAGCAAGTTTGTCCCGATCTTCATTGCGCTGATGGTCTGGGTGATCCGAATCCTGTTGATCGGTACGCTTTCCAAACAAGGCGACAAGTTGCTCCGTGAGGCAAAGCAGCAGAAAACTGGTGGTGTGTCCCGCCGGGAATATCGCCAGTCCCAAAGCAGGGCGGCACACCCAAGCAGCACCCCGGTTGTCGGGTTGGGACGGGCAGCTTCTGCACGGTCCGCCTCCCGCAGGAAGAACAATAGGCCCGAACCGACCTATATCCCGATGAATGACGAAGGTGCATATCGGACTATGAAGGCTTCCGGGGTCACCCGTCGCTAGCCTTTCCGAAAAAATCGTTGACAATTCCCGGAACCCATAGTAATATATCGAACACGTTTGTGTGTTCCGGCGAGGTAGCTCAATGGTAGAGCAGTGGACTCATAAGCCATTGGTTGGCGGTTCAAATCCGCCTCTCGCCACTAAAATAAATCTCCCGTTTATCGGGAGATTTTTGTTTTCCCAAAAGCCTACATTAATGAGTAAATTTTGTTTGATTTATTTAATTATTTAAGAACTTAGCGGTTTTGAAACCTGGATAAAAAAATATATAATGACTATACAAGTGCGCCACTCAACCCTGTAACTCTCAAAAGGAGAAATCATGAAATACATGGTTCATCGCGTTGAAGTTGACGAAGATTCCGTGCAGGAAAAGTTGGAGCTATTCTTGAATCGACTGGATGGGGAAGTCATGGCGGTCATACCCATTTCAACGCCAAAGTTTCTGGCAATGGGTGCGACTTCCGTTGTGAAATATGTCCTGATCGTGGAAAAGAAGTAGCGGTTTACCTGAGATAATCATGGGGTTTAAGGGCTGGTTTGATACGGCTCTTGTTGTGAATGAATTTGAATGCTCAAGAAATTCCCGGAGGAGAATTTTCATAGGGTTGTAACCTTTTTAGTTTCGAAGTGTTATATTTTATAGTTAAATCAATATTACGAAAGGAATTAATATTATGCGACTAACTCCCCCTAAGAAGAATGTGTTTTGGATTGCGACGATTTTCGCCGTGCTTGGTGTTCTCGGTGAAGTTGTCCCCAGTATCCCATTCGTTTCGACTTATGCAATTTGGTTCGTGGTTGTAGGCTTTGTCCTGCTTTGGATGGGCAATGCTGTCAAAGGTTTCTAGTCAGAAATTCTTTTAATTTATAAAAAGAAAACTCTCGGTGCAAACCGAGAGTTTTTGTTTTAGGGGGTAGGGGATACGAATATTAATTGTCTTAGGAAATTGATCACAAAATAGACCCCGACCAGAGCAGCGATAAATAGGGTCAGTGCAAAGACTGCACCCGCAATAAATCTGGCCCGTTCGCCATTGTTCATACTTTTCCATTGCTCCTGAAGGTCACCTTTATAGTCTTTGTCCCATTCAGCACGGGACATCAGGGCCTGGAGCAGAGAGGGCTTGGGGGGTTGGGGGTTGTTTGGTTTCTTTTCTTTTGCCATTGCAGTAATTTCCAGAGTATGAACCGGTTGGATAATGATTATATCCCGTTTATGGTTATAACCCTGGATTGAAGAAATAATAATATTGAAACCAAATGAAGGTTTTTCCGAAGAGGAAATATCCAACTGTAATAATTGCAATTAATAAAACCAGACCGAAGGCTGCTCCTGCCAGCATTTTGTGTCTCTTCTCGGGTGTCAGTATTTTCCAATGGGTGACCATGTTTGCCCAAAAGACTTTGTCTTTATGGCGTCGGCCGAATAGTTTTTGCAGGATTTTCCCGTTTTGCATATCCGGGTGAGACATTTCACTTCCCCTTTATTATGTGTTTTGATTTACTTGGATATTTTACCAAATGGTAAGGAATTTTTATTATTAAAGGTATGAAAATCCCTTAAAAATGAACGGGTGTTATAATGGATTAGGAGTCCTAACCAATTTAAAGAGGTTAATTTTATGAGTGAATTTATTACGATGACGGATATTGATCGGGCGGTAGACGCCATTCGGTCCCGAATTGAAGTTAAGCCAGAAATTGGTATGATCCTGGGCACAGGCCTGGGGCCGCTGGCAGACAGTGTTGATGGGGCCACAATTATCCCCAACCAGGAAATCCCATGCTGGCCGATTTCGACTGTGCAGGGCCATAAGGGCCGCCTGGTGATTGGTGAACTCGAGGGGAAGACTGTATTTATCCTTCAAGGGCGGACTCACTTCTATGAAGGATATACGATGGGGCAGACCACTTTCTCCGTGCGTGTGATGAAACGTCTGGGCTGCGAAACGCTGGTTGTGACCAACGCGGCTGGAGCAATCAACCCGGATTACATCCCCGGCGATCTGATGCTGATCACTGATCACATCAATCTGATCGGGATGGGCGGGTCAAATCCCTTGTTTGGACCCAATATGGAAGAGTTTGGGGTTCGGTTCCCGGATATGAGCCAGCCTTATGACAGCGAACTGCTTGCAACAGCTCGAGAGGCTTGTGACGACGCTGATATTCCTTATCAGGAGGGTGTCTATGTTGGATTAGCGGGGCCTTCTTTTGAAACGCCGGCTGAACTACGCTTCCTAAAAGCCATCGGTGCGGATGCCGTGGGTATGTCCACTGTGCCGGAGGTCATTATTGCCCGGCATAGCGGCATGCGTGTGCTGGGTATTTCCGGCATCTCGAATAAGGCCAACCTGGACGGCAGCACGGTAACGACCCATGAAGAGGTTCTGGAAGCAGGGCAGGTTCTTGTACCCAAGCTGACCGGATTGATCCGCGGGACATTATCAAGGCTCTAGGCCAAAACAATTACAAATTTTTTCTAACCTGCATCTTTTATGGAAAATTTTCTCAATAATATTCTGCGAGGTCTGGTCGATTATGGCGTTGGCATATTTGTCGTCCTGATCCTGGGATTCCTCGTTTATACAAGAAGGTTCCTGATCGCGCTCAAGGAGTGGCAAAGGTCAGTCTTTGGGCTGGAGCGATCTATGGCGCAGCGGCAGCTGGTGACATCTACCACGGGCCTTGCTTTGTTGTTATTCCTCATTATTGGCGAATTTCTGATTGTTACCATTGTTGGCCCGAGGATGCCTTCCATCCAGGTGAGCGCCACCGAAGCACCAGAAAACCCATTTGCGACGCTGACCGTCTCGGTAGAGCCGGAGGAAGCTACTCTCGTACCAACCGCAACCGTTGGACAGGATACATTGGTATCCGACTGTATCCCTGAGGTAGTTGAAATCACTTTTCCTGCGGATGGCGATACGATCAGTGGCACGGTTGAGATCATTGGCTCGATGAATCCTGAAAATTTCGGTTCATATAAATATGAGTTTTCACCCACCGGTGCGATCAGCTGGACGACCATTGCGGCTGGGAATCAATTGAAGCTTGATGAGCTTTTAGGCTATTGGTATACCAATTCGTTAACCCCCGGTGTCTATTTATTGCAGCTCGTACCCCTGGATAATGAAGGGAATGATATGACACCCTGTATTATCACCGTTGAAGTTGTGTCTGAAGAATAGGTGGAACTATGCCAGAAATTGAACTTCGTCCAGTCGATCAGCATGATATTGATAGCCTGACAGCCTTTGAGCATGGGTATTACAGTGAATTTGTCTGGCAGGTCACAATGGAAACTGATCCCCAGAACCTGCAGGCTGGTTTGCGGCGAACCCATTTACCCAGGCGCGTTTTTGTACCTTATCCCCGGAGCAAGGAACTAATTTTCGGCGCGTTAGGTCAGGTTGAAGCTTTTCTGGTGGCTCTATTGGAGAATCAGCCGGTTGGCTATATCAAGGTCCTCGTGGAGCACGGGGAAAAAGTGCTGCGGGTAAGTGATTTGGTGGTATCAACGCCGATGCGCCGCCAGGGGATTGCCAGCGGGTTGATGGTAGCTGTAATGGATATGGCTTCCAGCCGCAATTACCCCTATGTGATGATGGAGATGCAATCCCGGAATGACCCCGCTGTGGCGCTCGCAGAGAAGATGGGCCTCACATTCTGTGGGTTCCGTGATAATTACTACCCCAATCAGGATATGGCCTTATTCTTTAGTAGATTTGTGAGATAGGGCTGGCTCACCTATGTTTCTAAGTATTTACTGGGATGAAGCGATTGAGACCATCAGCCAAATTTTGTCGGCTGGTGTGGCTATCACGGCGTTTTCGCTGTTGTTGTATGCCTTTGCTTTCAATTTGCGGGAAAACGTCGCACGGGCTTTCATCCTGATCCTGACCAGCGTTGTAATTGTCTTCACAATGCACTCGATTGCAACTGTGGGCGCGAATGTGGCATTGGTTGAGTTGATGCTCAAGTTGAAATGGGTTGGGATCGTTTTCCTGCCTGCAACCTATCTTCATTTTTCTGATTCATTGCTAACCATCACAGGACGCCCCAGCCGCGGCAGACGTTATTGGCTGGTTCGGTTGACCTATCTGTTCTCGTTAGTTCTGGTAGTGATGATCCCACTAAATATTCTGATCGGGACCTACACACCTGTGGATTCTCCCGTACCTTATCTAACACATAATTTCTTCACGAAATTATTTTCCTTTTACTATATTGCTGTGATGCTGGTGGCCGGCTCATTACAGTTCAGGGCCTACCAACGGACAGTGACCAAGACCAGCCGTCGGCGAATGATCTACCTGCTGGCAGGTGCAACCGTCGCAGCGATTGGGATTTTCCCCTTCTTGCTAACGGGCTCTGGCCTGATCGCCCTGAACTCGATTGTCTTTTGGATTTTGGTCAGTCTGAGCAGTGTGGCAGTCGGTGTGTTCTTGGTTATCATGGCCTATTCCGTGGCCTTTTTTGGCGTCACCTGGCCTGACCGCCTGGTCAAGAGCCGTTTATTTAAGTGGCTTTTGCGAGGACCCTTCACAGCTTCGATAGCTTTGGCGGTTACGACGATTGTGCGCCGGCTAGGCTTGCTCTGGGGTGAACAATATAATGCCTTTGTCCCAATCTTTATGGTTGTGACCATTTTATTCCTGGAATATATCATCACGATCTTGGCACCGTTTTGGGAGCGCCTCCTTTTTTATGGCAGCGATCGTAAAGATGTCGCAATGATCCAATCTTTGGAGGATCATTTATTGACCCGGTCGGACTTGAGCCAGTTCCTTGAGATCGTCACAGCTACGGTCTGTGACCTTTTACAGGTGCATGAGGCGTTTATCGCGATGATGAATGGCAGCAAGTTGGAATTGCTGACCACCACCGGCGATAAAAACGCATTCAAGGCTATTGAAGAATCGGATGAACTGGTAGATCTCTCTCTGGAAAAGGAATCAGATCTTCAGGGAGATTTCAAGTATTGGAATGGGCATTTATTGGTCCCGCTGGTTTACGATGACCCCCAAAATAGCCAGGTGCTATTGGGTCTTTTGGGCTTCCAGTGGGAACTGGACCGGGAAATGGATGAGGAATATCTCCATTCCATCAACCTTTTGGCGGTCAGAGTGGCGATTGCTTTACGTGATTGGCGCATGCAGCAACAGGTTTTCCAATCTCTGGAATCTTTACAGCCCCAGGTTGCATTGATCCAGCAGTTACGGGCTGCTTCAAGTTATAACAAAATCGGTGTATTATTGGATGAAGTGGATTTACCGGATGAGGATTTCGTCTCCTGGGTCAAGGACGCCTTATCACATTACTGGGGAGGGCCCAAGCTAACGGAAAGCCCCTTGCTGAACCTGAATATTGTTCAGGCTGCAGTGAAGGACTACGATGGCAATCCAGCCAATGCACTTCGTGCGATATTAAAGTCTGCCGTAGACAATATTAAACCTGAGGGTGAAAGACGGTTTACAGGAGAGTGGATATTATATAATATATTAGAGTTAAAATTTTTAGAGGGGCGGAAGGTCCGGGAAGTGGCTGCACGTTTAGCAATGTCGGAAGCGGATCTTTACCGTAAACAGCGGGTCGCTTTGGAAGAGGTCTCGAAAGTGATTATTGGCATGGAAATGGCCACTCGCGAAGAGGAATAAGGCGTATGTTACCAATATTGGGGAGGAATGATTGAAATGAAAACCAGGGAGATTAATGGTAGTCGGAGGATCCCGCCCGGGGAGCCAGATGAAAATTGGTGGGCGGCTGTGCTCTTAGATGAACCGCAAAGTGATTTTTCAGTTGAACAGACTGGATCAGTAGTTGTCTCTGGAATAACAACAGAGGAGGTGACGAAATCAACGGTCAATTGGGATCGCATTAAAACGATCTACACCAATGACCAGATCGTGAACCTGAATGTTGTTGGATTTAACCGAGGTGGGATCCTTGTGGCCGGGGATGATATTCATGGTTTTGTCCCGGCATCGCACCTTATTGATGTGCCAGCCGAACTCTCGGATGATGATCGCGAGACTTATTTCACCAGTTACTTGGATCGAAGTATAGCTTTAAAAATCATCGAATGTGAACCCGAAAAAGAGCGGGTTGTGTTCTCTGAACGGGCGGCTCTGGCAGGTGAGGGTTGTCGGCGGGAGTTGCTGCACAGCCTAAAGATTGGTGATGTGGTTGAAGGCGTGGTTACGAATGTGACCGATTTTGGCGCTTTTGTGGATCTGGGCGGTTTGGAAGGGCTGATTCATGTTTCAGAACTTTCCTGGGGCCGCGTGATCAGCCCATCGGATATTCTCAAAGTATGTGAGACTGTGACCACTCTGGTGCTGCAGGTATCTGAGGATAAAGGTCGGATTGCGCTCAGCTTGAAGCGGTTGACTGAAAACCCGTGGGAGATCCTGGTAGATAAAATGGCGCCAGGTGACGTTGTTCCGGCTACAATCACCAGCGTGGTGAAGTATGGCGCTTTTGCCCGTTTGGAAGAAGGCGTTGAAGGATTGATCCATATATCTTCAATGAGCTTTCCTGACGGATGTACTCATATTGACGATTTCCTTTATAAGGGCCAGGTTGTTAACGTTTGCATTTTACATGTTGATCCGAAAAAACGCAGACTTGGTCTGAAACTGGAAGACCCTACGATTGAATAATGGCAAATAAACCCAAGACAAGCGGTAAGAAAACAACAGATTCGAAGCAGCCCGGCCTGTTCAAGGACGGTGATTGGCAATCTCAGACTGTGGATGTGTTTCAGCGATTCCTCCGTTATGGCTGGGACCTTCTGGGGGTTCTGTTATTTGCATTTGCAGCGATTTTGTTGTTGGGCTCGATTGGCGTCACCCAGGGCGCACTGATTTCACCGCTCTCGGACTTTCTGGCGCGTTGGCTTGGATTGGGACGTTTTCTGCTTGTGGCAGCTCTGGTCGTGATTGCCCTGCAGGTCGTCCGCTGGCGGAAACATCCGCCAGAGCGGGTGCCATTGGGCAAAATCATCGGCATTGAATTTGCTGTATTCTCTTTGATGGGTCTACTTTCCGTCATTGACGGTGCGACCATTTCTGAGGCTGAAACCGGTCAGGATTTGGGCGGTCTGGTGGGTTGGGGGATTGCAGAGATCTTCCGTTCAGCGGTCGGTCCCACATTCGCATTCTTAATTCTCTTTATTCTCTTTGGGATCGCATTGATCGCAGTGTTGGATCTTGTGCCCAAGTTGGAGAAAGCGGTTGATGCCCGAATCAATGAATCAGCATTGATCAATGAGGAAGGTATTCAGTTCAGCCGGCAAGCGCCTGCGGTTGTTGCGGAACCAGAAGAAGAACCGGAAGAGCCTGTGGAACAGCCGAAGAAACAGGTTTACCTCCCGCCGGAATTCAGGAAATCATTTGATACACCTGATATGGCGGACGAGGCGGCTGTGAACCCACAAGAGCGATCAGAAGCCTTGCCCCCGCTAGATCTGCTCCAAAAAGGTGAAATATACCGGCCGGATAAGCGCTCAATTAATCTCACGGCTGGGTTGATTGAAAAAACACTGGCGGAATTTGGCATTCCCGCCAAGGTGGTTGGTTTCCGCACCGGCCCGACTGTGACCCAGTTTGCGGTTGAACCGGGATATATTGACAAAACAGACGAGGACAAACAAAAGGTCCGTGTTTCACAGATTTCATCCCTGCAGAGGGACCTGGCTTTAGCGCTTTCCGCTGAGCGGTTGCGGATTGAAGCGCCCGTGCCGGGCAAATCCTATGTGGGTATTGAAATTCCCAATCCGAATGCTGCTCAGGTCCAGTTGCGGCCGCTGATCGAATCGGAAGAGTTCAGCCGGGTCAATTCTCCTTTGGCATTAACCTTGGGGCGGGATGTGTCCGGGCGACCTGTTGTGGCTGACCTTTCTACGATGCCGCACCTTTTGATTGCTGGGACGACCGGATCCGGGAAGAGTGTCTGTATCACAGCCCTGACGGCTTGTTTGGTGATGAATAACACGCCAGAGGATTTGAAGCTGGCGATGATCGACCCCAAGCGGGTGGAGTTGATGCGCTTCAACGGTATGCCGCATCTGATGGGCAGTGTGGAAACGGAAATCGAGCGGATCCTGGGCGTCTTGCGCTGGGCCACCGCTGAGATGGATTACCGTTATAAACTGCTAGAAAAAGCCCGCGCCAGAAACATTGATTCCTATAACATGAAGATGAAACGGCAGGGGAAGAAAACCTTGCCGAAGATTGTGGTTCTGATTGATGAGCTGGCCGACCTGATGATCTCCGCACCTGACCAGACGGAACATACCCTGGTGCGCCTGGCGCAAAAAGCCAGAGCGATTGGCATTCACCTGATCGTGGCGACTCAGCGGCCCAGCACCGATGTCGTGACAGGTTTGATTAAGGCCAACTTCCCGACAAGGATTTCCTTCACGGTTGCATCCTCGATCGATTCCCGGGTTATCCTGGATACCAGCGGTGCAGAAACGCTGCTGGGTAAGGGCGATATGCTCTTCCTCCATCCCGAAGTTGGGCTGCCCATTCGCGCTCAAGGCGTGATTGTCACGGACAGGGACCTGAACCGAGTGATCCGCTGGTGGCAGAAGAACGAAGACCAGGGTGAACCACCCAAACAGGACCGTTATGATGATACTGAAGCGCCTCCCTGGGAAGAAAAGGTGGGTATCGGGGATGATGAGGATGAGGACGAAGCGCTGATTGATGAGGCTATTGCCCTGATCCGCAAAGAGGGGCATGCCAGTGCATCCTTTTTCCAGCGGCAGCTCCGGGTGGGTTACCCGCGGGCAGCCAGGCTGGTGGATCAGTTGGAAGAAAAGGGCATCCTGGGGCCGTCTCAGGGTGGCGGGCGTGAACGTGAGATCCTGATTGAACTGGATGATGACAACTCAGAGGAATAAGTCTCCGCGGCTACCGAAGACATTGTGATAGACTTAAATTATGACCTTGCCAAACCCCACTGAATCAAAGACATTTACCGCGTTTCTACGACGATTATTCGCCGGATGGCTTAATGCCATTGCCGGTTTCTTTCAACGGATTGGTCTTAGACCGAATACCATCACGATTATTGGTGTGGTGGGCAATATCCTGGCAGGCGTTCTGATTGCTTTTGATAAGCTGACCTGGGGCGGGCTGGTGGCCATGCTGGTGGGCCCGTTGGACGCGCTGGATGGCAGCCTGGCCAGATTGCGAGGGGAAGAGAGCCGCTTTGGCGCATTCTTCGATTCGGTAACTGACCGTTATTCTGAGATCGTGCTTTATACCGGCCTGCTGATTCACTTTTATCATCTGAACAACTGGCGAGGGGCTGTCCTCATCTTCTTTGCCGCTCTGGGATCGGTGATGGTTTCGTATATGCGTGCGAGGGCCGAAGCACTGAACTACTCCGCAAAAGTAGGGCTGCTTACAAGGGCAGAACGCTATATCGTCTTGATCCCCGGTATTATCTTTAATTATCCGGAAATTTCCCTCTGGATTTTGGCCATTTTGACCCATTTTACAGCCTTTCAGAGGTTCTTTTATGTCCGCAGGCAGGCAGTGAATGCACAGGAGCCTGAAGCGCTAAAGAAAGAAGATTAGCATGGTTGAAGGATTTCAAATTGGACCGCTGACGATCCGCTATTATGCCTTGATATTGTTGGGGGGGATCATTGCAGCAGCGATTTTAAGTTATTATCAGGCAAAACGGCAGGGTAAAGACCCGGAAGTCGTATTGGATAGCCTGACCTGGATTGTGCTTGGCGGCGTGATTGGCGCGCGGATCTGGCATATCCTTACCCCACCGGCCTCAATGGTGGAGCAGGGGATCACCACCTGGTATTACCTGACACACCCTTTGGATGCGATTGCGATCTGGAAGGGCGGCCTGGGCATCCCTGGTGCAATTGCCGGTGGTGCACTGGCTTTTTACCTTTACGCGAAGAAGCGCAAACTTCAATTTGGTGCTTGGGCGGATGTTTTTGCCCCAGGCCTGGCGTTGGGACAGGCCATTGGTCGCTGGGGGAACTTCGTCAACCAGGAGGTTTATGGCAGCCCTTCGACCTTACCCTGGGCGATCACAATTGAACCGGCTTACCGTTTACCGCAGTTTAAGGACGTGGCGACCTATCATCCACTCTTCCTTTACGAATCCATTTTCAACCTGTTAAATATGGTTTTCCTGTTGTGGTTTTCCCGCAAATATGCGGACAAGCTCAAGGGCGGGGATGTGTTCCTGACCTATCTGATCTCCTACCCAGTATTCCGCTTTTTAATGGAGTTCCTCAGGTTGGATAACAGCCTGGTCGGCGGCATCAATGCCAACCAGACCCTGATGCTGGTCATCGCAGTGGCTTCGGCTGGGTTCCTGTTCTGGCGGCACAAGAGAGATAAACAAGAATCGGCTGATGATGGTTCCTCAGACGATCTGAACAGCGAAAAATAATCAGCAAAGAAGATTTTAGGAAAAAGCATGTCAAAGATCACATTTTTAGGAACAGCCAGTGCAGTACCTGATGCAACGCATCACAATGCCCATTTCATTCTTGAATCCGGCCAGCGAAAGGTGCTGGTTGATTGCTCAGGTAATCCGATTGTTCGGCTGGAACAGGCTGGGGTGGACCCATTGGCGCTGACAGATGTGATCCTGACTCATTTCCACCCGGACCATGTCAATGGCCTGCCGTTGATGTTGATGGACTTGTGGCTGATGGGCCGGAAACAGCCTTTGACCCTCCACGGCCAAGAAGCAAATCTGGAAAAAGTTCAAAAGTTGATGGCCTTGTTTGAGTGGGAAGCCTGGACAGGTTGTTACCCGGTTGAACTTCATGCCCTGCCACCTGAAGAAATGGCACCCGTCATTGCGGATGAGGAATTGACCATCATGGCCTCACCGGTTTGCCATATGATCCCTGCCATTGGTCTGCAGATGATGATGCCGGAAGGAATTGTTACTTATTCGACCGACACCAGTCCTTGCGATCCGGTCATCCGGCTGGCAATGGGGGCCAATGTGCTGATCCATGAAGCTGCAGGGTTCGCAGCAGGACATACCAGCGCGGCTCAGGCTGGCGAGGTAGCGGCTCAAGCGGGGGTTGATACCCTGGTGCTGATCCACTATTCACCCCAAGCTGATCCGGAAGAACTGGCTGCTGAAGCCGGCATGACATTCAATGGTGATGTTCTGGTTGCAGAAGATTTAATGGCGCTGGAATTGAATTAAACTTTCCCCCAAGAAATTAAGTACTACCAACCAACCAGGAATTCCTGCCATTCCTGGGTTTCGTGCGTGTGTTTACCAAAGAGGTAAACAGCGGTGCTGGGTGGGGCCTGAGGTTTGCGCAGCGGCACCATTCCGGATTGTTCTGGAGTCATGCCGCCTTTGAGATGGTTGCATCGGGAACAGGCTGTGACCACATTGCTCCAGGTGGTTTCTCCACCCATGTGCCTGGGAATGACATGGTCAATGGTTAGTGTATTGGTCTGCCGGCCGCAATATTGACAGGTGAAATTATCGCGTCGGAAGATCTCCTTGCGGGTCAGTTTTACGATGGGGCGGGGGCGTTTGACCATCCGGTTCAGCCGGATGACGGAGGGCAGGGGAAAGACTTCGGAAACGCTATGGATGACTCCTCGACCATTCATCACCAGTGTGGCTTTCTCGGCCAGGACCATATTGATTGCTCGGTACGTCGAGGTGATGTTGATGGGTTGGAAATTAGCGTTTAAAACTAATACCGGTTCATTCATGGCACACCAGATTTGATTATATCAGCTTTGGAACGCTTGGCGTGAAAGTGATTGATTTTGAAAGCGCACCTTTTTTAATGAGTGGGACTGTAATTTCCTCAAATTCCCGTTATAATTATCCTATGAGAAGTAATTCATTTAATTATTACGCCTAGTTAAAAGTTGCACCCGTCAAGGGCAGAGAACGCGCCTTGATTGACGGGCGCGTTTTATTTTTGCCCTATAGTTTTTATTGGATGCGTTTGTTTCAGGAGGCAACAATGAACATTGACCAACAAGTAGCATATTTGATGCGGGGAACCGATTATGGTGATGACACCACCCGCAAGATGATGGAAAAAGAACTGCGGGAACGGCTGATCCTGGCAGAAAAAGAAGGACGGCCGCTGCGCATTTATTGTGGTTATGACCCAACTAAACCTGACCTGCATATTGGCCATACAGTGACCATGCGGAAGCTGCGCCAGTTCCAGGAATTGGGCCACCATGTGATCTTTCTAATCGGGACCTATACCTCCCTGATCGGCGATCCTTCGGATAAGGACAAACTGCGCCCCGTGCTCACCCAGGAACAGGTCCAGGCGAATGCTGAGACCTATGCCACCCAGGCCTTCAAGGTTCTGGACCGGGAAAAGACCGATTTGCGCTATAACGCAGAATGGCTGGATGACCTGATGCTTAAGGACATGATCTATATGGCATCCAATTTCACCATTCAGCAATTCCTGACCCGTGAGAATTTCCGCAAACGTTGGGATAAGGACGAGCCGGTCTACTTCCACGAGCTGTTCTATGCGATCTTGCAGGGTTACGACGCCTATAAGCTGGATACGGATGTCCAGGTGGGCGGCACCGATCAGATGTTCAATATCATGACCGCCGGCCGGAAGATCATGGCCTATTTTGATAAGAAACCAAATATCGGCATCATCCTGCCAATTCTCCCCGGCACGGATGGGGAATTGAAGATGAGCAAGTCCCTTGGCAACGATATCCCCCTGGAGACGACCCCTGAGGATATGTTCGGCAAGGTGATGAGCATTCCGGATAAGGCGATGGGCAGCTACAGCCGCCTAGTGACCCGCTGGACCAATGAGCAGGTTGAAGCCTTTGAAAAGGCGATGGAAAATGGGGATCTGCATCCCCGTGATGCCAAGATGGAATTGGCAAAGGAGATCACTTCTGCTTTCTTCGGTGATGAACCCGCCGAACACGCCAAGACAGAATTCATCAACATGTTCCAGAAGGGCGACATGCCTGATGAGATTCCTGAGTTCCACCCTGAAGGAGAGCCGGTTCTGTTGGATGTGCTGGTGGATAGCAGCCTGGTGAAGAGCAAAAGTCAGGCCCGGCGATTGATCCAGCAAAATGGTGTGAAGATTGACGGCGAGGCAGTTACAGATCCTTTTATGATTCTCTCTGTTGGTTCCATTGTTCAGGTTGGCAAGCGCCGCTTTGTCAAAGTGATCTGAGAATAGAAATTTATGGAGAAAAAGGACTGCGAAAGCAGTCCTTTTTTTTGTTAACCCTTTAGGGAGTTGAGGGCGGAACGCCCGAAACAGAAAACCACCGGCTAAGCCGGTGGAAGCCAAAGGCTTATAGGAAAGAAATCACTCCGGTAGAATGGCAGATGTTCAAGCCGCCAAACGGAAAGGAGTGATTTCTATGGTTAAGAGTCTAGCACACACAAAATGGATGTGTAAATATCATATAGTATTTACGCCAAAATATAGAAGGAAGATTGTGTAAGCCAAGTACAAAGAGAGCATAGTGGAGATAATAAGAGATCTATGCAAATGGAAAGGTGTAGAGATCATAGAGGGGACAGCGATGATAGATCATATTCATCTGCTCGTATCAATCCCCCCGAAGTACAGTGTATCAAGCTTCATGGGATACCTGAAAGGGAAGAGTGCTCTGATGATATTTGATCGACATGGGAATCTGAAGTACAAGTATGGGAATCGGCATTTCTGGTCGAGAGGATACTCTGTGAGCACGGTGGGGTTGAACGAAGCGACCATAGCGAAGTATGTGAGGGAGCAAGAGAAACACGACCAGATGACGGATAAGATCACAACGAAAGAAGCAGAAGACCCCTTTAGGGGTAGCTAGGTAATCGGTGCACCAGGCTTGAACGAAGTGAAAGCGGCACCTTGAGGTGCCGCAAGTAAAAGACCCTTATAGGGTCAGGTCAAGCCACCCGCTATGCGGGTGGTCTTGACTAGTTACTGGTTGAAAGGTTCATGGCCTGGTTTAAGAGGGTCAGACCAATCTGTGTAGCCTGGTTCGGATTTTTGGCTTCCAGGGCCACCACGATCACATAGGGTTGCCCCTGCCAGTTGGGTGTGGAGCCTGCGACAAACCAGGTGATTGGGTCGCCTTCGTCGGTCTCCGTGCTGGAGACTGTTTGCCATTGCAAAGCGGTCTCGTTTTCGAGTAATGTTGTTAAGCTTTCCACTTGTGAAGAAGTGAAGGCTGTACTGGCCGATCCCAGTTTCGGCAGGGTTACCCAGGCTGCGTTTTCATCCTCATAACCGTTGACAATCCGAGGTGCTGTCAAGACGCCATCATTGGATAGGGCGCTGGCTGCAATTGCCAACTGCAATGGGCTGATGCTCAGGTCTTGCCCGGTGAAGAATTCCCAATCGTCGGTTATTCCGGTTTGGGCGGCTTCTGCAACCGTTAGGCGAAGATCAGGGCTGGTGTAGTATCCCAGATTTTGAATGAGATCCGATACCGGGGCCAGGCCAATATAGCTGGCTAGATCAGCCTGGGCGTTCACGCACCCGTATTGTACAATCGAAGCCCAGTCCAGGGTTTCCGGTGCTGTTGCGCAACCTGGACCAGCGGAGAGACTGGAGAGGATTGTTTCCGGCCGGGTGAATGTATTCAGAAGGTTGATTTGGTCAGCCAGCAGGAAGGGGAACAGCGTGCCGCCGATGGGGTAGGCACCCTGGGTCACCCGGTTGACCAGCGGTCCATTTTCTTCATCGCTGAAGGAGGCCCAATCTTCCGCCAGGGTATCGAGGTTGAAATAGGGGTGGGAGGCCATTGTCAGGATTTCACCGGTCTCCGCGTTCATCAGGATTACTGCACCATGTTCATCTCCTAGAAGGTCATCTGCCACACGCTGAAGGCTCAGATCCAGGGTTAGGCGGACATTCAAGCCCTCCGGTGGCTGGTTGTTGACCCACTCCATGAGCGCATCTTTCAGGCTGCGTTCGCTGGTTAGACCGCGTAAATAGGAATACATGGAGGCTTCAATGCCGGTTTGCCCATAGATGGAGCTGGTATAGCCGACAACGGAAGAGAGCGCAGGGTAAGTGGCGGTCCGGCTGATATCACCGATCTCACCGATGCTGGTGATGATGACCTGGCCATTGCGATCCACAATATTGCCCAATGGGACAAACCGATCCGCAACCGCCCAGCGGGGGTTCTCAGGCCGCTCAACCAGAGGGGCTTTAAACCAGAAGCCATAGAAGGTTGTTACGGTGAATTCGACGATCAGCAGACCGACCAGGACGATGGTTGACCAGTTGATTCTGCGGCTCTGCGGCGTTGATTGCAGGACTGTGTGTTCTTCGGGAATTTGATTGATGGTAATCAGAATGCCCAGGGCGATAAACGAGATCAGCAGGGAGGACCCGCCATACGAAATAAAGGGTAGGGTGACCCCGGTGAGGGGGAGCAGGCCAACATTGCCACCGATGATCAATATGCTCTGGAAACCGAAATAATACGCTATCCCAATTGCCAAATGGCGGTTGAAAAGATCGCTGGATTGGTTGGCCCTTTTTATGGCTCGATAGATCAATAGACTGATCAGTCCAACAACGACTGCCAATCCAGCCAGGCCCAGTTCTTCACCAAGCGCAGCATAAATGAAATCAGAAATGGCAACTGGGATCAAGCCCGGGCTGCCCATTCCTAAACCTGCCCCCAGGGTGCCTCCGGAGGCAATCCCGATCATCGATTGGATGATCTGATAAGAAGTGCCGGTGGGATCGGAGAAGGGGTGCAGCCAGGTATAGAGTCGAACATGGACGATATCAATGAAGAAATAGCCAACCACACCGGCTGCGATCAACGCTAAGGGTGTGGTCCAAAGGATCCAGCGGCTGCCGTTGATCGAATATAGCATCAGCAGATAGATGGCCATGAAGATGATCGCGGTGCCCAGGTCACGCTGGGTGACCAATAACACCAGGGCCAGCCCAATGACAAATAAGGTTGGCAGGACAGGCGCCAGGGTGTTTTTCTTCAGGATCAGCCGATCGGTGAAGAAACCCGAGAGATAGATGACCATCAGGAGCTTGAGCGGTTCGGAAGGCTGGAAATAGAAGCCAAAAACGTTCAGCCACAAAGCCGGGCCAAAACCGGTTGGGTTTTCACCGAAGATGATCGTCAGGGCAACCAGGACCAGACCCAATACCAGCCAAATATATTTATATTTTTTGAGGATCGTCAGGAATTGAGGGAATTGGAAACCCAGAAAAACAATCCCACCGGAAAGGATCAGCCAGACGGTTTGGCGCAGGCCCATATTGGGAAAAAGCCGCCAGACCATCATCAGGCCAATACCCGTCAGTGCTGCCACAATTGGCAGCAGGTAGGGATCACGGTGGGGGAGCTTCCGGCTGGATTGCCAATTCAGGGCGGCAAACACAGAAAACCAGCCCAACACGCCTAACCAGTGCGTCCAGCGGTAATCCTCACTGGTGCTGTGATAGCGGACGGCAGTGCTGATGGTCAGAGTCGCCGCCAGAGCGAGGACCAATAAGGCCGCGATGATCAGCAGGCGGCTTTGCAGTCGGTCCGTCCTGGAATCCTGCTCACGAATAGGGAAAAAGCGATACACGGTTATGCCAGGTACTTCCTGACCAGCAGATCCACCTCTTCACGCTTTTGGGGATCAATGGCTTTCGGATCGGTGGTAAGGGCACTGCCCAGCGCGTTTTCACATTCGCAGCTGGCCTCAGGATCGATCATATCCACCATTGTGCGGATGGTCTCCTGGGCCAGTTTAACGTTCTTGGAAAGGGTCTTAATCAGCATTTCCACTGTTACAGGAGCTTCATTGGCATGCCAGACGTCATAATCGGTGACATGGGCCATAGTGGTATAGCATATTTCTGCCTCACGGGCCAGGAAGACCTCTGGTGAGGCGGTCATGCCGATGATGTCCAGACCCCACTGGCGGTACACTCGGGATTCACCCTTGGTGGAAAAGCGAGGCCCTTCAATCGTGATATAGGTGCCGCCCCGGTGATATGGGGCATTTTGGGTTTTGACAGACTCTTCAAGGATGTCCGAAAGTGACTCGCAGAAAGGTTCTGCCACACTGACGTGCGCCACAAGTCCCTTGCCAAAGAAACTGCGATCTCGTTTATGGGTGAAATCAAAGATCTGGTCGGGAATGACGATATGGCCGGGTGCATAGGCTTCACGCAGAGAGCCGCAAGCACTCACGCTGACGATCCGTCTCACCCCTAAGGACTTCAGAGCGTAGATATTGGCCCGATAAGGTACATCCGAGGGAGATAAGGTATGGCCAAGCCCATGCCGGGCCAGGAACGCAACCTTTTTACCGTTGAGCCGCCCGGTGATGATAGGGGAGCTTGGATCACCAAAGGGTGTGGAGATTTTAAGGGTCTCGATGTCAGTGATGTCATCGAATTCGTATAGTCCAGTGCCGCCAATTACGGCCAGTACAGGGGTTTCGTTCATGGGATACTCCAATATTTCAATCTCAATTAAGGTTGACGGTAACTTTTACTTGTCCGAGTTGTAATTCGTCGCCATCCGTCAGGATGACAGGGGACAGCAGCGGGTCGCCGTTCAGATAGGACCCATTGGTGGATTCGAGGTCTTCGGCCCACCAATGTTGATTACGATAGAATAATTTCAGATGCCGGAGTGACACCGTGCTGTCCTCAAGGTGGCAGACATTGGCCGGGTCACGGCCGATGATGATTTCCGGTTGAGCGTATTGCTTTGGTTCGACCAGGTCTTCTCCGAGTGGGATCAGGGTGATGGGGGCGATAAACGCTTTACCATCCTTTTCGGTGGATTTCCGAAGGTCCATAAAAATGGTATATCCGATCCATCCGATGAAAAGATAGAGCAATAACAGAACAAGCAGACGAAGGATGAAGAGTAGCAATGAGTTCATTCGTGATTATCTCCAAACGGGGGATCCTCTGGCTCGATCAGGACAGCGGTGGTGGCCTGCTCTGAGGTGACATCCTGGATGTAGATGAGATTGACCATCCCGATTTTTAGGACATCGCCAGGGCGCAGGGTGGCCTGGGAGACTTTTTTCCCGTTGAGCAGGATGCCGCCAGTGGAACCCACATCAAACACCACATAGTGTTTGTTGATGGCTCTGATCTGAGCGTGATGACGAGAAACATAGAGATCATCAAGCACCAGGTCATTATCAGAGTGACGCCCGATGTTGATGATGGGGGTCAGCAAGGGGAAATTGGACCGGCCGCCAATTACCAGAAAGGCGTTTCCCGGCAGGGGTGTTGTGGAGGCAGCCAGAAATGGCTGCTCCATAGCCGCAGTATCAGGCAAATTCGTCACCTCTGAGGAAAAGCTGGCCTGAATGGTGATGGCGGTCTGCTGACTATTGGGAACGCCTTGTAACTGAATTTGAGGCTCTGTGAGGAATTGGAAGTCATCCATCCGCCCCAGGGATTGCAATTTGGCGGTAATTTGGCCCAGAATGTCCTGTTGATTCTCCCAGGCAGAGATCTGCCCCTCTGGGATCAGGAAGGTATAGCGGTCAGGCGCGTAGACGGTCCCTTTGTGATTCTCGATGAGGTTGGCTTGAATGACCTGAGAAAGCTGTTCAATGATGTTGAACTGGCTGCCCTCACTGTTCGTGAGTTTATAAAGGCCGTCTTCGAACAAGGCGCGTAAATGTGCTTCAATTAAATCTAAATTCAGTTTCATAATTATCTATCCTGAGTAATTATACTCATTCTGACAGCCGACGTGCGCTTTCACGAAAAAAGGATATCACTATGTATACCAGTGAAATGTAAATGGTGTGTGAGAGTTTTTAGAGTTTTGGGATCAGCCCCAGGCATAAATCGGGTTGGAAAATATCCATCCCCTCAGCTGCCTTTTGAAGGGGATCAGGGCTTCCACCCGGTAAACTCCTGGTTCTGTGGTGAGGTGGGTGGCGACTTCCCTATTTTCCCATTGTTTGATGACTTCACCATCTTTGATCAGCCGGCAATTGGCCTTTTGAGGCATACGGATCTGAAGGGTCAGCCCTCGTTTGATTTGTACCGTATCACCCATAATGAAGGTGCCGTCGTCATTATCAGCCAGGAAGCGGAATCCATCGGTCAATGCCGGGAGGTCATAAGCCACCCAACAATGGCCGGCTTTCAGCGCATCCATCACCATCCGGCGGTCTTCCAGGAAATTACCTGTCAGCGGCTTGGGGATCAGTAGATGGGTAGTGATGCTTTTAAATTGGTGCAGATACGGATAGAGCTTGATCTTGAAGGGTCCAACCTTTTTTACGAGCTCGTGGGCATCCACACCGCCCACTGCGACAATCTTGCGTTTTCGTGAGGCGATCAATTCATCCCAAAGTGCCAGTGTGCGTTCCAGCGGTCCAAGAGTCATCCGGGCCGGGAAAAGGGCGTTTCTGGCCGCTGAAGTGAGAGTTGTGCTCACGCTCTTGAATTCGCTCATCTGGTTCCAGAGTTCAATGCCCGTGAATTGTTTTACTTCCCAGTTTCGCCAGCTGAAGGCCAACTCGCCAAAGCGCGGTAATGGGTCCTCAATGGGGTGAGCGATGAATGAGAGACCGTCGTGCTTTTGGATCTGGTCAATTAGTCGCTGCGGATTGCTGCCAAAGGGTGAAAGTTCCTTGTGCGCACCAATGGCCAGCATGTGGTTTCCGGGTGGGTCCAGCGTGCGATCGTGGATTTCTTCACCGACCATCAACATCACCCGCTGCTTACCTTCGCCATAATATCCTTCAATGTCCTGAACCCAAATATTATGGTCGGTCGTGATGATTCCATCCAGGCCTGCTTTTTGGGCAGTTTGGGTTAGTTCAGAATGGCTGGCATTGCCATCTGAATATCGGGTGTGCATGTGAAGGGCAATTTTGATTTCGTTCATTGGGTTGACTGTTTTTTTAGATTATGGGTATAATCATTCCAGTTAAAAGGAGGTTCCGTGGCAAATTATTTTAGCATCGCACTGATTATAACGTCAATTGCCTTGATCGCCAGTATCATCATACAAAGTAAGGGTGTTGGATTAGGTGGTCTGACAGGTGGCGGCGATCCCTCGGGTGGGGTTTATACCCAACGCCGTGGTATTGAAAAAGTCTTGTTCTGGGTCACGATCGGCCTGAGCGTTGTCTTCTTTATTTTGATTCTGCTCACCGTCACGACTATGGCTGGGTAATTTCGATTCTTTTCGAACCGCCCTGGCGAAATTTCTAATCTCACATGGACTAATTGGGCAACTCGCCGAATGGGTTGCCCTTTTATCTTAAAACGAAACCTATGAAAAAATTCAGATGGCAGTTCCTCATAATATTGGTCACTGGATTGGTCGTTGGTGTTTTGTTAATTCTCCAACAGGTCAATACCGGTCAGGAAGTTGATTCAACCCCGGAACCGATCACAGGTGGTGTCTATACTGAAGCTTTGGTCGGTGAGTTCCTGCGGCTCAACCCTTTCCTGGATATCTATAATCCCCCAGACCATGCCGTTGATAAGATGATTTTTGACGGTTTGATCAAATTCGATTCTGAGGGAATTGCACAGGCAGACCTGGCAGAATCGTGGGGAGTATCCCAGGATGGGACGACCTACAATTTTAGCCTGCGGACAGATGTCTATTGGCATGATGGTGAACAGTTTACCTCTAGCGATGTCATGTATACCGTTGGACTGCTGCAATCCGGTCATGCTTTGATCCCGCAGGACCTGCAAAACCTTTGGGCGGAAGTCCAGGTTGTGCAGCTTTCGGAATATCAGCTACAGTTCTTGTTGCCTGAGGCCTTTGCACCATTCCTCGATTATTTGACCTTTGGGATTTTGCCTGAGCATCTCCTGGCAGGTAAGGGCCTGGAAGAGTTGATTGACGATCCTTTCAACCTGGCGCCGGTCGGCACTGGACCTTTTAAATTCCAGCGGCTGTTGGTTGAAAACGACAAGATTATCGGGGTGGTGATGGAAGCCTTTGATGCCTATTTCGAAGGCAGGCCCTATTTGGATGAGATCATCCTACGCTATTACCCGAGTTCAGAGGCTGCTTATGTTGCTTATCAGGACGGTATTGTTGAAGGTATCGGCGAAGTAGATCCATCCATTCTGTCAGCGGTTCTGGCAGATCCGAAGCTCTCCATTTATACTGCCCGTGAACCCATTGTGACCATGACCTATCTCAATTTGGATAATAACGAGGTTGGTTTTCTGAAAGATGCGAATTTCCGGCGTGCGCTGATGGAAGCGATTGACCGGGATTTGATCATTGAGAAGGTTTATGGCGGTCAGGCGATTAAGGCCAATGGCCCCATAATGCCCAGCACCTGGGCCTATTACCCTGACCTTGAGAAGATTCCCTATGACCCAGTTAGTGCCAAGGAGTTCTTTATGGCTTCCGGCGCCACCTGGGATGAAGAGGCTTCTTCTTATGTGACTGAAGAGGGGCTTGAAATTGCCCTGACCCTGCTCTATCCGGATACCGATCAACATGCTCAAATTGCCAGCTATATCCAACAAGGCTGGGAAGCGCTGGGCGTGAAAGTGACCCTTGAGAGCAAACCTTATGATGAGGTCCTGGCTGATTTGCAGGCCCGAACGTATCAGGCGGCTTTGGTGGATATTAATTTCACCCGCTCGCCGGATCCCGATCCCTATCCACTTTGGGGACAAGCCCAAATCGGGAACGGTCAGAACTACGCAGACTGGGATAATCGCTCAGCAAGTGAATTCCTGGAACAGGCTCGAATCTCCGTGGATATAGCGGAACGCGAGCGGCTCTATAAGAACTTCCAGGTGTTGTTCATGCGAGATTTGCCATCTCTGCCATTGTTTTACCCGGTTTATACCTATGCCATATCATCGGATATCAATGGGATCAATTTTGGGCCCATCTTTGAATCCGCAGATCGCTTCAATAGCGTCCATGAATGGTATATCCTTTCCGGTCGGTCCGATGGGGCTGACACGGTGGAAACACCCACAGTGGAGGAATAGGGGCATCCATGGCGCCATTCTACACGGGCTTGGGTGATTCAGGTGATACAGGTTACCTCGGGGAAGGCCGGATCTCGAAGGCTTCTTTACGAATCGAAGCTATCGGGAGCGTGGATGAAGCCACGGCTTTCCTTGGATTAGCTCGTTCGCTGACGACCAGTGACCATCTGGCAGAGGTGATTCTGGAGATCCAAAAACACCTTTACCAGTTGATGAGTGAACTCGCCGCCTCACCCGAAAACGCCGGCTTATTCGATTCAGTGCATCCCGAACAGGTGACCTGGCTGGAAGAAACCGTGGCAAAAATTGAAGGGGCCACGGAGATGCCCAAAGGTTTCATTATCCCGGGGGAATCCACTGCCAGTGCAGCCCTTTCCGTTGCGCGAACTGTTGTCCGTCGGGCAGAACGAGATGTTGTGGCACTATTAGAAGCTGGTGAGATCACCAAGCCGATTTTAGCAACTTATTTGAACCGTTTATCTTCCCTGCTTTTTATCATGGAAGTCGCTGAATCCGCCTCATCGGGAGATGGTTTTCGATTGGCAAAAGAGGACTGACGATTGATTGGTACATTCATTAATGTTGGCACGATCTTATTAGGTTCAATTGTTGGCGTAAGCATTGGTTCCAGACTTTCTCCTAAACTGCGCAACACGATTGTTGCCGGTCTGGGACTTTTTACCTTTGGCTATGGCCTGATAACATTTATTGACACTGCTAACCCTCTGGTGCCATTGGGGGGCTTGTTGATTGGTGCGCTTTTGGGTGAATGGTGGAAGGTTGAAGAAGGCCTGGAAAAGTTGGGTTTCTTCTTGAGATCCAAATTCATGCCCAAAGAGGATGGCGAGGGTGGGGATTCCCGTTTCGTTGAGGGATTCGTGACCGCTTCTCTGGTCTTTGTGATCGGACCGATTGCTATTTTAGGTTCCATTCAAAACGGCCTGACAGGAAATTATGAGATGCTGGCGATCAAAGCCATTTTGGATGGTTTCGCCTCCATCGCTTTTGCGTCCTCACTGGGGATTGGAGTGGCCTTTTCTGCGTTTTCCATTCTGGTTTACCAAGGCGCCATTACGTTATTGGCCGGCTTCTTCAGCCAGTATTTCTCAACTGCGATGATGAACGAAATGACTGCAGTTGGGGGCCTGATCCTGATGGCGATTGCCATTTCCAGTCTATTGGAGATCAAGAAGATACGTACGGGGAGCTTTTTGCCAGCTTTGTTCACCACACCTTTGATCACCTGGCTGCTTGAGCGCTTCTTCGGGGGGCTTTAAAATAAAAAGAGCCTTGAATTTCAAGGCTCTGAATATCTTCAGTCAATCTGATATTAATTGTTTAGATATTTCTCAATGGTTGATTCCAGCTCATTGGTCGTCACCAGATCTGTGCCGTTGACCAGGAAGGTCGGGGTTGCTGTGACACCATTGGCAGAAGCAAAACTAATATCCTTGTCATAAGCGCTGATAAATTTATCGCTTTCCATACAGCTTTGGAAGGTATCGGGGTCCATTCCGGCTAAACTGGCGAAATTGGCCAGGCTCGCTTCGGTGAAGGTCATCCCACCGGCGCTGTAGGGGAAGATTTGATCCTTGAATTCATAGAATTTCCCCTGATCATCAGCACAGTAGGAAGCCTCAGCAGCCAGGAGAGAGCTTTCAGAATTGGCTGGAAGGTTGACATAAACAAAATAAACTAAACCGGTATCCACATATTTTGTGAAGAAGTCTTCAGTTGCATTCACGTTGAAATCATAACAATGGCTGCAGGTATAGCTGGAGAATTCATAGACAGTGACAGGGGCATCAGGGTCACCCATTGGGAATCCAGGTTCGGAAAGTTTAAGAAGCATATCAGGCAGGAATATCAGCAATAGAACGAGGATAACCGCTGCCAGACTGACTAATAGAAAGGTCGTCGTTTTATGTCTTTTTTGTTGAATGCGATTCTGGCGCAATAGCTCTCGTTTGCTTAAGTCAGTACCCATATATAACTCCTTATATCGTAGTGACGGTATTGATTTTGCCACAAGACAAGTGCTTTGTCTAGCAAAACGCTGATATAGGAAAATGATGGTTTGTGTCTTGTTTTGGGTTTAGATATCCACTTCAAATACGGTGATTTCTTCTCCCGTACGTTTGAAATTCAGTCTGTTATAGAGCTTTGCTGAATTCTTATTATCCGATTGCGTGTTGACGGTTATTCGCCAGAATCCAAGGCGTTCAAACTGCTTCAACAGGTCATGAATCAGCGTATAGGCGATCCCCTGATGCTGATGTTCCGGCGAAACGGCCAGCCTGGCAAGGTGCCCATAAATGGTCATAGTCGTGCTGATTTGGTAGCCAACGATTTTTCCCTCTTTGATCGCCACAGTGCTGATGCCGGTTTGGCCAAAGGCTTTTGTCAGGCCTTGGATCGAGTTTTGCCAAAGGGGTGGAAAGGCTGCATGGTCAATAATCTCCACCGCTGGCAGATCATCAATGTGCATGGGTCGGATGGTGATTTCAGGGTTGAGTTTCTGCTTTTTGGGGAAGGTGCCCTGCCATTCCATGACAACGATATTTTGGCGGTTAACAAACCTGGATTTTTTCACCAGCGCTTCGAACCAGGGATGCAGCACGAGGGTGGCGAGTTTCTTAATGCCTCTCTCTTGTAGTTGTTGGATCGCTTGAGGGAGCATCCTTTGCCAGGGTTCTGCTGGGTCAAGTCCCCTGCAAGCTGCATAGAGGCGGACCCAGGCAGCGTCCGCATTTTCCGCAGCCGCGCAGAGAACGGCCTGGATTTGATCGCCATTGAATTCGACCAGATAGGGATGATAGCCAATCCAATCTAGTGATGAAAACCAGTCCAGATGACGATGCGTTTGAATGTTTTGATTCAGGAATCCGGCGAGTTGAGCATATATTTCGGGCGAGGCTTCAATCGCTGGAGGAAATGTTGTGGCTGCAGGTTTTTCTCGAACCATATTAACCTTTCTCCCATCTCAGTTATACCCCGAAAATCAATCAAAATAAAAATGAACGGGTGGGTACCCGTTCATTCTGCTTTCAATTTGTACAAGATTTCTCTGGCAATCTCAGCCTGATCCGCTTTGGGAATTTCTCGAAGTTTTGTCAGAATCTGAACGAATGATTCGTCCAATCCGTCTCCTTCTCCGAAAATGTCCTCCTCAACCAGATCGTCCATGTTTTGCCCTGGCAGGTGTAAAGTTTCAGCAATCTGGCGGTCATCAGGGAAAAACGCATCAATATGCTTTCCGAGTTGTTGACAGATTTTCTGCAGGTCATCCAATGGGATTGGAACAATATCATCTTCATAACCCTGCAAAGTCTCTAGTGAGATTCCCGTGGCTTCGCCCAGCTGTTCCAGGGTAAGACCCGCTGCCTGACGTTCCAGCGAGAGCTGTGTCCGAATAACTTTCTGCCTGAGCAGTTGATAATGGGGACGAATGCTGTCTTGTAACAGGGTTAATTGATACAGACGTTTATATTGGTCTGTGAAAAAGGCTCCCAAAGGCAGTCCAAAGTACAGAGCAAGGATCTCAAGATCGGGCAGAGAAAGGTGAGTTTCGCCTTTTTCAAAAGCCAGATAATTCCCCTGTGAGATGCCAAGCAGCTTTGCACAATCATGGATACTGAAATGCAATGACATGCGAATGGTTTTGATCTTTTCGTGGAGTTCTTCTGGTATCTGAACCATATGTAGAGTTTACTCACCTGTTAAACAATTGGACCGATAATCGATTCTGGTGAATCGACGTTATTATTATAGCTGATTCCCAAAATTCTATTTCATTATATTGCCAACTAGTATCAAACTCCGATACTTAAATCAGGGTGGAGATAGACCCAATCCTGATTAATCATGGTTGCAAGGGGCTGAATGGCCCCAATTTCATGAGAGTCGAGGGTGAAGGGGTCATCTTTTAGCAGAATCAAGTCAGCTTTTGCGCCCGGAATGATCCGTCCTTGCCTGGTTCCTCGGTTGGCAATGCGGGCAGGTGCGGATGAGAAGCCATCCAGGGCATCTGCCAGCGAGAGCCGTTCCTGTGGGTACCAGCCATCGCTTCCGGGGCTGCCATCCAAACGACAGCGGGTGACGGCGGCATGCAGACCGTGGAAGGGGTTGACCGGTTCCACGGGAGCATCCGAACCGAAGACCATTTCTGCACCGGTAGCTTTCAGTGAACGGTAAGCATAGGAAAGTGCAGCGCGTTTCCCGAGGAAGTGATCCGCCATATCCATATCGGAAGGAGCGTGGACCGGCTGGACAGAGGCGACAATATCCAGCTCTGCCAGGCGGGGTAAGTCTTCCGGTGAGAGGATTTGGACGTGTTCGATGCGATGTTGGAAGTGCGGCAGTCTCTGTTCCTGTTCAAAATCCCTTAGTTTCGTATAGGCATTTAAGACGACCCGATTTGCACGATCACCAATGGCGTGAATGGCCAGGGATAAACCGTTTTGGCTAGTTTTTTTTCCAATTTCGAAGATCTCATCCTCACTCAACAGCAGTGCGCCGGTGTTGTTCGTGCCTTCAAACGGGGCTAGCATGGCGGCCGTCTGGGAGCCCAGAGCGCCATCGGAAAACAGCTTGACGCTGCCGACTTGCAGGGTGTCATCCCCATAATCCGACCTAAGTCCGGCACCAATGAATGCATCAAGATGATCGAAGGGAATCCCTTTCCGGACATGGAAATTAAGTTTGTTCTCCTGCTGCAATTCCTGCAAGGCAAGCCAACAGTCCATACCGTCAAAGTCATGAACGCCCACCAGGCCCACCTGCAAGAGTTCTGGGATAAGTGCCTGGATTTGGTTTTTCAAGGTGTCCTTGGTCGATTCAGGAATCACATCCAGCACCAGGTCCACAGCTTCAGCTTCAAACAGAATCCCGGTCAGGTGTCCCTCTTGGTCGCGCTGAAGGATGCCGCCTTCTGGGTCGGGGGAGGAATCGGACAAGCCGGCAAGGGCAAGGGCTTTGTTGTTTGACCAACCGATGTGGAGGGACTTGGCGGAGAGATAAGCGGGATGGCCGTGACTGACCTGATCGAGCAGCGCTGCCGTACCCAAACCTTCTGGCCATTGGTTGTGATTCCAGCCGTGGCCGCGAATCCAGGCCCCAACCGGTAGCTGTTGGGCGGCGGCTTCAATCCGTGCCAGGCATTCAGCCCTTGTGGCGGTTTCGCAATTCACAATTGCCCGGCTCTCAGCCAGGTATTTCAGGTGGACATGGGCATCGGTTAGCCCGGGCCAAAGGGTGAGGCCATTCAAATTTAATTTTTCTTCTGCCAGGGGAAAGGCATCCAGAATTTCAACATCGGTGCCAACCGCGACAATCTGCCCGTGTGCCAGGGCCAGGGCTGTTGCGCCAGGGAAATCCGGCGCAAAGAGAGTTGCGTTATATAGGATTTTCATGGAGATTATTCAGACAGGATTTTATCGAGAATGGTGTTCAGTTCCTCGTCGGAATAGTAATAGATCACCAGGCTGCCGCCCTTTTTTCCATTGTTCAGGTTCACCTTGGTGCCGAAATGATTTCTCAGCCGGGATTCAAGCTCTTTGATTTCCGGGGCGGGTTCTGCTTTGGGTTTGGCGGCTGGGCGTTCACCGCTCATCTTCTTCACCAGGGCTTCCGCCTGGCGAACGTTCAGGCCAAGGTTCATAATCGTGTTGAGTGCGGCACGCTGGGCCTGAGCGTTTGAAAGACTGAGGATGGCGCGGGCATGGCCTTCAGTGATTTTTCCATCCATCAATGCTTCACGGGCTTTATCGGGCAGGTTGAGCAGACGGAGGGTATTGGTGACGCTGACGCGGCTCTTGCCGACCCGTTCAGCGATTTGTTCATGGGTCAGAGCGAAATTCTCAGCCAGCTGGTAATAGGCTTCGGCCATTTCCAGCGGTGAGAGATCGGAACGCTGGACATTCTCGATCAGGGCCAGTTCAAGCTGGTCTTGCTTGGTCACAATTCGTTCGATCACGGGAACCATCTTCAATCCGGCAAGTTCTGCAGCTCGCAGGCGGCGTTCACCAGCAACCAGGGTGTAGCCTTCTGCATCCGAAGAAGTGGAGACCACCAGGGGCTGCAGGATCCCGTGTTCCCGTATGGAGGCAGCAAGCTCGTTCAGCTTTTCTACGTCCATTGCGGAACGGGGCTGTTGGGGGTTGGCTTTGATTTTCTCAATCGGAATTTGAAGGATACCCTGGGCACTTCTCGATCCCGCAGTTTGTTTCTCTTTTGAATCATCGCCAGGGATTAATGCATCCAATCCTCTTCCAAGACCAGGTCTACGGGCCATTAGTTTGCCTCCTGCACAATTGGTACCTTGACATCATCGGAAACAAGCAATTCCTTGGCGAGGGCTGCGTAGGCCTGGGCACCGCTGGATCCGGGGGCATAAACGGCAATGGGCATCCCATAAGAGGGGGCTTCAGCCAGCCGGATTGAACGGGGGACAACGGAATCGAAGACTTGCTTTCCGAAAAAACGCTTTACTTCATGGATGACATCGGCGGAGAGGTTGGTGCGAGCGTCATACATGGTGAGGATCACGCCCCGGATTTTCAATTCCTTTGCCAGGGCGCTTTTGACACGATCAATGGTCTGAGTCAGCTGGCCCAGACCTTCCAGAGCGAGGTATTCACATTGAACCGGGATCAGGACGCCATCCTGAGCTGCCACGAGCCCGTTGAGGGTCAGCAAACCTAATGAAGGCGGGCAATCGATCAGGATGTAGTCATAGCGATAGCGGATCGGTTCAAGCACCTGCTGGAGCCGGAATTCTCTTTGCGGAAGGTCGATCATCTCGATTTCAGAGCCGGCCAGGGCAGGTGAGGAGGGCAGGAGGGAGAGCTTGAAGCGGGGATTGTGCAGGATTTGGGAAAGGATGGGCTGAGCGCCGATCAGTACCTCATAGGTGCCGCCTTCAATGGTGTTCTTCTCAACACCAAGGCAGGCCGTGGCGTTGGCCTGGGGGTCGATGTCCACGATCAGCACGCGCTGACCGAAATAACCCAAGTAAGCGCCCAGGTTGATGGCAGTGGTGGTCTTTCCCACACCGCCTTTTTGATTCACAATCGTATAGATTTTTCCCAAACCCATAAGTTTTCCTTTAGCAGTCAATAATTTCAGTTTTCACCCGGTCGATTTCAGCTTTGGTTGGGATGCTTTCCAAACGGGGCCGGGAGACAGAAGCTGAGGCGATTTGAACAGCGAAGCGGCCTGCTTCCCAGGGATCGCGGGTGGACCAGAACCGGTAAAAGAACGCGGTGGCGAAAATATCGCCCGCCCCGGTGTCATCCACTAATTTTACCTTAGGTGCTTTGATGAATCGGGCGTCATTATGCCAATAAACCCTGGCGCCCCGATAATTTTCCGTGACGACAAAAACCGGAATCTCACTTGCCATTTTGGAGATGATCTTCTCATCATATTGTACATCTTCGACGCTGATCACCGCAGCGTTTGCCATGCCCAGAGCATACTTGCTTTGTTCCCATGATCTTGGAACGACATGATTGTCTGCGTCGGTGTCCCGGAACCAGCCCTGAGGGGTGAGGCATTTCAAGCTATTTGGAAAAGCTGCCAGGATCTCCGGGTCCACTTCGTTGGCAACAGGACCCAGATGGACGATTTCCGGCGGCTTTGAGAAGCTGGGGATATCATCGATACCAATTGGCTTGGCTTTCTCATATAAGAACTGGGTGCGGTGAACGCCATCCGAGATATTTTTGAAGGTTGTGGTATCCAGGCTGCCGATATTCCTGACCCAAAGGGAGGCCAGGGAGGATGTATCCAATTCGGGATTGAACGCCGTGATCATGCCGGTTTTTAAGCCCATTGCCGAGGCGGTTAATCCAGAGAAGGTCACAGTGCCACCTAATGCAGGGCCCGCATCTGTCAGGTCTGCAGTGACGTGGCCGATGACGAGGTAGTCCAGTTGTTCAGGAATTGATAATTTTGACGATGATGAAATTTCTGCCATGGATCTCTTTATTGGTAGTGAGCCGATTGGATTTCCAATCGGGGTTTATAAGCATTCTTGAAGATTATAGCATGGTTGGTATATTGAGCATTGCTCTATCTTATTTTTCCGTGATGTGTGGACGGCTGTCCAGGTTTTACCTCAATCAAATTACCGCAGAATGTTTGATGAACACGGGGTTAACGATCAATCTGATTGCAGTATATCAATACTGGAACGTAATATCATATAATATAAATGAGAAAAATGTCTTGAGAAAATCCGGTTTACTTAGTAATATTGGGGCTTGTTTGAAATCTAAAAATAAATAATTAGGAGTACGACATGCCTGATTCTAAGAGCCCATTTGAATATAACTATGCATTGGAGGATTTCCGCAAAGCGCGTTCTAAGGCGGAACTTCAACGCTTAAGGGCTTTAATTACCGGAAAAACGGATAAACTGCTGCCTTATGACGAGATCACGCAGCGTTTGCATGCCACAGGTTTTTCTTCCAAGGGCTTGAAGGAAATCCCGGTGGATGCTATTGTGGGCAGTGTTAACCGCTACCAGGATTTCAATCACAACTTCCTGCCTTTGCACGATGAAGACCGGCAGCGCTGGGCTACTGTCAAAGCGATGATGACCACGCCAGGCAGCATGGGGCTGCCGCCGATCCGAGTGTATAAACTGGGGGATGCCTATTTTGTTCTGGATGGCAACCACCGGGTATCCATCGCCAAAGAGATGGGCCTGGAGATGGTGGAAGCTTATGTGACGGAAATTAAACCCAAGGTACCGCTTTCGCCGGATGACACGCCGGAAGACATCATTCTGAAAGAAGAGTATGCAGATTTTCTGGTGGAAACTCAGATGGATCGGATTCTCTCGGACGCGAATTTACAGCTAACTTTCCCCGGCCTCTATGAGACCTTATTGGAACATATCAGAGTGCACCGTTATTACATGGGCATTGAACAAAAGCGGGAAATCCCCTGGGATGAGGCTGTCCGGGATTGGTATGATAAAGTTTACCTGCCTGTGGTCAGGGTCATCCGGGAACAAGACATCATGCAGGAATTCCCCGACAAGACGGAGACGGACCTTTATATCTGGATTTTGGATCATCAGACCTATATGCAGCAGGAAATCGGCTGGCCAATTCGAACTGAAAAGGCAGCCTCGGACCTCATTGAAGTGCAAGGGAAAAAAGTTGGTAGTTTGATAACGGATTTCTTTGAGAAGACACGTCAAACCCTCACACCTCGCAAATATGATCAGACCATGCGGCTCAACCCCCGAGACCTGTGGGACAACCGCGGGTCAAGTTTGTTCATGGATATCCTTGTGGCAATTAGCGGCCAGGGCAAAAGCTGGTTTGCACTTGATCAGGCCATTCAACTTGCAAAAATGGAACAAGCGGATGTTCGGGGACTGATCGTGGTTCCTGAAGATGAAATTGATAGCAAATATCAGGAAGAAGTTGAGCAGAACTTTTCTGAATGTATGCAGGAAGCTGGGCTAAATGGCAACCTGGTCCATGTGGAAGGGCCAATAGCCGAGACCATCATTCAACGTTCACGGGTGAATGATCTGGTGGTGATCCGCCTGAGCCATCCACCAGTCGCCAAGATCTTCCCGCGCCTGGGTTCGGGTATCCGCAAGCTGGTACGTAAATGCCCTAAGCCGATTTTGATGGTCAGGAATCAGGTCACAACCTTTGACAAAATGCTACTGGCTTATGACGGCAGTTCGAAGGGGAAAGAAGCGCTGTATATTACGACTTACCTGGCAGCGAAATACGGAAAATGCATCTCTGTGCTGGTTGTGAATGATGATAAGGACAAGGGTCAGGCCTTGCTTAAGGAGGCGAAGGATTATATAGGTGAGATGTGTACCCACGTCACCTTACGCCGAAATGTCGGAATTGTCAGTGAGACAATTCTCAAAGCCGCCCAGGATGAGAGCGCAGATTGTATTGTTATGGGGGGATATGGACTTTCGCCGTTGATGGAAGCCCTATTCGGTAGCACTGTTGACGGTGTTTTGCGGAAGACTACCGTCCCTGTCCTGGTTTGTCAGTGAGTCTTCCCGGCAAACAGCCAGAATAGTGGTGTCATCACTGAGGGGGGCGGACTTGCGAAATTCCTGCAGGTCTTCATCGAGCAGCGTTAGCAATTGATGTGCGGAAGCACCGCAGGCGGATTGTAATAGTTTGAACAGCCGATCAGTTCCATACATTTCATCATCATTGTTGAAAGCTTCTGTCACACCGTCCGTATAGAGCATGAGGCAATCTCCCTTATCGAGGGTGAGCGAGCGGTCTTCCAGGTGGATATCCGGCAGCGCTCCCAAGGCAATGCCGCCTTTATTGAGCTCTTCTACCTGGTTGGCCAGTTTATGGAGCACAAGGGGTGGGTTATGCCCAGCGATGGTGTAAGTCAGCACACCATCGGTCAGGTCCAATAGGCCGTAGAAGGTCGTGACGAATAAGCCATTTTGAGAGTTCATCAACAGCAGTTCATTGACCCGTTCCAGGGTGCGTGCTGGGGAGGTATATTCGAGTGCCGCAGCTTTGATCAGAGTGCGGGTGACCGTCATATAGAGCGAAGCGGCCAAGCCTTTATTGGAGACATCCGCGATGATAACAGCCAACCGGCCATCCGGCAACAGGAAGTAATCATAGAAGTCACCACCGACCTGATGAGCTGTGTTCCAGCGGACATCCATTTCCCAACCAGGCATTGGGGGAATCTGTGAGGGTAAGAAAGTCTGTTGAATCTCGCGGGCCAGCTGGAATTCGCGTTCCAGCCGCTGGCGGTCCAGCATCTCTTTGTTAAGAATGTCATTTTGGACAGCCAGTGATACCTGCTGAGCGATACCATTGATCAGTTCAAAGCGTCTTTCCCGGTTGGTAGAGAGGTTTTTATCCAGCGCCAGGAGGACGCCAAAGCGATTATCCTTGGCTGAGATGGGGAAACCCATCAACAACGGGAATGGGCTGACCAGAATAGGTGTGGGATCAGTCTGGCCTTCATCCGGGAGCGCTAAGTCCCAGTCTTCCAGGGGTAAGACGTTTTCGACAAAGGGGAAAACTATCGGCCGGTCATTCTCAAAGACCACATCCAGCATGGGAAAATCACCCGGTTCGTAGCTTGTACCATTCAGCGGCTCCGCGCCTTCAGGGGCTTTTTCGGTTGATTCGGTCAGGATGAAGACCTTTTTATCAGCATCCCACATATAGATCGCGCTAGATTCGATCCCTGCCAGAATTGGCATTAGGTGAACAATTGAATCAAGGGTGTCCACCAGATCTGCGCTGCTCACGACAACCTGGGCTGCTTGTAAAAGGACTGTGGAAATATAGGCTTCTTCCTGGCGAGCTTCCAGAAGCTGGATGTTTTCCACCGCCACAGCGGTTTGTTGGATGATGCCCATAATGATTTTGAGGCGTTCTTCGCTGATGAGCTGCTTATCTGATGAGACAATCGGCAGAACCGGGTCGTTTGCCAGCATGAAAGCCCCGAGCACGTCATCATGAGAGATGATGGGCAAGAGGATCAAAGTATCCTTATTGATCTCATTTTCAAGCTGTTCCGGCAGGTTCAGGTCTTCAGTGGGATCAATAACCAGTAACGGCTCTCGAGTAAGTGTCAACTCAGCCAGAAGGGGAGCATTTGGCAACGGAAGCGGGAAAAGGTTGTCAGTTATTTCGCCGCTGTCGCCAATACCATACATCGCTTGCAGAGCGTAGATATCATTGGTGGTGTTGCGTAGGAAGAGGGCACAGCCCTTAATCCCAGCGACCATCGGTGTCAGGCGGACGATGGTCTGCGTAAGTTCATCCAGGTTGGTCATGGATTGAACGGCTTGGGCCACCTGCAAAAGGATGGTTGAGACCCAGGCTTGCTCCTGAGAACTCTCATAGAGGCGGGTATTTTCAATCGCAATCGCGCCATAGCTGGCGAACGCTGAGGTGATCTTCTGGGATTCCTGACCGTAGCGGCCAGGTTTACGATTGATCAGAGTCAGCATACCGAGGATTTCATCCCCAGTATGCAGTGGGGCGGCAATGGAGGAATACTCTTCCGTAAAGCCATAATGGGCGGCGATGGGGCCTATGCTTTGATCTGAATGACGGATGGTGGGCTGTTCCTGCATCAAGGCTTTCTTGACCCAGGCATTCGGCAAGAAGTTGAGATCTCCCAGGTCTTCTGATTCGAGCCCTTCTGCTGCGAGTGAGGCTGCCAGATAGAGCCGGCGTTCTTCAATGGGGGTATTCACCGTTGAATTTGAGTCAAACAGCCAAATGCCAGCTACATCGCAGGGGAGATTCTTATGTAATTGTTCCAGAATGGCCTGGAGAACCTCATTGAGGTCAGCGTTATTGGAAAGCAGACCTGCGACATCTCGCAAGCTTTCAGCGACTTGCCGTCGCCATTTCTCCGAACGGTAGAGCCGGGCATTGCGAATTGAGACGGCAATGTTGTCGGCAAATGTCTCCACTAATTGCTGGTCATCGCTGGTGAAGGCATTACGATCTTCGCATTGGATATCCAGGACGCCGAGAACATCTCCGCCAAACTGGAGGGGGATAGATAACTCCGAGCCGGATTGATCTTCTGTGAGGGGATTGTTGCGATAGAGCGGTTCTTTCTCAACATCATTGATCCGTTTACTTTCTTTATGCCGTACCACCCAGGGGATGACACCCTTTTTGGCGTTCAAATCGTAACCAACCTGGGCTTTATTGAACCGTTCACTTCGTTCGCCGCTGCCAGCCTTGAAGATGATCTTGGATTGCACAGGGTCCACCAGATAGAGGTGAACGAATTGGAAGCCAAAGCGCTCGTGGATCAAATCCACGATGCGTTGGAGGAGTTGGTCGGTATCCAGGATTTGGGTCAGGGCGCGGCTGGCCTCAGCCACGGTGGTCATCTGATCTGCCCGCCATTGGAGGTCCTGGAAGAGGCGAGTGCTTTCAATGGCGATGGAGATATTCGCGGCGAGAACTCGCAGGACGATCAGGTCATTGTCATTGAAGCCGTAGAAGCGATCGGACTGGATGTCGAAGACGCCAAAAATCTTGCCCGTGACGGATAGAGGCAGTACCAGCTCGGATTTGGTGTCGTCAAGCGAGTCCACTTCCTTATATCGGGGCTCTCTCGTAACATCGGATGCGACTAATTCCTGTCCGGTTTCGGCCACATAGCCAATCATGTGCTCCCCGAGGGCGAAGCCGGGGTGGGCGGGAGTCTCAAAATCGGGACGGTCGCTCTCATCAGAGCAGGCGCTGGCCTTGAATTTGAGACGCTGGGATTCGTCATCAATCAGGAAAACCGCCACGTAGTACCATTCAAAGGTTTCCTGCACTAGGCGTGTGATTGCTTCGGTCAGGGAATCCAGGTCATTGATTTGGGATATCTGGGCGCTGACGGACTGCACCAGCTCCAGCTGTTTCTGCTGCCATTCGCGCTGGATGGTTTGCAGGGTGGCGTAGAGAGAGGTGCCGGCGATTGCGCCTATTTGGGTTAGTTTGTTTTTCTCGGCAGCGGTGAAAGGCGTTTCCCGATGGATGATCAGGTTGCCGATGTCAATTTCACCATGAGACATTGCCCCCGCAAGCCAGTAAGAGTGATCATTTTCAGCAAATGTCTCACCCTCGATCAACATAGAAGGGTTCAGGGGGATGTTGAGTGGTGAACGGAAATCATCCAGGGGTAAAAATGCTTTATTGATTTCTAGATAGGCTTCGGATTGAAAATTAGTCTGGAGGAAATCCAGCATTTGTGCTTTTTGTTTTTCAAGCGCGGGATGATGCGCCAGAGTTTGACCCAGTTTGAGAATCCCACTTGGTGACATGCCGATAGGCTGCCGTGAACTGGATCGAGGGGTCAAGGTCAGGCCCCCTTATACTTGATCAGGGTGAGCGTGTTGCCCTTCTGGTTTGAGAATTCAAAGATCACCCTGTCCATCAATTTTCGCATGAAGAAAACGCCCAAACCGCGTTCCTTGCGGATTTCGAGAGGGGAGGTGATGTCTGGGGAGGGGACGTCATCGGGGTCAAAGGGATCGCCTTCATCATGCAGGACAATCTGGATCCCGTTTTTTACCTGGGAGACTTCGATTTGGATATCTCCGATGTCCTCACCGCCATAAGCGTGGTCAATGATATTGGAACAGGCCTCATCAACTGCGGTTTGAATAGCATAGACGTCATTTGGAGAAAAACCGGCATTCTGAGACAATTCAACGACGAAATCGCTAATGCTTGCTAGGCTTTGGAAATTGGCTGGGAAGTTTTTCGTCGTCATCGCAGGTCCTCAGAATTTTCCAACAGCAGTAAGAACGTCGCCATAGATCTCAAAAAGCGTGTGAAAACCGGCGAGTTCTAGGTTGGTGTATATTTGTGGGGGCACATTCGCCAAGATGATTTTCCCCTTGCCGCCTTGCTGGCAGTGCTTGAGTGCGTTGATAAATGTGAGCATACCTGAGCTTGAGAGATAGGTCACATCTTGCAGATTGAGCACAAGTTTACAATGCCCATCAGCGATCAATGATTCCAAAGCGTCCTTGATCTTGGGGGAGGTATAGCTATCCACTCGACCGGAAATTTCTATCAGGTCACAGTGTTTATATTCTGTGATGACAAATTTCATTTTATTTTCCAAATCTGCTCTTAGTTGGTGTTATTATAACATGGTGAAATAATTCAAAGCGATAGCTAAACGTTATTGACAGAACCAGGGAGGAGAGTGATGGAAGAACCCACCAACCATAATCGCATCATGGATTTTGAGGAATCTCAGCGTCCCAGAGAGCGTCTGGAACAATCAGGCCCAGAGGCTCTTAGTAACGCTGAATTGTTGGCAATTCTGCTGCGGGTTGGGAAGAAAGGGGCTAATGCCGTCCAGATTGGCCAGCAGGCGCTGCGGCAATTCGGGGGACTTTTAGGACTGCATCGAACGACATTTAAGGAACTTTGCCAGGTGAATGGCATTGGGAAGGCTAAGGCGGCCCAGATCAAGGCAGCGATTGAGCTGGGACGGCGGATAAATGCCCTGACGCTGGATGACCGCGACCTGGTGAGTTCACCTCAGGATGTAGCGAACCTGGTGCAATATCAAATGATGGCCTTGGAACAGGAAGAACTTTGGGTGATCCTGCTGGATTCGCGCAACCGTCACCTGGGTACGGAACGCCTCTATCGAGGCTCGTTGAATGCTTCCTCAGTGCGGCCAGTGGAGGTCTTCAAAATGGGTATCCGGCATAACGCAGCCAGCCTGATCATTGTGCATAATCACCCCAGCGGTGATCCAGCGCCCAGCCCGGAAGATATCAACCTGACACGGGTGCTGATTGAAGCCGGGAAGCTCCTGGAATGCCCGTTATTGGATCATGTGGTGGTGGGGGCGAACAAGGTGGCATCCATCAAATCTCTGCGGCCTGACCTTTGGATTGACGGATAAGCGCATAGACTGATCGGAAATCATCCGGATAGGGAGCGGAGAATTTTACGGATTGATGGTTTGCTGGGTGTTGGAAGCTGACCTCTTTGGCGTGGAGCATCACCCTAGGCGCTTGGATGGGTGGTTCTTGCAGACCTGCATTGTAGAGACCCTCTCCCAGAAGGATCATGCCCTGCTCACGTAGGTGGGCGCGGATTTGATGGGTCAATCCGGTCTTGATGAGGATGGCTAATTTGGCAGCCCCCGAGCCTTTTTCCAAAACAGCACATTGTGTCCAGGCAGGTTTACCCTGTGCCAGGTTCACCCTGGTTCTGTGCCGCCGATCAGCGTTGACTTTCAGCGGCTGATCCATCACGAGTTCGGTCCACTGAGGAACGGGCCAGGCCAACCCATGATAGATCTTTTCTACCTCACGGTTGCGAAATGCCTCGTTGAGACTTCGGTGGGCTTCTGCGTTGCGTGCCAGCAGCATCACGCCGCTGGTGTCCCTATCCAGCCGGTGAACTATCCAAAGCTGACCGTAATGAGGCTCCAGAACCTGTTGGAGATAGGGTAGTTTCGGGTTGTAGCCATCCGGAATGGAAAGCAAACCAGCCGGCTTGCTGATGACCAGCAGGTCGTCATCATCAAAAAGGATGGAAGGGATTAGGGCGGTGGTTTCCATATCAGCCCAATTCCTTTTCGTGTATACTGAAATTTGAGCGTGAACCATTGGATAGGCTGAGGAGGATTGGATGGTTATTGTGCATGTCTTTTGCGAAGTCAAACCCGATCAGGTGGAGGCTTTTCGGCAGGCTTGCGTGGCGAATGCAAGCGAAAGTGTGCAGGAACCTGGCATCGCCCGATTTGATGTCCTGCAAGACCCGGAGAAGCCGGAGCGGTTCGTGTTGGTAGAAGTTTACCGCACAAAGGAAGACCCTGCCAGGCACCGAGAGACCGCGCATTACCAGACCTGGAAGGCGGCTGTGGCGGATATGATGGCCGGGCCGCGGACCAAGCAGATTTATGATAATGTCTATCCGGATGAGAATGGCTGGGGCTAGATATGACATTTGAGTTTGCAACGGCTGGTCGGATCGTTTTCGGCAATGGCAGCCTGAAGAAGGTTGGTGAGATCGCCTCAGGTTTTGGCGGAAAAGCGCTGGTGGTCACTGGAAGCGGCTCTGTCCAAGTGGCACCTTTGCTGGCGTTGCTGGAGGGTGTAGGTGTGGAAGCCGAGATCTTCCGAGTGGGCCATGAACCGGATATTTCCACCATTGACAGCGGCCTGGCGCTGGCAAAGGAAAAAGGCTGCACGTTTGTGATTGGTTTTGGCGGCGGCTCCTCACTGGATTCCGCCAAGGCGATCTCAGCCTTGCTGACCAACCAGGGTGAGTTGATGGATTATCTGGAAGTGGTTGGCAAGGGTCAGAAAATAGCTAATCGGGCTGCTCCAATGATTGCACTGCCGACCACCGCCGGGACGGGGACGGAAGTGACACGGAATGCCGTGATCTCTTCGCCGGAACATAACGTGAAGGTCAGCATGCGCAGCCCCCTGATGATCCCCAGCGTAGCTGTTGTGGACCCGGAACTAACATTGAGTATGCCGCCATCGGTCACAGCCAGCACTGGCATGGACGCGTTGACCCAGGTGATCGAAGCCTATGTCTCCAGCCGGGCGAACCCAATGACCGATATCATCTCGGCTGATGGGATCCAACGCGGGGCTCGATCGCTTCTGGCAGCATATAAGGATGGACAGAACCTGGCGGCTCGGGAGGATATGGCACTGACCAGTCTTTACGGCGGCCTGGCCTTGGCGAATGGTGGCCTGGGAGCGGTGCATGGTTTCGCTGGTCTGATCGGGGGGATGTTTCAGGCGGCTCACGGTGCGATCTGCGCCAGTTTGCTGCCGTATGTGATGAAATATAACGCCCAGGTGCTTCAGTCGCTGCCTGGGAAGGATGAAATGCTGCGACGGTTCCAACAGGTGGCCGCCTGGCTGACGGGTGATTCAAAAGCGACTATAGATGAGGGCGTGAGTTGGCTAGCAGAATTGGCGAAAGCCCTGCAGATCCCCGGCTTGCATGATATGGGCATCACAAAAGCAGATTTTCCTCGAATCATTGAGAAATCGAAGGTGTCTTCCAGTATGCAGAAAAATCCGGTGAAACTCGATGAGCGGACCCTGGAAGCGATTTTGAGCGAAGCATTCTAAGTAATATTGACAATAAAAAAGGCCGCCCTGATTAGGGCGGCCTATGTCTTAAAGGGGTGAATTATTCAGCTTTGAAATAGCTCACAGTGATGACACCCGGGCCGGCATGCACCACGATGGCAGGGGGCACAACATAGATCGGGATTGAATCCAGATCCAGTTCTTTGGCCAATTCTTTGGCTAAGGCTTTAGCCCGTTCCTGGCCACCGCAATGACTGATGGTGATGTAGGATTCGGGCCCTTTGGGGCAGTCTTCCAAAATTAATTCCTTAAACCGGGCCAGCGCTTTGGCAGAGGTTCTCTGCTTATCTATCGAGTCAACCTTGCCATTTACCAGGCCCAGGATGGGTTTGACTTGTAGGACACTGCCGACCAGGTAGGAAGCACTGCCGATACGCCCACCCTTGTGGAGATAATCGAGGGTGTCCACCAGGAAGTAGACCGTCTCGCGCTTTTGCAGGGCTTGCAGGTCTTCAACAATCTTCTCGGCTGATTTTCCCTCGTCCGCCCACTGTTTAGCTTTCTTAACCAGGACGCCCAGACCGCCAGCAACCGTGCGGGTATCGAGGATGTGGACATCTGCCTCCGGGACATTTTCATAGGCGACCTCGGCCGAACGGAAGGTGCCGCTGAGGTCAGAGGAGGGCGTGGGAATGACAATTGATTCGCCTGCCTTGGCGCAAGCCTGATAGATCGGTTCGTAGAGGGCTGGGGGTGGGGCAGCCGTTTTTGGCAGCTCTTTCGCTTCCTGCAGTTTGGACAAGAACGTGGGTGTGTCAATTTCGTTATCATCGCGGTAAGGATGATCGTCAAAGATGATAATTTGCGGGATGACATCCACACCCATCGCTGCCAATTCCTCCAGTGGCAAGCCACAGGTGGTATCAGCGATGATTTTGGTCATAATGAATGCTCCTGATTAATATAAAGGATGAATAAATTAATTATAATCGGAATTAAAGATATGATGGTGAAGGATAAAATTTCCGCCTGGAGGGACCGATGATGGATGAACTTGGAACGCTGGATTTTTCAGGTGTGGAAGAAACGGGGTTGCTCACGCTTTATAGCAAGGCGATGGAGAGCCAGAGTGCTGATCCAATTTTAAAAGACCCAATGGCGGAGGCGATTGTCGCGAGGATTGATCCCATCCTCCAGCAGAAAGATGACGCCATGGCCAGGCAATTGCGTAATCAGGCCGTGGATCCTCGCTTGATCGTCCATCTGGCACTGCGCAGCAGGAAATATGACGACTATGCCAGAGCCTTTCTCGCTCATAATCCTGCCGGCGTGATTGTGAATATTGGCTGCGGTCTGGATATGCGGTTTTTCCGAATTGATAATGGCGAGGTGCGTTTATTTGACCTTGATCTGCCCGATGTGATTGACTTGAAACGGCAGCTTTGCCCGCAGAATGAGCGCTATCACCTGGTGGCGACATCCGTGCTGGATTTTGATTGGATGGATCAAATCGTGACTAATGGCGGTCCGTTCCTGATCCTCGCCGAAGGGATTTTTATGTATCTCCCGGAGCAGGAAGTCAAGCGGCTGTTGCTGGCAATTCAGGATCGTTTCCCGGAATCGGATCTGGTGTGTGAACTGACCAACCGTACCTGGGTGGAGGGGCTATGGGGTAAGCTGGCTCAATTCAAAATGCAGCACCGCCTGAAAATGCAGTCTCAGTCAGCCTTTCAATTTGGGGTTTCCTCGCCAGAGGAATTTGAGTCATGGGGGAAGGGGATCGAATTTCGTGAGATGTGGTTCTATATGGATGATGACCACCCGAAAATCGGCTGGTATCGGATCTTCAGGGGGATGAAGTTGATCCGGACGGCTCAATTCACGGTCCGCTACACCCTGCACGCGGCTTAGCCGGGTTGGGATTGCTGCTTGAGGATGGCGGCTTTCATCTTTGAGAGCAGGGTTTGGGCTGCTTCCAATTGTTCTTTGTCGATCTTCTGTTGCGTGTACCGGGCGGCGATGAAGTCGTTGGTGAAGGGGGTGAGATCGGCTTCGATCTCCGGCCAGCGCTGGTGAATGGCGGCGGCATATTCGTAGGGAGTTTGGGATTTATTACGCTTGAGGCCGTGCCTGGCATTCCAGTTCACCCAGTCCAGATAATTGAGGATCAGCGCCTGACGGGGTGGCAGGTGGCGGATGAGGGTGCTTAGGTTGGGAAGTTTAATTTCGCGGTCTGTGAAATAGGCTCGAATCTGCTGAACACCTTTTTGAACAGTTTCAGTGGCCGCTTCACCCACTCTTTTTAGGCCCTGCTTGATCCACTGCCAAAAATCCGACAGCCAGGATTTGACCTTGAGTTTCTCGAAGAAAGCCTTCAGTCCCTGATGGTTGTTGATGAAGGTGCGAACTGCCAGAATGATCATCCCTACGAAGATAAGCCAGAAAAGGATGGACTTGACTAAATCCCACCAAGGCAGCGTACCGGTGGTTTGGATGGTTTCCGGTGTGAATTCTGGGAGTTCGGGTTTAGATACGCTTTCGTTCTGGGGTGTACCCAGCAGGGTCCCCAACAAAGACAAAACAAATGAGATTGGCAGCAGGACCAGGAATTGAATCAGGCCGAAAATATAAACGATGACTGTGAACAGGGTTTGGGCAACAGGCAGGAAACCGAAGGCGAAATCCGTGGGCAGGAAGACCGTCAGCAGGATAGCAACGGCAATGAAGATCACCGTGTAGAGCAGCCAGCGCTTGGAAAGATCCGGGCTGACCTGGATGTCATTGAAATACCAGCGGGCTTTCTGGATGGCATAGTGGTTGAGCGCCAGGAAGATGAAAGCCATGGAGAAATAGACCAGCAGGGCGATGACGAAGCTTCGCATGGGCGTGGCTAGGGCAGGAAGGTTTTCAAAATTCCCTTTGATGATGACCGTCATTCCGACCATGATGAAACCAAGGACAAAAACAAGACCCATCAAACTGCGACGGGCTTCCTGACGGTCATTGAAGGTTATCCCGAGTTTTTCCTGTTCCATCAGTTCCTGATCTTCTTCCAGTTGGAAGAGCGGGGGACTGAACAAGCGGGTGAGTCCCCAGATGACAAGGAGGAAGAAAATTAAAAGGATGGCTTGGATATCAAAGAATTCTTCCAGGAAACCATGCTGCCAGGTGAGCACTTCCTGCCAAAATCCGCCAACCCCGGGTTGGAGCATCAGAAAGATCGAGCCGACCAGCAGGATCAACACCCACTCAGCCGCAGCAGACAGGAAGGGGTTGTAGTCGCGGCGGACAATTCGTTTCTGAACGTAGTGCACCAGTAGGCTCACAAAAGAGATGAAAAAGGTCAGGACAGGCAGCCCGGTGACCATCCACTCCACATAGAAGACGCCGATGAACTGATTGGTGATGAAAGCCAGTGCGCTGAACATGCCGCTCAACAACAGGAGATTCACCAGGGTGATGAATTGCTGGGAATTCTGGGTGGTTTCGGGGGTAGGGGATGGCCTGCTCATTGGGGCACCCCGAGAGCTTCCACTTCAAAGAGTGAGGTAGCTGTGTAAAGGGGAATATGGTAACCCGCAGCGATTCTTCGATCTGTTTGGATATCGTGGGGTTGACCGGTGAGCAGAATGACCGGGTTAAGCCCGGCTTTTCGTGCCTGGAAGAGCTGCTCAAAGGTCTCCGGAGAGACTTTCCCTGAGATGTAGATCAGGGTGGTTCCCCAGGTTAGTTGACCGCGGGTATCCTGAAGCCAGGGACCGACCGGGCAGGTCGTTCCCGGCTGGATGCGGGCTAATAATTCCAGCAGGCTGATGAGGTGGGCAGCGCCTTTGCGGGGTGGAAGGGCGTGTGATTCTGTATCCACAGATAAGGGGTCCAACCCGTTGGTGAATAGCCCGATGGATTGTTGGTGCTGTTTGGACCAGGCAGCCAGCGATGCCGCAGCGGTCACGGCCAATTCTGTTGCGTCATAAAACGAATCCATGTCGTAACTGGTCTTGTCCAAATCCAATAAGACAGCCAATTCCAGAGTGATTGAGGCTTCGTATAGCTTTACAAGCAGCTCGCCGCTGGAAGCGCTGGATTTCCAATCGATTTTGCGAACCGAATCGCCATTCTGAAAGCCGCGTTTGCCCATCAAGCGGGTGGGGTCTTCATAAACCGGGTTTTCATTACGGATCGTGCCAAAGGGGGAGCGGGAAGGCAGCCCAAGAGCGGCCAGGTCAACGATTCGGGGGTAAATGGTCAGGTTTGATGCGGGAATACTGATCTGCGAGGGTTTGGTCAGGCCCAGGGGATCGCCGGATTCAATGATTGACGGGCCAATTGGGTAATAGCCGCGCTTGAAAGCGTTGATCTCATAATGGACGGTCTTTTTGCTTCGCAGACCAAGGCTGAACACCTCTTTGATGTCCCTGCCTGCCCGCAGGTTGACCGGCAGGCTCTCGTGAACTTCCAGCCAGAGGATTGGCAGCAGGCTGGTGTTTTCAATGGTGAGTTCAATCCGGACCGTCTCGCCGAGGTAGGCATGGTCAATGAAATGCCGGGTGACTTTGAGGTGTTTCAGGGCGCGTTTCTGCCACCATAATCCTAATAGGAAGCTGCCAATGATCAAGTAAAAGACCGTGAGTGCAGGGCCCGCCTGCAGGAACACAGCCAGGATCATCAGGAAGATTAGGAAGGGCAGAAAATCCGCCATGAACTATTCTTCCTGGTCTTTGAGCTTCAAGGGGGTCTCTTCGAGGATGCGCTCAACCAGATCAGCGCTGGTGATGCCACGCAGGGCAGCTTGAGGTTTAAGCATGATTCGGTGGGCCAACACAGGACGTGCCAGGGCTTTGATGTCGTCCGGCAGGACATGGTCCCTGCCATTCAGAGCGGCCAATGCCTGGCCGGCTTTGTAGAGCGCCAGGGAGGCACGTGGGCTGCCGCCCAGCAGCAAGTCAGGGTGATTGCGAGTGGCTTCTACCAAACGGATCAGGTAGTCCACAATGGTCTGATCTACATGGACGTCCCAAACCAGGGGCTTGATCTGATCTACTTCTTCAGGCGTCGCAACGGACTTAAGGGAGTCGATGGGATGTTGGCGGGATAGGCGTTCGAGGATGGTGGCTTCTTCATCCGAACTGGGATAGCCCATGTAAATCTTTAACATGAACCTATCCAACTGGGCCTCGGGCAAGGGGAAGGTGCCTTCATATTCAACCGGGTTCTGCGTGGCCAGCACCATGAATGGGCTGGGCAGGGGATAGGTGACGCCATCCATGGTCACCTGGCGTTCCTGCATGGCTTCCAGCAGGGCGGCCTGGGTGCGGGGGGTGGCGCGGTTGATTTCATCCACCAACAGGACGTTGACAAATAAGGGACCGGGCCGGAATTCAAAGTCCTGTTCAGCCTGGTTGAAGATCGACACACCGGTGATGTCATTGGGGAGCAGGTCCGGCGTGCATTGCAGGCGCTTAAACTGCCCGCCCAGGCTGATGGCCAGGGAGCGCGCCAGCATCGTCTTGCCGACGCCGGGGACATCTTCGATCAAGACATGCCCGTCACACAGCAAAGCGACCAGCAGCAACTCAGTAGTTTTCTGTTTGCCAACGATCACTTTGGAAATGTTCTTTTCGATCTTTTCCCGCAGTTGTGTAGTTACAGTCATATATTATCCTCTTTTCAACGAGACCCTACGATTATTATAATGATAAAACATCAGGTAGAATTGAAATGCAATTCATTATAAGTACATAAATGGAGAATCTATGCCTGAAATAGATATCATCAATGAACCCTGTTCGGATGGTGTTGCAATCGTTATCTTTGGAGTCACGGGGGACCTGACGCGCCGCAAACTGATGCCGGCGCTTTATGAGAATGCGAAGAATGGCCGCCTGCCCTATCCTTTTTACGTCCTCGGCTTTGCCCGTCGCCCCTGGGATCACGATAAAATGCGTGAAGTCCTACGGGAAGGCGTTATGGAATATTCGGGTGACAAGGAAGTGGATGTTGAGATCCTGAATTTACTGCTGGAAAATGCCTATTATGTCGAATCGACTTTTCAGGATGAGGACGGCTATCATCGTTTAGATCAGGCGCTGCACCAATTGGGCGTGCAGAACACCCTCTTTTATCTTTCAACACCCCCGAGATGGTATTCCACCATCGTGGAGAATTTAGGAAAATCTCAGCTTGAATCCTGCCACGAAGGCTGGCGGCGGATTGTGGTGGAGAAGCCCTTCGGTAGAGATTTAGAATCGGCTCGAGTACTGGATAAACAACTGCACTCTGTGTTCAAGGAAGACCAGATTTACCGGATGGATCATTACCTTGGGAAAGAGACGGTTCAGAATATTCTGGCATTCCGGTTCGGGAACGGTATATTTGAGCCGCTGTGGAATCGGAAATACATCGATCACATTCAGATTACTATGGCTGAGAATCATGGCGTTGGCACCCGGGCCGGGTACTATGACCAGGCAGGGGTAATCCGAGACGTCTTCCAAAATCACCTGCTGCAGTTGATGGCGCTCACAGCGATGGAAGCGCCGGCGGTGTTCAATGCCAAGGCTGTTCGGGATGAAAAGGTAAAGGTCCTCAAGTCCATCGCGGAGATCAAAGGCGAGGCAGCGCTCGAGAATACCATCCGGGCGCAGTATGTTTCGGGCACGATTGACGGGAAACGGGTCCCGAGTTATCGGGATGAGCCCAATGTAGCCCCGGATTCCACCACCGAAACCTATTTGGCTGCAAGGCTATTTATCAATAACTGGCGCTGGGCTGGGGTGCCATTCTATCTGCGCTCGGGGAAACGGCTGCCGCACCGGGTGACGGAAATCGCGATCCAATTTACCCAGGTGCCCCTGGCCTTATTTGGTCAGCGTAACCTGGCCGGGGATGCGCCGAATGTCCTTGTTCTCCGGATTCAACCGGATGAGGGCATCACTTTGTTCCTGGGTGCGAAATCTCCTGGTAGTGTGATGCAGATCGAGCCGGTACAGATGCGGTTCTCCTATGCAGAGGCTTTTCCGGGTGACCCGCCGGAAGCCTATGAGCGTTTGTTATTGGATAGCTTGTTGGGGGATGCGACCCTGTTCACCCGCAGTGATGAGGTGGAAGAGGCCTGGTGGCTGACCGATGGGATCATTGATGCCTGGGCTATGCAAGGGTTGACGAATTTGCCGGTCTATGAGGCCGGCACACAGGGCCCACAATCCGCCGAGGAGTTCATCCGCAGGGATGGCCGCCAGTGGCGGAAGATCTAGGCAGAAATAATTTACGAATCAAAAAACCGGTTGGGTACCCAACCGGTTTTACTTTTTATCGAGAGGGGAGAATTGCCCCACAGTTCGGGCATTCACGTTCGATGTTGCGGACCACGAAACCGCATTTCAGGCAGGTTTGGGGTTGAATGTCACCTAAAGGTGCGCCGCAGGCAACGCAGCGACCGGCACCTTGTTCATTGGCCGTGTTGCAATAAGGGCAAATATAGTGCTTCAACCGCTCAGACAGGACTTTACCGACACCGTGTTGACGGGCGGAACCTTCAATCAACTGCCAGACGTCCTCTTCCAGTTGAAGGGATTCAATGTCCTGAGCGAGGTCATCTAAACGACCCAGAAGGGTCATTGGGTTCCGCAAAGCGCTCAGGGCGGTGATGCCAAGGCTGGCCGCCACGCCCATCCAGGCCTGGTTGCCCACCTGCACGGAAACGCCATCTTCCACCTTGTGCAGTGTGATGGTCAGCGCAGTTTGCCCGCCGGATTGCGCGAATTGCCGGGTGGCGATTTGGACAGCGATTTTAGGGTCGCGGCCGATTTGCTGCACCTGGTAATTCCCGCGGTTGAATTGCGAGATGATGTCCCGGGCGATGTCGCTGGGATTGAAGTCACCGTGATAGATGCGTGTTTCTGGCATGATTTAACCTTTAACAAAAATCTCGTGGCAATTACAGATTTTATTATAGCGGAAATGAGGGCCTAGAACCTAATAAAATCTGATGCTTTTGGGTCTAAACAGAAAAAGAAGAGAGGTTTATTCAAGAATAGGCTCATTAGTAAATGACGGTATAATGTGGTGACTTGAAAAAACTGGCTAATGGGGAGGCCTATAACTGGAGTACCTGATGAAATCTCGTAAAACCAGAATAATCGCAATGTCTTCAATTGCCCTGATTCTTTTGTTGGTGATGTTGATCCGCCCAAGCGTTGCTGAAGCCGGTCCGCTGGCTCAACAACCCACGGGTAGTATCCCTACGGTCACAAGCACGCCGCGCGGTCCTTATGTCGTCGTCAATTCCTTGACAGCCAATGACACACAGATCAACGTGCGCGCTGGCCCCAGCCGGCTTAGTGAGCTGGTGGGTGTTCTCCTGGTTGGGCAGGAAGTAAATGCCCTTGGTGTGTATGGGGAATGGGTGTTGATCGAATATCCGGTTGGCCCGGATGGGACAGCCTGGGTGTATGGGAACCTGGTGACTCTTTATGGCGGTGATTTACCGCAGGTGTCGCCACCCGCCACTGCCACCCCGGATGTCACCCGGACGGTAGACCCGACTTTGGCGGCTCAGTTCCTGACCACGCCAAATGCTACCCAATTACCCACCTTCACCGAACCTGCGCCTTTGGAAATCCCGACCTACACGATGGATTTGGGAAACACTGCAGCAGGCGGTGTACCGATGGGTTTGATTATTGTCGGCTTGGGTGCTTTAGGCCTCTTCCTGGTTGTGATTGCTCTCATCAGTGGGCGGTAAACGGAAGTAATCCCCCAAACCTTTGAAACAACCGGCGCTGAGTTTGTGACCTGTATGCCCTTCGCAATAGGTCACCTGAGCGCCTTTTTCTTTTAACCACTCGATGGACTGATGCGCTTTATGGATCGGGACGATCTCATCTTCAGTGCCATTTGAAATGAAGTAGGATCGGCCTGCCAGAGTTTGATCTTTCAGCTTTGATTGCCAGACATAGGGGACGAAGCCGGCCAACGCAGCCACTTTATTTACCCTTTCGGGGAACAGGAAGCTGAGCGCATAGGCCATCACTGCACCCTGGCTAAATCCCATCACGTCAAATTTTGTTATCTTCAATTTATTATGGTCGATCCACTGATCGACCCGTGAAAGCAATTGCGACCCGAGGGCCCGATAGGTGTTTTCCAGGTCGGGCCACTGTGACCCAATGGCGTGCCAACTGTATTGATTCGGCCCCAATTGAACCGGCGCTCTGGGGGCTAACATGATGAATGCCTTTGGGATTGGTTTGGTCAGGATCCACATTACGTTTTCATTCCCAAGGTGCCCATGCAGCAGGAGCAATAATCGTGTTTCGGATGTAGGGACTTGTTGGGGGACCGAGACTTTAAAAGGCCAATTACCAATAAGAATTTCTTTAGGTTCTGTCTGTTCAGCCATGTTTTGCTATTTTTTCCAATAAATATAAGAAACCGATAATCAAGAAAATGATCAGGACCAAGCCGACAAGGCAAAGCAGCCCAAAAAGGGCTGCGCCTTGTCCATAGAAGATGTAGATTAGGAAAATACCCACCGTCGCGACCAGAAAAACAAGTCCAATGACTATGCGGTTCTGGGTCTGGCGGGCGAACTTACGCAGGTCTCTCAAGCGGTTTTGTTCTCGTTCTCCCAGATATCCGGCAGGGGTTCAGGGTTCAGCCGCTGTTTGACGGCCCGTTCGATTTGCTTCACCCATGTCGTCTCGGATTGAAGCTTGTTCAAAACCTCTTCCGTGGCTTCCATGCCAGCCTGGATAAGCTCTTTGGTATCCACGTTTTGGAGCGTGCCAATATGTCCAACCCTGGGTTCAATGAGAACTTCCGGCTTATAGAGTTTTACGGCCATGTCTGTCAGCCGGGTACCAGTCACTTCCATGGATTGGGCGAAGATTTGTAGGGCCTGAACCATCCGCAATTTCGCGATCCGTTCAGTAATGGTCGTTGGTACTGGGATTGAAATGGGGAAGGCGGTATCATCCACGCCAAAGCCCTCAGGGCGTTTATGAAGGACAACGGCCACAACCGGCAGGTCGGGTTCCATCCAGCGCGCCAACCGGATCGGCACTGGGTCAAGAACGCCCCCATCAACGAGGACGCTCCCACCGATTTCCTGGCTGGGGAAGACGCCTGGAATGGCCATCGTCGCCAGAGCAGCATCCAGTACTTTCCCTTTACGCAGGATGAACTCTTTACCGGTTCGCAGGCTGACGGCTGTGGCGGCATAGGGGATCTTTAATTCCTCAAAGGTCTTTTCACCCAGCACTCCGGATAATTTCTTTGCAATTGCGCCAATCCCGAGGATGGCAGGCTGATCTGAATTGTTCCGACTGAAGACCCAGTTGGTTCCCAGGTCGTTGACAATGCTTTCGATCTCTTCTGTGGAATAACCGGCGGAATATACTGCCCCGATCAAGCCTCCGGCACTGGTGCCGGCGATGGCTTTTACGTTGAAGCCGTGTTTCTCAAGTGACCGCAGGACGCCAATGTGCGCGACTCCCCGAATGCCACCTCCACCAAGAGCTAAACTGATATCCATAATAAATACTCCCTTTTTATATTGTCTTTCAATTAGCTCTGATTATACCCATTGACAGCGTATATTACTTTGAAAAGGGCATGATACTTGACCTGTTTTGAGAATGTTGTCCTTCAGTTCTTAGCAGTGCGAATAGTCTGTGTTAAAATTAGGCATTATGGAAGGTATAAAAATAGTTGCAAAAAATCGAAAAGCTAAATTTGAATATGAACTCGGCGACACATTTGAAGCCGGGTTGGAATTGCGTGGCACGGAGATCAAGTCGATCCGAGCCGGTCAGGTTTCTCTTTCTGAGGCTTATATCCGCACCAATGGCAAGCAAGCGTGGTTGGTTGGATCGCATATCGCTCCCTATGATCAGGCCAGTGTGTTCAACCATGACCCAGAGCGTGAACGCCGGTTGCTGCTCCATAAACGCGAGATCAAGACCCTTTGGGATGGCATCCGGATTAAGGGGATGACAATCGTTCCGACGATCATGTATCTGAAGAATGGCAAAGCAAAGGTCGAGATCGCCCTGGCTAAGGGGAAGCGGCAATATGATAAGCGCCAGGATATCAAAAAGCGGGATATGGACCGGGATATTCATCGTGCTATGGATGACCGCAGATAAGTGCGGTTAAAGTGAACCCCATCAAAGGAAAGTTATCACATGCTCAAAAATAATCTGCTTGCTCTGGGGATCACATTGGTTATCGCATTGTTTTGGTTGCGGATCAATGACTTTTTCGCCCACAGGGGCTGGATTTCCAGCTCGATCAGCCGCAAGATTATTCATATCGGTACAGGACCGATCTTTGTTCTTTGCTGGCTCCTCTTTAATGATGCGCCCATCGCTCGTTATCTAGCCGCAATTGTTCCCCTGGGAATCACCCTGCAGTTTGCAATGATAGGTACGGGGATCATCAAGGATCAATCTTCCGTGGATGCCATGTCACGAACTGGCGATCGGCGTGAGATCCTGCGGGGGCCGTTGTTCTATGGGATTGCGTTCGTGGTGCTGACGATTCTATTCTGGCGAAACTCCCCTATTGGGATTGTCGCTTTGATGGTACTCTGCGGTGGGGATGGGCTGGCGGATATCATTGGTCAGAGAATTATCAGTGCACCCATTCCCTGGTCACCGAAGAAATCCCTGGCTGGCTCATTGACGATGCTGGTGGGTGGTTTCTTCCTGGCAATATTAATCTTAGGTGTTTTTGTCTGGCAGGGGTACTTCCCCGGGCCGTTGTCTTCTTATCTGCTGCCCGTGGGGATCATCGCGGTGGTCACAACCCTGATCGAGTCCCTGCCTTTTGCGGACATTGATAACCTCACCGTTCCGCTGGTTTCTGTTTTGTTGGGGTTCCTATTGTTCTAACCAAGGAGATTTAAGTTGGAAAAAATCACGATTGACGGCAGTCATCTCACCATTGAAGACATTGTTGCCGTTGCCAGGCGAGGTGTAAAAGTGGAAATTGCACCTTCCGCCAGGGATGCAATCAATCAGGCCCGAAGTTGGGTGGAAGAGATCGTTGCCAAGGGTGATCCGGTCTATGGAATCAACACTGGATTTGGCATCTTTGCGGAATATCGCATTCCCTCCAAAGATTCAGCCAAGCTGAGCCGTAATCTGATCCTTAGTCACGCAGTCGGCACAGGGCAGCCACTTTCGGAAGAAGTGGTCCGGGCGGCAATTCTAGTTCGCGCGAACACCCTGGCGAAGGGTTTTTCCGGCGTGCGGCTAGAAGTTGTGGAGACGCTGCTGGCTCTCCTCAACCGCCATGTTACCCCCGTGATCCCTTCTCAAGGATCTTTGGGTTCTTCCGGTGACCTGGGTCCGCTTTCTCATTTGGCTCTGGTCTTCACGACTGATGCAGCGGATAAAGACGAAGAATCTGGCTATGCCCTATATAAATGTGAGATGCTCTCCGGTAAGGAAGCCATGCGACGGGCCGGAATTGAGCGTTTGATCCTGGGCGCAAAGGAAGGGTTGGCGGTTAATAACGGCGCGACTTTCTCAGCCGCGATCAGCGCTTTGGCGATTTATGATGCGGAAATTTTGCTGAAGGGTGCGGAAGTCTCCCTGGCGATGTCTCTGGAAGCTGTGATGGGCTGTATGGCGGCTTTTGATGCCCGTCTGCACGCTGCCCGTGGGCATGCCGGCCAGATGCGGGTGGCAGAAGATATTCGCAAACTCACGCAAGGCAGCAGTTTGGTAGATGCCACAGGCAGGATCCAGGACGCCTATTCGCTGCGCTGTGCACCGCAGGTGCAGGGTATTGGCTGGGACACACTGACTTTTGTACGCAACACGATTGAAACTGAGGTCAATGCCGCGACTGATAACCCCTTGCTCTTTGATCCTGGCGTAGCCGTCTCTGGTGGTAATTTCCACGGTGAGCCGGTTGGTGTGGTGATGGATATGCTGGGGATTGTGATCGCTGAGATTGCCTCCATTTCAGAGCGGCGGACTTTCCGGCTGACCGATGGGCATTTGAATGCTGATCTGCCGCCGATGCTGGTGGACCGGCTTTCGGCCGCGGGATTGAATTCCGGGTTAATGATGCCGCAATATACAGCGGCTTCGCTGGTGCTGGAAAACCAGACCCTGGCGACGCCCGATTCGGTCCATTCTCTGCCGACCTCGGCTGAGCAGGAGGATCATAACGCCAATGCGATGACCGCTGCGCGGCATACCCGAGAAATTGTGGCGAATACGGCGCATGTGCTCGCGATTGAAATCTACACGGCGTCCCGTGCGCTGCATTTACGCAAGCGACAGAACCCCCATGTGACTTTTGGTAAGGGGACAAATCAAGCCTATCAGATCATTCGCAATGAGGTGAAATATCAAGCCGGCGATGCCTGGTGGGCGCCTGAAATTGATAAAGTCAAGGCACTTTTGATGGAAAAAGCCTTCGATAATTTGGTAAGTGATTGACTTTGTTGACATTTTGGATTATTTTAATCTGGATATGAGCCATAAAAAGCAACTTTCGCGACGTGAATTTTTGAAATTATCAGCTCTGGCCCTGGGCGGCGCTGCCCTGACAGGGCGGCAGTCTGCCGGATCACTTCTGAAGGGGCTCAATTTGTTTCAGGAGGATACAACCACCTTCCCGGAGAACCAATGGCTGGGACGGATGTGTGTGGGAGAGCCGGGGGCAAATGTCCCCATGATGTCCGAACCAAGCGCGTTTGCCAATGAAGTTCGCAAGGTTTACTTCGATGAAGTGCTGAATTGGAACCGAGAGGTCATCGCTGACCCGGTGGATGCCAATAAGATCAATCAGCGCTGGGTGGAGACGCCTGAGGGGTATATCTATGCGGACTACGTTCAGAAGGTCCGCTTTGACCGTCAAACCCCTTTGGAGGAGCTGCCTCTAAATGAGTCTGGTGAACGCGGGATTTGGGTTGAGATCACAACGCCCTATTCCGGTTTGGATCTGACTAAACCTCAATCGTCTTATCAATTCTGGATCAGGGCGACAATTCGACCTAGGATCTACTATTCCCAGGTTTTCTGGGCTTTTGATGTTCGTCGCCATCCGGATACAGGCGTAGTCCAATATTGTCTGACCCAGAAATACGGCGCTCTGCCGGATGTCTATTGGGTCAATGCCGATGTCTGCCGGCCGATCACAACTGAAGAGGTCGGGCCCATCCATCCAGACGCTGAAAATAAGAAGGTCGTGGTCAATATTAATTATCAGACCATGTCCTGCTATGAAGGGCATGAAGAAGTATTCTTTGCCAAAGTGACCACGGGCGGCTGGAACCCTGAAGACGAGAAATGGTCCACACCAGTGGGCACGCACACTATCTGGCGTAAATCCCTTTCCATTCATATGAGTGCCGGGGCGGCCGTTGGCAATTATGATATACCAGGTATTCCCTGGTCCACCTTCTTTGATATTAATGGCGCCGCGATCCACTCCACGTTTTGGCATAACTACTTTGGCTCAGGCCCGCGATCGCATGGTTGCGTGAACTGCCGACCGGAAGACGCCAAATGGGTCTATCGCTGGACGCAACCGGCAGTACCCTATGAAGCGGGTGACATTTTTATTAATGGACTAAACCAATCCACCCAAGTGCAAGTAATTGCAGCAGAGTAGGATCTTATGGATTTCTTAAACGTATCTATTGGACTGGCTTTCGTGGCTGGTCTGGTTTCCTTTTTTTCTCCCTGTGTCTTCTCGCTCGTACCGGCTTATATTGGTTACCTCTCCGGACGTTCAATGGTGCAGGCTGAAGACGACTCCCGTAAGGTCAAATGGAACACCTTCTTTCATGGGGTAGCCTTTGTCCTCGGGTTCAGTTTTGTGTTCATCACCCTCGGCCTGGCTTTTTCAGCGCTGAGCCAGTTCTTTTATGACACACGTGATATCCTCGCCAAGATTGGTGGGGCGGTGATCATCCTTTTTGGTCTGCATATGACCGGCCTGATCAAAATTCCATTCCTGGATTATGACCTGCGTCCGCAATCCAAGGCGGGCCAGAACCGAAGCCTGATCTCTTCATTTCTGATGGGGATCTTTTTCTCAGCCGGTTGGTCACCTTGTGTTGGACCCACGCTGGGTCTGATTCTGACCCTGGCGATTGAACGAGCGAATATCGGTCAGGGCGTGGTGCTACTGACATTTTATTCCCTCGGTATGGCCATTCCATTCCTCGCCGCGGCTTTTGGCGTGGGCTGGGTGACGCAGATCCTGCGGAAATACAGCAAGGCGATGAAGATTGCCCAGGTTGTGATGGGTGTCATTTTAATCGCGGTTGGTGTTCTGTTGTTCCTCGGAATCTATCAGCGCTTGATTACTGTTGAATCGCTAATTGATTTTGGAATATAGGTATAGTGAAACTGGAGAGCGATGTGAAAAACAAGCGATGGTATCTTGATGCGGCATTAATCCTGATTGTTCTGATTTTAGGAGCGCTGTTGGTCCTGAAACTGACAAATTATGCCCAGCCAGAGGCTGAAGCGCAATCCAGCGAAGAAACTTCCACCCCAGAAGCGGTGGCCAACGTTGAGATTATGGTCGATCCCACTTCAACACCCATTGTGCTGACGGCTGATGAGGAAGAGCCGGAAGATGCCGATTATGCCATTGATTTCACATTGAGCGACCTTGAGGGTAACTCGGTGTCACTCTCTGATTATGCAGGAACACCAATCCTGGTTAATTTCTGGGCCACCTGGTGCCCGCCTTGCCGGTCGGAATTACCGCTCATTCAGGCTTATCAGGATAAATATGCCGACAGTTTTGTTGTTCTGGCTCTTTCTGGCGGCGAGACCGCTCAGGATGTCCAGGCTTTTATTTCTGCAAACGGCTATAGCTTTATGGTGCTGCTGGATTCGGATTATGCCATTTCCGAACTGTATGGGGTTAGGGGTTATCCGACTTCCATCTTCATTGACGCTGACGGTGTGATCCAAAAAGTCCATATCGGTGAACTGACAGAGCCGATGATAGTGGCCTATCTGGATCAGATTGGGATATCCGAATGATTCAATTAACGCTGTATATTTCCGGAGAAGATCAAAACCAAACAAAGATCCTCGGTTGGCTGGCACAGGTTCAAAAAGAGCATCCTTGTGACCTGCATGTGGTGGATATTGACAAAGCCCAAGTCTTGAAAGACGAATTTTCCGAGAAAGCACCCGTTCTTGATATTGGCGTATTCCGCCTGGTTTATCCCTTTGATCAGGCTGAGATCATGTATGGATTCCAGAAAGCCGAAGAACGACTGCAGGAAGCCATCACCAAGAATAACAACACCATGGTCAAGCGAATCACGGAACCGGTGAACTTTACCAAATCCGATCGCTTCTCGCGTTGGTTCTCAAGTCACTACATGGTTTTTTTGAATTTCTTCACTGGGCTCTATGTCCTCTTGGCCTTCATGGCGCCCACGCTGATGAAGGTTGGGTTGGATGGTTCTGCAAATGTGTTATACAAAATGTATCGTCCTTTTTGCCATCAATTGGCATTCAGGTCGTTCTTCCTCTTTGGTGAGCAGCCCTATTACCCGCGTGCCTTAGCAGGCATGGATGGGGTGATCACCTATGGGCAGGCGACCGGCTTTGATGAAGAGGACCTTCAAACAGCTCGTGAGTTCTTGGGAAATGACGCCATGGGATATAAAGTGGCACTTTGCGAACGCGATATTGCCATCTACTCTGCGTTGTTCCTTTTTGGGCTTGTTTTCTCACTGACTGGCCATAAGATCAAACCGCTGCCGTGGTTCCTTTGGATCCTGATCGGTTTGGGACCAATAGGGCTGGATGGTTTTTCGCAGTTATTAAGTCAGACTGGTTTGGGGATCTTCAGCTGGCTGCCACTGCGGGAAAGCACACCCTTACTGCGCACGCTGACAGGGGCTTGTTTTGGCCTGGCAACGGCCTGGTTTGGCTATCCTTATATCGAGGAATCGGTCGTGGAGAGCCGCCGGGACATGGAACTCAAATACGCTGTTTACGAACAGACCTCCAAAGATAAAATCAGTTAGGTTGGCTCATGGGATTTCACGAAAGCAACGGCCTTCGCTATTTTCAATTTGATATTTTCAAGGGACATCCCTTATTCCATGCAGTTATCACCCGCCAGGGCGGATTTAGTAAGGGGCCTTTTGCCAGCCTGAATACCGGCGGCACGGTCGGTGATGACCCTGAGGACGTGTTAGCGAACCATCACAAGATTTTTGAGACCTTTGGCTATCCCTTTGATTCCCGGTTCGATGTCTGGCAGGTGCATGGGAATGAGGTGCTTTGTACGGATGTGCCGCGGGAAGCCAGCACACCGCATGCCAAGGCGGATGGCATCCTCACTGCTAATCCGGCGGTGACACTCTTCATGCGGTTTGCGGATTGCGTTCCGATCCTGCTTTATGACCCGGTCAAGCAGGTGATTGGCATTGCACATGCTGGTTGGCAGGGGACCCATAAAAAGGTCGCAAAGGCCGCAGTGGAAAAGATGACGGCCTGTTATGGCTCCCAACCCAGAGACATTTTGGCAGGAATCGGTCCTTCAATTTGTCAGCAATGTTATGAGGTAGGGGAGGAACCCTGGAAGACGTTTAAAGAGGCGTTTGGCGAGACACAGGCCAGGCGCTACTTCCAGGAACAGGATGGCAGGTTATATCTCGACCTATGGACGCCCAATCAGGATGTTTTGCTCTCAGCAGGTGTGGAAAATATCGAAACTTCTGGGATTTGCACCGCGCAAAACCTGGATGATTGGTTTTCCCACCGGGTGGAGCATGGCAAAACAGGTCGATTTGCGGTTTTAATGGCATTGGATGATAATTGATCCCGGAGGAACACATTTATGAACCGGGGAGACATTTCAGAGTGCATTGAAACGATAAAATCTAACCTTGAGACCATTCAACCTAAGATCAGGGATGCTGCCGAGAAATCCGGAAGGGATCCATCAGCTATTCAACTGGTTGGCGTCACAAAGCTGCTGCCACTGGGAGTTGTGCAGGCTGGTGTGGAAGCTGGCCTGACTTGTTTTGGCGAGAATTACCCGGAACAGGCCATTGAGAAAATCGAAACTTTAAAGGACACACCGGGTATCCAGTGGCATATGATTGGGCATATCCAGAGTCGCAAGACGGAACTTGTCTGTCGGTATTTCGATCTGGTCCATTCTCTTGACCGCTTGAAGATTGCCCGTTTGATGGATCGCACTTGCGGTGAGCTCAATCGGCAAATGCCTGTCCTGCTGGAGGTAAACCTCAGTGGGGAGCAAAGTAAGAGCGGCTGGGATGCCTGGGATGAGGCACGGTGGGAACTGTTGCTTGAGCCATTCGCAGAGATTGTGGCAATGGATAACCTGAAGGTGATGGGTTTGATGAGCATGCCGCCCTTATCAACAGACCCTGAAACCACCCGTCCGCTTTATCGCCGGTTGCGGCAATTACAATCCTTCCTCCAGGTTGAATTGCCAGCTGTAGCATGGGACGAATTATCCATTGGAACAAGTTTTGATTATCCGGTTGCGATCGAAGAAGGCGCGACCATGGTCCGGATCGGCACGGAACTATTTGGCCCGAGGCCAAAGTAAATATTAATTTGGAGAGCAAGGATTATGACTATTCTTATCACGATCATCAACGCAGCGGTCAATGTGTTTTCGATATTTATCCTGATTTATTCGTTGTTGAGTTTTATTCTTGGCCCTTTTCATCCCATCCGGCAGACGATGGCACAGGTTGTCGAGCCGATGCTTGCACCTATTCGTAAGGTTATCCCCGGGATTGGCGGCCTGGATTTTAGCCCATTGATCCTGATGATCCTGGTGCAGATTGTGGGTTCGATTTTGGTTGGGATTATTCGAGGCTTTAGTTAGTCTGAATTAATGGCTGAAGAGGATCCTGCCGCAGGAGGGGCAGAATACCAGGTTGGAACCTGATCGCACAGTTTGCATTTCAGCGGGTGTGAGCGACTGGCCGCAGATACTACATCCACCATCAGTGATCGCTGCTACGGCGGTTCCCCGTTTGGATTTCCGTAATTTTTGATACAACGCTAAATTGGCTTCACTTACGCCTTGCAGCACGGCCTCTTTTTCACGCAGGGCTTTATCCAGTTCTTCATCCAGAGCGGTCTTTTCGCCCAACAGGGATGCATTTTCTTCAGCAGCGGTCCCTTTGGCTTGAAGAAGGGCTTTTTCAGCTTTTACATGCGCTTCATCGGCTGACTCGTTGGCGATCATCGCTTCCAATTGCTGATCTTCGAGTTTGACGATATACCGGGCAAGCGCTTCGGATTCCATTTGCAGGTCCTGCAGGTCTTTGGGGTTTTTGATTTTTCCACTGAACAGGGAGGCTTGGGATATCTTGCGCTTCAGGCGGGTATCTCCCACCTGATCCTCGATTTGTTTGAGGGCTGCCTTGGCTTTATTGGCGGCCTCTTCGGCTTTTTTCAGGGTGGATTGGGCTTTCCTGACCCGACGATCATCGCTAAGCGCCTGATCGATTTCTTTTAGACGGCTTTCAATACGGTCAATTTGGGTGTCGAGTTTCTGCAAACGATAAAGGTTCAGGGATTCGCTCATTTTCCGAGCCTTTCTTTGCTGTGGGAGCCGATAGTGCCTGACGTTGTCCTATTTTATCATCTAATTTTCACAGTTGAGGGGCAGCTAACCGCATTAAATGGAAGTGTTCAAGACTTGATTGACACTTTTTTGCTTCAAAGGTAAGATTTACCTTGGTTGTTAGGAGAAGATGACAGTACGCCGTGTATGGTATAATTGCGGCGATTAATTGGTAATGCCCTCATTACCAATCTTGTTTAATAAGGAGCACCGGTTTGGCTTTCAATCCCCTCAACTGGCTCTGGGGTCTTTTTTCCCTTGATATCGGCATAGATTTAGGTACTGCCAACACCCTGGTTAATGTGCGCGGCAAAGGGATCATGATTAATGAACCTTCCTGGGTTGCCATTGATAAACGCACCGGAAAAATGACGTTTGGTTCCAAAGCTAAAGCTATGGTTGGTCGTGCGCCTGCAAATATAGCTGTTCTGCGCCCTCTGCGGGATGGGGTGATTTCGGATTACGAAGTTACCAAAGCTATGTTGGAATGGTATCTTGCCGCGGTTGACGATATGACGATCTCTCCTATTCGTTATCCACGGGTCGTGATTGGGATTCCTTCTGGTGCCACAGAAGTTGAGAAACGGGCGGTTTATGATGCCGCCAAAGCCGCTTATGCTCGCGAAGTCTTTTTAGTTCATGAACCCTCAGCCGCTGCCATTGGCGCGGGGCTGCCTGTTAAGGAAGTTCAGGGCATCATGATCGTTGATATCGGCGGTGGCACAACAGAAGTCGCCATTATCTCAATGGGCGGGATCGTTGTCTCTCGCTCTTTGCGAGTGGCAGGCGATGAACTGGATCAGGACATTATTACCTATGTCCGCAATAAATATAATTTATTTATCGGTGAACGGATGGCCGAACGGGTCAAAATTGCGATCGGTTCAGCTTATCCATTGAAGGAAGAAAAAACCATCGATATCCGCGGCCGGAACCTGGTTACTGGGCTGCCTGAGGCGATTGAAGTCTCTTCTGTGGAGATCCGAGAAGCTCTTTCCAGTTCGATCAACGTTATCGTCCGGACCATACGAGATGCTTTGGATGAAGCGCCCCCAGAGATCTTGGCAGACTTGTTGGACAGCGGTATTTGTCTGGCAGGCGGCACGTCAAATTTAACCAATCTGGCCGAAAGACTTTCCAACGATTTGCGCGTGCGCGTGTGGGTTGCTGAAGATCCGATGACCTGTGTGGCACGGGGGTGCGGTATTATTCTGGAAGATATTAAAGAATATTCCAGCTTTTTGGTTGGCGTTGAACGAGAACCGACTAAACGGACTTTATCCTAAAATTTATCCACAGACTATATCTATTTGATTGAACTTTGATCCAGTCGTTCGAAGGATCTGTTTGATATGAAATTTCTTAATAATAAGAGTGTTCAGACAATTGTCATTATCATGGCCGTCGCCGGGATCTTGTTCCTGGCCCTCAGCGGATATCTGACACCTGTCTTTAACCTCACCCTAAATCCACTAGTTTCATTTGAGTCCTGGCTCTCAGTCCGGTACCTTTCTGCATCCGACTTTCTGACAGCCCCTCGGGATGTAACCCAGTTGCGGGAACAGAATGCGATCCTGGAATCGCAGGTCACGCAATTACAAACCCAGTTGATCCAAATGGAAGAGCAGCTAAGTGAAGCGGATATTTGCTTCGCTTTGTTAGATTTCGGACGTACTAATCCCCAATATGAATATGTGACGGCTACGGTTATCGGCCGTGAGATTAGCCCATTTCTCCAATACATCATTATTGATAAGGGCTCTGATGACGGTGTTCAGTATGGCATGCCCGTTGTGACCCAGCAAGGTCTGGTGGGAAGGGTTGATGCTGTCATCGCAACTGCTTCGCGGATCAAGCTGATCACGGATTCAACGTCGGTAGTCAATGTTTTCTTGCAGACGGCTGATGTGGAAGCCCAATCGAATGGATCCTTGACTGGTGATCTCTCATTGGATATGATCCCTTTGGATTCGTACGTTGAAGCTGGTGATGTTGTGTTGACCTCGGGTCTGGGCGGCAACTTTCCCCCGAATATTTTTGTGGGGCAGGTCTTGTCCGTGCAAAAACGGGATAACGCCCTATTCCAGACCGCTTCCGTCCAGCCTATTGTCAATTTTGAGAGCATCAACGCTGTGCTGGTCATCACCAATTTTGAAGCGGTTGATATCACGCCCCTAATTCCGGAGTAATAAAAGTGATTGCCCACCTTGCGTGTGCCTTATCTATCCTGGTTGCATACCTTTTGCAAACTGCGATCGTTTCCCAAACCCCGCTTGTGAACGGGACAGCGGATTTGATCCTGTTGTTCTTTGCCGCCTGGACACTGAATGAGCGAGTTGAAAACAGCTGGCTTTGGGCGTTCATCGGTGGCGTGATCATCAGTATGCTTTCTGCCATGCCTTTTTATGTACCGCTGATTGGGTATCTAGGTGTGGTCGGGATTGCGAAGCTTTTACAGCGCCGGGTTTGGCAGGCGCCGATCCTGGCGATGTTCATTGTGACGTTATTATCCACATTATTTCAACAATTTATTTATGTCGTTGCACTGCAGGTTAGTGGTGCACCGATTGCCTGGGGCCAGGCTTTGGATGCTGTCATTTTTCCAAGCGTATTATTAAACTTAATTTTCGCCCTGCCGATGTTTGCATTGGTCAATGACCTGGTTGGGCGGATATACCCTCTGGAGGTTGAAGCATGAATTCGGCTCCCCAAGGAAAGAAAACATTTGATGGATGGCGTTTCCTGGTCCTTTACATTTTGATCGGGATGGTTTTTGGTTATTACTTGCTTAGGCTTTTTGATATTCAAATCCTGCAAGGCGTGGATTTCATTGCCCAGGCAGACGAGAATCGGACGCAGGTGATCAGTGATCCGGCGGTGCGCGGAACGATTTATGATCGCAATGGTTTTGTATTGGCCAAAAATGTACCTTCTTACAATGTTGTTGTGATTCCCGGTTACTTGCCTGAGGATGATGGTGATACACAACAGATTTACAGGGAGCTGTCTGAGTTGGTGGGTATTCCTGTGACCAGCGGCGAGACTGATGAGGAAGCCTTCCGGAATTTCACCCCTTGTTATACGGACCTAGGTATTTCGGAGATCATTTATATCGCTGCGACCAACTGGCCCTACCAAGAGACCGCCGTTGCCTGTAACGTATCTGAGAAAGTGGCGATGATTGTGATGGAGAATCGCGATAAATGGCCGGGCATTGATGTCGCAATCACCCCTGTTCGGCAATATCCGACAGGGGATTTGACAGCTGAGATCATCGGCTTCCTGGGGCCTGTGCCCGCCGCTTTGGAAGAATATTACACGGAGCTTGGCTTGGTGGCCAACCGAGATAAGGTTGGCTATGCTGGTGTGGAACAGTCATTGAACGCAATCCTCTCCGGTACTAATGGCACCCGAACGGTAGAAGTTGATGTGGCTGGTGAAATCGTCCGCAATCTGGAAGAGCCTATTGACCCCATTCCGGGTAATGATGTCACACTAACCATTGACGCCCGACTGCAAGCCGTGGCGCGGGAGGCTTTGATTAGCGAGATTGAATTCTGGAACTATTATGCGGGTCGGACCCTGGCAAACAGTGGTGTTGTCATGGCAATGATTCCTTCGACTGGAGAAATTCTGGCACTGGTGAGTTATCCGAATTATGAGAACAACCGGCTGGAACAGTCCATTCCGAGTTATTACTATCAACAGCTCAGTGAAGATCCTCAACGGCCTTTATTCAATACAGCGATCTCTGCAGAATTGCCCCCCGGTTCCGTTTTTAAGTTAGCACCGGCTTTAGGCATCCTGAATGAGGGAGTTGTCACACCAGAACAAACCGTCAATTGCCCCGGCACCATCACCATCACTGAAAAATATTATGAAAATGATCCAGGCTCACCAAGAGAATATGTGTGTTGGGACCGAGCCGGGCACGACGATGTGAACTATTTATGGGGGATTGCCTATTCCTGTGATGTCTATTGGTATAAGGTTGGCGGTGGGTATGACGGTGAAGTGGAAGATGGCGGCTTGGGGCCCTGGCGGATTGGCGAATATGCCCGTGCCCTCGGTTATGGAACTCTTTCAGGGATTGAATTACCTGGTGAAGCGGAGGGATTAATCCCGGACCCGACCTGGAAACGGATCACCGTTGGTGAAAACTGGTCCATTGGTGATACCTATATTGCGACTATGGGTCAGGGGTATGTGCTGTCCACACCGCTGCAGGTGATGAATTCGATCGCGACGATTGCCAACGGTGGCCATCTGATGGAAGTGACCATTGTGGACAAGATCACGGAGCCTGATGGGACGCTTGTTGAAGATAACCAGCCAACAGAGCGCTGGAATATCACGACGGATCCTGTGATCAATACTTATGATGGTAATACCGTCACTGGCGAGAACAAGACAGTGCAGCCCTGGGTCATTCAATTGGCGAATGAAGGGATGCGGTTGGTGGTCACGGATGGTACAGCTGAGATCCAGTTCGATGGCGATCCTTATAATTCCGCTGGCAAGACCGGTACCGCAGAATATTGTGATGATGTTGCCCAGGCTCAAGACCTCTGTAAATCGGGCGCCTGGCCGGCCCATGCCTGGTATGTCGGCTATGCCCCCTGGGATAACCCGGAAATTATCGTTGTCGCTTTTGTGTACAGCGGTGAAGAGGGCTCCACTTTTTCGGCGCCTATCGTGCGTCAGGTCATTGATGCTTACTTTGAAATGAAAGCGACCGATACCTATGAAGGTGACTAGAGTTTGGCGGGCTTTACGCTGGGTGTTGTATAATTCAAACCATGCGAATTTTGACAGGTTTGGGTTTCGTTAGGTTAACGGTGGCGAATTAACCATGGAAATTAAAGGTACAAAAGATGGTATTCTGGTCAGTCTTGAGGATCAGGATTGGTTGGAAGCCAAAGGTGAATTAATTGACCAGATTGCCAGCCGGCATGATTTCTTTCAGGGCGCTCAACTGATTTTGGACGTTGGAAACAACGTCTTGCGGGCGAAGGACCTGGGAGAATTGCGAGATATGCTATCAGCGCAGGATGTGACCCTTTCCGGCATTTTCAGTCACTCAATTGTGACCCTGGAGACGGCGCAATTATTGGGACTGAAATCTTTGGCTGATTCACCGCAGGAAAAACCTTCCCGCAAGCTCAAACCGCTGGATACAGTGCTTCCTGGCGAGGCAGCTGTGATGATCCATCGGACGATGCGCTCCGGGTTCAAGGTAGCCTATCAGGGCCATGTGGTCGTGATTGGTGATGTGAACCCCGGGGCAGAGATAGTTGCTTCAGGATCGGTTGTTGTCTGGGGGCGACTTCTGGGCACGGTCCATGCCGGCGCGGAAGGTGATGAAACAGCCGTTATTTGTGCATTGGATCTTTCTCCTTTGCAATTAAGGATTGCAAGTAAGGTTGCAATCGCTCCGAAAGGGGATAAGGACCCCCAAGCGGAGATTGCCAGCATCAATGGAGACCAAATCATAGCCGAAACTTGGCAAATATAATACAAGGAGAATTATGAGTGGAAAAGTAATCACCATCACGTCCGGAAAGGGCGGCGTTGGCAAGACAACAACAGCAGCAAACCTCGGAGTCGCCCTGGCCTCTATGGGTGACAAAGTGGTATGTATCGACTCAGATATTGGCTTGCGGAATTTGGACGTGGTGCTTGGCCTGGAAAACCGGATCGTTTATGATCTGGTGGATGCTGTGGAAGGACGCTGTAGAATTTCTCAGGCGATGATCAAAGATAAAAGAATTGAAACCTTGTTTTTGATTCCTGCAGCGCAAACCCGTGATAAGAGCGCGATTTCGCCCAGCGATATGATGAAACTGTGCAACACCTTGCGGGAAGATATGGATTGGATCGTTATCGATTCACCGGCCGGGATTGAACGCGGCTTCCGGAATGCGATTGCTCCGGCTGATGAGGTGTTGGTCGTCACCAATCCGGAAGTTTCCGCTGTTCGGGATGCCGACCGAATCATTGGGCTGGTGGAAGCTGAAGAACGCGGCCCCGCTAAATTGGTTATCAACCGCTTGAAATCAGCGATGGTCAAGCGCGGTGATATGCTTTCCGCCGATGATGTGGTTGAATTACTGGCTATTCCCCTGGTGGGCATTGTTCCTGAAGATGAGAATGTTATCATCAGTACTAACCAGGGCCAGCCGATTGCCTTGAACCAGAAAAGCCTGGCAGGACGCTCCTTTACCAATATTGCCCGGCGTTTGAAGGGCGATGATGTCGCTTGGCTGGATTTGGATGAAAAGGAAGGCATCTTCAATAGATTAGGGAAGATCATCTCTGGAGGAGGATAATATGGCGTCATTCCTTGATCGGCTATCCCGGAAACAGAATGCCAGCGCTAATCAGGCGAAGGAACGCCTGAGCCTGGTTCTGATTCATGACCGGACAGATCTCAGTCCAGAGGACCTTCGGTCGCTGAAGGACCGTCTGATTGAGGTGATTTCTGATTATGTCAAGATTGATGCGAGACATACAGAAATCGAGATTCAAAATGATGGCCGCGAGCAAACTTTGATCGCGAATATCCCACTGATGAAACCCCGGTCACGCGGCTGAACCAATATAATCGATTGATTCTTTATGAATAACCGTCAGAACGTTTGGCAGAATTTTGATTTCGTCCTCTTTGGCGTTGTCTTAGTGCTCTCGATTTTTGGGATTGCTATGATCAACAGTGCCGTCGCGGGTGATGCTGAACTATTGGGACATTCAAGACGTCAGACGATCTTTCTTTTGATTAGTTTAGTAGTTTTGTTTACTGTGGCAGCCCTGGATTATAAGTATTGGATCTCGCTGATTCCAGTAATGTATATTGTCACGATTGTTTTCCTGTTGCTAGTACGAACCGCTGAGGCACGATTTGGATCAGCCCGTTGGCTGACGTTGGGAACGATTTTGATCCAACCGGCTGAACTTGCGAAAATTGTTGTGATTCTGGGGTTAGCAAATTTCTTTTCCAGCCATTTTGAAAATGCCCAAAAAACAATAGTCATCCTCCGCAGCGGGCTTTTGGTTGGCCTGATTGCGATCTGGATTTTCCTCCAGCCCAACCTCAGTACGACAATCGTGCTGCTGGTGATCTGGGCAGCATTTTTATGGATTACCGGCATCCGGATAAAATTAATTTTCATCGTGATAGGGGTTGTGATTGTCGTGCTATTAATTGGCCTGGGAACCGGCTTCTCTTTCCTCGAAGAATATCAGAGGAACCGGATCACCAATTTCCTGTTCCCTGATCCTGAGGCCAGTTATGGTGAGACCTATAACGTGGACCAGGCGCTGATCACAATTGGAACCGGCAGTTGGTTTGGTGAGGGTTATCTGCAATCCACCCAATCGCAACTCCATTTTCTGATGGTCAGACATACGGACTTCATCTTTTCCGTCATGGCCGCGGAGTTTGGCTTTGTCGGAACCAGTTTGGTGATTCTGTTACTGCTGGTGGTTGTCTATCGCTGTTTTAGAATTGCCCAAAACGCCGAAGACATGTTTGGCGCATTAATTGCATATGGCTTTGGCATTTTGATCTTCTTTCAGACCATGGTCAATATTGGCGTCAATTTGAATGTGCTCCCGGTGACCGGGTTGACCTTGCCGTTTATTAGCTACGGCGGTAGCTCGCTCCTTTCTTTGATGCTGGGTATTGGCATGGTGGAAAGTGTGGCCATGAGGTCTCCTAAGAAGCTCAAAGGGGCATGACAAAAATCACGTTTAGTGCAATAATTAGATAAAGCCCTTGATAGTTTTAGGTCTATTTGGTAAAATATAGCCCACGTTAATTTTTGGTGGGGGTTCGTCTAATGGCAGGACAGCAGACTCTGAATTTGTATATGGAGGTTCGACTCCTTCACCCCCAGCTCTAAAAAAACCCGGTCAAACCGGGTTTTTGCTTTAACCGGTTGAAAAGGTTGTAATAGAGTGGAAATCACGGAAATATCTGCCGTGATCGGCCTCATCCGTTATAATGGGGCCTACTGAACTATCCGAGATCATCGGAGGATCTATTGAAGAAGAAATATCTTTACATAACAGTCTTCTTTACGGGTATGACCTCACTGGCTGTCGAGCTGTCGGCTTCCCGCTTGCTGGGGAACGTGTATGGCAGCAGCAATTTGGTCTGGGCCTGTATTATTGGATTGATTTTGATCTATCTTACCCTGGGCTATTGGCTGGGCGGTAAACTCGCTGACAAGCGCCCTGAGCCTAAGGTATTTTACCGATTGCTGATATGGGCCAGCCTGACGGTGGGGCTGGTGCCAATGATCGCCAGACCGATTCTGAGGGCCGCTGCCAACGCATTTGACCAATTACAGGTTCCAATGCTGATTGGAGCATTTATCACCGTCCTGGTGCTTTTTGTGGTGCCTGTGACCCTGATTGGCATGGCTTCTCCATTTGCACTGAAATTAGCGCTGCATGACACGGAAAATGCCGGTAAGGAATCGGGGCGGATCTCCGCAATCTCTACCCTGGGCTCTTTTATTGGGACGTTCCTGCCAGTTCTGATCCTGGTGCCATTGATTGGTACATTTCGGACTTTCCTCTTTTTTAGCTCACTTCTGATGCTGATTGCCACCATCGGGTATTTTGTGTATATCGACTTTAAATCATGGCTTAGGCAGGCCTGGATGCCGATTGTGCTGATCCTTCTATGGGTTTTTGGCACACGCGGGGTGGATAAGTCCTCTGAGAGCATGATCTACGAAACTGAATCGGCCTATAACTACATTCAGGTGTTGGAAATTGGAGACTATCGCTACTTGCGCTTGAATGAGGGGCAGGGCTTTCACTCCGTTTACAGTGAGAATGAATTATTCTATGGCGGCCCCTGGTCACAAGTCCTGGTAGCACCTTTTTTTAACGCAGCCCCACACAGCTTAGATTCTGTCCAGAATATAGCGATTGTCGGTCTGGCAGCCGGTACAACTGCCCGGCAGGCGACGGCTGTTTTCGGGGATGATATTCAGATAGATGGATTTGAAATTGATCCCAAGATCGTTGAGGTGGGGCAGGATTATTTTGGGATGACGGAACCGAACCTGAACGTCATTGTTGAGGACGGGCGCTGGGGCCTGGAATATTCCGAGAATGTGTACGATGTGATTAGCGTGGATGCTTACCGGCCGCCATATATTCCCTGGCATATGACCACAGTTGAATTCTTTGAGATCGTGTACAATCATTTGTCGGATCAGGGTGTGATGGTGATCAATATTGGCCGCAGCCCATTGGATCGGACCCTGGTGAATGACCTGGCGACGACCATCCGGCAGAACTTTCCGACGGTTTTCATTATGGATGTGCCGAATTCCTTCAACACCATCCTTTTTGCAACTCGCCAACCCGGCAGCTGGGATAATTTGTGGGAAAATTATGCTCAGCTTTCCAGTTCGGATAACACTGATCCGCTTCTGCTGGAGGCGATGGCGACCGCACTAATGAGTATGCAACCGGAGCCTGAAATGACCCGGGTTTATACTGACGATAAAACACCGATTGAATGGGTGACCAATAAGATAGTATTGGATTACATCCTTGGCGGTGATATAGGAGATTTGCAATGAAAAATGAACTGAAGACTAAAAAGAAGATTGAGAAGAAGTCCACTAACGTACTGGGTTGGATAGCCACTGTCCTGACCCCTTTAGCGATCTTAATGATTGTTATCAGGGTATTGATTACTCCGGCATTTGCCAAGATTGAATATAAGATGCCTGGTTTCCCGGAAGATCCTTATGGTTTCACATTGGAAGATCGTTTAACCTGGTCGGAGCCCTCCATTACCTATTTGGTAAATTCAAAAGGTATCGAATACCTTCAGGATCTATCTTTTGATGATGGGACGCCGATTTACAATGCTGATGAACTGAGTCACATGGAAGATGTAAAGCATGTGATCACCTGGATGCGAACCGTGATCTCGGTTTTGATGTTGGCTTTGGTGTGGATCACGTATGTTGTTGTGAAAAATGGAAAGCGGCTCGAGATGTTGGTGGCATTTAAGCGGGGAGCCTGGGCCACGATTGGTTTAATCGCTCTCATCTTGGTCTTTGTGACCTTGGCATTTAATCAACTCTTCACCTGGTTCCATATGATCTTTTTTGATAGCGGAACCTGGATGTTCTACACCTCAGACACGCTTATTCGGCTCTTCCCTATGCGTTTCTGGCAGGATGCGTTCATTGCGGTGGGCGTGCTCAGTGTGATTATCAGTATCCTGATCCTGCTGCTGACCCGTCAAAAACCTGAAGTGTCGGTGAAGAAGAAATCGAAGCCCAAAAAGAGATAAAGGCTAACAAAAAAGCGGCCTCATTTCTGAGGCCGCTTTTTTGTTTCCTAATTGTGTTTAGCGGACAGCGATCGGATTATCCGGGTTGGCTTTCGGGTCAAAAATATGCATGTTGGCCATATTGAAGACCACTTTGATATCCTCACCCATGCTCACTCTTGTGCGGGGGTCCACACGGGCAACAAAATTGTGCTTGCCGTGCATCAGATAGAGGAAGATTTCATTACCCATCAACTCGGTCACATCGACCTTGCAATCCACCGGTTCTGCGATGATGGATGGCGGGGCATATTCAGGATTGTGGATATCTTCTGGGCGAATGCCGAAGATAACTTCCTGATCCACCATACCTTCATAGACAGCCTGGCGTTCCTTCGGAACTTTCACTTTGAAGCTATCGAGGTCAACAAACAAATCGTTGCCTTCTTTGACCAGCTTGCCATCGAAGAAGTTCATGGAAGGTGAGCCAATGAAGCCCGCAACAAACAAATTGGCGGGGAAGTCATATAGCTGTTGGGGGGTGTCTAATTGCTGTAAAACACCTTTATTGAGAACCGCGATCCGGGTTGCCATGGTCATAGCTTCCGTTTGGTCGTGGGTCACATAAATGAAGGTGGTTTCCAGACGTTTGTGCAGCTTGCTGATCTGGGCACGTGTCTGAACACGCAGCTTGGCATCCAGGTTAGAGAGCGGTTCGTCGAAGAGGAACACTTTTGGTTCGCGAACGATGGCACGGCCGACAGCTACACGCTGGCGCTGACCACCGGAGAGTTCACGGGGTTTCCTGTTCAAAAGCTGCTCAATACCGAGGATCTTGGCGGCCTCTTCCACTTTGGTCTTGATCTCGTCTTTGGGGGTTTTGCGGAGTTTCAAGCCAAATGCCATGTTGTCAAAGACAGACATGTGCGGGTAGAGGGCGTAGGACTGGAAGACCATAGCGATGTCGCGGTCTTTGGGGGCCACGTCATTGACGACCTGGTCGCCAATGCGCACATCACCTTCGGTCACTTCTTCGAGCCCTGCGAGGCATCGCAATGCTGTCGTTTTGCCGCAGCCAGAAGGCCCGACCAGGACAAGGAATTCCTTGTCTTCGACTTGGATGCACAGGTCGTTCAGCGCTATGACATCGCCGAACTTTTTCCATACATGATCGTACGTTACACTTGCCATAAAAATGTTCCTCCAATCTGAAAAGTTTAGTGGCTCCATTATACCACTATTGTTTCTTTAGCCATAAAAGCTTGGTTAGATACTCTAACAGTTGCTTAAAATAAGAACCACCGGCTCTTGTTACAGGCCGGTGGCTAAGTCGTTCGTATAATTTTTAGCGTTGCTTTTTCTCGAGAATGGCTGAACGCAGGTTATTAAGTCGCTTCATAGCGTCATTATGCCCATAGCCAAAGTAGTCATGCAGCAAGGTATATTCAGAGTAAAGACGGTTATAGGTTTTCTTGTCGTTATTGTTGGGCAGGAACGTCTTGATCATCAAGTGAGCCATTTTCTGGCTTGCATCCTGAATGGTGGCGTAACCACCATTTTCTACCCCTGCCGCCACAGCAGCATACATCGCGGCGCCCATTGCTGAAGAGTGGGGGCAGTCCGCCACTTTGATCTCCATCCGGGTAACATCTGCCAGGATTTTCAACAGGAGTTGATTCTGCATGGGGGCACCGCCGGAGACAATGATCTCATTGATCGGGATGCCGCTGGCGATGAAAGTTTCAATGATCTTGCGAGTGCCATAGGCTGAGGCTTCAAGGAGTGCCCTGTAGATTTCTTCCGGTTTGGTTTTAAGGTTATAGCCTAGGATCAGGCCCGACAGGTCATCATCGACCAGGATGCTGCGGTTGCCGTTCCACCAATCCAGCGCAATTAGGCCGGATTCTGCGGGTTCAAGGGCTGAGGCCTTTTCTTCCAGGTATTCAAAAATGCTGATCTTGCGTCTGCGGGCTTCTTTCGCATATTCTTCGGGAACAGCGTTTTCCATGAACCACGCAAATTGATCACCGCCGCTGGCCTGTCCGGCTTCATAGCCGATGTAGTCGGGGATGATCCCATCCCGAACCATGCCAACCATCCCCGGTACACGATATTCTTTTTTGGAAAGTACCATATGGACGAAACGAGTGCCGAGGAGGATGGCCATATTGCCGGGCTCGACGACACCAGCCGCTGGAACAGCAGCCTGGTTGTTCATCATGCCGGTGGCAACGGGGATTCCCGGATTGAGTTTGAGCCAATGGGCGGCTTCTTCGTTGAGCTCACCCACTTTTTGACCAAGAGGGGAGATCTCACGAGACATTTTTTCATCTACGACATTGGCCAAGGCGGGATCGAGTGAGGAGAAGAAAGTCTCCAGGGGGAAACCTTCCACCGTGGACCAAAGCGCTTTATAACCGGCTGCGGTGATGCTGCGGGATTCAACTCCGGTGAGCTGCCATGTGATCCAATCACAGCCTTCAATTAACCGATCGGCGGCATTGTAAATGGATGAAGACTCGTCGTAGGTTTCCCACACCTTCGGGAAAAACCATTCTGCATTGATCCGTCCACCGTAACGATCCAGGAAAGTCTCGAAGCGATCTGCAGCTAGTTCCGTGATCCTGTCAGCTTTATCTTTAGCGGCTGTATGCCGTCCGATTTTCGGCCAGGCATTGGGATCATCTTTATAATCATCCAGTAGGGCCAGGGGCGTGCCGTCTTCGGTGGTTGGGATCAGGGTTGAATCCGCAAAGCTGACGCCAATGCCGATCACCTGAGAGGCGTCAATATTGTTTCCTTTGAGAAGCTTGGGAACGATCCGCTTGAGGGCGGTGATGTAATCCCGAGGGTGATGCAGAGCCCATCCGGGAGCGAGTTCGATATTAGAATCGGGAAGCTTATCAGTAATGATGCCGTGGGTATATTGATATTCTTCTACATTGGCACATTTTCCATTACTGACATTCACCAGAAGCGCTGTCACAATTTCGTTGCCAAATTCAATGCCTATGGTGAATTTACTCTTTCCGCTCAAGGTGTTCTCCTTACGTAAACCTGTCAAAAAAATTAATACTACTTATTATCTATTAAACCGGCCCCAATCGCAAGTTCTTGCATTTCGCGAGTAATTTTTCGCTTTCGTTCAATATTTAGTTCCCGGTTGAGGTTGGTGATAATGTCATCTGAATTCTTCTTGGCCTCCTCCATCAGGAGGAAACGAGAGGAATGTTCGGCAATAGCTGATTCTAATAATGCCCGATAGAAGGTGGATGCGATGAAATGGGCCTTGATCTGGTCATAAATGCCCTGTGGATCGGTTTCTATGATGGGTGGCGGCCAGGGCAGGTCAGCAGTAATTTCTGATGTACCCTGGTCGGTCAGGTCGAATGGCAATAAAGTGGTTTTGGCAAATTGGATTTGTCCATCGCCATTTTTCTGCTGGTACAAGACGGTTAATTGATCGAATTTGCCTTCCTCAAATTTAACAATCCATTGCTGCGTGGTCAAATAAGCCCGTCGGTAAGAATTCAGGAAGTCTGAATCCAGCATAACTGACCAATCCGGTGTCAAACCACTTGCTTTTAGCGCGTGGTTCATCCGTGAGCCAATGGCCCAGATTTGAGCAGGTGGGGTGGGCTGCTCCTCCATCCATTCTTTGGCGTCCGCAACCAGGTTTTCATTAAATTTACCGCACAGTCCCCGCTCAGTGCCAATCAGCAAGGCGATGTTTCTGCCTGCCGCATCCACCTGTTGATGTATACTTTTTGGCTTACCGTATTTTGCGGTTAGTGGGGAGACCTGTCTGAGGATTTGGCGGTAATTTTCCTGAAAATCCGCCAGCCGGTTGAGTTTATTTTGGGCCATTTGCCAGGTGCCCATTGATATAGTCCGCAACGCGCCTAAGAGAGGCTCAATAGCCTGCAGATTACTCAACCTGGCAACGATCCTCTCGTACGACTGGCTCATAATGATTTAGAAAGTCTCAATCCTGTCCACATCCCAAATGAAAGCCACCGCACCGCCAAGATCAGCGGTCACCGGCTTGCTGCCCATTGAGAGGGGGTCTTCGGTCGTTTGAGGATTCATTTCCACTTTGGTCCGGCAATGCGTTTTGATGATGCTCAGGACCTCATCCAATTCGATCTCCTTCACTGCAATGAAAAGCGATTTCTGACTTTGCCGCAGCATACCGCCGCGAGTTTCAGCATATGTGGCGGTATGGCCTGCATTGATCAGGGCATCCAGGACAGGCTCAGCATTATTGGATGGCACAACTACCATCACCATCTTCATTGGCTCGCACCTTTCTCTTGCAACCAGGCCTGGCTGAATTCATCCAGTGCCCGGGTCAACTGTTCTTCAATCGTGTCAGTCAACTCACCTTCATTTTCAATCTCGTCCATCAGCTTGGTTTCATGTTCAATGAAATGATAGGCGAGTTTATTTTTGAATTTCGCCATCTGCCGCAGGGGCATCCTGTCCAGATAGCCATGATTGAGCGCATAGAGGATCACCACTGTACCCGCAAAGGTGATCGGTTCATGCGGTTTCTGTTTCAGGACGGCCAAAATCTTTTGGCCTTTTTGAATTTGTTTGCGAGTGGCTTCGTCAACCTCTGTGCCAAAACGGGTGAAATGCTCCACTTCCTGATATTGGGAAAGTTCAAGTTTCAGGTCGCCTACCAGATTTCGGATGGCGGGTCTTTGAGCCGCTCCGCCCACTCGAGAGACAGACCGGCCGATATCAATGGCGGGTTTCCGTCCCTGGTTGAACAGGTTGGTATCCAGCACGATTTGACCATCAGTGATGGAGATCAGGTTGGTGGGGATGTAGCCGGAGATGTTGCCGTTTTGTGTTGTAGCAATTGGCAGCGCTGTGATCGAGCCGCCACCCTCACTTTGATCCAACTTGCAGGCCCTTTCCAGTAGGCGGGAATGCAGGTAGAAGATGTCGCCCGGGTAGGCTTCACGGCCAGGTGGGCGGCGAAGAAGCAGGCTGAGTTCTCGATAGGCATCGGCATGTTTGGTTAGGTCATCAAAGACCACCAGGACATCCATGCCCAGATCGAGGAAATATTCCGCCAGGGTCATGCCGGCATAGGGTGCAAGATAACGCAGGGCGGGCTGGTCATCGGGACTGCTGAGGAGGACAGCTGTGCGTTCCAGCATCTCGTGCTTTCGCAGGGTTTGGATAACTGATAGGGTAGATGATTTCTTTTGACCGATGGCAACATAAATGCATCGGACATCGCTCTGTTTTTGGCTGAGGATGGCATCAATTGCCAGGGTGGTTTTCCCGGTCTGCCGGTCACCGAGGATCAGTTCCCGCTGACCGCGGCCAATGGGGAACAGAGTATCAATCAACTTCGTGCCGGTGAAAAGGGATTCATTTACTGGAGAGCGTTCAATCACCCCATGGGCCACCCGAGAAAGGAAACGATATTCACTGACTTCAATCGGAGCGTCTTTTACTAAGGGATTACCCAAAGGATCGATAACTCTTCCCAAAAAAGCGCTTCCAACCGGGATTCTCAGGCGGTCGCCGGTAGCTTGGACGAGGTCTCCACCTCGGATGCCTTTCTCAGAACCCAACATGATCAGATCAACACTTTTTTGTTCCAGGTTGAGCGCCATGCCTTCAACCCCGGTGGGGAAGGTGACGATCTCGTCAATGCTGACATTGGGCAAGCCGGAAACTGTAGCAACGCCGTTGCCGATGTGCTGCACGGTGCCAACATCACGAAAACGCACCCGGCTGGGAAGGTCGGATGACTTTTCTTCAAGGGTAGAGATCAGGCTCTTGATCTTCTTCTTGGTCAGGTTCGCGCCGTTCTTGGAGATTTTGTTCCGAACGGATTTTATGAATCCTTCCGTGGAAGGGGTCAGCCTTGAGCGGTTTTCTAATTCCTCGGAAAAGCCCTCAAGGTGTTTTCCTAAATCCCGCGGTACCTGGGGATCACTGCTTTCCATCAAGGTTTTCCTCCAGGGCAGCAGCGACATCTGATTTCAATTCAGACAATTCCATCGCAAGCGTATTTTCAACCACAAGATCACCCATCCGGACTCGGATGCCGGTGATCAATTTGGGATCAATATTGATCTCCATATTGACATTGCTATCCGCCAGCGCACTGAAAGTACGGATGAGGTTGCGCTGCTGGTCAGGGGTCAATTCCTTGGCAGAGGTCACGAACACGGTGGGTGTACGGCCTGCCAGGGATTCGCGGATGGCGTGCACCTGCCGCATATCGGTCTTGCCCAGTTCCCAAATTTCATGAGTCAACTCATCAATGAAGTTGTCGTGAATGACATCGGGCGCAGCTTTGGCAAGCACCTGACCGGAGATGTCGAGGATTGAATTGACCAATTCGTCCTGCAGTTGCGCGACCTCCTGCTGCTGGCGTTTTTGCGCCTCACGCTCCGCTTCTCCGAGGATATGTTCTGCCTCAAGATGCGTGGCTTCCAAGAGTGTTTTACTTTGTTCCTGAGCCTTTTGGTAGGCTTCCTGAAGCCGGTCATCAATTTCGGAATCAATAGCTGCCAGCCGCTGGTTGATCTCTTCAAGTTTCAGGGCGGCTTCTGCTTCTTCCAATCTGGCTTCCTCCAACAGAGCTTCTCTTTCAGCGGCGCGTTCATTCATCCTCTTGACCGTTGGCTTGAAGAGCAAGAAATACAGGACGACCGCAAGGACAAGGAAGTTTATTACCTGAGCGACGATTGTTACAACATCAAATTCAAGCATGGATTATCTCCTTAGAGATCCACAAGAGATACTTATCCAAAGAAGCGGTCCAACAACGGGTTTCCGAAGATCAGAATCAGCACAACGAGCAATGAATAGATCGCGGTTGATTCCAACAATGCCATCGAGATCAACAGGGTGGTTCGTAGGTCATTGGCAGAGTCTGGTTGGCGGGTCATGCCTTCCAACGCTTTTTGGACGGCCTTGCCCTCCATCAGCGCCGGGACGACTGAGCCCAGTACGATGCCGCCGACGGCAAACATGATGGTGATAAGGGTAATAATGGTTCCAGGGTCTAATTGCCACATAGGATTTAATCCTTTCTAAATGCGTACTATGATTCCTTCAATTCTTGTTTCATTTGACGACGCTCTTCTTCAACATCAGCAATTTCAATGGCTGATGCGATATACAGAGACGCTAAAACCGTAAAAATATAAGCCTGGAGGACACCTGTGAGCATGCCCAGTGCAGCCAGGGGCAGCGGGACGATGAAGGGGATCAGTGAGAAGATGATTGCTACTACCAGGTCCGTGCTGAGAACATTGCCAAACAGACGGATGGTCAGCGAGAGCGTGCGGGAGAGCTGGCTGACAACCTCCAGGGGGAAGACGAAGATTGGAGAGGCTGTATCCTTGATGTAATCCCAGAGCCCTTTTTCCCGAACGCCGTAATAATGGACGGCGAAAAAGACTAATACTGACAAGGCAAGGGTTGTGTTGATGTTGGCAGTGGGGGACACCATGAATGGGAAGATGCTGAAAATATTTCCTAGAACGAGGAACAAGGCCAAGGTCCCCAGGAAGGGCAAGAACTGGATGACGCGGACATCTTCGGGCATCACGGAAGACACGATGCTATTGATCATTTCAATGATGAACTCACCGATATGGGGCGCGAATTTTCTGATGATGATCGCAATGATTATCAGCATCCCCATCATGACCCAGGTTGAAACCACCGTGTCAGTGATGGGTAATCCAAAGAGATAGAATACGACCTGGGGGGCTATCGCCTCCATATAAAATCAGTCCTTTTTACTATTGTTTTGACTTGCAGTTAGCCGCCAACGTTTTTCCCATGTTGCCAGGATGACCAAGCGGGTGATCATGAATGCTGCAAAGACGACCAGGCCTGCAGCAGGTGAACGCCTGAGCGCTATGATGAGAACGAGAGCGATGAGTACCCAACGAACCACCATGCCGCCAAGGATCAGAATTTGACTGGCGACGGGTTTGTCCGGTGAAATCTGCTGAACCGACCATCTCTGCATCCAGAGGAAGGCCAGGGCTGTTCCAATCCCCAGAAGAATCCACAAGGGCCATTCAAACCAGTTCATTGGTTGGAACTCTCCTTTTGGTGTTTCTTCTGGACTCTGAGCAGTAGCATCTCGAACTCAATGTGCCGTACTAAATTGTAATATCCCACACCAATGCCGATAAAAGTCAGGATCAGCATGAATGTAATGGATGAATTTGTTGCTTTATCGATGAGGTGCCCCAGATAAGCGCCGGCGAAAATCGGAATCGCCAATTCCCATCCCAGAGAGGTCTTTGCGAAGTCTCTGATCAGAGCGCTCTTTTTTGTTCCTGGCTCGTCATCTTTATGGTTCATTTGATTTTCTCAACTACGCCATTTTCTTCCTGAAACGCTTCTGTCAACTGGTCAAATGGATCGGCTGAGGGCCCCATTGTGATCTCGACACCCTCAGTTTCGCCAGCGGATAGAATGGTTACGATATTGTCCCGGATGGAGAGGATTCCTGCTAATAATTCCACCTCAAAGGGTTTCTCTTCAGTTTGATATTGGATTGTGCCCCTGATTGTTTCCGCAATCAGGGGGGCGTGCTTGGGACGGATGCCGATTGGGCCGCCATCCGCAAGAGGAACAACCACTTCCAAAAGGTGCTCCACCTCCAGCGAAGGGCCATCGGGTGAAAGGACCCTGAGTGTGAGTTCGTCCTCCGTCATCAGGCTGCCACCTCGTCCGTCAATTTCCGGGCTTTTTCATAGGCATCATCAATGGTGCCGACCATATAGAAAGCCTGCTCCGGTATGTCATCGCAGTGACCTTCCAGGATCTCCCGGAAGCCGCGCAAGGTTTCCTTGAGGGGAATGAATTTGCCAGGGTTGCCGGTATATTCCTCGGCGGCATGCATGGGTTGTGAGAGGAAGCGTTGAATCCGCCGGGCACGGATCACAGTTTTTTGGTCCGCTTCGCTTAATTCATCCATACCAAGGATCGCAATCACATCCTGCAAGTCTTCATAGCGGGCCAGGATAGCCTTGACTTGCATGGCAATATCATAATGCTCCTGGCCAACGATATGCGGTACGAGCAGGGAGGAGGATGAAAGCAGGGGGTCAATGGCAGGGTAAATGCCCAGATCCACCAGTCGTCGGGTCAGTACCGTGGCGGCATCGAGATGCGCAAAGGTGGCTGCGACCGCAGGGTCGGTCATATCATCTGCAGGGACATAGACCGCTTGCACAGAGGTGACACTGCCTGCGCTCGTGGTGGTGATGCGCTCCTGGAGAGCGCCCATTTCCGTTTCCAGTGTGGGTTGATAGCCGACTTCACTTGGCAGTCGTCCTAAAAGGGCGGAGACCTCAGAACCGGCCTGGATATACCGGAAGATGTTATCTATGAAGACCAGAACCGGCCGGTGTTCTTCATCACGGAAATATTCAGCCATTGTCAAAGCGGTCAGTGGGGTGCGCAGGCGAGCGCCTGGGGGTTCATTCATTTGGCCAAAGACCAATACGGTTGAATCCATCACATCGCTGCGGGAGAGCTCCAGATAGAGGTCGTTGCCTTCCCGGCTGCGTTCTCCAACGCCTGCGAAAAGCACAATCCCGGAATATTCCTTGCTGGTATTGCGCATCAATTCAATGATCAGTACCGTTTTGCCGACCCCGGCACCCCCAAAAAGGCCAATTTTGCCGCCGCGGGGATAGGGTAGTAAAAGGTCAATGGCTTTGATGCCGGTGATGAAGGGCGTTGTGACCACGCGCTGATCCCGCAGGGCGGGTGATTTGGCATGGATCTGCATTTTTCGAGAGTCTTCGGCTAAAGGCTCTTTCCCATCAATTGGTTCACCCAGAACATTGAACATCCGACCCAAGGTTTGGGGCCCGACTGGTACTTTAATGGGCTCGCCGGTATCCCAGACGACCAGACCGCGCTGCAAGCCAGCGGTATCGCCCATGGCGACAGTGCGGACCGTGTTGGCGTTGACGTGTTCCTGAACCTCAAGGATGAGGGCGGAATTGTCTTTCCAATTAACTTTTAGGGCGTTATGGATACTTGGCAGGTCACCAGTTGGAAATTCCACATCGACAACAACACCCACTGCGCGCACAATAATGCCATTGTTGCCAGAATTTTGGAAGGTCGTTTTCAATGCGATAGCCTCTAATCGGTGGGAAGCATTTTTCGTTCCCAATATTATTCATTAATGTTAAAAAACACAACCCTAATTATCCATGTATCAATTCTCTTTGTCAAATCTCTACCGATGACAAATGTACCGAATGTGCTCATCATTCAACCTGATTAAATAATAACAGGCGCGTTTGTTGTTTAAGCGCCTGTTCATTTTATTATGAAAGAAAGAGAGCCGTTTAGGCGACTTTGATGTCCTTGTTGGATTCCCAGAGGCCGTGGATGTTGCAGAAGGAAACAGCCATCAATGTGCCGGCTTCCTTAACCTTAAGAGCTACCTTAACTTTTGGTTCGGTGTAGAGTGGGCCTTCATTGGCGCCTTTAATGGATTCGCCATGACCGGTGAAATCGAATTTCCCAACCATGTGCGGGAATTTGCCGGATTCTGGTTTGAAATAAACTTCGATCCAATCGATATGGTGTTCAGTAGTGTTGGGATGGGGAATCTCTTTCCCGATTTCAAGAGAAACAACAAATTCTTCTCCAGCCATGACGACATCGGGACATTCGATGACCGGAGCATGTTTTTCAGCTTTCCAATCTGCGGTTTGAATATAGGTGCCAATAGACATTTGACTCAATCCTTTCAAAATTGGGTTTTCAAGGTTGATTATACTTTGCAAGGGTTGCGGATTTAAGGGGCTTGGTTGGGTTTAATCGATTTTGATGAATTCTTCTTTTCCCAATCCACAATCGGGGCAGACCCAATCATCCGGGATATCCTCAAAGGCGGTACCGGGAGCGATGCCTCCGAGTGGGTCGCCTTCTTCTGGATTGTAAATATAGCCGCATGAAACACATTCATAAGATGACATACTTAACCTCCTGTTGTGAATTGTATTTTATGGCGCAACTGTTGGGGTAACCGTTGCTGTGGCTGTTTCAGTTGGATAGGAAAGGTAAATCTCCGGAAACCATCCGATATTACCTTTCTCATCGCGCACATTAACCCAGACCATGCCATCGTAAACCATGATCTGATAGAGATCGAATAATTGCTCATGGGCAGATAAGTACGCCACCACACTGCCGCCTGGTTCGTCATAAAGAGTGTTGTAGGCGGGAATGGATGACCAGACGACATAGACCGCCAGGGGGGTGGGCGTGGCTGAGGCGGTGGGCGTGGCCGTGGACTCCGCGGAGGTGGATGTTGGCGTGACGGTCATAGTATGGGTGATCGTTGGCGTCAAGCTGGGTCCTGGCGTGAGCGTGGGAGTCTCAGTTGGTGGAATGAGCGGATCTAATCGTTCAGATTTTAGATAATTCATAATCAATGAAACTGGCTGATCCAAGCGCGCAACCAGCGCCTCCTGCAAGGCGATCACCTCTGAGTAGCTGGGTGGGGTGTTCGAACTGATTGTCAGATCCAAATTGATGCCATTATCAATCCGGGTGATCTGCAGCTCAACAATCTCTGCATCATTAAGGTCAGCCAGCTCGGTTTGGACGATATTGTTGATCAACCTGTTCTCCTGGGCCTGGGCAACGAAACGAGCGCCAAGAATGGTCAGGGGGATCAACAGGATGAGCGTGAGCAAAGCTGCCACCCAGAGCGTACGCGGTAAATGGCCTTCATCCTGGACTTTCCGGGGCGAGAAACCTTCAATGAAAAATACCAGAATGGCCGCAAAGGCGATCGTGACAGCGTTGGTCAGGAAGAGTAATGTCGCACCACCGGCAATGTCCCAGCGGCCGAGAGCAATCCCGATCCCGATGACGGAGAGCGGGGGCATCAAGGCTGTTGCGATGGCAACACCAGGCAGTGCCGCAGAAAGGTGGGGCTGCGAGAGGGCATAGGCCGCCGCCAACCCGCCGGCCAGGGCGATAATCAGATCGTTAGGGGTCGGCTGGGTCCGGCTGAGGATCTCGTTGGGGATCTCTGTCAGCGAGGGAACGAAGGGTAGATAGATATTGGATAAAGTCAACAAGGCCGCCAGGATGACGGAAATCAATGCGCCCCGGATCAGAGCTGAGGCGGAATCGCGGGCCAGCCGTGCATCCGCTGTGATGGAACCGAGGCCGACGCCCAGGATGGGGGACATCAATGGGGCTACGACCATGGCGCCGATAATGACAGCTGGGGAATCGTTGATCAGGCCCAGGGTGGCGATTGCACCGGAAAGGACGACAAAGAAGAAATAGTCAAAGCCGGGAGAAGCCGCCATGCGGATGTTTTCGATGATCTCTTTACGATGCTTGCGGTCCAGAGGCTTAATATATTGGGATAGCCAAGTATGAAAGCTATTTTGTGGTTCCATTGAATTCATTTTACTTTAATTAATGCTCTTTCTGAAGAAGAAACTGACTTGAGTTGTTACTCGGAAACGACCTTTAGCCAATGATAGGCAAGCGGCTCAAGAGTGATTGGGTAGGGCGCTGCGGAAATGGCTGGGAAGGCCGCATCACTGAGAATATCTACAGGTTGGCATCCCTGCCAGGAGGCTAAATCCAGTTTGATCTCCTGCTGCTGGTCAGATAGGTTCAGGATGCAGATCATATCTTCATCATCCAGGCTGCGGTGAATGGTCAGGACCTGTTCAATATCCGATGCCAGGAATTCATAGCTACCCATGGCAAGGATCGGGTTATCTTTTCTGGTGTGAACCAGATGCTTCATTTTGGAAAGCAATGAGTCAGGGTCTTTTTCTTCGGCGGCCACATTGACGATTCTATAGGAATACTTTTTATCCGTGATAACAGGCACGTAAAGCATCTCCGTGGGGGTTTCGGAAAAACCTGCATTCAAACCGGCATTCCATTGCATCGGTGTTCGCACCCCATTTCGGTCCGGCAGCCAGATATTATCGCCCATGCCAATTTCGTCCCCATAATAGATGATCGGTGCGCCGGGCAGAGAATAGAGCAGGGCGTTGGCCAGCATGATCTTGCGGTGGTCGTTATCCATCAAGGGTGCTAACCGGCGGCGAATCCCCAGGTTCAAACGCATCCGGGGTTGCGGTGCATATTCCTCCCACATCCACTGGCGTTCATCTTCAGTAACCATTTCAAGGGTCAGCTCATCATGGTTGCGGAGGAAAGTGCACCACTGGGTGCCTTCCGGGATATCCGGTGTTTGGGACATGATCCAGCGGATAGGGGTGGTATCGCCTTTCTTGATCGCCATATAGATCCGGGGCATGACCGGGAAGTGAAAGCCCATATTAAACTCGTCACCGTTACCAAAATAGGTGCGGACGTCCTTGGGCCATTGGTTTGCTTCGGCTAGGAGAACTTTATCTTGAAAGTTTGCATCGATATAGGTCCGAATTGATTTTAGAATCTGGTGGGTTTCGGGTAAGTTTTCACAGTTGGTGCCTTCCCGCTCAATCAGATAAGGGACGGCATCCGCCCGGAAACCATCAATGCCCATATCCAGCCAGAATTTCATCACATTGAGCATTTCTTCCCGGACGTCCGGATTATCATAATTCAGGTCGGGTTGAGAGGCATAAAATCGGTGCCAATAGTATTGGCCGGCTTCTTCATCGTAGGTCCAGTTAGATTCCTCGGTGTCGAGGAAGATGATCCGCGCGTCACTGTATTTATCTTTGTTATCTGACCAGACGTAATAATCGTGATATTTTGAGCTGGGGTCCGAACGCGCCGCCTGAAACCAGGGGTGTTGGTCGGAGGTGTGGTTCAGTACGAGATCGGCGATGACTTTGAGGCCGCGTTGGTGGGCTTTCTGGACCAGCTTCTTAAAATCCTCAATCGTGCCGTAATCTGAGTGGATGTTGTAATAATTCGCGATGTCATAGCCATCATCCTTCAAAGGAGATGGATAAATTGGCAGCACCCAGACGCAATCAACGCCCAGTTCCTTTATGTAATCCAGTTTGGAAATCAAACCTGGTAAATCCCCGTTGCCATCCGCGTTTGAATCGCGATAAGCCCTGACATGGACTTCATAAAATGTGGCATTCATATACCAGGGATGCTTCTTCGCCGTCATCAGCCCTCCTGAATAACAATCATTGAATTAACTAAGTATAGCGGTAGCGGGGATAAGCAGCAAGGCTCGCAGCGTTTTTTCTAAATCCTCACCAATTGGATCTTTTCAGCCACCAGGTGGGTTTGGTGGCGATCAGGGTTGTGTTTGACCACTCCTTCAACCAGGAAAGGCCCAATTTCTCTAAGCTCATTATATGCCCTGGCGTATAGTGCGGGTGGGACAAGAACCTGGATGGAGCCTTCCAAGTCTTCAAGGTTCAGGAAGCACATCATTTGGCCGGAGTTTTGGGTGCGCAGCCGCCGCCAGGTCTGGCGCATGCCGGCCAGGGTCACACTTTCATCTAACCGATCCTGGGCTTCAAGCGTGGTGATTGCCCCACTGGCCTGAATTTCATCGGCGATTTGTTCCAGAGGGCTGATCCCCAAACTCACACCCAGCAAATCTTGTTGTGCTTGCTGGCGTTCCTTTTCATCCCAATCCTCAGCGACTTCAGAGGTGCCAAAGAGCTGCATCTGTCCCGGTGGGCGTTTATGTTCAATCCGGCGTAAGCCTTCGGGGATCGTGACAATCTCATCCAACGCGCCAACCATGATGAGGTTTTGGGCTTCTTTGCGTTGGGGATCCACGCGCAACAGGAAATCTTCCAGCGATTGGAAAGGTCTGGTTTGTAAAATCGCTTGGATGGTCCGTTGGGTGAGGTCTCTGATTTGACCCAATCCCATGTAGAGGTGCGGATCACCTTTGGGATAAACCACCTTAAAATGAGCGTCGGAGTGGTTGACGTGTGGAGGGTGCAGGGGGAGTTTTAACCGGCGCGCTTCCATCAGGTAGACTCGCTGGGAATAGTAACCGCCGCCATAACCCAGAACAGCCGCCATAAACTCTGCCGGGTAATGGGTTTTGCACCAGGCAGAGTTCCAGGCCAGTAGGGCATATGAGGCGGCATGAGCTTTGGGGAAGCCGTAGCCAGCAAAGGCCGCCATCATCTCCCAAATGCGTTCCGCTGTCTCTTCCGGAACGTTATGCCGCTCTTGTGCCCCGTGGATGAAGTTTTTCTTGAGGGTGACCATTACCCCGCCGGGATCAAAATGGCTCATTGCCCTGCGGAGGATGTCTGCCTGGGCGATGGTGAGGCCGCCAAGCTCATGGGCGATCCGCAGCACCTGTTCCTGATAGAGGATGACCCCATAAGTGCTTTTCAGGAGCTCGTTCAGTGAACTGTGGATGGGGGTGACCTCTTCTTCACCACGGAAACGCCTTACAAAGGCATCCCGCAGGCCACCGCGCAAGGGCCCCGGCCTGTATAGCGCCAGGGCAGCCATGATATCTTCCATTGTGCGAGCCTGGATTTCACGCAGGGTGCCGCGCATGCCAGGGCTCTCGATTTGGAAGCAGCCAATGGTCCGGGCTTGTTCTACGGTCTGGGAAGTGGCGGGATCTTCCAGTGGAATACTGGACAGAACCTCCAGGCCATTTTGGAATTCGCTTAGTCGCCAGGACCGAATTCTGTTTGCCACTTCGCCCAGAACGGTCAAGCCGCGTATCCCGAGCATATCGATTTTCACCAAGCCCAACTTTTCGATGCCTTCCAGGTCATATTGGGCGTGGTTAATCCCGAGCGTGTTTGAGTGTTCCAGCGGCACCAGGTCGGTTATGGGGAAGGGAGCGATAATGACGCCGCCTGGGTGGACGGAGAGATGCCGGGGAAGGTCCAACAAGGCGCGGGCATCCGAGATCACATCCTGAATCAGGGGGTTGATCCCCTCTCTCAGGAGCGGGGCAAAGGGATCGCCATCCTCTTTTGATTGTCTGATTCGGAAGGAGTGGGGCAGTTTGCGCGAAAGCTGCCGGATCGTGTCCGGTGAGAGCCCATAAGCCTTGGCGACATCACCAAGGGCGGATTTGGGCCGGTAACGGTTGATGGTCCCAACCATTGCCACACGGTCACGGCTATAGGTCTCAAAAATGTATTGGATCAACTCATCACGACGGTGAGAGGCAATGTCTGTATCAATATCTGGTGGTTTCTTTCTGGCCGGGTTGAGGAAACGCTCGAAATACAGGTTGAGGGCCAGCGGGTCCGGCGAGGTGATGTTGAGGCAGTGGGCAACCAATGAAGAGGCTGCCGACCCACGGGAGGAGGTGGGTATGCCGACCTGACGGGCATGGTTGAGGACGTCCTGTACGATCAAGAAGATTGGTTCGTAGCCCATCTTGATGATGATCTCAAGTTCATAATCTAAACGATCTGCGATCTCGGGTGTGAGTTTACCATACAGCCCTTTGGCACCCACCATGGCTTTTTCACGGAGGTAATCCGCCTGGCTTTGGCCTTGCGGCGTGGGGAAGGTTGGAAAGAGTGTGCCGCCAATCGGGAGTTCCAGGTCGCAGCGATCGGCAACGATGGATAAATTGCTGATGGCTTCAGGACAATCACGATACCGATATTGAAAGTCGCCGGGCTCCGGAAAAGCCGCGGGGCCAGGCGGCAGCAAACGATCGGAGAGACCTTGCAGTGGCGTGATGTGGCGGATGGCGGTTAGGGTGCGGTAGAGTTTTTCTTCTTCCGGTGTTTGATAGTAGATGTCTTGGGTAGCCAAAAGGGGGATTTGGAATTTCTCAGACAGGTCACGGACAAGGGTTTCACCTTGCAGGGGACCATTGGCATAGCGCTGAATTTCGATGAAGAGATCAACTTTGAATGTGGTTTGAAGTAAGGTGAGGAAACGCTGGGGTAAATTCTCTGTGGGTGGGGAAGATAGCACCAGGTCACGTAGGATGCCGCGGGGGCTGCCGGCGATCCCGATCAGCCCCTCAGCGTGATCATTAAGGGTTAGAAGTGTGAGAGGGTGTTGACCCACTAATAGGGCGCTGCTCAGGCGGCAGAGGTTAGACCACCCTGAGCGGTCCTTTGCCAGCAGCACGAACCGACCGGAATAACCTTCATAAACCAGATCAACTTCCAGCCCCAGGATGGGCTTAATTCCAAGGGAGGTGCAAGCTTCATAGAACTCGATTGAACCCGTCAGGAATCGGTGATCGGTCAACCCGAGGCAGGTGATACCCCGCTCTTGGGCAGCCGTGACAAGCGCCTGGGGTGAGAGCAGCGACTCCAGGAAGCCAAAATAGGAATGGGTTCGTAAATACGGTAAGGTCATAGGATATAACAGAATGAAAAACCGAACAAATATTCTAATCTCATTATAAAAGGATTGAGGGTGAGAGGCAAGTCAAAAGGCGATGAATATTGGATATCCATCGCCTTTAGTAATTTCGTATAGTGATTATTGAGTTGTCGTTGGAAATTTAGTGGTGTTTTTCCATGAAAGAGATCATCCCACGATCGCCATTGAACATCCAATCGGATTCGGCGTTCTGCTCCAGATCGTCCAGCAGCTCCTGGGAGAGCCCAACGACCAATTCGGATTTTGTGGTTCGCAGACTGACCACTGAGGTGGGGAAGTAGGATGCAGCGTTCTCAAATGGCGTGGTTGGCTCCCAGTGACAGTCGCCGATAAGACGGCGGTAGTTGGCATCACCCTTTAGGATTGCAAGGTCGAAGGACTCAAGCTGTATTTTGAGGCTTTCGGGGAGGCGGTGAAATATCCGGCTGGTCGCCAGGATGGGCGGAGCTTCCACGGTGACGACACCGGATTGGATCCAGGTCTTCAGGTCGGTTGCGAGGTTGCGCGTGGCTACTGAACTGGAACTTTCCAGCACGCCAAGGACGAATTCGAGGTCCTCTGGCATGGCATCCGAGACGAAATAGGGTTGATTCTTCAGGTAGAAAGTGATTGACTTCGCCAGACCGCTTTCGAGCAGATAATGAATGAATGCCAGATCGAAATACAACTCGCGCCCGATATTATCAAAGAAATAGGCGATATTGGCTGGCTTTTCGGCGAGTAGATCAAACACCGCCTGGCTGTTATCGCGAAGGACGGTGTGCATATGAGTGTCTGTGTTATTTTCGAAATGTTTCAAATTGCTCAAGTCAGCCCGGTTCCCCCAGAGCGCATTGGTCATCGAGGTTGAGAAATTCTTAAAAGTGGGCTTGAATTCGCTTTTTTCATATTCTTTGGCAAATACCGGAAGGGCCTGCAGGATTTCCGTGGTCTTCATCCTGCGATAGGGATCCTTTTCCCGCCAGGGGCCGGGTTGGAAATACTGAACCGCTTCCAGCAGCCGACGGTAAAAATAGGTCTCTGCCAGCAGCCAGGGGATGGCCAACCAGGATTGACCCAGCCAGGGCTGGATATCTTCATCCCAAAGGGGCTTGTCGCTGGTGTTTTCCTGCAGGGGCTGAATAGTGCCCTGGGTCAGGGAGGCGCGTAGTTCCAATAAGGCTTCCCGGATTTGGGGGGTGTAGTCAAAATCCGCCAGCACCCGGTCCACGATTTTGGCTTTGAGCTCTTCAATGGTTTGGCGGGCAAAGGTGCCTTTTTCGGAGGTCATAATGACAGGGGGAAGGGAGAATGATGGCATTGTAATTTTCTTTCTTGAAAGTTTCTGATGGACCAACTGATGAGTTGGTCCTATTTCTCATTAGCATCTTTGGCGAAAAACATATTTAGATTGATTTATGACGCCTTGATTATATTGCATAATGATAATGAAATTAATAATACTGTCAGGTGACATCCTTCCTTGACTGGAAGTTGCGCAAAAGATAGAATAGGTAAACTAAGTTATACGAGGCTAAATGAATTTATTAGACTTACCTAAAGGCAAACCGGCCAAGATCATCGATTATCGCGGGGGTAAGAACATTGATTTTAAACTCCGGCAGCTGGGTCTGAGCCCAGGCCGGATTGTGAAAGTCCTGCGATACGCCCCTATGGGCGGCCCTTTGATGCTGGATATTGAGGGGCGTTCCATTGCTCTCGGGCGTGGGATTGCCGCGCGGGTTGAAGTTGAGGTAAAAAATTAATGCGAATTGCACTCATCGGTCAGCCAAATTGTGGCAAAAGCACTTTATTTAACCAGGTCGCTGGATATAAAGCGGAAACCGGTAATTTCTCCGGCACAACAGTCACCTTTACAGAGAGTAAAGTCCGGGTATTGGGGGATGTGGTTGATGTCGTTGATTTGCCCGGCACGTACAGCCTGGCCGGGACCAATCCGGCTGAAAGAGAAGTGATTAAATATCTGACATCCAACGCGGTTGATATGGTGATCAATGTGTTGGATGCTTCGCATCTCTCCTATGGCCTTGCGATGACAGTAGAAGTACTCGAATTGGGCGTGCCAATGGTGGTGGCCCTTAATATGATGGACGAAGCCGACCGCATGGGCATCCGAGTGGATGTTGAGAAATTGAAAGAGTTCATTGGTGCTCCAGTGATCCCGATGATTGCCTCCAAGGGACGCGGGATTCAGCCCCTTTTCGTGACCGCTTATCATGTCGGTCAGGAAAAGAAACTGCCAATCCAGCCAACTTACAGCACAGATATCGAACGTTATCTTGGTTCGCTGGTCCATGACTTGGATGGGGTTGAGAGCTACCTCAACCAGCGGGAGGTGGCGATCAAACTGTTGGAAGGGGACCAGGAAATCCTCGCAGATATCTTTCAACAGAAACCCGACATTGAAGAGAAGCTTGAAACTTATCGTAAGTCATTAAAAATGGACCGGGGACAATCCCCGGAATGGGTGATCAACAGTGAAAGGATCGGCCTGGCGGATAAACTCGCTAAACAGGTCGTCCTGCAGGGTAAGCGCAAAATTACCTTCCGGGATAAGCTGGATGATGTCCTCCTGCACCCGGTGTTTGGCTATTTTTTCCTTATTATGATCCTCTTCGGCTTCTTCCAGGTGGTTTATGCGATAGGCGGGGTGTTGGAAGCTCCGCTGATGAATCTGTTTACCCAGCTGGAAGTGTGGATTCTATCCCTGTTCACTAATGACAGCGGATTTGTCCCGCAGATCACGGTAGCGCTGGTCCAGGGTGTGTCAGGTGGTGTAGCGATCGTGCTGCCTTATCTGGTGCCTTTCCTGTTCGGACTGGGTTTGCTGGAGGATATTGGCTATCTGCCGCGGGTGGCTTTCCTGATGGATGCCCTGATGCACAAATTGGGATTGCACGGTAAATCCATTGTGCCGTTCATCCTCGGTTTCGGCTGCAATGTCCCGGCGATTATGTCCACTCGCATCCTTGAAGATAAACGTGAGCGGTTCATCTCCGCTGCGCTATCCACCCTGGTGCCTTGTGCCGCCCGGTTGGCGGTGGTTTTTGGTTTGGTGGCTTATTATCTGGGGCCGATCCTTGCTCTCGGTATCTATCTTTTTGACCTGTTTGTAATCGCCGTGACAGCGAAGGTGTTGTCAAAATTGGTGCCGGATGAATCACCGGGTTTGATCCTGGAGATGCCGGTCTATCGTATCCCGACTTTACGATCAGTCGCCAGCAAGGCCTGGTGGCGGATTCGGGAGTTCATCGTGGAAGCCTGGCCGCTGCTGATAGTGGGCAGTGTGGTGCTTTCGGTTCTCAATTATCTCAACGTCTCAATCTATCTGAACACTTTGGTCAGACCGTTGTCCTGGGCGCTAGGGCTGCCCAGCCAGGTTGGTGTACCGCTGATCTTTGGTGTGCTGCGGAAAGAACTATCACTTGTTATGCTTGGGCAAGCACTGGGCTCAATGGACTTCAATATGGTCCTGACACCGGCCCAGATGATTACCTACGCTGTTTTTGTTGTGTTCTATGTCCCCTGTCTGGCGACCATGTTAGTTATTAAAAAGGAGCTGGGAACAAAGATGATGTGGCAGATTGCAGGATTGACCATTCTGATTGCGACTCTGGCCGGTCTGGTTGCCCGTGGCTTTGCCCTGATCATTTTCTAAATTCCATGGCAAAATTTGACCATTTCAGTTTTATTGGCCCAATCTATGACCATATCTTTGGCCGCCATGAAGATCTGGAACTGTTGGCCATTGCCAAGCCTGCCCCGGAGGATCGTGTTTTGGATGTGGGCGGGGGAACGGGAAGAGTTTCGATTTTATTCCAACCCAAAGTGCAATCGGTGGTGGTTTCAGATTCGGCGATTGGCATGGTGCGGATGGCGCAGGAACGCGGTCTTTGTACGGTTGTTTCTCATGCCGAAAAGCTGCCCTACGCCGCCGGTCAATTTGACAGAGTGATTATGGTGGATGCCTTTCATCATGTGGCGGATCAGCTTACTACGCTGGATGAGATGTGGCGGATGACCGCACCTGGGGGTCAGATCATCATCGAAGAACCGGATATCCAAAATTTCTTTGTGAAATTGATTGCTCTTGTTGAAAAGCTGCTCCTGATGCGCAGCCATTTTGTCCGCCCTGAAGTAATTGCTGAGCTGGGCACCCGGCACCGCGCTGCCGAGGTGGTAATTGAGCGAAGGAATGGTAACGCCTGGATTATAATAACCAAAAGTGTTGATCCAGAAGAGAGGAGCTAATTTTGGCTGAGATGGACGTTTCAAAGATAATGATGGATATCCCGAAGCATTTCAACCCCGAACTGGCCAAAGGCGTGTCCGGAACTATTCAATGCATATTCTCAGGAGACCAGGCATCCAAATGGGTGATTGATATTGACGATCAGACCTGTACCGTGGAAGAGGGGCTGGCGGATGACCCGGATATGACGATTAAGGCCAAGGGTGAGGATGGCGTGAAAATCCTGATGGGAGAAATGGACCCGATGCGGGCGTATATGTTAGGGAAGGTCAAGGTTTTGGGTGACCTCTCTCTGGGGATGAAACTGGCGAAACTTTTTACAGCCTAGTGGATTCAATTAAAAAAAGAACGGCATTGGATCAGCCAATGCCGTTTATTTATTTAATGATTTCTATTAGAAAAGGCCCCAGTCATCAGCCAGGCCCTCTTCCATCATGGTTGGGTCCCAGGTTTCACGACCATAATTGATCTTGGTGGTCATCTTGAGGATTTTCTCGACCCGTTTGCGGGTTGATTCCATCATGGACGGGCCATAGGGGCAGAAGGGGGTGGTCAGGATCATGGTGATGACGGCATGATCTTCTTTGATCTCAATATCCCGGACCAAACCCAGCTGAATGATGTTCAATCCCAATTCCGGATCGACAATCTCGCTCAGGCCTTCTTCAAGCGCATCGATCAGTTCGGGATGGGTGTTTTCAACTTGCCAAACGGGGATATTTAAGGGGGCTTCTTCACTCATGATTATTTCTCCTGGGCTTTCAGAGGAATACGGTAAGTGCAGCGGTCGTCATCGTTTAGTAGGCAGGTTGTGGCTTCAATAGGTTCCGCCACAAATGCAGAGATCAGGGCGTTGTCCAGAGCGCAAATTTCAGGATGCTCCAGTCCAATCCGGAAATAGGGGCAGGAAAGTGAAACGAGCGTAATGGCATCCGCTTCTTTTTCCAATTCAACGATAAAACCTTCTTTGGAGAGTACTGATTCCAAAAGCTGAATGCGTTCTTCGGTGGTTTTATTCTCAAGCTCAGGGCCATATTTGGCAGCGATATCAATGCCGATTTGTTCAAAGACTTTCTCGATTTCAGCCTTGCTAAGTTTGTCCTTGAGCGTTTTGAGGATCCGCTGGGCCAGGCGTAGATAGCCGGAGGGGAATTGTTCAATCCCTTTATCGGTGAGAGAGTAAACCAAATGAGGGCGGCCTACGCCATGCCGTTCTTCTGAGGAGGTCACCAGGTCATCTGCTTCCAATGAGATCAGATGATGGCGGATGGAAATACCATTGATCCCAACTGCCTCAGCCAGGTCATTGATCGTTGACCGGGGGTAGGCGAGAAGGGTCCTCATAATTTTCTCACGGGTGCTTTTCATATTGTCCCTTACCTTTGCTTCATCAAGCTTGCTAAGATGGCTGGCTGATTTTAGCATGTCGGAAATGATTTTGTCAATATATAAGATTATTATCCAAAAAATTGTATGGTCAAGCTGCCTGGTGGGATAATGAAAAAGGCGCCTAAGAAGGCGCCTAATTGTTTACTGGTTGCTTCAGATTACTTCCCGAGGAAGTTTTGGGCAAAACTCATGATGGTTGAACCGACGATTGAACCGGACTGTGAACGATGGGAGGACTGTCCCATGGGGCTGGCAGCCAGAAGGGCATCCATAGCTGCTTCCATATTGGTGTCGCCATCCTGCTTGGATTGCATGAAGGTGAGCCCTGCCCGCAGGAGGTCATCCATGCCAAGGCCGTCGTCCTCAACGCTGGAATCCTGGCCGCCCATCAAACTGGACAGCAGGGAGCCAATGGCGTTCCCACCGGTCGATTGGGCAGGCGCCTGGTTCGTTTCAACACTCATCAGACTCTTGACAAGCATCGAAAGGTTATCGGCGTTCAGGTCTGTGCCGGTGAAGGATTTTGCCGCATTAGCTAACCCTTCGGCATAAAGCTTTGCGGAACCGCTGTCGCTCTCTTTTGTGAGCATCTTACCGGCGTAGGCCAGTTGATCGGCAACAGGGGAATCTGATTTTTTGCTGACGGCTTGTTGGACCAGATCGAAGATTTGGACCATATGGTCGCCATGGTCGTGGTTATAGGTATCGGCTTCGTTGAGATCATTCTGTTGCGAAGCGAGAGCATTGGTAACCGTTTGGAAGATCTGACTTAAGTCTACGTTATTTGCCATTATTAATCTTTTAGCTCCTCAGGTAACTCGTAAATATCGAGTTTCATGCCCATTCGGACGTTCTTTTCGCTGCCCTTGAGGACTTCCATGTTGTTTTCCAGCAGGTACTTCCAGTAGGGAGGGGTTGCGTGCTTGTAATACTTTAGCGCAATGTGGCTGAGGGTCTGGTTGTTGGATTCAACGGTGTGGACGGTGATGAGTTTTGGCTTACCAAATTTCTTGTCCATTGCGCCAATTTTGGATGGGCCAACTTTGTCTCGCATCGTCATGCTTTTGATTTTAGCTTCGAGAGCAGCAATCTTGGCTTCGGCTTCTTTAACTTTGTCGTCGGCATCGGAGCTCCCCTTTTTGGCCTCAACATTTTGAGCTAGGAGGTCTTTGATGGCGGTTTTAGCTGCTTCAGCGTCTTTCTTTGCCTTGGCCAGTTCTGCCTCTAGTTCGGCAATGGTTTCTTTTTCATCTTTGGATGAAAAAGCATCAACTGCTTTTTTAAAAATACCATCCTTCTTTTCTTCGTCTGCCATTATTTTCTCCTTTTATGGATTAATTGGGTCTAAATTCACGTTAATTCTAACATAAATTAATTATTTTTTCACATATCAATATGGAGGCCATATTAAGAGATTGATTTGAGAGTAGGAATCAGTATAATGAAATTGTAATGTGGGAAGTTTGTTTGACCTATTCAATCACTATTATCACTCAATTTATTCAATTAGGAAAAGGAGAAAACACATGAAGTTGACACCACCCAAGAAATGGATATGGTACGTATCGTTATTTATCGGTTTGGTTTCAATCTTATTCCGATTCACGAATTTTGTCGGACTTCAGGGCCAGGCTATGTGGATCATGGCTATTGCCTGGTTGCTATTGCTCTTCGCAACCCTTCTTAAAGGGCTGTAAAGTCCATTTCACTGAAAACTTTCCCCTTGTGCAAAACTGTGCAAGGGGAATTTTGGTTTAAATGAGACTTAATGTCGTATTATGAAGGTAGATGTGATGTTGTGGAACGCTAACAGTAATTATGACAATCGTCACAGTAAATAATTTATTAGATATTTATGCTAAATATTGACACTTAATTACCGGCATGCTATAATTCGTAAGCTTAAAGGAATTGAGATAATTAGGATAAAATTGGACGAATTAGTCTAAACAGTTTTAGGAGTTTGGATGTCAGAACTGACCATTAAAGATTTGCACGTTTCCATCGAAGGGAAACCGATCATTAAGGGCTTGAACCTGATCATTCGGCAGGGTGAAGTCCATGCGATTATGGGACCAAATGGAACAGGGAAATCTACGCTTGCATACACGATCATGGGCCACCCGAGTTATGAAGTCACTGGTGGCGATATTTTATTAGATGGGCAAAGTATTCTTGAAATGGCGCCGGATGAACGCTCTAGGGCCGGGGTTTTCCTGGCTTTTCAATATCCGGTATCCATTCCCGGTGTGACAGTGGCAAACTTCCTGCGGACGGCTATCAATGGCCGTCGGCGGCACAATAATCCACCTCAAGAGGATATTTCCGTCCTAGATTTTCGCAAATTGCTCAAGAGTAAGATGGACCTGCTGGAAATGGATTATTCTTTTGGCGGTCGTTACTTGAATGAGGGTTTCTCCGGAGGTGAAAAGAAGCGCACCGAAGTGTTGCAAATGGCGGTTTTGGAGCCTGCTTTTTCCATCATGGATGAAACCGATTCCGGCCTGGATATTGATGCGATCCGGATTGTCTCCGAGGGTGTCAATGCTATCAAAGGGCCTGGAATGGGGGTTGTGGTTATCACACACTATCAGCGGATTTTGAACTACATCAAGCCTGATTTTGTACATATTATGTATAACGGCAAGATTGTTGAATCCGGCGGGCGGGAACTGTCATTGCAGCTTGAAGAAAGCGGCTATGATTGGGTTCGTGAAAAGTATGGTGAGCCAGAGCTGGTAAATTAATTAGTTATTATGGAGGTCTTCCATGGGTGACCATCAGGAGACTGAATTTCTTAATGAATTAAGTGAATATCAATATGGTTTCAGCGATCCAGAGACCTATGTCTTCAAGAGCCGCAAGGGGCTGGATGAGGAGGTTGTTCGGCAGATCTCGGAAATGAAGGGGGAGCCGGAGTGGATGCTGAAATTCAGGCTGAAGGCTTTGAAGCATTTTCAGTCCCGACCGACCCCGACCTGGGGCGCTGATCTGAGCGATCTGGATTTGGATGATATTTACTTTTACGTGAAACCAACCGATGTAGAAGGTCAATCGTGGGATGATGTCCCCGAGACGATCAAGAACACCTTTGATAAGTTGGGCATCCCTGAGGCAGAACAAAAGTATCTGGCCGGGGTTGGTGCGCAATATGACTCGGAGATGATTTACCATAACGTTCAGGAAGAGCTGGAAAAGCAGGGTGTGATCTTTATGTCCATTGAAGATGGCCTGAGGAAACATCCCGATCTTTTCCGGGAATACTTCTCAACCGTCATTCCGATTGAAGACAACAAATTTGCAGCCTTGAACAGCGCGGTCTGGTCGGGCGGCTCGTTTGTGTATGTTCCCAAGGGCGTCAAGGTCAAGTTGCCGCTGCAGGCTTATTTCCGGCTCAACGTAGCCAACATCGGACAGTTTGAGCGGTCCCTGATCATTGCGGATGAGGGCGCCCAGGTGCACTATGTGGAAGGCTGTACAGCGCCGCTTTATTCGACCAATTCCTTCCATTCAGGCGTCATTGAGATCATCGTTAAGAAAGATGCTCGGGTGCGCTATACGACCATTCAGAACTGGTCCAGCAACGTTTATAACCTGGTGACCCAGCGGGCGATGGTGTATGAAAATGGCACGATGGAGTGGGTGGATGCGAATCTCGGTTCCAAGACCACGATGAAATACCCGTCCTGTTATTTAATGGAACCAGGTGCCCATGGTGAGATCCTTTCCGTGGCCTTTGCCGGGCCGAACCAGCATCAGGACGCTGGCGGGAAAGCGCTGCACTTTGCACCAAACACTTCCAGCAAGATCACATCTAAGTCGATCAGCCGGGGCAATGGGCGCAGCTCCTATCGGGGGTTGTTAAAAGTCTTCCCCGAAGCTGAGGGCTCGAAATCCAATGTGGTTTGTGATGCGCTGTTGCTCAATCACGACTCACGTTCGGATACCTATCCCTATATCGAGGTGGATGCGGAAGATGTGACCCTTGGTCATGAGGCCACCGTCTCGAAGGTCGGCGAGGAACAGCTCTTTTATTTGATGAGCCGCGGCATGACTGAAGAAGAAGCCACCACGATGGTGGTCTCAGGCTTCATTGAGCCCTTGGTCAAAGAACTGCCAATGGAATATGCCGTTGAAATGAACCGTCTGATCCAGCTTCAGATGATCGGTTCTGTTGGATAGAAATTTTAAAGAAAGAAATAAAAGTAATGGCGAAGACACCCAAGATTGTGACTCGTCGGAAGCGTCCTGTTGAACATGTCGCACTGGCGGATTTCACATTTTCAGATAGTGACATTCCCGAACTGACGGATGAACGGCTGCGAGGTTATCACCTGGCAGCCTGGGATAACTACACCAACTTGCCTTTCCCGACCTTGCGGGATGAGCCCTGGCGGCGGACGGATATCCGTGGGTTGAATACAGACCAATTCCAACAGTCCACATTCAACCAGGACTTGCCCCAACCGCCAGCTAGCCTACTGAACCCCATTTCCACGAATGCTGAACGGGCTGGTCAGGTGATTACCGGGATGTCGGAATCCCAGTGCTGGCTGGATGAAGACGTCGCAGCTCAGGGTGTGGTTTTCATGAGTTTCCATGAGGCCGAAGAACAGCATCCTGACCTAATGGACAAGTTGCTGAGCCAGATTGTGTCGCCTGCGGAAGATAAGTTCACCGCACTGGCGGCTGCCCTGGCTAAAGATGGCGTGGTGTTGTATGTCCCCAAGAATGTCATTGTGGAAAAGCCCCTGCAAAGCCTCTATTGGGGTGCAGGAGAGCATCAGGCGTTCTTTAACCATCTGATCGTTTGGGCGGAAGAGGGCGCACAAGTAACGTTTGTGCACGAATCGGCCTCACCTGATGGCAAACCGGACACGCAGAATTTACATGATGGGATTGTTGAGATTTATGTCGGTCGCAATGCCCGTTTGAATTTCGTGGAGCTGCAATCCTGGGGTGATAATGTCTGGTCCTTCACCCGGGAACGGGCGCGGGTCATGGGTGATGGCAATTTGGAGTGGATCTTTGGCGCGATGGGCACCCATCTGACTAAAAACTTCTCCGATATTGACCTGGTGGAAGAAGGGGCAACCGGGCGGATGTCTGGTTTCTACTTCACCAGCGATCACCAACACCTGGACCATGACACCCAGCAAAACCACATGGCACCGAATACGACCAGCGACCTGCTTTATAAAGGCGCACTGATGGATCACAGCCGCTCTGTCTGGCAGGGGATGATCTATGTCGCTCCGGGTGCATTGGGGGCAGATGGTTACCAGGCGAACCGCAATCTGATCCTTTCCAAGGATGCACGAGCAGACTCGATCCCCGGGCTTGAGATCCTGGCGGATGATGTCCGCTGTACGCATGGGGCAACGGTGGGGAAGATTGATGAGAGCCTGCTCTTTTACCTCCTCAGCAGAGGTATTCCGCAGAAAGAAGCGGAAAAATTGGTCGTGATGGGCTTCTTTGAGCCGATTATGGATCGGATACCCTTTGATGGCGTTAAGGATCGTTTCCATGATGCTATTCAGGATAAGATGAGCCTGGATTAACCTAAACGTTTATGCATAATTAATAGTAAATTGATATCATTTCTGCTAGAATAGATAAGTTGAATTGATATCGAGTAATAAAAATCTTTCAGGAGGATGAATGGCAAAATCTCCTTTTATGAGACCGCCAGATGAAGACAGCAATTACCAGGTCGGGGACCCAGTGGAAGTCTTTTGCGATCACGAGAAGAATGGTGAACGCATTAGAGATTGGGTAAAAGGGATTGTTGTCCAGGTGGATGAAAAAATGGTTGCTGTGCAGTTTCGCACCAATGTCTATCTGACCGATGGTTGGATGGTTCCGGATCACATTTTGTGGTTTCCCTTTGATTCTCACATGATCCGACATGCGAAGAAGGATACGACCCGGCCTACCGGTTATCAGACCACTTAGGCATCATTATCAGAAGAATAATAATAAGGCGGTCAATGATTATCAACTGACCGCCTTTATTTTTATCGGAGGGAATGTTGACTGAACTGACATATTATCCAATTTGTTCCACAGAGGAGCTGCCCGCAGGGGAGAGGCTGTTCATTGAATTGGACGATGAACCTGTTGTGATTTTTAATCTTGCCGGAGATTACTATGCCATCGCTGATGTTTGCACCCATGATATGGGCTCCCTCGGTGAAGGTGAGGTAGAAGGCCACCAGATCATCTGCCCCCGCCATGGGGCGCGGTTTGATATCCGTACCGGAGAGGTGCTGACGCTGCCGGCGGTCAAAGGTGTGCCCTCCTACCATGTGCGGGTAAATGACGGCATGGTTGAGATTGGGGTGGAAGAGTAGGATTGGATTATTGGTTAAATCGAAAACGGGTGATTGCATAATCACCCGTTTTTTGATTCATAGAATTAATTAAGGTGATACCTTATTTCCTAAATTCACCAACGATCCTCAGGATGTCGAAGCCTTCGGCATAAGGCCTCTCAGCGAGAGCACCGTGGCGGATAGCCGTGGCATGGAGGATATTTTCATCGAAGTAATAGCGGTCCTGATAGGTCTCATAGGCTTTAAGGGCCTTGATCTTGTTCTGGACGCTTTGTTCGGAGACATCCACCAGGAAGTTGGGGAAGAAACCATAACTGGAGCGCAGGACATCGAATCCCAGGACGGTGGTGCCGCGGAAGGCACGCAGTGCTTCTTCGGTCACGGTTTTGTGGTCCTGGTGAATATCCTGAGATGTGTGCACGAAAACGACCTCCGGATGGTAGGTCTTTTTCAGAGCGAGCATCTCTTCCAGAATTTCCTGCCGGGCGGCCTGGAAACGGCGGGTGGTGAATTGGCGCAGGATGTCATTTTCGGGTTTGACGCCCAGAATGGACATGCTATTTTGGTGTTCACCAACCAAATAGGCCAGATCAGGATTCTCCTGATTATCCGATAGGGTCACACAGACCACATTTGCCCGGTCGGCGACTTCTGCGATCAGTGCACCGCAACCCAGCTCGATATCGTCCGGATGGGCGCCGATGAACAACAGTGTTTCGCCGAAAAAGGTCATGTTATGGTTCATAGCTGCCTACTTTGTGGCCAGGATCCCACCGACGACCTTGGTCATCACGAGTTTACCGTCGCGATCAAACCATTTTTGGGAGACCTGAGTGATTTTTTCCATGATGGCTTCGAAATCTTCCTTTGTCTGGAAGAAGGTGTTCCAGAGCAGGCGGTCTTCGGAAAGGCTGGCCCGGGTGTATGCGATGAAGGGTTCAACGGAGGGGAAGGTCAGCGGGTTTTCAAAGACGACAACCTCTGTTTTGGAGAAGGTCTCTTTGACAGAACCCAGGATCTGGGAAGCATAGCGAGAGCTGCCGGGCATGGGGGGGATTTCCTTGCCGGTGGCCTCTTTAATGATGTCATAGAACATCTGCTTGTTCTCCGGCATGGGACCGGTTGTGAAAAGAGTGCCGCCTGGCTTGAGAACCCGGTGCATTTCCTTGATGGTGAAGGGGATATCCTCGGCGTAATAGATCGCGAAGGAGCAGGAGACGAGGTCGAAGGTGTTATCCGGGAAGGGGAAGGGTTCGTTGAAGTTCAAGGGTTGGAAAGTAACCCGGTTGCCCAGCTTCTTGTTTTCCTCTTCGGCTTTGGCGAGCAGGTCTTTGGAGACATCACCGCCGGTGATCTCAGCTTTACCGCTGAGGTGGGCGAGATAGGAGAAGCACTGCTTCCCTGCGCCGCAGCCGACATCCAGAATGGCCATGCCCTGTTTGAGCGGCAGGACTTCCAGCATCCACTTGTCAATATCACGGGCGCCATAGGCATCGTGGATATTGATGCGGGTAATCAAATCGTTTGTCGTCTCAACGTAATCAATTTTCATGTTCATTCCTTCATCGTCAGATATTAATGGATCGCCCCTAAGTATAGTTGGTTAGAGGTGGAAGGGCAAGTTTTAGCAAATCCTGGGGAGGATCTCTCCGGAGAGCATATCAAGGATTCGGGTTGTGCCATAGGGCGTTTTCAGCAGGACCTGTTCAGGATCGTTTTCAGAAACGGAACCAATCCGGGCTGCCATCACGCCGTAAGGATTATTGTGGAGCACTTTAAGGGCAATCTCCACTTTATCTTCCGGCAGCACCACGATCAGTTTGCCTTCATTGGCCAGGTAAAGCGGGTCAAAACCCAGCATGTCGCAGGCTGTGCGGACGGCGGGCTTGACCGGAATAGAGTCCTCATCCAGATGGATGCTGACCTGGCTTTGGCAGGCGATCTCCTTAAGAGTGGTCGCCAGGCCGCCACGAGTGGGATCGCGCAGGACATGAACATCCGACACGGCTTCCAGCAGTGCAGCGATCATTTTGTTTAGCGGAGCGACATCGGATTGGATGCCGGACTCGAAGCCCAGATCTCCCCGGGCCTGCAGTACTGCAATGCCGTGATCACCGAGAGTGCCCGAGATCAGGACGGCATCACCGGGCCGTGCCAACTGACCGCCCAGGTCCCGTCCGGGCGGGATCAGACCAAAGCCCGCGGTATTGATGAAGATACCGTCGGCTTTTCCTTTTTCCACGACCTTGGTATCCCCAGCCACGATCTGAACTCTAGCTTCTTCACAAGCAGAAGCCATTGATTCGATCACTCGGGTCAGAGTTTCCATGGGGAGACCTTCTTCGAGGATGAACCCGGCTGTGAGGAAGGCGGGTTCTGCACCCAACATGGCGACATCATTGACCGTGCCGCAGATTGCGAGCCGGCCGATATCCCCACCGGGATAGAAGATTGGGAAAACGACATGCGAGTCGGTGGAGATAGCCATCTCACCTTCGGCGTTTTGCAGCCCAATACGGGCAGCGTCATTCCCCTGGTCGAGATAGGCATTTCCCAGGTGCGACTGGAAGATGTTGCGGATCAGGTCTCGGGTCATTGATCCGCCGCTGCCATGACCGATCACGACCGTATCGGTATGATGGTGGGGGACAGGGCAGACGGGCCCCTGCATGTTAACGGGTTCGAAAGGTTTTTCGCTCATGATTTCTTCCTGCCATAGCGGTAATAGGCGGCACAGGCTCCTTCAGAGGAGACCATCGGCGCACCTAAAGGTGTTTGTGGGGTACAAAGGGTGCCAAATGCCGGACATTCTGAGGGTTTCTTGATCCCCTGGAGAACCTGACCAGCGATGCAAATTTTGGATTCTTCGGTTTGGATGCTTCCCGTGTCAAAGCGTTGGGTAGCATCAAATTGCTGATAGGCCTCCTGCAGCCCGTAACCGCTGAGTGGGATGGTGCCGATGCCGCGCCAGTTGCGATCAACGGGTTTGAACACCTTTGCGAGCATGGCCTGGGCGATTTTGTTGCCTTCATAGGTGACAACCCGGGAATAGGCGTTTTCCACGGCGACTCGGCCTTCTTCCAGCATCTTTACCGTTTGGAGGATACCTTCGACCAGATCAAGTGGTTCAAAACCGGTGACGGCCATCGGTGTTTGGTATTGTTCAGCGATGGGCGGGTATTCCCAATAGCCCATTATGGCGCAGACATGTCCCGCGGCCAAAAAGCCTTGAATACGGTTGTTGGGGCTGGAGAGGATTGCGTGCATCGCCGGGGGGACTAAAACATTAGCCGGCAGGATGGAGAAATTATCCAATCCCATTTTCTCAGCCTGGATGACGGCCATCGCGTTGGCGGGGGCTGTCGTTTCAAAGCCGATTGCAAAGAAAACGATCTGTTTATCCGGATTTTCAGCTGCAATTTTGACGGCATCCATCGGAGAATAGACCACCCGTACCTGACCCCCCGCTGCCCGGATCGAGAACAGGTCTTCTTTGGAGCCGGGCACACGCAGCATGTCGCCAAAGGAGGTGAAAATCACATCCGGTTGTTTGGCGATCATCAGGGCCTGGTCGATCAATTCTAGTGAGGTGACGCAAACCGGACAGCCGGGTCCGTGGACCAGTTCGATCTCTGGCGGCAGGAGTTGATCCAGGCCATATTGCATAATGGCGTGGGTCTGGCCGCCGCAGATTTCCATCAAGGTCCAGGGCTGCGTGACGGTTTGGTGGATTTCAGCCAGAACGGTTTTAACCAGTTTGGCGTTGCGATATCCTGCGAGGAAATCGGGGGTTTGTTCAGCCACTGTGCTCCTGATCTTCTAATTCGGCCAGCTCAGACATCTGCTCGAGGATATCCAGTGTCTCTCTGGCCTCTTCCTCGCTGAGCAGGTTCAGGGCAAACCCAGCGTGAACGATTGTCCAGTCACCGGGTTTGGCCTCAGGGATAACCTCAATGCAGGCTTCCCGCAGAACGCCGCCGAAATCTATTTTTGCCATCTTTGTGCCGTGGTCTTCATAGACCGATTCGATTTTTCCAGGGATTCCGAGGCACATGGTTTACTCCTTTTGTTGTGAATACCGATAAGCGGCGATCATCGCCTGCCCAAAGGCCACACAGCCATCATTTGGCGGTGTCTGGCGATGGATTAGGGGCTGAAAGCCGTGTTGTTCAAGTAAGATTTTGGTCGTTGCCAGCAGGCGCAGGTTTTGCCACACGCCGCCGGAAATGGCGACCTTGGTGATCCCGGTTTGCTGCTGGATCCGTTCTGCCAAATCCAGCCCCATCCGGGCGATTGTGTTATGGAATCGCGCTGAGATGACCGCCGGAGGTGCATTTTGTTTCAGGTCTTGCAGGATAGCGTTGACCATCGGGGCAATTAAAATCTCATCATTTTCAACCTGCCAGGAATAGTACCCTAATTCCTCAGGTTGAGCCAGCGCTTCCAGTTCAATGGCGGCCTGGCCTTCATAGGACACTTCCTGGCGGATGCCCAGCAGAGCGGAGACAGCATCAAACAGGCGGCCCATAGACGATGTCTGCGGCACGTTGACGTTATGTTCGAGTTGATGATGCAAGGCGTCCCTTTCCATCGGGCTGAGGGCCTGGACGGGCGTCAGGGCATCTTCCCAGGGCAAACCAAGCGCCCAGAGCAGGCTTAGTGCCATTCGGGCGGGCTTGAGGATGGTCACCTCACCCCCGGGCAGCGGGAGGTGCTGCAGGTGATAGGGACGGGTAAATGAGTCGCAATTGCCAACCAGTACCTCGCCGCCCCAGATAGTGCCATCGGTGCCGTAGCCGGTACCATCAAAGATCAAGCCGGTTACTTGTTCATCCGGTGGGATTTGGCTCTCAAGGGCAACGGCAGCCAGGTGGGCATGATGGTGCTGAACGCCAACCACCGGCAGGTTGTCCTTTTCAGCCCGTTCCAAGGCATATTGGGTAGAAAGGTAATCCGGATGCAGGTCATGTGCGATCACTTCCGTTGTGATTCGGAAGAGGGATTGGTAGTGCTCAATGGCGGATTTGAAATCCTGATAGGTTTCCCAGTTTTCCATCTCACCGATGTAATGGCTGAGGAAGGCATATTTCTCACGGGTGAGGCAGATGGTGTTCTTCATCTGCGGACCGACGGCCAGAACCTGCGGGGCTGGATTTGCCAGTCGGATGGGGTTGGGGGCATAACCGCGTGCCCGGCGGACGGGATAGGGCTTTTCTTCAAAGATGGTGAAGACGGAATCATCAATCCGTTCTTCAATTGGCCGGTCATGCAGCAGGAAAGCGTCGGCGATCCCCGATAGTCTTTCCCGGGCTGTCTGGTTGTCGTGGATGATAGGTTCCTCGGAGAGGTTCCCGCTGGTCATGACCAGCGCCAGCGGATAGTTGGGCGCAGGCTCAAGCAGGAGCAGGTGCAGCGGTGTATAGGGCAGCATGAATCCCAGACGGCTTTGTGCAGGAGCGATGCCGGCTGCCAGGGCTGCTTCCTTTTTTGGGGGCAGCAGGACGATAGGTGCCTGTGGGCTGCTTAGCAGTGCTTCAGAGGTCCTATCCAATTCAACATAATTGTCAATGGCTACAAGGTCAAAGGCCATCAGAGCGAAGGGCTTGCTTGGGCGATGTTTGCGCTCTCGCAGTGCAGCGACAGCACCTTCGTTGGCGGCGTCACAAGCCAGATGGAAGCCACCCAGCCCTTTAATAGCCAGGACCTTTCCATCAGCCAGCATATCACGAGACGCCTGGATGGCCTCTTCTTTTTCAGCTATGCGTCTTCCCTTAGCGTCTTCCAGCCAAACCTGTGGTCCGCAGACCGGGCAGGCAACCGGTTGGGCATGGAACCGGCGGTCACGCGGGTTTTCATACTCCTCACGACAATCCGAACACATTTTAAATCCAGCCATAGTGGTCTTGGGCCGGTCGTAAGGGATTTCTTTGATGATGGTGAAGCGGGGGCCGCAGTTGGTGCAGTTGTTGAATGGGTAGTGGTAGCGGCGGTCAGTGGGGTCAAAGAGCTCCTGCCGGCATTGATCGCAAATAGCGACATCGGGCGAAACGGGGATGAAATCCGTAGCCTGGTCCCGGCTGGGGATGATCTTAAATCCCACTAACGATTGATTATCAATGGACCAATCGTCGATGGAATCAATTTGAGCCAGGGGTGGGGCCTGCAGGGCTATGGCAGTAATAAATTTGGTGACATCGTCAGCTTTTCCGGTCACTTCAATATCCACACCACTGGCGGAATTGCATACCCAACCAGCCAGGTTATTTTCAAGTGCCAGGTTAAAGATAAACGGGCGGAATCCTACCCCCTGGACAATCCCGTTGATGTGAATATGCCGACTGAGTGTACCCATAGAGGTTGGTGTTATTTGGAAATCTTAGCCTTCAACCAGCTCAACCATTCATCGAAGCCCTCACCGGTCTTGCAGGAGACGGCAAATGTGGTCAGGCCGGGATTGAGCATTTCAACGCCCTTGCGGAAATAATCCATATCGAAGTCGATGTAGGGCAGGAGATCGGTCTTATTGATGATCAACACTTCCAAACCCCGGTAGATATTGGGATATTTATAGGGTTTATCGTCGCCCTCGGGAATGCTGGCGATCACAACCTTGCTGTGTGCGCCCAGTTCGAAAGCAGCGGGGCAGATCAGGTTGCCAACGTTTTCAATGATCACTAAATCCAGAGGTGTGAGGTTCATCTGGTCGATGGCGTTTTCCAGCATGACCGCGTCCAGGTGGCAGTCGCCGCCGGTGTTGATCTGGATGGCAGGCATCCCAGCAGCATTGATCTTATCGGAATCTATGGTCACGGGAGCGGTGTCGCCTTCGATCACACCGATCTGAACACCATCAGCCATTAAGCCTTCAATGGTCTTGATGATGAAGCTGGTTTTGCCAGCGCCGGGGGAGGCCATCAGGTTGATGGCATAAACGCCAGCGTCATCAAACTTCTGGCGGTTTGCTTTGGCCAAACGATCATTGGCATTGAGTATCTTTTCTACGATTTTTATTCTGTTTTCGCTCATTTTTATCTCTGCACTTCTATGCTCTCTAAGTTAAATTCATCACCAGAGATCACACGGATTCTGGCGCTGCCACACCGGGGGCAAGGCGATAGCTCATCATCGAGCGTATATTTGTGATCACAATCCAAACAAATCAATTCTGCCGGGATCCTTTTGAAATGTAGGGTGGCTCCTTCGCATAGGGTACCCTTGCTGATGAAATCCCAATAGAACTGGACTGAATCGTCTACTATGCTGGATAGTTTACCAATCACCAGAAAAATATCGGTGACTTTTTTGGCCCGTGCCTTTTCACCGTGCTTGCAGGCAATCTCCAGCACACTTTCGGTTACAGATAGTTCGTGCATTAGTCTATTATAATACTTTTATGATAAAAATAGTGGTTTTAGGAATGTTGCCCAGGAGCAGGCGGTCATTTGCCCTGATCCGAGATTAGTTCCAGAAGATGCAGCTTATGATTCAGATAGCGTGATGCCACAATATTGGCTAACCGGCGCATGAAAATGAAGCCAAGCTCACAATCTGATTCGCAAAGTTCCATCAGAGATTCTGCGGTGAAACTGAGGGCAGCTGTGTATTCCAAGACCCGGGCAGTGCTGGTTTTTTGGCGGACCATTGGAGTCAGGCTGGACCATCCAATGACATCCAGTGATTCAGCCACAAAAATGGGTAGGATTCCATGCCCTGGCACGAAACTTTCGAGCAGGACTTTCCCTTCCAGCAAGATATAAAAGATTGGATGTTGTTCACCTTCGGAGAAGATGATATCCCCAGCATTAAATGAGCATAAGTTAGCGATTCCCGAGAGCCTGGTTATGCTTTCAGGATCAAGCTCAAGAAACCAGGGGATTGATTTTATTGTTGATGTAATATCTGCCTGATTGAGCATTTGGACCTTTATTGATATATCATTGAGATTTCCAGCCGCTAGCTATCCATTAACAATACTTCTGACGGGCTAATTTTGACATTGTATTATGTCATTTTGCCCAAGTGACAACAGTCACGCGCATTTATTTATGATTTATCCAGTCCCAAAGGCGGTCAATTGCCTGAGAGGCCAGGGCTTCAGTCTGTGGACTGAGCGCTCGTTCGAACTGGAAGTGATAACCGCGCACGGAAACCAGGATGGTTTCCGGCATGTGATCATAGATGGACGCGCCGATGGAGAGCACCGTGCTGGGGGACATATGGTGGGTGAGTGGAGATTTCTCGAATTCAGGCTGCAGAACTGTCCATGAAATTTCGTCCGCAACATCAGCTGTGTGAGCATCCACAAAGCACAATCGTTTGTAATGAGATATCGTCTCTGCCAGTTCCGGGTAGATCTGCAGGATGAACATTAGATCAACCTGGTCGGTTTCGACTTCCACGATCTCGCCTGGGTCTTCAGGGACGGTCTTGCCCAGCTTTTCAGCGAGGTTCTTGAGGATATGCCAACCCACGCCGTCGTCCTGGCGGTCAGCATTTCCTATGCCTATGATGAGTGTATCTGCCTGCATAATGTTAATCCTGCTTTTTGCGTTAGAAAAAACGATCCCCTTCTTCAATTCAATCCAATAAGAAGGGGATCAATGAATAGTCTTGCTCGTTCAGCCTAGTCGCGTTGCAATGTCTGTGTGACCTTGCCTTTGGCATCGAAAACGTCAACGGTGATCGGCATCTGACCAATCGCATGGGTGGAGCAGGAGAGGCAGGGGTCATAGGCCCGAATAGCAGCCTCAACCCGGTTCAGCATGCCTTCCTGGACTTCAGGACCCTTGACATAGGTCTTTGCCACGGAATCAACGGCTTCGCTCATCGCCCAGTTGTTGTGCCCGGTGGAAACGATCAGGTTGACCTTTTCTAACTGGCCATTGGGGTTGACCCAATATTGGTGGAACAGGGTGCCACGGGGAGCTTCAATCACACCCACGGCCATTTCTTTCGGGTCGTGATGGGTGTTGAGGATGTCGTTGCCGAGGATATCGGGATCATCGAGGAGTTCCCTGGCCCGTTCAATGGCAAACAGGGTTTCTATCAGACGGGCATAATGGTAATAAAGTGTCTGGTAAACCGGTTTGCCATTATTGAGCTGCTTATAAAGCTCGAATTCAGCCTGTGCCAGCGGGGTATCAATATGGTCAACAGCGTTCAGGCGGCCCAAAGGACCCACCCGGTAGACACCATCCGGATAACCCATCTTCTTGTAATAGGGGAACTTCAAGTAGGACCAATTTTCGACGTGTTCAGCAATGACGTCCAGATAATCCTGGGCATCAAAGCACTCCAACTGATCGCCGACACGGTCCACAAGGCGGACATCGCCATCATAGAGTTCCAGGCCGTTTTCAGGCGTCACCAGGCCCATATAGCCGGTGTGGAAGACTGCGAATTTCTCAATGTCTTCGATATTTGCTGAAGCCCAATCTTTGATGAGCTTGATACCGATTTGAGTTGTTTCAATCGCCTGATCCAGGCCTTCGCGCATGTGATCGCGTTTTTCTTCAGTCAGGGCACGGTTGACGCCACCGGGAACAGCAAAGTTCGGGTGGATGCGGCGGCCGCCGACAGTGTAGATTATGTCCTGGCCAAATTTACGCAGTTCGACTGCACGGACAGTCAGGGCGGGGTCAGCACCAATCAGACCAACCACATTGCGGATGGCGGGATCGGCGTCGAAGCCCAGGATCAGATCCGGGCCGGCCAGTTCAAAGAAATGCATGCCGTGGCTCTGGATCATCTGGCCCATGTGCATCAATTCCCGCAGGAGTGTTGCTGTGCGGGGCGGCTTGGCGCCCATCAGGATGTCGCCGGCTTTAGCGCTGGCGAGGTGATGGCTCACGGGGCAAATCCCGCAGATTCGAGGTGTGATCTGGGGCATTTCGAAGTACATACGACCTTCGCAGAATTTCTCAAAACCGCGGAATTCGTTAACGTGGAAATAGGCATGGTCAACGCTGCCAGCATCATTCATGTGAATGGTGACCTTGGCGTGACCTTCAATTCTGGTTACGGGTTCAATCGTGATTTTTTCAGCTACCATTATTCGTTCCTCCTAGTGCCAATGCAGCTTATCGTTCTTGATTTCCGGGATCCGACCCTGAGCCAGTTCAACGAGGGCATAGAAGATCGTGTCCGCATCAGGTGGGCAACCGGGGATAAATACATCAACCGGGACGACCTCACTCACGGCACGCACCCGGGTCATTTCTGCCAATTCAGGATCGGCGGGAATCAGACCTTCGGCATCGACGCTTTCCGCATCGATATAGGCTCTTTGCAGGGCGGATTCAACACCGACGAAGTTCCGCATGGCAGGGACGCCGCCGAAGACAGCGCAGTCACCCAGGGCGACCAGGATCTTACAGCGTTCCCGCATTCGTTTGGCAACTTCTTCATTGTATGTGTTGTTGATGCCGCCTTCGAGGATACCAACAGTGACACCTTTTTCATCCGGTTCTTTTAAGTCGGTGATCGGGGTTGCGCGCAGGTCTACCAAATCTACGACCTGGAGAATGCGCTCGTCTATATCCAAAAGTGACATGTGGCATCCAGCGCATCCGCAAAGCCAATCAGAGGCTACAGTGGGTTTTGTCATAAGAATTTTCCTTTCGACTTATTACCAGTATTTTATCTCAGGATTTAGGCTTCCTGGATTTGGATGGTGGGTATGCGAGCCATCAGACTGGTTTTCCAGTCCTGATCGGGCTGGACTTTCACTGCACCAGCGATTTTTTCCAGGGTTTCAAGCGTGGTCAGGACGCCTTCGGGAGCTTCGAGGGATTTGATCGCCTTCTGGAGGCGGCCATCCATGCTCAGGTAGGTGCCGGATTCTTCAGCCCACATGGCAACTGGCAGGACGACATCGGCCGCACCGGTCAGTTGGGATTCGTAGGCGCTGAGCGCTACGACAAAGGGCACTTTTTCCAGGTCTTTGGTCAGTTTCGCGGTTGGGGCTTCATCGCCGAGGACAACCACAGCGGCTGAGGCACCTTCAGTTTTGAAGGGTGCTTCCAGACCGAGTTGGGCAGCAGCCATGCTGTTTGCGTTACCTTTGACACCCACAAGGGCGGCACCGGTCAAGTCAGCAAGTTTCAGCAGCGCATCCAGGGCAATTTCATCCGCATTGGCGGCAAAGGTCTTGCCGTATACAATCACGGGTTTCTCAGCAGCTTTTAGAGCGTCAACAACAGCTGCCAGGTCGGCGTCATCAGTGCCATTTTCAACAGCATCCACCAATTTCACCAACAGAACAGCTTCGCTGCCGGGGTTGAGGGGGAGGGTGACTTTGGCATTAGCAGCCAGGGCACAATCATCACAACCTGCCACGAACAGTTTGGTACCATCCTGAAGCTGGCGTTTGACGAAGAAACCAGCAACTTGATGATCCTTCACCAGGTCCAGTTCGAGTGACAGGACTGCTTCGGTGTCTTTGAGGACATCCAATGAGGATTCAAAGGATTTACCGAGTTTTTCAGCCAGTTTGGAGAGCGAAGCGGTGGCTGCGCCTTCTTCCAGGGTGGTGACGGTGTCCGCAGAGAGTTTATCGGCGAAGAGGGATTTGAAATAGGCCAGTGCTTCAGCGGGCAGCTTGGTTGAGGCGAGGGCAGCCAGGCCCTTGCCGGCACCTAGGCCGGAAGCAATAGTGTCCAGGGCTTCATCCCAGGTGGCGGCTTTCAGGCTGCCATCCTTGCGGACAAGCGGGGTCACAACACGAGGGCGATCCTCTTCCAAGGGGATGAAACGGCCATTTTCGCAAAGCAAACCGTTGGAGGGTTCAGTATCCCAATCACCTTCGATCCGCACCAGGCGGTTATCCCGGGTGAGAACGTCGCGGACACAACCAATGGAGCATTCGGTGCAGACGCTGATGTGGTGATCCACTTCTGTTTCCTTGCCCTGATAAGCGCTCTGGCGGTCGATCAATGCACCGGTGGGGCAGATCTGAACACAGGTACCGCAGGAGACACAGGTGCTTTCGCCGAGGGGCACATCATAGTCGGCTACCAGGAAGCTCTTGGCACCGCGCTCTTCAAAACCTAGGGTGTAATTGCCAACCAGTTCACCACAGGCCCGGACGCAACGGCGGCAAAGGATGCAGCGGTTATTGTCGAGGACGATGAAGGGATGGGAAGCATCCACATCGTAGGGTGTCCAGTTTGGCTGAAGATCCCAGTGGGTCATGTCTTCATCGTAGGCCCGGTTCTGCAGTTCGCAGTCGCCACCACTGACCTGGCAGTACATGCAGAAGTGATTCCGCTCACTGAAGATCAGGGTGAGGACGAATTTGCGGGCGTCCAGAACCTTTTGGGATTTAGTATTGACCACCATACCATCGCTGGCGGGCATGGTGCAGGAGGGTTGAAGGGTTCGAGCGCCTTCAACATCGACCATGCACAAGCGGCAACCGCCATAGGGCGTCAGCTGGGGGTGGTGGCAGAGGGTGGGAACGTAGATGCCGGCTTGTTCTGCGGCTTCGAGGACGGTCGTCCCTTCCTTTACCTCAACTGTTTTTCCGTCAATTGTCAGTTTGATCATAATAATGACTCTCCATTACATCTGTTTTCAGTCGATCTGGTAGACCCGGTGGCCGCTCATGGGGCAGACACCAGCGGGACAGACTTTAAGTTTGATATGGGCTTCTACTTCCGCCCGGAAATGCGCCAGGATATCACGCAATGGTGAACCGGCAGTTTGACCGAGACCGCAGTTGGAAAGCTGGTAAAGCTGGTCAGCCATCATTTGCAGGTCTTTAAGGTCTTGTTCTGTGCCGACACCTTCTGCAATATTGCAGAGGACTTCATAAGATCGGCGATTCCCGATCCGGCAGGGATTACACTTCCCGCAGGATTCGAACCGGAAGAAGTTCAACAGGACTTTGGCCAGGTCTACAACACAGACATCTTCATTGCAGATCAACAAAGCGCCTGAACCCAGGGAAACGCCTGCCTTAGAGAAGGAGTCGAAATCCATGGGGGTGTCCTGCAGGCTGGCTGGGATGATGGAACCACTGGAACCACCGGTTTGAGCCAGTTTGAAATTGGCGCCGTCTTTCATGCCCTTGGCATAGATGGAAACGACCTCACGGAGTGTGATCCCCATGGGAACTTCGATCAGGCCGGTCACGTTGACATTGCCCAGGATGGTGTAGACTTTTGTGCCGGGGCTTGAGGTTGTACCGATGGCTTTATACCATGCCGCTCCGTTACGGATAATGGCTGTGATATTTGCCAGGGTTTCCACATTGTTGACCAGGGTTGGCTTTTGCCATAGCCCGGCAGTGGTCGGATAGGGTGGGCGGGGACGAGGCTCGCCGCGATTACCTTCGATCGATTCGATCAGGGCGGTCTCTTCACCACAGATATAAGCGCCTGCGCCGGCATGGATATGCAGTTTGAACGAGAAATCCGTGCCGAAGATATTATCCCCAAGCAGCCCGTAGGCCTCAGCCTGTTCGATAGCTTTTTGCATCCGGTGGATTGCTAAACGATACTCGCCCCGGATATAGACAAAACCTTCATTTGCGCCAACGGCATAAGCACCAATCATCATCGCTTCGATGATGGAATGGGGGTCGCCTTCCAGGACCAAACGGTCTTTGAAGGTGCCGGGTTCACTTTCGTCGGCGTTGCAGATCACATATTTCTTTTCGCCCTTTGCGCCTGCCACGAACTGCCATTTGAGCCCGGTGGGGAAGCCGGCGCCGCCACGGCCACGGAGGCCAGAGGCTTTGATCTCGTTGATGGTATCTTCGGGGGTCATTTCCCGGAGGACCTTAGCGAGGGCTTCATATCCATCATGGAGGATGTAATCGTCGATATTTTCAGGATCGATCAATCCCACATTTTTCAGGACGATCCGGTGTTCAGCCGGCAGGGTGCCTTTACGAGCGGAAAGCCAGGCAATCCGGCCCGTCAGGTCGTAGGGTGAAATTTGTTTTTCAGCGACAACACGACCCTTGTAAAGGTGCTCCTCAACGAGGTGGGGGACATCTTCAGGGGTCACTGAGCCGTAAATGACGGCATCAGGATAAACCAAAACCAGGGGATCAAGACCGGGTTTATTCACGTCATTGACCATGGAGACGGTAATTTCTTCTTCTAAGCCAAAGGCTGCTAATTGCTGTTGCAGGGCATTGAAGACTTCCAAAGCGCCATGATTCAGGCTGACTTGATCGCCTGAGACCAATACCATTGAACGAATTGCTTTCATGAGTTTTCTCCTAATCGTAATTCTTCAACAGGTTTGGCACTTGCTCGGGGGTCACATTGCCATAAATATCATGGTCAATGATGATCACCGGCCCGATCCCACAGACGCCGAGGCAGCTGGTGGTGATCAGGGTCCATTTTTCATCCGCACTGGTTTCGCCTTTTTCCAGCCCAAGCTCTTTTTGCAAGCTCTGCCAGACCTGGCGGCCACCTGCTACATGGCAGGGTGCGCTCTCACAGAATTGGATAACATGACGCCCCCGTGGCTCTGTTGAGAGCATGCGGTAGAAAGTGGCAACGGAGAAGATGTGACTGGTAGGAATGTGCATCCGGTCACTCAACTCCTGGATAGCCTCATCCGAAATATATCCCAGTTCATGATTGATCTCATGCAGGATAGGGATCAGTTCAGCTTTCTCGCTTCCTTGCTCTTCGACAAGCGTTCGTACGAAGCTTCGAACATCTTGTCCTCCTTTGACTTCGACAGGCATTACCTTCCTCCTCTGGTGGGGATCCGAAATGGTTTAGATGATCTCGATGGCATCGTATGGACAAAGTTGTTCACAGATGCCGCATTTGATGCAAGCGTCGGGGTCAATCACATGTGTCTGGCGTCGTTCACCGGAGATGGCATTGGCGGGGCAGTTCCGGGCACAGAGTGTACAACCGGTGCATGTACCGTCAATGATCTCAAACCGGATCAGGGATTTGCAGACCTTCGCTGGGCAACGTTTTTCATAGATGTGGGCTTCGTATTCGTCCAGGAAGTGTTCCAAAGTACTCTTAACAGGGTTGGGGGCTCCTTTTCCCAAACCGCAGAGACTGTTTTCGTTAATTTCTTCGCATAGATATCGCAGGGTGTCAATGTCGTCTGGGCGGCCTTTACCTTCGCAGATCCGGGTGAGGATCTCGAGGATACGGCGTGTGCCGACACGACAGGGGGTGCATTTACCGCAGGATTCATCCTGGGTGAACTCCATGAAGAACCGGGCGATATCGACCATACAGGTATCTTCATCCATGACGACCAGGCCACCGGAACCGAGGATGGAGCCGGCTTTACCCAGGGATTCGTAATCCATGGGCAGATCAAGGTACTTCACAGGCAGACAACCACCCATTGGGCCACCTGTCTGAACAGCCTTGAAGGCCTTGTCGTTTTTAATGCCGCCGCCGACATCATAAATGATCTCGCGAAGGGTGATGCCGAAGGGGACTTCGATCAGACCGGTGTTTTTGACATCGCCGGCCATTGAGAAGGTCTTGGTTCCTTTGCTCTTTTCGTAGCCCATGCTGGCAAACCATTCCGCACCGTTGAGAATGATCTTCGGAATGTTGGAATAGGTTTCAACATTATTAATGTTGGAGGGTTTTTGCCAAAGGCCTTTTTGGGCAGGGAAGGGGGGACGTGGGCGGGGTTCGCCTCGTTTACCCTCGATGGAAGCCATTAAAGCGGTTTCCTCACCGCAGACGAACGCACCAGCGCCCATGCGGACTTCGAGGTCAAACGAAAAATCGGTGCCGAGGATATTTTCACCCAGCAGGCCCAGATTACGGGACTGATCGATGGCGATCTTTAGGGTTTGAACAGCAATTGGGTATTCCGCCCGGCAATAGATATAACCCTGGGACGAACCGGCGGCATAAGCGCCAATGATCATGCCTTCGATCACGGAGTGTGGATCGCCTTCGAGAACGCGCCGGTTGGCAAATGCACCCGGGTCGCCTTCATCGGCGTTGCAGATCATGTATTTTGGTTCGCCTTCAGCGGCACGGATGAAGCGCCACTTTAAACCGGTGGGGAAACCTGCGCCGCCGCGCCCGCGAAGACCGGAATCCAGAACGACCTGGATGGTTTCTTCAGGTGTCATTTCGGTGAGGACCTTACCCAGGGCCATATAGCCATCCAGGGCGATATAGTCTTCAATATTGAGGGGGTCGATCACGCCGATATTCTTGAGGACGACACGGACTTCTTTGGATCGGGGTGCGGAGAATTCTTCATCCAGGTTTTCTTCTGCTTCATGGACGAAAGCTTCTGCAACCCGGCCCTTTAGGAATTGTTCCTCAACCAGGAAGGGGATATCTTTGACAGTCAGGTTGGTGTAGTGCACGCCTTCAGGATAAACCATCAGGTCCGGGCCTTCCTTATCGGGATTGCCGATCCGGGAGGTCTCCAGAACTTCAACTTCGTCAATCAAACCCTGTTTGACGAGTTCATCTTGAAGTACGTGGATCAGGTCATAAGCGCCTTTTTGGACGCAGACCGGATCAATTGAGACGAGGACATGTGAACGGAAATAAGCCATAAATTTACCTTCCAGAATGGATTAGATTCTGCTTCATCCTTCTATTTTATATTCCTTGACAATCTCACCGCCAACCACATGCTTAGTAATGATCTTGCGAGCCATTTCGCCATTAACTTTGCCATAGGTGACTTTTTCCTGTCCTGGGAGGATCACCTGGACAATCGGTTCAAAAGAATCGAGGCCGATGTTACCAGTCTGGCGGACGATGATATCTTCAAGGTTGTCTTCTTCAATGATGTCAAGGATCGCTTTAAGCGTTTCACGTGCGCCGGCAGCGATACCGACCGTGCCCATACCAACGATCACTTCTTTCTTACCAGATGTTTCTTTCATCTGTTGCTTTTTGAGGGCTTCTTCCCGAATTTTCTTCAAATCATCCAATGATTTCACTGTGGGCATGTTCATTCTCCTGTAGGTTAGGTTCTAATTGGTATTAGGGAGATTCGCTTCCTGGCGAAGTTCGTCAATACCAGTTCGCAAAGCTTCCCGGATATAGCGCATGACACTGGGATCGGACAACGGAACACCGTCCAATATCTTTTTGACGGGTTCATCATCGAACCGAAATACTTCATCATTGATCCGATATTCAAAGATCCAATGGACATCCGATGTGCCGATGATTAGTGTTTGTAATGTTCCGGCAAGATCGCCAAGGGGCATTCTATCGATGTGACTGCGTTTGAATTCCGCTTTAACGGTGGTGCCTTTGCCGGGTCGTGATTGAATTTTAAAGAGCCCTTCGCAAGATTCGGCCGCTGCTTTGAAAAAAGGAATGCCCAGGCCGACGTTGCGTGTAGTGCGAGAGGTGATGAAGGGGTCGGTGATTCTGGCCAGGGTTTCTGCATCCATCCCTTTGCCATTATCCTCAATGTCGATCACGAGACGATCTGTTTGTAGGTTCTCTTCAACGCTGATCAATATTCGAGTAGCACCTGCAGAGATGCTATTTTCAGCGATATCGAGGATATGGAGCGCTAGTTCCCGCAAGTTTATGCTTCCTGTGACTTGATGTCCTGGATAACTTTGGGGAATTTGTTGGGTTTAACACGCCCATGAACCTGGTCATCAACAACGATGACAGGCGCCTGGCTGCATGCACCGACACAACGACAGAGTTCAAGGGTGATTAGGCCATCTTCTGTTGTCTCACCGGGTTCTATTCCCAAGATTTGTTTGGCTTTTTCGATGATCTGCTCAATACCGCCAACATAACAGGCTGTCCCCACGCAGAATTTGATGGTGTGCTTGCCACGGGGTGTTGTTGTGAAGAAAGAATAGAAGGACACAACGCCGTGGATCCGGCTAATGGGTTCTTCTAGCTTCTCAGCGACATAGACTTGCATGGCAGGTGAAATAAAACCTATTGATTCTTGAAGGCTGTTCAGAACAACCATTGTAGCGCCGACAATATCCTTGTTCTTTTCCAGAATATTGTCAATGACCTTTAGTAGTTCTGGATCGTTCAGGGGGTCTTCTGCCGGGATTTTTTCCATTGTTTTCAGCATTAATTGTCAACTCCAAAAATTATGATCAGGTTAATAGGTGCAATGCGGGTATATTTGTGAAATTAACCACAAGTGAGTCTAATAGTGATTGTCGTTTGGGTCAATATCCAAATGTAATCTTTAAGATAGACCAACGTCCAGTGGTCGCTGAAGGCGGTGCCACCGGCCGTCATAGCCCTTAAATGATTTGATTATTTCAGCAATTGTTGGTTCTTTAATAAAAAAATGATTAATGCCTAAAAAATCGGAAAGATAGTGAACATCTCCGCTTTGGATCAGATGGTAATTCGCCAACTGGGGGTAGGTCTGAACGGCATTCTCAGGAGTGATATGTCGGGAGATCTCAACGGCCGGTAAATCGAGGTCAATGGGGATGAAACCAAGGCGATAGATCAACCCAAAGGCTTCCCGGTTGACGTGGGCCGGGATGAGCAGGCCGCCGAGATCCGTGACGATATTGAAAGCCTCCTCAATGCTTATGTTGACGGAGTTGATCAGCAGTTCTTCTTTGCGTCGGATGAAATCACCAGTTTTATCGACGATGAATTGTTCACCAAAGAACTCGATATTATTCGGAATACCAGGCAGTTTGTGATCCACCACAGTTTGCAGAGATTGTAATTGTTCAACGGTATCAAATAGGCAAATGGAGTGGATATCTTCTTCAGTTTGCAGTTCCATCCCTGGCAGTACGATTAGGTCTTCCCCTTTTGCGGCCGCTATGACAGCAGGAACATTTTCGCTGGCGTTGTGATCTGTAATAGCGATCAGGTTCAGCCCAGACTTAATGGCTTGCTGGACGATCAGGGGCGGGATCATTTCGATTCCCGCGCAGGGAGAAAGGACCGTATGGATGTGCAGCTCCGCCTGATAGGTTTTCACCTTATGCCTTGCTCTCGTTTAGTCTTTCTTGGCTCTCAGCCCCAGTTCCCAAAGCTTGCCAATGATATGGAAATTATCATACGGTGAGGATAGCAGGGTGACCCCTTTTTCAGTCGCGAGCTTGAGGGTGTCTTCTTCGGGTTGGGCATCTTCCGTGATGATCACAGCGGAGATATCCAGCAGGGCTGCAACGGCGACGATGTTACCATGCGCCATCAGTGTGACCCAAACTGCACCAGCCTCCGCTCCCGTCATTACACAGCTGAGCAAGTCAGAGCAGTAACCGGTTTCAACATCCACAGTGCTTAATTCAACAGGTGAGGTCAGGACTTTGAGGTCCAGATCTTTGACAATATTATTAAGTTTCATTACGGCTCACTTTTTTAGGTCAATTAATTAAGAGTTTTTGAGCTATTACCGCCGTCCTCAAGACAGATGATCATATAAAGGTTTGTTCCGCGCTCGGTTGAAGAGATCAATGTCATCTCATCTACGCAGCGTTTGATATTGACGAGGCCCATGCCTGCACCAAAGCCCATTTCGCGCACTTCATTTGTTGCTGTCGAATATCCAGGTTTCATGGCCAGTTGGGTGTCTTCAATGCCGGGGCCGTCGTCATAGGCTTCAATGGTGATTTTGTGGGGTTCGATCTCCGCCCGCAAGATTCCCCCATTATTGGTGTGGATGATTAGGTTCATCTCGGCTTCATAAACTGCGATCCCACAACGCCGGGCGATCTGAGGTGAGGCGCCCAGTCGGAGTAAGGCACGCTTGATGTTGCTGGAGGCGTTTCCGCCATGAACGAAATCGCCTTTTTGGATGTCATAGCGCAGGATCAGGCTGGTACGGTCTGAAATGATGTCTTCGAAAAGGTGGCTTGCCCGATAGCGGATTAATTCCTCTGCATGGTAGTCCCTTTGGAGGGCCGACAAGAGTCCATTGCTGATGTCACCTTTGGTGATGATTCCGATGACATGATCATTTTTATCTAATACGGGGAGGCGGCCATATTTCTTTTTATTGAATGTTTTTAAGGCCTCAATAACTGGATCATAATCCCGAACGGAGATCACGTTGGAGGTCATATATTCTCTAACGGGAGAAGCCAACCCGTTTTCTTGCAAGGCTCGCATCAGGTCTTCCATGCTCAGAATACCAATCAGTGTGTCCCCCTCGGTAACAGGCGCACCCGAGATGCGGTCATTTTGGAAGGTTTCCACGGCTTCCTTCATTGACAGATCGGGTGAAAGGCAAAGGACATTCTTCGTCATCACCTCGTGAATACGAAGCTCATAGGCGAGTTCTTCTACCTTTGTGATTTTTTCAGCTGCTTGATCTGTAATGATAGGGTTTCGGGTTGCCATAGGTTCCCTTTAGTCTGAGCAGTCTTCTTGGGATTGACTTTCCAGGCTGGGCAGACCCGCATTGTAGAGGATACCGCAGGCTTTAAAAAGACCGATTTTGGTCGTGACCAATGGGATACCTTCCTCATTGGCAAGGTCGATTGCTTCTTGGGCAGGATTTTTGTCGCGCACAAAAATGATGGCGCGAATATCAGCGATTAGGGCCGTCCGGACAACCTGAGGATTGCATAGGCCGGTCAGCAGAGCGGCCTCTGGCTGAATGGATGCCAGGACGTCGCTCATCAGATCAGCGCCCATAGCGCCAGCGATATCCTTTTGTTCGATCTCTGGGTCAGTCAATAATTTTCCGTTTAGGAGCTCAATGATTTTTGACAGTTCCATAATCACCTTTACTAAAATGTCTTTTGCACTGGTCTTATTTTATCGTAAATTTACTCAAAATCAGATTTCATTATCTATAAATGAGGTAATACAGGTAGAATGGTGATGTTATACTAGAAAAAAAGAGCATGAAAGAGGCTTTAATGGCAGATATTATCCGCAGTGTTAAAGGAACCCGAGATTTTTATCCTGATCAGATGGCTGTCCGCCGCTGGATGTTTGATATCGTTCGGCGTGTTTCAACACGCTTTGGTTATCAGGAATATGATGGCCCCTGTCTTGAATTTATTGATCTTTATGCCGCCAAATCCGGTGAGGAGCTGGTCAAGGAGCAATCCTTTGTGTTCACTTCCCGCGGGGGCGAGGACCTGACGCTGCGGCCAGAATTGACGCCCACGCTGGCCCGGATGGTGGCGCAAAAGCAGTATGAACTGCCGCTGCCCTTGCGTTGGTGGTCGATTGGCCCTATGTGGCGCTATGAGAAACCACAGCGGGGGCGCACCCGTGAGTTTTTCCAGTGGAACATTGACCTGATCGGCGCTGGGACGGTTGCAGCTGATGCGGAGATTGTGGCCGTGGCGGCGACCTTCCTTAAGGAGGCTGGGCTCAAACCGGATCAGGTAGCGATTTATGTCAATAACCGCCGGTTAATGGACGCTGCATTTGCCAAACTGGAAATTCCCAAATCATTGGGTAAGCAGGTATTCCGGGTGGTGGATAAGCTGGATAAGCTCTCTGAAAAAGCCTGGCGGAATTATGCCCTTGAATCCGGCCTGACCGAAAAGCAGGTGGATCAGCTCCAGGCCTTGCTGAATAATAATGACCTCTGGCAGGAATCCGAGGAGTTGGTCGCGTTCTTTGGCCTGCTCGAATCTTTCGGTATTAAAGAGTATGTGCAGTATAACCCCAAGGTGATCCGCGGACTGGACTATTACACCGGCACGGTCTTTGAGGCCTTCGAGTTGGGCGGAAAAGGCCGCGCGATCTTCGGCGGCGGCCGCTATGACAACCTTGTGGCGGACGTGGGCGGTAACGCGCTCTCTGGCGTAGGCTTCGCAATGGGTGATGTGGTCATTGAACTGGTGCTGCAGGATGCCGGCGTGATCCCGTCTGACCGGGGTGAGAAGCCGCAGGTTCTGGTGACCGTATTTGATGAAGCGACCTTGCCCGAATCCCTGAAAGCGGCTGCGACCCTGCGAGAGGCTGGGCTGCGCACGGTGATCTTCCCTGAAGCGGAAAAGATGGGCAAACAATTCAAGTTTGCCGATAAGCTGGATATCCCGGTTGCTGTGATCCTCGGACCTGATGAGGTGGCTGCAGGGCAGGCGGCAGTGAAGAACCTGAAAACTCGTGAGCAGGAAGTGGTGGCGAGGGGAAACCTGGCCGCTGAAGTGGAGAAGTTCTTGTCATCCGCTAAGTGATGTGATAAAATCAGTTTTCGATATGGTGCCTATAGCTCAACGGCAGAGCGCCGCACTGTGGATGCGGAGGTTGAGGGTTCGAAACCGTCTAGGCACCCTGAAAAAAACCCCGTATGGGGTTTTTTTATAATTTACTGCTACTGATAATTCAACATCAATCACATAGGAGTATAGACATGCCGGAGTTTGGATCGCCCTTTTCAGGATTGGCTAACGATAGAAAGCTGACGGAAGAGGAACTTATCAGAGCCATTCGCTTCATGGTCGCCGCTGAATATGAGGCCATTCAGTTATATATGCAGCTTGCGGAGTCAACCGACAATGATCTCGCGGTTAATGTGCTGAAGGATATCGCTGACGAGGAACGGATCCATGCCGGCGAGTTTTTAAGATTGCTTCATGAACTTGATCCAGACGAAGAAAAGTTTTATGCTGAGGGCGCCAAAGAGGTGGAGGGTGAAATCGGAAAGATGAAGTAAGGGGACTAAATTTAGTAGGGCCTTTGAGACCGGCGGGTTTGGGTCTTATTCAGTGTCCTGTGCGAATCGTTCTGAGATATTTTTATCCCTGACCTTTTAAAACAAGCCAAATTAAAACCTTAAGTCATGCATGGTGGCAAATCCGCCCGCATGACTTTTTCCATGCCCGGGAGGCGGTAAGCAGGTGGTTGGCCACCCGCCAGCCGGCCCGCAGCCGGTTTTCGTTGGCATTCCAGAAGAGACGTTTCATATGAGACCTGTCTGAGATAATGAGGGGGGGAAACGGTGATGAAGGGGTGAGAAGATTAAGCATAGTATGGCTGATTAATGGGAATTAAACATCAGCGGAATGGCCAGGGTTTGGGTAGTACCTGGGGAGGAGATGGAAGAGTGGGAGGTCAGATCTATATTGTGGGATAGTTGTTACATCATTTTCTTCTCCACATTGGAAACGAGACATACGGAAATCAATTTAAGGGAAAGGATCAATTATGATTAGTGTTGAGTTATCCGATAAGCAAATTGAAGAATTAATTGTTGTGTTGGAAAAGATTGAACATAACACGAAGGTAATCAAGGGTTGGTTACTTTATTTTGGAATATTGTCCATATTTGGATTCTTGTATTATCTTATGATCTTATTGGTAGGTTATTTTTCATAAATTTTTTCTCTGAATGGGAACTCATATAAATCTGTAAAAAAAGAAGGTCATCCATAACACCAAAGCTGCCGCCATGGAATATTTTGTCACATTGGAAGAGTGACTTACAGGTTGAAAAAATCACCTATTGTAATGGGAAAGCGATCTAATTCGGATTAGGAATATGGTAAATAGGAGAAATCATGAATGATGTTGAATTACCTATTGAGCAAATTGAAGATTTCCATAATAAGTTAAAGAAGATTGAACATAATACAAAAGTTATCAAGGGATGGATTGTTTATTTTGGGATATTAACAATATTAGGAATCTTACTAAATTTTATTATCATGACCATTGCTGCAATTTTGTACTAGTATGTCCATTTCTGTGCTAATTTGACATTTAAGGGTTGGTAGGTCATGCATTGTGGTGAAACCACCTGTATGACATTTTCGTCACGCTGGAAGCGTGACCTACAGGCTATGGCAAATTAATTAACTTACTTATTATGGAGCAATCCTAATGAAAAAGAAAAAGTACGTTATTTTATTTTTATTACTATTTTCTGCCTTTGCGATTACCTGTGTGATCTTTTAATAGATAGTAGCAGAGACGTGTTAACTAAAAGGGGGAGTAGTAGAATATTTTCTCGAACTTTTGCCCGACACATTTTTCCCGAAGAGAAGGTTGTTCTATAGCAGATTTGTAGGTCATGCATGGTGGTGAAACCACCAGTACAACTATTGTGTCACGCTGGAAGCGTGACCTACAAACCATAGTTCGTCATTCACCATTCACCATTCACCATCTCTTTCTCCATCATTGACCCTTCATCGCCATTGTGGCATAATTTAGAGGTCAAAAATTACGACCCAACGCGATGATGGAAACGAGTACACCCTCCGCTGGCTGGCAGCGATCTCGGGGCAGGTGAGAGCCGGGAAGTCATGAGTGTGGAAAATCCTTCCGGAGCGGCAAGCTGAACGCCCAACTGGGCCAGTAGGTGCGCCAGAGTCACCCTCTGTTATCAACGTGCGGTTTTGGCCGGCGGTTTTCGCCAGCGTAACCGATTGAGGTGTCCACATATACGTGGAAACCAGGGTGGTACCGCGGGCTTACAACTCGTCCCTGATTGGGATGAGTTTTGTTTTTTAATTACCTTTATCGGAGGCTTCATGTTCGAACCTGTCTCATCGAGATTGAATATCAATTTACTGGAAGAGGAAATTCTGCGCTTCTGGAAGAAAAACGATGTCTTCCACCAGTCCATGACCAGCCGTGAGGGCGGCCCGGAGTATGTCTTCTTTGAAGGCCCGCCGACTGCCAACGGTAAGCCGGGTGTGCATCATGTTCTGGCGCGGGTGTTCAAAGATATGTTCCCGCGCTATAAGAGCATGAACGGTTATCATGTTTCACGCCGAGGCGGGTGGGATACCCACGGGCTGCCGGTGGAGATCGAGGTGGAAAAGCGTCTGGGCTTCACCAACAAACAGCAAATTGAGGATTACGGCATTGCCAAGTTTAACGAGCTCTGCCGTGACTCGGTGTTCACCTACATTCAGGACTGGGAAAAACTCACGGACCGGATCGGTTATTGGGTGGACCTGGAGACGGCCTATGTGACCTATAAGAATTCTTACATCGAATCGGTCTGGTGGCTGCTGAAATCCATCTGGGATAAGGGCCTGCTCTATCAGGGCTTCAAGGTTGTACCGTATTGCCCGCGTTGTGGGACGCCGCTCTCCGATCATGAAGTTGCGCAGGGCTATGACCAGGCGGTAGACCCCTCACTCTTCGTGCGGATGCCGCTGGTCGATCAGGAGAACACCTCTTTATTGGTCTGGACGACCACACCCTGGACGCTGCCCGGTAACGTAGCTGTGGCAGCCCATCCGGATATTGAATATGTGAAGATCAAATACGGTGAAGGCGATGACGAGGAATATCTGGTCCTCGCCAGGCCGCTGCTGGAAAAGGTGATGGGCGATGCGCCTTATGAGGTTGTGAAGACCTATAAGGGCAAGCAGCTCCGTGGCTGGCACTACCGGCCGCTGTTCACCTTCCTGCCGGTTGAAAAGGATGCCCATTACATCGTGCTGGCCGATTTCGTCACCACTGAGGACGGCACCGGTTTGGTGCATATCGCCCCGGCCTTTGGCGCGGATGATATGCAGATGTCGGTGGAGAATGACCTGCCGATCCTGATGACCGTCAACGATGAAGGTCACTTCATCAATGAGATCAGCCCCTGGGCGGGCATGTGGGTCAAGGACGCCGATCCGTTGATCGTGGATGATCTCAATCAACGCGGGCTGATGTTCCGTTACGGCACCCATGAACACACCTATCCCTTCTGCTGGCGCTGCAAGACGCCGCTGCTCTACTATGCCCGGCCCACCTGGTATATCCGCACCAGCGAGAAGAAAGACCGCCTGGTGTCGTTGAATGAGAATATCAACTGGTACCCGGACTACATCAAGAACGGCCGCTTTGGCAACTGGCTGGAGAACAACATTGACTGGGCTTTGGGGCGTGAACGCTATTGGGGCACGCCGCTGCCCGTTTGGGAGTGCGAGAGCTGCCACCACCAGGAATGCATCGGTTCGGTGCAGGAACTGAGTGAGCATGCCGGCCGTGACCTGAGCGAGCTGGATTTGCACCGGCCCTATGTGGATAACGTCCATTTTGAATGTCCTGAATGCCACGGCAAGATGAACCGCGTGGCGGAACTGATTGATGTCTGGTTCGACTCCGGCTCGATGCCCGTGGCACAGTGGCATTATCCCTTTGAGAATCAGGAAACCTTCAAGGAACAGTTCCCTGGCGACTTCATTTGTGAAGCTGTGGACCAAACCCGCGGCTGGTTCTATACCCTGCATGCGATCAGCACGCTGGTGTTCGACAGCAATGCTTTCAAGAACGTGATCTGCCTCGGGTTGATCCTTGATAAGGACGGTCAGAAGATGTCCAAGTCGAAGGGTAACGTGGTGGAGCCCTGGGATGTGCTTAAGGCCCATGGCGCTGATGCGCTGCGCTGGTACCTTTACACCGCCAGCCCTCCGGGGCAGGAACGCCGCTTCTCTGAGGACCTGGTCGGTGAGGTTGTCCGCAATTTCACGTTGACACTCTGGAACACCTATTCCTTCTTTGCGACCTATGCCAATCTGGATAAATGGACGCCTGACAGCGAGGTCAAACCGGTCTACAGTGATCTGGATAAGTGGTTGTTGTCGTCGTTGAACACCCTCGTCCGGGATGTGACTGTGGCATTCGAGGATTATGACGTGCTGGGTGCGACCCGGCCGATTGAAAAGTTCGTCGATCAGCTTTCCAACTGGTATTTGCGGCGATCTCGCCGGCGCTATTGGAAGACAGAGTCCGATTCGGACAAAGCTGCGGCATACGCCACACTTTATGAAGCGCTGCGGACCCTTTCCTTCCTGCTGGCCCCGACCATGCCCTTTATCGCTGATCATATGTATCAGAACCTGGTCCGCAAGATGGATCCAGATGCGCCGATTTCCGTGCATTTGGCAGAGTGGCCTACCTATGATCCGGAAATGATTGATGAGAAGCTGAACCGGGATATGACCACTGTGATGAAGCTGGCTTCCCTTGGACATGCCGCTCGCAATTCACAGAACCTTAAGGTTCGCCAGCCGTTGGCTTTGGCGGAATTCGTGGTCGGGAACCTGGATGAACAAAGCGTCGTCAAGGATTATGCTGACCTTTTGGAAGACGAATTGAACGTCAAAGGCGTCAGCCTGTTGGGTTCTGCCAGTGAGGCGGTGAGCTTCAGCCTGAACCCGCTGCCCAAACAGTTGGGTCAGCGTTTCAAGGCGGATTTCCCCAAGGTGCGCAAAGCCCTGATGGGTCTGCCTGCGGATCAGTCCGCCCGGCAGTTGCTGGAAGGTGAGAACCTGACCGTTGAGGTGGATGGCGAGAGCTATAAGATCTCATCGGATGAGGTTGAAGTTCGCGCTGAATCCAAAGCCGGTTTCGCCGTGGCTTCTGAGGGCGCATACCTGGCCGCATTGGTGACGGAAATGACGCCGGAATTGGTGAATGAGGGTCTGGTACGTGAGTTCGTCCGTCGGGTACAATCCTTGCGGAAGGATGCCGACCTTGATATTGCTGACCGGATTCATTTATACTATACGGCATCCGAACGTTTGGCAAAGGCTATCCAGGCCTTTGAGGACTATATCAAAGAAGAAACCCTGGCAGCAGACCTGGCCGTAGGTGTTAACCCGGAAGGATTGCCATTTACCCAGGATGAATTCGATGGTGAGACGGTCCGCATCAGCCTGGCAAAGAAGTCGTAAGGGAGTTCCGTTTGAAGAAAACGTTAAAACAATATTGGATTTTATTGGTCACTGTTCCAGCTATTTTGATTCTGGATCAGGTGACCAAAGCTATCGTGCGGGCGAACATTCCTTTTGGGTCCGTCTGGATGCCCTGGGAATGGCTGAAGCCCGTTTTGAAATTTGTCTATTGGCACAACACCGGTGCGGCTTTTGGCTTGTTCCAGGATGGCGGTACTATTTTTGCGATCATGGCGGTGGCGGTTTCAATTTTCATTGTCATCTATTACAAGCATGTGCCTCAGCACGAAACGCTGACCCGGGTGGCCTTGTCCATGCAAATGGCCGGCGCTTTGGGTAATCTGATTGACCGGATCGCATTTGGCCCAGTGACCGATTTCATCTCTGTTGGCACCTTTGCGGTTTTCAATATCGCCGATTCGAGCATCACGGTTGGGACGGCCTTGCTGATCCTTTCCATGTGGCTTGAAGAACGCAAGGCGAAGATAGAAGCGGGTTCGGAAACCATCCAGGAACCCGAGTCACAAGACAAGCCGGCATGAAAGTCCAAGAGTACGAATTTACCATTCCCGATGGGGAAGACCTCCGTGTGGATAAATTCCTGGCAGAACAGCTGCCAGACGTTTCGCGTTCCCAGATCAAGAACCTGATCGAATTGGGCAATGTGACCCTGGATGAAATTGTTGTGGACAAAGCCGGCGCCAAGGCAAGACCTGGCAGCATTGTTCGTATCGATGTTCCTGTGGATGATTCGGATGGCCTGGTGCCTGAAAACATCCCCTTAGATATTCTCTATGAAGACGATCAGGTGATTGTCATCAACAAACCTTCGGGAATGGTGGTTCATCCTGGGGCCGGGAACCAATCCGGCACGGCGGTGAACGCCCTCCTGGCATATTATCCGCCGATCCGTTCGGTGGGGGAGACCGACCGGCCGGGTGTGGTGCACCGTTTGGATAAGGAAACCTCCGGTGTGCTGATCTTTGCCAAGACCCAAAAGGCTTATAAATGGCTGGTGAAAGAATTTAAAACCCGCGATATGGAAAAAGCCTATCTAGCCCTGGTGGATGGGAAACCGCCCACACCAACCGGCCGGATTGAAGCACCGATCATCCGTGATCCGAATATTCGCACCCGGATGGCAGTCGGCCTGCGGGGGGCTGGAAAAGCCGCTATAACGGAATACTTCACCATTGAAAACTTTGAAAAGCATACTTATCTGGAAGCGCACCCGATCACCGGACGCACACATCAAATCAGAGTTCATCTCAGTTATTTAGGGACACCTGTTGTGGGCGATTCCCTCTATGGGCACCGTAAACCCAGTGTAGAACTGGACAGGTTTTTCCTGCATGCCCGAATGCTCTCCATTCGGCTGCCGGGAAATCGGAGCCCGCAAACCTTTGAAGCGCCGCTCCCGTCGGAGTTGCAGGTGGTTCTGGATTCCTTACTTAGTGATGAGAGGAAGCCGTTATGAAATGGATTGACCTCCGTTCGGATACGGTGACGCAGCCCACTGAAAAAATGCGACAGGCGATGGCCAACGCTGAAGTGGGAGATGATGTATATGGCGAGGACCCAACCGTCAATCGTTTGCAGGCTATGGCCGCAGAACGATTGGGCAAGGAAGCCGGATTATTTGTTGCCTCCGGCACGATGGGTAACCTGATTGCAGTGCTGACTCACTGCGGCCGGGGCGATGAAGCGATTATGGGTGACTGTGCTCACACCTTCGTTTATGAAGGTGGTGGTACGGCAGCTCTCGGTGGGGTGCATCCCCATACGATTCCCAATCAACCTGATGGAACACTATTAATAGAAGATATTCAACATGCAATCCGCGGAGATGACCCGCATTTCCCGCGCTCAAGGCTGTTGATCCTTGAAAATACCCAGAACAAGTGCGGCGGTTTGTCCATTTCTCGGGACTATATGCTCGAAGCGGCTGCCGTCGCCCGTGAGAATAACCTGGCCGTCCATTTGGATGGCGCTCGGATTTTCAATGCCGCTGTTGACCAGGGCGTCCCGGCTGTGGATCTGGTCGATATGTTTGATACGGTCACTTTCTGCCTGAGTAAAGGACTTTGTGCTCCGGTGGGATCGGTGCTCTGCGGCTCGAAGGATTTCGTAGCCGAAGCGACCAGAATCCGCAAGCAGTTGGGCGGCGGGATGCGCCAGGCTGGCATCTTGGCTGCGGCTGGGATCGTTGCACTGGAAGAAATGGTAGACCGGCTGGCAGAGGATCATGCTCATGCCAAAGAACTGGCGGAGAGGCTGGCCCAAATTGAAGGCGTCCGATTGGATAAAGGTTCGCCGAACACCAATATGGTTTATATCGAATTGGCTCCTGAGAAGGGGATCTCAGCAGTGGACTGCGCCCAGGCCTTGAAGGAATTGGGTATTTTGGTGGGCGTCACCGGGCCGAGGCATTTCCGCCTGGTGTGCCATTACTGGATCAAAGATGAAGATATCCCTGAGATAGTCAAAGGTTTTGAAAAGGTAATGAATTCAGACTGAGAATTACTTGAAGAGCATGGTATGGTCAGGCTTTTACCTGATTTTCCGGTGATCTTAACCTGCATGTTATTGCGCGCATGGGATAATTGGAGTGGTAACCCAATTTACAGGAGAAAAAATGTTAGTTGTTTTATCCGATCTACACTTTTCAGAAGCTCAATCCACTCGGATTGGCAATTTAACGTTTAATAAGAACCTGGACCCCGAAATCTATCGTGCCTATCTGCGCGAAATCAACCAGATTGCCCTTTCTAACCAAATCCGCCAGGTGGATCTGGTGTTGGCTGGCGATATTTTTGAGATCACCCGGTCCGCAATTTGGTTTGATGGGCCATACCGGCCCTATGTGGATAACCGCGATGTGGAACCCGGTTCTCCACTAGAGGCGAAAATCCTTCAAATTCTGGATGCCATTGCCGTTGAGGATAAGGTAAAAGAGACCTTGCTTCTCTTCCGAACCCTTGAAGAACGCTTCGATGTGGATGTCAGGTTGCATTATGTCGTGGGGAATCATGACCGCCTGTTAAACGCCACCCCCGAGCTGCGGCGGAAGGCCAGAGCGCTTTTAGGCGTGGGCGGTGGTGATCTGCCATTGATTCATCAATTCATCTATCAGGATGAGGAGGAAAAATCCTTCTGCCTGGTGCGCCACGGCCATGAATATGACCCGATGAATTTTTCGGTCGATACGCATGCCCTGGAAGTGATTCCGACAGAGTTTTCCGAGGATATATATGGCAATGCCCCCTTGGGGGATATCATCACGATTGAGTTTGGTGCGGCCTTGCCAAATTATTTTGTTGAGCATTATGGAGAGGAACGAATCATCAGTAATCCCATTCTGATGGCGCTTTATCAACGCTTGATGGACTTTGACGACGTTCGGCCAACCTCCGCTTTGCTCTCGTATCTTTTCGCAACACCCGGAGTTCCCAAGAAACAGACGTGGGAATTCATGCTTCCTTGTTTCACGCGGACGATCAATGCCCTATCAGAGATAGATCTGGTCTTCAAGGAAATTGAAGAGAACACTTCGATTAACAAGAGCCAACGTCTTTTGTTGGAAGGTGTATTAAATTCGGATTTACTGAAAAATGGTTTGCCGTATTGGACGGTCAAGCAATTGATGAAGCAGGTTTCCAAGAAGATCAAGCTGAACTCGCAGGCCAGGTGGGCCAAACGGGAGGCTTTGATCCAGGACCCCGAAACCGGCTGCCAATGCGTCATTGGTGGACATACGCATATCCCTGAAGTATCATTGTTATCTGCCAGGCAGGGTGATGAACAGTACTACATCAACACCGGCACCTGGCGGAATGTAGTCCCTGCCACCAAGGATTTCAAAGCGTTTGGGAAACTGAACGCAACGACCAAGGTTATGGTGTTTCATCCCAATGAGATCCCGGCAGAAGAGGGATCTTCTCCCTGGTCTTTCCAATATCTCAGTGGTTTTGGATTAAGCAATCATCGACATCTATAGAATTCAGGCTCAATGACATCACTCCGATCTCAACTGAAGAAACTGTTTTCGAAAAACGAATTTATCACAATCGTGTCCGGCTTGCCCCGTTCAGGGACATCCATGATGATGTCCGCTCTAAGGGCAGGGGGGATGCCTTTGGTGGTGGATGAAATCCGGCAGGCGGACGCGAATAATCCCAAAGGGTATTATGAATTTGAAAGGGTCAAGAAATTGCCCAGGGGTGATACAGCCTGGCTGGCAAAGGCTCCGGGTAAGGCGGTTAAGATCATTTCAGCCCTGTTGGAATACCTGCCACAAGATTATTCTTACCGTGTTGTATTCATGGAGCGAGACCTGGGGGAAATCCTGGCTTCTCAACAGCGGATGATGATTCGCAATGGGAAAGAACTTGGATATACCGACGAGGAAAACCAGCTCTATCAATCCTTTGTTGACCACCTTTCCACTGTTAACCAATGGTTGGCGGGTATAAAAGGTGTCCAAACGCTCTATGTCAGTTATAATGATATTTTATCGGATCCGATGACCCAATTTCAAAAGGTTGCAGAATTTCTGGAAGGCAAAGTGAATTCAGCCGCTATGGCCAAAGTCGTGGACCCAACGCTTTATCGCGAGAAATCCAACTAGCGCTTTGGCTTGAAAGGTTATATGTCACAACAAATCAAAAAGAATGTCGTTTTAGTGGTATTGGACACCCACCGGTTTGACCGGATTGGGGTTTATGGGTATGGACGTCCTACGACACCCAATCTGGATGCGCTGGCTGGGGAAAGCCTGTTCTTCAAACGGGCCGTTGCCCCCGGACAGTGGACGATACCCTCGCATGCATCACTTTTCAGCGGTGAAGCACCCGCCGTTCACGGCACAGTGCAGGCGGATGATGCCCTGCCGAAGGAATTTCAGACCCTTGCCAGCCGGTTAGCGGATCAGGGCGTCCAAACCACCGGCTTCTGCAATAATCCTTTAGTAGGCGTTTTGCAAAATGGCTTCACCCGTGGTTTTGATAAATTTTATAACTACTGCGGCATGGTGCCTTCCACACCTCAGAGAGAAATTGACGACTTGTGGAAGCCTTTCCGCAATCTTTGGAGCACATATACACAGTTACTACGCAAACTCTCCTATCCCATTCAGAATGCCTTTGCTCAACCCAATGAGTTCTTCCTCGCAGCGTTACGACCGCTTTTTGTGCCCCTTTGGACTAGGGCAGGCAATTTCAAGGGGATGACGGCTCGCTCCATTCGGGAGAGCACATCTTTTGTGAAAGAAATTGGTGAGGAGCGCAAGGGCGGTAATTTTGTCTTCCTAAACCTGATGGAAACGCACTTACCATATGCGCCGCCGGATGAGTATGTGCGGAAATTTGTCCCCTATTTCCATGAAACCCCCGAAGCGCAACAGTTTATGGGTAATTTCAACCGGAAGGCCTGGCAATGGCTGATCCCGTTGGTTGAGCCCTTCTCTGACCTCGAATCGCAGACTTTATCGGATATGTATGACGCCGAAGTGGCTTATCAGGACCATCTGTTAGGTCAGTTAATGGAGACACTGAACACCGATTATCATCGCGAGAATACCATGGTGGTCTTCATGGCGGATCACGGCGAAATGCTGGGTGAACATGGCTATATGGGTCATGGTTTTGGTGTCCATGAAGAATTGGTCCATGTGCCGTTATTCATGCGGGTGCCTGGTATGGATGATGCCCGCCAGATAGAAACACGGATTTCCACCACACGGGTTTTTTATTCCGTTTTGGACTACTTCGGTTTTGAGACCCTGGCAATGCCCTATGCGGAAGAGGTGGATGTGGCCAGCCAAAGCCTTTTAGGGATGGTGGATAAGAAGGATATGGATCAGGCTTGTGCGATTGCAGAAGCCTATGCTCCTGAAAATGCTGTTCAGATCGTCAAGAAGCACCATCCTGAGCTGACCGAACAATTCCACCCTGGTGTGGATCAGCGGGCAGTCTATCAGGGCGATGAAAAGATGATCGCGGTAGAAGAGATTTCAAAGGTCTTCTATAACCTGGCCGGTGACCCAACAGAGCAGGAACCCTATCGCGATCCTGCTCGGATTGAGGATTTGTCAAAGGTTTTGGAAAGCTATCTGGATTTGGCAATGACCCGCAGCGAGGGATCATCTCATCGCAAGATTTCATTGAAAGATGAATTGGTCCAACAGCGTTTACGTGATTTAGGTTATTTGGAATAAAAGCAGAAGGAGATCGGAATGATCGATCCTATCATTTTTACCATCGAATTAGGTAATTACTCATTTTCGCTGTATTGGTACGGCGTTTTGGTGATGCTGGGTGTGGCGGTTGCCACCTGGCTGACCGCGAAGGAATTTAAACGCCGCGGCGGTGATCCTGAATATGTCTGGGACAGCCTGCTGTGGATGATTCCGGCTGGGGTGATTGGCTCACGGTTGTGGTATGTCTTCAATACCACCTTGGGCGGTGACATGCGCTATATCAATAACCCAATTGAGATTTTGAATATCAAAGAAGGCGGTCTGCATTTCTTTGGAGCGCTGTTGTTTGGTGTGATCGCTTTCCTCCTCTATGCCCGGAAAAACAAGGTGGATGTCTGGTTGATGCTGGATTCCGTTGCACCGGGGCTCTTACTTGGACAGGCGATTGCTCGACCGGCTAACTTTATCAACCAGGAACTCTATGGTCAGCCGACCACGCTTCCCTGGGGGATCAAGATTGCAGCGCAAAACCGGATTTATCCCTATAACAACCTAACAATGTTCCCAGAGGGTACAACCCGTTTCCATCCAACCTTTGCCTATGAAATGGTTTGGAATATCCTTGCCACCGGCTTACTGCTTTGGCTGGTGCGAAAATATAAAGACAAAATCAAACCAGGTGTGGCCTTTGGGATTTGGCTGATCCTGGCTGGCGTTGGCCGAAATGTAATCGAGTTCTTCCGACCTGATCAGCCCACTTTCCCTGGGACAGCCTTCAGCTATTCCCGCTTCTTCGCCATTCTGATGGCATTGGCTGGTGTGATCCTGGTGCTGATCAAGATGGAAATCTGGAAGGTCAAATTCATCTCCGCTGGTGAGAGCGAATATATGATCGCTCCGCCTCTGGAAGAGGTCATGGAATCCCGAAAAGCAGCGAAGAAATCTGCTGAGGAAGGGTATGAAGAAGAGGCTGAGGTAGATACCCCGCCTGATCCGGATAAGTAATCTATGATGAATAAGAAACCGCCTGTGATAAGGCGGTTTTTTTATCCGTAGTGGAGCTGGAAATCTGGGGTATTATTTAGGCTACAGCTTATATTGAGGTTGAAATCAGGAGAATATTGGTTACTCGCAAGCTAATCCTGACCCAAAAAGATGGGAAAATAATCCTCAGTGGGGGCTTATTTTGTGAAATCTGATATTATTTGATTAGCAGAAACCAACGAACATCCAGGAGAAAAGAATGCTCGATGAAGTTGGCTCAATCCTTATCGGTTTATCGCTCTTTGCATCATTGATTGCAGCTGTTGCTTTTATTATTGGGCTTAGGAAGAAAGATTTCCGGTGGCAGAAAGGTGCGCGGAATGCACTTTATGGCAGTACGGGACTGTTACTGGTTGCCCTGGTCCTTCTGTTGATTGCCTTTATCACAGATCAATTCCAATTAACTTATGTTTTCACACATTCAAGCATAGCGCTGCCAATGAGCTTGAAGTTGTCAGCCGTCTGGGCGGGGCAGGAAGGGTCTTTGTTGTTGTGGGCTTTTCTGCAGGTCTTGTTCTCTGCAATGGTTGCCAGAAAGCTGACCAAAGAGAGCGCGCTTGAGACCTGGGCCAGCTTTATCATGAGCCTCATTGCTATCTTTTTTATTGGGATGACCCTCGTCTTTTCCAACCCTTTCATTGCATCAACAACAATCCCCCAGGATGGCCTGGGAATGAATCCTTTGCTACGTCATCCGGGGATGATTTTCCATCCGCCATTCCTTTACCTGGGCTACGTCGCCCTGGCTATTCCCTTTGCATACGCTCTGGCCTCGCTGATCGTTGGTGATGTGGGGCTCTGGCCTCAAAAAGCCCGTAATTGGTCATTGATGGCCTGGTTATTCCTCGGCGTTGGTCTTTTATTGGGAATGCGCTGGGCCTATGATGTCCTGGGATGGGGCGGTTATTGGGGCTGGGACCCGGTTGAAAACGCCGGTTTGATGCCCTGGTTAACCGCAACGGCCTTGCTGCATGGGCTGGATATGCAATCTCGGCGCAAGGGTTTCAAGGTTTGGAACGTCGTTTCAGCGGTGCTCTCTTTTACGTTAGTCGTTTTCGGGACCTTTACGACCCGCAGCGGTTTGATCCAATCGGTGCATGCTTTCAGTGAGTCCGTGGTTGGGCCCTATTTCCTGGCAGCTTTGTTGATCGTGCTGTTGGGATCAATTGTTCTGATGGTTGTGAAGCACAAAGCCTTTGGCCAGTTGATTTACCCTGAGAAGATCTTCTCCACGGAAGGTGCATATTTCTTCGCCTTACTCTCCCTGATGCTCATTACAATGTCCATCATGGTTGGGACGCTGCTGCCAACCCTTACTGGCGGCACTTTTACGGCACCGGCGGCCTGGTTCAATCGGGTGGTGGGACCTCAAATGGGTGTCTTGGTATTTTTAATGGGGGTTGGCCCGCTGATTGGGAAATTGGTACGAGGGACCAAAGACACGCTCTGGCGGTTACTGCCGCCTGCCATAAGCGCTCTGGCTGGTTTTGCGATAGCCTGGTGGGGCGGCTTTAGGCTTACCGGCTCATTGATTGGTCTTACGATTGCCGGTTTCTCTGGCGGCGCAGCCTTAGGTGAAATTGGCTTCAATATTGGCGGACGCATCAAGCAATCCGGTTGGAAAGCTGGACTGCAGCATCTGCCATTCCTGGGCAGACATGGTTATGGGGCACACTTAATCCACCTGGGCGTGGTTTTGATGGCGGTGGGTGTTATTGGGACACAGCTGTATGAAACTGAACATCAAGTAACGATGATCCCTGGTGAGTCGGTTAATGTCGGCGGCTATACCCTGCTTTATGAAAACCTGGCTGAAGAAATAGCCGATGATCACCTGGATATCTGGGCTGTTATTTCAACATATGAAGGCTCGGAGTATTTAACAACCTTAAAGCCCCAGATTAATTATTACCCCTTTTATAACCAGACCATGACCGCACCCGCGATACATTCTTCCTGGCGAGAGGACCTTTATTTGGTTATGTTTAGTGTGGGTGGGGCTGGACAGGTCAGCCTGAGTGTTATGATTAATCCCCTTAGCGCTTTCCTATGGATTGGCGGCATGGTGGTTTTGTTGGGCGGGGTGATGGCCTGGTGGCCACGGCTGAGTGAGAGCGACCGGCAAGCAGGAAAACGGCATGGTTTTGGCGTTCAAATTGGGGTGATCCTGGGATTGATCGTCGTTGGGGCGGTAGTGGTTGCCTTGTGGGGCAACTCGATCAATCGCACAAAGAGTACGGGCCGCCCGCTGCCTGGTGAACAAGCTCCCGCTTTTGCAGCCAAGGATATTGATGGAAACGAATTCCGTTTGGGGGATTATCGCGGCGAGATTGTGGTGATCAATTTCTGGGCGACCTGGTGTGAACAATGTGAAGATGAGATTCCTGAATTTGAAGCGATCTGGCGGGAGTTGGGAGGCGAGGGCGTTCAGTTTGTTGGGGTGGCGATGGATGACACCCTTGCTGCTGTTTCTGCTGTGGCAGAAACTCAGGACGTGACCTTCCCGTTGATTGTCGAAGATGAGAGCAGGATTTCTTCTGCCTTTGGGATTACAGGTGTGCCGGAGACTTTTGTCATTGATCCTGATGGGTATGTGGCTTATATCCATATCGGCGCGGTGGATGCTGAGACGCTGAGGAACGAACTGGCTGATTTGATGAAAATGGATTGATATCTTACATGATTGGGTCAATTATGACAGCCAACATCAGTAGGGTGTTTGTGGGGAATTCATTAAGACTGAAGAAAAATTGATGGGGGAGCTAACCGCCAAGGCGCTGCAGACGATCGCGTACGTCTTTTGCCAGGTTTTGGATGGCCGTATCCACAAAACCTTCAATGGAGAGTTTGGGATCCGTAATCAGGGGCGTCAGGTCCATTGCGTAGACCATTAATTCCGCCTGGTCGGTGTGATGGGATTGATAATAAGTTGCATTGGCGCGTTTACGCCCCATCGCGGCCAGGTCATAACGCTTGCCGCCGGCAATTTGTGAAGTAAAAGCTTGGAGCAAGGCAGCCTGCCACTCGGGATGGCTGGAGACATCCAGACCAACTTTCTGATCATCCAGCAACCAGTCCAGCCCGCGCCAGAGTTCACTACCATAAACAGTGATCCCCTGGGAGCCTTCTCCCATCCGGCGCAAGGCTTCAATCACGCTGAGACCCACTGCAACGTGAGTGTCATGTTTGTCTGCCAGGTTGTGGGTGTAGATGATCTGAGGCTGACAGGCCTGAATGATGGTCATCAGGTCTGTGATGACTGCTTCCCGCTGGGGTGATTTAACTTGCGCGCTGCTGTAATTCAACTGGAACTGAGCATGGTAATGACCGATATTCGCTGCATGACGCTGTTCTTCCAGCCGCACATGCCACATTTCCTCATCGGAGAGATCGGCATAATCGCCGGAGCGGGGTGCCCCGCGGCCATCCGTCACTGTGACCCCGGTGAAGGCCTGATCCGAATGCTCGTAGCCCGCCAGAATACCGGGGATAGCAAGCATCTCTAGGTCATCCTGATGCGCTCCAATCCCTAGGTGGGTTGTTTGGTGTAAACGGCTATCATTTTTATTCCCTGAGGGATAATAGCATTCTGCGAGGGGGTTATTCAATTGGATCATCGGCTGCACCTCCACATAGATTTTACTCTTTTAAATCAAAAACCGGTCGCTTCGTGTTGAAAACGACCGGTCATTTTATTTGGGAATGTTAATCCATGTCCCTGGTGTGTTCAGGCAGGATATGTCCGCGTAAGGCCACAATCAGGTCACGGCGCTTAAGAGCCCGTTTGCGGTCAATTTCGACGGCACTGGCTTTATCATCCGCCAGTTTACGCAGGGCTTCGATCCAGGCAGCGCTCTGAACCGGCGTGTGATTGACCCGCCAGCGTTCCACTTTGATTGCCAGCTGATCTTCGTTGATCAGCTTCTTGTGGGAGCGGGTCAGCGTGAGCCCCTGAGATTCAAAGGTGAATTCTTCTTCCTCGAATTCGGGTTGGATGGGGCAGGCATGCATACAGGAACCGCATTTAATGCAGTAGTAATCGGCCAGGACCAGCTCGCCCTCATCATTGAGGTGTAAAGCCCGGGTGGGGCAGACATCGGCGCAGGCCACGCAGCCTTCCACGCAGCGATCCCGATGGAGCTCCACCTTGCCTTGCCAGGCTTGTTGTACATGGAACGCGCCGTCGCTGGCAACTTCGCATTGGCGGCAGCGGATGCAATCCTCATATTGGATTGCCATGGTGTCGTTCTCGGCGTCATAGCTGATGATGTTGGTGGGACAGTTATCAATGACAAAATCTTTAAGTTTAAAATCAAAGGCGTCTTTATTGAATGAGGTGTGGCCGCGAACTTCAGGAAAAGCGCCATATTCCAACACGGGGTTTTCCGGTTCGCCGTTGATGGTCATGGTGATGGCATGCACGGGACAAATTTCTACACACATCCCACACATCACGCAGGCTTCAGGATCCACTTCCACCGAGGGCCTGGCCACCATCCGGCCGTCGATTATCTCGCCATCCAGGTGGGTAAGGGCATCTTTGGGGCAGACTGTTGGCCCCATTTGGCATCCAACGCAGCGGTCCAGATCCCAGGTCATCAGATAGTGTCTGGTGATCATGGGGCGTTCCAGCGTCATTTGGTTTTCTGTTCGAGTTTTAATCGTTTTTCCGCGATGACTCATAATCTCTCCAATTAGATATCGTCAGGAAGCTCATGCAGTTCAGCCAGGCTGAATACAGGGCCATCCTTGCAGATATATTTTGAGCCGATATTGCAGCGTCCACATTTACCGATCCCACATTTCATCCGCTTTTCCAGCGAGGTGAAGATCGTTTCGGGGGCGAAACCCAGCTCCACGAGGACAGGCAGGGTGTACTTGGTCATAATGGGCGGCCCGCAGACAATCGCCACAGCGTTATCCGGTGAGGGGGCAACCTCTTTGACCACATCTGGGACGTAGCCGACATGGTGCAGCCAGCCCTCTTCGGGGACGTCAATGGCCTGGTGGATCTCGAAATCCTCATTCTGATACCAGCTTTGGATGTCGTGTTTATACATGCAGAGGCCGGAGGATCGGGCGCCGTAGATCACAACCAGTTGATCGTAATCTGGCCGGTTTTTGGGGTGCTGGACGTGTTTAGTCAGGGCATAGAGGGTGGAAAAAGCACAGCCACCGCCGATGATGACCAGTTTCTTGCCCTTCCAGTCCTCCAAAGGGAAGCCATTCCCGAGCGGCCCACGCATCCCAATCGCGTCACCGGCTTTGAGGGTGTGGATGTATTCGGTAAATGAGCCGACCTTTTGAACGGTGAAGCGTACAAATTCACCTTCCCAGGCAGCAGAGGCGATCCCAAAGGGGGCTTCACCTTTACCGAAGATGGAAAGTTGGCAGAATTGACCGGGGTTGTAGGCCTTGAAGAAGGCTTCGCAGTCCTCTTGCTTATCGAAACTCAGTTCAAAGGTCTTAAGTGAGCGGTCTGTGGATTCGTAATAGGCCCGCAGAATATGCATCGGGATCGGATCATAGGGATTATCGTGATGATGGTGGTGTTCAGGCATTTGCCGGCTCCATTTCCAGGGCATTTGCAGCCCGCAGCATTGCGCGGATATCCAGGCCAACGGGGCAGTAACGTACACAGCGCCCACAACCCGTACAACCGATTTCTCCGACATGATCCAGCCAGTAGCTGTATTTGTGGCTCAGGCGTTGGCGGGTGCGTTCCTTGCGTGAAGGACGGGGGTTATGCCCCGAAGCTTCCAGCGAATAGATCCTGAACATGCAGGTATCCCAGTTACGAACCCGTTCACTGCGCTGAACCTCGTCAACGATGTCAAAACAGAAGCAGGTGGGGCAGAGGAAGGTGCAAACACCACAGCCCAGGCAGGATTCGGAGATCTCAGCCCAGAAGTCGCTGTCGAAATTCGCATCCAGCTTCTCTTTGAGCCCATCTGTCTCAAAGGCTGGTGCCATCTTTGCCACTGCGTCTTTCTGTAGGTCCTTGATCTGTTTTTGCTGCTCTTTCGAAGCTTTTGGCAGGTCAGCGAAGAGCTTTACAGCTTCATCGGAGAAAACTTCCACGAAATAGGCGTCATCCATCTTCGTCATCAAGGCATCCAGGCCTTTGGTGTTGAAGGGGCCGCCGCCTACTGTTGTGCAGAAGCAGGTTTGAGGCGGTTCGTCACAGCCCAAACCGATCAGCAAGGTTTCCTTACGGCGATTGCTCCAATAGGGATCGCTATTTTCTTCAGTTGAGAAAACGGTATCCAAGAGAGTTGCCGCTGAGGCATCACAGGGGTGAATACCAAAGAGGATCCGAGGTTTGATCTCAAGTTCGACATCTTCCAACCGGTTCAGCCGTCCATTGTACCGGAGCATGACTTCAGTTTGAGGAAGGAAGAGGGACTTGGGTGGGTAGCGGGTGTTGTGCGGCTCATCCAATACGAGTTCGCTTGAACCCAGGGGCAGAAAAGCTGAAAATTGCTTTGCTTTCTGAGGGGCATAGACTTCATAATCCGCAGACCACTGCTCCAGGACTTTTTCAAGTTGCTTATTATCCAGAATATATGTCATTTGTTCATCCCTCAAACTACAAAGCGTTTCTTGTCGTCCAGGTTGAACGAAGCAAAAGGCGGTTGGGTTTCACTGTCCATACCGGGGACAAATTCGTAGTTGTCATAGACATCCTTGTTCAATTTGTCCGTCAGATAGGTCATCTTGATATCCATCGGGCAGGCCCGTTCACAGGCGCCGCAGCTCGTGCAGCGGCCGGTCTGGTGGAAAGCTCGGATGATATGCCAGGCCTGCGTGCCGGCAGGGGAGATGTCACTCTCGGTCCAGCGCGGTGTGGCATGATCCACGAAACATTCCGTGCAGTAACACATCGGGCAGGCTTCCCGGCAGGCATAGCAGCGAATACAGCGTTCTGATTCTTCCTTGAACCAGGCGTAACGTTCTTCCTTGCTCAGCCCTTCAAACTCCTCGATGGGCTTCCGGACGAGTGCCGGATCGCCTTCGGGGAGGGGCTCACCAACCAGTACATCAGCGCTGACAGGGTTGGGATGAACGCAGCGCAGGCAGGAGTCGTGCAGCAAGTCCTGGCGCTTGAATGTGTGGGTTTTGCCCTTGGCCACCACTGTGACCTTATCGCCACCTTCGTTGAAATCAGAGATTTCTTCGCCGACTTCCGCGATGATCTTCTTGATGTCAATGATTCCCTGGCAGGGCACGCCGATCAGGAATAGGTTTTCTCTGGGGTGTTGATGTTCGACCACAAGGGCGTTCACAGAGCGGTTCTCACAGCCCCGGACTACAATCCCGATCCGGGTGTCATGAGGATAGCGGGTCAGATAATTAGCGAGGTTGTTTTGGCAAAGGCTGTTATATTCTAGGTTTGCCAGTTCATCCGTGTTTCGGAAGAACGCCGGCTGAGGTCGCAAGGGGGATTCTTCTTGTTTGAAACCGATCACCACATCAACGACGTTCTCGTCCAGCAGCCTCTTGATTTCTGAAGTGAGTTTATCTTTGATCTCAGGCATGATCACCTCGGAGAGCTTCTGTTGAACGGGTGGCAAGATTCTGGGTGGGGCCCAGTTCGGCAATATCCGTCTCAAATGCAGCCAGTTCTTTTTGGATGCGGCCTAAGTCCTGCAGATCGAGCCAAACGAAACGAATCCGTTCTTTCTCATAGCCGATGTAATCCAGCAGATTAGCGAATTCATCCTGCTGGCGCATAGCGCTCAGATTACCTTCTTTGAAATGGCATTTCTCCGGCAGACAGCCGCTGATCATCACACCATCGGCGCCGCCCTGAATGGCATTCAGAACGTGAAGGGTGTTGATCCTTCCGGTGCAGGGCACTTTGACCAGGTGCATTGAACTGGGGAGGTTATTTTCTACCCACTGTTGGTCCGGTTCGGAATAGAGGCACCATTGGCATTGGAACAATACAATTTTGGGTTTGGTTTCCATCAGTTCCTCGCCTCCTGGCGCTGCACCCAGCTCCACAGATCATCAAGGATTTCCTTGTCCGTGTTCTCTTGAGGCACACCGATGGAGGTGGAGCGGCAGATGGCAGAACATAGGCCGCAGCCCATGCAAAGGCCTGGGTCCACTTCGGCGACCTGGATCACCCCTCGGAAGGGAACTTTCTTTTCGACCAGTGAAATGGCGTGGTAGGGACAGCCTTCGGTGCAAAGTCCGCAACCAACGCAGGTCTGTTGGTCAACCCTTGCAGTCTTGATGGGCGTGACTCGGCCCTCTTCAACAGCAATCTTCTTGACCGCTGTGATGACACCGGAAATGTGGATCTCCTGGGGGCAGGCGGCATAACAGAGGTCGCATGCCGAACAGAGCCAGGTTGTTGGATTATCAAAGGCTTCCTGCTTCATTTCCATCATGGCCAGACGCAGCAAACGGCGGGGATTGTATTTCGGTTCGCCTTTTTGCTGAACCATACATTTGCTCACGCAGGTGCCGCAGGAATAGCAGAGTTCCAAGAACTCTCCACCCGGCAAGGCCTTCACCTGTTCGGCAAATGTTTGGACACCGGTGTCATGGTTCATTTGGCCTCCAATTGGCTGGTGATGGCTTTGACGAGTGTGTCGGAATAGACCATGGCTTCCTCAACGCCCGGAACGCCGGGGAATTTCTTAAGGCGTTTGGACATTTCAGGTTTGAGCCGTTCGATCTCTTCGTGAAGTTCTTCAGGTGCGATATTATCGAGAACATCCTGCATTTCATTCAGCACCCGGGCGTATTTGTCACCTTCGGCAGCACTGATCCACTCGATGCGGAAGCGGCCTTCAGTCATATCCATTCTCTCGAACATCTTCTTGAGCCGGGAGGCACGCTTAGCACCGACGATCTGACCGGTGATGTAGTGGCAGTCCTGAGGATGGCAGCCGGAATAAAGCACGCCGCCGGCACCCAGCCGGAATGCTTCATAGATGAAGTCGCTATCCATCCGGGCGGAGCACATGACCTTCATACCGCGTTCATTCGCCGTATAGTCAAAGTGACTGGTTCCGGCGAGGTCCGCGCCACCATAGGAGCACCAATGGCAGCGGAAAGCGAGGATTTTCTCTTCCGGCTTGTCGGCCAGAAGGGCTCGCATCTGCGCCAGGATTTGGGCATCCGTGTAGTGCAATTGGGTGATGGCGTCCTCGGGGCATTCGGCCACACAACCACCGCAACCGTGGCATTTGGCGGTGATGATCTCAGCGGCTTTATCGCCTTCAATCTTCACAGCACCATAGGGGCAGGCTTTGACGCATAAGCCGCAAGCCCGGCCTTTGGTTTCCGCTGAACAGCGATCCGGCCAGACAACCGCAACGGTCGGTTCGATCTCCCATTCTTCCGAATGGAGAATACGGCTGGCACGGGCTGCTGCCGCAGAACCCTGGGCAACGCTGTTGGGGATGTCTTTCGGACCCTGGCAGGCACCGGCAAAGAAGATACCGTCGGTGGGGCTGTCCATTGGGCGCAGCTTGGGATGGTATTCCATGAACCAGCCGCCGGGGCTCTGGGCCACATTCAACACGGAGCTCATATGGTTCTGATCCGGTTGGGGAATGGCAGCCTGGTTCAACATGACCATGTCATATTCTTTTTCGGTCACCAAACCTAAACCCATGTCTTCTGCATGGACGATGAGGTTATGGGTTTCGGGATCTTCGGTGATCAGGCTTGGGCGGCCTTGACTGAAATGGATCCCCATTTCGCGGGCACGGTCATAGAATTCCTCATAACCTTTGGAAGGTGTGCGGATATCGATGTAGTAGATGGTGATATCCACTTCAGGGTGCATCTGCTTGAGCAGTACGGCATTCTTGATGGAATACATACAGCAGAAGTTGGAGCAGGAGGAATTGTAGCGTTTATCCCGTGAGCCGACACAGTTGATGAAGGCCAATGTCTTGGGGGACTTATGGTCACTGGGGCGGATAAGGTCACCGGCCGTTGGGCCGGCAGAGTTGTTGAGCCGCTCCATCTCCATGGCGGTGATCACGTTGGGATAGCGGGAATAGCCATATTCGTCCATCACACTCGGATCGAAATGACCGAAGCCCGTGGCCACGATGATGGCGCCGATATCTTCTTCCACCAGTTTGTCTTCCTGGCTGAAGTCAATCGCTTCCAATGCGCCGCAGGCATCCACGCATTTATAGCAGTGAATGCAGTTCTCCATATCAATGGAGTAGATTAACGGGACAGACTGGCTCATCGGCACATAGGCCGCCTTACGGGGAGCCAGGTTCATATCAAAATAGTTGGGAACTTCTACAGGGCAAGCTAGCGTGCAGGCACCGCAACCGTTACAGCGGTCCGCACGGACATACTTGGCTTTTTCCCGAAGGGTTACTTTGAAATTTCCGACAAATCCTTCAACCTTTTCAACTTCGGTGAAGGCTCTCACATCAACTAGGGGCTGACGCGCCGCGTCAACCATTTTAGGTGCGAGTATTCATATACTACAGTCCATGGTGGGGAAGGTCTTGTTGAGCTGAGCCATGACCCCACCGATTGTCGGTTCCTTTTCTACGAGAATGGTATGAATGCCCTGTTCAGCCAGGTCCAGGGAAGCGCTGATGCCAGCCACGCCGCCGCCAATGACCATTGCTTTTTGGGTCACAGGGACGTTGATCATGTCGAGTTCAGTCAGGAAGCGGACCTTGGCAACTGCTGAGGCTGTCAGGTCTTTAGCTTTGGCCAGTGCGCCTTCTCGGTCATGACCATGGGCCCAGGTGCATTGCTCCCGGATGTTGGCCATTTCCATCAGGAAGGGGTTCAATCCCGCTTCGGCAACCGCAGCCCTGAAGGTGGGTTCGTGCATCCTGACAGAGCAGGCTGAGACCACAACCCGGTTGAGATTGTATTTCTTGATGTCTTCTTTGATCAGCCGCTGGCCTGAATCAGCACAGGCATACAATGTGTCGGTCGCCCGGACGACATCCGGCAGACCTTCAGCGAATTCGACCACTTCTTTGGGCGGGATGACACCGGCGATATTACTGCCGCAGTGGCAGACATAAACCCCAATTCGGAGTTCTTCTTCAGGCACTTCGTTGGGTTTTTCGCTCATCGAGGATCCTTGGCTTTGGATGGGAAGTTCAAAGATTCTTTAACCAGTTTATGCCGGGTGCGTTGTGACCTCTGATCGGGAGTGGTGTATTCCAGAGCGTCCTTCGGACAGATCTTGACACATTGCGGGCCGTCTTCGATGTCCTCGCACTGATTGCAAAATTCCGCCAGTTTCGTAGCGTGGTTGATCGAGATCGCACCGAAATCGCAGGCTTCAATGCACCAGGCACAACCGTCACATTTCTGCGGGTCAATCCGGATGATACCAGATTCGGTATCCTGAGTCAGGGCGTCACGGGTGCAGGCGCTCACGCAGGGTGCATTTTCACAGGTGCGGCAGGCCACAGCCGTGATCAGGACTTCATCCACACGGACAGTCCGGATGCGGCTGCGATAGGAGTTGAACTCACCAGTCTTTGTATAGGAGCAAATGTACTCACAAAGTTGACAGCCAATGCATAATTCTGGATCACAAACGATGTATTTATATTTGGATGTAGAAGCAACCATTATTCTTCTCCTTAAACGCCGATCTCTTCAGCGACATCTGCCATTCCCAAATCAACGAGGAGTTGTTTGGGAATCAGGCCTTCTTCAGTCCAGCCTTTGGCTTTGAAATATAGCTGTTTCATATAATCTAATTCTTCATCTGTGACAACATGACCAGCTCCAGGACCCTTAGTCATTGGGTCGTGCTTCCACCGGTAGGGGATGTCGTCATCTTTTTCTGTCCACCCCTCTCGAATGTTAAAAGCTTTTTTGATTGTGTGAGCCCTAATTCCAATTAAGTCAACATCATCATAATCAAAATTCCAACCTGTTGTGGCATTGATTAGTTTAGCGATTGCCGGCCAGGCGCCTGCACGATCAGCTTTTCCTGTGAAGCAGCGTCGAATGAATTTGCACATCGGCAGCGAGTCATAAACAGCGGCATATTCTTCTGAACGAGACGCAACAACACCTCTGGTTTCATCAACGGTATAACGATTTGTTTCTCCTTTGATATCTGGATCATATGCAGCAGATCGATTATGGCAACCCCCTCGTGTGCCAACGGCAAGACCCATCGCAAACGTTTTTAATGATCTTGCATCATAACCTGGGCATTCCAGTCCCTTAATATTCATTGCCCATTTCCAGGATTCGGAATTTCGTTCATTGTCGATTTTCTTCGACGCTATCCTGGTACCCTCTGCTAAAAGTTCGCCAATTCCTTCCTTGTCACGAATCAGTTCAGCTAATGTGACCCCGGCTTCTCCATTACCAAAACATGGCTCAAAACCATCCGGATATTTTTTGCATCGGAAATCATCTTTTTTCAATACACCGCGTTCAAAACATTCCATTGTATATGATATGGTGACTCCCATGCTCATGGTATCCATACCACTTCTATCAGAAATATCTACCATTCTAATGGCTGCGGTCATATCTCCAATACCACAGTTTGAACTTACTGCTTGCAAGCATTCATATTCAATGCCTGTCATTGAACCTGCAAATGGCCCTTTCTTAACCATCGACATTTGCTCACAAGCGATCGGACATTGCGCACAAGCGATGACTTTAACTTTATGATGCTCATCCAGGTATTCTCCGCTGACCAACTCTGCAAACTCAAATGTTCCTTCCTGATAATTTCGAGTTGGAAGGAATCCTTCCTTATTAGCATTGAGTACATTCGTTGAGGTTCCATAAATTCGATATTTCTCGGTGTTCTTACCCTGAGCTGCTTCAGTAATATCAAAGGACAATTTGAGCAGCGTATCGGGATCTGCAACGGTAACCCCATGAGTGCCGCGGAAGGAGACAGCCTTGAGTTTCTTGCTGCCCCAGACAGCGCCATGGCCTGTGCGGCCTGCCTGGCGTCCGTCGTTGGTGACATTGCCGAAGCGAACCATATTCTCGCCGGCTGGGCCGATGGTCGCAGAACGGATCTGATCATCGCCGAATTCTTCACGGATGGCTTCTTCGGTTTCATAAGTACCCAGACCGAGGAGGTTGTCCGCGGGCAGGAATTCCACGCGATCATCATCAATGAAGACGTGGACCCATTTATCGCTGGTGTTATGGATGACCACACCATCCCATTGAGCACGTTTCATGGCGATGCACAGCCAGGAACCGGATAGACTGTCGCCGATGAAACCTGTCAGGGGGGATTTGGAAGCCAAGCCATATTTCCCACCGACCGGAACCGGGGTGCCTGCGAATATGCCATTCGCGAAGCAAACCGGATTTCCCGGATCATAGGCATCGCAGCCGACTTCGATGTTCTCCCAACAAAGTCGTGTAGCCATTGCGACGCCGCCAATATAAAGCTTGTACCAATCTTCTGGCTTGTCTTCGGCCCAATGTGTTCGTTCTTTTAGGTCGATGTGCAGAATTTTACCGCTGTAACCGTACATTCGAGTTCTCTCCTAGTGACGAATCGTATAACTGAAATGTGGTAGCAAGTGTCAATTGCCCAGTTGATTTACGAAAATGGTTGATATCTTCACTTAGTCTCTTAACCAATAAAATTTGACCATACTATATTTATACATACGGCTAAATAACCAAAATAGTGAGGGATGTAATTATCCTCTCTGTACAATATCAACTTTTAATTTTTTTATTTTTGATTTATTGAGCCGGAACAATTTTACCACAGGCATTTGAATCTAAGGGATGGAGATGTGGTCAAAGGGTATATCGCTGACACGATACCATCCAATCTCAGGAAAGAGCTGCGAGGTTTGCGCGCGGTAGTGAGCGTGTTGGGTGAAAAGGGGTTGCGGCTGGCCGAAATAGGTGGTTTGTCCATTATTTAGGACGATCACTGTGTCTGCCAAGAGGGCGGCGAATTCCACGTCGTGGGTCACGACCAGTATAGCTTTTTTCTGGCGTTTCCAGGATTGGAGCAACTGGACAAGCCTTTGTTTATTGCCATAGTCCAGGCCGCGGGTCGGTTCATCCAGCAGGATGACGGGCGGATTGTAGATTGTGATGGCGGCCAGGGCGACCCGCTGCCTTTCACCAACCGAGAGGTCACGGGGATAGGCGTTTGCCAGGTCGTCCAGGCCTAAATCATGGAGATGATGGAGCATTTCCTCCTGGGGCATCTCCAGGCCGTGATTTGCGAGAGTGACATTGAGCTCATCCAGAACGGATTCGGAGAATAGCAGGTCGTTGGGGTTTTGGGGGAGATAGGCGACCTGGCGGATGATCCTATTGAGGGATAGACTTTCAATGTCTTGTCCCATCACCTCTCGATTGCCCTGTGATGGCACCAAGCCTAACACTGACCTGAGCAGGGTGGTTTTGCCGGCGCCGTTGGGTCCCATCATGGCCAAGATTTCACCCTGGTTGATGGTGAGAGAGACTTGATCCAGAATTTGCCGGTTGTTGATGCTGACTGAGAGATCAATGACCTGTAAGGCCGGTTGTGATCCAGTTGGTTTTGCTAATTTGGGCCGCTTCACGGTTTCGTCAACCAGAACAGTTGGGAAATCCTCCGGTCGTACGGGCAGGGGGGAGAGGTTCAACGCTTTCCCGATTTGGATGAGTGGCGGAACCAGGTCCATCAGCGGGAGGATATCCTGAGGTTTACCTTCATGGGCTGTGCCATCGCCTGGCAGGTAAATCATGTGATTGACATAAGGCAAGACTCTCTCCAGCCGATGTTCGGAAAGGAGAATGGTCAGATCCAGACGGGTTTGGAGATCGAGAATGTAATGTAGGATGTCATCAGCTCCCTGCGGATCAAGCTGAGATGTCGGTTCGTCCAGGATAAGTAGGCGGGGTTCGGTCACCAAAGCACTGGCAATTGCAACACGCTGTTTTTCGCCGCCAGAGAGCGTTGCGATTTTTCTTTTTTGCAGCTCACCAATACCAAGAATGTCACAGACCGTATCCACCCTTGATTGCATCTCTGCTCGGTCGAGGCCAGAGCGTTCCAATGAAAAGGCGATCTCATCTTCCACCCGGTCATAGATGAACTGCGATTCTGGCTCCTGAAAGACAAAACTGACCCATTGGGCCATATTTTCCGGCCCTAATTGAGTGGGGTTCTGGCTAAAGACTTCCATTGTCCCGCTGATCACGCCACCGGTGAAGTGCGGTACCAACCCGTTCAGGCTGCGCAGGAGGGTTGACTTTCCACTGCCGGATGAGCCCGCCACGAGGGTCATGCTTCCCGTGGGGATCTGAAAGGAGATATCCTTGAGGATGGCTGCCTCGGACTGAGGATATTTGAAAGAGAGGTGGCTAATGGTGATCATGGTTGGGTATCAGAAGTAATGGAATCGCAGGAACCAGGCCAAGCAGCCATGCTGCGAGGGGCAGGGTGGGGAAGCTTAATGTCGGATAGGGTGTGAAAGATAAGAAGTCCCTATTTTGACTGACGATGAGGGCTGCCATGAAGATGAAGACCAAACCAAAAAGGATGATAGCGAAAATATCGCTCTTTTGCCACTGGTCTTTGTGAAGATGGACGATATGGACCTTTTTTGAAAGGGTGAGAAATATGAGGGCGATGATTAAAAAGGCGATCAGATATAAAGCCCAGCTGACCCAGGTTGGGTAGCTGAAAAGGGAGAGCAGCCAGCCCGAAAAGACCAGGAAAGTGGACAGGATTAGCAAAATGAGTGCTTTAGGGGAGTTTTGACCTTCATCTTGGACCTGAAATCCCCGGGCTGTCATTGATTCGGCAAGCTGGACGGCATTTTCGAGGCTGGTGACCATCAGTGGGATCAGAATAGGGAGCCAATCCGAGAGTTTCTTCATCGGATTCCCGCGGATCATCTGAGCCTCTTTAATCTGGGCCGTGCGTTCCTGAATAGAGGGGAAAAAAGTCAATGAAATCGTTGTGATCAACGTTAGCGGATAGAAAGCAGTGGGGATCAAATGGGTCAGCTGCTCAACCGAGAGGGCCTTGTTGAAGAGGGTGAAAGTGAGATAGAGAGAGCTGATCACCAGGCCGTTGATGGTGCCATGGAGCAGGCTCTCGAGGGTGAATTTCCCGCCGATCAGGAACCAATTATCAGGAAGTGAGAATAATGCCGTGTTGCCGGAATGGGTGAAGATGAAGTTGATGAGTGAAGAGAGAAACAGCATGGTGCCAATGAAACTCAGGTTTTGCCTCAGCCAGCGTTTACGGTTGCCAGGCTCAGTCATTCGAACGCCAAGTGCCAAGAGCAGTATCAGGATGAGGAGAAGCAGGAGCGGATTTCGGGTGGTGAGCAGAATGATGATGCCCGCCAACAACCACGCAAGCCAGGAAAAGGCAGTGGTCATGGCTGCTTTCCTTCCGGCAGGATTTCAAATGAGAAGCGTTGGTTGAAACGAGTAAAGATATTCAGGACGGGGCGGGCAAGGAAGGTGACGATCAGGATATTGCCGATTGAACGGGTGACATCCCAGACCACTGAGGTCGCCAGGTAGTAGGTGCCGTAGCGGCCGATGTTCTCGGCCAAAGTTGCGCCCTGGAACCAGGTCTGACCAGGTGCACCGCCGAGGAAGGGCCAGAACCAGAGGTTCATGATCGCGCCGTAGAGCATTCCCCAAATAGCGCTGAAGAAGGCCAGAAGAATAATCTCACTAGGTTTCCCTGTGACATGCAGGCGTCTGAACAAGGGCTTCAGTATGCCGGCGCTTTGACCGACCCAGCCTGCGGTGATCATCTGCCCGGGAAGCCAGGGGCCAACACCGCCGGTGATCAGCCCTGAAATGAGCATGGTCATCGCGCCCATCAGGAATCCCACTCGACCGCCAAAGAAGTAACCGGTCAGAATGATCAAAAAGAAGATCGGGCTGAATCCGGCAGGCCCTGGGATAGCCGTCTCAAGGAATCGAAGCCCGGCATTGAGGGCAATCAGAACGCCCAGGAATGCGATGAGCTTTGTGTTCAGGATGGTAGATTGTGCTTCGAAGAGGATGATCAGGACACAGAGAACGATAATCAGACTGACCATCACGGGAAAAGACGAGCTTGAGAAGCTGGCATCCCTGGCTTGCGGCACCACAAAGGGCGCCAGCAAGCTCAGGAATCCCAGAAGGAAGACAAAGCTATTTACGAGCAGGCTTTGTATCCTGAATTTCATTATTTATTCTTCTTCGAGAAGCCCAAAACGACGATAACAATGATCACCGCCAGAATGCCTAAGATGATGATGGGCAGAATGGAGGGAGATTCGTTATCAATTTCGTCAGGTGCTGCTTCAGTTGGTGCAATCTCTACAGTTTCGGTCTCAGTAGTCGGCTCATCAGTAGCTTCGATGGCGGGTTCATCGGTGGCATCGAATGGTTCGGCCGGCACAAAGCTGTCGGTGCTGTCGTTGTAGAGGTCGCTGTAGGCGAGGTTGGGCTCGATGCTGTAGTTTTTGAGGAGCTCGCCGCTCTCACAAATGGTGCTCAACACCGGCAGGGTGTCAGGCGGCAGGGAGGGGAAGATCTCCCAACTGGTGAAGTGCCAGGCCACAACGGAACCTGGCAGAACGACTGAATCTCCTGCGCCGGTGCTCTCGAATGCCCATTGTTGACCATCCCAGTACCAATAAGACCAGTAATTGGTCTCACCATCGGCATTGGTAATCCCCAGGATGCTATTGATAAATCCTTCGGCATTGTCATATTCAAAACCGGAAGAATCCAGCAGGGTCAGGCCATCCATTGACTCCTCGCTCAACTGAACACAGGCGGATTGGGCCTCGCCATCGCCGGGATCAACGATGATCGCAGCGGTGTTTGTAGAGGTGGTATCCTCAGGTTGCATGATGAGGTCACCGCCAAAGAGGGCCAAAAGGGCGGATGCTGTTGACATCACGCTGTCATCGGAATATTCCCAGGAATAGACGAAGGACCCATTGGCTTTTTGGTAGGACATCAGGCTGGTGAGTGGGCCTCTGGCACTGGCTGTCTGCCAATCTTCAATGGATTCACCCAGAGCATTGAGCGCCATGACGACATAGGCAGTCGTGCTTGAATCACCCCAGCCGCCATCGTCTTCCTGGGTGTTATGGAGGTAGGCGACAGCAGCCTGGATAATCGGATCTGATGTTAGATAGCCTGCGGCTAACAAGGCCTGAATTGCAAGAGAAGTATCCACTGGAGAGGATGAGACAAAGCCTGCACGGTATCTCCACCCTCCGTCTTCACGTTGTAAACTTGCCAGGGTTGAGATTGCACCGCTTGGAATTGAACTTCCTGCTGCTGCCAGCCCAAGGATGCTCATTGCTTGTTGCAAAGTATCGTGTGGCTCGCCAAACGACTTTGTGGTTTCATTATAATTTTCCAGCAGTCGTTCGGGGAGGTTCACGCCAGCGAAATCTTCTGGGTCCTCGCCCAGGGCATTAATGCCGAGAATTGCTACGCCAATGGAACCAGGTCCAGTCTCAAGATAGGTTTCCAGGTTGGCTATAAGATAATTTTGGGTGGAGGTGCCTTCTCTTTGGAGGGTGGCAGGCTGCCAGCCCGCAGCATCAAGCGCCATAATGACATCAATAGTTGTGCGAGCCGATTCCCATCCGCCAGCGGAATCCTGTGCGGCCACAAGGAAATCAAAGGCCTCACTGGCCTGGACGAGGTCGCCAAGTCCATAGAGGGGCTGACCGGAAAGGCCCAGAAGGGCATCGGCTGTTGAATAGGCATTGCCGTAATCGCCGCCGATCAATCCACTTTCCTGTTGAAGAGCTTGCAGGGCTGAAATGGGATTGCCGCCTTCCAGCTGCCAGTTATTAGTCATGGGAAGGTCGCCAACTGCGGCAATCGCCTGGAGCATCGCACTGGTGGTGCTGGCGTTGGTTGTGGAATCCCATTCAGTCTGCCAGCCACCAACATCGTTCTGTTGGTCCTGCATGTAGGTGATGGCAGCTGTGATGGGCTCTGAGGTGTTGTCATAAAAACCGGTCGCTGCCAGAGCTAAGATGGCAACCGGCGTTGTGTCAAGATAGCTGCCGTAGCCATCATTCCAGCGGCCTTCGTCATCCTGGGCTTCGGCTAACCAGACTGCGGCCTCCGAAGGGATGGAGAAATTATTGGCGACCAGGCCCAAAATGGCCCAGAGCTGATCGGTGACATTGTCAACCGTTGCAGTGCCATAAATACCGGTGTTGAGATCGTATTGTTCATTGACCAGATAGAGCAGATCCGTTCCCTGGTCACCAAAATTGTGGGGATCAGCGTTAGCTGCGGCAATGGCTGTGAGCAACTGACCCGCACGGGCGACATTGAAGCCAGGGGTTTCGGTTGCTTCCTGGTTCACCCATTGGATACCCTCAGATGCGAGATAATCAATGGGGCTCAGGCCCTCAGAGCTGACCAGCCGGTCCTGGGTTGTATTGTTGGCAGCCATTGCCAAAACAGCTCGCAAGGTTGCAGCAGCGCTGGAGGATTCATCAAACCACTGGATGCCGCCATCCGGATTGATCTGAGTGGATAAATAGTCGAATGCTGATTCAATGACTTTCTCCATCGAACTCTGGGCGGCAGCGGATGGAACAGGCGCTGCCATAACCGAAGAGATCGGCCTGGCTAACAAGCCAAGAATCACAGCGAGGGTGAAAACAAAAGACGTAATCCGGGATTTCATTAACCAACTCCTTATTTAATAAAAATGACCTTACGGGAAAAGGTCATTAAACCAGTTCCGCCCAGATGGGCGGAAAGGGAAGTCGGCTGGTGTTGCGATAGCCGATACCCAACTTTCCTTTCCACGAAGTTTTTGGGTCATAAAGGGCGGGTTATCGGACTTCGCCAAATTGGCGTTACCGTTGCGGGACAGTGCTGGACTTGCACCAGCTTCCCCCCTTACGCACCTTGCATCCGGGCATAGGTGCACCCTTTATGGCTTTTTCATTTGTAAAATTCATTCTAAATGGCGCAGAGTATTTTGTCAATAAGAAAGGCAGCCTGATCGATCAGGCTGCCTTTTGAAGTGCTTTTTAAGTGTTGTTTTACTGAACCGTGATTGAAACCAGGTCCTTGACGTTCAGTTTGCCGGACATGTCGGGCATCACGGTGCGCAGGCTGCCTTCATCAAAACCAACAATACAATTGGCGCAGGCCATCAGTTCTTCGACGGTGATGCTGGCTTCGTAACCATCAGCAGCGGTGAAGGTGACCTCTGTGCCGGAAGCAGCGCCAGCGTCTGAGAGAAGGGCGGAAAGCAGCACACCTTCATAGGTGGTGACAACGCCGTCTTTGCCGGTGTAGTCCACAGAAGTGGTGCCGAGGGCTTCGAGGCCGCTCTGGGTGTAGGAAGCTTCGTTTACGGTCAGGATGGCGGCTTCTTCGGTGGCCTGGGCTTGAGGGGTGCAGGCGGTGATCAGGGCGATCAAAACGAGCAGGGTTGTAATTAAGGTTGTCTTCTTCATGGTTATTCCTTTAAAAATACTTTGTTTTTTTTATTACGGATTGACGATAATTTCCGTGATCTGGAACACCCAGCGATTGGCGGGGGTGGTCGGGAAGACCAGGCGGATTGGGCCGGCATCCGGATCAGCTTCGGTGATCCATGCGCCGCCCTGCTTTATGGCAACAATGCCATTAACCGCTTCGTCTTTGGAGATTTCGATGGCATAACCATCAGCAGCAATGGCTGTGAGGGTGCTGTAATCTGCAGGTGCACCGGCTTCTTCGAGTAAGGTTGCCAGATCAACGCCGCTGAATGAGCGGACTTCATCTTCGCCACGTGATTTTTCCATCAGGACGTCGTCCAGACTCACAAAATCCATAGCCGCCAGGTCTGCATAGGAGAGGGTCAGGGGATTGGTGACCTCTCCACTAATTTTCAGGGTCCAATCGACATTAGGCACACTGTTGCACGCGGAGAGCAGCAATGGAATGACGAAGAGCAGGATCCAGGTAAATTTCTTGGTACTTTTTAACATTATTCTTCCTCCTTATTTTTGGATGAATGTAACAGGTATGAGCATATCAGCGGCTGTAAGCGTACCGTGGTTACCGCCATCTGCGGTTGTGTGCATGCCGTGATCGGCCAGAATGATGATGAGGGTGTCACTTGGTAACATATCAACAATATCGGCGATGTATCCATCGACCCGGATCAGGGCAGTCTCGTATTCGGGTGAATTATCGCCATATTCATGACCCATGTCATCAATTTCATGGAAATGGATATACAGCAGGTGCGGCAGGTTATTCTGGATCACTTCCATTGCGTTCAGATAAACGTTGTCATCGGACCAGCCGTTATTATCCCGGTCTCCGCTTAGGATCACTTCAGCATTGCGAAGGTTGAAAGGCAGGCTGGCACCTTCAACCGCTATTGCCATTTTTCCGTTATCCGTGACGATATCAAATAGGGTGGTCAATTCTGTTGAGCGGTAGCCGTAGCCATAAACACCGTTATTGGCCGCAATGGTGCTGGTGAATAAAGCAGCCGAAGCGGATGTGGTAATTGGGGGGTAGATGCTTATGCCACAATTGATCTTGTCCTGGCTGGCGAAGAAGGGCTGCTCTCCGGCAGCGACCATGGATTGGAGTTTGTCGTATTGAGTGCCATCCGTGAGGATGATGACCACCTGTTGGGCAGAAGTAGTGAGCTGGGGTTGGCCATGCGCTTCTGGCAAGCTGGGGAGACCCAGGGCTGACAAAACGGTTGGGCTGATGTCGAGAATCGAGAGATCAACCCCCGACAGTCTCTTTGACGGAGTCACCTCAATCGAGGTGGGCTGATAGGCGACCTCACCGATGGTCAACGTGCCGTTGGGGGAGAGAGTGGTTTCTTCTGCAATCTCATCCCAGATGAAGGTCAGGGACTCGGTATTTTCCATGGTCAAAGTGATCTGGTCAATCAGGGTAAAGCCATTATCAAAGAAGAACTGACCGAGGGGGACGGTTTGGATCTCTTCGTCGGAGGTGTCGATGTAGAAGGCTACATTATCGGCCGTAATTGAGCTAACTGCGTCCGAGTTTTCATTGATGGTAATCGCCCACGTCGCTTGGCATGCTGTGCCAATGAAAAGGAGCAGGATCAGTATGGGGAGGAGTAATTTCTTTCGTGTAGGCATAAATTAATTCGATTCTATTGAGGTGATATCCACCAGCCAGGCACTTCTGCCGCGGGCTGGCAGGACGAGGGTGATGGAGTCGTGATCCATGGCGAGGACAGCGCCTTCAATTTCATCACCCGAAAGTTCAATGGTCTCACCGTGGCTATCGGTGACCGTGATGGACTCAGGGTTGGCGTTAACCAGCAGGGGAGCCAGCAGCGCACCTTCGATCCAATTGGCGGTGGTGGCATGGCTCAGGTTGCCTTCATCATCCGCAAGCATCACATCGGTGCTTTCCACGGGCAGCCGGACGGTTGCACCGATCAAAAGGCGGCCAATAGAGGTTTTGTTGCTGTCAATGGTGAGTGGTGTATCGACACCCACGACAACAATCCGGGTGATGCCTTTCAGCCAGCTTGAAGCGTGAAGGGTTTCAGAGGCAAACCGAACACCGTCCACATAGGGCACCAACATGGCGGTTTCATCGATATATTCGGATTCGATTGTGGTTTCGCCGCCGTCATTGGTGATGAAGGTGACGGATTCATATTCTTCAACGCCGTTCTGGGCGAGTAAATCCTGCACTGTAATATGGGTGCCGGCATTTTCCTGATTGGGCAGGACCTCATTAATCCGGATGAAGGAAGGATCGGGGACATCGCCGGTCAGATCAATCACTGCATAGAACTGGATACCTGCCATTTCAACAGCGCCGTGATCATCGTGGCATGTCGTGCAGTCGTGGAATTCAGCGCCATCATGGCATTCTGCGCACTCGTTCATTTTGACGCCTTCTTCCCAGAGGGCGCCAAAGGAAAATTCCTTAATCAGAGCCACTGGCATCGGTTTGGTTGTGATCAGGATCAGGACGATCACTGCCAGGGCCAATACAAGGCCGATGGCAAGAAAGAGTATCCAGGGTTTGGGTTTCGTCTCCATAGGGTTTATAGCCTTCCTCCATAGTTGACAACGAGAATGAATGTGGAAAGGGCTACCAATAAAAGATTGAAAATCAAGTCCCGATAACTCGGGATGACTCGATTGCGAAATGTGCGGGTACGATATTGACCGAACCCACGGCCTTCCATACTGAAAACCAGCTTATCCGCCCTCCGAAGAGCGCTGATCAGCAATGGTGTCATGAATTGTCGCACAAGCAAGGGGATGCGTTTCAGGCTGCCCTGGTCATAACGTACACCTCGGACCAATTGGGCCTGATAGATCGTCTGGCCTTCATCTTCGAGGATGGGTGCCAGGCGTAAGGCTGTGATCAGCATAAAACCGAAGCGATAGGGGAGACCGGCTTTCATCAGGGCGTAAGCCAGGTCCGAAGGGTTGGTGGTGATGATGAATAAATAACTCATTAGCACAATGGCGAGGAAGCGGCTGCTGAAAAGAAGGCCGGAATCGATGCCACTTTGTGTGATTTTGAAGTGTTTGATCCCAGGATCCCACAGCACAACTCCGGTCTTTTCAAATAAGAGGTAGACGACGAAGAGGAATATCCCAGTGAAAAAGACCAGCCTGAAACCGCGCACTTTCCAAATTTGAGGACAGAGCCAGATCAGTGATATCAAGGCAAGAAGTGCTAGGAGAAAAGTCAGCAAGCCTTTGGTGACGATTAGCACCAAGGCGGAGAGTAATAAGAGCCAGATAAGTTTATCCAGAGGATAGAGCTGGTGGAAGAAGCTGTTGCCGGGTTGGAAGGTCAGTTTACGCAATTTGACCTCCTGCAATGGTGTTGGGAATAAAGGCACCGTATCCCTGGGTGGCAATTACTTCGAAAGCTTTTGCGGTAGGTGCATTGACTTGAATCTCGCCCTGATTCATGAAAATCACCCGGTCACAATAACGGTTGGTCAGTCCGGGGTGGTGATTGACCAGCAGGACGGTGTTGCCCTGTTCACAATAGGCTTTCAGGCGCTGCATCCATAACCTGGCGTTCTCCAGGTCCTGCCCAATCAACATTTCATCAATAAGCAGGATTTTTGGGTCATGCAGGATGAGGCTGACCAAATTCAGACGCCGTTTTTCACCGTAGCTCAGGCTTTGGGGGTGACGGTCCAACTCGCCTGCCAATCCCATTTTTACCAGCCATGACATTGCCTCGGCCTCTTTTTTCGGCGTTGAGAACCTGAGGTTTTCCAATGTGAAAAGGGCTTCTTCCCAGATGGAAGCAGTAAAAAGCTGGTGGTCGGGATTTTGGAAGATAAAACCTATCTTGCGCACCAGGTCGGATGTTTTAAGTTTGGAAAGGTCCTGTCCGAAGCCGAATTTTGATCCTCCCGTTGGCTGGATGAGTCCCATGATCGTCAGGAGCAGGCTGGTTTTGCCACTGCCGTTCGGCCCCATCAGGCCGATGAACTCACCGGGATATAGGTCAAGATTGATGACGTTGAGAATAGTCTTGTCGTGAATGGACAGAGTGATATCTGAAAGTGAAAGCAGTGGCTCTTGAGTAGCCCCTGATTTGGGTGATAAGCTTTCCTGTTGTTGGGGTTCCAACTCAGTGGTCATCCTTTTCATGAAGGCGAGAATGGATTCTTCTTCCTCAATTTTGCCCTGTTCCATGACAATCACCTGGGGATCCAGATCAACGATCTGCAGGAGTTTGTGTTCAATGATGATGATGGTGAGACCGTGTTGTTCGGCCAGCAGATGCAAAGTCTCAAATATCTGTCGGGTGGCATCCGGATCCAGGTTTGAAGTCGGTTCATCCAGAATGAGCACATCCGGAGAGAGGGCCAGCATGGAGGCAATCGCCACTTTTTGTTTTTCGCCACCGGAAAGTGTTGCCAGATCACGCTCCAAAAGGTCTATTCCGTGGACAACGGTTAGAGCCGATTGGATCGCTGTTTCGATATCCGCTGGGGTTACCTGGCGGTTTTCCAGGCCAAAGGCGATTTCATCCTTGACCGTCAGAGTGCAGAACTGATCCTCGGGATTTTGTTGCACATATGCGACCCGTTCACTGGCGGCATATAGCGGCACCTGGGTCATATCGGTCTTATTGACCCAGATTTCGCCAGAGAAGTTGACTAAGTCATCCTGGAAGAGAAAGCCCGCAAGAGCTTTCGCCAGGGTGGACTTGCCGCATCCGGATTTTCCCGTGATGACCAGAAACTGACCCCGGTCAACTTGCAGGTTAACACCTTCCAGGGCAGGTTGTTGCCTGCCCGGATAGGTGTAGGAAAAATCGCGGATTTCGATAAAAGCCATAGCTTATTGAATGTCGATTTGAGTGACAGGGAATAAGACGACATCACCGGACATCTTCGCCAGCGCATAAGAAATGCTGTCTTCACCGATAACAGTGAAGAGGCGGAAGTCATCGTTTTGGTCCAGTTCATCCCAACTGAAAGTGATCTCTTCATCGCTGTTGTTGAATTGGAGCTCAATGGGGGTTTGCCCGGGGAAGGCTGCAGTGACGATCTTCCAGACAGCAACGCCCTGGAGCTTCTCAGAACCGTCAGGGAGTGCGATCTGGGTGCTGTCCATTTCGAACAACCAATCATCTGAGACAAAGATATATTCGCTGCCATCAATACAATGGAAAACTAATTGATCGGAGGTAATCACCGTCAGCCGGGCCACACCGCGAATCCAGGCTTTGCTGCTTTCCGGGCCAACCACATCAAAGGTCGAGTTCTTGCCGGAACCGCTTTGGACGATCAAGATGTTGTCGTTGGTGTTAAGTTCATCAAAACTGAGCAGGAAAGCATAACCATCGGTTGCTTCGATCAATAAAGTGTCCGCGTCCGGATCCGGGTCAGCTGCGGCAATGATGGCTTTGAGGGGATAACCGGTGTATTCGGAGAGGACGCCCTTATATTCCATCTGGAGGGTGGCTTTCTCAATTGTTACGTCCCTATCTGGGAACCCATAGGCTGCGGTCACCGTCCCATTGACGGAGATCTGTTCCGGCCCCTGAAGCTGAATTTTCAGGAAGACAGTCATCAGGATGGCAATAACAAAAACGCCAGACAGGACAGACCAGCCAATCCTGCGATTCTTCTGGGTGGGCTGTTCTGCCCGAACCACACCGGCCTTTGTTAGGGATTTGATCAGAAGTGAGGGGATTACACCGGCAAAAACACAACCGGAGGCAAAGGCGACCACGAAGAGCAGCCCAATGGCAGAGGCAGCGAGTATATTGGAAGGCAGGGTTGCGAAGATCTGGAATACCAGAATGTTGGAGCCTGAGGCCAGTCCGCCTGCAACCAGATAGGGTAGGAGATTGCGTTTGTTGCGGAAGATCAGGAAGCCGAAATCCACCAGCAAGCCTGCGACCAGATCAATCAAAAGGATGATGATCCCGTGGCTGTTACCGCTCATCAGCTCAACCGCACCTTTGAGGATGCCGGTCAGGGTGCCGGTTCCCGGTTTGCCGGTGATGGCAAAAGCAAGCACGATCCAGATCACATGTAAGCCTGCAGCCCATTGAGAGGCACCAGCAAAGCCCAGGATAGCCTGAACGGTATCACTGAGGGCATTGATATAGGTGCTGGCCACGCCGCCCAAGGCAGCCAGAACAGCCATGATGAGCAGGTCTCGGGTGGAGAAATAGAATTTATTCTTATTGGGACTTTGGGATTCCAACTCAAACGCTCCTTCGCATTTCTGGAAAGGAGCGGCTTTACATGACGCGCAAAATGGGATGGCGCGAGATGTTGACCATCTTCTTTCCAAACACGGGAGGCAAGGACGTTTCCATCCTTACCCTAACGGCCGGGATACCATAGCATGGCTTTAGGTAGCGTGGCTCGAAGATGTGATATTTTTCTCTCGGGCTTATTCTAACATAAGGTTGAAAATGGATGTAGAGCAAGGGCTGGATTAAACTGAATGCCCTCAAAAGGAGATTTGAGGGCATTTGAGGAGACTAGTGGCTTAGAGAGAGGACTACTCAGGAGGATAGGCAAAAAGCCACAATAGGAGTTATCTTGATGTTGAGAATTTCACCAACTTTCCACGTTTATCAAAGGTCATCCGGGCGAAATGATGATGGGTTGTGTCCTGGTTTTCCTGGATGGACTTCTGGAGGGTGACGAAGTAGCGATCATCTTTGGTGGACTTGCTCTTTCCCTCAAATTGGCCCGCCTTGGAGGTGACAACCTTCATCTGGGCATTTTGCAGGCCAGGCAGGTATTTCTCGATCACTTCCTTGACGCCGGCTGAGACTTTCTTGGGCATCTCACCATTGGCGGATGTCGGAACGAGGTCGGAGTCGCTGATGGCTTTGACGGCTGGCTGCGATTTCACCCTGACCAGTTTGGTGGACTTGCTGTCACCTTCATAAGCTGCCAGTGGATCACCATAGAGGACGAAGGAGAGCAGGGTCTTCTGATCTTCACCATCCAGAAAGCCTTGTTTCTTGGTCATTTCCTGGGCAAAGGTCAGTTTGGCCCGCATAAGGGCGTAACCGACTGCATCACCTTCCAACACCTGTTTCCAATAAAGTTGTGCCAGGTAATCTGCGGCGATCAGCGGCATGGTGACGGAGCCATAGGCGATGCAGGTGGAGCCAATGAATGCCTTGGTGCCCATATCGAGGAATTTCAATGACATGGCCTCATCGTGCGCTTTTTCAGCGATGTTCGCCCCGTAGCAGGCTTCGGAGAACACGTATTTCGGTGAAGGTACATTCTCACTGAAAAGTTCCGGGCTGAGGGCGATGGGATAATCCGGCCCAGAGGAGTCGTTGGAGAAATCCTTCTGTCCGTACCAATTGGGGCCATCCTGAGTGCCGTGGAGGTTGAAGTAACCCAGATCGGGACCGGTTTTCTTGGCTAATTGAATGTTCGCGGTGTTGGTGGGCGGTGAAAGCAGCAGGTTTCTGGCTTTACCGATGGTGTTGTAGACACCAGCGGATGCTTCCTGCCAGACCTCTGCTGAGAGCCCTAGTGTGGAATCGGTGCTGTTGGCGAGTCCAAAGAGTGCGAGCAGATTTTGGAGCCAACCGAACAGAGCGCTGAAGGACAGGTCAATGTTCAGACCCTTTTTGCTGCCTTTTTCGTAGCGATAGATCAATTGGCGGATTTGATAAAGCAACAGGCCGGCATCATTTCCAGCCTCACCGGGCAGGCGGCCAACTGGCCACTGCGGGATGAAGTAGTTATCATCGATGGTGCCATAAGGATTATCTGAGGCAACTTCCAGGTCATCATCCAGGGTTGGATTAGGCAGTTGGTGGAAGGGGATGATCTCAGGTCCGCCGACGATTAGCAGGGAGCCGATCATTTCACCCTGGATTGCCAGGGCTTGATCAAGGTCAGCCAGGCTCAGCTTTACCTTCCAGGCATCCGTAGCAACGGTAGGTTTGATGCCCAGTTGAGACAGGCTCGCAGGATCATCCGGATAGAAGACCCGGGCGTTCCAATCAGGCATGTTGCCGATCAGGCCGGCCAGTTCCTGCAGGAGGCCATCAATGACCTCAGCGGTGTTGGGACCATATTGGCTTTCCAATTGGGTTTTGGAACTCATGATGACATAGATTGGGAAGCGATTATCCGCCCGTTCCAGTTCCTTGTTCTTCAGCCGTTTTGCCAGACGATTGAAGACCTTTTGCACGTCCTCAAAATCTTCATCGGCGGCGGTGGGGGTCTTCGCGAACATTGGGTTGATCTCTTCCAAAGTCTTTTTAGCGATATCTTCCTCAGCCTCATCTACTTCGGTGATCACTGGTTTGGTCTTGTCCTGTTCTTCAATGCTCTCTACTGCAACCTGTTTGGCTTCAACCGGGATCTCTTCCAGTTCAGGTTCGATTTCACCGCCCGAAGCCAGCTGATTCCAGCCTAAGGCATTGGCGACCGTTGCAGGGACAGCCAGATCAAAGTAGATTTCCATCTCATCCGGCCAGAGGTCCGCGAAGCGGTGGTTTTGACCCAGCAAGCGCTGAATCACCTGACCGGTGCTGTCATGCGCTGCCACCCAGTGCAAACGTTCGACGCCTTCTGATTCTTTGTCCTGGTTCATATCTGCCAGGGACTTGATAATGCTCACCTGGAGGCAGTTCGGCCATTGCTGGTAATAAATCTCAGAGAGATTAATGAGCAGCTCAGCGTTTTGTGATTTATAAGCTGCTTTGAGGTGCAAAATGGATGGCAGTGGGGAATCGGGTGATTTCAGGAGAGACTGATGCACCATTTGATTGGTCGTATCAAAGTCACCGGAAGAATAAGCCTTGCGGGCTTCCCATAGGGGGATCAACCACTCAAGGAATGCACCCTCGGGCTGGTTTTCTACGGTGAGGTAGCTGAGAATGGCCGCCCATTCCGCCTTCGCGTCTGTATTTGAGGAAATCTGGTTCAATGCCTGATAAGCTTCGATGAACTGAGGGTCCAATTCGACTAATGAGTTGAGGATCGAAACGGCCTGATCGATCATGCCCAGGTTGGCATAGTTCAGGGCCTGTTGGAATTGAACGTAGAGGTCTCCGGGGTAATTGACCAGCCAGAGCAAACAAGCCTGTTTGATGAATTGGTGTTCCTCGGCTTCTTTGGCGGCGTTCAGGATCGTCAGGAATTTATAGCGATCCAGGGCATTCAAATAATCCAGGGGTGATGTGGATTTTTGCATGGTTATCTCGTCTCTCTAAGATTATTAATTAAGTTCATGGCGGTGATGACACCTAACTGACGGATGATCTCGGAATCATCGGGGGCCAGGGATTTGGCTTGTTTCAGCATGGCTTCGGCACCGGAGTAGTCTTTGCATTCCTTGAGCGCCATTGCGGAGTGATAGAAGGGCTTGGGATCATTGGGGTCAATTTCCGTCGCCTGGTGGAAGATCTTGATGGCTTCTTCCAGATTACGGCGATCCTGATAGGTCTTGCCCAGTTCAATATATGCTTCGACCAGAGCGGGATCGTGAACGATAGCATCTGAAAGATGGGCGATAGCCTGGTCCAGTTGACCGGTCTTGCGCTGCAGCCGGCCCAGCATCAAGTGCACACTGGCCTGTTCAGGGATGATCCGCAGGATGGTCTTGGCGGTCTTTTCCGCTTTTTCAAGCCGGTTGGTTTGGATCAGCCAGTCGGTCAGTTCTGTCAGGACTTCGGGATCTTCCGAATGAACCTCAGCGAGTTTGACGAGTTCCGGCAGGATCGCTTCGGTGCCTTCATAGGCTTTTTTGACCTTCAGGGCTTCTAGCTGCATCCGGGTGTTCTCGGGGTTCTTATCAAGGTATTGGTTGAGGACCAGGAGGGCCTGACCGAATTTCCCTTGTTTGGCAAGGGACTGAGCCTGGATCACATTGGCGTCTTCATCCAGTGGGTTTTCTTCCAGAATATGGCTGGTTTTTTCCACGGCGCTGTCGTAATCCTTCTTGGTGAACATCAACTGAGCCTCTTTGATCGCCAGGGATTTATTGGCGGGGTCCAGCTGTTGTGCGTTCTGAACGTTGCGGATAGCAGCGGTAAAATCACCCATCCGGCGGTTGACCTCAGCCAGTTTCAGCCAGGTATCGGCGTTCTGCGTTTTGAAGGAAACGCTCTTTTCAAGGTCGGCTTTGGCGTCCACCAGGTCATTGGAGACCAGACGAATTTCAGCGGATTGGAGCCAGAAATCAGCGTTATTGGGGTCAGCATCCAGAGCCTGCGAGATGTGGGCAGAGGCGTTGTTGGTGTTGCCGGTCTGCATCTCAAGTTCAGCGGCGTAAGCATACCAGGCTGATTCGGTGGGCCAGATCTGGAGGGCGGTGTCAATTGACTTGAGCGCCATCTCAGGATTGTCCTGATTGAGGTAAGCTAACAGCGCATGGTTGCTGGCGTTCAGGGTGTCAAATTCGAGGGCTTTCTCGACCATTGGGATGGCATCCACTTTGTGATATTTCAGGGCGTTGAGACCATAAGCCTGCAGAACCTGAGGATCATTGGGATAGGTCTCTAGTGCCTGGCGGACGATTTCATCATCATCGCAGGACATCACCATTGCGGCTGCTGCATTCGGGCTCACCAGACAGGTTTCATAATTCAACATTAACTGCCATTCGCCTTCAAAGGCGGAAGCGCCGCGGGCTTTCAGGCATACCCAGTCATTTTGATCGAGCGTATTTTTCACTTTCTCAATCAATATGTTGAACTGAGCCTGATTTGCGCCGCTCACGAATTCACTGCCAGGGGCATGGGCTGTGATGGAGAGGATTTCGACTTTGCGTTGTTCTTCAGCAGCGAGTGCCAGGCTGTTGGCATAACGCCAATTAGCCAGGGGCTGGTCGGGCAGGATGGCAGCGGCTTGCTGATAGAGTTTCACGGCGAGGGCCATATCCTTGAGATCCAGAGCGGCTTCAGCCATCCCAATCAAGGTCATCTGACGGCGGCTGATATTTGCCACGTTCACCGATGGGGTAGCATTGGTGTTCTGGAAGAAGGCTTTATAAGCTTCATCCAGATAGGTGCGAGCTACTTCCAACTCACCCATCGAGGCGGCAATCCGGCTTTGCAGGGCCAGCAACCGGGGGTAGGTGACCAGTCCGGTCGTGAATTGCTGGGCCTGATCGAATGAGGGATTGGGAGATGTCAGGAAAGCCATCAACTCGGATTTCAAACAAGCGATGTCAATGCTGTCCTGGTCTTTTTGTTCGACATTCAGCTCACTCAGGAGGTCCAGCGCTGAATGGAAGGCCATATTTAGCGACCGTGTTTCAGCGCAAGCTAAACGGATCTTCAAATTCTTAGGATTACGCTCCAGAGCCGCGTCCAAATGAGCGAGGGCTTTCTCGTTGTTTCCCAATGCACGGTAGAGCTGCCCGAGGCGATAATCGTAACCAGCCATCGAGAAATCCACCGGGTAGAGGAGGGGGGATTTCGAATAGGCTTTCAGCCGGTCAACATTACTGTCCAATTTGGTTTCAGCAATCGATTCGATAAGCTGGAGGCTGGTCAGGGCTGGCTGATACTGGCCGAGATAATCCAGAATGTCCGCTTTGAGCAGCGCCAGTTCGGGATACTGGAGGATTGTTTCGACATCCAGGTCCAGAGTTGCCAGTGCTTCCCGGCGTTGGTTCTGGGATGTGTAGGCAGCGGCCAGGTCCATGACCATCAGGGGGGAGAAGTTGCTGGCATTTTGGATGGCCTTTTCTAAGGCTTTGATTGCCAGATCGAAATTGTTCAACCGGATGCTCTGATAAGCAGCATCCTGGAGTTCCTCAGGGCTAACATCCGCACTGTTGATGACACTCATCAGTTTGTTTTCGGCGGCGTCCATTTCACCCAGTGCCAGATGAGCACGGGAGAGCCAGAGCTTCAATGCCGGTAGATTGGGCTGGAGGATCAGGGCTTCTTTGAGGGTTTTGACGGCCTCCTCAGGCTTGCCAGCATCCAACCGGAACTTGGCATACCAGAGAATGTTGTCGAGGTCCTGAGGGGCCAGTTTGAGGGCCAGGATGGCCGTGTCGCTGGCTTTGCCGTCCAATTCGGAAACCTGATAGGCCTTGGCCAGGGCGTGAAGGATGGTGGTGTTTTCGGGCTGCTGACCGGCAGCTTCCTGCAATGTGGCGACGGCCATTTCAACTTTGCCCATAGCCAGGGCGGTTTTACCCAGGCCATATTGGAGCTGCCAGGTGGCCCGTGATTTTGCAGGATGGATCTGTTTGGAAACATCCAGATAAGTATCAAAAGCGAGTTGGCTTTCACCCAGCAGACGTTCAACGTCCGCCAGGTTCAGTTTGACCTGCGTATCGGGTCCATTGGCGGCCAGGTAGGTGGAAAGAATGCCCCGCAGTTGGGAGAGTTCGACTTGATTGATTTCAGGTGAGGCGGTCTCAGCTTCCGCAATTACAACTTTTGCAGCAGAGAGCACCGTGTCCCGATCATTGGGATAATTTTCGGAGGCAAAGAGCAGAATTGGCTTGGCTGCCGGTGCTTGTTTCATGGCCAAAAGGACATGACCCAGAAGCTTTGCCACAGCAGGTTTATGCTCATAATCAGCGATATGGGGTTCAAGCAGTGCCCAGGCCTCATCGTAACGCCCCAGCTTGTAGCTGGCCCGTGCCAAGTAGAACTGGCCTTCGGGATTGTGGCCGTCGAGATCATGGGCTTTTTTGAGATAAGAGATGGCATCGGCGGGGCTTTGTTTTTCAAGCATCAGCTTACCGAGTTCACGGAGCAGTTCGGGGCTATCCGGAATGGCGACGACGCCTTTTTGCAGGACTTCCATCGTCTTATCCGTTTGGTCATTCTCCTGCCAGATCTGCGCCAGGGCCAGCCAGGTGGCGGCCTCTTCGGGGATGGTTTCGACCACTTCTTCCATGTGCTGAATGGCTTTGACGGTGTCACCTTTTTGCCAGAAGCCTTCACCTAACAGGATCAGCGCATTGGGTTGAGTAGGGTGGTCTTTGAGTACATTCTGGCAGATGGATATAGCCAGATCAGTCTGCTTGGTATGCAGGGCTGATTCGGCGAACAGCAGCAAATCACTCGTTACAGGATTGACCTCGGATTTGACAATATCCTGAATAGCAGTAAAAGCCTTGTGCCATTGCTGGGCTTTACCATAGAGGCGAGCTAACACCTTGCGGTGCTCTTGCGCTTCAGGCTCCACCAACTCCAGATAAGAGGTCAGTTCGATGGCTTTCTCGTATTGCTGCGATTTACTGAACCAATCCCGCATAAGCTTGATCTGTTTCAGATTGGAGAAATGGAAAGGCCATTTGGCATTGGCGATTTTGATATCTTCGTTGGCTAATGCGGAGCGCAGGATTTCGTCATCACAGTCCAGAGCAAGATCGTGAACAAAGAAGTTCGGGCTAGGCGATTTGCGAGCAGGGGCAGACAGGTTTAGCATGACCTGCTGATCCATTCCCTTGGCATGGGTCTGGTTGATTTGAGCGGTGAGATAGCTCTTTTGGGGGCTATCGGAAATTTGAGATAATTGCTGTTTGGCTTCTTCAAAATCACATTGCTCGACCAGGAAATGACTGTATTGCAGTCGGGCGAGTTGTGATTTGGGTTCGGCCTCAATAATTTTCTGCCAGGCAGCTTTGGCTTCTGGGCCGGATTTTCCGGCGATGGCCTGATATTGCGCCTGGGTTTGGATGAAGGAGAGGATGCCGCTGGCGCTGGCATAAGCCTCAGAAGATTTGATCTCGTTGCCGGCGTAGTGTAGCAGGGCGGCAACCTTGCTCAAATCTTCTGCCAGATCCATCCGAACGGATTTTTCCAGGGGATCAATCCGATCCGATGGTGTCTGGAAAGCTTCCAGTTCGGAATAAGTGCGGGCCATGAAGTCCGCTGTGGAGCGGGTCTGCAACAGGCTGGAGGCGAGTAATTGCGCCATTTGACTTTTCTCAGCTTTTTGCAGGTCTTTGAGCGCTTCCAATTGGAGATCAATCCCAGCACTGGAAACATGGACATATAGGTGGTCGAGTTTTTCCGTATGAGGGATTGGATTGCTCAGGAGAGCATGGATGAACAAGCCCAGACCGGTCTTTGCGGCTGCCAGGTTGTTTTCCTGCATAAATTCGGTGATAAAGCCATCGAAATCGGGATTAAGCGCATAAAGGCAAGTCGCAGGGGTTTGCCAGATTTGGATATTCTTCTCAATACCACGGGTGCCTTGCTTGACCAGGATTTTATTGGCGATTCCCTGCCAGCTGTCATTCGCACTGTATTCCTTGAGCAGGGCGAAGGTCAGCATGCCTGCGGAGAGAGCATCAGTGGGGGCTAGTCCGGTATTCAGAGTTGATTCGAACACCTTGGTAGCCTCAGCTGTCAATTCGTTGGGGATGACCGTTTCCGGGTCCGAAAGAGCAGTGAGAGCCAAACCGAATTTCTCTTTGATCAACGCATTGATCACCGCAGCAGGGGCGAAACCGTCCCGGGTGCCATCAGTGGATTCAAAGATCGGCAGGCTGGTGCCGGTATCCTGAGCCAATTCCCAGATTAGGGGATCCTGCTGGAGGCTCTCCGCAACGATCTTACGGTCAGCGGGAGCAAAACGCTTTCTAATTAAATCGAGCAATACCTCTATAGCCATGATTAAATCCAATTCTCAGGTCAGGGTGGAACAAATTAGATTGTGATTCCGAGGTTCCTTGAAATGAAATAAGCTGTGGTGAGAAGAGCGATTCCAAGGAAGACCAGGAAAATCCCAATCCCAGTATTGGATTTGGATAGGTCATGGAGGGCATTAATCAATGAAGATGCATTGCCAACCAGACCGGCGATGTTGTCCGTAATACCTTTTTCGGCCAACTTAGTCGTCTGGGTAGCAATGGTTTGGATATCCCGGCCAACAGCCTGACGGGTCAGGATAAAAATACTAAGCGCTATGCAGATCAGCCCAATAAGGAAAAGGACTGTCGCCATAGTGATTTGGAAATCGAATGCTGATGTAAACATCAAAACACCTCCTGAAATGTAGTCTCTGGAGGTGTAGTAGCAAGATCTGTGCCAGGTTGTTTTTCTTAGGAATTTTCTCCTGCGATCTCGGGAGGGAGATGCTTGAGATCAATTGCTGGTTCGTCACAGAAGACGATGGCGCGTTCGAGTAGGTGGCGGAGCTCACGGATATTGCCAGGCCAATCGTAGGCTTTGATGGCTTCCATGGCGCGGGGGGTGACTTCCTGCACGTTGGTTCCCATAGACATATTGGTCTGGCGCATCAGCAAGCCGACCAATTCAGGAATGTCTTCCGGGCGTTTGCGCAAGGGGGGAATATCCAGATCTACAACCTTCAGGCGATAATACAGGTCCTCCCGGAATTCGCCGGCTTTGATGGCTTCTTTGAGGTTGCGGTTAGAAGCGGCGATGATCTGCACGTCCACCCTGATCAGGGTGGTGCCGCCGACCCGGCGGAAGGCACGTTCTTCAATGGCCCGGAGTAGTTTGGCCTGCATATCAATCGGCATGGTTGAGATTTCATCCAGGAAGAGTATGCCTGTGTCAGCGACTTCCATCAGACCGAGTTTTCGCTTGTTGGCAGCGCCGGTAAAGGCGTTGGCTTCATGGCCGAAGAGCTCGGATTCCATCATGGTGTTGGCAATGGCTGCACTATTTACCGCAATGAAGGGTTTCTGTTGGCGCGGGCCTGCCTGGTGGACGAAATTCGCCATCACTTCCTTGCCTGTACCGGATTCGCCGGTGATCAGGATCGAGACGGAAGTGTCGGCTGCCCGTTGGGCCAGGTTATAGAGCGCTTTCATCCGTTGGGACTTGCCCATCACGAAGGAGGAAGTCTGAGCGCTGCGCAGGTGATTCAATTCACGCCGCATGGAGACGATTTCTTCCGCCCGTTTTATGGATTGCTTGAGAGTTTTCATGTTGAGCGGCTTGGTTAGGAAATCTACCGCGCCTTTTTTCATGGCATCCACGGCGATGTCAATTTCGCCATAGGCTGTGATGACAATGAACTTGGGTTGCCAGGCTTCGTGGGCCAGATCGTCCATGAGTTGCAAACCGTTACCATCCGGAAGTTTGATGTCTAATACGCAAATATCTGCCTGGTTTTGTTCAAGGGCGGCTCTCGCTTCACTGAGAGTGCTGGCTTCCAAAACTTCATATCCATCTTTGCGAAGGCTCTTGGCCATCGCTTCACGGGCGGTATCGACATCATCAACGACCAAAATGGTTGCACTCATATTTTGTATTAACCCTTCTTTTTAGCTAAGAAGACTTTGAAAATTGTACCACCCGGGAAGCTCTCAACTTCAATCTTGCCTTTGTGAGCATTGATAATGCGCTGGGTGATGGCCAGGCCCAGACCTGTGCCGTGCTTGGAACCGGTGACAAAGGGCTTGAACATATGCTCACGGATATCCTCAGGGATGCCGGGGCCGGAATCGGCGACGTTGATCTGGTAAAACGATTGATCCGCTTCACCATCCGGCTCAGTGATCTTGACGCTCAGGTAACCGCCGTCATCCGCCATCGCGTTCACGGCGTTGCTGATCAGGTTGGTGAAAACCTGTTCAAGCGCACGCTGGTCACCCTCGATGATGGGGCGGTCGATCTCGGATTCGAGATAGGAGGCGATGTTTACCCGTATGAAACGGGTCCGCCAGCGATCTAGAAGCTGGCTGATCATTTTTGTCAGGTCAACCCCGGACATGCGGTATTCCAGCGGTTTGGAGAAAGCCAACACACTTTCCATCAATTGAATCAGGTTATCGACTTCTTCCTGGATTTTATGAACCCATTCGATGTTCTCGTCACCTTCTTCGAGGTTGTCCTCGATGACCTGCAGGGCAAGCGTTATGGCGTTGAGGGGGTTGCGGACCTCATGGGCGAAGATCGCAGTGACCTCTCCCAGGATGGCGCGTTGTTCCAGTTGGCGTTTTTCTGCCTGGTTGGCTTCCGCCTGGCTGACGTCCCGGATTAGAACGATGATTGAGACCAGTTTGCCATTAGTGATCACCGGTGTGGTCATCACCTGGGCGGGGAAGGCGCGGCCATGACGGTGGTTCAGGGTCAGGTTCGCGGCCAGCAGGGTTGGATAGCCTTCCTTGGCGGAGTTGAAGGCGGCTCGGAAGGATTCTGAACCGATCAGGATATTATCCACTGGCTGGCGCAAGGCTTCTACGTTCGCGTAGCCAAGCATCTCCTCAGCGGCCCGATTGATCTCCGCCACAGTCAGGTCCGGTGTGAGGATCAAGATGCCTTCTTCAAGGTTGGAGATGATTTCGTTCTGGATTTTGACCACCTGTTTGATCTTATTGGTCAGCGCCCGGGTATTCAGCAGGGCGATCTGATCTTCCATCAAGCCTGCAGTGAAATCTGCGATCAGGGCGGCCATAGACCGCAGGTTCTCATTTTGCTGGTTGTTCTTACCAGCGGCGACAAACAAGCCGAATTTGGCGCTTTGTTGACCGAGGGGCACAACAACCAAGAATTGATACCCTGCGCTGGCGGCAGTCTTTTGCAGCTGACTGACCGCCAGGTCATTTTCCGTCCAGAGCGTGGGCTCCTGTCCAATTGCCAAGTCTTCACTGGTCAGGACATTAGGCAGAGTGGCGGCCAGGACGTCATCGCTGGCGACGTATTGCACCAGTTGAGGGGCGGAACTGCTGGCTTTATAAATGCAGACCAGATCCGCGCTTAGCAGGTCATTGGAGGTCTCCAAGACCTGTGCCAGAGCGGATTTGATATTCTCCTGCAGTCTGGATTGGATCAAGGTGTGGAATTTCTGAACCAGGTCCCGTTGATCGGCACTCTTTAGGGGCGATTCGAAGGTTAGGCCTTCAGGATGAAAGAGCATCAACACGGCTTCTGTCGATTTCGAGAGTGAAAAGAGCCGGATCTCAACCGGGATTGATGGCTGGCGTTTGTGTCGCAGCCGGGAAACCTGTCCGTGACCGGTGGTGGGGTGCGTGTCGGTGATGTTGGGCAGGATGGCATGGATATCCCTGCCGATGAATTCGCTTTCTTCCAGATTTGTGAGCAGGTAGAAAGCATTATTGGCCGCCAGAATGTGCTTCTGGCCGCGGTCATAGATCACGGCAGGGTCTGAAATTAAATTTAATAAGGTGAGGATACTTTCGATCCCCTCGGATCGAGAAAATGGGAAATCAGTCAAAAAATCGGATAGATTTTGGCTCACATCATACTCAGGCGGTTGCGAATTTCTCCAGTTTACGTAGATGGGCGGGCAAAATGCCTTCCATCGACCGATATTTTGCGACTGTGCGGCGGGCAACGTTGATCCCGCGTTCTTCCAGCGAGGCGCAAAGTTCGGTGTCGTTCATGGCATGGTTTTCATTTTCAACGATACTGCGTAAGATCGCCCTGACAGCCAGACTGCGGTCAAAGAAGGTGGCCATGGGGATGATCTTCTTATTGGGGAGCTGCACAGTTTTATTGGCAACAGCCCGAGAGATGGTCGATTCATGGACGCTAAGTGTGTCGGCAATTTCTGCCCGAGTCAGGGATTGGAGGTGGACATCTCCATGGATTATATATGATTTCTGAATCGCTGCCAATTGTTCCATCAATTGGCGCATGGTGTTGTTTCGCTGCTGGATGCATTTGATCAGCAAAGTGGCTTTGTCGAGGTCTTTCTTCCATTCTTCCGCCTGCTCGCCGTCCTGCTCCTTGAGTGCTTTCTTGAAGAGCGGGCTGAGGCGCAGTGTGCCGCGGGAGGGCGTGATGATTTCAATGACCAGGGGGTTGCCCGGCTTATTATTGAGGTAATAGATCATCACATCCGGTTGATGGAAAACTTCGGGTGTGTTGTCATTCGGCTGGCGGAAAGTGCCCCAGTTCGCCCGGGCGGGGAAGGGGTTCAGGTTGTCGCTGATATAATGCGACACTAATTTGATCTTTTGGGTGGTTGTCCCCAGTTTCTTCGCCAGATCGCCGTATTGATGCTTGGAGAGCAGGTCAAATTCATCGACAATAGCCCGGCGGACGAATTCCGGCACCTGGGTGCTCTCAGAGAGGAATTCCACCTGTGCCAGGAGGGCCTCCTGGACGTTCCGAGCGCCAACGCCCAGTGGGTCACAGCGCATGATCTTCTTGAGGACCACTTCAACCTTTTCGGGGGTGACATGGTGGAAGCGGCAGATTTCTCGAATATCAATGGCAAGGAAGCCGTCCTCATTCAGATTTGTGAGGATCATGGCTGCTAATGCACGTTCATCTTTTTCCAGTTCCGGCGCCACCTGAGTCAGGACATAGGTTGGCAGGTCAAGGTTTTCCGAGGAAAATGGCTCTTCTGGGCGGTCGGTGTCAAATGAAGTGCTGGAGGTTCCGTTATAGGAATAAAAGTCATCACGGGGAGAGACGAAGATGATCGTCTCATCGGGGTCCATTGTTTTGGGCTGACTGCAGACAGGGCAGGGTCCGGTGGCGGGTAATTTCCTGTTGCACATCGGACAGCGCCGTTCGGGAATGGCTTCCAGGGCAGGATTCTTGGAGAGTTCGACATCAATGGTCTGGAGTAACTCCGCTGATGTCATATAAAGAAGAGTCATTGTTTGGGCAATGTGAGCAGACGTGAGTGGGCTTTGCGTTTGCAGTTGGCCTTGCGAATGACTGAGTTTCATTTTCCTGTCTCCTGAATGTATTATATACGGACAGGCTATAAGTTGCAAGAACTATGCCAGGAAAATTTGGTTGGTTGAAAGGCAGGTGAAAGTGGTAAAATCCGGCTATCCTAAAACACGAGGTCAACAGAATGACATTAAAGGTAATCGGCGGTGGGTTAGCCGGATGTGAGGCTGCCTGGCAGGCGGCAGAGCGCGACATTGACGTAGAGCTCTATGAAATGCGACCCGAAAAATCAACGGGCGCTCATCGGACTGGGGACCTGGGTGAATTGGTGTGTTCCAATTCCCTGGGCTCAAATCTCCTGGGTCGGGCTGCCGGCTTGTTGAAGGCGGAACTACGTTTGCTTGGGTCCATGTTGATTTCCTGTGCTGATGCAAGTTCAGTACCAGCGGGAGGCGCTTTGGCCGTAGACCGGCAGCGTTTTTCAGATTTCATTCAAAACAAGATCGAAAACCATCCCCGAATCCGCTTGATCCGGCAGGAACTTACAGAGATACCTGAGAGCCCAGCGATGCTGGCCACCGGACCGCTGACCTCGCCCAAGATGTCGGAATCCTTGAAGGCCCTCACTGGCGAGGATCAGCTTTATTTCTATGACGCCATTGCCCCAATCGTGCACCGTGAATCCATTGACATGTCGATCGCCTTTCGGGCGAATAGATATGACCGCGATGAGGATATCGGCGATTATCTAAATTGCCCATTTACCAAAGAAGAATACCTTCGGTTTCGAGAGGCACTGCTAACCGCAGAGCGGATTGAATTGCGGGGATTTGAATCGGCTATTGAAGGTGGGGTGGACGCCGGAAAGGAAAATTACTTCCAGGGATGCCAACCGGTGGAGGTGATCAGTGGCCAGGGGGAACGCTCCTTGGCTTTTGGCCCAATGCGTCCGGTGGGATTATTCGACCCGCGCACTCACCAACGACCTTTTGCAGTGGTGCAGCTCCGGCAAGACAACCTGGCCGGGGACCTTTATAACCTGGTGGGATTTCAAACCAATTTGACCTTCCCGGAACAGCAGCGGGTCTTTCGGATGATTCCCGGGCTGGAAAATGCTACCTTTGAGCGCTATGGTCAAATGCATCGTAATACGTTCATCGCGGCACCCTTGCTGTTGAACGATCAATATGAATTTAAGAGCCGTCCGGGGCTGTTCGCTGCCGGTCAATTGGCCGGAGTGGAAGGTTACGCTGGAAATGTCGCCTCCGGTCTGGTCACCGGCATCAATGCGGCGAGATGGATCAAGGGTGAAGCGCCATTGGAACTGCCGCTGACAACAATGACTGGCGCGTTGCTCCACTATGTAGTTCATGCCGACCTGAAGGACTACCAACCCACCAAGGCGATGTTTGGTTTATTACCCAAACCCACTGATGGCGTCCTCCGCTCCAAGCGGGATCGGTATGCCTATTACAGTGAAAGGGCCTTAGAAGATCTCGAGGCGTTTTTGCAATCAGGTTGAGATCAATCAATCTTGCCAGATAGAGGGCAGAAAATGGGGGATGGCTTATAATATCCTTCACTACACAATTTTAATGAGGATATTCTTTTAAATGAAAATCTCACCTGCAAACAGAATCTCACAAATCAAACCTTACTTTTTCGCTGGACTGGAAAAAACCTTTGCTGAGCTGCGCCAGAGCGGTATGCAGATCATCCGCCTGGATATTGGCTCACCGGACATGCCCCCTCAGGAATTCATCATCGATTCCCTGGTAGAGGCTGTTCGTCGCTCGGATGTGCACGGTTACGGCCCTTCAGGCGGTTCACCTGCGCTTAGGGCGGCGTTCGCTTCCTACTACCTAGATCGCTTTGATCTTGAATTGGACGTGGATAAGGAAGTTCTCGGCCTGATTGGATCAAAAGAAGGTATTTTCAACCTTAGCCAGGTCCTGATCAACCCAGGCGATTTGGTCTTGCTGCCCGATCCCTGTTACCCGGTTTATGCTGTGGGCGCGACCATTGCCCAAGCCGACACCTACGATATGCCTCTGCTGGCGGAAAATGATTTCCTCCCGGATCTGGATGCCATTCCGGATGAGGTGGCAGACCGGGCGAAATTGATGTGGCTGAATTACCCGAACAACCCCACTGGGGCGGTAGCGCCTTATGCCTTCTTCGAAAAAGTTGTGGCATTCGCCAGGAAGCATCAAATCGTTATTGCGCACGATGCACCTTATGTGGATATTTGTTTTGATAACTATAAGGCCCCCAGTATCCTTCAGGTGCCCGGCGCTAAGGAAGTGGCTGTGGAATTTAACTCACTCTCCAAGACCTATAACATGGCCGGTTGGCGGGTGGGAATGGCCATGGGAAACCCGGAGATTATCCGTTTGCTACGGGTTTATAAGAGCCAACAAGATTCGTCACTATTTCTCCCCGTGATGATGGCGGCGGAAGCAGCATTATTGGGCGACAAGTCCTGGCTTGAAACCCGGAACAAGGTTTATCAGGACCGGCGGGATGTGGTTGTCTCAACGCTGCTGGACCTCGGTTTTACACTAGAGGTTCCCAAAGCTTCAATATATGTTTGGGCGAAATTACCAGAAGTCTGGGAAGACAGTGTTGTATTTTGTGACAAGCTCCTGCGTGAATCAGGTGTGAGCGTCACGCCTGGTGAGGTTTATGGCCCATCAGGAGCAGGTTATATTCGGATCTCATTGGTCACGGCGATTGAAAAACTTACTGAAGCGATGACCCGGATGCGGATCTGGATGGAAAAGGAAAAATAAGTCTTATATGTCCAAGCTAACTATGCTGGATACGGAAAACCCCAAGGAAAAGGCTTTACTGGTTGGCGTGAACTTACGCCGCAGTGATGATTTGTTATCACTTGAGGACTCGTTGCAAGAATTGGAATTGCTCGCTGATACTGCAGGTGTGGAGGTTGTGGGGGTTGAAACCCAGAACCTTGATACCCCCAATTCCAAGACCTTCATCGGCAAGGGCAAGGTGGAAGAAGTCAAAATCCTGGCCGGTGAGCTTGACGCGGATATGGTCATTTTTGATAATGAACTTTCTCCCCGTCACCAGCGTGAGCTGGAGATTGCATTTGGAGAATCAGTGCGGGTGATTGACCGAACGGCACTGATCCTGGATATCTTCGCCCAGCACGCTGAAACCAGCGAAGGCCGGTTACAGGTTGAGCTGGCGCAGTATGAATATCGGCTGCCACGGTTGACCCGAGCCTGGACCCACCTGGCGCGGCAGGCAGGTGGTGGCGGTGGGAGAGCAGGGGGTGTTGGTGGTGTGGGTTTGCGCGGCCCTGGTGAAACCCAGTTGGAGGTGGACCGCCGTTTGATCACTAACCGAATTGAATACCTGAAAAATGAGTTGGAAAAGGTTCGGGAACATCGTATGCGGCATCGTGAACGCCGGAAGAAGACCAGGATCCCGGTTGTAGCGCTGGTAGGGTATACCAACGCTGGTAAGTCTACCTTGCTCAACAAGTTATCCAAATCGGATGTTTATGTTGCCGATCAATTGTTTGCTACCCTGGACCCAACCACACGGCGGGTGGAACTCGCCGGTGGTCAGGGATTGCTCTTTACGGATACAGTTGGCTTTATCCAAAAGCTGCCGACCGAATTGGTCGCTGCATTTAGAGCCACTCTGGAGGAGATCACCGAAGCGGATGTCCTGCTGCATGTGGTGGATATTACTCATCCCAATGCGAGTGCCCAGGCAAAATCCGTGCAGGAGACCCTGGTAGATATTGGCGCTGGGGATATCCCTGTGATCACTGCCTTTAATAAGGTGGACCTCCTGAAAGATCCTGACACCGCAATTGAGACCCTGGATTCCTTCCCGCATACTTATCCCATTTCCGCTATTTCTGGGGTTGGCCTGGATGAGCTGCTGGTTGCGATTGAAGATGCTCTTTATGAGACCTATATTGAGCTGGAAGTCCTGATTCCGTATAGCGAAGGGAAATTGATCTCCCTTTTCCATGAAAAGGGGCAGGTGCGGTCAGTAGAGCATGAAGAAAAAGGCGCGAAGATGTCCGGATCGCTTCCCAGGCGATTAATCCATCTTTATGCGAATTATTCCCTGACACCTCTTGCGTTGATTGAAGATGAGGAAGATGGTTTATTTGAGGATGAAATTGGGGAGTAACCGCTAAAGCCTCTGAATTGAAAAATTGGACAATAAAAAACGGGAACCTGATCGGTTCCCGATTTTTATTCCAAAGATAGGGTTAATTCTCTTAGTCGTTTGATTCTACTTCGACGACTTCACGACCCTGATAGTGTCCGCAATTGGGGCAGACACGATGGGGCAGACGGGGTTCACCGCAGTTGGGGCAAACCACAACATTGCGCGCCTTGAGGGCATCGTGGGCCCGACGGCGATCTCGGCGACCTGGTGAGACTTTACGTTTTGGAAGAGGTGTCATCTTACACTCCTTAAAAATTTCTCGATTATGCCATTTTGAGCCAGAAGATTATACCGTTATCGCATATTCACGTCAAGTGAAATAACCATCCAGATCGCCGGTCTCACCCAGTTCATTTTTATCCGGATACAGGCTGCTTTCCGGGTGTTCGGTATTCTCAAAACCACCAATTTCCTATTGATGCATCAATTCTTTGGCTTCTTCATTATGGGCTTTCGGCACCATGATCTGAGTCGCACTGAGCTTTGGCACCTCACGGTCCCTCACAACTTCGCAATCAATGCCGCGTGCTTCCAGAAAATTGATAATTAAATCAACAATTTCACCGGGCTTCACCTGATAGACTTCGATGTAATTGAACGATTCCCCATACCTTAATTATTCATCGTTGGGTTCTTCCGGATATTCCGAATCTTCAAATTCACCCGCGTCCATGGCTTTTAGCAAGGTGAGGGCTTCTTCCGCTTGTTCTTCCGGAACTAGGACTTTCACTTCTCCCAATCGCCCAACAGTCAGGCCAAGTGTTTTGGCGACGCTTTCCTGGGAGATGACGGCTTCAATGCCCTGCCCATGGAGAAAACCTTTAATAAATTCCGCTTCCAGATCTCCGGCAGTTGTATAAACTTTAACCAAGTTCATTGTGACTTTTCCTCGATAACTCTAAATAATCAATCGCTTTCGCATAGGCAATTAGCGCGTTGGAATAGTCACCCTGGTGGGATGAGATATCTCCTAACGCTTCCCATAATCCGGATTTGTTCTTCTCAAATCTATTGTTTGCCTTTAGCAGCCAATCCTTGATCTCGTTGAGATACTGAGAATGGCTGATATAAGATTTGATAATATCCAGGGCTTCGTTAACTTCACCTTGTTCAAGGATTTGTTTAGCCTGGATTAGGGAAGAGGGAATATTTTCATTGATCTCAGCGTGTTGTTCAAGCTCAGGCTCCTGGGCGACAGGCTCAAATCCTTCAAATGATTTAGGTTCCATCATCTCAGGCTCGCTGGGGGTGCCCCAATCTTCGAGGACGTACTCAGGTTGATCTCCAGGTACTTCTTGATCTGGTTGATTTACTTCAGTCTCAATGACCTCTGGTGCGATTTCCTCAGATATATCAGGCTCAATTTCAACCGCTGCATCTTCAATAGATGGTTCTTTGCTTGGCTGATCGTCTATCACCGGCGGGTCAAATTGGATGGGTTGGAACCCGGAGCCTTCGAAATCACCATCAGAATCTCGGATAAGATCAATATCGATTTCATCTAGGTTGAGTGTTTCAGTCTCCACAACTTCTTCCGGTTCTTCAGTCGGTTCTGGGGCAGATTCCTCTTGGGGCATTTCTCCTGTCAATCGGCCTAGCCTTGCCGTTGGCATAACGGCTGGGCGGTTGAAAAACGCTGGTCTTGGTTCTTCCTTTTCTTCAACCTCTTCTTCGACCGCGGAAGCCTCGATTATCGGTTCTACTTCTGGGAGAGAGGTAGTCTCTTCGACTATTGCAGGTTCTTGTGAGGAGACAACAACTGGCTGAGTGGGCTCATCGGATTCCCATGAGGGTTGCGGCGTTTCTGCTTCCTCTTGGTGTTTCTCATCCGCTGCGATCATGTCACGAAGCCAATCGGGGATCTCCTCCGAATCCTCTATGATCTCTTCCGGGTCACTTTCTTCGATGACAGCAACTTCATCCATCTGAATGGTTTCAAAGCCTTCCCAGGGGGCCGGCTCGGAGTTGCTCCCGCTGTCCTGAGAGACCGGTTCGGAAATTTCCATCTCAACCGGTTCAACCATTTCTGGTTCAGGGGTTTGTTCTACAGTAACTTCTTCGGTTATCTCTTCAAACTTTTCAAGGGGTTCTTCTTGTTGCTTCAGGGTGATATTGACCGTCTGTTCCTCATCGGCGATCTCTTCTGATTCTTCGATCCAGTTAGGTAAAGGGATTTCCTTTTCTTCCAAAGCTTCGGAGCTAAAAATCTCAGCTTCAGCATAGATCTCTTCAGTTAAATCAATATCGGAAATATCAATTGGTGTTGGGCCTGTCTCCTGGTTGGCGACAAAAGCCTGCTCTTTTTGCCATTCCCCTTCATCAGGTTCCTGTGAAGCGGCGGCATTCTCAGAGATGCCTTGAAGCCAAAGCGGAATGCTGTCAATTCGCTTCTTGTCAGCGTTGCCGTGATTATCCGATTGTTGTTCCATGGATTGTGAATTTAAATTTTGATCCATTTTGGTCCATACACCTTAAAATATTGACATCCAGCCCCATACCACTAAAACCAATAATACGCTGGTTTGAGGTTTGGGTCAAGATAGCGAATAAAAAGCCGCCTTAGAGCACCTAAGACGGCTGATTTGACGTTATTTTGATGTGAATTACTCTCCCAGATAGTCCCTCAAGCGCCGTTTAATGGATGGATGGCGCAATCGACTGAGGGCCTGAGCTTCAATTTGGCGAACACGTTCCCGTGTTACGCCCATTTTTCGCCCAACTTCCTCCAAGGTGTAGGCCTGGCCATCAAGGAGACCATAACGCAGCTGGAGGATGCGGACTTCCCGGGGTGGCAGTGAATCCAGGACAGTGCCGAGATGCTCTTTGAGCAGGTTGTAGGTGGCCATGTCATCTGGTGGTGGAGCTTCGTCGTCTTCGATGAAATCTCCCAACATTGAATCTTCCTCGTCATCCGTTGGCGTTTCGAGGGAGAGTGGCCGTCGGGCAACCTGGATCATGTTCTCAACCTTTTTGGGCGGCACTTCGAGGGTCTCGGCCAGCTCTTCAACAGTAGGTTCCCGGCCTAAGCGCTGGGTCAACTGATGTTGAATGCGGAGTAGTTTATTAATTTGGTCACCCATATGGACGGGGACGCGAATAGTGCGGCCCTGGTCAGCGATGGCGCGGGTGACAGCCTGGCGAATCCACCAGGTGGCATAAGTGCTGAATTTATGGCCCCGGCGATATTCGAACTTCTTGGTCGCCCGGATAAGGCCGATATTACCTTCCTGGATCAGATCGAGGAAAGGAACGCCGCGTCCCATGTATTTCTTGGCAACGGAGATCACCAGCCGTGAGTTAGCTGTGATCAGATGTTCCCTGGCGGACCAGCCATCTTCGATCAGACGGCGTAATTCGATCCGGCGCCGATTGGAGACGTTGCCGCGGGCCAATTCTTCCCGAGCCATCCGACCGCTTTCGATCCGCTGAGCAAGCTCAACTTCCTCGGTAGCTGTCAGGAGGGGGACTCGGCTGACCTCTTTTAGGTAAAGGCCAATCGTATCATCTGTATCGATATTCGCCAGATCATCGGCCGGTTTTTCCTCTTGTTCCTCTTCTTCTTCACCTTCCTGCTCTTCTTGCTTCAATTCTTCATCTGAAGGATCGACAAGAAGGTCTGCATCCTCAATATAGGGGATACCAGCACTAATTAAAGCGGAAAAAGCCTCTTCGAGTTGTTCCACGTCCTGTTCGGCATCTGGAAAGAACTCAAGAATATCGTTGATTGTTACAAATGATTTTTTACGTCCAAGTTGAATGAGACGGGCGATGGGAGAATATTTCCGACCGCCGGTGGATTTAGAGTTATTCTTAGTCTTTGTACCCATAGGATCCTTCTAGATTTAAGGACCAGCAACATTGAACAGGCCCTAAATGGATGCAATAGGCATATGCTTGCTATTACAAGGGGTTTGTTGTCACCGTAGATTTGAGAATACTCTTTTTTATAGAAAAAATCAACAACCTGCGAGGAATTCTCCTAATTAATCAGGATATTAGTCATAATTTTCAGGGGGTTGGCGTGACGGTGGTTGAGGCATCCGGATCAGGGGTTGCCTTGGGTGGAGTCATGATGATGTACATGATTGTCGGGATGTATTCTATGTTGGAAACAGGCAGCACAACGATCTCGCTTTCATCAATCCAGGTGTAATATCCATCTCTCATTGGGGTTGGGCCGCCGACATCAAGTTTATAGGTGGAGCCGTCTTCCATCACGAAGGTAATCGTATACAGTGGAGCGTCCAGACCGACATCTTCCAGGGGTGTATCAGCAGGAAGCGTGCTGATGATATTCAAACCTGAGAAATACGATAGCAACTGCTCGATATAGCCGGCCGTAATTTGCGCTTCCGGGTCGGTGGGAGATGTCCAAGTCAGGGGTTCAACCTGCTTAAAGACAATTGTGACATCCTGCATATCTTCGTAGTCAATTTCAGTGATATCCTGGTCATCCAACACCTGAAGTGCTGGTGTGTCGGTCGGCACCGTTGGCTCAACCGGTGCCGACTCGATATTTTGGACAGCGAAGAATGCGATCAGAACAAGGGCGAAAACCCCTAAGGCAAGCCAGGTAGATTTCTTCATAGTTTCATCCGTTGCGCTTTCTTCTGATACCTATGACGATCCCGGTGACTGCGATGAGCAGGGGTAAGCCTACCAGGCCAACCAGAACGATCACAATTTGAACTGCTTTAGTGGGGGGAACCAGGATACGGGTAGTTGTTTCGGGTGTGGTCAGGTTGATCAGGTTTTCGTTAGCTGCGGCCCAATCCACAATGCTGACTGTCAAATCAAGGTTGCCGTAGGAGTAAATATAGGCATCCGAGGCAAAATCCGAATCACCAACGACGACGACCCGAGCGCCGGTGGAGGTGTTCTCCAGTGCAACCGCCAGGTTGATTGGCCCAAGTGTATCTGATCCCTCATCAAAGGCCACTTCACCATTCAGGATGCCTTCAATGTCCGTTTCAGCCCAAGATTGGCTGTAGGTTTGGAACAGTTCGGTTGCGGTGACACCGGTCACAGCTTCCGCGTCCACTGAGTGAGATGTGGGGAAGAAGGTGATATAACCTGCACTGCTTTGCGTAATGGGATGATCGGAAAAATTTTCCTGGTCGGCGATGGCGTATTCAACTGTTTCGACAGAGAGATCAATTACCAGATTATCTGACATGACAACCCCCCAAGAATCCCGGAGGTAAGTCCAAAGAGGATCTTCCTGGGTGAGATCGACCTGGGTCAGGAAAGGCGGCTCTGAGAAGAGGATAAGGGAACCACCATTGTCAACGTAATCAGCAATCATCTCAACTTCGGAATCCTCAAGCATAATTTGAGGGGCGGCAATGATGAGAGCCTGAGCGTCATCAGGTACTTGCTGCGTGCTGACCAGGTTTAGAGGTTCGATCACATAGTTCTTGGCGTTGAGCGCCTTTGCCAGATAGGTCATTGAGAAATCACCGGCAGTGAAGAAATCATCCTCGCCGTGGCCGGTCAGAACATAGATAATGGTTGTTTCGGGGTTTTGCAGCTTGATAATGTTGTTCAGCAGGTTCTCTTCGGAGAGATAGGTTAGTTGTTCGGTCGTCTCATTTGCAGTCAGGACCGTTGTGCCGTCTTTGGTGATCCCTGCCTGATTAGCCAGGACCGGGTCCTGATAGGGGTCAATGAATACGTAATCAAACATGCTGTTTGAATTGCGTTTAAAATTATTTAATACGGAGTCCACTGAGGTTGTATCCAATTCGGAGCTATAGAAAGCCTGGGCATATACTGGGGTCTCAAGATTGCTTAGGATATCCAAGGTTTCTTCAGTGAGGGTGTTTTCTTTGTCCTCTGTGAGGTCCCAGGATACATTGTTGTTATAGATGAACAGGTTAACAACGATGAGAATCCCGATAACGGCCAGGGTCATAATGGCCGCATTGCCGCCATATTTTGCCTGGCGGGTCTTGAAAGAAACCAGGATCGATTGTGGGTCAAGTGCTACGAAAAGTACCATGCCCAAAACGGCAACTCCGATCAGGATCTTGATTGTCAGGGTAAATTGCCCTGCGGAAATCCGCATGATGAGGGCAGCCGCTGCCGCGATTAATCCTATGACAAGACCAATAGGAGCGTATTTTTTGATATTGTTGAACATTTAGCGCCACCTTTTTGATTCGATGGAACGGGTGCCAAGGAATAATCCTAGAACAGTCAGGCTGACAAAATAGGAGATATCCAGCAGGTCAATCATGCCCGATCTGAAGCTGTTGTAATAATGCTGGGTGATACTGAGATTGGTGAAAATTTCAGCAGCTGCTCCGGTCATGAATTGAGAAGGCGCGGCAATCAGCCATAGGAGCAGCAGTGCACCCAGTGAGGCCACCAGGGCTGCGATGGTGTTCTTGAACAAGGAAGAGATATAGACGCCGATAGCGGTCATCGCAGAAGCCATCAATGTGATGCCGATGTAGTTTGCAAGAATCCGCGATTGGTCAATGCCTGGATCTACCATGAAGTTGAGCACCAGAGGGAAGAACCAGGTGAGCAAGATAAGGGACAGGAAGAACAAAAAGGTTCCCAGCCATTTGCCAACCACCAGTTCGTAGTCCCGGACAGGTGCCGTCAATAGTAATTCAAGGGTGCCGGATTTATTCTCTTCTGAAAGGGTCTTCATGGTCAAAACCGGGATAGCCAGGAAGATAAGGGGGAAGATCAGGATATCCAGAATATAGGTGTATTCAGGGACATAGTTGTTCGTAATGCCATAGTTAATGCTATAGGTGAAGTAGATGCCCATCACCAGGAAAACTACAAAGCCAACGACATAGGCGATCGGGCTGTGGAAGAAACTGGCGTATTCTTTTTTAGCAATGGTCCAAATGTTGCGCATGATTACGCCTCACTTTCATTTACGGCTGTGTCTTGTGAGACAGGGGATTGCCCTTCGCCGAACCCATCCCGGGTCAATTTCAGGAATATATCTTCAAGATTGACTTTCTCAGGTGTGAGTTCCAGCAGATCAAAGCCGCCATCAACCAACAATTTGGCAACCTGCGCCCGAGGATCCAGGTCCCTGGCGTTTTCAAATTGAATTCGGCCCTCATCGGAGACTTTAACACTCAAAATACCGGGGAAGTCACGGATCAGTGAAGCAGCTTTATCTGTATTCTCCTTTACGCGGACATAAACAGAACGCAGGGAGGATATCCGGTCCTGCAGGTTCTCCGGTGCATCTTCAGCTACGATTCGACCTTTGTTGATGATGATGACCCGGTCACAAATCTGCTGCGCTTCAGAAAGGATATGGGTAGAAAGCATAACCGTTCGCTCTTTTCCAATATTCTTAATGACCGTCCTCACCTCTTTGATTTGTTTGGGGTCCAGGCCAATGGTTGGCTCATCGAGGATGAGGACATCGGGGTGGTGGAGGAGCGCCTGGCCTAAACCAATCCGCTGGCGCATCCCTTTGGATAGGTTTTTGATCAGACTGCTAGCCCGTTCTTCCATACCCACTTGGATCAGAATCTCATCAACCCGGTCATCTATATCCGGCACCTGGTGCAGTTGCCCCATGAATTTTAGATAGTCCATTACACGCATGTCTTCATATAATGGGACAGTTTCAGGGAGGTAGCCGACTTTTTGGCGGACTTTGAGGGAATCCTCTATGACGTCCAATCCGTCAATGGTTGCTGTCCCGGAGGTGGGGGGCATGTAACCCGTCAGGATCCGCATGGTGGTTGTCTTGCCAGCGCCATTTGGCCCAAGAAAGCCTAGAACTTCACCTTTTTCTGCGGTGAAGTTCAGATGATCTATGGCGCGATGCAACCCATAATCTTTTGTCAAATTTTCAACTGAAATCATAAATTCTCCCTAATGAATAGAGTTATTAAGGAAATAAAATACCCGCATCCATTATGTATACGACAGACTTTCATGCATTGTCAAGCCACAAACGTTGATCCTTGATTGGATGGGGGTCAATGTTGAAATTTTAAGTGAAACTTATTTAAAATTGATTAACAAATGAGCTGAAAATGATTGTATTCTAGTAAATTGACCAGTTTCATCCGTACTGGTAGAATCTCCACGGATAGATTATGGAAAAAACACGTTACCGCAAGATTTATTATTCACAATATCTGGTCATAGTGCTGATCCTGGTGGTTCTGACGGGGCTGGCATTCTTAGGCCTATGGGCGATGAAACAGTTTGCTTATGAGGATCAATTTGTGATTCCCTGGGCTGCAGGGCGAGCCTGGCTTTTGGAAGGCACCAACCCATATGGCGATCAGGTCATTCAATTGGCCAGGTCAACACTCTATAGCTCGGATTTTATGGGGCAACTCCCTGTGTCTGCGGAGCTGACATCACCATTCCTCAACCTCGTTTTCAGTTTGCCGTTGAGCTTGCTGCCGTATGAAATTGCTCGGACGGTCTGGGTGGTGATATTAGCTGTCAGCCTGGCGGGCAGCGGTTTCCTGATGCTTAAATTGTCACAATGGAAAACCAATTTGGTTGAAAAGATAGTGGCCATTTTACTGGTTGCGGCCTGGCTGCCCGTTTTAAAGTTGGTTTTGATGGGAAGCCTGACGCCCATAATTGTTTTGTTGATCCTGGCGGCAGTTTATGCCATTATCAATGAGAAAGACACTTTGGCTGGTTTCCTGCTTGCTCTGGCATTTGGGTCAATCCAAATTTCTTTTCTTATTTTGCTGATCTTCGTAGTTTGGAGTCTTTTCCACAAACGCTGGTCCGTCCTGATTGCATACTTTTCGGGGTTGGCATTCTTATGGGTTGTCTCGTTGATCGTGTTGCGCTCCTGGCCCGTCAGTTGGATGGCAGTTATGTTACAGACCTACACGGACTTTAGCTGGATTCGCACCCCGCTGATGGCCCTGTCCAATATTTTGCCTGGTATCTCGAAATACTTGTCCATGATTCTGCATGGTGGATTTGTCATTTATCTGCTGACTATATGGTTTTCTACCTTTGGATCAAAAAGGAAAGATTACACCTGGCATTTTCTGATGCTATTGAACCTGGTATTCTTTTTCCAGATCGAAAATACTTCCGACGTATTAATCTTGGTCTTCCCAGCGCTGTTCCTCGTTTTCCGCTATTGGTCCGAGCGCTGGCGCTTATTAGGCAGGATTGTTTCCTGGCTGAGTCTGCTTGTGATTTTTGGGCTGCCATGGTTTACAGTTGAGGTTCCGAGTGTGTTCACCGGTGGAGTGCCTTTTACAGGATTGATTATTGGGCTGCCCCTCTTTGTATTACTTGGCATGTCCTCCGTGCACAGGTGGGCCGTAAAGACGCCAATTATGCCTTCCAGCAGCTTAAATAGGTATTAATTACAAAGAAACCGTTAAAAAATTATGCTATACTTTGATGGATTTGTGCCCGGATAATTACACTAATCCATTGTGATAAAGAATCCATTATTTTGATTCATTTGAAGGAGAAGAGTCGATGAAAAAACGAATTGGCGTTTTGACCGGCGGCGGTGATGTCCCCGGTTTGAACCCGGCAATGAAAGAAGTTGTCCTGAATGCACTCGATGCCGATTACGAAGTTTTCGGGATTCGGCGAGGATGGGGCGGCTTGTTGAATTATGATCTGGATGAGCCTTCCACCCATGATTATTACATTCGCCATCTGCAGCGGAATGATGTGCGCCGGATTGACCGGTTTGGCGGAACTTTCCTGCATACTTCCCGGACAAACCCCCAAAAGGTGCGTTCTGATGATATCCCTGGTTTCCTGAAGGAATCCGATCTGGGTAAGCCTGTTGATGAAAACGGTACTATGGACTATACCGACCATGTAATGCGGGTTCTGGATCATCTCGGGATTGAAGCTCTCGTCTCAATTGGTGGCGATGACACCCTGAGCTACAGTGTACGCTTGAATAAAGAAGGCTTCCCGATCGTTGCTATCCCCAAGACGATGGATAATGACGTGAACGGTACCGACTACTGCATTGGTTTTTCCACTGCTGTGACTCGTTCGGTTGAAGGCATCACAAATCTTCGGACTTCGATTGGCTCTCATGAGCGGATCGGCGTTTTTGAGCTTTTCGGCCGCAACTCGGGTGAAACCAGCTTGATCAGCGCATTCCTGGCCTATGTGGATCGTGCTGTGATCTCTGAAGTGCCCTTCAACATGGAAAAGCTTGCGAACTTCCTGCTTGAGGATAAGCGCAACAATCCTTCCAATTACGCCATTTTGACCATTTCCGAAGGCGCAACTATTGAAGGCGGCGAAATTGTTGAAACTGGCCCGATGGATGCCTATGGTCACCGCAAACTTGGCGGTATCGGTGAAATGGTATCAGAAGAAATTAAACGAATCACCGGCCAGCACATCATGTATCAGAAATTCGGCTATATTATGCGCTCTGGTGCTCCCGATTCCCTCGACCGCATGGTTGCCATGGCTTATGGTAACCTGGCTATGCAGCTGCTCGAGAAGGGTGAATATGGAAAATTGGTTGCTCTCCAGGGCGGTAAATACACCTGTGTGCCCGTTGAAACGGTCCTGGCAGGCAAGAAGATCGTTGATGTTGAAGCCTACTACGACAAAGAGAATTACAAACCGAAAGTCAAGGATTTCCTGGGCGTGCCCATGTTCCTGACCTAAAATGCGATACAATCAGCCCGTGGAGTTTTCTCCACGGGCTTTTTCTTTCATAAGGAGCTGGACATGCCTGTGAGTGACCAAGGTTATCGTGAAGATCGATTTCAAGTTATCCCGCGTTCTCTGATCTTTGTGTTTAACAGCGAAAATCAAGTGCTGCTATTACAAGGTGCAAAAGACAAGAAGATCTGGGCAGGCAGTTACAATGGCATTGGGGGGCATGTTGAGGTGGGTGAGGATATCCTTTCTTCAGCCAGGCGAGAGTTGTTTGAAGAAACTGGCCTGGATTCGGTGGATTTGCGGCTCTGCGGCCAGGTGATGGTTGAAGTGGATCAACATCATGGCATAGCGTTGTTTATCTTCAAAGGACTATTTTTGGGGGGTGAGATAAAGCATTCGGATGAAGGCGAATTGGAATGGGTTGACCTGGCAGATATTGATAAGCTGCCCTTGGTGGAGGATTTACCCGTCTTGCTGCCGCGGGTCAGCAGGCATATCAGCGGTGATCCGATGTTTATTGGGCACTATCATTATGATGACGGCAAATTGGTGATGTCATTCCATTGATCGTCGCCGGTAAAAAACCAGGCGGGTATCCCCGTAATTCCGCTGGTCAAATTCCTCGAAATTCGTATAGTCTAGGTCGTCCTGATATTCTTTGGGATGAATTTGGGCAATGATGATGCCTGATTGAGCCAACCAGCCCGGGTTTTCATCCAGAGCTTCCATCGTCTTAAGCCAAATTCCCTGATATTGAGGTGGGGCATTGTAGATCACGTCAAAAGCCTGATCGGGTGTTCCATTGAGATACGTGAACGCATCCATTTTGCGGACCGTGGCATAATCCGCCATATCTGTCGCTTTTAGATTTTGCAGGATGGTTTTATAGGCCTGGTAATTGATCTCAATGAACACCACGGATTCAGCATCACGGGATAGCGCTTCAATGCCCACCGCACCGGTACCGCCAAAGAGATCCAGCCAGGTGGTGTCAAGGACTTTGTCACTCAAGATATTGAACAGGGCTTCCTTCACCCGATCCGTGATAGGCCGGGTGGATTTGCCAGGAACGCTGGCAAGCGTGATACCTTTGGCATAGCCGGAAATTACACGCATAGTCTACTTCCCTTCGCCTGCGGCTTGGGTGGGGTCTTCAGTTGTCTTCGTCACCTCTGCTCCGACGGGTACGTCGGAATAGGTCCAGTACCGGTTGGCGAAGAAATTCCAGAGCATAATGACACCCACGGAAAGGGCCAGGGCCAGGTTTTGGCTGATCACAAAATTCTCAAGGGGCAGAGAGACCGCGCTGCGATCCAGCATGCCCAGAATGACCTTATCCAGCCATGTGATCAATGGTGTGCGGACTGCAATGCCCACGACGTTGATTAGGAAAAATTGGATCAACTGGCGATGAGCTGCCTTTGAGCGAGAATCTGGATAGGTCCAGAACCTATTCCAGAGAAAGTTGTTGAATACAGCCACGGTAAAGGAGATCGCCTGGGCCCAGATCAGAGGCATATCAAAAACAAGCCTCAGGAGGTTCATCAGGCCAAAATCAACGACAGTCCCCGTGACCCCTACAAAAGCGAATTTTAGAAAGCGAATTCGCTCCTGTTTATCGGTGAATAGACTCATAGCCCCATTTTTCTCTTGAAATAGGGGATGGTCTTGTTCAGGCCTTCACGGAAGCTGACCTTTGGTTCCCATCCCAGGATTTCACGAGCCCGTGTGATATCGGGCTGGCGGCGTTGAGGATCATTTCCCAGCCTTTCGGCCATTTTCACAACGGTACCTGCGGGATTGGCTATGATCTCATTCACCAGTTCAGCGGATTCCTTGATCGAGTTTTCCACTGGATTGCCGATGTTGACCGGCTCATGGAAGTCGGATTGCATTAGGCGATAAATGCCTTCGATCAGGTCTTCAACAAAACAAAAGCTGCGAGTCTGCAAGCCGTCGCCATAAATCGTGAGGGGTTCACTGCGCAGAGCCTGCTGGATGAAATTGGGGATGGCGCGGCCATCATCCAGACGCATCCGAGGACCGTAGGTATTGAAGATGCGGACGATGTGGGTGTCAATATTGTGGAAGCGGTGGTAAGCCATTGTCAGGGCTTCAGCGAAGCGTTTGGCTTCGTCATAGACAGAACGGGTGCCGATGGGGTCCACATTGCCCCAATAGGTTTCCTTCTGAGGATGCTCAAGGGGGTCACCGTAGATTTCACTGGTGGAAGCCAGCAGGAATTTCGCGCCATGCTTGCGAGCCACACCCAGGGAGTTGTGGGTTCCCAATGCGCCAGCCTTCATGGTTTGGATAGGCAGGTTAGGATAGCCCAGGGGTGATGTGGGGTTTGGGCTGGCAGGGGAGGCGAAGTGCAGCACATAGTCAATCTTGCCTGGGGCGAAGATGAAATTGGAAACATCATGGAGGATGAAGCTGAAGTGGGGGTTTCCCGCGAGGTGGGCCAGGTTTTCCTCGTTGCCTGTGATGAGGTTATCCATCCCAATGACATCATGACCTTCAGCAATGAGACGGTCTGTCAGATGGGAACCAAGGAACCCAGCTGCGCCTGTTACCAGAATGCGCATTTGTTTACTCCTAAATTAAGAAAGAATTGACTAATTTATGTTACCTGCCAATTTTACCAGACAGCCTGACAATATGGTGCGATTATAATAGTGTATAATCACTTACCTTATCATTTGAAGGATAGAACGGATATGACGGAACAATTGGAACCAATGAATGCTGCATTCGGAAAAGTTGAGGCGTTGTTATTTGTCTCATCCGGGTTAATCAGCATTGGTCAAATTGCTAAGGCTCTTGAATTGAGCGACTCTGAGGTTGAGAGAACGCTAAAAGCGCTTGATGCGCATTATAAAGAGCACGGTCATGGCCTTCGTTTGATGTGGGTGAAGAGCCGTGTGCAGTTGATGACTGCACCGGAGTTGAGCCAGACCATTGAAGCCTTTCTCGGCCTGGAAGCCACCAGCACCCTTTCACAGGCCGCATTAGAGGCTCTGGCGATCATCGCTTATAAACAGCCGATCACAAGGCCGGAAGTGGATGTCATCCGTGGGGTGAACAGTGATGGCGTGATGCGAACTTTACTGGCTAAAGGCCTGATTGAAGAATTGGGCAGGGCTGAAACTCCTGGACGGCCCATCTACTATGGCACTTCGGCAGAATTCCTCCAGCATTTTGGCCTGGAAAGTCTGGACACCTTACCGTTCATCGATTTCGAGGCTTTGGAAGAGAACCAGATGGGAAACGGTCCGCAGGAACTGCTCAAGACATAAGACGATCACGAATAAATAGAGGCCCCTTACAACTGAAATTAAAAGAAATCTACCAAAATCAGGCGGATTTCTTTTTTTATTAAATTTACTATCAGGTTAAAACCAAGATTAACTCCAATTTAACGGCTACCATAATATGCCCTCTATGGGAGGTTTGTCCTATTCGCGATGTAACAAATCACATCCTAATCGCCCTTGAATTTTTGTGGAGATTAAGTAATATAGTTAGATAGTGAAATATTTCACAAATAAAGGTTTTAGTGAACGGAGATAGATATGATTACCACAACAATTTTCCCGGGCCGTTATGTTCAAGGTTATGATGCCCTACAATTTTTAGGGGATGAGGTGCTGCGATTGGGTCAACGTACGATGTTACTAGTAGACCCATATGTGAAGGAGAACCTATTAGGTTCGTTCCTACCTGCCGTTGAGGAAAAGGTAGAAGCACAAGTCGAAACCTTTGGGGGTGAATGTTCCGATGAAGAAATTGGCCGCCTGGTTGAGCTAGCCAAATCAGCAAACCTTGAAGTGATTGTAGGTGTTGGGGGTGGAAAAACGCTTGACACCGCAAAGGCGACGGCCTATGAGCTGAAAGTGCCTGTTATTGTTGTCCCAACCATTGCCTCTACAGATGCACCCTGCAGCGCTCTGGCTGTGATCTATACCCAGGATGGTGAATTCAAACGCTACCTGGTTCTCCCGAGCAATCCGACCGTTGTTTTGGTGGATTCGCATGTTGTTGCACAAGCGCCTGCGCGCTTCCTGGTCAGCGGGATGGGCGATGCCCTGGCGACTTATTTCGAAGCTCGTTCATGCCAAATCAAGCATGCCGGGAATATGACCGGCAGGATCGGCTCCATGACTGCTTATGCCCTGGCTGAATTATGCTATGAAGCCCTTAAAACCTATGGCGTTGAAGCCCTGGCAGCTTGTAAGGATCATGTGGTCAATTCAGCCCTTGAGAAGATCATCGAAGCCAACACCTTACTCAGTGGTCTCGGTTTTGAATCTGGTGGGTTAGCTGCAGCGCACGCCATTCACAACGGGCTGACGGCATTAGCGCCGACCCATCACTTTTTCCATGGTGAAAAGGTTGCCATTGGTACATTGGCATCCTTATTCCTCACTGAGAAAGAGCCCGCGATCATCGATGAAGTCTATGACTTTTGTGAGGCGATTGGTCTGCCGACAACTTTGGCTGATATTGATCTGGGTGATGTGAGTGATGCTGATTTGATGCTGGCGGCTGAAAAAGCTTGTGCAGAAGGTGAAACGATTTATAACGAACTTGTGCCAGTAACTCCGCAGGCTGTCTTCCTTGCCCTCAAGGCAGCTGATGTTGAGGGGCGCCGTCGTAAACAAGCCTAAGATAATTCCATCTCGCTAACCGTTTGGATTAGCGGAAATTAACCAAAGCAGACCTTCTGATCGTTTAGTGGGAAATTTACGAGCTAACAGAAGGTCTGAATTTCTTTACGTTGTTCAATGGGCTTGATACCCACGTTCTCCTCAATTGATGAATAGGAAAAAGGTTCTAACTGTTCCTTTCATCAGCTTTACAGGTTATAATTCTGCTCCGGAGAAAAATTATGGAAGAACGTGTACAGAAAATATTATCCAGGGCTGGCTACGGCTCAAGACGAGGCTGTGAAGCCTTGATTGAAGAAGGCCGCGTCACCGTCAATGGCAAGAAGATAAAATTAGGCGCCAAAGCGGATCCATCGACAGATGAGATCAAGCTTGATGGGGTACCTGTAGGTAAACCTGAAAAGAAGGTTTATATTGCCCTGCATAAACCGAAGAATATGCTGTCGCTGGACGCGGGGGATGATCCCCGCCCAACGATCTTTGACATTGTTAAGGATGAGCGGCATCTCTACCCGGTTGGACGGCTTGATTTTGATAGTGAGGGCTTGGTGCTGTTGACCAATGATGGTGAACTGGCCAACCATCTCACTCACCCCCGCTATGAACATGATAAGGAATATGAGGTCCGGGTCACACGCCGGCCGGATGATGAACAACTGGCTATCTTGCGGCGCGGGGTTGTCCTGGAAGATGGTTACCGAACCTTACCTTCGGACATCGAAGTGATCAAAATGACCAAGAATGGGGCCTGGCTCAAAATGGTTCTGCGAGAGGGTAAAAACAGACAGATCCGGCGAATGGGCTCACGCATTGGTTTGCCCGTTCGCCAGATCCGTCGAGTGAGGATCGGGCCTATTGATCTAGGTAAGTTACAGCCCGGTAATTTCCGTTATCTGAAGCCTGATGAGATCAAAGCTCTTAGGGATTACGCCGATCTGGACTAGGCCTAGTTTATTCTTCTTCCTTACTTAATGCACGATTGATATTAATCAATACGGCGGGTTGGATGCCGTCTTCTTCTTTACGATCGTATTTACGGATTGTGCGGCGTAACGCGTCGGGGGTCACAATAAGATTGGGAGCCTCATCAACGTTTCCAATTATTGTATCAGGGTGCATGGAGACCAGAATTCCCTTGATGGGAAGAACTTTATTTTCAGGCAGACTTTTACCGAGGGTTTTAGACAGAACTTCAATGTTCGAATCGATATCCATTGCCGGTTTACCAATATTTTCCTGACCGAAAATTTTGAGCATCAACCTGCCGCCGCGTTGTTTCCATTTCTTGTCATAGTAAATCTCTCCGCCGGCCATGGTGGTTACTGGAATCCAAATGGCGGCAGGACCTACAAGCACCATTGGGACGGGTGTACTGTAGACATAGAAGGTGTAATCATCGCTTAATTTGGAGAGATTATTAGCAATAACCTGGTCAAAACGTGGTTCGCGGCCAAAGCGGGTGACGAAATAGGTGCTGAGCTGAGCGATAATAAAACCAACGATCAATGCAATGAAGGAAATCAGGGTCTTCGTGGGGTTTTGATCGAAGCTCATAATTAAGCCAAAGATCAAAATGGCGATGCCAGCAATTGATGCAACATTGCCAATGATTTTATTCCGTTTTATCAATTTATCATTTCGAACAATCTTCATACCATTTTCCTCTTATTCTTCTATAATGCTTTCTGAAATTGCCTGGCGAAGTTCGCCCAGCAGATTATTGTCCATTGCTTGCTTGGCAGCGCGTACGGCACTGACCATAGCACGGGCATCGGACCGGCCGTGACCGACAAAGACCAGGGCATCAATCCCCAGCAAGGGGGCTGCACCCGTTTCGGCTGGGTCGAGCATCTTCTTGATAGCGCCAAAGGCGGGTTTCGCCAACGCCGCACCGATTTTTGTGCGGAAGGAACCCATTAATTCTTCTTTGAGTACGTCAATAATTAATTTGGCAACGGCTTCGGTGGATTTGAGCATCACATTGCCCGTGAAGCCATCCGTTACAGCAACATCGGCTTTGCCACCAAAGAGTTCTTTGCCCTCGATGTTACCGATGAAATTCAGGGGGCTGGCCTCTAGCATGGGATAGGTCTCCCGAACGAGGTTATTGCCTTTGCCTTCTTCTTCACCGTTGGAGATCAGGCCAATTCTTGGGTTAGCCTTTTCCAGCATGGTTTTAGCGTAGATGTTACCCATGGTCGCAAACTGCACCAGGAAATCCGGGCGGCATTCCGCATTGGCACCGATATCGAGTACCACGGCTTTGCCATCTTTGACGGGGAACACGGCGCAGAGACAAGGGCGGATGACGCCTTTGATGTCTCCAAAGACCTTCTTGGCATAATACATGGCCATACCGGTGTTACCGGCGGTGACAAAGGCATCTGCTTTACCGGCTTTGACCAGTTCCATCCCAACCCGCATCGAATTTTGTTTCTTGGCGCGGGCCTCAACTATATGATCGCTCATGTCCAGCGCTTCAGGAGCATGGACAATTTCAACCTTGGAATGATCACCAGGCAAGGCAGATAATTTCTGGGTGAGTACCTCTTCGGGACCCACCAGGATCACTTTTTCGTTCAGTTCGTTTGAGGCTGTAACGGCAGCCTGTACCTCTGGATCGGGCCGATCATCGCTTCCCATAGCATCTAAAACAATGGTCATTTCATGCTCCTTTAGAAATATTGATAATTGCTTGACAACCAAATCAAGTTAGATATAATTACTAGGCTCATGCGCTGGTGCTGGAACTGGCAGACAGGCGTGGTTGAGGGCCACGTGCCGCTGAGGCGTGAGGGTTCGACTCCCTCCCAGCGCATTGAACGATACAAGCACATTGATTGTGCTTGTTTTGTTTAAGGGAACAGCTCATCCAGCCAGGTCAGGGGATTGACCGGGGTATCGCCGATGTTTATTTCAAAATGCAGGTGGGGGCCTGCGGAACGGCCGGTATCACCGATTTGACCGATGATATCGCCGGCTTCGACATAATCGCCTACCTGAACATTGAAAGACGAGAGGTGAGCAAAGCCGGAATAAACGCCCCATCCGTGATCAATAAAAATCGCATTGCCTTTCACAGGCAGTTCCTGGGCGACAATGACAACGCCAGAAGCAGGGGCATAAATATTCAAATTTGTAGCGCACACCGTAAAGTCCTGACCGGTATGGTAATAGTATAGTTTGCCGTCATTGTAATCCCGGTCTGCACCGTAATAACTGCTTAGGCAGGGTTCATCCACGGGGTAATAAAAGATGCCATCCCAATAACGTTCGGCAGATGGGCTGCTGAGCGCTTCTGCCAGGAAACTCTCTTCATCAGCAATCTCATCAGGATCCAGACCGGTATCCACATAAACATTTTGGAAACCGTAATTGACATCCTGCAGGAGCACTAATTGTTCAAAGGTTTGAGTTGTGCCATCCGCATGAGTGGCTGTGATGGATAGGGGATAGATCCCGGTTTCGGCCTGGGCTTGGATGCCGTGGAAGCTGTAGAATTGAGCGCCATCGTCTGAGTAGAATGGCAGCGCTTCACCATTGAATGACCCGGTGTATGTCGTGCCCTGGACTCCAATTACGCCGATTTCTAGGGTTTCGCCCTGGAGGATAGGCAGCGGGTTGATGGTGATGGTGGTCATCGAAAGGGTGCCATCGTTCACCGGTGTTTCTTCCAACAGACCATAGATGACATCTCCAGCCATCAGGTCCCAAGAACCCTCCAGTTGGTTTTGTTCTGACAGAAGCCAGGGAGAATTCCCGGTTTGGATGGCCGCCTCCAGAAGGGTTTCGCCATCGTTTACAGTGGAGAGTGGGGTTAAGGTGCCCTCTTCATTGAGCGCAATGATAAGATCTACACCAGCGATGGCCTCTGAACGACTTGTGAGACGGTTGACCTTAATCAAAGCCGCTGCATCAAGCTGGTATTTACGCAAGAGGGAGTCGAATGTCGCTCCAAAGGGTACGACCTCTGTGGTCAACAGGCCAGAAACCCCTTCCAGCCCTGGAATGATCAATTGCTGACCGATGGCAAGGGTGTTCGCGTCGGTGATGCCGTTGGCAGCCTGAATGGCATCTGCATCCACGCCGAAACGGACGGCAATGGAACTGAGTGTGTCACCAGCTTGGACGATATAGATGGGGTTCCCTTCCTGCGAATTCGGAAGCGCATTCACGGCATATACTGGTGAGATGATGAGGAACAGAAGGACAGCCAGAAGGGCTAAGGTACGTCGAGTGGGATTTTTCATGACAAGAGTCTTCATTATTTTGAATCAGCCTTTATAATTTGGATAGGGCTGAGTAAAATCAGTAGGATATTTACATGGATCTGATATAAATTCAACTACCAAGTTTACCATAGGCTCTATGGGAAGTGAAAGGTGCCGACGTGAAGATAACGACGTGGAATGTCAATGGGTATCGAGCCGTTTTGAAGAAGAAAGCGCTGGATTGGGTGCCCGAGGTGGATCCGGATGTGCTTTGTTTACAGGAAATTAAGGTCCAAAGGGACCAACTTACCGACGAAGAAGCGACTTTAGCCGGCTATGAGGTGGTTTGGAATCCCGCAGAACGTAAAGGCTACAGCGGTACGGCAACATTCTATAAGCAATTCCCGGATGGTGTTGAAAAGGGCTTTGGCCTGGAGAAATTTGACATTGAAGGTCGGGTGATCCGCTCACAATTCGGCGATATTTACCTCTATAATATTTATTTCCCAAATGGCGGCCAGGAAAATGCCCGAGTGCCCTATAAGTTGGAATTCTACGATGAACTGCTGAAAATATGTGATGGGCTACATCAGGAAGGTAAGAAGGTCATCATCACCGGCGATTTCAATACCGCTCATAATGAAATTGACCTGGCGAATCCGAAATCCAATTCAAAGAACACAGGTTTTTTACCCGAGGAACGGGTTTGGATTGATAAGTATCTCGAACATGGCTTTGTGGATGCGTACCGGCAGCTTTATCCTGAGCAAGTTGGATATACCTGGTGGACTTATCGGATGAATGCCCGGGCCAGAAATGTTGGCTGGCGGTTGGACTATTATTTGGTGTCGGAAAGCCTGATGGATCAGGTGGAGGATGTTGTGATCCACGATGACATTATGGGATCTGATCATTGCCCAGTGAGTCTGACTTTGAAGGATGAATAAGAATAAAACAACCAAGATTCATTACCCGCTTGCAACAACAAGCGGGTCTATTTTTTAATTTGATGTTTTAGAGAATTCTTCAAATTTCTTTCGGTAACTTCGCAGGTAAATGTTATTTGGCACCGGATGGGATAATTCCACCTTAAGTGCTTCCCAGTAGGATTCGAGTGCTTCGGGCATTTGGTTAAGCAGAGCCAGGTATTTCCCACGGTAGAAATGTGCCAGGGAGGAATTGGGGTGATGAACGAGGAGGATCTCTAACACTTCAAATGCCGAATCTCTGTCATCAGCCTCCCAAAGTCTGTTCATCAAATCCAGTAAGAACCAGTCGGGGGCAATGACATCATAGCCCCAAAGATCAGATAGATTTTTATAATACTCTTTCAGTGCTGCGGTGGTTTTGATCTCGTCTTTGGGGACATAACCTTTGAAAAGGTGGAGTAATCCCTGAGCGATGGCTTGCGGGACACTCCAGCTGTGTCCAACATCATCAAACTCGAGATATTCAAAATCAAAGTTGGCTGGTTTTTCATCTTCGAGAAACTTTAGCAGGTTTTGAACGGATTCGTAGACCTCACCGCCTCTTTCATCCGTCCCACAGGTGATGACAGCTCGTTTCTTGTTTCTGAGTGGGGTTTCTTTAAAGAGCCGAATGACAAGTTCATTATCCCACCAGATGGCTGGGCCAAGGCAAAGGTAGTTATCAAATAAGTCCTGAAGCTGAACGACAGCATATAGTGCAAACAAGCCGCTGAATGACCAGCCGAGAACTGTGCGATCCGGTAATACTTGGTATTCGTGTTCGAGGTATGGAAATAGCTCCTGAGAAAGGAATTTAGCGAAAATGTCTGCCTTGCCCGCGGTTTTGAACATAGGTGGATCCTGAGGATCAGGCGTCGGGACAAAATCGCGGTCACGGTCAGTATTTTCAATTCCCACAAGGATCATTTTGGGCAGGATATTACCCATGACCTCGACATCGGAATAAAAGAGAAGATTCGCTCTAACAATATCAAACAACCACTCGCCATCCAGGACAATAAAGACCGGATAGTTTCTTTGGCATTGACCATAGCCTTCGGGTAACTGGATATAGATTTTTCGAGCTTCTCCCAATATTTCCGAACGGAGAGCAACTGTAATTGGTGGATTTAGGCTGCCTGTGGTTTTGTCGATCTCTGTTACTGGCATGACAATCTCCTAAGCAGAATCTGGTTCACTGAATGCTGGTGGAAGTTTTATTCAGTTATTCTTCCGACTGGGGCAATGTAGATCGTGAATTCATCTTTGCCATCCACTTCCAGCATTTCGTCCAGAAGGTCCTGTTCGTAGCTGGCCACACCACAGGTCCCTGTGCCAATCGACTCGGCGGCGAGATATAAATTCTCACAATAATGGCCAATATCCATAGCCATTTCCCTTGCGGAAGTAAAGAGATAACGCCACTCGTTGCGGTAGGGGACGACCGTCCAGATGAAGACCACTGCGCTGTCTTTCACAAAATTTTGCATGGCGTTGTCCGCCAAATATTGACAAAAATCACTGCCGGTTTTCACCAGGACTAATTTGTTTTGGAGGCCTGAATACCGATAAATCCCAGGTTCAAGACCTTCAACCCGTTGGACGACCAGGTAGGTTTCAAAGGGGTGACGGGCGCCACCTGAAGGAGAGGTTCGTTTGGTCCAGATGTTTTTCGGTCCGATTTCGTGTACGCCGGCAACGGACCAGCAAAGGAAGGCCAACTCTTCAATTGAGAGATGTTCATCGGTGAACACCCGGTGACTGCGCCGCTTTTTAAATACCTGGATCAATGGCATCGTACCAAGAGAAATCTCATCAATTGAGGGCAGATCAATAAGGATTGCGTCTGCTGGTATGGCTTTTTCAAGGGGTGGGGCGGGGACATCCGACATCTGATCTGAGGTGAAACATTCATCGGGAACTTCTGTATTGGTGAATTTGTACGCTCGCAATTCGTCTCGTTCTTTTTGAATCAGTTCAGCCTTGATTTCTTCAATCCGAGTTTGGTCTATCATTTTGTTAATTCCCATCTCTATATTATTTAAATGCAAGGACCTAATCTTTTATAATTATAATTATAAATTCAATAATATCAATGATAGAAAGAAGTATATTTAATAATTAAGGGTCTTAAGTTGAGCTAATTTCTTTCCCTGAAGAATATCTTTGCGATCTCAGCTAGTAATAAGATGTGGAAGGGAGAGAAGTAAAAGAAATAGAGGCGCTAAATGCGCCTCTATTTTTAATTTTAGTGGAATGAAATTGTTATTTCGGCATCCAGCAGCAGAGCACCAAATCTCGGGCGGCTTTGACTTCGTCGCAGCGGCGGATGGGCGTGTTATGCGGTGCCGTATGCAGGAGTTCAGGATCTTCGCGAGCTTCTTTGGCAATGGCTTTCATGGCCGCAGCGAAGGCGTCCAGCGTCTGCATGCTTTCCGTTTCAGTCGGCTCGATCATCAATGCTTCATGGACGATCAGAGGGAAGTAGTTTGTTGGCGGATGGAAGCCGTAATCCATCAGGCGTTTGGCGACATCCAGCGCGTGAATATCGGGCAGATCCTTCCAGGTACCTTCCACAACAAATTCATGCATGCAGGTCCGGTCATAGGGGAGCGGATAGTCTTCTTTGACCTTGGCCATCAGGTAATTGGCGTTCAGAACGGCCTTCTCAGCCACATCTCGCAGCCCAGAAGCGCCTAACATAGCAATATAGGTAAAGGCACGGATATGCACCCCAAATTGCCCGTAGAAGGCTTTCATGCGGCCGATGGATAACTTGGGGGTGTAGAACCCAAAGAAGGGTGGCGTTTCGTCGTCACCTTCCTCAAGGATTGTGACAATCGGACTGGGGAGGTATTCCGCCAGGGCTTCTGAGACGCCCACGGGGCCGGACCCAGGGCCACCACCACCGTGCGGGGTGGAGAAGGTCTTGTGTAGGTTGAAGTGGATGATGTCAAAGCCGAGGTCGCCGGGGCGAACGATCCCAAGCAAGGCGTTCAGGTTAGCGCCATCGCCATAAACCAGGCCGCCGGCTTCGTGTACCAGGCGGATCACTTCGAGGACGTTCTCATCAAAGAGGCCCAGTGTGTTGGGGTTGGTCAGCATCAGGCCAGCCAGGGTTTCATCACATTCGGCTTTGAGCGCTTCCAGATCCACATTGCCGCGTTCATCCGAGGGCAAGGCAACCACCTTGAACCCACTCATGGAGGAGGTCGCAGGATTGGTGCCGTGGGCGGAATCGGGGATCAGGATTTTGGTCCGCAGCGGTGAATTGTTTACCTGGTGGTATTTCTTGATGATCATCGCGCCGACCAACTCGCCCTGCGCGCCAGCGGAGGGTTGGATGGTGACGCTGTGGAAGCCGCTGAGTTCCTGCAGCCATTCCTGAAGTTGGTACATCAGGTAGAGCTCGCCTTGCACGGTAACTAGCGGTTGGAGGGGATGTGCGTTGGCCAAACCTGGCAAACGGGCCATTTCCTCGTTGATCTTGGGGTTGTATTTCATCGTGCAGGACCCAAGTGGATAGTAGCCACCATCAATTGAGTAGTTCAATTGGGAGAGGTGGGTGAAATGCCGGGTGACATCCAACTCAGAAAGTTGCGGTAGATGGAGTGAATCCCGCTGGAGTTCCGTTGGCAGATCGTAATGCGGAACATCGGACTTGGCAAAAGTGACGCCTTTTCGACCGGATTGGGAGAGTTCGTAGATGGTAGGTTCAATCATGATCGGCCTCCTGCAATACGGCGACAAGGTCGTCTATATCGTCTTTGGAGATCTTTTCCGTGACAGCGATGAGCATCTTGTTCTTCATGTCCGGGTAATCCTGGCTGAGGTCATACCCGCCCAGGATCCAGTGTTCCTGTAGATGGTCGTTGATCATGCTGACGGGTTTCGGCGTGGTTAACACGAATTCGTGGAAGAAGGGGGTATCCGGGAAAGCCAGTTCATAGCCGTCAATTTTACTGATCTGTTCCGCAGCGTAATGGGCCTTTTGATAGCAGAGATCGGCAACTTGTTTGAACCCTGCCTTGCCCAGCAAACTGAGGTAAACCGTCGCGGCGAGGACCATCAAACCCTGATTGGTGCAGATATTGGATGTGGATTTCTCGCGGCGGATATGTTGTTCGCGCGCTGTGAGCGTGAGGACGAAGGCGCGTTCACCTGCTTCGTCAACCGTCTCACCGACTAGGCGGCCGGCCAGCTTGCGGACATATTTATCTTTGACGGTGAAAATACCGAGATAGGGGCCACCATAGGAGAGGGGGATGCCAAGGGGTTGGCCTTCGCCAACTGCGATATCGACATCAAAGTCTCCGGGCGGTTTGAGAAGACCCAGTGCGGTGGGGTTGAACACAAAAGCCACCAGTGCGCCTTGGCTATGGGCTGCTTCAACTAACTTCGTATAGTCAATAATGCGGCCGAAGAAATCGGGGTATTGGACAATGACGAGGGCGGTATCTTTGTCAATCAGAGCCAGCATTTTGTTGAGATCGCTGGATGTTCCCGCCGCCGGTTCGTCACCAATCACCTGGACATTTTCCAGGCCGGACATATAGGTGCGGAGTGTTTCGCGGTATTGGGGATTTACGGATCGCGAGACCAAGATTTTCTTTCGTTTCCCGCGGAAGAAATGATAGGCCAGATTGGCAGCCTCAGCGGTTGCGGTGGCGCCATCGTAATGTGAGGCGTTGCTCACATCCATGCCTGTCAATTCCGTCATCAGGGATTGGAATTCGAAAATGGCCTGGAGGGTTCCTTGAGATACTTCAGGTTGATAGGGGGTGTAGGCGGTATAAAACTCACCGCGGCGCAGGATCATATCCACTGCGGCCGGGATGTAATGATTATATGCGCCGGCCCCGAGGAATGAGACGAACTCATCCGTTGTGGCGTTAGCCGAAGCGATTTCCTTAAGTTCTGAGGCAATTTCCATTTCGGAAAGACCCTCAGGTATGTTTAGTTCCGGATAACGGAAATTTTCCGGAACCTTGTCGAAAAGCTCTTCGATTGTCTCAGCCCCAATAACCTTCAGCATCTCCTCAATTTCTTGGGGAGTGTGAGGGGTGAACATTATCCCTCACGGCTTTCATTGTAGGCGTCGTAGGCGTCTGCATCCATCAGATCATCCAACTGGGCAGGATCGGACAGTTTCATTTTGAGCAGCCAGCCCTTGTCATAGGGATCTGAGTTCAAGGTTTCCGGATTTTCAGTAACGGCTTCATTGATCTCAATAATTTCGCCATCGGCGGGGAAGTTCACATCGGCGGCAGCTTTCACTGACTCAACAGTGGCAATAGCGTCGCCCTTGCTGACGGTGTCACCGGGTTCAACAGCGAGTTCGACATAGACGACATCGGAAAGCTGTTCCTGAGCGTAGTCGGAGATACCAATTGTGGCGACATCACCCTCAAGTTTGACCCATTCGTCTGTTTTTGCGTATTTTAATCCCATTGGTGTGCTCATGTAATTACTCCTAAAATTAAATTATGGACAAAGAATTCAGCGTGTCCTCTGTCAATCTGCCTTTGGGATCCATTCGTCATCCGAAGCGGTTGCCGGTATTTCAGAGGTGTCTATTTAATGGGTCCATTTACCTGAGAGTTTCAGCTTGTGGCCTTGCCCCTTCGGTGCCGTCCAAAATCGGCGGACTCTTCCCATTAACTTCCAACAGTTGCCAAATGAATTTTAAAAGCTGCTTAAGTAAATGTCAAGCATGCATCGGTCTATTTGATATTCGTTTTGTAAGCGGATAGTCATTCTGAATGGTTGGTATAGGTGTGATTTGGGTTTGATATTGCAAGCGAGAAATGATGTATATTAAAACTATGGTTTAGTGTTATTTATTGGAGGGTACAAATGGCTGAATCAAAAGTTGCTCATAACGAAGAACCGATCCGCTTATTCAAAGCTGATTTCCTGGAATTCTTTACGCACATCAGCCCAATCGCGGTGTTGGTGATTTGGGTACCAGTTGTCGGATATTTCCTTTATCGCAGCATCGCTTTGGATGGCAGCGGAGCATTAACCATCGTGCTGGGCTTTCTTTTGGGTTTGTTCCTGTGGACTTTCGCAGAATACACCTTGCACCGTTTCCTGTTCCATTTCCCGCCGAAGAATGAATGGCAGAAGCGGCTCTCATTCCTGATGCACGGCGTTCACCATGCGCAGCCACGGGATAAGACCCGCCTGGTGATGCCGCCGGCAGTGAGTATACCCCTGGCTTTGGTGTTTTTCGGCCTCTATTATCTCCTCTTCACTTATGTTCTGATGGCCCCGAATTGGGTGTCGCCGGTGTTTTCGGGATTTATAACGGGATATATAGCTTATGACATGATCCACTATGGCACGCATCATTTTCCAATCAAAAAGGGTTATTTTCGTATGGTTCGGCACAACCATATGCATCATCACTTCCAGACCCCGGATAAACGCTTTGGTGTCTCCAATCCCTTATGGGATTATGTGTTCAATACAATGCCCCCTGAAAAATAAGTTGTTTTGAAATAGAAAAGCGCCCAAGAGGGCGCTTTTTGATGTCAATATAATGGGGCTATTTTCTGACGTATTTTTTCGACTCTTCCACATAAGCCAGGGACTGGTGGCGGAAGTAGGTGTTATAGAGTTCAGCGTAATGCTTGCCTTGCGACAGAAGGTCCTGGTGGTTACCCGCTTCAATGATCTCGCCTTGGCGCATGACCAGGATCCGGTCTGCAGATTTCACGGTGGAAAGGCGGTGGGCGATCAGGATGCTGGTGGTCTCCGCAAGGATCAAATCCAAGGCGGTTTGGATCTGGGTTTCGGTGAAGGGATCAATGCTGGCAGTGGCCTCGTCTAGGATGAAGATGGAGGGTTTCTGCATCAGAACCCGCATCAGGGCAACGAGTTGCCGCTGGCCCATCGAGAGCTGTGAACCGCGCTCTCCCACCTCGGTATCTAAACCGTTTGGCAGCGTTTCCAGCCATTCCCCGTCCCCTATTTGCCGTGCAATCCGCAGGATGTCATGTTTGGCGCAGCCGGGGCAGCCATAATTGATATTATCCTCAACGGTACCTGAAAACAGGAAAGGCACCTGGGAGACGATCCCCATTTGGCGGCGGAGGGCAATCAGATTGAAGCGGCGGATATCAATCCCATCGATCAGGATTTCGCCACCCTGGAATTCGTAAAAACGGGTGATCAGGCGGCCGATGGAGGTTTTCCCGGCACCAGTATGCCCTACGAGGGCTAATGTTTCCCCCGGTTTGATATGCAGAGAGAAGTCTTGCAGGATGGGTTCGTCCGGTGTATAGCTGAAATCCACATGGTTCATATCAATCCGGCCAAGCAAGCGATCTGGTTTGATATCTTCCACCTGTTTGACGGAATGTTTTGCGTCAATCAGGGCGAAGATGCGTTCTGCCGCTGAAAGGCCAGTCTGCACCTGAGTCCAGAAAGAGGAAATGCTCATTACGGGGAAGAGGAACCTGTCCAGAGTTGAGAGAAAAAGGTACCATGCGCCAGCTGTCACGAGCCCTTGCAGGACGGTCATTGCCCCATAATATACCAGCAAGGCCGTGGCGATCCCACCGACCGTGCGGAGGATCGGGAAGACTATGGAGAGGATGAAACCACGCCGAATATTGACCTTGTATGAGGTCTGGTTGGCTTCGTCAAATTCTTTGTAAATTGCTTCTTCCTGGCGGAAGTTTTTGGCAATGGCGATCCCGCTGACCGTTTCCTTGATGGTGGAATTGACGTTGGCCATTGCCCGCATACCCTCGCGGGTCACCTTACGGGCGGCATGGCGATATTGGAGCACCAGGACAAAGAGCAGCGGCACGAGGATGAAAATCGCCAATGCCAATCGCCATTCTGTTTGCAATAGGATGACACCCAGGATAATGGACGTGAAGAGGTGCATGAGCACGTCGGTCGTGATGGTGACCAGTTGACCAAATTCACGTGTGTCGGATGTGATCCGAGAGACGATCTTGCCGGAGGAGAAATTATCGTGAAAAGATAAGTCCTGGCGCACCGAGGCTTTGAAGGCATCGGTGGAAAGTTGTCGGGAGAGCTCTGCAATGGTCCGTGCTGAATTACGGCGCAGCAACAGGTTGCACACCCAGCTGACGAGTCCAAGCGCCAACACGATGCAGGAGAGGGTTAGGATGAACTGGGTGGAAACAGTCTCGGCGGTCACCTGGTCCAATCCTTTTGCTACAATGACCGGAGTCGCGGCTTCAATGGAGGCTCGAAAGATGATTGTGATAACAATGACAATCAAGCGCTGAGATTGTACCTTGAAGTAATCAACAATTCTCTTCAAGAGTTTTTTGTCGGTATATTGACGGTCGTATTGTTCTGCGCCTAAGCCTGAAAAGAAACCCATAATTACTCGCTAAATATCTTCTGGTAAGAAGGTGATGTTTGCATTAACTCTTCATGCGTTCCGATTGCTGAGATCTTGCCTTTGCGCATGACGACGATTTGATTGGCCCACCGGATCTGGGATAGGCGGTGGGTGATGATCAGCGTGGTGCGACCCTCTGCAGCCCGGAAGATGGCTTGCTGGATCTTGTCCTCGGTCTCGCTGTCAATCGCACTTGTCGAATCGTCCAGGATCAGGATACGAGGCGAGGTCAGGAAGGCACGGGCCAGGGCCAGACGCTGGCGCTGACCACCGGAAAGGGTCGTGCCGCGTTCACCGATGATGGTGTCGTAGCCGTTCTCAAACGAGAGGATAAATTCATGCGCCTGAGCCTCTTTAGCTGCCTGAATGATTTCATCCCGGGTGGCGTCCGGTTTACCAAAGGCGATATTATCCGCAATGGAGCGGGAGAAGAGGAAGATGTCCTGTTCAATGATGGAGATTTGGTTACGTAAGGCTTCCAAATACCAATCCCTAACATCTACACCATCCACTTTGACTGAGCCTGAACGCACATCAAATGTTCGGTTGATCAACTTGACCAGGGAGGTCTTGCCGGAGCCGGTTTGACCCACGATGGCAACTGTCTGGCCTGGCGTGATCTTGATGTTTATTTTCTCCAGGCAGGTTTCTTCGTCGTTGTAGCCGAAGGACACGTGATCGAAGGTGATCTCACCTGTAATTGGCTTATCATAGCCTGTAACGTTCTGATCCAGTTTGTTTTCTGTATTCATCAATTGCAGGATCCGGCGAGCACCGGCAAATCCCAGGGAGATTTGGGAGTAAGCGAACAGGGAGGTGAAGGTGGGGAAGCCGAGAAGAGAGAGGGTGCCAAAATAGGAGATAACATCCCCGATATTGATCGCCCCTTGCTGCAGGAGGTACAACGCATGACCCAGACCAAGCGCCATGGTGATGCCCAATAGGAGCATCGGCAAGAAGCGACTTTCGATATCACCCTGAAAGACGGATGCGTCTCGGTAGGCGATGGCGTTATCACGGAACCGATTGATTTCAGCATCTTCCTGGGCGGAACCTTTGACAATTTCAACACCGTCGATGGCTTCCGCCAAACGGCTGTTAAGTTGACCAAAATTCTGACGAACGGTGTTGGTTACAGGATTGAGGATTCTCAGGTAATGCCAGAGTGCGAGAACGTAAAGAACGATAAAAAATGTTGGCGCAACGATTAACGCGGGATTGTAACTTGGCCCGACGAAGAGCGGGATAAAGAGGAAATTCAATGAGCCGATCACCAGATTGAACCCAGGGCTGAACATGTAATTTACTTCGCGAACATCATTGGTTGCCCTTGCCATCAAATCGCCAACGGATTGGAGGTTGTGGAAGGTCATACTCTTACCCAGAAGGTTCACATAGAGTTCCTGGCGAACTACGCGTTCAATTTTCTGTGCGATGATCTCGAAGCCAAAATTACGGGTGAATTGCAGGAAACCTCGAAGGACTTGCGAAAGCCCAATGATCAGGGCATAGCGTCCGATAATGGCGAGCGAGGGGGAGCCTTTAATCACCTCATTGAAGGCCTTGCCGATATAGATCGGCACAACGCCGGCCAGGGCGGCATTGCTGATCGCACCGATCAGGGCCATGATGATCCAGGGCCATTGGTGAATGGCATGAGAGGAGATCCAAAGACCTGCTGAGTTTCGATTGGTCTTGTATTTTGTCTTGAAACTGAATTCAGAGATATTATCTGCGGCTTGTACTGTCATGAAGGGTTGCTATCTTTCATTTCCAGGGCAATCCGATTCCGATCCTTGTCGATGGATTGAATGATGACATCTATGATGTCCCCGACCTGTAATTGGATTTGACGCGGAATTCTTGAACGATGGAGGAGACCATCGGTTTTGACGCCAATATCAACGAAGGCGCCAAAATCAACGACATTCCGAATTGTACCCTTTAATTGCATCCCTGGTGTCAGGTCATCCATTTTCAATACATCCACGCGTAAAATAGGTTTGGGGAGGTCTTCCCGGGGGTCACGGCCAGGGCGAGCGATCTCATCCAGGATGTCCGTCAGGGTTGGGACGCCAGTGTTCACGGATTTCGCCAGGGCGTTGAGGTCGGTGTATTCCGTAAATTTTTGGACACGTTTGATCCGGTCAGAAGTGGATGTGATTTCAGGTAACTGGAGTCTATCTAAAACTTTGGTAGCGACGTCATAGCTTTCAGGATGGATGGCTGTGGCATCCAGTGGGTTGGCCCCTTCACGGATGCGGAGGAAGCCGGCAGCTTGCTCAAAGGACTTTGGTCCCATACCTGGGACATTCTTGACGGCTTCCCGGGTTTGGAATGGGCCGTTTTCTTCGCGGTATTGAACAACCTTTTCCGCCAGACTGGGGCCAATCCCCACGATGTGCGTGAGCAGGGCACTGGAAGCTGTATTTAGCTCCACGCCAACCGAGTTCACAACCGACTCGACCACTTGATTCAGAGCGTTATTGAGGTTTGCCTGGTTGACATCATGTTGATATAAGCCGACGCCGATGGATTTCGGGTCGATCTTGACCAACTCCGCCAGTGGGTCCTGCACACGGCGGCCAATGGAGACAGCGCCGCGAATCGAGACATCCAGATCTGGGAATTCCTTGCGGGCCAGTTTGCTGGCGCTATAGACACTAGCGCCGGCTTCACTGGTGATCAGGTAGTGTAGATTGGCATTCTCCTGGGTGATTTCAGCAGCCAGCATCTCCGTCTCGCGTGAAGCGGTGCCATTGCCGATCACAATCAGCGTAATATGGTATTTTGCAACCAGAGCATTGATGATCTGTTTGGCCTTGTCGCGTTGATTTTGAGGTGGATGGGGGTAGATGGTTCCGGTTTCCAGTAATTTTCCGGTCTCATCAATCACAGCAATCTTGCTGCCGGTACGAAAGCCCGGGTCAATGGCCAAGATCACCTGATCCGCCAAGGGCGGCTGGGTCAGCAAGGCTTTGAGATTCTTGGCGAAGAGGTCAATGGCGTGGGTGTCTGCGTCCTCCGTCAGTGAGTTGCGAATATCACGTTCAATGGATGGCAGGAGCAGGCGGTTGGCGCAATCATCCGAGGCTTCGTTGAGCGCGTCAAAGAAGAGGGAACGGCGATTGGGTGAAAATTGGGAGCGAATGGCCGTACGCCAATCGCGTTCATCTATGGTGATCTTCACCCGCAGGATTTTCTCGCGCTCACCTCGATTGAGGGCCAGGACCTGATGGGGACGGAGGTATTTCAGAGCGCATTCGAATTGGTAGTAAATTTGGAAGACTTCCCGTTCATCTTTGACGTCCGGCACCTTTTCGGAAGAAATCTTCCCGAATTTTAGTCCCTTTTCTCGAGTAAGTTGTCGGACCAGGGCATTTTCACTGATTTCTTCCGCCACGATGTCTTTCGCTCCGGCCAGAGCATCTTCCATTGAGGTCACCTGATCGGTCAGGAAGGGCTTGACTAAAGCGGATAAACTTTGATTCTTTTTCTGTTGCTCGATAATCAACGTCGCAAGGGGTTCTAGGCCTTTTTCGCGGGCAATCATCGCACGCGTGCGTCGTTTGGGCCGGTAGGGTTGGTAGAGGTCCTCCAGGGCGGTCATGGTTGAGGCTTCGAGAATGGATTGTTTCAGTTCGTCGGTGAGTTTGCCTTGTTCAGAAATGGTTTGAAGGATGATTTCCCGACGTTCCTCAAGGCTCTTCAGCCGTTCCCAGGTCTCATTGATATTACGGATCTGTTCTTCGTCAAGCGTTCCGGTCACTTCTTTGCGGTAACGGGCGATAAAGGGGATGGTGTTGCCCTGATCGAGTAGATCAATAGTGTTTTGGACTTTGCCAACGGGGAGGTTTAGTTGTGCTGCAATGGTTTTGATCAAGTTCATTGGATTGGCTTTCTAATTAAATTGATTTGACTGCCATTTTTGTTAGGAAGAATTGTAACACTCTTCGAATCGTTGACACCAAACGCACTTGGTGATATACTCGGTTTTATAATCATCTGATTAATCTGATTAATTAGAAATCGCCAATATGAAACGTCCACCTCTTTCCCACCAACTCTCCAGTTTTATGACGTATCTCGCGCGCCAGATGGCTGGCGGTGCCGAGACTCTGCCAAGTCTAAATGATTTAAGTGATGAGCTTGGAGTGAGTATCGCATCCTTGCGTGAGGCCCTGCAAGTTGCGCGGGCGATGGGGCTGGTGGAAGTCAAACCCCGTACAGGGATCAAATGTTTGCCGTATCGGTTTGCCCCTGCTGTGACCAGGAGCCTGGCTTTTGCGGTGAGCGTGGAACCGGATTCGTTCCGACATTATTCCGATCTTCGTAATCATGTCGAAGCGTCGTACTGGTACCAGGCGGTCAACTGCCTGACACCTAGTGATATTGAAGAGTTGCAGGATATTATCCGAATTGCTAATCAGAAGCTGCAATCGGATCCCATCCAAATCCCCCAAACAGAACATCGCCGACTGCATATGATCATTTATCGCCGGCTTGATAACGAATTTGTGCAAGGTATCCTGGAGAGTTATTGGGATATCTATGATGCTGTTGGATTGAGCATCTATGAAGACCGGAAATACCTCGAACGTGTATGGCGTTACCATCAGCAGATGGTAGATGCCATCGCACGCCACGACCATTTGGCTGGCTATCAGGCCCTGATTGCCCATATGGACCTGCTTTTCCAGCGTGAAACGCAACATACTTACCTGCCTTTTGAATAGTCTTTAGGAAGGAGCCTAGATGAAAAAGGAATCGGAAACCGGGCAGAATATGTCGAAGGCCATAAATGACTTTTGCATGACAGTTTGCACGGTCAATGGCTCTGGCAGCGCCACAGCCAACACAACCCTCTTACGAGCCATGTTCCATATGGGGATCCCAGTATCCGGGAAGAATATATTTCCCTCCAACATCAAAGGTCTGCCCACCTGGTTTTCCATCCGAGTTTCCAAGGATGGATATCTGGCCCGGGTGGCCCATGACGACATCATCGTTCAGATGAACTCCACCACTTTTTCGGCGGACGTTGATTACAATGTGCCCGGCGGGGTGGTGTTCTATGCGGATCATATTGCAGTACCTATCCATCGCAACGATGTGATTGCTTATCCCATGCCTGTCAAGCAGTTGATCAGTGAAGCTGAGGTTCCGCGTAACCTGCGGGACTATATGGAAAACATGGTCTATGTCGGGGTGGTCTCCCAGATGTTGGGGATCGAACTAGATGTGGTTCATGAGGTCTTACTTAGCCAATTCAAAAATAAATCTTCTGTGGCCGAGAGTAACTTCGCAATGGTGAAGATGGCGGCAGATTGGGCAAGGGATAACCTGGAGAAGAAAGACCGTTATTCTGTGGAAGCCATGCCGCCATTAGATGATTACATCATGACAGATGGCAACACCGCTGGCGCGTTGGGCGCGATTTATGGTGGGTTTGAATTCTGCGGATGGTATCCGATTACACCGGCAACCAGCCTGGCCGAATCGCTCAACATATTTGCACCGGAATTGCGTAAGGACCCCGAAACCGGGAAGAACACCTTTGCCGTTGTTCAGGCCGAGGATGAACTGGCCTCAATCGGTATGGCGATTGGTGCAGGTTGGGCTGGAATTCGCTCAATGACCTCCACCTCCGGCCCAGGCGTCAGCCTGATGACGGAATATATGAGCCTGGCGTATTATGCTGAAGTTCCGCTGGTGCTGTGGGATGTGCAACGCGTTGGCCCCAGTACAGGGCTGCCGACCCGTACCGGGCAAGGCGATCTCAATCTGACCTATTTCCTGGGACATGGCGATACCAATCAGATCATCCTGATCCCTTCGTCCGTCAATGAATGTTTTAAATTTGGCTGGCAAGCGTTTGATATTGCTGAAAAATACCAGACCCCGGTTATCATCCTGAGTGATTTGGATTTGGGGATGAATCTCTGGATGACCAAAAAATTTGATTATCCGGACCAGCCGATAAATCGCGGCAAGATCCTCTGGGAAGAGGACTTGAAGAACTTCGGGCGAGATTGGGGACGCTACCTGGATGTGGATGGCGACGGCATTCCCTATCGGACGGTGATGGGAAATGAAAACCCCCAAGCCCCATATTTCACCCGGGGTACCGGGCATGATGAATATGGCAATTACAGTGAGGCACCTGAAGTTTGGGTTAGGGTGATGGATAGAATCAAGGCGAAGCTTGAAAATGCCCGCGAAGACCTTCCTAAACCGGAATTCCGCCGTTTGGAAGGGGCCAGGATCGGGCTGATCGCTATGGGTTCTACAGAGCCGGCCATGTTGGAAGCTCAGGATAAACTGGAAGCCCTTGGAGTCAAATGTGATTTCATGCGGATCAGGGCACTGCCTTTCTCCAAAGAAGTGAGAAAGTTTATTGAAGAACATGATGTCAATTACGTGGCGGAATTGAACCGGGATGGACATCTGCATCAGATCCTGTCGCTGGATTACTGTCACATGACTGAGAAAATGGTCTCCATTGCATTTATGGACGGGCTGCCAATGACGGCAGATCTGATTGTGAATGCATTGATGGATAGGGAGGGCTAGAGACATGGCTGAAAAAGAAGCATCAACCAATCAAATTGGTCTAACACGTACAGATTATCGTGGTGAGAAATCCACTCTTTGCCCGGGTTGTGGGCACAATACTATATCAGCCCAGATCATCATGGCCTGCTATGAGATGAACATTCCCCCCGAACGGATCGTCAAATTCAGCGGGATCGGCTGTTCAAGCAAGAGCCCGACCTATTTCCTGAAGAAATCCTTTGGGTTCAACGGTTTGCACGGCCGGATGCCTTCATTGGCATTGGGAGCAGCCTTTGCGGATCGCAGCATGAAAGTGATAGGCGTCTCCGGCGATGGTGACACGGCCAGCATTGGTATTGGTCAGTTCAAGCATCTCATCCGCCGCAACCTTCCAATGGTTTATATCATTGAGAATAACGGTGTTTATGGCCTGACCAAGGGGCAATTCTCTGCGACGGCGGAGAAAGGTCTGGAGCTTAAGCACCAAGGAATGAACCCCTTCATGCCGATTGATATTGTCAAAGAAGCTCTGGTGGGGAATGCTAGCTTTGTGGCTCGATCATTTGCCGGCGACCCTAAGCAAGTTCGTGAGCTGTTGAAAGCAGCGCTTAGTCACAATGGCACTTCAGTGATCGATATTATCAGTCCTTGTGTAAGCTTTAATAACCGCGAGGATACACTTCACTCGTATCAATGGGGCCGTCAACATGAAGCGCCGCTGCATGATATTTCATTCGTGCCGACAAAGAGAGCGATTATTTTGGATGAATTCGAAGAAGGTTCCTTCAAGGAAGTGACCTTGCACGATGGCTCAGTGGTTGTCTTGAAAAAACTGGAAACGGATTATGATCCGACGGATAAGTGGCAGGCTTTGAAAATCCTTGAAAAAGGTGAGCGAGATCATTACCTCGTGACCGGATTGATCTATGTCGATCCTGACCAGCCATCACTCTATGATTTCATGAACCTGACGGAAGAACCGCTGAATAGAGTTCCCAACAGTAAGATGCGACCTTCCAAGGAAAGTCTGGATAAGATCAACCAGAGTATGTTGTAGATTTCTTTTGCAGCTATTGGTTGCATCGAATACTATGAGTCAAAATGCGTCTCTTTGATCATGTTTATCGATAATAAATATGCCTCCCTTAATCGGGAGGCTTTTTGTTTTACAGAGTAATTTATAAGGATATTGACCAGCTGATTTTACATCTCAATCAGCACTTTAATGGCCTGATTACCTCGCTGTGTCAGCAGGCTGAAAGCATCCTGTACTTTTTCCAATGGAAACCGATGTGTTACCAATGTTTCCAATGAGAGCTTGTTTTGATCCAGGATTGTGAGGGCATCCTGAAAATCCCAGTTATAGCCCTGCGAACCGGAGAGAGTGATCTCTTTTTGGATGAAGAGGTTGATTGGCACTTTGGGGAAGGGATCTTCAAAAATACCAATTAAAGTGGACAAGCCGCCTTTTCGTACTGACTGGAGTGTTTGTTCCAATGTTTGGGCAAAGCCAGCAGCTTCAAAAGAAAAGTCCACGCCCAACCTTTCAGTCTGGTTGAGGATGGTTTCGACAGAGTTTTCTTCAAGGTTATTGATCGCCATGGTGGCACCAATTTCGAGGGCTTTATCCAGTCGGAATTGATTGATATCAATAGAGAATGTTTGTCCTTGGGTCCGACGGCTAGCTAGCATAACGACCAGTAGGCCGATCGCACCTGCACCGAACACTGCAGTAGATTGACCAAGGTGCATTTCGCATTTATTAACAGCGTGCAGAGCTACCGAAAGGGGTTCAACCAATGCCCCCGTTTCCAGCGATACCGAATCGGGAAGGCGGAAAACATACCGGGCGGGGGCTATGAAATATTCGCCAAAAGCACCTTGCCCACGCCGGTAGTGGAAACTGACATCTTGGCAAAGGTGGTATTGACCTCGCAGACAAAAATGGCATTTCCCGCAGGCGATGACTGGCTCCACCGTTACTCGATCACCAACCTGAAGGTTTGTCACTTCCGAGCCCTTTTCGATGACTACGCCGGAGAGTTCGTGCCCCACGGCGCTGGGCAAGGAGACAGAAGGATGCAGACCTTTGTATAAGTGCAGATCGCTGCCGCAGATTGCCGCGTATTTGACCTTAATCCGCACCTCATCAGGCAGTAGGTTGTTCATGGGATGATCTTCAAAAGCGACCTTTCCTGGTTCAGTGATAATGGCCATCGGATAGGTTTGCATCGGTTTATGCTCCTTGTTCAATATGATTAATAAGGGTGCCTAACGACGAGATTGTGATTTTGATCTCTTCACCGGGTTCCAGGGGTGGATGGAAAACCAATTCGCCATGAAATAATTTTGGGCTTCCTGTCAGGACAAGGTCACCAGGTTGGAGCGTAGTAAGGGTGGATAGATAGGCTAAGATTTCGTCCACGGTAAATAGCATCCTGACGGTTGAGGATTCCTGCACCAGGTCGCCGTTGCGCCAGGTTCGGATCATCAAGTCCTGTGGGTCTGTTATTTCATCGGCGGGCACGAAGACTGGGCCTGTAGGTGTGAAAGTATCGAACATTTTCCCACTGGTCCATTGAGATGTGCGTTTTTCAATCGTTTGATCGCCAACATCATTCGCGATGGTATATCCAGCAATGTGACTCCGGGCTTCCGAAAGGGGAACGTTGTGGCAGGTATCAGCGATATAAAAGGCTAATTCTGCTTCGAAATGGACATTTTCACAGGCTCTGGCAAGGCGTATCGGTGCACGATGAGATGAGAGACCGCTGGTCGGCTTCAGGAACACGACCGGATATTCAGGCCTAGGAGTGTCTGCCCTGGATGGATAGTTCATCCCAATGCAAATTATCTTGCCGGGATTGGGGATAGGAGGGGCAAGGGTGAGTTTATCCAGGTCAAGGCCCTCTCCCATGTTTAAGTGATTTAAACAGGTTTGGTTCAGGAGTGCCTTTTGCGCTGGGGTTAGTGAGAGGAGGCCTTTTACTGAATGTGCTTGAAAAGTTGTTATTTCACCAATGGCCTGCAAGAGCGGTGGAAATTCAACCGCCCGGCCATCCATCAGACAGGCTGGCTGGTGTTTCCCATTCTCGTCCAGATAGGTCAGGTATCGCATGATTGTTACGGTTCTAATCCTGATTGAATTTTGGAGGTCTTTTATCTAGAAAGGCATTGCGGCCTTCCAGCGAATCTGCGTTTCCACCAGTTTTTACCCGCAGGTCACTTTCCAAAACCAATCCTTTTTCCATTCCTTCTCGGAGGCCTGCGTTGACACATATTTTTGTGGATTCAATGGATGAGCTGGCGTAGGAGGCGATTGTCTGTGCAATGCCTAAAGCCTCCTCCATGAGGGTTGCAGAAGGAAAAACATATTCCACCAAACCGATCCGTAGGGCTTCCTCAGCATCAACAGTGCGGCCGGTTAGAAGGAGATCCAGCGCTCTTCCGCGACCAACAAGCCGCGGCAGGCGTTGGGTACCACTGCCGGAGGCGAAAGCGCCAACTTTGACCTCAGGGAAACCGAATTTGGCGGTGTCAGCTGCAATTCGGAAATCGCAAGCCAGTGATAGGACTGCGCCGCCACCAAAAGTGAAGCCGTTGCATACGGCGATCACGGGGAACCGGGCATCCTCAATCATCTGGTTGAGGGAGGATTCCCAGTAGTCATTTTCCAACAGCCAGCCGGGTTCGGGGCTGAAGTCGTGAATATCTGAGCCGACCGAAAAGGCTTTTCCGACCCCGGTCAACAACAAGCAGCGAATTTTGGGATCATCTTCTAGTTTTCGTATAGCCGACATCAATGCCCTTTTGACCGCATGGCGCAGCACCCCGAGGGGCTCAGACTGGATGGTGATTAAGGCGACGTTATCTACTGGGCTGGTCACCTGAAAGGCGGAGGTTTCCTCAGAAAAGCCATTTCGTTTTTGGTTGGTCATTCACTCCTCCTTGCGCAACCGCTCGGGAATATTTAGAGGGGATTTGGACAGCAAGTCTGCATTAAGACCTATTGGTTCAGGCCTGAAGAGACGTTCATCCATTAATTTTAGATCAGGTGAGATCAGGGGGTTGATCTCCATCTGATTTAGTACATCCTGATCAAGGTCGATGCCCGGAGCGATCTCAATCAGTTCAAGCTGACCATCTTTCTTGCGGAAGACTGCCCTTTCAGTGATATAAAGGGCTTCCTGTCCGCGTTGGTCAGCGAAGTTGCCATTGTAACTTACCTGCTGCAGCTTTGAGACAAACTTCTTGCTGCGTCCTTCTTTTCGGATATTTAATTTTCCATCTTCAATAGCAATATCCAATCCGCCTGCGGTGAGAGTGCCGCTGAACATCACCTTCTTGGCATTTTGGCTGATATTGACAAAACCACCCACACCAATGATCCGATCACCGAAACGGCTGACGTTCACACTCCCGTTGGCATCAACTTCAGCAAAAGAAAGAAAAGCCAGATCCAACCCACCCCCGTCATAGAAATCAAATTGATAGGGCTGGTCCACTATGGAGGTGTAATTAATGGCCGCACCAGCATCAGAGGAGGGCGAACCACCGTTCAGCCCCTGTTCATTGGTCAAAGTTATCTCTCCCGCAATCCCTTCCTCTGCTGCAATGGTGCCAATGCCAGTGGAAACACCGGCGCCCAGGTTGCAGATGGCGTTAGGGCGAAGTTCCATTGCCGCTCGTCTCGCGATGATCTTACGGGCATTGAAGGGGAGTGGTGTGATTGAGTCTTCAGGTAATCGGATCTCACCGGCGTAGGCTGCGCTGTAATCTGTAAGATAGGTTTGGCGTTGATGCGGGTCTATTACGATTAAGTCCACCAGCATACCGGGTATCTTGATGTTTTTGGCAGGGATGGTGCCACGCTGGGTGATTCGTTCAACTTGGACGATTACCAAGCCCCCATTTCGGTGCGTGGCTTGGGCCATAGGCAGCATTTCTCCAAAAACGGCTTCTTTTTCCATCGAGACATTGCCGTCTTCATCAGCAGTAGTACCTCGAAGAAATGCCACATCTACACAATAGGGCTTATAAAAGATCCATTCTTTTCCGTCCAGTTTGACCAGTTCCACCAGGTCTTCCTTGGCACATTTACTCTGACGTCCACCGTCCTGGCGGGGATCAATATAGGTGTGGAGCCCGACATGAGAAAGTAAGCCAGGTCTGCCAGCTGCCATTTCGCGCATCAATTGAGAGAGGGCACCCTGTGGCAGGGTATAAGCTTCAACGGTGTTTTCAGCAGCACGCTTTTGGAAAGCTGGACTGTTGACCAGCGCGCCTGTCACAATTCTTTTTACCAAGCCGGGATGGGCCAGATGGCCAACCCCCTGGCTGATATTGTCGCCTATGCCCACAGGGTGTAGCAGCGTCAGATTATGCGGTTGGTTTTCTGCCAGATATCTTTCTTCAAGTGCGACAATCAGGGCTTCCGGTACGGCATGCCCTCCACCTGATCCCCCAATTAGCAGCAAATCGGAATCTTTGATATATTTCACAGCTTTTTGCAGGGATACAATCTTCAATTTTTGCCTCCGACCTTTACACCTTGGCGTAGATAATCGCATGAGATTTTCTATCTTACCATTACAAAGATAATTAAAACAACCTGATTCAATCGTTTTCATCGTTTAATATATGACTTTTATCCATTTTTTGATGATTTATTAGGAAATATTTTTAGTTTTCTGTATAATCTTTTTGGATTAAGGGGCTACAACTAACCATCAAAGGAGAAATTATGGTGATTAAACAATTGGTTGATACGATGCTTACACGAGCAAACGAAAATTCGTTGACCCCGTTTCGGCTGAAGGATTGGGATCAACTGGTTAAATGGGAAGTGGACGGGGAGGATCATTACTGGCAAAGTAAAGATGGCCAGTTCGTCCCGGTTGAGAGGGGAGAAGCTGGGTTTACGCTAAAATGCTCCGCTGATACTTTGCAGAAAATTGTCGATAAAAAGATGCCATTCTTTATGGCGCTTTGGGGCACCGGTGATATTCAATTTGAGGGAGGTTTTGGTGATGCTTACCGGTTGGGATATGTTTTTCTTGATGACGAACGGGAGCGACGGGTTATTTTCATCAGCCATTGCTGGTTGAACATCAACACTCGCTTCCCACAAGGTGCTGCATTCAAAGGCGCAAATGTCCCCTTAATCAAGACTCTGTTGGACAGTGGATTGGGGATCATTCAAATGCCCTGCCCAGAGTATGAGGTTCTGGGTTTGGAAAAATACGCTTATGGCGATATCATCCTGGAGCCACTGCGGGCGAAATTCCGTGAGGTTGCCAAGATTGTTGTGAAGCAAATTAAGGATTACCTTGCACTCGGTTTTGATGTGGTCGGCGTTCTGGGGATGAACCCCAGCCCGTCCTGCGGTGTCGATTCAACCAAGGGAAAGGGAACCATGTTGGGAACCAACAGAGATACCTCAGAAGAAAATGATTCCGGAATTTTCATGGATGAGTTGAAAAAATTGTTGGCTGAGAATGGGCTTTCTGATATTCGCATCTTTGCTGTTCGCCGGCTCATGACTGGTGAACCGGGTCTGGAAGAACGAATGGAACAATTAAGGGGTTATATTAGCGCTTGAACGCAATTTTATAGAAAAAAGTAAGAGGTTTGGGCCAGTTTTTCATCCCAAGCCTCTTTTTTTATGTCAAGTGGCAGTTAATTGGTTGTTAATCTGGGTTAATGCCTTGACAATATACTTTATGTTTTATAAAATATAAAGTATGGATAACCCATTTGGAACATCAAATAATCGACCGCCTCAACTGAAAGAGGACTTTGCTTACGATATGATCAAGGAAGCAATCCTCGGGGGTGACCTGCGTCCGAACCAGCAAATCAGTCTGAGTACTTTATCCAAGCAACTAGGGGTTAGTATTATCCCGGTCAACCAAGCCATACGGAGACTAATCTCTGAAGGGTTGGTTAAACAGGATCCGCATCATTCGCCTTGTGTTGCTGAGTTTTCATCCGATGCTCTGCAAGAAATTTTGACCATTCGTTATCATCTTGAAGAATTGGCGATGCGTGAGGCAATTCCCAATATTGGGGAAGAGGAGATGGCGGAACTCCGAAAATTAAAAGAAGAAATGGACGAAAATGTGGAATCAAGCGATATGCATGCGTACGGTATCGAAAACCGTGCCTTTCACATGAAGATCTATTCTTACTGTCCTTACCCCTTGCTTTATGAATTAATCGATGACCTTTGGAATAAAGCCGAGTTAAATCGCAGCCGTTCAGTATTCTCTCTGGTTCAGGACATGGCTCAGCACTCTCAATTTGATCATGAAAAATTATTGGAGTTGATCGAGGCCAAGAAAATTGATGAAGCCATTGAGGCGCTGCATTTCCATCGGATATATTCCCGAGACAGATTATTAGAAAAAATCACTTAACCAAACAAAACACAGACCTCCTCTTTATGGAAACCTTTAAATACTATAAACCTCGTAGCATTCAAGACGCATTCAATATCATTCAGCAAGAGGGAGGGAGTATCAGATTCCTCGCGGGTGGTACAGACCTGTTAGCCAGGCTAAAAAGCGGCCACTTCGCTCCTGATATTGTCGTTGATCTGAAATCACTTGATGAATTGAATGGTGGTATTCGGATTGTTGGGCAGAACGTTCACATTGGCGCTCTGACAACATTTGCAAAGATCAGCACTGATCCTGTAATCCTTGAACATTTCCCTGCCTTGGCTGATGCAGCCAGCGAAGTGGGGTCAGTCCAAATCCGAAATCGGGCAACAATCGGCGGGAATATTTGTAATGCTTCTCCCGCAGGTGACTCGCTCCCGCCATTATTCATCTATGGTGCCAAAATAAAATGTTTAAAAATGGATTCAAGTCGATTGATTCCGGTTGAGTCCTTCCTCCAAGGCCCCGGCAAGACCGTTCTTGAAAAAGGCGAGCTCTTAGTCGGCCTTGTTCTTCCTCTCCCTGCAACTAACCAAGCTGCTAGCTTCACCCGGCTTACTCGGCGCCGAGGTGCTGACTTGGCCACCATTAACCTATGTTGCCAGGTTTTTCGTAATGGGCCAACCCGGTTTGCTGTGGGTGCAGCAGCACCGGTGCCCTTTATTGTTGAAGATCCTTCAGGTTTGCTCAGTGATCCAGCGGGGGATCCGGCACAGAAGAAAGCATTGGTTGAAGAATTAATGCAAGCAGCATCACCGATTACAGACGTTCGTGCGTCGAAGGAATATCGGCGGGCGATGGTTGTGACTTTGGCGCTGCGCGCACTAAAACAATCAATTAACTCTTTAGAAGGTCAGGCATCATGACGCAAAAAGCTGAAACCCGGACTTATCCGATTTCCTGCACCATCAATGGTGAAATTTATAACATTGAAGTTGAATCACATAAAACCCTGCTTTGGGTCCTACGAGAACAACTAAATATCACTGGCCCGAAGGAATGTTGCGGGATTGGCGAATGTGGCGCTTGCACTGTGCTAATGGATGGCAAGAGCGTAAATTCATGTTTGGTTCTTGCTGTTGAAGCCGATGGTCATGAGATCGTGACCATTGAAGGCTTAGGCGGTCAGGAGAAGTTGGATCCTATTCAACAAGCTTTTATTGACCAGGGAGCCGTCCAGTGTGGATTTTGCACCCCAGGCATGATTATGTCTGCAAAGTATTTATTGGATAACAACAAAAACCCGTCAGAGGAAGAGATTGCCGTAGCATTATCGGGCAATTACTGCCGCTGCACGGGATATAAAAATATTATCGACGCTGTCAAAGCAGCTGCATTGAAATACCAAGAATAGGAGTTTACTTCGTATGACAAAGATTATTGATCTTAGCTTGCCGCATCAGAATTATGCTAGCGAACCTTTTCCACCCTCGATTTCTCACTCAACCCACGCCGAAGGTGCGCGTCGGTTGGCCGCTCTGGCAAAAATCGATCCAACTGATTTCGAAAATGGCATGGCGTTAGCGTCCGATCAGGTGAATTCCAGCACGCACTCCGGAACCCATGTGGATGCCCCCTGGCATTACGGTCCGGAAGTTGACGGGAAACCTGCTAAGACCATTGACCAGGTTCCTCTGGAATGGTGCTTTGGCGAGGGCGTTGTCCTTGACATGCGTCACCTCGAGCAGGGTTCCGGTATTACGGAAGCCGATGTGGTTGAAGCATTGGACAAAATCGGTCACACACTTCAGGAAGGTGACATTGTTCTGATCCAAACCGGTGCCGATAAATTCTGGGGTACCACCAAATACTTGCCTGCACAATCCGGCTTGACTATGGAAGCCACCGAGTACATTCTGAATCAGGGTGTCCGTACCATCGGGATTGATGGCTGGGGCCTTGATCGGCCTGTTGCGAAAATGGTGGAAGCCTATCATAAGACCGGTGATCAAAAAGAACTCTGGCCTTCGCATTTCTATGGCCGCCGGCGTGAATATTTACAAATTGAAAAAATGGCAAATCTGGACCAACTCCCCGGAGCGACCGGCTTCAAAGTCGCTTGCTTCCCTGTGAAGATTGAACGCGGTTCCGCTGGTTGGACCCGTGCCGTTGCAATTGTTGAAGATTAATTATTGACTAAATAGGAGTAATCATGAACGAATCTTTATTTCATAATGAAAATTATTGGGTTAGCAGTTTCAATTATCTGGAAGAGGTCCGCAAGGATTTTGACCTGCCAGAACGATTGAAATTCCACGATGTGACTCTTCGAGATGGCGAACAGAGCCCCGGTGTGGCCTTCCGTGCTGAAGACAAGATCGCCATTGCGGCGTTGTTGGATGATCTTGGTGTGGATCGGATTGAAGTGGCGCTTCCCGCTGTTTCCGAAGAAGATATCAAAGCAACAAAAGGTGTTGTGGCACTCAAGCCGAATGCTCAGGTTTTCGTCCTCTCCCGCGGTATGGAAAGCGATGTTGAATTAGCTCTTGAATGCGGCGTTGATGGCATAATTTTGGAACTCCCTGTTGGCACCCCTCGTTTGAAAAATCAGTTTAAGGACTGGACTGAGGATGATGTTGTTAATAAGGCTTCCCACTGGGCGAAATATGCCAAGAATAAGGGGCTGGAAGTAGTGCTCTTCCCGATGGATTGCACCCGAGCGGAGCCAGCCTTTTTTGACCGGGTAATGAATGAAGTGGGTACCCTCGAAGCTGTGGATGGTATTGGCATTGTGGATACGTCTGGTTCGCTCACCCCTCAGGCGGCTGTTTGGCTGACAAAACACATCAAAGGCATGACCGGCAAACGAATTGAGATTCATACCCATGCTGACTTTGGAATGGGCGTGGCAACCTCCCTGGCTTGTATGACCGCTGGTGCAGAAGTAGCTCATGTCTCCGTCGCAGGCTTAGGCGAGCGGACTGGGAATACTCCTCTGGATGAAACCGCAGTCTCTGCCAAGACCCTTTATGGCGTTGATACAAATATTAAATATGACAAGCTCTATGACGTGTCGATGGAAGTGATCCGCCGCAGTAAATTCAAGATTGCTCAATCGAAACCTATTATCGGCCGTCGTACATTTACCCGTGAATCCGGGATGGGCGTTGATTTGGTACGGAAGCAACCTCTGGCTATGTTTGGGATTCATCCTGCCTGGGTTGGCCGGGAAGCAGAATATGTTTTGGGTAAGAAGTCCGGTTTGATGTCAGTGGAAATGAAACTTGGCGATCTCGGATTAGAACCCCTTTCACATGATGATCAAATGGCTGTACTGACCGAAATCAAGACCCTTTCGCTTGAGAAACAAGGTCTTGTTTCTGATGAAGAATTTGTTGAGATTGTAAATAAAGTTACTGGAAAATAATGACCGACAACCGTCACGAGAACAGTATGGATAATACAAAGAAGTACATCGGCGAATCAGTTGAACGAGAAGGCGTTTATGAACGCGTCACAGGTGAATTGAAATTCACTGGTGATATGCGGATGGAAGATATGCTGCATGTCAAACTGGTGCGCATTGATGTTCCCAAAGCAAAAATCTTGTCCATTGATACCGAAGCTGCTTTCCAGGTTGACGGTGTGGTTGATATTGTATCGGCTGCTGACCTGCCCGATCCGATGCCTCGTTTTGGACCCTTTGTGCCCGATCAGCCTGTGATCGCAGCAAAGACCGTAAATTTTTACGGTGAGCCGGTCGCAGCCGTTGTGGCTGAGACGGAAGATATCGCTGCATATGCAGCTTCCCTCGTCAAAGTAAATTATAAAGAACTCCCTGGTGTATTTACAGTGGAGCAGGCCCTTGCACCTGGGGCTCCATTGGTGCAGGACCCTTCCATTCGCCAGGAAAATGAATATAAAAATTCGAACATCTATTATGAATGGAAATATGGATGGGGTGAGCCTGAAAAAACTGATGCGGACCTAATCATTGAGGATTCCTTTAATTTCCCAATGACAGTGCATTTTGCCATTGAACCACATGTGTTTATTGGAGCACCCGAAGATGATGGGGTAGTGGTTTATAGCACAGTCCAACATCCCTTCCTGGTTCAACGTGAGCTTGCCCGTGTTCTCGAACTGCCAATATCCAAAGTGCGGATCGTATCGCCTCCTTTGGGTGGTGCATTTGGTGGTAAAGGTTACCCGAAATTTGAAGCCTTGATGGCCTTCATTGCCCTTAGAAATAATCGGCCTGCCCGACTTCTGCTGTCTTTGGATGAGGTCTTTATGCTTGGCCGAAGGACGTCTGCATCGGTTCATGTCAAAGCTGGCTTTAGGAACGACGGCAAGCTGGTGTCAATGATAGTCGATGGTGATTTCTTAATTGGGGCATATGCGGACGCAACTCCGAGGATTGTCAGCAAGGCTTCCTATGCTGGATGTGGTGTCTTCAAGCCCGATAATGTCAAAATTGTGGGGCGGGCGATCCTATCCAATACATTGCCTGGGACAGCGTTTAGAGGGTTTGGCGCTCCGCAGTATATGTGGGCTGTCGATTCAATCATGGATATAGCCGCAAAGAAACTTGGTTTAGATCGTTTGGATATTCGGGTGAAGAATGTCGTTCCCAAAGGCGAAGAACTAGTTCCTGGCGATAACCCGGTTGACGGTGAATGGGCTGATGATTTGAAAAAGGCAGCTGAAGCGATTGACTGGGGTACGCCTCTCAAACCAAATCATGGTCGTGGTCTGGGCATCGGCATCAAGACACCCGCTCCCGCAACTGTATCTCAAGCAATGGTTCGGTTGCACTACGATGGCAGCCTGCGTGTCCTTGTGGGAACTTCCGAGATGGGCCAGGGATCGAGAACCGTGATGGCACAGATCGCTGCTGATAATGCAGGCGTACCGCTTGAAAATGTTTCTGTGGTCAGTGCTGATACTAGTCGTGTACCGTATGATGCGATAACTGCTTCATCCCGATCAACTGTCTTCATGGGTAACGCGCTTGTCAATGCCTGTAAGGACTTGAAAGAACGGCTGGCTGGTGTTGCCAAAGAGATTCGTAAAAATGACACAGATGAGATCGTCGTTGAGAACAGTGCAGTGAAAATTGGCAACGACTCCTATTCATATTCCGAGTTGATGATGCGCTATTTTGGTCCCTCTGCTGGGGAATTGATCGGCTTTGGCACCTATAAAGAGCCGATTTTACCCAAGCACCCCCTAATGGGAAACGCTTCATTTTGGGAAGTGATCATGTGTGCGGTGGAAGTGGAAATTGACAAGGATACAGGCATGGTCTATGTTCGAAAGCTTGCAACGGTGGGTGATGTCGGTAAGGCGATTAACCCATTGCAAGTGAAAGGACAGGATGAGGGTGGTGCAATTATGGGCCTTGGTCATTCGCTGATGGAACACCTGATGATAGATGATCACGGGATGCCCAGGAATGCCAGTGCGCTTGATTACCGAATTCCGACCATTATGGATATCCCTGATGAGATGTTCACTATCCTGGTGGAAAATCAGGATGGTTCCGGCCCTGAAGGTTCAAAGGGGACCGGTGAGAGCGGCATAATTCCGATCGGTTCTGCCATTGGACTGGCTGTAGCTGAAGCAACGGGTTTAGTTTTTCATGACCTGCCTCTTACTCCTGAGAGGGTTTGGCAGGCTTTGAACTCCTAGGGGGCCCAATCTAGGTATTCTACGAAGGACTCGCATTAGCGTTTCAGAAAGGAGAAAACACAGGCAAAACAAGTCCCAAATTTCGATTAGAAGAGCTGAGCCGTCTACTATTAGGAGAATTTACATGAAAAAGTTTCACAAAGTTATGGTTGCTGCTTTCATATTGATGTTCTTGATTGCAGCATGCGCGCCCACCACTGCTGATGAACCTGTTGTTGAGGAGACCGAGGTCGTTGCAGCAGATACCGGTGAAGAAACAACAGAAGAAGAGGTCGTCGCAGAGCCGGAGTATATCCTGATTGGTAACCTTCAGGATGAGACCGGTGGTATGGCTGTCCTCAGCACCCCTCTGACCTATGCAGCCACGATGAAAATCGAAGAGATCAATGCTGCTGGTGGTATCAATGGTCGGTTGCTGAAACTCGTCACCTATGACACCCGCAGTGACGTCACCGAAGCCATCAACGCTTACACTCGTATGGTTGAACAAGATGGCGTTCAGATCGTTCTTGGCCCACCGATTTCCAATATTGGTATCGCTGTTGCCCCCGTCGCTGAAGAATTGCAAGTTCCGATTGTTGGCCTTTTCATGGTCGAATCTGCTTTCAAACAAGAAAGTGGCGACCCATGGACCTATATGTTCCTTGGACAGAACTCTGATGTGACTCAGGGCTCCATCATGGGCCAATATTCCTTTGATCAATTGGGCGTCCGCCGCTCTGCGTTGCTTTATAACAACCAGAACTCGTACTCAGCTGGTATTGGTCTGGCCTATAAAGCACAGCTCGAAGCTAATGGCGCTGAAGTAGTTATTGAGGAAACCTATGCTTGGGGTGACCAGGACTTCCGTGCACAATTGACCAAGATCATTGCTGAAGATCCGGATTCAATTTTCTTCCCCGGCTATCCCGCCGAGATTCCGTTGATCCTGGCGCAGGCTTACGAACTTGGTTATGAAGGTCTGATGTTGAGCGACAACTCTGTTCCACCAACAGGTCTTTCTCCAAACACCGATCCTGAAGCCAACAAGAACTGCTACTATCCTTACGGTATTAATCCTGAGGATCCCGAGTTGCAGGCTTGGGCTGCAGAGTACGAAGAGAAATTTGGTATTGCTCCTTTGGCCCAATCCTTCTCCGGTGCAGATGCCTTTGGTTTGATTGTTACCGCTCTCGAAGCATGCGGTGATGATATTACAGCCGAATGCCTTACTGCAGAACTGAATAACATTCAGGGTTATGAAGGTTTCCAGGGTACGTTTGATATGGCTTGGGATCACCAACCATCTTCACTTCCTATGGCTATGATGAAAGTAGTCGATGGCGCACAGGTTTTTGATATGTGGTATTTAGCCACTGGCGCTGTTGAGTAAAAAATTAATCCAATAAAAGGTCGGGGTGATGTATTGCCCCGACCTTTTGTCTAAGGAGTTCATATGGAATTCAGACTTGTTCTTCAACAAATCATCAATGGCCTCTCTTTGGGAGCGATCTATTCATTGATTGCTGTGGGTTTTGCGATGATTTTCAACATCTTGAAGTTCTCGAATTTTGCACATGGCGGTGTTTTGGGGTTCAGCGCTTATGCAGGATTTTTGGCAGCCACCAAGTTGGGACTGCCCCTGTTCCCCGTTATCCTGGTAGGGATGCTTACTGGTGCCGTCACTGCAGTAATTATTGAATTCATTGCTTTTCGATGGATCCGGAAGAGAAATGGACAATTAGTTTATTTTTTTGTCACATCTATCACAATGTTGATGCTCCTGCAACAGATCCTTATCATCTATTTTGGCAAAGCATTTGATTATTATCCAATCTCATTGATCACACCCAAGGTGGTCCGTGTAGGTGAGGTGACAATCTCAACGACTTATCTCTTAACTCTGATTGCCACCATTTTAGCATTCAGCCTCCTTACCTGGGTGTTGAAGAAGACGAAGGTGGGGATTGCAATCCGAGCTGCATCCAATGACCTGGTCGCTACTGGTTTAATGGGAATTAACGCAGATTTTATTGTGTTAGCAACCTTCGCGGTTTCCGGGATGCTAGGGGGCTTATCGGGAGTTCTGTATGGTCTTTCGGCCTCCTTAACTCCCCAGATTGGTCAAGTTGTTGTGAAGGGATTTATTGCCTCAGTTTTGGGAGGCCTGGGCAGTTTGACAGGCGTTGCTATTGCTGCTTTCGCACTTGGACTAATTGAAGTATTCCTTATCGCAACGATTGGGTCCGGATTGTCCCCTGTTGTCATATTTTTCATTATGGTTGTTTTCCTGTTGGTTCGGCCGCAAGGTGTTGCTGGCCAAAGCTTCGTGGATAAAGCCTAGGAACAGGAGAATAAAATGGCATATTACCTCACAGTAAGCACGTCTATTGCAATTGTGCTGATTAGTGTAATGGGAACCCATCTATTGACGGGGATGAATGGTATGTTCTCGTTGGGGCAGGCCGCTTTCATGGGGTTGGGCGCGTATACCGCTTCTATCCTGGTTGTAACTTTTGGTGTGCCCTTCCCGGTTGCAGTAATCATTAGCATATTGTTGACCCTGGTTGTTGCCTATTTGGTCGGCTTTGCAACACTTAGGATCCGACAGGACTTCTTTGCGTTGGCGACTTTTGGTTTTGGCCAGGCGATGATTGGTCTGTTCACTGAGTCAGTCCAGTTGACTGGCGGATCTCTGGGTTTTACAAATATTCCCCGGATCACAACTCCGACATTGGCGTTCGTTTCCTTAGGCGTGGTTATTTTCATTGTTTGGAGCATAAGGCGCTCCCACTTTGGCCGTGACAGCCTCGCAATTCGTGGAAACGATATGGCAGCAAAATCATCCGGAATTGATATTTTTAAACATCGGATGGTGATCTTCCTGATTGCCTCCGCTTTTGCAGCTTATGCTGGCGTACTGCTTGCATTCTATAACCGTTATATCGACTCTAACTCTTTTGGTTGGATGATTTCTGTTACCTGGATCATCATAGTTTTCTTTGGGGGGCGGGACAGTCTCATTGGTACCTTGATGGGTGGGATCATTTTATTGGCTCTGCCTGAAGTCTTGCGGTTTGCAGCAGAATGGCGCATCACGTTATACTGTCTCACAATTTTGTTCATCATAAATGTGATGCCAAAAGGGTTGTTTGGCAGTATCAAGCTCCCTAAATTTGTGAAGCAACTTTTCACAAAGAAGCGGCAGGAGGTGGAGTAGATGGAAAACAACACGATGATCAAGATAACAAATCTTTCCAAGACTTTTGGTGGTCTGTGCGCAGTCCAGGATTTCAATGGGGAACTTGAGAAAAATCAAATTATTGGCATCATTGGTCCCAACGGCGCCGGTAAGACGACGATCCTAAACACCATCTCAGGAATTTATAAACCAACAACCGGGACGATTATGTACAAGGATCGAGATATTGCAGGAATGAAACCCTGCGAGATTAACCGATTGGGAATTGCCAGAACCTATCAAAATATCAACTTGTTCAAGGAAATGACTGTTATTGAAACTATCAAAACGGCTTATTCCTGGCGAGCTACCTATAATGTATTTGGGGCTATGTTCTCACTGCCTGGTGTGCATAAATTTGAGAAGGATATCCAAGAGAGAAGTATGCGCTGGCTGGCTCGAGTAGGTTTGGAGGATCAGGCTAATCAGATTGCTCAATCGTTGCCGTACGGCATGCAACGCCGGGTGGAAATTGCCCGGGCCTTAGCAACTGAACCTGACGTCTTGCTGCTGGATGAACCCGGTGCAGGAATTAACCACTCAGAAATTCAGGATTTGGTTGATTTGATCAAAGGGTTGCATGAAGAATTGGACCTTTCAATTATTCTGATTGACCACCGGATGGATGTCATTATGAAACTATGCAATTGGATCTATGTTCAGGACTTCGGTAAAAGCATTGCGCAGGGGACGCCGGAACAAATCCAAAATGATCCGATCGTGATCAAAGCTTACCTCGGTGAGGAGGATATTGATGCTTGAAATTAAAAACCTTCACTCAGGGTATGGCAAAATCGAAGTACTGCACAACATCAATATCCTGGTGCCCGATTGTCAGATTATTGGTGTGATTGGTAGAAATGGTGCTGGAAAATCGACTTTGTTGAATACCATCTCTGGTATTGTGAAAATCCGCTCAGGCGAAATTCTATTAGATAATGAACATATCCCATCCACCTCTCATAAGGTTGTTCGGTCCGGGATCATCCAGGTCCCTGAGGGTCGTCGGATTTTCCCCTCGTTGACAGTTAAAGAAAACCTCATAATGGGTTCATATCTAGCGCCGAATAATAGTTTCGATGAGCGAGTGGAGGAGGTTTTTAATCTCTTCCCGGTCCTCAAAGAGCGCATTAATCAGCAAAGTGGTACTCTTTCCGGTGGTGAGCAGCAAATGTTGGCAATGGGGCGTGGTTTGATGGGCAATCCTAAGGTTTTATTATTAGATGAACCATCACTCGGTCTTGCTCCAATACTCTTCCGACAGGTATTTGAAATGATTGTGCGCTGTAACCAGGAACAAGGCATGACGATCATCCTCGTGGAACAAAATGCCCGTATGGCACTGAAGATGTCCCATTATGCATATGTTTTAGAAGATGGCGAAATTGTTATCCAGGGAACGGGTGAGGAACTCCTCAATGATGAACGAGTCCAGTCAGCCTATCTTGGCGCATCGGTGAATGGGTAAGAACTGATCCGATCAGGAAAGATGAACTTTTCGAATGAAAATACCTTCAATTGAGGATTCTTTTGAAGGTATTTGTTAATCAAAATGGGAAAATTATTGGGAGACTGCCATGAATGAGATGAAGCCAATTTCCATCATAGTGGGTGGTGGAAGCAAGCAAATACCTCTCACCAAGGTGCATACTCTGGTGTTGGGCAGCGGCGCAGCCGGCTTGAATTCTGCCGCTCAGCTGAAAATCAATGGTTTAGAGGATGTTTTGATTCTATCTGAAGGCTTGCAGATGGGGACCTCAATCAATACCGGCAGCGATAAGCAGACTTATTACAAGTTGTCCATGTCTGGTGATGAAGCGGATTCGCCGGCAGATATGGCAAAAACATACTTTGCCAATGGCGCTATGCATGGTGATTTAGCGTTGGTAGAATCCAGCCTTTCTCCCCGTGGTTTCTTGAACCTGGTTAACCTTGGCATGCCCTTTCCAAGGGATGAATATGGTCAGTTTATAGGTTATAAGACAGACCATGACCCCAGACAACGGGCAACCTCAATTGGTCCCTATACCTCTCGAGAGATGTGCAGGGTATTGATCTCACAGGTTCAATCTCTGGGAATCCCAATCCGTGAGAAGCGAACGGCAATCCAGCTGGTCACCCTCGGTGATGAGAGTAAGCGAGTCTGCGGCTTGTTGGCTGTTAACCAACAGGGTGAGTTTGAAGCCTATTTGTTTGAAAATCTTGTTTTTGCTGTTGGTGGACCTGGTGGGTTGTATCAATCCAGCGTGTATCCCAAGGTGCACAATGGCGCAATAGGTCTGGCCTTGATGGCTGGTGCAGAGGCTGTTAATCTGCCGGAGTCTCAGTATGGAATGGCTTCCACAGCATTCCGCTGGAATGTCTCAGGGACTTATATGCAGGTTATCCCCCGGGTGATAAGCCGTGCCGCGGATGGGATTTCTGATGAACAGGAATTCTTAAGATCGTATTTCGATTCAGTTGGTGAGATGAACGGGATGGTCTTCCTGAAGGGTTATCAGTGGCCGTTTGATGCCCGCAAGGTGATGGGTGGTTCTTCAATTGTGGATATCCTGATATACATTGAAACGGTCATTAACCAGCGTAGGGTCTATCTCGATTTCCGTTCGAATCCGAAAGATTTTTCATTTGATACCTTGCCTGAGGAAGCGCGGGTCTATCTTGAAAAATCAGGCGCAGATCAGGATACGCCAATTGATCGATTGGCAAAGATGAATCCGGCCGCTATTGAATTATACAAGGATCATAATATTGACCTTTGGACTGAAGCTCTCGAGATCGGCGTTTGTGCCCAGCACAATAACGGCGGACTTGCGGGGAATATCTGGTACGAATCGACCAATATCCATCACTTGTTCCCGGTTGGAGAGGTGAATGGATCCCATGGGGTGGCTCGTCCTGGAGGTTCAGCACTGAATGCTGGCCAGGTAGCCGGTTTCAGGGTGTCCGAATTTATTGCAAACCGATACCAGGGTTGGAGCCTGGCGGAAGCGCAAGGTGAAGCTGCTATAGAGCAGGCTTTGAATGTAGCAGCCGCTTGGCTTTCAATCAGTGAAGAATCATCAATCGATTGGAAAATCGATCTTAATGAGTTCCGTAATCGGATGACAAAATACGGCGCGATTATCCGTGATAAGGATGGGATTGAAAAAGCTGTGGCAGAAGCCCGCCAACACGTCCAATCCATCATGGAACGGGGCTGTCATTTTGAACGACGTCAGGATATTAAACACGCGTTCCAGGTCAGGCAACTTAGTTTTGCCCACCTGGTCTATCTGGATGCGATACAACATCAAATCAAAGCAGGTGTGGGCAGCCGTGGCTCTTCTATCGTGATGGAGTCCGGGGGAAAACAGGTGCATCCTAAATTGTCAGATAAATGGAGCATTGCAGCTGAAGATGCCACTTTTAGGGGAAAGGTTTTGCAGACCTGGGCTGACCTTCATGGTGAGAATCACCATAAATGGGAAGACTGTCGCCCAATCCCCTCAACAGATGCCTGGTTTGAAACCAGTTGGGCCCGTTATCGTGATGGGGCCATTTATGATCAGGAATAATTAGAAAAGAAGGTTGAAATGGATAAGAAAGTTGCAATTGTAACTGGTGCAAGTCGTGGAATTGGTCAGGGTATTGCTTATCAACTGGCAAAAGTGGGCTGGCAGGTCGCTATCAATGACATCAGTTCAGTCGAAAAACAAGCAGGCACTCTGGAAATGGTGCGTGATGCGGGATCTGACGGAATTACCATTCAAGGAGATATCACAAAGGCTGCTGACCGGGAATTTTTGAACCAGACTGTGTTGGACACCTATGGTCGGATTGATATGCTGGTCAATAACGCCGGTATCGGACCTCGGGTGCGGATGGATATGATGGAAATGTCGGAAGAATCAATGAGGGAGGTCCTCGAAGTCAACATTTATGGGACGTTCTTCCTGAGTCAGCTTACGGCAAAGAACATGATGAAATTAATTGAAGCTGGAACGATGCAAAGCGGAAAGATCGTGAATATTAGTTCCATCAGTGCTTATACCTCCAGCACTTCTCGAGCGGAATATTGTATTTCAAAAGCTGCAGTATCAATGATGACTAAACTGTATGCTGACAGGCTGGCTGAAGAAGGGATCAACGTTTACGAAATTCGCCCCGGGATCATCAAAACCCCACTGACGGAGATCGTCAGTGATAAATACGATAAGTTAATTGCAGAAGGTGTGACCCCGATCAAACGCTGGGGCTATCCGGAAGATATTGGGCTGGCTATTGCTGCCATTGCCTCAGGTTATTTTCCTTTCTCTACCGGGCAGGTATTTAATATTGATGGCGGTTTCCATATTCAGCGCCTTTAGGCACGCACTAAATACATCAATAATTATAGATACTTGAATAATAATATTGGAGGAACGGTGAGTAAAAAATATAAACGACTCAATCTATTGAAAAGCAATGAGGAGTTTCTGGCAGTTTTGGAAGAACTGGATATAAATCTTCCTTTTGATGAAGAGATTATCGCTGGGGAGTCCAATCCTCTGTCTCAGCCACTTACTTTGAGTAACGGCTTTACCATTGGCAATCGGTTTTGTGTGCATCCGATGGAAGGTTGGGATGCTGAGACTGATGGCAATCCCAGTGAGTTGGTTTTCCGGCGTTGGCGGCATTTTGGTCAGAGTGGGGCTAAGCTTATTTGGGGAGGTGAGGCTTTTGCAGTCCGTCCAGAAGGGCGAGCGAATCCAAACCAATTGGTGATCCGGGAGAACACAGTAAAGCAAATCGACCTTCTCCGCAAGGCCCTTGTGGAAGAGCATGAGAAGGCTTTTGACACAAGTGATGATCTTTTTATTGGCATGCAGTTGACCCATTCCGGTCGCTTCTGCCGGCCAAACATCAAGACAAAACTCGAATCGAAGATTGTTTATCATCATCCATTACTGGATAAGATTTTCAATATCCCAGCCGATTTGGAACCGATCTCAGATATGGAACTTGATGATCTGATCGGTGATTATGTGACCGCCGCCAAACTGGCTCAATCCATTGGATTTAATTTTGTCGATATCAAGCATTGCCACGGTTATCTGGGCCACGAACTTCTCAGTGCGGTGAAAAGACCAGGTAAGTATGGCGGCAGTTTTGAGAACAGAACCCGGTTTGTCCGAGAGATCGTCAAAGCGATCCAAAGTGAATGCCCCGATCTTGTGATTGGTGTGCGCTTTAGTGTGTATGATATGCCGCCTTTCCGTCCAGGCGAGGATAAGGTTGGCAAAATGCTGGAATATCTGGATGAGAACGGACAATACCCCTTTGCCTTCGGTGGTGATCCCGATCAACCCGGTGAAATTAAACTCGATGAACCGATCGCTTTAGTTCGGATGTTGAAGGATCTCGGCGTGGAAATGGTCAATTTCTCTGCGTCGAGCCCCTATTACAGCCCGCATCTGATCCGGCCGCATTTCTATCCTCCAAGTGACGGTTACGAGCCGCCGGAAGATCCGTTATACAGCGTTGCCAGATTGGTCAATGCGGCTGCTGAGGTCAAGCATGCAGTGCCAGAGATGATAACTGTTGGATCCGGGTACAGCTATTTGCAGGAATTCATTCCGAATGTGGCTCAGGCTGCGGTTCGAGAAGGCTTAGTTGACTTTGTTGGCCTTGGTCGTTCGTCCCTGTCTTATCCGGAATTGCCGGATGATATTTTGAATATGCGGCCATTAAAGCGCCGGAAGATATGTCGAACTTTCAGTGACTGTACAACAGCACCACGTAAAGGATTGGTCTCTGGCTGTTACCCGCTGGATGATTTTTATAAAAAAGGTCCTGATGCCGAGGCTTTGAAAGCAATAAAGCGAGAACTCAAGGGATTGTGATCTTCTTGTAAATTCACAACATGAAAGGTGTTTTTGATGGCTAGGATAATCACATTTGGTGAAATCATGCTTCGGCTGAAATCTCCTAATTTTGAGCGATTAATGCAGACATCTCTTCTGGAAGCGACTTTTGGCGGGGGTGAAGCAAATGTCGCCGTTTCTTTGGCGAATTTTGGGCTGGATGCGGCTTATGTCACTGTGCTGCCGGATAACGATCTTGGAGAAGCCTGCCTAAGGGAAGTTCGCAAGTATGGTGTTGATGTTTCAAATATCAAGATGGGCTCAGGCAGGATGGGCATCTATTTCCTGGAAGCAGGTGCCAACCAGCGACCATCAAAAGTCATTTATGATCGGGCAAACAGCGCTATCGCCCTTGCCAAACGGGGCAGCCTGGATTGGGATGAGGTTTTTTCAGGCGGAGATTGGTTTCACATCAGTGGGATCACGCCTGCTTTAAGTGCATCAGCGGCTGAATTGGCTCTGGAAGCTGTAAAAAAGGCCAAGGAACACGGCTTGACTGTGTCTTGCGATCTTAACTTCCGCTCAAAGCTGTGGAAGTATGGCATGAATGCCCCCGAAATCATGGGCGAGCTTGTCAAATCCGTGGATATCTGCATCGCCAATGAGGAAGATGTCCAGAAGTCCCTGGGGATTCAACTTGATGTGGATGTCTCTACGGGCAAGCTGGACGCAAAGGATTATGAACGGCTTACGCAGAAGGTGATGGAACGCTATCCGAACGTCAGCAAGGTAGCGATTACTCTGCGTGAGAGCCTTAGCGCCAGCCAGAATAATTGGTCAGCCTGCTTATATGATGGAGAGGCTTTCTACACCTCACAAAAATATGCCATAACCGATATTGTGGACCGAGTGGGTGGCGGTGATAGCTTTTCTGCTGGCTTGATCTACGGTTTGCTCAAAATGGGAAGTCCGCAGAGTGCTTTAGAATTCGCTGTGGCTGCGAGCTGCCTGAAACATAGTATCTATGGAGATTTCAATCGGGTAAGTGTTTCTGAGGTCGAAAAACTAATGAGCGGCAATCAATCCGGACGTGTCCAACGGTAGGGCATAAACGAAAGAGGAGGATAAGAATGACAGATAGTTTCAATCAAGCTGAAAAAGACTTCCATTATTTACAGGACCATTTCCACCAAATGGAAAAGGCTAAAGATATTGTTGATCAGCTTATAGATCTAATTTTAAATTACCGTCAAAGTGGTCATCCTGGCGGTTCACGTTCAAAAGTGCACATGCTATTGTCTTTGATGTTGAGTGGTGCAATGCGTTGGGATATCCGGCACCCAAAGAAACCCTTTGCTGATCGGTTTATTCTCTCTGCGGGGCATACAATTCCTCTGGTCTATTGCACGCTTGCACTTCTGGATGAGACACTGCGGATTAAATATGCTCAAACCGGCGATCCACGCTACCTAATGGATGAAGCCGACATGAATATGTTGGTTTGGGAAGATCTGCTGAGTTTTCGCCGGCGTGGCGGCCTTTCGGGCCATGCTGAGATAACTGATAAAACTTTGTTCATCAAATTTAATACCGGTCCATCTGGCCACGGCAGTCCAGCGGCTGCCGGTGAGGCTTTAGCTCTGAAACGAGCAGGAGCAGGTGAAGTAAAGGTTTTCATGATAGAAGGCGAGGCAGGCCTGACACCGGGCGCAGTTCATGAAACAATGAATTCAGCTTGGGGTTTGAACCTTGATAACCTGGTCTTGTTGGTCGATTGGAATGATTTTGGCATTGATAACCATAAGGTAAGTGATGTGGTTTATGGCACACCTGAGGATTGGATTGGCTCTCATGGTTGGCATGTCATCGGTGCTGATGAAGGCAGTGAATGGGCTAGTGTCACAAAGGCCTTACTGGATATTTCAGCTCTTCAACCGGCTGATCATAAACCTAAGGCTGCCTGGTTCAAGACAAGAAAAGGCCGTGGTTACTTGAAATATGACAATGCTTCTCATGGTTCACCACATAAGATGGATAGTGAGACTTTTTGGGAGACCAAGAAGCCTTTTGTGGACAAATATGGCGCTGAATTCAAGAACTATCTGGGAAGCGCACCTGCCGATGAAGCTGGTGTAGTTGAGGAATTCCGGGCTAATCTAAGTGCTGTGATGGATGTATTAAAAGCGGATCAAGACCTGGTTGATTTCCTGGCGAATCGGCTTGTTGAGATCGGTGACCGAGTCCCAAAATCAGTCGAATCGTTTTGTCTGGGTGATGGGCAGAAAACCCCCTTCATGGATGAGCGGGTATATGATTTTGAGAATTATCCCAGCGCACTATATAAAAAACCGGGTGAAAAGGCTCCGAACAGGGCGGCTCTTGCAGATTGGGGCGCGTGGGTAAATGCTTTTGGTGCTGAGAATTATGGAAGGCCTCTTTTTATTGTCTCCTCTGCCGATCTGGCAGGTTCGACTAATATCGCCGGTTTTGCCAAAAGTTACAATGGTTTCCCGGGATATGGTTGGTATGGTTTGAATGGGAATGATGAAGGGGTTCTTCTCCCGCAGGAGATCACAGAATTTGCTAATGCAGGCATAATGGCCGGGTTAGCTGTGACCAACCTTTCAGCTGACCCAGAAAAAAGCTTTGAGGGGTTTTGGGCAGCCAGTTCAACCTATGGCTCCTTCTCTTATTTAAAGTATGGGATGGCTCGATTACTGAGCCAGATGGCGCAGGATTGTCCGTGGAAGTTGGGTAAGGTGTTGTGGGTGGCAGGGCATTCCGGCCCAGAGACAGCCGATGACAGCCGAACCCACTTCGGAATTTTTGCACCTGGTGTGACCCAGCTATTTCCAAAGGGTAGTGTGATTAACCTTCATCCCTGGGAATATAACGAAGTACCCGTAGTTTTAGGTGCTGCATTGAAGCTTGACGTGCCGATCATTGCACTGCACTTAACACGCCCAAGTATTGAAATCCCTGATCGATCAACTCTGAAGATGGTTTCACATTTTGAGGCTGCTAAGGGTGCGTACATCGTTCGTGATTATGAACCTGAAAAGCCCAGGGGCGGTACTTTCTATGTGCAAGGTACCAGTGCAATGGCGAATGTGGTTAAAATGTTAACTACACTGGATGAAAAGGATCTGAATATAAAGATAGTCTATGTATCCAGCACGCAATTGTTTGAACAACAACCGGAGAGTTACCAAAAGAAGATTATTACTGCCGCAGACCGGATTGATTCAACGGTTATCACAACCCAATCCCGAAGTTTGATGAAGGATTGGATCTTCAACGACAATAACCTGGCGTATGCAATTTCATCTGACTGGGATGATCAATGGCGCACCGGGGGAACCCTCGATGAAGTATTAGACGAGGCGCACCTTTCGCCTGAATGGATTTTGAAAGGTATTGAACGTTTCGTCGCTGACCGAGATGACAGGTTGGCATTATTCCGAAAAGAATTGTCAGACTGCAAATGATGTTCCATGAGAATTGTATTCATGGATAATTGAGGTGACTATGGATAAGAAATTGGTGTTTGAAAAGGTAAAAGAATTGGGCTTACTGGCTGTACTGCGAGGCCCATCTGAGGAAAAGACTGTCAAAGCGGTGGATGCGTTGGTGGCTGGAGGTGTGAAAGGGATTGAGATTACTTATTCAACACCGAATGCACCAGCCGTAGTCAATACGCTTGTTAAAAAATATGGGGATGACATTTTAGTTGGTATGGGTACATTGACTGAGCCGGAACATATCCAGATGGCGGTGGAAAATGGTGCAAAATTCATTGTTTCACCAATGTTCGATCCTGCTCTTACAAAGAAATTTGTGAGCAGCGGTTTGTTTTCAATGGTTGGGTGTTTTACTCCCTCGGAAATTTTTCAAGCCTATAAAATGGGCGCGGATGTAATTAAAATTTTTCCCGGACGATTGGCTGGCCCGAAGTATATTAAGGATCTCAAAGGACCCTTGCCGCATATCCCTGTGATGCCTACAGGCGGTGTGGATAAGGATAACGTGGCTGAATGGTTCAAAGTTGGTGTTGTGGCTGTTGGTGCAGGTAGTAGTCTGTGTCCAAAAGAGATGGTATTGAATGAAGAGTTTTCAAAAATCACCGAGATCGCGAAAGCCTTTGTTGAAGAGGTGAATTCATGCCGACACGGAAAAAGTAACTAACTACTTTAGTATTAGTTGATGAGTCAAGTTAATAAAGAGCCGCTCTATATAGAGCGGCTCAATTGATTATTTATGGGCCAGATTTAGACTTCACCCAGTGTGTGCAGGAGTGCCAGGTTGGGCTGTCTGTGAGCGCCAACCGGGAAACCTGTGATGACGATCACTTGTTGACCGGGTTGCAGATCCGTTGTGGCTGAGATCGCCGTCTCGACATGTTTGACCATAGTCTCGAGTGTGTCGGCAAAAGGCACCAACATGGGGCTGACGCCCCAGTAGAGGCCCATCTGTTCATAGGTCCGCATTTCGGGTGTGAAAGCCAGAATCGGGACATCCGGGCGAGCTTTTGACATCAGGCGTGCTGTCCGACCGGATTGGGTGAAGACCACGATGGCAATCACATTCCGGTCAGTAGCCAAGGATTTGGCTGCTCGGGTGATCGAGATGGCGTCACTCCGAGAATCATCCGCCCAATCGGTGATAACTTTGCCCCATTGTTTCCGGTTGGCTTCTGCCTCGCGGACGATGGCATCCATCATTTGGACGCTCTCGACAGGGTATTTGCCAGCGGCGGTCTCACCGGAGAGCATCACGGCATCTGTGCCGTCAAAAACCGCATTAGCCACATCTGTGGCTTCTGCCCGGGTGGGGCGGGGATTGTTAATCATCGAGTCCAGCATCTGTGTTGCTGTGATCACCAAACGACCGTGACGATTTGCACTGGCGATGATTTCCTTCTGGGCGATCGGCACGCCAGCCGGCGACATTTCCACCCCGAGATCACCGCGAGCCACCATTACGCCATCCGTGACCTGCATGATGGCTTCAAGATTTTCTAAGGCTTCAGGACGTTCCAATTTGGCGATGATCGGGGTTTTCTTTTGAGCGGGGAGGATGGCCATTTCCTCAATGGCAGTACGAACGGTTTGAACGTCTTCTGCGGTCTTGACGAAGGAAATGGCAACCATATCCACGCCTTGTTCGAGGCCGAATTTCAGATTGATCCGATCTTTATCCGTAAAGGAGGGGAAGGTCAGGTTGGCACCAGGCAGGTTTACACCCTTATTGGATTTTAGCGTGCCACCCAGGGTCACTACGGCATCAATCCGGTCGCCAGTGATCTTTGTGACTTCCATTTCTAGTTGACCGTCATCCAGCAGGATGTGATTTCCGGGATGGACGGCTTTATGGAGATCAGGGACTTCAAAGGGGATGAAAATATCATCCGATCCGCTGACAAAATCTTCAGAAGAGCTGAGAGTGACTTCATCCCCGACTTTCAGATCCATGGTGCCTTGTGGGATAACGCCAATCCGCAATTTTGGACCTTGTAAATCCTGGAGGATGGTGATGGGTATGTTAAGCTCGTTTGAAACTTCGCGAACGATATTAAGTTTTTTTAGATGTTCTTCATGCGTCCCGTGGGAAAAATTTAAACGGGCAACATTCATCCCAGCTTTGACCAAAGCCATGATCTGTTTTTTGGATTCACTGCTTGGCCCCAGGGTGCAGACGATTTTCGCAAAACGTTCCATCACATCCTCCCAGACGTGTGTTAATCCATAAGCAGCACATCCCGTAAGATGGGCAGCATCCAATCAACAGTTTCTTTATCTATGACCAATGGTGGCGCAAGCCTCAGGATATGTTCGTGAGTTTCTTTCACCAGAATGCCCTTTTTCTGCAGGGTTTCCGCAAAGCGTCGAGCGCCGCCCAATTCGTGCTTCAGTTCAACGCCGATCAGGAGGCCTTTGCCGCGAATATCCTTGATGTTCTTCTTGGGAATCTCCTCAAGATATTCCATGATGTATTGGCCCATCTTTTGAGCGTTCTCCACCAGGTTTTCGTCTTCAATCACTTCTAAGGCTGCAATACCAACAGCTGCGCCCAGAGGATTTCCGCCGAAGGTTGATCCGTGCTCACCGGGTTCGATCAGTCCCAGGATGGCCTTATCTGCCAGTACGGCCGAGACGGGATAGAAGCCGCCTGAAAGCGCTTTTCCGATGATGGTGATATCCGGGTGAACGCCTTCATGTTGCGAGGCGAAGAGTGCACCTGTGCGCCCGAGGCCGGTCTGAATTTCATCGGCGATGAAGAGAATGTTATTCTTTTCGCATAGGTCTTTAACTGCTTTGAGATAGCCTTCCGGCGGCACGATGATCCCATTTTCGCCCTGCAGCGGTTCCAGCATGATAGCGCATGTGTTGGGGGTAATGGCAGCCTTGATGGCCTCCAAATCACCATAAGGCAACATCGGGAAGCCGGGGGTAAAGGGACCGAAATCGTGTTTGTAGAATTCGGTGGTTGTAAATGAAATAATGGTCGTTGTGCGCCCGTGGAAATTACCCTCGGCAACGATGATTTCAGCTTTGTATCTCGGAACGCCCTTAACCTGGTAAGCCCATTTGCGAGCGACCTTGATAGCCGTTTCCACGGCTTCTGCGCCGCTGTTCATAGGCAGCGACATTTCATAGCCGGTCATGTCGGAAAGCTTCTTGTAGAAGAGCCCCAGTTGGTCGTTGCGGAATGCCCTAGAGGTGAGCGTGATTTTGTCAAGCTGGTCGATCATAGCCTGACGGATTTTGGGGTGGTTGTGGCCCTGGTTGAGGGCGGAATAGGCACTTAGGCAATCAAGATACTTGTTGCCATCCACATCGTAGACCCAGACGCCTTCACCTTTGGTGAGAACGACATCCAGGGGGTGATAATTATGCGCGCCGTATTGATCTTCGAGCTGAATGAAATATTCGCTATTTAGCATCGGGATCGCCTCCAAGCAACAAGTCTACGAGGACGGCTTTTTGTGCGTGCATACGGTTTTCCGCCTGCGGGAAGAGACGGGATTGCGGACCGTCCGCTACCTCGTCCGTGATCTCCTGGCCGCGGTGGGCGGGGAGGCAGTGCATCACAATCGCCTCCGGTTTGGCCAGCTTGAGCAGATCCTGATTGACCTGATAGGGTGGGAAGACCAGTTCGCGCTTCTTGGCTTCTTCTTCCTGGCCCATGCTGGTCCAGGTGTCGGTATAGATCACATCGGCACCTTCAGCAGCTGCCTGCGGTTCGCGCAGCAGGGTCACTGTGCCGCCATTTTGACGGGCAATGTCTTTGCCCAGTTCAATATCACCTTCGGGCATATCGTAGTCTTCAGGGTTAGCGATGCGGAAGTTCGCGCCCAGTTTGGTGACGACTTTCATCAGCGAAACGGCCACATTGTTGCCATCGCCAATATAGGAGACGTTCACGTCCTTGAGGGAGCCGAACTCTTCATAAATGGTGAGGGCGTCAGCCATAGCCTGGCAGGGGTGATTGTAATCACTGAGGCCGTTGATCACTGGGACGGATGACCATTTCGCCAGTTCCAGGATGTGCTGATGGGAAAAGACACGAGCCATCACAACATGGACGTAACCTGACAATACCCGGGAAATATCTGCGATCGATTCGCGCTTTCCCAAACCAATTTCGCTGGGGGAAAGGTAAAGCGCATCGCCGTTCAGGTCCCGCATAGCCATGTCAAAACTGACTCGAGTGCGCAGACTGGGCTTCTGGAAGACCATCGCCAGGACTTTACCCTTGAACAGCGGCCGGGATTCGCCCTTCTTCTGTTCAGCTTTCAGGTTGGTTGCCAGGGTCAGCAGCCCTTGGATTTCTTCACTGGTGAAATCCGCGATATCAAGAAAGTGTTTCATATAGTACTTCTCCTAAAGGTAATATGTGGTAATGGTGAGGTTGTTACTCCCGATCAAGATCGGAAAGCGAGATAATTTTCTGTTCAAAATGAATATAATCCTGCGCCTGTAAATAGACGCCGAATTGGGCGATACCCAACCATAATAACACGCCTGACAGCAACAATGAAGTGATTATGGAGGATAGTTTCAGTTGTGATTCGAAGCGTTCGACCTTCTGAAGCCCATTTGAAATGATGATTTCATAATCAACCAGGATATCCTGAGCTCCGTCAAGATCTTCCATAATGATGGTCAGGTCATCAGAAAGGGCTGAAAGGTCAGCCGAGAAACTTTGAATGTCTGTGGAGGCTGAATCAAGGCTAGTCTCCAGAGAAGTGAGTGAGGCGGGGATGTCATTCATGTCCTCCGCGACTTTTCCCAGGCTGATGTGTAGGGGAGTTTCAGGTTGGTAATCCGCTCCCAGAAGGGGAATGGCCGCGATAAAGGCCAGGGTGTCGTCGATGAATTCAGCGCTTAACGCAGCGGAGGTGACGGCTGTTTGGACTTCGGTCAGGGTCAGGTTAAGGTCATCCCCGACGAGGCTGCTGGAGATCACCAGTGAATCAGCGATGCTGTTCAGGGAGGATTCAAGATTAGCCAATGATGATTGGATCAAAATCAGGTCTTCATCCACCTGGCTGACGGAGCCTGAGAGAAAGCCAATCGCCGATTGGGTTGTGTTCAGGGCTTCGTGTGTGAGCCCAACCAGATTGGACAAACTCTTGGTGATCCCAGGCCGCATCACCCAGATGCCACCGATCCCCAGAAGAGAAAATAGCATTCCAAAGATTGCGAAAACTGAAAGTAAGCGTCCAATTCTACGTAATTTTAATGGATTTCGAAACATGTCCACAACCGTTTAACTTTCCAAACCTTTAATTTCTGAGAATATTTTCTCCTGAAGCGGCCACATGATGGCTTTCTCTTCTTCAGTGTAGTGATCATAACCTAAAAGATGCAAGGTGCCATGGATGCTGAGGAAGGTGATTTCGTTTTCCAAGGAGTGCGCATGCTCCATAGCTTGGAGGGCTGCCTTAGGAACTGAGATCAGAATGTCACCGAGATAATACTGGCCTGTCTCAGGGTCACGGATATCCTGATTAAATGACAAAACATCCGTGGTCTTGTCTTCGCCACGGAAGGTCTGGTTTAGATGCTGCATTTCATCATCATCAATCAAGCGCAGGGTGATATCCATATCTGGCTTCTTGAGAATATCCAATGTTCTAATAATCGCCTGGCTGAGTCGATTGCCGTCGATGTCGGCTATGAATGATGAATCAAATTGAAAATCAATCATTCCGGCAGCGCTTTCTGTTCTGGCTCGGGTAAGGAGACTGGTTTGATTTTAGTTTCCAAAGCTGGATATTTCACCCTGGGATGGTAAGAACCCTTGAGCGTGCGATAGAAGGATTGTTGGGCGTTCTGTAAATCCTTGAGGGTCAGGTTGGTGTCATCCAACTGGTGATTTTGGGCGTAGAAAAGGAAAACTGTATCGATCAGGTCACGCAGTTCCTCTTCATTCTTAGGCATTTCAGCCCTAGCCCTGGCTTCAGTGCCATCCGCAAGCATCAGCAGAGCGGTTTCCCGAGATTGTGGGCGAGGGCCGGGATAGGTGAAGAGCGATTTGTCGACCTTCGAAAGATCACCGCCAGCTTCCTTGACCGCTTGCGTGTATTGGTAATGGGTATACATTGTGCCATGGTGTTCCCGAATGAAGTCAATTATCCGGTTCGGCAGACGATATTTCTTTGCCAGATCAACGCCATCGGTGACATGGCTGATGATGGTCTGAGCACTTGTTAAAGGATCTAGGTCATCGTGCGGGTTGAGCTTTTCCTGGATTTGGTTTTCAATGAAGAATTGCGGGTTTTGAGATTTACCGCAGTCATGGAATATCGCCCCAACACGAACGAGTAAGCTATTTGCTCCTATTGACTCAGCAGCCTGTTCTGCCAGATTGGAAACCTGCAGGGAGTGCTGATAGGTGCCGGGCGCATTCCGCAGGAGATGTTGCAACAGGGGGTGATCCGGCCTGGATGTATCCAATAGCTGAAGGGCCGTAGTTGTCCCCAAAATGTTCGAGAAGAGATATTGTAGGAGTAAGGTGATCCCTGAAGCAGCGATGCCATTGACGAGTGCGGCAGCGGAAAGTGTAGCGATGCCAACCCAGTCCGTTACAGTGTCGGGCAGGCGATAGGCAAAAATGATAGCAATGCCAGATAGGCCTATTGTGATACCTGCAATGAAGAAAGACGCAATCCGATGCGCATTACCCAGCACAAGGATTCCAATAATTGTCGGGACCACATAGAAGATGGTCAGATCATAGCCTTGCGCCATGCCATAGGCCGTCATGATCCCTAGAATCGTGGAGAGCAATGCTGCCAGCTCAAATCCAAATATGGTAGAGAGAGTTAGAGCGAAGGCTGCCACGGGAAAAATATAGGGCATGATTGTTCGATCAATGATCACAGATCGACCAAGAGTCAGGAAAACGAGGAAGGTGATTGCGATTAGGAAAACAGCTTTAAAAGAGTAATTTAAATTATTGCGACGCCAGTGGAAATATAATCCCACAACTGCCGTCACTAATAGCGTAAGGATGCCGGCACTGATAACTTCTTCGGCCCGGTCACTGGTTTGAATCAGGCCGTAATGTTCGAGCCCTTCCCAATCCACATTTTGAATGATTTGCCCTCTGTTCACCAGTGTCTCGCCGGAAATAAAGGAGCGAATTACCGGTTGAATGGACTGACGGGCTTCTTCAACGGCAGCGTTCGTCTCTTCAACGCTGTAGAGGCTGTTGGGGACGACAAAGGGCTCCACCAGATCGGCGACGATATCCGCCTGGTTCTGGGGGAAGGCAAAATCTATCAATGAGGGGATGTTGCGTTTGGCGGAATAGAGATCCGTGTCACGGATGGTGTTCCGCATGACTTCTTCAAGTACTATGGAAGTTTCAGATTCGACAGCTTCCCAGCGAACATCACTTAATTGAAGGATGCGCGTAATAGTCTCATCGGAGAGGTTCTGATTTTCAATGGCCTGAATATCAGAGATTTTCTGTTCCAGGGTGGCATATTCATCTTGCCGCACGGTTGTGATGTAATAAAGCACGGTTTGCAGGGATTCCGCCTGATGACGGCCGATACTTGGATCGGTTGGCAAGTAAATGGGAGAAATGGCGTCAGCAGCGGCCTGACGAGCGTTTTCTGTCAGGACTTCGCTTTCAAAAGTCAGAGAATAGGGCGCTAGGATGTCCTGCGGTGAAGCCTCACCAACAGACATGGGATAGGCTGCTTCGCTGAAAGTTTCAGGCAGAATTAAAGCAAAGAATGCCAGGATACCAGTGAGTATCAGGAGGGCAGTCTTGATGATTACCGACTTGTTCGGTCTTTGTTTTACTTCAGCTTGAATGGACATGGGAAGTTTATTGGGTCTGGAGGATTTCCCGTACGGCTTTGCTGGCATCGGAGCCGGAGGCGCGGCCTTCCAGCTTAGGCATCAGTTGTTTCATCACTTCGCCCATATCGCGCACGCTGGATGCGCCTAACTCGGTGATGACACCCTGTGCCAGTGCTTTGAGTTCTGCCGGGTTCATCTGTTGGGGAAGGAATTGGTTAAGGATCGCCATTTCTTTCTCGGCAGCCTCTACCAGGTCAGCTCGATCAGCCTGCTTGGATTCGGTGATGATATCTTCCCGGGTTTTGACTTCCTTCTGGAGGATACCGAGGATGCGGTTATCGTCCAGGTCACCCTTCGCTTCCACTTCGGCCATTTTGATGGCAGACATGACTAGACGCAAAGTGCGTTTGGTGTCTTCATCTCGGGCTTTCATGGCCGCGGTTAACGCCTGTTGAATTTCCTGTTTCATGTTCATGAGATTTATTATACCTTTAGTTATTGTTTTCCCTGCCAAGGAATTGGTCAATCAACGGCTGAGGGAGATGGTATTCTTTGAATTTTACCTGTAGTTCTCGCCAAACGAGACGGGTACGTTTCGTGGCGGCAGCTATGGCATAGGGGAAGAGAGGATTGGCTAGCGGGTCGTCCATGTTGTTCTTGGCGTGCGAATCATCCGGCATACGCTCATATACCCACTTGGATAGGAGGGGAAGCATGGCGATGAACTCGATCAGACCATAATTGACACCGGAAAAGAGTTCCGGGCTGTTGAGACTGGATGGGTCAGCCGGCTCAATTTCATCCGGGATGGTTTCTGGATGTTGCTTGAGCCAAAGCTGGACGTAATTACTGTGACTGTAAAAGTCCTGCCAGGTGTGGATGATCTGTCCAAAAGCCTTTTGGGCAGGTTTAATTTTGCCTGAGTTGAGAAAGGATAGGATGGCTTGTTTTTGATGGGCAATATAGGCATATCCTGCCTCAAAAGCGCTCCCATCAAAATGGATATAGTCCCGACTGAACTGGTTTTGGGGTCGATCTTGCCAGATATTGGCCCGGATGATGGTTTGAAGCGCTTTGTCTGAAAAAATACCTTCGAGCGCATCGCGGGTCATTTCAATATGATATTTGCTTTTCATGGTTGTTCCACAACTAAATAATCTCGCAGGCTTTCGACAGTTGCATCACCAATTCCGCTGACATTTACCAGATCGTCGAGGGTGGCAAAGGGACCATGTTGTTCTCGATAGATCAGAATGTCCTCGGCTTTGGAGGGGCCGATCCCAGGTAGAGATTCCAACTCTTCCTGGGTTGCCGTATTGAGGTTTAGTGGATAGCTGAACCCGTTATCACTGGCGATATAACCCGGTGCATTAGCGGCGGTTTCCGGGATATCTTCGTTCACGGCAGGAAGGTAGTAATATTCACCATCCTGCAACTTCATAGTGACGTTGATTCGATCGAGATCCGCATCCGAGGTCAGATTACCTGCTGCAACGATCAGATCTTCCAATCTCGCGTCGGCATTGAGGGAATAGACGCCGGGTGAATGGACAGCACCGCCAATTTGGACCAGGATGGGCTCTGGAGTTCGAGTGGGCAGGGGCAAGCCGGTGGTTGTGGCGGTGGGTGCCGGTAACAAAGTAATTGGGACACCCTGCCTGGGCTGAGCGATCAATAGGATCAGACCCGCAGCCAACAGCCCGATGAGTAATCCGGACAGGAGTAATAGCCAAGGTTTATTCATTTTCCCCTCCAAAATTGGTAATTAAACGACCGGAAAATCTTCTTTCTCTGCCTGTTCCATAGCATACATGGTTTCAAAAGCGGTGATTGAGACTTCCAGCATTTCTTCGGTGGGCTCGCGGGTGGTCAATTGCTGCAGCGCCAGGTTGGGCTTGATGAGCACTTTCACGAAGGGCGATTCCAGGTGATTTGCCATCCAGCGAATGTATTCATAGGCAATACCCGCCAGCACAGGGATCATCAGGACGCGGGTGAGCAACCGCCAATGTAAAGGAAGCGGCCCGAAGAGAGAGAAAACAATGATCGAGAGCAGCACCAGGGTTAGGATAAAGGAAGTACCGCACCGAGGATGCTCGAGAGAGTAAGTTTTGACAACCTCGGGGGTTAAATTAGCGTTATCCTCAAACGCATTGATGGTTTTGTGCTCAGCACCGTGATACATGAAAACCCGCTCAATATCGGGCATCTTTCCGATAGCCCATAAATAGACTATCAGGATGATCAAACGCAGGAGGCCTTCCATCAGGTTGATTATCCAGTGGCTGGTTGTAATGACCTTTTCTAATAGCCCCGATATTAGGGCTGGAAGGAGAAAGAACAAACCAATCCCCATTAACAGAGAGAAAGCGAGAGTCAGGTAAAGCGCAGGGCCTTCCAGTTTCTCATCCTCGCCGGTTTGGATATTTGCTGAATCAGTTAGATACCGCATCCCCAAACCCAAGGCATCCCATAAAATGATGAGGCCTCTGAGGAAAGGGATTTTTCGGATATTGGTCATATAGATACCGGTCAGGGGTTCCTGACTGACGACGATTTCGCCTTCAGGGTTGCGGTTCGCCATTGCAATGGAGGATTGACCGCGCATTAACACGCCTTCAATCACTGCCTGGCCGCCATAAGAGGGCATTCTTTCTTTCACATTTTGTCCTTAACTCTTTAGAAGCTCAAATAGAAACGGATCAGAGCCTGCACGCCTTTTTTGTGGGTTGGCAGGTGGAGTCGCTCATTCGGCGAATGGATTTGATCGTCGGGCAAGCCGAAGCCGGTCAGGATGGAGTCGACGCCGAGGATATTCTTCATAGAGGTCGCTACGGGAATGGAGCCACCCTCACGTTTCTTAATCGGCTTGACATGCCAGGTCTCTTCCAAGGCTTGCATGAAGAGATCAACCCCGGGGGCCTCATCTGTAATATAGGCGGGCGCACCGGACATTGAAATCAATTCCCATTTCACGGTATTCGGCACATGGGCTTCGAGGTACGCTGTCAGGCCTTTTTCAACGTCCTTCGGGTCCTGATCCGGTACGAGTCGGGTAGAGATTTTGGCCATTGCGTAGGCGGGAATGATGGTCTTGGCACCGGGCTCAATATAGCCGGCATAGAGACCGTTCACATCCAGAGTCGGCCTGGCACCGATCCGCTCAACTGGTGGGAAGGCTTGCTCGCCACCCAGAGCAGGGACGCCGGTGATCTTTTTGAAGAATTCATCGTCCATGCCGATGCGGGAGAGCTCATCGCTTTCTTGGGGGCTGATCTTGCGGACCTTATCATAGAAACCGGGCAGGGTAACGGTTCCGTTTTCATCGTGCATGCCTGCAATAAGTTTTGCCAGAACATTGGCGGGGTTATCAACGACTCCGCCGAAAATGCCGGAGTGAAGGTCTGCATTGGGACCGTAAATCCGTAATTCAAAATAGGCCAGGCCGCGCAGGGCGTAAATGATTGTCGGTTGATCGGGCGCCAGCATGTCGGCATCCGTATTCAAGACAAGATCACATTTGAGCATGTCTTTATATTCTTCAAGGAATGGATCGAGGCTGGGGGAACCAATCTCTTCTTCACCCTCAAACAAGATCTTGATATTGACGGCAAGATCGCTGGTCTTGAGGATGGATTCGAGGGCTGAAATATTGGCCCAAATTTGCCCTTTCATATCAGAGGCGCCGCGGGCAAAGAGGTAATCGTCTCGGATGGTAGGCTCAAAGGGAGGCGTTTTCCATTCATCCAAGGGGTCAGGTGGCTGGACGTCATAATGCCCATAGATCAAAACGGTGGGCTTTTCCGGATCTACCAGATAATCCGCATAAATCAGGGGATGGCGAGGGGTTTCATAAGCTTTGACGTTATTCAAGCCAATGGATTTGAGTTTATCAACGATGAAATTCGCAGCCTTTAGAATATCACCCTTGGCTTCTTCGGAAGCTGAAATGGATGGGATACTCAGGAGCGTTTTAAACTGGCTGAACAGATCGTCATAATGGGATTGATAGTAGGCGATTGCCTCAGAGATATTGTTTGATGTCATTTTATTCCTTCCAGTTGAAATTGACCTCCTGAATTATATGTCATCTTAGTAAAAATTGGTAATTTTAGTCTGATTTTGATTAATATTTTGGTATTTTACTTGACGGAGGATTTCCAGTTAGGCATAATGGATAAGGTATTTTGTAACCGTTTCCGGCATAATCGCATCATAATTTTGATAATTAACTAAGGAGGCCGAGACAATATGGCAAATGAAAAAGAGATTGTGCAACGAGATCTGATCATCTTAGGATCGGGACCGGCCGGTCTTTCTGCGGCAATTTATGCTGCCAGGGCGCATCTGCACCCACTGGTTCTCACTGGAATGTCCCTGCATGGTCAGGCGGCAACCACGGATACGATTGAAAACTATCCTGGTTTTCCTGAAGGTGTGGGTGGCTCTGAGTTAGGTATGCTTTTCCAGACTCAGGCTGAGCGGTTTGGCGCCGAGATCATTATGGATCATGCGACATCCGTTGACTTGAAACAACGACCCATCAAAATTGAATCCTATGGGAAAGAATATCAGTGCGAGAGTTTGATCATCACCACCGGTGCAGACCCAAGGAAACTTGGAATCCCTGGGGAAAAGGAATTCACCGGTAAGGGCGTCTCCTACTGCGGGACTTGCGATGGATGGTTCTTTAAGGATAAGGATATTGTTGTGGTTGGCGGCGGCGACAGCGCTTTGGAAGAAGGTCTGTTCCTGACACGCTTTGCCAACAGCGTCACGATCATTCACCGGCGAGATGAACTCCGCGCTGGAGCCATCCTGCGCAAACGGGCAATGGAACATCCCAAGATCAAATTCGTTTGGGATAGCGTTGTGACGGAAATCATGGGTGTCGACGCTGTGAATGCCGTCAAGCTGAAAAACGTCAAGACTGAGGAAGAAACGATCCATAATACGGACGGTATCTTCATATTCATTGGTCATATCCCCAATTCAATGCTATTTAAAGGGCAAATTGATATGGATAAGGCCGGTTATATCATCACTAATGGTGTGATGGAAACGTCGGTGCCAGGTGTTTATGCTGCCGGCGAGATCACTGATTCTCATTTCCGCCAGGTAATCACCTCTGCAGGTATGGGCGCTGCGGCAGCCATTCAGGCCACACATTTCCTGGAAAACCTGGAAGCTGGATAAGTGCTTATATTCATAAAAAGAAAAACCGGAGGTTACTACCTCCGGTTTTTTAGTTACGTATAGATCCAGCTTAGGGTGTTGGTGTGACGGTTGCGGGAACGGAACTGCTTGTACTGAACCAGCCAAATACCCGTTGGTCACTTAGATTACCTGCAGAGACCCAGTTGTCAGCTTCTGTTGCACCACCACCAACCTGTCTTGCGATGTAAACGGACCAGCGGTAGATATGGGGGATGCCATCCGTCGGCATCATGGATTGCGGGAGGATGTAGGAAGTATCCGTGACGAAATCTGTGATGGTCTCGCGGTTGTCACTGGTCAGATCAACGATGGTGATTGCATAAGCTTCATCACCTAATAATTCGCCGACCGCTGCCCACTGGAGGGTGATAGACGTTGATCCAACAAACGAAGCGCCATCCGCAGGGAGCAACAAATTGGGGCCGGGATAAGGCGGGGGAGTCGTTGGGGTCGGGGTGGGGCCCTGAGTGGGTACTCGCTCACAAAGCGGAATGGTCAGTGGCATACCTTCAAAGACCGTGTCACTCGTCATGCCATTGTATTCCTTAATGGAGGTCATGCTCACATCATAGTAATCAGCGATCGTGCTAAGTGTGTCGTTCGCTTGTACAGTATATTCCACGGTGCCACACGCTGATTCGGTCTTTTCAACATCGCTCAGGGTTGCTGTGGGCTGCGGTGAAGCAGTAGGGGTAGGCTGAGGGATGTTTAGCTGCTGATTCTCATAGAGGATACAGTCAGAAGTTAGGTTGTTTTCAAGGATGATGCTCTGGACTGAGATACCGAAGGCGAAAGCAATATCAGAACAGGTTTCGTTCGCTTTAACGACATAGCTTAGGGTGGGTAAAGGCGTCCAGGTCGGTTCCATGGTTGCCGTTTGGGTAACTGTTGGGGTAAGTGAGACCGTGGGGCTGACTGTTGCCGTGCCCATTGCTTCAACTGTTTCCGGATTGCCATCTTGAGCTGACCCACTGAGGATCAGGAAGACAACGACGGCACCAAGGGTAATGAATAGTGCCAGAAGTCCCAGCGCTGCAGGCAGGCTGAGTGTGATTTCAGGTAGCCTTTTGGCCTTGACGCCGCTGCTTTTCTTGAGATCTGCTTTGGCATCCAATTCTGTACCACAGACAAGGCACCTGGTTGCGGACTCATTCAAGCGCGTTCCACAAACGGGACATAGTTTCGTTTTGGTGTTATTCGTTTCTTGGCTCATAATAATTCTGGACTAGTATACCCCAAGGCAAAGAACTTGACCATGAAAAAAATTTAGGGATTACTTTAGGGGTAGTGGTATAACTGGGATTATGAATACCAGCCTATATATTCATATTCCATTCTGCAAACATCGCTGTCATTATTGTGATTTTATCACAACTGCCGGGCGCGAGCGTGATCTGCCGGGTTATGCGGATGCGCTAGACAAAGAACTTCGTATAGCCACTAATTGCTCTTCAAAAATCAAACTTCATTCCATTTACTTTGGTGGAGGGACACCTTCTCTGGTATCGCTTAAGAATTTTGAAAATATCCTTAGAGCAATAAGGGCAAGCTATGAGCTAACGGAGGATTGCGAGATTAGCCTGGAGGCGAACCCAGGGACGATTAACCCAGCTTACTTGCATGGCCTTCGCTCACTTGGGTTCAATCGGCTTAGTTTGGGGGTGCAATCCACGGATTCATTTGACCTAAAGAGGCTGGACCGCATTCACAATATTCAGGATGTGATCAACTCAGTAACAGATGCGAGAAGGGCGGGGTTTGATAACATCAACTTGGACCTGATCTTTGGATTACCCTGGCAGGACCTGGAGAGCTGGCGAAATTCCTTACAAAGGGCGATTTACCTCTCACCGGAGCATTTCTCGCTCTATTCTCTCATCATAGAAGAGGGGACTGCTCTCTATCGTTGGCATCAAAAAGGCCTGATTGAACCCCAGGATCAGGACCTTCAGGCAGATATGTATGAACTGGCGATGGATATGCTGTCCGCCGCCGGATATGAACATTATGAAATCTCAAACTGGGCAAAGGTGGATGCCAACAGAGATTATCGCTGCCGGCACAATTTGCAGTATTGGTTGAACGATCCCTATATTGGCGCTGGAGCAGGGGCGCAGGGGTATTTTGAACATCAGCGCCTGGTCAATACACCCAGACTGGCGGATTATCTGTTAAGAATGAATTCAAATGAATTTAATGATTTCACTTTCCCTGACACACCAGCAATCATTTCCAGTGAATTTGTTGATCTTGAAACTCGGATGAATGATGAGTTGATGTTGGGATTGCGTTTGATAGAACAAGGTGTTAATTCCAGCGAATTCTATAAGCGTTATCAGGTGCCGCTGGAAGATAAATTCAGCACAGAAATCGAACGATTTCTGGACCTGGGTTTATTGGAATGGGCAGGTGATGGGGATGATAAACGGATCCGGTTGACGCACCATGGAATCATGGTCGCCAATCAGGTCTTTATGGCATTTGTCTGAGACTAGACAACAGAAATTGGGGTGCCATACCCCATCGTGCGGGTGAAGAGATGGGGGTCAAAGGCGGGTTCCGCCCAGCGGAAAAGCCATTTTGCATCAGAATTACGCATATTGACACAGCCGTGGCTCATTTGGATGCCAAAATTGTCATGCCAGTAGGTGCCGTGGGTGGCGACACCGGATTCCAGGACAAAGAAACAGCACCAGGGCACGCCCATCAATTCATAGGCATGGATGTTGGATGTGATATGCCCGTCTCCCATGTGTTTGGAGGCATATTTGGATTGGATGTGGAAATCACCAGCCGGGGTCGCCATTTCAGGCGTGAGCAGGCCGCTGGAAATCTTGGTCTGAAGAACGATACTGCTGCCCTCAAAAGCGGTCAGTTCCTGACGAGAGAGAGACACTTCAATTCGTTTTTGACCGGCGGGAATTTCAGGATGAATGGGGTCCAGCTCATAATCCGGGATGATGCGCATGTGTTCAGCAGGTATAGCGAAACGCAGCCGGGTTAGCTCATCTTCGAGCTCATACCAGGGCATGCCATCCGGCCCGGTGATGATGTCCATGATCCAGTGGACGGATTGGTAATAGAGCCGGGAGAGTTCCGTCCAGCCATAGGAGGTATACCGATAGGCCCGGGTGTACGGAACCGTGACTTCACCAAGCTGACCATCTGCATGGATGCTGGTTACAACATTGTTAAGAATATTTTCAACCTCGACCAGGTGACCGCTGTGAACATATCCTCCCCAGACTTTGTACCAGATGGGGTTCCATTCAGGGCCGTCCGGTGACTCGACTGTGCTATAGACATTGATCAGGTCATCGAGATAGCGTTGATAGAAAATTGCGCTGTCATCGGATGGCAGATAACGAATAGCCACGTTTTCAGAGCCCACCCGCATCAAACGACGCTGGGTGGGTTCATCGGTTTTTGTTAGTGGGGAAAATGCCAGGGAGGACAGGCTAAGCGCGCCTAATTTGAGAAAATCCCTGCGCGAATAGGTCTTGTTGGTCATAGCTCAGGATTATACCCAGTGGATGGGTACTGTCAATCGTCAAATTCTTCGGGCATGATCTCCGCAACGGATTTTCGGATGAAAGTCGGAAGGTAGGGATATTTATCAATATCTTCTTCCTTGGTGGAGCCGCTGAGTACGAGGATTGTCTCCATACCGCTGGTGACACCAGCCACAACATCCGTATCCATCCGGTCGCCAATCATGATTGTATTTTCTGAATGGACGTTCAGGTAATTTAGAGCAGTGCGCATCATCAGGGCATTGGGTTTGCCGACGAAGAAGGGAGAAACACCGCTGGCTTTTTCAATCAAGGCAGCCATCGCACCGCAGGCGGGCACTAAACCGCCCTCGCTGGGTCCGGAAGCATCAGGATTTGTGGCAATGAACCGGGCGCCGGAATCGTGGATTAACCGGATGGCTTTCTTGATCATCTGGAAGTCATAGGCCAGAGTTTCACCTAAGACGACATAATCGGGTTCCACATCGGTGATGATGTAGCCAATATCATGGATCGCTTCGGTCAGGCCGCTTTCTCCGAGGACAAAGGCTTTGCCATCGGGGCGCTGCTGGTGCAGGAATGCCGCCGTAGCAAGGGCTGAGGAGAAGATTTGGTTCTCTTCGATTTGAATGTCAATCGCCTGAAGGCGGTGAGCAAGGTCCCGAGGTGTATACATCGGGTTATTGGTCAGCAAAAGGAATTTTCGTTTCTGTTTCCGCAGCCGCGTAATAAATTCATCCGCACCAGGGATAATCTGCTTGCCCTGAACGAGGACTCCGTCCATATCAATTATAAAATTCTTCATTAGACTTAATATCTTTCTCTTATTATTATCAACAATTATCGCTATTTATTGTACATTATCTGGAAGAAATTCCAAAGTAATGAGGCCAATTTCAGGTGGGCTAAAAAATCTGACCCTCGGGGCAGCTGAGCCTTCCAATCCCAGTCCGCGGGAAACGATCAGGTTCAGTTTATCGTTCACCAGGTAATGACCATTTGTGAATGCCAGCCCATAGAGGGAGGCGGCAAAAATAGGCCCGATGAATGGGAATTGGATTTGACCGCCGTGGGTATGCCCCGAGAGTTGGAGATCCAGGTTAAAGCCAGAGATTTCCGGCGCCAGATCAGGAGAATGGTAGAGCAGAATATTGACATCGCCACCTGGGGGTGAATCTTGCAGTAGGGTTTGGAGCCTCAGACTGTCCTCACCAGGCCGGTGACTGCAAGTCAGGCCGTAAATATTGATGCTGTTGCCTTGGAAATCCAGAGTATTCAATTCGTTCTTCAGCAGGTGAATGTTCATTTGGGGCAGGATCCAATCGAGACTCTCACCGGTGTCCACAGCCGGACTGCCTGTTACGGCAAAAATCTTACTGGATGGCGGGAGATGGTTGAAGAAATGGACAATATCGCGATTGGTTTGTTCGTCGTGTTGGTTGGAAAGGTTAAAAAAGTCGCCCGTGAAGAGAATCAGGTCCGGTCCAAGATTGTTGATCGTCCTAATCACTCGTTCATCATTTCGCGTGAGATATTCCATATGTAGGTCACTGATATGTACGATCTTGATCACCCCAGGTTTACCATTTTGACACTTGGTGATACTATATCGCTCAACTTTTGGCCTTTGTGGCTCGATAATGAATCCATAGATGACCATCAGGGCGCCTAAGGCTTGAAAAACAATGGCATGGGGCAATCCCAGAAGCATAAAGGGGAACCTGAAGATGGCTAAAAAGATCATTGGCAGGGTGGGCGGCCCAAATGAAACCCTCAACCTGGGGAGCAGGGTGAGAATGAGTAAATCTGTGAGAATAAAACCAAAATAAATTAGCGAGCGAACCCAGTCGCCGGTAAATAAATAAAGTAACCCTGCAAATATCAGGGGATACAGGAAGGCTGGGAGGACTGAAGTGTATTTATCAAGGGAATTGATGGTGTGGAAGGGATGGTCTTCCGTGCCAGGGAAATAAGCTCTGCCGGAAAAATCTTTGGGCTGGATTTTGAGGGTCTTTACCTTATTCTTTCGCATGCTCTTTATTTTAACCAATATAAAAGCCACTGTGGATAATATTACTCACACAGTGGCTTTATTGTTAGGCTAGTTAGACTTATTTGTCTTTTAAGATGATGCGAGCATCAACAACTTTCACGCCATCGCCCTTTTCGTAGACCAGAACAGGGTTGGCGTCCGATTCCTTGACCTCGTCGGCCAGGTCGGAAACCATGAAAGCGTATTTAGCCAGGACATCGGCCAAAGCGGCTTTGTCACGGGCTGATTCACCGCGCACACCATCCAGAATGGGAGCGCTGCGAATTTCGTTGAGCATGGTTTCTGCTTCGGATTCCGAAATGGGAGCAACCCGGAAGGTCACATCTTTGAGAACTTCCACAAAGATACCACCCAAGCCGAACATGACGGTGGGGCCAAAGGTGGCGTCATTGATTGAGCCGATGATGATCTCGGTTGCCCAGGGAGCCATGTGCTGAACAGCAATACCGTGAACGTTAGCGTCAGCTTTGTAGGCTTTGGCGTTCTTCAGGATTTCCTGATAGGCTGCACGAGCGCCAGCTTCGTCTTTGATGTTCACTTTCACGCCACCGGCATCCGATTTGTGGAGGATGTCAGGGGAGACTATCTTTAGAACAACGGGATAACCATTGGATTCTGCGAGTTTCACAGCTTCATCTTCGGTTGTGGCCAGTTCGGTTGAAACGACCGGCAGACCGTAGGATGAGAAGATGCGTTTTGATTCAATCTCAGTGAGGGCTGTACGACCATCTGCACGAACGGCTGCGATAATCTCACGGGCAGTTTTGGTGTCCGCTTTCTTGTTTTCGTAGGGTTTCACGCTCTTGACTTCCTGCAAGCGAGCGTAGTCACGCAGGGTGCCCATCGCCTTGACAGCGAGATCGGGGGCATCATAGGCGGGGATATTGTTCTCAACCAGCCATTGCATAGCTTCTTCACAGCGTTCACCACCGACGAAGGAAACCGTGACAGGTTTATCTTTGATGCCGGTCTCTGAGATTGCTTTATGAATGCTCTTGGCGATTTCCATCGGGTTGGTCATGGCTGTTTCACAGTAGAGGACAACCAGGGCATCAACCCATTTGTGACCGAAAGCGAAATTGACAGTGTCATGGTACCAATCGTTGCCAGCCATACCGGTCAGGTCAACAGGGTTCTTGGCGGATCCAAAAGCGGGCATGTGGAGCTTGAGCTCTTCCTGCACATCCTTGGGAGCGAATTTCAAAGGGACACCAGCGGTTTCGGCTGAGTCGGTTGCGAGCACGCCAACACCACCACCATTGGTGATGATCAGGAGATTGTCGCCCTTCATTGGGGGCTGCAGGGATAAGGAAAGGGTGCAGTCAAAGAGATCGTTGAGATCGGTTGACTGGATCACACCGGCCTGCTGGAAAGCGGCGGTATAAACCTTGCTGGCACCAGCCAATGAGCCGGTGTGGGAAGCGGCAGCAGCCGCGCCATGTTCGGAAACACCAGATTTGAGTACGACGATCGGTTTGGTAGCTTTTCGACTTTCCTCGATGAACCGATGACCGTCCTTGAGACCTTCGATGTAGAAGGTGATGCATTTGGTGTTGTCATCTTCGTCAAGGTAGTTGATCATGTCGGCAAAGTTGAGATCGGACATGTTGCCGATGGAGATCAATTTGTCGAAGCCGATCCTGCGGGTGTAGGTAATGGCATCCATGGCGATCAGCAGAGCGCCGGACTGGGAAACCAATGAAGCTGAACCTTTAAGAGGAAGGAAGGGTGCAAATGATGCATTCAATTTATCTGAGTTGGAAAGGGTACCCACGACGTTCGGGCCGAGGATCCGCATACCATACTCATGGGCTAAATCCACGATGTCTTGCTCAAGTTTGGTTTCACCAACCTCGCCGAAGCCAGAGGTGATGATGATCAAACCCTTGACGCCTTTTTCGCCGCATTCTTTAACGACGTTGTAGACAAATTTGGCTGGGACAGTGATAGCAGCGGCATCAACACGACCGGGGATATCCAGTACAGATTTATAGACCTTTAAACCAAGAATTTCATCGGCTTTGGGGTTGACCGGGTAAATCCCGTCCTCATAACCACCTTCGATGAGATTCTTGACTACTGTATGCCCAATTTTTCCTGGTGTGTCTGAAGCACCAACAATTGCTATACCTTTTGGTCTGAGAAGACCGGTAATTGCATCATCCACGAGATCCTCCTAAAAAGATTAATTTATAAGCTTTGAACATTAATTGCTCAATTGACAAATTCAACATCCGCTATTGTACCGTATAATTTCATTGAGTTATTCGTTTATGACAATTATCTCAGTTATTAATGAGGATTATCGTAGGAGGTATGGATGGCATTGATAACCACAGAATCGTTTGAAAATCGAGTGCTACACAGAAATGGACAAATGGGTGAAGCTGCTAAGGTGGTTATGGCTGCGGCGCTCAATGCTGTGGATCCTTACTCCTGTGTTCAAGACCATATTAAGAGGGATGAAAATGCCATTGAATTCAATGGAGAGCGAGTCGAATTAGCAGAAATTGATCGGATCTTTCTCGTGGGAGTTGGTAAAGCCTCGGTCCCAATGACGATGGCGGTTTTGGATGGCCTGGATGATTTGATTGCGAAAGCATTCGCGGTAACGAAGGATGCGAAATTTCTGGAGATGAATGGTTTTTTAGACAAACTGGAGGTCTTTCAAGGTGGTCACCCTGTACCCTCAGAGGCATCTGTCCAGGCAACCCGAGAAGTCCTCAACAGGATTCCCTCACTTACTGAAAGAGATTTGGTGATTGCAGCCATCTCGGGTGGTGGGTCGGCCCTGTTCACCGATCCAGTCGAGGGGATCACCCTTGCAGATTTACAGGCGATGACGACCTTGCTGTTGAAGAGCGGCGCGGATATTCAGGAGATCAATACCATCCGCAAACATTTGGATATGGTTAAAGGCGGACGACTGGCAGCTCGATGGGCACCAGCTCGGATTCAAACGCTTATCCTTTCAGATGTTATTGGTGATGATTTGGATATGATCGCATCTGGTCCAACAGTGGCCGATCCGACTACATTTGAAGATGCTTGGGCCATTGTTGAGAAATATCACCTGCAACAGCTCATGCCAAAACCAGTGAGAGATGTTCTGAAGAGCGGTTTGGTAGGGAAACTACCTGAGACGGTGAAACCCAGTGATTTCGACAGTATGCCTGTTAGCAATCATTTGGTTGGGACAAACACTTTGGCTGCGCTGGCGGCCAAAAAACAAGCTGAGAAACTCGGTTTCAATGCAAAAGTGTTGACCACGATCTTGACCGGATTAACGGGCGAGGTTGCCATTGGTTTGGGGGAACTTATTCTGGTAGAAACAGTGATAAGAAAGGATGAAGCATGGCCCAAGTGTCTTATCCTGGGCGGTGAAACAACTGTCAATGTGACGGGAACGGGAAAGGGGGGGCGCAATCAGGATCTGGTGGTGAGGATGGTGAAGTTCCTGGCAGAAAAGGAGGGCATGCTCTTCATCTCATTGGCGACAGATGGCGATGATGGCCCAACGGATGCGGCAGGGGCAGTGGCGGATGGCCAGGTCTATCAAGAAGGGGCTGAAAAACTCGGGTTGAATATTGAGGAATATATTGCCAATAATGACGCCTATGAGTACTTAAAACAAACCGGCTGCCTGCTAATGACTGGGGCAACCGGGACAAATGTCAATGATTTAATTTTTATCTTTATTGATAAAGGTGATTGGGTTTATGCAGCAGACGAAATATGATAGGCAAAGGTCAATTGGTGGGCTAATTTCGCATCTGAGCTATCAAGTTTGTTGATAATGTTGGTCAGATGTCGGAAGACGATGGATTGAGGCACATGCAGGTTGTCTGCAATAGCGCTTACCGCCTCATTATTCTTAGCGGCAGAGAGAACCGAAATCTCACGGGGTGTGAGCTGGTTATAGGATGTTTTTTCAAAAAATAATTGTCGTCTCATATCTCAATAAACCTTTGTACTATTGCGGCACCAAGTATTTGTACTTTTCCTGCATATTTCTAAGGTGTCTAGATTATAGGTTTGCCTGGTCACAAAACAGGCTTCAATGGCCTGATTTGAGGCTTTAAATAACAACGAAAACCATTGAATTCGCGTAGTCAACTATTGATAATCGAAGACTTTTATCTTTTTTTTTTCTCAAAATTGCGAAAATGTCTAGACTGGATCGTTATTATTACAGTTAGATAAATGAATCGTAACGTTGATGAACAGCGATACCTATTAATTATCGGAAGACTAGTTTAAGTCTGATTTATAATAGAAGAAGCGTTTCTGAAGTGATTGTGGAAAGGATCTGATATGAAAAAGGTTAGCTATGGCGGCTGGGACAATTGTTACCGGCTGTGCAATGACCTCGTTGAATTGATCGTCACCAGCGATGTTGGACCTAGGATCATCCGATTTGGTTTTATCGGCAAAGAAAATATGTTCAAAGAGTTCGCTGATCAGATGGGAAAAACCGAAGGCAAAGAATGGATGAATTTTGGGGGCCATCGCCTCTGGCATGCACCGGAAGGCATCCCAAGATCCTATTACATTGATGTTGAACCGGTTCTGATCCAGGAAATTAAAAATGGTTTGATCGCTACCCAAAAACCTGAACCCACCACTGGCTTACAAAAACAACTTGAGATCACCTTGTCACCGGATAAACCGGTGGTGCAAGTCAAACATACGCTGATTAATCACAACCTCTGGACGGTAGAAACGGCACCCTGGGCACTTTCCGTTATGGCACCTGGTGGGGTGGGTATTCTCACGCTCCCTCCCCGGGGACCGCATCCGGAATTCCTCCTGCCGACCAGCACGCTCTCAATCTGGCCATATACCGACCTTAGCGATTCCCGTTGGGTGTTTGGTAAGCGTTATTTGTTACTTAAGCAAGATCCAACAAACCATACACCCGAAAAAATTGGGATTTATTCCACAGATGGCTGGGCGGGTTATGCCAACCATAATGCCTTATTTGTCAAACAAGCACCGCTACAATTTGGCGAGGTTTATCCTGATCTGGGGGCGAATTTTGAGATGTTCACCAATGAGGACATCTTGGAGGTTGAAAGCCTTGGCCCAATTGAATCCATTCCACCTAAGGGGCAAATCTCTCACCTGGAGACCTGGACACTATATGACAATGTCCCCAAGCCGGAGACGGAGGAAGATGTTATCAAGAACATCATTCCACTGCTTCAATAATCCGAAAATCAATAAAAGGGCTGAGAAAATCAGCCCTTATTACATTAATCATATCCTTTTGTTTATCCAGGGAATAAACTGATCACTTTTCCGATAACCATGCCGGCTGTAAAGCCTACAGCGCTCCAGACCAGAATGAGCAAACCCAGAAATCCAGCTTTGGAATGGAGAGTCTTATTGAGTACCTTCTTGGTTTTCAGAATTGGGCCGTTTTCATCCATTAGTGGGGTGACGGTGTCCCAAAACTTGACTTCCATTTTCCTAACTAATCGTTTTCTATTCATGGTGCATTCCTGTTAGCGGCTGGTGGATGTTTTTAGGATGCGGCCAGTGTCATCGGTGACCACTCGGACGGTTTGTTTGATGGTCATTCCGTCCGGCGTCTCTCCTGATCCGGTGAAGAGCAATAGATAGCGTTCATTGCCCTGCGAGGTGACCTTCGGGCTCTTACCTTTTAGGTTTGGATAACGGCGATAAACCTGCTGACAGACTTTTTCGAGAACTTTGCGTTCCATATCAGCCTCGCATCCGTTTTCTGAGGAAGGCCGGGACATCAAGATCATTGGCGTTGATGTGTGCTTGCCCGGGTGTATAGGCAAAAGCAGGTTCCCGGTGCTGTTTATTTGGCATCTCAAAATATGAGGAAGCCGGTTCTGACTGCGGAATGCTGTCATTAACCGGAAGGTCAGCGAGGTATTTCTCAGCTCCGGGAATGGCTTTTTCCAATGGCAGTCCGCCAAGTCCAGTGACGATCAGGATCACCTGGGTACGATCAGTCAGGTTGGGGTCATTAATCACGCCAGGGATGATCTCTGCGGCGTTACCTGCTTCTTCATGCAGGTGGTTCAAAGTCTCGGCCACTTCTGCAAAAGTTAGGTCCGGACCACCGGTGAAATTGGCGATCACACCGGTTGCTGTGCTGAGATCCACTTTTTCTAACAGGGGGTGGTTCAGAGCCTGGTCGAGGGCTTTCAGTGCCTTACCTTCGCCTTCGCCTGTCCCAATGGACATCAATGCGCCGCCGCCCAATTCCATCACATGCCGAATGTGGGCGAAATCGACGTTGATCAGGCCGGTTTCCGTCAATAACTCGGAAATACCCTGCACGCCCTGGCGCAGGACATCATCCGCCATTTTGAAGGCCATTTCTAGGGTCAGGTCCTCAGGCGCAACCTCCAGTAGGCGGTCATTAGGCACGGTTATTAGGGTATGGGTGTATTGGCGGAGCTTTTGCAGGCCAATCACCGCATTTTTCTGGCGTTTAGTCATCTCAAACGAGAAGGGGGTCGTCACAACAGCGATGGTCACAGCACCAAGGTGCTTGGAAACACGGGCTGCAACTGGAATGGAGCCAGTCCCGGTCCCGCCGCCCATCCCTGCGGTCAGGAAGACCATATCTGCACCATCGAGGGCATCTGCCAAAGCCTGGAAGCTTTCCTCAGCGGCCTTTTCACCGACTGAAGGCAGGCTGCCAGCACCGAGGCCTCGGGTGCATTTAGGGCCTAACTGAACCTTGACATCCGCCAGGGAGCTTTCCAGCGCTTGAACATCCGTATTACAGGCAATGAATTCAACGCCGGACATCCCATGTTCGATCATCCGGTTAACAGCGTTGCAGCCACCACCGCCCAGGCCAACCACTTTGATAACCGGTGGCTTGGCTTCGATGGGTGTTCTATTGACTTTTTCAGTGGATTGAGAATTCATCATGTTGACCTCAATTTCTAGATGACATACCATGTAATAATGTTGCAATTTCTATTCCGGATTGCGGGAGGATCTCCACTGTGCAACCAGCAGCCCTGAGGGCGGCGATCTTAGCATCAGGGAAGATCACGGGATCAGGGAATACCGAGACCTTTTTGGCTAATTTGGCTTCTTCAAGTGAGAAACCGATTGTGGGATTGCACTGTTTGATAATGGGGCGGACCTTTTTCAGGACCACATCCGACACACCGGTCTCATGAGTGGGGAGCAGGAGATAATGAGTGATAGGTTTACCTTTGAACGTGGATTTACCTTCAGCCACTGAGGCATTCCAATCATTGATACCAAAAATGCTTTTTAGCGAGGCTACAGACAGGTTTCCACCGAGGAGCATCGAGAGTGTGTCCAAATCAAAGGTGCAAGCTAGGATGGAGCCATTTAGAGTGGGGAGACTGTAATCTGCCTCTGATTCCGCACCATGACAGGCTTCCACGATTAATTGGAGCCTCTCAAGAGAGGTGTCTGCGCCTGCCAGGCTCAGCTCCACAGCAGGATTGCCAGCGTCCATAATCAGGACGGTGGGACGTTTTCCGGTCGTGCGCTCAACAATGGCTTGCAGCCATTCATAATTATTGAAACCTAACTGGTCTTCCTGGCCCTCAGGGGTTGCATAAGGTTGCGTTGAGGGCCAATTTTCAGGTCCACCTTCGCCCCAGGTCAGTGATCGGTTGAAGGTATAGCCAAAGCTTGCCAGGCATAATTTCTCCAAAAGGGCATCCATTTGGCGACGTTTTAGGCCACGAATAGCCATTTCAAGAAAGGCAGTATCCCAGTAGTCGCCGCCGGGTTGGAGAGGTGGGAAGACGGGGATGAGTCCTAGTTTTTCAATGTAATCAGCCAGGGGGATAAAGCGATCGAGGAAGTGATCCACCAGGTTGTCATTCCGCCAACCGGAATTGGTCCAGCCGGACTTGCAATTGGGCTGGGAGCCCAAAATGACATACTTCACGCCCCATTTGGCATAAGTATCCAGAAGGATGGCGACATCATTGAACTTCCTGGCAAGGGGAAGCTCTTCGGTGAAATGAATAATGATTTCCTGGTCGTTGATATAGGCCGTTTGAAAAACATCTTCCGGAATGGCTCTGTCGAAACTTGCTTCAATGATCAATTGTTTGCCACCGAGTTCCTTTAGAATGGGGAACCAGGTATCAATACGGTTCTTGATGAGGAATTCAGGGGCCGAAAAATAGGAGAAGCCCAGGATTTGCTGATGGTTGGCCATAATTTTTCCTTAAATCAAATCAGATATACTTGCAGATCATATTGCAAGGGTCGTGCCAACTTAATATCCAAATCCTGCTATAATTTTGCTGTTATGATACTCATCTCCGGTGGAACCGGGTTTATCGGTAATATTCTGATCAGGCACCTTTCAGATAACGGCTATCCAATTAAACTCCTGATTCGTCCTTCAGATCACTCACCAAACCTACCCAAGGGCTTGCCCGTGGAGGTGACGGTGGCGAGTCTGCAGGATGAGAGGGGGCTTCGAGCAGCTATGAAAGGCGTTGATATTGTCTACCACCTCGCCAGCGCTGAATCGCATGGTCGTCTGGCCCGGCTGGATGATGTTGATATCAAAGGCACCCTGGCGATTACCCGGGCTGCCAAACAGGCAAAGGTGGACCGTCTCATTTATCTCAGTCACCTCGGCGCTGATCGGGCGTCAGCATTTCCCTTATTAAAAGCAAAAGGGATTGCGGAACATTTTATCCGTCAATCCGGCACACCCTATACCATTTTCCGTTCTGCTGTTGCATACGGTGAAGGCGATCATTTCACCAATAACCTGGCGGCGTTACTGAAACGTTCGCCAGGCGTTGCCCTTTTGCCGGGCGGTGGGCTAACACAACTTCAGCCAATCTGGGTGGAAGATCTGGCAACTGTGCTCTCATGGACGCTTGACATGGAGGGTACGATTGATGAGACCATTGAGATTGGCGGCCCGGAGTATCTGACTTTTCTTGAAATCTGTAAATTGGTCTCTGCGGCAATTGGCATTAAACGTTATTATTTATCAACATCGCAGGTTGTCCTAAATATTGTTACTGAATCACTGGAGATTTTAGCGCCTGCTTTTCCAACCTCAGTATTTTGGTTGGATTATCTGGCAGCAAACCGAACAAGCAGTCTTGACACTTTACCAACCCGTTTTGACTTATTACCTGCAAAGATGAGCCAGCGGTTAGGATACCTGAAAGGGAAGGATTTCCGTCCGAGAGCATTCAAAAAGTGGCATCCTTACCCAAAAATTTCTCAACGAAAGAAGACATCAAATTAATGGGATTAAAAGCTGTTACTGTCCACGCTCATTTTTACCAACCCCCAAGAGAAGACCCCTTATCCGGATTGATTCCCGATGAGACCGGCGCCGAACCCTTTCGAAATTGGAATGAGCGGATCCTCTCTGAATGCTATAAACCCAATGCGGAACTGGGGAATTATGCAAAGTTAAGTTTCAATTTTGGCCCGACCATTCTTAACTGGATGGAAGGTTATGATCCAGGGACTTATTTTGCGATTATTGAGCAGGAACGGGATAACTTCCTGAAATATGGTGTCGGCAATGGCATGGCCCAGGCCTATAATCATACGATTTTGCCGCTGGCTAAAACAAGGGATAAAACGACCCAAATCAAATGGGGCATAGCTGATTTTACCCACCGTTTTGGTCATCAGCCGATGGGCATGTGGCTGCCTGAGACGGCTGTGGATATGGAAACTTTGACCATTTTGGCCGACAATGGCATCCAATACACCATTTTAGCCCCCTGGCAGGTCAAAGGTTTGAGCAACCCATTCACGAATGATTGTTATTATGTGCAATTGCCGGGAAATCTTGAACCAATGATTGTCTTTTTATATGACCAAGGTCTTAGTACCTCGGTCAGTTTTATGAATGAAGCCACTCGCAACGCTGATTACTTCGTTGACCACTGGATCAATCCCACATTTTCAAATGTCAATCTGGATGGCGATCGCATGCTCCTGATCGCTTCAGATGGGGAGCTCTATGGCCATCATAAGACCTTCCGCGAGAAATTCCTGGCGCATATGCTCAACGGTGCCCTACACAGCCGTGAATATGAGATCACTTATCCCGGATTATGGCTGCAGACGCATAAACCAACACAGACAGTTGAGTTGATTGAGAATACATCCTGGAGCTGCCATCATGGGGTGGAACGCTGGCGCACCGAGTGTGGCTGCACCCCTGGTGCAACCTGGAAAGCCCCGCTGCGCCTCGGTATGGAAAAGCTGGCGGATGAGATCGACCAGGCCTATGCGGATTTTCTGACTCCTTTGACAAAACATGTCTGGGATTTGCGTGATGAATACATCAAGGTGCTTTTAGGGGAGATCAGTCTGAGCGAATTGTTCCTTAAATATATACCGGAAACGCTGGCACCTGAAACCGCAGCGAAAGTTGGGATGCTCCTGGCTGCCCAATATGAACGCCAAAGGATGTTCACCTCCTGCGGCTGGTTCTTTGAGCATTTCCACCGCATTGAACCGCAGAACAACATCGCCTATGCGGCCCAGGCAGTTTGGTTGACTAAAAAAGCCACCGGTATCAATCTGAAGACTACTGCGATGGATGCCTTCAAGCAAGTAAAAGATGTGCGGACCGGATTGCGCGGAGATACCGTCTTCGCGGAACGCTATAACCGATCCAAGGATTTTTCAGAGAGCGCTGTCTCCTATTTCAACCCTTCCAGCAGCTTTTCCACCTGATAATCGGAGTCTTTTTCGGCTTCCAGGATCGTCTGCACTAAGGTGTAGGCGGTAAAGAGATTCTCAACGGCTTCCGTTAGGCTCAGATCAGGTTTTGAGACCTGATCGATCAATCCGATGGTCATCATCCACCACATCATCGATTCAAAAGCTTCCTTGTTAAACCACAGGACGTCCCGATGCCGATTGACACCCAGGAAGGAACGGACCTCCTGGCTGCCCAGCCATTTTTCCATCAAACCGGCGGCTGTTTCACCTTCGAGATGCGTTGTCCATTCCTGCTGACTGACCAGTAATTTGAGAATGGAGACGGCACTGTGCGCCTGACCGGCATCGAAGCCCATCTCCTGCAGGGTCTGATCGACATGGCGAGCGAGCCCCCATTCGTCCAGCCAGCTGCGGCTGATCTCAGTGTATGAGCCTTCGGGGGTGATGATCCGACCTAACAGCCTCAAATCATTCCACACCACTAAAACAGTCCAGATGAATGAATAATCCACGAGGTTATTTTGCACATATTCAACAATTTCGGAATATTGTTTTGACCCCGGGAAGGGATAGCGGGTCTCGAAAATGCGTAATTTGAGGATGCTTTCCAGTCCGGCCTGCATTTCCTGAATGATGGCTTCGGTGTTTTGTTGTCCGTTGACAAAGCCGTTGACCGACTGAATGAGGTAACGGAATTTCTCAGACTGCACGTGCAGGACTTCGGGGTTGAGTTTGATTGTGGGATCGGTCACCCTGGCAGTGAAGATATCATGCAGGTTTTGAGCGTTGATCAGCTCCCGGATGGGATTGAGCACCGGAGCGAGCATTAATTCCCGGATGGCTTCATTGATACTGGGTACACCCCGGCCATTGAGGTAATTGGTAAGCTGGCGATATTGCCCTTCACCATTGTCCTCAACCTCATGGAAATCAATCAGCACCTGATAAGCATAGGCATCGAGCTCAAAATAGAGGCCTTTATCACGAATTTCTTCTGTGGAGCGGATGTATTCCAGTCCGGAATGGATATCCCTGAAGATCACAAACCGGTTAGGCGCCGCGTTGATTCTCAAGCCCTCAGCCAGCGGTTTGGATTCGATCTGATCGTTTCCCTTGTTCAGGTAACCCGCGGACCATTTGACCCATCCCCGAGTGCTGCCAAAGTGGTTATGGTAAACGACCAGCCCTCTCTGTCCGCCTGTGCCGTTGGAATAGGCAAAGACATTCTCGTCTACACGGCCTTCACCGGAATAGAAGTCATAGAGCAGGAAGTTTTCCACCCCAGCAAAAATCATCCGATGTCGGAGGATTGGGAAGATGTCGTGTTCATGGCGTTGGATCAGGTAATTATCCGGATCTTCTTCCCAATAGGGCCGGTAATATTCCATGCCATATTTTTCCGAATAACCTTCAATCTGCCCATGCCCAAACATAGGGAGGCCGGGCATCGTTGCCATTAAGGTGCAGATGCCAAAATACTTGTCACCTTTACCAAACTGCTCAACCGCGGTCTTTTCATCGGGATTATTCATGAAATTGACATAGCGCTTGAGGATTTGGGGGTCAAACTCAAGTGTATTTTTGATCAGCTGACGATATTTAGCATTTTCCTCGTTTCGCAGCATGTTCATAAAAGCGCTGTTATAGACCCGATGCATCCCCAGAGTCCGGACAAAGTAGCCTTCCATTAACCAGAACGCCTCAGCCAACAGCAAGGTATCAGGGACTTCGCTTGCCACCCGTTCAACGACTTCCCGCCAGAATTCCACTGGGAACACTTCGTCAAATTGCGCTTTGGTCATGCTGTGGTCTGACCGGCTGGGAATGGCGCCGCCCGTTCCCGGGGAGGGGAACCAGAGGCGCTGGTAATGCTTCTTGGCCAGGGTCATGGCGGCATCAAAACGGATGATGGGGAACTTACGGGCCACATGCAGAATGGTTTGGATAACGGCTTCCCGGACATCCTCCCGTAGGTAGTTCAATTGGGCAGTGTCATTCCAGGGCATGCTGGTGCCATCGTTACCGTGGAAGATGTAACGGGTATCCCCGCTCCAACGGTCCACACGCTTGAAGACGACGGCAGCGTCGGTGCGGTCATAATAATGGTCTTCAATATAAATGCCAACATGGTCATCCGGGCTGAGGTCTTGGCCGTTGAAGCTGTAGGATGGGAAGGGGCTGTAGGGTAAGGACAGGAACCAATCCGGGTGCTGGAGCACCCAGTCTGAATCGATGCCCATATGGTTGGGCACCATATCACTCGCCAGCCGAATGCCTCGCTGCCAGGCGCGTTCCCGCAGGCGCTGATAGGCTTCATCACCACCCAGAGCGTCGGCAATGGCGTAGTTACGGAGGGAGTAGGCTGAGGCGACTGCTTCCGGATTACCGCAAAGCTGCTTGATCTCACGGGAGGCTTCACTGCGCTCCCACAGGCCGATCAGCCAGAGCCCATTGAACCCCCAACTGGCCAGCTTATCCAGTTCATCGTCGGGAATCTGGTCAAGCCGGGTGATTTCCCTATGATATTCTTCTGAGAGCTGGTAAAGCCAGACATAGGTATTCTTGGCGATCATCACCGTCCGTGGCATCCAGTCGCTATCGGGAGAGAAATTCTCTTCATCGATCATGGCTGACTGGTCATAGCTGGGCACCAGGGTGGGACCGGGACCGCTGAAAATGGCCTTTTCCTCTTCATGGATCAGGTCCAGCGAATTGAGCAGGCGATATAGGTAATCTCCCAGTAGGGAGCCCCAATGCTTGCGGATATATTCCAACTGACCAGAGAGTGAATTCGGCACGGCAACCGCAGGGGCACGCAGCATGGCGAGCAGGTCCTGCTGATCCGGTCCGAAATCGGGCTGGTCTTTGAAGAATAACTGCAGGCTTTCCATCACCTGCCGGTAGATGGTGGCCTGAGAGAGTTGGGTATCATCAAATAATTCTGAGAAGGAGGAGACCGCCGGATTCTGGTTGGTGACCCATAACATGATGATCTCTTCAAGGGTGATGAGCTTATGTGAGACACCTTCGGTCGTACCGGCGAGATATTCTTCGACGGGTTGATCCTTTTTGTAGACAGCGCTGGGTGGGAATTCTTCCGTGAAACGGGTCAGCATCAGGTTGACCTGTTTTTCTCCCAATGTATCCGTCAGATCATCCAGTGCATTCGTCAGAACCTTTGAATCAATCTGTTTCCGGTAGAGGGCAAAGACCATATGGAGGATTTCGTCAACCAGACCAATGGCATTGATCTCACCTGCGCGAACAGCGCGTTCAGGGTAATTTGCGAGGTCACGTTTCTGATTGATCTTTTGCGTAAAAGTGCGCGCAGCCAGAAAATCTGCAAAAACCACATTTCCATCCGTGGCAAACAAGGTCTGATCAAAACCAAATTTTTCACGTGCCAGTCTGGAAACATGGAATTCATACATAAGTTGTTCCTCCTTGAAGAATATGGATACCGTGAATTATACACTTGGAAGTACCCTAAAAAAAAGACCACCTCTGCTGAGGTGGTTTTTGTGGTCTAATTCTCCCTTTTCAGGATATGGGTCACAATATTGGAACCGCTGCCGCCGATATTCTGGGCCATGCCGAATTCAGGATCGGGCACCTGCGTGCTGATGGCCTGACCGCGCAGCTGTTGGACCACTTCGACGATCTGATACATCCCGGTCGCGCCCACCGGATGCCCTCGGGCCTTGAGACCACCGCGGGTGGCAACGGGGATTTTGCCGTTCACTTTTATTTCGCCTTCCTTTGCCAAGACTGGCCCCTTGCCGGATTCAGCAAAGCCATTGGCCTCCAGTGAGAGGGCGGCCATGATGGTGAAAGCGTCGTGATATTCAAAGACATCAATATCCTCAGGTTTGATCCCAGCCTGGGCATAGGCCGCTTTGGAGGATCTCTCTGCTGCGGAAAGCCAGAGGGGTTGGGCACGGTCATGGACTGAAATGCTGTCCGTGGCTGCTGAGGAACCTGCAATCACGATTCGAGGCATGTTGGGCGCCAGCATTTCGACTGGCACCAGGATGGCGGCTGCCGCGCCATCCCCAATGGGGGAGGCGTCCATCAGGTTAATGGGATCGCAGATCATGGTTGACTTGATGAATTGTTCTTCGGTGATCGGCTTTTGGAATCGGGCATATGGGTTATGAGCAGCGTTGGCATGTGCGTTGATCGCGAATTCCGCAAAATCAATTCCCTGCCAGCCATATTCATGCATGTAACGCTTCATAATCAGCGCGTTGAGGGCTACAAACGAGAGCCCGTGGTCCACTTCCCAATCCGCATCGGCCGCGGTTGCCAGTGCACCGGTTATCTCATTGCTGGGTGAATCCGTCATTTTTTCCACGCCGACGGCCAGCGTAATATCCGATTGTCCTGAGGCAACGGCCAGGTAGGCCATTCGGAAAGCGGCGCTGCCGGAGCTACAGGCTGATTCGATCTTGACCGCATCTGTAAATCGCTGACCGATCCAATCCGCGACCATTGACCCCAGCTGACCTTGTTGGTTGGCAACCCCAGACATCATGTTGCCGACATAGATGCTTTCGATCTGAGCGACTTGAGCTTCCGCCTTGGCTTCCAGGGCAGCTTCGCCGGCCAGTTCGCGTAATGATTTATCCCAATGTTCATCGACCCTGGTTTGGCCGATGCCAATTACCGCAACATCTCGCATGGATGAGTGTCCTTTCATTTCAATTCATTCTGATTATATCGGACAACGCTATCAAGACCTATCAATTCACCCGGAATCGGCGTAAAGTATAATTATTGGGTGCTTTTCAACGTTAATGAGAATGGGAGATTATTTGTGAAACGGCGCAGCGTCTATTTGGGATTAATTGGCATTGTCGTCTTATTGAGCGGTTGTTATCGGACCGCGAACCTGACCCCTGCGCCTTTATTACCGACAACGTATGCCCAAATTCTCCAGACATTGACCCCTGGAACAGATGACCAAATCACCAATACCACACCGGAACCTGAACCTCAGGTTGAAACCCTCTGGATCCATCCAGGCATACCAGAATCTTGTCTGGCCGGGCTGGACTTGGCCGGTCTGACTCTGATGGAAACGGCAGATGAGGCGGATTTACGGATCAATACACTGCAGATAGCCGAAGGAGTCCCTTCAGGCACGATTTGGACTTATGTCTTGGCAGCACCTTTCTACACGATCACTGATGGCCTCAGTCTGGCAAGCCTGAGATCAATCTGGCAGGGTCAGGCGTTGGCCGGATTTGAAAAAGTCGTTGTAACTGAAAGAACTTCTCAAGCGATGGCATTGCTGTTGGGTGAGCCCAGTACAACGACGGTTGAGATTGTGGATTCGGAAACTCTTCAATCGCTCGCAATCAGCGATGACCCATTACTCACGATTCTGCCCTTTGAAGATCTGAGTCCTATCTGGAAGGTCTTGCGGGTGGATGGAATTTCGCCCATTGATTCGGATTATTCGCCTGAAACTTATGCCCTTTCGCTCATTTTTGCACTTGAAAGCTCAATTGAACATAGTATGGCCTTGCCACCGGGCAACTATCACCCAGACAAGCGTACAGTGCTGGTGATGACCGGCGTGACGGCGCTGACCCGGGCTACGGCTTATATGATGGAAATCAATGGCAACACCTTCCCCGGCACGGACATTCAGCAATGGATGACCTCGGCAGACCTGACTCACATCAGCAACGAGGTGCCTTTTGCCGCCAATTGCCCCTCACCGAATCCCAATCAGGAGAATCTGATCTTTTGTTCCTCGACGGATCGAATTGATCTGCTGGAATATGTGGGTACGGACATTATCGAGCTGACCGGCAACCATATGCTGGATTATGGGGTTGCGGCAATGAACCTGACCATCGAGATGTATGAGGAACGGGGGTGGACTTATTACGCCGGCGGCTGGGACCTGACGGACGCTCAAACGGCCCGAAAGATCACCCATAATGGCAATAACCTGGCTTTCATCGGCTGTAATCCGGTTGGACCGACCAGCGACTTTGCCACCGCCTCCCAGCCGGGTTCTGCACCTTGTGGGGATTATGGCTGGATATTGGAAGCTATCGCAGAGGTGCGGGCTGAGGGGTATTTACCGATCGTCACCCTCCAATATGCCGAGGATTACACCGCTGTACCGAGTGCGAAGATGATTGCTGATTTCAAAGCCCTGGCTGATGCGGGGGCGGTGGTTGTCAACGGGAGCCAGGCCCACACACCCAAGGTGATGACCTTTTATAACGATGCCTTCCTGCATTATGGTTTAGGAAATCTCTTCTTCGACCAAATGAATGTCTATTACGGCGAAACTTATATGCCAAACACCCGGGATGAGTTCATTGACAGGCTGGTGTTTTATGATAATGAACTTATCAGTGTGGAACTGCTGACTGCTGAGCTGGAAGATTATGCCCGTCCTCGGCCAATGACCACGGCTGAACGGCAAGCATTCCTGGATCGTATTTTCAATGCCGCACAGGGTTATTTGGAGTAAATATGCAAAGGATATATGACATTTCGCTGCCCATCACCCCGGAAATGGCTGTCTGGCCGGGTGATCCAGAGGTAACCCTCCGGCGGGTAAATTCTCTCGATAAGGGTGATTCATCGAATGTGACCCAACTTCGCATGAGCGTGCACACCGGAACGCACATTGACGCCCCGCTGCACTTTTTAAAGGATGGCAAGAGCATTGGGGAAATATCCTTACAAAAGCTAATCGGTAAAGCCCTTGTCATGGAAATGGGGGAGTTGGTGGACGTCATCACCCAATCCGTGCTTGAGCAGCATCCCCAAATTGAACTGTTGAAGACAATCTCAAAGGTATTACTCAAAACACGCAACTCGGCCCACCTGGATTCCTGGGGGAGAGCATTTCATGAGGATTATGTTGCCCTGGATTCGTCGGGTGCGGGGTATCTAGCCCAGTTCGATTTGAACCTCATCGGCGTGGATTACCTCTCCGTGGCGGCCTATCACGATACTCACATTCCGCATAAACTCCTGTTGGAAAGAGAAATTGTCCTTCTGGAGGGGATCACCCTCGCTCAGGTTACAGCCGGCATTTATGATCTTTACTGCCTGCCTATGAATTTAGAGGAATGCGAAGGTGCACCAGCGCGGGCAATTTTGATCTCGGAATAATTAAGTTTGGAACAATTAAATCCATTCCACCGTCATATGGTTATGAACGGAATGAATTTATGGAGGAAAATATGAAGAAACTACTTGTTGGTGCGGTCCTGATGACGCTGCTCTTTTCTGCAGGATGTACCGCCATTTCACCCACCGAAAAACCCACTGATGAAACGGAGAGCGTTGTGCCCTCAGAGCCCGGCATGCAAATGAGCAGTATTGGACGGGTTATTGCGCCGGAAGTCACCGACGCCCAGATGCAGGCTCTGGCCGGTGATAATACGGCTTTTGCCCTGGATTTCTATAATCAGATCCGCAGCGGAGATGGGAATATCATCTATTCGCCATTCAGCATTTCTGTGGCCTTGGCAATGACGATGGCCGGGGCAGAAGGTGACACCGAAACAGCAATGATGGATGCGCTCAGGACGAGCCTCCCAGCCGATATGGTTTTTCCAGCCTATGATGCACTCTTGCTTGCTATTGAAAGTTCAGAAGAAAGCGCTAGCGAAGATATGGCAGGGAGCCCCTTCACCTTGAATATTGCCAATTCCATTTGGGGACAATCAGGTTATGCCTTCAAAGAGCCATTCCTAAACACCCTGGGACAATATTTCGGCGCTGGGGTCTACACCGTGGACTACGTGCAAGCCCCCGAAGCCGCCCGACAGGCCATCAACGGCTGGGTGGAGGATGAGACCATGGATAAGATCAAGGACCTCATTCCTGAAGGCGCGATTGATCAGATGACACGGCTTGTGTTGGCAAACGCCATTTATTTCAAAGGTTCCTGGTACTATCCCTTTATTGAGGGAGCGACCGCCCCTGCAGAGTTCAATCTGCTGGATGGCTCTCAAACGGAAGTTGATATGATGTCCCTCACAGGGGAGCATCTGATGTATGCCAGAGGGAATGGGTACCAGGTGGTTCAACTGCCGTATATGAGTTCGGATTTCGTGATGACGATCATTGTTCCGGATCAAGGTAATTTCGAAGCCTTTGAAGCCGGTTTGACGGCAGATTCCTATGCCGAACTGACCCGGGGGCTGGAATATAAGCTGGTTGATCTGCAGATGCCCAAGTATGATTTTGAAACAAGTCTCAATGTGAACGATGTCCTGATTGCCTTAGGGATGGGTGAGGCATTTGACCCGGGATTGGCTGATTTCTCTGGAATGACGGATGAGGACCGCCTTTTCATCTCCGATGTATTGCACAAAGCGACCATTACCGTAGATGAAAATGGGACTGAAGCCGCCGCTGCGACAGCGGTGATCATGAAACTAACAGCTGCTATGCCTGAGGATGCCCTCTCACTGGTGCTGGATCATCCTTTCCTGTTCTTTATTGAACATCAGCCTACAGGATCGATCCTCTTTATGGGACGGGTCGTAGAACCCAAATAAAATCGAATAATAACCATAAAAGAGTTCCTGATGAAGGAACTCTTTTGATTTAAGGGAAAGATTCGGCTGCTAAAGCTGTATAATTATTCTAAACCACCCTAGGATGGAATAGCTATCAGGTGCTCTATGGATAACAATGAGAAATATCGACTGAACGAAATGAACCTGCAGGCCTACCGCCTGATGTTCATCCCGCTGGAAGCCATTTTGTTGGTTATTGGGATTCTCATTCAGGACCAGCCGCGTTTCTTATTCATCTTTTTTATGACCTTCGGCTTATATTCCATCTGGGGACTGTGGTTTCCGATCGTCCGTTCCCGCCAGCGAGTGGTGGACTATTTCAAATTTCAATCCCTTGCCAAACACGTCTCGGAAGATCTGCCCGATCTCGAATCCTATGTCCATGACAAAGATGTACGCCGTCAGGTCAATGAGGAATTGGGAATCAGCGCTAATTGGCGCAAGACCCGCAGGAAGCTTGATTTCATCCTGCCTGTCTTGTATACCCTGTCGTGGATTTTCTTGTTTATCTACAAAATCTAATTATTTGTCACCAGAAGCAGATTAATTTACTATTTCCGGCATCGTGATCAAGTGGTAAGCAAGGGTCTCCAGGTCTCGGGCTTTCTTTGAGCTGCCCAATTGTTCAACGATCTCCTGGAAGTGGCTGCGGATGATCTCGCTCTCACCGATGTAGGAGAATAGGTCCACTTCACCGGAAAGAATATCACTTAATCCCATCTTTTCGTATAGTTCACTGACTAGGCCATAACTCCATTGCTCGGAAATCTTCAACTCATCCGCCAGGTCCCGCCGGCCAAGGCTGAAAATGAAGGCGAAACGGGCTACTTCAGCCTCATGTTCGGTGAAGCCGGGCAGATGTTTGCGTCCATCCAACACCAGCTTGTTATCAGATAGGGGAATGTTCATTTGAGTGGCTAGCCGGTAAGTAGAGGGGGTAAACACGATCGAACCATCGTAGGCAAAGGTGATCACCCAGCTCAGAGAGTAACCTACTTCATGCTTGAGAACATAACCACACACCCGTGGATCACTGATCTGACGGATGATCCGCGATTCAGGTTGGATACCTGTGAGTAGGATTTTTGCATTGGATTTGGCTTCATTCAGTGATTCGCATATTTCATCGATAGTAAATTCCTGACCAAAGAGATCAACATCAATAATTAGCAGGTCAAAGGGTTGGTAGGCTTTGCCCAAATATTCACATAGTTCGATTCTGGTAGTGAATTCAGAAACTAAACGAGTGCGCCAGTCCCGAACCATTAAAAGTGCCATCCAGTTTCGTGAAAAAACGTCGTCTTCCAATATTGTTACAAGAATATCTTTATTCATCGGATTTTATTTATTTCTCTAATTCGGAAGTGCAATAGGGGCAGCGGGAGGCCTTGATATCAATGGATTTCATGCAGAAGGGGCATTCCTTCTCAGTGGGTTCTGCCTTGGCTTCGGCTTCAGCCTTAGCAACTTTGGCTTTTACGGTTTGAAGTCCCTTGACCATCAGGAAAATGACAAAGGCCAGGATCAGGAAGCTGATCACATCGGTCACAAACTGACCATAATTGAAGGTTACAGCGCCGGCATCTTTTGCCATCTGCAAGGTCGCATCAGCGGGGAGGGCGGTTTGGCCCTGTTTGAGTACAACAAAAAGGTCCTGAAAATCAACATTGCCAATCAGTAAGCCTAAGGGCGGCATAAGCAGGTTGTTTACCACTGAATTGACGATGGCGCTGAATGCGGAGCCAATGATGATCCCAATGGCGAGGTCCATGACATCGCCTCGGGCAACAAAATCGCGAAAATCTGTTAATAATTTCTTCATTGTATTTAACGTCCTCATCGAGCATAATATTGACTGTTTGATTTTCTGATTATAATATGAATTAATCCATAGTATTATTCGTCGATTTATTGGCACAAAGATGAAAGCATGAGGCAAAAATGAAGAGAGTTGCTGTACTAACCAGTGGAGGCGATGCGCCAGGAATGAACGCCGCTATCCGTTCAGTTATCCGTTGCGGTGTGGCTAAAGGTTGGATGATGTATGGTGTTAAAAATGGATATTCGGGACTGATCTCAGGGAATATCCGAGAAATGGGCACCCGTGATGTTGGCGGCATCCTCCAAAAGGGTGGTACTATCCTAGGTTCAGCCCGCTGTCTTGAATTCAAAACTGAGGAAGGTCGTCTCAAAGGGATTCGTGCCCTGCGGCAAATGGGCATTGACGCCCTGGTTGTAATTGGTGGGAATGGTTCCCAAACCGGTAATTATCATATTCATAAATTAGGATTCCCAACGGTTGGTATTGCATCCACGATTGATAATGACCTTTATGGGACTGAAATCACCATTGGCGTGGATACGGCATTGAATATTGCTCTCGAAGCGATTGACAGACTGAAAACAACTGCTACTTCTCACCAACGTGCGTTTTTGGTTGAGGTGATGGGCCGAGACTGTGGCTATCTTGCGTTGATGGCAGGCATTGCGGGTGGTGCTGAATATATCCTGCTGCCTGAGGTCGAAACAGACCCCGAGGAAGTTGCGGAGACATTACGACTGGCTTATGAGCATGGTAAAGAACATGCGATCATTGTGGTTGCTGAAGGAGCCAAATATAATGCAACAGCATTGATCGATTACTTTGACCAGCATCAGGATCGATTGGGTTTCAAAATCCGTGAGACCATCTTGGGACATGTCCAACGCGGCGGTGAACCCAGTGCGTATGATCGTATCCTGGCCAGCAAGTTCGGTGATGGTGCCATTGAAGCCATTGACCGGGGTGAATTTGGTGTTCTGGTTGGGCAGAACAAAAATGAAATAACCACCGTTTCATTGGAAGAGGTGGTTTCTCATAAGAAAGAAATTTCGATGGATTTGGTCCGTCTGTCGAGGATCCTGGATTAGTTCCTAGTCCACTTTACGGAGAAAAGCCTCGATAAAGGAGTCGAGATCACCATCCAAGACGGCTGAAGTGTCACCCATTTCAAAGTCCGTCCGATGATCTTTTACCAATTGATAGGGGTGGAGGACATAGGACCGGATTTGGGAACCCCATTCCGCCTTGGTGTATTCACCTCTTAGCTCGGAGAGTTTCTCTTCCTGGGCTTCCTGTTTGATCTCAAGTAAACGCGCTTTCAAAACACGAAGCGCGTTTTCTCTATTTTGGACCTGTGAGCGCTCATTCTGGCAGGTGACGACCAAGCCGGTGGGGATATGGGTCAGTCGAACCGCTGTAGCGTTCTTCTGCACGTTCTGACCGCCCGCGCCGGAAGATTTGTATACATCAATCTTGATGTCCTCGGCAGGAACATTGATTTCGTTGGTGTCCGCCATTTCAGGCAGCACCTCAACCAGGGCAAAGGAGGTGTGCCGGCGGTGGGCTGCGTCAAAGGGGGAGAGCCGTACTAACCGATGAACGCCTTTTTCAGGGCGCAAATAGCCATAGGCCAGCGGCCCGGTAACGGCAATTGTGACGCTCTTGATGCCAGCTTCTTCACCATCGGTCCGGTCAAGTATTTCAGCCTTGTAGCCGCGCCGCTCCGTCCAGCGGAGGTACATCCGTTCCAGCATGGCCGCCCAATCCTGGGAATCAGTCCCACCCGCGCCGGCGTGGATAGCCAGCAGGGCGTTACCGCGGTCATACTTGCCGGAGAGCAGGGTGTTCAATTCGAGGTGGTCAATTTCACCCTCGATGCTGGTGACTTCTTCGGCTAGCTCTTCCAGCATGGACTCCTCTGCGATTTCCAGCAGTTCGAGTGTATCTTCGGTTCGTTTTTTTAAGGCTTCGTAAGCGGTGATTTCGTTACGCAGATCCGATTGGCGGATCATGATCTTTTGAGCGTGCTCCCGGTTATCCCACAGGTTAGGGTTCTGGGCTTCTTTTTCCAGTCGGATCAGCTCATCTTTTTTATTCGCGAGGTCAAAGATGCTCCTGAAGGTTCAGCAGTTTTTGATATGCCTCATTGAGACGGGTATCCAATTCAGTAGCCATAATGTCCTCCAAATAATTAATTCGCGATAATACCATCGACAAACGCTTCGGGATCGAAACGTCGTAAGTCGTCAATACCTTCACCCAGGCCGGCATAGAGGATCGGTAGCCCTAATTGGGCTTTGATCGCAAAGGCCATACCACCTTTGGCGGATGAATCCAATTTAGCCAGGATGACGCCATCAAGTGTGACAGCCTCCTGGAAGGCTTTTGCCTGCTGCAGGGCGTTTTGACCCGTAGTAGCATCTAAAACCAGCCAGGTGGCGTGTGGAGCGCCCTCAAGGGCTTTCCCGCTGACCCGATAGACCTTCTTGATCTCTTCCATCAAATTGTATTTCGTATGCAGGCGGCCTGCTGTGTCAATAATCACCACATCCTTCTTGCGAGATATCGCCGAGGTGATGCCATCAAATGCCGCGGCGCCAGGATCTCCACCCGGCTGACCGGCCACCATGGGCACATCGACGCGTTCGGCCCAGACCTTCAGTTGGTCAATGGCTGCTGCACGGTAGGTATCTGCTGCCACCAGAAGCAAGGATTTGCCCTCCTCCTGGTAGAGATGCGCAAGTTTGGCCGCTGAGGTCGTTTTGCCTGAGCCATTCACACCCACTAGAATGATGACTGTGGGGTGCTTGGAGAAATCGGGAAAAACGGGCTCTGCCAAACGCTCAAGCAATTCATCCTTCAGAGCCTGCAGGACTTCATCGTTCCGGGTTAAGCCCTGTTCCTTAACGGCTAATCTGACCGCCTGGATCACGGAATCTGTTGTCTCAAAGCCCATGTCGGCCTGAAGCAGCAAGGCTTCCAGTTCATCCCAGGTGTCGTCGTTCAGCTCTGAGGTGCCCAGGAAATTAGCGATCCGTCCAAAGGTGACTTTGCGGGTCTTTTCGAGGCCCTTTTTCCATTTGTTGAAGATGTTTTCTGTCATAACGGCTTGATTATAACATGCAGAGATTCAAGAACCATTCTCTACTTCCGAGGCCAGTTGGCCGCAGCCGGCAGAGATTTCGATCCCACGCCTCATTCTGACTGTGACGGGGATGCTATGGTTTTCGAGTACATGGGCAAAGGTGCTGACCTGGTTTGACCGGGTGCCTTCCTTCTGGAAACCACGGGTTGGATTCAGTGGGATCAGGTTGACATGACAGATCATCCCCCGGATGGCTTGCGCCAGCGCTTCCGCATCTTCGGTGGAGTCATTAACGCCATCAATCAACGCATATTCAAAGGTGATCCTCCGACTGGTCTTGTTGACATAATACCGGCAGGCTTTTAATAGGTCTGAGACAGTAAATTTCTTGCTGACCGGTATCATGGATGCCCGCAGGTCATTATTAACACTGTGCAGGCTGATTGCCAGATTGTATTGCGTATTCAAATCCGCAAAGGCTATGATCTTGGGGATCAAGCCTACCGTGCTGAGGGTGATCCGTCGCGCACCGAGGCCAAATGCCCCCGGGTCGTTCAGCCGGTTGAGCGCTTCCATGACATTGTCAAAGTTATGGAAAGGTTCACCCATTCCCATCATCACGATATTGGTGACCAGGTCACCGGTTTGGGCCAGGAGGCGGGCGTAGTAGAGCACCTGAGCGATGATCTCACCGCTGGAAAGGTTGCGCCGGAAGCCCATTTGACCGGTGGCACAGAAGGTACAGCCCATACCGCAGCCGGATTGTGAGCTGATGCAAAGCGTGCGGCGTTCGTCATAATACATCAGCACGGCTTCAATGTACTGCCCATCCCGCAGCTTGAAGAGTGTTTTAACGGTCTGCTTATCCGCGGACTCAATCGTCTGGATAGGGTCCAGCGCAATGAAGTCAAAGGCCTCGGAAATCTCTTCGCGTAAGCCTTTGGATAAGGTGCTGATCTCATCGGGATGATTGATGAATTTCTTGTAGATCGCTGTCCAGACCTGTTTTGCGCGGTAGGTAGGCTGTTTTTGTTGGGCGAACCAGCCTGTTAAAGCTTCCTCGCTGAGGTCATAGATCAGTTGTTTTTGTTCTGTCATTAGAAAACCAATTCTGATAGGTCATTTAAAATAATGTCGGGCGGGGTGGTCATTTGTTGGGTCTGTTCCAGCGTGGAGGCCCCGGAAAGGACAAACGCTGAGCGGATACCCGCGGCCTGGGCACCGAGGATATCAGTCTCCAGACGGTCACCGACACCAAGAGTTTCCTCAGGTTGGAGACCTAATCTACGCAGGGCCATTTGGTAGAGCAGAGGTTCCGGCTTGCCGATGATTTTGGCTTTGTGGCCTGAGGCGACTTCAATTGCGGCAATCACAGTGCCGGCACCAGGGATCAATCCTTCAGCCGAGGGATAGGTCACGTCCGGATTTGTGCCGATGAACTCACAACCGCCTCTGACAAGTAATTCGGCATTCTTGATCTTTTCATAGGTCAAGCTGGTGTCCATAGCAGCAACAACTACCTGAATCTCATCGCTGCGCTCTGTGAAAACCGTCAGTCCGGCATCTTCCAGAATTTTGACCAGGCTGGGCGTGCCCACCGCATAAACGTTGCAGCCTTCGGGATATTTTTCCGCCAGATGGATCGCCGTTGCCTGAGCTGCTGAGATCACTTGCCAATCTTCGAGTTCGACCCCAAAGCGGCGAATCTTAGAGAAGAATTCATCCACGGTTTTGGTGCCATTGTTGGTGGCCAGAATAACTTTGAGGCCCTGATCGTTGAATGCCTGGAAAATCGCCGGAAGGTCACCGATTGGTTCTGTGTCCTTCCAGAGGACGCCGTCCATATCGAGGATCAGACCTTTGATATTTGGCAGGTGATCTGAAATCATGCATACTCCTTGTAAAAAATGCCGGATGTCAAAAATGGCAATCCGGCATTTAATTAACTTTGTTTGGGATTATTTTACCGGCGCTTCAAGCACCTTATCTACCAGACCATATTCAACCGCCTGTTGAGCGCTCATATAAAAGTCGCGTTCGGTGTCTCGGATGATGGTCTCAATTTCCTGACCGGTTGCATCGGAAAGGATCTCGTTGAGGCGTTCTTTGATCCGCAGGATCTCTTTGGCCTGGATTTCAATATCCGAAGCCTGACCCTGAGCACCACCCAACGGCTGATGCATATGGATGGTTGCGTGAGGCAGGGCATAGCGCTGACCCTTTTCACCCGCAGCCAATAGGACGGTGCCAAAGCTGGCGGCCACACCAACAGCGACGGTACTGATCTTGTTGGGGATCATGCGCATCGTGTCATAGATCGCCATGCCGGCATAAACCTGTCCACCGGGGGAGTTGATGTACATCTGAATACCGCTCTCGGGGTCTTCCCGGCTCAGGTAAAGCAGCTGTGCAACGACCAAGTTCGCAACCTGGTCATCAATGGGGGAGCCTAAAAACACAATCCGGTTCTTGAGCAGCAGGGAGTAAATATCATAAGCGCGTTCTCCCCGACCGGAATTTTCTACAACCATCGGGACAACTGAGGATAAATCGTTGTTGAACATTTTCATTCCTTCCTTAGTTTTCCTTTTATTTTGGCTTGCCTTTATCTGAATAGTATAAGAATTTTACGCTTCAGATTCTTCAGTTTCTTCGGCTTCAACCACTTCTTCAGCCTCGTCAGCAGTTTCGGCGACAGCTTCTTCTGCCGCTTCTTCTTCAACTGCGGCCTCTTCAGTTTCCTCAGCTTCGGCTTCAACTTCTGTCTCTTCGGGGATAGGCTGGCCGGTGGCAAGCAGTTTCAGGCGTTCCTGCAGCTGGGCATTAATGGTTCGCTGCATGCCTTCCATACTGATTGCACGGGAGAATTCTTCCTTGCCCATTTCTTTTTGCATTTCTTCGGCATTACCTGAATAGAAGATCTCTGTCATGACCTGATTGAGCTGGTCCTTGAACTTTTTCTCATCAAGTTTCAGTTCCTCAGCGGCAATCAGGGCATCCACCAGCAAGGAGCGCTCCAGCCGTTCCTTTGCAACAGGCAGGACCTCTTCTTCCATGAATTTTTCTTCATCCATCTCACGAAGCTTGAGATAAGTCTCGAATTCAAGGTTCTGCTTAGCCAGACGGGATTTGATGTCCTCGAGGACATGTTCCTGCTCGTGCTCCAGCATCTGGGGCGGGTAGATCATTTTGGTCTGTTTGGCGATATCATCTAACAAGCCGTTGAAATATTCATCGTCATATTTTTCCTGATGATCCTGCCGCAGCTGCTCTTCAACGGAAGCGCGGAATGCATCTGTGCTGTCATAGTTACCCAGGGTTTGAACGAATTCTTCATCAAATTCAGGCAGTTCAAGTTCTTTCACTGATTGAATGTCAACTGTGAAAACGGCCTTCTTGCCGCTGTAATCCTTGTTTTTGAAGTTCTTAGGATAAGTCTTCTGAATGGTTTTGGTCTCACCGGCGCTAACACCTACCAGTTTGGCAGCAAAACCGGGGAAAGGCCACTCGCTATCCGATTTTTCGCCCTTGGCAGGGATAACGACCTGCTGGGGAGTCTTGTCGGTGATGGTGGCATCTTCATCTTCGGGAACATCTTCAAAACGACCGCTCAGATTGAAATAGACCAGGTTGCCTTCTTCGGCGGGATGTTCAGCAGGAATGATGGTCGCAGCATTGCGGCGTAAATTAGTGATGAAATCATCCACCTTGCTGAGGTCAAATTCTTCTAATTCATAGGGTTTGCGAACCTCGCGGTATTCACCGAGGTCAATATCAGGTTCCAGGGGAACTGTGAAGACCATTTTGGGCGGGTCGTAGCTTTCAACCTTATCCAAGCTGCCTGGAGCGGAGGGTTCAATATCGGCTTCTTCCAGGAATTTGCCATAATCATCATCCAAAAGGATGTCAATGGCTTCCTGCAGGATGGCAGCTTCGCCGTAACGGTTCACGATTACTTCATAAGGGGCTTTCCCGGGGCGGAAACCTGGAATTTTGGTGTCCTTAGAGATTTTCCGTGCTGCCCGGCGCTTGAAGCCCTCGAATTCTTTTTCGGTGTATTCAACGGTGAGTTCGGCCTGTCGATCGTCTAAAATTTTCTTTTCGATTTTCAAAGTAAAGTCCTTTTATGCTCTGTTTTTCTATTTTCTCCTGCTATCAGGAGGGATAATGACTTAGCTTCATTATAACTTGATAAATAAATTGACAACTTGCGGATTTTACCACAAAGGTTTTCAAAATACACCTATTAACCCATATTATGTTCTTCGTCCAGGCGCTAAATGAGGATAATAACAATGCTGAGATGAAATTATCCCTTTTTCATTGGAAATAATTGAACATTATTAATTATATAATGGAGGAAACAAGCTGGTCCATCCATAAGGCATAAGGAGATGGTGATGAAAACTGGAAAATATATAGGTGTCTTAACTGCTGGTGGTGACAGTCCAGGACTAAATGCTGCATTGCGCGGCATTGGAAAGGCCGGATTGGGTCAGTACGACATGAAATTGATTGGCTTCCTGGATGGGTTCAGGGGGCTGATGCAAAACCGCACCATTCGCCTGGATGAAAAGCAGCTTTCCGGCATTCTCACGCAGGGCGGCACGATCCTTGGAACGAGCCGTGATAAGCCACATAAGATGCCGGTCGGTGGGGAGTTCCTGGATATGACGGACGCTATGATGGATACTTATGAACGCCATCACCTGGACGCATTGGTCTGTTTGGGTGGCGGCGGCACGCAGAAAAGTGCCCTGCGACTAAAAAAGAAGGGCATGAACGTTATCACGCTGCCCAAGACGATTGATAATGACGTGGCTATGACGGATGTGACCTTTGGCTTCGATACCGCGTTGGGCATCGCCACGGAGGCAATTGACCGGCTTCACAGCACAGCCCACAGCCATCACCGGATTATTCTGGTTGAAATTATGGGGCATAACACCGGCTGGCTGGCACTGGGGGCTGGGGTGGCAGGTGGGGCAGACGTGATCTTGATCCCTGAAATACCCTACAGCGATGAGAAGATCGCTGAAGCCATCCTGCAGCGAAGCCGCGGCGGCAAACGGTTCAGCATTGTTGCCGTATCTGAAGGGGCTATGTCCGTGGAAACCGCGGCCCGTTTGAAAAAGGTCCAGGAAAAGCTGGATAAAGCTGAAAACAATGAAGACAAGGAAGCAGAAAAGGAAAAACTAAGTGAAATCGAAGCCGAAAGGGCTGACAGCACGGTAAAGCTGACCCAACGGCTGGAGCAACTGACCGGTCTGGAATCCAGGGTGACCATCCTAGGCTACCTGCAGCGGGGTGGGGCGCCATCGGCTGCGGATAGACTACTTGCGACCCGATTGGGAACTGCCTGCGCCCAGATGCTGAATGAGGAAAAATATGGCGTGATGGTTGCTGCCCGGGGAGCCGGGGTGAAACCCGTTCCGTTGGAGGAAGTGGCCGGAAAACGCAAGGTGATTCCTGTAGATCATCCCTGGCTGGATAGCGCCCGTGCTGTGGGCACTTGTCTGGGTGATTGAGTTCAAAATACTGGATTAAATAATTAAGAGACCCAGGTTATTTCTCGGGTCTCTTTTGATAATTATGGTCTAACGATTATTGTTCTTGGGGAATGGAAATCAACGATTCCTGGATCCACTCCACCAGGTCCTGATTCCAGAAGAAGACATCCATTTCTTTGCTGACTGTGGGAATGTAGTTTCGACCGTAGGTGATCAAGTCATCGCCCGGGTTGAAATACTGAAAGGTCGCCGGGTCCACCTCGCTGATCATGCACAAACCCGACTGGATTTGCGCGGGTGTGACGTCTGTCAGGACGACATTGGAGAAAGCGTCAATCACATCTGGTAAGTTGGCGTACACGGTTGGATCACTCAGACGCTCCAGAATGCCCTGTATGATGAGTGATTGGTAGTCGATCCTGATGTTATCGGAAGAATTCTTGCGGTTACGAGCCAGGATCAGAGCCTTCTCACCGGTAAGCCATTGAGTGCCGGCCGGGAAGGTGGCTGCAGGTTCCGCATCAACCGATTGAGGCAGGGTCACAGTGATCCCGCCGATGCTGTCAATAAAGTTCTGGAAGGCTGAGAAATTTATCACCAGGTAGTTGTCCACGCTGACACCGAAATTGGTTTGAAGGGCTTCTGCCAGGGCTCCAGCGCCGTAGCCGGTCCCTGAGAAATGGCCCATTCCCTGTGTACCGAAGAGGTAGGTCTGGTTGAGCAGCACCGGGGCGTCAACTTCAAGATTTGGACCTGGATCTTTAATCAGAATTGCGCGGGGCAGGGCGACAATATTCACCTGCGGAATGGTGAAATCAATATGCACGATCCGGATCACATCCGCCAGGCCATAGAGGTAATTGCTGCCGCGGAAGTCCGTCCCAACGACTAGAATCGTCATTTCGTCCACGTCACCGCAGACGGGTGGGGGACCTTCGTCAACAGGTTTCTCCGTGCTCTGGGGGGGATGATTATCTTGCGCTTCGGAGGTTTGGTCTGTTGGCAGATCAAGCGGATCGCCCAGCGGTTGATTCATTAGCGTGGAGAATAGGGAGGTGAGCAGAATGCCACCACCAATGAGCGCAACAGCAAGGAGGCCAATGGAAAGGCCTAATAAAACTGAGTTTGGTTTTTTGCCTTTTGATTGTTTTGATATATCTGGTTTATCTGAATTTCCTGAAGTCATAATGGTCCTTAGTTGATTTTCTTTGCCATTTATTATGTCATCTGAATGATTACGGACGGAAATTCCTTAGGGTTTGTTCCAGCCCCAAAGACCACTATACTCTAAAATTTAAAATATGGATATGACGGTGTGAATAATTATTTGATCTGATTTGTTGAAATCAGAGGCCTAAAGCAGCCATTCGGGATGGTCTTCCCGGGCCTGGGCAATTATGGCATAACCGGCAATTTTGAGCCAGGGGACCTTCTTGCCAAACAAACGGAAATATTCAAAGTAGTGATTAAAATGCTCCTGAATGTCCTTTTCCTGTGATTCTACGGATTGCATCAGCCAGGTATCCCCCCAACGCAAATTGTCATAGTCCATCTGGGAGAGCATTTTTGGAATGAATTCGTTCTTGAAGTAACGCGATAACAACGGCTCTTCAGATGTGGCTAGGGAAGCCCTGATCTTCCTTTGAAATTGAGAAACAAATTTGTTAAATGTGAGGTCATCCGGTAATAAAAGGGGATAGACCTGACGGCGCATCTCGTTGACGTCTCGAAAAGTCAGTATGGGCCCCTTACCACTGTTAGGTTTGACCTCAACCAAAGATGCAATGTACCCCTCGGTGTTTTCAAGGGTATCACCTAATTTCATTGTCATCAGGGCTTTTCTGGCGCTGCCCTCAAAAGCGTTTTCAGGACAATGCTGGGCAATCACGGAGGCCAGATTACTGAGAAATTCCGGATAGGAAAGGTCAGCTAAATGGTCCTGATTGACGGACCACTTTTTCCCGTGGATATCTTTAATCTCGATGAGTGGGTCTTTAACAGAGATGATTTCAGCGATTGGATGGTTGGAAAAAACCAGTTTGTGGCCGGCCCGAAAATGCCTCATTACCCGATCAACATCAATGGACATGACACCTCACATCTAATCTGGTCAAAAGCAAGCATCATTTTTATTAGAATCAGTTCTCCCGTCGTTATTTTGATTCTAATGTTATTATAATATATTGGTAATTATCTTAAGGATATGGGTTTCGACATCTAGTGTGCCACATTTCATTGCAGCGAAAATAAGCTGGATTTGATTGTAAACAACGCCTGATATGATGAACACATCAGGCGTTGTTTTTTAAAATTGCTTAGATTTTCCTATTCCACAGCCTTTGTTCCAAATAGTCGAATATGCCGGAGGACTTCCTCTTTGGCATATTTCGTCATATGAAGTGAAATTTCATGACTCATCCCCTTTGAAAGCTCACTCATCTCTGCGTCAATTTGTTCGGAGACTTTCAAGGTCAGGTTTGTAAATGCATTTATCTTGCTCATACCGTTTTGAATGGCTTGCTTGAAATTTTCCTCAGACAAACCAGAAGCGCCGTGCATGACCAAAGGCACTGAAACCTGAGATCTAATTTCTGAGAGTCGGTTGAAATCCATCTTTGGTGCAGATTTATATACTCCGTGAGCGGTACCAATGGCTACAGCTAAGGCATCCACACCGGTTTTCTCAACAAATTCAGAAGCCGCTTCCGGTTCGGTGTAGCGGCTATCATCTTTGGCTGATTCAATGGAACTATCGGAGGCACCAACATGGCCGATTTCTCCTTCAACGGTAACCCCGCAGGCATGGGCCATTTCTACGACGCGTCTTGTTTCAGCAATATTGGTTTCAAAAGGTAAATTTGATCCATCAATCATAACTGATGAGAAACCCGCCCGAATGGCCCTTGCACAGGCCTCATAACTTGCACCATGATCAAAATGCAGGCATACCGGTACAGTTGTGCGTGCTATTCGGTCCACCAGGTAGGGAAGGAAGTTTGAATAATCCGGTCCCGGGAAGTCACCGGCGGCAACAATGATAGGCGTTCGGCTTTCTTCTGCAGCTTGTAAAATACCTTCTGTAAAGGCATGATCCATGGTGTCAAATGCCCCAACGGCGAATTGTTGCTCTCTTGTATTGCGAAGTACTTCGCTAAGACTGACCATTGGCATAGTGTTGTCCTCTTTCTAAGCGTTTCGGTCCTATAAACGAATCAAAACGCGGTAAGTTTCAGGTTTGATGGCTTCCAAAAATGCATTCTCGGATTCTTCAATCGGATATATAGCTGTGATTAGATCTTGAATATCCACCAGACCTTTTGAAAGCACGTTCACAGCCTGGTCAAAAGAAACCACACTTGGGTTCACAGCCCCTGTCAAGAAAGCCTCGGAATTGTGCATCCAGTTAGGGCTAATGGTTATTGGGCGGTCAGGGTGCTGCGAACTATACGTCACGCAACATCCCAGGTTGCCGGTCATTTTGATGGCATCCTCCGCCACACTAGATATGGCAGTGGTGTTAAACACCGATTCAGCTCCGCGACCACTTGTCAGAGCTTTGACTCGTGCCACAGCATCTTCTTTGGATGGGTCAATAACAATATCACAGCCATGGGCAAGGGCAAATTCACGCCTGGCTGCAATTGGTTCGCTTAAAATTGTGCGCACGCCCATTTTCTGTAGACAAAGGACATGCAATTGACCCATCACACCACCGCCAATCACCACAGCATCGTCTCCCATCTTGGGAGCAGCTCGGTGAATACTATGCAATACGCAAGCTAAAGGTTCAGTTAATGCAATTTGATCGAGGGACATTTCAACATCAAAACACCAGACTGCGGAACGATCGAGACAAATATATTCTGCCAGCCCGCCCATACCATAGACATCCGGTCCATTCAGCCAAAATGTTTTCAATTCATCACATTGGGTTGGCTCACCACGCCGGCAATAATAGCAGCTGTTGCATGCCTTGATAACCCTTGCAGCAACGTGTGATCCGACAGGATATTTCTCTGGATCAACACCCTCCCCAATCGCGCTGATTTCTCCCGAAATTTCATGACCACCTACTAATGGCAGTGGTACTTGTTTTTCACCAGTAAACACTCGTTGTTCCCACGTACAGAGGGCGCAATTCCGAATCCGAATTTGGATCTGATTTTCTTTTGGCTCTGGACGTTCCATGCTGATAATGCTAATTTCTTGTTCACCAGTAACCGCCACAGCCTTCATCGATTCAACCATATTTACAATCTCCTTAACATTTCAACAACACAAATATAAGGAAAAATATCATCTATACGATCGATTGATATCCAACCGTATTAATTGTTTGTCTGAGGTTATTTTTCATTCTATAATTCATCTATATGATGCTGGGGTTAGCATCATATCAACCCCGGGGAGACGTCACAAAGTGGCGTCTCCCCAAGCCACGCTCCAATCCAATCCGATTTCTCTCTTAGGTTTTAGAAAATCCCAATAATCCCGCCAACGGCACCAAGGGCAACAACAATCAGTAGTACCCAATAAGTTGCCATGCCCTTCTTTTGCAGCTTGTAGCAACCAAGTGTCAGCAGCAATGGCAGCAATCCGGGCAGAATTGCGTCAAACAGGTTCTTTTGTAACGAGAATGCTTCTCCTGAAGCCTGTGGGATTTGGATGGCCAGGCTCAACGAGACATATTTGGAAACCAGGCCGCCAAGTACTGCACAGCCAAGAATGCCAGCAGCAAGGATGACTTTCTTCATCACGCCGCTTTCCATTAGTTCAAGAATGGCTTCACTGCCTTTGTTATAGCCAAGCGTGAGCAACCAATAACCGAATGCATAATACAGCACATAGAAGAGCCCTGAGTAGATGATGGGCGCAGCAACGTTTCCTTCTTTTGCTAAGCCAACAAACATGATTAACATCAAAGGAATGACAACAGCCTGCCAAAGGGTGTCACCGATACCAGCAATGGGGCCCATCAAACCGGTTTTGATCGAGGTAAAGGCCTCGTCATCCAGCTCAACACCTTGTTTTTTCTGTTCTTCCATAGCGACAACCAGGCCAAGGACTGCTGAACCGGTTGCATTTTCTGTGTTGTAGAATTGAATGTGACGTTGCATCGCCGCTTTTGTCTCCGCGGGATCATCCTTATAAAGTTTTTTGATCACATTGGCCATAGAGTGCAGGAAGCCAACGCCTTGCATACGTTCGTAGTTGTAGCAGGATTGGAAATAATACATCCAGTTCCACCACGATTTACGCAGGTCCTTTTTGGAAAGCAATTTTTCTGGTTTGTCTTCACTCACATCGGCAGATTTCTTACTCCCAAGCTGGAAGCCATCTTTACCGGCAACGTAAAGAATTGAAATGCAGAGGAAGATCAAAGCGAGCGGGAGCGTGTCCAGGCCAAGGAAGGCTGAAACCAGGAAGCCAAGGAAGAAAAATATACGTGCCGGTCCCTTGAAAATTGCCAGCAGCATCATGCCGATGCCGACGGCCGGGAGCATACCACCAATGACGCTCAGCACACCCAGGAATTTGCCGCTCAGGCTTGCGATTAAACCGCTGACATAATTCGCGCCATAGTAGGCGGCGAAGAAACAGGGGATAGCAGTAATTACAAAGAGTAATAATTGGGGTAATAAGATATTGGCAATCCAGACTTTTTCTGGTTTACCTTGGCTGACATATTTTTCCGCAACACGAACGAAAACGGAATCCAGGGTCAGGCGGCCAACCCAAACCAGGGAGCCCAACAGACCGAGAGGAACTGCAATAGCCAGCGCCGCATTGGCGTCAATGCCGCTGGTGATTGCTAATGCTGTGCCAAGGATGCCCGCTAAGGACATATCGGCTGGCATTGAACCGCCAGCGCTGATGAAACCAATGTACATCAGGTTAATCGTTGCGCCGATGATGGTGCCGGTCACAGGATCACCCAAAATTATGCCGACGACAAGACCGGAGACCATCGGGCGGTACAACGTCGCATAGTTACCCAGTCCTCCAGCCGGCCAAGGACTGTTGGCTAGGTAGTACAAGATCGCAATAAGTAATGCTTGAGATACAGTCATGACTAACTCTCCTTGAATAAATTTCTAATATTGATTGGAATTTCGCGTGGGACCAACTGATACTGCATGTCGATACCCCTATCGACAATCCGCTTCATGCAAGCCACTTCATCAGGGCTGGCGGAAACGTTCTTGTTAAAGCGATTGCGCCCGGGTTTCAGCCCCATACCCCCAAGCACAATCTTTTGAAAATGAACACCATCATTGGCCAATTTCTCCATGGCATCCGGTGTTTTGGTGAGAAGCATGATCCGTTCATTAGGTTCACCTTCTTCTTTTAGAAAATCCCCAGCTTCTTCAACAGAAAGGATGGTTACCGTGATATCCGGTGGGGCAGCCGCTTTAAGTAATCGCTGAGTAAAGCTGTCATTTACTAGTGCGTTATCTGCGATCAGAATTGTTGTGACACTGGTTGTTCGGCACCAGGCGGTAACGATCTGACCATGGATCAAACGATCATCAATCCGAGCTAATACAATATTTCTCATATAATTTCTCTTTTCTCAATCCTCAAGTAGTGCGTTTACATCTAAAATGGACTGGCCTGCAAGTTCAATCAATGTGTTTCCGGCTTCTTCTGCGCTCATGAAATCACGATCGATCAGGGCTTCAATCAGCATGCCCAGGTTAATGCCACTGATATGGCGAAATTTAAATCGTTGCATCAGTTTAGAAGTGGCATTAAAGGGTGTCCCTGAACGGATGTCACTCAACACCATCACATCTTCATTTTTCCAGGCTTCGAGAATCTCGTAGATTTTCTCCCCAAAGGCCTCCGGACTATCTTCAGCTTTCAAACCTAATGCCCTGATATCTGGTTGAGGCCCAACGATCATCTCTGCGCTTTCAAGCATTGCTTTCGCAAGATTGCCATGTGAAACCAATAAAAGTTGAAACATTATTTCTCCTCCAAGGCGTCTAATTGGTCCAAAATCTCCTGGGCAGTGTTCGTGTCCGTAACAAGTGTATTGAAATATTGGTTACGTGCAGCGGTTATGATCCCCTTAACCTTGGTTGTTCCTCCTGCAAGGCAAATCACCTTGTCAATCTTTTTTAGGTGATCCAGGTTTAGTGAGATTTGGAAATAATATTTTGAAGTGTCGAGCACATGGCCGTCCTTGTAAAAGAAACTGGCCAGAATATCACCGACCGTACCGCTTTCCTGTAGTAATTTGTGATATTCTTCAGAAGCTTCCGCCAGGAGGGGGGTACCGTTATTGGGGGATGGGCCCAAACCGATGATGGCTGTGTCTAAGCTTTCCCATTGCTGTTTTAGTCGTAAATAGCTCTTCTCTTCAATGAGAGCCAGTTTCTCGTTGTCACGGATCGCCGTCATGATGGTGTAATAACTTTTTGCGTCAAACTTCTCGGCAAAACGATTTGCGATGACATTGATTTGCAGGTAGGGGTTGTTTTCACCAAAGGAACCAACCAACGGGAAGAAATTCAGAGGTTGATTGGTCGTACAGTTATCAAGCAGAGCAGAGGTTTCGTAGATGGTGTACCCCCAACCGACTCCCACATTGGTCGAATTCCTTAATAAATCAGGCAGGCTGGCAGCAGCAACCGTGGCTATGCCCCGGGACAGATTGCGTTGTTGGGTGCTGGATTGTGAGGGGACGCAAGCCAGACGAACATCCATCAAGTTGAGCCGTTCACGCAAGGCCTCAGCTAATTTTTCTGTGTCATCCAGTTTGGGCATCTCGACCTGAAATTTCACCACACCGCTTGCCCGAGCTTTGGCAAGAATCCTCGATACATGCGGTCTGGAAATCGACTCGCATTTTGCGATCTGCTCCTGAGAAAGATTGTCAATATAGTAGCTTTTTGCAATGCGGTAGAGCATAGGGAAATCATCACGTTCTGCCATAACCATTCTCCAATACACAATTGTGCTGCACGAATGTACTGCTTATAGTATAAGCATAATCCAGGACATAGCAATTGATTCTGGGCGTACATATGTGCAAGTTTGTATGGGAAATCAAAAACTCCACTTTATGTCGTCTTCTAACAACATAAAGCGGAGTTCGCAGAGTCCTGGTGGGGAAGGAGGGGGTCGAACCCTCACGCATTGCTGCACGTGATCCTAAGTCACGCCTGTCTGCCAATTCCAGCACTTCCCCTGAAATTGCATTGCAATTATACGTGAGAGGGGTAGGAGCGTCAATGAATAGATTGGATTCTGTGATTTTGGGCGAGTATAATTACCCCCGAGCAATTAACATAGAAGATACCACAACAAGGAGCTCCATTGACCAGAATCATCAAGAACTCAACGCCCGGTAAGGAAAGAAATCACCTGAGCAAAGCCATTGTCGTGACCATCCGGGAATTTATGCGTCAGACCGAACCGGATAACAATACCAGGGACATGATCGCATTCATCATTTTGGCTTTGCGAGAGATCGGCGATGGTATCGATAAGTCCGTCATAGCCTGGGAGAAACGGGGTTATTGGGTCAAAGCGGATAAATACCGCATGGAGTGGGCCTGGGTCATGCCATTCGAGCAGGATTTAATAAGATACTTCAAATCCGATGACTGGGGGCAAATCGCCGGCAAATTAGTGGACCTTATGGGGCGTTTTAGCAGTATTAAGGTCTCGGATAAGCATCGGATGGGCAAACCCTGGGTGGGGGCTTATAAAGAATATCTATCTGTCAAATAATTTTTAAGTTAACCAATTAATCAAAAATCGAGTTTATTATGAAACTGTTGAATAAAAAGCCGGTTAGAATATTTGCTATTGTCATAATTGTTATTATTTTGGTCAGCTCCATATACTTTTTAACGATGAATCCGCGGCGGGGAACCGTACGTGAATTTTATTCTTCTATGCCATTGGATGCTGTCCTGACCAAGAAGGAAGCTGAGCAGGACCTCACATATTTCTATAGCCACCTCAGATCTCGCCATCCAGGCTGGCTGGACGGCTCTCAGGCTCTGATACAGGCTGTCGAAGATCAATACAACAATGAGCTTGTAAATCTCAAGGACTCTGTGACGGTTCTTGAGCTATGGCAATCCGCTGGAAGGATCGCAGCCCAACTTAACGATGGCCACACATGGGTGAAATGGAAGAATCCCAATACATCGCTTTACATTGACAATTTTATGCAGCTCAGCGATTATGGCAGCCCTCTGGACATCAATGGTGTGCCAATCGGCGAAATATTGGATCATTATCTTTCGATGACCTCTTTTGAATTGCAGTTCTATGCTGAGGCAGTTTTTTATAAGACTGTCATTGTTGCTGAGCCATTATTGGTTTTTTGTGGCGTAGATACATCAGATGGTGTCGAAATGACTTTTGAGACCGAAGATGGCGAGCAGACCTTTCATTACGAGTTTGTACCGCTGGAGCGGGTTGTTCGATATGCAGGCGACGTGAATGATGAAAACTGGGTAGAGTATATCATTGACCTGGAAAATGATTTAGGGATCTTCACTCTGAGAAGCTGTGTTGATAATGAAGAATACCGGTCTGTGTTGGATTCTTTCTTCTCAGAAGTATTTGAGAATGATCTGGATAACGTGGTTGTAGATCTGCGAGGCAATGGGGGAGGGAACTCCAGAGTAGCAAATAAATTCTTGCAGTATTTAGATGTAGAGACTTATCGCTCCTGGGATAGTGCAATTCGTTATGGTTGGCTCCTTAAACAAAACAAAGATGTTGTCGTTAACAACCATAAACAGCCTGTGACCTTCAGCGGAGACATCTACGTTCTTACTGACACTTTCACATACAGCGCTGCAATGGATTTTGCTATGCTAATTAGTGATAACGATCTGGGTGTATTAGTTGGAATGCCGTCAGGTAACCTTCCCGACAGTTATGGGGATTGTCTTTTCTTCCAAATGCCTAACTCTGGCCTAATGATCAGTATTTCGTATAAAAGTTGGCATCGGATTGATAGCTCACATGCTGGGGAGCCAGTCATGCCGGATTATGTGGTGCCATCAGCAGAGGCATTTGATAAAGCGCTAGAGTTGATCCAACACTGACAATTTTGGGGCAGGGGGTGGGAGGTGTCAGGATAGGATGCCAGTAACTCCATTTGATTTTCGATTTGTTGCGATTTTGCACGCTATGCTGATCAAGCAATATTCTTAATGTACATATTCTTGACAGCAAGTAGGGGAGCCTATATAATAATATTTAGCGTTACGGTTATGATAAGTATCATTATCAAAACCGATAGTAGACTGAATGAGACAGCCCCTTTACAAGAATATAGTCCATACCCAAGGTCGAAAGCATAGCAAATTTCGCTTAGAAAGGCTCCTGTAGCATTACCATCCTCTACTTTATCCTAATCTGGATGAAATAATCCACTGGAAGCTATTCAGTCAAACCATAGAAGGCCACAATACAAGACCAAGTGTAATTAGCAATCTGAGGTCAACAAAATTCTACTGGATCGCATCTAAGATGAACCTCGACCTTTTATTTTAACAAACACATCAACCTATTACCTACCAGAGATCCATGAGTGATTGATACAATTGGTTGAAGCATCGAACCCTTGGCCTAGCACTGTGTATTGAAACATCTATTTTATGACACGTAATATATTTATTGTATATAAAAATCTTTCAAAACAAAATATATGTATTCGTTCAGAAAATAACGGATAAGCGTAATACTACACGAAAGTAGCGATAATTATGGCGAATTTAACCACTAAGGCCACCATTTCACGTGTCATCTCCATGTATTTGGATACCGTTTACCTGGCTCGGAGTGAGGCTACCTACCGAACCTATAAGAACGCGATGAAGAAATTCGGTGAGGTCCTAACGGTAAGCAAACTAAACCCCGATGAAACGGATATCTCTGAGTTAACCGAAGATGCTATAGCCTGGTTAGCCTCTGAATTGAAATCCTACTCCCCTGCTACTGAACAATGCTATCTCACAGCAGCAACTGGATTATATGAATATATCGCCGGCGAAGAGATCAAAGACATCAATCTGCCCAGAGTGCGGCTGCTGATCAAACAGCGTGCCCGCCGCCCAGGCATCCGCCTGCCCCAGTTTCCCCGCCATCAGATCGAAGATATGATTGATTTTGCCCTGGCGCTCAACCAGCAACCCGTGGAAGATGAACGACAGCGGTTGATCAATTATCGTGACCGGGCTTTTTTGATCACCCTGGCGGATACCGGTTTACGGGTCCATGAAGCCTGCGGACTCCGCCGTGGTGATATTGACTGGAATGAAAGTCGGGCAATTGTAATCGGTAAAGGCAACAAAGAAGCTGTAGTGCGCTTCTCAAAACGCTCCCTACAGGCGCTCAAGGATTATCTTGGGCTGCGAGCAAAACTGGATGGCGCCTCAGGAAGATCGTTGGGATCGATGGCGATCTTCGCCAGGCATGATAAGGCCGTTGGCGATGCAATAAAGGCCATTTCCACCACTACCGGCCGTAAGATCGTCGCTGAGCGAGTTGCCCAAGCACTTGGTGAAGAAGCTGTGGGTACGATCACACCCCACTCCTTTCGCCACTACTTCGTCACAACCGTCTTGCAGGCTTCCGGTAATCTCAAATTAGCCCAGGAACTGGCCCGGCATAAGAACATTGCTGTGACCCAGCGCTATTCACACCTGAGCGATGATGAGCTGGATAAGGAATATCTGGATATCTTCGGTTGATGTCTGGAACGCCAAAAAAAGGGCAATTGAGGGGCTGTTTTAGTGGTACTATTGGGTGGGACAACTCACCAAAAGTCATGTCCTAAAACATAAAAATCCACAGTGTTGGCAGATTTCGGAAAGCCTGACTCACCAAACTCAGCAAAGGAAATTTTCGCTCTTATGCCACTCAATCGTATTGATTCTCATCCGATCTTACCAATTCCAGAGAAAGAAACCATCGAATTTACCTGGCAAGGCCAGAAACTGACCGCAAAACAAGATGAAACGATCGCTTCAGCATTGATTGCCAATGGCATTGATGTATTCGGTCACCACCCCAAAGACGGCTCTCCTTTGGGGCTTTTTTGCGCCAACGGACAGTGTTCCCAATGCTTGGTGCTCCTTGAGGGACGCCCTGTAAAAGCCTGTATGACCAAGGTCAGTGCTGGTGCATCAATCCGACCAGCCGATGGCTTACCGGATATCAGCGCCCTTTCAGACACACCTCTTTCAGCCCCGCTTGATCCACCACAGAAAATCATTGATATCCCCGTTCTGATCATCGGCGGCGGCCCGGCTGGGCTTTCAGCAGCTTTGGAACTGGGACAGTTGGGTGTCAAAACAATCCTGGTGGATGATAAATCCAGCCTGGGCGGTAAATTAGTGCTGCAGACACACCGTTTCTTTGGTTCCACAACCGCTGTCCATGCCGGCACCCGCGGCATTGATATCGCCAGGAAATTGGCTGGTGAGCTCGAAGAGCAGCCCTCCGTTCAGGTTTGGCTGGATACAACAGCCATCGCTATTTATGAAGATCAGGTCGTTGGTCTGTGGAACACGCAGGAAAATCGCTATCTGACTGTGAAACCTCAGGTTTTATTGGTCGCCACGGGTGCCCGTGAACGGAGTTTACCTTTCAAAGGCAATACACTGCCCGGTATATATGGCGCTGGGGCCTTCCAGACACTCGTCAATCGAGATCTGGTCCGCCCTGCTCAGAATCTTTTCGTCGTCGGTGGTGGAAATGTGGGCCTGATCGCCGGTTACCATGCTTTGCAGGCTGGAATTAACGTTGTTGGCCTGGTGGAAGCCATGCCGAAATGCGGCGGTTATAAGGTCCATGAGGATAAATTGGCCCGTTTTGGGGTTCCCATTATGACCTCCCACACGATTTTGGAAGCAAAAGGCAAAGAACACGTTGAAAGTGTGATCATTGCTGAGGTGGATGAATATTTCAAACCGATAGAAGGCAGCGAGCAGGAAATGGTCTGTGACTGTGTTTTGATTGCCGTGGGCCTGAATCCTGTTGATGAATTTCTTTTCAAGGCTCAAGAGGTCGGCCTGCCGGTTTTCGCTGCAGGTGACGCTGCTGAAATTGCTGAGGCTTCAGCCGCCATCTTCTCCGGCAAGATCAAAGGACGTGAAATTGCCCACTATCTGGGCCTGGAAGTCCCCGGTGTTCCGCAGGACTGGTTGGCGTTCGAAGAGGTTCTTAAATCTAAACCGGGTGACGTGCTTGACTTGCATGAAGAAATTCGTGACGGCAAGGCCTTCCCCATCATGCACTGCCGGCAAGAAATCCCCTGTGATCCGTGTTCATCGGTCTGTCCCAAAGGCCTGATCAAGATTGATCCCATGGATATCCGCCATTTACCGGAATTTTGCGAATTGGATGATAAAAACTGTATTGCCTGTGAGCGCTGTGTTGCGGTTTGTCCCGGCCTGGCAATCACCCTGGTGGATTTCCGACGTGATCAGGAAAGTCCCTTTGTCTCAATTCCATTGGAATTCTCATCGGATCTCATCCAAGTTGGCGATGTCGTCCCTGTGACGGATGTGGATGGACAACTCCTGGGCGAATTCCCGGTGGATCGTGTCAGAACTTTATGGGAATTCTCCAGCACACTGATCGTGCGGGTAAAGGTGCCGGCTGAAATCGCTACCCACGCCGCCGGCATTCAAATCACTGCCGGTTGGAATACCTCGGAACGGGGCACAGACCATTATATTGAAGAAACCCCGCAGGAAAACATCGTTTGTCGCTGCGAGCATGTGACCGCCGATGAAATTCGGGCACTGATCCGCTCCGGTGTCCGAGACATTAATCAAATCAAAGCTGAAACAAAAGCCACCATGGGCTCTTGTGGTGGAAAGACCTGTCTATCTCTGATTAAGAAGATATTTCGAGAGGAAGGTGTTCCCCTGGGGGATGTGACCGATCCACCGGTCCGTCCCGTTTTCGTTGAAACGCCCCTTGCTACGCTTGCCAGTGAAAACCAGGCGGGGAACTAAGCCATGACCCAGAACAACACTTTTGATGTCATTATCATTGGCGCTGGCTCTGTTGGCGTGCCCACAGCATATTTTCTGGCGGAGGCCGGGCTGAGCGTTTTAGTACTTGAGCAGCTGGCAAGTGTCGGCCAGGCTTCTAACAAACACGCCATTGGTGGAATCCGCGCCACCCATTCGGACCCCGCCAAGATCACCCTCGGCAACCGCAGCCTGGATGTATTCAAATCCTGGCAGGAACAGCAAGGGGATGATATTGAATGGCGTCAGGGCGGCTATTCTTTCGTCGCTTATACCGAAGAGCACGTAAAATCCTTGCAAGACCTCTGCGGTTGGCAGATTCAGAATGGTTTGAATATCTCCTGGCTTGGGAAGGACGATCTGTTATCAGTCATCCCCCACCTGAACGCGGAAGGTCTGCTGGGCGGTACATATTCACCTGAGGATGGCAGTGCTTCTCCCTTGAAATCAGCTTTTGCTTTTCATAAACGAGCTGTAGAGAAAGGCGCAGATTTTCATTTCAATGAACAGGTTATAGGCTTCATCCACGAAGGTAATCGCGTCAATGGCGTGAAAACTGATCGAGGGTCATATTACGGAAAATGGATTATCAATGCCGCTGGTGGATGGGCCAAAGTCATATCACAGATGGCTGGCGTGGATATCCCGATTGAGCCTGATTCCCATGAAGCAGCGATCACAGAGCCTATCCAGCGCCTTTTCTATCCCATGATCGTGGATATGCGCGCCCGTCCGGGATCAGCTAATTTCTACTTCTATCAGCATCCGACCGGAAAGATCATCTTCTGCATGACACCTGAGCCGGCTATCTTAGGATCCCATACCCTGGCTTCAAGTGGCTTTCTGCCACGCGCAACCCGTCGCCTTTTGGAATTGATGCCGGTATTGCAGCATATCCGTGTCAGGCGTGTCTGGCGCGGCACCTATCCCAATACCCCTGATGGGTCCCCCATTCTTGGTGAGGTGCCTGGCCTGGATGGCTATCTATTGGCAACCGGTATGTGTGGTCAGGGTTTCATGCTTGGGCCCGGGGTCGGACTATTGATGCGAGACCTGATATTGAATCATCTAGACAATCAGGATAAAATCATTTTGGAAAGTTTGTCCTATTCGAGGTCGTTTGATTCTGTAGAGGTCCTGAAGTAATGATCAAGGCAGTGGTTCTGGATATCGGCGGCGTCCTGATGCGAACTGAAGATCCTACCGGACGCCGTTTGCTTGAAAAACGTTATAACCTACCCGAAAAATCGGTGGATTGGCTGGTCTTTGATTCCGAAGAGGCAGCTGCTTCCACCGTAGGAAAGGTTACGGCAAAAGTAGCCTGGCAGTCTGTTCAAGAGAAACTGGATTTATCCGATGTGCAGATGGCAGAATTCATTGAGTTCTTTTGGGACGGTGATGTCTTTGACCAGGCCGCTTTTGATTACCTCAGCTCACTAAGCCCTGAATATATCACTGGAATCCTCTCAAATGCCTGGGAAGGCGCCCGAGAGGGCTTCGTCCAGCGATATGGCATGGTCGAAGGACAGACGGTGGATCACATCATGATCTCCTGTGAGGAAGGCGTTCGAAAACCTGACCCGGAAATCTATCGACGCTTGAAGAAGACACTCGGTGTTGAGTATGATGAGATCCTCTTTATTGATGATTTTATTCAGAACGTTGAGAGCGCTCAGGCAATGGGTATTCAAGCGATTCATTATCGACCTGGAATGGACTTGATTAATCAGATAAAATCTAGATTGGTAAGCTGAATCAAAATACGCGATGAAAGAAGAAACGCGATGCAGTTGGAACAACTTTTAACAAAACTTCCTAAAAATTACTCCGCAATTGATATTGAACACATCGAAAAAGCCTATCACTTTGCAGAAAAAGCTCACAAGGGGCAGACCTTAGCCTCAGGGCTGCCCTATATCACCCATTGTGCCTCCGTGGCAGCCATTTTAGCCGAACTAACCGTCCCGCCTGAATTGGTGGTGGCTGGTTTACTTCATGATGTCATTGAAGACACCCCCGTTACTTTAGATGATGTCCGCAAAGAATTCAACCCTGAAATCGCCAACCTTGTGGATGGTGCAACAAAACTGACCAAGCTGCCCAATCTGCTGCGAGGAGATCATCACTCGGAAGCGGAAGCCCTCTTACCCGAAGCTTCCCCGCACAAGAAAAACCGCGATGATGATTTGGCTGAAGTTCTGCGCAAGACCTTCCTGGCGATGAGTGATGACATTCGTGTCGTATTGATCAAATTGGCTGACAGGCTTCACAATATGCGGACCCTGTCCTATTCCAGCGAAGAAAGCCAAAAGCGCATCGCTCAGGAAACCCTCGATGTCTTTGCGCCGCTGGCCAATCGCCTCGGTATCTGGCAGGTTAAATGGGAGTTGGAAGATTTGGCCTTTCGCTACGTTGCCCCCAAGGAATATAAGGAAATCGCGGAAAAGTTGGCAAACCGGCGGGCAGATCGAGAAAGCCAGATCCAGGGTATTGTCAAACGCCTGCGGGAAGAACTTGAAGCTGAAGGAATTACTGCCAGGATTTCAGGCCGGCCCAAACACATCTATTCCATCTACAACAAAATGATGCGCAAGGAAAAACCCTTCGAGATGCTGATGGACCTGCGTGGGGTCCGGTTGATCGTCACGGATATTGCCACCTGTTACCGGGCTTTGGGTGTAGTCCATATGAAATGGCGGCCAATACCCGGTGAATTTGACGACTATATCGCAGCCCGTAAAGATAATAACTATCAGTCCCTGCATACCGCAGTGATCTTTGATGATTTCAAGCCGCTGGAAGTTCAAATCCGAACGGAAGATATGCATGACCGGGCAGAATACGGTATTGCGGCTCACTGGCGCTATAAGGAAGACCAGGCTCATATCAACCAATCTTACGAACAGAAGATCAGTTGGTTGCGCAGTTTGCTAAATTTGCAGCAGGAAGGCGAAGACGCTGACGATCTGGTTGAGAGCTGGAAATCCGATGTTTTTAAAGATCGCGTCTATGTCCTCACCCCGCAGGGCGATATCATTGACCTCCCTGCCGGCTCCACTCCCATTGACTTTGCCTACCATGTCCACACAGAAATTGGCAACCGCTGCCGCGGCGCCAAGATCAATGGCAAGCTGGTCTCATTGGATTACATGCTTGAAACCGGCAACCAGGTAGAAGTGCTGACAGCCAAGCGCGGCGGCCCCTCACGGGACTGGCTCAACCCCAACCTCGGCTTGGTGCGCACCAGCAGGGCTCGTGCCAAGATCAAGCAATGGTTCAAGCGTCAGGACCGGGAATCCAATCTGGCCCAGGGTCGGGCTGTCCTTGAAAAAGAATTCAAGCGTCTGGGACTGAAGAATATCGAATTGGCGAATTACCTGGAGGACTTAAACGTTAAGTCCATAGAAGACCTCTATGTCGCCATTGGCTGCGGCGATATCGGAGTTGGCCGAGTGGTCAACAAGATCGCCGAGGTGGAAGAAGGAGAGCTTGACGAAGAATTTGAACTTGCGCTTATGGAAGCGCCGGAACAGGTTGTGCCTTCCGACACTGTTGTTGTCATGGGCCTTAAGGGGATCGCAACCCAAATGGCAAAATGCTGTAACCCTATGCCTGGCGATGAGATCATTGGCTACATCACCCGCGGTCGCGGTGCGACCATTCACCGCCAAGACTGCCCGAATATCCTGCGAGTGATCGAAAAGGAACGTTTGGTCAAGGTCACCTGGGGACAGCTCGGTAAAACCTTCACGGTGCCGGTTCAGCTCAAAGCCTATGACCGCCAAGGCTTGATGTCTGATATCTCCAACGTGCTCACAGATGAGAATGTCAATGTTATTGACATGTCCATGAAGATGAACCAGCATCTGGCTGTGATCAAGCTGGTGCTGGGTGTGAAAGGCATTCCCCAGCTTAGCCGCATTCTCACACGGTTGGAAAGTCTGCCCAATATCTTCGAGGCCAAACGTCAGCGACCAGGGTAATCCATTTTCTGTTATAATCTGGCTGCAATTCGTACCCATTAAGTCTTTACGAAATAAAATACATAGTGTAAAATCGCACCGAAGAACTCGCCGATTCTGTTTCTAGGAGGAGAGAATGCCTCGAATTCATTGCCATTATTTAGATTGTCTGTTCCTCGATGGAAAGTATTGCAGCGCTGCCGCAATTGAAATCGATCCGGATACCGGCTGCAAGACCTATAAGCCCAACGATGATGTCAACCTGGAAGATTGGGACGACCAGGACGAAATGGACGAATGGGATGAAATGGAAGGGGAAGAAGACGAAGAACTCTGGGTTGATGATGAGGATGATGATCTTCTCGGCCTGGAGCTGGAAGAAGACGAAGACGACTTCTAGCTGAGGTTTATTTCTGGCAGGAGGAATTTCTGCCGGCATTTAATACTCTGAGCAAGAAATTAAATCAGTTAATGTATTTTTGATAGAGGCTGACCCAAAGCCTCTATTCTTTTTTCCCCGCCTATCCGGGGATTGAGTATAATCAATTAATAAATGAAATTTGAAAGAATGAAACAATACACCATTGGAGGTTACTAATGTCCGAAATTGAGACTATTCCATTCAAAGCGATTAATGTATATATCAACGAGGATTATCTCGAAACGGTCCTGAAATCCGTATTGACAGGTTACAAAAAGCTACCTAAACAAGCACAGATCGAATTTGTGGCCTTTCTGAGGAAATACGCCACTGTGCTTGGTTTCCGTGATCCTTCCCGCGCCCCCCTCACTTTGCAGGTTAATGCTCTGGCGAAGGCCTTTGAGAATAAGGATGAGGTTGTTCCTTATGTTCTCAGCCTTTGGGCAAAGGTCAACAAGAAACTCGCCGGCGAGGTAAAAGCCTGGTTGACCGAACAGAAATTCAAAGATCTGGAAACAGAGCGAGAATATGCTGAAGATAGCGGCTTTACTAAGGACTTCCCCAAAAAGTGGACCTTCGACAAGGTCGAGAAGGATTTCGCCAAGGCCAATCCAGATTCAACATTTGAGCGCGACGACCTTATCCTGATGGTGTTGTGGATATCAGGTCAGTTACCTAAAGATTAAACTGTAATATAATTGAGCAGTCAAATTCAAAAGATGCAATTTGCCCGGAGAATGTAATTATGGAACCTCTAGCGATGGAAAAAGAAGTCGGCAAGACCACTGTATCGCCTGAAGTATTGCATAAGATAGCACGCCTCACGACTCTCAGCGTGCAGGGCGTCAGTCGCATGGCTTGTTTTCGCGGCAGTCTGGAGCAGCGTCTTGGAAAAGATGAATTAAAAGGCGTAAAAGTTCAGATCAAAGATGATAAAGTTCATCTGGATATCTTTGTTGTCCTTATGAGTCATTTCAATGTCCGGGATGTGAGCCGTGAAATCCAATCTAGGGTTTCACGGGCCATCACCGAGATGGTTGGTATGGAAGTTGGCGGTGTCACCGTCCATATCATGGATATTGATTTTAATGCATAGCCCACTTACCTTATAGAAAAACTTTAACAATGAAATCTCGCACTAAAGCCCGCAGCATAGCCTTACAGGTACTTTATGAAGTCGATCTTTGCGGGCACCAACCTGGCTTGGTACTTGCTGAGCACTTTGAAAACCTGAAAATGGATGATGCTTTGACCAACTTCATCAGCCAGATTGTTTCAGGTGTTGTCGAGTACCAGCAGACACTGGATGAATTCATTGGCGATTTTGCTCCTGAATGGCCCTTGGATCAGGTCGCAGTCATTGACCGCAACCTTCTGCGGATCGCTTTGTGGGAAATCGCGGTGTATGGCAAGACTCCGGTCAAAGTTGCCATCAACGAAGCGGTGGAATTAGCCAAGATTTACGGTTCCGATGGCACAGCTCGTTTCATTAATGGCGTTTTGGGTGGATTTATTGATAACCTGGATGAAATAAAAATCAGCCTGGATATTCTTCGTGATCAGGAAGAAGAGTAACACTTCGCAACCCACAAAACGATGGATGGGGATCGCATCAGGCCTTGCGGTTCTGATGCTGGTTCTGAGCAGTTGTGGTATTAATCTCCCGTCTACTAACAATAGCACCTCAAATGGCCTTAGCGAAGAGGACTTACAAACCCCCTCTGTTAATATTCAATTCAACGTCACCGTTCCTACCCCCCTCTCAGAAGGTCAGGGCATTATTTTGCAGATCCTTGATGAAGTGACCGGACTGCCCTACAACCTACAACAATATATCCTTTCCCCAAAATCTGAAACGCAATACTCCATCACTCTGCCATTTCCTGCTGGCTCCGTTTTGAAATACCGCTATGTCAGGATTGGCAGTGCCAGTGAAATACCCGAAGCGACCATGATCGGCGGCGAAGTCCGTTACCGGCTATTTCACGTCGCATTAGAATCCTCAGTAGCAGATAGTGTCCAAATGTGGCTGGATACGCCTCTTTCAGGTGAACTGAACACTGGTCAACTGTCCGGTCAGATCGTTTCCGCTGAAAGCGGGTCTCCCCTGTCAGATATTCTTGTCAGTGCGGCTGGCTTATTGACTTTTACGGATGCCAACGGTCATTTTTCTTTAGAAGGCCTATCAACGGGGACTCAAAATATAGTCTTTTATGCCATTGACGGCGCGTATCAGACGTTCCAGCAAGGCGCAGTTATTGCTGCAGACCAGGTGACACCGATCAATATCAGTTTGATTAAGCGGCAGCCCGTGGAGATCACTTTCCATGTCACCCCTCCCAATGATGCTCTGGGTATCCCGATCTATATAGCGGGAAACAGCGTTCAATTAGGCAACACCTTCGCCAATCTGGCCGGTGGAATGAGCATTGATCCCAAACGCTTGCCAATGTTGGTTCAGCAGGAGAATGGCGCTTATGTTCTCACGCTTTCTCTCTATGCCGGCATGGACTTGCGCTATAAGTTCACCCTCGGTGATGGCTATTGGAACGCGGAACGCTCTTCGATCAGTGGCAGCTGGCTTGTACATCAACTTATCATCCCGGATCGGAACGTTACTATTGATTTGACCATCGACTCGTGGCGCTCCTCCGAAGCAGGACCGATCACATTTGAAGTTTCCATCCCGGCCGAATCGAGTACTGGTGATGAAAATTTCATCCAGTTCAATAATGGTGTCTGGACCAACCCGATACCGCTCTGGCCTTTGGGCAATGGCAATTATCTCTATATTTTATTTTCTCCTTTGGATCAATCTGTTCCGATTGGATACCGTTTCTGCAGGAATGAAGGCTGTGACCAAACGATTAATGCAGAAGATCTGGATTCTATTCCAACCGTTCAACCTGCGGAAACTGCCCAGACAGCGGAAATCACCATCACAAATTGGGCAAATTGGCAGACTTTCGCTGAGCCAACCGAAGTGATCGCGGCCCGCATACCGGTTAAAGCGCCTGATTATCTTACTCAGATTGAACTGTCGCCTGAAATGGCCCCCTCCTGGCGGACTTATGCCCCCATTGGCATCAGCACGCTGGCGGAAATTGGCGCAAACTCGGTCCAATTCACCCCCCAGTGGTTCCTCACCGATGGCCATATAGCCTTACAACCTCAGCTAGGTCACACGCCCTTCAACTACGAACTCAAAGATTTGATATCCTCAGCGAAGTCCTTCGGATTATCCGTCAGTCTGTTTCCCCAGTTGGGCCCCACGGAGTCACTCGCGACTTATTGGTCCCCGCTGGATCACGATGCGGAATGGTGGCAGAACTGGTTCAATTCTTACAGTACGTTTATTCTAAATTATGCCAGGGTCGCTGCCGATGATGGCGTGGCACAGCTTGTATTGGGCGGCAAGGCTGTTTTGCCGGCGTTTTCTGGCGCAACTTTCCTGGATGGTACGCCAACGAATGCCCCTGATTCGATTGATACTCAATGGGAAGCGCTAATCCAACAGATTCGGACAATATATCCAGGGCGTTTGATCTGGGCTACTAATGCTCAGGTTTCTGCTGATCCACTGCCATCATTTATCAATTTTTTCGATTCTATTTATGTGACTGTTGATGCCCCCCTCTCATTGGATGGGCAAGTCAACTCCGAAGCCATAGCTTATGATTTTTGGAATGTTATGGACCAGCAAGTCTATCCCATTTATGACCAAACAGGCCTCCCCATCATCCTGGCTTTGGGTTATCCCTCAACGGCTGACACCCTATTAGGCTGTTTGGTAGTAGATGACGCTTGTTCAAATGACGGTCTTTTCCTGCCCATTGAAGTTGCTCAGTCAACGGTTGACCTGGATTTACAGGTCCAAATCTATAACAATATCCTCCCCATTGTTGCCGACCTGGATTGGGTTTCCGGCGTTTCTATCAGGGGTTATAATCCAGTTGTTTCCATGATGGATGGCTCTTCATCCATCGCCGGTAAACCTGCCAGAGACGTGATCTGGTACTGGTTTGCTGGCTTCCATTCAACCGAGTAAGATTAACTATACGAAAGTTATTGCTTACTCATCACTGTATTCAGGAGGAACCTTTTCATGGATCAAGCACTCACCCATTGGCTTGATGCAAAATCTATTCACCCCAACGAGACCGTTTTATATAATCCCGACCGGGAAACTCTGGTCAGGGAGGCTCTACTAAACCACGAAGGTGAACTTACCCCCGAAGGCGCGCTCAATGTAATTACTGCGCCCTATACTGGACGTTCACCCAAAGATAAATATCTGCTAAATGATGGCAAACAGGGAGATATTTGGTGGGGGCCCATCAATCAACCCGTTGATGCCAGCCAATTTGAAGAGCTTCAGCAGACCATTACGGAGTATCTTTCCAGACGAAAGCTCTATGTAGTTGATTGTCGGATCGGTGCTGACCCCCAATTTCAGAAAAAAATCCGTCTGGTCACAGAATATGCCTGGCAGGCCCTACTCGCAGAAAACCTTTTCATCAATGCTGGCCTTCCTCACCAAACAACACCGGAAATCACCATCCTGGCAGCTTCCAGCTTCCAGCTTCCGCCGGAGTTTCAGGATTCCCAATCTCCTGCAGCAGTCTATCTTGACCTGAACAAAGAAGTGATTCTGATTGCCGGAACGAAGTATGGCGGTGAAATCAAGAAATCAGCTTTTACTGTGATGAACGGCATTTTGCCCAAGGCAGACGTCCTGCCGATGCACTGTTCAGCTAATGTTGGGCCAGAGGGCGACGTGGCCCTCTATTTTGGTCTCTCCGGGACCGGTAAGACCACCCTCTCCGCCACGCCGGACCGGATGCTGATTGGCGACGATGAGCACGGCTGGGGCAAGAATGGCATATTTAATTTTGAAGGTGGCTGTTATGCTAAGACGATACGGTTGAACCCTGAGCTGGAGCCGATGATATGGAAGGCCACTAACGACACAGCAACGGTGCTTGAGAATGTGGTTCTTGATCCTAAAACCCATCAACCTGATTTCGATGATGGCACGATCACTGAAAACACTCGTTCAGCCTATCCGCTGACCAAAATTGAGAATAGTCTTCTTACAGGAATTTCCGGTCATCCTTCCAACATCTTCTTCCTGACAGCCGATGCTTTTGGCGTGTTGCCACCCATTGCCTTGCTGAACGAGGAAGAAATTGCCTACTATTTCCTCTCCGGATACACTTCCAAGCTCGCCGGTACCGAGCGCGGCTTGGGTAAGCAGCCCAAAGCGACCTTTTCAACCTGTTTCGCTGAACCTTTCCTGCCTCTCAAACCCAGCCTCTATGCCCAAATGCTGCAGGAGAAGGTCCGCCAGCATGCCTGTCGCGTGTGGCTGATCAATACCGGTTGGACTGGGGGCGACTTCCACAGCGGTTACCGCATGCCCTTACCCCACACCCGCTCGATGGTCTCTTGGGCACTGTCTAATCCAGAAGTCAGCTTCCATCAAGATTCTGTCTTTGGTTTATCGGTGCCGGATGAAATCCCAGGCGTGCCAAGTGAACTGCTCTATCCCGAACGCACCTGGGCAGATAAGGAGAAGTTCAGCGAAGTTTCCCATCAGCTCAAACGAAAATTCGAAGAGAATTTCAAAAGGTTTGATGGAGAGAGCCTGGTAATGGAAGCAGGAGTAACGGCTTATTAACGATTTCTGCTGATTTAATCCTGCGGGTATGATACACTTCTTCTTGAAATTCAAGCAGAATTTTTCTTTCCTCTACGCACGATTATCACCAATCCTTTGCAGGGAGTAAGCATGGAAAAATTTATCATCAATGGGGGCATCCCCCTCAGTGGAGAAATCACGCCATCTGGTAATAAGAATGCTGCGCTGCCCTTGATGGCGGCCTGTCTTTTGACGGATGAGCCAGTTATTCTCCATAATGTCCCTGATATTTTGGATGTCAGGGCGATGGTTAAGCTGTTGGAAAGCCTCAACGTCAAAATTGACTACTTAGATAAGACCACACTGCGCTTTGATGCCAGCGATATCAAACCTGCGAACCTGGATCCAATGATCTGCCGCCGGATTCGGGCCTCCATTCTTCTGGCCGGTCCGTTAATCAGCCGCGTGGGTGAATTTTTATTACCTCCGCCGGGTGGTGATGTGATTGGGCGCCGCCGGGTAGATACCCACATGCTCGCATTCTCCGGCTTAGGCGTTGAAACGGAATATACCAACAATCACTTCGAATTCAAAGCCAAACAATTGATTGGGGCAGATATCCTGATGGATGAAGCCTCTGTGACTGGCACCGAAAACGCTATCATGGGCTGCGTTCTGGCTAAAGGGGAAAGCGTCTTGCGTAACGCGGCAAGCGAACCTCATGTTCAGGAGCTCTGCCAGTTGCTGAACGCAATGGGCGCTAATATTGAAAATATTGGCTCAAACACCCTGCATATCACCGGTGTGGACCGCTTACATAGCGCAGAATTCACCATTGGCCCGGATTATTTGGAAGTGGTCAGCTATATCGGCGCGGCGGTTGTCACAGGCGGCACCATCCGGGTGAAGAATGCAGGCATTGAACACCTGGATATGATCCATCTTGTGATGAACCGTCTCGGTGTCAAATGGGAATGTGTTGGGGATGATATCATCGTTCCTGCCAATCAAGCGCTGACGATTGAACCTGACTTGGGGAATGCCATTCCGGAAATCTCTGTGATGCCCTGGCCTGCCTTCCCCACCGATTTGATGAGCATCGCAATCGTGATCGCGACTCAATCCAAAGGCAGCATCCTTTTCCATGACTGGATGTATCCTTCCCGAATGTATTTCACCGATAAATTGGTCAGCATGGGTGCACAGATTGTCCTTTGTGACCCCCACCGTTGCATTGTACAAGGCCCCACCCCACTGAATGGTGAAAACCTTGAAAGCCCGGATATTCGAGCCGGCATGTCATTAGTGCTGGCAGCCCTTTCGGCAAATGGTCAGAGCGTTTTACGCAATGTCGGCCAGATCGATCGCGGCTATCAGGAAGTGGACCAGAAGCTGGCCAAACTTGGGGCCGACATCATCCGAATTGATGATTAGGCCAAAAACTCTTTAACCAAAAAAGCACTCTGAAAAGAGTGCTTTTTTAATATCAAATGATGTTGCTTAATTCTCGCTCTGGTGGTCTTTGACCACTTCCATGAATTGATTGACAATTTCACGGAGCATGGGCTCTGGCAGTGCGCCAACCTGACGATTGACAATCTTGCCTTCGTAGACCATAAGCATGGTTGGAATGCCCTGGACGCCATATTTCATCGCCCATTCAGCATTTTCGTCTGTATTGACTTTGGCAACTACGATCTTGCCGGCATATTCAGTTGCGATTTTGTCCAGGATGGGAGCAACCATCTTGCAGGGGCCACACCAGGGTGCCCAAAAATCAACAATAACGGGTAAAGATGATTCCAACACGGTCTTTTCAAACGCAGCATCGGTAACATGGATTGGTTCATTAATCATACGATATCTCCTTAGTAACTTTATGATTGCAGTATAACATAATTATCCCTAGCAATTATAAGAGTTTTATATATTTATTAGACCTTTTTTATTATATTTCTTGTGTCAAGGAAATTACTTGCCAAACAAGGGGAATAACCCCCTCAGCTTCTCGAAAAATGCTGGTCCCATGACAAGAATACCGATGATGATAGAACTCAATGCTGCAATCAAGACACTGGCCGCGCCGACATCCTTCCCCACTTTTGCCAACGGGTGAAGTTCAGGGCTGGCCAGATCCACGACAACCTCTAAGGCCGTGTTCAGGAATTCCGCCGTCCAGACCATTGCAACTGCCAGGACCAGTAAGGCCCAATCGCGGGTCTCCACCTTCAGCCATATCCCGGTGATGACCACCATGACTGTTGCCAAAGCATGAATCCAAGCGTTTTGTTGGGTGCGAATCACATACCACCACCCGCCCAGTGCATGGCTAATACTTTTTAAACGAGAACGGGTAAATTTAAATTTCAAACGTATACCCTCCAATAACGTCAAATGCGATAGTATACCTGAATTAGGATTGATTATACCAACAAGCCCCTAACATTTTTCATATTGTCTCATTCCTTATATCATCCACATTAAGGTATAATCCTTATTCGCAGATAAGTTATAATTTAGTACAATCGACTAATTTGAGGCTGGTTTATGGCATTTGTTGACATTGGGTTGAGTGATTCCTATTGGCAAACTTTAGAAATCAAGCAACAAGATATTGAATATCTATATAGCTTCCTTCTTGAAAAAGAAACCCCTTTGCCATCATCCGATTTGGCATCGGCATTGATTGCAGAACGTATCCGCATTGAAAAGAAACATCTGAAAGAAAAACAGCAAAAAAGTGGCGATATTTATTTGCCAGAGAAAACCTATGCTGTTGGAGACAAAATCCAATTCCCTGCAATGGAATGGATCAGCGGAGAAGTTACTGCAGTTCGTGAGGGTAATAATCCCGAATTGGAAGGCTTAGCCGTCCTGACTGTGGCCCTGGAGGATGGCGGGAGTAAGCAGTTTGCATCCAATTTGGCTGAACACAAGCTCAATAAACCTGTGAATACCGATGAGGAATCCAGTGGTACAAACCTCGAAGCTGTTGTCAAGTCCTTTGGTGAAGAAATCACTGCAAAACTCGATGTGATGCTGGATGAAAACAAGGACTTGGTCCGTATTGGTGGTAATTGGTTCCCCAGATCTCTGCTGATCGAATTTAATGTCGGCCATCTCAACCTCGCTGAGGCCGTTTTAGACATGTATGGCGGCGGACCCCTACCCGTTGAAGATCTGCTCAAACAGATTGACATCGAAACAGATGACCCACCTGAGCTGGTCCAGTTTTCAATGAACTATGCCTTGCAGGAAGACCCTCGCTTTGATGAAGTCGGTCCTCGGGGCATCGTCAAGTGGTTCCTGAACCGGCTGGAGCCGGATTTTGTCCGTGAAAAGCCCGTTCAGCTCAGCTATGCACCTGTTGACTATGATCGGTCGATCCTGACTGAAGATATGCTGGTCGCAGAACAACGGCTGGATGATGAATTGACAACGCCGGATCCGGATTATATGCGCCGGGATAAGGGTAATGAAGTCACAGTGACATTAAACTTTCCCCACTGGCGGATGGGCACCCTGCCCCTGACGGCTTACACCCGGCCTTTCTTCCCCACGGCCATTGATACCCCTCGAGTCAAATTCACTTTGATTGATGAAGAAAACGAAGAGATATCCGCCTGGGTCGTCCGCCCTAATAATTACATCTACGGGCTGCAAGAATGGTATGACTCCAAAGAACTCATCCCTGGCAGCATTATTCATATCAAACCCGGCAAACAACCCGGCGAAGTTCTGATTAAACCTGAGAAGAAACGCTCGAATCGGGAATGGATGCGCACGTTGTTGATTGGTACCGATGGTGGGATCGTCTTTGCGATGCTCAAACAAACCATCACAGCCAATTTCAATGAACGCATGGCTATTGCCATTCCCTCAACTGAAGTCTTGGATGAACTTTGGAAGAAGCGGTCAACCAATCAAAAACCGATGAAGAAGGTCATGCTCGAAACGATGCAGGAATTGGCAAAGCTCAATCCTCAGGGTCAGGTGCACGCTGTGGAACTGTATGCCGCTATGAATTGTATTTATCGATGTCCACCGGGAGCGGTTTTCAGCCTCCTGGCCTCATCGCCCGAATTCGCCCCTGTTGGTGATCTCTATTACCGGCTTAGTGACGGATCATAAGGAAAGGAAAGCATGGGTTCAAACCGAAGCAGCCTCGTAAAGCCCACTATAGAAACCCCTTTTAAAATTGATTTTGATTGGTGGATGAATCATGATCGTGATTGGCGCGTGTATCTCCGTAGTTTTCTCTGCGAAGAACACCAGAAGGTTTTTGAAAACCTTAACAATGATGAATTGATTGATTGGGTGGACCCCGAAACCGCAGAAGTTACCCAGGTTGATGGCCTACAGCATGTCCTGATTTCCCACTGCGCCCAGCAGGAGAGTTTCCTGACGGAGAAAATGGCTTTGGTTGATTCAGTGTTCCGTGTATTCCTTTCAAAAGGCAACAAACCTCTCACGATCAAACAGCTGGGTGAGATATTGGATCGCCCACCTGAAACCATCCTCAAGACCTTTTCCGGCATAAGAGTATACAAGGGTATTAGACCTGTAAGCAATTGATGCCGTGATATAATTCCCATTCAGATTTTGCCCCTGTAGCTCAATTGGACAGAGCACTGGACTTCTAATCCAATGGTTGCAGGTTCGAGTCCTGTCAGGGGCGCTGAGAAGTCTAAATCGAACCATTCAAAGCAGATGTACACTGTTCATGAAGGGTTCGTTTTCGTTTAACCGGTCAAATCACTCCAGGGTGGATTTGCGCAATCCCGGTCAAGAACTGGAGTATGCGGATGTTGTACTATCTTTCAAGGTGAACGTTATGGAAAACAATTGGGAGAAAATTGAAGCAGTTCAAAGAATGCAAGAGTATATCCTGGCGCATTACCAGGAGGAAATTACTCTGCAGGATTTGGCAAAAGCTGCCCTATATTCCCCCTGGCACGCGCTGCGAGCTTTCTCCGAGTTGATCGGAAAGACACCTTTTGAGTACCTGCGCTGGGTCCGGCTGACGGAAGCCGCCCGTAAACTGCGGGAGACTAACAAAAGCGTGCTTGACATCGCTTTGGAATCTGCGTTTGGTTCCCACGAAGGCTTTACTAAAGCTTTCTCACGCACCTTCGCGATCTCACCCCAGAAATATCGCCAGCAGACGCCGCCCATAAACCAGTTCACCTATTATCCCATCCGCCACTACTATCAGTTTCTTGAGAGGAGCAGTGAAAAAATGGAAAACTTAGTAATTTTTACCCAGGTGATCGAGCGGCCAAAGCGCAAACTCATTTTGAAAAGGGGTTTTAAGGCAAAAGACTACTTTGCCTATTGTGAGGAGGTCGGCTGCGATATCTGGGGCATTCTGGAAAGCATCCAGGGGGCAATGAACGAATCGATCGGTGTTTGGCTGCCAGAGAAGTTCCGCAAGCCAGGCACTTCGGAGTATTGCCAGGGCGTTGAAGTACCGGTCGATTTCACCGGCGTAATTCCTGAAGGCTTCGAGATCATTGACTTGCCGGCGTGCAAGTACATGGTCTTTCAAAGCGAACCTTTTGAAGATGAAAAATTCGAAGATGCCATCGGTGCCACCTGGGACGCGATCAAGCGTTACAATCCGAAGCATTTCGGCTGGGAATGGGCGCCTGAGGATGGCCCTCGATTCCAGCTTTCACCCATCGGTGAAAGAGGATATATCGAAGGTTTGCCGGTCAAAGAGTTAGAAAAATTGGGTTAGTAAAAAAAACCAAGAAAAACCATCGAGTTTATGACCCGGTGGTTTTTTTATTTCCAATTAGAATTAAAGTGACACCAAAAACATGACGCGGTTTGTCATAATATTGTGTTCCAATGGGATTGGAGGTGATTTGATGCAGACGACTCTTTCGTCAAACGAAGAAAATTTACGAGGAGACCTAATTGCGCCTTGTGGGATGAATTGCGCTTTATGTGTTGCCTATCAATTCCAGCAGCATGACATTAATCAATTTGGTTTCCACAGGAAGTACTGCCCGGGGTGCCTGCCGCGCGGAAAGAACTGCCTGCATATGGGTGATAATTGTGAATTACTTCGAGATGGCAGGGTTCGCTTTTGTTTCGAATGCCCTGATTTTCCCTGCAAACGACTAAAAACTCTGGATAAACGCTATCGAACCAAATATCACCTCAGCATGATTGAAAACCTGACACATATCCGGGAAAATGGCCTGTCAGCCTTTTTGATGAATGAGGCCATGAAATGGACTTGTGAAAAATGCAACGCCAGTCTGATATGTTGTCATAATGGGCTCTGTTTGACCTGTGATCTTGAGGTTCTTATTCACAAAAAACAATTTCGCTGGGGAGAAGAATTATAATTTAAGTGATCGCGCTGCCCTCAATTCTTTGACTTTGGGCTTTTTCGGTATAATACAAGTAGAAAAATAAAAATAATGAAAGGAATTAAATTATGAAACTCATAATGCGCTGGTTAATAACTGCAGTTTCACTGTATGTCGCCGTGTTGATCGTGCCAGGCATCTCGGTAGATGGCACTGCCTGGGTTGCCTTCACTATCATGGCACTGATCCTGGGCCTGGTCAATGCACTCGTCCGGCCAATTCTGAAGATGTTGTCCTGTGGCGTCATCATCCTCACCCTTGGTCTCTTTGTCTTTGTGATCAACGCTGCCACCTTCATGTTGGCCTCCTGGATCGCTCAGAATTGGCTCAATGTAGGATTTTACGTCTCAGGCTTCCCGGCCGCCCTGCTTGGCTCCATCGTTGTCAGTGTCGTCTCCGTTGTCCTGTCTGCTATTCTGATTGATGATAAGGACGATTAATTCTCATCTCCATCAATGAAATAATGCTTGCCAAGGCGTAGCCTTTCAGGTATACTTCTTTGCTGTGTTGTTCGAGATTTGAGCAATACAGCAAAGAAGCCAAAAATTTAATAGGTTTCTTTCCACTGCCCAACTATCCACGATAGCCAAGAGCAGCAAACCCGAGGAAAGGAGAATCCAAATGCGACAGTATGAATTAATTTACATCGTCCAACCTGATCTGGACGAGGAAACCACGCAAGGTATTGTTGAACGCGTGAATGGCCTCATCACAGACAATGGCGGCAAGGTCCTCAAGACTGATATTTGGGGTACCAAGTCCCTTGCTTATGAAATCCAGAACTTCCGGGATGGATACTATGTATACATGGAAGTTGAGATGGAACCCGATTACGGCGCTCAACTTACCCAGACATTGAAATATATTGAACCGATCATCCGGCACATTATTGTCAAAAAGGACGAGTAATCGTTCTTGGGATAAGAAAGTGAGGCCTTCATGGCCCGTTGTTTAAATAAGGTCATGATCATTGGTTATCTTGGGAGAGATCCCGAGATGCGGTTCACTCCCTCCGGCAAGTCGGTTTCCAGTTTCTCAGTTGCCTGCAACCGGTCCTGGAAATCGAAAGACGGAGAGCGGCATACAGAGACCGATTGGTTCAACGTAGTCGCTTGGGGAGATTTAGCAGAGATATCCAAGCAATTTCTATCCAAAGGCAGTATGGTTTATATCGAGGGTCGATTACAGATCCGTGAGTGGGTTGACAGCAATGGAAACCAACAAAAATCGGTAGAAATCATTGCCCGTGATATTTTGATGATGGATAGCAAGGATAGAAACAATCAAAATGAAACAGAAGAGTTCGAGGATTTTCCCTTCTAACCTTCTGAAAGAAACAGGAGTTCAAAATGAGTAATTATAGAGGTCGAGGAAATCGGTACTTCTCGCGTTCTAAAGTTTGCCAATTTTGCAACGACAAAGATCTTGTGATCAACTATAAGAATACAGATCTTCTTCGTCGCTATATTGACGACACTGGCAAAATTCGCCCCCGACGCCAGACTGGCGCCTGTGCCAAACATCAACGTGCTGTTGCCAAGGCCATCAAGAACGCTCGCCACATTGCCTTATTGCCCTTCTCAAGCAACTAGACTGTTTGTCCCAGCCCATTAAGTAGATAGGTCGAAACCAATGGCAAATGAAAAACAGAGCAATAAAACACTTACGAAGAAACACCTGGCACGGAAACAGCGGGAAGAACGGCAGACCAAGACTATCATCATCATCACGATCGTTATCGCAGTAGCTGTGGTTGGTCTGATCGCATATGGTCTGATCCAAAGCAAAATCATCCGACCAAATCATCCTGTTGCCAAGGTTGGTGACCAGGTCATTAATGCTGGTGAATTTGAATCTCGTGTGAAGTATACGAGGGTTCAGTTGATTGATCAGGCATACACTTATTATCAGTATTACCAAATTTATGGTGCTGAACTGGGCAAATCATTCCTGAATTACGCCCAGAGCTACGCCTATCAACTGCAAGACAGCGAAACGGTTGGCAGTCAGGTCTTGGACGACTTGATCTATGAAGTCATTATTCGTGAGGAAGCGGCTGCCCGTGGTATCACAGTGACTGATGAAGAGATCGATGCAGCATTGCAGAGCTCATTTGGTTACTATCCCGACGGCACGCCAACACCTGCGATGACCGCTACGGTTCAACCTACCCCCACCTACTCCAAGACGGAGGTGGCTTTGGTTCCTCCCACAAGTACGCCAACGGAAACTCAGGAGCCAACAGACGCCCCTGAGGAGACTGAAGCTGCCACCGAAGAAGTGATCGCAACCGAAGAAACGGCTGTTTCTGATGAGACGACGGGCGAAGCAACTGAGGCGGAAGCTACAGCCACATTGGTCCCGTCCATCACCCCCACGCCCACGACCTACTCAACTGAGATCTATGCTCAAAATGTCAAGGATTTCTCCGATCAATTTAAGGATTATGACTTTACACTTGAACAGTTGCGATCCATGTTCGAGGTCAGCTTGTTGAGTGATAAACTGGAAGAAGAAATCACTGCTGATGTCGTTCCAGTTGAAGAACAAGTTTGGGCTCGTCACATTTTGGTTGCCACTGAAGAAGAAGCTCAGAACATCATCAACCTTCTGAATGAAGGTGGTGATTGGACAGAATTGGCTGCTGAATATTCTACGGATACATCCAATAAGGATAACGGCGGCGACTTGGGTTGGTTCAATACCACAGATATGGTTCAAGCCTTCTCCGATGCAGCTTTTGCGCTGGACACCCCCGGCCAGATCAGCGAACCTGTTCAGACTGATTTCGGCTGGCACATCATTCAATTCGTTGGACGACGTGAAGCTCAAATGTCCACCGCCGACTTCCAGAATAAAAAAGACAAAGTCTATAATGAGTGGTTGGCTGAAGTGCGTGATGGCCGCGATGACATCGAGATTTTCGATGACTGGACTGAATATGTCCCCACGACACCTGCGATGTCCACTTCTTTGATGAGCGCCATTATGTTGGGCAACTACTAGAGTAGACAATAAACAAGAACTAAAAAAGAAGCGCTAATAAGCGCTTCTTTTTTTTAATTAATTTGATTGGTTTACTTTAAGTAAGCTTCATCCACCTCTTCCAGCTTGAGGCTGATCATCTGGCTGGTGGATTCGCGGCCCATGGTTACGCCATAGATCACATCCGCTGCCTGCACCGTGTTACGGTTATGGGTGATGATCACAAACTGGGTTTTCTGCGAGAGGTCTCTCAGCAGGTCAATGAAGCGCCCAACATTGGATTCGTCCAACATGGCATCAACCTCATCGAGGATGCAGAACGGCGTTGGTGAGACCTTCAGCAGTGCGAAGATCAGCGCTACAGCTGTCAGACTACGTTCACCACCAGAGAGAAGCGCTAACACCTGCTGACGCCTGCCAGGAAGCCGGGCCTCAATATCCACACCACCCTCGACTGGGTTTTCTTCATCAGAAAAAACCAGCTTTGCTTCACCGCCGTTGAACAGACGGGTGAAATAATCCGAAAATTCCACATTGACAGCCTTGAATGTGCTGATGAAATCACGCTCCATCAATGTGTCCAGCTCTTCAATTACCTGGCGCAGATCTTCACTGGCAGCTTCAAGATCAGAAATCTGCTGCGTCATGAACTCATGGCGTTCTTTGACTTCCAGATATTCCTGCTGAGCTTCCGGATTGATCGCGCCTATCCTACGAATCTGTGCTTTGAGCTGTTTGATGTCATTTTCCAAATTCGGTGGAATTTCTTTGACAACGGGCAGGTTTTCAATCGTACCGTCATCGAATGGTAAGGGATTGGGCCCATCCATCCGTTTTTCATAGTCATAGGCAACCAGACCGAAATCGTCTTCAATTTTCTGGACCAGGTTTTCAAGCTGGTCATTGCGCCGATCGAGTTCAAGCTGTAACTGGGTGTATTGTCGTTCGGCTATGATCACCTTTTTGTGAGATTGATCTTCCAACCGCTGAAGGTCGAGAACGGATTTCTCAACCTCATTTTGTGACTGGGTCAGCGGATCAATTTGAGTCTTTTCGATCTCAGCGATGTTCGTGGAAACCTGATCAATATCCGCTTTGAGTAGGACTTCCTGATCCTGGATATCTTTCAACCCGGATTGGATCATCCCAATCCGTTCACGATAAAGCGATAAGCGCTCTTTGGCATCGTCCAGGCGTCCTTTATGGTCCTGTGCTCGTTGACGGGCCGCACCCAGGGCGTTTTTAGCCACGATTTGGTGCGTTTGCCACTGGTTGAGTTCCTGTTGAACGTCAAAAACCGGCACGGCGTTGACATTTTCCTGATAGATCTCTTCCGTGGCCATCAATTCTGCGGCCTGAATCTCCAGATCTTCGCATTTTTGCTGATGCTGTTCAATCTGGGCTCGGATATTGGTTTCACTGCCATCCAATGCTTCCAAACGATCTGTGTGCCAGTTGATCTGCTCTTCAAAACGCGAGTATTCGTCCAGGAGTTTCTGTCTGGCCCGATATGCCTCTTTTTGTTCACGATCAGCTTGTTCAACGGATTGCGTAAAGGCCTGGTATTGCTGACGGTTTTTCTCCAACTCAGCGTTCAGTTTCGTCAGGCCACTATCCTGCTGCTGGATTTTGTTTTCAATGGAGTGGATTTCCGCTTCAAGTTCACCCTTTTGCCGGGTTCGTCCAATCCGCTTGGCGGAAGCCCCCTGGCCAGAGGTGATAATTCCATTGGTGTGGAAAACTAATCCATTCAATGTCACGACCTTTTGGCCGTTCTTAAGCTCCGGTAACAGCGCCTGGGCTGTTTTTTGATCTTCCACAATGACCACCTGCGAGAGAATGGCCTTTGAAATTGATGCAAACCGTTCATCCACCTGTACAAGATCACTAGCCAGGCCAATCACACCCTTGGATGAAAGGATGGATTTTGAAACGGAGGACTTGTCCGAAGTGGATTCAGCGACCAGAGCTACCCGATCTTGTTCTTTGGATTCCAGATAGGCAATGACCATATCCCTGGCTTCGGATGGAACCACCAACAGGTCGGCCAGCTCACCCAAGGCTGCGCTGAGCGCTTTTTCGTATTTCTCATCCACAACCAAATGCTGTGAGAGAGGCTCAATTCCTTTGGGTAAATGGCCCTTGCGGGAATCCTCCAAAAGGGCCTTAGAACCTTCGGAATAGCCACTCAATGCAGCTTCAGCCTGTTGGAGGACATCAAATTGAGCCTTCAACTTTGCCTTGGTGGCATTTAGCGAAGCCTGTTTATCCGTCTCAGATTGGCGTTGGACTTCCAGTTGGTCTAATAAAGCCCGTTTCGCTTTCAGGCTTTCATTTTGTTTTTCAAGGTTCTTCTCAGCGGCTTGATAGGCTTTATCAGCTTCTTCCGTCTTGCCCTTCAAAGCCACGCTTTCTTCTTTGAGCGCAGCTAAAGACGCCTCAGCCTTATCCCGTTCAAGCGCCTGAGACTGAAGGCGGTTATTCAGCTCTTCCAGCCGGGCTTTCAACTGCAGATTTTCAGTTTCGAGTCTGATTCGTTTCTTACGGGTTTCGGAAAGCAGCGCTTCTTCGTTTTCCTTCTGGCGTTTGACTTCTGCCAGTTTCGTTTCGACCTGGTTAACTTCATCCAGGGCGGCGTTATATTCAGCGGTCCGTTGTTCAATCTCTTCCGAGAAACCAAGTTCCTGGGTTTCCAGGCCGGTCAGTGCTTCTTCAACGTTCGCCAGATCGATCTCGATATCCTGCTGCTGCTGTTTATAGGATCGGCGCCGTTCTTCCAAGATAGCTAGTTCTCGGGAGGATTTTTCAAAATCGCGATGTAATTCAGACAGCGTTTTATGCGCCAGTTCCAGGGCGTGCCGCTTTTCCTGCAGTGTGTTGCGGGACTCCTCAACCTGATGGCTGAGTTCGGCATGTTGCCGCCGCATGGCGCTGAGCTGTTGTTCATGGTTCTTATATGCCGTGCGGGCGTTTCGCAAGTCATCCTGCTTCTGGTGCCAGTGGAAGCCATACCATTCTCGCAGCAGCAACTGCAGATCAGCTCGCAGACTTTGATACTCTGCGAACCTCGCCGATTGGCGTTCCAGGCTGCGCAGACGGGGTTTAATTTCCGTCATAATATCCAGCACCCGATCCAGGTTCTTGCGGGTGTTCTCAAGCCTTTTCAGGGCTTCAGCTTTTCTGGATTGATAGAGGCCAATCCCGGCCGCTTCTTCAAAGAGCTTCCGGCGTTCATCAGGCTTCAATGCCAGAGCCACATCAACCAGGCCCTGCCCGATGATCGTATAGGACATCTCCGCCAGGCCGGTCTGGGCCAGTAGCTCGCTGATATCCTTTAGCCGGACTTTTTGTCCATTCAGCAAGTATTCATTCTGCCCATCTCGATAGGCTCGCCGTGAAAGCGAAACTTCAGCGTAATCAATGGGCAGCCAGCCATCTTCGTTATTGAAATTGATGGTGACAGCCGCCATCCCAGCCCTCGGCTTATGTTGTGAACCAGAGAAGATCATATCTTCTGTTTTCTTGGCTCGCAGGAGGGAATAGGATTGTTCGCCCAATGCCCAGCGGATAGAATCGGCGATATTCGACTTTCCGGAGCCGTTCGGGCCGACAATAGCCGTAATCTGCCCCGGGAACGCTAAACGGGTACTCGTTGCAAATGTCTTGAAACCCTGTAATTCCAGGGAATTGAGCCTTCTGATCATAAATTTATCGTCGCTCCAACATCCCCAGCTTGATTAGAGCTTCTTTGGCGGCGGCTTTTTCTGCGGATTGTTTGCTGGTTCCGGTTCCCCGGCCATAAGGTTTCTTGCCTATTCGAACTTCCATTTCGAAGAGTTTGGCGTGGTCAGGACCCTTTTCATCCAACAGGACATAACGCGGCGAGGAATGACCATTGCCTTGCGCCCATTCCTGGAAGCGGCTTTTCGTATCATCATCCATGTGGTTTTGGAAGATATCGTCAACCACATCTTCTAATAAAGGGAACATAAATCCATTCACAGATTTGATCCCACCCTGCAAATAAAGGGCTCCAACCAGAGCCTCAAATGCATCACAAAGCAAAGTGTTGCGCTCTCGACCCCCTGCCTGAATCTCACCATGCCCCAATTTTAGAGCTGAACCTAAATCGATCATCTTGGCGAATTCAGCCAATTGATCGGTATATACCAGGGCGGCCCGCAAGCGAGTCAGGTCGCCTTCGGGCTTTTCAGGGAAATGGTTATAGAGCCAATCTGCCACTATGAAATCCAGTACAGCATCACCCAGAAACTCTAACCGTTCATTATCCTCAATGGCGTCTTTATTTTCATTGAGGTAAGAACGATGGGTGAGTGCTCTGGATAAAAGGAAATAGTCTTTGAAGGGAAGGTTGAGGCGTTTCGATAAATGTTCCGGCGCTTCGGACGTAAAGACATCAGTCATATATCTATAATCCTTATCCAGAACCACCGATGCGCCAGCCATCTCATGAAATGGCTTGCGCATCAACAGTTCGACTATTGAACTTGTGTTTTGTTTAAGATTGTAACCTAAAACATTAAAATCGTAAAATCATTTTCATATCTTGAGGGATATTCTCCGCTCTCAGGGTATAATGGGAACCAGGTAAATATTTATGTCCATTATCCATACTGCAGGATCAGATTACAAAGTCAGTACTGAGGTCTATGAAGGTCCATTAGACCTCCTTTTAGATTTAATCGTCAAATCCGAACTGGATATCACCCGCCTGGCCCTGGCTGCCGTGACCGATCAGTTCTTGGCTCACCTTTCGGATCTACAACAGAATTCTGCGGTGGAAGTCTCGGGTTTCCTGGTTATTGCAGCGAAACTAGTCCAGATCAAGTCCGAGGCCTTGTTGCCGCGGCCGCCTGAGCGTGAGGAGGGCGAAGAAGACCCAGCGGAAAGTCTCGCTCGTCAGCTCAAGATCTACCGTGCGGTCAAAGCGACCTCTAAATGGCTGCACAACCGAGAAGAAGAAGGATTACAATCCTATATCCGCTTAGCACCCCCTCCCATCATTGATGAAGAACTGGACCTAAATGGTGTCACTGTTGATAATTTGGTCGCTATGCTGGAGGCGCTCTACCAGTTCCAAGAGGAAGCAGCACCGATTACCTCAGTTGTTGCCATCCCAAAGGTGACCATCAAGAATAAAATCCGGGAATTGTTAGGGAAATTGCAACAACAAACCTCTCTCTCCTATCGCAATTTGCTGCCAGAGCATTACGACAGAATTGAGGCCATCGTACTCTTCCTGGCTATCCTTGAAATGGTGAAGCAACGTTATGCCGTGGCTGAACAATCAGACCTTTTTGCGGATATCGCTATCTCCCCCACAGACAAAACTTTTGAGGATAATGAGATCGTCTTGGCATTGGATGAGTAAACCGTTATAATTAATTGGAATGATGTTTAAAAATTTATCCACAAGTAAGATTGAGCCAATAAAACTATGGAAGACGAATCAAAAGTAGTAATTGAAGAAATTCCATCCCTCCCTGCTGAGAGTTCAGTTTCACCTGAAGCAACAACTGATGAAAGCAAAAAAAATACGATTATCGGCATCATTGCGCTTGTGATTATCGTTGCGTTGGTTGTTCTGGCCACCATTTTTCTCGCTAAGCCTGATAATGCTGACATGACAGAGCGTATCCGGGATATCGTCATCATCTTCACAGCACTGGTCGGTCTGGTCATCGGGGTGGCTTTGGTGATCCTCATCATTCAGCTCTCCACACTGATCAACCTGCTTCAAAACGAGATTCGACCGATCATTGATTCAACCAACGAGACGGTGAACACCCTCAAAGGAACGGCGCAGTTTGTGTCAAATAATCTGACCGAACCGGTGATCAAGATGAATCAGTTGATGGCGATGATCAAGCAACTATTTAGTTTACGCAAACGTTAATCAAACATAATTTTTTTGGTTCATAATAATATTGAGATCAACAAGTTCATAAAGGAGCATAAAATGTCAGAAAAAAATGATTTTGGTGCATTCTTAATTGGTTTTGTGGTTGGCGGCCTGACTGGTGCTGCAGTTTCTCTCCTCTTTGCCCCACAATCCGGCGAGGAAACCCGCGCATTAATCCGCGATAAAGCGATTGAAATACGTGATCAGGCTTCAGAAACTGTGGAAGAGGCTCGTGTTCAGGCAGAAAAGGCCTGGGAAGAAGCCAAGCACAAAACTGAAGAATGGTCCGAACTTGCCAAGGAAAAAGCTGCGGAATTGAAGGACAAAGGCGGCAAGGCACTTGAAGAAGGACGGGCCAAGGTTGCTGAAACCATCAAACCCAAAGAGAAAGCTGCTGAGTAGCACTTTCTAGTCTATGAATCTAAGGGCTGGTCGCTATCAGACCGGCCTTTTTATTTTAAGAAAAGCTGATGGAATGGCTTCCAAAATATCCAAGGCCGTCACACTCTCAGCTCCTCCTAATTGTTGATGCGCCTGGATTCCAGCAAAGGCGTGCAGCCAGACGCCGAGAAGCGCAGCTTCTTTAGGTTGCGCCCCCTGCGCTAAGAGGCCACCAAGGATACCCGTCAGAACATCACCCGACCCTGCCGTTCCAAGGGCGGAATCGCTAACCGGGCTAATGAAGATTTGACCATCAGGCAGCGCAATCACTGTATGAGCGCCTTTCAGAACAAGTGTCACGCCCCAATCCTGCGCATATTTTTTAGCATTATTCCAACGGTTCGCCTGGATCTCTGCAATGGGCCTTCCTGTGATTTCGGACATCTCACCAGGGTGTGGGGTCAGGATTGTTTGCGCCGGCACTTTTTCCCACCATTTTTCAATTCTGCCCAACAGCTTCAGACCATCCGCATCAAATACAACTGGCAGATCTGTTGGTATCATGGGCAGGAGCGCTTCCAAAAAGGCCAAATTAGTTTCTTTCAATCCCCATCCCGGGCCCAGAGCTAAGGCATCTGAGCTCTCCAGTGCCTTTCTAAGGCCTTTTACGCCCGATGGCGCATACCCGCCCTCATTCTCCAATATTATCGTCCAGACAGCCTCTATCAGCCTTCCTGCAAGGCTCTCCCGAACCGCCGGCACAGTCGCAACATTCACCAGACCGCAGCCAGCTAGATATGCTGCTTTTCCTGCAAGATAAGCTGCACCGGTGTATTGACGTGTGCCAGCCACGACCAAACAGGTGCCAAAGGTCCCTTTATGACCGGTATCAGGTCGCTTGGGTAGCAGATTGAAAGCCAACGCCTCATCCATCAGTATGGGACAGTCATCAGCGATATATTGGCTGATATCACCAATCCCGATATCCACCAAGGTGATCTCTCCGGTAAGGCTGCTAGCAGGCTCAATCAACAATCCCTGCTTTGCCGCTGCCATTGTGAGGGTGTAATCCGCTTTTAGGCACTGTTCGGTCGCCTCTCCACTGTCACAATCAACACCTGAGGGGCAGTCCACAGCAATTACCATTATTTCCGGCTGTTGCTGTATAGCGTCGTGAATTTGTGTCATCAGGCTCAGCAAAGACCCCTTCATGGGTAGATGAAAACCTGTCCCCAACATGCCATCCAGCAGGATAGAGCCGGGTCCAATTGCCGCTTCCAGGTATTGTAGGGTGCATTCTATGGTCAGGTCAATTACCACCCCACCCGCATTTATATATTCCGTCACCAATGGGTCTTCATCACGCGCCCGAACCAGAAAAGCCTGGGTCCGGTATCCTTTTACAGCAATCCTTGTCAATGCAATCAGCGTATCCCCGCCATTATTACCCGAGCCGACTAGACCTATCACACCCATTTTGGGTTCTAAATGCGCAAGTACCCATTCAGCGACTCCGTTGCCGGCGTGCGCCATCATGGTTTCGTAAGTTATTCCTGTTTTGTTTGCCGATTTTTCAATTGCCTTCATTTGACCTATTGAGACAATTTTCATTTCTTTATTCCTTTACTTAAAATGTCTAAAGTAATTATACAAGGAACATGCTTTTTGCTTGACTTTTAGGTTTCGATGTGATAATATAACTGTCGCTCGGGGGCGTGGTGTAGTGGTTTAACATGCGGCCCTGTCAAGGCCGAGACCGCGGGTTCAAATCCCGTCGCTCCCGCTAAAAAGTGCGAGGTAACCCTCGCACTTTTTGCTTTTAACTCTCAATTGTCGCCTTGAATTGAAATTTCTATTCAGAGAGCTTCTGACTTGAGATCATCTCAGCCCTATCCGCCATCAATTGGCGAAGTTTGGCTGAATCTTTTGGATATGTGATATAGAACAGGCTGAAAACAATGGCGCAAATGATCCAGGGGAAAGGGATAGTCCAGATCATCGCCTTTGTCAGGCCGATCTTATCTCCCAAATTACCAGCAACCACACCCACCAAAGCAGCAAAGCCACTTTCGATGAAGGTTGTCATTGAGAAGGCTGTGGCCCGTAATTCTGGCGGAGTGACGCCTTGCATCATGGGTTCCTTGGCGCCCTTGCCAGGCCAGCTGATCATCAGGGCGGTGAAGAAACTGAGGGCAATAATGGCCCAAAGCGGCCAGTCAGCGGTCCGTGTGAAGAGGATATAGGTCAGCGGAATACCTGAAACAATCGATATCTGACCGACGACCGTACGGCCGTATTTCGGGCTGAGCCGATCCGCCCAGTCTCCCAGAAAGCCGCCGATGATATTTGAGAAAACAGTGCCAAAGACGATCCCGGCAAAGACAATCGTAGCCTGACTCTCTGGAATACCTCGTTCATTGACCAGCCAGGTGATGAAAAAGGAAGCCATTACCACCCAAGGCATCGAACCAGCCAGACCTTGAGCAATCGCAACCCAAATGGTCGGGATTTTCAGTACTTTTCCGAGATCTGAAAATTTGATCCCAAATTTTGCAGCATCTTTCTCGGTGATCTTTCCTGTGAGCTCAGGTTCAGCCTCGCCACGGATAGGTTCCTTCACGAAGAACCACACCACAATGCCAGAGATGACACTAAATCCACCCAACAGGAAGTAGCCGTATCGCCAAAGCTCGGGTGAGGCCAGGAACCCCAGGCCAATGGTTGCTACAATAATGCCAAAAATGCCGGTAGCTTCCAACATGCCTAAAGCCTTCCCCCGATCCTTCGGCGGGAAAGTGTCGGACATGATCGAGAACGTGGCCGGCATTAGACATCCCAACCCAATTCCGGAGATAGCACGAATGACTAGTAATTGCCCAAAGTTATTGGTGAGCCCCACAGCAGCCGTCCACAGGCCCCAAATGCCGGTTCCAAAGAGGATGACCATCTTACGGGACATCTTATCTGAGATAAAGCCCCAAAATGGTGCTGAGAGGGCCTGAAGCAAGTTACGGATGGTGCTGATCAACCCCAGGTTGCCGTATGAAAGGCCCCAGAGCTTCTGTAAGGTCGGGAAGAGAACGGACATGGCTTGTCCTTCTCCCTGATCGATGAAATAGCCGAAGGATAGCGCTAGCAGTGTTCGAGCGCGTTCTTTCTTCTTTTCCGGGCTGACTGCAATTGTTTCTGCATTAGTTTCCATGATCTCTCCTTGATCCGGTCTGTGATCCAATATTGCAAAATTATAACCTGAAAGAAGATGTCAGGCTCCAGTTATTACGCAGCTAAGTTTCATATTTGATAAAATGAAAATAAATAGAAAAATCCTCATCATCAGGGAGATTTGGTCCCATGACGCTCAATTACCTTAAACGCGATTTTCATCCATTCACCCCGCCAGAATCAATCGTTCGGATTGGTGCGGCTCGCTTTTCTGTTCTCACATCAAAGCTCATCAGGATGGAATATGATCCCGAACAACGGTTTGAGGATCGCCCCACCCAAGTGTTCTGGCATCGGAACCTCCCTACGCCTGACTTTACAGTTGATCAAGCCACCGATCATCTTATTCTTGAAACTGAACATCTGCTCCTTGACTATCACCCTTCAGACATTGGATTCAATCCATATAACCTTTCAATTACGCTGAAAGAGACCGGTTTCACCTGGCATTATGGCATGGAGAACAAGAGCAATTTGTTAGGTACGGTTCGCACACTGGATGAGGTGAATGGCGCAACGGTGTTGGAGCCAGGACTGATCTCCCGGAACGGCTGGTCTGTTGTGGATGATAGCGACTCTCTGGTCTTTACAGATGAAGGCTGGCTGGCTCCCAGGGAGACCGGTGCTATCATCAAAGACCTATATTTCTTTGGCTATGGCCATCAATATACCGACTGCATTGTTGATTTTCAGGAGCTCTCAGGGAAAACGCCCGTCATCCCCCGTTTTGCTTTGGGAAATTGGTGGAGCCGTTACTGGGCCTATAGTCAGGATGAACTGACTGACCTGATGGGAGATTTCAAAGCACACGATGTGCCTCTCTCTGTCTGTATTATTGACATGGACTGGCATATTGTGGATACCGGTAATGAATCCTCAGGCTGGACGGGCTATACCTGGAACCCGGCCCTTTTCCCAGATCCCGAAGGTTTCCTGGATGGACTTCACAATCTGGGACTTGAATCAGCGCTAAATCTGCATCCTGCCTTGGGCATCCATCCTCATGAGCAGGCTTATCCGGACATGGCGGAACGGATGGGGGGCGATCCAAAAACAAAAGAACCTATCCCCTTTGACATCGCCAATCCGGATTTCACAGAAGCCTATTTTGACCTCCTGCATCATCCTCTTGAGGAAATCGGTGTTGATTTCTGGTGGATGGATTGGCAGCAGGGCACCAACTCCTCCTTGGCCGGGTTGGACCCGCTATTCTGGCTCAATCACCTGCATTTCTATGACCGCAACCGCGATGGTGTTCGGCGTCCTTTCATCTTCTCTCGCTGGGGTGGCCTGGGAAGCCAGCGTTACCCCATTGGCTTTTCCGGAGACACCATCGTCAGCTGGAAATCCCTGCAATTTCAACCCTACTTCACCGCAACGGCTGCTAATGTGTCCTATGGCTGGTGGTCGCATGATATTGGCGGGCATATGGGCGGCGTCGTAGAGCCCGAACTCTACCTGCGCTGGCTGCAATATGGCGTTTTCAGCCCGATCATGCGCCTGCACTCAACCAACAATCCCTACCAGGAACGGCGTCCCTGGGCATTTGATGCCGAAACAACCATCCATACCACTCACACCATGCAGCTGCGCCATGCGCTGATCCCTTATCTCTACACAACAGCCTGGAAGAACTATTCGGATGGAATATTGCCAATCCGTCCCATGTATCATCTCTATCCGGAAGAGAACAATGCCTATCTCTGCCCGAACGAATATGCCTTTGGGAGTGAACTGATTGCCGCACCTTTCACTACACCTCAGGATGTGTCCACCCAATCCAGCCGCCAGGTCATCTGGCTGCCCGAGGGTGATTGGTTTGATCTTGCCTACGGAGAACATTTTCCGGGCAATGGCTGGATTAGCTATTACGGCGCCTTGGCAGATATCCCGGTCTTTGCCAAAGCCGGCGCTATCCTCCCAATGGGGCCTTTCAAGGGCTGGGACAACGTCGGCCCACCGAAAGATTTAACCCTCCATATTTATCCAGGTGCAGATAACATCTTTGAACTTTACGAGGATGATGGCGTCTCTACCGCCTATCAACAGGGAAAGTACGCCCTCTCACGCATTGAGCAGAAGTGGTTGGGGTCAAAACTAAAACTATTTATTAAATCTCCGGCTAATCTCGCGACATATTGTCCTGAAAAACGGAACTATCAGGTGATCTTCCATAGCCTCCAGAAACCAGATGAAATCATCGCCCGTCTGGATGGAAAAGTGAATGAGGTTGAGACTCAATTTGATGCCAGCAAGCGGACGCTGACTCTACCCGGGTTTGAAATCCCCCCAGGGTCAACATTCTCCATAGAGCTCTCTGCAGTAGAAGATTTGATGGATCAATCCGATCGGCGTAAGGCCAGACTGGATAAGCTGATCCAAAGGTTCAGGCTCAATACGAATGCTAAAGATCGGCTGCATCATCAATTGGATGAATTCCTTTTGAATCCCACCCTGCTCATGGCCTATGCCGACTACATGACCCAACCCCAACTGCTGGCATTTATTGAAACCTGGTTGGGTACGCAATCCGAGCTCATTTCATCAGACCCTAATGAGGCCTTTAATAGGATCATCAACCAACTTTACGGCCATTAGGAATAACTGATCTGGTGACTTTCGGATAATTTGGAAGTATCATTAATTAAACACAATAAAGGGCAGGAAGAATATGGGTGCATATCGTCACGCGATCGTTTTTTATAATGAAAAATCGGGTCAATGTACGAGCACCCATCCACGCGCAGAGATTGAACGATTCTTAATAGACCATCAAATTCAATACCATATACTTCTCGTGCCTCAAAACAAAGCTAAACTACGCGAAGAAGTGGCTTTATTAATCCAACACGGTGTTGACCTCGCTATAGCGGCGGGCGGCGACGGTACAGTCTCAATTGCCACTGATCTGCTGATGCCTTACAGCCTTCCGCTGTTTATTCTGCCACTGGGCACCGGCAACCTGCTGGCGAAAGAATTAAAGATTCCTCTTCGGCTGGAAAACGCTTTAAATCTCATTACGTCCACCGACAACCGCAGCTTCACCCTGGATACTTTTTCCTGTGATAATCAGTTTTACATTATGAACCTCAGCGTAGGCGTGTCGTCCCAAGTTATGGAAGTGACCCCCACCGAGGAGAAGAAGCGCTTTGGCTTCTTTGCCTATTTCAAACATTTTATTGAGCAAGTCCTTGGGCTGGAGCTTAAACGAGTGGTTATCAACCATGATGGGGTCAAAGAGACTTTCATGGCGTCGGAAGTGATGGTCACCAATAGCCGCCTGATCGCGATCAATCCATTGGAATGGGCCGAAGATGTCTTTATTGATGATGGGGTACTTGATCTTTTTATCGTCCGGGCGGCCAACCTGACGGATATCATCGGTTTTGTACATTCCATCTTCACGAAACGCATCTGGCAGAATCCGATTGTTCACCATTTCAAAATCCAGGATAGGTGCACCATCGAGACAGCCCACCCATTTCCAGTTCAGGCTGATGGCGATTTAGTGGGCAAAACGCCGGTTGAAGTCATCGTTCACCCAAAATCACTCAGGGTCTTTATTCCTTCCAATGAAGTCGGTAAAATTAGATAAATTTGGTATTATTTGACGAATAGTCGACTTTTGAAAGGTGAAAGATGAAAAAATATGACTATATAATTATCGGCGGTGGGATGACAGGCTCCTCAGCCGTGATGGGTATCCGGGAAATTGACCCGGAAGGCACAATCGCCATGTTTTCCAGAGATAAGTTCGGACCCTATAACCGCCCTCCACTTACCAAAGGTCTTTGGAAAAAAGGCAAAGTGGACGACATCATGCGCCCAATAGAGAAATACAATGTGGCGTTGTTCCTGGAGGACAAAATCACGGCTATCCACCCCAATGAAAAATGGGTTGAAAGCCAAAACGGTGAAAAGTTTACCTATGACAAGCTGCTCCTGGCCACGGGTGGTCACCCTAACCATCTCCGTGATATGCCAGAAGGCGTCATCTATTACCGAACACTCTCTGATTTTGAGAAACTGAGCCAGCTTGTGGAGACCAAACAGAATTTCTGTGTGATCGGTGCAGGGTTCATTGGGTCTGAGATTTCTGCTGCGATCAATCAGCAAGGCAAATCGGTCACGATGATCTTCCCTGAGGTCGGGATAGCAGGACGGATCTTCCCGGATGGCCTTTCTAAATTCATGAATAAGTATTATCATCAAAAGGGTGTGAAAGTCCTGGCTGGGCATCTTGTGAAAGCTGTCGAAAAACAAGGGGACAAGTTCCTTGTGACTTATGTCAATACGGAAACCAACGTTGAATTTTCCACCGCTTTTGACGGTGTTGTGATTGGTGTTGGGATCAAGCCCAATATCTACCTTGCGGAAGAGGCCGGGCTTGCAGTGGATAATGGCATCGTTGTCAACGAATTCCTCCAAACGGACAACCCGGACATCTATGCCGCCGGGGATGTTGCCAATTTCTTCAATGTGGATCTCGGTAAGCGAACCCGGGTAGAGCATGAGGATAGCGCCAACACCATGGGCATGCTGGCCGGGAAGAATATGGCAGGTGAACACCTTAGGTATGACCACTTCCCCTTCTTCTATTCTGACCTTTTCGATATGGGTTATGAAGCCTTGGGTGAACTGCATAAAGAAGCTGAAATCGTTGAGGATTGGATTGAACCCCATCAGAAAGGCGCTATTGTCTATCTTGAGGACCATAAAGTCAGAGGCGCTATCTTCTGGAACCTCTGGGGCAAAGTGGATCTGGGTCGGGAAATTATTTCAGAAGGAAAAACCTACACGAAGGAAACAATAAAAGGGGTATTTACTGCCGAATAGGGATTAAACCCGTTGTAACGAAATGAAAAAGCGGTCTGGTTTTCCAGGCCGCTTATGGTTTATCCGTTATATCGTCGTCAGGGGTGTCAGGATGGGTAGAAATTGGTGGCGGTAGAATGGTGCCTACCGTATCCTGTTGGAACTGCTGATTGACTTCGGTGGTCGTTCGGTTGATCTCGTTGATCGTCTGCTGTACTTCAGCATCGTCCATCAATTTCCGAGGTATATCTTTGATATCTCTTGAGGTATTGACAATTTCCCGCCAAAATGGTGATTTGACGAAGTCTTTCACCCAGCGCCCCACCTCTCCAGCAAGCTCAACAGCCTTTTTGGGGCCAAGGATGATGAATGCCAGCAGGAGGATGAATAGAAACTCAAGAATACCGATATTGAAGATTTCCATCCGTCAAACGCAATGAATTAGTCGTCTGAGTCTTTGGATGAATCGGTTTCGTTCTCTTTTTTATCCTGTTCTTCCCCCGAAATACCCTTCTTGAAAGCACGGATACCGCTGCCCAGTTCGCCTGCGACCTTGCTGATCCGACCAACGCCAAAGACTAACAGAATGATCACCAGAAACAATAACAGTTCAGGCCATCTAATATTTCCAAGCATAATTATTCTCCTTGCTTATCTTTCTTCGCTAAAGCTGCTAATAGTATACTCAAAGCAAATAAGAGTATCAATGGCACCATCAATATGATCATGTTAATCGGATCACCGGTGGGGGTGATGACTGCCGCCGCAAATGCGATCACGATCAACGCAATTCGCCAGCTTTTCAGTAGCTGAGTTGCTGATACCACCCCAATTCGAGCTAAAACAAACGCAGCCAAGGGCATTTCAAAGCTGATCCCCGACCAAAAGATCAGGCTGGTGACGAAATCAACATAATCTTTCCACTTTGGCAATACTTCCGGTCCATAAAACTGAACCAATACGGGGATGGCGTTCGGCAGCATCACAAAGTAGGAAAATCCCGCCCCGATCAGGAATAGCACCACTGCCAGAGGAACTGCCAGTAAAACCCAGCGTCGTTCAGCGGGTTTCAAGGCGGGCTGAACAAAAAGGTAAATCTGTAAAAAGGTGAATGGTAGGGAGAGAATGAAGCCACCCAACAAAGTCACCCGCATGAACACACCGATATTTTCAGTGACTTCAATGGATAAAAGTGATTCAAATCCACCGATTGGTTGTGCCAATAGTTCCAAAATGCTGTTTGCAAATATCAACGTGATGATGACGCCGATCACGATACCGATGACGGCGAACAGCAACCGCTTGCGCAGTTCAGTCAGGTGCTGCCAGAAGGACATTTCTTGCTGATCGTTTGTCATAAAATCACTATTCAGGTTAGAATCCTAACCAGACTATTTTAACATTTGTCGATGCAATATACCACTTTTACATCATCCAATAAAGGATAAACGATGTTCAATCTTGAGGACCCTCACCTGATTCAAATCAACGCGCATAAACCTCCCACCTGGTTTCTCCCTTTCTCGTCACCCGATTCCCCAATACCTTATACACCAGAAGATACCGACCGGGCCCTCAGTCTCAATGGCGACTGGAATTTTCGCTTTTTCACCAGTCCAACCCAGGTCCCGGAAGATATCGCCTCAGGTATTGAGAAAGCCGACGAGATAACCGTACCGGGCTGCTGGGAGCTTTCTGGTTATGACCGGCCGCAATATGTCAATGTCCTTTATCCTTTCCCGGTGGATCCACCGCATGTGCCGAATGAAAATCCAACTGGTGTATACCAGCGGACGTTCACCCTGCCTGCTGATTGGGCTTCCTATGCCATTCATCTCACCTTCCTTGGCGTAAGTTCTGCCTTTGAGGTCTATCTGGACGGTCAATTCATCGGTGCAAGCCAGGGCAGTCGATTAACCTCAGAATTCGACCTCAGTCCTCATCTCAAGGATCATTCCGAACACCTTCTCACCGTCATTGTCTACAAATGGTCTGCAGGTGCCTATCTGGAAGACCAGGATCAATGGCGGCTGCATGGCATCTTTCGGGATGTCTATCTGACCGCCCGCCCCAAACAGCACCTTGAAGATGTCCAAATCACAGCGGATTACGACTACCTCTCAGGGTCTGGTAGCCTGAATATCGACATGCTGGCAAAAGACGGTCAAAGCTTGCCGATTAATATCAGGGTTCTCTCCCCAATTCGTGAATGCCTTATTGAGGATCAGGCTAAATCAAACCAGCCATATTCAAAAATTGTTGAAAACGTCTTGCCTTGGTCTGCAGAAGAACCCAACCTCTATAAGGTCATCCTCGAAACGTTGGATTCGGATGACAATGTGCTTGAAGTTATTGGCTATCAAATCGGTTTCCGCACCATAGAAATTCACGATCAACAATTATGGCTCAACGGCAGGCCAATCCTCCTCAAAGGCGTTAACCGCCATGAATTTGACCCCGATACCGGCTGGACCGTCTCAGTTAAATCGATGGAGAAGGACGTGCGATTGATGAAGCAGGCCAACATCAACACAGTCCGCAATTCGCACTACCCCAACCATCCCTATTGGTACACCCTTTGTGACAAATACGGCCTTTACCTGGTGGATGAAGCAGATCTTGAGACGCATGGCTTCCAGATCACCGGAAATTGGGAGGAATTATCCAATAACGAGGACTGGCTCCCCGCTTACCTTGATCGGGCTGAGCGCATGGTTTCTCAAAATCGCAATCATCCCTCTGTCATCATTTGGTCTCTCGGTAATGAATCCGGCTGCGGTACCAACCATGAACGCATGGCTGCTTGGATCCGGGAGAACGACCCCACCCGTCCTATCCACTACGAAGGCGCGGGCGATGCTGACTTTGTGGATATGGTCAGCACCATGTATCCCACCGTCAAGTCCATCAGAAAAGCTGGAGAAAACAAAGGAGATGATCCTCGGCCCTATTTCATCTGCGAATATGCTCATGCTATGGGAAACGGCCCTGGCAGCCTGCGTGAATACTGGGAAACCATCCATGCTTATCCCAGGTTGATTGGCGGCTGCGTCTGGGACTGGGTGGATCAGGGGCTACGTAACCCTGACCAGGCCCCCGCTGAGGCTGACTTTCTCTATGGGGGCGATTTTGGCGATGTTCCCAATGATGGCAATTTCTGCATCAACGGGCTGGTTGATTCTGACCGTAACCCCCATCCCGGACTGGCAGAATTAAAATATTGGCTCCAACCAGTTAGCTTAGGTAATGTGAACCCTGATGATGGGACATTTACCATTGAAAACCACTATGCTTTCCTGTCACTGGAGCACCTGCGCGTGACTTACTCCCTTGAAACCCAGGACGAAATCCTTTTAGAAGGTGAGTTACCGTTGCCGAAAATTGCAGCAGGCGACTCTCAGCTTATCTCTCTGCCTGCGCTAAAGGCCCTGGCAGCGGATGGGAATCCTGGTATCCTAAACTTGTCGTTTTCTCTCGCAGAAGCTTGCTCCTGGGCGCCAAAAGGCCATATTATTGCTCGAACCCAGCATTTTCTCAATGAAAATTCACCTCAGCCAGCTGAAACCAATTCAGAAGCCACTTCTTTCGCTGTCTCATCTACCCTTGAATCCATCCAATTGAGCTCGCCATTGCAGGCCTTCACAGTGGATAAGGCAACCGGTTGGATCGGTTCCTGGGTGATTAACGGGAGTGAAATCCTGCTTTCACCTCTTCAACTGAATATTTGGCGGGCACCAACGGATAATGACGTGCAGGTCGCCAAAGAATGGATTCTGGATGGGCTGGATCGCACCCATTCGCGCCTGGACTCACTTTCGGTTGAAGAAATGCCCGAGGAAATCCGAATAATCACCAAAGGCACACTAGCTGCAGATGGTTTCAAGCCTCACAGTGCATACGAGGTTACCTATCACTTCAAAGCCGACGAAGCCCTTCAAATCGACCTTCATTTCACGTCCCTCAGGCTGCAAACCCGCCTGCCCCGGCTGGGATTTACAGCTCAACTTGCACACTCTTATGAAGACGTGACCTGGTTTGGGCGCGGTCCACACGAATCTTACCCGGACATGAAAGATTCAGCCCTCATTGGCCATTATTCAGTGAAAACCAAGGACCTTTTCCATTCCTATGTCCGCCCACAGGAAAATGGTAACCGGTCTGAGGTTAGATGGGTTCGTTTCGGCGGCAAGAGTGTGGAAGATATCCTCTTTATCGGAAAGCCAACATTGAATTTCAACGCTCAGTATGTCTCGCTTGAAAGCCTGCCCCGTGCCAACCACCCGTCAGAGCTTCACTGGGAAGAAGCGCCGCATATTTATATTGATGCTGCCCAGACCGGCCTTGGCAGCAATTCTTGTGGGCCGGACACATTAAGTAAATACCAATTTAATCCTGACGAGATGGTGTTTAGTTTTGTGGTTAGGATAAATAAAAATATATAAATATATAATGACTATACGAAGTTATATTAATTGATGAAAGATCAATCGTTTTTGAGGGTCAAATACATAATATTCACAGGCTTACTTTTCATGGGATTGGTGCTGGCGTCCTGTGCCCCTGGTCAAACGCTAAGCCTATCGCCTACGCCTTATAGTGTCACAGAGACTGCGATAATATCTCCGATGGCTGCAACAGCGACTTTGACGACTTCCCCAACTGGCACCAGCCAGCTCCCTACAGAGCGGCTAGGCTGCTTGTTACCTTCTGATGATTACACTCTGCTCACTATCAATGGCTACCAGCTCAACCAGCGCACCTATGAGATGATTGTCTACGCCCAATCGCTCTACGGCGGGCCTATAGACCTCACTGGCAGTGCAATCACTCAGGGCTCCTACACCAATGCTGTGGAGGCAAGTTTCGGGACGCATGCTGGCGGTGGTGCAGTAGATATCTCCGTTATGGCCCCTGGCACTTACAGCATCCTTGAAGATGAAATTGAGCCCCTGATCAAGGCATTGCGTTTAGCGGGCTTTGCAGCCTGGTATCGTGACGTTAATGACCTTTATGAAGGTTCCCCCGCCCATATCCATGCCGTTGCCATAGGAGATCGGGAGTTATCTATGGCAGCCCGTGAACAGCTTGCTGGGCCATTTGGCTACTTCTGGGGCTATGACGGCCTCCCACGCGAGGACGGCATTCCTCAGCGAGATTCCCACGAGGGCCCTGTCCTTTGTAATTGGATGATCGATATGGGTTATCCAGCCAAAACCGCTACACCCAGCCCCTAAACGCGAAGAAATCCGGCGGAGGCCCACCAGACTTCTTATTATGTTTCTCTCTGTCAATTCTTTCTTTTTTCGGTAGCCTCCGCCACCGCCCATTCCGCCGCCTGTCCCTAGCTGCGAAATCAAATAGGACAGGGCGAAACTGCTGTACTCTGTACCACCCGATGTCGCCGTAGTGGATACCCCTATACCCCTAATCCATCCACAGATTTAACATTTAAGGAAAATGAGGATGGCTGAAAGTTGTCGCTATCCTCGACTTTTTATTCTCAAATATCATCCCGAAGAGAAAAAGTGTTTTTGCTTGACAAACCATTTCTTATGTCTTACAATCCTTATCCTGATGCGGGGTAGAGCAGTGGTAGCTCGTCGGGCTCATAACCCGGAGGTCCTTGGTTCGAATCCAAGCCCCGCTACTAAGAAAAACCATCGTCTTTTGACGATGGTTTTTTGTTAATTGAAGATTCGGAGCATACCAGTTTTGATCAATTCAATTGATATTACTCTGTAATATCAATATCAAAAGCTTGACCTATTAACCAAAAAATTTCTCTTCCAGCAACTCACATAAGGCATGATAGATCGGCAGATGGAGTTCCTGAACCTCAGGGGTATCTTTTCTGGGCACCTTTATGCAAACATCGCAAAGCAAGGCCAATTTTCCGCCAGATGAATTTGTCATTCCAATGGTATGCACTCCCATCACGGAGGCTACCTTTACAGCATTAATCACGTTCATTGAGTTGCCAGAAGTGCTCAAGGCAATCAAAGCATCTCCCGCTTGTCCATATCCATAAACCTGTTGCGCATAAACCATATCAGGAGCGACATCGTTGGCATAGGCCGAAATCAATGCGCTCTGGCTGACCAATGAAATGGCAGGCAAGGCACCCTGAAGATGGTCCGCCAAATAATCTGCATCTTCAGGATGTTTTTCCTCAAGAGCCTGCGTAAAAGTTTCAGGAACCGGTCTATCCAACGAAAAAGCCTTCATCAACTCACCAACAATATGCTCACTATCAGAAGCACTCCCCCCATTACCGCACACCAACACTTTCCCTTTATCCGAATAGACCTGGACTAATACGTCAGCAGCTCGGGTTATTTCATCCTGAACTTTTTCAAGATCCGGATAGCGATTGATCAATTTTGATATTGGGTCCATTGGTTTCTTCCTTACTTTTATCAGTGAAATTATTATTTTCAAGGCACAAAGAGTTATCAAAGACAGTATAACGACTCGATTAATCGCCGTCAACCTGGAAAAATACTCCGAAATCCCTTCAAATCACTCACCACAAGTAGTACAACGTTTTACCCCGTTCCATTCAAAATCAGTACCGCTTTTCAGTTATATTAAAAATATTTAAATCCATTATCTCTATTTTCCAACAAATTATCAATTTCAGGTGTAAATAGCCTTGACGAAGACTTCTCTTTTATGTAATAATTTACGTAAATCGTCACCTCATCCTATTGTCTCGTTTTCATTAAGAAAGTTATTATGATCACAATCAAAGAAATTGCCAAAGCTGCCGGGGTTTCCCCATCAACGGTCTCAAACGCCCTCAACGGGAAACCTAATGTCAGCGAAAAAGTCCGGGAACGGATCTTTGCTTTGTGCAAGGAGCTGAATTACCAGCCCAACCCAGCCAGCAAAGGTCTCAAGTCAGGCAAAAGCAAGACCCTCCTGTTCGTTTTCAGTGATTTTGACCGCCAATTTTATCTTCAGATCATCAAGGGAATAAACCAATATACAAATCTTAGGGGATACGACTTATTGGTCTGTTCTGCGAAATCCTGCGCCAAATTTATGCACCCCAGCATCACCTGCGGCTCCATCATCCTTGATCGCCGGGTTCATGACCAATTAATCCTCCAAAAAGCCTCCGTTGACTACCCAATCATCTCTCTGGACCGCCCTCTCAACCAAGAAGGCGCAAAAAGCATCCTATTGGATAACTATTCCGTCATGAGCGAGCTTATCGAGGGTCTATACAAGCGTGGTTATCGCAAGTTCGCCTATCTGGCCGGCGTTGAGGGAACGCTGGATAACAAGGAAAGATACAGCGCTATGATGGATATCCTGAGTTCACATGACATCAAGATTCCCCCAGAGTACCATCTCCACGGCGACTACACGGAACAAAGCGGCTATCAGGCAGCAAAAATACTACTGCTCTCCAAGAAGCTGCCTGAAATTGTCATTTCCGCCAATGACGACATGGCCTTCGGGATGATTGATGCATTCAAGGAAAATGGCCTCCAAGTACCGGAGGATATAGCTGTCACAGGTTTTGATGATGAAAAACCCGCAGAAGCGCTGGGGTTAACCACCATTTCCGTGCCTAATTTTGAGCGGGGATACCTCGCAACCCAGCACCTAATAAATTGCATTGACGGTGAAGGCGATTTCTCACCCATCACCATTAACGCCTCTGTCGCCTGGCGGAGCGGGTCTGTACTCAATGAGATAGACATTAATTAGCTGAGGGGCGATCTCCTTTCAGATTAAACATCATATTTATATCTATTTCGATAAATCTATAAAACTAGAATTATCTGACGAATATTAAATTTCTCCGAATTGAATCGGTTACACTTTATTCGAAATTCATTAATTTCACATGAATTTTTGAATAATTAATAAGAGATATCGTGTATAATAGTTTCTTGTTGACGCCGGTTTATTGTGTTGAGATTTAATTTTGGAGGCCAAATGACCCGCAAAGAAGAGATCTTTCACCACGCGCACCCTCGTAGCACCAAGCCCTTTTTCATCATTATAATAATCTTAGTAACTGCATTTATTCCCATTTCCGGTTTTAATTTATCAGAAGTCAATGCAGAAGACTTAAACCTACCACCTGAGACTTACTACGCTGGCACAGATACCGATCTTCGAGGCGACGACAGATATTCTTCTGCATTTAATATCGGGTTCGATTTTACTTATTTCGGAAACACCTATTCTACATTCCAGGCCACAACCAATGGCCTGATCTATTTCGGGGGTGGTGACTATTACCATTATGCAAATAGTCCGATTCCCAGCACAGGCACCCCAAACAACGCCATATACGCTTTTTGGGATGATCTGTATTCCTATGACGATACGCAACTGGTACTTTACCGAACCATCGGCGAGGTAGGAAGCCGCGAATTGATAGTCCAATGGACGAACTATGGTTACTTTGCTTCCGATCTGCCCATGGGAACATTTCAGGTCATTTTATATGAAGGCACAAACAACATCCGCATCCAGTACCGACAGTTATTAACAGCCTCCCGCTCATATGGCCAGTCTGCAACCATTGGCCTGGAAAATGCTGCCGGTACTGCCGCCGTTCAATATTCCTACGACACTGAAAGCTTGGACCCTGAGCAATCCATCCTTTTCACACCCAGCGGTTCGACATACGTCTATAACAGCGGCGCTGCCTATGAAGGCGTATACCTTTATGCAGACTATCCCCCACCAAACGTTCCCGCTCTGATTTCTCCCGCTAATGGTTCTGCTGGCGTTACCACCTCGCCGACTTTTGATTGGGATGACACTATCGGTGCAGATGCTTATAATTTGGTTGTCTCAACCAATTCCAATCTCTCCTCCCCCATCATCAATCAAACCAATCTGAACGGAACTTCCTATTCTGCCAGCGGCTTATCTGTTGGTCCAACCTATTATTGGGGTGTTGAGGCGGTCAACGCTTATGGCAGCACCTGGTCAAGCATTTGGAATTTCACAACAGCCGCAGGCAACTCAGCGCCGAATGATATCATCCTCAGTAACAATTCCATCAGTCAGGGCCTCCCCTCTGGAACCACGGTTGGAGGCCTATCCACCACTGATCCGGACGCTGGCGATACACATACTTACGCACTGGTAGCAGGCGCTGGCAGTTCGGATAACGCCAGTTTCTCCATCTCTAGCAGTACATTGCTAACAGCCGTCAGCCTCTCCGCCGGTGATTACACAATCCGTATCCGCTCCACAGATAGCGGTTCCCCTGCGCTATACGTTGAAGAATCTTTCACCATCACCGTAACGGAAGCTAATGTTGCCCCCACGGATATCAGTTTATCATCTACAACAATCAACGAAAACGTCCCCGCAAACGCAACGGTTGGTACATTGTCAACCACGGACGCGAATAGCAGCGACAGTTTTACCTACACTTTAGTCGCTGGCACTGGGGATACTGACAATAATGCTTTCGGCATTTCTGGATCGTCGCTCACAATTAACAGCAGCCCGGATTACGAAACAAAAAGCAGTTATTCCATCCGAATCCGTTCTACCGATCTTGGTGGCCTTTCTACTGACAAGCAATTCACGATTCAGGTCAATGATCTATCCGAAAACACGACAACAACTATCACATCTGACACACCAGATCCATCTGTTGTTGGACAGAATTACACAGTCTCAGTATCCGTTGCACCATCTTCAGGTGCCGGTATGCCCTCCGGGAGTGTTCAAATCGGCGATGGTGTCAATTTCTGCACCGCATCTCTATCCGCAGGAACAGGGAGCTGTTCATTACCTTCGACATCGGCAGGCACTAAGACGATAACAGCCAACTATTCAGGAGTTACAGGATGGCTTATATCTTCCGATACCGAATCACATAGCGTGGCCAAAGCTGATACGACAACAACTATCACTTCCATCACCCCAGAGCCATCCGAATTGGGTGGTGACTATACTATTTACATGACGGTGACTACAAATGCACCGAGTACTAGTCTCATCTCCAGCGGCACGATTAATGTGACCGTTGGTACAACCACGACTGGGGTCCCAATTACTAATGGCCAAGCCTCACTGCTTGTGACAGGAAATTCCACTGGAACTGTCACCATTATCGCGACCTATTTAGGTGATGCCAGTCACTTCAACACATCCTCAGATACGGAAAACCATGAGGTCGAAGATACAACCCCTCCAGACGTTGAAATTGATCAGGAGACGGGACAGAATGACCCAACAAATTCCAGTCCAATTCTATTCAATGTAGATTTCTCTGAGTCCGTGACTGGACTCACTGGCGATGATATCAGTTTCACTGGCAGCACTGCACCCGGCACCCTGGCAGCCTCAGTTTTAGGATCAGGCGCCTCCTATTCTGTTTCGGTCAGCGGCATGACCGGCAGTGGTTTGGTCGTCATTTCCATCCCCGCCGATAGTGCTTTTGACCCATCCAATAACGGCAACACAGCCTCCAACAACATTGATAATTCTGTTACCTTTGATATCACCAACCCCACAGTCACCATCGACCAATCTTCTGGTCAGGCTGATCCAACCGCATTGAGCCCAATTTTATTCGATGTCGAGTTCAGCGAGGCTGTGACAGGCTTCACAGCCAGCGATGTCAGTTTTGCTGGCAGCACTACTCCCGGCACTCTCTCCGGAGCCATCACTGGTTCTGGCACAACTTATCAGGTCTCAGTCAGCGGCATGACCGGATCTGGTACTGTCGTCGTATCAATCCCAGCTAATTCAGCAATTGACCAGGTTGGAAATAACAACGAGGCCTCAACCAGCACTGATAATTCAGTAGAATATGATGTGACCCCACCTACGGTCACCATCAATCAGGCCTCAACCCAATCAGACCCGACCAATGCATCACCAATCGTCTTTGATGTGGTATTTAGCGAATCGGTCACAGGTTTCACTGGCACCGATGTTGACCTGACCAGCAGCACAGCCCCTGGAACGCTCTCAGCGGCTGTCAGCGGCTCCGGAGCGACATATCAGGTCTCAGTATCAGGTATGACGGATAGCGGCTTAGTGATCGCCTCAATACCGTCTGACAGCGCTGTGGACGCAGCCAACAATGCCAACGAAGATTCCACCAGTACGGATAATAGCGTGATCTATGATGTGACGGATCCAACCGTTACCGTTGAACAAGCTCCAACCCAAATCGACCCCACTCGCTTTACGCCCATCAACTTTGAAGTCACTTTTGATGAACCTGTCACGGGCTTCGACCCCAGTGATATTGACTTTACCGGCAGCACGGCGCCCGGCACTCTCTCCGCTGCAATTGGCGGGACAGGGCCGATCTACAATGTCCTGGTGAGCGGGATGACCGACAGTGGCTTGATCGTTGTTTCAATTCCCGCCAATGCCGCTGTGGATGCCTCTGGCAACAATAACGAGGCTTCAACCAGTACGGATAACAGCGTTACCTATGATGTCACGCCGCCAACCGTCACAATCAATCAAGGCTCAACACAACCAGACCCAACCAACACAGAACCCATCGTATTCGATGTCATATTCAGTGAAGAAGTCATTGGTTTTGAGGATACTGATTTGGTCGTTGCCGGCATGGTCAACCCACCAGTCATCGTCATTAATGGCTCCGGTGACACCTATACGGTTGAAATCACCGGCCTAACGGATGGCGAAACGGTTACCGTTGATATCAGCGAGAACTCGGTCGTGGATAACTCCGGTAATGAAAACAGCGCTTCGTCAAGCACCGATAACAGTGTATCCTACGACATCACCTCAATTCAAATCATGGAAGCAGGCGTCATTGGCTGGCCGGGCAATCTGGTCATTCAAAACGACAAGAAATATACCCGCAGGTTTACCGAAATTGAGATCAATTTCGACTCTGATGCCTATGATCCTCCTGAAAACGATGATCCAGATGATGTGACCAATCCGGAAAATTATTACCTGCTCCAACCCGGAGATAACGGAGAATTCGATGTAGCTACCTGTGATGTTGCCCACAATCTTGAGTTAAGCGGCTTGGATGACATTGCTATTACCGTTGGTCCCGTCACTTATGAAAACAACGCAGGTGCTGGACCATTCATTGCCACACTCACAGTTAATAATGGCACCAACCTGCCACTTGGGAAATATCGGTTGATGATTTGCGGCTCAACCACCATCATGGATCTGGCCGAGAATCCTCTGAACGACGGTGAAGATGCCATTTTGGACTTCACCCTCATCAAACTGCCGGATGAACTGCCTCTTACGGGCTTCAACCAGAGTGGTGTCACGACCCTTCCCGAACAAACACTATCGTCTGCTTACAATAGCTCCGGCATGGTACTCTCTTTGCCGGGGTTAGGTGTCAGCGCTCAAATTGTGGGCGTTCCGCTGGAAAGTGATGGCTGGAACACTTCCTGGCTGGGCAATGATGCAGGTTTCCTTGAAGGCAGCGCTTTCCCAACCACGGTAGGCAACACCGTCATCACCGGCCATATCTGGACTTCGACGAACAAGCCAGGGATCTTCCTCGACCTGAATACGTTGAGGTTTGGTGACGAAGTTCGCATCTACGCCTGGGGCAGAGTGCATACCTACAAGGTGTTAAGCAATTACCTGGTCAGTGATACCAACGTCTCGAATGTCATGCAAAGCGAAATTGCGGATTGGCTGACACTGCTGACCTGTGACGGCTACGATCCCGAAACCGGCACCTACGCCTACCGCAGAGTTGTCCGGGCAATTTTGGTGAGTATCGAATAGACCACAATCGCACGATTGACTATAATAGGGCTTGTTACTCCCCACGGGTAACAAGCCTTTTTACTAATTGTGGTAATCTACCGAAAGACATAATACCGCCGTGAATAAAATTCAAGCCCTGTCCCAAATCGTAACCGAGGTTAATGATCTGACTGATTCACCTCTCTATTCCTATCGGAAAGAGAATGGTTATTACCCAGTCCCCGGTGAGGGCGATCCAGAGGCTAGGCTGCTCTTTATCGGTGAAGCGCCGGGAAAACTCGAAGCCGAGACCGGCAGGCCTTTCGTCGGCCGGGCAGGGAAAGATCTCGATGGGCTTCTGGAAGCCAATGGGCTTGAGCGTAAAGAAGTATTCATCACAAACATCGTAAAGGACCGGCCACCAGGTAATCGAGCGCCCACCAAAGCTGAAATCAAGCTCTATGCTGTTTTTCTCATCCGCCAGATTGAGATCATCCAACCAAAGGTTATCGCCACCCTGGGACGTTACTCTATGGAGTTCATGCTGACCCATTTTGACCTACCCGAAAAGCACGAAAAGATAGGTGCACTGCATGGGCAGCCCCTGAGCGCTTTGTCATTTTATGGGAATGTGATTCTCTTTCCTCTTTATCACCCTGCAGCCATTTTCTATAATCGCAAATTGGAGCCTGAATTAGCAGCAGACTTTGCGAAATTGGTTTCACTGCTTTAATTCATTTGATGATATTTCTTGAATAATTCCCTCAATAATTAATTTTACTTAGATTTATTTCTCGCATTTCCGCCGTCTTGACCAAAATAGAATAAGTTGTTACACTGAAAAAGTAAGATATTCCTACTTAGAAGGGAGTTTTAAATGGCTTTTTCATTCACTAACTCTAAAGGCAAGAAATATTTCTTGCACCGCAAAGTTGTAACATCAAAAACTGGTAAAGACAGGGAATTGTTTTTCTTCGCTGGCGATCTTCGGCCTGATTTCGCAGTAAACGAAGTCCCCGCAGGTAAAAAAGTTGTTGAATTAGATTCTGGTCTGCCTGTCCTAAAGAAAATCTGATCGCAGAATAAAAGTTTCATAGTTGCAACTATTGAAGATTAACTAAAAACACTGCTCGTTATCAAACAAGCAGTGTTTTATTATTGAGTAGAAACGCCTATTTCCGCTGTTTACGGGTTGCCACATCAAAATCAACTGCATCCACAAGCACTGCGCTTTTGACCATGTATTGCATGGAAATATCATCCCCCTCAGGTTCATGCCCTCAGTCAATGACATCATGACGATGGTAAATTAAAGACAACGGCAAAGGCATTTATAAAAATCTGATCTTCTCCAATTATTCCCAAGGAAGGCCATTTTGGTCTGGTCGGAATTGATAAGAGGGAGTCCCTGCTTAGAGAGCGCCTGCAAATCCAAAATTAACCGGATGGCGGCCTTCTTATCCAAGCTGAAATCCCGCATCCCCGAATTTAAGCTATACTTTGTTGGTTAGGTTTCATATTTCCTGTCAGGCCTTTACTTGTACACTCATCAAAAGAACATCAAAGACACCATACTACGACCTTTGATCGCTGCAGTAATTGGATTATTTGCAGGCGGTTTATTTGTCCTATTGACGGGCAATTCCCCTTTGAAGGCATTTCAGGTCCTCCTAAAAGCAGGCTTTGGTTGTAGCAGCGGCAATAATTGCGCCATCCTTACAACGCTTCAATTCGCAACCCCGCTGATCTTTATGGGCCTGTCTGCAGCGGTCGCCTTTCGGGTCGGTCTCTTTAGCATTGGTCAGATGGGACAAATGTTATTAGGCGCTGCAGCCGCTAATTGGATTGCCAGTCGATTTACCTTGCCATTCGTCATCCATCCTTTGACAGCCCTCATTGCAGCTATTCTATTCGGCATGACCTATGCCATCCTCCCCGCACTCCTAAAGCTCCATTTCAATATCAACGAGATCCTCTCGACCATCCTGTTGAATTACATCGCTCTCTATCTGGTCGGTTTCATCCCTTCGGGTTTTGGACAGTGGATACCCGAAAGCGCCCGGATACCTTCATTGACACCAACAACCAAGTTAAACCTTGGATTCTTTATCGCGCTCGCCATCGTCGCCTTATCGCTCATTTGGTTCTACCGAACCGCCTCCGGGTATGAGACCCGTATGTCCGGTGACAATAAGACTTTTGCGAAGTATGGCGGTGTCAACTCCATTCGAGCCATCTATGTGGGTATGATGATTTCAGGTGCGCTGGCCGGTCTGGCAGGCGGGATCGAAATCCTGGGTGTTCATTATCGTTTCGTGGATAATTTCACCAGTTCTGATGTCTTTGATGGCGTGATGGTTGCCCTGCTGGGGTCAGCCCACCCCATTGGGATATTGTTCTCATCCTTTGTCCTCGGTGGTGTCCGGCTGGCAGCCATGACTGGGCTCTCCATTCAATTGGGTATTCCCCGTTCCATCGGTGGAATGATTGTCTCAACAATGGTCATTGTGATGGGTGCAGAGGGTGTCTATACGAAGATAAAAGAAATCTTCACGAAAATACTCGCTAAATCCCAGAAACTTCTAACAAATAAAAAACCGAGTTGAGAAATTCAACTCGGTTTTATTTTATCTATCGGAAGATCATTTAGCCTGCATTGTCATTCTTGGCGATCGCCAGCATACTCTCCAGGGCAATGGTGATCATATCCAACTCACCTTGCAGGTACTTTTCCTCACCCCAGACCGGTTTAATTTCATTATTCGTCCCATCAGAGGCATATAGAGCGCCAGTCCGCAGGCCGCGGAATTGACCAACGATGAAAAGGGTATCGCTTTCCATTTCCACGGAAACCAAGCCTGCCTTTTTTAACAAGCCCGGTTCATAGAGCTCTCGTGGGCTGTAAAAGGCATCCCCAGCGATGCCCACACCAACGGTATATGGGATCTCAAGGGCAACTGCTGTTTTCACCAGGGTCTCCAGGACCTCGTAGGTGGGCACAGCAGGGAATTCTATGGGTAGATAGGCATTGGCAGTGCCCCCTTCCCGCACAGTGCCGCTGGCGATGATAATATCGCCAGGTCCCTGGTCCTCCTGGAAAACGCCGCAGGACCCCACCCGTACAAAGGTGTCAGTACCCAAATTCGCCAGTTCTTCCATGCAAATCGCAACGGCTGGGCCGCCCATGCCGGTGCCACAGGAGGTCAGTTTCACACCCTTGTAATAGCCCGTGTAAACCACGATCCCACGATCATCAGCAACCTTCTCCATGTCATCAAATCGTTCCGCAATCCGTGCCGCCCGGCGTTGGGAGCCTGGACAAAGGACATAGCGGGATACCTGTTCAGGTTGTGCTTTAATATGGAATTCCATCAATCTCTCCTTTTGAAGTATTAAAGCAAGCCCCGGTTCTCACCGAGGCTCGCCATGTTCAAACAATAACTTACAGACTATTCAGCATCAACGGGTTCAGCTTCCTTGTGAGTTTGCATCTCTCGTGAGCTGAAATATTTCCGTTTATTGATCAATGTAGCAAGTTTGGCCCGCAGGGCAACCAACACCAAGGCGACAATCGTCGCGATGAAAGGCAGCACCTGCACCAGGCTTGGCGGAAGTTCAGTCACGTTCTGAAGCCGGATAGCTGCTGCATCTGCAAAGCCAAAGAACAGCCCCGAGAAATAAACACCAATCGGATGGTTGAAGCCAAAGAGGGCTGCTGAAATGCCCAACCAGCCTCGGCCATTACTCATATTACGGGTGAAGAGGGTCAAATGCCCAACCGAAAGGAAAGCACCACCAAGGGCTGCCAGTGCGCCACTGATCACCAGGGCAAAGATCTGCACCCGGTTCACGTTGATGCCAACCGTGCGAGCCGCTTCGATATTCTCACCAACGGCGCGGATATGGCGGCCAAACTTCGTGTGGAACAGGACAAAATATCCTACGATGCTGAGGACGACCGCTGCGTATACGATGATGTTATAACCACTCAGCAGTTCACCAAGGACTGGGATATTCTTGATAACTGGCAACTCAATATCCGGTAGCTGAACAATGCTGGGATCGGACCAGGTACCCACCTGGCCGAACATCACACGCATCATAAAGACGGTCAGTTCCAGCAACATCAGGTTGATGGCAATTGCCAGGATCACCAGGTTCACCTTATATTTGATGTAAAGGAAGGCAAAGAAAGCGCCCAACAGACCGCCCGAGAGCATGGCTACAACCAGTGCCAGATAGGTACTCGCAACCGGTGGCATTGGCAGGAACGGGTTATGCTGAATGTAATAGGCGCTGATGATTCCCAGGAACGCGCCCAGAAGCATTTTCCCTTCCAGTGCAAGGTTCAACACACCTGCCCGGTTACAAATTGCGCCACCTAAAGCTGCCAGGATGATTGGTGTTCCCAGGCGAATGGCACTAGAAAATAACGGTATGGTGAAGAAGTTAAGGAAATCCTGCATCATTCACCTCCTTCCTTGATGGCTTTTCTCTCTTTGAATTTAGCAACTTTGTTACGGACCCAATTGATGCCGCCGAGGAAGAAATTATCCGAAGCAACAAAGAGGATGATGAATGCGATGATCACACCGCCTAATTCTCTTGGCACTTTGAGCTGAATTTGCAGTCCCAGTTGAGCGCCTAAACGGACACCAGCAAACAGGATGGCAACAATCACCACGCCGATTGGATGGGTCTGGCCCAAAATGGCCACACTAACGCCATCAAAACCAAGGCCAGTGGAATAACCGGTCATGATCCGGTGATTCACGCCCATTACCTCAATCGCACCAGCCAACCCGGCCAAGGCACCGCTGATAATCATGCCGCGTAAGGCTGCTTTTTCATTCTTTATGCCGCCATATTTGGCAAATCGAGGTGCGTTACCTGACATCCGCTGTTCGTATCCGGTGGAAGTACGCCACAAGAGGAAGTAAATGACCGCCGCCATGATTATGGCGATCACAAAACCCACTCCCCAACGTGAGCTAGGCAGGAACGAAGGCAACCATGCGGTTTCTTTGATGATAAATGAGTGAGCAGCTGAACCCGCATCCGCACGCAGAGGGAAGTTCACCACCCACTCCAGAAATAGAATCGCGACCTCATTCAGCATGATCGTCGAAATCAGCTCATTAACCCCAAGTTTCACCTTTAAAACACCGGGGATGTATCCATATAGGCCACCGATCACCACCGCTGCCAAAATAATGACAATGGGATGAATGACATAAGGGAGGTCCAGGGCATGGCCCAGCCAGGCTGCTGTGACCGCACCTAGCATCATTTGGCCTTCCTGACCGAGACTGAACACACCCGTTCTGAATGCTACCAGGGCAGAAAGCCCCGTCAAAATCAGCGGTGTAGACCGTTCTAGGGTGGTCACGAAGGTACAGCGTTGCAAGCTTTCACAGTTAAAGCCGGAATTAAAAAGGACTTTGTATGCATCCAATGGTGATTTTCCAGTCGTCAAGACTAACAATGCAGCCACGATCAAACCGGAGACAATAGCCAGCACAGGGACTAGCAGTGCATTTGTAAATTTCTTCTTTTTTTCTATATCCATATTGTCCCTCACCTCTATGATGCATCTGAAGCAGAAACATGATTATTCTTGGCGTTCTCAATATCTTCCAAAGACCCGCCAGCCATTAGCACCCCCAGTTTCTCTTCAGTAACATCCTTGATATCGAATTCACCGTTAATCTTGCCACGGTAAATCACGTCAACGCGATCGCTCAGGGACATAATCTCATCCAGCTCAACAGAGACAAGCAGAATAGCCGCCCCTCTGTCCCTCGCCTCAATCAAAGTCTTATGGACGAACTCAATGCTGCCGACATCCAGCCCACGAGTGGGCTGATTGGCAATAATGAACTCAGGCTTATTAGATAGTTCACGCCCAACAACAATCTTTTGCATATTGCCACCAGATAGTGTGTCCACACTACCACCTGGTTTTGCACCATGCACATCAAAATCATTGATGATCTGTCCAGCCAGATCCGCTACTTTTTTGCGGCGAATAAAACCAAATTTGTTATAAACCTTATCACGCTGGCGGCTTAAGAGGACATTTTCATCCATATCTGTGTTCAGATTCAACCCCATATGGATCCGATCTTCCGGAATATGCCCCATACCATGATGCCTCCGAACGTTTACCGAGGCATTGGTTACATCCTCACCATCCAGCTTAATCGACCCAAGCTCAACCGGTCGTATACCTGAGATCGCCTCAACCAATTCCGTCTGACCGTTCCCACTAACCCCGGCGACGCCGAGGATTTCACCAGAGCGAACATTTAGAGACAGATCAGTCACAACAGGATAACCGTTATCAGAAGCGACGGTGATTCCATCCGCTTCCAAAACAAGGCCTCCGGGTTTTGCGGGCTCTTTCTTCACTCTGAACAGAACTTCCCGCCCAACCATCATCCGAGCCATCTCGGGGATGTCAGTGTCGGCGACATTTTTAGTCCCAACGTTCTTACCATCCCGCATCACTGTCACCCGGTCAGCAACTTCAACCACCTCAATCAGTTTATGAGTGATGAAGATAATGGTGTGCCCCTGGTCTTCCGATAGCCTTTTAACCACAACCATCAGGTCACGAACTTCCTGAGGAGTCAGGACAGCAGTGGGTTCATCCAGAACCAGGATCTTTGTATCACGTTGCAGTGTTTTGAGAATTTCCACCCTTTGTTGCATACCGACAGGCAATTCCGCTACTTTTGCTCGCGGATCAACTGGCAATCCAAATTTCTTTGATAATGCTTCCACCTGCTCAATCTCATCACGCTGTTTGAGCCAACCAAACTTGTTCGGTTCCATACCCAGCATAATATTCTGAGCAACTGTAAAAGATGGCACCAGCTTAAAGTGTTGGTGAACCATACCAATGCCCAGCCGGATGGCATCATCCGGATGATTGATATGGGCCAGTTCCTCTTGAATGAAAATTTCTCCGGCATCAGGCTTGATCAAACCATAGAGGATGTTCATCAATGTGGTTTTTCCGGCGCCATTCTCTCCCACCAGCGCGTGAATTTCGCCTTCTTTCACAGAAAAATGAACATCATTATTTGCCTGGACTTCAGTTGAGGGAAAATATTTGGAAATACCGATTAACTCTACTGCGTTAGCCATATTCCATCCTTATAACAGCCCTGAAGTTGCCTCCAGGGCTGTACTCTACCTAAACAACTAGTAAATACTTATTTCAGGGGTGCACAAGCATCCGAGGTCATTTCAGCATCAATCAAAGCGTTGCAGACAACATAATCGCCAGCGAGGATCTGATCACGATAATCCGCAACTAAAGTCTGGACATCGTCCAACATGGCAACCATATCAGCTGGGCCTTCTTCGGCGAAGGTTGTTGAACCCTCATCCCATGAGAGGCCGGCAGCGCCATCAGCCATACCAAGTTCCATGAAGCCACCAGCGAAGGTACCATCTACAACCATTTCGATCGGCAGGAAGGTGGTGATATCCACACGCTTGATCATAGAAACGATAACGTTACCGGGAGCAACAAAGTCCTGGTTGGAGTCAACACCAATGGAGAACAGACCGTATTCAGCGGAAGCAGCAATAACACCCTCACCGGAGCGGCCAGCAACCTGGAAGACAATGTCAGCGCCAGCATCATACTGAGCAGCGGCTGTTTCTTTACCCAAAGTTGGGTTGGAGAAGTCAAAACCAAGGTAGCTCACCAAAACTTCACAGTCGGGGCAAACTTCTAAAACGCCTTGTTTGTAACCATAGAAGAACTGGTTCAAACCAGGAGCATCCCCACCAACCACAGCACCAACAACCTTGGTCTGGGTCATGGAACCGGCGATCAAACCAACCAGGAAGCTGGATTCGTGAACGTTAATCTGGAATGCAATCAAATTGTCAGGCAGTTCAGCTGCAAAAACCTCAGAGGGGGAAGCGAACTTCTGCTCCGGGAATTCTGCAGCGATATTCAACAAGAGTTCGGCATCAAAAGCCAGGGGGAGGATAACGTCATAACCCTGAGCGATAGCAGCACGGAGAGCAGATTCATGTTCTGCAACACCTTGTGTCTCAATCACATCAGCCTGGACGGGGAGTTCTTCATTGGCTCGGTCAATACCGCGGGCGGATGAATCGATGAATGAGCGGTCGCCCAAGGGATTCGGGGTAATCAATGCTGCGGTAAATTCCGCTTCTTCCACAACTTCTTTAGTTGGTTGTGCACCACATGCGGTCAAAACCATGGTCAAAACAACAAGTAATGACACAGCATACAAAAAACGGCTTTTCATTCTTTTCTCCTTATTCAAATGCAATACTATCAAGTAAGTAAACACAAACAGAACACCTAATTTATCCGGGTACCACCTCCTTCGTCTATTAATTTGCCATTAACGTGAGTTAACAATATTTTATCATATTGTATGACAATTGTTTAAAACTCAATCAACCTAGTCTTCGTCCAATAATCCCAGCAGTCTTTCACGATAGACCCTATTCCGGTCTACCTTTTCCGGATGGACTTTTGATCCTTCTTCAAAGAAATATTTCAGGTCACGGCCCATTTCGGCGCCGCGTTTAGTGTGCATATCAAGTGCATAATCAGGAATTTCAGGGGCCTGATTGGTTTGTCTGAGCCAGTTCAGCAGTTCATCACTTGAGCGATCTTTTTCCTGTTCACAAAGGAATCTGACCGCATGGATCGCAAATAACGGCCTGTCGGTATGACCAACACTTAGCCGTTCATGCATTTCATGGAGTGCATTGATGAGTATGGGTGCATTTGGATTGCCCATCCCCACATCCTCTGCTGAGATCACGGCCAGGCGTGACCAAAGCTTTGCTTCTAGCTCAGGGCTGGTTTGAATCAGTTCATAAGCCAGACGGGCGGCATTTTCAGTATGCCCGCGCCGGATTTCTTTTTGCAGTGCTGAAATAACCTCATCTGCCGGAAGGTCATGGTACGTTTTTACTTTTTGCCATGGATCTGGTGCGAGAACAACCTTCATTGCGATTCCTTTCTATTCGAACGCATTCTTCATAAGTTGATAGAACCGGTCTTGGTTCACTTTCAAAATTATTTCCACATTTGCCGGCTTTTTGGACATGCCCCACCAATCGATGACGGTCATACCACGGCTCAATTCTCCTGTCCGCTCAACCTGGACATACCGCTCAGCAACTTCTTCCACAATTTCAGGTTCCATCAAAACAGCCATCGCCAACGGATCGGCTGCAAAACTCATTTCACGGTTGAGGACCTCTCGCAGGAATTTTATTGTATGTTGAGTGATATCTCGCAGGAACTTACTTCGTTTATTGTCAAATTCAAAGAGCGCTGTGAAATCCTCAATAGGCATCCCATGAGAAATGGTCGCTTCCCAGGATATCATTGTGAATTTTGGCCAGTTGGCAAATACCACAGCCGCCGCATCAGGGTCCGCATACAGATTGAATTCTGCGGAATAGTTTGGCGTGTTGCCCTGAGCGAAATGGGCGCCGCCCATAATGACCAGCTTCTTATAGCGGGAAGGCAGTTTCGGATCCAGCCGGAGTGCTAATGCCAGGTTGGTCAGTGGGCCAATCGCGATCAATTCCAGCTCGCCTGGATTTTCCTTGGCCAAGTCGATCAACGCTAACGCCGCAGGCTTATCTTCCAGTTTTCTTTTCGATTCTGGGATATCCACGCCGCCGAGGCCGTCCTCACCATGCACATAACTGGCATTTTGTCCCTCAGTAACCAGTCCTGAAGCTGCGCCGGCGTAGACCGGGATAGGTTCAGCGTCCAAAATATCCAATATTTTGAGGGCGTTTGCGGCGGTGTGCTCCACACCGACATTCCCAGAAACGGTTGTGATCGCTTCAATATTGATATCCGGATGAGAGTGCGCCATCATAATGGCCTGGGCATCATCAATGCCGGGATCACAATCAATGACAATTCGTCGCATTTTCTCTCCTAAAGATTTTCTAGATTGTTATTGAGCCTCAGGTAGTCTGCATCCATCTGACTCGCAGCGCCTGAATAGTCCATAGTTGTCCATTTCTTATCCTGCAGCAGCCACTTGCCATCAGCCATGACATCCGTAACATGCATGCCGCTGATCGCATAGACAATAGCAGTGTATATATCCTGAGCTCCTTTTGGTCCCCATCCAATATCCGTCAGGTCCAGAGCAATCAGGTCTGCAAGTTTTCCAGGAGCCAGGCTGCCAATTTTATCTTCCCAGCCCAGAGCCTTTGCCCCGCCCAGCGTTGCCATCTCTAAGATTGCCTTTGCAGGGATAACCCCCGGCTCCGACTCTCGATAAACCTGCAGCTTAGCGGCAATATCCATCTCTCTGAAGAGATCGTAAGAGTTGGCATTGGCAACATTATCCGTCCCAAGCGCAAGGTTGATACCTGCGTCGCGCATTGCCTTAACTGGCGCAGCCGGGAAACCACTCCGCATGGATGAGGAAGCACAGATCACTGCCGTGAAGGGACTTTCCGCTAATGTCGAATAGCCGCTCTCAGGCACAGTTATCGCATGGGCTGCCAGGATCGGGAATTCCAGGATTCCCAATTGTTTCATCCGTTCCACCGCTGAAATGCCAAATTTTGCTTGGCAGTAATCTTCTTCTTCGCTGCTAGTTGCAAAATGGATGTGCAAGCCTGTATCAAATCTTCGGGCAAGTTCTAATTCGAGAGCGATCACTTCTTCACTGTTATCCACAAAAAAGGCATGCGGTCCAACCCAGCCCTTGATCCTCGGATGATTCGAGAAACTCTCAAGGAATTCCGTAACCGATCGGATTTCACGTTTTCGTGAGTCTTCGTTCCCCAATTCCACAATCCCATAGGCCAGGGCTGCTCTTAGGCCGCTCCGGTCCACTACGGGATAAATATCTCTCATATAAAAATATTGATCCGCAAAACAGGTTGTCCCTGTGCGGATCATTTCTGCGCAACTCACTTCTACTGCAGCTGGAACCATCGATGAATCTGCCGCAGCCTCTAACCGCCGTAAGCAGTTAATAAAGCCGTCCATCGTAAATAACGAAATGCCTTCAGCTAGTCCCCTGAATAACGACATAGGCGTATGGGCATGGGCGTTTACAAGCCCAGGCATCACCAGACGATCGCTGAAATCAATCACCTGATCGACATCATCCTGTGGAACGTCTTCAGGTGTACCAACCGCGATAATCTCTGCCCCATCAAATAATAAATGACCAGGTGACAAAATTCCCCTCTGGTCATCCATTGTCAGAACCGTTCCTGCTTTAATCAGTGTTCCTGGCATATTTATTCTCTTTTATTGGCTTAGTGTTCACTTGATGGCTTGCTCTATTTTAGCAGAACTATTGAAATCTCCGCAATACTAAATAATATTTCCATGAACCAAATGCTGATTCGCCAATAATTTAATACTGCGGCCCACCAACAAACAAACCTTAGTCAAAAAAAGTGAATCTTAATTGATTTTGAATAATTCTATGTTTGGCGTTCTTTTGATTGGCAGAACATCATAATGGAAGGTCCAGTCTTCATTCTTACCTCATAATACGCTCAAATAACGTAATTAATTATGTGTTTAAAAAATTCAACCTATCCATTTTGAGCAGGCTGAACTATTATTATGCTTGGAATTTTTTTGCGATAACCGCAATTAGGAAGCTCATCATAAGGTGAATTTCCCCATTCGCTATCACATCAAGTATTTTGTAGTATATTTATGACTTTGACAACAAGTATATTTTATTCACCTGATTCTTACAGGTTTTTAATTACTGAATTTCTAAGTTAAAGGAGTGAAATGAAACTTACGCTTAAAACCACAATCCAACATCCTTCCGGGCTTCATGCGAGACCTGCCTCCCTTTTCGTGCAGACAGCGAACAAATTTCAATCTGATATTTCAGTTCAGAATCTCACAGATAGCAGCCCAATTGTGAATGCCAAAAGTATTTTGAATATCTTAACCCTTGGTGTAATGCAAGATCATGAAATTGAAATTATTGCTGAAGGCGATGATGCAACAGAGGCCATTGAAGGCTTTAAAGCCTTGATAAACGATAATTTTGGCGAATAGTTAGCAGTGTTCTTGAATTAAGACTTCTACTTTGGGCATGATGAACTTTCCATTTACTTATCTAAAGGAATTTCATTCAACCATTCGCAAGATAAATTAATGGCGAATAGTAGTTTGGGATTATTATTTTGAAAATTTAAATTCAAAGTGAATAATTAACCAAATCAGAATATTTACCATTACCAAAACATCAAGAATAATTGAGTATTGAAAATCTCACTGAATTACCACAGGCAATTCTCCAGATTTTCAATACTCTTCTTCTTATAATCAGAATACTCAGAAATTGGTTAAATCCAAGATTTAACCAATTTGTACGTATTCAAGTGAAATTTGTGTGTAAAAGGAAATTCAATCCTGACCGATTAATTTCTCTACTTGTCGTTCCGACGCATCCGCCGAATAGCTTTTTTCTTGGCAATTCGTCGTTCTTCACTCTTAGAAGTAAAGAATCTTCGCCTTCGATGCTCGGAAAGTACCTTGGAACCGGTCACTTTTTTGCGAAATCGTCGCATTAATTGCGGAAAAGATTCATTATCTCGCTTTTCAACTTTAATCAAGACCGTTTCACCTCCTTGGTTTACCCGGAATTCCCTGCAATGATATTTCAGCCATCGGTCAGGATTGATTGATATTATGATTTTTGCAAGCTAAAAAGTACCATCACCGAATTATTATCGGGCATAAATCGTCCAGATGCAAAAGATAGGAATGACATCTGAACCCAAAGATTATACCCGCAGATTCCCCCTTCATCAAATCAAAAGAATGACCAACTAATTTTGCCAATAGGCATGGACATTGAACCCTTGCCGCTCATTTAGCTCTGTGGCTATTTGCTGCAATTTTTCGGGTGAAACACATTTCACTTCATTTTGTGCAGTCGGTCTCTCGGTGGAATAAATTTGCACAATCCGTGGATGAAGTGCTGCGAGCCTTTCCACCCATTGCTCGAACGCTTCTCCCTGATTGTTTGTAATTACTCCATTCACCAATACACTTTGTACTATTAACATCGGCAGCCGTTGCAGGCCATTCACAATCTCATCAATTTTCAAACCGCCTACAGGTCGGTTGATCGCTTCAAAAGTCTGTTGATCACCAGCATCCAGCTTCATAATTGGCGCATCAAAAAGGCGAAGCGCTGCTGCCACTTCCGGGTCGTTCACTCGTGACGAATTGGATAAAATGGCCAGTTTCGCTTCCGGGCGTAACTTATCCTTGATGGCTTTTACCCCACGAACAATTTCCGGGAAATCCGGATGAATGGTTGGCTCACCATTGCCAGAGAAAGTCAGGTAGTCAATGGACCGCGGCTTCTTTAAAGCAGCTTCAACAGCAGCATAGACTTCTGGTGGTTTGGGGAGAGTTGAACGGATCGGATGAAGCACTAAATCCTTCGTCCTGCCATATTGGCAATAGATACAATCAAATGAACAGACTTTTCGCTTTGATGGTAACAGATTAATCCCTAAAGACCTTCCTAATCTACGTGATAGGATCGGTCCATAAATAATCCCTGACTGCAACGCGATTCCTGACATTCACGATCCTGTTCTACTGGTGAATTTGACCGTAATGGTTTTATTTTATCGCATTTTCTTTATCAAATCTTAATGAAATCAAGCTAATCTTAGGTAGTCTACATTATTTATCGTTTAGGTTATGTATAATTAATAAAGAAGAAATTAAGATGCCTTCAAGAGAAAACGCCATGAATGAAAAACTAGTCCTTATCGTTGACGATAAATTTTCAATCACCCGCTTGGTCTCAGACTACCTGAACTCCAAGGGATATAAAACAATCACTGCCTGGGATGGCAATCAGGCCCTAACTGAAGCCCGGATCAATCAACCGGATATTATCCTGCTTGACATCATGATGCCGCATATGGACGGTTTCGAATTCATCAAAACCTATCGCAAAGAAAGCAATACTCCCATCATTTTGTTAACCGCTAAGATCGAGGAAACGGAGAAAGTGATTGGGCTAGGCTTAGGTGCCGATGATTATGTCACCAAACCCTTTGGGATGGCAGAATTGGCAGCCCGGGTCAAAGCCGTCCTCCGTCGCTCTGACCCCTCCCAGGCCCAAAATACCACCCTTCACTTTGGGTATCTCAGCATTGATCCTAACAAATTAAAAGTTCTGGTAAATACTAAAGAAATCACCCTGACGCCAACTGAATTCCATTTGTTAAACACCCTTGCTCAAAATCCGGGTCGTGTTTTCACACGAGAACAACTGCTCTGTGAAATCCAGGGAGAAGCACATGGCTCCCTTGAGAAGACTATAAATGTCCACATTCGGAATTTGAGGGTCAAGATCGAAGAAGACCCTGGAAATCCGAAATTTATTCAAACCGTATTTGGTGTTGGGTACCGTTTTACAGATAACCCTTAAAACTATGAAAAATCCATCAATTCAAACGAAATTTATAGTTGCCTTTATGGCTGTTGGCCTACTCGCAATTGCGCTTGTGGGTATTTTTACATCCACTGTCTCGAACCAGGAGTTTCAGGACCTGGTGATTGAAAGGTTAACAAGTGAATACTCCGCTGAGTTGATTGACAATTATGAAACCTATGGCACATTATTTGGTAATGACCATGGATTTATAACTAGCTCATCCATTGATTTCCCGTCTTTTAATGAAGCTAATCAAACCGGAATTGTTCTGGCCCTTCCCAATGGCGGAATACTCTTGGGCGATCCCGCTCACCCTTCGGGGTCATTTCTAACTGGATCCGATATCCAAAATGCAAAAGTAGTCGAGTACGATGATCATGAGATCGCTCTGCTATTTCCCTCCAATCCTGCATTTCTACCCAATCCACAGGAGCAGCGCTTCATTGAAACAACCAATAAGGCAATGCTATATGCCAGCCTGGGAGCAATCTCTTTAGCAGTGATTTTGGGCCTGGTCTTCACACGCACCCTCTTGCGCCCACTTTCGAAACTATCAACAGCTATCTCCAATGTGGAACAAGGGAAATTAAGTCAAATTGTTGAATCAACTTCAAACGATGAACTCGGGCAAGTCATCCAGGGATTCAACAAAATGAGTGCTGCACTCACTGATGCCAACGCCCGTCGTGACCAAATGACAGCCGACATCGCTCACGAACTTCGCAGCCCATTGACCGTCATCAATGGATACCTGGAGGCCATGCAGGACGGTTCTCTGGACATGACCAAAGAACGCCTGGCTTTTGTTCAGGATGAAGTGAACCAGTTGAACCGCTTGGTAGATGACCTGCGAACTCTAGCGCTTGCGGATTCTGGGGAACTAATAATCCGGAAATCGGAAATCAATATCAATAACGTTTTTGCCCATCTATTACAGGCCTATCAACTTCTGGCGGATTCAAAGAATATAGAATTATCCTTTGCGAATTACGGTTTCAACACCCTCTTTGCGGATAAAGGCCGGCTGATGCAGGTGCTCTCTAACCTACTCAATAATGCTTTCCGGCATACAGAACCGGATGGTCAAATCTCGGTTAAAGCCTATAATCTGTCAGATGGCAGCACAACCTTTGAAATTGAAGATACTGGTGAAGGCATCCCTGAAGAAGACCTTCCCTGTGTCTTCAACCGATTTTATCGTGTGGACCCTTCCCGCCAAACCAAAGAAGGCGAATCCGGTCTGGGACTCAGCATTGTCAAAGCAATCGTTGAAGCACATCACGGACAGGCTGACGTGCAAAGCGAAATGGGCAAAGGCACAACCTTTACGATCACCTTCCCAATGAACCCTCTCTCCTAAATCGCCTATCTTATTCTTGTCCTACCAAACGTATGATTTGAATTGGATGAGGTAAGTTAATGCTGTTCGTTTCAGCAGCTTTCTTAATGGCTGTAATTACTTTTGATTGAACATCAAGAATGTTCTCATCTTTCTGATCACACCAATAGTAAGTCTTCAGGATTAAAGCAGACTCCCCCAAATCACTCACATATATAGACGGCCCAGGTGTCGATTCAACTCCCTCAACACCCTTAACAGCCCCGAGAAATATATCGACAGCCCGATCACTATCTTCCTCATAACCCAAACCGATTTTGACCGATTGGCGCCGCAATTTTGTATGAGTGTAATTGACAATTGGATTCTGAAAGACTTCTTGGTTCGGGATGATTACCAATTCGCCATCGTAAGTTTTCAGAACAGTATCCCGGATATTGATCTGCGTAATGATCCCTACGAAAGTTGAAATCTTCACCGCATCGCCAATCACAAATGGTTGGCGATAAAGCAATAACAAACCGCTGATGAAATTCTTGGCGATATCCTGCAGGGCAAACCCAATCGTGAAACCAGCCACTCCCAAGCCGGCAATAAAACCTGTCACATTGAAATTAACCTGATCCAATGCAACGATCGTTCCCACAATCAATAAGGTCCAGCGCGTGATTCTAAAAATGAGGTGCAGCAGTTCCGGGCTTGTGATTTTTCTTGCGCTGAATTTCTTGACAGATTTCGCTACAAATCCCGCCCCAACAATTGTGACCAGAAAAATCACCAGCGCTGCGACGATTTTCGGGAAGAAATCAATCAATGAAGTGAACCAATCCTGCAGAATCGTTTGGAAATCCATTTTCAAGCCCTTTCTGTGTGCTTTTTAATATTCCTGGCTTGCACTTATTTATTCTATCGTCTTTCTATGACATTTCTACTCTGCTAATCCTGATGTACAGATCTAATTTTGGCATTCATTTTTACGTTTTCAGCACAGAACAGCTGAGTTTATGCGAAAAAATTCACATTCTTAAGCTAAATTTATATTATTTTCACTTATATAACTAATTTATCATGTATAATAAAAATGTTTAATAAACTTTTTACTATTTCAGTTTTTTCCAGCTGACAACGCCTTTTTGCTCTTTCAGGAGAGGAATAAATGCACACAAACGCCAACCATACAAGGAATGTGTTCATTTCTGTGAAGAAGTTCATCTATACCTCAACCATCATCGTGATGATCTTCTTTACGATGGGTATGGACACATTCAGTCCAAACGCTGAATACGACCTTCCCACACCTTTTAATGTCACCGCTTCAACGGATCTATCTAATCGAATAAAGATTACTTGGGAGTCCGTCTGTGGAAATGGCTCAGCAGATAATTATAGCGTCTATGCAAAAAAGCAAGGAGCTACGTCATTTTCGATTATTGGGAAAGTCCCCTATTATAACTGCTCAAGCGGTGTCCCCACTGAATACGATTTTGTGCTAGATGGCATTCTAGATTTCGCTTATCGAGATTATGATTTTAAGGTCAAAACCTGTCCTATTGATCAATATTATTGCGCTAATGATTTCAGTCCTGTGGCCACTGGTTCAGCTGTGATTGATCCACCTTATATTTCTGCAACCGATGGCACCTATGAAAATAAAATAGAAATCTCCTTCTTTGAGTATTCTTTCAACTCACAATCTTATAAAGTCTATAGAAGTGCTGATCCTGCAGGCCCCTACACCTTTGTTGGTACTACCACCGGTGACGCCACCTTGGATGGCACATATACCGACTACGTTCCGGCTGGAACAACGTATTACTACAAAGGCCAAATCTGTACTTTATTTGATGATTGCAGTCCACTAAGTACCGATTATGCGGTTGGATACTCATCTTCGGTAGGTCCTTCGGAAATACGTGCGACTGATGGCACCGTAGCCCAATCAATTAATATCACCTGGGACGAAATTCCCGAAGCATGGGGCTATCGCGTTTACCGTTCTGAAACTTCGACACCACCTGCCGATGTGAACGCCTATCTCCCTCCGGAGGTCTACACTACTAATTTCCAAGATTCTGGTGCAGATCCATATACCACGTATCATTATTGGATCCGTGCTTATGACATAAATTTCGGTGACTGGACGGATCTCTCCGCATCAGATACAGGGTGGCGAACATACAAAGCGGCCTACAATGTTACCGCCAGCGATGACACTTCTTATGATCAGATTGATCTGACCTGGGGTAATTATGATGATGCATTTATAAATCAATACATTATTTATCGATCCATCGCCCCCTATGGTGAAATAATCAATCTTGGGCATTCTTCAACAACCAGTTACACAGATAATTTGGCCCTTCCTGGGCATACTTATTATTATTGGATCAAGTCTTGTGATGAGTTAAATCGTTGCAGCAGTTTGGCGGGCCCGGACGAAGGTATTGCGACTCTGGCATCTGTAGGCAGTGCTGGCACACTGACAGCCAGTGACGGTACTAGTACCGACCATGTGCTGCTTGAATGGGATCCCGTATATGGCGCGGATTTCTACAAGCTCTATCGCGGTCAAACCGCGGGGTCCAGGCCGGCAAACAACTTCACCACATCAACATCACTCACCTATACAGACACCGCGGCAACCCCTGGCATTCAATATTACTATTGGGTTCAAGCCTGCACAACTGAAACATGCAGCGCAGCAGATGCCACTGATGGTGGCTATCGCGCCCTTGCGGGGCCTGCAAACGTACAAGCCAGTGATGGCACCGATACTGCCCAAATTCAGGTCACCTGGGATTCCGTGACCGGTGCGGATTTCTATGAACTCTATTCAGCGCCCACCCTCGGTGGCGTAAAAAGCTTGGTGAGTTCTTCCGTAGCTGGCACTAACTTCTCCGATTCAAGTATGGGCGAAGGCCAGGCCCTTTATTACTGGGTGAAGGCCTGCACAAGCCTGACCTACAGCGATTTCAGCTCCCCAGATCTCGGTTGGCGCGGCATCATGCCCCCAGCCAACTTAACCGCATCCGACGGTGAATATGATCAGGTTTCCCTCTCCTGGGATGACAACCCATCGGCAACCCATTACGCTGTTTATCGGGCTACATCCAACGAAGGCACGAAATCAGTCCTGGCCGCCAACAATGCGACCAATTCCTTCATTGATTCAACCGCAACCCCAGGCACAACGTATTACTACTGGGTCAAAACCTTTGTCAATACCTACAGCTCAGATTTTGGTCCATTAGAAACTGGCTGGGCGCGGGGCGGCACGCTTCCAGTAGTTACAAGCATCACTCGGGTTGACCAGAACCCCACCAATGCCGGGTCTGTTCAATTCCTGATGACCTTCAACAAAGATGTCACTGGCGTCACAACCGGTGATTTCGTTATTGATTCTTCCGGCCTGACAGGCGCTGCTATCACAGCTCTTACCGGAGCTGGCAGCACCAGAACTGTCACAGTTTCAACTGGGACTGGTTCCGGCACATTGAGCATTGATGTGCAAGATGATAATTCCATTGTCGACGGTATTTCGAATGAGCTTGGTGGCCCAACCATAGGTGACGGTGATTTCACCTCCGGTGAAACCTATACCATTGATAAGGAAGCCCCCACACTTTTGTCATTCACCCGCTACTATCCTGTGGAAGAAAACACTAATGCAGACACCCTCGTTTTCCAGGCTGATTTCAGTCAAGCTGTGATTAATGTAACATCTGATGACTTTGTTGTGAATAGCAACAGCACAGCAATCATCATAAATGTTCAACAAGTGATTGGTGATATCTACCAGATAACCGTTTCCGGTGGTGACCTGGCCGATTTCAACGGTTCGGTCAGTCTGGACCTTTCGAGCACCCAAAATATCATCGATCTCGCTGGTAATGCACTCTCCCAAACAGAGCCTGCCACAGATGAAAGTTATATTGTTGATAATCAAGGCCCAAAAGTAGATTCAATAGTCCGCTCATTACCTGTTGAAGAACATACCAACTCTTCGGATTTACAATTCATAATCAACTTCAATTCACCAGTGGAAAATGTTGGAATAGATGATTTCTTAGTGATCGGCGGTTCAACTGCTGAAATCCATCATCTATTTCTACATGGTTCAAATATGTTCGTAATTGCCTATGTCGGGTTAGGTGATATTGACACCTTCAACGGAAAAATCGGTATTGCCCTAAGCGCCAGCACAGATATTACCGATGAATCAGGCAATCCCATCTTATTAGATAATCCAGATATTCACGAATCATACATCCTAGACCACATTGGCCCTACATCTATAACAATTGCCGGAGTTGCGCCTGAAGGTACAAAGGTATTTATCACTAAACCAAGCAAGTTGGAAGTCAAATTTGGTGAAGACGTCAAACATGATGGCAGCTTGGTCGCGGCGGACAATGTAGGCAATTACAGATTATTTTCCGCTGGAGAAAACGGCGTATATGACACAACCAGCTGTCAAACTGCCAATTCAGCAGAATTAACAATCGGAAACGATGATGTCGCTTATCCAATCGGTCCAATCGCCTATTCCAATGGCGGCGGTTCAGGACCCTTTATAGCCACGCTGACAATCAATAATGGCACACCCTTGCCAGTCGGTGAATATCGTCTGATGGTGTGCGGTACAACTTCCATTGAAGATTTGGCAGGCAACGAACTTAACGACGGAGAAACCGACTCTTACGCAAACCTCAAAATCGTCATTCCTGAGATACTGCCGGAAACAGGTTTCACCCCAGACGCTCTAACAGAAGTGCCATTTGCATTCACAGAAAGTGAATACGATCTTTCGACCGGCATTCAACTAGGTATTCCAGCGTTAGGGATCTCCCGAGCTGTCCTCGGCATTCCCGCATCAGGCAACGGTTGGAACCTCTCGTGGCTTGGCAATGACCTTGGTTACCTGGCGGGGACAGCCTACCCCACCTTGCCCGGTAACACAGTAATCACCGGACATGCTTATAACAATTTTGGCCAGCCGGGACCGCTCTATGACCTGGAGTCTCTCCGCTGGGGCGATCAGATTGTGATCACAGCCAACGGTCAGGAATATGTCTATGAAGTGCGCAGCGTTTCAGAATACACCAGCCCTAAGGATATCTCCGTGCTTCAACGGCATGAGGCCTACGACTGGGTGACACTGATCACCTGCAACAGTTACGACCAAAACGCTGACTCTTTCCTCTTCAGGACCGTTGTCAGAGCAGTACTGGTTGATATCCACTAATCATTTCCTCTACCCACCGAATCAAAAACACCCCTCAGAAAAAACTGAGGGGTGTTGCTTTTTAAATCTGCTCGTTTAGAGGTAGTTGCGTAAGCGTACCTGATTTTGAGGGCTGCGAAGTTTCCGCAGAGCCTTCTGCTGAATTTGGCGGATCCGCTCACGGGTCACACCAAAGATCTCGCCCAATTCTTTCAGGGTGTGGCTTCGATTGCCCTCCAAACCAAAGCGCAGTTTAATAATGCTGGCTTCACGCTCAGAGAGTTCGCCCAAAGCGTTTTCGATATCTGATTCAAGCATGCGCTGCTGGACCGAGTTGAAAGGCGTGGGTTCACTTTCGTTTTCAACAAAGTTAAGCAATTCAGTTTCGCCATCCTCACCAACTGGCTTATCCAGTGAAATTGGCAACCGGGCATAATCAATTAACTGGCGAAGCTCTTCAGAAGACTGCTCAACATGTTCTGAAATCTCTTCCAAAGTGGGTTGACGGCCCAATTGCTGCGAGAGGTCACGGGTCACGTGACGGACCTTGCGCAAGCGGTTGCTCAAATAGTTAGGCAGCCGAATGGTGCGTTCCTTCTGGTTCAAGAAACGCAGCACGGAGCGGCGAATCCACCAGGTGGCGTAGGTGCTGAACCGGTTACCGCGGGAATAATCAAATTTATCCACGGCACGAATCAAGCCCACATTACCAGCCTGAATTAGGTCCAGGAAAGAAGAGCCATATTGGCGATACTTCTTAGCGATGCTGACCACCAAGCGAATATTCGCTTTGATGAGATATTCGCGGGCTTCCTTACCCTCTCGAATGAGTTCCTTGATCTCATCAAGGTTCTCAACCTCGCCATCGCTTTCAATCATCAGTGAGCGGGCCTTCCGGCCCTTTTCCATCTTCTTGGCCAGAGAGATTTCCTCTTCCTTGGTCAGAAGTGGCACACGACTCATTTCATTGAGGTAAAGGCTGACTGAATCATCAGAGGTAATACCGGTGTGGTCGGAAATGATCTCTTCGTAATTTACTTGTTCATTCTCATCAACCGCATCCTCAACGAGGTATTGTTCCATGTTCTCATCTTCAAGCGTGTCTTCAGAATACGCGTCCATAGATGTCATTTAATTTACTCCTATCTTTGTTTGTCGTACTATCGCGTTATTCCAACGCGATAAAAAAGCCATTGACCAGGTTTTTTCGTCAATGGGCTTTGATTTAGCCTTCAATATTCAAGAAAGTAACCTTACTATTTCTTTCTTTCATATTATATCCTGGTTCTTGAATAATTTAGCAGATAATTGTTAATATCTGATAAACAATTCTAATAAATCTGATGAGATTGATGAGGTTTTGGTTACATCCATTACTCTAATAATACACAATTTACTGGGAGGATTACGAGCTTTGTATAATGTTGTAGACTATTTTAAATAATTATCCAGCAATTCCCACCCCATCCACCGGCGTTCCACAGGCTGTGCAGGAGCCATTATCGTCCAAACCGACAATTTGGGTCTGGTAACCGCTGCGGACGATCAATTCCTGCCCGCACTTCTTACAGTGGGTCGCATAAATCCCCGCCACATTCCCAATATAGATATACTCCAGACCAATTTCTTCCCCCATGGCTTTGGTCTTGTGCAATATCTTCTCCCCAGTCGGCGCCTGAGAGGTCATTTTATATTGTGGGTAGAACCGGCTGAGGTGCCAGGGTGTCTCCGGACCTAGGTCATCATAGATGAATTGCGCCAGACCGCGCAGTTCATCCGGGTTATCATTCACACCCGGGACGATCAACGTAGTGACCTCCAGCCAGACCCCAGCAGCTTTCAATCGGCGGCAGCTTTCCAACACAGGTTCCAGCCGGCCACCCATCAGCTTGCGATAGGTCTCATCCCTAAATGCCTTAATATCCACATTCGCGGCGTCCAGCCAGGGATGGTAAAGGTCAATCATTTCCGGTGTCATAAAGCCATTGGTGACATAGACGTTCTTTATACCTGCATCATGCGCCAATTTGGAGACATCTAAGCTATATTCAAAGAAAATAGTAGGCTCAGTATAGGTGTAGGCAATCGACTGCGAGCCGGTGGCGATGGCGGCCTCCACAATCGCTTCGGGTTGAACCCGCTTGCGGTCCGGCAGGTTCATCAAGCGCGGCATCTGGGAGATCTGCCAATTTTGACACCACTTACAGTGGAAATTGCAGCCCGGTGTGGCAACCGAGTAAGCCGTTGAGCCGGGATAGAAGTGATAGAGCGGTTTCTTCTCAATTGGATCAACGTTTTGGGCGATCAAATTGCCGTAAACACGGGTATATAGCCTCCCGCCGTGATTCTCCCGTACCCTACAGATCCCCTTGCCACCCTCACTGATCGTGCAGCGATGGGCGCAAAGATTACATTTAACTCGCTCATAATCAAGTTGATCGTATAATAAAGCATCATGAAGATTGAAGTTTGCCATATTGAATCCTTCCTTTAATAAATCTTAATCGATTCATTAGTGGGTTTCAAGAAACAGTAATAGGAACTCTTATGAAATTATCAATTGCTGTCGTCCAATTCAATCCAGTCCGAGATAACATCAAGAAGAACATCCGTAAACTCCGCCGGCTCTTGACTGGAATAAAATCGGACCTGGTGGTCCTGCCAGAGCTGGCCAATACAGGTTATCTCTATGCCACACCGGAGGATCTCCTTCCGCTCGCAGAGCCGCAGGATGGCTCTGGGGCGTTTCTGACAACCTTAAGAGAACTAGCCGCACAAACCGGTGGTCTGATTGTTAGCGGCTACGCAGAGGTTGCTGAGGGCAAGCTGCTCAACGCTGCTGCCGCCGTCACGCAGGATGGCGTGATTGCCAACTACCGCAAAACCCATCTTTTTGACCATGAGAAGGCCCTCTATTCATCCGGCGACACCGGCTTTCAAATTGTCGAATGGCAAGGCGTCAAGATCGGCATGATGATCTGTTTCGATTGGATTTTCCCCGAAGCTGCCCGAACCCTGGCACTCAAAGGCGCTCAAATCATCGCTCACCCCGCCAACCTGGTCCTGCCCTACTGCCAAAATGCGATGATCACCCGCTCGATCGAAAATCAGGTCTTCACCGTCACAGCCAACCGAGTCGGCAAAGAACATCTGGATAATCTCCACCTGACCTTCACTGGCCAATCTCAGGTTACAACCCCCGGCGGAAAAATCCTCTATAGGGGACCAACCAGGAAAGAGAGTGTCCATGTGGTCGAGATAGATCCTGAGCGTGCGGTGAATAAGAGGCTCAACACCAATAATGATCTTTTTGAGGATCGCCGATCATCACTATACGAAATAGATTAATCCCCCCCTGCACAACGAAAAACCGGCGCCATTACTGGTGCCGGTTTTGATGTTAAGTTAATATTGCCTTAGGCGCCGAACTTCTCCAGCCGCCCGGCATACGCCATCGCCAGAGGCATCAACTCGAATGCGGGGAATCGGACACCAAGAGAACCCTGTGTGCAGGCCCGTTCACCAAAGCTGATTACGTTGTCAGGCCGGCTGTTGTTCTTGGAATAGAACAGCACCGGTACCGGGTGCCAGCTGTGGGATTTCATCACGGCAGGTGTGCTGTGGTCACCGGTAATGATCAAGACATCAGGATCAAGGGCCATGATCCGCGGCAGGAGCTTGTCCACCTTCTCAATCTCACCGACCTTGGCAGCGAAATTTCCATCTTCGCCGTAGCTGTCGGTCTTCTTGATATGGACGAAGAAGAAATCGTATTTATCCCAATTTTCCTCGAGCATATCAATCTCTTCCTCATAATCATGGGCAGCAGGTGGACTATACATTCCTACAAGCTTGGAAACGCCACGATACATGGGGTACATCGCAATCGCGATCGACTTGAGATCATAGAGTTCGGGGAATTTCGGCCACTCGGGGACCTGTGCAAAGCCACGGAGCAGCAGCATATTGGCAGGATGCTCGTCTTTGAGGATCTCTGCTGCCTGCCGGATAAATTCATTGGTCAGTTCAGCAGCCTTGGCAGAAGCATCATCCATAGCTGTGGCGGGCAGAGGTTTCTTCCCAACAAACAGCGGATCAGTTTCTTCAATATTAGCTTTTAGGCCTTCTCCGCGCAACACCAACAAGAAACGATATTCCTTCACCGGCCGCAGGAAGACTTCCACGCTGGGGATGTTTACCTTTTCATTCAACAGGTCACAGAGATGCTCGCAAATTTCAGTGGGTATGCGACCAGCCCGACGATCCGTCACCAGACCCTGCTCATCAACCGTGCAGAAGTTACCACGAGCAGCAACATCCGAATCCTGCAAGTCGAAATCAATCCCAAGGGCCGAGAGAGCACCCCGCCCTACTTCATATTTGAGGGGATCATAGCCAAAGAGGCCCAGGTGAGCCGGACCGGAGCCAGGGGTAATGCCAGTGCGGATGCCCTGGTGCAGCCCCAACATGCTCGAGGCAGCCAGCTTATCCATATTAGGTGTATTAGCGGTTTCCAGCTCTGTTTTGCCACCGGGTTCCATCGGTAAACCGCCGAGGCCATCCATAACCAAAAGGACGATCTTACCTTGATTTTCGCCCTTGATAACTAGTGATTTTAGTACGTCAAAATCCATAATTGAAGTCTCCATTCATGACATCCGAACATTAAATAAACTAACTTTAAGCGGGTTAATTATAAGCCGTCTTTAGAGAAATTGACAGCACCTGCAAAATAAACATTACAGATTGATAACGACAGCTGCAATTTTTAGCCATTATTAAAATATATTATACCCAATTAGTACGATTTTCTGCCAGATTCTTAATCACTATTGATTTCTATATTAGACTTATACTATAATTTTGATAATATTTATCGTATTACTTATCGTTACTAAATGTTAACTGATCTAAACGAAATAGTAATTCTCATAAAAAAAAACAGAACGTCAACTCTAATTAATTTAAGGCCCCCATTCGGGGAAGGAGAATTTAATGAAAATCTCGAAGTTTCGTTTCGTAATAATCCTGGCTCTATTGGCAGTGATTAGCATATTCGCAGTCCAATCCGCAAAGGCACAAGATATCCAAAATAACAGCGGTGCAATTTGGACGACCGATGGCTCCTGTGGCGACGCATCACAGGATGTTAATCATTTCCAAAAAGGTCATTCCGTTTATATCAACGGAGACGGCTTTGATGCCGGTTCTTATGATTGGAAAATAACCGGTAATCCTGGTGGCGCTTCAGCAGACCCTGGCATCGTTGTTGCCTCAGGCACCGTTATCGTATACGATTCAGGCTCTTTCTGCTTCAATGCCTATACCATCAAGAACGATGATGGCGGCGAATACAGCGTCAAGGTTGGTAACAAAGGCGACAACTATCGTGTTGAATATGGCTCCCCCAGCGTTCAGGTAAATGTGAGCGGTGCTTGTTCATGGTCCGAACAGGGCGGCTCAGTTCGTTCCGTCTCTCTGACCATTGATGGCGCTAGCGTCACAATCCTCAAAGATGGCGGCGGAAGTTATGGTCCGTTCACATCCTCTACAAGCATCAATCTGCCAGCCGGCTCTTACACCTATACCTACACAGCTACCATAGGCTTTACTGGCAGCGGAAGAGGCGGTTTTACCGTCACTGAATGTCCCGATGCCTCCGCATCTGTCACACCCGACGTCTGCCGTTGGGATGACCAAAATCAAGTCTCAATAAATAGCGTTGTACTCACTATCTCCAATGCAGTTGTAACCATCTCCGATACCAATGGTGTGGTCGGTGTCTATTCCTCCTCTCAGACAGTAACCCTTCCTGAAGGTTCCTACACTTACACCTGGGTAGCCGCACAAGGCTATAAGGGCAGCGGTTCCGGCTCCTTCTCTCTGATTAGTTGTGAACCCGGTAAGGGCGATGTCTCAGTGGATGTGGGCGAATGTAGCTTTGATCAGCAAGAAGGCTCACTTATCAATGTTGCGTTAACTATTCAGAACGCCACTCTGACCATTGATGGCAAGGATTACACCACCTCCCAGACAATCAAGCTCGCTCCTGGCACCTATAACTACTCCTGGACAGCAACAGAAGGCAACACAGGTTCCGGCAGCGGTTCCATCACAGTCTATGGTTGTGAACCCGCATTCGCAGGCGTCGATCTGGGTGCATGCAGTTGGGATGGTCAGGCTTCATCCACTTCTGCCACCCTCACAGTGACTGGCGCCACCCTGGTTATCAAATCCGGCGAAACCGTATTTGGCACCTATGGCCCCGGCACCCACAATGTTTCCTTCCCCGAAGGATCCTACACCTATACCTGGACAGCTAATGAGAACTTCACCGGTTCTGGCTCTGGCTCTTTCTCCGCTGTAAGTTGTGAACCCGGCAAGGCCGATGCCTCTGTTGATGTTGGTACCTGTGCCTATAATGACGGCCAGTCCCTGACCACCGTCTCCATCTCCATCAGCAATGCTGTGTTGAGCATCGATGGCAAAGAATACACTGAAGCCGCTGTTCTCAAGCTCGCTCCCGGTGATTATGCTTATGCTTGGAAGGCCGTAGATGATGGCTTCGAGGGCTCAGGTGAAGGCGTTATCACCATTGGGGCTTGCACCCCGAAAACCACCACAGACCCGGATGTCCCCGCTGGTGGCTTAGGCCCCTCCGTGGTCAACAGCCTGGCCCCCATTCTGGCCGGTGTCGTAGGATTAGGCGTCGCCTCAATCTTCGTCATCAAAGGTAAAAAAGAGAACTAAGCAAGTCAAACAAATAAACTAAAGCAACCTATATGTACCCGGCTTTCCTATAGTAGACTTTGGGACGGCCGGGTACTAAAATATAACAAGATGAAACGATCAATCCTTTACCTTTTCTTATTATTAACTTTTCTTCTCGCCGCATGCAGACCGGCAGCGTCTCAAAACGCGCCTATGTATAGCCGAGAAGATCTTGTGGGCTCAAGCGCAGCAACTGCCACAAGCTCACCACCGGAGAATCAAGCTCCGGCCACAACAGAAGAGGCCACCGCCGCTCCCACCGAGAACGTCATCACCCCTACCCCAACCGAGAATCCCTTTGCCACACTCTATGACTGTGACATGAAACTCGAATTTGTTTCAGGGCCACTGGAGTCAAAAACCACAGAATTCAAAGTGTTAGGTCAGGATTACTTTGTTGAAAAAGAGGATAAATTTGACCCAGGCAAAGGCACGAGTATTTATTACCAATTCCAGCATTATTTCATTTTGCACTCTTCCTATGTCAATGGAAATGTCTTGCGCCCCATGGAAGCAGAATTCATCCGGAAATATCTCGAATATTGGGGAGAATCGGGGTCGCAATACATTCAGGGGCAAATCGAATCTCTGATTGGAACTGAGGTCAATTGGGTTTGTGATGGTCAGGTAATCTTCAACACAAAAATCGATGGCATCACCCGGCTCTCGCACGAAGCCAGCCAGGACCTCTGGGTAAACCCTGATAGCCTGGTACAAATTCTGATGAACAAAGAGGGAATTGAATCAGAATGGATTGGTGGAATGCTCCCCACAACAGAGCCACATCTCTATGTCGCCTTTTGTGGTTGGGGGCCTGCCTCACTGGATGCAGGCAGATACACATATTTCCGCTATGTACTTAGGTTTATCATCCAATAATTGCCCATATTAATATCCAGATTAATTATCACCAATTCAATTTAATTGTATTTTTATTCGCACTCCCCTATATAATAACAATAATAACCGTCCGATCCCACCAGGGCACCTCATTTTTAATATTATTTAATTCTTTCGCTAACTATTGCGCATTTTGTTGAATTTTCGCTAATATTTTCACGCGGTTCCATAATTCATATATCCGAATCATTACACTGAGATTAATATAGCATTAATCTCTATTGACTATACACTGTCGAAATGTTTATAATATTGTTAAGATTTAGATGAGTCCGTCTAATGTACACCGTTAGATTTCACTAAGTATTGGGATTACTATGCGAGGAGACGCAAAATGAAATCTGGGAAAATCAAGTTATTGTTTTTAATCAGCACTCTTGTGCTGGTGATGATCGTCGGAACGACTGCTGTGTTCGCACAGGACGAAGATCGCACACCAGGCAGTGGCGCCATCTGGACCACAGATGGTTCTTGTGGAGATTTATCACAAGATGTCAACCATTTCGCTCGCGGTCATCATGTTCATATCAATGGCAGCAACTTTGACCCTGGAGAGTACGAATGGGCCATTACAGGAAATCCCGGTGGTTCTTCTGCGGACCCGGGTATAGCCGTGGCATCTGGCACCTATACCGTCGGCTCAAGTGGTGCGTTCTGCTTTGACGCATACACTGTTGCAAATGACGATGGCGGCGAATACACCGTCGACTTTGGCAGGAAAAACGACAACTATCGCGTTGAGCCTGGCGAAGCTACCGTAAGTATTGGCGTCGCTGGCTGTGCCTGGACCCCCACTGGTGGTTCAATCCGTGCAGTGAACCTCACGATCAATAATGCCATTCTAACGATTAATGGTGTCGGTGTATTCAGTTCTTCTCAAACAATCAACCTCCCGGCGGGTGTTTACACCTATGAATGGGAAGCAGTTAATAAATTCTTTGAAGAAGTAGGTGAAACATCTGGCTCCTTCATCGTGGAAGAGTGTCCCCCAGCATCAGTTACAGTTGTACCCCAAACCTGTTCTTGGGATGAGCTCGAAGGTTCCTCCACAGACGTGGTTTTGACAATCAGCAACGCAATTCTGACGATTGACGGGGTCGGTACATTCACATCGTCTCTTACAATCAACCTGACACCAGGAACTTATAACTACTCCTGGATTGCCAATCCTGGCTACTCAGGCAGTGGTTCCGGCTCCTTCACGCTTCTTGAGTGTGAGCCCGGCAAAGCCGATGCTGCAGTTGATGTGGGTGGTTGTACTTGGGATGCCCAAAACGGCTCACAAATCAACGTCACTCTCACACTCGAAAATGCGATTCTGACCATTGATGGTCAGGACTATAGTACAAGCCAAACCATCAAACTTTCCCCCGGCACCTACCCATATACCTGGGTCGCTGCACCATCCTACACAGGAAGCGGCAGTGGGTCCATCACTATATACGGTTGTGAACCTGCCTCAGTTTCGGTTGAAGTTGGTGCCTGTGAGTGGAATGGCGAACTATCCATGACACCGGTGTACATCACTGTCAATGGCGCAACTCTCAAGATCTATGAAGGCGCTACACTAGTTCATACATACGGCCCCGGTTCATATACAATTGATCTGTCAGAAGGATCATACACCTACACCTGGACAGCCAATGAAAACTACACTGGCTCAGGTTCCGGCTCCTTCTCAACAGTCAACTGTGAGCCCGGCAAATCTGATGCCGCTGTTGAAATTGGCGCATGTGTCTATGCTGATGGACAATCCTGGACAACCGTTGTGATCACCGTCAGCAACGCAAGACTGACCATTGACGGCAAAGAATACATCGAAAACGCCGAATTGAAGTTCCTCCCCGGTGACTATCCATATAGCTGGGTAGCCATCAACGATGACTTCCAAGGCTCAGGCGAGGGTGTGCTCACAGTTGGGGCCTGCAAACCCAAAGAAGAGCAACCCGATGTTGCAGCTGGTGGTCTTGGGCCATCATTCATCGCTACTGCTGCCCCAGCCATACTCACCATTTCCGGTCTTGGTTTAGCCTGGGTGCTGATCAAGAACCGCACCAAGAAAACAAACTAAGCCCGTTGTAGAATAACCAGACCCGGTGTCACTCCAATCACCAGATTGCCTGACACCGGGTCTTTTACTGTTATGAAACGACTTCGTTCACTCCCATCAATGCTCTCCATCGGCATGCTGATATTCAGCCTGCTGACTGGCTGTTCAAAGGAACCGCCGATTTCTTCAGGGTCGAACAGCCAAATTCAAACACCCACGACGATCTCCATCAATGAAAATGAAGCCCGAGTTACCGTTTCTGATAATGACGAAGTACTCTCAACAACCGCCGAACCCACACCCACAACTCGCCCATTTCCCTATATATATAATTGCGAAATGCAAATGGATTTTATTTCCGGCCCATTGGAGGGAAAAGGAAACAAATTCACTATCCTGGGTCAAGAATATTTCGATGATAAAGGGGACTTGTTCTTTCCAGGCGAAAAAACTGCTGTCTTTTATGATGGCCCAAAATACCTGATCCTTCATTCCGCATTTCAAAATGGCAACGTACTCAGGCCCCTTGAAGCCGAATTCATCCGCCATTACCTCGAATATTGGGGCGAATCAGGCACTGACTATATCCAGGCGAAAATTGACAGCCTGATCGGCTCAGAGATGACATGGACTTGCAATGGTCAGGTATTATTTAGGACTAAAGTGAAAGAAATCATCCGCCTGTCAGCGGTTGCATCAGAAGAATTATGGCAGGATCCAATTTATCTGCGTCAAATCCTGATCCGCCAGGAGGGTCTCGTGTCCGAGTGGGTAGGCGAAATGGATCCCTATTTCATGGATACCTTCTATTTGGGATTTTGCGGTTGGGGGCCGGAGAGTTCCGGTGATGAGCGCTACACCTATTACCGCTATCTGATCAACTTTGACATGATCTATGATTATTAAAAAGGTGCTGCATCAACGATACAGCACCTCGTTTTCCCTCAAAACAAACTAATTTCTAAATTTGCAGTTCGGTTCCCGCTAGCTTTTCAATCACACCCAAAACAGCTGAATTATCCAAATCGCGCATTCCCATTTCCATCATCGCGTTAAATAATTGGGTATGAATGGCTGCCGAAGGCAGTGGGATCCCATATTCACGGGCGGTATCCATCACAATGCCCAGGTCTTTGGCTTGCATATAGGCTTTAAAACCAGGCTGACGGTTGCCGGCGAACAATCGCTGTGGTTTATTATCCAGTGTCCAGCAGCCCGCCGCTCCACCACGGATGGCTTCAACGACTTTCTCCGGATCAGCACCGGCCTTCTGCGCAAGGATCAACAATTCACCCATTGCCACCATTTGAGCGGCTACCATGATCTGATTGGCAGCCTTCGCAATCTGCCCATCCCCCAGTCCGCCGACATGCGTGATCGTTTTGCCCATTGCTTTCAATACAGGCATTGTCTTCGCCAGGGCTTCTTCTGGCCCACCGACCATAATCGTCAATGTGCCATTAAGCGCACCAACATCGCCCCCGCTCACCGGTGCATCCAACATTAAAATACCTTTTTCAGCCAGCTTGTTACCAACGTACCGGGCAGTGGCGGGTTTGATGGTTGAATTATCAACATAAATTAATCCCACGCGTCCCCCCTCAATAATTCCATGCTCGCCAAGAGCGACCAGGTCCACATCGGGTGAATCCGGAAGGTTTGTAAACACAATATCGACCTGAGCGGCGACTTCCGCAGGTGAGTGAGCTTCAATTGCCCCTTCTGCGACCAGTTCATGCACGCTTTCCCTACTGCGGTTATGAACCACCACCGGATATCCCGCCTTGAGGACATTCCTCGCCATCGACTTTCCCATAATCCCTAAACCAATATATCCAATCTTCAGCGACATTGTACATTCCTCTCTACTCATATGGTCGTTTATAACCTGTCAATACAGGAATCCGTATTATCCTAAAATGATTGATACAGCCTAACGTTTTCCAAATCATTATACTGGACAAAGCTCGAGGGTTCCCGATCCAAGTCAAGGATTCAAGCTTCTGGAAAGGCCATCAGAATGGGAGAATGGGTGGCGATGATGAGCTAACTATCTCTTTGAGACATCTTTTTGAGTTACCTCTTTTGTCAAGCCTACCTTTTTCAAGAAAATCAACTTAGGTAACAAATTCACATCAGGATACTCGTTGGAGATCTCAGTACTCCCGTGTCGCGGAGAAAAATTGTTATTTCCTTCTAGGTTAATTACCATAATGCAATAACCCTCTCGCTCGAGAAAATGATAATTGACCGCCCATATTTTTTCCGCGCCAACCTTAAAATTAAAGTCAAAGGCCCTCAGCGGTAGAGGGCCTTATCCTAAGAGAGATATCAAAAATATTGAAATTATTCGATGACTGCCTCTGCAGGAATAACGACTGTACCATTAACCATCACGTCACTCACGGGGCACCGAGACTTGACGAAGACCATGAATTCAGCAATTTCCTCAGGAGAAGATGTGGATTTGATGTGAGGGGTCAAGCGAACCTCCTGGAAGCCATTCCGAACGCCGGGTTTGCCTTTGAGGAAACCATCAGGATCAAGATCGCCCTCCAGCTCTAACCAGAAGTCCTGCAGATCAATTTTCTTAGCTTTGGCAAAAGCCGATGCGACAATCGTCATACAACCGCCCAGTGCGGCCAAAAGAGCCTCAACGGGGTTCATGCCGGTGTCGGAGCCGCCCAACTCTTTCGGTTCATCCATACGTACGGTGAAATCACGGACCTGGTTATCAACCTGTAAACCACTAACCAATTTGCTTGTTGCTTTGAATGTCACTACTGCCATTTTTTCAACTCCTAAATAACACTAATAGTAAGTAATAATTTGTGATTTTATTCACAACCGAAATTTTACCAACCTGAACCAGACAAGTCAATTCGATATTTGCAAATAAGGATAAAGTTCACTAACCCAGTAGTATCATTAAAGTCCGGATTACTGCCATATGTCACTAAAAACGGAGAGATTGCCCCTCCGTTTATTATCAAAATTGAATGACAGTTAATTGACCCGAAAGACTAAACCCTGCTCCCAGGCGTATACCGCAGCCTGGGTGCGGTCAGCCAGTTGAAGTTTGCTAAGAATATTGCTGACATGCCCTTTGACGGTATTTTCAGAGATGAACAAATCCGCTGCAATATCGCTATTGGACATCCCCCGCGCAATCAATCGCAGCACTTCCATCTCACGATTAGTCAACTCGGTAAATGGATTAAAAGGTGCGCCTCTGGCTCCATTAATCTCCTGAATTACCCGCTCTGCGACCCTTGGATGGAGAACAGCTTCACCACGTGATGCCTTTCGGATCGCGTCTGCCAGATCATCCATCATCACATCCTTTAACACATAGGAGATAGCACCGGCTTGAAGAGCGGGGAAAATAAACTCATCCTGATGATAGGAGGTCAGCACCACAATCTGAGTCCTTGGAGTAATATCCTTGACCTTACGGGTAGCTTCCACCCCACCCATGCCGCTCATCACCAGGTCCATCAGCATGACATCCGGCAGGTATTCCATGGCAGCCTCAACAGCCTCCTCTCCTGAAGAGGCTTCCCCGATCACCCGAAAATCCGGCTGTGAATCAAGGTACGCGCGCAATCCCTGTCTGACTACTTCATGGTCATCGACAAGAAGAATTGATATTTTCCTGGATATCATGTCATATCTCCAACTGTGTATAGGGATATTTTAATATAATCTTGGTGCCAACGCCAATCCGACTGTCAATGCTGAGTTCACCGCCGATAAGTTCAGCTCGTTCTCTCATGGATTTCAGACCCATCCCAGATTTCGTCGATTGATCTACAGTGAACCCGATCCCATCATCACGGATGGTCAACAACAAAAAATCTGTGCGGAAATTAAAGACCAGATCAACTTTTGTCGCATGGCTATGCCAGGCCACATTAGCTAACCCCTCCTGGATAATCCGAAATACGGATTTTTCAGCTTCAAGAGGGATATTGCGCTCCCCACGGACATGGGTACTGATCTCAATGTCATACCGGTTGCACCAATCTTCGGCATAGTCCTTTACGGCAACGATCAGACCTTTCCCTTTCATCGCCACAGGACGCAATTCCTGAATAAGATCGGTCAGTTCCTGACGGACCTTCCCAATCAGGATTTCAGCCTGGTCCAAATGGCCAGCAGCCCGATCCGGATCGGAACTAAAGCGTACTTTTGCAGCCGCAAGCTGAGCGGAGGCAGCAAAAGCCTGTTGCTTGACACTGTCATGAAGGTCTCTGGCCAGCCGATTCCGCTCCTCCAGGATTGATATCTCCTGGCGGCGATCCAGAAGGTTTTCCAATTGTTCTGCCATGGTATTAAGGTCATTTCCTAATTTGCCGATTTCGTCATCATGTTTATCACGAATTATTGCTGAAAAATCACCACGTGACCAAGAATGCGCTGCCTGAGAGACATTAGAAAATCGTTTTGTGAGTCCATTAGCTGTCAGCATGCCAAACAGCGAGCCAATGATCCCGGCAAATAAGGTGAATATCAATAAAGATCGGGCAATATAGAGTGATATTTCCTTTAGCGGCAGAAATTCCCAAGGGAAAGTTTTGGTTGTAAAAACGATCACACCCACCAGGTTATATTCCAGATCCAAAATTGGCTTATCGGCAATTGGCGGTGTTTCCGATAAAGGTGCTTCATAGCGAAACACCGGGATTGCGCCAACAATCCTATGGCCCGGTTCAATCTTGGCATATAACAGATTCCAATCCTCCTCACCTCGGAGAGCGGCCCTGAGTGGGTCAGCCAATCCCGGCAAGTAATCATAGGGAATCTCAGTGCCGACATCTTCATCAGGCACAATATCATTCGGAATGGCTGTCACCAGGGTGCGATCTGACAGCAAATAATAAAAACTCAGAAAATCCTTTGCCTTCATCTGTAGTTCTAGATTGCCAAAGATCAGTAAAGGCTTGGTTTCAATCACCGAACCCTGAAAATCTTCAAGATATGCCCTGGCCCCATCCACGTCAGGTGGATCCTCTGAGAAAAACTCCCTCACCTGGGGAATCCATTCAGCGCTCAGGTTTGTGATCAATGTTTCAGGCGTCAAGTCCAAATTTTTCACAAAATAGGACATCAACATAACGCTAATAACGATCTCGGCCACCAACAACGCGGCGATCGTTACGACGGCATAACTCATGGTGAGGCTCCAGCGTAAGCTGCGAAACGATAGACTGAAATGCTGGAGAATCGCCTTAAGTTTAGGCTTGCTCTGATTGAGTTGTAGTGGTTCTTCAATTTTCATGAACAAATAACCCGAGGATATTACTCATTTAAATGAGCGCAATGAATGTGATTTCCTTAATATAGTCCTATTTTACATGTAATTTCAATATTTTAAACCATCCTGCGGTAGGGTATGAAATCATCCGAGCGTGTAATGTTATAAAAAATGGATTGATATAAGATAGTTCCAGAGAGCACTCTATCAACCATTTTTATTTGAATTGATATGGAGAAGCTTTTACGAAAATTTAGGCAAAACACCTCGGAGTGCAGTCCAAGGTGTTTCTAAAAAGCATTGGCGCAAAAAACAAAAATCATGCTCTCTGCAGTTAAGTATAGAACAGCATCTTCTCCTAATCAATAGCCATGACATCTGAACTGAGTTTGGAAGATTGGAGGTGAAAAACCAAAATAGAAGGATAACGATCGGATACCTTTCAATTCGTTTTTTACGTTTTTAGGAGAAGATACAAATGAAAAAAAAGAGACTCTTTATTTTCCTGAGCATACTCCTCGTCGCGAGCTTCATTCTGACGGCTTGCCAGAGTGCCACCCAGGAACCCCAGCAGGTCGAGACGGAAGTCGTCGAGACAGAGCCCGCTGAGGTTGAAACCAGTGAGCCTGAAGTAGTTGAGGAACAGGAATTGGATGTCTATCGAATTGCCATGCTGGCTGATATGACCAGTTCCAATGTCTGGAACCTGTTTGGCCCTGGCGCTTCGACCTATAACTACGTCGTTCAGGCGCAATACTGGCCAACCCTTTATGGTACCGGCGACCAAAGACTTGACCTGGTACCCTTCTTGGCTGCCGATTTCGCCAGCCCCATCGAGGAAGAAGGCGACTTCTTCGTTTCAACCGTTGTCCTCAAGGATAATTTCCTCTGGTCAGATGGTTCCGAGGTCACAGCCGAAGACATTGCTTTCACCGCTCAGGTCATCAAAGATTTCGAACTCGCAGGTAACTGGACCTATTATGTGAATAGCGTGGATCATATCGAAGCTATCGATTCAAAGACAGCGAAGATCTACTACGCCATCCGCCCCGGCCTGGCAAACCATGAATATGGCACCCTTCAGGACCCCATCGTTCAAAAAGCCTATTGGGAACCCGTTTTGGCCGATGCTTATGCCGCAGTCGAAGCAGCTCGAGAGTTTGAAGTTGACAGCGATGAATATACAGCCGCTATGGCTGAAGCACAACAGATCATCTACAGCGTTCCCGCTGATGGCGAACCTGTGGCTGGCCCCTTCATCTTTGACCAATGGGAAGTTGGCGCATTTGCTGAGAACTCAGAGAATAGCGACTATTTCTTCAAGGGTACTATGATCGAACTCTACGATGACGGTACCTATCATGAGTATAAAGGTGACGAATGGGATTTCACAGCTTATGGTGAAGGTACCGGCAACGTAATTCTCTCCTTTGAAAGTGGTCCCCATGCAAAAGCCGTCGTTTACAGCATCTATAACCAGGATGCAGCCGTATTAGCCCTCTTGAACGGCGAAGTAGATTATATCTATAACCCCAATGGCTATGGCCCCGGCCTGCGCGCTCAACTGGATGGACATGCTGATGTTGATGTTGTTGAAAATGCTCGAAATGGCTTCCGTTTCATGGCCTTCAACTTCGAACATGCTCCCATGGATGATATCGCTGTTCGTCAGTCTATCGCCTGTATGGTTGACCTGGAATTCCTAACCACAAACGTTCTGCAGGGCGCTGCACTCCCCGTCTACACTCCTGTTCCCGTTGGACAGGCCTATTGGTTCAACCCGGACGTTCCGATCCTCTGCGAAGGCTACACTGAGCAGGAACGGATGGAATGGGCTGTCAATCGCCTTAGCGAAGCTGGCTATACCTGGGATACCGAACCTACTTGGAACACAGATCGTGGCGGCTCCATTGACTGGGGCGTTGGGTTAAAGATGCCTGATGGCGAATATGTTCCCGAATTGACCCTTCTGGCTCCCTCCGCTGGTTACGACCCCTTGCGGGCAACCGCTGGCGTGCTCATTGAACAGTGGGCTTCCAGTATCGGTTTCCCCGTCCGGGCGCAGTTGACCAACTTCAACAACATTCTTAATGAAACCTTAGGTGGCGGTGGCAATTGGGATATGTCCGTAGCTGGCTGGAACTTAAGTCTGTTCCCAGACCATATGTGTGACTTCTTCCTCTATGAATGGGGTGGTGTTTTTGCCTTCACCGGCTTCACCAGTGACCGCTTATCTGAGCTTTGTGTCGATTTCAAATCAACAAATGATTTGGAACATGCCAAGGAAATTGGTTATGAAATGCAGACCATCCTGGCAACTGAGATTCCCTATATGTACCTCTTTGCGAATCCGGTTCAGGATGCCTACAACGTTTCCAATGTTGCCTTCCCCTATCTTGAGGTTTTAGGTGGCTTGGAAACCCTGTACGGTTTACAGCTCAACGTTTACTCTGCTGAGTAATCGCATCGTCGAATAATCAACAACCTTCGGGGAGGGGAGCTCTTCCCCTCCCCGGATTGGTTAATTTCACTTGAAACTGGCAGGCAATCATGAAAAAGTACATTTTCCGCCGTGTTATTCAGATCTTATTTACGCTGATCATTTTTCAAACACTGCTTTTTGTGATCCTGGATGCTCAACCAGGAGATATCACAAACCTTTACCTCACAAACCCAAAAGTCACGCCTGAAATCCGCGATCAAATGCGTGTCATTCTGGGATTGGATAAGCCACCGGTCATCCGGTATTTCCAATGGCTGGGCAATTTCGTCAGAGGCAATTTAGGCGTGTCCTTCAGTAATTATCCCCGCCCTGTCATGGATATCATCCTGGAACGAGCACCCCGGACATTGGCCCTATTCCTTACCAATCAGATCATCTCGTTCCTATTAGGCTATTTCTTGGGCAAACAAATGGCCTGGCACCGGGACACCTTCTTCGAATATGGCATGACAATTGTCGGTGTGATCCTCTTCACAATATTCACTCCCTGGTTCGGACTGATGATGATCTATCTATTCGGGATCAAGCTCCAGTTATTGCCCATCGGGAAATTCCTCGATCCAAGTCTGTGGCGCAATGTTGAAGTGCCCGCCAATACGATCTTTTATTACATGATCCTCACGGCCGTCATCGCTGGTTTGGTCTATGTCGCCATCATCTTGCTCACCCGTAAAACCAGCCGGACCCTCCGTCAAGTTATCCAATTCGGTGGTTTCCTCGGTTTGATCGGCCTGGTTGTTCTGGCCTGGAGCCTTACTCCTTATGGCTACCTTGCTGTGGACATTCTCAAGCACATGATCTTGCCGGTTACGGTTTCCACTTTGGTTTCTTTTGCTGGGACAATGCTCCTGATGCGCAATACAATGCTCGAAACCTTACGGGAAGACTTCGTCATGGCAGCCAGAGCTAAAGGCCTCTCGGAACACGTCGTGCGGGATAAGCACGCTGCCCGGAATGCTTTCCTGCCGGTCTTCACCAACCTCATTATCGGCATCCCCTTTGCCCTGAGCGGTGGGATCATCACCGAGACGATCTTCTCCTGGCCTGGCATGGGGCTGACCCTCTTGCAAGCGGTCAATCTCGAAGACATCCCTTTGGCGATGGGCACCTTAAGCTTTGTCGGTGTTTTAGCACTCTCAGCTCACCTGATAGCCGATGTCGCCTATGCCTTCCTCGATCCACGCATTCGATATCAATAGGAGGCCGAAATGCAAGCAACTTCAATTCAACCCAATATAAAAGTTCCACTCTGGCGGGTACGCCTCCGCTTGGCCTGGAAATCATTCAAATCCAATTGGAAACTCTTTGTCCATAACCCAATTGGCGTCATTGGCCTGGTCATTATCCTGATCTTCGCTCTGATGGCTTTCTCCCATCCCATTTTGATGAAATATGTTTGGGAACCCAAGGTTTATGACCCAGTCATCGGCTATGACATGGAGATTTTTGTCCATCCCTCCCCACCCTCTGCCCGTCATATTTTAGGAACAGATCCTCTGGGTCGGGACATCCTTAGCCAGCTGCTTTACGGCACCCGATTTAGTTTTATCCTGGGGATTTCTTCAGCGCTGATCTCAGTGATCATCGCCACAACGATTGGAGCGGTATCTGCCTATTATGGCGGGGTCGTGGACATGATATTCATGCGACTGGCGGATGTCATCACGATGCTGCCTTTCATAGCCATTCTGGTGGTGCTATCCGCCCTATGGGAGTTCACTGGTTTCACGCTAGCCCTGGTCTATGGTCTCCTGGTTGGCTTTGGCGGCCAAACCATTGTCATCAAATCCCAGGCGCTCAGTATCAAGGTAAAACCTTATATCGAATCGGCAAGGGCCTCCGGTGGTGGTGATTGGCACATCATCCTGACCCATATGTTACCGAACTTACTGCCGATCTCCTTCCTCTTCATGATGTTCACGGTCACCAACGCCGTTTTCGCCGAGGCTGCCCTTTCTTTCTTCGGTCTGCTGAACATCAGAATGAGCTGGGGCATCATGATCAACACGGCCCAAGCTGCAGGCTATTTGCTGGCAGGTCCCGATTATCTCTACTTGCTCCTGCCGGCCGGCTTAGCCATCACATTACTCTGTTCAGCTTTCTATATGGTCGGTCGGGCAATGGATGAAATCGTCAACCCTCGCCTGCGGGAACGCTAGATTGGAGAAGAACATGACAGACCAAATGCTTCAGGTAAACGACCTGACAATGCACTATAAGACCTCCAAAGGAGAAGTATCAGCCGTCAACAACGTCAGCTTTGTGGTTGGAAAAGGCCAATCTTTAGGATTGGTCGGCGAATCGGGGTGCGGGAAGACCTCCATCGCCTTCTCCCTGCTTCGGCTCCTGCCGGATAACGCTGTGATCAAAAGCGGCGATATCATCCTTGATGGTGACAATATCACCGGTATGGATAAGAAGGAACTGCTCAAAATCCGCTGGAAGGGCATCTCGATGGTTTTCCAGGCGGCAATGAACGCCCTCAATCCCATCTTTACGGTTGGCGATCAAATCATCGAAGCGATCCAGGTTCATAACCCGGAAGTAAACGTCAATGACGCCAAGCTCAGAGTAGCTGATCTATTCACCCTTGTGGGCCTCGACCCCAAATTGATGGACCGCTACCCCCACGAGTTTTCCGGCGGCATGCGCCAACGGGCTGTGATTGCCATGGCCCTGGCTTGCCACCCCAAATTGATCATCGCTGATGAACCCACAACCGCTCTTGACGTCATCGTTCAGGATCGGATCCTATCGCAGCTCAAAGAGATCCAGGAACGTCTGGATATGAGCATGATCTACATCTCTCATGATATCGCTGTGATCGCTGAAGTGAGTGACCGGATTGGCGTGATGTATGCCGGACGGATGGCAGAACTGGCTGATGCGGATGAAATCTTCAAACGCCCCATCCACCCCTATACCTATGCCTTGATGGGTGCCTTCCCCAGCATCAAAGGGGCCAAGAAAACCCTGACAACCCTGCCTGGTGAACCGCCAGACTTGCTCAACCCACCCAGCGGCTGCCGGTTCCACCCACGCTGCCCTCGGGCCACCGTCCAATGCCGGCAGGAGACACCTCCCTTCATTGAACACAGTCCCGGTCATTTTGCCGCATGCTGGCACCCCATGGAGGTCGAAAATGAGTGAAATGCAAAGCCTCGTACAAGTAAAACATCTGGTGAAGAAGTTCCCGGTTAGCGCTGGTCTCTTCCAATCCTCGAAATCCTTCATCCACGCTGTGGACGATATCAATTTTGAGATCGGTTTTGGCTCGTCCTTAGGCCTGGTCGGTGAATCGGGATGTGGAAAGACCACCACCGGTAAGCTGCTCACCCGCCTCTATGACCCCACTAGCGGTCAGATTGAAATCAACGATCCCAAGGCCGGGCAAGTTGACCTGGCGACCCTTAAGGGTAAGGACCTCAAGGACTTCCGCGGTCGGGTACAGATCATCTTCCAGGACCCCTATGAATCGCTGAACCCCCGCCGGACGATCTTTGATACGGTCTCCGAGCCATTGGTTGTGCAGGGACTGGGAAATATCACCCAACGCGAAGAACAGGTCGCCACATTATTAGAAACGGTTGGCCTTACACCCGCCTCCAGCTTCCTCTTCCGCTATCCCCACGAGCTCTCAGGTGGCCAGCGGCAAAGAGTCGCCATCGCCCGGGCTTTGGTCGTGAACCCATCCTTCGTGGTCGCAGATGAACCGACATCAATGCTTGATGTCTCGATCCGGATCGGTGTGATGCAGTTGATGATGGAACTGGCCAATGATATGGGCGTCAGCTATCTCTACATCACGCATGACCTCGCCGTCGCTCGCTATATGTGCCAGCGGATCGCTGTAATGTATATCGGGAAGATCATCGAAAAAGCGCCCACCGAAGAGCTCCTGTCTCATCCATTGCACCCTTACACGAGGGCCTTGATCTCTGCGGTACCGGTGCCCGACCCGGCGTTCCAGCGGCAAGCCATTCCGATTAAAGGCGGCGTTTCAGCGCCCATTGATCCGCCGAACCAATGCCGCTTCTACAGCCGCTGTCCCTTTGCAGATAACTTCTGCCGTGATAACCCCCACCCCCCTCTAGAAGATAAAGGCGGCGGACACTTTGTTGCCTGCTATAAAGTCTAACCCCCCTACCTCCAAGTAGGCAAAAAATCCCCACTCAAATGAGTGGGGATTAACTTTTTAATCTTTATCTTTGTTGAAGACAGGGCCATCAAAACAGGCCAGCCACCCGGGTGGCAAGGCCGGGTCCAGAGACTGTGGTACTTCACAACTGCCGCATAATCCCATCCCACAGCGCATCTGCGCCTCCCAGGAGAGCTGACTGGGCACATGATATTGCCTGGCCAACCCGGCAAGTGCAGAGAGCATCCCTGTCGGCCCGCAAGCAGCCAGTAAGTCCACCTCACCGGTCGCCAGGATTTCTTCCACCGCCAGCGTGATAAGTCCCTGCCTTCCGGCGCTGCCATCTTCAGTCATAAACTCAACCTGGCAGCCCAGGTCAGCGAAATCCTTGCCCAAAAGGAGCCCCTCTGCGGTCCTTGCGCCCAGGCAGGCCGTGACCTTTGCACTCTTTGTTCTCGCATCGTGCGCCAGCGCCAGCAAAGGTGCTGAACCATAACCGCCTCCAACCAGAAGCAAGTTATCGCCTTCAACCTGAAAACCGTGCCCTAACGGTCCTTTGATCCAAACCTTATCCCCTGGCTGCAATTGATGCAGGGCATGGCTGAAAGGACCGACATCCACCACCATCAGACTGAACGGCGCCATCCCGGCAATGCTGAACGGTTTTTCACCCACACCGGGCAGCCACGCCATCACAAACTGACCAGGTTCAGCCTCAATATCGCTATCAAATGTCAGCCACAAAGTTGAGTCGTTCAACCAGCGGGCAGAAGCCAGCCGAAAATTCCTAAAACCCTCTCGTATCATCGCAGCGCCTTGCCCTTTATCTCACTCAATGTGGCATAGCCATTATCCATCATGAAAGCCTTCATCTCCTCAGCAATCAGCTCAAATGCGTTCTCTCCCCGATACCAGAAAGCGGAGCCAACACCAACTGCTATCGCACCCGCCATCACCATCTCAATCGCATCCCGCCCGGTTAGCACGCCACCTGTCCCAATGATAGGCACGTCCACGGTTTTTGCAATCTCCGCCACGCATCGCAGGGCGATTGGTTTGAGCGCTGGTCCGGAAATGCCCCCGGTCTTGTTTGAAAGCACAGGCTGGGCTGCTTCCGGGTCAATCACCATACCCGGCATGGTGTTCACTGCCGTGATCGCATCCGCCCCGGCCGCAACCACCGCAGCCGCGATCCTGCCAATATCCGGCACATTCGGCGCCAGTTTGACCGCAATCGGGATCTCACCTACAGCCCTTTTCACGGCCTGGGTCACCGCTGCAGCCGTTTCAGGGATGGCAGCAAAAGGCGTTCCGAAATCATCGCGGACATTCGGGCAGGAGATATTCACCTCGATCAGGGCTGGTTTAGCGCCGGCAATCACCCCAGCCACCTGGGCAAATTCTTCCTCCGTCCCGGCAAAAATGCTGGCGAACAAAGGCACACCCATTTGCGCTAGTTCCTCGCGGGTAGCCGCCAGAAGATCCACTTCTTCCTCAGCTCCCGGATTGGTCAGCCCAATGGCGTTTAACAATCCATGCCCCCAGTCCACCATCACAGGGTTTGGATGTCCCGCGCGTGCTACCGGGCCACAGCTCTTGGCCGTGACAGCGCCCGCGCCGCCCAACGCCACACGCCTTAACAAAGTTGCACTGGTCCCCATCACGCCGGATGCCAGTACCAGAGGGTTTTTAAGCGTCAGTCCACAAAGTTCTATGGATAAATCAGGTTGGAAGGACAAACCTCACTCCTTACGAATCTCAATATTGACTATACGAATATATTTTCGGTTATTCACTCAAATTTCTTGCAAAATACATCAATCGCGGTAAAATTATATCCTAACTCCAGCGGGCGTCGCCAAGTGGTAAGGCAGTAGCTTCCCAAGCTACTATTCGCGAGTTCGAATCTCGTCGCCCGCTCAAAATAATCATAAACAGGACAAATTAACCTGAAAAACCACCTACACTACTGCAAATAGGTGGTTTTTTCATGCCTATCACCCCTAATTTTCAACATGATTGGGCAGTAACGGATTTTTATGTAAAAGCCCATAACTTGAGCTGATACTTAATCCTTACTTTTGCAGGATTTCTAAATTTGTTGCAAAGAAATCAGACTAATGACAAATGAGCGGCAAAAAGGTATTGTTGAAACTTTGGATCTCAATGGTCATTAATTCATTATCCTCCTGCCCAGGCATTCTCGACCCATCCGGTGCTGGTGTTGGTACGGCAGTAAGGGTATCGTAGTCATTATATTGGAGCTGCAATCCCAATACATCTCCACCTGTCAAGCAGAAATCATCAGAATCGCCGCTGCACAACGGAAACGCGAGTTCAACATGGTTATATCCGCCCTGCCTGGTCAGGTATCCCTGACCGTCTTGCTGGGTGTCCATTGAAGACCCACCGCTTGTATTGACATAATAAGCGTCACGTAATGGCGCGACAGAGTCTACCGTGATTTTATTCTCGCCTACCTCATAGAGCGCACCACTGTTATCATCGTCAAAATTTATTTCCAGGGTATCTCCGAGGATTCCATACCAGTCCCCTACGGTCAACTCATCATCATTGATGATGAAACCCAGGTATAGATTTTCCCAGTCCTGCATCACATACAGGGTTCCGGTCAAGCCCGTAGCGGAACCAACCATAACTTGAGCGTAAGAATCAGCCTCAGCCCACTCACTGGCATCAACGTTGCCATCAATGGTTGGCGTGCCATAACCGGGGATGAAATCGTAGAAGGATGCTGCTGAGACCGGGCTTTGCTGAGAGAGTGTGAACAGTAGAGACGTCGCAATAGCCATTAAACCTATTATTTTTACAATTGGCCCAAGAATTCTTGTAATAGTTCGTTTGGGATTAATCATCATTTGCTCCAATCAACTAGAGGCAAGAAGGATTGATTAAATCACGCAGTATTCGTAAACTGCTCACGAAAAGGCTATAAAATTGGTTTCTGCGATGAGGAATTATTCACTGCGGTTGAAGCACCTATAGCTATCAACTCGGGTGCCGACAGAGGAAATACTGATAAATACCAATAATCAACCTGCACACTTACTATTTCATTATAGTGTTTTTCCATTGTAGATTCAAAATAGTGAAAGGCATTACATTATTCATCACTACTGAAGAGCCCTCTCAAGGAACGAATCTCGATCTTAGATATCATCGTTGTCTGTTTGAATTGGATTAGATGTGATGAGGAAAGCTTCATAAAGATTGGTCCATTATTCAACCTTTATCAATTCTATCGTTCAAAATGCGCGAAGCGAAACGGAATAAGATTGCCAAATTATTCTGAGCAATTATGGGCTCCCCTCCCACTTCACAAATTATTTAATTGATTTTTGCTAGCTACAAAAAAAATTTCACAGGATTTTATAAGCCCTCTCTCCATACCCACTTCTTCAAACAGCTTACGGCACCCAGACAATTTGATATACGGTAATTATTTCATCACTGTCATTGTAGATATAAAAAATGTCGTCTGAGAGGAATAGTGGATCAACTAATCTTTTTTCTAATATTGAAGGATCTAGTTGACCTATCAATTCTTTGATATCCACTTGGCAATGATTTTTTAAAGTCTGATCAACCAGCTCAAATCGTAGAATCGTGTCAGTGTGAGGTGAAACAAGAGTCATTTCATGAACATTGGGATCGTACTCTAAATACGATACGCTAGAATAGCCTAAGGTACTACTAAATTGAACGGTATAATCCGCCAACTGTTGAGCATCTTCGAATATTCCTAATTTATTAATCCAATAATCCTCTCCCCCGAAAGAGTTCTTTTCTAAATAACTCGCAGCATATTTATCCCCATCAAGCCAGGCAACATGGATATTAAAATTATAATCTCTTGTATTTAGACCGTTCACAGCCTCAATATCATCGCCCTCGTATAGATACACCCCAGTTAAAGTTCTAAATAAAAACTTCTCTTCTTCACCCAAGGCAGGGCTTATCCAAAATCCATACTCTATCCATAGAGGATCATCAGGCCAATTCACAGTTTTTTTATGTTCCAATGATGGAATTTCATATATCTCTGCTATGCCTGCTGCCGGATCTGGATCTATTGAATCCCATTTAAGTGGAACGATCAATTTACTCTCATCAGCTGACCAACCAAGTCCAGAGATCAACCTAACTTCGTTGCTCGTGCTAATAATTTCTAATTGGTCAACGTCAAATAAAGCTGTCTGTTGAGAATTAGTATCTGTTTGAAATAACAGAAGTAGATATTTTCCTGATGGAGAAACCGAAACCACATATAATGGGTATGGTTTTTCAATTGTAGTAACTGCTGTCCAATTTCCATCGTTGTCCTTTTCCAGAATTAATATTCTCCCCATTTGATCCGTCACATCATTAAGAACCAAATGATCAATCTCTGTGCTAAGGAAATCTATATCTATATCTTCTGACTGGATAGTAAACTGTGTCAGATCAATTGTTGATAACGTATTTATCGATACATTGCACTCCGGCAATTCATCCGCCACAATATCAGCATAACTAATAAACCGGTCTTCAGGGCTTTCTACAAACATGGTTGGAGTCAGAGTCGAAGTGGCAGAGGGCACCTGTTCAGGTGCTCCTGGCGAGGTTGTTTTCTCCTCTGAACCGATTACCTGATCACATGAAACGCACAGTAAGACGAAGATTATTGGTAATAATTTTTTCATCAATGTTTGGATTCTCATTTTGTGACTCCCCGGCGTTATCAGCTCATTTATCTTTATGATTGACATCATTTCGGTTCATAGTATTAGACCGAATTCCAATGAATGACCCTCAATCTGTCCTATGCCACCTTAGTTTGAGGATCATAAATGTTTGTTTATTTCTTCCAGCATTTCTCGCAATTCAAACTTTGGATAATTCAATGTTGGTGATGAATAAATAACCACTTCCTCTAGCAAACTTTTTGCAGACGAGTATTCACCAAGCAGGATCTCAATTTTCGCTAAATGATAAGTGTAATCAGCGATATCTTCAACTCGGTTGTTGATTAATGTTAACAAACATTGTTTAATAAATTCCGGATCAAAGTAGTCACCAAAAGGAAAATAAAGCCCAATAACCATTTTTAGAGCAGAACTGTTATTAGGATTTTCTTGTAATACTTTTCGCAGAATGGAAATCTCATTTTCAAAGTCATATTCCATTTCATAGATGATCGCTAACGTGACATAATAATTTTCTCTATCATCCAGATCAATTGCTTTTTCTATCCATTTCTTAGCCTGACCAAAATCTGATAAATAGATGTAACACAGAGAAATTTCGGCCGCGATGGGAGCATAGGTAAATCCATTTGTAAATATGGAAAGATAAATTTTAAGTGCTCCAGAATAGTCATGGTTTAATTTATACTCTTTAACCATATCCAATTGATTTTTGGCTGATTCTGACAACAATAATTCTTTATGATCCATAGTAATGCCCTTCCCCTCCAAAACAATCAATCCTAATCAAATGCAACTTACTCTTGGAAAGCACAATTAATCAAGATAAGATTCAGGCGTTACACATTCTTGAAACCCTTGATATTCACAAGTGAATTCATCCCCAGAATTCACCCAGCAAACAGAACTGGCGCATCCACTTCTGTCACCTAATGGATGACTGTAAAACACAAGTACGTATCCAGCTTTATCTGTCAGTAAATGATAATAAATTTCAAGACGACCGAATATCTTTGGGCTTTCATCCAGGTACTCTGGAATAAGATCATCTATGCTTTCTGGGTACACACCGAAATCATTATAGTATTGATCAATAACAATGGCTAAGCTATCGAACACTGATCTTCCTTCAACAAATATTATGGCCTTGAACTCATCTGTCAAGGTTTGATATTCTTGCATAATATTTTCATAAGTCTCTTGATTGGTCAGTGTTGGTGTAGGCTCCACAGTCGCCGTGAAAAAAAGTGTTGACATGACTACCTCAATAGTCTCTTGTGCTGTCTGAGATAGGCTGGGGACGATATAATCAACCCGATTGGCGCATGAGCAGCATAAAACCACCAAGAATAACAGGATAAATATCATCGTCAATGTTTTTTTCATTTTGTAGCTCCCCACGAAACAAATTAGCAAATATCCCAGTGATCACTATCTTATCACAATAGGCAAAAACCAGACTTTGATCCGGTTATAATGGACAACAAGCGATTTATATTTCCTGAATGGTGACCACTCTATGCCGAATATCTCCCCCCATTGGCAGCCCCCAGCGTTCCAGGTAATGGTCAAACCGGTTGGTCCGGTTTGCAACCTTGCCTGCGACTACTGCTATTACCTTTCCAAGGACCATCTCTTCCCCAACAGCGACATCATCATGCCGGATGCCCTGTTGGAGGATTTCACGCGCCAATACATCCAGGCCCAGCATGTCCCCCAGGTAACCTTTGTTTGGCAGGGCGGCGAACCCACTCTGGCAGGGCTGGACTTCTTCCAGAAGGCTGTGGATCTACAAAACCAATACGCCCGTCCGGGGATGGTCATTGAGAATGCCATTCAAACCAACGGTACCCTCCTAACGGATGAATGGTGCCGCTTCTTCAAGGAGAACCACTTCCTGGTGGGGATCAGCATTGACGGACCGCCTGAGCTGCATAACGTTTACCGCAAGGACAAGGCCGGTAAAGGCAGTTCGGATCGGGTTCTGGCTGGGTTAGCGTTGCTTAAGGAACACGGGGTGGATTACAACATACTCTGCACTGTCAATGCCGCCAACGTCATGCATCCGATGGAGGTCTACCGGTATTTACGTGATGAGCTGGACACCACATTCATCCAATTCATCCCCATCGTGGAGCGGGATAACAAGACCGGCTATCAGGTTGGCAATAAACTTACCGATCGCTCCGTGACCGGCAGTCAGTATGGCGACTTTCTGATCACCATTTTTGATGAGTGGGTGAAGCTGGATGTCGGCCATGTTTTCGTCCAGACCTTTGATGTTGCCCTGAGCAAATGGGTCGGTGCGCGGGATGGACTTTGTATTTTCAGCGAGACCTGCGGCCTGGCGCTGTTGTTGGAGCACAATGGGGACCTGTTCTCCTGTGATCACTTCGTTGAGCCCAAACATAAACTCGGGAATATCATCAAAACTGACTTAGTTGGCCTCGTTCGCTCGCACAACCAAATCCGATTTGGGATGAACAAGAGGAATAAATTACCCAGGTATTGTTTGGAGTGTGAGGTGTTGTTCGCCTGTCGAGGGGGCTGTCCCAAGAACCGTGTCCTGCACACACCTGAGGGCGAATATGGGCTAAATGTCCTTTGCGAGGGCTATCGCGCCTTCTTCAATCACATTAACCAGCCGATGCGCCAGATGGCAGCACTGCTCAGGCAGCATCGCCCCCCTGCCGATATTATGACCAATTTGAAATAAACACCCGGATTCCTCCTCCAGCCAATTCATAAAAATCAATAAATTTCCTGCTTTCGGGGCGGATTAACCCAAAGTTATTACACCCATATTATCCATATATCCTATAAAATACACAAAGAATGAAATTCACCTGACAAATATTTCATTCCTCCGTACAAATATAGAGGTTTGTACGCATATATAACAGTAGCACCCTCATAATGGTATCTGACTAAAAAGAGAAATATGGAAATTCAGGCCTCAAGCCAGATCATAAATAGCCCCAAAGCGCACGATGATTACAGCAATATCATCAATAACCATCCGGATTTAATCTGTAAATGGCTGGCGGATGGGACCTTGATCTTCGCCAATAAATCCTATTGCAGATACTTTGGGAAATCTCCAAAGGAACTTATTGGATTCTCCTGCCTGGACTATATCCACCCTGATGACCAACAAAAATTACAAGATCACATCGCCAAATTTCATAATAATAACCAGCAGGCGATGATTGAGCTTCGGATCATCGATTCCAAAGGAGAGATCCGCTGGCATCAATGGATTGATAAATACATCCAAAACCCTGAAACCGGCGAATGGGAATTCCTGTCAACCGGCAGAGATATCACCGATCTCAAGCTTTCAGAGCTCGAATTACTTAGGCGAACAGAATTTGAGCGTCTCATCACAAGGCTCTCCATTGATTTCATAAATTTATCGTTGGATGATATTGACAGCCATATCAACAAGCTGTTGGCTGAGGTTGGTCAATATGTAAAAGTTGATCGCAGTTATGTTTTTATTTTCAACCCTGAGGCCAACACCATGAGCAATACCCATGAATGGTGTCAGGAATGCATTGAGCCGCAAATCGAGTATTTACAAAATCTCGAATGCACCTCCTACGACTATTGGGTCAGTAGGATTAAGAAACATGAAACAATCTTGATCACCGACCTCGCCCAATTACCGCAAAAAGCACAGGAACTCAAGAGTACCTTAGAAAAAGGTCAGGTCAAATCTCTGATCGGGATCCCTCTGGTCAATGCCGGCAAGATCCTTGGATTTATCGGATTTGATGCCGTTCAACAAGAGAGAGCCTGGACAGATGAAGAAATCAATATTCTGAAGATCGTCAGTGGCATCATCGGAAATGCCATCGTCCAATACCGCAATCAGCAAGAATTACATCGTCAAAGACAATTCCTTGAGCAGCTCAATGAAATCACCATTGCATCTCTTAGCACGAAAAATGTTGAAGAGATGGTAGATGTTGTTGCCCGTCGAATCCTGACACTCATTAACGCAGATAACTGCTCCATCGCCCTTTGGGATGAAAACAAACAAAAGGTCGCCGGCTCTGCCCATAACGGATTGCCCTTTGGCAATCAAATCCAATCCGTCCTGGACCAGGTAGATCCATCGGTGACCAAAATTGTGTTATCCAACCGCCAGCCGCTGATCCTGGAGGATGTCAGCGGATCTGATATTATTTCACCAAAACTCCAGGATTTGTTCCAGACCAGATCACTTATCGCACTGCCACTCATTGTAGACAATCACAAACTAGGTGCAGTCATCTTTGGATTCAGTACCCCTCACAAATTTGTCAGCTCAGAGATTAATCTGGCCCAACAGGCATCTTATCAAATCTCCCAGGCAATTTACAAGCAGAGATTACTTGAAAATGCTCAAAAATCAGCCCAGGAAGCAGAAAAACTACACATGGCCGGCGCGATTGTCGCCAGCAATCTTGATCCCAATGTTGCCATCTCTTCAATTCTCGATCAGTTGGCAGAAGTCGTTCCCTTTAACAGTGCATCTATCCAAATCCTCAACAATGGTTTCCTTGAAATTAAAGACGGCCGAGGTTGGCCGGCCAAAATTGATCCCGTCGGAACACGCTTCCCAATTCCCGGTGACAACCCAAACAGCCAAGTCATCCTGACCGGAAAACCCTATGTTCTTAATGACGCCCCAGATATCTATGGCATTTTCGGAGACAAAGACCACTCCTATATCCGTTCTTGGCTGGGCATTCCCTTGAAGGTTCGTGACCGTGTGATTGGGATGCTCACATTGGACCACAGCCAGCCGAATTTCTATGACAACAAACAGCTGATTGACCTGGTGACAGCCTTTGCCGATCAGGTCGCGATCTCACTGGAAAACGCCCGCCTTTACGCCAATGAGCGCCGCCGGGGGGATGAGTTGGAAGCCCTTAGGGCAACCACAGCGGACATCACCAAGGAGCTGGGTCTCAAGAACTTGCTGCAAGCCATCCTTCAACGGGCCACCGACCTCCTCCATGCAACAGGAGGTGAACTAGGATTGGTCCATCAATCAAATAACACCATTCAAATACTGGTCAGCCATAATATGGGGTCTACAGATTATATCGGCGAAACCATCAGCATGAATGAAGGGCTGATGGGCTATGTGGCCCAGACCCAGCATATTGAGATGTTGGAAGATTACAAGAATTGGGATGGTCAGATGGACTGTTACCAGGAAAGCCCAATCCATGCGGCCATTGCTGCGCCATTGATGATTGGCAAGAGGTTCCTGGGTGTAATCGGGATCATGAATTCTGACCGATCCAGAAAATTCACGGAAAACGAAAAGGACTTGATGAGCATGTTCGCTCAGCAAGCCGCCATCGCGGTTGAAAATGCCCAGCTTTTTGAAGAACGTCAGCACCAGGCTCGTTTGGACATGACCACTGGCGTCTACAATCGACGTGGGCTAAGCGAACTTGGTTACCGTGAGATTGATCGCTCCCTCCGGTTTAACCGCCCGTTAGGAGTCATTTTCCTCGATATTGACCATTTCAAAATGGTGAATGACACCTATGGCCACCATGTTGGGGATCAGGTCCTAATGGAATTGGCGCAAAGATTGAGATCCAACCTGCGTTCGATTGACATCCTGAGCCGTTATGGCGGTGAGGAATTCGTCATCCTGCTCCCTGAGACCAATAACGAGGGTGCGTTGGATGTCGCTGAAAGGATCAGAAAGACTGTGGAAGAAAGACCTTTCTCGCCAAGCAACCTTTCCCTCTGGATCACCATCAGCCAGGGCGTTACGATTATGAATAAAGATAATTGCAGCCTAAAGGAACTCATCCAGCAGGCGGACGAGGCAGCCTATCAATCCAAAGATGCTGGTCGAAACTTAGTGACTCTTTACGACCAAATTCTTTAATTTCCCCTCATTCAAAAACGACATAATAATAGCCGAGGTCATTGAACAGCCTTTCCATAAAGGCTTCTGCATTGATCTGCGCCTGTTCCAGTATGCCGTCATCAATAGCAGCATTCAGAATTTCTTCCTCAGCTGCTTGCCGGGCATCTGTTTCCAAATTTGGATCGCTCTTTTTAAATATCCCTGTTGTCCGGTCATAAACATAGGAATCGTCATTATTCAGCGTGGCAACGAATACTTCTGCATCCGGCAAATGCACTCTTAGCACATCACCATCCATAGCCAGATCCTCAACCGTGAGCTTCGACAAATCCACACCGGCAATCACATATCCATGAGCTACAAAAAGGAGCTTATCCCCAAACAGCGGTCCGAAAACGCCCTGATTGATCTCCGCGGTGATCACTTTTTCTACTGAATATTGGATCGTTTCCAATCTCGCCATGGATTGGACATCCCGGATGATAGTCACAGGGTCCGGCAACACTGTTGGCGTGGGATGAAGCAGTTGGTTGACCTGATCCGAAATTGCCTGGTTGGCTTCCTGAAGCGGGCTGACTGTCGAAACGATTGTCTGGCGGATGCCAACTGTCAGGAAAATAATTGCCCCGATGGTAGCAACCAACAATACAACCAATAATATGATAATGAGTGTTTTTCCAAGATTCTTTTGCTTTTCCATGGCTATCCTCAATCATCTTCTCTTGAAAAGGGATTTCTAGTGTACCCTGCAAAACATACCTTGTAAAACTTGCCATCTGCTAAGAAACAAACAACCCCTACCGGGTTGGCAGGGGTTGTCTCATTCACTGATAAATTAGATGTCCCGTTGGTAAACCCGGTGGTTCTTATAGAACCTGACGCCCAGGTTTTGCAGGTCTTTGCGCATCTGTTTCGCTGTTTCCGCCACCTGTGTCAGTTCGGCATGGACAAATTGCGTGTTTTGATGCATAGCCTTTTCAAGTTCAGCGTACATAATCGCATTGCCGCCTAGACCCTGATATTCAGGAAGGATACCAACACCGTTGAAAGAGATCCAATCCGTCTTCTTGATCTCACTGAACAAACGAACTATTGCCAGCGGCCCCAACTTACCACCATTTTTCTGCATTGCAGCGGAGACATCCGGGAAGGGGAACACAAACCCAACAACTTCCCCACCTTTGGTGATGATCTTGATCAGATCAGGGTCCACGATGGTCATCACATTGGAGACCACAAATTCGATCTCACGTGCAGAAAGCGGATAGTATTCCCAATTCTTCACAAAGGCTTTGTTATAGGCTTCGCCAATCCGATCCGCCCACTGCTTCAGGTGACGTTTGTTCTTGAAATCGATCACCTCAAAGGTGCCGCGTTTCTTAGCAATTTCGGCTGCCTTACGGACCTTCTCAGGAAGCTGGAACTTCTGGGGGTCCATATAGCTGGAAACGAAATCCACAACCTTGGTGAAACCTAGGTTTTCCACAAGATCCCTGTAGTAGGGATAATTGTAGTTCATCATGTTCATCATTTCGCGATGTTCAAAACCTTCAATTTGAATGCCATAACCATCCAGGGGGCCAAACCCTTTCGGGCCAACAAGCTTCGTCAGTCCCCGGTCCTTTGCCCAGTTCATTACGGTTTCAAACAGGGCATTGGCCACTTCCTGGTCATTGACACACTCAAAAAGATAAAACTCAGCATCTTTGGCGTCATGATATTTATTGAAGGGTTTATTCTCCAAAGCCGCAATTCTGCCCACGACTTTCCCATCCTTTTCTGCGATGAAAAATTCAGCATCCGAATGCTCATAATATGGGTGTTTCTCAGGGTTCATCATTGTTTTAACATCAACAATGAAAGGCGGCACCCACTGCGGATGACCGGCGTAGAGGTCAAACGGAAATTGAACAAATCGGTCGATTTCAGAATTGGATTTCAGATCTACTTTATGAATATTAATCATGATAACCTTTCTCTGGCAACCTTCAAGATTTTTCTATGATGTTAAACAACACAGTAAATCCAAGGTTGCGTTTGGCGAACCCTAAAGAATCAATTTGTTTCCACAGATCAAATTATGACAATTTATTACCTTAAGAAATTATAAACCTATTTAGCTAATCGGATAAAAACCAGATTAGGCAATTTCCCCCATAATCATGTTAAACACAATACTTATAAACTTCCCTCTCTACCGTCTCTTCTCAATCCTTTATTATGAATTAAGAAGCAAACGGATCGCCTCATCCAGGAATTCTCCCCGGACTTTCTCATCCTGGAAATCCATCCAGGTCTGGCCGGAAGTCGGGTAATTGAATAAACCTGCCATCAGGATTTGTGAGAAGATCATATTCAGGTGCATCCGCACCCCTGTCATTTTTTCCACTTCAACAAATGGGATTAACGCTTCAGCCGTCAGCGAAATCCAAGAATCCAACAAATTTAGTAAACTCTCCTGCCGTTCCTTATAAAATAAAGGACCAATCATATGGGCTCGAATAATATTCGGGTATTTCTGAATGCCATCTATTAGATAGATCAAAATCGACTTGATCCGTTCCTCTATGTGCCCTTCACTCTTCACGAATGCTTCGGTATCTTCCAACATATGTCGCGCAGTCTGATCCAACGCTGCATCCACCAATTGTTCCTTCGTACCAAAGTAATAATGAAGGGCAGCATTGTTCACCCCTGCCTCATCGGCAATCAGACGGGTTGTCAGGTTGGATAACCCATGTTTTTCAATTGCATCAATTGTGGAGATCAATATGTGTTGTTTTACGTTCTCTCGGCTCATAATTCCTCTATCTCAAGCGGATTGGGCAACTTCAGGTTGGTTTGCCATTTGCCCCTCACGGACATTTTCCTGGCTGCCATATTGAGCGGCTATTTCACGGGTCTTTTCCCAACGGCGGCGGATCAACCCAGCCACCCAGTCCGGTGGAACAAGAGTGCTCAGTGACCGCAGTACCTGGTTCATACCGCCCGGGATATAAAGTGAGTGGTTTGCCAGGGCCCGGTTAATCGTTCTGGCGACTACAGTGCCAGTCTGCATGGTCGTGATTCTTCCGATCCAGCCCTGAGAATCGATACTATGGATTGTGTCAGGTTTGGTTGCCATTCCAGCGGGACAAAGCGCCATCACCCGGATATTCGCACTTCGCAATTCCTGACGCATCGCTCTGGAGAAATCCAGAAGGAAGCGCTTTGAGGCGGCGTAAACAGCTTTCAAAGGCATCGGATAAAACCCCGCCAGGCTGCTGACGTTGATGATATGCAGTCGTCGGTCCCCCAGCTGTGAATCGATCATTGAGCGGGTCATGGAAACCGTTGCCTCAATATTCAGGCGGATGATCGTATTAATTTCATCTCCACTGCGGTCCATCAACGCTCCTTCAAAATCCAGGCCAGCGACATTGATCAGCATATCAAACCGGACCCCCAGGTCAGCGTTCCGCTTCCAAAAAGCATCACGCTCCCGTGGTTCAATCAAGTTACAGGGTGCATAAAGCACCTGAACGCCATATTGTCGCTCCAGCCCACTTGCCAGAAGCGCTAATTTTTCATCGGACAAATCCGTCAGGAACAGATCCCACCCACGGGAGGCGCATTCCCGGGCAAACGCCTTACCCAGACCACCCACTGCACCTGTTATGCAAACCCGATATGACATGGTCTTTCCTTTCAATCTTCTTTTGATAAACTTAACCTAAGTCTAATCCCAAGCTTGCAAAAAGTAAAGCGCTTGGTTATACTAATTGGTGTAATCAATTGGTTAATATTATAAGAAAGTAAATAAAGTGGATATAAAACAGAAAAAGACTGTATTGATCACTGGTGCAACCTCTGGCCTGGGCCTGGCAGCGATGAAAGGATTGGCTGAAGAAGGCTTTCGCTTGATCGGTGTAGCCCGTTCTCCTGAAAAGATTGAAGCTGCTGAGAAAGTCCTCAAGAAAAACTTCCCTGCAACCGAGTGCCGTTTCATCCAAACAGACCTCTCCTCCCAAACCCAAATCCGCGAATTGGCTGACCAGGTTGCTTCCCAGCTGAAGGATTGGGACACGGATTATCTTGATGTACTGGTGAACAACGCCGGCGCAGTGACCAGCTGGTATTCGCTGACCGAAGACGGCATCGAACGGCAATTCGCGGTCAATCACCTGGCGCCCTTCCTGCTCACCCACCTGCTCCTGCCCTACCTGCAGCGTGCCCCTCAAGGACGTGTGCTGACGGTCAGCTCAGGTTCGCACCGCCATACCCGCATCCATTGGAAAGACGTGATGTTCAGCCACCATTATGGGACTCTCAAGGCCTACAAGCAATCGAAATTAGCGAATGTCCTCTTCACCCTGGCCTTCAATCGAAGATTTAGTGCCAACTCATCTATTCGAGCTTACGCTGTCGATCCAGGATTGATCAATACCCAGATCGGCGCGAAAGACACCAACGGGTTTGTGAAATGGTTCTGGGGCAAGCGCAGCAGCCATGGCAACCCACCTGAGGTCGCTGCTGAGACCATCGTTTACCTGGCCTGCCGGTCGCATCTACCTTATCAAAACCAGTGGTATTTCAAGGAATGCCACCCCATTGATCCCAGCCGCTATGCTCAACAAGAGGAACCCGCTGAGCGCCTCTGGCAGTTATCCCTGCGACTATGCGGTCTAGATGAGAAGGATCCCAAGTCCTGAGCAGGCCAGTCATTCACTCATTATTGTGTACATCTATATAGAGGGTCAGCCTTGTAATCATCAACATACTGGGCTATAATCCTCATGGTATTTTTTCAGAAGTTAAAGAGGATTAAACTTATATGATCGATGTAAATGAACTCCGCAAAGGCGTCACCTTTGAGCAAGACAGCAGTCTGTATAAAGTGCTGGAATATTCCCACAATAAACCTGGCCGTGGCTCCGCAACCATCAAGATCAAAGCTCGTGACCTGCGTAAGGGCACGACACTGGAAATGACTTTCATTTCCGGCAACCGGGTGCAGGATGTCAGGCTTGATTATCACAATGCCCAATTCCTGTATAGCGATGACCAGTTCTATTATTTCATGAACAACCAGAATTACGAACAATATCCCATCAGCAAGGATATCGTTGGTAATATGGCGGAATACCTGAAACCGAACCTTGAGGTCAAGCTGATGTTCTTTGGCTCGGAAGCTCTGGATATGGAACTCCCGACCTCAGTGGACCTGTTGGTCACCCGCGCTGATCCCGCCATCCGCGGCGACACGGCCACAGGCGTGACCAAAAAGGTTATGACCGAGACCGGCCTTGAGGTGACTGTCCCCTCCTTCGTTGAGGAAGGCACCGTCATTCGTGTGGACACACGTAACGGGAATTACGTGACACGAGTTTAATCCAATCAAATTCCACCTTTAAGTAGAAAATCCGAATCCCCGCAAGGGGATTCATTATTAAGGCAGGAAGCTATGAGAATCCCAAGCATCGGAAAAGAATGTCCCTTTTTCTATGGCGATTATTATCGCGGGCGCGAACATGAAGAATGCCGCTTATTAACTAATGCGTCCTCCGAATGGAGCCAAAAGGACTGCCAATCTTGCCCTGTCCCGGAAATCCTGCTTGCCAACAACTGTCCGAATATGATCCTGACCGGTGAAATCAAGAAGGGCCTTCTGGGCATTGGGCGGAAAGTGGAGATCAGTGCTTACTGCAAGAAAATGCATCGGGATGTCAAGAATCCCTATATTGGCTGTGGCGAATGCCACCCCATTTTGGACCTCTTTAAGGAAGTTGAATGAACCTAACAATACTATCTGACCTGGACGACACACTACTTTCAACGAACACAGACCAGTTTTTTCCGAAATACTTCACAAGCCTCGGAAACGCACTCAATGATCTCGGTTCAAACAAATCAATTCAAAAACAGGTTTCCTTTGCTGTCAAACAAATGGAAAGCAATCAAGACCCCGGCAAACTCTTGTCAGAGATCTTCGCTGAGAATTTCTATGCGCCCATGGGAACCACCGAAGCTGCACACAAGGAAACTATCCTCGATTTCTATACAGATGAATATCCCAAGCTGAAACCTCTCACGGCCTCCCGTCCCGAGGCGCTCAAACTGGTGGAATGGTGCAAGCAGCAGCATTTTGATTTCGCAATTGCCACCAACCCCGTTTTCCCGGAGGTTGCAACCCGTGAGCGGATCTTGTGGGCTGGGTTGGAACCAGAGTCATTCCCATACTTCACCACCTACGAACACTTCCATTTCACCAAACCCCACATGACGTATTATGCTGAATGTTTGGGGCGGCTGGGTTGGCCTGAAGGGAAAATCGTGATGATTGGAGATGACCCGATTCGGGATATCGAGCCCATGCAGGCCCTGGGCTTCCCAACTTTCCAGATCCACCCCGAGAAAAATGGCTACAAAGGCAATGAGGGAACCATTGCAGATGTGAGAAGCTGGCTGGAGACCATAAAAGGTCAACCGTACGTCGAACCACAGTTTTCCCCCGAAGCGAATCTAGCCATCATGCGCGCCACACCGGCTGTGATGGATTACTGGCTGCGTTTCCTGCCGGAAGACACCTTCCATGCCACACCTGAACTGATAGAGATTTTCTGGTATCTAGCTGATCTGGAAGCTGAGGCCTACTTACCGCAATGGCAGCAAATTGTTGCTGGCTCCACTTCTGTAATCCCCGCCCCGGATGCAAGTTCTTGGGCCATGGAAAGATCCTATAACCAAAAAGATCCCAAGGAAGCCTACCAAAAATTCTATCAGAACCGGATGGCCTCTCTGGAAATCCTCGATTCACTCCACGAAAAAGGATTGTTCGACCAGCCAGATTTGGCCCAACTGATCGCCGCCGTTTCACGCCATGACCGCATGATGCTGCGAAAATCACGCCAAGCCATAAATATATAAGATTCATTAACCTTTGTTAGAGTGGTTGGTTTCGCATCCTAAGATTGGTATAATACCATGGTCATTATCAATTAACGTTCGAAGATTATAAATCGCTGGAGGTTTATGTGAAATCTCGTAACCAATCATATATCATCTACTTAATGCTCTTCGTGGCAATAATCGTGATGGTGTTCTTTTCCTTAAATCAGCAGGCGATGGATTCCTCGGAAATTTCCTTCAATCGACTTGCTGAGGATATCAAGGCTGGCACGGTAGACACCATTACTGAAGATGATAGTTACCTGACCATCACTTACAAAAATAGTGATACTGTCAACACTTCAACAAAAGATCCCAACATGCCACTCATAGCGCAGTTGCTTGAGCTGGGTGTTACCTCCGAGCAGCTCTCGGCAGAAAATATCACCATTGATATCCTTCTGCCCAGCCCAATGCTCGAACTCTTATCTGTTGCAAGCTATATTTTGCCATTCCTGATCCTGATCGGATTGTTCTTCTTCATCTTCCGCCAGGCACAGGGCAACAACAATGCTGCAATGTCCTTTGGGAAGTCCCGGGCAAGAATGTTCTCCGGAGACCATCCCACTGTGACCTTTGATGATGTTGCCGGTGTGGATGAAGCCAAAGAAGAGCTCCAGGAAGTGGTCGAATTCCTCCGTGAACCGCAAAAATTCATTGCCCTGGGCGCTCGGATCCCCAAAGGTGTTTTGTTGATCGGTGCCCCGGGTACCGGTAAAACATTGATGGCCAAAGCCGTCTCCGGTGAGGCAGGCGTCCCCTTCTTCTCCATTTCCGGTTCCGAATTCGTTGAAATGTTCGTCGGCGTCGGCGCCAGCCGGGTCCGTGACCTGTTTGAACAGGCCAAACGGCACTCTCCGGCGATCGTTTTTGTCGATGAAATTGATGCTGTTGGCCGTCACCGTGGTGCTGGCCTGGGGGGCAGTCATGACGAACGTGAACAAACCTTGAACCAATTGCTGGTTGAAATGGACGGCTTTGACACTGACACCAACGTGATCATCATCGCCGCCACCAACCGGCCTGACATCCTTGACCCCGCCCTGCTGCGCCCTGGTCGTTTTGACCGCCAGGTCACCATGGATCGTCCTGACATCAAAGGCCGTGAGGAAATCCTCGAAGTCCATGTCAAAGGCAAACCAGTTTCACCGGATGTTGTCCTCAACGATATTGCCCGCTCAACCCCCGGTTTTGTCGGCGCTGACCTCGAGAATCTGGTAAATGAGGCCGCCATTCTTGCAGCCCGTCGGAACAAGAAGGTGATCGAACAACCTGAATTCATGGAAGCCATTGAACGTGTGATCGCCGGTCCTGAACGCAAGAGCCGCCTGATCAATGAAAGCGAAAAGAAGATCATCGCATATCACGAAGCCGGCCATGCTGTTGTAATCAATGCTTTGCCGGAAGCGGACACCGTCCAAAAAGTCTCCATCATCTCCCGTGGTCAAGCCGGTGGTTACACCATCGCCTTCCCGGAAGAAGATCGGGTACTGAAATCCCGCAAGCAAATCCTCAGTGACATGATCGGTCTGCTGGGCGGCCGGGCAGCCGAAGAAATCGTCTTCAATGACATCACTTCCGGTGCCTCCAATGACCTTGAAAGAGTGACAAAACTCGCCCGCACGATGGTCACCCGCCTGGGTATGAGCGACGAACTTGGTCCAATGGTCTATGGCAAGAAAGAAGAACTGGTCTTCCTTGGCCGTGAGATCTCCGAACAGCGGGACTACTCCGAGCAGATTGCCACTCAGATTGACACCGCCATTCAAAAGCTCATTCAGGAAGCCTATACCGAAGCGAAAGCCATTCTCACCAAGTATCGGGATGAACTGGATCAGATTGCATCGAAACTTCTTGAGGTTGAAACCCTGGATGCCAAGGAATTCCTCGCCATCTTCCCCACCCCGGTGGATAAGAACGGTGGGATCCCCGTCCAACTCTAAGACACAAACTGAAATTAAAAAAGCTGCTTCACACATGAAGCAGCTTTTTTGTTATCTGGTTTTTTATTCCTCAGCCACCAAAACCCGCCGGAGGACTTTCCCCACACCTGTCGTTGGCAGTGCTTCTCGAAATTCAATATATTTCGGTATCTTATATTGCGTCAACACAGCTCTGCAGAAAACCTTGATTTCCTCAGCCGACGCCTTTTGCCCCTCATTTAGCACAATCCAGGCTTTGGCAACCTCAGCGCCATCTTCATCCTTCACGCCAGCCACGGCGACTTCCCGGACCTTCGGATGCTGCCGGATCACGGTTTCAATCTCATTAGGCCAGACTTGAAATCCACCGACCTTGATAACGTCCTTTTTGCGATCCACCAGATAAAAATAGCCACTGTAATCCATCCGAGCGACATCACCAGTGAACAGCCAGCCTTCCCGCAAGGTTTGGGAGGTCTCAGTAGGTTTCTGGTGATAGCCCAACATCACCTGCGGGCCACGGATGATCAATTCTCCGGCTTCTCCAATTTGCAAATCCTTAGTTCCGGTCTCCAAATCCACAATCCGGCAGGTCACACCCGGCAGCGGCAGACCAATCGAGCCCTCTCGGTTCTCACCCAGGATGGGATTACAGTGCGTTGCGGTTGGCGCTTCTGAAAGACCATAGCCCTCCACCAGGTGTCCATGGGTCAGCGCTTCAAACTCACGCTTCACCTTCATTGGCAGCGTCGCAGAGCCGGAAATGCAAGCTTTGACAGAAGAGAGGTCATACTTCCCTGCCAAAACAGCCGGATAATGGTTGATCGCGGCATACAGGTTCGGCACACCCGGAAAAACGGTGGCCTTGTAAGTTTCTATCGCGCCAAGCAGCCCGTCCATATCCCGCGGGTTGGCAATCAACACCATCCGAGCTCCCAGGCGGATCGTCAGATGCATCCCCAGAACCATGCCGTAAACGTGATAGCAGGGAATGGCAACCAAAACGGTTTCCTGTCCCTCGTGGGTGTTCACCAGCCATTGGCGGAACTGGTGGACATTTGCCACCAGATTTCGGTGCAGCCCAACGGCACATTTAGGCGTACCGGTAGTGCCGCCCGAATATTGAAACACTGCCGGGTCATCCGGGCCAATCTGGACACCGGTAACTGCTTCAGGATTTTCGCTTTCCAGCACCTTGGCCCAGGAGATGTCCCCTGTCACCAAATTAACTGAAGCGTCATCCACTACAATAAACCGCTCGATCGGCGTTGCTTGCCTGAGGGGTTCCAGCTTTGGATAGGACTGGGCAGGCAGCATCAAGAAGCGAATTCCCGATTCTTCCGCCAGTTTTTGCACCTCAGAAGGCGTGTAGGCGGGGTTCAATGCCATAACGACCCCACCGGCTTTCAAAATGCCGTAATATCCGACTACAAACTCTGCTGTATTGGGCAGAAAAAGGCCCACTCGCTCCCCTTTTTGCAGGCCTTGCGCCAAGAGAACGTGAGCGAATTGGTTTGACTCCCGATCCAATTCATCGTAAGTCCATTCTTTGCCATTATGGATAATACAGGTAGAGGAGCCAAAACGCTCAACTGACTGAGTCAGCAGATCAACCAAAGTAATTTCAGGCACATCAATGGACTCAGGCACACCCTCGTCATAATGGGCCAACCAAGGACGATCATCATAGTTCATTCAAAGCCCTCCTTACCGTTAAGAGCATCCGTTCCAACATGTCCTCATGCGCGTCAAACCACTTGATGCGGGGGTCATCAGGTTTGAACCAGTTCGCCTGCCGGCGGACAAAAATCCGGGTGTTGCGCCTTATTAAAGCTACCGCCTCATCATAGGAAATTTCGCCTTGCAGATACTGGAGGATCTCTCCATACCCAATCGCTGACATTGTTGGGAGATCGGGTGCGTACCCAGCATCCTTCAAAGCGGTGACCTCTTCAACCAGCCCCGCTTTAAGCATCAGGTCAATTCGCTGATCAATGCGCTGGTAAAGTTCTTCTCTGGTCCGGGAAATACCAAGGATGATCGGTTTATAGGGACATTCCTGCTTGCGGCGCAGGTCCGAAAACCGTTCACCCGTTAACAGGATCACTTCCATCGCTCTGACCACCCGCCGTACGTTTCGGTAGTCAATCTGTTCAGCGGCTTCTTTATCAAGCTTTGCCAGACGCTCATGGAAGGCTTCTGTGCCAATCTCATCCGCCCACCTGTTTAGCGCATCCCGCAAATCATAATTTGGCGGCTGAGGCGGAATCCGCCAGCCCTCAATGATCGCCCGCACATACTGACCGGTGCCACCCACCAGAATCGGGAGTTTCCCCCTGGCATGGATCTCATCAATCACTCGGTAGGCATTGCGTTGATAAAGCGCCAAACTCCAGGTGTCATCCGGGTCCGCCATATCGATCAGGTGATGCGGCACGTCCCGCTTTTCTTCCTGGGTGGGTTTGGCTGTACCGATATCCATCCCGCGATATAAGAGCCGCGAATCAGCCGAGACGATCTCACCATCCAGCCTTTCAGCCAGATCAATGGACACGGAAGTCTTCCCCGCAGCTGTGGGGCCAACAATAATCACCAATGGGAGTTTGTTTGTATTAGTCATAAATCGATATTGATAAAGTGTTGAATATCTTGAGGATGATGGGCCTTATTCATCTGAATGGCGATCACATCCACCCGCCAGTCATCCGGCACCTCAGTGTGTTCCTGAAGCCAAAAAAGAGCCGTGTCATAAATCTTTTCCAGCTTTTCCGGTGTCACGCTTTCCTCTGGCAACCCAAAGCGGTTATTGGTCCTGGCTTTGACCTCCACAAAGACAATGACTCCGTCAATTTCAGCCACCAGGTCCACCTCGCCAAACCGGGAATGATAATTCCGATCCAGGATATGATACCCTCGCTCTTGCAGGTAATCTACGGCGATATCTTCGCCCTGTCGGCCCACTTGCTGCTGGTAAGTCTGTTTCTCTGCCATAATAAATTAATCCTACGCTAAAGCGAAAGGTGCGTCAAGAAATTTGAGCCAGGACTGGAAATTCAGGGGGATTATCGGTTAAAATTCAGTAGGAGGAACAATGCCTACATTAGAGATCATTACAATTGGTACAGAATTATTATTAGGTGAAATTCAGGACACAAACTCAACATATATCGCCCGGACCCTTCGGGATCATGGAATTGATATCTACAGGATCACCACTATCGGTGACAATGCCGGAAGGATCTCCTTAGCGATTAAAGAGGCCCTCACCAGGGCGGAGATCATCATCACCACCGGCGGCCTGGGACCCACAGTTGACGACCCCACTCGCGAGGCTGTCGCAATGGCAACCGATCGGGAACTGGAATATCGCGAAGATTTGTGGGAAGTGATTCAGGAACGTTTCAAGCTTTATGGCCGGAAACCAACTGAAAATAACCGCCGACAGGCCTACATTCCCAAAGGGTCACTCCCCATCGAGAATCCGGTCGGCACCGCGCCGTGCTATGTCGTGGATATGGGCGAAGCCTGTGTGATTTCCCTGCCGGGTGTACCCAGTGAGATGAAAACCATCCTGCACGAATCAATTATTCCATTCCTGCATCAGAAATTTGAATTGAAGACCCGGATCATCAAAGCAACTGTTCTGCATGCTGCCTCATTAGGTGAATCAGCAATTGATGAACTGATCGGTGACCTGGAAGAATATGCCAACCCCACAGTAGGGCTGTTAGCCCACCCCGGGCAGGTTGATGTCCGCGTGACTGCTAAAGCCTCCTCGGAAGAAGAAGCAGCTGCCCTCTCCCAGCCTGTGGTTCAGGAACTCCTCGATCGCTTGGGTAATAACATTTACGGCCGTGATCAGGAAACCCTGCAAGGCGTGATCAATGCCCTCTTGAACGAAAAAGACCTCAGCCTGGGCGTTGTCGAATATGGGCTGGACGGCACTCTGATTGAGCAGCTCCAATCCGAACATCCCAAGAAGTTTAAGAGCTTCATCCTCGATGACCAACCCGAGGATATTGACCTCTTTGAGAACCAGGTTGCAGAATATGCCAAGCAGCTTGATGTGAATGCCTGCCTGGGTGCAGCGCTGATTGTGGATACCCATGTCACGCTCTATATCGTTTACATCCAAGGCGAAGACCATGACAACACGACTCGCCATTATGGAGGCCCGAAGGATCATGCGCCACTTTGGTCCAGAAATACCAGCCTGGATTACCTCAGGCGCAAAATCCAACTTGCTCAAAAATAATTATTGTTAAGGAGAAAAATGAAAAAAGCAGACCTCATCTTTACAAATGCTACTGTCCTGACCATGGACGACCAATACCATATCTACAAACCAGGTGCACTCGCTGTTGAAGGCGACAGCATCCTGGCTGTGGGACCGGAAGCGGAAATCCTGGAACAATACCAGTCCGATAACGTGATGGACTGCGAAGCTAAGATCCTGATGCCAGGGTTAATCAACGCCCACACGCATGTCCCCATGACATTGCTGCGCGGCCTGGCGGATGATCTGCGGCTGGATGTGTGGCTGATGGGGTACATGATGCCCGTAGAACGCGAATTCGTCTCACCTGAATTTGTCCGCCTGGGCACCCAACTGGCCTGCGCCGAATCGATCCGCAGTGGTGTGACAACCTTTGTGGATATGTACTATTTCGAAGCGGATGTTGCCGAGGCCACAGCTGAGGCAGGGTTACGGGCCATCTGCAGTGAATCTATTCTGAAGTTCCCCACCCCTGATGCGGCTTCTTATGAAGATGCACTCAAATACGCTGAAGAATTCATTGCCTCCTGGAAAGGCCATCCCTTAATCATCCCTGCCATCGCACCACACGCCCCCTATACCTGTACGGATGAGATTCTGAAAGCCTGCACGGATCTGGCACTGAAATATGATGTGCCACTCCATATTCACATTGCTGAGACGGCTGGCGAGGTAGAGAACATCCGCAAGGAATTCGGGATGCCGGTTGTGCCTTATGTCAAAAAACGCGGCATTTTCGAAGCTAAAGTGATCGCCGCACACTGCGTACATATTGATGAAGGAGAAATGCGCACAATCCAGCACGCCCATGCCGGCATTGCCCATAACCCCTCCTCCAACCTCAAACTGGCCTCCGGCTTTGCCAAGGTCAAGAAGATGATGGATCACAAAGTCAATGTAGGGATCGGCACGGATGGTCCCGCATCCAACAACGACCTGGATATGATCGAGGAAATCCGCCTGGCCTCCATGGTTGCCAAATGCGAATCCGGTGACCCCACGGCACTCCCCGCCAGGCAAACCCTGGCTATGGCCACCTCAATAGGTGCCAAAGCCATCCATATTGACCACCTGACCGGCTCACTGGTCCCCGACAAACGAGCTGACCTGATCCTGCTGGATCTGAATGAACTTCACAACTCCCCCAATTTCCAACGTGACCCCAATGGCGTTTATGCCCAGGTGATCTATGCTGCCAAAGCCACTGATATCAGCGATGTGATGGTCAACGGCCAATGGCTGATGCGGGATCGGGAATTGTTGACACTCAATGAGAATCAATTGATCGCGGATGCGCAGGAATATGCCAAGAGGATTGACACTTTCCTGATCGAACGGGAACAATCCGTTCTCTCCAAGCTGATTGCCATCGGCGGTGCGATGCAACAGGAGAGCTTCGAAGTCCAGGCCAAAGTGCATGTCAAGGACCCAGATATCATCATCGAAGCCCTGAAAAAGGATTCGGTTGAGGTCATCTACTCCCGTCATTACCATGAATTTGATACTTATTTCTACTTCGAAGATGAAAACCAGGGCCGCCTGCGCTACCGTGAGGATGAATTCATCGATGAATCAGGCGAGATCACCAATGTCCGCGGCCGCCTAACCCTGGTTGGCGTGACCCGTGAGGATGCTTTCGATCATGATGTGATGCTTTCCCGCAGCCGCTACTATGCCCCCGCTACCCACTCCCTGCGGTTTTACCGGGAATACTTTGATCCGAGGAGTGAAGTGGATATCGAAAAGGACCGCATCCGTTTCAAGATCCAATACAAAGGCGTGGACTTCTATATTAACATTGACACACTCATCAAACCCGATCTTGGTCACTTCCTGGAGGTCAAGAGCCGCACCTGGAGCCGCGATGATGCCGAGAAGAAATCCAAGATAATTGCGGAGTTGATCGAAAACCTTGGCGCTTCACCGGAAGCAGCAGAAACCGAGGATTATATCGAGATCGTTGAATCCCATCTCAAATAGCACAGATCGGAAAAAGAAATAATATGACCCTCAACGTTCTTTTCCTCGCCGCAGAAGCCGAACCCTTCATCAAGGTTGGCGGGCTTGGCGATGTTGCCGGCGCGCTCCCGGAAGCCATCCATCATGCAACCCGATCAGGTTCGGACCTGCCAGAGGTGGATATTCGGCTGGTGATCCCCTACCACTATGCCATCAAAGAGCGAGATTTCGATACACACTTGATCGGTGAATTCGATGTACCAAAAGTCGATGGCAGCGAAAAATGCCAGGTCTATCGTTATGACAAAGGCGTTATTCCTATTTATCTTTTGGATGGCGACCCCATTGACGATAAATCCCCGGTTTATTCCATTGATCCGATTTTAGATGGATATAAATTCGTCTTCTTCTCATTGGCTGCGCTGGAGCTTCCCCATTTCCTCAACTGGCGGGTGGATATCCTCCAAGCCAATGACTGGCACACCGCTACATCCGTTTATGCCCTGACCAAAAAACGCTTTCGCAAGGGGCCTTTGAAGGACACCCGAACAATTCACACGCTTCACAACATGCCCTTCATGGGTTTTGGTGTCCAGCAGGCACTCACGGATTACGGCCTGCCGCCGATTGACGATCCCATTCTGCCCGAATGGGCCAGGCACGCCCCGCTTCCGATGGGATTGTATTCCGCCGACCGGATCATCGCTGTTTCCCCCCATTATGCCGAAGAGATTTTGACACCGGAATTTGGCTGCGGACTGGACGATTTCCTCAAGACACGCAAGGACGTGATCAGTGGGATCCTTAATGGTCTGGATGCTGAACGGTGGGACCCACAAACCGATCCCAACTTGAGCCAGAATTACGATCAGGAGAGCCTAGGCCTCCGTAAGAAGAACAAAGAAACGCTGCAAAAGCAATTTAATCTGGAAATCAACCCCGAAACACCCCTGTTGACCATCGTCAGCCGAATGGACCCACAAAAAGGCATCGATATCGCCCTGCGAGGACTCCAACATTGTAAGAATGAGGATTGGCAGGCAATCATTTTAGGCACGGGCATCCCCTATGTCGAGGAGATGGCCCTCCAATTGGAAGTTGATTACCCCGATCGGGTTCGCAGCATCATTAAATTTGATGGAAAATTAGCCCACCAGCTTTATGCCGGGGCAGATATCTTCATGATGCCCTCACGCTACGAGCCTTGCGGCCTCTCACAACTCATATCCATGCGCTATGGCTGTGTTCCAATCGCCCGGGCCACCGGCGGTTTGGCTGACACCATCCATTATTCACCACGAAAACCTCAGGAATCCACCGGTATTCTCTTCACCAAGCCCTATCCCTCTGCCTTCGCAACTGCCCTCAAGCGGACCTTCCGGCTCTACCAAAAACCGGATATCTGGTCACAAATTCAGGCCAATGGCATGCGGGCTGATTTTTCCTGGGAATACTCTGCTCGCAAATATGTCGCCGCTTATGAAGAATTATTAGGTGCTTCAAAGTAAATAAGTGCCAAGGAGTTTTGGATGAAACAAAACCGTGCCGCAGGCATTCTCCTGCACCCAACCAGCTTACCCGGCCCGGATGGGATCGGTGATCTGGGACCAGAGGCCTTTCGCTGGATAGATTTTCTTCACCAATCCGGTTGCCAATTTTGGCAGGTTCTTCCCCTGGGCCCCACCGGTTATGCCGATTCACCCTACCAATGCTTTTCTGCCTTCGCCGGCAATCCCTATCTGATCAGCGCAACGATCCTCCTGGATCAGGGACTCCTGACTAAGGAAGATCTCGCGGATCGGCCCACCTTCCCCCTTGAACGGGTGGATTACGGACCAGTGATTCAATGGAAACTGAAGATCATCGCCAAAGCCTATCAAAATTTCCTCTCCACTAGCGATGAAGCCCTGCAGAAGGATTTTGAACTTTTCAAAGAGGTGGAGAAAGATTGGCTGGCACCATTTGCGATCTTTATGGCGATCAAGACCGAACACAACCTCAATCCCTGGGACACCTGGCCGGAGGACCTGCGCCAGCGTAAACCGGAAGCCTTGAAGAAATTTACCCAATCCCACAAAGATGAAATTGAGCAGCAGGCTTTTGCTCAGTTCATCTTCTTCAGGCAGTGGCAGGCTGTCCGTGAATATGCCCACGAAAAGGGTGTCCGGATCATTGGTGATGTGCCGATCTTTGTTGCCTACGATAGCGCAGATGTCTGGGTTCACAAGGATCTGTTCTATCTGGATAAAGATGGTCTGCCGGAGGTCGTGGCCGGCGTTCCACCAGACTATTTCTCCGTAACCGGTCAGCTTTGGGGCAATCCGCTCTATAAATGGGACGTCCATCAAGCTCAGGGTTATGAATGGTGGCTTTCACGCCTCCAGGCTGTCCTCAAACAGGTCGATGTGGTCCGACTGGATCATTTCCGCGGCTTCGAAGCCTATTGGGAAATCCCCTATGGTAATGAGACCGCTGTCGAAGGCCGCTGGGTCAACGGGCCAGGCCAGGACTTCTTTAAGGTGATTAAAGAGAAAATGGGAAACCTGCCGATCATTGCCGAAGACCTCGGGGTGATCACCGAGGGCGTGACCGAAATGCGGGATGCCTTCCGGCTGCCGGGGATGAAGATCCTCCAGTTTGCCTTCGCTTCCGACCCGGACGATGCCTTCCTGCCTCATAACTATCCCGTCAATTGCGTTGCCTATACTGGCACCCACGATAACAACACCACCCGCGGCTGGTACGAAGCTGCCCCCGAACGTGAAAAGGACTTCTGCCGTCGTTACCTCGCCCGCTCAGGGGGTGACATCGCCTGGTCCATGATCCGTGTCCTTTGGGACTCGGTGGCAGCGTGGGTACTGGCTCCAATGCAGGACTTCCTCAGCCTGGGAGAATGGGCACGGATGAATTATCCCGGCACATCCTCTGGCAACTGGCAGTGGCGGATGCACCCCAATGCGATCAACGAAGGCTTAATCGCAAGGCTACACGAAACCAATTATCTTTATGGCAGATTGCACGAGGAAGAAAAAGCTAAACTCCATGACAAGATGGTTGCTGATACGGAAGGTCAGGTTATGCCTCACTAGCTCTGGCTGCCGTCCGGCGCACAGAGCCAATCGCAATCCCCACCAGGACCAATACAGCCCCCGCCCCTTCCAGGAGTGTGGGGCTTTCTCTTAGGAAGATATATGCCAGAATTGAAGTGCCGATTGGTTCCCCCAACAAGGTCAGCGAGACATAGGCCGCAGAAATATACTTCAAGGCCCAATTTAACAGGGAATGTCCCAGCAACTGCGGGATAATCCCCAATGCCAGCAGCCATAGATAGGTCTTGGAGTTATAAGAGAAAACGGGTTCGGCCTTGATAATAAGCACACCCAATAGGATCCCTGCTGCGGTGCCATAAACCAAGGTAGTATAAGAAATCGTATCAAGCTTCTTGCGCAATTGACGACCCATCAGCATATACCCGGCAGCCATCCAAGCCCCAAACAGCGCCAGAGCGTTCCCCCACATGGCCTGACCAGTAAAACCCTGTGCCTGGCAAGTGAGTCCAGTGGTATCCCACTGACAGGCGTTCGCCAGACCCACAATCACCCCACCCACCACAGAGATCACCAGGCCAATCCACACGGTCTGCCGGATTTTCTCCTTAAGGACCATCGGTGACAGCAGGGCGACCCACAACGGTGTGGTGGTCACCAACACGACGGAACTGGCAATCGAGGTATATTCCAATGACGTGATCCAGGATGCGAAGTGCAAGGCCAGGAACAACCCGGCGAGCAATCCTTTTCCCCATTCCTGCCAGCTCAAATGCACAGGCCTTTTTTTATTACGGATGAGTGCCATCGGCACCAGAACCAGGCTGGCAACCGTCAGCCGGGCGGCAGCGATCACTAAGGATGAAGCCTCAGCTTGGGCAAACCGAATAAACAGTGAGGCAGTGGAAACAAAGATAATCCCTGCCAGCGTGGCCAGTACGGGATGATGTTGTTTGGTGGTATCGATCTTTTCGGTCATGGGGGATTAATTGTAATGCAAATCAACTGCTTGACAAAGGTTCTCCTCTCCACTACAATCCCATAAAAACAGGAGTTGGGAGACATAATGACTCACATTATCACCAGTTTATGCATCCGTGATGGCAGTTGTGTAACCGTTTGTCCGGTGGAATGTATCGTGCCCGGCAACCCGCAGGATGAATGGCCGCTCTATTACATTGACCCGGAAACCTGTATAGACTGCGGTGCATGCATCCCAGAATGCCCCTTCCATGCCATCTTCCCGGAAGATGAAGTTCCTGAGGCTTTCCTGGCCCAGGGCAATGAAATCCAATCCGCACCTGTCGGAACGGCTGGCTTCGAAGAGACCTTCGACGGGCATGACTACGAAGGCAATCCAGTTCATTTGGAGGCCACCCGCCGCTTGGCAGCAGATGAAGAGGTGGACCTCACCGCAGATATCCAGACGAATTACGATTTCTTTGAAGATGGTCCGGGCTATGATGCCCTGGACGACTAATGAGAATTCTCACTTAACCAATAACCGGTGTGCTGAGTAAATGAGCACACCGGTTTTTATACGTTGACAGGCATTAGTCCAGAGCGATACCTTCCTCAGCAGCCATTGCTGCGCCAATGATCCCCGCCTGGTTCTCCAGCTCAGCGGGCAGCACTTCGGCGCGAATGCCCTTCAGGTATTTACCATATTGCTCAAATTGCCGACTGACACCCCCACCCAGGATGATCGCATCCGGGCTGAATAAGAAGTCATACGTCTGGAGGACTTCCTTCAGCCGCTTCCCCCATTGCTTCCAGGAAAGGTCCTTTTCCTTGCGCACACCATCCCCTGCCCGGTGCTCAGCATCCCTACCCCGGATCTGAAGATGACCCAATTCCGTATTTGGCCAGAGCTCACGATTCATAAAGAATGCGGAGCCAATCCCGGTCCCAATTGTCAGGAAGATGACATACCGATCCTCAAAGTGTTTCCCACTGCCAAACCGCATTTCTGCTAGGCCGGCAGCGTCGGCATCATTCAAGATAATAGCCTGGCAGCCGGTGTGGGTCTCAATCAATTCACGCAGGTCCGTGCCCGTCCATTCCTGGGCGACATTCGCCGCAGTGATAACCACGCCTCGCCGGACCACGCCGGGGAAGCCAACGCCAATTTTGCCCTGCCAGTTAAATTCGCTGACGATATGCTTGATCACCTCAATGACTTGGTCAGGCGTACCCGGTTCAGGGGTTGGGATACGAATCCGGTCTTTCAGGAATTCGCCCGTTTCCACATCAATAGGTGCGGCTTTGATCCCCGATCCACCAATATCAATACCTAAGACAGCCATCATCACTCCTCTTCTACTACTTACTCACAGCCATTATTTAGATGTCCTTCATAAGTAATCGCGAAATTATGCCGTCCGGAACCATCACAAGCCGCCCGGAAGAAGTAGTATGGAGTCTCAGCCGGAAAAGCGACTGCCTGCAGAGACAATAAATCCGGATTATCCATCGGTGTGGGTGGCAGGGCAGGAATTTGGTAGGTGTTATAGGGCGATTCCACGCCCAGATCAGCACCACTCAGCGGGGATTTCCACCATGTCCCAAGATCATTCTGATACCCCAGCGCATACTGCACTGTGGGATCTGATTCCAACCGCATGCCGTCATTCAGCCGATTATAAAAGACTGATGCAATCAGTGGCTTTTCGTCATCCACGACGACCTCCTTCTCAATAATCGAAGCCAGAGTCACCGCCTCCTGCACAGTCAATCCCTGCCTCACAAATCCGTCCAACATCTCCTGACTGACATTCGCTGAGAAGTTTGCCAGGAAGGTCTCAATCACGGTGATGGCATTTGCCTCACGCGGGATGGTATACACACCTGGGAATAGGAACCCCTCCAAAGTCGGCGCGCTGTCCACCGGCAGATAGGCAAAGAATTCCGGCAGAGGGTTATAAGCCAGATTAATGATCTCCTCGGCTTCAATATTCAACCCGCTGCCCGCCACACTGGCAGCAACTTCTTCAATCCGCCACCCAGCTAGAATGCTCACAGTCGCATCCCTGGGTGTCGCATCCAGCATATCCGCCGCGATGTCCATCGGCGACATCTGACCGCTCAACAGGTATTCCCCGGACTGCAATTGACGATCCAAGCCGCTGTAGACCAGGTAAATCCGGAACAATTCCGCATCCGGAATGAAACCTTCATCCTCCAATCGAATGCAGACCATCGACACCGATTCGCCCTGCCCCACGCTAAAGGACTGCTCCGGCAGGGTCGGGTTTGTGGGTGACATCATTTTCACTCGGTTAGAGAAAAGCTCCAATGGGTAAATCACCCGCTGGGTGAGCGATAGCAGAGGTGATGCCGGGCCATAATGGGCTGTAACTTGCTGTGAGACATACAGATAACCTGTGACCAGCCCGACACAACCGATCAAAAGGATCAAAACAACAATCAAAAGGAATAATGAACGGCGCTGCTTTTTAGCCATGATGGTCCTCCTCGCCCCGAACCCAATCCTCGTTTTGGATCAGGAAATCCTGTAACAGAATGCTGGCCGCCAGGTCATCCAGATGCCCTTTGCGTTTCTTGCGGCTGGTACCCAATGCCACCCGGCTGCCAATGGCGGCCTGGGTAGTACCGCTCTCGTCCCAAAGATGGATTGGAATCTTGGTAAATTCCCTGATGGCCTCTGCAAGACGAATGGATTTGCGTGCCTGGGGGCCAACCTCGCCATTTGCATCCAGTGGCTGCCCAATCACAATCGTCCCGACAGCCTCTTCCGCAGCGATCTCAGCGATCTTTTGAGCATCCTTCGCCCTGGCCTCATGCGTGAGTACCGTTAAAGGGCGCGAAATCGTCCCGGTGGGGTCACTGATGGCCAGACCGATCCGTTTTTCGCCCGGATCAACCGCCAACACTTTCATTCACCCCTCCCGGCGCTCGGATTTTCCATTTTCCTTGAATTGGATCGTTTTTTCATACTTAATGGGAATTATACAATATTTACCCTGGGTAAGAAAAAAGTTCCCGGAGGATTTCACCTACCGGGAACTTATCATCATCTATTTTGGATCTAGAAATCCAGTTTATCGCCTGCTGGCAGGTTAATGCGGATCACCCGCCGGTCACGGCTCTGCAAAGCATCCAAATCACCCAGTGACTGCGCCCGGGCAAGCATCGAGAAGCCATAAAACGCTTCAGGAATCGCCAGGTCTTCTGCGTCGGCCTGAGTAATCTGCAGGAACAGCCCGTTATTCGCGCCGCCCTTATGTAGCTGCCCGGTGGAATGCAGGAAGCGGGGGCCAAAGCCCAAGGTGGTCGCCTTGCTGGTCGCTTTCAATATGCGCTCCCGTAAAGCGGTCAGTTTGGCTTCCACAGATTCGTTCCGCGGCAGGTAAGCATTGATGGCGATATAATCACCGTCTTTTGCCTGGGCGGTGAAGGCCGCAATTACCTCTGAAACCGAACCACATTTCTTCAAGCCATCGAAATCCACACCAGCAACTTCCACACCGTCCTTTTCCCAGAGGGTTTCAGGCTCATCCAAATGACCGGCATCCTGATAGGCTTTAATCAGTTTCCTGGTGCGGTCCTTATTGTCCTGCACGTCCGGCTGATCGAAGGCATTTACGCCAATCACACTACAAGCTGTAGCAATTGCAAACTCCCAGCGATAGAACTCGCCGGCCAGATCATAGAGCGTGGGGATATCCAACGTCACAACAGGTTGTCCGGCTTTCACAAGCATGGCAGCGAAGGCATCTTGTTCACCAGTCGCCCGCAAATAAGCGAAAATCCGGTCATTGCCATAAGCATCTGCCGCAACCAGAGGTTCATCGGCCACCGGGACAATGCCCTTACCGAGTTTACCGCTGGATTCAGCGACCAGTTGTTCCAGCCAGGCACCTAAAGGCGCCACAGCGTCATCAGTCAGGAAGGTTAGTTTGTCCTTACCGGCCAGGGCCGCTTCACCCAGAATGATCCCCAGGAGTGCGCCGGTGTTCTCAACCAGCGGCTGATCCTGCGAACAGCGGGCAGCCATATCACTGGCAGCCCAGAGGAATTCATCCAGGTCCACGCCCATCAGTGCAGCAGGCACCAGGCCAAATTGGCTTAATGCTGAATAACGGCCGCCCACATTCGGGTTGGCAGTCATAACTGCGCGGAACCCTAGCTCTTTCCCCATCGCAGCCAGTTTGTTGCCGGGGTCGGTGACGGCAATGAAGTGTTTAGCGAAGTCTTTTCCGGCTTCCGCTTTGGCCCTATCCCAGAAATAATGGAACAGGCTCATGGTTTCAGTGGTGCCGCCGGATTTACTGGAGACGATGAAGAGAGTCTTGCCATAATCCACCCATTCATCCATTTCTTTGACCTGTTCCGGAATGGTGGAGTCAAGGATGCGGAGTTCTGCGCCTTCGATATACCCTTCAAAAATCTTGGCCATTGTCTCAGGAGCCAGTGATGATCCGCCCATACCCAGAAGAACGACTTTCTCGAAGTCCTCATCCAGGGCTTCATAGGCGAAACCATAGAGATCCTCCACCAGGCTCTGATTGTCATCCGCCAGAGTCAGCCAACCCAAACGCTTTTGAATCTCATCCTTGTCGGCGGGATCATTCGTCCAGACTGTTGGGTCAATCCGATGAATCCGGGAAATAATATTTTCAGCGTCAAACTGTTCAGTGCGCTTTACCACCGCATCAAAAAGATCGCCCAGCCCATCCACATACTGCTTGCGGCGCTGTTCGATCACATTCAGCAATTTATCAAACCCAGCGTTAAAACTTGCCAGGCCTTCAGCTTCCAGCTCTTCGCTGACCTTATCAAATGAGAGTCCAATCTGAGCGTACTTCTCGAAGTCCGCTTTTGCCTCATCCAGATCATCATAAATGGTCACTCGGGGTTCCCCGTGATCCAGATAAGCATCCAGGGTCTTGGGGGGCATCGTGTTGACCGAATATGGTGCAACCAACATTTCAACATATTTGACATCACTATAGGCAGGATTCTTTGTGCCGGTGGAAGCCCAAAGCGGTCGCTGTTTCTGCGCGCCAAACTCAGCAACCTTCTGGAAGCGTTCAGCATTGAAGAATTCCTCAAAGTCCTGATAGGCCAGGCGGATATTATCCACCGCCATTTTGCCCATCAGTGATTGGGCGATCTCAGCATTCGGACCGCCGGCATCCACGACTTCCTGCAGGTAACCATCCGCCTTGACTTCCACACGGGAGACGAAGAAGGAGGCACAGGAGACAATCCCATCCACAGCGAGGCCAGCCGCCACACGCCGTTCGATACCTTTCAAATAGGCATCCATCACGTCACGGTATCGAGCGCGGGAGAAGATCAAAGTCACGTTAATATTAATCCCCGCCGCAATCGCATCGGTGATCGCGGGAAGGCCTTCCACTGTACCAGGGATTTTCACCAGCAGGTTTGGCCGGTTCACGGTTTCCCAAAGCCAAATGGCCTGTTCGAGCGTACCTTCGGTATCGTGGGCCAAGCGTGGGTCCACTTCCAGGCTTACAAAGCCATCTGCGCCGTCGGTCGCTTCATAGATCGGGCGGAATAGGTCAGCAACGTCCTGAACATCTTTAATCGCCAGATTAAAGAAAGTTTCCAGAGGTTCCAAACCCGCCCAGGCCATAGTCTGTAAATCCGCATCATAGTCATCACTGTCGGCAATAGCCTTCATGAAGATACTGGGATTGGAGGTCAGGTCAAGGATATCCCGACGTTCAATCATGCCCATCAAGGTGCCATCAACGATCAGCTTTCGCCGAATATTATCGTAACAAACCGATTGACCAAGGATATGCAATTTATCTGCTGCACTCATTTTCTTGGGTCCTTTCATACCTTTATAGTGTTTTACTTATGACCATTATTGTTTTCGGTTGCACCAGCATTGGCCCGAAGCAATTTCATCGCTTCGGCGATCACGTTCTCAACCGTAAAGCCAAATTTCTCCATAACCAAACCACCGGGAGCTGATTCACCAAAGCGGTCAATGCCGATGGAATAACCGGCATCACCAACCCAGCGGTGCCAACCAAAGGTCGATCCTGCTTCAACGGACAGTCTCTTCTTGATCGCCGGGGGCAAAACCTGGTCCTGATATTCTTTCGATTGACCCGCAAAGAGTTCCCAGCTCGGGAAGGAAACCACACGCACATTCACACCCTCTGCCGCCATCCGACCGGCTGCGGTCATGATCAAACCGACTTCGGAGCCTGAGGCCATCAGGATCAGTTCAGGTGTGCCTTCGCCCATATCCGCCAAAACGTAAGCGCCCTTTTGCAGGTTTTCTGCGTCGGCGTAGACATTACGGTCAATGGTGGGCAGGTTCTGCCGAGAGAGGATCAATGCCGTGGGGCCGTCATGCTCAACAGCGAACTTCCAGGCTTGAGCAGTCTCATTGGCGTCACCCGGCCGGAGAGTAACCAGCTCGGGGATGATCCGCAGTGAGTCAACATGCTCAATGGGTTCATGGGTCGGTCCATCTTCACCAACACCGATTGAATCGTGGGTGAAGACCCAAATGGATTTATACCCTGACAGGGCGGAGAGCCGCACTGCAGGGCGAACATAGTCAGAGAAGACCAGGAAAGTGCCAGCATAAGGTACGATGCCGCCATGGACAGACATCGCATTGATGATCGCGCCCATTGCATGTTCACGCACGCCAAAGTGCATATTGCGCCCTTCAGGTGTCTCCGGGCTGAAGGCAGGTTCCCCGTTGATCCAGGTTTTGTTGGATGGCGCCAGGTCAGCCGCCCCACCCATCAACTCGGGTAACGTGGCAGCCAGGCCATTGATCACCTTGCCGGAAGCAGCACGTGAGGCGATACCCTTTTCATCGGCAGGGAAGACCGGCAAGCCTTTTTCCCAATCCTTGGGCAGGTCACCGGAGATCCGGCGTTTTAGTTCAGCTGCCAATTCAGGATAAGCTTTCTGATAATCCTCAAATTTGCGCCCCCACCACATATTTTGGGATTCGCCCTCATCCAGTTTGGCCAGGAAATGTTCTTTGACATCCTCTGGGATGAAGAAATGCGGTTCCACCGGCCAGCCAACAGCTTCCTTGGCCTTGGCAATCTCATCCCATCCAGGAGGCGACCCGTGGGCAGCTTCTGTGCCTTGCACATCAGGCAGGCCATCCCCAATCACCGTATCCACAATGATCAGTGAAGGACGAGGATCGGCCTTAGCGGCCTCTGCAGCGGCCACAAGGGCATCTACGTCATAAGGATTACTAACGTGCCCCACATGCCAGCCCAGTGCCTCAAAACGCATCCGGCGGTCATCGGTGAAAGCCAGTTCAGTTGAACCATCAATGGAAATGTGGTTATTGTCATAAAAATAGATCAGCTTACCCAATTTGAGATGTCCGGCTAATGACGCCGCCTCATAGGAAATCCCTTCCATCAGGTCGCCATCGGTGACGATCGCATAGGTATAGTGATCGACGATCTCATGTCCAGGGCGGTTGAATTCCGCCGCCATATGAGCTTCTGCAATAGCAAAACCAACGCCATTTGCAAAACCTTGCCCCAAAGGCCCGGTCGTCACTTCAACGCCAGGGGTCATCCCATATTCCGGATGGCCGGGGGTCTTGCTGCCCCATTGACGGAATTGCTGCAGCTCGGAAAGCGGCAGATCATACCCCGTGAGGTGAAGCATGGTATAAATTAACATAGAACCGTGACCGCCTGAAAGAATAAAACGGTCACGGTTAAACCACTTTGGGTTCTTGGGGTTATAGCGGAGAAGTTTCATCCATAAGGCATAGGCAATCCCCGCATCGCCCATTGGTAAACCCGGATGGCCTGATTTTGCGGTTTGTACACCATCAACGGACAAGAATTTAATCGCATTAATTGCTTTTTCCTGAATTGAATCTGTACTCATAAGATTGATTCCTTTCGTTAATTGATCGGTTTCATTTTACCATGTTCATTTTCTTATAAGATGTGACAATTATCCATCAGTCTGTTATTGAATATAATAAAGAACAACTTTACTATTGCCCAAATAATCGTAATTGAGGAACCTTTGAAGAAACATAATTACCTGATCATCGCTTCGATCATTCTCATGCTGGGGATTGCCTGGACGCTCCTGACCCCGGCGATCTTTCCGGCTGTTCAGGCAGGGTCATCCCAGGCCGCCCATGAGGGGTTTCAAGCGCCGGATTTCACCCTGTTTACCCCTGACGGTCAGTCCGTTACCTTATCCGATCTCACCGGGAAGCCAGTTCTGGTTTTCCTTTGGGCCTCCTGGTGTTCAGTCTGTAAAGCCACTATGCCGGGTTTGGAACCCGTTTATCAGGAATATGCCTCCCGGGGGTTTGAGATCGTGGCAGTCAACATGACATCCCAGGATGTCGCTTCATCAGCAATCACTTATTTCGAAGGCCAGGGCTTTTCTTTTCCAATGCTGCTCGATCCGGATGGTTCAGTGGCCCAGCAATATCAGATGCATGCGCTGCCAACCTCCATCCTGATTGGACCGGATGGCATTGTTCAAAGGGTTGTGATTGGTGCAGGCATGAATGCCGGTGAGCTGCGCGCCTGGCTGGATGAAGTGCTATCAATAGGACAGGGGGAATAGACGATGTTTCCAGTTATTGACCTCGGCCCCGTTGCCCTTCAGGCTGCCGGCCTGTTGATCATCCTCAGTGTCTGGCTTGGATTGTGGCTCAGCGGTAAGTTTGCTACTCACCTGGGCACCAATGGCGATGTGATTGAAAACGGATTGTTGTATGGTTTCATGGGTGGCATTGTCGCAGCCAGAGTGGGATTTCTATTAACCAATCCCACAATCCTGCAGGAAAATCCGCTCAGCATCGTCTCCCTGACCCCCTCCATGCTGGATGCCAATTTTGGGCTCCTGGCAGGTTTACTGATCGCACTGATCATTTTCCAGCGCAAGCACCTCCCCTTATGGCCCACACTGGATACCCTCAGCCCCCTGATGATCCTGGCTTATGCGGGCTTTCAACTGGCGAACCTGGCGAACGGTAACGCCTATGGGCTGCCAGCAGAGCTGCCCTGGGGCATTTCACTCTGGAACGCCATCCGCCATCCCGTTCAGATCTATGCCCTAATACTGACGGCCGGGCTGTTTATCTGGTGGTTGGCCCGGACCCGTTTCACCAAACAAAACGGTTTCTATCATAGCGGGATTCTATTCAGCCTGACCTTTGGCAGCTTAGCCCTTATCACCCTGACCACGCAAGCCTTCATAGCCGAGAAACAACTGCTGTTTGGCGTGGATCAAATCCAATTGTTTTCGCTGATCCTGTTGGCAGGAAGTCTATTAATCATCAATCAACTGGGCTTCCGAAAGCCCAAAGTTACGAAAGTCTACATCTCAATGGGATCGAATAGTGATCCCCTGGATAACCTCTATGAAGGCAGCCAGGACATCGCGGCTCATTTCAAGATTCTACGCCGTTCAGAGGTCTACAAAACCAAAGATATCCGTGAAGGCCACGAAGACATCTTCTATCTCAATCGAGTCTTACTGATTGAAACCTCGCTCTCCTATCCTGAGCTTATCGCCACCCTCAAAGAGATTGAACAATCCCACGGGCGGCAGCACGGTGAACTGGATGTCATTCCCCTGGATCTGGACGTCCTCACTTTTGGTAAACAAGTGTTTTCCAACCTAAACCGCCAAATTCCCGACCCCGATCTGCGGAAACATGGTTATATCCTGCTGCCTTTGGCTGAAACCACCCCGGATTTTCGTCACCCGGCCACAGGCGAATCAATTGATGATCTAATTTTAAAATTATCTCCGGAAGAACTGGACATCCAGAAAATCGAAGAGGTGAAAGATGGAATTGAAGGGTAAAACAGCACTCGTCACCGGCGGCGGCATCCGACTGGGGCGCGCCTATGCCCTGGCGCTGGCAAAGGAAGGCGTAAACCTGGCTATCCACTATAACCGTTCCTTAGAACCGGCTGAAGAGACAGCCAAACTTGCCCGCGAGTTGGGCGTTAAAGCCGTTACCTTTGGGGCGGATTTCAATGACCTGACCGCAGTGGAAGCCCTATTCCCTGAAATCCTGAAACACTTTGACTCTGTGGATATTTTGATCAATAACGCTGCCATCTACCTGCGCGGCGACGGTTTGGAAACGGACCGTGAGATGTGGGAATCACAATTCAGGATCAACCTGCAAACCCCCTTTACGCTGATTCAGGCTTTTGCGCACCAGCTTCCCAAAGGGCGCCCCGGACGCATTCTCAATATCGCCGATGCCCAAATCCTGCAACACCGACCTGACCATTTCGCCTACCGATTGACCAAATTGGCCTTGGTGGAGATGACCCGGATGTTTGCGCTCGAACTCGCCCCCAACATCACGGTAAATGCCTTTGCACCCGGTATCATGCTGCCTCTGGCAGACCGGGAAGACATAGATTTGGAGGCTTACGCCAAAAGCCATGTCCCCTTGCAGCGAACCGGAAGTCCCGAAATCGCTGTGGAAAACGCCCTCCACCTCATCAAGAGTGACTTCACCACCGGTGCGTTCCTGCGGGTGGACGGTGGGCAATATCTCTGATCAGGGCTGGCCGTAGACAGGAATGGATGCCCCTGTGATCGCATCCGACTCCGGTGAAGCCAGGAACAGAATCGTCTCTGCGATCTTCGCCGTGGAAACCCATTTGGAAAAATCGGCATTGGGCATCTCAGCCCGGTTATTGGGGGTATCAATCGTCCCCGGCAGCACGCAATTGACCTGAACACCTTTCCCAGCCAACTCAGCCGCCATACTTTCCGTCAGCCGCAATAAGGCCGCTTTCGTGGCACTATACGCCCCCATTTTGGCGCCGCCCTTCAAGGCCGCCTTTGCGCCAATCGTGATGATCTTCCCGCTGCCCGTCTCAACCAAATCCGGGATAAAAGCCTTGGCAAGGTTCAAGAAGGTGTTCACATTGATATCCAGCATCTTCTGCCAGGTTTCTGCTGAGAGCGCATCAACTGTCTCGCCATAGGTAAAGCCTCCAACCGTATGCACGACCACATCGACTTGACCTGACCGTTGATGAACCTCAGATTGTACTTTTGGCGCAACACCGGTCTGGCTGAGGTCAATGTTCTCAACCATTTCCAAGCGTCCGCTGACCCCCACATCCAATCCCTGCTCTGCTAGGCGTCCTTCCCGATGATCTAAAGCACAGACTGTGGCCCCTTCTCGCAGAAAGGCCTTGACGACCTCCCTGCCTAATGCCCCAGCCGCACCGGAAACAACGACAATTTTATCTGTGAATTTTCCCATGTCTCAAAATCCTTTCCACCGATTGATCACAGGAATGAGATAGGTTTTATCAATCCAATCTTGCCATTGTTCTTCAGAGAAACCTTTCATTTCAGCATAGGCCGCAGAAATCCACTCCATCCCCTTGAAAACTTCTGCCAGTTCAACAGCAGGTTCAAATTTCCCCCGAAAGTCATGATAAATCCGATCCTGCTCCAAATAGCACCAGGGTGCAATTTGATACGGCGTGCTCTCATCCGGCCGATATTTTGAAAAAGGCATTGGCTCACGTTTTTCAGCCGTCGTGATGATCTGGGCATACTGCTCAACCTGAAAATTAAAATCCAGGTAGGTTTGAATGAATGTTGTTGTCGCTGCACTCACATTTCCACCAGAATGGATAATCTTAACAATCTTTTCCGCCGCAGCATGAATGTCACCATAATTCACCTTATCAATCAGCTCATCTGGCAGAAGTGTGCGGTGCACACCTGTTCTGGAGACCACACTGGGCGTGCCGCAGGCCAGTGACTCATAGGCAACATTGCCAAAAGCCTCCACAATATTCCCCAGGCAAAGTGTCACCTGGCCCAGACTATATAGTTCCGGCATCCTTGCCGCCGGGATCCAGGGTACAAACATGAAATGATCCCGCACATCCAAATCCACCATCAACCGGATCATCTCGCCATAGAATTCTGCTTCACCCTGCGAGACCATTGAGCCAATCCACTCCGGGATCAGGATCTTGAGGTTATAAATGCCGAACCGGTGCACCAATACTTCGGCCACCCGGATCGTTTCCGGCAAGCCTTTGCCCGGCTCAGGCCGGTGGGGGAGCAGGAGGATCACCTGTTCATCGGGATCAACCCCCAGTTCAGCCGCCAGTTTAGTGTAATCCACTGGATGGAACATCTCAAAATCAATGCCGTTATTCACCTGGTGCAATCGCAAATCCAATTCAGGATAGAACCTGCCCACCGTAGCCCGGACAACAGAAGCTGAATATGGTGAGACACAGATCAACTCGTCATATCGGCCAATGAAGGAACCCAACACCGATTCAGGGTAAATATTATCCCGCAGAGAAACAACGGTCGGGATATGCTGATAGACATCAGGAATGAGGAATTCACCATCATGGATATAAAACCGGTCCGCATCTCCCAAAAAATCCGTCAGTTTTTCGATGATCCGGGCCAGGTCCGGGCCGCTGACGGCGTACGGTTGCGGAAATGGGAGGTGAAACGGCAGAACAGGGTACACATGTTCCTGTTCACCCCATGCAAATGACTCCTGAGGCTCAACAGCCTGGGCACAGACAATCTCGACCTGATGTCCCAATTCTCCCAGGTGCCTGGCGATGTGATAGAGATGCTTGGAAGCTCCACCCGTGACCTTATTGGGATAAAGCGGATTTATGGAAAACATTACGATCTTCATGGATTTCTCAATTCTCTGATTCTCGGTACAATGAGAGCACAGAAAAGGATGTCACAATGGATAAGATCATTATCAAAAATCTAAAGACTGAGGGAATCCTGGGAATCCACCAAAGGGAGCAGGAAACACCTCAGCCCATTCAAATCAATGTCGTGATGTCGGTAGATACCTCTATGGCCGCGGCCGATGATGATATCCACCAGACAGTTAATTATTCAACCATTGCCAAGCAGATCATCCAGAAGGTACAGTCCACCCACTTCTATACGGTGGAAGCCCTAATCTCGGCCTTGGCTGACCTTGTCCTCGAAAATGACAAGGTAAAAAAGGTTTGGCTGCGGGTCGAAAAAACCGAGGCGGTCACGGCAGCCGAGTCTGTCGGCGTGGAGATCACCCGTAAGCGGTCTTAAAAGCCTTAGAAATGCAGGCTGGTTGCGCCTCGGCTGATATTGTCGAGGAACTCCATCCGGGTCGACATATCCTTACGGAAAACACCCAGCATTGTGGATGTCGTCATACGGGCATCATGCTTTTTCACACCGCGCAGCATCATGCACATGTGCACCCCCTCAGCCACCACGGCAACACCCTGCGGCTTGAGCACAAAATTAATGTATTCCGCAATCTGGCGGGTCATCCGTTCCTGCACCTGCAGACGACGGGAGAAAAGGTCCACAATTCGGGGAATCTTGGATAGGCCGATGACCTTATCCGTTGGGATATAGGCCACATGCACCCGTCCAATAAAGGGCAGCATGTGGTGTTCGCACATGCTGTAAAATTCGATATCCCGGACGATGACCATCTCATCATAACCCACATCAAATACAGCTTCATTAATCAGCTCGCGGGGGTCCATCCGATAACCGGCCAGCAATTCTGTATAGGCTTTGGCCACCCGATGTGGTGTCTTCAGTAGACCTTCCCTGTCCACATCCTCCCCAATCGCCTCCAGAATATCTTTCACTGAGTGTTCAATCGTATCAAGGTCCATGTCCTGATCACAAAATAGATCAGCGGCTTCAGCCATGGGATCTTTGCAATCTTCAACCATCATAAAACTCCTGTTTTAGTTATATTATATTGGATTTATTTTATCATATTTAGCTTTGATAATACCTAAAAAAAGCAGCCTGTACAATGTTTTGTACAGGCTGCCCTATTCCCAAATTTATTACCACCTAGCCAATTTCTGGAACGATGATCCCATAGGTCCCATCAAGCCGGCGATAGAGCACATTAAATTCACTGGTATTCGCATTATAGAAAATAAAGAAATTCTCGTGTCCCAGCAATTTCATCTGTTCCACGGCTTCCATTTCATCCATTGGAACCAATGCGAACCGTTTCCTGCGGGCGATCACTGGTTCTGGTTCGTCAAAAACTTCTTCCTCTGGTACTTGCATCGAAACCGCATCCGCAATAGTCTGGCCATCTCCCCGGCCGCGATCCCGTTTGCCTTTATACCGTCTGATCTGACGCCGCATCTTATCCAAAGAGGCATCTATGGCTGAAAAAATGCTATCGGAGCGCTCCTCTGAGCGCAGGATAAATCCCTTACCTCGCAAAGTTAGCTGAGCGACATGTCGGTCATTGGCATTCCGGGCGGTCTTGGTGTGTGAAAGGTCCACACGGCATTCATCCACCTCGTCCAGGAATTTTTCAAGCTTCTCCACTTTTTTGATCACATAGTCATTCAGGCGATCCGTCAATTCTAAATTCTTGGTGAAGATATCAATTTTGACTGTCATTTTGTCCTCCATTTCAGGTTGGGTAATCAGATTATACTTGATGGAGAGTCCGAAAGAACAGGGGGTAAACCTTGGATCGGACGGGCAAGGGTTAAACAGTAAACCTTTAAAGAGCCTCCTTTTTTCAATGCTAGTGAACATTCCTTCAGAGTTGATCCTGTAGTCGTCACATCATCAATCAATAAAACACGCTTCCCATGAACAATCTCTGGCGTAGCTTCAAATGCCCCCCGGACATTGGACTTACGCTTTTTTGCGGATAGTTCAACCTGAGATTGCGTATTTCGGATGCGTTTTAAGCCAAAAGGTGTAAATGGGATGCCCAGCGCATAAGAAATCGGCCGGGCCAATAACGTGGCCTGGTTATAGCCGCGTTCCTTCATCCTGATCGGGCTGAGAGGTACCGGTACGACCAGATCCAGGTCCCACCCTTCTCGTCTGATCAATTCAGTCAGTTCTTCAGCGAAGAATTCGCCCATAGCCTGGTTGCGGTCATATTTCAGGGAATGCACACATTCCCTGATCACACCCTCATAACTCGCCAGGCTTCTACTCGCCTCAAATGGCGGTTCTTCGCTCTGGCACTCCGCACATAGATTTTCTTTTGCCGTTATTGGGCTGCCGCAGCGCTGGCAAAGTGGGCCACTGATCGGTTTTATTTCCTGCTGACACTTAAAACATAAACGATAACCCTGTTCTCCGCATCCTACACAATTGGGCGGGTACATCCAGTCCAGCGCCGTCCAAAACCCCCGGTATAAGACCTGTGCAATGCGGAAATTCAACAAAGGTTATCGCCTTATGATGAAGCTCGTTTAATGATCTATTGTTGTATTGATTGTAACATCGAATCCCATAGAAGCAAAAGGGCTGGTTCAAGCAAAAGATAAGCTGTGATCAGAACCATCACAACCAAAATGGCTATTAAAATCCATTCTAGGGTGCCTAAACCTCGACTTTCTCCTATTCTTGCCATGCAACCTCCAAAAGAAGATTTTTGAATCATTATAATACAAGCCCAATATACTCTATAATAAGAATACCGCAAACTCGCAAAAGTCCTAAGAAAATCTATTGCTTAGCTATTTTGAAATTTGTATAATAATATCGAAAGTAAATAAGGGAAATAACCCAATATTTATCCTAATAACCAAATTGGAGGAACTATGAGTGATATATTTGAAAAAGTATCCGGTGAACAGGATTTCATCAAGAAAATTCTGGCAAAGGTGCCTGGCTTCAAAGGATATATTGAACGCGGTGACCGCCGTATGTCCGATAAACTCCTGCGGGAACAGGTAGCCAATGAGTTTGAGACCCTTTATGGCCGGATTTCTGGGCTTCAGCGTGACCTGATCAGCCAGGGCGGAATCGCCTATGTGGATGACATGGAAGCCGCTGCCATCAAGATCCGCCAGTTCATTGACCGTATCAAAACTGCCTCATATGGCTACAGCGGCATCTTTGATGCCATCAAGATCAAAGAAGATAAACTGGCTATGGTCTATGAATATGACGCCGCATTGCTCGGTCTGTCCGATCAGGTCAGCTCAGCCATTGATAATGTGGAGACTTCGATGGGCACTGACGGCCTGGATGCCGCCATCCGTCATCTGGTCACAGTCAGCCAGCAGTGCGTTGACGCTTTCAACAAACGCTCAGAGGTAATGAAAGATATCGCTGCTGAGTAATGCTTCGATGTCATCTTAGTAATTGAAGAATAGAAAATGGAGTGAAAAACTATGGCTAGAATTTTTGATGTTGTTGAATATCCAAAAGAGATGGCGGACGAGATCGTCCATCGTTTCCCTGAATCCGGTGTCGCCGATCTGCGAATTGGCTCCCAGGTCATCATCCGAGAATCACAAAATGTCGTGTTCATGCGGGATGGACGTGCTTTGGATGTGCTTGGCCCCGGCCGACACACTATCACCACTGCCAATATTCCGCTCTTAGTTGACCTGGTTGGTAAAGCATTTGGCGACCGGACCCCCTTTACGGCTGAAGTCTTCTATGTCTCCATGAAGGAATTTGCCGATCGCAAATGGGGCACCCCCCAACCGATCATAGTCCGCAACCCTGGGATGGGCCTTGGCGTAGCTTTGCTGCAGGGCTTCGGCACCTACAGTTTCAAAGTGGCTGACCCCCAGCAATTCGTGACCCAGATCGTGGGCGCTCAGGGCTACTATCGCACCAGCGATATTGAAAACCGTCTGCGCACCATGCTCCTCTCGAAGCTTCAGGACCTCCTGGGCGAGACCACTGCATCCAAGAGCGTTCTGGATCTGATCGGCCTGACCGACGAACTTTCTGCCGGTGTCCGGGCCAAGACTCAGGATGATTTCAAGGCCATTGGTTTGCAGCTGATTTCCTTCTACATCGGTAACCTGAAACCCTCCGACAAATCCGCCGAAGATCTTCGGGCCATGGGTATGCTCGATATGCAGACCTACACCCAGTTGCAGGCTGCGGATGCCATGCGGGATGCTGCTCAGAACCCCAATGGCGGGGCTGGCCTCACCGCTGGGATTGGCGCTGGGATGGGTATTGGTAATGTCCTCAGCTCCACGCTCAATAATCAGATGCAAAATGGCGGCCAGGCTGCACCCGCAGCGAATGGCTCTGTGATGCCCGATGTGATGACCCCCGCCGAAGCGGCCACCTTCCTGAAGGTTTCTGCAGAGGATGTGGTGGCAGCCATCGAAGCCGGCGACCTCAAAGCCCGCAAAATCGGGAACGCCTTCCGCATTAGCAAAGATGCCCTCAATGATTTCTTGAAAGGCTAATCCTTTTCCAGTCAAAAACATGGGTGCTTGAGATGATCAAGCACCCTTTTTTGGTTAAATTGCTAGAAGCCTTAACCTTATGTGAATAGCCCTCATGGTATAATTTTTTTAACAACATATTAACAACGAGAGTGACATGAGGCTTCACGAATACCAATCTAAAGATATTTTTGCCCAACATCATATACCCATACCAAGAGGACGTTTGGCTTCCACACCCGAGGAAGCCAAATTAATTGCAGAGGAACTTAACGGGACTGTCGTACTAAAAGCCCAAGTTTTAATCGGCGGCAGGGGGAAAGCAGGCGGCATCAGACTGGTTCATTCACCAAGAGAAGCAGAAGAAGAAGCATCCAAGATCCTGGGAAACCGGATCAAAGATATTCCTGTCCGGCGTCTATTGGTGGAGGAAGGCGTCAGCATTCAGCAAGAAATTTACCTAGGCATGACTATTGACCGCGAACGCGGTGAAACGGTCATGATCGCCAGCGCTGAAGGCGGCATCGATATTGAAGAAGTCGCCCGCGTCTCACCGGAAAAGATCGCCCGGGTCGGGATCAATCCGCTACTGGGTCTGCGGGATTTCCAAATCCGCAACCTGGCCGCAGAGATCGAAATCCCCCGTAACCTCTGGCGTTCCTTCATCTCCATTTGCCAAAATCTTTATGAGGCTTATCTGGAACTGGACGCTACCCTGGCTGAGATCAATCCCCTGGTAATCACGCTGGATCAGCACATTATTGCGCTGGATGGCAAGATCATTGTGGATGACAACGCCCTTTTCCGTCACACGGACCTGATGGATAAGCGGGACATCTCAGCGGAAGTACCCGAAGAAACCGAAGCCCGAAAATTCGGCCTGGCCTATATCAAGCTGGACGGCAATATCGGCTGTCTGGTTAACGGCGCCGGGCTGGCAATGGCTTCGATGGACATCATCAAACATAAAGGTGGAATGCCTGCGAATTTTCTGGATATCGGCGGAGGAGCTAGCGCAGAAAAAGTCGCTGCTGCCCTGCGGATTATCCTCTCTGACCCCCAGGTACAAACCGTTCTGATTAACATCTTTGGCGGGATCACCCGCTGCGATGAAGTCGCCAGTGGGATTAAACAAACCCTAGAAGAACTCCAGCCCGAAGTACCGTTTGTCATTCGCCTGGTTGGAACCAATGATTCTAAAGGCCGGCAGATCCTTGCTGAGGCCAACCTTAACACGGCAGAAAGCCTGCAAGAAGCGGCTGAAAAAGCCGTCCATCTTTCCAAGGAGGTGGCCTGATGAGCATCCTCGTCAATGGTTCTACCCGGCTTCTCGTTCAGGGGATCACCGGTCAGGAAGGCTTGTTCCACACGCAACAAATGCTTAACTATGGCACCAATATTGTCGCCGGTGTGACCCCCGGTCGCGGCGGTGAATGGGTTTTGGAAGGAAAAATTCCCGTTTTCGATTCCGTACGCACCGGCGTGGAAGTCACCGGCGCCAATACCAGCGTCATCTTTGTCCCGGCCCGATTCGCCGGAGATGCCATTCTTGAGGCAGTGGATGCAGGCATTGACCTGATCATCTGCATCACCGAGGGCATACCCGTCAATGATATGCTGACGGTCAAACAAGTCATCCGTGATAAAGACGTAACCCTGATCGGGCCGAACTCACCCGGCCTGATCACCCCCGGCTCCGCCAAAGTCGGAATCATCCCCAGCACCATCACAGAAAAAGGTAATGTTGGTGTGGTCTCACGTTCCGGCACCCTGACCTATGAGGTGCTCTATGCTTTGAAACAGGCTGGCATCGGTACGAGCACCTGCGTGGGAATCGGCGGCGACCCCATCATTGGTACGAACTTCAGTGAGGTCCTCTCCCACTTTGAGGGCGACTCGCAGACGGATGTCGTCGTGATGATCGGTGAAATCGGTGGACGGGAAGAAGAAAAAGCTGCTGCTTTCGTCGCAGACCATATGACCAAACCTGTCATCGGGTTCATCGCCGGCCAGGCCGCTCCTGCAAATAAGCGCATGGGGCATGCCGGTGCGATCATCGAAGGCGGCGTGGGAACAGCTCAGGCCAAGATCGAGGCACTTCAAACCGCAGGTATTCAGGTTGCGCACTACCCGGAAGAAATTCCAGACATGATCCCCTAATCTGGGTCCTATTTAGTACACCATGATCCTCTATCGCCCCGTTGGGCTAAAAGAACTGGAACTGATCGCTGCCTCAGGCTATTCAGTCTTTCCACCTCGGCTGCCTGAACAACCCATTTTCTATCCGGTCCTCAACCAGGCCTATGCGGAACAAATCGCCCGGGATTGGAACGCGACAACCCCGCCCTATGCAGGTTTCGTCACCCGTTTTAAAATCGATCAGGACTATGCTGAAGGATTTGAAATCAAAACCGTTGGTGGCAAAATCCATCAGGAGTTATGGGTGCCTGCTGAAGAGCTTGACGAATTCAACCGCCATATCGTTGGCAAAATCGAAGTTGTTGGATCTTTATATGGCGAGAAGTTTAACGGTCAAAAAATTACCGATTAAGAACTCATAAATTAACCATTAAACCAATAGAACTCCCATGAAACGGGAGTTCTTTGTTTTCAGTCATCTAATAGACTCGGGAAGGGACTAAAGCCTTCATGAGTCTCCCCTTGCGAATAGCATGGAAATGAACTATTTATGATTATCGATATAGGTCACTGCATCTTGCACGGACTGGATATCGCGGGCATCTTCATCAGAAATGGTGATATCAAACTTTTCGCAAAAACCGTCAATCAAGAAGAACTGATCCATTGAATCGGCTTTTAAATCTTCAATGAAACGTGTTTCCGGGGTAATATTAGCATCATCAATCTTTAACACATCAACGATGACTTCTTTGACTTCTGATAATGTATCGGACATAGCGCCTCCTCTAGCTTGAGATGATCTAAACAAATTCTAACCTGCCTTGTGAAACTGTCAAGCCCACAGATAGATTTCTAGGATGATAAACACAAGATTATGGAAAAAGATACTCACATAAATCATAGAAAATCAGAACATATCCGGATCAACCTTGAAGAGGACGTCCAATCTGGAAGTACGACTGGATTGGAGCGCTACAGGCTGCTGCACCAGGCCCTGCCTGAAATGGACCTGGCGGACATCGATCTGAGCCAAACCCTCTTCGGGAAACAGCAACCTGTGCCAATTCTCGTCTCATCCATGACCGGGGGAACGGACTCAGCGACACGAATAAACCGGAATTTAGCCATCGCGGCTCAGGAGACCGGGCTGGCAATGGGTGTCGGATCACAGCGAGCAGCAATTGAGAAACCCGAGCTTGCCTCCACCTTTGAGGTGCGGAGTGTTGCACCAAACATCCTCCTCTTCGCCAACCTTGGTGCGGTCCAGCTCAATTATGGATATGGTGTCGATGAATGCCGCAGGGTAGTCGAAATGATCGAAGCTGACGCTCTGATCCTGCACCTCAACCCCCTTCAGGAAGCCCTCCAGCCTGAAGGTGATCATGATTTCTCTCATCTGGCAGACAAGATCGGTGCAGTTGTTAATAAGCTGGACGTACCAGTGATTGTCAAAGAGGTTGGCTGGGGCATGTCCAGAGAGACCGTTCGGCGATTGATGGAAGTCGGTGTGGCAGCTATTGATGTTGCCGGTGCGGGCGGGACCTCCTGGTCTCAAGTCGAGATGCACCGGATTCAAAATCCCTATCGCGCCCAAACAGCAGCCGCCTTTGTGGATTGGGGCATTCCAACAGCCGATTCAATCCTCAATGTACGCGAAGAGAGTGAAACCATCCCTGTCATCGCTTCAGGAGGGCTGAAAACGGGAATTGATATCGTCAAATGTCTGGCGCTTGGGGCCAATCTGGGTGCCATGGCAGGTCTGTTCCTGAAAGCCGCAGTTGAATCCGAGCAAGCCGCTGCCCAAACCATGCAGATGATCGTGGATCAGGTCCGGATTGCAATGTTCGCCACCGGTGCAAAGACCCTGGCCGATCTCACCCCCGCCAAACTTGTAAATAAGAATTGAACGCCTTATGACATTGGAAAAACTGCAGACCATTCTTGTCCCTCAAATTGAGGACGCACTAAAAGAATTCATCCAAACCATTGATTTCAGATCGAGCGTTGAATTGGGGCATATGCTGCGGTATCACATGGGCTGGGAGGATAATCTGCCAGCTAAGGCTTCCAAAGGCAAGCGGCTGCGGCCCCTGATCGTCCTGCTGACGACCGGTGCGTTTGGTGACTATCCCACTAAGGCCATGGCGGCCGCCGTTGCCGTGGAGCTTCTGCATAATTTCACTCTGATCCATGATGACATTGAAGACCAATCCCCAATGCGTCATAGCCGCCCCACCCTCTGGCACAGGTACGGCACCGCACAGGCCATCAATGCCGGCGATGCGCTCTTCAGTATCGCCCAGCTCAGCATGCTGGATCTGGCGAAAACCTGCAACCAATACGTCGTTCTGGATGCGACCAGGGCATTCAACGAGATGTGCCTGCACCTGACCCAAGGCCAATCTCTGGATATCTCCTTTGAAACCCGACCAGATGTCACCGTTGAGGCTTATAAGGACATGATAGCCGGGAAAACAGCTGCCCTGATCGCATATACTTCTGGCCTCGGGGCATTGATCTCCGGACAAACTGCAACAGAATATCAAAAACTATCCGAATTCGGGAGATGTCTTGGTCTCGCTTTCCAGATTCAAGATGATATTCTTGGTATCTGGGGGAACCCAAAGTTAACTGGGAAGTCCGCTGCCAGTGACATCCTGACCCGCAAGAAAACCCTGCCCAACCTTTTTGGCCTGGCGCAATGTTCCGAATTTCGTGTTTTTTGGGAAAAAGAAGCCCTCTCGCAAGATGAGGTCAATCAAATGGCTGAGTTATTAGAGCAATGCGGCGTCCGTGAGCAGGTTGAAAGTGAAGCCGGTTCATTAACCGAACAAGCCTTCAATACCCTTGAATGTGTTTTCCCCAAACCCAACGAATACAGCGAAGCCCTTTTCGAGTTGACTCAGCTGCTCCTTAACCGGAAAGCTTAGACCGTTTCCATTTCAGCCTGACGCAAGGATTTACTGCGCAGGGCCAGCCAGGCAGCCTGGATGAGATGGGCAAAGGTGAAAGCTACTGAGGCAATATAGATGCCGACAAATGCCTTCGTGATGATCCCCACCAACAAAACTGCAATCATGGCGATCAGGAATGCGACCACCGATTCGGCCACACTCCTGGTAATGGAGCTATGGATCAGAAAACCCTGATAATAGCTGATGTAGACGCTGAGCACACCAAGGGGAATCGCCAGAGCCAGTGTCACCCGGCCCGCCGGGATCAAACCCAAAGGTAAAGCGGCGATGTATTGCAGCCAGAGCCTGGAGAGAGGCGTCGCCACAAAAAGCAGAAGAAGCGCAGATAGTCCCAAGGAAATATCCCGGGCAAATTTCCGTAGAGCAGGCTTGGGGTCGAAATCTTCCAACAGCGCAACCATCACTTCGTTATAGGCCACCCCCGGACTGCGGAAAATGAACAACAAACCCGAAATAACCGCCCAGACGGCCAGTGATTCCAATGGGTTAGGCATGCGAGAGATTGCAGCACTGATAAAGGGCTGCCAGAGCAGCCAGAGCGCAGAGGTCATGGCCAATGGGAGATAGAACGAGACGAACTTTTTCAATGTTAATGGATCTTCAACAGGCGGCGCTGACTGGATTTCTGGACGGATCCTGCGGCCTAATAAGCCAGCATAGATTGCGCCTACGGTTACACCAATACCTTGCGCTGCACCAGCCAATGTCGGCCCGGGAATAGTCTTAACGATAAAACCAATGGTGATTACAATCGCCACAGCGATCAGGCGGGCGAAAGTAATCTGCCCCACCATACGGGAATGCCCAAAGCGAATCATCGTGCCCTGCTGGAACCGGCGGTAAGCGATCGCCAAAGTCCAGGGTGAAAGGAAAAGGAAACCCTGTCGGGCCGGTTCAATCACTTCCGCTGGGGATTTCAATAAGACATTGGTTATGAAATCAAACATGGGGGTGACCGCGATGAGAATGTGCAGCGCCATCAGAACACCGCCCATCCAAAGGGTGATCTTCTGCAATTTCTGATGAGAGGCCCAATCCCGGCTGAGTGCCGTAGCAGCGGCGAGGAGCATAATCACAGGTGCTTCAATGATGAGTGCGATCGGAAAGACCACGCCCCCATAGGCTGCCAGGCTAATTTCAGGATTCGCCAACCGGGCGACGATAGCATTTATCGAGGGCAACTCGATACTCATCAAGATCCAGCTGGCCACCAATGGCAGCCAGGTGCGAAAGACTTTTTTAATTGACAGGGCTTTACTTGCAGAATTATTCACCAATATTCACATTCCAATACTATAAAATGAGTCAAATTATTTCAGTTTATTTGCTAATCCAATAGACAATCGTCAGAGTACCATTTTCTATTTGATATTCTTCAAAATCTCAACCGCACCCTGCGCCATTACCGCCACAGCATAGGGTAAACAAACCTCATCGATATTGAACCGCGGATGGTGGTGACCAAAGTCAAGCCCCTTTTCAGCGTTGGATGAACCAACCAGCATATAGAAGCCCGGCACATCCTGAGTCATATACGAAAAATCTTCTGATCCCATTGTCTGGTAAGCCTGGTCAATATCTGCATCAGGCTGGATAGTTTGAACAACGCCCGCCATCAAAGCAGCCAGCGTAGGATCATTTTCCACCGGATAGGTTACCCGAACAATCTCAATCTCCGTCTCACAGCCCATCGTTTGGCCTATACCTTCAACAATCTCCCGGAAGCGTTCTTCCACCAAGTCAAATATAGAGGTTTTAAAGGTCCTTATCGTCCCTTCAAAAACCGCATCCTGAGGGATCACGTTAAAGACAGTCCCTGAATGCAATGCGCCAACCGTCACCACGGCCGAATCAAGCGGATTGACGTTACGGGACACAATCGTCTGCAACGCCGTAACCATCTGTGCCGCTGCAACAATTGGATCAATGCTGAGGTGCGGGATAGCCCCATGACCGCCTTTTCCAATCACCTTTACATAGAAAGTGTGCGCCCCGGACATCAACGGACCGAATTTGAGACCATACCAACCTACCGGTTTCTCATTCCAGACATGCATCGCCAAGGCAGCATCAGGTTTCGGATTGGTGAGAACGCCTTCTTTCACCATCAATTCAGCCCCGCCATCGCCCTCTTCAGCCGGCTGGAATACAAACTTGACCGTTCCCGGCAGCGATTCCCGCATCCCCGCCAGGATCTTTGCCACCGTCAGGCCCACAGCGATGTGATTGTCATGTCCGCAGGCGTGCATCTTACCGGGGACTGTTGAAACAAAGTCAATATCGTTTTCTTCCTGAATCGGAAGAGCATCCATGTCAAAACGCAGCAAAACAACGGGTGATTTCTTAGTACCCTCTAGCAAGCCGACCACGCCAGTCTTGCCCACACCAGTGGTGACTTCCATCCCCAATTCCCGCAAGGTGTCAGCCACAATCCCTGCAGTCCGGATTTCTTCGAATCCAAGCTCCGGATGACGGTGAAAATCGCGCCGCATCGTCACGGTGTAGTCCTTAAGTTCTTTTGCCTTTGCAAAGAAGTCCATCGTCAGGCTCTCCTGAATTTAATCACACGGAAGGTCTCTTCCAATTTCATCTCACCGGTCTCAGCATCCGTAACCCGCTCCTGCATCCTTTTTTCAAAGGCTTGGGGGGCACCAATCTGAGTCGCGTGCTGTTTTAGCGCTTTCAGTTTCAGCGGCCAGAATTCTGTCACATCCAGGGTGACATCGGGCTGGCAGGTCAGGCTCATCCAGACCTCTTCGACCTCATGCGGTGAAAAGCCTTCCTCAACTAAATCCATAAAAAAGAAATGGTTACCCGCTGCAGGAAAGACGGCATCCACCACGACCTGCCCGGCATAGCGGTGATCGGGGTGGTTGATATATTGCGAACTGGGGAATAGGTTACTGGGGTCGCAGGTCACCAGGATTTGCGGGCGATAGCGCCGGATTTCACGCACGACCTTCTTGCGCATTTCCAGGTCGGGGACGATATAGCCATCCTCATAATCAAAGAAATCTACTGAGCTAACGCCCAATGTATCACAGGCAGCCTGTTGCTCCCTAATTCGAAGGTTCGCAATGTCTTTCGCCGTGAGGGTCACATCCTTGGCCCCCTTATCACCCTGGGTCAACAAGACATAGCGGACTGTATGGCCTGCTTTGATCCACCGCGCAATCGTGCCCCCGAGGAAAAACTCAGGGTCATCCGGATGCGCCAAAATAACCAGGATTTCTTTTGGGGAATCCCAACCTTCAGAAAATTCCATGACGTTCCAGTCCTCAATAACTGCCGCTATGTTTTCTTTTGATTGTTTGTGTTGTTATTCTTGCTGTTGTTATTATTCTTGTTGCTGTGATTGGACCGTCGGGAACGTCGTCCTCTTCGCCGATTTGAGCTGTGACCTTTTGAGCTTTTATGGTTACTGTTGTTGTCTGCCTTGCCCCGCTCAACCTTTTGGTCCTCAGGGCGGCTCAGAGATACTTCCTTGGGAGGTTCTTTCACTTCCAAAGGTGCGACTTCTTCACCATTTGCGATCTTCTCAGCCCGATCCAGCTCCTCTTTCGTGAACTGGCGGGGACCGATCTCCGGGATATCGACTATCACCGTCTGACGTAATGGCAGGATCTGGATCACGCGCCCCTCGCCCATCGGCGTGAGGATACGTTTCTTCCGCTTCGGTAGGGTCTTGATTGCCTCCACATACTGATCGTATTCATAGCCCAGACAGCAGCGCAACCGGCCGCACATCCCGGTGATTTCAGAGGGGGTCAGGGAAATATCCTGGGTCTTTGCCATGCGGATCGAAATTGAAGAGAAGTCCGTCAGGAATTTGGAGCAGCAGCGTTTTTCCTGACCGCAGGCCCCCATCCCTTGGATCACCTTGGCAGCGTCACGGGGACCAATCTGGCGAATTTCCAGATGGACTCCCTTGATCATCTTCTGAATGTCCTGATGCAAACGCTTGAGATTGTAATGCACAGAGTTTTCACTGTTGAGCGCCAGAAATAACTGGCTGCCATCCAGCGAATATTCAATGGTGATGATCTTCACACCACTCATATCGTTTTCGTTGAGGTGCTTCTCGATCTGCTCTCTGATCGCTTCTTCCTTGATCGCAAGAGCTTTCCGCTGCATCAGGTCCTTGGAAGTCGCTGGCCGCTCGACCGGCTTAAACGCGGTCAACTCCAGATCATCAACATTGAGGGCTACCTGAGTGGTGGTCGCCAACTGAGTACCCCGGCTGGTCCGCACGACGACAGGATCACCCGGTTTGATATCCGGATAATTGGACGCGTCGAAATAGTAATTCTTTCCAACAGCTTCGAATTTTACACCGATAATATTTGTTTGAGTCATAGGCAAATTATATCATGCTGATTTTTCAGCATGCGAGAGATCAATCGAGCACTTCCATGCTCATTCGGGCAGCCACGTTTTGCGCCAATGCCGTCAGCGCCATCCCACCGGCTGAGGTCGGGTCCACTGCCACAACAGGCTGGCCCTCATCCCCGCCCAGGCGGACGTTCTCATCAATCGGCAAATTTGCCAACAGAGGCGCACCGGCCATCCGGGCCAGTTGCTCGCCGCCGCCTTCACCGAAGATCTTACGCCGGCTGCCATCGGGCATTTCAAAGTAGCTCATATTTTCGACCACGCCCAAAACCGGCACTTCCATCTTCTTGAACATGGAAACGGCCCGGGCGGCATCATCAAAGGATACCTGCTGGGGCATGGTGACGATCACGCCACCGCTCAACGGTACGGTCTGCACAAGTGAGAGCTGCACATCACCGGTTCCAGGCGGCAGGTCCACGATCAGGTAGTCCAGATCGCCCCAGTCCACATCCATCAGAAACTGCTTGATGGCGGAATGGAGCATAGGTCCACGCCAGATCAGGGGCTGACCGGTGGTGACCATGAAACCGATTGACATCACCTTGACGCCGTATGCCATCGCAGGTTGAATCTTCATGCCCTTGGGGGTTGGCGGGAGTGCTTCCACGCCCATCATCGTGGGAACGTTGGGTCCGTAGATATCCGCATCCAGCAAGCCAACCTTGGCACCAGCTTCGGCCAGCGCCACGGCCAGGTTCACGGCGACGGTGGATTTGCCCACCCCGCCCTTACCGGAACCAACGGCGATAATATTCTTGATATCCAGATCAGTGATCTTCTTATCTTCCGGCACCTTGGCGCCCATCGTCACATTGACCGAGTCCACACCGTCCAGCGCCAGCACGGCACCTTCAGCGTCCTTTTGGATCTGGGTGCGCAGGGGGCATGCGGGTGTGGTCAGTTCCACGGTGAAAGCCACCGCCGAACCATCAACCTTGACATCCTTGATCATCCCCAAGCTAACCAGGTCCCGGTGCAATTCCGGATCCTGAACCTGACTGAGCGCAGCCAGGACATCTTTTTCGGTGATACCTGCCATGTTACCAACATCCTTTCAACTGAGTAAAAACCAACCCTGACATTGATACTGCCAAAATGCCCGCAGGTCAGGTGAGATTAGTTCGATTGCCTGTTCAATTTTACCCATTAATTGAAGAATTGACCATGATGCCGATCATCCACGCAATCATCGGAACCGTCGCCCAGCTCGTGATGACCTATACCGTGATCCCGATGAAATGGGCGCGCAAGCTCCCACCCCGCCGCATACGAGTGCTGATGCGCTTGGCGATGGTCCTTTGGGTGCTGACGATCTTAGGTGGGATCGGGTTGTATGTAGTTGCGTTTGTTATTTAGGTTAAATGATAATTAAAACCGTAGGGTGGGTCGCTGACCCACCCTTTTATGTTCACATTAATTGATACCCATGAATCACTTCTCGGGATTGCGTTTTACCCCTAAAAGAATCTTAAAATCATCTATTTCGGTGGTCTCATCCACCCTGGCCCACACCCACTTTCCATCATGGTATTGGTGGGTGTTATTTATCTGAGTCACCATCTTTTCAGATATTTTTTCTTTCAATCCTTCTATCATTTCCAATTCTTTTTTGCCAAACACCAGCAGTACAGTAAATGAGTGCCGCTCTGGGTGATAACTAATGATGGATTTACTTCCTTTGCGATAATTAATTCCCCAGCCATAATCTTTTCCCCCGAACCTGATGATGGTGGAAAGGTCATAGTGTGACTTTAAATAATTATGAATTTCATCCCATTTGCTAATAATATCGGAGTCACCCAAAAACAACCTGAGATCATCATATTCCGGAACAATCATTTTGTTGAACATTCGGGAGTGTTCTGGATATTTTTCCCTTAACGCCTTTAGTCTTTCGACATTTTCGTATGGCTTGATGAAATTCTTCCGATCGGATCGACTTAGGGTAAAAGGCACCTTCTCCACCCAATCCTCATAGCGAACCAGCCGGGTCTCGAGAATTTCGCAGGGATAATCATCGCATTGCGCGCAGTTTTCAATCCCCTTTGAGATCACGCAGGGACGCACCGGGCAGCCCTTATCCACCAAAATGGGGTCGGAGGAACAGGTCAGGCAGCCCTCACAATAAATCTCCTCAGGCTGCAAGTCAATCCCAAAAATCTTCTGCCAGCCTTCACTCAAAAGTTCTCGTTGATCGTTGACCTTTATGTTTTCAGCATAAGCAAGACAGAGATCGCACCGATACCCGCACCGGGTTAAGAGTTCTTTCGCCATGGCATCCCTCCCCAATACACAATTGAGAATTTAACAACCACTTTATTAAATTTTACACAATATTCCAGATATCAATCAAATCAATTCGAATTCGAAGGTCATTTGCCGGGCAGCGTACGGGACAAATACTATAAAATGTGGGCCCGCGACCCACTCTACTCACCTTACAATTAACAGTCCCGAACACCGTAGGTCACGCTTCCAGCGTGACAATCATATCAACTTTGTCACGTAGACGGCTGCGCCACCACACGTGACCTACGATATCAGTTCACTTTTTATTCTATCAAATTTGCTGAGTATCAACCACACCCATAACATAAAAAAGGGCGGGCTGTTGGCCCACCCTTCTGCATATTCTCAAATGTAGTTTCTTACTCCACCGTCACGCTCTTTGCCAAATTCCTCGGCTGATCCACATCCAATCCCAGCAGCGAGGCGATATGATAGGCAAAAAGCTGCAGCGGGATAATCGTGATCACCGGTGAGAGCAGCCAGGGCGTCCTCGGCACCCAGAGGATGTTCTCGGTCAGGTCCGGGATGCGCTCATCGCCATCCGTCGCCACTGCGATCACTGCCCCGCCGCGGGCCAGCGCCTGTTCGATCTGGCTGATCATCTTGTCATACCAGGGGTCATCCGCCACCAGCGCCACCACGGGCATATCCTGATCGATCAAGGCGATCGGGCCGTGTTTCATCTCACCCGCCGGGTAGCCCTCGGCGTGGATATACGAAATTTCTTTAAGTTTCAATGCGCCTTCATAGGAAATCGGCATATTGATGCCCCGCCCCAGGTAAAGCATGTGCTCCATGTTCATAAACTTGCGGGCCAGCTCCAACACCTGCGGCTCACGGTTCAGGCATTCACCCACCAGCGCAGGGACGCCCATCAGGTCATTGACCAGCTGGTAGCGCTCTCCGGCATCCAGTGTGCCGCGCAGGTCACCCAGATAGACCGCCAGCAGATAGAGGTCAATTAACGGCGCCGTGAAAGCCTTTGTCGAAGCCACGCCGATCTCAGGTCCGGTTTGCATCGAAATGCAGCCATCGGCAATCCGCATCGCCTGTGAGCCAATCGCATTCACGATCGACCACAGCATCGCGCCCTTCGAGCGGCCTTCTTCCATCGCCGCCAGAGTATCTGCCGTCTCGCCTGACTGGCTGATCGCCATCACCACGGTATCTTCATCGATCAGGGGGTCAGCATAGCGGAACTCGGAGGCAATCGCCACTTCCACTGGAATTCGGGCAATCCGTTCGATCAGGATCTTACCCACCATCCCGGCGTGAGCGGCCGTGCCGCAGGCGGTGATGATGATCCGCTTGATTTTCTTAGCTTTTTCGGCATCCAGGTTCAACTCGTGCAGGATGACCTTGCCCTCGTCAAAATCCACCCGGCCGGCAAGTGTGTCGGTCAGCGAGCGGACCTGTTCGTGAATTTCCTTCTGCATGAAGTGACGATATTCGCCCTTCTCTGCAGCCACCGGGTCCCAGGAGATGGTTTGCACCGGCAGATCCACCGGGTTACCGTCCAGGTCGGTCACTTCCACGGATTCCTTGGTGACAATCGCCATCTGATGCGATTCTAGGAACATCACCCGGCGGGTGTGTTCAAGGATCGCCGGCAGGTCAGATGCGACGAAGTTCTCGCCCTCGCCCAAACCGATCACCACACCGCCGGCATTCCCCATCCGAGCCGCCACGATCTTATCAGGTTCGCGGGAGGACATCACCACGATCCCATGCGCGCCCTTCAACTGACGCAGGGTCTGACGGACAGCTTCAACCAATGTCGTACCTGCAGCGTAGAATTTCTCCACCAGGTGCACGATGGTCTCTGAATCGGTATCGGAATGAAAAACGGTACCCTCGGCAGCCAGTTCTTCACGCAGCGTCAGGTAATTTTCCACAATCCCGTTATGCACCACCACGAACTCACCGGTACTGCCGATATGCGGGTGGGCGTTCCGGGCGTTGGGTTCGCCGTGGGTTGCCCAGCGGGTATGCCCAATGCCGATCTTGCCATGCAACGGCAGATCATGCACCAAAGCTTCCAGGTGGCTCAACTTCCCGGCATCACGCCGGATTTCGATATGGCCGTTATCCAACACAGCCACACCGGCCGAATCGTAGCCCCGATATTCGAGGCGTTTCAGTCCCTTCAAGATAATGGGGGTTGAATCCTGGTCTCCGATATAGCCAACAATGCCACACATAGGTTCTTATCTCCATGGTTGTTTGCGCGCCACGCGTCCAGAAATGGGGCCGCCATCACAGGGGCCTCTTGGGGCTTGGCACTCAGTTGTGTTCGGTATGGGAATCAACTACTCTTGTAGTGGGAGGCATCCGCCGATCTCTCGATTTTCCGACTGGCAGCGACCAGCCGTTAACCCCGGTTTGCACTGGGGAACCTCCTTCCTCGTCACCAACTTAATCTTCAAGCTGGCCAGGCGCTTCTTATTCCCATGTCAATGTTCTACGTTCACCTCAATTAAGGTGCCCCCCATTATACCTTAATCACCGGAATCGGTAAGGAAGTCGTGAAAGCCTGTTCCGCGTTCCGAGTCAGGGAAATAGGCTCGTTTCAGCCGTTCATAGCCTTCCTCGTCATCCACATCCAAGGCGTCACGCTCATCTGACCACTCCAGCCAGGCTACCTCAAACTGACTGAATACCGCCCTGCCACCCTGATCCCCCTGAATGGCCTCCAGAGCATCAAATGCTTCCCTGGCAAACAGCACTGGGTTCGCCCGTCTTCCAGAAATCCTTGGGGCTGCAATGGGCAGGAGGTTGGCATAATAGGCCTCCACCACCGATCGGATCAATGTCGGCGAAACCTGGGGCTGATCACTCATCAAAAAGACCGCCGCCTGACAGTCCTCCGGTAATGCCTGAACGCCCTTTTTCAGTGATGTCGATTGGCCTTTCTGCCAATCCGGATTATGCACAATAGTCACAGGTAATTCGGTCAGCGAAGCCCTCACCGCGTCGGATTCCGCCCCAGTGATCACGACCAGCGGTGTCAGGCCCGCATCTAAGGCGTTTTGGGCCACTTTGGCGATAAATGGTTGTCCCTGCCAGCCCAGCAACTGCTTGGGCCGTCCCAGGCGCTTGCTGCCACCTGCTGCCAGGATCACGCCTGCAACCTTCGAGTGAACACTAAAAACCGTCCCATCTTTACCTGGCTGTTGCAAAGAACCAATCACCACCTGTGAATAACAATCCCTCAATTCACTGGCGATCCGTCCAGCTTGGGACTGCAATTTGGGTGTATCTGCCTGATTTAGAAATAAGGTCCGCTTGGCTTTGGGTGGGATGCCTTTCAAGCCACCCTCCACACTCCTCAGCGTCCTAATCAGCGCTTCACTGGTAATTCGGTAGCCCAGTTTAAAGCCGCTTATCGCGGCAAAACGTTCCGGCCGGTGAACGGTGGTCTCATCCAGTGGCTGGCCCAAACCACCTAACCCAGCCACCACAATCACCTGATCCACCCACTCAGGAACGGCTGGTTCGTGACCTGCGGGGGCTTTCAGGTTCCTCTGACGGGCCCCATCCGCTTCGATCAACAAGGTTATCCTGTTTTTCCGACAATAATCGCTGAGCGTCTCCAATTGGCGCGGTTCCAGTGCCACCAGCCTGTCATCCGAACTGACTGGGCCTGTCACAAGGAGCGAATGGGTGTTTTCAATGAAATCTTGAGATAAATCCTCGCCAGGTTGGAGGATAAGATGTCTTTCCACCAATGGGGATTGCCAGGCACCCAAATGGGTTGTGGTCGTCAGGATCACCGGGCCCGGATAGCACTCTGCCAGGGCAAACATCAGGCTGGTTTTCCCGCCCGCACCGGTTAATGCGATGCACTCACCTTGCCGGAGTCTAAATACCCTTTGGAGGTCCAAACCGGATTATCCTTCCCAGAGCTGCTGCCGAATCTTCGGTCGCGTTAACAATGCTTCCAACACACCGCCGCCAATTGACAGCGATTTCTCCGAAGCATACCAGCAGCGAAAGATCTCTGGCCGCGGATCCACATCCCCCACCTTCATACCCTCCCGCACCTGCACGCCATTGTGAATCAAACCACGTACGACGCCATCAAAGGGCGCAACTTCCGCCTGACCGTTCACCAACAAGAGCGGATCGCCTTTCTTGACGGTATGCCCAATCGGCACCAAGGTCTCCACAATGCCAGTTGCCGGGGCATGTAGCACCCGTTCAGCAGCATATTCCTGCACTTTGCCAGGAATGCCGGTATCCGGTTCCGGGCTGCCTTCCCAATAGACCCGGCCGAGGAAGTGCCCGCGGTTGGTCTCCACTGCGGCGTGGCAGTTCTTGCCAACGGTGAAGCCCGGACCCAGGCCGATCACCATATCGGCGATGGAAAGATCAATCTCAGTGGCTTTCTTGCGCATCCGCGCATCCACCACCGCAACAGGATAAAATTTGTTCAGCAGGTTCAAGTCCGGGTCAATAATCACCGGAATTTCCTCGTTTTGCCAGCAGGCCCCCATCTGGTCAGCAGATTGGATCAACCGACCGGTCACTTCTTCAATGGTGGCATCACCATCATAAACCGCCTGGGCAAAAGCCACCGAACGGCGGACAGCCAATGGTTGCGAGCGTTCCACAACGACCACATGGATCCCAGAACGATGTAACCGGAGAGCGACACCGCTGGCCAGGTCACCCCCACCCCAGACCAGGACAAAGGGGATCATTTTATCTTCCCCAATTTCCGCAGGACTCGCTCTGGGGTCAGCGGGAATTCATCAAACCAGACGCCGGTCGCATCGTGCATGGCCGCCATAATAGCTGGTGCCAGCGGCAAATAGGGCATTTCTGACATACCCCGAGCACCATAAGGTCCATTGGGTTCAGCAAATTCAAGAATCACAGATTCCACTTCGTCAGGAATATCCAGCACCGTGGGAATCAGGTAATTGGAGAGCATGTTGGTTAAAACCTTGCCATCCTTTTGGATGAAGTTCTCCAAGATGGAATAACCGGCGGCCTGGATTAGCGCACCTTCAATTTGCCCTTCCACCTGCATGGGATTGATCGCCTTGCCGACGTCATCCGCACAGAGGATCTTTAACAAGTGAATTTCACCTGTCTCCGTATCCACTTCCAATTCAACATTCTCCGCCACATAACCGTAGGACACGTTCGGATAGCACTCGCCTGTCTCTTTATTAAATGGTTGAGTAGGCGGCGCTAAATATTTATATTCAACCGTTAGAGGCCGTTCATCCGTTTCCTGCCATTTCTTCAATGCCAATTTGGCAGCGCCAAGTACGGAGTTCCCACCCATGAAAGTCATCCGAGAAGCTGAGGAGCTTCCAGAATTCCCTGATGAGCTGGTATCTGAGGCAATTAGTTCAACTTTCTCAAGTGGTAAATTCAATTCTTCCGCAACAATTTGGCGGAAAATGGAATGAGCACCTTGACCAACATCCGCGCCGGCGTGATGCAGGACGGCTTTTTCTATTTCTTTGTCACCATAAAGGTCAATGATAGCTGCGCTGTTTTCTTGATAACCAAATGAAAATCCGACATTCTTAAAGCTGCAGGCAATTCCGCGTCCCCGTTTGATAACACCATCTCCGGGTATTGGCCCTGGCGCTTGCCAGCCCTTGTCCGTCTCAGTCCACCCGGATCGCTCTGCACAGACAGCCATGACCGGTTTAATTGTGACGCCCTTAGGTGGTTTTGTATTGACGGATAGGATCGAGTCATCATCGATCAAATTTCGCATCCGCAATTCAACCGGATCCATATTGAGGGCTTCCGCCAGGCGATTCATCTGCATTTCTGCTTCAAAGGCACCCTGAGGGCCGCCAAATCCACGGAAAGCGCCACCGGGTACATTATTGGTATAAACAGACCGAGAATCGACATGAACGTTAGGAATCTCGTAAGGCCCGGAGCATACGATAGTCGCATTACCCTGAACCTTGTTGGTCGTATACATATAGGCGCCGCCATCGGCCAGGATATCGACTTTTGCTGCGAGGACCTTACCTTCCTTCGTCGCACCCCATTTCGCCTTCAGTTTATAAGCATGGCGTTTATGGTGCCCAATGATCGATTCTTCCCGCGTCCAGATGATCTTAACCGGTCGATCAATTCCTCGTTCATGCAACCGCATCGTAGCCAAACCCAGAATGATCTGCACAGACATATCCTCACGGCCGCCAAAAGCGCCGCCGATCGCGGGATAGATCACCCGAATTTTTTCTTCAGGCAGTGTGAGTGAATGCGCAATTTGCTCCTGATCCTCATGGGTCCATTGACCAGCGACAACCACAGTGATCCGGCCTTCCTCGTCAATATAGGAAATACCGGCTTCAGGTTGAAGATAAGCATGTTCCTGCATCGGGGTATGATATTCCCCCTCTACAATCACATCGCATTTCGTAAAAGCCTCTTCCACATCGCCGTGCCGAATTTTGTAATGTAACATCAGATTGGTTCCCTTTTCAGGGTGTACCAGGATCTCATCAGTTATCGACGCTTCTGTTTCCGTCACCAGTGGGAGGTCTTCATAATCCACTTTGATTTTCTTCCGGGCCGCCTCAGCAATTTCATTGCTTTCAGCTACAACCAAAGCAACCTGATCACCCACAAACCGGACATGATCCGCGAATGGTATCGAGGATCCCGGTCCACAGAGCACAGGTTGATCGGAGATGCCCAAGCCATATTCATTCACCGGGACATCCTTGGCCGTGAAGACAGCGATAACACCTCCCATGGCCTCCGCTGCTGAAGTGTCAATCGATTTGACAATCGCGTGTGGGCGCTCGGCAAAGAGCACCTTCATATATACCTGGTCGGGCATATTGAAATCACCGGGATAGAGCGCGGCGCCGGTGGCTTTGTCTTTTACATCAAATCGTATAACAGATTTTCCGACTGTCGCCATTTTTAGCTCCTAAGCCTGCTTCGATTGAGTCTTGCTTGCGACCTCAATCGCTTCAATGATCTTGTAATATCCTGTGCAGCGGCAAAGATTGCCCGTGATTGCCTGTCTGATCTCGGCCTGCGAGGGGGTTTCCTTTTCTTCCAGCAGTTTGGTTGCGGACATGATGAAACCCGGGGTGCAGAAACCGCATTGGATCGCACCATGCTCCACAAAGGCATTCTGCATGACGCTCAATTCGCCACCTTCCTGCAAGCCTTCAATCGTCACAATCTCAGCGCCGTGCGCACGGGGAGCGGGCACGAGACAGCTCATCACGGCCCGGCCGTCGAGGAACACCGTGCATGCGCCGCATTCCCCTTCGGCGCAGCCTTCCTTTGTGCCGGTCAATCCGGCGTCTTCCCGGATCAGGTTCAACAAGGTCTTATTAAAACCACTCTTGAAATGATATTCCTTGCCATTGATCCAGGTATGGATTTCCTTGCCATCCCAGGGCACCTTCGGTTTCTGGGCAAACATCCCATCCCCCATCAGGAGCACCGGTTCATCAGGTACAAGCTCCTTATCCCCGCCGTTCATAATCGCTGTCAGGGCACGTTTGGCAATCACGCCAATCATGTAATCCCGATATTCCGCAGAGCCGCGGATATCCGAGATCGGTTGAGCAGCCTGTGCTGTCAGAGTGCCGGCTTCTTCAATCACATCCTCGCCTAAGGCTTTACCCATCAGGAAGGCTTCTGCTTTCTCAGCGTTGATAATGGTGGGAGCGGCGGCGCCCAGGGTGATTCGGGCATCCAATACCTGCCAGCCATCCAGATCCAGAATGACGGTGACATTGATCACCGAGATGGCCTGGGCTTTTCGCAGGGCTGATTTGATAAAGAAGGAAGGTTGACTATCCGTCAATCCCTTGAAAGCAATATCGGTAATAATCTCATCCGGCGCCATCACCGTTCGCCGCACACCGGTATAGAATTCCGATAGCGGCACAACCCGCTCTCCCCGCAGAGAGCGTAGGGTCAATTTGGCGTCCAAAGCCATCAGCGGGCTGATCGTATCATTGGCGGGTGAAGCGGTCGCCAGGTTTCCGGCTACCGTCCCACGATTGCGGATTTGGGGAGAACCAACTTCCCAACATGCCTGCAGCAGGGCAAAAGCCTTTTCATGGATCAAGGGTGAGCCGACCACATGATTATGGGTGACTGTCGGGCCAAGATGGATGGTTCCATCCAGATCTTCCGTGATGCTATCCAGGCCTGGTATCTTGGATATGTCAATAATCGTTTTGAGGTTCGGCCGGACACCGCGTTCGATCTCCAGGATCAAATCTGTGCCCCCGGCGATGATCCGGGCGGAGTCACCCGCCTGTGCTAAGGCCGCAACTGCCTCATCGAGTGTTTCTGCCATGATATAGTTTTGCCACATACGACTTCTCTCCTTAGGCCTTACGAAAATGTCGTTTGCCTTCGTTTCGAATGGCGGTAATTTCCGCCATAATACTGACTGCTATTTCGTCCGGGGTCTCTGCGTTGATTTCCAGCCCAATCGGTGAATGTACTCGGTCAATCTGCTCCTGGGGGATCCCGGCTTCCAGCAACTTCTCCTGGCAGTGAGCCCAGCGTCGCTTTGAGCCAATCAAGCCGATATAGGGAGCGGAGGTCTCAAACAGAGGCGGCAGACCCATCAGGTCCACTTCCACGCCCCGAGTCACCAACACAAAGAAGGTCTGTGGCCCAATGGTTACCCTTCCCGGAACCTCTTCAATTGGAATCGGCAGATACTCATCAGCCTCAGGGACCGCTTCCGGTGTACAGAGTTCAACCCGGTCGTCACTGAGGACGACGCGATATCCCAACCATGAGGCCAAATGGACCACTGCCCGGCCAACATGCCCGCCGCCGATGACCACCACGGTTGGCGCGCTCAGAAAGGGCTCGACGAAAATCGTCACCGTCCCTCCACATAGTCCCGGATCGCCTTTTTCAACGTTAATTAAATTATATTTTAAAAAACGAGTTCGTCCATCCTTGATCGCACCGAGTGCTTCCTGATGAGCGAGTTTTTCCGTCTCCCCGCCGCCCACCGTGCCTTCAAAGCGGCCGTCAGGGAAGACAAGCATCTTCGCTCCGGCATGGCGCGGGACTGAACCTGTGGTATTGACCACCGTACACAGCGCCACAGGTTGCCCGGCATGCACCGCTTCATTCAAGTGATCCAATAATGACATCTTAGTCCTCAAGTAAGCTAAATACCACCGGCAGGAGCTGTTTCTTTCGGGAGACCACACCCGTTGCCAGGCGGGTTCCATCGGAAAGCGGACGGTACGGCAATTCTTCCAAAACTGCAGGTGCATCCACCATTAACAGACGGCTGTCACCCTGCACCACATCGGTCACCATCAGCATGGCGAAATCCAGGCTCCGGCGTTCACGCAATTCCTGCAGGGCGTTCCTCAGTGGCTCCAGATAGTCGTTCAGCTCATAAAGATCGGAAACTTCTGCCTGCGCAATCGCAAAGCGGGTGCTGGCGGCCTCATACTGCTTCATATCCGTTGAGACCACATCTTTCGGGTCCCGGCTGGAAAGCCCAGCCCCGGCAGCGAGTACCTTCTCACCGAAACTATGGATTGTCTCCCCTTCCAAAGGCCCACCATATACCAGAGCCCAGCGGCCCAAACGTTCAGCAGCCTGATGGTCCCGTTCTGTGGTAGTCGGAGAGGTCATTACCAGCGTATCCGATAACAGCCCGGCCAGCATCAATCCAGCCAGCTCAGGCGGGGCACTCAACCCTGCGTCTTCAATTAATTCCGACACCAGCGTGGAGGTACTTCCCACCACATCCACTGTGAAACGGATCGGTTCATGCGTGGTAGGGTTACCCAGCCGGTGGTGATCAAGGATTTCGACCAATTCGGCCTCGTCCAGGGAGCCCAATGCCTGCTGAGGTTCATTATGATCCACCAAAATGATCTTCAAGCGCGGCGGATCGAGCAAGTCCCGTTGACGACAAATGCCCAAATAGCGTTTGTTGTCATCCAATACCCAAAATTCATCCACTTCGTCGCGCAGCAATCGCCGGATCACGTCCCTAATGCGGGTCGTAGCGGTATAGCGAGCAATATCCGTCTCAGCAGATTCCTTGCAAGGGATTTCCAGCAGTTCTGCCAGGGTCATCTCCTTATAGCGGGGATGTGGACCCATATGGCGGCTGAGGAAATTAAAAAGTGATTGACCGGTGATCAGCCCATAGGGCGTCCCATCTGGGTTTACCACAGGGGCAATTCCTCCGGTCCGGTTCAATATCGCCCAGGCTTCACTCAATGGCCGGTCGGGTGTGACCGTGTCTAATCTATGCATCACCGAATCAAAACGGGGAGAAGCATCATTGAAAAGTACAGGGGGTTCAAGGTTCACTTCGTGTAGAACCCAGGCAGTTTGCCTGTTGATCGCCCCTGACCGAGCTGGAACTGCGTTCGCCCCATCCCTTTCCTGCAGCAACCAGGCATAGCCCATCGCCGAGGCAATCGCATCGGTATCAGGGTTGACATGACCAATGACAAAAATGCGGTTTGAATCCCGCAAATTTGCCATACTGTGAATACTCGCCATTAAGTCTTCAGACCTCTTCCTATAAAGGTAAACCTTTTAAGTTCCGCCAAATCCGTTCTGGAATGGCAGGAATGGTGTTCAACGCAACCCCACAAGCATCCAAAATGGCATTCCCTACTGCAGGCGCAACCCCGTCCAATGGGATCTCCGCCACAGCTTTAGCGCCATAGGGATGCGAGGGTTCATAAGTCTCAACAAAGATCGTGGTCAGCTCCGGCATCTCGTCGGCCCGGAAGATATGATAATCCACGAAATCCTTCTCACGGGGCTGACCGTCTTTATCATAGCGCATTTCTTCACTGACCGCATACCCCAAAGCCTGGGCCATGCCCCCTTCAATCTGCCCCGAGGCCGTCACAGGGTTGATAATCACACCCGAATCTACAGCCATGACTAATTTATCAACCGTGACCATTCCGCTTTCGACATCCACGGTCACTTCGGCGAATTGCGCTGCAAATGGTGGTGGTGCCACCGGGGACATGTGTGAAGCAACGCCCATGATCTGTTCCTGATCGGTCTGGTGTAATGAATTCAGGCCAATTTCCTTCATGGTATAGAACTCACCGGAGGGCGCAATAGCCTTGCGGTCTTCCAGGATGATCTCATCCGGGGATACGGTCTTACCTTCCTCGGCGAACATCATGGATGCCCGCACCCGAATTCGTTCCGCCACGATCTCAGCGGCTTTCACCGTCGCAGTTCCGGAAATATAAGTCGTACTGGAAGCATAAGCACCTTTGTCAAAGGGGGTGAAATCGGTGTCGGAAGAATACACCACAAAATCCTCCACCGGAACACCGAGTGTCTCTGCGGCCATCTGTGCCAGGACCGTATCGGAGCCAGTACCGAGGTCCGTGGCACCTACCAACAGGTTAAACGATCCGTCGTCATTCATCTTGATGCTTGCCCCGCCCATATCCAAATAGGGAATAGCGGTGCCCTGCATCACCATTGCCACACCAATCCCCTTACGCAGATGCTTTTGGCCAGGGACGATATGCCACTGCTGATTATTAAATTTATGATCCCAACCTATCGCCATGCGGCCCTGTTCAACACAATCCTCCAGGCCAATAGTGTAGATCGTCTCAGGCTTCGGTTCGCGACCCTCGCTCCAGGCCTTGCTGAAGGGATGGATCTCACCGGAGCGCAATGCATTCTTCAAGCGGAATTCAATCGGGTCCATACCTAATTCTCGGGCAATGTTCTCCATATGCCGCTCCACCGGCCAGAATCCCTGCGGGACACCGTAACCTCGGTAAGCGCCGGAGGGCACTGTGTTGGTATAAACCACATCCGAATAGAAGCGAATGTTAGGATCTTTACGATATTCACCATCTCCCACATAAATCGCCATCGCCTTATGACCGGTATTGCCGGCCACAGTCAGCGCATGGCAGCCATAGGCACCGGTATCACTCAGGCAGTACATCTCATTCGCCGTGATCGTGCCGTCATTCTTGAGGCCGGTTTTTAGGTGAATGCGCATTGGGTGCCGGGTCCGTGCGCCAATGAATTCCTCTTCCCGGGTCATTTCATAGAGCACCGGTTTGCCCGTGGCAATCGTGAGGTGTGCAGCGACATCCTCCACCAGCACTTCCTGCTTGCCGCCAAAACCGCCGCCAATCCGGGGTTTGATCACTCGAATGCGCTTGATCGGCAAGTCCAACACCGGAGCAATCTGCCGCCGGACATGGAAGGGCACCTGGGTGCTGGTCTTGATCACCAGGCGGTCATCCTCATCCCAATAGGTCATCACGACATGGGGTTCGATATGAGCCTGCTGGACCTTGGGGACATCATAATCCCCTTCAATGATCCGATCCGCTTCGGCGAAGCCTTTTTCGACATCGCCAATATCAATTCGGATTTCCGCCGCGATATTGCGGGAAGGATCCGATTCGTCAAAATTCACATATTCCGGTTCATCATGGATAACCGGTGCACCCTTATCCATCGCTTTGCTGGGATCCAACAAAGGTTCCAGCACTTCATATTCAACATCAATCAAATCCAAGGCAGCTTCAGCAATGGCAACCGATTCGGCGGCCACAAAAGCCACCCGGTCACCCACGAAGCGCACCTTATGATCCAGCGAGAAGGAATCCAGCGGCCCGGGGATCGGGTGGGACTGTCCTGCTGTGGAATAGGCTACTCGTGGGAGGTCTTTCCAGGTAAGTACCGCAGCGACACCCGGCAGGGCTTCCGCCCGGGAGGTGTCGATATTTTTGATCTCAGCGTGGGCATGAGGGCTGCGCAGCACTTTGGCATAGAGCAGGTCGCGCATCTCATAGTCAGCCACAAAGGCTGGTTTCCCCTGTACCAGTTTGACCGCGTCCACTTTGGTCTCTGCATGGCCCACAGTCTTCATCTCTGAATGCGGGTCAACAATCTTCAATTGTGGCAGGATCTTGGTTTCGGTCAAGGTGCCTTTACCATTGGTCACAGGCACGCCGCCGTCAACAGGTCCTTCTGACGGCTTCAAAGCCTCAGTGACATCAATCGGCCCATTGACCGGCATGACTTCTTCGCCGCGTAAAATTGCAGCGGCCCGTAAAACTGCCTGCACGGGCTTGATGTAACCGGTGCAGCGGCACAGGACGCCCGAAAGAGCGTCCCGGACCTGGTCCTCGTCCGGATTGGGGTCACGATTCAAAAGGGCCTTAGCTGTCAGCACCATCGCCGGCGTACAGTAACCGCACTGGATCGCGCCAACTTCTACAAAAGCCTGTTGGATCACACTCAACCCATCGGTTTTCTTCCAGCCGTGATCGGGATGGGCACCCTCAGCTTCCACAGTTTGAATTTTATGACCTTCAGCTTGAGCCGTCAGCATCGTGCAGCTGTTGACCGACCTGCCATCAAAAAGGATTGTACAGGCGCCGCATTCACCATGCTCACAGCCGCCGCTTTTAATACTGAAGAAACCTAGTTTACGCAGGGTATCTAATAATCGTTCATTGGGATCAACCCGCAGAGGGAATTCTTGTCCATTGATCGTCAGTGTAACGTTCATTTCAGGCCTCGCTTTCCTTGAGCGCATCAATCCGATCCAGGCATCTTAATGCCAGCCGGGAGGCGACTTCCCGCCGGTAGACAGCAGTCGCCCATTGGTCTTCTGCCTCAAAATACGCATCTCGGGCGGCGACATCTACACCTCGGTCTTCCGGTCCGTCCATGGCCACAATCGGTGCGGCCCCATAGCCGCCTAAAACCACTCGTGTCCTGCCCGAGCCCCATTGGGCGGCAGCAACAATCAGGGTTGGCCGGTCTTTAGGTGAACGGGCCACATACTCGAACACGACATGCGGCCGCAGCCACCATTCGACCTCCGTCATCAGCACACCGGGCTTTTCCTCGTCCCGCATCGGCAGCCAGTTCCCCATCCGTACCCGGTTGCCGTCCGGCTCCCAGGTCAGCGTGGCGTCCAATGCCAATAAAACTGTGGAGAGAGCTGACCGGGCATCACTGCTCATCAGCCACCCGCCGATGGTTGCCATATTGCGGATATTCAGGGAAGAATCCAGCAAAATCGCGGCTTTAATCGCCTCGTGAACATCAGGATGTTCCACCAATTGCACCAACTGGACCATCGCGCCAGCCGCAATCCGCTGTCCGCGCGTTTCAACCTGATCTAAACCGGTACCCTGCAGATCAACCACACCAGGGATATCCCCCTGATGGCGGCTCAAATAAGTGCCACCCCCAAGTGGCTTCAGGTTAGAGCCTTCATCTTTCAATAATTGAACGGCCTCTGCAACCGAACCAGGCCGGAAATATTCTTTTATCATCAGTCCTCCTTATCAGGATAAACGCGCCAGCCCATCTCCTCCAGATCCACATCCGTTAATTGGCTTTCAGGGATATCTACCAACACCAATTCCGCCTCGGTCAAGATTTCTCCATCGCCATTGCGAATCTCCGCATGGGCTTTAGCAACCTTGCCTTTTCGCTCTCCTGCAACGCCAATGGCGACCAAAGGCGTCTCAGAAAGCACAGGTTTCCGATAGCGGACATTGAGTTGCGCCGTGACCATAAAGTGATTTGGATTTTCCATCAAAGCCCGTCCACCGGTCTCATCCAAAATGGCAGCTAAAATACCGCCATGGACCACACCAGTGTAACCTTCATATTGGGCAGGGATGTTGATCTCTGTCTGAACCAGGCCGGGTTCGATAAAGTGGAAATCCAATTTCAAACCAACTGGATTTTCCTGGCCACAAATGAAACAATTCGATGAGCCTGGTTGTTTTTTATGCATCGCTATTTTGTTGCAAAAGTATCGATCAGGACTTTAACGTTCCCACCCACCGGGTAGAGCACCGGGCAGGTTGCGCCGTTATCAATATATTCCTGCACTTTGGCACGAGCCTCATCAGGCGTACCCGAAGCAGTGATCTTATGGATCAGCTCATCTGGCACCAAATGCTTGGCCTTTGCAATCTGTTCGTGGGTGGCAGGCCAGCCAAGGATCGATTGGATCTCGTGAACGATGTCCATCGAAACGCCTGAGGCTTTGGCGATATGGGGCTGCTGGGCCAGATATTGGGTCAGAAGTTCACGGGTGGTGTCCCGCGCTTTATCGCCATCCTCATCCACCGAGCAGACCACGAGCTGCGGGCGGTCCAGTTCTTCCAGTGTCCGGCCGGATTCCTTGAGACCAGCCTTGAGTTTATTGATAGCAACCTCATTGTAAGCAGGCGGCACGCAGTAATTCAGCAGCGCGCCGTCAGCGATCTTGCCGGTTAGTTCAAGCATCTTGGGGCCGGTAGCGCCTATGTAGATCGGTACGTTCCGAGGCTCGCGGCGTCCGTGAACCACATCCAACTCGATGCCGTTGACATGCACAAATTCACCATCAAAAGTCACCCGTTCCATATTGAGCAGGCGGCGCATGGTCAACACGGTCTCTTCCATAGCTTTCAGGGGGTTCTTGCGATGAATGCCGACATTGCCAGCCAGCGGGTCCCACCAGGCGCCGATCCCACAAATGATCCGGTCAGGGGCGAGGTCATCCAGAGTGAGATAAGTCGCTGCCAGGAGGCCGATATTTCGGGTCCAGTTGTTGATCACGCCGGAGCCAATTTTCAGCTTATCCGTGACAGCTGCATAGGCCGCCATCGGGACAATTGCGTCCCGGACCAGACGACTTTCTGCTTGCCAAACGGCCTCAAACCCGCGCTCCTCTGCGTATTTGACGTAATCCAGGCCATCCCGAAGATCATGGGCGTCTTGCAAATATAAGGCAACTCTCTCAATCATGGCTTCTTCCTTTTCTAGAGGTGAGGTTTAAATTTCTATAAAAACCGGGATCGCCTTGGCGGAATTTAGCAAAGCATAATCTTCCGGTAGGTCCAAGTCTAAAGCGATACGTTCATTCTCCACAATCACCACCTGAGCCTTTTTTTCTTTGGCCAATTCAATATGGCGGTCAAACGATTCTTTTCCATAGGAGAAAGTCAACAGGTCAGCAGGTGTAGTAAATAATAAATTCGTGCCCTGACGCCGCCGATCGGGAGCAAGGACAATACAGGGTGGTTCTGTGCGTGCATCCAGAAAGGCCTTCACGTCATCGGGAGTCATCAATGGTAAATCCGCCGGAACGATCAGCACACCTTCTGTGGAAAAGTTCTTGGAAAATAAAGTCGCCCTTCTTAGGGCGGCGTTCAGTTCCGGTGTGCCGTTTTCTGTCACAGTGCGCACTTGCAGATCTCGGGCTTCGGTGAGGACATCGGAATCACGACTCACCACCAGGATATCGGTGATGGCATCTACTTCTTTTAAGATTTCAATTGTATGGACAAATAACTGGTGGTTAAGGTTCGTTCGTTCATCTTCGGATAAAATTTCAGAAAGTCGGGATTTTCCCCGGCGGAGAGGTTTAACTGGAACGATTGCCCAAAGGCTCATATGGTCATTGGCTCCTATTGATGACCGACGCGCCAAATGCCAAGACTTCTTTGGCCAGGCGTGAACGGTCTGATCTATCCTTCATTATAATATCAGTTACTAAAGGAATTATACGCCAACGCCGTATTTTTTCCAATTCAGCCGCATCTATTGTGTCAAAAACAAAACCCGTTAGGAAATCACGGTAATGATCCGCCACAGCAGAAGCCGAAGGGTCAAATCCCAACTCTGTATACATTTTCGCAGCCGGTCCCTTCAAAGCCTTACCGCCAATGATCGGCGAAACGGCTATCACACGCTTTTCCGTAATAAGGTCCAAATAGCCTGGCACTGCCAGGATCGGTGCGATACTCACCCAGGGATTGGATGGCGCTAGGATAACCAGATCAGCAGCCTCAATCGCGGCCATTGCTGCTGGCACCGGTTGAGAAATATCCGCCCCGACAAACTCAAAACCGGTCACTTCCGGTTGGCAGGCCTGGTGGACAAAGTATTCCTGAAACCCCAGGGATTCACCGGTCTTGGTTTTCACAATGGTCCTGACCGGATCATCGCTCATCGGATAAACCGGATGGGTCACCCCCCACTTCATGCAAAGCTCGTGAGTGATCTCTGAAAGTCGCCTGCCCTGTTTCAGGGCTTCCGTGCGATAAAAATGGGTTGCCAGGTCCTTATCCCCCAGATGGAACCAGGCCAAACCGCCCAATGCTTCTAAAGTATCGAAGGTCGTCCAGGCCTCATCTTGCAATCCCCAGCCCGTCTTTGGATTTGCCAAATCAGCCAGTGTGTAACAGACCGTATCCAGGTCAGGGCTGATCTGCAGGCCCAGATATTCAAAATCATCACCCGTATTGACGATTACACTCAGCGATTCTGGCCCAAGCAGCTGTGCAAAGCCATCCACCAGCTTTGCGCCGCCAACCCCACCCGCTAAGGCAACTACCTTCATGCTTCACTTCCTTCGGATGTAAGGTCAAATACGGACAATGTCTCTCCTGTACTCTGATTTTCAGATTTGACGACCCAAATGGTGTTCACAGTGGTGACCAGATCAAACGGCTCGTTTCCAATGGATTGAATGGCGCAAGGCAAATTTTTCAAGGTAAGGTCACGCAAGGCAAGTGAAATATGAGGAATCCACTCATCCGGCGAATAAAACTCATTTAAGCCCTTCCCATAGGGCATCAGTTGATCCCAAAGTTTTTGATGAAGGCGCATTAATTGAGGTGATTTCACCACCGGCAGGTAGAGTACCGGATCCTCACCATCAAAGAAGCCCAATCCTGAGGTATGCACATCAAAGGCTGCAGTTTCCTGAGTGATGACTTCAATAATTGGCTCACAGCGTTCAACTTCCAGCATTTCCGCTGAAAACCAGGTGAAATGAGGGTTGGGATAATTAAAGATCCCTTCCAGGCCGCAATTTTGGTTTAACTGCCGCCAAAGACGCATCACCTGTACTGTGGCCGGTTCACTCAGTTCACTAATCAGCGCAAACATGCCATTTCACCTGAACATATCCAGATCTTTGGGCCGGATCAATTCCTGCAGGCCCCCTTCCCTTAGGGGATAAGGGAAACCGCGCACATGCACGACCGGTGTCCCCTCTGCGGCCTGGCCCATCATCAATGAAGCTGCTGCCGCCAACTCATCGGCTGCACCAATCAGGGTTGCCTTTAAATGATAATCATAGAGATCCGCTTCACCCCGCATATCCACCAACCCGGGGATGCCGGAAAGGCCAATTGTCACCCCGACGGTGCCATTTCGCCAGGCACGGCCATGTGAGTCAATGATCTGCACACCCAACTGGCAGCCACATTCAGCTTCCAATGTTTTGCGGATTTTCTCAGCGGAGAGATCAGGGTTTTCCGGCAGGAGCAGCACCCAATCTTCCGGTTCCCCCCAGGATCCTTCCACATTGGAATGGTCAATGCCGGCATTGGCGCTGACAAAGCCTAATTTATGCTCCACAATGATCAGATTCTCTCGGGTGCGCAGCACTTCATTGCTCTCAGATAGGATCAATTCCAGCAAACGAGGATCCTTTCCCGTAATTTCAGCATAACGCAGCGCCTCAGCGCCAGGCTTCACCAGGGTGAGGTTCTTCATCCGTCCTTCGGCCTTGGAGACGATCTTCTGCGCCAAAACCAGGATATCCCCATCCTCCAGCTTGATCTGCTGCACATTTAGCGAATTCAGGATCATCCGCGCGAGGTCGTCGGCGGGCTGCACCATTGGGATGGATTGTAATGGGGTAAGCGTCAGGGGCATTCTATTCCTGCTCGGATATCCCGGTGATCCGGATGCCGGAGGCTTTGACCTTGTGCTGAATGTTCAAACCGATCAGCACGGATGTCATCCCTTCAACCACAACGGCATTCTCAATCGGACCGGCATCCCAGCCCTTAAGGCCAGTATCTGCCACCAAACCAAGGACGACCGTGCGCGCGGCCTTGGATTTCCCGCAGACCAGCACATCACAGTCCACGTCCTCATCCTTGTTCATTAACCGTTCATAGGAAATATTCTGGAAAGCATCCACAACCCGGCAATTCTCACCGAGGATTTCCTGGGCTTCCTGGGCCACGGACCCAGCGGGCGGCATCTGGACCTTGGTCACCTTGGGCGGCACGATCGGAACAACGACATCAACCACAATCTTGCCATCCAGCAGATCCTTCAAGCCCTCCAGGGTTGGACGATGAGCGGAATAGGGTACCGTGACCACGGCGATATCACAGGCAGCCACAGCTTCCGGGTTTTCCATACCTTCCAGTTCGCCGCCGCCCTCTTCCAGGAGCGCTTTCAGTTCATCCACTGCGCGTTGGGCCTTTTCGGCCTGGCGTGAGCCAATGATCACATGATGTCCGGCCTGCACCCAGCGGTAAGCCAGGCCTTTGCCTTCTTTGCCCGTCCCGCCGATGATACCGATTGTATACGTTTCTTTATTTTCAGTCATTCTCATATCCTAATTCTTGGTTGCGATCTCTTCAAATCGCTGCCAGGTCTGAACGGCGTTTTCCATCGCCTTTTGGGCAATTTCCGCCTCATTCAGGGTGAGTAGCTTCTTCTGATACATCAACGGCGTTCCAGCCACGATGGTCGCTGTGACCATGCTCTCCTGGAAACCAAAGAGGATATGCCAGGGCAAGTTACCAGATGTCAGCGGCGTGAAGGGATGATAGTCAACAAAGATCAGGTCGGCAGCGGCGCCTTCCTTGATCCATCCCACCCGCAAGCCGTCAAAGACCTCGGTCACAAGCTCGCTGTTGTTTTCAACAGCCATCTTCATCACGGTGTAGCCATTCATCTGCTGCGGGTTGAAATGCGCCATCTTGGGCAGTAAGTAGGCTTCTTTCCATTCCTGCCACATTGTGTTGGAAAATCCGTCATTTCCCATGCCCACACGGACGCCGGCTTCCAGCATCTCTTCCACTGGGGCAACACCGACCGCATTGTTCATATTAGAACGGGGTTGATGGGTCAGCCAGGCAGCAGATTCTGCCAAATGGGCGATTTCGCGGCTGTCCAAATGAACCCCATGCGCCAAAATCGATTTTGGCTGGAGGATACCGAATTCATCCAACCGGAAGATCACCCGTTTGCCGGATTTTTCCAGGCTGTCCACTTGGTCAGCCAAACCCTCAGCCGCATGGATATGAAAGCCAATGTCCTCAGGACAAAGGTCTCGGGAGCGATTCAGGGTCTCAGCCGAAAGAGTCAGGCTGGCGTGCAGGCCAAAATGAGCCCGCAAATTGGCATCTGCCGGGTTGTGTTTGGCAATCCGTTTGATGAAGCGGAGGTTTTCCTGCATACCCTGTTCGGCCTTATCCATCCCATCGCGATCCGTCACTTCGTAACACAGCGAAGCCCTGATCCCGGATTGATTGACCGCATCGGCAACGATATCCAATGACCCTTCAATGGCATTAGGTGAAGCATGATGATCGATTAGGGTCGTCGTGCCATGTTTAATGGCATCCACCAAACAGACCAGAGTGGAATATTTGATTCCATCCTCATCCAAAGCTTTATCTAAATTCCACCAGAGTTTCTTCAGGATCTGGACGAAGTTTTTCGGCGGGTCGCCAGGGATGGCCAGCCCACGGGAGAATGCGCCATAGAAATGGGTGTGCGCACAGATATTTCCCGGCATGACATATTGCCCTTCGGCATCCAATTGTTCTTCATCTGGATAAAGTTGAGTGAGTTCGTCCTGGGGGGCAATCTTTTCAATGATCCCCTCACGCACCAAAATCCCTGTTCCTTCAGGCAATATCTGGTTCTCAGGACCCCAAGTGATGATCTTACCGTTAATGATCAGCATACTTTTCCTCTCATTGGTAAGTGATAAATGATGATGGAGAAATTATAGCACAAGCACCCCTTCCAGCTAAAAAACCTGAGATAATCTCAGGGGAAAATTTGACTGTCAATGCTATAATCCGTTTATCTCAACAAGGCAGGTGGCCCGTGCAGCAACGTCAAGCTGATTTCAACCAGGATGCGCTCAAAGGCCTGCAGGATTTCAACCGGCAGGCATTTTTCGATGCTCATGAATACTTTGAGGAAGCCTGGCGCTCCTCGCCCCTCGAGGAACGTGAACTCTATCGGGCTTTATTACAGATCAGCGGCGGTTTTTATCGGCTCACGCAAGGCCGACCAACCGCAGCACATAAATTCTTTGATCGGGCCCTCCACTGGCTGCAACCCTTCCCTTCACCTTTCAAAACAGTCGATATTGACTCCCTCCGGGCTTGGCTGACCGAACTTTTGAATGCACTGATGGAAGGCCACTCGTCTGAGACTATACTCACCCAATATTTCCATCCAATTGACCTGCCCAACCAGGAGACGCTATGAAAGTTCTCATCACCGGTTTCGAACCCTTTGGTCAAAGCCTCATCAACCCCAGCCAGATCTTGCTGGAAGACGCGCCGGATCAATTTCCAGGTGGCATCGAGCTGGTTAAAGCCATTCTCCCGGTGGAAAAGGCAGCCGGACCCGAGGCATTAGTAGATGCCATCCTTCGTTACCAACCCGAGGCTGTGATCTGCTTCGGCCTGGCAGTTGGCCGTTCAGTGATCTCGCTAGAGCGGGTTGCCGTCAACCTGATGGATTACCGCATGCCGGATAATGCCGGGCAGACCGTTCAGGATCAACCTGTCAACCCCGATGGACCGGCCGCCTATTTCAGCAGCCTTCCCCTCCGCGCCATGCTCACCGCCTTACAGTCCAACAATATTCCGGCTGAGCTCTCCCTCACGGCTGGATCCTATCTCTGCAATCAGGTGTTTTACACCCTGATGCACCACCTTGCCACCCACGGGCAATCCATCCCAGCCGGGTTCATCCATCTGCCGGCTTGCCCAGAGCAGGCCGCTCACTTTGACAAACCCACCCCAACCCTTAGCCTGACAATCATTAAGTCAGCCCTGCCTCTCCTATTGGAGACACTAACCTAAAAAGCCTATCGTGAAAGGCTATCGCAATGAAAACAATCCAACCCACCAACCAACTGGTCCTCACTGAGGACACTCGCCTGGAAACTGGCACCTATTTCCTGCCTGATGGGATCATTATCGCCGAAAATGGCATCACCCTGGATGGGAACGGTGCCAAGCTGATCGGCAACGGTCATTCAGGAATTGGCATCCGCCTCAACGGTTTGCAGGAAGTCACCCTCAGGAACCTGCAGATCAGCGGTTTCACTCAGGGCATCCAGGCTATTGACTGCCAGGAGCTCACCATCACTAATTGCCGTATCCGCGAGTGTGGAGTTGTGATTAGCGACTCGTCCTCAGACTCCCCCTGGCATCCAACAGAGTCTTTTCCCTGCGGCGTTTTTATGGGGAGCGTTGGCAACAGTCAGATCATCCGCAATGACCTCCAATGCCAATCCAATGGATTGGTCGCCGTTTCCTGCCGTGAACTGACCGTCAAAAGCAACATCGCGAGCCATAATCCTGGGTTTGGCTTCATCGTTAACGACACCTCCAAATCCACCTTTTTGAAGAACCAGGCCAACCACTGCGCTTCAGAATTGACCAAGCACCCGGCTTTCGTCAAAGCCAGTGAGCATTCTGCCGGCTTCCTCTTGTTCAACGGATCAGAACATAACACCTTCAAATTAAATGAGGCCAGGCTTTGCGCGGCCGGGTTCCGATTGGAAGGGCTAACCTCAGATGGACAGGCTGCCCCCTGCAGCAACAATCGCTTCGAAGGAAATGACGCCTCTCATTGTGTTTTCAGCAGCTTTGCAGATCGTTACAACCAAAATAACCACTATCTGCAAAATGAGGCTTCTCATTCAAATACCGGTTTCGTTTTGTCCGGGGTTTCAGGGGCCACCTTCGAGCGGAATACCCTGGTCGGGAATCACAAGGCCGGTATCGCCGCAGAAAACAGCGTCCACTGCGATGTCATCAACAACACCCTCCAGGATAACCGCTTTGGCATCCTCCTGTGGAGCAGGCCGGACGAATCAACCCAACCACGCCCTCCTGAGAACGACACCAGCAAATTCTGGGATATCCGCAATAACACCCTTCTGCGAAATCACACCGGCATCCGCATCGCCGCAGACCAGGTGGCAGGGCTGACACCCCTCGGCACCAACCTGACGGTCCAGCCTCCCAAGCCGCACGACCACGAGATCTACCAGAATGTGATCTCCGACAACCGGATTGGCATCCAAACCTACGAAGCTGAGCGAACAATCATCAAAGATAACCAGTTTGGGTTAAACTTGTTGGGTGATATCAAGTCCTAACGTTTGGAGAAACATGAACCCTATCGTCATCGAGAAAACCCAGCAAGCAATTGAACTGCTCAAGGAAAATAACATTGACATGTGGCTGACCTTTGTCCGTGAGACTAGCGCGGGTGGTGACCCCGTCCTGCCATTGATCTACGGCGAATCGGACCTCACCTGGCAGAGCGCGCTGATCTTCACCCAAAGTGGTGAACGCATTGCCATTGTTGGCCGCTTTGAACTGGAAACCGCCCACAATGTTGGGGCGTATGACAAGGTCATCCCTTACGATGAATCAATCCGTCCTGTTCTGCTGGCGGAACTGGAGCGCATATCCCCTAAGCAAATCGCAATTAACACTTCCGAAAGCGATGTCCTTGCAGACGGCCTCACCCACGGCATGTACCTCAACCTGTGCGCTCTGCTGGAAGGTACGCACTATATTGACCGTCTTATTTCAGCCGAAAAGTTGCTCAGCAGCCTGCGTGGGCGCAAATCTGCGCTCGAGATCGCTCGCATCCGCACGGCATTTGCTATAACCGAAGAAATCTATGCGAAAGCCATTAGTGAAATCCAACCCGGCCTGAGCGAGATCTATGTGGCAGAGATGATGCAAGCCGAAGTGGTCCGCAGAGGGCTCGATTTTGCCTGGCCCCGCAGCAATAACCCCGCGGTCAACTCGGGCCCTGATTCACCGGTCGGACATAATGCGCCCACCGAGATCCGGATCGAACGCGGCCACCTCCTGCACTTCGACTTCGGCATCCGGAAAGAGGATTATTGCTCAGATATTCAGCGGATGGTTTACTTGTTGAAGCCGGGTGAATCAAAAGCCCCGGAAGCGGTTCAGCACGGTTTCGATACCGTCGTGCATGCCATTCAGGCCGCGTTCGACCTCATCCAACCCGGCGCAACTGGTGCTGAGATTGACCAAGCTGCCCGCGAGGTTGTGACCGGTGCGGGGTATCCTGAATTCAAGCATGCCACCGGGCATCAAGTCGGTCGCCTGGCGCATGATGGCGGCGCTATCCTGGGACCTGCCTGGGACCGTTATGGGCAGACGCCGTTTCTCCCCCTGGAAGTCGGTCAGGTCTATACCCTTGAGCCCAGCCTGATGGTGCCAGGTTTCGGCATTATCGGCCTGGAAGAGGATATCGTCGTCACAGCTGAGGGCGCAGAATTCCTGTCAAACCCTCAAACGGAACTCATATTGAAATAATGACCCAAGTTAAATTAAAAAAGGACACACAGTTGTGTGTCCTTTTGGTGTTAACGTAGGTTTACTCTTCGATAATATCGATGGACTGGATTTTCACCCCATCATATTCCGGGTGCATCGGGTCACGGGGCGGGATCGCGAAAACCACATCCATCCCATCTACCACCTCACCAAAGACGCTGTGTTTGCCGTCCAGCCAGGGGGTCGGCACATGGGTGATGAAGAACTGCGAGCCATTGGTGTTCGGGCCGGCATTTGCCATGGAAAGGATACCGGGTTTGTTATGGCGTAATTCGTTATTGAATTCGTCTTTGAAGGAATATCCCGGGCCGCCGGCGCCGGTGCCTGTGGGGTCACCGCCTTGGGCCATGAAGTTCATGATCACACGGTGGAAAATCGTGCCATCATAATAGCCTTCACGAGCAAGGAAAACAAAATTATTCACTGTCCTGGGGACCAATTTCTCAAAGAGGTCAAGGGTAATATCACCCTTATCCGTATGCATGACCGCTTTATAATTCTTGGCCAGGTCGATTAACATCTCCGGGGCTGACGCCCATTGCTGGATCTTTTTTGCCATTACTGCCTTTCTTCTCCGTAAATCTTTCTTAAGTTAACTCATATAATTCTACCAACACCCCATTGGCTGCTTTGGGGTGGACAAATGCCATCTTCCGGCCGGGCAGCTCAATCGGCGTTTCATTGATCAAGCGTGCCCCTTTTCCTTTAAGGATAGCCAGCATCCCTTCGATGTCATCAACTTCCAGGCAGAGGTGATGCAATCCTTCCCCGCGTTTTTCGAGGTATTTTCCCAATCCCGATTCGGGATCGGTGGGCTGGACCAATTCTACTTCACTATCGCCCACTGGAATGAAAGCGACTTTCGACGCTTGTGAGGGTACTTCTTCAATATGATCGAGCTCCAGGCCCATCACATCCCGCCAAAAACCTAGAGCGGCATCAATATCATTAACAACAACCGCAACATGGTTGATCTTTTTCACTGCTGCCATGCTTGCTCTCCTTAGATGAACGTTGGTGGGCGATATTCACCCCAGACATCGCGCAGAACGCCGCAAATTTCACCCAGGGTGATATTGCTCTCGGCGCATTCAACCATTACCGGCATAAGCGGTGTGTCACCTTTGGCTGCTGTTTCCAGCTGACCTAAAAGTTGACTCACTTTTTCGCCGTCCCGCCGAGCCCGCAGCGCTGCCAACCGGGCTACCTGATCTTCTTCCACGGAGGGATCCACTCGCAGTGATTCGAGTTCGATCTCCTCTTCCACCTGGAAATCGTTCACACCGACCACAACCTCATCGCCTTTTTCAATCGCAATCTGCACCTTATAGGCTGCTTCCTGGATCTCACGCTGCATGAAGCCGGTATTGATGGCGTTCATCGCACCGCCCATCGCGTCAATCTTCTCAATATATGCCATCGCCATCGCTTCGATTTGATTGGTTAGTGATTCAACGACATAAGAACCCGCCAACGGGTCCACTGTGTCGGCTACGCCCGATTCATAGGCGATGATCTGCTGAGTACGTAAAGCCACGCGAACCGATTTCTCGGTGGGCAGCCAGAGCGCCTCATCCATACTGTTGGTATGCAGCGATTGCGTCCCACCCAGCACGGCCGCCAGGGCCTGCAGGGTCACCCGCACAACGTTATTCTCCGGCTGTTGCGCTGTGAGCGTTGAACCCGCGGTCTGTGTGTGAAAACGCAGGCGGCACGATTTCTCATCCTGTGCCCCGAAGCGTTCTTTCATGATTTTGGCATAAAGCCTTCGGGCCGCCCTGAATTTCGTAATTTCCTCCAGGAAATTATTATGGGCATTGAAGAAGAATGACAACTGGCTGGCAAAATCATCCACTTTCAAACCAGCATCAATCGCGGCCTGAATGTAGCCAATCGCATTCGCCAGGGTGAAAGCCACTTCCTGTGCGGCTGTCGAGCCTGCTTCTCGGATGTGATACCCGGAAATACTGATCGTGTTCCAGCGGGGAATTTCATCCTTGCAGAACTTGAAGACATCCGTGATCAACCGCATGGAAGGCTCCGGCGGGAAGATATAGGTCCCACGGGCGACATATTCCTTCAAGATGTCATTCTGGATCGTCCCGCGCAGCTTGCTCAGCGGAACGCCCTGCCTCTTGGCAACGGCGACATAAAATGCCAGCAAAACAGCGGCCGGAGCGTTGATCGTCATGCTGGTGGAGACCTTATCCAGGGGGATATCCTTGAAGAGCGTCTCCATATCCTCTACGGAGGAAATTGATACACCGACTTTACCAACCTCCCCCTGCGCCAGGGGATCATCAGCGTCATAACCGATCTGGGTGGGCAGGTCAAAAGCGACTGAAAGGCCAGTCTGACCCTGCTCCAACAGGTAGCGATAACGGGCATTGGATTCCTGGGCTGTGGCATAGCCAGCATACTGCCGCATGGTCCAGAACCGTCCACGGTACATGGTCGGCTGCACACCCCGTGTATATGGATATTCCCCGGGGAAACCCAGGGAACCTTCATAATTAGGATGTTCTGGTGGAAGCATTACTGGCGGGAGTTCGATACCGGATGAAGTCGTGAATTTATCCCGGCGTTCAGGGAATTTTCGGACCAATGGGTCGTAGACCTCATCCTCCCATCTTTTCATCTCATCATTTAAAGACATTCATACCTCAAATGGTTTTCTATTTTGGTTTAGGGCTAACCTCAAGTATACCCGAAACCCATTTTGCCTACCGGCACATTTTTTAAGGATCAACCTCATATTTTTTATCAATGGGAAAACAATAGGATTTGAAAATCGTAGGGTGCCGCACCTCTTTTGTGCGCACCGCCCAGATCGCCACGTTGCACCTTACGGTCGCTACTCGCGATGACAAGCGTTTTCGTAGGGTGCTGCACCTCTTTTGTGCGCACCGCCCAGATCGCCACGTTGCACCTTACGGTCGCTACTCGCGATGACATGCGTTTTCGTAGAGTGCTGCACCACTTTTGTGCGCACCACCTTGCTGGTTAATCTCCCAAGTCCACCATTCACTACTCACCATTTTTCTGGTAAAATCCTTTAGCTTGTCCGTTGTACCCTTCGGGCAAGACAAATCAACATTAGAAAGCACGAAAGGGCTTGTAAAGATGAAAGTATTATTGATCAAAGATGTGTACAAATTAGGTCGAGCCGGCGAGATCAAGAAAGTCGCCAATGGTTATGGCCGCAACTACCTCATTCCCCAAGGTTTTGCCATTCCCGCAACCCCCGGCGCCATGAAACAGGCTGGTCGGATCTCAGTCAAGGCGACAGAACGTCGCGCTGTTCTGAACGAGGAATTGGCCTCCGTGGCAGAGGTGTTGGAAGGCAAGACCTTGACCTTCGCTGTCAAGGCTGGCGAAACCGGAAAACTCTATGGCTCCATCTCCGATCAGGACATTGTGGAATTCGTCAAAGAGAACTTCGAAATTGAACTGGAAAAACGCCAGGTCGAGACCGAACCAATCCGCGAACTGGGTGTCTACACCCTTCCTGTTCACCTGACAATGGACCTCGTTCCCAGCATCAAAGTCATCATCCACCGTGAAGGTGAATTGCCGACTGAAGAAGTTGAGGAACTGGAAGCCGTTGTCGAAGAAGTTGCTGAGGCTCCTGTGGTTGAAGAAATCGCAGAACCCGAAGCAGAGGAAGAGGCTGCTGAGGACGAAAGCGAAGAAGCCGAAGCCTAAGCTAAGCATCCTAGCATCGTAACCCATAACCGGCCTGATTGTGAACAATTCACCAGGCCGGTTCTTATTTGAGCTATAATACGCCCATGACACAAACACTCGGACAACAACTCAAAGCGATCCGCCAGTCCAGGGGGATCCAACTTGAAGAGATTGCCGAAATTACCCATATCCGCTTGAACTATCTGGAAGCCATCGAAGAAGGCGATGTTGAAAACCTGCCTTCTCCGGTGCAGATGCGCGGTTTTCTCCGATTATATGCTGATACATTAGGCGTTGAATTCGAAGACCTGAAGGTCCAGGGATATCACCTGACCCGAGCTGACGCGCTGGCAGCCTCACAGGAAGAAGAAGAGGAAGAAGTTTCGGAAGAAGTGGAAACCGATTCAGAGATCTCTGAAGATATGCCTGAGGGCGAAAATAAACGCAGCACAGAGCCGGTGGCAGAAACGCCGTATGGTACCGAGATTCCTGCGCCAACAAAAACCATTGAGCCAGCAGATGAAACTCCCCCGGCAGGCGTTAAACCGGAGCTCCCAGAAGAATCTGAAGAAAAGCCCACCCCCGAAGCGAAAATTATCTTCAAAGAAATCGGTGAACATCTCCGTCAGCGGCGAGACCTGCTGAGCCTTTCTCTCGGTGATGTCGAAACGCACACCCATGTCCGCAAACACTATCTTGAGCTTATCGAAGCAGGTGCCTTCGGGGAACTTCCCTCACCCGTCCAGGCCCGGGGAATGCTGGCAAATTATACCGAATTTCTAAACCTGGATGTTGATGCGATTTTGCTGTATTACGCTGAAGGACTGCAGAAGCAGCGCCTTGAATCCCAAATTGCGACACCGAAACATGCCCCTGCCCGTTCCCTCAGCCCTAAGGCCCTCCGTCTGAAGAACTTCTTCTCATTGGACCTGTTTGTCATCGCTGGGATTTTCCTGGTTTTTGCCTTCTTTATCATCTGGGGCGTCAACCGGATCATGTCGGTGAATATCCCGGAGACGGCTGCTACCGACCTCCCCGAAGTGGCCGATGTGCTCCTGGCCACCAGTGCGGCAGAGACGCCCACCCCGGATTTGGCCTTGACGGAAGAAGGCACAGCCGGAGCCGGTGAAGGTGATGAGACTGAGGTTGTGGAACAAACACCCCTCTTCACTTCCGTTGCCAACACCAGCGCCATCAACCTGGTGATCATCCCCCGGCACAACACCTGGGTCCGGGTCTATGTGGATTATGAACTCGCCTTTGAAGGACGCATGCTAACCGGAAACGCCTATGATTATTCCGCCAATGCGCTCATTGAAATTAACACCGGAAATGCCGGTTCTCTCCAGATCTATTTCAACGATCAGGACATTGGTCCAATTGGCCTGATCGGACAAGTGGCGGATCTGGTATTTACAGAGAATGGCCTTGTCCAGCCAACGCCAACGGCCACGCCAACCGTCACCGAGACGCCGCAGGCGACACCCTCCTCGACACCTACCCAAACACCTACTAATGACGAAGCAAACTAAACAAACCTATCACTTGATATCATTGGGATGTCCCAAAAATCTGGTTGATTCAGAGTCGATGGCTGAACTGCTCAACCATGAAGGTATGACCCCCGTAGACACCCCTGAAGCGGCTGAATACCTGATCGTGAACACCTGCGGCTTCTTGCAAGCTGCCCGTGATGAAGCTATCGGTGTGCTGACAGATTTGGCCAGCGAGAAAATGAATTGGCAGAAACTGATCGCTGCCGGTTGCATGACAGCACGCCATCGCCAGGAAATCATCGACACCGTTCCCGGCATTGATGGCCTGTTGGGCACCCGCCGCTGGATGGATATCATGGATGTGATCCGCCAGACGGATGAGACCCGCCAAGCCCTCCCCTATACCCACTTCCCCAGCGTCCAAACAGTTGGCCAGGATGAAAAAGGCTCCCACCGGGTTGCCATCCAGGGCGGCAGTGCCTATCTAAAAATTGCAGATGGCTGCCGCAGAGCCTGCGCCTATTGCACCATCCCCCTGATCAAGGGCACCCTCGTCAGTCGTCCGATGGATAAAATCGTCGAAGATGCCAAAGCACTGGCTGATATGGGCATCCAGGAGATGGCACTGATCGCCCAGGATGTGACCGACTATGGCCATGACCTGCAAATGAAAGACGGTCTGACCACCCTGCTGGAAAGTCTGGTCAAAGCCGTCCCGGATATCCCCTGGATCCGGCTGATGTATACCTTCCCGGGTTATGTCACCCAACCTTTGATTGATCTAATGGCGTCCGAGCCACAAATCGTCCCCTATCTGGACATGCCCCTCCAACATGCCGACCCGCGTGTGTTGAAAGCCATGCACCGCCCAAGTCGGATGGATACTGTCCGCGAAACCCTCTTCGCCATTCGGGAGAAGATGCCGGAAGCTGCTCTCCGGACGACTTTCATCGTCGGTTACCCCGGTGAGGATGAATTGGCTTTTGAAAATCTGGTCAACTTCACCCAGGAAATCCAATTCGACCACATGGGTGCCTTCACTTATTCCTTTGAAAAAGGTGCGCCGGCTGAGCCGCTGGGAGATCCCATTACTGAAGATCAGAAAGTCGAACGGCTGGAAACCTTGATGCAGGTTCAGGCCGATATCTCTCTTGCCCGAAATCAGCAGTTCATCGGCAAGGTGCTGGATGTCCTGGTGGAAGGTGTGGACGAAGAAAACCAGATTTCCATTGGTCGCTCCTATCGTGACGCCCCCGAAGTAGATGGCCTGGTGATCATCGAGGATCTCGCTCCAGTCGGTGAAATGGTGGAAGTGCAGATCAACAGTGCACTCACGCATGACCTTGTTGGTCAATTATTCCCAAACGAAGAAGAATAAACTTAATTTATATTAGACCTGAGGATAAAAGAACAGCGATCCGAAATCGGATCGCTGTTTTTATTATATTTGAATCTTCCTGTCATTAGGGATCAGGTGAAGGTGTCACTTCCTCCGTTGGCACCTCTGTGGTTGCGTCACCCGTTGGGGTCGGGGTTGGTGTGGCCGGTGCTTGTGTTGGTGGATGTTGGATCTCCCAACATTTTTCGGCTGCGGTTTTGGCAAGCTCCTGAAAATCAGGATCGGTCCCAATGGCAGAAGCCTGATCGAAATATTCCTGGGCCTGACACCATTTTTGCTCGTTGGCCAGCAAAGTACCCAGTTCGTTCGCGGCACGCTGGAACCGGACGGAAGCTGTCATACCGGACCCGTCTCGAAGGTTTGGGAGGGCCAGTCGGACCTGGTCCATAAAGCTGTAAACCTGGGCCCAATCCACTTCCCAATAGCTGGCACCGGTGAGGTAAAGCCGTGTCCAGGACCGGATACCTTCCGCAGTGGAATCCAGGGGAGCAAACTGTTCAGCCAGGGAAAGGTCATAAATACCCGGCTCCAGGCTGCCATCAACCAGGATCTTATCCAGGCCACGGTTTCGCAGGGCGATATAGAAAAGACCATCCACTTCGACCGCGCGATAGGATAGGTTTTTCTCCCGCAGGGCCTCCAGAGTGGCGATGGCTTCATCCCAGGATTCGGCCTCCATCAGAGCCGTAGCCATATTGAACATCTCCTCTTCGCCACGGACATCAGGTGTGGGAGTCACGGTTGGCAGGCTTGAAGTCGGTGTCACCAGTGCGGCAGCGCCGGACACATCGAGCATCAGCAACACTTGGGGATAGAGCTCATTCAATGCCGCCATTTCTTCATCATTGAGGTATACACTCATTTCGTCCAGAATCCAATCCAGACGGGTTTTCGCCACCTCATAGCGGCCTTCAGCAATGTCTGCCCGGGCCAATTCAAGCTGTGAGTCAATCTTAGGGGCAGCCTGTGTTTCGGCCAAAGCCAGACGATCATTGATGGCACGCGGGATGCCTAAGGCCGCACCACCCAAAATGATCAGCAAGCCGATCAGCAGTCCCATCAAATACCAGGATGAACGACGTTGAAAGAATTTCTTCTTGTCTTTTTTCTTTTTATTTTTCTTTTCGGGGACGGGTTGCGTCACCTCAATGTTGTTGTCAGTCATAGCGGAGATTATACCTTAATCCTTTTTAGAGTTGAACCAGAAGCTTAAGGTCTTTCCAGATCGGAACAGCAGCAACCAAGGCCCCAATGGCAGCCCCGCCAATCGCCAAAATGACCGCTGGAAGGGATAAGTCCAGCCCCTGATAGATCAGCCAAGTTACCACCCCGCCCAAAATCGCACCCGCCACGCTCCGCAGAATCGGTTTCCCAAATTGGTAAGGCTCCGGTGCTTTCCGGTTGAGTAATATCACCAGGATCAGCGCTTGAATACTATACGAAAGTGAATTTGCCAGAGCTATACCCCCCGCCGCCATAGGTTTCATCAAGCCAATCGCCAGGCCAATATAAACGATCAACCCTGTGAAGGACACCAGCATCGGCACCAGAGCGTTCTGTTTGGCATAAAAGGCCCGAACACCCACTTCAACAACGCTGTGCCCCAAAAGGCCGATCAGATAGCCCTGCGTGGCCCAAAGGATCATCTGGGCATCGCCCAGGGAGAAACCAAAAGCCACCTGGATCAGTGGCAGGCTCACCAGAGAGATGATCACCGTAAGCGGCAGCGAAAGGGCAATCATCACCCGCAGAGACCGCTCGATAGTGTCCTTAAAAGCACGCTGCTCATCCGCAGCCGCCAGGCTGGCCAGCGTGGGCAGCAAGGCGGTTGCGATTGCGGTACCGATCAGCGTCTCAGGCACCTGCTGGATCCACCAGCCATAGCTCAATGCTGTCACCGAACCAGTCACCAGCCGTGAAGCAAGGTTATCCCGGGCCAGGAAGATCAACTGGATGAAGACCATACTGATCAGACGGGGCCCCATCAGCCGCAGGACCTCTTTCATATGTTCATCTTTGAAATTAATCCTCGGCGACCAGCGGAACTTATATTTGATCAATCCCGGTATCTGAATCAACAAGTGCAGTGCAGCACCGATGATCACGCCATAAACCAAGCCCTGAATGCCCAGCCCAAAGGCGGGCAACTGTACGCCACCCAACACAAGGCCCTCTTTCGGTGCCAAGATCACAGCGCCGAAAATCTGCCCCAAATCGTAGAGCAAGGGTGCAATGGCCGGTAAGAGAAAATGCTGATTGGCTTGCAAGCCGGCCATCACCAGACCACTGATCGAAAAGATCAGGGTTGAGATCAGGTTCATCCGCATCAACTGGACGGCCAGATCTTGCTGCTCAGGTGTAAATCCCGGCGCAATCCCTAACTGACCGCGGACCAAAGGGCCTGCCAATAGGGCCACCACAATCGCCAGCACTCCCGTTACGATAAAGGCCAGGTTGGCAACCTGCGAGAACACCCGCCAGGATGCTTCCCGCCCTTCTTTTGAGAGCGTTGCGCTCAGCACGGGGATAAAGGCAATCGCCAGGGCGCCACCGGAGATCAATGCAAAGAGCAAGTCCGGTAGGTTATTGGCCGCGTTGAAGACATCAAGTTCTTCAGAGAGACCAAACTGACGTCCAATGATGATCGTACGCAGAACCCCCAAAAGTTTATCCATCCCGAAAAACACAGCTAACAACAATGAGATCCGGGTCAATCGACTGGTTTTCTTCATCGTTTTCCTTTCCTGATTTGCAGCTCAGTTGACCTGATTATGCCATAATCACCCCACTCTGACCAGTTGCGTCCATTATCCCATCCCCACCTCTTTCCGGGAATGTTACAATTAGGGCAATGAATACTAATACGAAGACCGGAAAATTATATATCGTTGCCACACCAATCGGCAACCCCAAAGATATCACCCTGCGCGCCCTCGAGATCCTCAAAAAGGTTGATGTTGTGATCTGTGAGGAATACCGCTTGGGCAGTAAGTTATTGCACCAGTTAGGTATCGAGAACGAGCTGATCACCCTGAACGAGCACAATGAAATGCAGGAAGCTCAAAATATCCTCGTTCGGCTGGCCAAAGGCGAGACCATGGCGATCATCTCCGATGCGGGCACACCGGTCTTTGCCGACCCCGGCCAGCGTCTCCTGGAGTTACTCTACCAATCCAACATCCCCGTTTCACCTATTCCCGGCCCAGCCTCATTAATGGCCGCCCTCTCTCTCTGCGATTTCCCGATCACGCGTTTTGTGTTTGCCGGCTTCCCACCGCGCAAGACCGAATTGCGCGAGAAATTCCTCTCCGATTATAAAACGAGCTCGGTCCCAGTCATCCTGATGGATACACCCTACCGCCTCACCAAGATGCTGGAAGAGGTGCAGACCGTCTTTGGCAAGAACCAGCAGATATTGTTGGCTTGTGATATGACCCTGAAGAAAGAAGGTATCTATCGCGGCGCTGTCAGTGATATCCTGCCCAAGGTAGCCGGGCAAAAGCGGGAATTCATCCTGATCCTCAACCTCAACCGGCGGAGACGCAGATAGATGACCGAACCCAAGACGCTCTCCATCCGGGATAAGACCATCCCCCTGCCCATATTCCTGCCCGACGCAACACTCGGTTATGTGCGGGCTGTGGATTCGCTGGATCTGTTGGGTGTGAACATTCAAGCGCTGGTGATGAACACCTTCCACCTGATGCAAAAACCCGGTTCCAGCACCATCCAGGCCTTCAACGGGCTGCACAGCTTTGCGGATTGGCCAGGGCTGATCATCACCGACTCGGGCGGCTTTCAGGCCTATTCTCTGATCCATCAAAACGCTCAATACGGCTCGCTGACCGATAAAGGTATCCTATTCCGCCCGGAAGGCAAAGACCGGAAGTTCATCCTCTCCCCCGAAAAGAGCATCCAGCTGCAGATCAGCTACGACACCGATGTCGTGATCTGTCTGGATGATTGCACCCATGTGGATGCGCCTCGCGAAGAGCAGGAACTCTCCGTCCAACGCACCCTTGATTGGGCAATACGCTGTAAGACCGAGTACAACCGCCAGATGGATCAACGCCAGGTGGAAACCGCGAACCAGCCGCTGATTTTTGGTGTGATCCAGGGCGGTGGCTACCCGGACCTTCGTCGGAAGTGTGCTGAAGGCCTTCTGGAAATCGGATTTGACGGCTTTGGTTACGGCGGTTGGCCGCTGGATGGCGACGGCAACTTGCTGGAAGACATCGTCGGGCTCACCCGTGAACTCGTTCCTGCCCAATTCCCCATGCACGCTTTAGGCATCGGGCATCCGCTGAATCTGGTCAAAACCTATGAATTGGGTTATGAGATCTTCGACTGCGCCCTGCCCACCCGTGACGCCCGTCATGGCCGCCTGATGCGCTTCACTACAGCGCCGGATGAAGCCCTGACTGGCAAGGACTGGCTGGAATTTGTCTATATCTCCGATAAAAAACACATCAAAGACACCCGCCCAATCTCCGAGCACTGTGATTGCCCGGTTTGCAGTCATTACTCGCTGGGTTACCTCCACCACCTCTTCAAGACCGGTGACTGGCTCTACCAGCGGCTGGCAACCCTGCATAATTTACGCTTCATGACCCAACTGACCGAACGGCTGGCAAATCATGCCGGATAAGCCCCAGGTGGAAGCCCTGGCGGAAGCCGTGCAATCCAATCGGAAATACGCCAACATCACTTCCAGCCTCGTGCAGCGGCTCTGCCAAAGCGCGTTGGAGCGAGGCCTGAGCGGTAAAGCTGCTGTGAAGGATGTCCGCAATAAACTGCATCAAGTTGGTGGCGCTTACTTCAAACAGAACCCGAATTTCACCAGCGCCACGGATCAGCTGGCATCTCTCCCAAATGACCTCCAGGCAGCGGAAGTGCAGGCCTTCTGCCAAAAGCAGATGCAGACCCATGCTTCCACTGCGGAACGTGTTTCGATCCTCCCGGAATTCTTCCAAACCTGTCTTGCCCCAATTGCACCGGTGACCAACGTCCTTGATCTGGCCTGCGGGCTCAATCCCCTGGCCCTGCCCTGGATGCCGCTGGCGAAGGATGCTTGGTACCAGGCCTGCGATATCTACCTTGATATGATGGCCTTTGTGAACGCCTTTCTGGGCCATTTTCTGACCAACAGCCGGGCTTTTCCCTGTGACCTGGTGGCCGGGCCACCCCAAACCCCGGTGCAGGTGGCCTTCCTGCTCAAAACCATCCCCTGTCTCGAACAGGTTGATAAACAAATTGGGCTGTCTCTATTGGATCAAATCCTGGCTGAGCACATTCTGGTCAGCTTTCCGGCCAAAAGCCTGGGCGGCCGCAACAAGGGCATGCCAACCTTCTATCGGGATCACTTCTACGAGCTGATTGAGGGTCAACCCTGGCAGGTGCAGGAATTCAGCTTTTCCACTGAGATCGCGTTTCTGGTGACCAAATGAACCTGACGCCCGAAGATCGTGACGGCCTGCTGGAACGCGTGCTGAAAGCCCATAAATATCGGGAGAGCGGGCTCAACACCGAGACCGTTCTGGACCTGATTGACCAGGAAGTCCCCCGCCAGAGCTCGGAAAAAGCGCTCTATAAGGCCATCCGAGCAAAGCTGCATAATATCGTGGCGCCTTATCTCGGTGATCCGGATTATTCACTGCTGTCTGCAAAGCTGGATGCCCTCGCTGATCCCACCCTCGACTCACCGGAACTTCGCACTATTTGCCTGGAAACCCTAAAGTCCCACGCTTCCACGGCTGAACGCATTCCCGAGCAGGAAACAATCTATCAGCGTCTGTTTGCGGCAACCGGCCAACCAGACACCATTGTGGACCTGGCCTGTGCGCTGCATCCCCTGGCCTTCCCCTGGATGGGGCTGCCTCTCACGACCGCTTACCACGCTTATGACATCATCCAGCCTCGAGTGGATTTTATCAACCACTTTTTTGAGGTCATCGGTCTGGCCCCCCTGGCAGAGAATCGCGATATCCTCGTATCCCCACCGGAAATCCATGCCGACCTGGGACTCTTCTTCAAAGAAGCCCACCGCTTCGAAAAACGTCAACCGGGCTGCAACCGTGATTTTTGGGCAAAACTCAATGTGGACACCCTGGCCGTCTCCCTGCCCACCCAGAACCTGGCCGGCACCCACAGCCTGTTGGATCATCACCGTCAACTGGTGGAATCCAATCTCGCGCCGGGAAAAATCCGGGAGGAATTGATCTTCGATAAAGAAGTGATCTTCCTGATCGATCACCCAGGGAGGCAATAGTGGCTGAAAACAGCAAACTTCGCCCCAGCCTGGAGCGCTTCTCCGACATCCTGAGCGAGAAGGACATCGAACAAATCCTCGCCATCCAGGAGCAGCCGCTCCCCATCGGGATCCGGATCAATCCGCTCAAATCCAACCCCGCCGAAGCGATCGCAGCCCTCTCAGTCCGGTATGGCTGGCAAGTGACTCCCATTCCCTTCTGCGAAAATGGCTGGCTGATCCATTCATCCGAGAAGTCCCCAGGCACCGCCATTGAACACAAAATGGGCCAGTATTACTTACAGGACGCAGCCTCGATGGTACCCGTCAGCTTGTTTGATATGGACCTGCCGCAGCCATTGGTATTGGATATGGCGGCCTCACCCGGCGGCAAGACCACCCACCTGATTGATCGCACAGGGGATAAAGGCTTTATCCTGGCCAATGACGGCAGCAAGGGTCGCATCTCCGCTCTGCGTGCTGTGCTCTCCAACTGGGGTGGCGCTAACATTGCCATCAGCAACTATCCAGGCGAATCCTTCGGGAGCTGGTTTCCTGAAACCTTCGACCGGGTTTTGCTGGATGCGCCCTGCAGCATGGAAAACCTGCGCCCGACGGAAAACCGTCCCCTGCGGGAGACAACGATGGATGAGCGCCTCCGGCTACACGATCGCCAGTTGGATTTGCTGATCAGCGGGTTGACCAGCCTCAAGATTGGCGGCCAGATGGTCTACGCCACATGTTCGCTCGCCCCTGAAGAGGACGAAATGGTGGTCAATGCGGTCCTGGATCAATTCCCCAATACCCTACAAATCGAAGATGTCTCCCAGCGCTTCCAGCTCCACACCCCCGGCATCACTTCTTTCGGTTCAGAGCATTTTCACCCCTCATTAGAACATGCCCTGCGGCTCTGGCCCCATTTGACGGGTATGTCCGGCTTTTTCACCGTGCTGATCACCAAAACTGACACTATGCCCACCAACAAGCAGGCACCCCCGGCCAGAGACCTGAGCCGAACGGGATTATTGCCGTTAAATACAACAGAAACTCAGGCGCTTGAAGATGAAATCACAAAATCCTTCGGTCTCTCGCTAAGCGCTGTGTTGGATGACTTCAATCTCCAACTTTTCCAGCGCAGCCAGCAATATTTCCTGATCCCCTCGGCCTATTTGGACCGCTTCCAGGAACTACCTTATGAATATATTGGGATGTCTTTAGGGAAATGGGTCAGCGACCGTTTTGAGCCCTCTGCAGAATTTATCAGCCGTTTCGGCTGGCATTTCACAAAGGAAATCATCACGATTTCACCCGAAAAAGTCGAACAATGGATTGCCGGACGCGATATTCGCAACCCACAGGTGGAAAAACCCGCTCAGGGTCAATATGTACTGGTCAAAGACTCAGATGGACGAAACCTGGGTTTGGGCAAACTCCTACCCAAACGCCTGCGAAACATGCTGCCACGTTGATCCACTCAGATGCTCAATGAATTCTTGAGCATCATTCACCTTATCCGTATAATACCCCCGATATTTTTCCGGCAGCAGCCTGGCGATCTCAATCATCATCTCGTCAGCCACTTCCTGCAGGATACCCTTCTCGCGATCTTGGCCATTTAGGTCAAGCCGGAACGGTTCACCGACCTTAATTGCCATCGGTGTGCGTTTCAATTTCTTCAGATTAGCGGAATAATCCTCATGCCCGTAATAAACCACCGGCAGGATTGGTACGCCCGCTTTCATCGCCAGCATCGCCACGCCAGGTTTGGCCTGGATCAGATGCCCATCGCGGGTGCGGGTGCCTTCCGGCGCCACAGCCAGGATTTTCCCTTCCTTCAAAGCCTCCTGAGCCGCCCGAAAAGCGGTGAAATCGGCGATCTCCCGATTGATCGGGATGCCATCCCAGACATTGAACAGAAAACGGTAAAGGGCATTATCCCAGGTCTCCTGTTTCACCAGCCCTGTCGTGGGCCGGGGGTACATATGGGAAATGATGACCGGGGCATCCAGTGAGTTGATATGGTTCACCACCACCAATAAAGGCCCCTCAGCCGGCACCTTGTGCAATTCAGATTTATCAATCTTGAGAAAGATATTGCACAGGAACCGGACAATATGATTAACCAACCATCTCTTAATCATCGGATTATCCGCAAATCATCTGAAGCTGCTGTTTGAGGATCGACACTTCCAGTTCAGTACCGGCCTCGCAGATGGTCTCACCATCAGCGTGCACCGGTAGAGAGCCCGAAACTGCTGTGATTTTCACACGCTGGCTCAGCGGCATTTTTACAGCCTCGTGTTCACTTTGCGTGCCATTCATCACTTTGGGGAAAATTTTCAGGATTTCCCGACGGCTAACCCCTTCAACAATGCATAAATTCAAGAAGCCATCGTCCTGCTCGGATTCGGGCGCGAACATGAACGAACCACCCATCCGCCGGCCATTCATCAGAGAGACCAGCAAGCAGGGTTGTTCAATAACCTCATCATCCAGTTCCACACGGAGTAATGGCGCTCGGAAATAAAGGAAAATCGTTTTGACGGCCGCAATTAAATAAGCGGGAATGCCGCTGATGAACTTAGGCAGTTTTGCAGCCTCAAAACCAACGATGGTATCAAAACCGATCCCAACGCCATTGCCAAAATAACGACCTTCCGGATAATCCCCACCCTTGACCAGGCCGACATCAATCGGACGGGGTTTGGTCTCAGCCAATGCCTTGCAGGCTTCTTCCAAATCCTGCGGAACACCCATCCCATAGGAGAAATCATTGCCCCGGCCAACCGGCAGGACGCCCAGGTTCGCACAAAGGTTCCCAGCGATCGCATCCTGCATCAGGCCGTTGATCACCTCATTGGCAGTACCATCACCCCCCACCGACACCACCGTCTGATAGCCATTGGCCCCCGCCTCCTTCGCCAGTTCAATGGCATGGCCGGGGTACTCGGTCAGGATAATGTCATAATCCAGTTCAAGTCCATTAAGGATGGATTCAATTTCAGGAATGGCTTTGAGGGCAGAGCCTCTCCCGGCCAGCGGGTTGACGATCAAGCAGTATTTATGCACGTGTTTTCTCCAAGGCAGATCTGTATACCTAATCTAACCCATAATAAGTAGTAAAGTTTCAAAAAAGAATAACAGGTTTTTACCTAACCTGGTTTGTGTTTTCAACCAAATACAGGACCAAGCCCGGGAAGAAGATGGCCGCAGTCTCCATCCTGAGGATCCGCGTCCCTAAAGAAACCACCTGGCAACCGCATTCAAGCGCAGCTTCCACTTCATCTTCTGAGAAACCGCCTTCCGGGCCGACTAACAAACGGATTCTGACTCCTGAATAACCAATCAGGAGATCATTGAGCCCAGATTCCTCCGGGTCCTTTCCCTCCCAGGCTATAAGCGACAGGACATCATCACTTGGTTCACCTTGCAGCAAGTCCGAAAATGGCACTGGGTCGTTCAGCTCCGGCAGTTTTCCGCGCCCGGATTGCTCCGCAGCTTCCCGGATGATGCGCTCCCAGCGGTCACGCCGTTTCGGCTTCAGCTCGTCGGATTGCACCAGTGTGCGGGAGGAGATGAATGGCGTAAAGACACTCACACCAATCTCGGTCCCCTTTTGCAAAATCCACTCGAATTTATCCCGATGTGAAAGCCCCACGCATAGCTCAATTGTGACGATTGGCTCTCCTTTTGTCATTGAAGAGTCCAAAATCTGCCCCTGCACGGTTTTCTCAGCAGAGTCAATATCCAGCGCCACGTGATATACCTTGCCGGAATTATCCAGCACCTCCACTGGGTCACCTGCCTTCAAACGGAGGACGTGGACTATCTGATGACTAAGGTCGGGGGGAAACTGGACGTCCTTCCCTTTAATATATTCCGGCTGGATAAAAAATCGATTCATAACACGGTATACTTACAACATTCAAATTTGGAGTTAACAAATGGACGCTGAAAAGAATTCTACACCAACAACACAATTCAAGTATCTCGATATTATCACAATTGTCTTCGTTTTAGTTCTTGTTCTAAGCAATATTGCCTCATCAGCCAAGATCATCGACTGGGGCATCAGCCTCGGGCCGATTCAACTCAGCTTTGACGCCGGGACAATCCTCTTCCCGATCAGCTATATCTTCGGTGACGTGCTCACGGAAGTCTACGGCTATAAACGCTCCCGCCGGATCATCTGGCTCGGTTTCGGCGCACTGATCTTCAGCGCACTCGTCTTCCGTGTGGTTCAGATCCTTCCCGGTGAAGCTGTTTGGGAATCTGAAGTCGGTCAACAATCCTACAACATGATTCTGGGCAGCATGAGCACCGGTGGGATTGTCGTCGCCAGCCTGGCGGGTTTCTTCGCCGGCTCCTTCTCCAATGCCATCATCATGGCGCTGATGAAACTGCTGACCAAAGGGAAATATCTCTGGATGCGCACCATCGGCAGCACCATCATTGGCGAAGGTATGGACACCTTCACCTTCATCCTCGTTGCCTCAGCGCTGGGTGTGTTCCCCTGGGAAATCTTCTGGAGCCTGACCGTCACCAACTACATTTTCAAAGTCGGGGTGGAAGCCCTGATGACGCCCGTGACGTATTGGGTGGTCAATCACCTAAAGAAATCCGAAGGCGTCGATGTTTTTGATAAAGATACCAAATTCTCCCCCTTTATTTTCAAATAGACTTTAGTCCCTTTTACCTTCAATAACCACGGTGTATTCTCCCCGTGGTTTTTCTTTTTTAACCGCTTCTAGCAGCTCACTGAGCAGCCCCCGAGAGACTGTTTCAAACTTCTTGGTCAGGTCATTGGCAACTGCAGCCGGACGATCACCCAACACTTCCAGAGCGTCCTCCAAAAAAGCCTCGATCCGGTAGGTACTTTCATAAAAGACTTGAGTATGCGGTGTCTCGGCATCGGCCGCAAGGAACCGCTTGCGTGCACCGGATTTGCGCGGTGGAAAGCCCTTGAAAGTGAAACTGTGTGCCGGCAGACCGGAAAGTGATAACGCCATCACTACGGCTGATGCGCCTGGGATAGCTGTCACGGGGATTTCATTTTCAATGGCAGCCCTGACCAAGGTATACCCCGGATCGGAGATAACCGGCGTCCCAGCATCGGTCACCACGGCAACCGACTGACCTTCCAATAGCATCTCCATCAGCTTCGGCACAGCCTTTTCTTCATTGAAAGCATGATAGCTCTTCTGAGGTTTATGAATATCATAATGATTCAGCAGGATGGAGGTCTTGCGGGTATCTTCCGCGGCGATCAGGTCCACTGAACGCAGTACTTCCAAAGCCCGCAAGCTGATATCACCCAAATTTCCAATCGGTGTCGCCACTAAATACAACATTTAGGCTCCTTCAGCAAGATATGCCCGGATTTCACCAGTGGCTTGCTGGTTATCCTTAAAATGCACCGCGGTAATACCAAGATCGCGGGCTGCTTCAACATTGGGCAGGTAATCATCCAGGAATAGCGTGGTTTCCGGTGTCGCATTAAGCCGATTCAGCGCAATTTCATAGATGTCCGGGTCAGGCTTGATCACGCCCTCCTCCGCAGAAATGATGATATCCTCGACGATCTTATCCAACTCAAAGGTGTCAACCATCAAGCTGCGCGATTTATCACCGGCATTGCTCAGGATGCCGGTCTGGTAATTGTTGTGTAATTCTGACAACAGATCAACCATCGGCTGATTCAACATCTTCTTCGTTGAGGTGTGGCGTCTGATTCGTTTCATAAGGCGGCTGTTGATCTGCCATCGTTCAGCCATCAGTTGCCACAATGTCTCCTCGGGGATATGACCCAAACAAATTTCATTCATCAACTCCGATTCGTTGGGATTGGCTAAAATAGCTGAGACCTCCGGATCGTCCTTGATTCCAAGCACTTTACGCCAGTGTTTCATCCAGTTGCGATCCGGCGTCAGGAATAGCACGTCACCAAAATCAAATATGATTGTTCTAATTGTCATAATACTTCTATCTTTTTTGTCCCATGTAATTAAGTAGAGTCATTATATCAGGCTTGTCGAGTCCGCCAAAATGTTCCAGGCAAATTATTTAGGGAATCCATTGTTGGCTGAAAACAGGTAAAATAGTCTCAACGTTAACCCATTTTTGAGGTCAAGAAGGATATATTATGGAGAGAACCGTTCCCACAAGAGCATCGGATGAGATTGATCTTTATCTGCGGACCATATACTCGTTGCTGAGGTCCACTACCCGGGTGCGCATCCGCACTCTGGAAGAGGTCCACGCGGGGATGAATTCCTCTCTGCACCCAATGGCAAAATCGGTTGAACCCGACGTCTCTTCGATGATTTATGCTGTCCTTCGGCTCCCGGCTTGCATCATTGATGTCAAAGCCGTCCTTCTTGGGCAAAGCGCCACCGTTTTTGAACAATCAGGACTGAAAAATGTCGAATCCTGGCAGGAAGTGACCGCCCGTGCCCGCCGTCGGCGCTGTTTCTATAACGGCAAAGACCTGCTGGCCTGTTATATCGCCTCCCGCTCCGACATTGACGATGTCGTCCCCTTGCTCACCGCTTTCCAAATCGAATGGAATAAACTCCATAACTTCCTGCAGGAACTCTCCCTCCGGGAAATCGAATCTCTGTCCGTTGACTCCCCAGAAGATATGGAAACCCTGGCAGGCATATTACGGATATCCTTTGAATCCCTATACCGTCTCGTAACCATTTGGGGCGACGACTTCATCCCCATGATAGGCCGCATCCATGAAAAGATGATGGACCTGGAAGTGCAGCTCTTCAGCGGCTCACTCAACGAATACCGCCGGGCCACTCGGTTCTGGTGGGATAATATTGATCGCCGCTTCCCAGATATCACCAAGCGCCCTGTCTATTTCATCTCCAGTAACACCCACAGTATCCCCAACCTGCTGTCCGGCTTTGCGCTCACCCAGGAAGAACGTCTGGCCAGTTTCCTTGATAATGGCGTGGATGGGGATCTGCTTTCCGAATGGCGGGACATCAATGAACAGGAAGTCCCCTCCCGACCGGAGAATTTCCTCTATTACATCCTAAAGAAATACCAGGCCATTCCCGAAGGCCGAGACTTGGTCAAAGCTCAGGAAGAATATGAGAAGCTCTACGGCATCAATCGTTTCCCCAGCGAGCACGCCTTTGACGTTGAGGCGCAGATCATTGAACTCTCCAAACTCAACCCGGAAACCATTGATCCCCGCCTCTCACCGGAAGCCTTTGCCGGCCAGCATGCGGATTGGACCTTTCTGCAAAAAAGCGACGCCCTGGTTCTCAACATCGACTATCCCCTCGGTCTGGCAGCCTACACGCTTCTCGTGAAAATTGCTGAACATGCCAGCCCCTTGCTGGGCATCTATGTGATGGGCAAAGCAGCCACTCTCAACGGGCGGCGAGGTGACGTGATCATTCCCAACGTCAGCTACGATGAACACTCCGAAAACACCTATATGTACAGCAACTGCTTTGTCGCTAACGATGTCAGCCCTTATCTGGTCTATGGCACCGTGATGGACAATCAAAAGTCCGTCACCGTCCTTGGCACTTATCTCCAAAATGCCCAGGTCATGGAAGTGGTCTACAGGGAAGGTTACACGGATGTCGAAATGGAAGCGGGTCCATACCTCTCGGCGGTATATGAACTTTATCGCCCGAGCCGTCACCCCGTGAACGAGATCGTCAATCTCTACAACCTGCCGTTTGACCTCGGGATTTTGCACTACGCATCAGACACGCCCCTGACCAAAGGTGAGAACCTCGGAGCAGGCACCCTCTCCTACTTTGGTGTGGATTCGACCTATGCCACCTCGCTGGCCATTCTGCGTCGAATCATGAAATTGGAACATGACAGGGTGATGAAATTCTAATATCAATAAGATAATATTTTTGTGTTTTTCAGTTGTTTTTTGGGAGGCGAACAATGGTCAAAAATAATAGCCCATCTGAAATTATGGACGCAATTTTAAACTCAGAGGCTTATGAAATTTATCAACGATCTTTGTCTCTTGATCAAAATTTATTCATTTTTGATAGAAATTATCAAGATCTAAAAATGGCCATAGATAAGTTTTCCCAAGAGGAGCATGTTGACCTTTTATGGGATCAGCATCAATCACAAATTATTCTTTACCATATATCCAGATTTGTTCACAATTTTCTAGCAGCAGCAATGACCTTAGTAGATCATACAAGGATTATTATTCGAGAAAATTATGAAGGCACTTCCTTTTATGAGGAATACCAAAGTGAAATTGGTATACGATTTAAAAAAAATCCTCTCCATCAATTTATTCATGATTTTCGGAATTTTGCATTGCATATTAATTTACCAATTACAGGACATCGGATTTCGATAATACGTAATCCGGAGACTGGTAACCAGGAAGAAAGGGTCGAATTCTTCATTGATAAAAGCACTCTGACCAAATGGTCTGGGTGGGAGAAAGGAAAAGAATATCTCCAAGAATTACCAGAGGAAATTTCCATTGAGAACTTTATTGATAAATATTATGATTTAGTATTAGATTTTCATACGTGGCTTCATAAAAAGTTAGATGAATTACATAAAGAAGATTTCGATTGGCTAATTCAAATGCAAGAAGAGTTGAACGAATTAACTAGGCAATTACGAGATCAAAGTTTATAAACCATATATTGTAAAATTACTAAACCCCAACCCACCAATTTCATATGTGGGATGGGGTTATTTTTTAACAGATTAAGTGCCTGTTATCCCAATTGCAATTTCAACCGCTCCGCAGTCTCCTGATACTCCGCCAGCTTCGCGCGTTCCTTTTCGACCACGGTTGCGGGGGCCTTTTGGGCAAACGGACTGTTAAGTAACTTTTCCAGCCGCTCAATCTGCGCTTCAGCTTCCGCCAGTTCTTTCGCCAGGCGTTCCCTTTCGGCTTCCACGTCCACCAGACCAGCCAGTGGGATCGTGATCTCCACCGGTGTGATCACCAGTGTAATGCGGTCATCCGAGGGTTCCAGAGCATCCTTCACGATGGACAAGTTCTCCTGATCAAGCCCGGCAAGTGAAACGAAGGTCTGCTTTTGCGCCTCAATCACAGCCAACTTCTCACCGGCACTTATCGTACACGCAATCTTATGTGCCGGTTGCACTTTATATTCCGCTCGAATATTGCGGATTGCCCGGATCATTTCCTGGATCAGGCTGAAATCGGCCACAGCGGCCTCTTCCCAGCCCTCCACCGGCTCGATCTCAGGCCATTTCGCCACGATCAGGGCCTCCTCCCAGCCGCCTTTCGGGGCCAGCAGGTTGGAAGTCTCTTCACAGGCTTCTTTCAGGTGCCCCCAAAGCGCCTCGGTCACGAAGGGCGTGAAGGGATGCAGGAACCGCAGGCAGGTATCCAACACCCGCACCAGCGTCTGGACGGTATAGAATGCTCGGTCGCCGCCCTCAGCGATCTGGTCCTTGGAAATCTCCAAATACCAGTCCGCAAACTCACCCCAGAAGAAATCATAGATCTGGCGGCCGGCTTCACCGAATTGATAGGTCTCAAACAAGCGGTTCACGGTTTCGCTGAGGGTTTTCATCCTCGCCCAAATCCATGAATCTGCCGCTGTCCATTCAGGCCCGCCCTCAGGTTTGGCAGGAATGGCATCCATATTGCGAATAATGAACCGCCCCGCATTCCAGAGCTTATTAGCAAAGTTACGATTGGCTTCCACCTTCTTGAGCGACAGGTTGGTATCTTTGCCGGGTGACGATCCCACCAGCAAGGTGAAGCGCAATGCATCGGTCCCTAATTCATCCATCACTTCCAGGGGATCGATCACATTATCCTTGGTCTTGCTCATTTTCTGTCCGTTTTCATCCCGGATCAGACCATGCAGGTAAACCGTGTGGAATGGTGCTTCGTCAGTGAATTCCAGGCCGTCCATAATCATCCGGGCCACCCAGAAGAACAGGATGTCATACCCGGTCTCCATCACGGAAGTCGGATAGAAGTAATCAAGGTCCGGGGTCTCATCAGGCCAACCCAAAGTGGAGAAAGGCCACAGCCCTGAAGAAAACCAGGTATCCAGCACATCCGGGTCCTGGTGGATATTCTTGCTGCCGCAATGGATGCACTCGGTCGGATCTTCACGGGTCACGGTCATCTCTCGGCAGTCATCGCAATACCATACCGGAATCCTGTGTCCCCACCAGAGCTGGCGGCTGATGCACCAGTCCTGCAGGTTCTCCATCCAGTTGAAATAGACTTTCTTGAAGCGTTCAGGGATGATCTCAATTCGGCCATCCTTCACAGCATCCAACGCGGCCTTGCCCATATGTTCGATATCAATGAACCACTGCGTGGAGACCATCGGTTCAATGATCTCACCACCCCGCTGAGAGCGAGGCACCTTCATCATATAGGGCTCCACCTTGATGACCAGCCCAGCCGCTTTCATATCGGCCCAAAGCTTCTTCCGGGCCTCAAAGCGATCCAGACCCTCATATGCGCCGCCCTCTTCATTGATGGTGGCGTTCTTATTGAGCACATTGATCGAGGCCAGGTTATGCCTTGCACCAATCTCATTGTCATGTGGGTCATGCGCCGGGGTGATCTTGAGCGCACCGGTGCCGAACTCGCGGTCCACATAATCATCAGCGATCACGGGGATTTCCCGTCCCACCATCGGTACAACCACCTTCTTGCCCACCAGGTGCCCATAGCGCTCATCTTCGGGGTGCACGGCCACAGCCGTATCGCCCAGGATCGTTTCAGGCCGGGTGGTCGCCACCGGGATGAACTCATCGCTCCCCGCAACCATATATTTGAAGTAAAACAGTTTTCCCGGTTCTTCAGAGTATTCCACTTCCAGGTCCGACACAGCCGTCATCAAGCCTGGCGACCAGTTGATCATCCGCGGGCCGCGATAGATCCAGCCTTTTTCATACAACCGCACAAAAGCTTCCCGCACGGCCTTCGAGAGCCCCTCATCGAGGGTGAAGCGTTCTCTGGTCCAGTCACAGCTTGCGCCCAGGCGGCGGATCTGCTTGGTGATGATGCCGCCAAACTTCTCCTTCCAGGCCCAAATTTCTTCCAGGAATTTCTCACGGCCCAGTTCTTCGCGGCTGGTTCCCTTGCTCACCAGCATCTTTTCCACCTGCAACTGAGTGGCAATGCCGGCATGGTCCACACCAGGCACCCACAAAGCCGGATCCCCGAGCATGCGGTGATAGCGGATCATCAGGTCCTCCAGCGAAACGAACATCGCATGCCCCAAGTGCAGGCTGCCGGTGACGTTGGCGGGAGGAATGGAGATCACGAAGGGTTTAACCTTCGGATCAAAACCAGGCTTGTTGGGGTCGTTGCTGGGTTCAAAATAACCCTGATCCCACCACCACTGGTAAAGTTTGCTCTCGGTTTCAGTAAAATCATAAGTTTTAGGCAGTTCTTTAGCCATAAGGTCCATCCTCCAAACACGATAAATTAAAATAAAAGCCCTCTCATCCAGAGGACGAAAGGGGAATCTTCCGCGGTACCACCTCAATTCGCTGTAACGCACAGCGCTCTCATTCCGGACAATCATCCGGTCACGCGCTAACGGGCGCACCCGTGCTGGTCTAATAACCTATTGGCTTTCTTCAGCAGATTAACCAGAGTGACTTCGATCGTTATTACCGGTGGCGGCTCTCAGCCCTGACCAACCTTCTCTTTCCGGGTGGACAATCTACTATTCTCCGAAAGGTTTTAACACCGCTCTGATTATAATAATAATTAATTCCTAAGTCAATCTACTTTATCTTCAGGATTCTCTAATAGCAATTTTGACTGAATCCAGGTCAACATGTATTTCAGTCATTCCATGATAGATTACAGGCACAATTTCTATCTCATTCGCACGCGTAATACTTTTCAGATCAGGCAAACCTTCCTTTAGCAATATCAAATCCTTACCCTTGACAACCTCAATTTCTAACTTTGGAATTATTGTGCCAAGAGAAAGTCCCTTTTCACTCTTATATCTACGGATAGCTGATGCGATTGAAACTATTTGTATCCCCAATTCCAGATATTCAGGGCTGGAAAATTCTTCATCAACTTCCGGCCAAGTGGAAGTATGAATAGAAGACGGATTTTCAGGATCATCGAATAGGGATTGGTAGATCGCCTCAGTCACATGGGGCATGAATGGCGTAAATAACTTAACCAACGAGAACAACACCTTACTCAATGTGAACTTTGCAGGCTCGGTTATATCTTCATCATCAGAGTAAAGTCTTCCTTTAGCCATTTCCAAATAGTTGTCGGAGAATCCCCATAAGAATTTCTCAATTTCAGTTTTAGCTAAGGCATAATCATAATGATCCATCGCTAACGTCACTTGATTAATCAATTCATTGAGCTTAGCCAAAATCCAACGATCCGCACCGGTCAAATTTTGAGGTTGAGATTCACCCATCGGAGCCAAAATGAACTTTTGACTAAAACGAGCCAGGTTCCAAAGCTTATTTACCAATTTTTGGCCAACTTTGACCTTTTCCTCGCTGATAATTGCATCCTTCCCCGTGCCCGTACTTGCTGCCCAATAACGAACAGCGTCTGCAGAATACTTCTCCAACATTTCCATCGGAGGCATCGGTCCCCCACCTCGACTCTTGCTGATCTTTCCCATTCCCTCTCCGGCGATTCCCCAACCAGAAATCATCACATCCTTCCAAGGCAATTTCCCAAAGTGGTACCAGGATTTTACAATTGTGTAAAAGGCCCAAGTCCGAATAATCTCATGCGCCTGTGGACGAAGTGTCATTGGAAATAGACTTTGAAATAGATCATCATCCGAATTCCAATGAGTCGCGATTTGAGGAGATAAGGATGAAGTCGCCCAGGTGTCAAGCACATCCACTTCTGGGAGATAGCTCATACTCCCGCAGGTAGGACATGGCCCATCCGGTTTATCTATCAATGGGTCAATAGGTAATCTTTCAGGATTCGGAAGTAAGACTTCACCACAATCCTTGCAGTACCAAATTGGAAATGGTACTCCATAAAATCTTTGACGGGAAATACACCAGTCCCAGCTCAAATTTTCAACCCATGAGATATAACGCTTCTTCATGTAATCTGGATGCCATTGAAGTTGTTCACCTAATTCTAGCCACAGTTGTTTTTCATCTAAGAGGCGTACAAACCATTGCCAACTCGTATGATACTCAACAGGCACATCATCCCGCTCATGCGCCCTCAGCATCTGGGAGGTCGGTTTTCGATCCAATAACAACCCCTGTTTTTCGAGGACTGATTTGATATCCTTTCTAGCTTCAATCACAGATCGACCCGCAAAAACGCCAGCTGCTTCTGTCATTTTCCCTTCCCGATCAATTGCCTCGATCAAGGGCAGGTCATAAGCGCGCCACCAGTGGATATCCGTTTGATCTCCGAATGTGCAGCACATTACAATTCCAGTTCCAACTTCAGGAATTGCTTGAGGATCGGCCAATATCGGTACTTTTTGCCCAAATAGGGGCACAATCACTTTGTTTCCCACAATGTCGCCATATCGGTCCTCAGCTGGATGTATAAAAACTGCGACACATGCAGGCAGCAATTCTGGGCGTGTAGTAGCGATTGGGATCGAACCGCCATTTTCCAGGTCAAATCTGAGGGTGACAAATTCACTCTCATTCTCAATATCAACCAGATCTGCCTGTGCGATGGCGGTTTGACATTTAGGGCACCAGATTGAAGGTGCGATTTGCCGATAAACCAGCCCTTTTTCGTATAAGTCCAAGAATGATTTCTGCGATATCTTCCGAGCATCTTCTCCAATCGTCCGATAAGAGTACCGCCAATCAATGGACAGGCCTAATCGCTGCCATAACTGACGATATACAGCCTCTTCCTCATCACTCGTTTCGAGACAGGCGTCAATAAATTCTCTACGCCCCATTTCCCGGGCTGTTTTGCCCAGCTTTCTTTCAACTAGATGCTCTGTGGGCAAGCCATTATCATCGAAACCCATCGGATAGAAGACCTTATGCCCTCTCATCCTAAAATAACGGGCCATAAAATCTACATGGCTATATGAATAAATATGCCCCAGATGCAGCTTACCCGATACAGTTGGCGGCGGTGTATCAATACTATATATCGATTTCACATTGTCTTGATCAAAATGATAAACACCATGATCCTCCCAAAACTGCTGCAATTCAGGTTCCATTGTCTTTGGGTCATAATGCTTGTCCATTGGAGCTACTCCTATCTTTTAAAATAAAAATCCTTCCATCCCAGAGGACGAAAGGGGAATTTTCCGCGGTACCACCTCAATTCGCTGTAACGCACAGCGCTCTCATTCCGGACAATCATCCGGTCACGCGCTAACGGGCGCACCCGTGCTGTTCTAATCACCTATTGGTTTTCTTCAGCAGATTGCTGCGGCGACTTCGATTGCCGCCAAATCCCGGGGACGCTTCCAGCCTTGTGGCATCCTTCTCTGGCGGTTGGTTCGGCACTCTCTTTCCGCAGATTGTTCTAAATATTATAATCAAGATTGTGTTTATTTACAAATAATGCAACACGAAAAAAGCACCGGAAATCCGGTGCTTTTCATTAATCTAATATTCGATACGTTTACCGTCCCATTGAGACGACCTGGTCCTCCCAGCGGTGCCAGCCCGAGAATTTATCCTCGATGATCTTGCGACCCTCGCCAGGGGCTTCCAGCCCGGCCAGTTCCAGATCGGCATCCACCATGATCCGGACCAGCTCGTGGAACTTGATCTTGGGTTCCCATTTCAGCAGCTTCTTTGCCTTGCTGATATCCGCTTCAAGGAAATCCACCTCGGTCGGGCGGAAATAACGCGGATCAATCTTGACATAATCATGCCAATCCATATCGGCATAGCCAAACGCTTCATCCAGGAAATCTGAAATTTTATGTGCTTCACCTGTGCCAACCACATAATCCTGAGGATTATCCTGCTGGAGCATCATCTGCATCATCTCAACGTACTCTGGTGCATAACCCCAGTCCCGGCGGGACTCCAGGTTACCCAGATAGAGATGTTTCTGCTTGCCGGCTTTGATGTTGGCCAGTGCCATGGTGATCTTGCGGGTCACAAAGGTCTCACCGCGGCGAGGTGATTCATGGTTGAAAAGAATCCCATTGACGGAGTACATGCCATAGCCTTCGCGGTAATTATTGGTGATCCAATAAGCGTAGAGTTTGGCAGCAGCATAGGGGCTGCGAGGACGGAAAGGCGTTTCCTCACTTTGGGGTGGTTTGGATGACCCAAACAACTCGCTGGATGAGGCCTGATAGAAACGGGATTTCATCCCAGCCTTGCGGATGGCTTCCAAAATCCGCACAGTGCCCAAAGCGGTCACGTCACCGGTATATTCGGGCATGTCAAAGCTCACGCGAACATGGCTTTGAGCAGCGAGGTGGTAGACCTCATCCGGTTTGACGTTGTAAATCACATCCAATAAACTATCCGGTGCGGTCACATCCCCGTAATGCAGGAATAAATTGACCTTATGGCCGTTGCCATGAGGATCTTTATAGATATGATCAATCCGGCGGGTATTGAATGTACTTGCCCTTCGAATCAGGCCATGCACTTCATAGCCCTTATGCAGAAGCATTTCAGCCAGATAGGAACCATCTTGCCCTGTAATGCCGGTAATTAATGCAGTTTTCAATTGAACCTCCAACATTTATTTCAAAAGTTGAAATAAAAGTATATCCCTTACAGTATTGACTGTCAAACTTGAAATGTAAACAGAAAATTAGGCAAATCTGCCCATTCATGGCAATATTCGCCATCGTTAAGTATAATGGGTAATCATTATGAAAAGAAAAACTTTTCCCCTGCTTCGCTGGATCGCGATTGGTCTCCTGCTAATAACAATGACGTTGGCCACCATTCAATTGGTCAGCTACAGCCGGATTCGTGACAACTTCCCACTCGGGCTGGAGGTCAGTGGCATTCCGATTGGTGGTCTCAACTATGAAGAGGCCGCAGAGAGGATCTACACCGTCTTCCGCTCACCCATTGAGCTAAATTATGCCGGCAGTTTGATTCAAATCCGCCCGGCCGTGCTGGGATTCGAGCCGCAGGTCGAAAACATGCTAGCTGTGGCCGATAATATGCGTGTGTCTGAACCATTCTGGAGCGGTTTCTGGAATTTCCTCTGGAACCGTAACATCGAAATCATCAATATTCCTCTCAATGCGGATTACGATGAAGCGCGCATTCGGAATTACCTGGAAACAGAGATCGCAGCCCGTTACGATACGCCCTCCTCTTCCCCAAAACCCATCCCAGGCACAACCGAATTTGAGAGCGGCGTCACTGGCACCAGCCTCAATCTGGACAGGGCTACCCTCCAGGTCATTGATGCCCTCAATTCACCGGACAAGCGTAGTATCGCCCTCTCCTTAGGGCAATCCGCCATTCCGCGGCCATCGTCCTCTGACCTTGAGACGATGCTGAAACAGATCATTGATGTCTCCGGCTTTGATGGGATTGTCGAAGTTTATTTGCAAGACATGGAAAGCGATCAGAATATCCATTTTGCCTATGAGCTGGGATCAGACCTGACGCCGAATATTGCCTTCTCCGCCTGGAGCACAATCAAAATCCCAGTGATGGTGTCCTCCTTCAAAATCCTGAATGAACCTGCCCCAAATCAATACCTCGCTTTGATGGAAAGTATGATCGAACAATCCGAGAACACAAGCACGGACGAACTCGCCATGACCGTGATTGACGAGAACCTCGCTCCCATCCTTGTGACAGAAGATATGCGGACTCTTGGGCTGGATAATACCTTCTGGGGCGCATATTTTTATCTTGGCGCGCCACCACTGCAGCTCTATACAACCCCTGCCAATTCCCGTGACGATGTTGACACAGGTCCAGATGCCTTCCTGCAGACCACCACAGCTGATATGGGCATGTTGCTGGAAGATATCTATCAATGTCAGACTTACGACGGCGGTGCTTTGATCGCGGCCTTCCCGGGTGAGATAAGCCAGCAGGAGTGCGATCTGATGGTCACCTATCTGGCACGGAATCAAATCGCCGTCCTGATCCAGGCCGGCGTCCCCTCCGGCACGACCGTGGCGCATAAACATGGCTGGGCGAATGAAACGGATGGCCTGCTTCATACCATTGGCGATGTAGCCCTGGTCTATACCCCTGGTGGCGATTATGCGCTTTCAATCTTCGTCCACCACCCCGTTCAGGCCATCTTCGATCCGGTCAACGAACTCTTCGCTCAACTGAGCCAGGCTGTCTATAACTACTTCAACATTGATACTGCAAATTAAAGAAAAAGACCCTCAAAACTGAGGGTCTTTTTCTTCATGCATTTCTATTTCCGTGTTACTTAGCCGATATAAATTTCAACCTCTTCTCCATCATCATCGTCGTTCACATGTACGTAGAACGGCTCCTCAGGTGAAAGATTTTCTAAAATAGCTGGAATATCACCGACAACCTTATTGTCTAGGCCGGTAATTTTTTCTCCAAATGCCGTAAAGAACCACTTCGCCAGGTTCAACGGCAGTGGCAAGCTGAGATTGATCTGCTCAGGTTTTTCACCCGGCGCTTGTTTCACCTTGAGGTGAAACCACACGCTCTTGCTTGTACGGGCACTGACCGCCACAATGAAGATACCCAGCAAAAAAGGCACCCAGGCGATCCAAAAGCTGAAGCCAAACCCGGCATCCCGATAACCGGCATACATCCAGATGGCACCCAGGAACAAAATAACCAGTCCAATACTGAATGGTAATAACCACCAGTTCTTGAGCCGATTCATACGGGCGACCTCTTCCAATGAAATATGGGAAGCATAACTGCCGGTTGACCGGTTTGTTTCACGAGCGACCCCGCCATTGGCCTCCTGGGCTTCCGGCTGCGGGTCAACAGTCCCTTTACCCATTGCGTTCATCAACCGCAGCCCTTCATCGGCTGTGATCTGTCCCTGCTCCACCATATCAAGGATCTTGCGTTCAGAATTTTCCATTTCAGCTTCCTTAATTAATTCTCAAGGGCTTTGAACAAGGACTCAGCCTCATCAACAGAAATCATCTTATCTTGCAGCATTTTCAGGATCATCAAGCGTTCCTCGTCGGAAGCTCCTTTCTTCCCGGCTTTTCTCGTCACGGGTGGTACAGGGGTAACCGATTTAACCGCTTTCAGGTCATCCAAATCAATATCTATTTTGATCTTCCGGTTCTTCTCCACATTTTCCCGAATCTGCCCTAAACGGATTTCGGCAGCTTTAACTTTTGCCTCAGCCCGCCGGGTTGCGGCTTCAATGCGCTCTTGAACCATTTCATTCAAGGTGTTTTCCTCATACGAAAAATATGAGGATAAATCGCCAACCTCAATGCCTTTCGCTTCGCTGCCAATTTCCTCGCCGATCAATATTTTTCCACCGGCTGAAATATCGATATTATAAGCCTCATCGCCAAAAGCATATTCGTACTCTTTAGCCTTGATTTCGATATCGTCATTCTGATGGGTAATCCGGATTCGGTGTCCACCTGACCGCATCACCAACTTCGCTCCCGGAAGGGTATCAACTAGTGAGAGAATTACATCCCCGCCCGCGCGCAAATCCACATCATCCGATAGATTCAATCGGGCAAGTCGAATATTCCCTCCTGCAACAATATCCTCATTAATTGTCAAATCCAAAGCTCTGAAATCAGCACCGACTCTCCCAACATAAGTCAATCCCGCGACCTCCTCGGCTTTGAAATTTCCTCCAACTTTTTCAACCGATACATCCCCAGTTACATCTTTTATCAGGCAGACCCCGCCGACTTTCTCACAGCGTAGCGAAGCGACCTTATCCACCACCAGGTTACCGCCCACCTTTTCCAAAAGAATTTCGCCGGAGGAATCTCGGACAGCGCAGTTGCCACCGGTCCGTTCCAAATGTGCAGATCCCACCTGGGTCAGCACCAAATTTCCCATTACCTTTTCAATCGTAATATCACCGCGAATATTCTTGATGCTAACGGAGCCCATCCCCTTCTCAATTTGAATTGAGGAATCGACAGGTACGGTGACACTACAGGATGAATTGGCCGTTAGATATACATGACCATCCTCTTCCATCAGTGTTGCAAGTTGCGGGGCATCAATTTCACATTGCACCTGGTCCTGCTGGACGCCTTCAATTTTCAGCCCACCATAAGCCTTCAGATGGATAACGGGGTCGGATTGAGAAATTTGCAAGATGTGGCTCATAATTGCATCCTTTGATCTTAAAACAGGATTGAAAAATTGATATTCAAAATAATATTATCATGTAAGTCAATATTGTCAAGCGTATCCTAAGATTTCTTTATATTCTAAAGGTATATTATTAATTATTCCCAAACTAAATTGAATATTTCCTTTTTTCAACAGTTTTCAGGAGAAAAAATGAACTACTTTTTAACGGTTTGTTAAGAATAGAATAAAATAGTTGTGATAATATTGAGATATCCGAAATTAGTGTTATCCTCTATCTTTAAATTTATATAGCACATTTCTGCTAAGTACCAGAAAGTTGCCCCTTACATCAATACCTTTCACTCTGATCAATTTGGGCGCTCTTATGGTATCCCTCACCACCTCACTTCAAAATTAGCAGCCAGACCCTAATTATTTGGTGTTCCATATTTTAAGTATTAGGAAACTTTTTATCTTTGATGAGAAGGAGGTGAATCTTATATCAAATTACAATCAATGTTTTTCCACTAACGGACGAAACAAGCATTAGCCAAATTTTCAAAGGAGAAGTAAAAAATGAAATCTAGAAAATTGTTTTTCTTGGTCGCTCTCGTTGTTGTCGCAAGCATGATCCTTTCCGCTTGCCAGACACCCACCGAGGAACCTGTCGTCGAGACCGAAGCGCCAGAAGCAACTGAAGCAGTCGTTGAAGAGACCGAGGTTGCCACTGAAGAAGCTGCCCCAGAATTCCTCTGGACACAGCCCTTGCGCGAAGCTATTGCTGCCGCTATCGACCGCGAAGTCATCGTTGACCGCGTTTTCGAAGGCCGCAACGTTCCTGCTTATCACATGGTTCCCGATGGCTATCCATACGCCACCCAGCCGTTCTTCGACAAATACGGCACCCGTGACCTGGATATGGCTATCTCCCTGCTTGAGGGTGAAGGCTATACCGCAGACAATCCATTTGTCTTCGACCTTTGGTTCCCCCCCGAGCACTACGGCACAACCACAGCTGACGTTATGCAGGTTATCAAAGAACAACTCGAAGAAACCGGTTTGATCGTGGTCAACCTGAACAGCATGAACTGGGCTGAATATGTCGATGGCTTCGTTGCCGGCGATCTGCCCTTCTTCATCCTCGGTTGGTTCCCGGATTTTGCCGATCCTGAGAACTGGCTCTCCCCATTCTCCTCCTGCCTGCAGTCACCTGACAATGGTGTGAACTACTGCAATGAGCAAATGGATGCACTCCTGCTGGCTGCCGCTTCCTCATCGGATCCCGCGGAACGTACAGACCTTTACCAGCAAATTGGTGAACTCTACGCTGAAGATGTCCCCACCATCCCGTTATTCTGGGAACCCGAATTCATCACCTATGCTGACGGTGTTGAAGGCGTCGTTGTTGGCCCACCTTTTGAGTTCAACTATAACGTCCTGAGCTTCACCGAAGATGCCATACCGGCCTCCGGCAGCATGGACACCATCATCATCGGCACCACCGACGAGGTCAACAGCCTCGACGCTGACGATGCCTATGCAACCCATGACTGGGAAATCATCAAGAACACTGGCGCTGCCCTGCTGTCCTACGTCCCCGGCACCTCCGAGCTCGTTCCCGGCACAGCCGTCGACTTCCCGGTTGTTAGTGAAGATGGTCTTTCCTACACCTTCACCCTCCGTGATAACTTGATGTTCGCTGACGGCACCCCTGTGACCGCTGCTGACTACGTCTACTCCTGGGATCGTTTGAACGCTCTTGAGGGCCAGGTTTCCGGCCTGATCCAGCTCTACGTTGATAGCGTTGAAGCTGTTGATGACCTGACCGTGAAATACAACCTCAAAGCCTCCTTCGGGTTCTTCCCGGCCTTAGCTGCTACCGCTCCTTTCGTTGCAGTTAATCCCGCTGAATTCACAATGGATGTCATCAATGCTTTCCCAGAGGTTCTGGATGGGGTTGGCCCATATAAGATGGTCTCCCACACACCCGGCGAGCAGATGGTTCTCGAAGCTAACGAATACTACTTCGGCGATGATGCTGCCATTATCCCGAATGTGATCATCCGCTACTTCGCTGATCCGACCACCATGTCCAATGCCATTGAATCAGGCGAGATCGACGTTGCCTGGCGGACCCTCGGTCCCGTTGAGGCTATCCGCTTGATGGAAGTGGAAGGCGTGACTGTCGTCAAAGTTGACGCTCCTGCTCTCCGCTACATGGTCTTCAACCACACCTACGTATCACCTGAATAAGGAATACTATTGTTATGTCAGGCTTCAGATTATTCAATGATTTGGCCAGATTAGAAGTTTGTCCGGCTGCCTATCAGGCGGAGCCTGAAAAACTGTAAGTTGAACGCGTGCAAGAAGATTGAGGGCGAGGGAAACCTTGCCCTCAATCATAAATATCAGAACGACTCTTTGGAGTAGCGATTATGTCCAACTCATTACGACGGTACCTGATCACCCGTCTCCTCATGACCATCCCGATGGTACTGATCCTCGTAACGATGATCTTCTTCATCATGAGGGTATTGCCTGGTGATCCCATTCGCTCACAACTCGGGCCACGGGTCAGTGAAGAACAAGCCGATGCACTCAGAGAACGATTAGGTCTAAACCGGCCTATACTGGTCCAGTATTTTGATTTTATTGGGGATATGGTTACTTTTAACTTTGGAACAGCCCTTACCCAGGGCGAACGTCCCATCAAGGATGAGCTGGGAGAGCGACTGCCGGCTACCATTGAATTGACTGTCCCCGCCATGACGGTTACTGCACTAATTGGTATTTTTTCAGGAGCTTATGCCGCCAAAAACCGTAAGAAGCCCATAGATTACATTATTCGGTTACTAAGCATCATCATGTCGTCCATCCCAATTTTCTTTATGGGCTTGCTCTTTCAAATTGCCCTATCGGTGAAATTTCCTATCCTTCCCTTATCTGGACGGATGGACACCTTGATGCTGACGAATTTCGAATCGCCAACGAACTTTTATGTTATCGATGCAATTATTACTGGTAACTGGCCCGCCTTAGGCTCAGCTCTGTCCCACCTGATCATGCCTTCCATCACCCTCGGTCTGGCTCTGTCAGGGGTGTTCGTCCGGTTAACCCGTGTCAATATGATCGAAATGCTTCAATCAGATTTCATCACGGCCGGCCGGGCAAGGGGCATCGCTGAAAATCGGCTGGTCTATAAACATGCATTGAGAAATACATTCATCCCAATCCTCACCATGCTGGGACTTCAATTTGCCATTCTCTTGGCAGGTGCTGTGTTGACTGAAACGACCTTCTCATGGCCCGGTGTTGGCCGGTACCTGGTCGACCGTATCCAATTGCGTGATTACACAGCCGTCCAGGCAACCATCGCCGTTTTCGCTATGTTCGTAGCGTTTGTCAGTCTATTGATGGATATCCTCTACGCCTTTATCGATCCCCGGATTCGGTACTAAACGTGTGTGGAATGAACTTGAGAGAATACTATGAAAAATGACACAAATCAAAATGTGAAAACAGATTCCAGCACAGAAACACCCGATTGGCTGCTTGATCTTGATAAAGTTGGCTTTGTTCGCCGCCTTTTCATTGCCAGAAAATGGTACGGTGGTGATTGGTGGTTTGTTGCCATCAGTTCTGTGTTGCTGTTTTTTATTATCCTGGTCGGTATTTTCCCCCAATGGTTCGCCCCCTACGATCCTTCGGCGGAAGTTGGCCCCTCCTTGTTGGCACCGGGAGAGACACCTTCCTCCTACGTGTTAGTGGCACCCATTGAAGCCGGGAATATCACTGTGAAGGATATTGGTGAGAAAACCAATAACATCGGATTCATCATCGGTAGCCCTGCCAGTCAGGCGCTGCGTGAAGCAACTGATGCATTGAACGAGTCCGCTCCGGAAGGCGTCCGCTATCAACCCCGCCAAAACCGGTTCGAAACCCTCGAAGAAGGGCTTGATGCCCTGGTTTTGGGTGAAATTGATGGCTTCGTAGTCGCCCCGGATGTTCTGAGTGATGTCTTGACCAGCTATCCGACTTTACAAGTCGCCAACACCCTCCGAGAGGAAGATGCGAAGGGTTTCGTGATGGGCACCAACCAAATCGGGCAGGATGTGTTCAGCCGGATCATTTGGGGCACTCGGATCGCCCTGATCGTCGGCCTCTCCTCTGCCTTGGTCTCTTTGGTGGTCGGTGTTCCGCTGGGCCTGATCAGTGGTTTCACCGGCGGTCCCTTGGATCGTGTCCTGACAGTCATCATGGACAGCCTCTACTCGTTCCCGGGCCTGATCCTGGCGATTGCTATTGCCGCCGTTCTGGGTGCTGGTATCGGCAACATCATTGTTTCGATCGCTGTCCTCTATATCCCAACGTATTTCAGGATTGTTCGCGGCCAAACCCTTAGCGTGAAAAAAGAACTCTACGTGGAAGCCGCCCGAAGCCTGGGTACCAGCTGGTCGAAGATCCTGACGAAATACATCTTCCCCAATGTTATCCCCTCGGTGGTGATCATCTTCTCCGTGAACGTCGGTGATGCCATCCTGACTGAAGCCGGTCTGAGCTTCCTCGGATTTGGCTTGCCGCCAAACACCCCCGACTGGGGTATTGACCTCGCTCGCGGCCAGGACTATGTCCGCCGGGCCTGGTGGCTGATTACCTATCCCGGTCTGATGGTCACCATGGTGACGCTCTCATTCAGCATGCTGGGAGAGAGCCTTTCTGAAATCCTGAACCCGAAATTAACGGACCAATAAGCCATGAATGATAAAAAAGTTTTGATGCAAGTTCGTGATCTTTCTGTAAAATATAAAACCCGATTGGGATTGGTCAGCGCAGTTGACCATGTCTCCTTTGATATCTATGAGGGAGAAATCCTTGGGCTGGTAGGTGAAAGCGGCTGTGGGAAAAGCACCATGGGCAAGGCCCTGATGCGCATGATCCAACCTCCCGGTAAAATCACTGGCGGCGAATTGGTCTTCAATGGCGAAGATATCATGCAGTACGATGAAAAACAGATGCAGGATTTTCGTGGCCGTAATGTGAGTATGATCTTCCAGGACCCCATGACCTCCTTGAACCCTGTCCAAAGGGTCGATGAGCACCTGGTTGAAGCCATCCAGGTCCATAATCCCGACATCTCCAAAGAAGAAGCCCTGGAAAGGGCCAGCGTCATGATTGAAGAACTGGGCATCCAGAGTGACCGGATGGGCAGCTATCCCCACCAGCTTTCCGGTGGGATGCGCCAACGGGTGATGGTTGCCTTGGGGTTGATCCTCAACGCCAACCTCATTATTGCTGATGAAGCGACGACTTCTCTGGATGTCATCGTGGAAGCCAAATTAGCCGACCAATTCCGTGATATCCGTGAAGAGTTCGGTGTCACGCTATTAGTCATCACTCACAATATCGCTCTGGTGGCTGAACTTTCCGATCGGCTGGCTGTGATGTATGCCGGTCATGTCGTGGAAATCGGCGATGTGTATAACATCTTCGACAATCCGCTCCACCCCTATACGAAAGGCCTGCTTCATTCGGTTCCGAATATTAAACTGGATGAGGAAAATGAGCTTTATAAGATGCCCGGCGAGCCCCCGAACCTGACCCACCCACCCAGCGGCTGCCGGTTCCATCCCCGTTGTCCCAAGGCTTTGGAGATATGCTCCAAACTGGAGCCCGACCTGGTCGAGATCGGTTCCGGACGCCATGTCAAATGCTGGCTCTATGAAGACCATCCCGATAAAACCGAACCAACCATTGAGGTGGAATTATGACAGACATAGAAAAACGCCCTCAATCCAATAACAACGACTATCTGGTGGAAGTCGAACACCTGAAGAAATACTTCCCTGTTCAGACCAGTTTCATCGACCAAATCTTTTCCAAAGAACGGGATTATGTTCGCGCCGTGGATGATGTTACTTTCAAAATTCGGCGCGGTGAGGTCCTTGGCCTGGCAGGAGAAAGCGGCAGTGGCAAGACGACCATCGGACGGGTTACCATCGGTTTGGAAGAAAAGACCGAAGGCGAAGTCAAATTTGATGGCATGGATCTTTCCACATTAACTGCTGGAGAACTGCGAAGATTACGCCGCCGCATGCAGGTTATTTTCCAGGACCCCATGGCCTCCTTGAATCCCCGAATGTCGTTGGGGAATGCCATTCAACAGGGTCTTGAGATCCACTACCCTGAATCCAAAGAACAACATCGTGATATAGTTCTGGAGGTTATGGAAAAAGTCGGCCTGACCCCGGCCCTGTTCTATTACAACAAATTCCCCCACCAGATCTCAGGCGGCCAACGTCAGCGTGTTGTGATTGCCCGGGCCCTGGTTACTAAACCAGAACTGGTGCTGGCGGATGAACCGATCGCCATGGCGGATGTCAGTGTGCGCGCCCAGCTGTTGGACCTGATGGTGCAACTGAAGAACGAATTCAATCTGACCTTCCTCTTCATTACCCATGACCTGGCGACGGCAAAGTATATCTGCGATCGAATTGGCATCCTCTACCTCGGGAAAATAGTGGAGATCAGTGATCTGCGTGAGGTCTATGCCCACCCGATGCACCCCTACACCATTGCCTTGCTGGCAGCGGTGCCTGTGCCTAACCCACACGAACGGCGCCAGGAGCCCATGCCCAGCGGTGAGATCCCCAACCCGATCCATCCGCCATCCGGCTGCCGCTTCCACCCTCGCTGCCCCTATGCAAAGGAGATTTGTTCGGAAGAAGAGCCGCAATTGCGTGAGCTTCGCCCCGGACATCAGGTTGCCTGTCACTTTGCAGAACAATTCAAATAGATTCTTCATTCGTTGAAGAACTCAAAGCCAATAGTATCAAAAACGGCCCTCCATTTGTGAGGGCCGTATTCTTTAGGTTCTAAGCGTTCAATTCTGAGATTAAAGCTACATGGCCTTCCAGAGCCAAAATTGTGCAGATCTCATCGTTCAATTGCCACAGGTAAGGTTCAGTAGAATCAAGAAGGACCTTACTGTGAGGATAACGCTGTTTCAGGGCAGAGAACCTCTCTGGCAGGGTGACAACCCGGTCCCCTTCCACCAGCTTGTCACAGAAATTCACCAACTTCATCTCCCATGAAAAAGCCGACAGATCTTGCGTTAGAAAAATCCCCAAAAGGTGGTTACGAACGATTTCCGCCAACTCGGGATAGCCTCGCTGTGATAGAAACTCAGCACTGACTTGACCATGCTGGCCTGATTGTTGGAGTGTCTGAATTTTATCTAGGTCATGCACAAGTGCGGCCCGGTGTGTCAGGATCGGATCGATTGCCATACCTGCATGCCGCATCCAGACGGCCAGCTTATAGGCAGCCTCAGCTACCCTGGTCACATGCCGCTGAACATTCTCCGGCATAGACCATTCTTCCCACCAATTCAAGCACTGGTCCACGCTGGGGCGTGAGACCATTGATGCCAGGTTTGTCAACTTCTCACATCCTGAGATATCCAGATCGTGCACAGGCATTTCAGCTGGGGCAAGCGAGTCGGTTTCATTCAGCCATAGAACATAATCAAACTGCCCCCGCTTTTCTGGCAAAGGTTCATAGGCATCATCCATGAAAATAGCTACCTTATGGTCAGATCTTTCCTGAGGCCTCCAGCCGCCTTTCAGAGCATGGTGAAAAGTCATACGTTCTACATGAAGCGAATTCAACTGGCCATTTAGGTCAAAACGATCGTTAAAATATTCCCTCAAACGCTCAAAAAGGGACTCGGATTCCAGATAAATGTGTAAATCACCCCGCATCACTTACCCAACCTTTTCAGCACTCTTTTTCTGAAATACGACCGGAATCAACGGGAAAGCCAACAGGTTGAATACCGCCAGCAGAGCAAATGTGAGCGGAAAATCCAATGAATCAACGAGCAAGCCCGTCACCGCCAAGCCAATCCCCGTTCCGATATTGGCAATAGCCATCAGAATTGAGAACATCGAAGCAGCAATCCGGGGATCTGTGCGCGCCATGGACGCTGCGAAATAAACCGTCTCATAAAAGCCGAACGCGAAACCAAATAGCAGCGCCACAATAAAAGCAATCCAGGGATTGGGAATGAACAGAAATAACAGAATGGACAGAAAAGAGACTAACATCGCATATTTCACCGAATTGCGGTGACCGAGTTTATCCGTCCAGCGTCCTCCCATCAAACCACCTACAATAATGCCTACCCCCCACACGCCGGAATAAAGCCCCGCCAGGAAAGTGGAAATCATAAACCGTTTTTCAAAGAAGGGATTCATAATTTCGGCAACTGAGTTAATAATGAAAGAATATAATGCGCCAATCAGAGCAAGGCTTAATATCTCTTTGCGGGCCAGGCTCTTGAAAGCTGACCATTCAAAAGCTGGATGTTCCTTGACCCGGCTCTCCTTAATAAAGAAGGCCAACAGGAATGCCACGGTGCTGATCCCTGCTAATGACCAAAACGCTGCATGCCAGGAAACGAAATTCGCAAAAGCGCCAAAGAAAACACTGATAATCGCCACGCCCAGTGCCCGACCTCCGACCATCAAGCCCTGGATCGTTCCCTGGTCCTCTTCTGGCGTCGTATCCAATGCCAGACCATCCGTGGCGGTATCATAAAGCGCCATCCCCATCATCATCAGAAAGCCTAGCAGGGCATAGAGACTAAAATTCAAACCAGGGTCAATAAATGGGACTATGATCAATGTCACCACTTGGATGGCAACGCCAATTAATATGTAGGGCTTGCGATATCCCATCCCCAGGAGATTAACCTTGTCCGACAACATCCCCAGAAAAATCTTGAGAACAAAAGGCAGCATCCCGATCAGGCCAATCAACCCGACGCCCTTCATATCTACGCCAAAAGATAGAAGATAAATTGCATTGAAGCCGGTGAAATAACTGAGTATCGCCCCCTGGATAAAATAAAGCAGACTGAAAATGATATATCTGAAGGTTTTGCTCATGGCGGCTCCTCGTTGATCTGCGGGGATAGTTAATTCAATAAAGTATAGTTGACAAAGATGACCAGGTCAACAAAGGAAGAAGGCTATGAAAGCGAAATTCGCCCATTAACATGAGGGAAATTACGGTATAATAATCCAGCTAGCCCCCGTAGCTCAATGGATAGAGTACCTGACTTCGAATCAGTTGGTTGCGCGTTCGAGTCGCGCCGGGGGCGCTATATGTTCTCGAATTGAGTCTGTTGGACTTTCATTTAGGTTGGGACAACTTATTTAGTCAAGAGATAGACGCGAAAAATCCTATGAATTTCTGTTAATTCTTCTCAGGATTCCTCTCGATCACATTCAAATGATAGCTATGATTTTCTATTCATTTCCCAATTCTTAACCAGACCTTCATCTCCCTGGAAAGTATCCCCTACGAAAGATATAAAGAAAACAGGTCTTCTGGACTATTAAAATAAAACCAATATCTGTTTATACTTACCTAACATTTAAGAATGGGAAACTTGTTATGGGAGCAAAGACAAAATTTTCAAAAGAAATTATTGAAGATCTTCTCTTACCGTATAACAAGGGAAGACTTGTAAGTTTCAAAGCAATACCTCAAGGAACCGTTCAATCGAATTATCTTGTGGTAACATCCGCAGGAAAATTCATTCTTAGATATTACGAGAATCGTTCCTCTTATTCAGTACTGTTTGAAAGCGAATTGTTATCTTTCCTGGCATCAAACAAATACCCGTGTCCCCACATCATAAAGGATCAAAAAGACAATTATGTTGGCAGTTTTCAAAGCAAACCCTATGCCCTCTTTAAATTCATTGAAGGTCACCCTGTCAAAAAATTATCACCAGCCCAAAAGAGCCAAATAATTCATAAAGTAGCTGAATTACAAATCCTAACCCAGAACTTTCATTCAGTGTATCAAGATTCTCGATGGAATTATAATGTTCCGCTATGCCGAGATCTGGCTACAAGTACTGCCCAAGACATAAATACTATTGATGCGTATAACAAATTATCATGGATTGAACAACAATTAGCTTTGCTCGTGTTCCCGGACAATCTTCCTAAAGGGATCTGTCATTGCGATTTCCACTATTCAAACGCATTGTTCCATGGAGGCCATCTGGTGGGGCTGATTGATTTTGATGACGCTAACCACACCTTCCTATCTTTTGATCTGGCTTGCCTGGTCGACACCTGGGCATGGCTCTATCCATCGGAAACTTTGGATATTCAAGCAGCTAAAACAATTATCCAGGAATATGAGACTATTCGTCCTCTTAGCTCTATCGAGAAACATCATTTTTTCGACATCTATATTTTAAGCATTCTGTTTGACTCTATCTGGTCCTTTAACCGTGGATCAGTCGGGAGCTTTTACGAACAGAAGAAGATCGAATACCTTGCCTCCCTCGGAAGAATTTACCTAGAAAATTTTTTGTTTTCCTAAATAGTGCCAACTTTATGTAGATATTGAACATATCGCAGGTCAGGTTTAGTGAAAATCATTATCTGTTATACTGAAAATACAACTTTTCCATTTATGCTTCTTTCTTTACATAAACTACTATGACTTTTATTAAACGCATCCAGTATTTCTTTCATCGGTTGCAGTGGAAGTTGACGTTCAGCTACACCGCTGTCACTATGGTATCGTTGCTTATTCTTGTATTGATCCTGGGATACCTATTATTCTCAACTGTGCTAGTTCCGCTGGATATTCTTAATAATGTTCTTTCCCCAAAAGCCTGGATACAAACAGTCAGTCAAAATTATGCTCCCGAATGGCGTTATGTTTTGTCTCATGAGCCAGTTGATTCTGAGTTATTGTCCCTTCTGTTAAAGGATGATGAACTTCAGATTTCTTTTCTCGACCTGTTCCAGATTGGAGATTTGCAAGTCCGAGCTAGAACAACCGGTGAAGGAAGCGTATTAATTCTCGATCCGAAAGGAAACCTTCTCGCTTCTTCTGATACCGAATTGGTTTCGGAAAATAATATTGGCAAGCCACTGGATCTTGGAATTTTGCCAGGTTTGGAACAAGTGCTTGATACAGCGCTGGCTGGAAACGTCGATCCAGAACGATTATTTGTCGAATTGGAGCCCAATGAAAGTTTTTATTTTGCTGTTCCTTATTTTGACGAAAGCAATCAAGACCTTTTAGGTGTTGGAGTTATCTACTTCGCAAGTATTCCAACTGAAAATGACCTCCCACATAATATAATGACCATACTCAGTCAAAGTGTCTTAATACTTTTATTGGCAGCTGGTCTGATCGGAACATTGTTTGGGTTTTGGACCGCTAAAGGTATGACGCTACGATTGCAAAAGGTTTCCAATGTGACTGATGCTTGGAGTCAGGGAGATTTCTCTGAGTTTATTTCCGATCCATCGGGTGATGAGATCAGCCAGCTTGCTAACAGACTCAACCATATGGCTGAGCAATTGCAAGAATTTCTCCGAAGAAGTAAGGAAATGGCTGTTTCTGAAGAGCGCAACCGCCTGGCTCGAGATCTCCACGATAGTGCAAAACAGGAAGCTTTGGCTGCTTCATTTCATCTTGGCACAGCATTGACGCTTTATGAAAGGGATCCGCAAAATGCAAAAGGCCATCTTATTGAGGCAGATAGATTAATTAATTCCGTTCGAAGTGAATTAATCGACCTTATTCATGAACTTCGACCTCCATCAAGAAATGATGACTTTTTCGATGAGAAACTCAATGAATATATCATTGAATGGGCACACCAGGCAGGAATTAATGCCAACCTTGAAATAATAGACACCCCTCAACTTCGCCTGGGTATCCAACAAGCAGTTTATCGAATTGTACAGGAGGCTCTGGCCAATGTGGCCCGTCATAGTTCGGCCAAACAGGTCAAGGTAACTTTAAAAAAAGCTGACAAAAGGTTTGAGCTGTCTATTCAAGATGATGGTATTGGTTTTGATACTCAAAAGTTCTATGATGGAATCGGCTTAGAATCAATGAAGGAACGGGCAGAATCTATAGGCGGGGAGATTAATATAATGAGCGAAATTGGATCGGGTACACGAATTGCGGTTTCCTTTTCAACTAACGAGATTGGTGAGTGAAAAATGTCAGAGCCCATTACTGTCATGATTGTAGACGATCACGAAATGGTCCGAAAAGGTGCAATCGGATACTTGCAAGCCCAACCCCAACTGGCCGTGATTGCGGAAGCTGAGAATGGTCAAGATGCAGTCAGGTTAGCTGGAGAGCACGTTCCAGATGTCGTGCTGATGGATCTAGTCATGCCTGGGATGGATGGCGTTGAGGCAACCCGGAAAGTAAAAGATGTCAGCCCCAGATCGCAGGTCATCGTTTTGACATCTTTCCATCAAGATGACCATATCTTTCCTGCGTTACAGGCAGGTGCAATATCTTATTTATTAAAAGATGTTAAAGCGCAAGAACTTGTTGAAGCGATCCGCAGGGCAGCCAGGGGCGAAGCCACTCTGCATCCAAGAATTGCAGCCCGGGTGATTAGACAATTAAATGGAGGGGAAGCAACAAGTCAAAACCCATTTACCGAATTAACAGATCGGGAATTGGAAGTTCTAAATTTAATCGCCTCGGGCTATACCAACCAGAAGATTTCCAAAGAGTTGTATATTAGCATTGGCACGGTAAAAGGCCATGTGAGCAATATTCTCAATAAATTACAGCTGGCTGACCGCACCCAAGCAGCAGTCTTTGCCTGGAAAAAAGGTTTTATGAACGAAGATTAGTTCTTCGCAATATTACTTGGGTTGTAAGAATCCCAAACTAGGGTCAACAATAGCTATAACCTCCGACATGGTTAATAACCTGGCCGGAGGTTTATTTGATTCAAATCTAGCGCCTGATGCGTTTTCTTAACCAAAATGTTATTCTCCTTTATATGAATTGCTGAAGGAGAACCAATGGGTCTTAATGGAAGTCAAAGCAAATTAAAAAGACGTTTTTATTTTCACCAACATCATTGGATCAGTCTCGCCATGTTTTGTGTGGTTTTCATAATCTTGATCGTCCTCGTCGCAGTGGGGGCAAATTGGGTTGGTATACCTGGAGACGCTCATTACCGTGCATTTATCACACCTACGCTCGCTCACATCCTAACCCTATTCATTATCGTACCATTTATCATGAAATTGCCGAATGGAAAGACAACTTTCCGTAAATATTTGGACAATATCCGCCTAACGCATTTCAGACCATTCATCCCCCTGGTTTTATTGGGGGTTTCATGTAGCTTGATTATGCTGCTACTTTTATCTACAAATTCATTCATTTATCGTTTGATGGAAGGCATGCCCCTTGGCCTCCGTTTTATCCAATCTGCTTTCAAAATAAAAGCAGTCCTTAGGCCAGGGACAAGAGTTTGGATCGATTCGTTTCCCTCAATTTTTGAAGAAGTCTTCTGGCGCGGCGTTTTCCTGGTTTTATTTATGCGAAAGTACACAGCAAAGAAATCAATTTTTATCACTTCTCTCGGTTTTGGACTACTTCATTTGATTAATCTTCTTTTTGGTGCTGAACCTACTTTTGTCCTGAAGCAAGTCTTAATGGGCTGCATTATGGGTATTTTCTATGGGTACATTGTTCTTAAATCTAATAGTTTGATACCTGCAATGATTTTTCACTATTTAGTAAATGTCTTCATCTACTCATTCACCTATTATTTTTCTACACATGCACCTACAGGCACCTATTTTCTATATATGTTGGTCTGCCTACCAGTGACTACGACTCTTCTTATCCTCTGGGTCGAGTACTTTTGCACCCGTTGGATCTCTGGATCACAAAATATCAAGATATGTTAGGCCTGGAGAATTCACATGGAGAATCAGAAATTCCGCTTTTTTCACCATTTTATACTAATCGGATCATTTGTGAGTATTGGATACTTGAACCTTTCAATATTTGAAACAAACAAGGTTGGAGAAAAAGAATGAAAACAAATAAACAAAATCTATATCCTTGGCTCTTCCTTTTTGCAAGCATAATATTTATCGTTGGGATAATCGCTTCCATTGTCATCTTTAAAAGTCCAGGCCTTAAGATGTATCCATCCATGATATCAAACACATATCGTGAACAACAACATCATCTATCTCTACCCGGTAAAACAGAGGTGTTTCTTACCCGGACCGGAGCTTACGGGATTTATTATGAATACAGCCTGGTTGCAGCGTCTGCAGAGGATTACACCAACCTTCCCCCAGATATTCAATGTTCCTTGACATCTCATGCAACAGACTCAATCATTCAAGCTGTACCGGACTATGTTGAATCCAATCGGTATTGGTCAAAAGAAGCAGGTGGAATAGGCGTGTTGGTCATGAGTATCTCAGTAGATGAACCCGGGAAGTACGCATTTGAGTGCTCATATAAAGATGGCCAAACTGAACCAGAAATCAGAATCTTATTGGGGCCCAACTACTACTGGGAATTTCTTCGAGTAATCGGAACGATTTTTGTTCCTTTTGTATTCGGCATCAACACTATTTTTGTCTCGATAACTATTCCATTTTTTCTTGTTATTATCGGGGTTATATTGAAAAAGGCAAAGCATAATTATCAATAAATCCTCAAATCAAACCACTTATCTAGAAAAGGATTAACCAATGAAATCGAATAAAAGCCCCAACCATATTGAAAACAATAAAAACATTGCCCCACCAAAGATCTTTGCATGGCTAGCCTCGCTTACTTTGATCTCCATAATTGCTGCTGCAATGCTCTTACCACACGGACAGTATCTCCCATTAAAAATTGCAGGGGTTTCAATCCTTGTGATCGCGGCGGTTTTTATTTTCACTCCATTCTTCCTCCTACAAAAATCTGGAAATGCTAGTAGTAAAAAAAGTTACATGGAAACAACCCAGGTTGTAGATAAAGGGTTGTATGCCATCACAAGGCACCCCCAATATCTGGGCTATATGCTGATGTCCATTGGCTTTGCTTGCATCACTCAATATTGGGTGATTTATCTGCTTGCGACCATTTGTATCATCTTCTTCGTTCTCCAATCTATACAGGAAGAACATTTCTGTGCATCCCAGTATGGAGAATCTTATGTCGACTATCTCAATCGCGTCCCCCGTTTTAATATTTTCTTGGGCTTATGGCGAAAAATCCGGGAAAAATGAAATGATCATAATCGCAAAAGCACGCCCTGAAGATGTGGAAAAGCTCACCGAGACCCAGATCCGTGCATTTATTGATGATAACAAAAACAAACCGCCAAACTGCAGTCTCGAAGGCCCTCCTGGCTACAACTCATTGAAATGGAACTTGCATTGGATTCAGCATACACACTACTACAAAATATTATTTGATGGACAGCTAGTTGGCGGCTTGATTTTGTTCGATCTTGGCGAGAGCCATTTTGAAGTAGGCCGTATTTGGATTGATCCAAAATATCAAAATAAAGGTATCGGTCAAGATGCAATGTGTAAGATGTTCAAATTGCATTCAGATGTCACGAGATGGACCTTAGGAACTCCCTCATGGGCAATCAGAAACCAGCACTTCTATGAAGCGCTTGGGTTTGTGAAAATCCGTGAAACTGAAGTTGATCCTGACCTAGGTTGGTCAGGGATTGAATATGAGAGGAAGCTATAAATCAAGATGAAGAAAATAATTCTTTCAGGCAAATTCTCATTCATAGCTGTATTGATGATCTTGTTAAGCTCACTGATAGGTTGCGAAACCATCGACCAGAATATCACAGCCTTTGTCCATGTGAACTTGGTACCTATGACAGGGAAGCAGGTAATCCCTGATCAGACGGTTCTAATCTCAGGTTCTGAAATCGTTTCTTTCGGAGACTTCGAAAAAATCAAAATCCCAAAGAATGCGGAAATCATCAAAGGAGATGGTGCCTATCTCTTTCCAGGATTGGCAGACATGCACATGCACACCCGGGCAGATTGGGATGATCGTGACATATGGCCAACCCACCCTTTATCGTTATATTTAGCAAATGGCGTTACAACGGTTCGGGATTTTGCACCGGAAGGCTCTCCTCTTACCTATGCCCTAGAATGGCAAAATGAGATTAAAGCGGGTTTCCGGATAGGACCCACGATCTATGCTTCAGGGAAACTACTTTATGCCAGTCCATTGGATGACCCAAAGGGTATCGTGCAAGAAAACTACTCGGCTGGTTTTGATTTTCTTAAGTTCTATTCCTACCTGTCCCCCGATGATTTTTATCAAGCAATGAAAAAAGCAGAAGAACTTGGTATGTATACAACCGGGCATATCCCATACTCTGTTGGATTGGATGGTGTGATTGCTGAAAACATGGATGAGATAGCACATATCGAAGAACTCCTCTATGAATTTATAAATTTCGACAGAGATCAATCCTTGTCACCCTCGGAATGGGGACAATATGTCGCCGGATCAGCAATTATACAATTTGATATTGCTACAGATAGTTTCTTCTTGGATTTTCAAAATCAGAATCAAATGAAGCTTGAAGTAATTGCAGAAAATCTGCGGGATAATGGAATTCCGGTTTGTACAACAATGGTCATCGATGATGTCATTCAATTGAAGTTGTTTGATTCAGAATCATTCCTGGCTCGTTCAGAAAGTATTTATTTTGAGAAAGGTTATCTTAATAGTTACTTTCTGGGTGAGGAGAAACACCTGGTCCAATGTAAAAATGTGGAAGAGTTCTGCGCAATCAAATATGAAATTGATCGCTGGATATTAAATGGCCTCCACGAAGGAGGGGTTCTGCTCCTACTGGGAACAGACTCGGGCACTGGCGGCATGGGAATCGTGCCAGGATATTCCATCCATGATGAATTGGATATTCTTGTGAATAATGGGTTTACCCCCTACGAAGCACTGGTTACAGGAACAGTAAATGCAGGAATTATCATTGAAAACATGGGCGGTGAAGGGAATATTGGAACAATTGAAGTCGGCAATCAGGCGGATTTGATTCTTACCGCCGGCAATCCCCTGGAAGATGTCTCAACCCTTAGGTCACCACTCGGTGTGATGTCAGACGGTCGCTGGTACTCTGCAGATTATTTATCTGAATTGATTCAACCTTGAACGCTTGCTTCCCAAAAGACAACCTCGTACATCATATGAGGTTAAGTAAAAGATGATTATGTTGGTTAACAATACTATCTCTCCTCAAAAATCCAGGAGAGATAGTATTAATAGAGAAGACGCGATTTCTATGGAATATTGATAGATGTCAGGATGGCCGGAAATACTGTCTGGGCATCATCCCAGTAACCGCCATCAATCCCGCCATACCAAACAATCTCAAGCATTTTCCCATCATGAGGCACCATCGTAACACCACATTTTATGGCTGTCCCCATGGAATTCATACCATCACAAACTTTTGTAGGGTATTCAACACCCATAATTGTGATCGGATCGCCATCTGAGACTGTGAGGGTTGGGAAAATTTCCTGAGTAACTTCCCAATCTGCCAGCATTTGAGCAGAATCTGTTCCTTCCTCAACCCAGATGACAACCGCAGACATCCAGTCTGCTGAATTCAGAAAAATACCCTGACCAACCCATGGTTCCATCGGTTCTTGCCAGGTTGAAGGAAAAGATACAGTCAAGTTATAGGTCTCGCTGGAAAGGGTGGAAACACCCTTTATCGATTCCAAGATTCCGGTAAAGATCGTCTGTCCATTAGTCCAATAATCTCCATCCGTTCCGGCATACCATAAGATTTCCAAGAGTTTGCCATTATATGGAACAAAGGTTACACCACAATTGATCGCCGATCCCATCGAATTGAAGCCATCACCGGATTTCGTTGGATACTCTGCGCCTAATACCGAGACCGGATCGCCATCAGTAACCGTTAGGGTTGGGAAAATGTCCTGGGTGGATTCCCAATCAGCCAAAGCCTGATTCGCATCAGTGCCCTCAATGACCCAAACAATCACAGAAGTCATCCAATCTTCTGAATTCAACCACAGACCTTCGCCTACCCACGGAGCGATCGGTTCTTGCCATTCAGGAGGATAAGATACATACAGTCCATATTCAGCGCTGTTGAAAGAGAGCCATTCTGCGGTTGCGACTGGCGGAATATAAGCAAAATCATCAGCCGGGGCTATAAGAGAATTTGTAATCGCGAGTAAGGTTGGTTTCGCCTGCTCCCAAGTTTCTGAGGGGGCGTAAACACTAATATGAACCATATTCATACCATACGGAACTATTGCATCAATACCAGAGTAATTTGCACTGGCCATGGTATTGAAGCCTGTCCACGAGAAAGCATCAAATTCGGTGTCAAATACAGTGAGCTTTTCGGAGCTTATAATAGCAGCGTCCGTGAAACCAGCAGAACCTGCAACCAGAGCTTCTTCAATTGCAGTCAATTCCTCTTCCAGAGATTGTTGGTCTTCATAAAGAAGATTAAAAGCCGCGATGTTCATCCAATCCGAACTCATGGCAGTGATACCAATACTGCCTGAGTTTGAAATTGGCATCCACCCCTCAGGATATTGGATTGTCATCCCGGAAACTGGATCTTCGAAAGTCAAAGTCAATTCTTCGGCTACCGGTGTTTCAAGAACCTCAGTTTCTTCTACAATTTCCGATTCTGTAGGCATTACCGTTTCCGTTACCTCAGTTCCAGGAGTACAACCGGAAACAAAAGCAATACAGATCAGCAAACAAACTAACTTGTACAAATTTTTCATGCGTGGCTCCAGTTCCGAATATAGGTCCCTGACTAATCAGGGGAAAGAAGTTAGGTGAGATAAAGTGGTCATTCAAGTTAAGCGCTTAACTTTCACATGGATAGATTATCACAATCTTTTCTGCTTGTCAACAAATTGGTTAAGCGCTTAAAGGTTCCGGGTTACACTCCTTGACATTCAGAAACCCGTGTGATATGCTCAAGTTAAGCGCTTAACCAAAGCAAAAGGAGCCGATACATGTCCACAATTTATGATGTCGCCAAGGAGGCCGGTGTTTCCATAGGCACAGTCTCATATGTGATCAATAAATCCAAAAAGGTCCGCCAGGAGACTGTTGAACGCGTCGAAGAGGCCATGCGGAAGCTGAACTATCAACCTTCTGCTTCTGCAAAAGCTCTGGCATTAGGCCGATCAGATATCATTTCTCTCACTTACCCCAGCAACCTGATTGATTTCCAAATGGTTCTAAACTCTTTTGCAATTGCTATTGGAAACGTACTCGAGGAAACCGATTTCCGACTGACAATCCTGCCCCTCCCCAATGCAACAGAGTTACAAACCCTTGAAGCCAGTGTCCAGGCCCGGATGATGGATGGTGTAATCCTACTCAACACCCTCCTCCATGATAAGCGAGTGGATTATCTCAAATCCGCAGACCTGCCCTTTGTGATGATTGGACGCTGCCTGGATAACACCGGACTTTATTACGTTGATGCAGACATTAAAGCTGCTGCTCGGTTACAGGTCGAACATCTCGTCAAATTGGGACACCGAAAGATTTCTTATATTGGCTACCAGGCAATGGATGAGAACCTCAGCAGTGTCGGATACCACCTCCAAAATGCGTTCCGTGAAGCTCTACAGGATTTCGGGTTGCCGGTCGATGATTGCTTTTTCATCAAATCTTGCCAACCAGAAGAAATTGCATATGAACTCGAGCTCCTTCTCAAATCTCCAAACGCCCCAACCGCAGTATCCGGTGCATATGAGGCAGCCGTGATGGGTGTTTTGAAAACAACAGCAAAACTTGGTATGAGCGTTCCAGACGACCTGGCAATCATCGGTTATGCGGATAGTCCACTTTACCCAATGCTTACACCGCCTATTACTGTCGTTTTCGACCAGATCATGAGCCTGGGACGTATGGCCGCCGATATGTTGCTGACACTAATTGACGGTAAAGAACCAAAAGAACCACAAATCCTTCTCAAGCCCTGTCTAGTTCCTCGTGCATCAACAGGAGAATAATCAACTAGCTAAAACGCTTTCCAGTTACGCTCAGGCGAAATAACCTTGCAGTCAAGCAGTCTTTAGGAGAGACATATGAAAGTAAAAATCTTGTTATTAAGAGTTTTCATGATTGTAGGTGTTTTATTGGTAGCCTTTTCTCTACCGGCATGCAGGCCCCAGGAGTCTGAGAATATTATTCTCTGGACCTATCTATCCACCCAACAGGAAATGGAAACCTTGCAGAATGTTGTGGACACCTGGGCAGCTGAAACCGGCAATACCGTAGAGGTGATTCAATACCCGTATTTTGAAATGTTAGGTAAGGTCGAAACAACCTTCCCAGCTGGAGAGGGTCCTGACCTGTTTGAGTATCCCCACACCAACGTCGGGATTTGGTCTGAGGCAGGATTGATCGCTCCTTTGCCGGATAATGCCTTGAGCGAAGAGGAACTCGCAAATTACCAGATCAGTGGCTTGAACGCATTTACCACCGCCAATACTTTGTATGGAATCCCTCAAATCGCCGACACAGTGATCATGTTGTACAACAAAGCACTGGTCTCAGATCCTCCAGAGACCATGGAAGAACTGGTCATTATGGCCCATCAGTTAACCACCGATGATATTTACGGATTTTTACTTCTCGACGATAATGTTTGGTTCAGCTGGGGATTCATTAGTGGTTATGGCGGGTATATCTTTGGCGAGCAAGAAGGCTCTTATAACCCAAACGATATCGGTGTTTTTAGCAAAAATACTGCGGATGGCATGGATTATTTAATGACCCTTCGCAATGAGGAAGGTCTGATCCCAACGGATCTCGATTGGAATGTGATCACTGGCAAATTTACTGAGGGTAAAGTGGCCATGATGTTCATGAATGCCAACCAGGCAAGTATCTATGAAGAAGCGGGCATTGACGTTGGAATTGCGGTCCTGCCCCAATTACCCAACGGTGAAATGCCTCATCCAATGATCAATTTTCACGGTTGGGGTGTAAATCCCTATAGCCAGAAGCAGGAAGCAGCCGCTCAGCTAGCGGTCTATCTCGGTGCGAACCTGCCTGTCTCGCTATTTGAAGCCTCAAACGGGAATATCCCTGTCCGGAGTGATGTTTTGACTGATCCTCTGATTGCCAATAACCCCGACGCAATCGCGGCTGTTCAGCAGGTCGGATACGGTCAACCGGTTCCCAATATCTCCGAAATGAGCCTGGCGTGGACACCATTGGACAATGCCTTCAAGCTAGTTGCCCGTGGCGAGGAAAGTACAGTTCAGGCACTCATGGAAGCATCCGAAGCCATTAGGCAAGCAATTGAAAACCAGGAATAAAAACCGTGAAACGCCGAATTACGCCATACATGTTTATGCTGCCTGGCCTCGTGGCCATCGGAGCCGTGACTTTAATCCCCGTATTGACCAGCATATACTTTGCGTTCACTAATTACTCTACCAAACACCTATTTGATTATGAGTTTGTATGGTTCAACAACTTCAAACGCATCCTTTTCGGGATTGACCAAAGCAACTTCCTGACTGTTTTGTCATGGACGCTCGTTTGGACAGTGATTACCACCCTTCTGGATTTCGTGGTTGGATTAGTTCTGGCCATCCTCCTCAACAACCCAACATTGAAAGAGCGAAACCTTTATCGCACAATTCTGATCTACCCCTGGGCGTTACCAGCCACACTGACAGTGATGGTTTGGGCGGGTCTATTAAACAGTAGTTTCGGACCGGTGAACCAGCTCCTCGCAGCTTTCAACATATCTACAATCCCCTGGCTGACCGATCCCTTCTGGGCGCGCCTTTCTTGTATCATAGTCAACTTGTGGCTGGCTTACCCATACCAGATGTCAGTTTGCCTTGGTGCGCTGCAGAGCATAGATCCAACTCTGAATGAGGCCGCCGCTATCGACGGGGCTACTAAATGGCAAATCTTTCACCGAATCACAATGCCCCTCCTTCGATCAGCTACACTGCCTTTACTGGTTATCTCATTCGCCGCGAATTTTTCCGGTTTTGGTGTAATTTACTTGCTTACAGGTGGTGGACCGATTACAAGCATTGATCCCCGAGCTCCCGGAGCGACAGATTTACTTTCCACATGGATGTATAAACTGGTGATGGGTGACGTTTCCAAGTTGTATGGCGTCGCCTCAGCAATTGGGATTATTATCTTCATCTTCGTCGGGGGCTTGACCCTGATTAATTCATTCATGACAGGCGCTTTCAGGCAGGTGAAAGAATGAAGACAACAACTCTTTCAATATTAACAAATAAAGAACAACCAAAAAAGGTCCGCTCAAGAAGACGATGGGACCAGGCCATAAAATTAAACTTTACCCGGCTGATTCTGGTGATCGCATGTTTATTGGTACTATTTCCAGCAATCTGGCTGGTGATGGCCTCATTTTCTGCTGGAACCAGTCTATACAGCAGCAGTTTGATTCCGCAGAAAATCACTCTCGACAATTATTTAAACCTGTTCAGTGGTATTGATTTTCTGATGTGGATGAAAAATTCACTGATCATTTGTACCTGTTCCAGCACCTTGACACTGTTCTTTACGACAACAATGGCTTTCGCTTTCTCCCGGTTTCGTTTTCTCGGTCGTCGTGTGGGTTTGTTATTTTTAATCCTGATTCAGATGTTCCCTGCTGTTATGAGCATTGTCGCGATTTTCCGTCTCCTTCAAGTTCTGCACCTTCTAGACTCACAATTAGGATTGATCCTTATTTATGGCGGTACAGGAATTGCCTTCAGCACCTATCTCCTTAAAGGCTTTATTGACTCCCTTCCAAAGGAAATTGATGAATCCGCTTACATTGATGGGGCTTCACACTGGCAGGTGTTTACCCGAATAATCCTGCCCTTGGCCTCTCCCATGCTGGCTGTTGTTTTCTTATTCAGCTTTATTGGTTTCTACCAGGAATATTTAATTGCCAGTGTTGTACTTTCCAGCCCGAATCTACGTCCGATCGCCCTGGGTCTGCGATTCTTCATTAACGGTAATTACGCTCAAAATTGGACAGGCTTTGCGGCTGCCTCCATAGTCGCTTCACTGCCAGTCATGATTATTTTCTTTGTCTTGCAACGTTATCTGATAACAGGATTAACTCGCGGGGCTTTAAAAGGCTAACTGATAAATCATGATCAAATCTTTTATATTGTTGATTACCAGCCATTAAGGAGATTGCATGTTCAACGAAATCCATTATTACAAACCAAATCTGGAGGAAGTGATCCAACGATATATGGATCTTTATGCCGCCACAGGGCCCGGCCATGCAATTATTTACACCATCCCCACAATGCAACAGGGAGAACCGGTTCCCCCGTTAAATACGATTGATTTTGACAATGACATGGAAGACTATCTTGATCTTTGTCTGAGAAATTTTCGCAGTTGGCTGGAAGTAACTCGCGAGTTACCTGATGATCTGATCCCATCCTTTGGCCCAAACTTCGGGATAGGTGATTATAGCGGTTTTATCGCTGGAGATGTGGTTTTTACAAAAGATACTTCATGGGCGGCACCTATACTTGAATCCCTGGATGATATCGACAATCTGCACTTGAGTGAAGACAATTATTGGGTGCAGATGATGGATCGTGCCATGACTCATCTGATGACCAAGACTGCCTCCTCCCCCATTCCCCTTGTCCGAGGTTACTATTCGCCTTTGGATATGGCTCATGCTCTTCGAGGAGAAAAACTCTTTACGGATTTCATGGACGAACCGGAAAAGGTCCATCGTTTGATGGCATTCTGCGCGCAAGCAATCATTTGGCAAGCCAGCCGTATCCGTGCGATCCATGGTCTATATTGGGGTGGGAATATTGCAGGAGCCTGGCTCAACCCGGGAACCATCTGCATGTCAGAAGATATCGCCTGCATGATCTCACCGCGGTTATATGCTCAATTTGCCCGTCCGTATACCCAGCAGGTGATCGACGCTTTCGGTTATGGCCAAATTCACACGCATTCACTGGGAGTCCAGGTGATCCCGGAAATAAGCCAACTACGAAATCTGCTTGGCATCCAGATTGCCGAAGATCCAAACACCCCTCGCACCGTTACACGACTTGACTGGTTGCTTCCCCGTTCTCACAACATTCCCTTAAATGTTCACTTCACGCATGAAGAAGTAAGAGAGTTGTACGATGAGATCACCAGTGAGTACAACATCATCTTTGCAGTGATGGATGTAGAAATTGCTGAAGGTCAGGATCTGATTAAATGGGTTCGTTCCCATAATAAACCACAGCGTGGATAAGAAATGAAATACCGTCCCGATCTGGATGTAGTTGTAGATCGCTACCAACAACTTTATCAAGCCAAGGAGCCCGGTTCTATCCTTGTGCATGTTTTTGTTCCTCCCGCGGGGAGCGTTCCATATGACTTGCGTGATTATCAATTCCCTGATCTCGCTGAGAACGCCCGTTATCTGCAAGCCTATATCAATAATCGCATCTGCTTTCTAAAAGGTAGGCTTGGCGTGTTGGATGATTATGTGCCGGATATTTATATCCATCACGGTATCGCTGCACAGAGTGCATATATCGCCGGCAGGCCAATAATGGGAGAAGATACGAGTTGGTCCGAACCGGTCATCCGTGATTGGAAAGACATCGAATCGTTGTCAGTGTCCTCAGAGAACCCCTGGTTCCGCCTCCTTCGCCATACAGCGGAGGTCTTCGCCGAGGACCTGGGTGGGCAGGTCGGCTTACCCACTTTCTATCATTATTCTCCGTTGGACATGGCGAATGCCTTACGCGGCAATCAACTATTCTTTGATTTTTCCGACGCTCCGGAACAGGTTGAACGTTTATTGGATTTCTGTACACACGCGGTCATCTGGCTTGAAGATCAACTCTGGCCAATTTGTGGAGACCTCCTGGGAGGCGCTCCCCTATGGGGTAGCTGGGTTCCGGGCCATGCCCTGATGATGTCAGAAGATATCGCAGATCTGTGCAGGGCAGAGTATTACCCAAATTGGGCTGCCCCCTGGACCCAGCAAGTGATTGATCACTTTGACGGTGCTCTGATCCACAACCATTCAAAAGGGCTACACCTCCAAAAGCAGATTGGAAGCCTGCAAAATCTTCGAATTTTACAAGTTTCTGAAGACCCGAATCAGCCCCGTCCTTTCGATCATCTTGAAGGACTGCTAAGGGAAGCTGGCGATGCCGCCCTGCAAATATATTGCCGTCCCGAAGAAGTTGGAAGAGCTGTCGCAATTTCCCAATCCGTGCCGGGAAAGTTGATTTTACAGACGAGCGCTCCTGATGTTACAACAGCGAATGACATCGTACATTATGTACGTGAACACTCAAGGATTAAGGCAGATTAAGTTATGAACGATGATTTTGTTTTCGGGAATACAGCCACGCAAAACGCCACGCCAGGGGCACAAGTAACTAGTAACGGCATCATCCACCGCTCTGCGCGAATGCCGCTTGCCCCAAAACCTGGCGAACCGGTTCAGTTAACCTTGAAAGTAAATGCGGATCAACATTACGATGCGGCCTGGGTCTATTACACCACAGATGGTAGTGATCCTTCGGGACAAACCGGAAAGCCGGCACAGGGAACAGCTCTCACAATGCTTTCTGAAAACACAGCCTGGAATCCTGAGACAAAACACCAAGAGCGATTATTTCAGGTTGTCATACCCGGCCAAGAAGCCGGCACGGTTGTTCGATATCGGATTAGCACATACTCCGAGAAACATGGAGAAGTCTTTGCGGATAATGGTTTGATGTATGGCTACCTTACATCAGATCACACTCCCCCATCCTGGACCCAGGAAGCCATCATTTACCACATTTTTATTGATCGATTTGCCTCAGTGGATGGTTTCGCAATCGATCCGGATGGCCCACTGGATGGATTTATGGGCGGCTCGTTAAAAGGGATTACAAACCAGTTGGATTACCTTGTGGCCCTTGGCGTCAATGTTCTTTACCTCAGCCCCATCTTCACCAGTCCATCCTATCATGGCTATGATGCTGTAAACTATTACGAAATTGAAAACAGGTTGGGAAGCCTTAAAGAGTTTAAAGAGCTTTTGGACCAGGCACATGCCCGCAACCTGCGAGTGATTTTGGATTTTGTCCCAAACCATTGTTCTGACCACCACCCAAGTTTCCAATCAGCGATTAGTGACTCATATAGTCCCTACAGAGACTGGTTCACTTTCAACACATATCCTAATGACTTTAAAACCTTTTTTGGTGTACGGTCAATGCCCTGTTTCAACCTCAGGAATAAGGATACTCGAGATTATATTCTGAACGCTATTCTTTACTGGCTGGATTTTGGTGTGGATGGCTATCGCCTTGACTACGCCATTGGTCCGTCACCGGACTTTTGGGCTGAACTGAGTCAAGTAGTTCAGAATCGCCATCCGGATGCCTGGGTGTTTGGAGAAGTGGTCGACTCTTTGGATGTGCAGTTATCTTTTAATGGGTTGTTGGATGGTGTCCTGGATTTTAAATTGATGGAGGCGCTGAGACAGACATTCGCTTATTGCAATTGGAAGGCCAACGATTTCACAACATTCCTGACTCATCATCAAGCCTTTTTCCCTGACCCTTTTAGCCGGCCTTCATTCCTTGATAACCACGATATGGATCGATTTCTGTGGGCTGCTGGCGGAGAGAAACGGAAGTTAAAACTGGCTGCTCTCTGTCAATTTACATTGAGCGGTGCCCCAATCATATATTACGGAACAGAAATCGGATTATCACAGCGAAAAAGTGTTACCCAGGAAGACACACGCTTTGGTGTCCTTGAAGAAGCCCGTTTACCCATGCCGGACGCAAAGGATATTGACCTATTAGAATTTTATACGGGGTTAATTCAATTCCGAAAAGCCAATTTGGCGTGCATTTCCGGAACCTGGACTCTACTGGAGAACAATCCCGAGATCATAGCTTACCGTTGCATCAATGAAAACCAGAAAATTGTTGTAGCTTTGAACATAACTCCGCGCGAGCAGACTCTGGTATTAGCAAACAATTGGAATAAACAAGTATTCACTACCAGCCCTGGGACAGCATTAATCCAACATGCTGAAACCACGGAAATCCATCTTCCCCCTTTGACAGGGGCAGTACTAAGTTAACAGACATAGGTACAACAAAATAAACTTCTATACTTTACGATACAGGAGAACCATGGCACACACACTTGAAATTATTTTTAACGCCATATTAGAAGGAGATCGGGGTGGTGTCACCTCAGGCATCGAAGCTGCTTTTAAAGATGGCATTGACCCAGCCGTAATATTAAATGAAGGTATGGTTAAAGCCATGTCTGAAGTGGGGCATCGTTTTGAAATTGGTGACTATTTCGTTCCGGAAATGCTAATCTCAGCCAGGGCCATGCAGGCTGGCTTGAGCCTGTTGCGGCCGAAGTTAAAACAAAACGGGGTTAAATCCCGGGGGAAAGTTGTGATTGGCACAGTCAAAGGCGACTTGCACGATATCGGTAAAAATCTGGTTTCTATGATGCTTGAAGGAGCCGGTTATGAAATAACAGACCTGGGCGCAGACGTTGCGCCTGAGGTTTTTGTTAATGCAGTTCGTTCTGAAGGCCCAGAAATCCTCGCCCTTTCAGCCTTACTCACCACAACCATGCCTTCAATGGAGTCAACGATCAAGGCAATCCAGGATGCCGGGCTGCGAGACCATGTAAAGATTATTGTGGGAGGAGCCCCTCTGACCGAGGCTTATGCTCGTGAAATCGGGGCTGATGGTTATTCTCCCGACGCCAGCCGAGCAGTGGCCCTTGCGAACTCGCTTTTAGCCTAATTAATCGAAGGAATTGATAATGAAAATATCCGAAATGTTCCGTGGCTCATCCAGACGCCTCGTCGCTCCGTTAATGGGATATCCCGGCGCGATTCTGACCAATTCATCGCTTCGACAAAATGGCTTTAATGCAGAGTTGCACTATCGATCCATCAGTGCCTTGGTCAACAAATTCCATCCGGATATCATTTTTTCAATGATGGATCTGTCCGTCGAAGCTGGAGCGTTGGGGCTTCAGATTCGTTACCCACATAACGAATCTCCCTCGATCGAATTTCATCCGGTGCGACAAATAAGTGATTTGGAACATTATCGCGTTCTCGACCCTCTTTGGGACGCCAGACTACGATCGTATATTAAGACGATGAGTATGATGTCCCAAAATATTACCTCCTGTGTAAGGGGCGGTTATGTAACGGGACCTTTCACCTTGGCTGGTTTATTAATTGGGGCATCCGAAATTGCCATTGCCACCATTGAAAATCCTGAATTGGTTTACGCTACGCTGGAACTAGCCGAAGAAGTTATTACACGCTACGCGCTTGAACTCGTCCAGGCTGGTGCAGAAGTGATTGCCATATTGGAACCGACCGCCACTTTCCTTTCTCCGTCAAGCTTCAAAGACTTCTCCGGAGTCTTTATCGACCGGATAGCTAAGCAGCTTGATAGGGACACTATCCTCCATATATGTGGGAATACAACCCGCCTGATCCCAGCTATGTGTGAAACCGAAGTCCAGGGCCTTAGTTTGGACACACCGGTCAATATGCTACAGGCAATTAAGCAAATGCCAACTGACATGGCTCTTATTGGTAATATCGACCCGGTCAGGGTTATGGTAAACGGTAATCCTGAAGATGTTAAGAAGGCAGTCTGTGATTTGTGCACAGAGTTGGCAGATTATCCCAATTTCATTCTTAGCACAGGCTGTGACATACCCTTGGAGACCCCTTTAGAAAATATTGCTGCCTTCATGGAGGCAGGACGGGCAAGTTGAAAAAATTGCAGGTAAAAGAGATGACTCATAAACGGCAACACTACCACTCATTATCACCCAATTGTTTCCAGCCAAAAGGCTGGATAGAAGAATTCTGTCGCCGAGACGCAGATGGGATTACAGGAAACCTCAACCTATTATGCGAGGAATGCTCGAGCGAGATCTTTTTTACGAAAAAGGTTCCAAACGAACATGATGGCTCTTGGGCTTCATGGTGGAATGGTGAATCCGAAGGAAACTGGGCTGAGGCTTTTATCCGCTTAAGTTACCTTCTTACTGATAAAAAGTTAATGGCTAAAGCGAAAGCTTACCTTGACCATATGGCCGCCTCCCAAGAAGCGGATGGATACCTTGGCATTTACCAACCTGAGCATCGTTTCAGTTTTGCATGCTCGCGAACTGGAGAATTTTGGACTCAGTCAAGAGTATTGCTGATTCTTCTAGCCGGATACAAAGCGACAGGGGAAAATAGATACCTCGAAGTTGCCGATTCCCTGGCAAACCGAATTTTATCTGCCTCAAAATTGAGTGGTTCACCCATTTCATTCTATGATGTGCCCGAAAAAGACGGCAGCAAATCTCACGGGTTAATGATCATCGAACCTCTCTTGATGCTACATGATCTCACTGGTCGACAGGATGTGATCGAGTTCTGTGAAGATCTTTACATAGCTTATTCAACACATGAATCAGACTTCCCAGGAGAAGATTGTCGCTTACCTAATTTACTGGACCCCGCGGTACCCTTCGTTGGACACGGTCCCCATACATGCGAGCAGTTGCGGATTCCACTCCTGTTGTATAATGCCACCGGGAAAGAGATCTATTCCCAAGCATTTCAAAACGGAATCCGAAAACTTCGGGATAATCTAACTTTGTCCGGTTCTTGCAAGTCGGACGAATTTATTGGAGTCCATCCTCTTGATATTTCAATGGATGAGGTTTCTTTTGAAAATCTCTCCGCTTCTTTGCCACTGCCAACCGCAGGTTATGAATACTGCGCCACTACTGAGTTAGCGAATACATTTTTAGCTGCTCTTGCCATAACAGGTGATCCTCAATATGCCGATATGCAGGAATGGTTAGTCTTCAATGCGGCTATGGCTGCAAGGAATCCCGATGGAAAATCCATTCAATACTTAACCGCAGACAATCTTTTTGCAGCGACCCTAAAAGTGGGCGAAAGATGGGATTATTCTCCAACTCACACTGATGCCGCTGTTTGTTGTGCGCCAAATTCCGGCAAAGTGATACCAACCCACCTTCTCCATTCTTGGATGCGGGACACAGAAGACAATGCCCTGGTGGCAATGCTTTATGGCCCCTGTGAGTTACGAATCGTAGAGGGTAATCAGCCAATTACGATCACTGAGTCCACAAATTATCCTTTTGAGAATATCGTTCGCTTTAAGATCAGTGTAATTGACTCGATTCGACTAACAATAAAATTCAGGGTGCCGCGTTGGGCATCACAAAGTAAATTGATCATAAACAACGAAGAATATCAGACTGAGATTGAGACGGTAAACGAGAGTGGATTTTTGGTGGTGGATCGACAATGGCAAAATGGCGATGAAATCACCCTTTATATGGAATGGCAGCCTGAAATCCAATTCGCTGTGGACCATTCCGCAGCCATAAGCTATGGTCCACTACTATATTGCTTACGCATTCCAGAACAATCCAGCCACACGTTCACCTATCCCCTCAACGGTTTTTACGACACCGATTATACGCCTGCTATGAATTTTAATTGGGACTATACCTTGCAGCTTGAGAAGGATGGATCGCCCGGGAAAAACATTTCTCTTTTCAAACGACCAATTCATGAAGGAGAATATGTGTGGGAATATCCACCTGTATGCCTTAGAGCCACGATGTTAACTCAGGCGGCCCAACCCGAAATTGTGTCTCTTGTGCCTATTGGCAGCACAATCCTTCGACGGACTACTTTCCCCTGGGTTTATCTCCCAGGTAGAGAAAGGGAGAAAACTCAGTGAATTCCTATGAACGTGTATTTGCCCGTCTTGCTGGGCGTCCAGTGGATCGGGTTCCCAACCTGTGTATCTTGATGACCTTTGCGGCTAAATACATCGGCGTCACCTATGACCGATATGTCAGTGATTACCGTTTATTAGTAGATGGAAACCTGCGCTGTTGTGAAGATTTCAAAATCGACATGTTGAGTGCAATCTCAGATCCTATGCGTGAAGCTCATGGATTTGGCGCGAATGTAATCTTCCCCTATGATGGTGTTCCTTACGCAAGCGAAGCTTTTATTCAATCAAGGAGCGATCTGAAAAAACTCAAGGTCAAATCACCCGAATCGAGCAAACGGATGGCCGACCGTCTTGAAGCAATCCGACTTTTCCATAAAAAAGCCGATGGGCAAATCCCAATCTTGGGTTGGGTTGAAGGTGGATTCGCGGAAGTTTGCGATTTACATGACATGTCAGCGGTTATGACCGACCTGATCCAGGAACCTGAGTTAATCAATGACATGCTGGAAATATGTACGGAGCAGGCTATCTTATTTGCTCAGGCACAGGTGGCAGCAGGAGCGGATTTCATTGGTATCGGCGACGCAGCTGCCTCTTTGATCGGCCCACGTTTATACAAACAATTCGCATTGCCTTACGAGCAAAGGATCATTTCAGCGATTCACGAGGCTGGTGCGAAAGCTAAATTGCATATATGCGGTAACATCACATCCATTCTTGATCTCACTATCCAAACAGGAACGGATATTCTGGATGTGGATTGGATGGTCGACTTCTCAAAAGCTGTAGCAACCTGCGGAGCCAAGTGTGCTGTTTGTGGAAATTTCGATCCAGTTGCGGTTTTATTACAGAGTACTCCTGAAAAAATTAACTCAGCCGTTCAGGATTGCCTGGCCGTGTCCAATCCAAATACAATGATCGCCGCAGGTTGTGAAGTGCCACGCGACACTCCAATGGAAAACCTTCAGGCTGTTGCTCTGGCGTTAAAATGAAACTCACGCGAACCCTACCTTATTCCACTCAGGGTGATATTCTCGGAACACTTTATAGATATGAGAATTTCCCTTCCCAACACATTTCTCCACGAAATGTAGATGTTTGGTTTCCAAACGGCTATGCAAATTCCAAGGACGGTTTGCCCGTAATTTATATGCATGATGGTCAAAACCTCTTTGATCCATCACTTGCTTTTGGTGGGGTTGATTGGAGCGTAGACGAAGTCATCTCCTCCTTGATCGATGCCAATCGCATTCCCCCTGTAATTGTGGTTGGGATATGGAACACTGCGGATCGCTGGGAAGAATATATGCCCCAGAAACCAATGGAACAATCATCAATCATTCGCACTCACTTTCGAGAATATTCGAGTGGAGATCCCATTTCTGATCATTACTTAAATTTCCTGGTTGATGAACTTAAACCATTCATTGATAGTACCTATCCCTCACTGAATGATCGACAGCATACATTTATTATGGGATCGAGCATGGGTGCGCTGGTTTCTCTTTACGCTTTAGAAACCTACCCACTCGTTTTTGGCGGCGCTGCGTGCATCTCCACCCACTGGTTGGCTGGAATGAGCCCTCTGGTTGATTCTCTTGGGGAAAACTTACCTACACCAGGCAAGCACAGATTCTATTTTGATTACGGTACGCTCACACTCGATGAGGGTTACGAACCCTATCAACAGCGGATGGATGAACACCTTGAAAATGCAGGTTATTCAAGAGGAAAAGATTGGTTGACTTACAAATTTGAAGGTGCAGCGCATGATGAATATTCTTGGAAGAAGCGTTTATACATTCCACTGGAATTTTTATTATAAAAATTGATGTGTCAAACCCGTGTCTATCTTATTCCGATCAATAGTTTTGAGCTTTTGTTTCCGTTATCCAGAGATAAGTGTTTTTGAATTTTCAACAATGTACTTCTTAGTCGAAACATCGATATCGATATACTCCGTGTTAGCCAGACCAGTATCCTGATTTTCGACCAAAAGTATTGTTGCATCTAAATCCAAAACACAGGTATGCCAAGTGGCTTTCTCGACCACATATACCTTATGTGGTTCCATTTTCAAACAAGAAACTCGCCCCAACAGATTTTCACCCTCACCAATAAATAAGACAGCCTCACCATTTAGCAAGACGAATACTTCATCAGTCTCAAGATGCTTTTCCATTTGTGTGATATTTTCAGGAATCAACTCATCAATAAATCTCAAATAGGCCACCCGCCAATTTCCAAAATCAACCAGTGGGCGGTATCCCTCACCTTCATAAGTCTCAATTCTCAACATAGTGCTCTCCATTAAACCTAGACTGAAAATAAGTCGTCGGAAATCGTGATTTTATTGACAAGTCTCTCATCAACGCTTGAAGTGCCGATAATTATCGCATACGTACCCGAATCTACGGTCCAGCCTTCCGCATTGACATCGTAATGCCAGAATGCTTCAGCATCCAATTTAAATTCGAGCGGAACAGTTTCCTGAGGCGCAACTAAAACCTTACGAAAAGCACGCAATTGTTTCATGGATGACATGCTATCTTGAGAGAGTTCCCGAACATAAAGTTGAACGACTTCTTTTCCGGGATATTCTCCCGAATTTTTCACCTTCACACTGACGGACAACTCTCCTCGTCCAATTTGCGGATACTCAATTTTCAAATCAAACAAATCAAAACTGGTATAACTTAGCCCATAGCCAAAGTGAAACAAAGGAGTAATTCCCATTGATCCGTAATACCTATAACCCACCTCAAGCCCTTCTTGATAAATGACTTTACCATTCTTACCTGGGAAATTGCCAAAGCTGGGGTTATCCTCACATTTACTAGGAAATGTGATTGGCAGCTTGCCAGAAGGTGATACATCCCCAAAGAGAATATCCGCTAAAGCATTTCCCTGCTCCTGACCGTCGTACCACATCTGCAACACACCAGCCACATGATCCAACCAAGGCATCTCAACTGGAGAACCGCAATTTAGAACAACAACCGTCCGCGGATTCACACTCGCAATTTTATCAATCAGGTCATCCTGGTCACCAGGTAATCTCATATTTGGCCGGTCAAACCCTTCAGCTTCCCATTCATTCGTCAGCCCGGCAACCACAATTGCCAGATCAGCCTTGGCCGCAATCTCAATAGCCTCACCCAATAAATCGTTCGAATGAGGCGGCAAATGGCCAAAAGATAACATGCGCCACTTGGTATCCCCCTGCCACTTGTATTCAATCTTTATGGGGTATTTTTCGCCAGCCTGTAGATCAACTTCCTTCGTCCATTCGCCCTCAGGACTAGATAGATCCCAGGTATTAATTATTTCCTTGTGAGCAATTTCCAGCCTCCCCCAACCCACCAAATTTAGCCCAAAAATGTGCTTCCCACTCACCTTCGGCACAAAATAACCGGATAATCGGACCGAAAATCTATCCTGACTAACTTTTGGAACCGAACGATCAAACCAGCCAAAGTGAACCCTTTTGGTGGTTAATTGATAGGCAGGCGTTCCAGCCAATTCAGCGTTATCGAAAAACGCCATAGACAACCCTTCGGCACCTTCTCTTGTTATTAGGGTATCAATTGCAGGGTTCGGGAGGCTCTTATGAATAAAACATCCAGGGGCATAGTCTACCTGGGTTTGTTCACCAACTCTAATACGAATTCCCTCTAATGGAGAAACTATATAATGTGGCGCGACAGAAGAACTCCCACCGCCAAGAATTTGAGGATAATATGCGTTTTCACCAATCACCGCAATTGAATGGATTCTATTCAGATCAATGGGGAGAACAGAATCATTTTTCAGCAGCACGATCGCTTCCTGTCCTGCCTGCCGGATTATTTTCCGATGATCCAAGCTATCCACACTTCTCTCAGCATGAACATCTGAATGCGCCAATATTCCTGAACGTTGAGCCAAGCTCAAAATCCTCTTAACTTTAGAATTGATATGTTCAATATCGATTCGTCCAGCTTCAATTGCAGCTTGAACCTGTTCCGTTTGCATCCAACGTGACGGGCCGGGCATTTCCAAATCAAGCTCGCCATCTATGATCCTCCCAGAATATGTGCCAAACCAATCTGATAGAATCAAACCATCATAACCCCATTCCGTTCTCAAAACTGAATTCAACAGGTAATGGTTTTCAGATGCATGTACACCATTCACCCTGTTATAGGCGGTCATCACTGCCCATGGCGATGCCGCTTTTATCGCCTTACGAAATGGCTCTAAATAGATCTCATGAAGGGTTCGCCGATCAATATTGACGCTGACATTAAACCGATCTGTTTCCTGATCATTACAAACGAAATGTTTAATACAAGCGCCAACGCCCACACTTTGAATCCCAGTGATATATGCCGCCGCCATCTCGCCACTCAGGAAGGGATCCTCGGAATAACATTCAAAATTACGGCCGGCCAAAGGGGATCTGTGGATATTCACAGTTGGCCCCAGCACAAGCTGGACGTCCTTAGTCTTGGCTTCTTCTCCAAGCAACATACCAATATCACGAGCAAGGTCTGGATTCCATGTCGCACCAAGAGCAATGCCTACGGGAGTACAGGCAGATGTAGATTCAATATTCCCAAAAGCCCCCCGCACGCCGTTTGGCCCATCTGATACCCGAATAGACGATATCGCCAATTGATCTAGGCCAACTGTATGCCATAAATCCTGACCAGCCAAAAAGCTAATTTTCTCTTCAAAACTTAATTGCTCAATAAGTTGTCCAATATCCAGCATTAGTGTTTTTCTGTCAAATAGATTGTAATGTTACTGTGGTCTGATAAATTGTCCAGGTAGTCTCTTTTGAAATGAAAAGCGTTTTCTTCGCAATTATCACAGAAAGTCTCTCCATTCACATCCACTCTATCCAAGGTATATTGCCCGTATGAAAGACGCTTTGGATTTATATATGTGATTTTGAGTGCCTTCCCGGCAAAGGATGTTTGAACGCTTACGATCCCAGCCTGATTAAATTGCTCCGCCATTAACTTAGGCTCGATGAGTAAATCGCCAAGAACACCTCTGACGCCGTAGCTTTCTGTTAATAAAGTCAACAATAACCAACTTGCTGAACCTGTCAGGTAAGGATACATTCCTCGCCCTCTTGGATTAATATACTCTGGAACCCCCGGATAGATTTTCGACTTCGAGAAGTCATTACAATAATCATAGACATTCTTCAGGACTTTCCAACCCTCTTCTGCCAAGCCCCGCTTGTAAAGTCCATAAGCATACATCATAGCCATATGGCTGAACATGGAACCATTTTCTTTGTGCCCAAATGCAAAACCAGAGACCCGGCCAAACTCCTCAATATTATCAAGAAAATCTGTATTCAAGCGATATCCACCAATGGATTCATCAAATAAATATTTATCTGCTGATTGAACGATTTTCTTCATCTGCTCGTTAGTGGCAATACCGCACATTATCATAAACACTTGACCGGTCAACATCATTCGGACTTGACCACCATGCACTCCGTCAAGTCGAATGCCGCTATTGTTATAATAGCTATTAAACCAACCTGTGCCATCAGCGTTGTTGATCCATTCATTGTTTCTCAAATGGTTGATCAACCATTCCGCTTTCTTATTTAAATCCTGAGATAAATCTAATGTTGCCATCTTCACTTTTTTGCCTGAGACATTATGACCTACCTGGTCAAAATAACTTTGGAGCTTTTCTCTTTTTTGAATAGGTGATTCATAATCAACAGGGTCCATAAAGGGTTCCACTAACCGTGTCAACTCTTCTGCCAGCTCAACCGATTTGAACCCTTTTTGGCTTAGTGCTTCACATAAATCCCCAAGGATTTTAAGGTTACCCGCATAGTATGCAGAAAAAGCAACACTTTCACCCTTCTGATTGGCCATATCAAGGGCATCATTCCAATCTGCATCTTCTAATAAAATACAGTTGTGATCGCCAACGTGATAAAACGCGGTCAAATGCTGAATCAGGATATGCTCAAGAATTGAGCCATGATAAATTTCCCCATCCCGACTTCTCACAACATTGCCAAGGTCCTCAGACCATTGATTATCCTTTTGTTTTGCGCGATGGGACAGGCTATCCTTAAAGTACAACTGCTCTCTAAGTAAAAATTCCAGGTTGCCTGTTTGATTAATATAGAAATTCACCGTTGATAATGGCCATGAGCCATGATCCATCCAAACCCTGGAAATATTATTGCGATCTGCCGTAAACTCTCCGGAATATGTCCCAATAATGGTCGCATTCGAACCGTCCATCCGGACGCCAGCAAAATAACCCCATAAAGTTTCTGCCAGTTGTTTCTGCCCCATCAATAACGAAGCATTTACGTCCTGCCATAAATCCCGCCACCCTCTGCCGCCTCTGCCATAATCATGATAGGGTAAAAATGAATTACCCATTTGTTGTCTGAGAATTGGCTGCAGGGTCACCCATCTCAGCCAGTTATCGAATTGGCTATCATTGGTTGAAAAACTCAGAGTCGATATTCTAGCATGCCAATTTTCATTATTACGCTTAAGTGCTTCATCAAATTTTTCGATTGATCCATATTTATCAGTAAGACGTTGGGTATCGATTTGTTCTGCTTCAATAAACATCAATAAAATATATGAAATCTCTTCTTTTGGCTGTAATTGAATAGGGCGAAACTGGATTCCGCCAAGTGCTTCATATCCGGAAACTGTTGTACCCGCAGGAACAGGTTTGTGATTGGTTCCAACAATTGCGCTGGGCCAATCCAGGGCTCCCCCCTCACCAATGAATGACTCAATATCCGGATAAAAACCGATTGGAGACATTCCATCTCCTTCAACGCCTAGGACACCATAGGAGATTGAGTTCGGTTTATGTCCCCTTTCATCGAAGGTCATCGTTGGCTGAACCACCACCCCATTTTCCACACATTTCACCCTTTGGAGTAAAGAGGTTACATGTCGGTGATCTCGTAAATTGTCTGCTGAGCGCCCAAAAATCGGGATAGCTGCTGTTGGCTTGAGTGAAAGTGAGTTTTTACCAATATTAATTAATCTCACCTTCATCAACTCAACGTTGTCCTCTTTCGCGACAAAATTCGTGATTTCAGCTCGAAGACCTAAACCGGTATTTGATCTCGTAATTCGGTGCCATAATATGCCGGCTGTCAAGCTCACTTCATCTTCATCCACTGTAAGCCTGTTGGCCATTTGTTTTGCGCTGTTCCCCGTCACCGACCAAATATCTTGATCATTAATTTTTAACCAAAAGTTTCTTGCCGAACGGTTATTATGAAGATCTTCAATTGAAACAGGCACAGTCAAGAAGGAGTTCTGACTTGTTTTAATATCCCCATTCAATAAAGGTGAGATTGATGAAACCAAACCTTTCTCATTGAGAAGAGGAAAATACAAATAACTCATGTGCTGAGGGTTTTCAAGAACAAATGTACCCTCGTGATCTATATAATGCCAACCTTTAATCATAAATCATTCTCTTTCAACGAATAAAAACTTTGATCTTATTAATCTCCCCATCCCGAACCATCTTTGAATAAGGGGCAGGGATAACGCCATCGTCCAATGCAAACTTGAATCCTCCAGGAAGGTAAAGGATGATTTTTTCAATCTGAGTCTCAGAAGAATAAGTGTCTTTCCGCTTCGGATTAATATATGTGACATCGCATTGTCCCAGGAATTTGAAAGATAGCGTACCTTCTTCATCAAAAAAATCACCTGGGAGTGCAGGTTTAAATGCCAGGATCAGATCTTTCTGCTCATCAACAATAAAGGGGTTGGGACCAACAAGGAATAAGAGCATCATCGATAAAAATTCGGCTGTTGAACCAGAAAGCCTCGCCACAAAACCAGCCCCATGGATTGAGGGGTCTGGATGAGCACTTGAGACAAGGAAGGACGAGTTTTCAGTTAGACTCCTGCCATAGATCGAACTATCCATATATGGAGGCATATTAGAAAGCATTTCTTTGAAAAACTCATCATAAAGTCCAGCCTTCAATAATTCCAATAGATACTTGAAAGACATATGAAGCCAGATGGATTCATTTTCTAACCACCCAGGAGAGAAGGCTTTCGCCCTTCCTATTTCGAAGGTCTCATTGATAAGAGAATCGTTTAATCGATACATTTTCAACTTACGATCATACAGCGCACTTTGTCTGACCCGTGAGTAAATTTCTTTCGCCTCAGATTTCTCTTCCAAGAGCTTCATATATCTAACTGGACCTTCCAGATAAAGTGGAAGCGTATTTTGTTTGAATTCTCTCGGCGAAATGGTCTCATTACCCTGATCATCTTTATTGCCAGTTGGTTCATAATCCACAAGATCATAATAGAAATATGTCGGGGGTATACCGCCATTTTCCTCAATCGCTTTGTTAATTCCACGAGACAATTTCCGCCTAAACGTTATCAAAATAGCCTGCAGATCAGCCGCTGAATATTCAAACAAGTTACCAGAAACCCCCATCTGTGTTTTTTTGCGATAAGCTTCACGCGCTGCTGAAACAGCATCCCAATAGCCAAATTCAGTTTTATAATCCTGTAACTGGATCAAGATAGCCTGTAACAACTCATCAACTTCGACAGGCAATTCTACCGAATGTGGAAATTTGATTGACGATTGATATACGAAGTCTATCAAACGAATTAATTCAAACGTCTCGGGAAGTGAAGAGCCAAATATACCTGGCAGTCCATTTAATGCATCGCACCAGCCTGGACGCCCTGCCTCCATTTCAATTCCCATCCCATATGGATCAAGAGTTGAAAATTTATTGACCGCCAGTATCACCAACTTGGAGATAAGGGATACTCTAAAAACTTCTCCAGCCCCAAATTCAGTCCGAGCCCAGTCGCGTTGATCCTCGCGAGCATTAATCTTTGACTGCTTTTCTTCGCTGAATCCAATGGCATGCTGCTGACGCGGCTTGCCATTTAACAGAATGTATTTCGAATCTCTTGAATTCACAAAATGTGGATTATCAAAGAAGGGTAAGGGCTCTGAATCGAAAAGCAGTTCCTCTTTTTTATCTGGAAAGATTGCCAAATAGGATTCGATAAGATCCAAAATATAAGTCCAATGATCGACCCAAAAACCCTCTCCATGTTCGGCCTGGATATGTTGTTCAGCCCGAGAAATGACCAAGTCAACAAGTTCCTTTGCGCTTATCTCCAGTTCGCACGCTTTGGCAACCCGAATTAGTTCGCCAGGAGAAAAGGCACTGGAAAGTTTTTTTTCAAACGCTTCATGCTTTTCCACGTGATCTAGAATATTGCGGCGAACGTTAGGCGTTACTGAAAATTTTGTTCCTTTGACGACCAATGGATTGTAACCATCTAGTTGGATAAGGCTCATGAATAAACGAATATTGAAATCGCCGGTTAGTGGATTGAAGAAAACTTCGTCTCGTCGATTTTGACAGACATCTCGGAAGTTGCCATTTCCCTGGGAATAATTCTCAGGAGCGAGATAAAAATAGTTGTAATCCCGCTCGGGGTCGCCATGTTTTCGGGAATATACATGATAAATCGCATTATCCCCAACAATCTCAGGCCATCCTCCCCGAAGGATATTGTCAAGAAACGTCTGCTGAGCATAGACATCAAACACTGGATTGCCAGTTTGAACTTTGGCAGGCTCAGCCAGATCATTGACTAACTCTTGAGCTTCATCCCGTTTTTTCTCAAGGAAACCAACCTTGAGTATTTCAGGACTCATTCTTTCTAATTCACTAAAATCCTGAGCATAGCCATAAACACTCGCCATGGAAGACTCTGCCTCTGAGCCTATACTCATATCATGGTTGAAAAAACAACAAGGCGTTCTTCCTTCGCAGACTTGATGAGACAGGTTTAGCTCATTGAAACCATCCTTCCACTGACTTGGAAAAGTAAAATTCGTATCATTTCCAAAAAGAACGACAGGATCAACAAAGGATGGAAGAAGCCTCCCACCAGAGAAACCTAGTGCAAAATTACCACCCTCAATTGTGTTTATCTCACTCGTATCTTCTGCAGTCATTTTCAGGGTGAAGAAGGGACTGCGATTTTCAACATTTGATACCCGCATCCAGGCTTCAATTGTTCTGCTGATGGATTTCAGCATATCGTTGTTCACACCATAGGGGATCACTGCCGGTAAACCGTCCAGCACTTCAACCTGAAGTGGTTGTTTTCCAATATTCCGTATTGTCAGCTTTCTCGCCAATGCGGCGAAACATTCATTAACGATATTAAAGTACAAAACACTGGTTTCCAACCCCCTGGCTGGATTCCTTTCAATGACTTCCAACTCATTCATACCAATATGCATATCCCGCTGGCAAATATCATTTACCCAAGGGGAAAAAGGTTCATAGGTCCACTGATCGGTCCTTAAAAAAGTCCTGAAACCCGTTGAAGCAGTTAGTGCATAAGCCTTATTAGCAGGTTGAAACTCAAGAATAGGATGGTCTTTACTCTCGATCCCAAATGAAGAAATCGCCTGCGCCCGATTATTGTAAAAAGCCCAAATAGGTATTCCAAACAAGCCGCCTATTCCAGCAAGAAAACTGGAGAAGGGTCGCTTCTGATCATATGCTTGGATGATTACCCTCCCCCGGTCATCAAATAGTGGCTTATTCTGAATACTCACTCTGATTTCCTCTTCATATGCTGAATCATTGATAGACTTTGATCCAATCCACTAAAACCCTGACACGATCTTTTTTGATCTCATCAACAGTTTTCTGCGGCAGGCCGAAATACGGCACTTTGTTTCCATTAATCTTAAAGGGGTAATTTCCACCTATGGCAAAATTAATTATGATGTGTTTCCGATTGTCAAAAGCCCAATGGCCAAAATAATTTATCATCGGCTTCGTTAATCGGTTGACCAGAATATCGTCAACGAAGAAATCTATCATATTAGGACTCCAGGCCGCCGAATAAACATGCCAACTTGTCAGATCCTCCAATTCCGATAAATAATAAGAATTAATCAGGCCAGCATCTCCTGAATATCCTGGGCCGTGGACGCCTGAGCTAAACCAGGTAGGATCACCAACATTCTCCATAATGTCAATTTCACCGCAGTCTGGCCATCGATCGTCGCCCAATAACCAAAAAGCCGGCCACAAACCTTGACCCACGGGAAGTCTCATCCGGGCAGATATCAAACCATAGGTGAAATCGAACTTCCCAACTGTATCCACCCTACCCGACGTAAAGTCAAACACTTTTCCTTCAGCTGAAGGATAGCCGGGCCGATATCTTGGATGGATGGCAAGCGCATGGCCATCAAAATCCAATGCCCCATCCTTCTGAAGAATATAGATCGTCTCATCAGAGTTGATATATGTCTGCTCTTCAAAATTCTTCTGTTTTTTGGAGACCTGAATATTCCATCTGGCCCCATCCAGCCTGTCTGAACTGAAGTCATCAGCAAAGGCTATTTCCGTAAAACCATATATGCTTGCAAGATCTCCGGTCGGCTTCATTTAACCTATCATGCCTCGATCCAGAACAAGTACTCTACTAATGGCCAGGCTGGCAGTTGATTATGGAACCTGCTGGTAAACACGAACATAATCAACATAATAATTCGCTGGGAATTGAGTATCCATGGCTATTGGCCCAGGGAAATTACCTCCAACCGCGAGGTTCAAAATTAAAAAGAAATCATGATCGAAAACCCATTCACGATCTCCGACATCTTCACGATTTAGGGTGAAGTACGGTTCATCATCGAAGAACCAAGTTATCCCTTCAAAAGTCCATTCAATGGCATAGGTGTGAAATTCATCTGCAATCAAGAACTCCTGAGGATTCCACTTACCCAGGCCAAGCGCGCCTGAATAACCGGGGCCATGAGCTGTGCCCAAGATAAGCTTTGGCTCTCGCCCAATATATTCCATAATGTCAATCTCGCCGCAAAACGGCCAATTGCTCGTGAATGTGTTATTCTCGTCAACATGGGGGTCAAAGTCTGCACCAAGCATCCAAAAGGCCGGCCATAGACCTGCTCCAGAAGGCACCTTTGTGCGAGCTTCAATTCGGCCATATTGAAATTCCTGCAAATCCTTACTCCAAAGTTTCGCAGACGTGTAATAAGAATTTTCAAATTTTTCGAAGCGGGCTTCAATAACCAATAAACCGTTTTCAACTCGGGCGTTTTCAGGACGGTCGGTGTAATATTGAGCTTCACCATTTCCAAAACCATAGCCACCCATATCAAAGGTCCAGTTGTCACGGTTAATTTCATCACCATCAAATTCATCATGCCAGACCAACTCATACCCCTCATATTCGTCTATCCCCATTGGCTCCGGAGGCACAATTGGTGTTGAAGTTGGTATAGAAGTCGGGGCAAGCGTCGCCGTTGCTGTCGGCATCAATGTTGGGGTACTGGGGGCAACTGGCTCAGTCGGATTCTGACATCCCGTAAACAATATAACCATCAGTAGGAATAACGGAATTAATTTTTTCAACATAACAATTTCCTTTTTCAGGAGTAAATAACCGTAAGCATAGAATCCAGTTCTATGCTGAAGTAGCCATAGAAATAATCACATACTAATTGAAACCTAGCTAATCGATAGTAATCTATTAACCTTTTACAGCACCCTGGGTTAGGCCAGAGATTATATAACGCTGTAAAATTAGGAACAAAATAACCATCGGAATTGTCAAAATCAAAACTGCTGCAGCCAATGTTGGCCAGTTATATCCATAAACACCCTGGAACACCACCAGCCCTCTTGTGATTGGGTAATAGTTTTTATTTGTAAGATAAATCGTTGGCTGGATCAGTTCATTCCATATACCAATTGCATGCAAAACAATCACTGTCGCAATAGCAGGTCTAATCAATGGAAGAATTACCTTCACGACAAAGCGGAAATATCCGCATCCGTCCATTGCCGCTGCTTCATCAAGTTCTCTTGGTATGGTTTTAATGTAGTTCACAAGAATAACAATCCCGATCGGATTGACGAGGAACAACAAAATATAACCTATCCGAGTATTGTATAATCCCAGCCTTAAGATCAATTGAAATTGAGGGATCATAGCGGAAGGCAGGAACAGGGCGATCACAAACAAACTCAGCAGGAATTTTGAACCTTTTACATAACCGCGAGCTAAGGGAAAGGCGACAAAAATCGCACTGAGCACAAATATGGTCGTCGCAACACCGGTATAGATTACTGAATTGGTAATATACTTCGGGAAGTTCGCCTTTTCCCAAGCGTCAATAAAATTCTGAAACACTGGTTCCTTTACAGGAATTGTAGGATCAACCATGAACTGGGGCAGTGTGTTAAATGCCGTATTGACAAGCATTAGAATAGGTCCAATATAAACTAATGCAAATGCAATCAGAATAATGTATGAGAGCACTCTTCCCCATTTGATTCGCCTCGAAAAACGCTGTTTAGGTTCGGAAAGGACAGACACTCGATTGTTATTCATTAGATTTCACCTCCTAAGATTCGTTTTTCACGCCGATTCAGGAAGTATTGCGTTCCCAAACCAATAATCAAAACCAGGATGAACAGAACAATGGAGGCTGCAGCTGCGAACCCTTGCCGGAACCCTAAAGTCATGCTTCCTGAAGACTGACCGAAACCTTGGGCGAAAACCAAGTATCCCAAAACCTGGGTACCATTTCGATAACCCAATAACAAAAAGAACAATTGCCAGGCCTGTAACGACCCGATAATATTTAATAATAGATTGGTATTAATACTTGGAGTCAACAAAGGCCAAATTACATTTCGAAAAACTTGCCAGGGATTTGCACCATCCATTTTTGCAGCTTCCAACAATTCACTGGGAATCGTTTGTAAACCTGAAAGGAAGATAACCATCGTTATCCCCATATTTGCCCAGATCTGAACAAACACAACCCACATGAAAGCCTGATTTGGCAAGCCACCTAATAACTCAGATTGCATACCAAACAAACCCAGGATTTTTGTCATTGGCCCGCCCATTGGGTAGAGGAATAATTTCCAAATCAAACCCTGAATGGTTACACCCAAGATCACTGGATAAAAGAACAGCGTTCTAAAGAATTTTGTTCCTTTTAGATTCTGATTTAGCAGCAGGGCAATGAACAGTCCAACGGTAAATTGGATTGTTGAGACTAAGAAACTGAACTTGAGAGTCCTAAGAAGTGCACTCAAGTTATCTCGGGATGCGGTCCCTAAAAACAGGAATTCTCTGTAATTTTCAAAACCGATCCAATTTACAGGTATACCCACAATCCCTGTTGCATCTGTGAAAGACCAGTAGCTTGTTGCAATTGAAGGCCCAAGAGAAACTGCAAAATAGAAAAACATTCCTGGAATCAACAGCATCACAGGGATCCAAACGGCTTTTCCTCTCCCGAAAACGTATTTCATTGTTCTGAACCTCCAAGAATAACTTTTCGGCTTCCCGCCAAATGGCGGGAAGCCGATTTTTACAATTAGTCGTTATTTCCCTACAGCATCCAGCCCAGCCTGCAGATCTGCTTGTGCTTGATCAGCTAAGGCCTGCGGATCGTCCCACTCGTTGAATGGTTGGAAATAGGACGCCCAAGGATTTGCCCATTGACCGGTACCGGTTGGAGCAATCCAAATCTGTTCATAACCAATTCGGAAATTATCAGCATATTTAGCAATTTCCTCACCAATCCGGCTATCGAGAGTCACGCCCACCTGAGTAGGAATGAATTCAACCGTATCAATGAATTCCTGATAATTTTCCGGATCCGACAACATGGCCAGGTATGCTAAAGCTTCTTCCGAATTTTCAGAATTCGCTGCAGCAGCCCATCCCATATCATATTTGCCGAACCAATACTGATTATCCTCTGGGTTATCGCTGCCAGGGAATGGGAAGTAACCCCAATCCATCTCAGGATCAACAGCCTGGATCATTGCGGCATTCCAGGTGCCCATCGGCAACATTGCAACTGCACCTGAAGCAAAACGTCCAGGAGCGCCGTCATGAGAAAGTCCACTGGCGCCGGTTTCCAGGAAGTCGCGGGCGTAAACTTGCATCTTGGACCACATTTCAAGAGCCTTGGCATCATTCCACTTAATTGTGCCATCCCATAGACCTTCAACCAGTGCATATTGATCTGGGAAAATGGAACCAATCAAACCATAGGCACCCACAAAAATGGGCCATCCATCTGCGCCACCAGATGTCATGCAGGGGATATCGGCAGCAGCAAATGTATCGCAGGCGGTAACCAGTTCATCCCAGGTCGTTGGGACTTCCACGCCATATTCAGCAAAGAGCGCTTTGTTATAGAAGACACCACTGTAAATCGTGGTGCCAACGGGAATCTGGTATACTTTACCGTCGAAGGAACCGGTATCAATTGCCGCTTGTTGGTAACTATCAAGGAACGGCTGTCCTGTCAGGTCCATCAATAAACCAGCCTCAATTAAGGTCTGCCAGTTTGGAGGAACGACATCAACCATGTAAGGTTGGGAAGCATTCGCGAATCCAGCCATATCAATGACGTCAATATCATTGGCAGTTAACCGAGTCTGCGTAACTGTTGCCAGGTCATTGGCATTAACAACAGACATATCAACGGTAACATAAGGGTAGGCTTCTTCAAACTTTGCGTTGAACGCTTCCATGTATTCAACCAGAGGTGGGTGCTGGTGGATGAGGACACTGAGAGTAACCGGTTCCTTCTCTTCAACTACAGTTTCCCCACCACCTGTCGTTTCCTGACCAGTCGTGTCGCTGACAGTCTGAGGTGTTTGAGCACCACCAGCACAAGCAGCAAGCACCATGCTTAAGGCCAGGACTAATACTAAGGCAAAATAAATCTTTTTCATTCTTATTCTCCTATATCGAATTTAGAAGTCCGTTCTGAACAATTTGTCCAAAAACGTTATTGAATATAACTATTTGTGTAACCACCTCCTTTCGTGGTTTCTACTTTGTTGCACCACAAGATTCCCGAATAATCAATTCAGTAGAAAAGATTTTGTTCTGGTGATTTGATTTATTATTAATCAAATCCAGCAAAGCATTGACAGCCGCTCTACCCATCTTCTGACTAGGCTGCCTTACAGTAGTAAGGGGAATTGGACTGGAAATGGCGTTTGGAATATCGTCAAAACCCACAATTGCAATATCATCCGGCACATTGATCTTCATCTCGCGCATAGCCCTTAGGGTGCCCAGAGCCATCGTGTCATTTGAGACGAATATGGCATCAGGATGATGTTTTATTAACTCCAGCCCCCCTTCATAACCACTCACCTCTGAAAAATCACCCTCAATTACCAATTCAGAATCAACCGAAAGTCCATTATCTTCAAGGGCTTGCTTGTAACCCTGAAAACGATCATAACCAGCTATCAAATTCTGGGGCCCCGAAATCGTGGCAATTTTTTTATTCCCCAAAGAGATCAAATGTTTGGTGGCATCATAGCCACCTGTATAATTGTCAACATCAACGTGAACAATATCAAGAGTAGGGTGTCGACCAATCAAAACAAACGGCATCTTACTTAAATGGAGTGCTTTTATAATTGGATCGTTGATTGACATTGATGAAACGATTACACCATCCAGTAGCCCACTGTGCAATATTCTGGTGATCATCTGGCGTTCATATTCCGGCTCTGCCAACCACAGCATCACACTATACCCCTTTGAATTGCACGCCATTGAAATACCATTCACAACTTGTGGAAACCATGGATCAGAAAAGATAGCAGCAATGCCAGCAGGTATCACCAATCCAATAACGTTCGTTCGACCTGCTGCCAGAGAACGTGCTGCCAGATTTGGTTGGAAATTGACACTCTCAATTACATCTAATACTCTCTGGCGCGTTTCTTCCCGGACATTCGATTCACCATTTATGACCCGGGAAACAGTAGCACGGGATACGTTACTTAGTTTTGCGATTTCTTCAAGGGTGATTGCCATCTTTTCCTCTATGAGAGCGCTCTCAGGAATAATAAAAAAAATATCCGAAACAATTTATTTATGAGAGCGCTCTCATAACCTATTGTAAACTATTTATTAATGATTTGTCAATAGGCGATTAATCTAGGATCTACATATTTTTGGTTCTCGGTTAATTACACCAGCGATTTATTCCGACTATCAACATAATTCCGTTGTTTAGCTTATTTCATTAAAATAATAGACGTGGAATTGATACCTATCAGAAAACAGATCCCACCAAATTACCACGGATACCCTTTAGCCCCTTGAAGGCCTTTTAGGTTTGAAATCTCGCCGCAGTGCACATTAATATGCCAAACAATTTATGTGCCATATCACGGACGGATCGAGAATACTGCACACTCCAAACTGAACCAACAACTATTACGGATAACGATGGGTTCTTTTGCATCACCGAAGTGCCGGCTGGAGAATATTTTCTTATGTATGGTTTCCCAGAAGAATTATCCACTAACCCTAATGATTGGGAAAATGTTCGAGTAGGTCCCCTTTCTGTTTTTCTGAATGATAAAGGGGAAGGCGATTGTGGTATCGATCAGATTTTTTGGTCAGATGGTTTTCATTCGGCTGGCGAAATGTGGTCATGCGACACCCACCAGAAACTTGCCAATGGTTTTATCGTATCAAATACTTATGGGATATCAGTTATGGTTGAGGATTCAAAAATCGCTCCCTACGTATCAGTTGTTCCTGATGAGAAAATAGAAATTAATTGGATCGTTCAAAATAGATAAGGTTAGAAATTAAGGAATCTACCTAACATATCCTTCTCCGGATACAGTATCACTTCTTCACCGCCAGTCACAATCATATCCGAGGGTGTCTTTAGTACGCGTAATTCTCCTATGCAAGAACTGTTCAGATCAAACAAATATGAGCATATAACCAGTCCCAGGCGGGAATAGACTTTCATTGGTATCACGCCAATCATCCAAAGTTAACCTTTTCATCACTACTTCAAATCTAGAAATTCAATGTATCCTTAAAGGAGTTGGATTTACACATACAAAGGAGTGAAAATGAAGAAGGTTCTTGGAATCTGCCTATTCTGCCTTATTCTGGTTGGTTGCACATCTAGTCAACCTACTCCTGATGTCAACCTCACCCCCACCGACCCAATAACCATTTCTCCCAGCCCGGAACCAACCACCGCGCCCACTGAACTTCCGCCAACATCTACCCAAGGGATCCTCCCCAACCAGGCCCCCTATTACTATGTTGACTATGTCCTGCCCGGCGCTGACCCCCAGCCTTTTGGCGCTGAATTCTTCAGCGGTTCCTTCCATTCCGCACCGGTCTTTTCACCCGATATGCAAACCATGTGGTGGGCCGGCTCCTATGGTTCCGCCACAATCTATACCAGTCATTTTGAGGATGAGACCTGGTCAGAACCTGTCACTGTACAATTCTCGGACACACTCCACCAATACCGAGATCCCTTTATCTCACCGGATGGGCAGCTTTTCTTCTTCATCTCCCCCGACCCAATTCCCGGCCTCTCAGGCACTGGGAAAGAGAATATCTGGATGATGGTAAAAGACGGTGACGGCTGGAGCGAACCGCAGCCCCTGCCGCAATCGATCAACGCCCTCTCCTTACACTGGACCATCTCAGTCGACGAAGCATACACGCTTTATTTCTCTGCAGGTGAGCAGGGCAACATGGATATCTACGTTTCCCGATACATTGATGGCACTTATGCGGACCCGGTACCCCTGGATCCGACGGTCAACAGTGAAGCGATGGAGATCACGCCCAACATCGCCCCCGATGGCAGCTATCTGATCTATTCACGCTACACCAGCCAGGATGAAAACGCATTGATGTATATTTCCTACGCTACTGATACAGGCTGGACCGAACCTGTCCAGGTCAATAACGTCCCCTACTGCATCAGCCCGATAGTAACGCCCGATGGCGCGTTTGTGATCTATCTCAGCAGCCCATCATCTTTCGGTTGGCGAGATACGTCCTTTATTGAAGAACTCCGGCCTTAACCACACTATACGAAGGTAATCCCTAACTCTCTAACCCCTCACGCATCTGATTAAGCGCCGCCATAAAATCAGTTTTTGATTCGGTTTCAGAAGCTATTGAGACGATCGCATCACTTTCCAAATCGTTTCTCAATAATTGGGCGTGCGTTTCAGCAATCATCTGGAGTAGAGACCGATCAGCAGTGTCCAGGTAATTTGGGCCTGCCACCCTCTCGTCATAAACCCACTGGCGAATTTTCACTTGCCCCTCTTCATCCCCAAAAATCAACACAGGCCAGAACGCATCCTTCCACCACATATCAAACTTCGCGAAGCCGGTCAGCCCGGTTGGTTGTACGGTCTCATGTAAGTGCCGCGCCCAGAGCTCTACCAGCCCGTTCGCCAGTCCCTGCCCCGAGAGCTCAATCTGCCGGGGGCTGCCCAGTTCAAACCGGTCCTGATACCAAAGATCCCAATTTTCTTGACTAATGGTCTGGTTCTCCTCAGAATTCAACCTATTACCACACATATCCGTCTGAACCTTGGTGCTAATAATGGTCTTATCTGGTTCAGAATTTCTATTAATTATTCTTTCTCTGAGCCAAACGCAAAGGCTATTTCAACCGCGTTCTCCTGTGCCTTGCGAGTATCCGCCTCGGTCAGTCCGGCTTTGGGCGCTGCAACCTCAAATTCTTCCCGCAGCGTCACAGGGCTGATCCCGGGGTCATCAGTGTTCAACGTCGCCAGCAGGTCCAAATCCAACCATCCTTTGAGGGGATGGGCTGCATAAGATGGCACGCTGCTGGTATCGACATTACTGGTCAGGTTCGCCTCAATCCCAATCCGCTTCTCCAGCATCATCTCCACCAGTTCAGGGTCCTCCCCAATCGTCAGGGCATGACCGATCCGTGACGCGCCCAAATCTTCAATCGCTTGCCATACGGATTGCGGCCCAGCGGATTCACCCGCATGGACAGTGATACCCCATCCCGCATCGCGGGCCATTTGGAAATGCTCGATAAACATCTCCGCCGGGAAGCGCACCTCATCCCCCGCCAGGTCCAACCCCACGATGTGATCCTTTTGAGTCAGCAGCGCTTCCAGTTCCTTCATCCCAGTCTCAGGTCCATAGGTCCGGCTGATGATGCCGAGGAGAACCACCTTGGTTTGGGGCGTCTCAACATTCCCCTGCCGCACGCCTTCTACCACCGCCTCCACCACACCGGCCGGGTCAAGCTGGTGCGGTTCCGCCATGAACCAGGGGCTGAAGCGCAGTTCGATGTAATCCAATCCCTCAGCCGCCGCATCCAGCACATTTTCATAAGCCACCCGCCGGCAAGCGTCATAATCCGCCAGCACAGAGATCATCCAGTTGAACCGGGTGAAATAGGCCATGATATCCGTTTCAGGTTCACTGACCTGAATATGTGGGCGCAGTTCTTCAAGGGTATCAGCCGGCAGGGGCAGATCATGCTGCCGGGCGAGGTCAAGGATGGTCGCCAGGCGCACATTGCCATCCAAATGTCGGTGCAGGTCAATCAGGGGGAGGTCGTCATGGATCATGGACATGGTGAGGATCCTTTCATTTCAACCGGATAAAATGTTGGAAAAATTATAGTCTAATTTTGAGTATTCATAAATAAAATGGTTTTCAGAAAGGTTATAATTTAACCGGTCACTCAAATAGTAAAGGAGTTTCAATGAGCGCAGTTCACCGCTTTACCGGCAACACTCACCAGGACGAATACGCATGGGATGGGATTGATCCCCTCGCCATCAACACTGAAGAAGTCCATAACGTGATGAAGCATGTCCTTGTTGGACCAAATGACGGCGCACCGAACTTCATCATCCGTTATTTCAATGTCCCTGTTGGCGAAAAGTCCTTTTATGACCAGCACCCCCATGAACACGGTATTGTGATCCTGAACGGTAAGGCCCGGGTACAGATCAATGACGATTTCTATGAACTGGGGCCTCTGGATTCGATCTTCATATCCGGTATGGATATCCACCAACTCGTCAACATCGGCGATGAATCACTGGGATTCATCTGTGTGATCAAGCGCCAGGATTAGACCGGATGCCCTCTTTGCAAACTGAACTACTCTTCGACTCCCGCTGCCGCCTGGGTGAAGGCCCGCTCTGGCACCCCACAGAGCATCGTCTCTACTGGGTTGATATTGAGAATAATAACCTCTATAAATCCAACTTAGCACTAAATGACTATACGAAGGATAGTTTCCCCACGCCCATCGGTGCTTTTGGCTTCGTCAAAGATGATGGACTGATCCTCGCTACCGGTGAAGGATTTGCTACCTGGAATGGCAGCCCCAAGACTTATAAGGCTCTCTGGCATCCATTCTCCGATCAGCCTGACATCCGGATGAACGACGGCAAGGTCGATCCGGCCGGCCGCTTCTGGGCTGGTACGCTCGATCCGGCCCACAGCCAGGCTGCCCTCTACCGGCTTGATCCTGATGGCTCCAGACATACCTTGCTGCGTGAGATCGGTATCTCCAATGGCCTCGGTTGGAGCCCGGACCGCAAGACTATGTACTACACCGATTCACTCCGCTACACGATCTATGCTTTTGACTACGACCTCGCAACAAGTGAGATTCACAACCAGCGGCCCTTCATCCAGCTCCCCAAAGACGACCGGGCCATTGTCCCGGATGGCCTTTGCGTAGATGCAGAAGGTTGTGTCTGGTCAGCCCAATGGAACGGTTGGCGGGTCGTGCGCTATTCACCTGCAGGCGAAGTCCTCCAAACCGTCAGCTTACCCGCTCAACTGGTCACGTCCTGCTGCTTTGGCGGCCCCAATCTGGATCAGCTTTTCATCACCACCGCCTGGACCGACCTTTCCCCTGATGAACATGAAACCCAACCCCTCGCAGGTGGCGTTTTTACCCTGAAAACCACCACCCAGGGTCAGCCAGCCAATTTCTTCACCCATTTGAAATAAAAGGAGTTTGATATGCGTATCGGCGTCCTCACAGCACTTTTTCAAGACCTGACCTTCACAGAGGTCCTCGACAAAGTCAACCCAATGGGGATCACGGCGGTTGAACTCGGTACCGGCGGCTATGCCCCCAGCCCGCATATCAACCTTGACCGGATGCTGGAGGATGAAAGTGAACGGGCTTATTACCAACAGGAGCTGGCGGACCGGGACATGATCATCAGCGCACTGAGCTGCCATGGCAACCCGCTCCATCCCGACCCTCAAGTGGCAAAGAACGCAGATGAGGTGTTCCGCAAGACTGTTCGGGTGGCGGAGATGATGGACATCCCGGTGGTCAACACCTTTTCAGGACTACCAGCAGGCCGCAAAGGTGACAGCGCTCCCAACTGGGTCACCTGCCCCTGGCCGCCACATTTCCTTGAAATCCTCAAATATCAATGGGACGAGGTCGCGATCCCCTATTGGCGAGACGCAGAAACATTTGCCCGTAACCACGGTGTTAAAATTGGTATCGAGATTCACCCCGGCATGCTGATCTACAACGTCGAATCCATGCTGCGGATGCGGGCCGAGACCGGTCCTGCGATGGGTGCAAATTTTGACCCCAGCCATCTCTTCTGGAATGGTGTTGATCCGATTGCCGCAATCCGCAAACTAGGTGATGCCATCCACCACGTCCACGGCAAGGACTGCTACGTGGACAACTATAACATCGCAGTCAATGGCTGCAACGATAACAAACCCTATGACCAGATCGCGGATAGGTCATGGACCTTCCGCACCATCGGTTACGGCCATGACCTAAAATTCTGGAAAGATTTCGTAAGCACATTACAGCTCTTCGGGTACAATTACGTGGTTTCAATTGAGCATGAAGATCCAATGATGTCTGTGGAAGAAGGCCTCTCCAAAGCCCTAACGATCCTCAATGAAGCCATCATCAAAGAAAACCCAGGAGATATGTATTGGGCGTGACCTCGTCGAAACTTAAAGCCGTAATCAGCATGGATTTTGATGACACACTGATTGACAACAACAGTCAACTCCATCATCAAGATATAGAATATCTAAACAACATCCCGGAAGGCATTGTCCCGATTATTGCCACTGGCCGCAGCCTAAATTCGGTCAAGGAAATCCTCCATAACAACAATGTTTTAGTCGAAGAGCCTTTTCCCTTAGGCATTGTGACTTTAAATGGTGCTGTTGGGCAACTTCCGGGCGAAAAAACAATTATCACGCATTACTTGGATCCTGAGTTGCTGAAAGGATTCATCGAACTGACCAAATCGTTCACCGATGGTCTATTCTACTTTTTTCAACCTAACAAAATCCTTATCGTCAATTCGACATCAAATAGCCAAATTTACGAGAGAGCTGACAGGTGCTCAGCGGACGAAGTGCCATCTCAGATCAATAAAGTTATGGTGGTTTTCAATAATTCTGATTCCGTTGAGAAATTACGAGCACAAACTCGTGATTGGCCGGCTGAAATGACCACCTCGATCAGCCGAATATTAGAAGTCACCGGGCTTGGCATCAATAAGGTCAATACGGTCAGGAAATTACTGGAGAAAATGGGATTGGATCATTTACCCCTGTTTTCCGCCGGTGATGGAGAGAACGATCTGGTGATGAAATCTCTGGCAAAGCGGTTTTTTGTGCCGGATACTGCAAGAGAAGCGATAAGAAGCCATGCAGATACGGTGATAAACCGGTCCATGACCGGTATTATCGCCCCTATGGTAGATTACATATACAAATACGAGTGATTTGGATCAATAACTACCCGAAACGGCCGGAGATATAATCTTCGGTCAGTTTCTTTTCCGGGTAGGTGAACACTCTGGCTGTCTCCCCATACTCAACCAGGTATCCCGCTCTGTCCTCATCCATATTGAAAAAAGCAGTGTAATCTGAGGCACGGGCTGCCTGTTGCATGTTATGGGTGACGATAATGATCGTCAGGTCCTGTTTCAGCTCCTGGATCAGATCCTCAATCCTCAAAGTGGAAATCGGGTCTAGCGCCGAGGCGGGCTCATCCATCAACAAAACATCCGGATGCACGGCCAAAGCCCGAGCTATACAGAGCCTTTGCTGCTGACCGCCGGATAGGGCCAGTGCCGATTTATGCAATGTGTCTTTGACCTCATCCCACAACACGGCCTGTCGCAAACTCTTTTCAACAATTTCTTCCAACTGCTGGGTGGACTTCAAGCCATGTGCCCGCGGGCCATAGGCGATGTTATCAAAAATGGTTTTTGGAAACGGGTTCGGCCGCTGGAAGATCATCCCCACCGATTTGCGCAAGTCAACAATGTCAATTGAACGGAGTTGCTGGCCTTCTTTTTGGATATCACCTTTGATGGTGACGTTAGGGATCAAATCATTCATCCGGTTGAAGATCCGCAAGAAAGTCGACTTCCCGCAGCCGGATGGCCCAATGATTGATGTGATCGCGTTCTCATGGATCGCCAGGGACACGTTCTTGATCGCCCTGAAATCATCATAAAAGACTTCCAGATTTTCTACGGTGAACTTATCTTTGATGTTGGTTTCAGTCATGGATCACTTTTTACCTGTCACCCTTGCTGTCAGGCGGCGGGAGACAATATTGATGGCCAGATTTAGTACGATGATGGTGATGATCAAAATGGATGCTGTAGCCATGGCTTTATCAAAAGCACGGGTCTCTGAGGCCAGCATGTAGACATGCAGCGCCATCGAGCGGCCGGAATTCATAACCGACTTAGGCAGGTTGTAGCTCCCACCCAGGGTCACCCAAAAAACAGCCGTCTCAGCGATGATCCGGCCCACACTGAGCACGATCCCGGTCACAATGCCGGGCAGCGCCGATGGCAGCACCACATTGAAGATGGTGTACCACTTGGTTGCGCCAAGTGAAAGGCTGCCTTCCCGATAGGAGCGGGGAACCGTCAAAAGCGCTTCTTCGCTCGTTCGGATGATGGTCGGTAACACCAGGGCCGCACCCGAAAGTGAGGCCGAGAGCAGTGAGAAGCCCAATTTCATATAACTGACAAACATGGCAAAACCAAACAAGCCGAAAATGATTGAAGGCACACCAGCCAGGATTTCGACACCGGTTCGGGCGGCTTTGACTAAAAAGGCGATGATCTTACTTTCACGGGAGGCATCCCCGGCATATTCCACCAGGTAAACCGCCGCACCAACGCCCAAAGGGGTTGCTATGGCAATCGTCAGCACCACCAGATAGAGCGTGGTCACGATTGTGGTGGACATGCCACCCTCACCGGATACGCCGCCAGCCGGTCGTGTGGTCAAAAATTCCAGATTGATGATCGGCAGCCCTTGCATGAGAACGTAACCGATGATCCAGAAAACAGCCGCCACAGCTAATAATCCGCAAAGCCATACGACAACATAGCCTATCTTTTGGTAGACATTCTGCCGTTTTAGATTCCGTTTGTTTTTTGATATGCTGACAATCGATTCAACATCGGTGGTCATATCAGGACTCCTGTCTGGAACGCAGCATGAAACGAGCCGTGCTGTTGACCAGCATAATCATGATGAAGAGAAGCACGCCTGTGAAGAACAGCGCAGAGCGGTGAGCCCCGGCAGCGTAGTTGATCTCCACGGCGATATTTCCGGTCAGGGTCCGGGCTGTATTGAGGAAGAGGGTCAGGGGATTATCATTCAGCGGGGACGGCATGGCAATTGAGTTGCCAATCACCATGATCATCGCCATCGTCTCACCCAGGGCACGGCCAATACCGAGAATGACTGCAGCGATAATCCCTGAACGCGCCGCGGGCAGGATGACTTTCACAATAGTCTGCCAGTGAGTGCCGCCCAGGGCTAACGAGCCTTCTTTGTATTCACGGGGGACGGCTCGGATTGCGTCCTCTGCGATATTTGTCACAGTTGGAATAATCATCACAGCCAGGATGATGGAAGCGTTCAAAAGGCCAAACCCGGTATTGCGAGTCACGTCAATATTACGGATCAATGGGGCCAGAACGACCATCCCAAACAAGCCATAGACCACCGATGGGATCCCAGCCAGCAATTCTATGGCTGGGCGGACGGTCTCCCGAACCACCTTGGGAGCCACCTCGGCCAACAGAACCGCCGTACCGATGGATAAGGGCACACCGATCACGACCGAGCCAAGAGTACTCAAAATCGAGCCCAGGATCATTGGCAGGAGGCCAAATTGAGCGGTGTCATTACCAATAATCGAGCCTGGCCGCCAAATCGTGCCGGTAAGCATCGTTCCGATGCCGATCTCCTCAATCGAACCCCAGGCTTCCGTCATGGTGAAAATGAATATCAAGGCCACAATGATGATGCAGCTCAGTGCCGTTCCCAACAGGATGTACCGGACTGCCTGGTCCACGAAATCCCGTTGTTTGGGACTTTCATCGAAGTACTGCCCCATTTTCATCAGCCCATAGATCAAACCTGCAGGAACAATGGCGTATAAAAGGAACCAAAACAGTCCTTTTCCAATGACTTTCAGAATGGATGGGATGGGAACTACTGCTTCACCTGCAAACACGCTGGATGAAATGGCAAAGACAATAATGACAAAGTAATAAATGATAAAGATGATCAAACCGGTCAGAACAAAAGTCCTGGCCCAGTTCTTATACCGCCAAATTCCCCAAGCCACCAGCCCCACCAATATGCCGGCAATGATAGCACCAACGGAATAATGGATATGGGTTAGCTCCAGCAGGCTGTCCTCATCTATTGTGATAAAGCCTGGATTGATGAATAAATATACAGCAAAGGCTATCGCTGCAAGAGCGGCAGCGCCAAGGATGATTGCTAAGGTTTTAGTTATGAAACGGACAAAGAACGGTTTTCGAATGATCTTGAATGACTGATTCGCCATCTTTATTTCCTAATAAGTGTAGAAGCTCCCCAATTATAATGGCACTTCCACTAAATCATTTTTAAGTTCTCCGGAGAGGTCTCACGACCTCTCCGGAATTTTAATTCTAAAGTTCTTATTTGACTGTGATGTATTCTTTGGCCACAATTTCCTGACCGGCATCGCTAAGGATGTAGTCCAGGAAAGCTTGAGCTAACTCACCGGGTTCGCCATTGGTGAGCATGTTCAACGGGCGGAAAATGATGTAAGTATTATTCTTGACGTTCGCAACAGTTGGAGCCACACCATCAATCGCTACAACATTCACACTTTCATCGAGGAAACCGAAGGACAGGTAACCAATAGTGTCCGGGGTTGTCGAAACGGTGGTGCGAATCTGACCGTTGGACTGTTGGAGGATCGCATTCTCAGTGATCACAGCTTCGCTGTCATTAGCTTCCATGACCAGCTCTTCAAAAGCTGCCCGAGTCCCGGAGCCTTCTTCACGAGAAACAACAACGATCTCCGCATCTGGGCCGCCAACTTCAGAATAGTTAGTGATTTCGCCCGCGAAGATCGCTTGAACCTGCTCGACCGAGAGTGAAGAAATTTTCAAATCTGGGTTAGTGATAATAGCAATACCATCATAAGCAATGGTGATGACCTGGAGATCTGCGAAGGTTTCGAATTCCGAGTCTTTGACATTGCGGGAAGCCATGCCAATTTCAACGGTGTTTTCACCAGCGGAGGTCACACCAACGCTGGAGCCACCACCCTGCACCTCTATGGTGACATCCGGGTTATCAGCCAAGAAGGCTTCAGCCAGAACTTCAGCCAGAGGCTGAACAGTGGTGGAGCCGGCGAGCTGCAACTGACCTGAAAGACTGCCGGATACGACTGCTGCCTCAGTGGCAGTAGGTTGTTCTGTCTCCACACTGAGGTCTGGGACACAGGCAGAGAGCACCATAGATCCAACCATAAATAGAACGGTTAGAATGAACAAATTACGACGCATTTTTTCTCCTCTATGAGAATGAATTAAGAAATTATCCGACAATACCAATCTTATCAGAATGGATTTAACAGTGCTCAAACCAGCAATTAACGCTTTGTGAATTGTATGTTAATTCCACCTGGAAGGGAATTAGAAAATGTCAAATCCACCTGAATCCTCTTGAATTATTCATACTAATTGGAGTATAATTGTCTTATATTGTGAAGAAAAACACAAATAATTAAAGGATAAATAAATGAAAAAATATGATGCTGTAATCGTTGGCGCAGGCCCCGCAGGACAAACCTGTGCTGTCAGAATTGCGGAATTAGGTGGAAAAGTCGCAGTCGTTGAACGGGATTTCATCGGTGGAATCTGCACCAACTGGGGATGTACGCCCAGTAAAGCCATGATTGAATCAGCGAAGGTCGCCCGTGAAGTGGAAACCAGCGCGAAATATGGCGTGAATATCGATAATTATGAAATCGACTTTCCCCGGGTGGCGGAACGGCGCAATAATGTCATCCTGAACACCCGTGAATCCATTACCGAACTCCTGAAGCACCACAAAGCGGATATTTATCAGGGCGAGGCGGAAGTCCTCTCACCCAACAAGGTCAAAGTCCGCTTTGGCAAGTTGAATAACGACACCTTTGAGATGAATTTCTCCGGTGCCGAAGAAACCCTGGCAACCGATAACGTTGTCCTGGCAACCGGCTCCAAACCCCTTATCCCTGGCTTCATAGATGAAAGCGATCCCACTATTGTCAGCAGTCATGCGCTGATCACCATTTCAGAGCTGCCTGAGACTTTGACGATCGTGGGCGGCGGTGTGATCGGGATGGAATTCGCAACCATATTCTCCAACCTTGGCAGCCGGGTCACCGTGGTGGAACTTCTCCCCCGCGTGCTGGCTATGATGGATGAGGACATTTCCTCTGAGATCACCCGAATCATGGAAGGTAACGGCGTCCGCATCCTGACCAATCACAAGGTAACCGGTTTGGCGGATGGCGTTTTGAAAGCTACCAATCAGGATACCGGTGAAGCAGTTGAAATCCGTTCCGAGATGAACCTGATCTCCATCGGCCGGACAGCCGTGCTGCAGGAATCCCTCTACGATCACCTGGGTCTGGCCTATAGCCGTAAAGGTGTTGAGGTGGATGACACCCTCGCCACCTCCGTCCCCGGCGTTTGGGCCGTTGGCGATGCCACCGGCAAGTCCATTCTGGCGCACTGCGGCATCCAGCAAGGGATCATCTGCGCCGAGAACCTCATGCGCAAGAGCGGCAGCCCTCGGCTGATGGATTACAGCGTAGTGCCCGCCATCGTCTACAGCCTGCCTGAAATCTTCATGATCGGTACAGTCCCCAGTGATCTGAGCGATGTTCAGGTCGTCAAGGTGCCATTCAGCGCTAACCTGCGGGCCAACATCGAAGAACATACCGACGGCTTCATCAAGCTTTGGATGCGGGATAACCGGCTCATTGCCGCCCAGGCTATCGGCTTCATGGTCTCGGAGATCGGTCAGGAACTGGCGAACATGATTGCGCTTGGCACGGACGTGACCGAGGTCAGCAAGATCATCCACGCCCACCCCACCTATGCTGAGATCATCCGCTCCGCTTTGGATTATAGTGAGAACAAAGCTGTCGATTTCTTCCTCTAACCATTTCAGAAATTCAAAAAACGAGGATCCTTGAGATCCTCGTTTTCTATATAAGATTTGATTGCTTCCTACTACTCCTGCCACTCCGTATGAAACACGCCTTCCCGATCCACCCTGCGGTAAGTATGTGCCCCAAAGTAATCACGCTGGGCCTGGGTCAGGTTGGCCGGCAGCCTTGCGGAGCGGAAAGCATCAAAATAGGCCAGCGCTGCGCTCATCGCGTAGACCGGGATGCCCAGGCTGACAGCGGTCGAAATTACATGCCGCATCGCGCCCTGGCGCACCACCACCAGCTCACGGAAATGGTCATCCAGCAGTAAATTGGTCAGGTTCGGGTCACGCTCAAAGGCGCTCATGATATCATCCAGCATATCCGCCCGGATGATGCAGCCCGCCCGCCAGATCGCAGCAATGGTCTTTAAATTCAGCCCATAACGGTAATCCTCAGAGGCCAGCTGTAACAATCGGAAGCCCTGAGCATATGAAAGAATCTTGCTGGCATACAACGCTTCCTTGACCGCATTCACCAGTTGGTCACGGTCACCTTTGAAGGTTGGTTCCGGGCCGGTGATCCATTCGCTGGCTTCCACCCGTTCTTCCTTCATCCCGGAGATGATCCGGCTGGTCACCGCCGCGTTGATCGTATGGATCGGCACCCCAAGGTCCAGTGCGTTCTGACTGGTCCAGCGGCCGGTACCTTTCTGCTGAGCTTCATCCAGGATCACATCCACCAGCGGCAGCCCGGTTTCCGAGTCGATCCGCTTGAGGATTTCGCTGGTGATCTCAATCAGATAAGATGACAGCGCGCCCTGATTCCATTCAGTGAACAGGTCACCAATCTCCAGTGCGCTCAGGCTGGCACCTCGCCGCAGCAGGTCATAGGCTTCAGCGATCAATTGCATGTCGCCATATTCAATCCCGTTATGCACCATCTTGACGTAATGCCCCGCGCCTTTAGGCCCAAGATAGGCTACGCAGGGAGCGCCGTCGGGTGCTTTGGCTGCTGCCGCCTCAAAAATCGGTTGAACAACTTCCCAGGCTGCCAGATCGCCACCGGGCATGATGCTGGGGCCATTAAGCGCCCCTTCTTCACCACCAGAAACACCGGTGCCGAGGAATAGCAGTCCCTCAGCGTTCAGTTCGCGGGTCCTGCGGGCGGTATCTTCAAAGTAGGAGTTGCCGCCATCAATCAAAATGTCGCCGGGCTCAAGATAAGGCTTAAGATCCGAAATCACGGCATCCACTGCCGGGCCTGCCTTGACCATCAGCATGATCCGGCGCGGGTTTTCGAGCTTCTCCATCAATTCTGCGTAAGTGTAGGTGCCAATAATCCCAGAGTCCTTTGCCGGGCCTTCCAGAAATTCTATGGTCTTAGTTTCCGTGCGATTGAACACAGCCACCGGGAACCCCCGGCGCTGAATATTCAAAGCCAGGTTACTGCCCATCACACCCATGCCGACAACGCCAAATTTAGCTTTTTCCATTTTTTCGAACTCCATTATGGACTTTTTGTTTTTTATTGTACTCTATAGGGGTACCCCCTGGCATCTCTCACAAACAAAACTTCTTCATCCCCGGTCAGGATAACCCCCTGGCCTTGGCCCTTTCCGCCAGCCAGGATTGTTCTGACTCAGGCACCACTGGCAGTTCATTCGGTTCTCGGAGGGTCAGAGAAATTGCCTCTTCAGGGCAGTGATGGGCACATACCCCACATCCCACACACTTTACCGCATTCACCTCAGAATACTCATTAACCGAGATGGCTGAGAACTGGCAATAATCTTCACAGATGCCGCAACCCGTGCAGAGATCCTGATCAATCACCGCATAATACGCTGACCGGGCAACGACATTGGCGATATTGGCCTCTGAAATCCCGCGCAGCAGTGAACAACCGCAAGTGCAGCAGTTGCAGACATAAGACAGGTCTTCTTTATTGTTGGAAATCGTGTGGACCAGTCCGGCCTCAGCCGCTTCTTCGAGGACAGCCAAAGCACCTTCCATATCCAACGCCTCCAACTTGGGCGCATTATCAAACGCACCGGGTGTATCACTGAGCGCCAGGCAGACCTTGATGGGATGTCCACAAGCTTTTCCCAACATACTCTGTTCTGTCCGGCAAACGCAATCCAGAACCGCCCAGGCCTTTTTGTTGGTAATCAATTTGACGATATCATCCTCCGGGAGGATTTCCACATCAGACTTGATCTGAACATTCACAGGGATGACCCGATGAAATTGCGGTGTAACCGAGAGCAGGGAAGAAAAAGCCTCTTTGTAATAGGCTTCATAGATATCTGCGAAACGCTTATCCATTCGGTAGACCTGGTTCTCAAAGAAACCCACGACGAATGGCAGTAAACCAACTTCAATCCCGTTATCACCTCGTCTGATTTTAATCAGACCCTTATTCCCCATTGTCTTCAGCAATAGTCGGCTGTCACTGGTGGAAACACCGGCTTGTTCGGCAACCTCACTCAATGGCTGCGGTTCCAGCGATAAGTGACAGGCGAATGCCGCTTCCTCCGGGGTGAACAATAAAGCCAGAAGCTCCAATTCTTTGCCGCTTTGGGTTGGTGGGAATCCCTGGGGGAATGAATCCAGTTTCGCAGCTAATTGTTGATATACAGTGTCGCCATCCATCGGTACCTCCATTACATACATGACTTGATTATAAAATAGAACCCCTGTCCATTGACAAGGGTTCTAATATCATTTCTCAACCGATGTTCAAACCTTGACGACTGAGTTTTCCGTTCCCAGGTCATTTGGGACATAGAAATCCGCCTCCCAGTCATTTTCCCAGCGTTCGCCGTCAAGGCAATAACGATATTGATTCGCCTTGCCGGTATCCAGGGTGAGCGCTGTGTAGAAGGTGCCTTCCTTTTTCTTCTGCATGGGATTGGCTTTGCAGTCTCAATCGTAAAAAATTACGGACCAGAAAGGCTGTCGCCGCATCAATCTCAGCAAGTAAACAGAACCAAACCCGACATGTATCTCCGCCTTTTTAGTAGCTCTTCTTCAACATGTTAGCCTCTCTTTCATCTGTTGAGCGAGGGCTCCAACAAATTAAGAATGGCGGAGTAAGGTTGTAGTGTTTATTTTAATGCTAAAGAACCCACCCGATTAAATGTTACTTGATAACCGCTGCAACCTTAATCAATCAAGCCATAAAATAACGGCAGCGGTTCAACCGTCGCGTGCACTATGGAAACAGCGCTGAGCAGGGCTTTTCTGGCAGGTTCCACATCTTCCGCCTTACGGGCATGGATGATGAACATAGGCTGGCCTTCTTCAATGGCTTGCCCAACTTTCACCAGTACGGAAATCCCAACCGCCAGGTCAATCGGATCGCCCTTTTTCATCCGGCCAGCACCCAGCACAACGGATGTCTCGCCCACTATCCGGGCGCGCACTTCGGCAACATTACCTGACCTCGGGGCCTCCACAATCGCTTTGATCGGCGCAACCGGCAGCTTTTCAGGATGATCGATATAGCTCACATCGCCACCCTGTGCTTCAATCAACTTGCGCAGGTAATCCAGACCCTCACCCGAAGAAATAGCCTTTTCAGCCATCTCACGAGCTTCCCGCTTGGTCTCAGCTCGCTTCCCGAGTAAGAGCATCTCACTGGCAACTTCCAGACAATGTTCCACGAAGTCTTCCGGGCCTTCACCTTTCAAAGTCAGGATCGCTTCCTTCATTTCCAGGGCGTTCCCAACTTCCACACCCAAAGGCTGGTTCATATCCGAAAGCAGTGCTGCCACATTCCGGCCGCTCAACTCACCGATTGAGACCATCAGGGTAGCCAGCCGGCGGGCATCTTCCAGCGTTTCCATAAAAGCGCCGTTACCGGTCTTCACATCCAGCACAATCGCCTGAGCACCCGCTGCAATCTTCTTGCTCATGATCGAGGATGCAATCAAGGGAATGGATTGCACCGTGCCGGTCACGTCCCGCAGGGCATAAAGTTTGCCATCTGCCGGGGCAAGGTCCACACTTTGCCCGGTCAGCACCATACCCAGGGATTTCAACTGGGACAGGAATTCATCCTTGGTGAGATCGGTCCGAAAACCGGGGATGGATTCCAGCTTATCCAGGGTACCGCCGCTGAAACCCAGACCACGTCCGGACATCTTACCCACTGGCAGCCCGCAAGCCCGCACCATAGGAACCACAGCAATGGAAGTCTTATCACCCACACCGCCGGATGAATGTTTATCCACGGCAATCTCAACAACCGAGGACAGGTCCAGCGTATCGCCGGTGGCGGCCATCGCCAGGGTCAGGTTTGTGGTTTCTTCTGCGGACATACCCTGCAGCAAGACGGCCATCGCCCAGGCCGAAGCCTGATAATCCGCAATCTCGCCACTGGTATACCCATCAACAAAGTATTCAATTTCAGCCTTGCTTAATGGCAGGCCATCTCGTTTCTTGATGATGATATTTACTGCTCGCATAATCACCTCCACATTAATTTTACCCGAATAGAAAAACCGCAAGGAACCAGACGGGGTACCATCCAATTCTCCTTGCGGATTTAATTCTCCACTAAATGCCTATTTATGCTTGTTTGGGTTGGACGGTGACCTTTCGGCGGGGTTCCTCACCAATGCTTTCCGTTTCGACGTTCGGATTATCCCGTAACTCCAGGTGGATGATCCGGCGCTCATTGGGTGGCAGCGGCTCCAAAACCTGACGACGTCCCGTGCCGACCACCTGTTCAGCGATCCGGCGGGCCAGTTTACGCAATTCTTCTTCGCGGCGCTGGCGGTAATGCTGAACGTCAATTTGCAGGGGTACCCAGCGTCCGCATTCGCGATCCACAATCAGACTGGTGATGTACTGCAGAGCATTGATCGTCTCAGCCTTACGGCCGATCAGAAAGCTCAGGTCATTGCCTTCAATATCGATCAAAACCGGTTGAACTCGATTTTCATCACCAGATCCAAGACGAACTGTCACCTCGGCATTCACTTTCATCTTTTCGAGGATAATACCGATCGTCTCACGTGCAATCGCCACTTCTTCAGCCTCATCAGCGGGAATTGCATCATCCGCTGGTTTTGCTTCAGCTTTCTGCGGTTTCACAGAAGGTTTTTCCACCGGATTAGGGCTCATCTTGGCTGCACGACCATTTTTAATCATCAGCGCAACCCTCGCCTGCCGGGCACTCAGACCCAGAAAACCTTTTTTGCCTTCATCCAGAACTTCAACATCCACGTCATCTTCGGTGAGGCCAAGATCGTTCAGGCCTTTTTCGATTGCCTCTTCAACAGAAGGGGCAATCACTTCAAGCTTCGTTCTTTCTTCTGTCATAAAACCCTCACATCCATTTCTGGGTAGGAATAATTACACTTATTTTTTCTGCTTCCGGGGTGGCCGTATCTTTTTGTTGGTGCTTGAACTCGAACCTTTTTTCTTCGCAGCGGGTTTGCTCTTAGACGAATTCGGTTCCGGATCATAGGCCTTTACATCCTCAATGATCGTCGCTTTAGGCTTGGAGGCCGATGGGGCTTCTTCCTTTTTTAGCCAAGGGAAAATATTGGACCAATTTGCCCGGCCCAAAATTGCATATTGGATGATACCAATCAGGTTGCTGGCTAGGAAATAGAGCGCAAGTCCGGATGCTAATGTAAAAGCCATGTAGCCCATCAAGAGGGGCATGGTCAAGCTCATGGATTGGTTGATCATCGCGGATTGATCATTCGCAGAAGTGGTCGGCGGCTGGATCAACTTGGATTGCAGGAAGGTTGTCAACACAACCAACACTGCAAGAACAGGAACAGCGAGACCAAAAATGGTCAGGCGCTCCGGCTGACCCAGATCCATCCACAGGAACTGGTTATTCAAGGGCAGCAAAGTCGCAGTATCAATGAATTTGGGATAGACAATCTGCTCAAGGTTGAACAACTCCATCGGAGAAGCAGCCATCGCCCGGGTCACACTCTGATATAGACCAATGATGATCGGGAACTGGATCAGTGTGGGCAGACAGGAGCCAAAAGGACTGATTCCCAGCTCTTTATAGAGTTTTGCTTGTTCCTGGGCAAATTTTTCCTTGTCATCCTTGTATTTTTCCTGCATCTTCTTATAGCGAGGGTCTTCCTGTAAGGATTGCATCGCCCGAGTCGCCTTGAATTGCTGGACCGTCAAAGGATGGGTCAGCAAGCGGATTAAAGCTGTAAAAAGGATGATCGAAAGGCCAAAGTTATGGACCAGTGAATTAATTAAGAGCAGTACGTTTGTAAAAGGTTGAATAATTATGGTTTGCCACATGGTGGTTTCCTCTTATTTCTCGGGGGTTGTGGACCAAAGTTGGGTGCCGGTCATTACGTTGTAACCTATGACCATATCATCACCTTTGATCATTCCTGTGACCAGGAAATCACTATTGGCTACAGGCGCCTGATAGATTTCGCCATCCACTGAGTCTTGCCACAATGGTGTCCCCTCAAAGTCAAAAGCCTGTAATTGGCCATCCTGGGTGGCAACGATGAAACCATCAACAATAGCGGATGCGCCGCCAACGATCTCACCGGAGATCTCGGTGTGCCAAAGACTTTCGCCATTTTCAGCTGAAACGATATAGATGTTGCCAGCCGTATCGGTGAAAGCTAATTTTCCTTCGGAGACAACAGCAGTTCCCCAGACACTCTGATCGGTCTCTAAAGTCCAGACAACGTCACCCGTGGCTGTATCCAATGCGACCATCTGATTGCCCAGCGAACCAACAAAGAGCAGAGAACCATCTTCACTCAACAAAGGAGCCCCTGTCGCTGCACCGGCCAATTCATGGGACCAAATCTCTTCGCCAGCCAGGGAGATGGCATAGGCGAAATGATCCATCGAGCCGATGAAAATGGTGTCGTTCGCAATTTGGGGTTGGGACCAAAGATAATGACCGGTTTCAAAGGACCAAAGCAAGGAGCCATTATCCGCATCCAGGGCATAAAGGGCGCCGTCGTTGTTAGGCGCATAAACCACGCCATCATAGATGGCAGCCTGACCAAGATAAAAGCCCTGGGAGTCGGTGTAGGACCAAATTTCCTCACCATTTGCCTTATCAAGCTTATGGAAGGTATTCGCCAGGTCGCCAATGAAAATTGCGTCATCGGTCACCAATGGTGGCGCATAGAAGATAACTGCAGCGCTGCCTTTTTCAGGATAGGACCAGTTCACCGAACCATTTCCACCATCGAGGCTGAAGATATAAGTGCTATATGCAACAAAAACGTCTGTATCATCCACAGCCAGGCCTGGCGCGTCAGTGACACGCGGCCCAGTTGCACAGGCACTCATCAATAGAGTCAGCCCGATAAATAGGGTAATTAGTAATAGATGGGTTTTCTTCATTCTTTCTTTCTCTTCTCAAGCGGATCAAGGGACCGGGTCATAACCGCCCGGATTGAAAGGATTACAACGCACCACCCTCTTAATAGCCATCCACCCGCCCTTGATTACGCCATATTTATAAATGGCCTGATAACCATAATGGGAGCAGGTGGGATAAAATCTGCAGGTGTCTTTGGGTAAAGATGGTGAGATGATTTTCTGATATAAACGGATCAGCGCAAGTAAAATCCAACGAGGCAACGTATCCAACCGGACCGGCAGGTCCTTCAATCTTGGATCAAGATTTGAATGAGTAGGATGAGTTGCTAATTCTGTCAACTGAGATCATCTTTCATCAGCCCAGCCTGATAAAGAAGCTTTCTGATGGTATCAACCAGTGAACGATAGGGTTGTTCTAAGATCGGTTTTCTCGCAATCAGGACAATATCCTGTTCTGGTTTTATCTCCTGAAGCATTCCTTGGATTGCGGATCTAATCCGTCGTTTAGCTAAATTACGCTGGACGGCCCCCCCCCCACGGACCGCCCGGCGATCACAGCTATTCTGGTGTTTTCAAAACGGTTAGGTAAAAAACCTAATACGATTGATGGGCGGGCAATGGATTTACCTTCTTGCCGCACCCTTTTGATATCTTCATTTCGGGTTAAGCGTTGATTTCGTTTCACCCGGCTTCCTGTTCAGCAGAGCCTCAATATAATTTCGCAGGATTTCATCTGCCCTGGTAAAGATTACCAGCGTGTCTTCTTAACGTGGTTGTTAGCGGTCTTCGCTAATTCATACCGGCCTTTAGTGCGGCGTCGTTTCAAAACCTCACGGCCGCCCTTTGTCTTCATGCGTGCTCTAAAACCATGCACCCGGACGCGATGGCGTCGCTTGGGTTGATATGTTCGCTTTGGCATTATGAATGAGTCCTTTCTCTCTTTAATTTACTTCACGTCTAAACACTCGCGCATTAAGACTAGCCAACAATTATACCGTATGCCCATTTGACGGTCAAACAATAAATGGAGGCCAGCCCATACCGGTATTGATTTTATCAGAACACCTCAAAACGTCAAGATAAGGGATTCCCCTCTCGTCATACTGGGAGGAGTTCACCCTTCAATCCATTCCGTTTCAGATCCAATCCGGTGATTTTTACCTCTGAGATCTTATTCCAGCGATCAAGGTCAGATTTCGCAGTCACTCGAAGATAATTGCTGGTCAGCCCTGAAAGCCGCCAGGTGCCATCTTTCACCTGTTCACTGGATTCCCACAGCACGGAAACTTCCGTCCCATTAAAACATGCACTGTATGCTTCCCCCAGGGCATGGAATACCTGCCGCAGGCTGGCATTTCTCTCCTTCGCCAGGCTGGGCTCCAGCCGGCCCTTCATCTTATAGGCTGCCGTTCCAGGACGGGGTGAATAGGTGAAGACATGCCCACCGGCAAAGTCCATCTGCTGGATGAATGCCTTTGTGGCTTCAAATTCTTCCACAGTCTCACCGGGGAATCCAGCAATCACATCCGTGGTCAGGGCAACATCCGGGATGGCAACACGGATCTTCTCAATCAGGTCGGCATAGCCCGCAGTCGTGATCGGCCGCCCCATGACATGCAGAAGGTGATCGTTGCCTGCCTGCAGCGGGATATGCAGGTGATGGCATAAGCGCTCATCTTGCCAGAGCTCAAGGATCCGCGGTTCAAAATCCCAGGGCTCGATGGAAGATAATCTCAATCGTCCGAGGTCCGAATCCTCCAGCACCCCGGCAATCAGGTCATAAAGCGTCAGGGAAGGTTCGAAATCCCCTCCCCAGGCACCCAGCTCCACACCGGTCAGCACCACTTCCTTGGCGCCTCCTGCCGATGCTGCAGTAATATCCCGCCGAACTTCGGCCACCGTTCTCGATTGGGATTTGCCCCGCGCTAGACGGGTCAGGCAATATGTGCAGTGGTTATCACAACCTTCCTGAACCTTGATAAACGCCCGGGTACGCGCCCGGTCACCCGGCAGCGGTTCACGGATCAGGGATAAAGCAGCAATTTCCTCAGCTCGGAGGCCAAGAATATCCCCCGCAATCTCATCCTTCTGGTCATTGAGATAAACCTCGCTGACACCTTCCAACGCCAAGGCTTCATCAGGATAAAGCGTCGCCCAACAACCCGTAGCGATCACCTTCCCCGCTCCGGCCCGGACAGCATGACGAAGACGCTTGCGGGAATCAGCCGCGGCTTTCACTGTGACCGCGCAGGTATTGATTATCGCCAGGTCCGCTTCAGCGGGGTCACCTACGACCTGATGACCTAAGGCTCGAAATGTATTCGCAATGGATTCAATCTCACTTTGGTTGAGTCTGCAACCAATCGTGTCCAGAAATAATTTCATCTAAACCCTCAGGGTGAAACAACAATAAAATCATCAAATAAAATGTCCACGCCAGGTTCCGTGAAATTGCCAACAATAATACCCACATCACCATTGGCAAATGTATCATCCTGCACCTGGATAAGGCGAACATCATTCACCATTAAAGCCAACTGGTCCGCCTGGCAGACCGCCTGAATAGTATTGGCGGACTCGCCCTGTGCGATTGCGGCACTGAAATCCAAATGGTCCTGGTCGATCAGGGTTTGTGCACCGTCCACCCGTTTATAGATGCCATAATAACCGTCTGACCCAATCATCAGGGCATAGAAATTGCCATCATCCTGGTAACGGCAGATGACGCCAAACAGATTATCGTCCGGGCCATCAAGTTTCGTCGCCCTCACCTGAATCAATGTATCCTGGAAATTGAGCCCCGGCACACTCCAAAACTGAAAATCCGGCATCCGGGACCACAGGCGGTAGCCACTCAGTTCAAAGCCGGCAAAGCTGAGCGAGTCCTCATGCGTGCCCCAGCCGATATTCTGACCAGAAAAGTCATCTCGGAACAGGATAGGTTCATCTCCTACCCAGGGCAATTGGTCCGCAGCCAAAAACGCAGGCCTGCAAGCAGACAAACCTATCAAAATAAGGATAATTAGACTCCAGGAGAAACGTTTTTTCATCCCGACCTCATTTGGTCCAGAAAGATTCACTAAAATCCCATAAGCGGGTTGACCGAATTATAACGTACATCTTAAAAGGAACGCAAACACCACAAATGAGGCTTGTGGACAAAAGAAAGGTCACCCAGGGTTGGGGTGACCGAAAAACGAGGGTCAAAGATGCCAAGCCTTCCATATTTCAAACCGTTAACGGACAACTCTAAGCAGATCTGGCGTCGACCTCTTTTTTTATTTAGGTTAAGAAACCCCTTGAGAAGGATTTCCTTCGTCACAATTTAGATTGATAAATGATGGGATTCAACAAACAACCCCGCCGTGCCGTGTGCCGCTGAGTTTTGAACCTGCATAAGCAGGTTTGTCATACCCACCAACTTCGCCTTGACTCAGGTCTATCGCGTCGTTTGATGGAGGTCTGACGATTAGTAAGGGTGTTGGCTCAAAACTGGTTTGCTGCATCACGAACACAGCAGGGTAATTAACTTATACCATAATTCAGGGGCCTTGCAAGACTCGCCAATGTTAAATTTTATTGAGCCAAACCGACCTTTTTTTCTTCGCACATGCCAGTTATGGTACGCTTAACGCACGTATTTATTGCAGGATGGAGAGAATAGATGCCCAGAATTTTCATTGCCATCAGGATGCCGGATGAAGTCATCCAGAAGATCACCCAAATTTCCCAATATTTCCAATCTCAGTTGCCTGAAAAGGCCTTGAAATGGGTGGAGACAGAAAATCTTCACCTGACGCTCAAGTTTTTAGGTGAAATCCCCGAAGCCTCCATCAGTCAGGTGCAAGAGTTACTGACGCAAGTGACCGCGGCCCAAAAGAGCTTTGAACTTTCCGTGGAAGGCCTGGGTATGTATCCCCACGCCGAACAGCCGCGCACGATCTGGCTGGGCGTAAAAGGCGCAAAACCGATGATCTCACTCCACGGAATGCTTGAAAACGCACTGGAAGACATCAAAATCGAGAAGGAAAACCGGCCATTCAACCCCCATCTCACCCTGGGGCGGGTCCGTGAACGGACGAGCCGTGAAGTGGCGCATCATATCGGTGAAACCCTGGCAGCCTTCAAAGTCGATTCACTAGGCACCTTCCAGGTCTCACAAGTTCACCTGATCGAGAGCCTGTTAACACCCCAGGGCCCAATTTATACCACCCGCTTTACCGCACCCCTGAGTGAAGTATAATCTAGAGAACATCAAACCTGAGTAGTGAGAGGTGAAACCTGGAAGCAATCACATTAGCAAGAGATATTGCAAATTTTCTTGAAGAGAAAAAAGGCGAAGATATACTGGTACTCGATATCAAGGATATCGCTTCGTTCACGGATTATTTCGTCCTGGTCAATGGCACCAGCAGCCGGATGCTGCAAAGCCTGGCAAATGCCGTCGCCCGGGATGTTAAGACCAAGTTCCATAAGACAGCCATCCCCGAAGGACAGCCGGATGCCGGCTGGGTTCTGTTGGACTATGGCGATGTCATCGTCCACCTGTTTTCACCCAATCAGCGCGATTTCTATCGGCTGGAGGATCTCTGGTCGGAGGGCAATGTCATCCTGAGGGTGATGTAGGATTTTGGCACATTTTTAAATTTAAAGAAGCTGCCCATTTGAGCAGCTTCTTTTATGTTATCCAATCCTATTTGATCGCTTCCAGCACTTCCAGGCTGTGATCGGTGGGTTTGACCTTTTCAAAGACTTTGACAATTTTGCCATCCGGGCCAATCACAAATGTCGTCCGGAAGACGCCATCATATTCCCGGCCCATGAATTTCTTCAATCCCCAAACCCCATAAGCCTCACAGGTCTTGTGGTCAGGGTCCGAAAGTAGGGTAAAAGGTAGTTCATATTTATCAATGAACTTGGTGTGCGAAGTCTCCGAATCGGGACTGATCCCAAACACGGGGACACCGGCTTTCTCAAACTCAGTGTATGAATCCCTAAATGAGCAAGCTTCCGTGGTGCAGCCCTTGGTGTCATCTTTCGGATAAAAATAAACAACTACGGTCTTGCCGAGATAGTCCGATAATTTATGGACTTTGCCCTCATTATCTTTTAGTTCAAATTCCGGTGCTTTGGTTCCTTCAGCAACTGGCATGTCAAAACTCCTTTTTTATTTTTAGTATAGAATGTGGCAAGCCGAATTTCAATGTTCTGTTCAATGTATCCAAAAAGCCAGAGTCAATAAATAGGCCGGGAGCAGAAAAACAGCCCCCATGGCAACCTGCATGATCCGCCAGAGCGGTTTCTGCCCCCGCCGCACCCGCTCCATCAACCAGATTTCCAACAAGCCCAGGGGAGCAGTCAGGAATGCCGGCCAAACCGTGTTCCAGGGCAAACCCAGAAGCGCTGCCAAGGCCAGCAGCAGATACCCAAACAGGATCAAGGTGTTATGGAGTACCATCGCAGCCTCCCATCCCATAGCCGTCACCGCAGTGGGGATATCCTTTCGCTGGTCTTCTCCAAACCTAATTAATTGGCGTAGCAGGATGAAAGCCAAATAGAATGGAACAAAACCCATCACGACCATTGTCAGGAAGCGGTACATCTGTTGTGTTTGCAGGAAGAAACCAAGAGCAGGCGGGATAATGACTACCAGTATGGATTCCAGGAGGGGGAGAAACGGCTGTAATTTTTCAGAAGTTCCCTTGAGGATCAATACAGTCCCAACCATAAATATCACGACCAGCAAAATGATCAGGCCCTGCCAAAGTAGCCCTTCAAACATCCAGCCGACAATGATGGTAAAGGCCACGGTCAGCATAGTCGCAGCAATTAATGCCAAACCGAGACGGATTTGTTTTAACTCAGCTAGAGACATACCTTGCGGTTTAAGTTTCTCATCATTGACCCGCTGCAATGCTTGCATATAGTAAAAGCCAAAAAGCGCACAACTAAGGAAAGCAGCCCCAGTCCAAAAAACTAACCAGGAACGCATGCCTTCCACGTAGTTTGCCAGGGCCGCGCCCATGACATAGGTCATCAATAGGCCAATCAAGCGGTAGATCTTTATCGGTTTGAGAAGCTCTTTTACAGGCATAAACTCTCCAGAAGCGTCAGATAATAAACTGAATTCAACTCAATAATTGTAGCCGGGATGGTATAATGGTTTCAAGTTTCAACCCAAGTATATACTATGCGAAAACATTTCTGGATCGGCACCCTTCTGGCAGTCTTCCTCTCGGCTGTGTTTGTCATCTCTGCCTTATCAAATACAGATCGAGCTGAAGGCATCATCCTTCTATCCCCAAGCGCTTGCCCCACCAGCGGTTGTGCGGCCGGTCAGCGGTTGAACTTCTCCGTCAGCTTCCCCCTCTCCCCTGAATCCTATACCCCCAACACCCAGGTCTGCGTCTATGCACCCACTGGCGGCTGGGCGGATTTCAGCACCGGGTGGCTATCAGATGAAGGGCTGGACTCAAACCTGGCTTATTCACCTGGTGAAACCGATGGATTATGTACCTCCCTTGCACCGACGAATTATGAGTGGATCACCGGAGCTTACTCTACCTTAACAGCCGGCTACACCAACGATTCATTGGATTTCGCCCTGAATATCGACCCAAGCACCACAGTATCTGGTGACATTCGAGTTTTGGTATTCGAAAGAAACGATTTAGGAAATTGGATCGGAACGTCAGACTACACATCAACGACAATCTCAGTGGCACCGCACACCAACACAGTCTATGTCGCCAATAGCGCCGCAGATTGCAGCAGCAATTCACCCTGTTTCGTCAATTCCGGCGATGATCTGGATGGCGGCCTCGGGACCGGCCTGCGTGATGCCGTGAATGCGGCTTCAGCCGCTGACATCATCCAAATTCTGGGAGAATACAACATTAAAAGTGAAGCTGTTCTGATTGATAAAGCTGTACTGGTCACAGGCATTGAAGATGCCGCCATCAGCTCTGAAAGCACCAGTTGCAACGAATCGCTGCTCTCCATTACAGTCGGCGCGGCAGTTGAAAACCTGACCCTTGATGGTACCTGCGGAACTTCCCATCGCACCCTGATTGAGATCAACAGCTCGGGCGCTGTTGCCATCCGGCATAATACGCTGATGAATGGCAATATCGGCATCCGCGTCCGTGACAACAGCGGCAGCCCCATCATTGCTTTTAATGACATTGCAAATAACAGCAGTTACGCCATTTATAAGGAAAGCGCCAGCGGTGATCTCTCCATTTATACTAATAACATTATCGACAATGCCAGCAGCTATCAGGTGATCTGCAACGGTTCAGGAAATGCAGATCATAACTTCTGGGGCGATGACGAGACAGCCTCCGCCAATGCCCTGGATTGTTCAGTCTCGAACAGCAAACAATTGGGTGCGGCCATCAAGACGAATGTGGGTATCCCTGGCGTCAATGCTGAACAGGTCACCGTTACCGCTGTCAAACAGTATGCTTTTGACGGTGAAATCGCCTACAGTCACAGCGGTGGTTCAAACTATGACCTGGTGATTGTCAACCACGGTCAAGGCTCAGCTGAGAATGTTCCCTTCTACGGCACTTTAGGAGATTCGATCACACCCTGCTCGAATTACTACGATATCTTCCTGGCCGAGGGAGAATCTCCCAGCAAGCTCAACCTGACCATTAAATACGACCAAAATGCGACTTGCACCGCTGAAATCGAATCATCAGAATTTTGTGGTTCTGGTAATCCAGCAGACTATCCCCTCTGGTGGCATGACCCGGCCTATAACGTCACAGAATATTGGGACACCACTGGCCAGACCCCGGATGGCACCGGTGCAGGCAGTGCAACAGGCCAGACCACGACCTGCAATACCACTTTAAATGAAATTCAGGTGGAGATCGACACTAATGTTGGCAACCGGCCCAACCTGATCAGCGATCTCAATTTCACACCATTCGTCGTCGGTCTTCCGAACGATGGTGGCATTGACCTCTCACAGTTCACCGTCACCTTCGATGGCTCGGATAATAAAATCCGCTGGAACACCTCCAGTGAGAGCAACATTTCCGGCTTCCATGTCCTGCGCAGCGATATTGAAAACGGGACCTATGCGCGGATTTCTCCCCTGATCGAATCAATCGGTGATACCCATATCGGCGGGATCTATTATTACACGGATGGGTCGATTCAATTTACCCGGACGTATTACTATAAATTGGAAGTGGTCAACAAACAGGGACAATCAATCGAATTCTACGGCCCGGTCAGCGTCCTGACCTCCACAGCGACACCCACCTCAACTCTGACCCGCACCCCCACGTTGACCCGGACGCCCTATCCCACCCGGACCTCAACGCCCTACTATTACCGGTCGCCGACCTCTTATTATCGACGGGCGACAGCCACGCCGCTTGGCGGGCCGACCCAGGTGCGCACCTATGGTCCGACACCGACCCCCAGCCGGACCAGTGCAACCAAACCCACTTACAGTGCTGCAACCGCGAGCGGTTCTTCCGGCTACCCTGCTGAGAACGAACCCGGAGCTACTCAGTACCCTTCCGGCGATTCCGGATATCCATCCGAAGGCGGCTACATCATCAGCACAGCGACTCCTTCTCCAGACGAAGAACCGGGAAGCAGCCAGGATGATAACAACACCGACCGGGATTCCGATAATCAGGGAGGCTCCCAGGGCAACGAACAACCCCAGGCTGGAGATGAAATCCAGTGGCCTTTCCTGGCACTGGGAACCATCAGCGGCTTGGTTTTGGTGGCATGTATCAGCTTCATTCTGATTAAGACCCGCGTTAAATAACACCCCTAAAACCCTGAATTTTTGACTTTTAATTTAATTTGTGCTATTCTTTGCTGGAATTAATTTCTGTCATTAGGATAGGTCTATGCAACGCGAACGCGTCTCTGAAAACGTATATTGGTTCCAAAGTGATACCTACGCCCAGGTCTCCGCTGGCGCCATTGCCGGCCCGCAATGGGCGGTTGTGATTGATACATTAATGCCCCAGGAAACCCCCGAAATTCGGGATTTCATCGAAAAGAAGCTCAATCTTCCCATACGCTACGTCATCAATACCCACCACCACGCTGACCACAGCTGGGGAAATTACTTTTTCCCCAATGCAACGATCATCGGTCATGAAATCTGTCGGCAAAAGATGATGAATCGTGCCCCGGCTGCACTCGAAGTTGCCAGCCAGGACATTCCCCTCTACAAAAAAATGAAGATCGTCCCGCCAACCATCACTTTCCGTGAGGGCTCCTTCAATATGAAGATCGGGAAGAAACATCTTAAGCTCTTCCCCACCCCAGGCCATTCCACCGATGGAATTGCGGCGCTCATTGAAGAGGACCGCATCCTCTTTACTGGCGACGCTTTCATGCCGGTGCCCTTCATTGTCGAGGGCGACCTGGACCAATACATCGAGACGACCAACACTATAGCCGGTATGGGCCTTGAAAACATCATTCAGGGACATGGTGACATCATCCTCAGGGGTGAAATTGAAGAAAAAGCCAAAGAGAACATCACCTACCTGCGTGCGATTAGCAAAGCCGTCCGGACGGCAATGCGGCGCAAGAATCCCCTCGAGGTTCTGGACAGTATCGGAATTGAAGCTTGTGGGAAGAGCCGGGTTTTGCTGGGCGGTTTAGCCAGCGAGCTGCATAAACGCAACCTACGAGCGCTTTATCATCAAACGGTTGAAAAAGAAAAGCTGGAAGCCGAATACAGCTAAAGTAAGATCAATCCAACCAAAATCAGGATACCTAACATCCCGATCGGTTCCGCCCAAAAAGCCCAACCGCTTCGGGATTCTTTTATCCCTGAAACAACCCCCGTTAATGCATACGCCACACCAATGATCACCAGGCTGATTTGCAATGGCGCCAGGGGCAGATAGTGAAATCCAACGGCGATCTCAGTCACAACCAGGCTGCTCACCAGCGACCAGAGCATATGCCAACTGCCTAATCGCAAATAAATTGAACGGCTGATCACCATTACAGCGCCAAGTGCAATCAACGGCAACCGGACGTAGAGCCGCAGATCAGCAGAATAAATGGCGATGATCATCAGAAAGTAAAGCGTAAAGGATAGGCCGGTCAACCCCATTGCCGCAATCGGATGGCGAACGCTGTGCACATCCATCACATTATATTCAGCAATGAATACGGCCAATAACAGCAAGCTGCCAAGGATGAAGGCCACCCACCAAAACACTTCCCCCCTAAAGTTTTCCAAGGTCACGCCAATCACAAATGTCGTCAACACCGGCACAAGCCAATGGCGAAGATTTGCTAGAGGGTTCTCCTGGACAATATTGGCTGGATGGGATTGTAACAGCCATTCCATCCCTGCCGCCGCCAGCAGACTGGTCAGCAGGATGGTCAATGAACCGTAATTGAGAGAAAATTCCAGCGCAATCCCCATCAAATTAAGCGATATGGTAGACGCCGGGAATGACACCACCAGGGTCAGGGCAAATGCCATCATGATGGCCGCAGTCACAATCGACAAACGATTGATATTGGGCAAAGACTCTCTGAATTGCATAGCGCCATTTTACCATGAGCGCTATGAATAGGATAAGAGGAAACCCCATCATCAGTATTTTTCATTTTCTTTAATTAAATGAAGCGATCACGTCGATAATGCGTAAATTCACCCCATTTTAGGTACCCTTTAGGGGCTGAATGTGGTAAAATTCATGGTTGTATGAACACAAGTTCTGATATTAAGATAGAAAAACCAAAAGTCATTCAGGCATTATTATCCGGCTTTAATATAATTGCCAGCAAACCCTATTTGATCCTTTTGCCGGTTCTATTGGATCTATTTTTGTGGTTTGGTCCTGGATGGCGCGTCGATGAATACTTTAAACCCCTTATTCAGGGTTTTTCGAACCTTCCCGGGTTGAATACCCCTGAATATGTGGAGACCGTCCAAGCCTTCCAGACCTTCTGGCAAGACCTCCTAAGTCAATTCAATCTGGCGATCACACTCAGCACCCTGCCGATTGGTGTTCCCAGTCTAATGTCCGGCGAGGGTGCGTTTACCAATCCCTTGGGAAATCCCGCGGTATTTGAGTTGACCTCCAACTTCCAGATAGTTGCTATCTGGTTGATTTTTATGGCAATTGGTTATTTTCTCGGTAATTTTTATTTCCAGAATATATCCAAAGAGGTTCTACCTTCTCCAAAGAAGCGAACTTTTAAGTCATTCCTTTGGTCTTTCCTGCAGGTCATCCTGATGCCGATTTTCATGATCATCGTTTTGTTGGTGATGAGCATTCCCATCCTGCTGGTCATCTCCTTAGTGACGGTGCTCAGCCCGGCCATCAGTAACTTTGTCATGTTCATGATTGCAATCATCCTGCTATGGATCATCATGCCCCTGGTTTTCACCCCCCACAGCATCTACCTCTATAAGCAGAACCTGATATCGGCGATGATGACCAGCATCAGCGTTGTGAAAGTCTCAATGGGACAGACCTCGTGGTTCCTGCTGGCTAGTTATATCCTGATCCGGGGCTTCAATATCCTCTGGAAAGCACCCACGTCAGACAGTTGGTTCCTGCTGATCGGCATTTTGGGGCATGCATTTATTGTCTCTGCGGTCATTGCAGCATCCTTCTACTATTTTGTCGATGCCACAAAGTTTACGCAGACCATCATGAATAAAAATTTGAAATCGTCTCGTCAATGAAATAAAGAAAAATAACGAACGGAGAAAGTCAATTGGCAACTCAACCAAATTCATACAACGCAAATGATATTCAAGTCCTCGAAGGTTTGGAAGCAGTCCGCCGCCGTCCAGGTATGTACGTTGGCGGCACGGATGTCAAGGCGCTGCACCACCTGATCTATGAGGTTGTTGATAACTCCATTGATGAGGCCCTGGCTGGCTCCTGTGACAGAATTGATGTCATTATCAATGAAGATGAAAGCGTCACCGTCAAAGACAATGGCCGCGGTATCCCCGTGGATCTCCACCCTGAGAAGAAAATCTCAGCCCTTGAGGTTGTTATGACCACCCTGCACGCCGGTGGTAAATTCGGCGGCAGCAGCTATAAAGTCTCCGGCGGTTTGCATGGCGTCGGTGTTTCAGCGGTCAACGCCCTTTCTGAATGGTGTGAGGTCCGCGTGCATCGCGAAGGCAAGGAATATTTCCAGCGCTATGAAAAAGGCATTCCCCAAGCTGCTGTCAAAGAAATTGGCAAAGCGCCTAAAAACGAAACTGGCACCATCACGACCTTCCGTTATGACACCACCCTCTTCAAGGGCGATTTCACTTATAAATTTGATGTTCTGGCCCAACGTTTCCGCGAGATGGCATTTGTTACCCGCGGCGTGACCATTCATCTTGAAGATGTGCGTACTTCGAAAGATATCACCTTCCACTTTGAGGGCGGGATTTCCTCCTTTGTCCGTTACCTCAACCAAAACCGCGACCCACTGCATAATGTCGTCTTCCTTGAAAAGGATGTTGAAGATGTCGGCATTGAAGTGGCCGTCCAGTTCTCAGATGCCTACTCCGAATCGGTCTATGCTTTCGCCAACACCATCAACACCATTGATGGCGGCACACATCTGACCGGGTTGCGCATCGCCCTGACCCGCTCAATCAATGACTTCGCCCGTAAGAACAGCCTTCTAAAAGATGCGGACTCGAACTTCTCGGGTGAGGATACTCGTGAGGGGCTGACAGCGATTGTCAGCATCAAACATCCCGATCCCCAATTTGAGAGCCAGACCAAAGTCAAATTGATGAACCCCGAGGTTCAGACCTATGTGCAGCAGGTCGTCGCTGATGGTTTCAGCAATTTCCTGGAGCAGAACACCGCCACAGCCAAGAAGATCATCCAGAAATGTTTGACCTCCGCCCGCGCCCGGGCAGCCGCCCGCAAGGCCCGCGACCTGGTCATCCGCAAGTCCGCGCTGGAAAGCCTGACCCTCCCTGGCAAACTGGCTGACTGCTCAGAACGCAACCCGGAACGGACCGAACTCTATATCGTCGAGGGTGAATCGGCTGGCGGCTCCGCCAAACAAGGGCGTGACCGACACTTCCAGGCCATCCTCCCCCTGCGCGGTAAGATCCTCAACACCGAGCGTGCCCGGCTTGATAAGATCCTCAACAATAACGAAGTCAAAGCGCTGATCTCCGCCCTGGGAACTGGGATTGGTGAGTCCTTCTCGCTCGATGGCTTGCGCTATCATAATGTTGTCATCATGACGGATGCTGACGTTGACGGCGCCCACATCCGCACCTTGTTGTTGACCTTCTTCTTCCGCTACATGGCCCCATTAATTGAAAGCGGCCACCTGTTCATCGCTCAACCGCCGCTCTATCTGATCACCCACGGCAAGGAAAAGACCTATGTCTACACCGAAGCAGAAATGGAAAAACTGACCAAGGAAATCACCGCAAGCGGGGGCAAATTCGGTCTCCAGCGCTATAAGGGTTTGGGTGAAATGAACCCTGAACAGCTTTGGGAAACCACAATGAACCCGGATAACCGCACTTTCCTGCGGGTGAACGTGGAAGACGCCGCAGAAGCAGATCGCACCTTCGACATGCTGATGGGATCCAAAGTGCCGCCCCGCCGTCGCTTCATCCAGACCCATGCCAAGGAAGTCCGCAATCTGGATGTGTAGAAAATAACCTCAACAAGAAATCTAAGGCTGCACCTTTATCAGGTGCAGCTTTTTTTATTTTTGCCACCATTTCTCCCCATGTTATAATGGACATTTCACACACGTCACAGAGAAAATCGATCCATGACAGCTTTTTTTGCGACTATTCGCACCTCATTCAGGCGCCAGTTGACTTATCGCGCTGCGAACCTCTCGGGTCTAGCAACCAATTTGATGTTCGCTTTCTTCCGCGCGGCAGTGCTGATTGCGCTTTTCAATGAGAAGAACGTTGTCAATGGCTTAACCATCCAAAGCGCCATCACTTTCGCCGGGATCACCCAGGCGCTGATTGGTTTCCTGAGCTTCTTCTCCTGGTATGACGTTATGCACGCGATCAATAATGGTGAAATCGGCGCTCACTTGCTCAAGCCGATGAACTTCTTCACCTACTGGCTGGGCATCGACCTGGGCCGTGCTTTGGGCTCATTCTTCATCCGCAGCCTGCCGCTCTTTCTGATCTTCACCCTCTTCTACAACATCACCCTGCCGGATTCCCTCCTGCAGTGGTTGGTTTTCTTGCTTTCAATCGTCCTTTCGGAACTGATCAGCTTCGGCTGGCGATTCCTGGTGAACCTGGCGGCATTCTGGTCCCCCAATGCCATCGGAATTGGGCGGTTCGCTTTTGGCCTGAGCTGGATCTTTTCGGGCTTCTTCATGCCGCTGGATCTTTTTCCGGATTGGCTGGCAAATTTCTCCCGGCTGACTCCTTTTGGAGCCAGCGTCTACCTCCCTATTGAGATCTTCATCAACAACCTCAAAGGCTTTGATCTTCTGCAGGCCGTGTTGATCCAGGTTTCCTGGGTCATTTTCTTCATCTTTTTTGACCAGCTGGTGCTTTCCCGCGGAGTCAGGAAACTGGTCATCCAGGGGGGCTAGGGCATGAAATCCATCAAACTACTTCTGCACTTTATCCGGCTCCAGATCCGGTCCCAACTCCAATACCCGGTCTCCTTCATCCTTGAAGTGATCAGCAGTGTGATCATCATGGGCTTCTACTTTGTGGCCTTCGCGCTGACCTTCACCCGCTTCGATAATATCGGCGGCTGGAACCTGGGCGAGGTTGCATTTGTCTGGGGTTTAGCAGAGTTCAGCTTCGGCCTCATGGATTTGATCTTCAGCGGTTTCGATTATGACGTTTTTGGCCCGATGATCCGCAAAGGCCAGTTTGATCAGCTCCTGCTGCGGCCTGCCAATATCACGCTGCAAGTCTTTGGCTCCCGTTTCGTGCTGCGCAGGCTGGGGAAGATGATCGAAGGACTAATCATCTTCATCTACAGCCTCACCCTGCTGCAGGTGGAGTGGACGGCCATCAAACTGATCTATCTCCCAATATTGGTTGTCAGCCAGGTCTTTTTCTTCGGCAGCCTTTTCGTCATCGGCGCAACCACCACTTTTTGGACCATGGAACGGCTGGAAATCCTCAATATTTTCTCCTATGGTGGCAATGAAGTTATGTCCTACCCCATGCACATCTTCCCCCGTCCCATCCGCATGCTTTTCACCTATGTCGTCCCGGCCATCCTGCTCAGCTACTATCCAGCCGTCTTCATCCTGGGGAAAACCGATCCCCTCGGTGCACCGGCCTTTGTCTCCTTCCTGGCACCGGCCGCCGCGGCAGTGATGTTCCTGCTGGCCTTACGATTCTGGCATTTCGGCATTCGTAATTATCAGAGTTCTGGAAGTTAAACCATGAAACCAATAATTAATGTCCAAGACTTATCAAAAGACTTCAAGGTTCACCACAACCACAAAGGCTACCTGGGAGCGGTCCGCAACCTGTTCGATCACAGCTATGACCTCGTCCATGCGGTGGATGGGGTCAGCTTTGAAGTCAATTCCGGCGAGCTGGTGGGTTATATCGGCCCAAATGGCGCTGGCAAATCCACTACACTCAAGATGCTGGCCGGCTTGCTGGTTCCAACCTCCGGCTCCCTTGAGGTCAACGGCTACCTCCCCTGGAAACAGCGCAAGGATTATGTCCGTGAAATCGGCGTTGTCTTCGGTCAGCGGACGACCCTCTGGTGGGACCTGCCTCTGACGGACTCGATCGAATTGCTCCAGCGGATCTATGAAATCCCTCAAGATGTCTTTCAGGCTAATTTCAACCATTTCCGAGAGATACTCGAACTCGATCCCTTCCTCAACACGCCTGTCCGCTCCCTTTCCCTTGGGCAGCGGATGCGGGCAGACCTCTGCGCCGCGTTCCTGCACAACCCGAGCCTGGTCTTCCTTGATGAACCGACCATCGGGCTGGACGTGGTCGCCAAGCAGCGCATCCGTGATTTCATCCAATATATCAACCAGGAAAAGGGAACAACCATCCTGCTGACCACGCATGATATCTCAGACGTACAGAAGCTATGTGAAAGAGTTCTGATTATTGACCACGGCAAGATCCTCTTCGATGGCAAACTAGCCAAATTGCTGGCGGAATTTGGCGGTAAGCGTTTTCTCAGCGTGGAATTTGCAGAGCACTATCCCGATATTCATCTCCAGGATGCCGAGGTGGTCACAATCGACGGCAATCAGGTAGTTTTCAGCTTCGAGAGGAAAACCATCTCCGCCTCCAGGCTGATCAACCGGCTCTCTGCAAATTACCGAATCTCCGATCTGGAGGTTCAAAACCAGCCCATCGAGGACACCATCCGCCAGATTTACGAAGGCCAGCTATTGTATAATCATCCATATGACACGGAAGATCCTGCATCTTGACCTGGATGCCTTCTTTTGCGCTGTTGAAGAAAACAACGACCCAACGCTAAAAGGCAAGCCTTTCGCCGTCGGCGGTCAGGCAGACCGGCGCGGCGTTGTTGCCTCCTGCTCCTATGCGGCCCGGATGCACGGTGTCCATTCCGCCATGCCCATGGGACAGGCGCTGCGGTTGTGTCCGGAGCTGATCGTGGTTTCCTCCCGGCACGGCCGATATGGCGAAGTCTCCAAACAGGTCATGGCGCTTCTCGAAGTCACCCCATTTATCGAAAAAATCTCGATTGACGAAGCCTTTGTGGATGTCACGACCCTGCCCGAGTCGATTGAGCAGATCGCCCATATGCTGCAAGACCGGGTCAACACCCAACTGCAGCTGCCCATCTCGATTGGCGGTGCGACGAACAAACTGGTCGCCAAAATCGCCAATGACTGGGGAAAAGCCCAGAAAAAAGGCCCCACACCCCCCAACACCATCACCATCATCCCGCCGGGAGAAGAAGCCGCATTCTTAGCACCTCTGCCTACCCAGTCCCTTTGGGGCGTTGGGCCGAAAACCGCCGAAAAGCTCAAGGCGATTGGCATCATCACGATTGGCGGCCTTGCAGAAGCTCCCTCTTCAACCCTGGAGATGGTCTTTGGCCGCTTCGGGCCGGATTTGCGCGACCGCGCCCGGGGAATTGATGACCGCCCCATTTCAATGGAACACGAGGTCAAGTCCGTTAGCAACGAGGTCACTTTCGTCAAAGACATCCAGGATGCCACTCACCTGGAGCAAACCCTCCGGCAGCTCTCCGAATCCGTGGGCCGCCGTTTACGAAAAGACTCCCTGGCTGGCACCACCGTGCAGATCAAATTGCGTTGGGAGGATTTCACGACCATCACGCGCCAGATCACTCTCTCTTCTGCCACCAATCTCGACCAGGAGATCTTTGAGAACGCCCTGACCCTTTTCAAGCAAAACTGGCCATTTGGCAAACCTGTACGGCTGATAGGCGTGGGGGTCAGCAACCTGGGGCCGCCCATGCACCAATTGGAACTCTGGGGGGATGACCACCAAAGACAGGCCCGGCTGCTCAATGCCATGGATGAACTCCGGGACCGATTCGGCCGGAATATCATCCAGCGTGCGGGCAGAATACCCTCTCCAAAGGAATCCGAACAGAAGCCCCCTGAATCAGAATAATCCTGGTAGGAAAATTAGGTATTGGATTTCAATAATTGTTGGTAAATTTCCGCGATTTGGTCTGTAATGGTCTCCCAGCGTAATTTCTGGGCATAAGCCACCGCCTGCCTGCCCATCTCTTCCCGCAGGTCATGCGTCATAAAAAGCAGCCGCAGCTTGTCCGCCAGGGCTTCCGGGTCCTGAGCCGGCACGAAGAACCCCGTCTCGCCATCCTTCACCAGATGCGCCAAACCACCCACACGTGAAGCGATCACCGGCGTCCCGCAGGCCATCGCCTCCAACGCAACCATTCCAAAACTTTCATAATGAGAAGGCATGACGACTACTTCTGCAGCGGAATAATAATAGGGTAAGGTATCCTGGCCGCGTCTGCCGAGGAAGAACACAATATCATCCAGCCCCAGAGACCGCGCCAGGATCTGCAGCCGTCCCATTTCACTCTCATCCCGCTCAGGGTGTCCTTCCGGGTCACCGCCAATGATGACCAGATAATGCGGACAGATATACTGCACGCATTTCTCCTTCAATATCGCCATCGCTCGAATAAGGGTATCCACACCTTTGAGGGGTTCAATCCGTCCCACAAACAAGGCCATCCGGTCCTTGGGGGAAATTCCGATCGCTTCCTTTGCCTCATCCATCGGAATTGGGTAAAAATGATGCGTGTCCACGCCAGGGGGCACAATGCTCACCTTGCGGCGGTTCACGCCATAGAGCTGTTCCAACTGCCCCACTTCCGCCTCCGTTGCGGCAATGATCCGATCAGAAGCCTGCATTACAGCCAACTCGCCATCTACCCGCTCTTGCCCCTCCCGTTCCTCAGGGGTCCGCCCGATCTGCTGCTTCATCAGCCCTAAAGTGTGGAACATCTGCAGCATAGGCACCTGCCAGCGCTCCTTAAGGATCATACCTGCCAAACCGGACATCCAATAATGGCTGTGGATCAGGTCATATTGAATACCCTTTTTCTCAGCGAATGCCATGATCCCCTCGGCAAAGGGCTCAATATATTCCCGTAATTGGCCTTTCTGCAGATAAACTTCCGGCCCCGCTGAGACATGCACGACGCGATTGAAGTTTCCCAAATCATGGGAGACCTGCGGGACATGCTCGTCCATTGAACGGGTGAAGACATCCACATGCACACCGACCTGCCCCAGGAACCGAGTCAGTTCCCGGACATAGACGTTCATCCCGCCGGTATTCTTGCCGCCCAAAACGGCCAGCGGACAGGTGTGATAGGAAATCATTGCGATGTTCAATATCGTATTCTCCATTAATTATCTTGCGCGTTCGTCGGCCTTACTGGTATAATCGGGGGCACGCCAACGTAGCTCAGCTGGTAGAGCAGACGCTTCGTAAGCGCCAGGTCGAGGGTTCGAATCCCTCCGTTGGCTTCCAACCGAACAGCCCGATGGGCTGTTTCTATTTTAAGCCCAAGGCCCAGATTAGGCCATTTCGTTGTTATAATAATATCCTGAAATTACTTTGGCAGGCACTTTCGCCAACAATTTAATTCTGGAGGATTTCTTTATGGCAAAACTATGCGTGATAGGCACCGGATATGTCGGCCTCGTCACCGGGACTTGCTTTGCAGACATGGGCCATCGGGTCACCTGTCTGGATATCAATGAAAAACGGATTGATCTGCTCAACAGCGGGATCATGCCGATCTATGAACCCGGCCTGAAACAAATCGTCGATCAAAACGTCGATGCTGGCCGCTTGGATTTCACAACCAGTTATCCCGAAGCGTTGAAGGATAGCGAATTTGCTTTCATCGCCGTGGGGACCCCTTCCAGCGAGGATGGCGAGGCGGACATGCAATATGTCAAGGCCGCTGCCACTTCCATCGCCCGGAACCTCGATCATTCCATCATCATCGTTAATAAATCCACTGTGCCCGTAGGCACCGGCGACTGGGTCGCAGAGATCATCAAAGATCTGAATGGTGAGGTCACCACAAAATTCAGCGTGGTCTCCAACCCGGAATTTCTGCGCGAAGGAAACGCCGTGATGGACTTCACGAAACCTGACCGGGTCGTCCTTGGGTCCACCGATTTAGAAGCGGCTCATCAGGTTGCCGAACTTTATCAGGCCCTCCGCTCGGAAATTATGATCACCGACCTACGTACAGCAGAGATGATCAAATATGCCTCCAATGCATTCCTCGCCACCCGGATCTCCTTCATCAATGAGATGGCCAATATCTGCGAGACACTCGGCGCGGATGTTCGTGAAGTAGCCCGCGGTATGGGCATGGACAAACGGATCGGCCCGGCCTTCCTGGACGCCGGCCTCGGTTGGGGCGGTAGCTGCTTCCCCAAGGATGTCAAAGCCCTCGCCCACATGGCCGTCACCCATGACACCCACCCGCAGCTCCTTCAGGCAGTAATGGATATCAACTTCAACCAGCGCAAACATGCCGTGAAGAAGCTGGAAAAGGCACTTGGCAGTGTCAGCGGTAAGAAAATCGGCGTCCTTGGGCTCAGTTTTAAGCCCAACACCGACGATATCCGCTATTCCCCATCGCTGGATATCATCAAGATGCTCATTGAAAAAGGTGCTACGGTCCAAGGTTACGATCCGCAGGCCATGACCCTCAGCAAGAAAGAGGTTCCGGAACTTAACCTCTGCCAGAACCCTTATGATGTCGCTCAGGGTGCTGACGCGCTCCTGCTGGCAACCGAATGGAATGAATTCAAGTCCCTCGATTTTGACCGCATCAAAGCCAATATGAGCGGCAGCATCATTCTGGATGGCCGCAATATCTGGAACGGAGAAGAACTTCAGGAAATGGGCTTCACCTATTTCGGTATGGGTATCCCCGGCTCAAACTAATAACAAAATTACGTTAAATAATAAACCCCGGAGAGCAGTCAGCTTTCCGGGGTATTTTCTTAATTCTTAGGCGATCAGATTACCGGCAATTCCTCAGAAGGTTCAGCCTTCAGATCAAAGGCTTTCAGATATTTTAGCAGGTAAAGGTTGCCGGCCATGAGAATGACAGCGACCAGGATCACCCAGCCAGTCTCAAACCCAACCTCGGAAAGGCCTGCGACCAACCCATTTACCAGTACTTCAATGCCGATTGCAGCAGCCAGGAACCATTTTTTATTTTGTTTGAAGATTTGCAGGATCAACACAGTTACCAACAGATGCATCACCATTGCGCCGATTCGTTCCATCGCACCGGCCAGCGGAATATAGAACGGCACCTGCCAGAGTTCTTCCAGCTGACTGATGATATCCGGACTCAGCGAGGTCGTTGCTGGATCCAGATTGATATTGGTCAGCATTGTCCAAAATGTGCTCACCAGGGGGAGGCCCACCAATTGAATGGTCTCCACGCCGCCATAACCCAGACCTATCGCCCAGGCCGAAGGGAGATCCTTCAGGTCTTCCTTCATCTTATTCATTCCAATCCAGCGGACAAGTGCGCCAAAGATGGCGCCCAAAAGGATGGACAACCCCACCTGAGTGATCCGCAGAGCAGGGTCCTGCAGCGGCAGTGCGCCGTTCTCCACCAGCATCGTGAACCCGATGAAGACTACCGTCGTCAGGGTCTGCATAATGAAATAGGCAATGGCACCATAGCCAATCTTCCGCCAGGAGATTCCTTTTTTCTTGTTCAGCCAAAATCCCGCAGCGATCGGAAATGCAACGGTTACCAATATTTCAATAAAAATACCAATACTTAAGGGCAGCATATACACCTCAATTCACTATTCTGCCAAAATCAGCCGGGCATCCAGGACCTTTGCACCCTGTCCTTCCGGTAACACCAGCAGGGGATTGATCTCCACTTCGGATATCTGCGGGAAATCCACCGCCAACTGGCTCAACCGACCAATGGCATCCACAACACCGTCCAGATCATACACCGGACCGCCCCGGAAGCCTCGCAGCAATCGTCCAGCCTTGGTGGCTTCAATCATATCCTTGGCCCTCTGCTGAGTCAGAGGTGCCACACCGAAGCCAACATCCTTGAAGAGTTCTACATAAATACCACCTAATCCAAACATCATCAAGGGGCCAAAGGTTGGGTCCCGCCGCATCCCAATGATCACTTCCAGACCTTTGGGTGCCATTTTTTCCACCAGGAAGCTGGTTATCTTAACGTCCGGCATTTTTTCAGTAATTTCTGCGGCCATGTTCAGGGCAGCGCTTTCAACTTCATAGCCCGAGTTCAGGTTAAGGGCAATCCCACCAAAGTCCGACTTATGCAGTACCTGGGGCGAGATCACCTTCACCACAACCGGGAAGCCCAGCTCTTCAGCAATTTGGGAGGCTTCCAGAGCGTCCTTCGCCAGTGCGCCAGGCACCAGGTCCAGCCCATAAGCTGCCAGGATCGGCCGAGTTTCAGCCTCACCTAGGGCCTGCCCCGGTTTGACGGATTGAAGCAGCTTCTCCGCTTGATCCACTTTGCGATCCTCAACCGAGAATGGAGCGCCTTCACCCTTTGCCAGCCACTCTCTATAGCTGCGCATCGCACCCAACACCTGACCGGGCACTTCGGGGAAGATGCTCATCGGAATATTATTTTCATGCAGCACCTGACGGGCTTCCGCCAGGCTCCGCTCACCGACCATACAAGCCAGCACGGTCTGATCTGTGCCCCGAGTGGCATCCGCAATCGCCCTTGCCACATCACCGGGGTTCACCAATGACTGCGGCACCAGCATCGGCAATAAAACGTCCACATCCGGGTCGCCATAAAGCGTTTTCAGACAGTGGGCATATTCACCCGGTTCCGCGCCACCCAGCATATCCATTGGGTTGGCAACCTGCGCACTGGGGTTCAGTTTTTCAGCCAATTTGGCTCGCTGACCCGCTGAAATCTCCGCCAGGGTGAAACCATTGGCGGCCAGGGCATCCGATGCCAAGGCTGCCGGGCCACCCGCGTTGGTAAAGATTGCAACCCTATCACCTTTCGGTAAGGGTTGGCAGCTTAGCGCCCAGGCCACGTCAAATAGCGCGGGCAAATCTGGAACTTCGATCACACCGGCCTGTTCAAATACCGCCTGATAGGCGGAATAGGATCCCGCCAGCGACCCTGTGTGAGATGAGACAGCTTTTGCGCCTGCTCCGGTTCGCCCAGCTTTCAGCAGGACAATCGGTTTCTTGCGAGAGACTTCGCTGGCAATCCGCAGGAATTTTGCACCGTCCTGAATGCCCTCCACATAAGCCGCAATCACTTTTACTTTGGGATGATCGCCAAAAAAGGCAATCATATCGGACTCATCCACATCCAGCTCATTACCCAGGCTGGCAAAGTGTGAAAAACCGATGGACTTATCGGCAATATAATCCACCACGCCGCCGCAAACCGCGCCGGACTGTGACACGAAGCCAATCGATCCCAATGCTGGGACGCCCTGGATAAAGGTTGTGTTCAGACCGGTGGTCAAATCCAAGGTACCCACGCAGTTTGGGCCGATCAGACGCATATTGTAAGATTCAGCGATCTCACGGCACTCTTCTTCCAGCACCTTGCCCTGGCCACCCACTTCCCGGAACCCGCCGGAGATGATAACCACGGCTTTGATCCCCCGTTCCCCGCATGCTCGCAACACATCCGGCGTCATCTGTGCCGGCAGAACGACCACAGCCAGGTCCACCGGATCGGGCACATCGGCCACATCCGCATAGACCTTGAGGCCCAGGACCTCATCTGCCTTGGGATTAACAGGGTAAATCCCACCCTGAAAACCGTATTCGGTCATATTTTTCACAATACCGTAACTTAGTTTACGCGGGTTGGTAGAAGCCCCAATGATGGCTACACCTGTTGGTGAGAAAAAGGGTGCCAAGTCATTCGTCATGGATCAATTATCCTTTCAATACAGGTCAATTTGGATCGTTCGGTTATTATACCTGAGATGCCCTTTCGTTTTAGAATATAATACTCTCATGGCATTGACGACTGAACAAAACCGCTTATTGGAAAGCCCAATCACTGGCAAAATCGCCCTGGTCGGGACCGCGGGAACGGGGAAAACCACAGCCGGCACACTTTGGTTAAAAAAGCTGCTCGAATCAGGTTTCCCGCCCCACCAAATCCTCCTGTTTGTGCCCCAGCGCACCATCGCGAAACCCTATGAGGATATCCTTTGGGACGACCTTGATCTGGCACGCAGCCTGCCCACCACCGTGACCCTGGGCGGTCTGGCGCGGCGGATGCTGGAACTGTTCTGGCCAACGATCAGCAGCCAGACCGGCGTAGCCAATCCCAATCGGCCGCCGCAATTTCTAACTCTGGAAACCGCTCAATATTATATGGCCCATGTCGTCCGGCCTCTGATTGAAGAGAAGAATTTCTTTGACAGCCTGACGATCAACCGAAACCGGATCTTTTCCCAAATTCTGGACAACCTCAACAAAGCCGCCTTTGTCGGGTTCCCGATTGAGGAAATCGCCCCCCGATTGAAAACCGCTTGGGTTGGCGATGTGGAACAGATGCACATCTACGACGACGTCCAGGCCAGCGGCCTGGCATTTCGGGCTTTTTGCCTGGAACATAACCTGCTGGATTTCTCACTGCAGGTCGAACTCTTTATTAAATTACTCTGGCCCTCGCCGCTCTGCCGAGATTACCTAACGGGTCAATATCGCCATCTGATCGTGGATAATATCGAAGAAGATACCCCTGTGGCGCATGACGTCCTGCAGGAGTGGCTGCCGGAGTTTGATTCTGCCCTGGTGATCCAAGATCAGGATGCTGGTTACCGGTTCTTCCTTGGTGCGGATACCCAAAGCGCCCAGCGGCTTATTACAGGTTGTAACGAAGTCATCTCATTTACAAAGAATTTGGTCAGCTCAAAAGATATCCAAGGTCTGCAGAATGGCGTCCGCAAGGTAGTCGCCAGCCTGATGGGTGCACCAGCCAGCCAGGCTTCGCTGCCCGCGGCTGACCCCACAAAGGCGATCATAACACCTCCCGACAATCCCCGCTATTTCCCGGCAATGATCAACTGGGCAGCGGGTGAAATTCGGCGCTTGATCGAACACGGCACACCACCGGGTGAGATCGTGATCCTGGCACCTTTCATGTCGGATGTCCTGCGTTACACCCTATCTCGCAAGCTGGATGAATACGGTGTCCCGCACCACTCCCACCGCCCGTCGCGGGCCCTGCGTGACGAGCCTGCTGCACAAACCCTGCTGAACCTCGCAACGATTGCATTTCCCGAGTGGCAGCTCAAACCCAAACGCATCAATTTCGCCTTTGCACTGATGCAGGCTATTGACCAGTTTGACCTGATCCGGGCCCAATTGCTATCACACTACATTTACGATGAACGCACCGAGGGCTTCCCCTTGAGGCCCTTTGAAGAGGTCCCTGCTGAAGAACGGGACCGGATCACCTACTCCGCCGGTGAACGCTATGATCAGCTGCGCAGCTGGCTGGCAACCACCCTCCCGGATGACGACCAAACCCTTGATTTCTTCCTCAACCGGCTGTTCGGCGAAGTCCTCAGCCAGCCAGGCTTTGGCTTCCATGATGATCTTGAGAGCGCCAACACCGTGGCCACTCTGATCGAATCCATCCAGAAATTCCGCTGGGTGATCGGTGAACAATTAGCTGAGGGCACCCTTTCCACCGGGAAGGAATATGTCCAGATGGTTGCAGATGGCGTCATAGCTGCGCAATACATCCAACCCTGGCAGGATACACCCCAGGATTCAGTTTTCCTGGCGCCTGCCTATACCTTCCTGATGCGCAACCAGCCCGTGGATGTTCAGTTCTGGCTGGATATTGGCAGCCCCTCCTGGTACCAGCGCCTCGACCAGCCCTTGACCCAGCCCTATGTGCTCTCTCGCAATTGGCCATCCAATAAGGTCTGGACAGCGGAGGATGAGGTCAATGCCGCCAATGACACCTTGCAGCGTTTGTCACTGGGGCTACTCAACCGCTGCCGCCAGAAGGTTTATCTCGGGATGAGTGAGATGGATGTCTCCGGTTATGAGAACCGGGGCCTGCTCCTGCGAATCTTCCAGCAGGTGCTACTTGAGAGCAAACGGGGGGCTAAATGAGCGACGCCACCATCAAGCTCCGCCCTGGGCAGCAGCAGATCCTGCAATATAAGAACGGGAAGATGGGCGTCAGCGCCGTGCCCGGCAGCGGCAAGACCTGGACGCTTTCCTATCTCGCCGCAGACCTGATCAAATCCGGCGCGATCAACCCCGACCAGGAAATCCTGATCGTCACGCTGGTCAACGCCGCCGTAGATAACTTCTCCGCCAGAATCTCCACCCAACTGCAGGCCGCCGGGCTGCTCCCCGGGCTGGGTTATCGCGTACGCACCCTGCATGGCCTGGCTAATGACATCGTCCGGATGCGCCCCGATCTGGCTGGGCTGAGCCACGGTTTCCAAATCCTCGATGAGGTGGAGGGCACCCGCATAATACGCTCTGTGGCGGATGCCTGGCTCAAAGCTCACCCGGAATTCTTTGATCCCTATCTGGATGTGGATGATTCCCAATTGGGCAAGGTCTACACTGAGAGCCGCAACCTGCCTGCCATGGTCGAATCAATTGCCGTGGCTTTCATCAGGTTGGCAAAGGACCGCCAGCTCACACCGAATAAACTCGAAAAACTCCTGAGCAGCTCTCCCATCCCGCTGCCACTGGTACAGATGGGCGTGGAACTCTACCACGAATATCAGGATGCCCTCAATTACCGCGGCAGCGTGGACTTTGACGATCTGATCCGGTTGGCCCTGCAATGCTTAGAATCCGATCCCTCTCTGGTCACTCTGTTACAAAAGCGCTGGCCCTTTATTCTGGAAGATGAAGCCCAGGATTCAAGCCTCCTGCAACAGAAGATCCTCTCCCTGCTGACCGGCAAATCCGGCAACTGGGTGCGCGTTGGCGATCCAAATCAAGCCATCTATGAAACCTTCACCACAGCCAGTCCTCATTACCTGCTGGACTTCATTCAGCGGCCAGATGTCACTCCCCGATCTCTGCCGGAAAGCGGCCGCTCCACTCTCAGCATCCTCTCCCTTGCCAATCACCTGATCAACTGGACTCAGGATCATCACCCCAACTGGGATGCCCGCAGCGCGCTTAACCCACCGCTTATCCAGCCCACGCCACCCGATGACCCCCAACCCAACCCACCGGACTGCCCCGAGTGTATTCAGTTGATTGAAGATCTCATGACACCGGATCAGGAAGTGCGGTTTGTGGTCGATTCAATCGAAGCCTGGCTTGCGGAACATCCTGACAAGACCGTTGCGATCCTCTCACCGAGAAACGCCCGCGGTTTCAAGTTCGCTGATGAATGCCAGGACCGGGGTATCCCGGTGGTGGACAGCCTGCTGCGTTCCACTTCCTCCACCCGGCTTTCCACCAGCGCGATCTACCACATCCTGAATTACCTTTGTGACCCGCGTGACAGCGGCAAACTCTCCACGGCTTACCGGGTGTGGCGGCGCAAGGAACGCGAAGATGAACAGCGCTGGCCCTTCTTCAAAGCCATCGCAGACCAAATCAAATCCCTGGAACGTGTGGAAGATTACCTCTGGCCGCAGATGGACCATTCATGGCTCGATACGCTTATCGCGGATTCCGCTGAGGCCGCCATGCTGGATGAACTCGAGACCTTCCGGGACGTGATCCAGCGCTGGCAGAACTCCGTTTTCCTGCCCATAGACCAACTCGTCCTGACTCTTTCACAGGACCTGTTCCTCGAGCCCGCCGAACTGGCCCTGGCCCATAAACTCTCCGTGCTCCTCCGCCAGCTTGCCAACGCCCACCCGGATTGGCGCTTGCCGGAGTTCACGGAAGAGATGAAGCAGATCGCCAATAACCAGCGCCGCTTCCTGGGCTTTTCGGATGAAGACTCAGCCTTTGATCCCGACCTCTATCCCGGCCAGGTGGTCATTGCCACCATGCACAAGGCCAAAGGTCTGGAGTGGGACGCCGTTTACCTGACCGCGGTCAATAATTACAATTTCCCCTCGGGCGAGGATTATGATCAATATCAGTCCGAGAAATGGTTCGTACGGGATCACCTCAATCTGGAAGCCGAGACCCTGGCCCAACTCACTGCTCTGACTGCCAAACGCGGCCTCAACTGGTATCAGGAAGGTGCGGCCTCATTGGAAGCCCGTCAGGAATTCATCCGTGAAAGGCTGCGGCTTTTCTTCGTAGGTGTTACCCGGGCCAGAAGCTGGCTGACGGTGACGGCCAATTCCGGCCGAATATCCGCTAAGAATGTCATCGCCCGGGCTTTCCTTGAATTGATCAATGACTGGGAGAAACGCCAATGAACATGCCAGAAACCTTTGATTTCACCCAGAGCAACCTGCAGGATTACATTGACTGCCCCTATCGCTTCAACCTGCGCTATATCCAGCATGCCAAATGGCCGGCTCTGATAGTGGACGATGCCCTCGAATTCGAACAGCGCGGCCAGACCGGAGGCCGTTTTCACCGGCTGATCCAGCAATACCTGTTGGGCATTCCCGAGGAGCGCCTAACCGACCAGGTGGCTGCGGATCCCAGCCCTGAGATGATGTTTTGGTGGGAGGACTTCCTGCAATTTGTACCGCCCCTGTTGGAAGGGACTCGCTATGTCGAGACCATCCTCAGCACCGGTCTGGCAGGTCACAGAGTGGTGGCAAAGTTCGACCTCGTTCTGGTGCAATCCTCAGGCAAGCTGGTGATATTCGACTGGAAAACGAGCCGCAGACAGCCCAAACAAAAATGGCTGGAAGAACGGATTCAAACCCGTCTCTACCGGTTCCTTTTGGCGCAATCCGGCTGCGTGCTAAATGGCGGTGAGGAGACTCCACCTGAGCAAATCGAAATGAACTACTGGTTCACGTCCCAACCGGAACTGCCCATCAGCCTGCCCTATTCCCAAGGGCAATATGAGCAGGACCTGGCCTTTTTCACCAATCTGATCCGTGAGATTGCAGAACTGCCCGATAACGGCTTCCTCCGCACAGCAGACCTTACCAAATGTCGCTACTGTGTCTACCGTTCACATTGTGACCGGGGGACCGTGGCGGGTAATTTGGATGAGTTTGAGGATTTCGAGCTGACTACTGTGGAAAATGATGACGAACTGGATTTTGACCAGATTGAAGAGATCGCATTCTGATGCTTGAAGAGGTCCGCTGGATTGAGCCTGAACCAATCACAATCCCGGAGGATTTCCGCCGGACGATTGGCGGCCACCCTCTCGTCGCTGAGACGCTTTGGCGGCGCGGTTTCCGCACGGTCGAAGCCGCTCAGGCCTTCATGGACCCGGACGCTTACCACCCGACCTCCGCGGATGAACTCCCTGATGCGCACATCGCCTACGAACTAATCACCAAAGCGGTCAACAATCAGGAGCACATCCTGATCTGGGGTGATTTCGATGTGGACGGTCAGACCTCCACCACGATTCTTTTTGAAGGATTGCGCGGCCTGGGCGCGGATGTGCGCTATCATATCCCCATTCGGGCAAAAGAATCGCACGGCATCACAGCCGATGTATTGCAGGAATATCTGGATGAGGGCTTTGACCTGCTGATCACCTGCGACACCGGGATCACGGAATATGACAACATCCAGACGGTCAAAGACGCTGGCATTCCTGTGGTGCTGACCGACCATCACACCTTGGGGGCAACCCTGCCGCCTGCGGATGCCGTGGTCAATCCCCAGCGGCTGCCGGAGGATCACACCCTGCGCACTCTGCCGGGTGTGGGTGTGGTCTGCAAGCTGATGGAGGGGCTCTATAGCTATTTAGATGAACCTTTTGACAGCGGCCCTTTCTATGAGCTGGCTGCTTTGGGCATTGTGGCGGATGTTGCCCTCTTGCATGGCGATACCCGCTGGCTCCTGCAAAAGGGGCTGACCCATCTGCGCCATACCGAACGCCTGGGACTGCAAACCCTTTTCACCAACGCCAAAATCAATCCCCAACAGCTCACCGAGACCCACATCGGTTTCCAGATCGCACCACGCTTGAACGCGGTGGGCCGGCTGAGTGATGCGAATTCGATTGTTGAATTTCTGACCACAACTGATCCCGGCCGTGCCAGGGTGATCGGCTCCACAATTGAAGCCCTCAATGCCCAGCGCCAGATGATCACCCGCCAGGTGGCCCAAGCCGCCGAGAAGATCCTTCAGGATTCACCGGATGACCGCCACGCCCCAGCCATCGTCCTCCACTATCCGGAATGGCCGGGTGGTGTGGTCGGTATTGTCGCCAACCGGCTGGTCGAGCATTTTCATAAACCCGCCATCCTGCTCACTGGTTCCGATCCATTCCACGGGTCTGCCAGGTCGGTTGAGGGCATCAATATCACCCAGGCGATTGGCTCCCAATCAGACCTCCTCCTGGGCTATGGCGGCCATCCGATGGCAGCGGGTATGGCTCTCTCGCCTGAGAATTACGCCAAATTCAAACGCGGCCTGTTCCAGGCTGTTGAAGAACAAGCCAAAACAGCTGAACACATCGCTGAAATTGAGATCAACCAGACAATCACCCTCTCAGAGATCAATTTCGACGTGATCGCAGAGATCGAACGCCTGGCGCCGTTTGGCGCGGGAAATCCCCCGCTAAATTTCCTGATCCGGGATCTTGAATACGTCTCAGCTACGGAAATTGGCCAAACCGGTGACCATCGAAAATTGATTGCCAGAGACCAGGTGGGCGATCAGCATCAGTTCATCTGGTGGAATGGTGCCAGTGAACCTCTCCCTCCGAACGAATTTGACCTGCTTTGCCAACTCTCACAAAGTGACTATCGGGGAACTGCCCAGATCAACGCGGAATGGATGCACTCCCGCCCTGTGGCAACGGATAAAGCCAAAAAGCCAAAACATGCGTTGGAATGGGTGGATATGCGGATGAAGCCCGTCCCGATTTCTCTCTTGAAGGACATCCTAGAAATAGAAAAAGATGTTCAGGTTTGGGCTGAATCCAATCCACCAGAAGGCGTGCCCACCATCACCCGTATGGGATTGACCGAGAGCGAGGCGTTGGTCATCTGGACCACGCCGCCCTCCCAGAGGATACTGTCTGAGGTCATCCGGCAGGTCAAGCCCCAAAAAGTCATCGTGTTCGGCATAGATCCGAGCCTGGAGGATTGGAAAACTTTTATCAAAGTGGTTGCGGGGCTGGCGAAATACACCCTTTCCAAACAAGCAGGCGAAACCACCTTACCAACCCTGGCATCAGCTTGTGCCGCTGAGGTCAGCCCCACCCTGGCAGCCCTTCGCTTCTGGGAAGCGAAAGGCGCTTTTGACGTGTCGGTGCAGGAAGATATCCTGCGTTTCTCCCAACCCGCCACAAATGCCAATATCGAAAACCTTGAAATTTACGAAAATATGTTAAAGATTTTATTGGGGGAGACAAAGGCATTCCGCCATTTTTTCACATCAGCAGAATTGCTAAAACTTGATCCTAATAAACGCTTTTGATTGATTTGATATGTAATCTTAATTTTAAATGAGTTTTTATATGGTATTCTATTACCTAGCATTAATTTATATCATTTTGAGTATTGAATATTCTATAATATGAGCAATGATGAGCTTTGATATCCATACCATCTGCCTAATATTCGGCCTGACGGTCCTTCTGGAAGTTTTCATCCTTTACGTTCAATTTCGGAAGGGTAAAGACTTCCCTGGTTTTCTCTGGCTGATACTTGGGACACTAACGATTAGCTTTTATTATTTATTCCTCTTCTCGCAAGGGTTCATTTCGTATGGCATATACTCATTTGTCATCGAAGATATCTTCCTCGCAGCAAGCGGTCTGGTGCTTTTCCACGGGGTCCTTGTTTTCTTCCGAATACTCAAGAAGAAAAGCCTCCACCCCATCCTGTTCATTGCACTCTATGGCCTGGTACTACTAATTTCCCTATTATTTGATAATTACCTCATACCCAACGCCCTCTCTGCCTTTAGCTTTGCTGGCTTTTCTTTCCTAATAGCCATTATCACCTTAAAACAGAAATCCCTGGCAGATCGACCGTTCCGCCATTTTATTGGTATAGCCTTCATTGCCAATACTCTCTTTTACCTGACCCATACGCTAGCGTGGTTGATCCTTCCCGCGCCAGACTTAAATAACCTGCCCACTACCATGCAGGCGATTTCATACTTTGTTCTTTATGCTTCAATTACACTTTGGAATTTTAGCTTTATTTATTTGATGAACCTTCGCTTAAACCAGGAAACTGTTGAAGCCGAAGAAAAATACACCCTGATGTTCAATACTATCCCGGACTCAGTCCTGATCACCAGGCTCCGAGATGGTCTTTTTAACGAAGTCAACCATGGCTTTACCAAAATGTCCGGGTATTCGCGCGAAGAAGTCCTCGGACAAACCACTTTGGATGTGGATATCTGGTTTGACCCAACCGAACGCGCCCGTTTCATCGTGCTTTTAACTGAAACCGGCGTAATTGAAGATATGGAATTCCAATTCCGTAAGAAAAATGGCCGCCCGCTTCTGGGGCTGCTTTCTTCGCGGATCATCCAGGTCAACAATGAGCCCCATATTCTCAGCGTGGTCAGAGATATCACCTCCCGTAAAAAAATGGAAGAGAAATTGCGCGAAAAAGAAGAAAAATATCGCTTCCTGACGGAAAATTCCGGTGATGTCATCTGGCACATCAATAAACGATTACGAATCGATTATATGAGTCCTGCCGACGAGAGAACTCGTGGATTCAAGCGTGAAGAAGTGATCGGCCAGCAAATTTGGGCTTTCTTCAAACCGGAAGGTGTTGAACTGGTAAGGCAAAAGATCACTCATCACCAGGAAAAAGAAGAAGTCGGCAATAACAATATGACCACCCGCTTTGAGATCGAGCAAAAATGTAAAGATGGCAGCTGGATCTGGACGGAAGTGGTCGCGGCACCCCACTATGACAATTATGGCAACCTGATCGGATATCATGGACTTTCCCGTGATATCACCGAACGTAAACATCTGCTCGATCAGCTCTATCAAGAAGCCACTATTGATGAATTAACCAATATTTCCAACCGCCGGCATTTCATGAACCTGGCAGAGCTGGAACTCCGCCGAGCACGCCGTTATCATCACCCCCTCTCAGTGGTCATTCTGGACTTTGATAACCTTAAAGGCATCAATGACACTTATGGCCACCTGGCTGGCGACCGCGCGCTGACGGTATTCGCCAAAATCGTCAAGGAAATCATCCGAGATGTCGATATCCTCGGACGGTTTGGCGGCGATGAATTTCTTTTGTTATTACCCGAGACGGACGCGGAACATGCCCTGTTGGTCATGGAGCGGATCCGCAGTGTGATGTCCACCTCACCTGTCTTCTACGGTGAGCGAAGCTTCATAGTCACCTTCAGTGCTGGTATTGCTTCCGTTGAGGATTGGTCCGATTCGCTTGAAGACTTGCTGAACCGGGCGGATAACGCCCTTTACCGGATTAAAGATAAAGGCGGAGACGGCGCCTCCACCAGTTCCTAACATTATTACCCTATATAGATCAAAAGGCCCGAGATTCGGGCCTTTTTTCATTAAGCAAATATGGTAGCATAGGCTGGGAAATAATTCGTCTCAAAAATGCCATAATCCAGAAACACATCCACAACTTCAGGGTCAAAATGTGTGCCCGATTCCGAGGTGATGATATACAAGGCCTGGCTCTCCGCCATTGCTTTGCGATATGGTCGGTCAGAAGTCAGCGCATCCCATACATCTGCAACAGCCACAATCCGTGCCAACCTGGGAATCTCATCCCCAGCCAAGCCAAATGGATATCCAGTGCCATCCCACCACTCATGATGGTAGAGCGGGATGACCATGGCAGGCTTATATTGGGGGTATTTGGTCAGCCATTCCATCGCGAAAAGTGGATGTTCCTGAACCACCTGAAACTCATAGGGGGTTAGGCGACCCGGCTTTTGCATGATGCTCTCCGGAATACCCAGCTTTCCAATATCATGAAGCAGTGTCCCTAATTGGATATTCATTAAACCACGTTTGGGAAGGCCCAGGCTATGGGCAATCTTTAAAGATAAAGAAGTCACCCTCAGCGTATGCTCTGTGATTTCTTTATCGTAAAGATCCAATGCCTGCAACCAGCGATTTGCATCCTGGTCGTTAATCGCCAAAAGATCTCTTTTTATTCGTCTAAATTCTGTGATGAGCTTTGATCGATCAGCCTTATTCCTTTCATAGAAAGGATCTCTAAGGTCGATACTCATCTGGTCTGTTCTTCTTTGTGTGTTCATTTTAATAATTCTTCTGTATAACAACAATGTGTCTTCCGCACAGTTATAGTATCCAACTGCGTAGGCTCCAATAGTGTCTTCCAGTACATTAATCCGAGCTAAGTAAACAATTGATTACCGAGAAATCATTGCTCCTAAGAATACCGGTGAATTAGTTGCGTCTCTCCTTTTCGATTGGTCGACAAAAATAGGTCTAGGCATTAATTAAAGTGTCATAAAGGAGTAGAGTCTGTTCAGATGGCTCAACATCAAATTTTTCTTCCAATTCCTGCCGGCATGCTTCGTATTGGCGGATGATTTCAGCCTTATTACCAGTCACGGCGTGGATCTTCATCGCAAGACGGTGAACTTCTTCATTGGCATTGTCTTCCGTCAAGGCCTGATGGCAGTAACGCAGGGCAGATTTATACACTTCTCTCTCAAAATACAAGTTCGCGATCGTATACAGCGCATCAATATACATCTGCCGGAATTTCTCCCGATCCGGGATCGCCCAGTAATCGTCAACTTCTGGCAAATAATCGCCGCCATATTGCTGAATGGCATGTGAGAGGTGTTTGATCTTCTGCCGGGGTTCATCCACTTCATTAGCCCGTTGAATGGAGGTCAGGAAGATCTCCACATCGAAGGCATATTCCTGCATGGGATTGAAGCGATACATCCCTTCCGCAAGCAAGATCACCTGCTTACCGACAGCGCTGCGCAAGCGATAAAGGGTATTCTTGAACTTAATGTCCAACTCCTCAGTGGAGGCATCCGGCCACATATATAACCCGACCTGTTCTTTGGTCAGCCCACCGGGATGGGCCAAAAAGACAAAGAACATTTCTTTGGCGGCATGTACCTGCCAGTCACTGGTCGTGATCAGAATATTCTGAAGCCAAACCTTCTCTCCACCAAAAGCCTGGATCCTGAGCTGATGCGGAGCATTGATCAAGTTCTCATTGGAGAGCACTTTGATAAAATGCTCAACGACTTTTGGGTCGAAGTGGGAGCCGGATTGTGAAATGATCAGGTTGAGCGCTTCTTCCTTACTCAGGGCTCTGCGATAGGGCCTGTCTGAGGTGAGTGCATCCCACACATCAACAACTGAGAACATTCTGGCAGCCAGGGGGATATCCTTCCCCTTCAGCCCCAGCGGGTATCCACTGCCATCCCATCTTTCATGGTGGTAATAGGGAATTTGCAAAGCGGGTTTGAGGAGTTCGAGCTGCGAAAGCCATTTTTTGGCAAACAGGGGATGCCGCCGGACGACATCAAATTCTTCTTCGGTCAACTTGCCGTGCTTGGAGATAATTTCATCCGGGATGCTGATCTTGCCGATATCGTGCAGCAATGCGCCTCGGCGGATATGGACCAATTCTTCGTCGGGGAAGCCCATCTCCCGCGCCAGTTCCATTGCCAGGTTAACAACTCTTTCTGTGTGCCCGCTGGCTTCTTTCTGTTGTGTTTCAAAAGCAGCCGCCCAAGCTTCAATCGTCCGATCGTAAGCATTGAGCGCTTCATCTTTTAACTTTTCAATTTCTATGTCTTTTTCAATAAAGGTGGAAAGAACACCAAGCCGTTCTGTGACTAGCTTGAGAATAAATCCATCATCATCCAGACCTGTCCGGCTGCATTTCGCCCCGTTTTCTGAGTAATGAAATTCCACCTGACCAATTTGGTTCTGGAAAGTTTTAATGGGTTCAACGATCTCATGAGTAGCCCTTCCGACCTTTCCATAGGAATAGGTTTTGTTCCTATAGATTATGCGAGCCGAGGTGATATCAGGGCATGCCAAAGTTTCCGGGAGAAAACGTACGACCTTTCGAAGAGCTTTATCACTCACCTGTGATAGCTCCTCACCGGTCTCAAGTTCTTCCCAGAACGCATTGAACTTAGCCAATCTATCTTTGAACGAAGTCGTTGTCATAACCATTCCTCAGCGCCCTATCACTACTAAAGGGTTGTGATGGTCTAACTTTCCATTTCACAACAGTATCTAGAGCAAGTTTTGTGCCATTATTAATCAATTCTTATTTTTTCCAATACCAAATCTTAATTTAATCGTTAATTTCTCATCCACAGATAAATAAAATTCTATCTGGTCTCATTGCAAATTCGTTGCCAAATCCTACTCTTGGCCGAAATTCTGCCGTAAAACGCTCGAATGTCAAAGGCTTATTGTTGCAAGTGACATTTTCATCAAACATAATAACGTATACGAGGCTCAGTTGTAATTAATTATCTTTTATGTTTTTTGTTACTGTTTTGTTCCAAATTGAACATTCCATGGGAGCTTACGCCAGTATTTTAATTTCTACCCAAAAATGTGTCCAATACTGGAAAGGCCTTTCATAAATGAGCATAATCTGAGACCTATCCTCAATATAATAGAACAGTAAAGCGGGTGTCATTGTTATGAAACTGACTTCTAAATGAAATGAAACAGAGTCATTTACCTTAGACACAAGTCATTTACGCGTATTATTATGTTAATCTATGCTTTGATAGTGACGAATTTTGCGACGCGATCCCAGCCCCACCCTTCTTGGCTCGCAAATCATAATCGTAATATCAAGCAGACCACTATACCCTAAGAGGCAAAAACTACCAAACCTGGTTTGGCTTCTGGGGGAGTAACGAAATATACGTTATCATTGTTCTGATCACATATCTTTAAAATAAGACGCCTGATGATCAGTCTTGAGGTGACAAATGAAAAATAAAACCGATCTTCAAATCCGAAAACTATTTCTACATATCCTCCTGTTGGTCTTGTGGAACATGGTAGGGGCTTATGTGCTCATTTACTTTGCACCAACCCTCAGCCTGGTTGGGATGGCCCTCAACCTGTTCATCATTGTATTTTCACTGACAAACCTATTCCCCTTTGCCTCATGGGTGAGTCTGATCATCGCAACGGGCGTCTTTGCAGGAACAGGATACAGTCTAATCAACAACCAAATGGTTTTCATCGTGTCAACCGTAATGGGTACAGCTGTTTTCCTGATCACCGCCATCATCTGCAACATTTATGCACATGTTGTCCGAAAGATCGAGTTAAAATTTGCAGGGCTTCAACAAGTCGCTGATTCTCTGATGATTTACGATGAGTCCACCTCTCTGATGCGCTGGAAATTTGCGAACCAAACTCTAATTACAGAAATCATGCGTGGGCGACGCTATCACCACGACGTTTCGTTGGTCCTTTTCGATTACCTCCAAAGAGACCAACTCTCCGAAGAAGATCTCCAAAAGGTCAATAAAAAAGTGGCTGAGGTTCTTTTGGATGGTATCCGCACGAACTTGGATATTGCCTTCATAAACGATCGAATGGGGCTGATCCTTCCCGAAACAGGCGATAAGGGTGCTCTAATCGTCACCCAACGCCTGATTCAGAAGATCAACAAAGCAAGTGATACTCAGGCCAAAGCTGGTATTGCCAGCTTCCCGCAAGACGCCATCACAGAGGATGAAATCCTTCTTCGGGCCAAGACCGCCCTCCAAACAGCTTTAGGCTCAGATCAACAGGTGGTCACCTATCTAGGTGTGGATTCAGAATCATTAGCAGACTTAGACCAGCCAGACCTTGAAACAATGGAAGAATCAGAAGAACAAGATCAACAACAGGTCTATGTCAATATTTTGGAAAGAATCAATTTGGATGATGACCAATGGGTTGTCTGGATTGAGGGTTTTGACAAAATGGATGATATTTCCGTGGTAGAGGAGAAGCTAAATGAAATCGACCACATCCAGGGAATTGATTTCCTCTTCCTGCAGGAAAATCACCTGGTGGTCAAGATCCGTTCCGGCTTGTCGGATCTGATCAAAGCTGAAATGCCATTCCCGGGATGGGATGTTGTGAAAACCAGCCCCAAAAACCGCTACCTCTTGATTAGGCAAGTCCAATAACGGATACTCTAAAGTGCTTCGTGGGTGTATTTCACCCAATAAAAACTGATAACAAAAAAACGCCCCTCTCATCGGATCAAACCTTGAGCTTGGGCGTTTTTACATTTAAGGTATTAGTTGCGCTTATTTATTCTTCGGCGTAACCGCAAAGAGCCAATGCGCCAGGCCCGGTGTTGATCCCCAAAACAGGCCCGGTTACATTGACCAACAGTTCAACAGGGTTGAAATCCTTATTGATGCGTTCCACCAGCTTTTGAGCTTCTTCGAAAGCATTGCCGTGTAGAACGGCAATATGAAGCTTCTTGCCACCCGCTAATTGCTCAAAGAATTTCTTATAGAGCATTTCCTTGAGGGCGCGCTGCGTCCGGGCCAACCCGGTGGGCTGGACGCGGCCTGATTGGTGATCAATGGAAACAAGCGGTTTCACCTTGAGGATAGTCCCCACCCATTTGACGGCATCACCAATTCGGCCGCCGTATTGCAGATATTCCAGCGTCTCCATTGCAACCATCTGCACCATACCAGTCCGAACTTTGGCAACCTTCTCAACGATTTCATCCAGGCTCGCCCCCTCATCCCTGGCGCGGGCGGCTGTTAATACCTGCCATCCCAAGGTCATGGTAGGACCTTTTGAATCGATCACTTCCACTCGGATGGGCGCATCAGCTGCGGCTTGCTTGGCCATGTTGTACGTACCGGACATTGCGCTGGAAACAGTGAGTATCACAGCTTCCGTCGCACCGAGTTCTATCGCCTGATTAATCGCTGCCAAGAAATCACCGGTGCTGACCTGGGCCGTGGTCGGTCGTTGCTTCTCGGTGGTTAACCGTTCATAGAATTCAACTGGTTGAATATCCACCCGATCGCGAAGTTGTTGGTCATCCCAAATGATATATTGAGGAACAACCACAATTCCATATTCTTCAATCAATTCATCAGGGACATCACAAGTGCTATCAGTAATAATGGTGATCATACGTTTTCCTCCGGGTAAAATAACAATAACATTATAGAACAGTATTCCTTTGACACCAATGAAAAAACTGCACTTTTTGTAAATTCTTTATTAATTTCCTTGGATTTTCAGGATACATTGTCAAGCTTGGGCTTCAATGCTATATTTGAGGTGAACAATCTGGCAAAGCCCATTCTCTTCGAAAGGCTATCGTAAAACATGAACCTCCGTAAACTTCGCCTTCATCTTTCACCTAAGCGATTTACGGTTCAGTTGATCGTCATCTTTGTGGCATTCACCCTCGGGACGATCCTGGCATTAGGCATTCCTGCGACTCTCGTGCTGGAGCATCAGACCCAAACCCAGCTCAAAGCCCTCTTGGATCAGGCCGATCATACCACCCAGGCCCTTTTAGATAGCAAACTTAATCAACTCGATAACCTGGCTGTCCTTCTGGTCCAGCGCCCTACCTTGAAATCTCTATTAGCAATCAATGCCGATTCAGAAACTCTTCACACCTACCTGGTAGGCATCCAAAATAGTTCTGGTTTTGACGCCATCCTGATTTGCGATGGAGAAACTCCTCTCGCCTCAGCCAGTCCAGAGGATACCGACAGACTATGCGAGAGAACTTCATCAGGCAATATCCTTTCCATTGAGGGGACAGCCTGGATGGTTACCCAGGCCCCACTGGAAAACGGAAACGATATTGTGGTCGGACAGCTATTGAGTGGGATCATAAATGAATTTACAACCCAAAGCAGACTGGATTACGCTTTTTACATTGACAATGACCTGGTCAGCAGCAACCTAGCCGTTCACCCCACGGAACTTGATCACATCAAACCAAAAAACCTGACCAATTACCAAATCCTATCCCTGCCTGCTGAAGGTCAGGGAAACCAAATAGTGATGGTCAAGACACTAACCGGGCTCGACAATCCCGATCAGCAGTGGCTGGCTTTCCTCCATGTTGCGCCGTATATCCAGGCGAATCGGCAATTACGCTGGATCATTATTCTAGTCCTATCGCTCATCAGCCTCCTGGCGGCTTTCCTTGCGGTCATCATTTCCAGAAAGATCAGTAAGCCCCTCAACAAACTTGCTCAATCCGCGGTTCGGCTCCGTGAAGGAGATCTCACCACCCAATTAACCACAGTCTCCGACCTTTGGGAAATTGACCAACTCGCCAATGCGCTTGAAGATGCGCGGGTCAGCCTAAAACACTCCCTGGATCAGCTCCAGAAGGAAAAAATCTGGATCGAAGGGCTGCTCAACGCCATTGTGGAAGGCCTGCTCACGCTGGACAATCGCCATTATGTGACCTTTGCCAGCGCCTCCACCTTCCGGCTCACCGGCAAAACACCCTCAGAGATCATCGGTGCACCCATTGACGAGATCCTCACAACCATGCCCGGCGAGGATCGTTTCAGCCAACAGATCCCCCTGGCGGATCAGGTCCGCCGGATACCGGTCCTGATTGGTGAGAAAGAAGTCCTGCTGGCCGTATCCCGCTCCGAATTTATCCCACCCGATGCCGGCAACGCCACCACAGCCCTGGTAATCCGGGATGTTTCCGACGAAGAACGCATCCATCATCTGATCGGCGAGTTCATGGCCAACATCACCCATGAATTCCGGACGCCATTGGCAGCCCTCTCGGCATCGGTTGAGCTTCTGGTCGACCAGCTCCCAGATCTCACGCCACCTGAAATTGAACAGCTCCTCCATACGATCAATATCGGCATCGTCAATCTCCAATCCCTGATCGACAACCTGATCGAAGCTGCCAGCATTGAAGGCGGTCGCTTCAAAGTCAATCCACAGCCGGTTGCCTTCAGTCAGATTGTGGAAGAGGCCGTACTGACGATGGAGCCAATTGCCCGCCTGCATCACGTTTCCATCAAAAGCCCCGAAACGAAACAAGATATCATCGTGAGAGCGGATAAACGCCGGACAATCCAGGTGCTGATCAATCTGCTTTCCAACGCCATCAAGCACAGCCCGCAGGAAAGTCAGATTACCATTCGCTCCCTTTTGATTGAGAAGGCCATCCTGGTGGAAGTGCAGGACCAAGGTTCGGGCATTCCTGAGAATCTGCAAAACCAGGTCTTCAACCGTTTCCTCACGCCAAAATCCGCAGAAGATGCCCCCCAATTGGGGCTTGGGCTGGGCTTATCGGTAGTAAAAGCCATTATCGAATCCCAATCCGGTCAGGTGGGGTACTGCAACCCTGAAACCGGTGGCGCCCTTTTCTGGTTTACCCTGCCAACCACCTCTGGAGGTGAATGATGAAAGCTCTGATCGTTGATGATGATCGCACCTTATCAGATCTCCTGGCCTTCACGCTCCGCAGGGCTGGATTTGAGACTTTATTGGCCTTTGATACCCCCGAGGCCATCCGAGTTTTCCATCAGGAACCGGTCGATATCATCATTCTGGATGTCAATTTGCCGGGTGAAAGCCAGCTACGGGACGGCTTTGATGTTTGCTGTGAGATCCGCAAGACCTCCAATGTCCCCATCATCCTGCTCACCGTGCGCGATGAGGAAGAGGACATCATCAAAGGCCTAAACCTGGGTGCAGATGATTACATCCTCAAGCCCTTCAGTCCCCGTCAGTTGGTCGCCCGGGTGCAAACAGTCCTCCGCCGTGCGGGGGAAGGTCAAATACTCTCGTCAGCCCCCTTCACCATCAAAGATATCTGCTTTGATCCAAACCGGCATGAATTTACCCGCGGGGATTCTGATCCCGTGGTACTCACACGTCTGGAGAGCCAATTGATGGAAGTGTTATTCCTGAATATCAACCAGGTGCTCCCGACCACCAGCCTGATTGATCATGTTTGGGGTCCCGGCGGTGCCACACAGGAAATGTTGCGGCAGTTGATTCGCCGCTTGCGTCAAAAGATTGAAATTGACCCCAGTAATCCCAAGATGATCCAGAATCATCCCGGAATCGGCTACAGTTTCGCTCCCTAGACCCCTTTTTTTACCCCAAAATATATCACACGTTTGTCACATAGCTATCACGATGCCGGTCACATCCTCTGAGTAGAATTTAATGGAAATCAAAGCCAGGCTCCAATGCTTGGCTCTTTTTCAGTCAGAGGATTTAATGTCGATTCGCTTGGAAAATATCAGTAAATATTACGGCCGCCAGGTTGTCGTCAATAATGTGAACCTGGAAATTGACAACGGCGAGTTTTTTGTGCTGCTGGGTGCCAGCGGCAGTGGAAAGACCACCGTTCTAAACATCATCGCCGGGCTGATCGAACCGGATCAGGGGCGGGTCTGGCTGCATGGCCGGGATGTTTCCCACGAATCACCTCAGAAGCGCAATATTGGGTTTGTCTTTCAAAATTACGCCCTTTTTCAATCCATGACCGTTGCTCAGAACATCGAGTTTGGTCTGCGGGTTCGAAAAGTTCCAATGGAACAACGCCAGCGAAGGCGGGATGAACTTCTGGAAATGGTCGGTCTGGTTGGCTTGGGAAACCGAATGACAGCCCAACTCTCCGGGGGACAGCAACAGAGAGTCGCCCTGGCAAGAGCCCTGGCCATTGAACCGGATGTTCTGCTATTGGACGAACCTCTCGGTGCACTGGATGCCAAAATCAGGGTTGAACTGCGCAGAAGTCTTAAGAAGATTCAGCGGCAACTAGGGGTTGCCGCAATATTGGTAACGCATGATCAGGAAGAGGCCTTTGACCTGGGGGACCGGATCGGCGTAATGAACTATGGAAGGCTGATCGAGGTTGGAACGCCACATGAGCTCTATCAATTCCCCAAAACGGAATATGTGGCCTCCTTCCTCGGATCAGCTAATTTGCTGCTTGGACAACGCAATGGTCATGAGGTCTTCCTGGGCTCTCATGGCTTTCCTATTCCAGCGGAGACCTACGATCTTCATGCCGGCCATCGGGCGCAAATTCTCTCCCGGCCTGAGGACATTGACCTGGCCAAGGCTGAGACCAATCTAAGCGGTCTGCCACTTGGTCAGGGCAAGGTCATTGAGATGGGTTTCAATGGCCCCAATGAACATCTCCGCGTAGAGATGCCTCCAATTAAAGGTGTCCGGGCTATATCACCGGTTACACCATATGGCATCCCCGGCTTCGTGATGGATGTCAATCGTTCACCAGAACAAAGCACCAGTTTTCCAATCGAAATGAACCAACAAGTATGGGTCGGGATTCGGCGTTTGCATGTACTCTCCCACCCTGGTTTAAATTTCCTAATTCTCTCCGATGGTACCCTACGCAGCCAATCCGCGCTGATCCAGGGCGGCTATTTGGGCCGCATGGCACATGCCCAGGTGACGATTCTGGGGATTGGTCAGGACCAGGCCAAATTGGAAGATCATTTGCTGGATGCCCGTAAGGAAGTCGGCAGCGGAATGGCCTCCCTGGAGGTTGAACTCTCCGATCAGCCGTTCAATAAAGCTGTGACCAAAGTGGCAGATGAAAAACCTTACGACCTGGCTGTTCTGGGATGGCGCCCTACGGCTGGCATTGAACAGCCTGAGCAAATTCTGCAAACCGGCGAGCAGCACCTTTTCCTGGCAACCCAACCCACGGCTCAGTTACAAAAGGCATTGATCCTTTTGGCAAGCGGCGAACCTGGCAAAGACAATGTCTTCTTCGCCGGCCGCTTCTTGCGCCACTTTGGGGCCGAAGCCACCCTGCTCACCGTGCTGCCTGAGACAGATGTTGATGATTATGAATACACGCGTGTGGAGCGCTTCCTCAATGATGGACAAAACAGCCTGGCCCGGTTCGGTGTGCAATCCAACGTTTTGATCCGGGAAGGTGACATTCTCTCAGCAATCCAGGCAGAAATGCAGCAACAGGATTATGACCTGGTTGTGTTAGGGGCGCCGTTGCCTGGCCGCTCTGGACATTTTGAGTTGGAAGGTTTGATCAAATCCATCCTGACAACGGTGGAGGATTGTTCTTTCCTAATCGTTCGCTCACATCAACTGCAACGCTTGCAGGAAAACATCAGGAGATCGAAATGAAAATTAATTTTAAAACGCTCTTAATAATTGCCATACTGGCTGTTTCGCTTGGGGCCTGCTCCTCAGTGGCCGAAGAACCCACTGGTGATCAGATCAACCTGATCCTGGCCGCGTATACCACACCCCGTGAAGCCTATGGTGAGATCATCCCCCTCTTCCAGGCTTATTGGTTCGAAGAAACCGGTCAGCAAGTCATTTTTGAAGAATCCTACCTTGGCTCCGGGGCCCAATCCCGGGCAGTGGTGGAGGGCTTTGAAGCGGATGTGATTGCCCTCTCTTTGGAAGCGGACGTAAACCGCATTCAGAATGCCGGCTTGATCACTCACGACTGGAAAACGGCGAAAAACAATGGCATCGTCACCACCTCCGTCGTCAGCCTTGCCGTCCGGGAAAGCAATCCTAAAGGCGTCAGCAATTGGGCGGACCTGACCCAGCCGGGACTGGAAGTTCTGACCCCCAACCCCAACACCAGCGGTGGTGCGATGTGGAATGTACTGGCTGTTTATGGCGCTGCTCTGCGCGGTCAGGTCGATGGTGTGCCGGGGGATGACCCGGATGCCGCCTATGACTTCCTCGTTCAGGTCCTCCAAAATGTCAGCGTGATGGACAAAGCCGCCCGAGATAGCATCCTCAACTTCGAAATGGGGATCGGTGATTTGGCAATCACCTATGAAAATGAGATCCTGGTTGGGCGTCAATCCGGCCAGACTTATGAACGTGTCATTCCATCTTCCACTATTCTGATCCAGAATCCCGTTGCGGTTGTGGATGCCTCAGTGGATGAACACGGTACCCGCGAAGTGGCCGAAGCTTTCGTGAACTTCCTCTTCACCCCGGAAGCTCAGGCAATTTTTGCAAAATTCGGCCTGCGGGTGGTCAATGAAGATGTCGCTGCTGAAAATGAAGCTGAATACCCACCAGTGGAGGATATATTCACAGTGGATTACTTCGGTGGCTGGGATGCCATCATGACAGATATCTTTGGCGAAGACGGTATTTATAACCAAGCAATTGCATCTGCTCAAGGGGACGCGCAGTAATGAACCTGGCATTAAATCAGGGAGGCCGGGAAACCGGAGTGTCAAAATGGTTCTTGCGCGTCCCCGCCCTCCTCTATGTCACGTTGATGATCCTTGTACCCTTAATCGTCATCGTGGAGGATGGGTTTCGGGAAGGCTTGAGCGGCCTGGTCCATCAGATCAGTGTTCCGATCGCTCAACACGCCATCCTGCTGACCTTATGGACGGCAGCCCTCATGACCCTAATCAATGCCATCATGGGACTGGCAACCGCCTACGTTCTCGTACGTTATGAATTCCCTGGCAAGCGGCTCCTGAATGCGATCGTCGACTTGCCGCTTGCCATCCCAACCCTGGTGACCGGTGTGATGCTGGTGATGCTCTATGGCCCACAAAGCGCGCTGGGCGGTTTCCTTTCACAGAAAATCGAACTGGATATCATCTTCGCCCCACCCGGGATCGTGGTCGCACTGCTGTTCATTTCCTTCCCCTTTGTCGTCCGAAGCATCCAGCCCGTCCTGATGAACCTGGACCTCTCTCAAGAAGATGCCGCAGCAACACTGGGCGCTAAGCCCTGGTACACCTTCCGCACTGTCGTCCTGCCAACCTTACTCCCCCCATTAATCAGTGGGTCGCTGCTCAGTTTTTCGAGGGCTGTCGGTGAATTTGGCGCGGTCGTCATTGTGGCAGGAAACATCCCCCTGAAAACCCAGACAGCGGCAGTTTATGTTCTGGGCGCCGTCGAATCTGAAAACAGGCTTGGCGCAAGTGCCGTCTCCTTATTGCTCCTCGCCATTGCGATCATCATTCTGATGGTTGCCAATAAAATTCAAAAATCCTGGGGAGCACGGCATGAAAACTAACATCCGCAGCTTAGGCGGCTGGCTGTTACTGACGCTGGTCATTGCCTATCTCGGCTTCTTGATCGCGGCACCCATCGGCGCATTAATCAAAGGCGCTTTCCAGAATGGTCTGGAGGCTGCCTGGCAGAGCCTTATCTCGATCCCCTTCCTGCAGTCGGTTTGGCTTTCCTTCAGGATTGCGATAGTTGTTGTGCTTGTACAGGCTGTGTTCGGCTCACTGACCGCCTGGGTTCTCGTCCGCCAGGAATTTTTTGGTAAGGCACTGATCAACGGTCTGCTGGATATCCCCTTTGCCCTCTCACCGGTTGTGGTCGGTTATATGCTTCTGCTGCTTTTTGGTCGCAACGGTCATCTCGGTTCGCTTCTGGATGCACTCGATATCCAGGTGGCCTTCGCAGTGCCAGGCATGTTCCTGGCCACGTTGTTCGTCAGCCTGCCCTTCATGGTTCGCGAGATGGTCCCCGTCATTCAGCAATTGGACCTTTCACAGGAGAGTGCCGCTGCCACTCTCGGCGCATCAAAGTGGCGGATCTTTTGGCAGGTGATTATCCCCCAACTCAAAACTGCCCTCATCTATGGCATGACACTCACCTTTGCCCGGGCCCTGGGAGAATTTGGCGCTGTGTTAGTCATCGGCGGCGGCGTGCAGGGACGCACGGAAACCGCAACCCTCTACATCTTCCGCTCGTTGGACGAACGCCAATATACGGATGCTTATGTCGCTGCAATTGTCCTGGGGTTGTTTTCCGTCCTGTTGGTCCTGATCGCCGATGCGCTCAAGCGAAAACGCAGTCAAGTCTAATGCTTATAAGCTGCCATGTGACTGCAGCCGGCTAATCAAATCTTCCAGATCATCCTCAGAAACAAATTGGTCAAATCCGCTGCCGGGCATCAGCCTCGCAGCTTGATAAATTTCCTTCTTCATTGCTTCGGAATAAGGCGAAGTCATCTCGAGAGCCTCATCAAAAGCCGCGATGATCCGAGCCGCCAGGTCACTGACCCCTTGCGCCATCGCCTGTTTTTCAATCCTAATTAATTCACCAAAGCCAAGTGGATCCTGTTTCTCAGGTTTGATCTTTTCCCAACGATTCAGATAATCCGTTAGCGAATCGATATGTAAAACCACAGTTCTCGGGTAATTCTTGAGCATCAGGTTATAGGGCTCATCAAACCCGGCGTTCTCCATCCGGCGCGAATCGCTGCGCAGGATCACAGTTGGTTTTGCCAGGAATTTCGCCATCATATACTCCGCCACCGTTCCTGCGTCCAACTCCAGGCCGTCGAATTGTGCCAGCAGCAAGTCCGTCCGCATCACATGCCAGAGATCTGTATTTCGGATCTGGATTGACACATCCGGATGCTCAAATCCCTCCGGTTGTTCCGATTGCGGCAGGATCAATTGATATTTCCCGCTGGATTGTTCCCAAATCGCTTCCTTTATGGCAAGGTTCATCGCCAATTCACGATAGGTGAAAAGGCCGCCAGCGGCGTAAATCGTATAGGGTTCATTCTTTGGATGGGATTGTGTCGTTTTGGGCATTTTCACTCCTGAGCCTGCTCTCATGTATGATAAAAACAGCGAAAAAATTCTAGGTTTCCTAAGTATAACCAAAAAAAGCCTCAGGTAGATTTTTCCGCTATTAATTTTGATGTTTGGTTAATATTTCATTAAATTTTTATTTATTCTAATCTATTTTTAATTTTTACTAGGTTATACGGCTAGACATAATTTTTATGCCTGGTATATAATTAACTATCAATTCTTTACTTGGAGGTAAAAATGATGTTACGTCAACGAACTAAATGGTTCACTTTCGCCATGATCGTGATAATGCTATTTATCGCGGTCACACCGGTTACGGCGGCTCCGAAAGACACCGTGCGAGTCTGGGTGTCCTATCAGAGCGGCAAGAAAGCGGAAGTGTTCCAGGCCCTCGACAAGGCCAAAGCTCAACTCCACTATGACTTCCCTGAACTGGAAGCCTATGTGGTCACCCTTCCTGAAGCGGCCCTCAATGGCATCGTGAACAATCCCTTTGTGATCGATGTTGAAGAGGATCCGGTTCGCTATGCTATCGACCCCGTAGAAGTAGCCGTTGCCCCCGGTCCCGATGATACCGTGGATGTCAATGGCCAGGTTATTCCCTGGGGTATCGATGCCGTTCAGGCCCGTGAAGTCTGGGATGCAGATTATGACGCCGTTGTTGACGATGGTGCTCCTGATGGTTCCGGTATCACCGTCTGCATTATCGACACGGGTTACTATGCTGACCATGAGGATTTGATCGATTCAACCACTGGTCTGTCCCAGGTAGACGATGACTACACTCGGGATGGCGAAGGTCATGGTTCCCATGTTGCAGGCACCATTTCCGCCCTCAACAACAGCATCGGCGTTGTCGGTGTGACCCCCGGTACAGTTAATTTGACCATTGTCAAGATCTTCAATGATGATGGCGTTTGGACCAGTGCCTCAAACCTGGTTAGCGCTATTTACACCTGCCGTGACAACGGCGCTGATGTTATCAGCATGAGCCTGGGAGGCGTGACCTCCAGCCGGAAAGAACAGCGCGCCTTTGATGAACTTTATGCTGCTGGCATCCTTTCCATTGCTGCAGCCGGTAATGAACAGCAAGAAACCCCCGGCGCTTATGAATATCCCGGATCTTATGATTCCGTCGTCTCTGTAGCAGCAGTCGATTCTGCGCTGAATATAGCCGATTTCTCCCAACAAAATGATCAAGTGGAAATTGCTGCTCCCGGTGTGGGCGTTCTATCCACCATTCCTTATGTTGACACTAACCTGGTCAGTGTGGCTGGCGTGGATTACATCGCCAATCATATTGAATACAGTGCTCTAGGGACAGCATCCGGCGCTTTCGTTGATGGTGGTCTCTGCACCACCACCGGCCCTTGGTCCGGTCAAGTCGTTCTCTGTTCCCGCGGCGACATCTCCTTCTATGACAAGGTGATGAATGTTCAGAATAGTGGCGGCGCAGCTGCCGTGATTTATAACAATGAACCTGGCAATTTCCTGGGTACCCTGGGCGATGGCGCTTCATCCAGCATCATCGGTGTATCCCTCAGCCAGGAAGACGGCCAATATCTAGTCGCCAATGAACTGGGCAACGTTGCGACAATCACCAGCACCCATGACTGGCCAACCAGTGGCTACGAAGCTTGGGGCGGCACATCCATGGCTACCCCGCACGTTTCCGGTGTGGCAGCTCTGATCTGGTCCGCGAATCCCTCCTGGACCAACGTTCAGATCCGCGAAGCATTGAACGCAACTGCGATTGATCTCGGTGCCGCTGGCCGTGATTCGGTCTTTGGCTATGGTCTGGTACAGGCTGCGGCTGCTCTCGAGTATCTGCAGGGCGGCGTGACACCTCCGCCACCCCCGCCACCAACTGGCGCACTCATTGCTGAAATTGTGGCCCCCGCCGAAGGCACCGTCTTTGCCAACCGCCAAACAGCGACCATTGAAGTTGCCGTGGTGGATGACAATAGCGATCCGGTTGCCGGCGCATCAGTTTCCGTGGTCGTGACCGGCTCCACCGGCAAGACCGTGAGCCTCTCCGGCACCACTGGCGCAGATGGTATTGCTAGCATGTCCTTCAAGATCAACGCTGGCAAGACAGGTTACGGCACTTATCTCGTGAACGCAACCGCCTCAATGACAGGCTATGATGATGGTACAGCGTCCAGCACATTTATCGTTCAATAGAATAACTAGCTAGTAAAAAAATTAGAGGCTGACCAATTGGTCAGCCTCTTTTATTGTCAGAAATCCATTAAATCAATTGCATAGAGAATGAATCCTTATCAGACTGCTTCTTCAATCTCAACCTTTGTTGAACCTGCCCAAAAGCCCTTCGAGTTAAGCCATTTTCCAAAAGCAACCAGGCTCAACATAACTGGCACCTCCCAGAACAATCCCATTGTCGTTCCCAAAGCAGCTTCGGAACCGACACCATACAGTGCAACGGCAGATGCAATCGCAATTTCAAAATGGCTGGATGATCCAATTAAGACCGTGATAATTGCTTCCCGATATTTAAGCTTGAACAACTTGGTCATCAAGATGTTATAGCCTACGACAAGAACAAAACCTAACAATAGAGGGATTGAAACAAGCAACAACTTATCAAAATTCTGCAAAAGCACTTGACCATTTAAAGAGAAGAGAATCACCAAAGTTGATAACAAGGCAATAGTAGATATTTTTCCAACAACAGGGCGATATTTTTGGGTAAACCAGGAATCACCTTTCCATTGGATTAGTACTCTCTTGGTGAAAATTCCAAGCACCATAGGTAAACCTATGAATACTAAAGCGGAAATCAATAGCAAACCTCGATCCAAAGGGATACCTTGGATGCCAGTCAATAAACTGACCACTGGAACATAGAAGAACATAATCGTAATTGTGTTTAAACTGGTGTTGATTACATTTTGCTCTTGGTTGCCATCAGCCAGCTTTCCCCATACCAACACCATGGCAGTACAGGGACTCGAGCCCAACAAAATGACAGCAACGAGTAATTGCGGGTTATCTTGTAAAAACAAATTTGCCAGTACTGCAGTTAATAATGGCGCTACAAGCCAGTTGGAAATCATTGTGAGCAAAATGGGTAAAGGATTCTTTCGCAGCTTTCTGATTTCTGAAAATTGGATATTCAACATGGCGGGATACATCATTAGGAATAGACATATACCTATTGGTATGGAAATACCCCTAATCTGCCATGAATTGATTTTCTCCCCAATTCCAGGCAACAGTATTGATAATAAGATGCCAGCGCCCATACAAAGCGCGACCCAAATGGCAAGAAATTTTTCAAACGTACTTATGTGTTTTTCTGCAGATTCCATAATTATCAGTCCTCACAATGATTGAATGGTGCACTTGATGAACATTTCAACATACAGTATTTTTCGGACCACAAATATCCTTACAGGGCTGAATTCTGTCCTTATCAAAGAATTCATCAAAGAATAATTTGATCTGATCAAACGCCTCTTCATTGATCGAATAATAAATCCAGCGCCCATCATCTTCATCCCTCTTTGCCTTCACAAGACCTGAATCACATAGGATTGCCAAGTGATGAGAAACCAAATTAGCAGATAAGGATAATGATTTGCCTAACTCACAGTTACACTGAATACCTTCGATGATTTTGTTCAGCAGCAATAAACGATTCGGCTCCCCGAGAACTTTTAATACAGTTGCTAGCTGATCTATCGGTTGATTTAAACTTTCTTCCGCTCTCATATTTCCCAACCTGTCTCTTTTGACAACAACATAAAAAACCGTTTACCTGACCCTCAAAGACTTTGATGTTCAAATAAATCCTCAATTAGTTCAATGCAGATTGAATTATATAGTTAATAGCTCTTCTGTCAAGTGATCACCTTTTTATCAGGCCGAAATTCATCCCCCAGCGATGTTCTGCCATCTCCATAAAAGTCTTTCGCCAACCATTGAACACCAAAATCGAATAAATTAACTAAGATTGTTTCTTTCCATCAATGTCACCTTCAAGGTTAAAACTGACTTCATAGTAAGGGCACCTACACCATCGACTCAACCGCCTCGATGACCGGCTATGATGATACTTCAGCGTCCAGCACATTTATCGTTCAATAGAATAACTAGCTAGTATAAAAATTAGAGGCTGACCAATTGGTCAGCCTCTTTTACTTCAATTTAATTAATTATCGAGTTCTATAACTCGATTCTATTGGTCCACATAATTTATAATCTGAATGCCCCCCTCCCAACATCAAATATCCTTGATAGACGATATTCCATCCGCTAATTCTTTTTATACTGCCAAAATTCGATAGACTTCCACGACGATAATCAAGGACAAATAAATCCGACCCCTCTTTACCAACAGCGGAAATCCCTATTTCTCTTGGATTTGAAGAAAAATAAACATTCAATGCCTCACTTGGAAAGTCAAAAGATCCTATTACAGACATGTCTTCAAGGTCATACAGCCAAAGGGTGCTATTTAATCCATCTTGCATGACCATCAGATCATATTCATTGCTGAAACCAACCAACACAAGCCTATTAGGTGTCTTCAGTATATTGTTGGTGCTGCCATCTTCAAGGTTGACTAAATTTACTTTGGTTATCGCACCCTTTTTATGAATGAAGTACAATCCCCTGTCTCCCCAAAACATTTGCGAACTATACCCATCAGGCAGGGCATACGTAAGTTCGTTTTGTAATTCTCCGCTCCTGTCGAGGATATAAATTGTATCTGGGTCCACATGGACAGCAATTTGAGTTTCATCCGGTGACCAGGATTTTTGCGTGCATCCGCTGTGCTCAAACTGGAAAGCATTGGTAGTCAGAACCTCATTTTCCGGATCGATTTTGTAGATGACTACCTTATTTTTATTTGGACAATACCCCGGTTGATCATATCCATCTGAAATAAAGGCAGTACTATCAGCAGCCCACTCAGCGCCATAGACAATGCCAACCTCCTCATCTTGATAGAGAATGAGATCTGGATTGATCAGCGAATAGCCCACAAAAGCCCAGGGATCTTCTGAGTCATCGGATATCTGGGTTTGCACAACAAACCATTCTCCATTGGGAGAAAATTGATCGGCATTCAGAATGAACGGATCGCCGTCTTTTATTGCCATCAGTTGGGAGGTTATTGCCTCTGCGGCATCCTCAACCTCACTAACCTGTGGCCGACACGAGGTCAGTAGAAAAAGACATCCGAATAAGAAAACCAGTAAGCTGTGCAGTTTAATTTTCATCACCACCAACTTTGAATCATCCAGGAATAATCCACCGCGCTTGATTCACAAAGGGGCCAAGAAGTGTAACTGAACATAAAACGGTCGGATGCATTCCTTACCAGTCACAATTGTTGAAACAGTAACCGCAATCCCAAATTCTACCCAAGGTCGAATGCACCCAAGAATTACAGGAATAACTCTTGCGGAAATGTCGGAAAATATCAAAAGAAACCTCAGGTGTTCCATAGATCGATATCTTGTATTCAAACCGGCCATGAGGTGCTTTCGGAATTTCATCCAAGTAATCCGGTACCAGGCTATCGAGATCTTCCGGATATACGCCTTGATCTGCGTTGTATACATCAATCACGGCAATGATCAAATCACCATCTCGCTGCCCCTGCTGAAGCTCATCCTGATAATGAAGAGGGTTGTTATCACAGGAAACCAGCAGCAGGCAAATCACGAGGAGCGCGAACATTCTTAAAGCTGTTCTCATTTCACTTACCTCATTGGGTCACGTTGCAGTGTTTAGACAGTTTAATCTTTCATTATTTTCTTAACATCGTTGACGCACTGTTCAAGCAATTCATCCGGATCAATCCCATCCCTTGATACGATCCTACCGTACCGGTCCATCCCCTCAACCCGGTAATAGCCCTGCGATATTTCATCAATGCGGAATGCCCAACCGTCAACTTTTCCCTTGATTGGAAAATTGATTAATTTGTCATCACACTTTTTGGTAATTTCCTTCGTAAAGCTCGTTTTCGGCTTATCGCCTTTTTGAGAATATTTAAAAATAGTCTGAAGCTTCTCCTTGTTTATTCCCAAAATCTCCTCGCCATTCATGATTCGTTCTATTGCTCGAGTCACCAAAAAACTTGATAACCCAAGTAGCAGACAACAACCAAAGAAATATGGCACAAGTATGTTACTTGCCTCAGAAGACGGTTGAGACATCATTAATAACTCAGAACTGAAGTACAAAATGATGAACATTAGTAATGGCTTAACGATGCATGAGAGGATTTTGTCCTTCGGATACCGCCAAAGATAATAAACCAACCTAAATGCAATAATGATTATGACTAAATATATTATCCCTGTGAGTATTTTTATAAACATGGTAATTTCTCTGAAAGACTCCCCGTTTTCCTGACAGCTTTTGTAATCCAGTTCATGCTAGACTTAATTCTTCATCACCTTCTCGAAATTCACCCCCATTCGAAGGTATAATGGGCGGAACAGGGCTCGAACCTGCGACCTCATCTGTGTAAGAGATGCGCTCTAACCAACTGAGCTACCCGCCCAACGAGAATATTATACCGCAGAACATCTGAATTGATATCTAAATTATGAAAATTCTTCGCTTCTCAACCCCCGATCTCTCCCCCCGGTATGGCTGGCTGCACGAAGCCCTTGTCGGTCAGCTGGATGGCGACCCCTTCAGCGCCTATCGTCGGCTCGACCCGGAATTCCCGGTCGAAACGGTCACGCTCCTGCCCCCTGTTCGGCCATCCAAGATCATCTGTGTGGGCCGCAACTTTGAAGCCCATGCCCGAGAGATGGATAACCCCGTGGATGAGATTCCATTGCTCTTCCTCAAGCCGCCCAGCAGTTTGACCGCACCGGGCAACCCGATCATCCTGCCACCCCAATCCCGCCAGGTGCAACACGAAGCTGAACTGGCTGTGGTGATTGGTAAACAGGGCCGCTGGATCCATCCGGATAACGCCATGGACCACGTCTTCGGTTACACCATCGCCAATGACGTCACCGCCCGTGACCTGCAGCGTTCGGACCGCCTCTTCACCCGCGCCAAGGGCTTCGACACTTTCTGCCCCCTCGGCCCCTGGATCGAGACGGATTTCGACCCCTCCGATGCCCTCATCACCTGCCATGTCGGTGACGAATTACGCCAAATGGCCTCCACCCGCGATATGGTCTTCACTATCCCGCAGCTGATCGTTTTCGCCTCCTCGATCATGACCCTCGAACCCGGCGACCTGATCCTGACAGGCACACCAGCAGGTGTCGGCGACCTGACGGCGGGCATCAGCGTCAGCATCACCATTGAAGGCCTGGGCACGCTGACCAACCCCGTCCTGAGCGAAGCAGACTAACCCCAATCAATTGACATTTGCCCCACCTCCGGTTAAATTTAGACCATGAGTGTCGGAATTCTGCGTCTCTCGTTTCGCCTGCCGGAATGTCACTCCCTCAAGGAAAAACGCGGCCGGATCAAGCCTGTGATCGCCCGTCTGCACCGGGAATTTAACGTCTCGGTGGCGGAGGTTGACGACCAGGACCTCTGGCAGAGCTGTGGATTGCTGGTGGCGTGTGCCTCGGGCAGCGGTCGCCAGGCAGAGATCGTCCTGACCCGTGTGCTTCAATATCTCGAGACGCACTGGCCCGACCTGCCGCTCACGGATGAACAAATCGAAATTATCAACTAAGGATCATTATGGACCTGGGATTAAAAGGAAAGATTGCCCTGCTCACGGGTGCCAGCAGCGGGCTTGGCTTCGCCACGGCAAAGACTCTCGCTGCCGAAGGTGTCCGGCTGGCCATCAACAGCCGCAATCTAGAGAACCTGGAACGGGCTAAAGCCGAACTGACAGCACTCGGAGCAGAGGTACTGACCCTGCCTGCCGATGTCAGCGACCCCGCCACACCCCAAAAGTTGGTTGAGGCGACCGTCTCAGCCTATGGCGGGCTGGACCTGCTCTTCACCAATTCAGGCGGTCCACCGCCAATGCGTTTTGAGGATGTGGATGACGCTGCCTGGCAATCCGCTGTGGAACTGGCCTTCCTCAGCCACGTGCGCCTGATCCGCGCTGCCCTGCCGGCCCTGCGCCGGTCAGACACCCCTTCAGTCCTCACGGTCACCTCAGTCTCGGTCAAACAGCCGATCCCTGCTCTGGTGCTCTCCAACAGCGTCCGGGCAGCCACCGTCGGGCTGACCAAAACCCTTGCGCTGGAATTGGGTGAGGACGGGATCCGCTTCAATTCGATCCTCCCCTCGTGGACCCAAACCGAACGGGTTGAGAAACTCCTGGCGGACCGTGCCCAGCGTAACGGCACCACCCGCGAACAGGAGATTGAAAAACAAAACCAGCAGAGTGCGCTGGGTCGCATGGCATCCCCTCAGGAATTCGCCAACGCCGCCGCCTTCCTGCTTTCACCCGCTGCCTCCTACATCACCGGCGTCATGCTCACAGTGGATGGCGGCAGCTATAAAGGAACTTTCTAACGTGCCCAATTCATCTCAAGAGACCCTCTGGCGGAGGGTCGAACGCATCCTGCCTACCGTAACCAAACCCGGGCGCTATGTCGGCGGCGAACTGAACCAGGTTATCAAAGCCTGGGACTCAGTCCGCACCCATATAGCGCTGGTCTTCCCCGATATCTACGACCTCGGCCAATCCAACCTCGGCCTGATGCTGCTCTATGACATCCTCAACCAACGGGAGGACATCGCTGCGGAACGGGCCTATTCACCCTGGCTCGATATGGAAAGCGCTCTGCGGGAGAACGATATTCCGCTCTACAGCCTGGAAAACAAGCGCGCCCTGGCGGATTTCGACATCCTCGGCATCAGCCTGCCCTATGAAACGCTCTACACCAACTTCCTAAACATCCTCGACCTGGCCCACCTGCCCCTGCGCAGTGCGAACCGGGACGAATCCCATCCCCTGATCATCGCCGGCGGCCAGTCGGTCTACAACCCCGAACCCGTGTCACCTTTCGTGGACGCTTTTGTGGTTGGTGAGGGCGAAGAAGCTATTGTGGATGTGGTAAACACTCATCAGGCCTGGAAAACCGCTGGCGGTAGCAAGCAAGAGCTTCTGGCAGCCCTGGCGAAAATCCCGGGGGTTTACGTCCCATCTCTCTATCAGATGGATTTCAACGCCGACGGCACGATTGCCGCTGTCACGCCCGAAAGCCCGGACCTTGCGCTGCCGATAGTCAAGCGGATCAACGCCAAATTGCCCCCACCCCTCACCCGCTTCCTGGTCCCCAATGTGGAAGTAGTGCAGGAGCGCGTTAGCGTGGAAATCATGCGGGGCTGCACCCGCGGCTGCCGCTTCTGCCATGCGGGGATGGTCAACCGCCCGATCCGTGAGCGACCGCTGGATGAGATCCTCACCGCCCTGAAAACCGGGCTGGACCAGACAGGCTATGAAGAAGTCAGCCTGCTCTCGCTTTCATCATCAGACTATTCCCAGATCATCCCATTGATCAATGGGCTACGCGAATTGCTTCAGGAACGCCAGGTCAATATCACCCTGCCCTCCCTGCGGATCGAATCCTTCACCGAAGACCTGATGGACGAACTCCAGTCCCTCACGCCTGGCGGTGGATTCACCCTGGCCCCCGAGGCTGGTACGGAGCGCATGCGCGCCATCATCAATAAACCGATCAGCGACGAAGCCTTCATGGATACCGTCCGCTCCGTTTTCAAACATGGCTGGAAGACCATCAAGCTCTACTTCATGATCGGCCATCCTCAGGAAACGCTCGAGGACGTGGCCGCGATCGCTGAACTCTGCAAGGCTGTGCTCTATGAAGGCCGGCAGATTGCCGGCGGACGCACCCGCGTTCATGCCGGGATCAGCACCTTCATTCCCAAGCCGCATACGCCTTTCCAGTGGGTCGGCTTTGACTCGCTCGAGTCCATCCAACAGAAGCTGGATATCCTCCACCAGGGCTTGCACGGCGCCAAGGTCAAGATGACCTGGAATGACCCTGAAGCCTCCCTGCTGGAATCCTGGCTCTCCCGTGGTGACCGGCGGCTTTCGGAGGTGATCCTCAAAGCCTGGCAGAATGGCGCAAGGTTTGATGCCTGGTCGGATCAGTTCAACATGGCGCATTGGCGGGCAGCCTTCACAGAGGTAGGTCTGGACCCCGATTTCTACAGTCACCGCGCTCGCGGGCTCGATGAAATCCTCCCCTGGGATCACATAAACGCCGGTGTGAAAAAATCTTTCCTCAAAACCGATTACCAATGGAGCCTGCAGGGCAAAACCCGCCCGGATTGTCGGGGCGGCTGCTATGGCTGCGGGATACTCTCCGCCTTCAATGAACTCCGCCTGGTTGCCCCCGATGGGGGCTGGAAGTGCCCCTAAGATGAGCGAACAAGAACAAATCACCCGTATCCGTCTGAAATATGCCAAAGGGCCCAGCCTGCGTTTTACCGGGCACCTGGACATGCAGCGCCTCTGGGAGCGCCTTCTGCGCCGCAGTGGGCTGCCCATCCGCTATTCGCAGGGCTTCAACCCCCGCGCCAGGCTTAACCTGGCCTCTGCGCTACCCCTGGGCGTGATCAGTGAATCTGAGATGTTGGATTTCTGGATGGACGTCCCCCTCCCAACCGAGACTGTCAGGAAGCATCTGGCAGAAAACGCACCGCCTGGGCTGGATATTCAGGAGGTGACCAGCGTCTCCCGGCAGGAAATAGCCCTGCAGGAACAGATGAGCGCCAGTGAGTATCAGATCACCTTTTATGATCCCCAGCCGCAAAGCGAACTTGAGGACAAAGTGGCTGCCCTGCTGGCAGCCGATCAACTCCCCCGTGTGCGGCGCAATAAAACCTATGACCTGCGGCCGCTGATCCTCGATCTGAAAGTCACCAAAGCAGATGACGGTGAAATTGGGCTGTGGATGCGGCTCAACGCCGAACCCGGCGCGACCGGTCGCCCCGATGAGGTTATGGAAGAGCTGGGATTTACCAACACCCAATATTTGGCCTGCCGGACGGGACTGATCCTTAAGGCCTAAGTTGTATCAACTTATGGCTCTATAGGGTGTGCTCCGCTCTGTAGGGTGTGCTCCGCTCTGTAGGGTGTGCTCCGTAGTTGAGCGCACCATTAACTAATAACTGGAGAATTACCCATGGAAACCTCTGGCATTCTCGCATCAATCGTCATCAGCTTCACCTCAGCGCTGCTCTTCGCCTATCTGCTGCACTGGTTTGACCGCTATGAAAAGGAACCCTTCATCCTGCTGGCTGGGGTCTTCCTTTGGGGCGCTGTGGTGGCAGCGGGAGGGGCGTTCATCGTCAACACCGTCCTGGGCCTGGGCCTCTTCGTCGTCACAGGTTCCGAAGCAGCATCCAACCTGGTCACCACCTCCCTGACAGCCCCCTTCATCGAGGAGATCCTCAAGGGCTTCGCTGTTCTAATGGTCTTCTTTGCCTTCCGGAATCAATTCGACTCGCTTCTGGATGGCATCCTCTATGCCGGCGTGGCTGCATTGGGTTTTGCCGCCACCGAGAACGCCTATTACATTTACGCCTATGGTTTTGCCGAATACGGATGGGCCGGGTTCTGGGAATTGGCACGTATCCGCATCCTGCTGGTTGGCTGGCAGCACCCCTTCTATACCGCATTTTTCGGGATCGGGCTGGCCGCTTCCCGCTTGAACCGCAGCCTCTTCGTCAAGATCACCGCCCCGATTGCCGGTCTTGCAATAGCTATCTTCGCCCACTCCCTCCACAACACCATTGCCAGCTTCCTACCCGGCACAGCATTGATCCCGCTCTCTGCGGTTTTGGATTGGGTAGGTTGGTTCGCCATGCTGATCTTTATCCTGATCGCCATGGCACTGGAGAATCGCGAAATCAAGACCTACCTGGCGGATGAAGTCGCCCTTGACACGCTGACGGAAGCACAATATCAAAACGCCATCGCCGCCACCCGTGTGAACCGGCAAAGGGCCAAAGCGCTCTTCACCGGGCACTACCAGCCGGTCAACCGCTTCTACCGGACAGCAGCCAGATTAGCGATCAAGAAGAAACTGCTGGCTCGGGTGGGTGAAGAAAAGGGTAACGCCCAGAAGGTGGAAAAACTACGTGAAGAAACCAAACAGCTCTCGCAAGCCCTATTAAAATAAGCCAAACTCTAGCCGTTTAGAGAATTTTAGGTATAATTGTTCTGCTTGAATGCTAAGCCATTCGCATGTTCCCGTGGCCTAATGGATAAGGCGGCGGCCTCCGGAGCCGTAAATCTGAGTTCGAGTCTCAGCGGGAATATTTTTATTTAAGGTCTCTTCGTGTAAAATTAATTATCCCATTCGACAATGATTTAAAAGGAATTCTCATGCCAGAAAATAATGAGCGGAAAGAATATGAGAAACTCCAAGAAGATCTACGTAAATATGGATACTATTATTACGTTCAAGACTCCCCAATCGTAAGTGATTCTGAATACGATTCAAAATATCGAAGACTTCAAGAAATAGAAAAATTACATCCTGATTGGATAACTTCAGGCTCTCCCAGCCAACGCGCCGGGGCAGAACCTCTTTCAAGTTTTAAGAAGGTCACCCACCCTGCACCAATCCTCAGTCTGGCTGCAGTCTATAACAAGCAAGCCCTGCTGGATTGGTATAACCGGATCGCCAAACTGGATGATCGGGTCACTCAGTCCGCCTTCACGGTGGAACCCAAGTTGGACGGCCTGACCGTGGTCCTGCGCTATGACAACGGGGTTTTCACCCAGGGCGCAACGCGCGGTAACGGTGAAATTGGCGAGGACATCACGACCAACCTGCGGACGGTCAATGTCCTGCCGCTTCGGATCCCCGTCAGCCCCGACGGCCCCGCCGCACCGGAAGTGCTCTATGTGCGCGGTGAGGCGCTTATTTATAAGGCGGACTTCGACAAACTCAACAAACAATTGGAAGAAGCAGGCGAAAAGACCTACCTCAACCCCCGTAACACAGCAGCCGGCTCCCTGCGCCAGCTTGACCCTAAGATCACGGCTCAGCGGCCACTCAGGATGCTGGTTTATACGATTGTAGATCACGAAAATGGCGATATCCCCACCACCCAATGGAAAACGCTTGAATACCTGAGAAAACTCGGTTTCCCCGTGGCAGCCGCCTCCAAAAAAGTGGACACGATCCAGGAAGCAATTGACGCCACCGTCAATACCGACCCGGACAAGTTCCCCTTTGAGGTGGACGGCATGGTCATCAAGCTCAACGACCTGGATCTCATGGCGTCCCTGGGTGTGGTCGGAAAGGACCCCCGCGGCGCAATCGCCTATAAGTTCCCGGCCGAGGTTGTCAGTACCAAGCTGGAGAATATCGAGGTCAGCGTGGGACGCACCGGTGTGCTCACGCCGAATGCGGTCCTCAAACCCGTGGAAATCCGGGGCGCCATCATCAAACAGGCCACCCTGCACAACTTCGATTACATTGCCGAGAAAGATATCCGTATCGGTGACCGGGTGATGATCAAACGAGCCGGGGAAGTGATCCCCTATGTAATTGGGCCGGTTGTGGATGCCCGTGATGGCTCGGAAAAGCCCTATGTCCCCCCCAAGGTCTGCCCCTCCTGCGGCGAACCGGTGGTCAATCCCCCCGGTGAGGTCGCCTATTACTGCGTCAACAGTTCCTGCCCTGCTCAGCTGGTCCGCAACCTGGAGCATTTCGTCTCGCAGGGTGCGATGGACATCGTCGGGATGGGGATCAACACCGTCCGCCAGCTGGTGGATGCCGGGCTTCTGCATGACCTCTCAGGAATTTACCACCTGACTAAGGCCGATCTCCTGAAACTTGATGGCTTCGGTGAAAAGAAAGCCGATAATTTAATAGAAGCGATTGAAGCTTCCAAGTCCCAACCCCTGGCCCGTCTGATCAACGCCCTGGGCATTCACGGGGTCGGCGAAGTTGCCGCCCAGGATCTCGCCAGGCGCTACCATGACCTTGACGCACTCAGCCAGGCCACCAGCGAACAGATCGAATCAATTGAAGGTTTCGGACCTTCCATCGCTGAGGACCTGACGGAATGGTTCGCCTCGCCCGATAACCATGAAATGCTTGCCAAACTCAAGGCCAGTGGGGTTTGGCCTGTGAGCAAACAACAAGCCCCCAGCGGACCTCAACCCCTTGACGGGCTGACCTTCGTGATCACTGGCACCCTGCCCTCATTGAGCCGGAACGAAGCTAAAGATCTGATCGAGAGCGCGGGCGGCAAGGTGACCGGCAGCGTCAGCAAAAACACAAGCTATCTGGTCCTGGGTGCCGATCCCGGTTCCAAGTTCACGAAAGCCCAGCAGCTCAATATCCCCACGCTTTCCGAAGCGGACCTTCAACAATTAATCAAAGATAAAGCCCAATGAACACACTCACGCTCAAACGCGGCCGTGAAAAAGCCGTCCTCCGCCATCACCCCTGGATCTTCTCCGGGGCCATTCAGTCCCTCAGCGGTCAGCCTGCCCCAGGTGAGACAATTGCCGTCCATGACGCCGAAGGCAGCTTCCTGGCCCAGGCCGCATTCAGCCCGGAATCGCAAATCCGAGCCCGAATTTGGAATTGGGACGCAGAAACACCCATCGACCCGGCATTTTTCAAGGCCAAACTGCAAAACGCCATCCAATTGCGTGAAAAATGGATCGACCAACGGCACACCAACGCTTATAGGTTGGTGCATGCCGAATCGGATGGCCTGCCCGGGCTAATTGTGGATCGCTATGGCGATGCGCTGGTCATGCAGGTGCTCTCTGCGGGTGTGGAAGCCTGGCGGGAGGATATTCTCAACCTGCTTGAAGAGCTTCTCGCTCCTCAGGCCATTTATGAGCGCTCGGATGTGGCTGTGCGCACCCTTGAAGGCCTCCCGGAGCGCACAGGGCTGCTGCGTGGCACTCTACCAGACCAGCCGTTGATCATCACGGAAAACGACCTGTCCTACCAGGTTGATTTGGTGGCTGGACAAAAGACCGGCTTCTACCTCGACCAACGCGATAACCGCCAGATGTGCCGGGAGATCGCCGAGGGCAAATCAGTGCTCAACTGCTTTGCCTACACCGGCGGTTTCACCCTCTCTGCGCTGGCCGGCGGTGCGGAATCGGTCGTCTCAATCGATTCCTCCGCAGAAGCACTGGAAGCCGCCCAGAAGAACGTCGCGCTCAACGGATTGCCCGAAGACCGCTGTGAGTGGATCGTGGGCGATGCCTTCCATGAGCTGCGTGCCCAGCGTGACAGGGCTGCCCAGTTTGACCTGGTGATCCTGGACCCGCCCAAGTTCGCCCCCACGGCCGCTCAGGCGAAAAAAGCAGCCCGAGGCTATAAGGATATCAACCTGCTCGGCTTCAAGCTGCTCAAGCCCGGCGGCACGCTGATGACCTATTCTTGCTCCGGCGGGATTGATGCGGGCTTCTTTCAGAAGATCGTGGCCGATGCTGCGCTGGACGCCGGAGTGGACGCCAAGATCCTCTATCACCTCGGTCAGGCCCCCGACCATCCAACCGATCTGGCCTTCCCTGAGGGGACGTATTTGAAGGGGTTGGTCGTTCACAAAGCATAAATCTTGGATATCAGGATAAGAAATTATTCGTAGGGTGGGTTCCGCCTTTGAACCCACCATCTTGAGCATTATCCTTTGGTCACTACCAAAGACATGAAGAGAACTAACCGGGTGGATGGTGGGTTGGCAACCCACCCTACAAACTGATGACCTATTCCTGCTCCGGTGGGATTGACGCTGGCTTCTTCCAGAAGATCGTGGCCGATTCCGCCCTGGACGCCGATGTGGACGCCAAGATCCTCTATCTCCTTGGCCAGGCCCCCGACCACCCGACCGATCTGGCCTTCCCTGAGGGAACATATTTGAAGGGGCTGGTTATTCACAAAAACGAGTAAACGTTGTAGGGTGGGTTCCGCCTTTGAACCCACCATCTTATGGATTAAGCGTTCCCCCCCATAGAGAACAGGTATTTTGAACGGCGGGTTGGCAACCCAAGTACAATCAAAAACCAAATAATATCCAACAAAAAACCGCCTTTGCAGGCGGTTTTTTGTTAAGGTGGAGATGGCGGGAATCGAACCCGCGTCCGAAAGAATCGACCCTCGAATATCTACGAGTGTAGTTGACTTATTCAATCTCGCTTAAGGTTAGCCAGCCAACGGGGCGACCCTTTCGCAAGCTGTTAGGACCCGAAAGCCCTTCTTTCATGCCATTAACAGCGTCCGGCATGGCATCCTGACTTTGTGTCGCCACACTCATGCCCGGCCAGGAAAACGGACGATGAGGGACGTGACCTCTTATGAGATCAGAGCTCTTAGCTCACAGCTTAGGCTGCGAGGGGGAGAGCCGCGTATTCAGTGCGATTGGCACTTAATTGGTGTACTGAGTTAACGAGTTCGGTACCTCTCGACTCGCAATCCGGGACCAGCCTCTCCCGTCGAAGCCAGTCATCCCCGAATGGAATATCATTATACTCTATCCGTGTTAACCCTGCATAAGAAAAAGGCCGTCCCATAAGGGACGGCCTTTGGTTTACTTCTTAGAACCCAGCAGCTTATTCAGCAGCAGGTTCGATTTGGGCCAACTGATCGGCCAGGATGTCATTAGCAACTACATTGAAGTCTGTCAATGCGGTGGCGACGTCCACGGTCGGATCATCAACGATGGCAGCCATCACGGCTTCGATTTCGTCACGGACGAAGTCGTAACCAGGAACGTTGGGTTCGGCAATACCGTACTGCAGCATGTCGAATGCTGTGGCGTAGGCAGGATTGGCATCGAAGTAATCCGTAATCATGTCGGCAACACTCGCCCGGGTCGGGAAGTAGTTGCTGGCTTTCACCCAAGCAGCCTGTGGATCGGGGCTGGTGTAGTATTTCAGCCAAATCCAGGCAGCCAATTGGCGTTCGGGAGTGGACTTCGGGATGCTGACGCTGGCGCCGTAGATGTTCTGAACCGGATCGCCAGTGTGGGGCAGCGCAGCCACTGACCAGTTGAAGCCAGCGCCTTCGGCAACGGCCGAATCATAATAGGGCAGACCGGAGGATGAACCAACGGTGAAGAGGAGTTTACCAGCGCCGAAATCGGTCTGATCGCCATAGCGTTCGGTCACGATTGTGGCACAGCCATCAGCGAACAGGCTCTGGACAAATTCCCAGGCTTCGATGCCAGCGGGATCATCATAGGTAAACTCGTTGTCAGCGGTGCTGAAAACGTTACCACCAAAAGCGAATGACCAGGAGGCAAAGCGAGAAGCATCAATGCTCAGCTCGTAACCAATGGAACCTTCAGCGGTGGCACCGGAATAGGGATTAGCAGTTGCAGCACAGGCCATTTCCTTGAACTCTTCAGGGGTGGCGGGTGGCGCATCATAGCCCAATTCGTTCAGCCAGTCCATGTTGTAATACAACACTTCCATGGAGCGGTTTGGCGGCAAGCCCAAGCGGGCATTGTCGAAGGTGGGGTAAATATCCTGTGCAAAGAAGCCAGGGAAGAAATCATCCTGATCTTCCTGGGGCATACCCCATGTGGGATCATCAATAATCTCGTTCATGTCCCAGAGGGCATCAGCGAGTTGATAGGTTGCAGCCTGGTTCTGATAGGCCACCACAATGTCCGGAACCTCAGCGGTGTTGAGGATGGGGAGCATCTTGGTGAAAATATCACCATAGCCGCCGGCGTATTCAGCCGTCAGTGTGATACCGTATTCGTTGGTGGCGTTGAATTCTTCAACAACACGCAACAACTCGGTCTCACGATCGCCACTGTGCTGATGCCAGAAGGTGATTTCTGTGGCAGGTTCGACTTTGGACCAATCTACGGCGCCAGTCTCGCCACCAGTCTGCTGGCAAGCAGCCAGAATCATTGCAGAAATAACGATCACTGCAAGGATCCAATAACTGTGCTTCTTCATATCTTGTGCCTCCGTTAAATAAGGATTGAATAGAGAGAAACTTTTGATAAACGCGACCAACAAAGGTCCCGTGATATCCTATTTAAGAACAGCTGCAAGGACAATAATTATCCTTTCAAACCCGTTGTTGCAATTCCTTCGGTGAATTGCTTTTGTGTTATGAAGTAAATAATTAAAATCGGGATCAGCGAGATCACAGCCCCCGCCATCAACAAGTGTGTCTGCGGACCAGCTTCCTGCACAAAGGTCCACAAGCCTACCATCATCGGCCGCCAGGTATCATTGGTGGTCACCAACAGAGGCCAGGTAAAGGCATTCCACGAAGCCGTGAAGCCAAAGAGCAGCACGGTCATGATCGGCGCCTTACTGATTGGGAGAACGATTTGGACCAGGAACCGTATATGGTCACAGCCATCTATTCTGGCTGCATCCCAAAGGTCTTTTGGCACCTGTGCAAAAAACTGCCGCAGCAGGAAAATACTAAACGCATTCGCGATAAATGGAATCGTCAAAGCCCAATAGGAATTCAGCCAACTTCCACCCGGGAGGGGAATGATCGCGCCTCGGATCATCAGGAAGTTCGGGATCCAGGTGACCGATTCGGGCATCATCATTGTCGCAAGAAACAGCGCAAAGATGGCATCTCGGCCCTTGAACTCGATCCGTCCAAAGGCATAGCCGGCCAAGATGGAAGTGAACAACAAACCCAGCAGGGTGCCTGCGGTAATCATAACGCTATTGATAAAGTATTTACCAAATTTAGCCGTGCTCCAGGCTTCCACGAAGTTTACGAATTGAGGGGCTTTTGGTAAAAGCTGCTTATTGATTGTCTCACCCAAGGTCATTAGTGAGGTTGAGACCATCCAGAAGAAGGGAAAAACAGCGATGAGAGCCCCGGCGATCAGGATAATATAAATAAGGAAACGGCTAATGATCCGCCTGGCCTGGCCCTTGTGGCTAACGGAACGTTTTGAGATGGAACCGGAAAGGCTAGCCATAAAAAACCTTCTCTCCCATGATCTTGTTTTGAACAAAGGTAAGTCCCAGGATCACAAGGAACAGGACAATCGCTTGTGCGGTAGCCACTCCATACATATTGGCTTTATAAAACGAATCAAAAATCCGGATGCTTGCGGTTATTACTGAATCTTGCGCAGAAGGCACCCGGAGGACATAGATATGGTTGAATGCTTTAAAAGTACCGATGAAAGCAACCAACGAGAGGTAAAAGGTCACCGGCGAGAGCAGCGGCATAGTGATATGCCGGAACATGTGCACTCGGTTAGCGCCATCAATCTCAGCGGCTTCATAAATCTCCGTCGGGACATTTCCGAGCCCCGCCAGGAAGATGACGGCGTTATACCCAACATAGACCCAAATACCAAAAATGACAATGGTAATAAGGGCCAGGCTAGGTCCTGCCAGGAAACCGCTCAGGTCCATCCCCAGGAGAGTGGTCACTGCTTTCGGTTCAAAGCGCCACTTCAATGGGTCCATCCCAATCACACCCAGCAGCATATTGGCAATGGATGTCTCCCTGGAGCTGAAGATGATTTGGAACACTACAGCGGTTGAAACCGTCGGCATGATATAGGGTAAGAAATAAATCACACGGAAGATTTCTTTGCCTTTGATATTTTGGAAAAGAACATAGGCCAAAACCATGCCCATAATAATCTCTGCTGGGACAGTCCCCAAGGCATAATAGAGCGTGATGATCAGCGAGTTCAGAAAATCTGAATTCCCAGCTGCGATCATCCTTCCCCACCCTGATGTCAGCACGAAGCCGGCAACGATCAGAATCACCGCTGCCAGCAACTTCGCAATCAAACCGCCTGTGGATGAGGAACGAAACGCCTTATTCCAAACCCAGTAGGCCAGCAAAAATAGCGCAATCCCAGCCAGAAACATAAGGAGACCTAAAAGGTCTCCAAAGATATCGATATAATGCCCTAAGCCAACAAAACTGCCGCGACGAACACGCCAATTGAAGAGGCTCATATAGAAGGAATAACCGATAGGGAAAAGGCCAAATAAGAAAATAATTAAGAAAGCAGGTAGGATAAACAGGAATCCAGTTCTTTGTTCCCGCCGCTTCAGCCACTTGATGCCTCGCTGCGGTTTAGTGGATTCCCCCTGCGGTGACGTTGTTCTTGCCAAGTTCTCCTCCTAGGAAAACCAGTAGGATAAATATGCTGACATCGCAACTACCCCTTTATTATAAACAATGAATCGTCTAGAGGCAAAGGATTCTCAAACATTTAAGATACATTAATCACTCATTAACCCCAGCGACGTACCCCAGTATGGTTGTCGGGTATTCATCCGTAACAACCAGGAATCCGTCGCCCAACTGGACCAATCCCTCCCAGTTGTTCGCTTCCTCGCTATCCAGCTCGAGGTAAATGGGGGCGGTGTCTAATAATATCACGCCTGCATCGGTGATTTGCATTTCAACAAGGCGCTCCACTTGTTCCGCGGTCTGATGAGTCACCCCAATGCCATAAGCCAAAGCGATCTGATCCTCACCGGGCAGCAATTTCGTATCACCTGGATAGAAGTAATTGATCACCCAAAAGGTCCCATCCTCTGCCACCGTCGTGGCGTCCGTCACTCTGTATTCAATACTGGGAAAAGCCACCGTCCCCACCGGATCAAGCGCGAGATCAAAGACCGAGGCTGTCGGATCTGGATTAATATTCTCACCATTCGCTTCATAGACCGTGTAGATTTGATCCTGATAAAACAGGATGGTTTCATCGGTCATATTGCTAAGGTCCGCCTGAGGTGGCAGTTCCGTCCGGGTGCTGGCATCCAGAGTTATCGCAGAACAATCATCCGCCACGGTTCCCCGGACAAGATAGCCCATCATGCCTCCCGATTGGTGGGTTTCAATGGTGACATAGACCTCATCCTGCACAAAGGTAATGGCCTCAAACCCTTCAAAACCCGAGAGTTCCTTTGGCAGCCCATTGGTATCAAAAACGATCTGAACCGGTTCAATCGCTTCCGCTGAATCCCCGCCTAAGTAAGCAGACAATGCGGATTTTGGAATGGAGAACACCCTGCCCGCCCCACCTTCTGAGAATTGATCAGGAAATTGAGGCAGCAGTATTAGGTTGTCTCCACACCAAGCCATCCCGGACACTTCTGCCTGAGAAGAGGCCACCGGGCCAGTAAGGGCAATCTGCGTGACGGGATGTTCCTCAACAACCGCCAATGCCGGCGCCGCTGTCTCTGTCACAGTTCCAGACTGGCAGGCTCCTAACGTCATCACGGCGAAAAACAATCCAAGACAGATGATTCGGGATATTTTTCGGTTCATCAACAGACCTTTCAAATCCACACTAGAGATACGAAAACGAGTTTAACTCTGAAACAGCTTAATTCAAATCAAACACAGCCAAGGCTGGGTCGTGATCGCTAAAGCGATTTTGATAATCAAACTCGCAGTTGATATGCAGGATGTCATACTCAACCAATTTCTCAAGCATATTCGAACTGATCAACATCTGGTCCAGGATCTGGCTGTTCCCATCATAAATATAGGAATAACGTTCTTCCACTGGCAGCGTGTTGACCAGGTTGGTCAGCAGATCCCCCTGCAACAGCAGGACAGGTGCTGAAAACTGGAAGTCGTTGAGGTCACCCATCACAACAATATTCGCATCCGGGTCAACTGCCAGCATCTCCGCCACAAAGTCATGCACAACCTGAGCCTGTAACAATCGCTGTACTTCAGATTCCAACACCGGCGGCTGTTCATCGCCAAATAGCGCAGAATCACCACCCTTGGAATTGAAGTGGTTATTGATCAGATAAAGGGTCTCACCATTGACCTCAAACGTCACCACGAGGGGCTTACGGCTGTCCCCAAACGCGGCATTGGTCGGGTCAATCCGACCGGGATTAAGTGAGAGGGCTAGCTCACCATCGACATTCAGCACTTCCGTTGCTGTTCTGGCGTCACCTTCCACGCCCTCCGCCAGGCTGATCCCGTGATCCAGACGATAAATGAAGCCCACCCGGATGTTTCCACCGGGGATACCGCCGTCTCGATTCAATTCGGGGTCAATATCAACGAAGCCATATTCCGGACCGCCCGCAGCGAGGATCGCATCAATAATGATCTGATAAGTGCCATCCGCTGAAAGCGATTGGGTGCTGGTGCTGCCGTCCTCATCCTGGATTTCCTGGAAGCCGATGATGTCAGGCGCTCCCATCTGATTGACGATCTGATCCGCCAGGGTTTCAGCCCGGTCAAGGTCCTTCCCGGACATATTCAGGATGTTATAGTCCGCAATCCTAATCTGGCCAGCTGCCAAATCAGTCACAACGCTTTCACGTTCCAGACCGGCAGCGGAAAATTTTACACTTTCAGTGGCCTGCAATTTATAATTACCAAAGGTGTAGTCAATCACGCCAATGATGGGGCCTTCCGCCTTGTCACCTGTGGTCACAAACGGGATCTGCCGCATGCCATCATCCAAAATGATCCGTTCCGGGTTGAAGTCATCCACCTGGATGACCAGGCCGCCGCGAGCTGTCATCCCGCTGGCATAAGCACCGTTATCACCAACAACGGCAATCTCCTTATATTGACTCGTGCCGGAAACGGCCACAGCATCATTCACCTGCACCCGCATCCCCTCCAGGCTCTCAAAGAAGTCCAGCCCGTCATTCTCAGGGTCAAAATCATTATTGGCCGCAACGGAGCCATTGGCATCATCTTCAATGATCTGGTTTGGCGGGATACGACCATCTTCTCCCAGGATAACAGGCTCCGGCAAGTCGTTGCCGCTTGAGAGTACCTCAATATAAGGGTTTTCAAGCTGGGTAATGGTCAGGTAAGTTGAGCCAATCCCCCCGGCATTAAATTCTTCCACGACTGCGTTGATCAAAACCTCATCGCCAGCTTTAACTCTCGGCACCATCCCCTTGAAGACGAAAACACCATCCGAGGTGGCGGGGTCATCATCGGGGTTCGGGTCCTGCAGATAGAACCCGTCAGCCCGAACGGCTGTCACGATGCCGTGAACGTTGTATACCGGGCGACCCTTGAGGGGTGAAATGTGGCCTGCCCCCTGAATATCACTGATCTTGTCGCCTTCCGGCAGAGGTGTTGCCTTTGAAAACGCGTCACACCCCGCAAGGATAACAGAGACGACAACCAATATGATGAGGATTTTAGCTTGTTTGGTCATGAAAGTCTTTCTTTCTGAGTCTGCTTATTTATCTGATTGGAAAGTTCTAATGTCACGTCCTCATTATATCGCAAGCTTATCTCCACAATCGACCTCCAGATCAAATCGAATTGCAGTAAAATAGGATTATGGAACTACAAATTGCTGTTGCGAAAATAAACAATGCTTTCTCAGCCAAGAGCGGTGATACGGTTGAGATCATCGAGCGGCCCAACGGCGGGCTTTCCGCTGTCCTGGCAGATGGTCAGGTCAATGGTCAGAGCAACAAGGGTATCTCAACCATGATTAGCCACCGAGTGATCGGCAATATCAGTGAAGGCGTTCGGGATGGCTCCGCGATTCGGGCCGTCTCCAGCCGAATTTATGCAGAACACAACGGAATGGTCCAGGCCGACCTAACCGTGATCAGCGCCGATATGCAATCCAACACAATTCTGATCTCCCGCAATAACCCAGTCCCGGCCTTCATTGTCAGCGAAGGCCAGGTGGATTGTCTTACCACGGAATGCGAACCTATCGGGCTTCAACCTGACGGCACGCCAGCCATCGTGGAATTACCCATCCGGGCCGGCCTGATTGTCGTAGCCTTCTCAGATGGCATCTATAACGCTGGGCATCAATCACAGCAGACCTTCGAGATATCCACCACCCTGGAATCCTTCCTGGATGAACAGGAACCCACCGCCCAGGAAATCGCCGACTTTCTACTCAACCAGGCGATCCGGATGGATAACAGCCGGCCGGTGGATGATATGAGCGTGTTGGTGATGGCAGTTTCCCACCAATCCCCGGACCAAATTCGGCGGATGAACGTCACCATGACTGTTTAACATTTGTCCTGCCCTAATTTCACAAATATCTAAAAACTTACGATAAAATAGTCTCATCGTCAATTGACGTACTCTCACCATCACCTTAGGAGGAACCTATGCGTCAAAAGGTCGTGCTTGTCACCGGTGCGAACGGTGAAATTGGGCATGGACTGATCCGGTATCTTGCCGAAAATACCGATGTAAATATTGTTGCTCTCGATGTCGTCCCTTTGGATAAATCCCTGCGTCCGTTTTGCAGTGCTTATATCGTAGGAGATATCCTCGACCAAATGCTGCTGGGTCGAATGGTCGTTGAGCATGAAATTTCCACCATTTTCCATCTTGCTTCCATCTTATCCACCAAAGCTGAATACAACCCGGAGACAGCGCATCGAATCAACGTCGAGGGGACACTGAACCTGCTGCGTCTGGCAGTGGAACAATCCCAATGGCAGGGAACATCGGTTAAATTCATCTATCCCAGCTCGATTGCCGCCTATGGCATCCCCACCTTGGAAGAGAAGAAAAAAGCCGGTGCAGCGAAAGAAGATGAATGGCACCACCCTACCACGATGTATGGCTGCAATAAGCTCTACTGCGAAAACTTAGGTCATTATTATGGAGCCTTCTATCGCCAGCTGGCAGCAGACTGTGGCACATCTGAGACGGTTGATTTCCGCTCCCTGCGTTTCCCCGGGCTGATCAGCGCTGAGACAATCCCCACCGGTGGTACCAGCGACTACGGCCCTGAAATGCTGCATGCCGCAGCCCAAGGTGAACCCTATTCCTGCTTTGTCAGACCCGACACGACAATACCCTTTATGGTCATGCCGGATGCCGTCAAGGCCCTGGTGAAACTGGCCGAAGCGCCGCGGGAACGAATCTCCCAAATTGTGTACAATGTGACCTCGTTCTCCCTCTCGGCTGAGGATATTTATAAGATCGTTCTGAAATCCTTCCCCGAGGCCCAAATTGACTTCAATGTGGATACCTGCCGCCAGAAGATCGTGGACACCTGGCCGGAAGTGGTGGATGATTCCGCCGCCTGTCGAGATTGGAATTGGAAACCGGACTATGACTGCGACCGGGCTTTCAATGAGTACCTGATCCCCGCGATCCGAGGTCGGTATCAGAAATAACATAAAGAAACCAAAACCGGAGCAAATGCTCCGGTTTTACTTTTTAAAACAGCAAGATAAAAAACATATATTGGTATATCGCCCTGCCTATTGTTTTTCAGACGCACCTTTTATCCAACAATTGTGTTTTCTTCATTAGGTAACCGATCAAATTGACCAGCCCCATTGCTTGCGATACAATGGAACGATTAGTGTCATTTTATCAAGAAATGGTGCCTATGCCGATCTATGAATACCGCTGCCAGGATTGTACACATACCTTTGAACTTATCCGTTCCATAAAGGACGCGGACGCCAATCTCAGTTGTCCTCATTGCCAGAGTGAACAGATCAAACGACAGCTATCCCTATTCAACGCATCCAGCGGCGGCCAATCGCTGACATCCGGCGGCGGATGCAGCGGTTGTTCCGGTGGATCCTGCAGCTCCTGTGGAGGTTAATAATGGTAAAACGCTATCAACTCGCAATCATCACAGGGGGATCTAGCGGTATCGGCCTGGCAATCGCCAGGCAACTCGTTCGAGAAGGAACCAGTGTCTGTCTGCTTGCCCGCCACGAAGAAAAGCTGGAAACGGCAAAAGCCGAACTATCCCAATATAAGATAGACGAAAATCAAACCATCGACATCCTTCAATGTGACGTCACGGACTATGTTTGTCTCAAAACAAAACTGACAGCATATGTTGACGAACATGGTCAGCCAGACCTGGTGGTCAATTCTGCTGGCGTTACTTATCCTGGTTATTTCCAGGAACTTGATGTGGAAATCTTCCACTGGCTGATGAACATCAATTATTACGGAACGGTGCATGTCCTGAAAATCCTGGTACCCGGGATGATCGAACGTGGTTCCGGCACGATTTTGAACATTTCATCCCAGGCTGGTTTTGCCGGTATCTTCGGCTATTCGGGCTACAGTGCCTCCAAATATGCCGTGCGCGGCTTCAGCGACGTGATCCGCTCCGAGCTCAAGCCGCTGGGTATTCAAGTTTCAGTTGCTTTCCCGCCGGATACAGAAACGCCCCAGTTGGCCTTTGAAGAGCCACTCAAGCCTTATGAGACCCGTTTCATTGCCGGCGCGACCAAAGTGAAATCCGCGGATGATGTAGCTGGAGATATCCTCAGAGCGATGAATAGAGGAAAATACATTATCATCCCTGGCTTTGATGGCAGATTTTTCTACCATCTGATCAATCTCCTGGGGAACATCACCTACACCATAATAGATATTCTGGTGAATATCGCCCAGAAGAAAAAAGCAAAAGAAGGAAAATAAGATAACAAAAAAGCAGCCGGAGGCTGCTTTTTTTCTCTCCCAAAACTATACCTTATAGGCGGCCACAGAGAGCTGCCACTACGGGGGATATTTATTGTTATCTTCAAGTCGTAGAGGTGCCTCTCCATGGGCACCCAATCTTCGCAGACACAGAGGACTGCCAATACGGGGATATTGGTTGTAATGTTCAAGTCGTAGGGGTGCCTCTCCGTGGGCACCCAATCTTGGCAGACATAGAGGACCGCCACAACAGGAGATATTGCAATCGTCCGGAATTCAGATTATCATTAGTGAAACAAATATTCGAAGAATTCCGATGACCGATAAAGTAAAATCCATCCTCAGCCGCTGGCGGACCCACCCAACTATCGCAGAAAATGTAGTGGAATGGCGCGTCCTGGCCCAGAAGCCCGCTGATTTGATGGATTATCCCCCCCAACTCTCCCATGAATTGGCAGATATCCTCAGAGTGCAGGGCATCGCTTCCTTATATACCCACCAGGCTCTCGCCTATGAAAAGGTCACAAATGGCGAAAATCTCGCGGTGATCTCAGGAACGGCCAGCGGAAAAACTTTCTGCTATAACCTCCCGGTCATTGACAGCCTGCTCAAACACTCGGAAGGCAAAGCGCTCTATCTTTTCCCCACCAAGGCCCTGGCGCAGGACCAGCTTTCAGGGCTACGGTCCATTTTGCACCAGTTGAACCGCCCGGACGTCAACCGGGCCAACATTTACGATGGCGACACCCCGCAGCATATCCGCTCCACGGTTCGCCAGGAATCCTCAATCGTGCTCACCAACCCCGATATGCTCCACACCGGCATCCTGCCCCATCACACAAGCTGGAAGGATTTCTTCACCGCGCTGCGCTTCATTGTGATTGATGAAATGCACGCCTATCGGGGAGTCTTCGGCTCACATGTCGCCAATGTGATCCGCCGGCTCAAGCGGATCAGCCTCTTCTATGGCAGCCAGCCCCAATTCATCCTCACATCCGCCACGATCAGCAATCCCAAACAGCTAGCTGAAAAGCTGATCGAGAAACCCGTAACTGTAATTGATCAGGATGGCTCACCCCACGGTGAAAAGCACTTCCTAATCTATAACCCACCCATTCTGGACAAGAAAACAGGCATCCGGCAAAGCTCCCTCCTGGAAGGTTCAATGTTGGCAGGAGAACTGCTGGCTGAGGATATCCAAACGATCATCTTCGGTCAAACCCGGCGCGGGATTGAGCTGCTCCTGACCTACCTGCGTCAGCGAGACCCGAACGGCAACCCCAACCAAATCCGAGGCTACCGCAGTGGTTACCTGCCGCGTGAACGCCGCGCCATTGAAGAGGGCTTGCGACGGGGAGAGGTCAAAGGGGTGGTCGCCACCTCAGCGCTCGAACTGGGCATCGACATCGGTGGCATGGACGCCGCCGTCCTGATCGGCTATCCCGGCAGCATCGCCGGTACGCGCCAGCAGGCAGGCCGGGCGGGACGTAAGCTGGCCCCCTCGCTCTCCGTGCTGGTCGCCTCAGCCAGGGCCATGGACCAATACCTTGCCCGTCACCCCGATTACTTCTTTGGCCGTTCGCCGGAGCGTGCTCTGATCGCCCCCGATAACCTCCTGATCCTCCTGCAGCATATCCGTTGCGCTGCCTTTGAGCTGCCTTTCCGTACCAATGAAGGTTTCGGCGCTATCCCGGCCAATCGCCTTCAGGCTTTTCTGGAACTCCTGAGCAACAACGGCGAATTGCACCAACAGGCCGACCGCTTCTTCTGGATGGCGGACCAATACCCGGCCGCAGATATTTCGCTGCGCAATGCCACCCCACAGCAAGTCAGCCTCTTGCTAAAGGGTGAATACAACCAGGAAACTATCGGTCAGGTGGACCTGAACAGCGCCTATTGGATGGTGCACCCCGATGCCATTTACCTCCACGAAGGCGCGTCCTATCTGGTGGAAAATCTGGATCTGGAAGCGGGCGTGGCTTATCTGAAACCCGCCTATGTCGATTATTACACCCAGGCTCAGGAAGAAACCAAGGTCGAAGAGAAATCGCTGCTCAAATCCGAGCCGGTTACCGGTGCCCAAAAGAACCTGGGTGAGATCCTCGTGACCAGCAAAGTGATCGGCTACCGGCGAGTCCGCTGGTTCACCCATGAGACTCTGGGAAACGGCAAGGTGGATTTGCCTCCCAGTTTCCTGAATACGGTGGGCTACTGGATCACCATCAATGAAGAAACCATCGCAAAACTGAAAGACCAGATGCTCTGGAACGGAGAACCGAACGACTACGGTCCGGGCTGGGATGATATCCGCCAAAAGGTGCTGAACCGGGATGGCGAACGCTGTCAGGTCTGCGGTGCAGGCGGTACTCACCAACCGCTGCATGTCCATCACATCCAACCCTTCCGCAATTTCACCAGCCGGGAAGCGGCCAATCAGCTCCAAAACCTGATCACCCTCTGCCCCACCTGTCACCGCCTGGCTGAGACCAGGGTCCGTATCCGCAGCGGGATGGCTGGCTTCAGTTACGCGCTGGCGAACCTTGCCCCGCTGCTGATCATGTGCGATGGCGAGGATATTGACGTACATTACGACCCAAATTCAACCCTGGGCGGCGGTCTGCCCACGGTGGTTTTATTCGATAACATCCCCGGTGGACTGGGACTGAGCGAGAACCTCTATGAGCTGCATCATGAGCTCCTCATGCAGGCCTATGAGACCATTGCCTCATGTGAATGTGAGGATGGCTGTCCCTCCTGTGTGGGACCGGTGGGTGAAGAAGGCTCCGGCGGCAAAACGGAGACCCTGGCCCTATTGAAAGCGTTGATCGGTCATGGCTGATTGGAATTCTCTGGAAGATCAATTGAAAGCCCTGGGCGTGCAAATGGGGAAAGATAAACGCCTGACCAATAAACGCGCCAAAAGGTATCCCATCGAAAAGGTGGTTTCAGGCGAATACTGGCAAATGGTCACCGGGGAAGTCTTCTGTCACGAAGAATTCTATCCAATGGATTACATCCACGGCAGCAAGCCCCTCACCCCCAGCGAGCCGATCGAAGTCCTTTGCCATTGGGCTGGTGCGCAGCAACTTTCTTTAGGTGACCTGCAGGATTTCGTCTTTCTGGATACAGAGACGAGTGGACTGGCCGGCGGCACGGGCACTTATGCCTTCGAGGTGGGCCTAGGACGCTTCACACCGGAAGGCTTCCGGCTGGCACAGTTCTTCATGCGGCACCCCGGCGAGGAACCCACCCTCCTGGCTGGATTGAACGCCTTTATGGACGGGATGAAGGCCGTGGTAACCTATAACGGCAAATCCTTCGACATTCCCCTTTTGAACACCCGCTACACGATGATGGGCATGGATACCCCCTTCACCGGGATTGACCATTTTGACTTGTTACCCCTCGCACGGCGTTTATGGAAGATCCGCCTGGAAAGCCGCACGCTGGGAAACGTGGAACAACAGATCCTGGGCGTGGCACGCGGTGAAGAGGAAGTCCCCGGTTATATGATCCCGCAGATGTATTTCGATTTTTTGCGGACTCAGGATGCGCGCCCCATGGCGGGGATCTTCTATCACAACGCCATCGACATCCTCAGTCTGGCGGGACTTTTTGGTCACATGGCCTTTTTGCTGGATGACCCGCATTCAGACCGAATCCGTCACGGGGAAGATATCGTAGCCCTGGCGAGGTTCTTTGAATCGATGGGAGAAATCTCTGAAGCCGAAGCACTCTACAACAAGTCCCTGACGGTGGACCTCTCAGAAGAAATCCACTGGGACACTGTTCAGCGGCTCTCATTCCTCGTCAAGCGCAAAGGTGACTGGCAAGCCGCAATTGCTCTCTGGAAGCAAGCCGCAGAGAATGAACACCTCTACGCTTTCGTAGAGATTGCCAAATATTACGAACACCGGGTAAAGGACATTGAGGAAGCCCATCGCTGGACAGTCGGCGGAATCACTGTCCTCAACAGCCGCCACTTCCCTGCCTATCAATACCGCTTCTGGCAGGAGAGCCTCTCCCACCGCCTTGAGCGACTAGAAACACGATTAGCCCGGGAAAATCCAGACTAATCCTTGCGTTTCATCCAACTTTACTATATTATTAATCGTTCTTGTAAAATGGTATAATCGTACTATAAACCAGGCAGAAATCTAGACAACCTAGGTTTTGAAGGAGAATCAATATATGTCAGGACATTCGCATTGGGCGACAATTAAACGTAAGAAAGGTGCAGCCGATGCTAAGAAGGGTAAGATCTTTACCCGGTTAGCTCGGGAAATCGTCATTGCTGCCCGCGAAGGCGGTGGTGATCCAGGCATGAATGTTCGGCTTGGCTTGGCAATTGAAAAGGCCAAAGCAGCCAACATGCCGAAAGACAGCATTGAACGCGCAATCAAACGGGGCACTGGCGACGATAAAGAAGGTGAAACCTACGAAGAGATCCTTTATGAAGGTTATGCCGCAAATGGTGTTGCTTTGATGATCGAATGCGTCACTGAAAATCGAAATCGAACCGTTGCAGAGCTTCGTCACCTCCTCACCAAAGGCGGCGGCGGGTTAGGCGACCCTGGTTCGGTGAACTGGCAATTTGATCGGATGACCTATTTCTCGTTTCCCGCTGAGGGGAATGATTTCGACACGATCTTCGAGATGGCTGTTGAAGCCGGTGCGGATGATGTCCGCGAAGATGATGATCTGATTGAGGTCATCGGTGCGCCATCCAGCTTCCAGGCCATTGCCGATCACTTCAGCAAGGCCAACATCGTTCCTGAGGAATCCGGCGTGCGATTCATGCCCAAGCAGGAAATCAGTCTCAATGTGGAACAGACCCTCAAGGTCATGAAAACCATTGAGAACCTCGAAGAGCTGGACGACGTTCAGAACATCTATTCAAATCTGGATATCTCCGACGAAGCCGTCCAAGCCATGGAGAACGAATAGACCGGACATGCTTGTCCTCGGCATTGATCCCGGCATTGCCATCACCGGATACGGTCTGGTCCAAACCGACCAGCGCAATGACTATGAATGCGTGACTTATGGCGTCATCACGACCCAGGCAGGTCTCCCGGATGCCGAACGGCTGAATATCCTTTTTGACGAATTAACGCAATTAATCCTTCTCCACCGACCTGATGTCAGCGCGGTGGAGAAGTTGTTTTTCCAGAAGAATGTCAAGACCGCCATTTCCGTCGGTCAGGCGCGCGGCGTTACCATGTTAACCCTGGCCCAGGCCGGGCTGCCAATCGCTGAATACACCCCCAATGAGGTCAAACAGACCGTCTGCGGGTATGGCAGCGCCGGAAAGAGCCAGGTGCAGCGAATGGTCCAGGCCCTGCTCAGCCTGGATGAACTCCCCAAGCCGGACGATGCCGCCGATGCCCTGGCTGTCGCCATCTGTCATATCCACCACCAATCCTCCCCACTAATCGGGTAAACACCATGATCACCAGCTTTGCCAACGCAACCGTCAAAGAAATCCGAAAACTCGAACAGAAAAAATACCGTCAACAGAGCGGCACCTACTTCATTGAAGGCCTGCGGACTGTGGGTGAAGCGGTTCAAACCCAAGCGCCGATCAAAGCGCTGGTGGTTGCACCGGACCTGCTCGTGAGCGATTTCGGCCAATCGCTGCTCACCGAACCCCACCTGAGGGATGTGGAGCGGATTGAGGTCAGCGCGGAGATCTATGAAAAGCTGGCCCATAAGCAAGGCCCACAGGGGATTGGCGCGATTGTGCAACAATCCTGGCAGGACCTGATAGCGCTTCAACTGGCGCCCGATGACCTCTGGGTGGCATTGGATGCCGTTGCAGACCCCGGCAACCTTGGCACAATCATGCGGACTGCCGATTCCGTCGGAGCGCGGGGAATCATCCTGCTGGAGCATTCCACTGACCCCTATGACCCCGCAGCCGTCAAAGCCAGCATGGGCGCGATCTTTTCACTGGCCCTTGCCAGCGCGTCCTGGGAAGATTTCCATTCCTGGCAAAAACAACAAAAAGCACAACTGGTAGGCACCTCCGATCATGGTGCAACCGATTACCAGCAGATCGAATATCAACGCCCTTTGATCCTTCTGATGGGCAGCGAACGCCACGGTCTGCCGGATGAGATGATGGCTGCCTGTAACCACCTGGCCCGGATACCAATGGCCGGCCGCAGTGACTCACTCAACCTGGCGATTGCCACAGCGGTAATGTTGTATGAGATTTACAATCAATCCCGAAATGCTGTTAAAATAGAACCATGATTGCAAGCGTCAGTGGAGAAATCAGCCAAATTCTGGATGGTCAGGTTGTTGTCAGCCTGAGCGGCTTAGGTTTGCTGATCAATGTGACCGAAAACACCTGCCTCAATTGCCATCTCGGCATGCCGCAGACCTTCCACACCTATCTGGTGGTGCGGGAAGATCAATTGGCACTCTATGGCTTTGCCACCGCAGAGGAGCGAGATCTCTTCGTGCATCTGATCGGCGTGGCCGGCATTGGGCCGAAAACCGGTTTGGCTGCCCTTTCTACCCTCACACCGGAAGCTGTCCGCCGGGCCATCACCGCAGACCAGCCGGAAATCTTTGCCAGGGTCCCCGGAATCGGGAAAAAGACCGCTCAGAAGATCATCCTCGACCTGCAGGGCAAGATTCAGCCTCTGGAGCCGCTGGAAGCCGCCTTCCGGCTGGACGATGTCGACACCGAAGTGCTGGAAGCCCTCACTGCCCTGGGATATTCCGTCGTTGAAGCTCAGGCCGCACTGCAATCCATTAGCCGGGAAGAAAACCCGGATGTCGAAGAACGGTTACGGAAAGCCTTGCAATTCTTTAGCTAAAATGGGGTAAAATCATCCAATCTTTGGCATTATCCGTTACTTGTTTATCCTGGAAGTAGAATCCTGAAGAGTGTCTGAGTTCTAGCATCGAATCTGTCCAAATCCACGCCGGGTTGACAGATAAATGTTCGATGTTGTGTTTTAATGTTACCTGGACGTATTAGGTTAAAATTCTAAGAGCCATCTTGCTCAAATTTTAATCTAGGCTGGGTAAAATTAGGCGATTATTGACCATAAAATATTGGAGACATTTTGGCAAAGACTGTTCAAGGCAAGACCTATCAATGGAGACTGGGCGACACACCCATCGGCAGCGGTGATGCGGGTGAGGTGTATGCCGTGGTATGCGTTGAGCAGCCGGAATTGAGCGGCGTCCTGAAGAAGCCCTCCCGGATTGCCACCGGTGGAACCATCCAGCGCCAGGCCGGGCAGATCGCGCAGGAAGGGCTGGCTCTGGTCCAACTGGAAGGCCTGCCGGAATGCAAGGCCCACCCCCCACAAGTGCTGGATCGTGCGCCTGAGTTCACGGTGGGTACCGCCAACTTCTTCATCGTCAGCGAGACCGCCTCAGGTGAAGATATGGCATCCATACTGGTCCGCACCCGTCAGGAAGGTATCCCCTTCCCGCGCCGGGTGATCCTGACCGTGCTCGATTCCCTCTTTGATCTTTTCGCCCGGGCTCACCGCTCCGGCGTGTTGTGGAATGACGTCAAACTTGAACACATCTATTGGGATAACGCCTCAGGCGGTGTAGCCGTGATTGACTGGGGTAATGCCCAATTCCTGAACCAAACCAACGGCCAGCCACGCGCCCTGCCCCGTTGGGAGGACTATCGCCAGCTGGTGGATACTCTGGGGTTATTCCTTCAACAAACAGCCCCCGAGCTCTATGATGACCTGGGCTGGTCTGAATTTCAAAGCACGGAACTGGACCGGCCGCGGATTTCAGTTCTGGCCCGCCGGATCGCCTACCAACATGAGGTGATCGCCCTGCGCGTGATGGAATATCAATCCCTGATCCGGGTCATCCTCAACAGCGACCCCACAATTGACGGCCTGCAGAAAATCCAGACCTATCAAAAGGTCCTGCTGCAGATCGGTGCACCCTGGGAAGCTGACCGAGTGCTGGTATATGGTCAGCAACTGGTTGAAGCCTCCCTGGCCACCAGTGACTTCCAATCCGCCATCCGGGCCACCACCATCATTTGGGACCTTTGCGGTGAAAGGCTGGACCTCGGTTGGCACCTGCTTCGTGAATATTTCCGTAATTCGGATATCCTCACCCATCCGGCGTTGAAAGACCTGGTCATAGCTACCCTCCATGACAATTGGAACCGAGCCCTTTGGCATCTGGCCCAAATTGCGCGTGATAATGAGCCCAATTCCTGGTGGAACCAGCTCATCCCGGTTATCCGGCAAAAAGCGCTGGGTACCGCCACAGCTCTCCCCCGTCAGATTGGCCAAAGTCTGCTGGAATGGGTTCAATCCGGACCTTCCGCCGATCCCGTGGAAGTTGCTGAACTGCAATCGACCATCAATCACTGGCGAGACAAAGGCGCTGACCTGGCGGAAAGCCCCTTTGAATACACTTTATTGGATATGGTTCGCACCCGGGCTAACCTCCCCCGAAGACTGCGAACAGAATTAAAAGTTGGTTTCGCCGGTGGTGAAGATGCCATCCGAACCCTGCTGCAATCCTGGGTCAATATGGACTGGGAAAACCTGCCAAAGGCTTTCCGCCAGGCGCTCGCCTGGGACCCTGACCGCTGGGGCATTCTCCATCTGGCGGATGAAGTGAGCTCTTTCCAGAAATGGCTTGAAGTACTATCCGCCGGCCCAGCCACCCGCAACGAATCGGCTAGGTTTATCGAGTCACAATTAAATTCACGCCCTCAACTGGAACGTCTGATGGGTGCGCCACCCTGGCTTGAGGCTTTACTATCCATGCTGGAACAAATCCACGCCGGCGACTACCTGGCTGATTTGCAGGTAGGCATTGAGAGCTGGTGTCCGTGGCTGTTAGGCTATGAGACCATTCATGACACCGAACCCAAGCTGGCCTCACCTGATGATGAGACCATCGCCAGAGTGCTGACGAATTTCAGCCAGCATATCAAGACCTGGTCCGATCTGGATGCCGGTCTGGCAAGCGTTAAAAGCATTGCCCCAGCCTTCTACCTGCCATGCAAACGGCTCTCGGAAGGCTTCCAAAGCATTTTCCACCTCAATCTGGACCTCGCTGAACTGAAAACTGACTGTCAGGTCTCCGGTCAGCCCGCTTTGGAAGAGTGCTGTGCCGTTCTCGAACATTTAATCGCCTGGCGTGAGGCTTTGGAAGCACAAGACCTGAACAAAGCCCTGGGCTGCCTGGAAACCGAAGCCTATCCCGGTTGGCGGATTCTTGAACACACCCGGCATACCACCTCACAGTGGACGGTGCAAACCCAGCCCTGCCTGAAGGCCATCTCCAATCTGGAGACTGCAGAATGCCCCCTGGCCGAATCTCATCTCCAGAGATTACTTACAGTCCTGAATGAAATGAAGGACAAATGGGAACAGATCTATACAACCAGCCCTCATCAGGTTCTCCTGGAATATCTGGAGACCAGCAGCGATACACTCCAATCTGAATATTTAGCCTGGCGCAAAGACATGGATCACGTCTCGGATGAAACCTTCCGGCTGATCTATCATGCCCAATTGCGTCAGGTCCGGGCCATTTCAGACAGCTTCCTGAAATTAGCCCAGCACAGCCGCCAGGCCCGCCTGAGTTACGCCAGCCTGGAAGAAGATAATGCCCTACCCTACATGCGGCAGTTACAGGCAGGTGTGAACCTTTTGGATCACCTTGCCGCCATTGAGGCCATCTTGATCAGAGACGAGGCTGCCCACCGCTTCCCAGCCTGGCATGATGCCTTTCAAACCATTGCCAGCCTGGGTCCCATCGCCGAACAGCGGGATACGATCCTGGAAATGGATCGTTCCCACCCCCTCTATGCCTGGCTGGTACAATCAACGCTTGGATCTGAGCATTAGACCAAAAACGAATTGAAAGAAGGACCATGGAAACACTCTCCGTTGGACCCAATGAAAAAATGCAATTTACTGAACCTCTGGACACCTGGCTTTCCGCCGGCCTTAGGGATTTCGCCGTGCCGGAAGCCGTAGGTTCCTCTGCGCGGGTATTTAGTCTTTCCTATGCCCCGCTCTCGGGTGACTACGCGAATTCGCCGGCCATCAAGGTGATGCGGCCGGATAAGCTTCAATATGCCCTGCCCCTATTCCGAACCGAGATCCAGATTCTGGATCGGCTCAAAGACATCCCCGGCATCACCCCGATGCTGGGTATGGGGTTCCTCAAACCCACCGAATTCCACTGGCCGGACGAGATCGCCCCATTGACAACCTCCCTCGAACAGGCCGCCTCCGCCAGTAATTTAACCGGCGCCTTCGACCTTTATGGACCGGAGGAAACTGAGGCTGTGCTGGCTGAGTTGGAAGAGCGCACGGCTGAGGGCTGGCTGGCCGCGATCATCTTACCCCGCCGCTGGGAAGATAACCTCTATATGCGCGCCGACGCCGGTTACACTCGTGGTGACTTCCACCGCAGCTACCCGCTGATTGACGCGCTGCAAGCATCCATCCAGATTTGCGGGATCATGGCAGCCGCCCATGAAAACAATGTCATCTACCTGGATCATAAGGTGCTTCACTATTATTGGAACGAGCCGCGCAAACAGGTTTATGCACTCGACTGGAACATCGGCCGCCTGATCACTAATGGCAACTCCGAAGAGGTCTATGCCTTTGACGTCCTGCAATTCAGCGCCCGTGCCCTGCACCACCTGCTCACGGGCCGTCAGGCGCCTGGCTCAGTCAAGGTTGGCCCTAACCGGCCCGAGGATATCCAGAACGCACCGGAAAAATATGACCCGATTTGGACCTATGATGACCAGAAACGCTTGACGGAAGACGAACTCAACGTTCTGGGCGATGCCATTCAAGGGAAATACCAGACCCCTGGCGCATTGGCGGAAGACCTGCAATCCCTGTATAATCAACGTCAATCCCAAAGTTAACTTTGCGGTGAAAGGAACGTTATGCTGAAAAACCTCATCCTACGGGCAAAGACAGTTTTAGACGAGCCCCATCCATCAGAACAGGAATTGGTGGAGGTTGAAAACGCGCTCAGTGCCTTTCTGGAAGCGCTGGCCACTGAACGCATTGCCGAACCCGTGGATTTCACCGAACTCGAACATGCCAACCGCTTGCTGCGGGAAGTCCGCCGGGAACGCTCTCGTCGGCTGGCAGAAATGCAATATCAGGACCAGGCCGCGAAGCCTATCCAACCTCAAAGCATCCCTAACGGCCAGCCGCAAACATCCGTAAACGTGTCACCTCAATTCAACGACGACGATACCTACGATCCTTTGCGGAAATTCCTCAGCTCGAGCCACGATCCGGAAGCTGAAGCGATCATGGACTCGGCTGAAGAGGCTTTTTATGCCGGCAATTACCAAAAAGCCATCCCGCTCTATGAGAATGTGCTCCAGGTTGAACCCGGCTGGTCCCGTGCCAAAGAACACCGTGACGAAGCTGAAGAATTCCTGCGGACCGGGAACATCCCCTCGGTAGCGCTGCCACCAGAAGCCGGTAAGGCTTATGGGAAGGCCCAATCCGCTGCTCGTGTGTTCCGTTATCAAACCGCCCTGGATTACCTCGATGAAGCTTTTACCAGCCTTCAGGAAGCCGGCATCAACCGCTGGCGTGAGGGTGAAGACCTGCGTCAGGACCTTGAAAACCAGATGCAGGCCCATGACGTCTTTGAAGAAGGGCTGGCACTGCTCCTTCAGGGCGATCTTCAAGGCGGGCTCGCTAAAGTACAGACAGCGGCCAGTGCCGTGGCTTTGCCAGAATATGTTGATAAAGCGGCTGAAATCCGCAGTGATATCTCTGCACTCGATGAAATTGCCGATGTGATGAACCTCAGCGGCAACATTCCGCCGGACAAATTGGCGGAAGCACGCACCCGGATTGACCGCCTGTCGGTTAAATATGGCGAGGTGCCCCAAATCTCCCGTCTACGGAACCGGATGGATATCGTCCTCCCCGCCGTCACTGCTTCTCTCCTGGATAAGATCAACCGGATGAAGCGCCAGGGAGATGCCGCCACAACGCTCAAATCAGCCAAATCGTCTTATGATGAAGCGGTTGAAGCCCTGGAAACGCTCCAGATCCTCACTCCCGATAATGCTCAAGGGAAAACGCTGCAAGCCGAATCCCAGGAATCCCAGCATGTGATGGGCAACCTGGAAGACAGCCTCAAACGGGCTGTTCAGGCACTCAACACTGAAAGCCGGTTCTTCCCGCGCAACGCCTATCTGATCAGCAAAGACGTCCGAACCCGCTTCCCCCACGATCCGGAAGTGTTGGAACTCAAACGCCGTCTGCGTTGGTATTATGTCACCCTCTATGGCGGCGGCGGCATTGCCGGTATCATCGTGATCCTGGCTCTGTGGTTCGGTGGACGTGGAATCGTAGGTGCGGTACGTACCCGCCAGTTAGCACTGACCCCTTCCCCCACCATGACAGCGACGATCACCCAGACGCCCACGATTACACCCACGCCCACCATCACACCCACTCCGACACCGGACTATACGCCGACACCGAACTTCACGCCGACCAGCACCCCGGTCATCACCGGCACGCTGCTTCGAACCGTTTGGGTCCGTGAGGGCTGCTATGAAAATCAGGTCGCCAAGAGCCGGATCCCGGAGGGTGCAGTTGTGACCCTGATTTCCATCCCCGAGCGGGTCTTTGATACTCTCAACCGGGAATGCGTCCTGGTTGAATATCGGACGGAAGATGCCTCAGCAATCGGCTATATCCTCCTGATGGATTTGACCATCCCCTAAAGTGATAAATAAATGATTAAATTAATAACTCCCGAAATAAATACCTCGGGAGTTATTTTTATATGTCAATTAGCTGACTAATCGGACAAATCGAAAGTTACCGGACCATAGCCTCCAAAGTCCGCAGCCATCTGGTCATAAACGGCAATTCCCACCATTGCCATATAGATCTCATCCGCTTTCGCCATCGGGTCAATATCTGCAAAGGCCTCCGGATAGAGAATTGTCCCCAGATAGTAAGCATCCGCAATGGCAGTGTCCAGATTCGTGCTGTAATAATTATATGGGAGTTGGCCATAAACCTGACCATTTTGTAAAGCCGAAAGGGTCTCATAGAAAATCGGGTTCTTCTCGACATCCTCTAGAACAGAAGCCATCCCGCCCTCATCAATTACAATCACGTCCGGGTCCCAATCCAATAGGGCTTCCTTATCAACCATGATAGAGCCTGCCTCACCCGTCACATCCACCACGTTCACAGCACTGATCACATCCAGAAGGGCATACTGACCTTGGGTGCTCTCAATCCCATGAGTGCCTTTCGAACCAAGCGCGCCAACATAGATGGACAGCTTACCCTCATCAGGAATTGAAGCTGTGCGTTTTTCCAAATCCGCCTTGGCCCCCAGGATGAAATCAATGGTCTCCTGAGCTTTATCCTCGGTTCCCAAGGTCTGCCCAATCAGGGCAAGCGAATTCTGGATAGGTTCGCCAAAGATAGCCGTGATCCCAAAGCCGATTGAGCCATAGCTGACAACAACTACCGGAATGCCGGTCTTTTCCTGCAATTCATCCGCAGAAGCCGCATCTGTAGCATAGGTGCTGAAAATCACATCGGGATTGACAGAGAGCAATTTTTCCGGGTCAGGAGCGTTATTAGAGCCACCCTGTCCAATTGCTGGAAGGTTTGCCAGATCCGGGTTGGCAAGCCAATACGGGCGGCCAACAACGGAGTTCAGTTCAAATTGTTCCACCCCTACAACGGATGGTGCGCCCCCCGCATAGATCACCAGGCGCAGGGCACCGGGTCCAATCGCCACGACACTGTCGACCTCAGCAGGCACTTCTACTTCCCGGCCAATCAGGTCTGTAACGGTAATGGTACCCCCCGACCTTGAAACAGGTGTGCTGCAAGCGCTCAATACCATTGTGCTTATTAATATCCCCACAATAAGCCACATCACTTTTTTATTTTTCATTCTTCCTCCATGAAGATCCGGTTTTTTCTCAAACCGGTTAATATAACTTGATCAGTAACTTTATCAAGGTAAGTAATTGGCCATCCTAATCGCCCAAAGGGATAACGACCTTGTCACCGTTATACTCTTCCACGGCAACTTCAACCCCATAAACGGCCTGTAAATTCTCCGGTGTCATTATTGTCTTATCACCTGCTGTAAAAATCTGCCCGTCTTTAAGCAGGATATACCGATCTGCATAACGCAGCGCCTGATTAATATCATGCATGGCTGCGATGACAGCAATCCCTTCCGAATGACAAATTTGACGGGCAATTTTCAACACTTCAATTTGGTTACGCAGGTCAAGGCTGCTGGTGGGCTCATCCATCAACAGCACTTCCGGCTGTTGGGCCAAAGCGCGTGCGATAAAGATCTTTTGAAGCTCGCCACCACTTAGTTCATCCAGATATCGCAGAGAATAATCGGTCAGATTCATCCTATTCAGAACCTGACTAACAATTTCCAGATCTTTCCGGGTGGCATCCCAATTGATATAGGGTTTTCGTCCCATCAGGACAGCATCAAACACCGTCATCCGGTTCCCCTGGCGCTGCTGCTCCACATAGCCGATTTTTTGGGCCAATATCCGCCTGGTCAGTTCCAATACAGGTTGGCTCTCAATCAACACCCCACCGGATTGCGGTTCCAGGATGTGGTTAATACACTTCAGCAGGGATGTCTTGCCTGTGCCATTTGTCCCCAGCAGGGCTACAAATTCTCCTCGCTGCACATTGAAGGTGATATCCTGCAGAACCGGTCGGCTGGGATAAGCGAAATCAACCTTTTCCACTGAGAGGATCATTTTAATTTCCTCCCTCTGGAAAGCACGAACAGGAAAAGAGGGGCACCAAAGAAAGATGTGATCGCCCCAACTGGGAGCACAACCGGTGAGACAACTGTCCGTGCCACTGTGTCAGCAATCAGGAGTAAAGCCGACCCGGCCAGCGCAGAGGCCGGCAGGAGGTACCGATGGTCAATACCCAAAATCCGACGCATCATGTGCGGGGCGATCAACCCAATGAAGCCGATGATACCCATAAAAGACACGGCAACAGCCGTCACCAGGGCAGAGATCAGCAAGGTCCAAAACCGAACCCGGGAGACATCCACACCTAAACCCCGAGCTGTGTCCTCACCGCCATCCATTGCGTTGTAATCCCACCGGTGAAAAAAGAAGTATACGATCGCCACCACGGTCACCAGCGCCAGGATTCCCACTTCTCGCCAGGAGACCCGGCCCAGATCGCCAAAGGTCCAGAAGACCATGGATGCCACCTGCACATCATCAGCGAAATATTGGATCAGGGTGGTCCCAGCGGTAAATAGTGATCCCAGGGCAACCCCAGCCAGCACGACCGATTCAGGGGTGAACCCCCGCAACTTTGCCAGCAGGAGAATTAATAACATAGCCAGGATCGCAAAAGAGAAAGCGCTGAAACTCACTGAATAGGGATTGGCGATAAACACGGCGTCGTGAGTTGAGCTGTGCAGGGTGCCGGCACCGAAGAACACAATCGCCAGATTGGCCCCAAACGCAGCCGCGTTGGCGATGGATAAGGTGAAAGGAGAGGCCAAAGGGTTCCGCAGGCTGGTTTGCATCACCGTGCCTGCCACCGCCAGGCCCATCCCGGCCACCAGGGCTGTGATCACCCGCGGCAAGCGGATATTCCAGATCACAATCCCAGAATTATCTTCTGCCAGACCGAGTAAAGCCCGAAGAACATCCATCGGGCTGGTGTTCGCCGCCCCCGCGTTAATCGCCACCCCAATCATGGCCAGGGTCAATGCCAATAAGCCCATGATGATGGCGATCTTCCGACGCGAGTGGCGCAGAAAATTATCGACAGTGTTCAGGCTGTCCGAAGGCGACATTTCGTTCTTAATGCTCATGGGAAGAGGCTAAATATGCCGGGGGAATAAGATCCGTTCGTACATCTGGAACGCAGTCAATCTGTGTAGAATATACTTTCATATCCAGCAAAGGGCTGTTATCCAGAGCATCCAGGCCCCGAACAGTGATTATATTCCCTTTGATTTCAACAATTTCGGCCACACAAAACGCAATCGGATTGGGTCGGTTGGGTGAACGGCTGGCAAAAATACCAACCATATCTTCACTAAATGGCGTACACGATTTAAGCATAGTTCGATCCGAGCGATCCTGCCAGTAGAGCACAATCAAATGCGAGAGGTGTTCCACTGAAATTAGCGCATCGCCAAATTCCGGATAGACCTCAATCTCACTGAGCGCTTCTGCCAGCCTGCCCTGCCGGGGAGCGTCACCCCGCTGTTTATATGGACTGTGAATAATGCCAATTGTTGTTAATTTAATCTCATTCGATGTCAATGTCATTGAATTTCCTTAATATCAAATAATTACGCTCATGATCCAGCCCGCAAAAGGGAAATCGCAGTACAATGGGGTAGATCAGTGGTTAACTAAGCTAGGATTATAACGCAAAAATTTGCGTTATAAATACATAATTCATATGAGAAAAAGCATTATTCAACATTACATTCTTCAGCTCTTGGAAGAAGAACACGCCCATCTAACTGCGAAGGAAGTCTTTGAGAAGCTTCATTTCCGGCAGCCTAAACTGGTTCCATCTACGGTTTACCGCGCGCTTGAACAACTCACCCTGGCTGGAGAGGTCTCTGTATCAGACATGGGATTGGGTGCGTCCGTTTATGAGATCGTATCTGCGAAGCCGCATCATCACATTGTTTGCCAAGATTGTCACAAGATACTCACTCTCGAAAATGATCTGATCCAGCCGATGTTTGATCGGGTGACTGGCCAAACCGGGTATGAAATGACCACCAATCATCTGGTTTTGTTTGGATACTGCCCGGAATGTAGAAAAGAACATCAGGAATAAAAATAGCATCTATCCCCCGAATACTGTCAAAATTAACCTTTCTATTAGTATAAAAGGGCGGAAAAATTTCCGCCCTTTATTGTAGTAAATTTCCTAGTAACATGAGCCAGCCTATTGTAAAAGCCTGACGACGCCCACCCCAGCCACACAGAACAGACAAGCCATCACCACCACAAAGATGATGCCCACAACCAACCCGGCGGTCATGCTGCGCATGGTTTGGGTCAGCACCGATTCTTCCGGTTTTTCAGGGTTATAAAAGACTGTAACGCTCGCGCCTTCGATATATGGCGTGAGGAACTCCTCGGCTTTCCGATTTGAGTTGAAGCTGGGTGTGCTGCCAAAAGCAACGCGGTGCGATTCGTAGACAGCTCCATTGGCCGTATAGGAATAAGTGACCTGCGGCAGGTAAGAGGTGCTCGAGATCCCATCCTCATCATAGCTGGTGTCCACTTTGACCTTTCGTTCCACAATCTGCCCCATCACCGAAGGCCAGGATTGGCTGGCTTTTGATTTGGCTTTATTGCGAAAGTATAAAATGATCAGAACAATACCGATGATCCCTAATACCCCGCCAATGCCAACAGCGATCATCGGACCAACCCATCCAGTAGATGTTGAAGTCATATTAATCTCATCCTTTCCTAATAAGCTATATGCTGCACGCTTAATTTGTGGATATTGAAAGTTATTATTGGTTTCGAGGAATTTCTGTGATGATAGCAACAATGACCTAACCCATTATACATCTGGAACACCCACTGATTAACTATAAAAAAAAGGCTATGGATTTCTTCATAGCCTTAACTATGTTTCAAATTGATCTGTTCCAGAACACCTTGATTATCAACGAAATTCCTCCGTGGTGTTATTCTGCAGATAGGACCATCCCTGTCATAGGAGGTATTAAGACCCGCACCTGGTGATCCGAGTAGGGATATCTTTCACCTGTGAGCAGATCCAGATACACAGCTTCGTCATATGCCACGGGGATATCCACTGACTTCGGCTGATCTGAGCGATTCATCACAAGTAACGACTTGGTTTTCACAGTTGCTAAAACCAGAACTTGCTCTTGTTCATCCAAGACAAGCACTTTCCATGACTCGGTGGCATAAAAGGCTTCCTGCAACCGGATGTCAGCTAATTTCTTCAAGTAATCATTCAGCTTAAAGCCCCTTTCCTCAGCCCAATCCATCTCCAAACGGGCTTCATCAAAACCCAAACCGCCGCCTTCATGCAGCAGGTGATTCTGAGATAGGGGTATTTCCGAACCATAATAAATGATCGGTGGCCCCGGAAGGACATAGAGAACGAGGAGCGCTAACCTGAGCCGCTGAATATTGTCCTTGGCAATGGTGAAGAAACGATCCATGTCGTGATTGTCAATAAAACTTGGTAGGCTATGACCCACAGGAAAATAGTGGTAATGGCTGTTAAGAAAACCTGCAAATTGGGATAATGACCAGATCTCTGTCGCGAATGTGGAACGAAGGGCCTGACAGAGCAGGAAGTCCAAACTGCCGCCCAGGCTGTCCGCGTAACTGGCCTGGATATCCGCAGGCAGGACCAATTCACCAAACGTCCACACATCAGGGTTAACGGCCAGGCAAGTCTTTCGGAAGTCTACCCAAAAATCATGTTCAGGCCCGTAGGCATAATCCAGTCGGTAAGCATCCACACCCAACTCAAGCCAATATTTTGCCACCGAGAGTAAGTGATCTCTCGCAGGGCTGCCATAAGCCAGGTTGATTTTGGGCATCGTCCCGACATCAAAAAAGCTATCATAGGCTGGCCACTTCTTCCAGACAAACCAATCATGATAGCTGCTATTATTATTTTTCAAAGCATCCTGAAAATACGGGTGTTTATTCGAGCAGTGATTGGCAACAAAGTCCAGGATGATCCTGATTCCAAGCTGATGGGCTTCTGACACCATTTGGTTAAATTCTTCCAGTGTCCCAAACTCGGGATTAATCCGGAAATAATCCGATGCATCATAGCCATGATGCGAGGGTGAAGCGAAGATCGGTGTCAGCCAGATGGCATTGAACCCCATATCCTTGATAAAAGGAAGTCTTTCAGTTACACCAACGATCGTTCCCCCAAAGGGCTGGCAAACATCAGATGTCTGCTTCCAGTCTTTTCCGTCTCCGCGATTGAAACGGTCCACAAAGACCTGGTAAACAATGGCCTGTTTTGACCATTCCGGGTTGCAACTGCCGCCATACCAAATCGAATAATGCGTGGCTTCGTCAAAAGAATGAGCCTGATTATCCGTAAAGGTCACTATTTCAGAGTTATCTGTTTTTGCGCCAATTTTGTAACGCAACATTACCCCCTCAAGCCGAGGGGGTAATGTAACTTGCCATTCCTGGATATAGGACCAGGTAATACTGTTCCACTTGAGATCCGCTTTTTCAAACGGCATCTCGTGGGTGGTTTGCCATTCATCCATCGTGAACCAAACAATAATCTCATCAACGGCATGCCCGGAATCAGTGGTCACTTTCAAAATGACCGCATCCCCGGGCTTAGGCGCTCTTGGTACCTTTTGTGAGTAATGGCGCACGCCGGTAAGGCGTTCTTTCATCCATACTGCCGCATTTCCAGGCTGATCTAATTCGCCAAAGATATAATCGCGCGGAGCTTCTATGTTTTCAGTCATCGTTGTTCTCTCCTATCATCGTACAGCGATACAGATTAGCCTTTGACAGCGCCGCGTGTCAACCCACCGACAATCTGATCCTGCAAAACCAGATAAATGATCATAATCGGTAATGCCGCAATCAATGCACCGGCTGCAAATACGCCCCAGTTCTGGGTATATTGGCCCGAGGTATAGATTTGGAGACCTACCATCACGGTTTGTAGTTCACGCTTGGTCAACAAAGTTCTGGCGATAATAAATTCGCCATAGGTGCCTATGAAGCTCAGGATGCCAATCACGACCAGGATTGGACGTAGGAGTGGCAGAATCAACTTTGAAAAAACTTGCCAGTCATTCGCGCCATCCACATGAGCGGATTCGTCAATATCCCGGGGGATAGTATCCATATAGCCTTTCATCAACCAGATATTCATTCCCATTGCGCCGCCCAGATACACCATAATCAGACCTGCATGGGTGTTTAGACCCAGGCTGGCAAAGACATCACCAATCTGCTTATTGATGGAGAACAGCGCGACAATCGCCAACAGGTTCGGGAAGCTCTGAACCAGCAGAATCACTTTAAGCAATCCCTGCCGGCCTTTGAAACGGAACCTTGAAAAAGCGAAGGCTGCCATAGTTGTCAGGGACAACGTCAGAACTGTCGTCAGGACAGAAATCTTGATCGAATTCCACAGCCATGCAAAGAACGGAAAAATATCCGTATTAACCAAGGCAACGAAATTATCAAAACCAGCATTTTCAGGGATGAGCTGCTGGGTCGCCAGGTCATTGACCGGGTTGAACGCCGCCGATATGATCCAGATGACGGGGAAGATGCTGAAAGCGATCAGAAAAACAGCCAAAATCCATCGCAGGATCAAGCCAATGCGCTTCTTCTGCGATACTGTCTGTATCTTTTTCTTTTTCTCTGTGTTAGGCATTCTCACCTACCTCCTCCCACATGTTCGTGAATCGGAATTGGATCAAGGCCATGATCGCAATCAGGATAAAGAGGACAACCGAAATCGCTGAAGCATACCCATATTGGATGCCTCGACCGCTGGCAAAGGCAAGGTTATAGACATAGCTGATGATGATGTCTGTATACCCAGCCTGAGTCATTGCTGTCGGAATTGGCGGGCCACCATTGATAAAGGCATAGATCAAGTTGAAGTTGTTGAAATTGAAAATGAACGACGATATCATCAATGGGCCAACTGAAACCAGCAGTAAGGGTAGCGTAATCCGCCAGAAACGCTGCCATCCCGTCGCCCCATCCACTTCGGCTGCTTCGTAAATGTCCTGAGGAATGGACTGCAAAGCTCCACTCGTCACGAGCATCCAGTAGGGATAACCCAGCCACATATTGACGATTAGGATTGCAATTTGCGCCAGGTAACGATTATTGAACCAATCCGGTGAGATGCCAATAACGGCTTCAAGCACACGGTTCACAATACCAAGATTGGGGTTCAACATACCTCGCCAGATCAAGATTGTAATCAGGCTTGGGATCGTATAGGGAATCAACAGCAGCGATTGCAGGATCTTCTTACCCTTAAACCCTGGGTCGTTATAGATTACTGAAATTAACAACCCCATAGAAAAGGTCAAAAAAAGGCTGAAGGTCGCAAACATAAAGTTCCAGGAAACAATCGTCACTAATGGACCGCGTAAACCAGGGCTGGTCGCAAAGTCTACAAAGTTCCTGAAACCGATTACATCAGAATACCCCGGGATTAATTCTTTGCCATCCACAGACGTCCAGGTGCCTTCGATATCAAAATACTCCTTCCCATTTCTGACATCGGTGAAGACATCCGTTTCAGGATCAAATTCATAGAGAGGAACCAGTTCTGCAGCTTCAGAAGGCGAGCGGACCTGAATTGTTTGATCCGCCTCACCAAATAGGATGTTCGTCAGATTTTCATCTGTACTGGCAGTAATTTTATTTAACCGAGTATATCCTTCGATCGTTTTAGGTGCACCATCATCATCTAATTCACCAATGCCATTCTCACCAGGGACTACTTCAAAGATAAGATCATCTGCCCCTGACTCTGTCGTCCGGGCAATACTGGTTTGCCCATCGGTATCTTTTAACCAAAGTAAATAATCATTTGTTTCAGACCGATATGCTATCCATTCGTAAGATTTTCCTGATTCCGGGAGATATTTCTGTTTGTTGATCTGCTGGATCGCCAAGGCTTTTGAAATCAAATGACCATCGCCATAGTTGGTAAAGCCATTATAGATTGTAAAAAGGATGGGGAATATCGAAAACAGCAACCAAGCCGACAAACCAATGGACATCCATTTCAAATGCCGTAACTTGGGGATAAGAAAGGATACCGTTATAAGCAGGATAATCAAACAGAATACAATAGCAAGAGGGATGTAATCCAGCACGATTAATTGATAGGTCAAATATCCGAGAACGAGATCAACTGCAACAATGATGATGTAGATGAAAATGGAAGAAACACTGGAAATCATCTTCTTTATCGATGATGAAGTACTCTTACGATTTTCCATTCCCTGCTTCTCCTTTCAATATGAAGCGAGGAGACCAGAATAATCTGGTCTCCTCTCATTGTTTGTAAGTTATTTGTTACGGGAGTACGATCTCAAGCAGGTGGGTCTCAGGGTCATAGATAAATGTGACATCCCCATCGGCCGCAACGGTGAACATATAGTTGTCACCACCAGCGACGCCGTCAACACCGTAGTTGGTATCCCAGCCACCATCCAGGGCAACTTTAACTTCGTAGTCGCCAGCAGGAATGGTGAATGTGCCGGTGTAAAGACCATCATCGCCCATTGTCAGAGCGGTAGTCGCACAAGCAGGATTCCATTCACACTCGGGGTCAACCTGGACTTGCCATGAACCTGGGATATTGACCATACCGGTCGTATCCGCAGCGATGGCAGCCACGATGGCTTCCTGAGCAAATGTATAGGCTTCTTCGGGGGTCTTTTCGCCATTCAAAACGAAGGTCAAAGCATTGCCCCAGTCACCCCACACCTTACCCATTTCAGGGATAGCGGGCATGGGTTGGGCGCCTACACCAGCTTCAGCAATCAAAGCCAGGTCGGCATCGGTCATCTGGGAGAGAGCAGGAACATAAGCAGGAACACGGGGGTCGGATTCCACGAATTTCAGCATGGTTTCTTCGGTTGCAACATATTCGGTCAGGAAGGCTTCGGCCAGGAGGATGTTCTCACTGAAGGCATTGATCATGAAGCCCTGAACGCCCAGGAAGGGAACGCCGCCATCGGGGAATTTTGCAATGCTGAAGGGTGTGCCAGCTTCACGCAGGTTATTCAGCTCCCACGGTCCGTTCATGAAGAAGGGAATTTGCCCATTCAGGAACAGTGATTTGGAAGTGGTGTTGTCTGTATTTGATGAGAGGATCCCGTCATCTGCCCATTGTTTGGCCATATTGCCGAAAGCAATCATGCCTTCGCCGCCAACGCCAACATCCTGTGGGTTGTAGTCGCCATTTGCATCCAGGCCAAAGATGTAACCACCCTGCGATGTCATCCAGGGATAAGCATCGTAGGAGGTGCCGGCCAGGGCGATACCGTATTCGACAAGACCTTCATCAATCAACTGCTGGCTCATGTCATAAACTTCCTGCCAGGTTGTGGGAACGGTCTCAACGAGATCGGTGTTATAGAAGAAGCCAAGGTTCTCTGTGGCATAGGGCATACCGTAGAGTTGTCCTTCATAGGTAAAAGCTTTGAGGGCTTCAGGAGTGAAATCCCCAACCTTGTCACCCAGGTCAACGGGTGCAGCCAAACCGCTGGCCACGATGGCAGCAGCCTGGTCATGCGCCACAACGATGATGTCGGGACCTTCACCGGCGGGAGCCGCAACCAGGAATTGGTCACGAATACCGGAGATGTTCTCGACGACCAGTTCCACGTTGTATTCAGCCAGGAAATCAGCGGCCAAATCGTTCAGAACTGGAGCACGTTGTTCGTCAGCCCAAATCCTCAAGGTTGCAACAGGTTCCACAACCTCTTCGGTGGGTTCTTCGGTCGCAACAACCTCTTCAGTCGCAGGGGGTTCAGTTTCCTCAACGACCTCAGTGGGTGTGGTACCTTGGCAGGCTGTCAGTCCCATAACAAGGATGAGAGCCAACGCAAAGGTTGTATACAATAGTTTCTTCATTCTTTTTTCTCCTTTTGATATAGATAGAACCATTGATAAAATCAAAAACCTTCCGAGTTTTTAATAATACCTAGACCGATCGAGAAACCCCTTCTATAAATTTTCGAAAATTGAATGGTAATTTGTCAACTCGTGTTGACTGTGAGCATGTTCAAGATTATAAATAGTCCGTCAATCAAAGTCAAGCAGCTAAATGGTAAACCTCAATGGGCGTCCTTATTAGAGATTAAACTACCAATAAGACGATTTGTCAACTTTATCAAAGTTAGGCCGATTGTGGCGGCACTCACTACCCAATCAAATTTTTACGCTGCCGAAAAACATCAAATAATCCAACGACCGCTTACAAATAGAATTATGACCCAAGTATCAAAAATTGTCACGCAAAAGGATGTCGCCACTCTGGCAGGTGTGTCGCGCAGCGTGGTCTCATATGTGCTCAATGGTGGCCCGCGCAGTGTGGCTCCCGAGACAAGAAGGCGCGTTCTGGAAGCCATCGAGGCGTTGGGTTATCACCCCAATAAATATGCCCAGCGGCTCAAGTTGGGATCGTGCTCCGCCAAGCGCTGTATGGGCATCATCGTCAGCGGCCGCAGCTTTGGTTTTTTGGAACATGCCAGTTACAATTCAATCCTCTCTGGGTTGTTTGAAGAAGCTCATAAAGTTCACCAGGAAATCCGTCTCTTCAGTTGTTTTGAGTCACTAACCGACCCCGTCTTTTTCAACAAAAACATTCACCCCGATGAAGTATCCTCACTGGTCCTGATCCTTCCCCAAATCATTACCTCTATGCCTGACCATCAAAAGCTCCTCAGTCAAATTGCAGAACGGATAAAAAATGTGGTCTGCCTGGGTGAACCCATCAAGGGCTGGCCTTCTGTAAATTATGATCATGCGCTGGCTGCTCAACAAGCAGTGGAGCACCTGATCCATCTGGGCCATCAACGCATCGCCTATCTGGGCGTTAGTGACGGCCGTCTGACCGGTTACAAACAGACGCTGAAAAAGCATGGGCTGGCCTATGAAGAAAACCTGGTTGAGCTCCCCGCCCTCACCACTATGTCCGTTTCTTCTTACCAACTCACCGAAAAACTTCTACAGGTCAATCCCCGCCCGACAGCGCTCTTTATCGCCTGCGATGAGATTGCGATCAGCGCAATGGCAGCCATTCACGACCACAGCCTTTCCATTCCACGGGATATTTCTTTCTCTTCCATCGGCAATACTAAACTGGCCGGTATCATCCGCCCCAGTCTGACCACGGTCAATGTCCCCTATCGAGAGATTGCTTCTCAGGCCATGCAGCTCCTGTTGACCTTACAAGATGGTCGCAAAAATGAAGCCGAATCCATTTATGTGCCCACGGAGTTGGTGATCCGCGAATCCTGCGGCGCGAAACAATAGCTCCTTATTTGATTAAAAAGACACGAACAGTCATTGCGACTGCTCGTCTATATTTCAACCCAATTATCAGAGTGTTATCAAATCACCTTTGACCACAAAATCCCCTGGTAAACCTCAGCAGGATTCAGAGAATCATACAACGTATTCACCACCTGATTTTCCACGTCAGAGGCGATATATGCCAGGTGCAACCCTAAAGCCTGCATTTGTTTGAAACTGTGCAACACAATAGCCCGTGCTAGGCCCAACCGGCGGAAATCAGGATGCGTCCCCAAGGGATCGATCTCACCAGCGCCCGTCTCTGGATATGGCCAGACCAAAGCGGCCGCAGCTGACTGCCCCTCCGGCGATATCACCAATAGATCAAGGTTGGGGAAATAATGGGGGGATGAGCTCTTGCCCCGATACCAGGCTTCATCCAATTGCGCCTCCCAGATGGCATTTTCCAGCGCCACCCGCGCCTGCGGGTTCCTCTCATCCGCCACAGAGCTGAAACGAAACCCTTCCGGCAGGTAAGGTTCTGGATAAGCCTCATTGAGGTCATAAATTCGCACCTCCTCAATCACCCGCACCGGTTCATAACCGTTCTGCAACAGCACAACCTGCCGCCGGGTATCCCAATCATACGCCATCACCGAGGTGGTTCTGTCCGGCGATGCCCAATGTTCCACAACCCAAGCCAGAATTTCCCCCAGCAGCGCCGGATCGTTCGAACGCGTCTGAGGATGGACCAATTTAATCCCTTTAATCACAAAACCTGCCAGGCGATCATCCGGATCCCGCCAGAGTCGCACCCGATCAATGAAATACTCCCTGGGCTCCAGGAAGCGGGATGCCATATTCCAGTTTTCAATCAATGCCAACCGCCAATTGCGCGGGCGGTGATCCTGCAGGTAAGTCTCATTCAGCAGGTCACAGATCTCTTGAAATTCTTTCTGGCTATGCGAGTAGGTTTGGAAAGTGTACGTCATAATACTGCCTTAATCTGAGCTAATAGAGATCGGCCCCCAGGATGGCCAGAGTTCATCAGAAGGGAATGTAAAAAAATGAAAGGCTGGATCGTTACTGTGAAAAGCCTTCACGTATATTTCAAAGTCACCATCCATATTGGTCTGATAGGCAATCCATTGCCCGTCCGATGAAAAGGTCGGATTCTCGTTATAGCCGGAGCCCCAGGTTTCCTGTCTGAGATTAGTCCCGTCGCTGCTCACGGAAAAGACATTGGTCTCTCCTGAGCCTGGGACCATCTGTACAAACGCAATCCATTCCCCATCCGGTGACCAGGTTGGGAAGATCTGCCAGGTCTGGTCAACTTCCAAGATCGCCTGGTTGCTCCCATCCGCATCCATTGTGAATATATCCCAATCGCCATTACGGTCGGAACTGAAGGCAATCTGGCTGCCATCCGGTGAATATTCACCGAATTGGTCGTTATGCGCCCCGGTGGTCAGCCGCACCAAATCCGTCCCATCGGCTGCCATCGAGTACATTTCATAAAACCTATCCCCATCGTAATCAGCATCGAATAGGATCCGGGATTCATCCGGCGACCATGATGGGTGGTCTTCACCGGCTTCCGTAGCAGTTAATTGCGTGAGGCCAGTACCGTCACAATTGACCACATAGATGTCATATTTAAAATCGGGGAACTGAGGGTCAGGATCATTCCGGGCGGAAAGAAAAACCACCCGTGTGCCACTCGGGGACAGATCAGGGCTATCGTCAAAGGCCGCGTCATCGGTCAACTGGGTCAAACCGGTGCCATCCGCCTGAATAATATAGATGTCAGGATTCCCAGCCATATCAGAATAAAAGGCAATCGTCCCCTCAAATTGAGGGCGGCTACCCACAGTGGCAGTTGGCTGCATTTCAGTCACTTCGAGGGTTGCGGTCAGTGTTGGCGAAGGGGTTGGCTCCTCACTGGTGACCTGGCTCGCTTCATCTAAAGCAGATTGGCAAGCTGAAAATATCAACAGGCAGGCCAGCGCCAAACCCAGACGTGAAAGGAAGTTAATGCTTTTCATAGGCTCCCTAACGTTTCACCCCAAGAGACTGTTAACGTCAAGCTATCTGTCAGGTCAGGTTTTGTTGATGGAAATCTGACAGCTCATCCAGCAGCGCCTGTTTTCTGTCCTCATCCACAAAAGCGGCTTCGATGGCATTCCTGCTGATCTGGTAAAGGTCTTTCTTGGAGAGGTCCAGCCCGGCCTGCGTGGCCAGGAAGTTCTCGTTCATATACCCGCCGAAATAGGCCGGGTCATCGGAATTGACCGTCACCCGCACACCCAGATCCAGCAGCTGCTTGATATTATGCTGCCCCATCTCATCAAACACACACAGTTTGATATTAGAAAGCGGACAGACTGTCAGCGGAATTTTATGTACCACCAGGTAATCGATCAGCTTGGGGTCCTCGATTGAGCGAACGCCGTGGTCAATGCGTTTCACATCCAGCAGGTTGATCGCTTCCCAGACATATTCCGCAGGACCTTCTTCGCCTGCGTGTGCCACAGTCAGGTAGCCTTGTTCTTTAGCCTTCTCAAACACTTCGGTGAAGAGTTCCGGCGGTCGGCCCTTCTCAGATGAGTCCAGCCCCACCCCCAAAATCCGATCTCGATAGGGATAAGCATCTTCAAGAGTTTTCATGGCTGCTTCCGGGCTGAGATGGCGCAGAAAACAAAGGATCAATTCTGAGGTGATCCCCAATTGTTGCTCAGCATCTTCCATCGCGTGGGTAAGGCCGCCAATCACAGTCTTAAAAGGAATACCGCGGTCGGTGTGAGTCTGCGGGTCAAAGAAAATTTCCGCATGACGCACGTTTTGTTCGCTGGCCTTTTTCATGTAAGCCCACATCAGGTCATAAAAATCCTGCTCATGGACCAAAACCTGCGCGCCCTGGTAATAAATATCCAGGAAGGATTGCAGGTTCGTGAAGTGATAGGCTTCGCGCACTTCCTGTACGGACTTAAAGGGCAGTTCGATTTGGTTGCGCTGCGCCAAAGCAACCATCAACTCCGGCTCCAGCGTCCCTTCGATATGAAGGTGAAGTTCCACCTTGGGCATTTGTTGGATAAATTGTTGTAGCGTCATAGTTCCCTTTGGATAGAGGTTAAGGTGAGTAGGTCAATTAAAATCAAAAGAAACGGTACTTACACTATAGGGTGCTGAGGTGAGCGGAAAGGTCAGACAATTCCTGTTCCCTATTTCCCCCTATTGTATATTATTTTTTCGATGTTTTCAAAAATACCTAATATTATCTATGCTCCTGGATTTTTATTCCTACTATAATTAAGAGACAAATTAGTAAGAAGAAAAAGGAGAATTAAATATCATGGAAACAGAACGAGTAGAGTATCACAACGGACATTGTCGTAAAACTTATCATCACAGCAACGGCGGAAATGCCGTCTATGGCTTGGGCATGATTGGCGCAGCCATCTTTTATATCGGCCAGGCCACGACCTTCTGGATGGGCGTCCTCGGCTTTCTCAAAGCCATTGTCTGGCCCGTATTCCTTGTGCTGGAAGCCCTAAAAGCCCTGGCCTAACCTGATTAACTAACAACATCATCACAGAATCTCAACGTTGAAGGTAACAAAATGCCTCGACCCAATCTCCCTGGTCGAGGCATTATTTATTTTAAACAATTTGACGATTAAGCTTCGTTTTTACGGCCCTTGACGAAATCCTCCAGCATGGAAGTAAATTCCATCGGGAAAATGTACTTGGTGGAAGGATTAGCGCCCATGTCCTTCAAAGTATCGAAATACTTCAGGGTCATGGTTTTGGAATCCACAGCCTGCGCCACCTTATAGATGCTATCCAGAGCCTGAGCATAGCCTTCAGCTTTTAGGATTTGGGCCTGCTTATGGCCTTCAGCTTCCAGGATCGCGGCCTGTTTCTGCCCGTCAGCCACGTTGACCGCAGCTTCACGGTGACCTAAGGATTCTGTTACAGCTGCTCTGCGGACGCGTTCTGCAGCGAGCTGGCGGTTCATCGATTCCTGCACCTCTCGGGGTGGGATAATCTCACGGATTTCAACATTCGTCACCTTGACGCCCCAGCGCTCCGTCACCTCGTCCAGACGGGTACGCAAGGCGTTGTTGATCTGCTCCCGTTCCGAAAGGACGCTGTCGAGCATAATGCTGCCGATCACTGAACGCAGGGTTGTTGTGGCGATACCCTGAGCAGCCAACTCAAAATTGCCGACCTGCAAAACGGTCTTGATGGGTTCAATAACTTTATAGAACCACAGGAAGTCAATTGAGATTGGTGCGTTGTCTTTTGTAATGGAGGTCTGGACAGGGATCTCACGCACTTGCTCACGCAGGTCCACATTGACTGCCTTATCCACCACCGGGATAAGCATCACAAAACCAGGGCCGCGTTCACCAATGCTGCGACCCAGTCGAAACACGATCAACCGCTGATATTCAGGGATGACGTGGATGGAACTCGCTAAAAGAAAAATGACTATGATCACCAAAATGGCGATCAAAATCGGGACAAGTGAAAAATTACTGAACATAGAACCTCCAAACAGAATTATGAATCTTGAATATCTTTGTTGTTTTCTGCAAGTTCAACTTTCAGAACCAATCCGTTTCGTTGTAGTATCCTAACCGAACTCCCCGCGGGGATGAGCGTGTCACTCACCGCAGTCCAACCTTCCCCATCCACGCGCACACTGCCCTCTTTCAAGATGTCAGTGTTTGCTGTGCCGATCTTGCCAACCATGCGGTCCAGGTCAGAGTAGGGTTGCTGGTGAAATGTAGCGGAGATATTATGACCGATGACCCAGATGAACGCAGCAATGCCGACCGCGCCGAACCCTGCCAACAAGGGATTGACACCCAAAAAGAGGAAGACCATCCCAACGATCAGCAGAGCGATCGGTCCGGCAATAAAGTACCACTTCTTGGTTTTCCGGAACGCGATAATCACGGTCACAATGCCGGCCAGCAGCACAAAGAGTGCCCAGAGATTAACCGGCAGATTTGAGACGGCATAACCCACGCCGATCAGGAATATCAGGGCAAGCACCTCCAAAACGCCGGAGCCGGGTGCCAATAAGGCAAAGATCGTGATTAATAATGCGAAACCCAGAACGATAAACGCAATATCAGGATTTAATAGCAGCGTCAATTCAGATCCCTTTCTTAGATATCATCAATAACTTGCTTTCTATATGAGTGAAACCGGCCTTTCTTGTCCACCCTGAAATTAAATTTAGTACTTTCATTATTGCACCTCTAGTGCATCTGAAAGTAATTATACCTAACAATAACCTTTTGACCCATGAATCCCCCGGATTCTTGTACCCAATATCGAAATCGCCCCACGCTAAACGACGAGTTATTCATCCCCGCCCAAGGCAGTAAGCCAGAATTAGCCCGTCCCAAACGAAATATAATCTTGCTATTTTCTAGTGTGGTTTATGGAACCTCAATGACCTGGTCTTGAACTTCTAAATTGTCCAATACAGGGCCCTTACAGCAATACATAAGCACTAAAGATTGTGAATCAAATGACCTGTCATCGAAATGTCCAAGTAGAAATTCGCCGTCCAGATAAACCTTTATCAAACCATTTTCACTTTTCGTAATATCAAAATGGTGCCAGCCATCAATTTTCTCCCCTAAATCCACAAAAGAACGAAAGATCCCATCATCATCTTTTTGCGTGGTGACCCATATCTGAGTGTTATCGAACTGTTTTACTTCTAAATTCTGAAAATTAATTATCCCTTCTGTGAAACGAAACTCATGGGTGCTTCCTTTATCATTTGCACTTATATATAGATCAAAACTCCAGGTTCCAAACAAAGTTGGGCTAGGGTGAGACAGATCACCTCTTTGCGAAGATGTTAATATACCGTTTTCAATAAAGAACCCACCATCTGCACTCCACGTATCCCACCCATCAAAATTTTCATCCTCGAAGTTTTCTGACCAGGAAGTAGGCCAATCCGAAGTAGGTAAGATCTCTTCGGTTAGGGTCACCTGCAGGGCTTCGGTTACGGTCACCTGCGGGACTTCTGTTGTCTGACTCTGGCGTGGACTGGGCGTAGTTGGCTGAACTACCGTTTGACAACTGGCAAGTAAGGATACTTGTAGAATTAAACCAACGATCACCAAACACATTCGTTTGCGGTTCACTTTTCCTCCTCAACTCGAGATAGTTTTTATTTAGATGTCTCTGCTATGGGGGTTCATTACATTCTTATTATAAATATGGAAAATTATTTAGGCAAATCAGGTCAACTATTCACTCTACAAGAAAGACCAGACATCTAAACTAATGCCTGGTCTATAAGTTCCTAGATATTGAGGTTTTTTAGGCTTATAAGAGTAAAAAGGATTCCACTCTCACTTCCACTGCAGGGATTCCACCAGGCGATCCATAACAAAGACGTTCTCACAATATTCTTTGTAAGACCCATTGAAGCCAAAGGTGAAAACAAATTCAGCGTTCTGATTGGTAACGGGATTTGGGAAGACAATCGAATACTTCCGAGTCCAGTAACCAAACATGCGATAGGTAATGGCAAACTGGCTCAACCCTTCATGGAAAATGAGGTGCAGCCCGTGGACTTTCGCTTTCAAACGGCTGGTATGCTTCTCAGCATGCTGCCGCAACAAATTGAACATTTGCCGATCGTCAATGGCCTGCCCCAGGCGATTGCCCTGACGAGCATATTCCTGACCGCACACCAAATTGACATGTAAGCTGTATTTTTCTTTCCGGGGAAGGTACTCCATAGCCAACAGGTCTGTTGTTCCCATCATCTCTTTACCTGGCTCCGTGACCCGCCAATCAGTGATATCCAAAATGACGTCCCGCAGCATACAGGCTGAAACGTGCGTGCGATGATCGGTTTCGACAACCTCAGGAATCAGAGATTTGACCGCCCAACCGGTTTGATATTGAATAAACGACAATATATCACGGAGGTCGCTGCCCACAAAAGCCGGGCAATTATCCAGCGCCTGATATTTTTGATGGGGCAAATCTTCCTTGGGGATCATGATCTCTAAAATATTATCGGAAGGAAGCTTATCGAGAAGTTGTTCCATCTCTATCCGGCAATATGGGGAGCCAATATAGCGATTGTTCGTCAGACAGATAGCCCAGTCCGAATGAGCAATACCGAAATCAATCGCATCCTGAAATTGATCGAAGTTTTGCAGCAATACACGATATTCATTGAACCAAACCTGCAGGCCCGAAGCAACCAGCTGGTTGGCGATGCGCCTTGCAAGATGAACATCTTCACTCTTATAGCTGATAAAGACATCCCAGCGGTTCTGATCGTCACGGGGCGTATCATCTGCCACCCGCCTCGTACGCTTGGAAGCGGACGATTTCTTCAGTTTGTGCTGGATGGGCACCCGGGCGCAGAGGATCATATCCCATACACCGATAAAACCGGCTGCGCCGGCAGCGACAGTCCAGAAGACATCCTGCTGGATGAATGCGAACTTCTTAAAGCTTGCCATGGTCAAATTGGGAAAAGTTGTCCAACCCAACTTGCCTGCAGCGGCGTTATAGATCAGTGAAACCATCCAGGCCAGTAAGGTTGAAATGGCGATGAATCGCGGGATCAACTTCACAATGGAGATGGTTTTATTGATTGCCGGAAAATCCGCATAATATGTTGGATCTATTGTTGGGTCAAAGCGCAGGTCATACTTAAAAATGAGAATTAATACAACTGAAACAAGCACACAGGCAAGTAAGAAGATCAACCACCCCGGAATCGCCATAAGAAAATCCCTCCCAAAATCACTCAATGCAGTTCTTGTATTGTGTAAGTTTATCAGAAATGGCAATGTTCTGAAGTTTCTAATAAACTTCTCCTTAATTGTAGGCCACTAATAACCTACAGACAGCCTATTCTTCCTCATACCATCCCCAGGCCAGACCTTCTATAGAGGGGATAAAATCTTCGGAAAATCGGGCGCATATTCTTCCATCCCCTTGAGGTGATAGCTAAAGAAGGCGATAGCCAAATGGGTCATTTGGTCACTGGGTGTTGGAGCAAAGATCATCATATGATCCCGCCCAACAAATGAGCTGTCGGCTGCCACTTCCCTTCAATAAACGTTGCTTCCTTGTCACCCGGCCAGCGTGGCATGGAAACACAAATGAATTTCAAGTCTTCATCTGAAACATTCCGGTATTGAAAGGCCGTGCCAACAGGAATATCAATGGATGTTCCGGGTAGCAGGTCAGTAATGCAACTTTCTACGCCATCATCTCTCCAAATCTCACCGCGCCCCTCTAACACATACCAAAATTCACTAACCGTTGCATGGACCGTTGCTCGATTGATTTGACGAGGTGGAACCGTACTATGAATCATGTTGCCTGTTTTCCCATCCATCAAGTAACGAATATCTGCCCCAGCAGGCGATTTAGCGTCTGGATACTTGGGAAGCAATGTCGATTTCATACGAATCTCCTTCAATTGCTAATATTACGAATTCATCAAGAACGACTAACTGGATTTAATTATATCGATGCCGCTTGTGGTGATCAATAAGCCCCATACAAGTCGGGATTTTTCCAATATCAAATCAGGAAATTAGGCGAATAATGGGTCAACTTCTGGCATTAAAGGACCGATTCTCACTTTAAATGACTTGCCTTCAATTTTATGAATGGATTTGTAAAAAGAGGGACACCGATAATTATCTGAATTTCATCAGCTCATCCAGAAACAAACTACTCAGAACACATCCACCTTCGGCCGGTACTGCAGCGCCTCAGCCAAATGCACCTGGCTGATCGTCTCCGCTCCTGCCAAGTCGACAATCGTCCGGGATAGCTTCAACACCCGGTGATAGGCTCGCGCGGTCAGCTGCAACTGGCGTCTATTAGCGTTGTTGGCGAGTACTGTCAATTCGCTTATTTATTTCACTGTCTTTCCTTGACCGATTTAAATCTTGGCCTCTCAAACTTTGGTGGCGTTTTGTTCTGCCGTGTAACTTCGCCTTCTTACCACGCCTGACCTCCAATTTCTCCAAAAACCATCACAATATTTGGATCAGTTATTGGGGGTCAGGTCATGAGAAGTGCCCCGTGCTAAATAATGTAAAAATGAATATTAGGTAATGGTTAATCTGTAGTTGAAAGTCGGAATTGGACCTTAAGTCTTCTAAGTTAGTTTTGGGGTTTCAGTAGTACCAAACGGTTGCTGGTGCTGTAAAAGGCATCATACAGGCTCGTCACTACTTCGAACAACTGTGGGTTATTTTCAATGACCTGCCATTCGGCATTTGTTATGAGGATGTAATCATAGACTTCTTCAATGATATCCGTGGAGACGTCATGGGGTGCATATACAAAGGAGAAGTTCTCCCAGGTTGCGCTTGCGTCAAAGTAAACGTTGAAGAGCGCAATCAGTTCATTAATATCCTTGCCAATACGAATTGATCCGGTTTCAAAGACAGAATTGATCGCGTACAAGCGCATATCGGAGGAAAAGTTTATTTCGTCCTCAAATTCTGATAGAGGTGAAACCGCCTGGGAAAATTTCCGTTCATTCATGCGTGTGATAAACATGGAACGCAGATTGGTTTTTATTGGAGTGAGCAGAAGAGAAAGAACAATTACCAGGTTGATAATATTGCGGGTCATTTTATCCGGCAAGAGAAAGAGCGATGCGAACAACAGGGTCAGTAAGATTGGGTAATAATAAAGGGTCACAACGGATTGCAAATTCCAATCTAGGATGGGCGCTGCAAAACGCAATAAAAATCTGACTCCGACCAAGGCTGCCACGCCGAGAGAGCCATAAAGTAGAATTGTTTTCCGATTTTTTCCAGATTCTGACCACCTCAGGTTGATAAATTGTGCCCCTAAAACGCTTAGGACTGGGAGGATGGGCAGACCAAAGCGTGGAGCATAGCCAAAATGGATATTGATTGTCAGAATTAAAAAGGCGATAAAGGCCAAGGGTACACTCCATACCATCTTTCGAGTTATGGGTGATTTCCGGTTGATCATCACACCGCTGATAATGAATAATACAAAGGGGATTAATGTATGTTCAAACCAGTAACCTTGGTACCAATCATAATTATAAGCATCCCAGACTGAATCGGCAGCGTGGGCGACATAGGTGCCAAAAAAATCCCGCCAGTCGGTCGGTCTCAATCCGAATAACGGATCGTTTAAGACGATACCATTGAGAATCACAAATAAGATTACCGCTGCAAAAACACCGGTTAATACCCAAATTATATTTTTAAGTAGAAATTTTAAGTTGAATTCTTCATTTTCTGTCCAGCCAAACCCAATCAAAAGAACAACAGACGGTAAGGTGGTTTCTTTGGTTTTAAAGGAGAGGAATAACAGCAAGCCGAATAAGGCTATCATCCACGGACTTCGATGGTTTTTGTTGACAGAAATGATGTAAACGGCGATCATGGCTGAGATCATGGTCATGGCGGTGATATCAACGACGATCACACCAGAAAAATCAGCAACCACTGGTATGGCAAAGAACAACCCCACTGCCAGAAAGCCATTGATAAAACTGCTGTTCTTGAGAACTTTCCTGGCAGAAATATAAATCAAGAAAATGTTCATACCAATTAAGAAACCCCAAAAATAATGATAGCCTTCCAGGGGATGTGGGGCAATTTCGAGGAACAGCTTCTGCAGAAAGACATGAAAATACCGATTAAGGATCCAGGTCGTCCTGATGTTATTGAGCCCAACGTTCATATAGAGAGTGATGTCTGAAGAATTAGGGCCGCCGCGAGCAAACATAGCGAAGAGCCAGGCAATCACAATCGAAGCAAAAACCGCGAGTATGACTTCCAAGGTCCAGCTGATATGGAATTTTTTCAAAAAATTTGAGATTAACTCATTGGTTTTTGCTTTTGGGATTTCCATGTTTTCGGGTGATTGTTGATCTGACACTAGGATTCCTTTTGTTATGATTTTGAATTGATTAACTGCAATCGCATTGCAGATAATTGGTTTGCGATCAAGCCAATCACAAAAAACAATAAGCCAGTGAAAATAGCTAATGTCGAACCTACGCTTAATCCTCTACCCATAATAATAATGGGGAGCCCCCAACTAATACCCAAAAGAATAAAGATAAAAGATAGAGGCAAGAAAAACCTTAAAGGTTTGAACATCATAGCAATATTGAGGATATTAACAACGGTGTCAAAAGCGGTATGGACGCTAATAGTGCTTTTTCCCGCAATTCTTTTATTGATTGAAATCGGATGCTCCAAAACAAGATGACGTTGATTAATGAAAATGAGGGTTATGATATCGCTAAAAGCCATAGAATCTGGGCATAACTCGATATACTTCTGCACAAGATCTGTTCTATATAGTTTGAAACCGGAATTTAAGTCCTTGATAGGAAGGGGCATAAGAAAACGAGCAAAACAATGGATGAGCCATTTTCCAATTGATCGAAAAGAGCTGGATAAAAATTCAGGAGGGCGAGAACCCACAACTAGATCAGCCTGTTTATTTATTGCTAGTTGTAACAGGGGTACGACATCTTCCGGATTGTGTTGCCCATCAGCGTCCATTGTAACTATGTACTCGGTTGTAGCTTTTGATATACCCGTTTTCAACGCACCCCCATAACCATGATTAATACCATGATGGAAAATAACTACATCAGGGTTCGGTTCATATTCTTCAAGTATCGATTTTGTTCCATCTGTTGATCCATCGTTGATCAATACTAAAGTCCACTTCATATCCCGGCAATATGCAATTAGGGGAGGCAAAAACTGCCGTAAAGCCTCTTCCTCGTTATAGATTGGAACGACAACTGAAAGTAAATTGTTTTTCATATACCTTCTCCAAATTCCCACATGAGATTATAACATCAAATACGTTTCTAATATTAAACAAAAAAATGCTTCTGTAAAACCGAATAGAAGATAGATAAAAAGCGCAGATTACAATATTTGATCACAGGAAGAGCAGATTACCTCCGATTTAACACCAATGCTTGGAGTAGAACTTAAGAAATCAAATTTACGACTCCATTTAGTGTAGTATGGGCATTCGTTGGATAATTTCCTGTAGAGATTTACTAAAAGGTTAAGGTCTTCCTCCTAACCACACGCCGTTTGCTGAACCAAAAGGTCAAACATTGGCACTTTATCACGCACAATTACCTGCAAGGTAGTAAAATCTTCTTCCATAAGGTTGATTCCCCAAATAGGGCCCTGCCCCTGTCTGTCGGTTTCTGTTTGGCGCTGCCGGTAATCAAGCAATACATTAGCACCCTGCTCAGGGGCGAGAGACCTCACATCGACTAACAGTTTCAGTTTACCGATCTGTACGTCTATTTGAGGATGCGAGAGCAAATTTCGGGGGCACTCTGACTTATATCCCCACGAGGAAGCAAAGTAAGTATCGGAGTCTGCGTCATTGCTCACTACTCTCACCACCGATTGGTGTGCAGTGCCGGATTTACGACCTATAAGATTTTGAAAGATTATGTGTTCATCCAATACCCCCCAGACCCAGACGACATGTGATGATTAGTAGCTTTGCGATACAACCGAGTAGCTCACTTGGTGGTCTTTTAATCAAGAGTGATCCAGTCATTCTACACCTCCTGCGTAAATCTCATTTCGTCGATAGTATTTTTTAAGGTTCTCAGTTCTTGCCGATCTTTGTTTTTCCTGAAACGAAATGGAGTGGTGCAAAACCGAACAAGGGGCTTGATCTTGATTTCGCTGGTGTCCTCATTGGGAAGCCTCCTGTAAGGACCAGCGACTGATCATCTTCTGTCTAATCACATCAATTCTAACTTTGGCCGGTACTGCAGCGCCTCAGCCAAATGCACCTGGCTGATCGTCTCCGCTCCTGCCAGGTCGGCAATCGTCCGGGCTAGCTTCAACACCCGGTGATAGGCTCGCGCGGTCAGCTGCAGCTGGCGCATCGCCGTTTTCATCAACGTTTGGCATTCTTCATCCAGGGCGCAATACTGTCTGATCTGCGCTGGGCGCATGTCCGCGTTACTGGCGATATCCGTCCCCTCAAAACGGGTTCGCTGCCTTTCTCGGGCTGCTTCCACCCTGGCACGAACTTCTGCTGAACTTTCGCCAGGCTTGAGTTCCCGCAGCTTTTGATATTCCACTCTTGGCACCTGAATATGGATATCGATCCGGTCCATTAAAGGGCCTGAGATCCGCTTCTGATAGCGGGTCACGGCGGTGGAGGAACAGGTACAGGGACGAGTCGGATCGCCATAATAACCACAGGGGCAGGGATTCATCGCTGCGGCCAGTTGGAAATTAGCTGGAAAGGTCAGCGACCCTTGCGCACGGCTGATCGTCACGACCTTGTCCTCCAGCGGCTGCCGTAACACCTCCAGCACCTTCGAACTGAACTCGGGCAGCTCATCCAGAAACAGCACCCCGCGGTGTGCCAGGCTGATCTCGCCGGGATGCGGCCAATTGCCCCCGCCCACCAGTCCGGCATGGCTGATGGTGTGATGCGGCGCCCGGAAAGGCCGGGCCCGCACCAGGGGTACATCCGATGGCAGCAGATCCGCCACACTGTAGATTCGGGTCACGTCCAGCGCTTCGTCAATCGTCATCGCCGGCAGAATGGAAGGCAGGGCCCGGGCCATCAGGGTTTTTCCTGCGCCAGGTGGACCAATCATCAGCAGGTTATGGCCCCCAGCGGCGGCAACTTCCAGAGCGCGCTTGACGTGCTCCTGCCCCTTGATCTCACTGAAATCCGTTTCGACGAGGATATTCTCGGGGTGATGGTCAGGTGGTTCAGCCGGTGTCAGCAGCGCCATGCCGCTCAGATGGTCATAGAGGGCATTTAAGGTTGGTGCAGGGATGACCGTGATATCCGGGATGAGGGCAGCCTCAGCAGCATCCACTTCCGGCACGATCACCGTCTTATACCCTTCCTGACGGGCCAGTGCGGCCATTGGCAGAACACCCTTCACATGCCGCACGCCGCCATCCAAGGACAGCTCACCAATGATCAGGGCATCTTCCACAGACTCGGGGTCCAGCTGGTTAGTAGCAATCAGCACCCCCACGGCAATCGGCAAGTCATAAGCAGGGCCTTCCTTGCGCACTGAGGCTGGTGCGAGATTTACAGTTAATTTCTTACGGGGATAGTAAAAGCCAGCATTCTTCACCGCCGATTGGACCCGTTCGCGGCTTTCCTGTACGGCCGCATCGGGTAAACCAACAATGACCATCTTCGGCAGCCCGCCCCCGGTATCCACTTCCACTTCAACGATGACGCCATCCAGGCCGATGACCGCACAAGAATTTACTCTGGCCAACATAGATTTCACCCCTTTTCAGTGAAAGAGCAATCGTGTTAGTAAAGAAATTCTAGCATAGAAAACCCGAAAATCAGGTAGAACTTACTTTATTATTCCCTTCAAACAAGGTAAATCTACTTATAAATAATGCCTACGCGAAATAAATGAAGTCCAATTTAGTATTAAATCTTAACTTCTTCACAATAGAAATAATACAACCTATTACTGCTAACCCTATTCGATGAATTTACTAGTAATTGAGGAACATATGAATAAGAAACAGAAAACCAACTGGTGGATTGATTTACTCCTGTTCATCAGTTTTCTAACCACCTTTTTCCTACAGTTCACCGGGCTGATCGTCCATCAATGGATCGGGATTGTCAGCATCGCCATTACAGCCTTCCACCCCTTGCTTCATAAGGACTGGGTGAAAACAATCTTCAATCGGTTCTTCCAAAAACGCTTTGGGAAAGCCCGTCAAAATTTTGTCATCGACCTGACGATCCTAGTCGGTTTTGCCGTGATCGGGTTGACAGGTGTGGTGATGTCCACTTGGCTGAACCTGCCCTTGCCTGCTTATGATATTTGGCAGCAAGTGCATATCACAGGCTCCGTGGCCACTTTGGTGCTGATCATAATCAAGATTGGTCTGCACATGCACTGGATTGAGCAAACCACCCGAAAGATACTGGCGGGCGTTTTTACTTTTCCAGCGAAGAAGCTGGCTCCACAGCCCATCGAGGCTGACGGAATCGTTGAACAACGACGATATACCTGACCTGGCAACTGAATCCACTCAGGCAGCCACAAGCACCGAAACCGCTACCCCGCAAGCAACCGCTACCACTGAAGCGACCGCCGAATCGACTGCAACCGTAGAATCGGTGGCTCAAACCCCCACGGTTACGGCCACACCCATTCTACCCACCGCCACAGCCGTGACGGAAAGCAACTGCACGGTACAGTGTGCCCGCGGATGCTCCTACCCCAGTCACTGCCGGCGCTATACCGATGCCAATGGCAACGGGCTCTGCGATTTGGGAGAATGTCTCTAAGACAAAGTTGCTCTATGAATCCAGTGTTTAGTACCATAATAAATCAATCCTGCCTTAGCCGAAATTCAAAGAGCAGGATTGATTTTGTTTTCTTTGCGTCCTCAAAACTATGGCACGATCGGATCATATCCAAGCTCACGCAACAATTGGGCAATGACCGTCGCACCTAATTCATTCGGATGGATATTATCTTCTTGTGTAAAGCCCTTCTCAACAGGATCTTCATTGTGGTCAATCCCATTCCAGGCATCAAACGCATTTGCAATAGGTACTCCCATTTCATCAGCAGCCTGATGAACTGCCTCATTATAGGTCTCCCAACAAACAGTACATGTATTACGAATTTCCGAATCACAAGAACGGACTAACCCCGGATTTATGGCATCTATTGCTCTGATAATCGTTGGCTTCCCCTCACGGATAGTGAATATAATTTCGTAAATCTCCTTAAGATCGGCAATATATTGTGAAAAGGTATCCATATCACAATTATTTACATAACACTTCCCTCCCCCAGGCTGCCCACATAACCAATCACCCGGGTTTTCCGGATTCACTGAGGATTCGGGGTTACCATAAATGACAATGACTTCAGCCTCTGCGATTGTGTCACGCAGCTTATCCAGCGAAGCGTTATGGGTATCCTGAGTTTTCAAGCCTTGAAGGATTTTGCCGGCTGATAGGTTCGAAACCCAACTATCAATCACATTTACTTCCACGCCATTGTCCTCTGCAATAAATTGGCCATAGATTTCTGCAACACCCCACCCACTCGAATCAGATATCCAGAGCAGATCCCATGTTTCTTCTTGGATATTGACTGACTCCTCGTTTGCTTGAACTTCTTCCGTATTTATTTCTCCGCTATCTGGAGAGTATACATTGCCTTTATTGCACCCAGAACCTGACAATAATAGAAATACTAGCAGCCCCCTGATTATGGCTGTGCTCGCGGAGCTATTCATATCTTTCCTCCATATCAATTATTGCACTGTAGGAAATGTTCTGTTGTTTAATTCCGATTAATTATTTCCTGGGATTTTTGTGATCCATCATGCGGGGTATATTGGGTTTCGGCAATGTTAACGCCAGTAATTAGCAATCAATAGAATATATTCTTATAATATTTTATATCAAATAAACAAATTTGTCACATTTTATTCATTAATCAAAGCTACCCTGTCAAATGATGATTGGGCTGATCCTTAAAACATGAAGATTTTTGATATCAGGTCAGATATTATTAAAAAGTGCTATAGCCTTTGTAATGCATCTGGTCTACAAACTATTTTACAAAATAAAACCATTGAAGAAAGATGGAAACCATTTAGTCCGGAAAGCATCACCAATACCCACGATGTTCGGGCCCACCATAAAATAGCCCGGGGGTAATGACAAAATTAGGCTGAGTTAGTAAATCTGCTTAGTCTTTGGAGTGCTTCAAGAATTCTTGCACCGTCTCGGCCTTAATCGGCAAACTGTGCACCCGCAAGCCAATCGCGTTATAAAGCGCATTGGCAATGGCCGGCGGCGTGGGGATGCTGACGATCTCGCCAATCCCCTTGGCGCCATACGGTCCGTCATTGGTCGGAACTTCCACAGGGAAGGTATCAATTTTTGGTGTATCCATGATCCCGGGGATGTGATATTGCCTGAAACCCTCCGAGAGGTTATGGCCCTCTTCGAGCAGGACCTCCTCCATCAGCGCATGTCCCACTCCCATCACCGTGCCGCCTTCGATCTGTGCGTTGAAGCCGAGGGGATTGATCACTTCCCCGGCATCATTGGCCGTGATGACATGCAGCACCTTGATTTCTCCTGTGCCCAGATTGATCTCAATCTGGACCGCCTGGACAGCAAAGGAAAATGCAAAATGGATATCGCCATCCGTTCCCAGCGGTTCGGTTGCCGGGGCGGAGTAGCGATAGGTTTCTTCGGGCGTCACCCCTTCGCTAACCAACAATTGATAAAGAGCCTGCAGGTCCAATGATTTCTCGCCAACGGTCACCCGGCTGTCTATAAAGCTGATATCCGCTTCATCCACCTCATAATGGTCAGCGAGGAACTGCGCGACTTTCCGGCGAAAAGCTCGAGCCGCAAATTTTGAGGCATTCCCGGTGACATAGGTCTGCCGGGAGGCTGTGGTCGGGCCGCCATCCGGTGCATTATCGGTATCCATGACATGCACCTGCACATCTGCGGGATCAGCATCCAGTTCCTCAGCCACGATCATCCGCAGTACGGTGACCAACCCCTGGCCTAACTCTGCGGCCGAAGAGCGTACATCATACTGGCCGTTTGGCAGCAATTCCACAACCGCGCCGGAACTGTCATCCGCTCCGCTGCCCAGGCCGGTATTTTTGAAAGCCGCTGCCACGCCCCAGGTGCGCACAAATTCATCACCATCACGGGTGATCCGCTCTGGCTCGAAGGGCAATTCGCCAGCGACCTCATGCAGTTTCGCTTCAACTTTATCGATACATTCCACCAGGCCAACGCTATCGACCAGCAGCTGGTTGGTGTTGGTCCGAGTGCCTGTTCGCAGGGCATTCATCCGGCGGAATTCAAAGGGATCCAGGCCTAACTCCCGGGCCAGCATATCCATCATGCTTTCAATAGCAAAGGTCGCCTGAATCACACCAAACCCGCGGAAAGCTCCCGAAGGTGGGTTATTGGTAAACATGGCGTAGCAATCCGCCTTGGTATGCGGAATGACATAACAGCCCGCGGAATGGGTTGTGGCGCGGGTCATCACCTTATCCCCCAGCGAGGCGTAAGCACCCGTATCGCCATAGAGCAAAGTCTTGGCTGCCGTCAGATGCCCATCCTGCTCCACGCCCAATTTCACCGTGATCTGCGTGGCATGCCGTTTAGGATGCACCAGCAGAGATTCACGCCGGTCAAAGAGCAGCTTCACAGGTCTTCCGGTGGCATTCGCCAGTAATGCAGCATGGATCTGGCCGGCGATATCCTCCTTGCCGCCAAAACCGCCGCCCATCGTCTGACCGGCAATGTGAACTTGTTCCAAAGGCCAATTCAAGACCTCCGCCACCTGCCGCCGATCCTCATATGGGATCTGCGACGCAACGTAAACCGTCATCCGGCCATCCTCAGTGGGCACAGCCACACTGCATTCCGGCTCCATAAAGGCATGGTCCATCGTGGGTGTGGTAAAGGTCTCTTCAATCACCAAATCCGCGTCAGCAAAGCCCTGGGCCAGATCGCCTTTGCGGACCTTGATATGTTCCATCAGGTTACCAGTTTCACGCACCTTGGGCGCGTCATCCTCACAAGCCTGCACCGGGGATGAAACCACCGGCAAGGGGTCTATCTCTACCTCGATTAATTCAATCGCCTGATCCACGATCGCCTGGGTCTCAGCTGCGAGGATGGCAATAGCGTCTCCTTCATAGCTGACCTGTTCCCCCACCCCAACCATCACCGGCCAATCCGGGAAGACCAGACCATGGACATGCGATCCAGGAATTTCCTCCGCTGTCAGAACTGCAACCACACCAGGAAACGCGCGTGCTCGGGTCACATCCAGCTTGGTCAGAATACCGTGCGGCACCAATGCCCTTTTCACCCTGGCGAAGAGCATCCCATCAAAAACGAGGTCATCGGTAAACACAGCTTCCCCGGTCACTTTGTCAACTGCATCCGGGCGCACTTCCATTCGACCCACAACTTTACCGGGGCGGACGGAATTTGTCACTTCTGGGGGCTTCACCGCCTCACCGGTCCGCAGCGATTCAGCCGCAGCGAGGATGGCCTTCTCAATGGATGGATAACTGCCGCAGCGGCAAAGATTACGTTTCAGAGCTTTATGAATGTCTTCTGATGATGGATTTTGATTGTTCTCCAGCAAGGCAAAGGAAGCCATAATCTGGCCTGGTGTACAGAAGCCGCATTGCACCGCACCATAATCAACAAAGGCTCTTTGCAAGGGGTGCAGACGTCGGACGCCATTCACCACCTCGGCCAGCCCCTCAATGGTCAGAATCGCTTTGCCATCCGCCCGTTCAGCCGGGAACAAACAGGACTTGACCGGCCGCCCATCCAGGAGGACCGTACACGTACCGCATTGCCCCTCTCCGCACCCGACCTTGGTACCGGTCAGGTGCAGTCGATTGCGTAAGATATCAACAAGTTTTTCGCCAGGTTCAATGGATATAGAATACGCCTGTCCATTGACAGTGATGTGGATGATTTGGTTCATATGAATTTAGTATAACCGCTAGAGGCCGCGCTCACCTCGGATATAGGGAATGCCTAAGGCTGCTGGAGTACCCTTCCGTTTCCTTCTGGCCGCGCCGGAACCCCAAACCAACGCCACAATCGTCAAAAGGAAGGGCACCATTTGAAGGAAGAAAACCAGGTTGTGGTTATAGAAGAAGGGATTGCGGAAACCAAGCAGCATCGCCGGTCCCTGCAGGTCCAGAGTGAACCTTCGGAGCATACCGAAGAAATAACCACCCAGGGCAGCCGTAATCGGATTCCAACGGGCAAAGATCACCAGAGCAATCGCAATCCAGCCTTGCCCGGAAGTCGTCAGGCTGCTATACCAACCGGGAGAGATCGCAATGCTGATGGTTGCTCCAGCCAAACCAGCCAGACAACCGCCAACGAAAGTGTAGAGATAACGCGTGCCATACACACTGATCCCCAGGCTATCCGCTGCCGAGGGTTTCTCACCCACAGCCCGCATATGCATCCCTGGCCGGGTTTTATAAATGAAGTACCAGGCAATCGGGATCAGCAGATAACCCACATAGACCAGCAAGTTGAAATCAGTAAAGATAATCGGGCCGATATAGGGAATTTTTGAAAGCAAAGGAATTGAGAAGCTAGGAATCGTGGGGGTGTTCAGTCCGGTCAGTCCCTCACCCAATACCAGGGCCAACCCTGTGCCTAAAAAGGTCAGCGACAAGCCGCTAACCGTCTGATCAGCTTGTAATGAAATCACCACCAGCCCGTGCATCAGGCTCAAGATGCCGCCAGCCAGGATCCCCGCCATCAACCCTAACCAGGCGTTTTGAGTGACATGCGCAACTTTGAATGCCGCCATAGCGCCAATCAGCATCATCCCTTCCACACCAAGGTTCATCACACCGGAACGCTCCGCCAGAATTTCGCCGATAGCTGCAATCAGCAGGATTGTTCCGGTGGAAAGCCCTGCCCGAAATATGACCAATAAGTTCATGCTGCCTCCTCCTGATGCCTGCGAACGATGCTGACTTTATAGCGCAGGAAGACATCACTGCTGATGACCAGGAAAAGAATGGTTCCCTGGATCATAAATGAAAGGCCTGAGGGTTGAATTTCACGTCCGGCCACAATCAGTGCCCCAAAGAGGATCGCCACCGGAATGACCGCAAAGGGGTTCAATTTTGCCAGCCAGGCCACGATCACACCGGAAAAGCCATAATTGGTCGAGATCCGTTCCTGCAGGCGGTGAACCACACCGGTCACTTCAGACATCCCTGCCAACCCGGCCAAAGCGCCGGAGAGCATCATCACCAGGATGATGTTCTTCTTGATGTTGATCCCGGCATAATTCGCGGCTTTGGGGTTATCACCGATCAAAGTGATTTCATAGCCCCAGCGGCTGTGCTTCAAGATGACCCAGATCAGAACAGCCGCTACCAGCCCAAACACCACCCCAAGGTGGAGGGTGATCCCCGAGAAGAAGGGGTGCTCCCGGGCCAGATCTGCTAAACGAGGCAGCCAGGCGACCTTGTCGAAGGTCGGTGTCATCTGAAAGCCTGCGTCACTGTATTTACCAAAGATCCAGTAGTTATTCCAATAGACAGCCACATAGTTCAACATCAAGGTCGTAATGATCTCATTGACATTGAACATGGCTTTCAAAAAGCCGGGGATAAACCCATAAAGTGCGCCGCCCAGGATACCCATCACCGCCATCAAAGTCAGCACCATCCATTTGGGGCTATCCAGAGGGATGATCGGCACCAGCACAACCATGCTGGCAAAGAAAGCGCCCATATAAAATTGGCCTTCAGCGCCAATGTTGAGGATGTTCATCTTAAAGGCAACAGCACACCCAAGACCGATCATAATCAGGGGGGTGGCCTTCACTAAAATATCAGAAAACGCTCCCCAGCTGCCAAAAGCGGCACTGAAGAAATATCTGTAAACTCGGAAGGGATTCCCGCCAATAGCCCATAAAACAATCCCGCTGATGATGAATGCCACGATGATCGCACCCATCGAGGTTGCAAAGGGCAGCCACTTCGGGACATCTTTTGTTCGAGGTTCAAATTTGATTCTATATGGCAGTCTCATTCATCTCTCCTCAGTGTCCCGGTCATCATCATACCAATCTGATTGAGATCCGCATCTTTGGCGTCCATCTGCCCCACCAGCTCACCATCAAAAATGACGGTAATCCGGTCGCTCAGCATCAGCAGCTCATCCAGCTCTTCTGAAATGAGCATGATCGCGGCGCCTTTCTGGCGCTGCTCCAGCAATAACTTCTGGATGCCCTCAATCGCGCCCACATCAAGGCCGCGCGTTGGTTGCATGGCAACGATCAATTGCGGTGCGCCGGAAATCTCACGGGCCAGGATCAGCTTTTGCAGGTTCCCACCTGAGAGCTTGCGCGCCATCGTATCCACGGTTGGCGCTTGAATATCATAATTCTCTTTCAAACCACTTGCATGATCATGAGCAGCGACATAGTTGATCCGCCAGCCATTGCTGATCGGATCCTGAATGTAACTCTTCATGATGGCGTTTTTGGTGATGGATAGATTAGGCGCTGTGCCAACCCCGGTACGATCTTCGGGGATATGCGCCAATCCACAGCGAATGGATTTCCGTGGGGAACAATTGCCCACTTCCGTGCCATTGATCCTGATCGAACCCTCGCTCGAACGCAATCCGGTTAAGGCTTCCACCAATTCACTCTGGCCATTGCCGGCAATCCCGGCAACCCCAAAGATCTCACCTTCCCGAATCTGGAAGGACACGCCTCTCACAGCCGGCAATCCCCGGTTGTTATCGGCGGAAAGGTCTTCCACTTCCAACACAACCTTTCCCGGCTCTCTTTCCTGTTTATCCACCTGGAAGATGACCTTGCGCCCAACCATCAACTCTGCCAGCTGCGTTCGGGTCAGCCCTTGCGGGTCAATCCCTTCTGCTGTGGCCTTGCCTTTACGGAGGACTGTCAACCGGTCGGCCACTGCCTGGACTTCGTTCAATTTATGGCTGATAAAGATGATGGACTTCCCCTGATCGACCAGGGTCCGCATAGTCTCCATTAATTCGTCAATCTCCTGGGGAGCCAAAACAGCGGTGGGCTCATCGAGGATCAGGATATCCGCTCCTCGATAGAGCGTCTTTAGAATTTCCACCCTTTGCTGCTCTCCCACGGAGAGCTGCCAGATCTTGGCAGTAGGTTCTACCTTCAAACCAAAAGTCGCCTGTAATTTCTCAATCTTCTTATCATAGGTTGATAGATTCATGAAGAATTTTGGTTCGTTGAGACCCAACAGGATATTTTCCGTCACTGTCAGGGTAGGTACAAGCATGAAGTGCTGATGCACCATCCCAATCCCAGCCGCGATGGCATCTTTTGGTGAACGGAAGGAGACTGGTTTTCCTTTAACCTTGATGACACCCGATTCGGGTCGATACATCCCCGAAAGGACATTCATCAAAGTGCTCTTACCAGCGCCATTTTCACCTAAAAGCGCATGAATTTCGCCCTTCTTCAAGGTGAAATTCACATGATCATTTGCTAAAACGCCTGGGAAACGGATGACAATATCCCGCATATCAACTGCGTATTCATTATCATCAGGTATATGTGTCATAGATCCAACTTAATCGATAAATGCACCAAAAATGATGCGTGATGAGGGCCATATGACACAACCAGGAAACTGCCGAAGCAAGTTTCCTGGTTGTGGTTATTTAGTTCAATTAATCAAGTGAGGGTAATTCTGCAGTGATGTTCTCATTCCACCAGTACATACAGGTGGTGCAGTCACTGCCGAATTGAGCGAAACCGTCCAGGTCGAGCTGTTCGAGGCTCACACCATCAGCCAGAATTTCATTACCCTGGTTGTCGGTGATGGGGCCTTTGAAAACATCGAAACGAGTGAATTCGCCAGCCAGCATCTGGGCAAGGATCTCGCGAACCATCGCCAAATCCTCTGCGGGGAGGTCAGCCAAACCGGGCTGTAATTCCTCACCCTCCATGAAGCCGTACAAGCCTAAGCCGCCGGAATCAGCATCGAAGTATTCCCAGCCACCCTTCCAGGTGCCTTCGCGAGAAGCTTCAACGATTCGAGCGTATTCCACACCCCAGTTCCAGTACATGGAGGTGAGGCAGGCATCGACTGTGCAGTTTCCATAATAGTCATAGGTGATGCCCCATTTTCCTTCAGGAGCAGCAATGGCGGGAGCAGGTGTGTCCGCACCGGTCATAACGACCTGAGCGCCAGCCGAGAACAGGGATTCAGCGCCCTCCTGTTCGAGGATGGGATCGTGCCAGGTGTTGATGAAACGGACATCAATGGTGCAATCAGGGCAGGTCTTTTGAGCACCGAGGGCAAAAGCGTTACCCAGGCGGAGTTCTTCCGGGATCGGGAAGGTGGCCATATAACCAAGTTTCGGATTACCATCCATCTTTGCCCGGGAACCGGCCAGCATACCAGCCAAGTATTTTATATCTTCCATGGCACCCATCAGGTTGCCAAAGTTTTCGCCATTGGCTTTGTAACCGCTGACATGGATGATATCCACATCCGGGAATTCATCTGCAACAATTTCAGATGCATCCATAAAACCAAAGGAAGTTGTGAAGATTACATCAAAACCTTTGCGAGCCAGTGAGCGGATCACCTGTTCGGCATCTGCACCCTCCGGCACGTTTTCAATGTAAGCGGTGTGAACATCAGCGACATTCTCTTCTACATACATCCGGCCGACATCATGCGATTGTGACCAACCGCCGTCGTCGTGTGGGCCAACATAGACAAAAGCAACGTTATATTTACCTTCTTCAGGGGCAGGGATTTGGAAGCCTGCAACGGTTTCTTCGGTTGCTTCGGTTTGACCACAAGCTGAAAGGGCAAACACTGCAACAACTAAGATCGTGAAAAGCCAAAAAATGTGTTTTCTCATCTCTCATCCTTCATTGTCTAAATTCTTGGTTGGATAGAATTGACAGAATTGCCTAGTTCTTCGCCATTTTCTCCTTTCCTAATAACCATATAGACCAAGAGATGAAAACATTTCATGTCCATCATTCGATCACATGGTAGTGAAATAATAAATACAGCAATTGATCCTTCGCCAGAAAAGATAAATCCGGAATGGATTTTTGGATTGCACACATCCCCCAAGAAACGACCTGTGTTGTCTTGATAATTTGGTGGTTCCTAACGCAAGAAGTTTTCCTTGCAAACATAACCTCAACCCATTCGGTAATGGTCAGTCAATAGACAGATTTTATCATTAATTATCGTGAGAATTGGTTGTCTATACATCTTAACTAATCGTTTACATTCAAATAGCCAGATAGTCCATCCCTCCTTCAATTGTCAGACTTATACCCTATATTTTATACGAAAATGGAGAATTTCATAGGTTAAAGGATACCATTTTTATGAAATTCATCGTCTGAGAATTTTTCTTAAATGTTTTGATTGTTTTATGGTGTACATGATATGCGCTTTATTCGGTGAAACTACACAATCTGATATTCTATTACACTCTGAAGAAGCCCATCCTTGCCTTTTTTCCAGGGAATTATTGCATAAAGCAATTCCCCTCAACTAATCTCTCCAAGGGTTCCCATGCGGATCATCCAATATATCCATTTGAATATTCTCCATCTTTTTGGTCTTCTGACTTAAATACCAGCTCAGATAAACATAACTTAACGGCTCGTTAACAACCTGATGAAGTAAAATCGTGGATATTTGCTAAAATCGAACCAATTATGATAAAGACATACGTTCAAGAACTCAAGCGAAATCACCATCATAACCGACCTTCAACCGGAGGAGCGGCGCTTGGCGCTTAATTGAACGCAGTCTACTAGCGTACACCGAAGACCTTCCTCCAATGGAAGGTCTTTTTTGTTACTTGAGGAGAAGATGATGCGACCTTTTTGATACTAGAAACCGTTCAACCTAACCTATTGAATTTCAAAGTAAAAACTATTTTTGAGGAGAAAAAATGAAGCAGAAAATTGTGATCACACTTGTTGCCATATTTGCCCTGGGTCTATTGGCCTCCTGCACCGGTCAATCTGATGCGCTGGTTGTTGCCACCGATCCCGCCTTCCCACCATTTGAAATGGTTGACGAAGAGAGCAAAGAGGTCATCGGATTTGATATTGACCTGATGAATGCCATCGCTGAAAAAGCTGGCCTGGATATCGTATTCCAGAATGTTGCTTGGGATCCGCTGCTGGCGGGTATGGCCGACTGTCAATATGATATGGCGATTTCCGGAATGACTATTACACCCGAAAGGGCTGAGCAGTTCAGTTTCTCAATTCCATACATAAATGCAGGCCAGATCGTCACAGTTCAAGCAGACAACACCACCATCAATGGTCCTGAGGACCTGGTTGGTTTGACAATTGGCGCTCAGATCGGCACCACGGGTGGAATGGAAGCTGAAGCCATCGAGGGTACGACCCTCAAAGTTTACGATACTTACGAATTGGCTTTCCTTGATCTAGAAAATGGGCAGGTGGACGCTGTCATTGCCGATTATCCCACAACGGTTGCATTTGTTTCAAAGAATGGTTCAGACCTCAAGACGGTTGGTGATATCTTCACCGATGAGGGTTACGGCGTCGCTTTCTGTCTTGGCAATGACGAATTAATTGCACAGGTCAATGCTGCCATCGCTGAACTTCAGGCTGAAGGCTTCATCGATGAATTAGTTCTTGAATGGTACAACTAGCAATTTTTAGGTAATCCCATCTTCTTGGTTCACCCTCTCGCCAGGGATTTATCCTGGCGAGAGGATTGAGAAAGAGTTCTTATGCGAATCCGAAAATCCTTGGAAAAAGTTCCTGGCTTTGAAGTAGCCAATCACCGAATCGACAGCTGGTGGTGGCTGGTGGCTGCGGTCGTCGCCATTGTAGCGCTTCTGGCTGGGCTCGAACCCGATCCATATTGGCGAATCATCAAGTTTGTCAGTGATGGCTTACTGGTGTCCATTGGCGTCACTGTTGTTTCATTTATCCTGACCTTACTATTGGGTCTGCTCACCGCTTTAGGCCGCCTCTCAAAGAACGGCATCATCCGCTGGATCACCACCATTTATGTGGAAGTAGCCCGCGGTATTCCGCTCCTTGTTCAATTATTGTTCTGGTATTTTGCATTTCCTTCCATTATTCAAGGCTTTGGCGAACTGATCCACTACGAACCCTTTGAGCACTACCACGCCAACCCCTTTGCTATGGCCATATTAGGCCTAACCTTCTGCTATAGTGCTTATATGAGTGAAATCTACCGGGCAGGCATCCAGAGTGTCCCCAAAGGTCAAAACGAGGCTGCCCGCAGTTTAGGCATGACCCGTAATCAGGCTATGCGCTATGTGATCCTCCCCCAGGCTTTTCGGACCATCCTGCCGCCGGGTGGGAATGAATTCATTTCATTATTGAAAGATTCATCCCTGGTCAGCGTTGTCTCTGTGGCGGATATCACTCGCCGAGGCCGAGAATTCATGGCTTCCAGCTTCCTCCCGGTTGAGACCTGGCTGATGATTGCCCTGATCTACCTGATCATGACCCTGATCTCCGCCCGAATCGTTGCCTGGATCGAACGCAAAACGCAAACGGAGGAACGTTAAAATGACCTCTCTCACCCCAACCCCCACCCCTATCATTCAAGTCGAAAACCTGCATAAACACTTCGGAGAAACCGCCGCTCTGAACGGCGTTAGCCTGGATGTCTACCCCGGCGAAGTTGTGCTGATCATCGGCCCCTCCGGTTCCGGAAAATCAACGCTGCTGCGCTGTTTGAACCGTCTGGAAGAATTTCAGGCCGGCTCCGTGATCGTTGACGACATCCCCCTGACCACTGCCGAAAATATCAACGCCATACGCACTGAAGTCGGTATGGTTTTCCAATCCTTCAACCTCTTTCCCCACCTGACGGTGCTGGAAAACGTGACTATCGCCCAAAAGGTCGTGCGGAAACGCAGCCCCGAAGAAGCGGATGAAATTGGACGGGCACTTCTGGCGAAAGTCGGCATCCCTGAAAAGGAAAGTGACTTCCCCGGGCAGCTTTCCGGCGGCCAGCAGCAGCGAGTCGCCATTGCCCGAGCCTTGGCGATGAACCCCAAGATCATCCTCTTTGATGAACCCACCAGCGCGCTGGACCCGGAAATGATCCAGGAAGTGTTGGATGTCATGCTCCAGCTTGCCAAAGAAGGGATGACAATGGTTGTCGTCTCCCACGAGATGGGCTTTGCGCGGGCGGCAGCGGACCGGGCCGTGCTCATGGATGACGGGCTGATCGTTGAAGAAGCCCCCCCTGAGGTGCTTTTCAGTAATCCCACCCAGGACCGCACCAAAGAATTCCTCAGCAAAATCCTGTAGATACATTATTAACCATTCCATAATAAAAACCGCTTTGAGTTGCCTCTCAAAGTGGTTTTTTAATGCTATGATTTAAACGACACAAAGACAATCCAAAGGAGCAAAAATGAAAATTGCAATTGGCAGTGATCATGCTGCATTTGAAATGAAGAAACTCGTCATCCAACACCTCAAAGATCGGGACATTGAGGTTCTGGACCTCGGGACAAACTCCTCAGAACGAACCCACTACCCAATCTATGGTCAACGGGTTGGCAAAGCTGTGGCAAACGGTGAAGCGGATCTGGGAATCACCATTTGCGGCACCGGCATCGGCATCGGTATGTCCGCCGGTAAGGTCAAGGGCATCCGAGCCGCGATCGTCAGCGACACCTACTCCGCCCGGATGGCACGCCAGCACAACAACGCCAACGTGCTCTCCTTCGGTGCTCGGGTAGTCGGCCCCGGCCTGGCTGAGGACATTGTGGACGCCTTCCTCGACCATGAATTTGAGGGTGGCCGCCATGCCATCCGCGTGAACCTGATCGCGGACATTGATGAAGGCAAAGACATCACTGAAATCCCCTAGCCTTCATTATTAAGCAAACTAAAAACCAGCCGATTTGGCTGGTTTTTGTTTTACAAGAATTATTCTTGAAACAAAGAGAGCTTTTTCAAAGGGGCTTCGGAATATTCCAAATACTTGATGCCCGAAATGAAAAATCAGAGTCTTAAGGCTTCTCCTCAAGGAGAAGCTGGCTGCGCAGCAGACTGATGAGGTGGAGATAGATTTTCCCCTCATCCGGCACTACGTGCCACCTTCCCCCCAGGGGGAAAGGCAAAATACACGAAAATAAATTTTATTTACTGTGAAGTTATGAAATATCCATCAAAGTTGCAGATTTTTATGTAGATCTTATTCAGGCTTCTCCTCAAGGAGAAGCTGTCTGCATAGCAGACTGATGAGGTGGAGATTGGGATTAACACACCTCATCCGGCACTTCGTGCCACCTTCCCCTCTCCCAAAGGGACTGCGTCGCAATGCTCCTTGAGGGGAAGGCTTTTTGAAGAAGAAACATATCCTCTAAATGAAATGAGGCTGGATTGGTCTACTAGTTTTCGTTCGGATGAAGCGCTTTCTGACGCTTCTTTGCCATATTGGCATGACGGGAGATCAGCCGGACATAGGGAGAAGACAAATGCCCGTTAATCTCTGCCGACTTCAATGCCTCACGGAACTCATCCGCTGTTGTAAATATCGGAATTGTAAGGGTTGCTGCACCGATCTCACCCAGTGAATGAGCATCCGAACCGGCAGCGTTAGCAAGGCCATACTCATCAGCAAAGGCTTTCGCTTTATTGTTAATCTCCGGGGTTAGCACACGGGCATTGAACACTTCCACGGCGTCCAGCATCGGTGCCAATTCAACCAGCTCCTCCCATTCCCAAGGCGCATTCCCGCGCCGGTCAAAGGGATGGGCAATACTGATCACCGCGCCCTGATCCTTCAAGCGCTGAACGGCTTCTTTAGGGCTGAGATAAGCCGGAACTTCCTCGGTCATGAAATAGCCCAAGATTTCACCGGCGGTCGTTTTGATTTCCTCACCCACAATGATCAAATCAGGGGCAAGCTTCTGGGCTGTGAAAGCGCCCTCAATGACATTGTGATCGGTCACAGCCAAACGATCCAGACCAATTTCCCGCGCCCGTTCAATCATCTTCTCGATCGGCATTAGGCTGTCTGGTGAATAACAGGAGTGAAGATGCAATTCAACTTGCAAAGTAGATTGTGATGACATCATTCGTTCAGATAAATCCTTGGTAATCGGTCTGCGAGCCCGCAGACCACCTCATAGTTAATCGTGCCCCATTTTTGCGCCAGGTCATCAGCGGTGATCTGGTGTTTGCCCTGGGAACCCAGCAGCACTACCTCATCGCCAACCTGCGCCTCGGGAACTGAATCCAGCTGGAGCATACATTGATCCATACAGACGGATCCAACAACATTCACCCGATGGCCGCGCACAAGCGCTTGTTGCCCTGCCACGCGACGAAAACCATCGCCATAGCCCACAGGGATCACCCCGATCCATTCATTGCCGCTGGTCACATACTTATGTCCATAGCTCACACCATGCCCCGGTGGCAATATCCGCAGGGAGGTGAGCCTGGCTTTCCAGGTCAATGCAGGCCGGAAATCTTCCGTGAGCTGGGAATCCGGGGAGGGGTTCAAGCCATAAATGGCGATGCCCGGCCGCACCAGGTCAAAATAGGCCTGGGGAAAATTGATGACTGCTGCAGAGTTACCAGTGTGAACAATCTTGGGCAGGAGACCATCCTTACGGAGCTTCTCCAAAAGTTCGATGAAGCGTGAGAGCTGGATCTGAGTCGTTTCTTCATCAGGTTCATCCGCTTTTGCAAAATGGGTAAAGATCCCATCAAAGTCCAGGTATTCATTGTTATGATAAGCCGCCAGGAATTCAGCGGCCTTCTCGGGTACCATGCCCAGCCTCCCCATCCCGGTTTCGACCTTCAGATGGACCTTCAACTGCCCGGCAGCCTTTTTGGCATATTCGAGATAAGCCTCAGCCATTTGGGGGTCATAAACAGCCACGTGGATATTCTGGGTGATGGCATCCGGTATCAGTGCGGGTGGTGTATAGCCCAGTACCATCAACTCAGATGTGACACCCTGGTGTCGCAGTGTCAACGCTTCTTCCATACGAGCCACGCCGCACCAGGTGGCACCAGCCTCAGTCACTGCCCGGGCAACCTGCAGCGCACCATGTCCATAGCCATTGGCCTTGATCACGGCCATGACATTCGTATTCGTCCGCCGCATAACGGCGCGGACATTATTCCGGATAGCATCCAGATCAATTTCAAGCCAGGTTGAATATACTTGCGTTTCCATGGGGTGTAGTATAGCCCCCCTTGCCCAACCTTTCAAGGTTCCCGCCCAATTCTGAAATCGGTCACCTACGGTATAATCTACAATCAAAACAATCAATTTGACAGTTTAGAAAAGAAATTGAACGAAAAATGACGGATAAACCCAAGTTTCACTATGATCTGATCGCCCAGGATGGCCGCGCCAGGGCTGGTGTGTTCCATACTCCCCACGGCGACATTCCCACCCCGATCTTTGCCCCGGTGGGCACCCAGGCGACAGTAAAATCTCTCACCCAGCGCCATTTAAAGGAACTGGATGCTAAACTGATCCTTTCGAACACCTACCACCTCTTCCTGCGTCCCGGCGATGAGCTGATCGCAGAGATGGGCGGCTTGCATAAGTTCATGTCCTGGGACGGACCAATTCTAACCGATTCAGGCGGCTTTCAGGTCTTCTCGCTTTCCGACATGCGCAAGGTAGACGAAGATGGCGTTACCTTTAAGAGCCATCTGGATGGCGCAACCCACCGCTTTACTCCGGAACGTTCCATTGCCATTCAGGAGAACCTTGGCTCAGATATCATCATGGCGTTTGATGAATGCGCCGACCCATATGACCGGGATTACATCGAAAGCGCTATGCACCGCACCCACCGCTGGGCCGAACGCTGCCAGGCCGCTCAAACCCGGGATGACCAGGCTCTTTTTGGCATCGTCCAGGGCGGTATCTTCCCGGAATTACGCGAGCAATCGGCCGAATTCATTTCCTCCCTCAATCTCCCGGGCAACGCCATCGGCGGCCTTTCTGTTGGAGAGACCAAGCCTGAAATGCACGCCATGCTGGAGATCGTGGACCAGATCCTGCCTGAAAATAAACCCCGCTACCTGATGGGTGTAGGCACCCCGCAAGACCTGGTGGAAGGCGTGCGGCGAGGTGTAGATATCTTCGACTGCGTCCTCCCCACCCGGCTGGCACGCCATAGCGCCGCGATGACGGATTCCGGCCGGTTGAACATGATGAATGCCAAGTTCGCCAAGGATGAACGCCCCATCAGCGAGCATTGCGACTGCTATACCTGCCAAAATTATTCCCGTGCTTATATTCGGCATCTGATCCAGACTAAGGAAATGCTGGCCGGGACGCTGATCTCGATCCACAATATCCACACACTGCTCTCTCTCGTCCGCCGGATGCGTCAGGCGATCCAGAATGGGCAGTTTGATGAATTTGCAACCCAATATCTAGCCAATTTTAATTAATCACAGGAGTCACCCATGACCCTTATCCAAGCCATCATCCTCGGGATCATCCAGGGGTTGACCGAATTCCTCCCCATTTCCAGCTCCGGTCATCTGGTTGCCCTCCCCTATATACTCAACTGGGACCTGCCCGCCAAAGAGATGTTCATTTTCAACATCCTTGTGCAATTGGGGACCCTTGCAGCGGTAATTATCTATTTCTGGAAAGACCTGGTCGCCATCCTTAAGGGCTTCTTCCAGGCGCTCTTCGCCGGGAAACCTTTCAGCACCCATGAAGCCCGCATGGGCTGGCTGCTAATCGTCGCCACCATACCCGGTGGCCTGGCAGGGCTTTTTCTGAACGACCTGATTGAACAGGCTTTTTCCACCCCACTGGTAACAGGATTCGCTCTGCTGGCGACTGCTGTCCTGATGCTTATTGCCGAAAAAGTCAGCCGGCAAGTCGGTGACCTGAAAGATATGAATTTCGGCACGGCTCTGGTGATGGGCCTGATGCAGGTCCTTGCCCTGCTCCCTGGTGTTTCCCGTTCAGGGTCCACCATTTCCGGCGGGATGTACCGCAACCTCAAACGTGAAGCGGCCGGGAAGTTCTCCTTCCTGATGTCCATCCCGATCATGCTGGCGGCAGGCGGCCTTTCCACCTATCAGATGATCACAGAAGTGCCCGACCTGGGCTCGTTCCTGCCCTTTATGATCGCTGGCTTTCTAACAGCGATGGTTGTGGGCTATGTCTCCATTCGCTGGCTGCTGAAATTCCTGGTCAACCATTCGCTGGTCTATTTCTCCATCTATTGTGCGGCTTTAGGCAGCTTCATTCTCCTGATGGGATGGCTGCGGTAATCAGATGAAAAAGCTCGTTTGGATTGGATTGGTTTTCCTGCTGCTGGGTGCGTTGACAGCCTGTAATGGCACCGCGCAGTCCGACACCGAGTTGGAAGTGGTGCATTTGCAGACCACTCCTGCCCTGGCGCATTGGCTGCCGCGGGTTGCGACCTGCGCTGACGTTATTCCCTACCTGGGTGTCGCCAGTGAGATCGTCAGCCCTACTGTTCTCGATCCGGATAATGCTGATCTGATCTTACGTCTTGGCCCCCGCCAGGCGGATGATCCCTATACAGCCGTCATGGGAACGGAAAGCCTGGTACTGGTCGCAGGAGATCAGGTGCCGCTGGATGTCCTCTCTTTGGAATCCCTGCACTCCATCTTTGCCGGGGATGTCACGCTTTGGTCTGAGGTGCCGGAAGTGGATAAAACCGCTGCCGCAAACCACCCGATCACGGTTTTTAGCTATCCCAATGGTGATGAATTGGCGAATCTGTTCAGCCAAGCTTATCTGGACGGTAAAACAATCACAGGTTACTCTCAGCGCTATTCCTCTTCGGAAGGACTGGCTGCGTTGCTCACGGCGAACCCTTACGGCCTGGGATACACCCTGGCCAGCCAGTCGCCAACCGGGTTCCGCACCCTTGTGATCACCGGACTGGAGCAGGACCCCAGCTTCTATGTCCTGGCCGTGACAGCCGTTGAGCCGGAGAACGGGCTAAGACAGCTTCTGCTCTGCCTGCAAGATATTCAGTGAGTCGATAACTCCGGGCTGGTGACTGGCAAGGAAAACGCCGGTCTCTTTCCTGATCTTGATTCCCCCATCCTTTTCAATCTTCTGATTAAAAAACGCCAGCATCTCAGCCGCTTTCTGGTTGGTGATGTCATCCTCCACATCCCACATCGAGAAGGCATAATTCACCAGGGCCTGCCCGTCTGTCACCCATAAATCCGATTGGTAACAATCCAGCCGCACCTCCGCAAACTGGGATGCCAAGTATTCCTGACCATTCTGCAGGCCAAACCGCCTGCGGTCACTGTCGGGAATTCTGAAGCCTGGCGAGAATTCCTCAAACAAATGGTAGAGGTCCACCATATGCGTGGCACCATTGGTAGCTGCCATGAACAGACCATCGGGTTTGAGCACCCGTGCGCATTCCGCCACAGCCAGCTCAATTGTCGGGACGTGATAAAGCATATGATTGGCTGTCACGCGGTCAAACAGCGCATCATCGAATGGCAGATATTGCGCATCCCCACTGAAGTAGTTAAAGCGCGGGTCATCTTCACCAATCTCCCGCCGCGCCCCTCGAAGCATCCCAATCGATAAGTCCATCAGGAAGAAACGGCTGGAATCCGGGAAACGGGAGGCATTATCCCGCCACTGGGTTGCATTGCCACAGCCCACAGCCAGTACATTTTGATCCTCTGCCATGCCCAAATGTTCATAGATCCAGGTTGTCCAGGGCACTTTGGCTGTGCTGTATAGTTCATGCAGGGCAATTCTGAAATTCAGGTTATCCGGTGAATGATACTGGTCATCCTTCAAATAGTCTTGATCGGTGAATTTACTCATCCGGCCTCCAGGAGTTCAATCCAGTCCAATGATCACTTACCACCCGTGGGTTAATTCTAACATTGAAACATTTACTCCATGATGATATCGATAAATCAAATATACAAACCAGATTGGTGCGCTCACAAACAGAGCGCACCCTACTTACTACTTCATTTGGACCATAGATCAAGCCTTTGGCCTTTGCAGGGTGCGCAGCTCATTTCTGCGCACCAAAAGAAATAATATCCACTGAAGAACTACGCCTTCCCGCCTTTACGCCGCCCCCTCAACTTGACACTGACTTTTAAAGGGATTATATTAAGCAAGCATCTTAAAAAATGTTGATGCTTGGAACATTAAAAAATCCTAGAAAGATGGAGAATTAGCATGTCAGAACGTTATGTCGGTACCGTCAAATGGTTCAGTGCCCCAAAAGGGTATGGGTTCATTGGTCGGAATGATGGTGAAGACGATGTCTTCGTACATTTCTCGGCAATCCAAATGGAGGGATACAAAAGGTTAAAAGAAGGTCAGGAAGTTGAATTTTCCGTTGAAGATGGCCCCAAGGGGCTCCAGGCAGCGAATGTCACCCTGGTCAATGGTGAAGAAGTAGAATCTGAAGCCTGAACGGGAATAATCACCAATAACCGTTCAGTAAATTACTGAAAGATCAAATCATCTAAGTAAAAAATCGGGTCGCAAATTGCGACCCGATTTCGTGTTTAAACCAATTATCTATTCTCTACTTTTCGCGGTTTGCCAGCGCTTTCTTCATTCGCTCCAGGCCTTCTGTCAAAAGTGTCCGCGGGCAGCCAAAGTTCAATCTGACAAACCCTTCGCCCTTATCGCCAAAGTCCGTACCCTTGTTTAAGCCCACTTTGGCGTTTTCCAGGAAGAATTGCTGTGGTGAAACTGGTAAGTCTAATTCCCGGCAATCCAGCCAGGCCAGGAATGTCCCTTCAGGCTTCCAAATGGAGATGCCAGGCAGTTCCGAGCGGGCATAATCCACCAGGTAATCCCGATTGGCCTCAAGATAAACCAATAACTCATCCAGCCAGTCTTGACTATCTCGATAAGCAGCCAAAGCAGCCCGAGTACCTAAGATATTGGGATGTCCCAGCAGCATAGTCATCGAGTGCTGCAATTTATCCCGAAGCGCTTCACTTTGGGCCACATAGACTGAAGTGGAGAGCCCGGCGACATTGAAGGTCTTGCTTGGGGCAAAATAGGTGACCGTCTTGGCAGCAATCTCCGGTGAGAGGCTGGCAATCGGAATATGCTTCGCACCGCTGAAGACCAGATCAGCATGGATCTCATCCGAACAGATCAGAATGTCATGCGCCAGGCAGATCTCAGCCATTCGGGTCAATTCCTCCCGTGTAAAAACCCGCCCTACGGGGTTATGCGGGCTACAGAGGATAAACAATTTGACCCCAGAGGCAGCCTTGGCCTCAAAATCCTCAAAATCAATCTCATATTTACCATCCGGCTGGCGAATCAGGGGATTGACCACCCGTTCACGGCCAGCCTGCTCCGGGGCCGCCAGGAATGGCGGGTAAACCGGGGTCTGGATCAACACCTTATCACCCGGCTCCGTCAGGCTGTAGATGGCATGGTTAAATCCGGTGACAACGCCTGAGATGAAATCAATTTCCTCCTGGGCCACCTTCCAGGCGTGCCGCTTGAGCAAATGGGCCTGAATGGCGTCCTTCAAATCCTCGGGCGGCCATCCGTAGCCAAAAACACCATGTTCAATTCTGGTGCGCAGCGCCTCAATTACAGGCTCAGGTGAGCGGAAATCCATGTCGGCAACCCACATCGGCAGCACATCCTCATCAAACCAATTCCATTTGATGCACTCTGTGTTCCGGCGATCTATTACTCGATCAAAATCCATTCTTTCTCCTTTTTCTTAGCGCTCAAATTATAGTCCAAATCCCCCAAATCTCAGGGCATCTCACCTCCGATAATCAAGAATGGTATACTCAAACGCAAGAAAGAATTGCGGAGTGATAATTGAAAAACACCTTCAAGGGTCTGCTGCGACTGACCCATTTCAATGAATACGCCTGGTTTGTGGTCATCACCACCATTTTAGGCATCACCTCCGCCAAGGGCCAACTCACCTGGCAATTTGCGGCCGTCCTGGCTGCAAATCTCCTGACTGTAGGTTTCGCCTTTATGGTCAATGATATTGAGAACGCCCCGGATGATGCCCTCTCACCTGCTGGTGTGAGCCAAAATCCAATCGCCTCAGGCTGGCTAACCCCCAAAGCTGCGCGTTTGGGCGCTTTCGCAGCTGCCCTCCTTGCAGGCCTGCTCTTTGCCCTTCTGGGATGGATTCCTTTGATAATTGGGCTGCTGAGCCTGCTCCTGGGTTACTTCTACTCTGCCAAAGCCTTCCAGTTGAAACGCATCGTTTTTGTCAATCTCATCGCACAATGCCTGATGCTGGCCGGCCTGCAATTCCTCACCGGGTATTTCAGTTTTCAGACGGTCCTCACCCGGCAATGGTACTGGCCGTTCATTTTCGTCCTGACCATCTCCATCTATGCTGAACTGCGATATGGCACATTTAAAATAAAGACAAACTCAGATCGGGCAGCGAATTCACCTGAAAGCAGAACCAGCCATGCCCTGATGCTGGCGGTATTGTTAATCGGGCTTTTTTCAGGCTTCGTCTCCTTTATCACCCTCAACTTGATTCCGTTCTGGGCCATCATGATCCTGCTCGTACTCACGGCGCTATTCCTCATCCCACTGATCATCAAATCTCGGAATCGGGAGACCCGCTCAACCATTCAAAATTCACTCCTGAAGCCGGTGGAACGAGCCGCAGCTATTGCGTTATTATTACAATACATCCTGCCCTGGTTGAACCAACTTGTGGACCTGGGTATATTCAAATAGAAATCATCAATGCAAGGAAAAATTATGAAGAACAACCCAACCCTCCCCCAGCTAAATTTAGCGGCGCCTACCCGCTGGCAAGATTACGAACTGCTCGATTCCGGAGAAGGGCTCGCCCTGGAACGTGTGGGTACTTACACTTTAATCCGCTCTGAACCGCAAGCCATTTGGTCAAAAGCGCTGCCACAATCCGAATGGAAAAAAGCGGATGCTGAAATGATCACAACCGGGGGTGAAGCAGGCGGTTATTGGAATTTCCGTCACGAAATCAAACAGCCCTGGTGGATCGATTATCATGGGTTACAGGCTGAAATCCGGCTTGCCAAATCGCGCCATATCGGCGTATTTCCGGAACAAGCCAGCCAATGGGACTGGATCGAAGATCAGATCCGAACCGCTGGCCGACCACTCAAAGTGATCAACCTCTTTGGTTATACCGGCATGGCTACCGCAGCCGCCGCCAGAGCAGGCGCAGAGGTGACCCACGTGGATGCTTCCAAACATGCCGTCTCCTGGGCCAGCCGCAACATCGAGCACTCCGGGTTGGCAAAGGCGCCCGTCCGCTGGCTGGTGGAGGATGCTCGCAAATACCTGCACCGGGAAGCTAAACGGCAATCCTATTATGACGGCATCATCCTCGACCCACCCAAGTTTGGCCGCGGTCCAGATGGCAGGGTCTGGAGCTACTTTGAAGACATTGCCGATCTGCTCGATCTTTGCCGTAAAGTGCTCACCCGCCAGCCCCGCTTCATCTGCCTGACCTCCTATGCCATTCAGGCTTCCGCCCTGGTCCCCCATCAGGCGCTGGAAGAGATGATCAGCTCATTTAACGGTCACGTGACCAGCGGCGAGTTGGTCACCGTTGAAAAAAGCAAAGGGAGAATCCTTTCCCATTCCCTCTATTCCCGTTGGACATCCGATTAAGCAGACGAAGGAATTATTATGAAAAGTGACAAGAAATTTGCCCTGATCGGCCCCGGTGTGATGGCGGAAGCAATTATTGAAGGGCTGATCCGTGAGAGCGTAATCCCTGCTGGCAAGATCATCGCTGCAGGCCCACGCCAGGAACGCCTGGATGAACTGATGCAACGCTATAGCATCCAAACCAACCTCGACAACGCCAAAGCGACCAAAGAAGCCGATGTTGTGATTATCTGCGTCAAACCCCAGAAGCTAACCGAAGTGTTGACTGACCTTAAAAGTCAAATCCCCCTAAAGACTTTGGTGATCTCCATTGTGGCCGGCGCAACCTGTCAGCAACTAAAAGCCGGACTCGATCATGATTGCGTGGTCCGCTCCATGCCCAACACTCCTGCTCAGGTCGGCGAGGGAATGACCGTTTGGACCCAAACCGAAGCTACTTCCGAAAACCAGCATGCGCTTGCCCAACAAATCCTCGCAGCCCTCGGGCATGAGATCTTTGTGGAAGAGGAGAGTTATATCGACATGGCGACTGCCGTCTCCGGAACCGGACCAGCCTATGTCTTCCTCTTTCTGGAAGCAATGATTGACGCCGGTGTTCACCTGGGACTCCCCCGCCGAATTGCGGAAGAAATGGTTGTGCAAACCATTCAGGGATCTATGTCCTATTACACCCAGAACCAATCTCACCCCGCCCGCCTGCGCAACCGGGTGACCTCACCCGGCGGCACTTCCGCCACAGCGCTCTACTATCTGGAGAAGATGGGTTTCCGCACAGCCATCTCCCGAGCCATTTGGGCTGCCTTTACCCGGTCGCAGGAACTCGGTAAAGGGCAAAAACACCAGGACCCTGAAAAAATCTAAGGTTGCAACTATGCAAGAAAAAATATTTGACATTTCAGAAAAACTCGGTGAAGCATTAATCGCCAGTAGCCTCACAATAGCCACCGCAGAATCATGTACTGGCGGCCTTTTGGGACATCTGCTGACCAGTGTCTCAGGTTCCTCCGCCTACTATCTTGGTGGCGTGATCGCCTACAGCAATGCCGTCAAGGAAGCCTTCCTGGGAGTCCGGCATGAGACCCTGGTTAAATATGGCGCCGTGAGCGAACAAACCGCCAAGGAAATGGCAGCCGGGACCCGTGAGCGGATCGGCAGTGATATTGGCATCTCCACTACCGGGATCGCCGGACCAACCGGCGGCACACTGGAAAAACCTGTCGGTCTGGTCTATATCGGGATCAGCACTGCAGAAAAGACGTTTGCCATCAAATGTAATTTCAAGGGCAGCCGCGAAAATGTCAAAGAAGAAACAGCCCGTACACTGTTGAAAAAAACATTGGAAATGGTACAGGAAAAGGCTGAGGAAGAAAGAAAGAAGAAAATCCTGATCCTAATGAGCGATGCCGGAATGGGCCACCGCTCTGCCTCAAATGCGCTTCGGGACACCTTCCAACTTATGTTTGGCGAAGATTGCGAAGTGGTCATAAATAATCCCCTTGACCATCCAAAAACTCCCAAAGCCTTACACAGAAGCCAGACGGATTATGATTCGATCATCAAACATCTGCCCGATCTCTATAAAGTAGGCTATCAAATTAGTGATAGCTCCCTTCCGGTGACTTTCATTGAAGGCGGCCTGATCGCTGCCCTCTACCTCCCCTTGCGGGATATCCTCCTTAAGAATCAACCTGATCTGGTCATATCAACCTTTCCCCTCTATCAAGCCCCTTTGGAAGCTGTGCTGGCGATGAACAACCAGCCCCGGAGCCCTCTCTTCACCACAATTACTGATCTGGTATCCGTACACCAGCTTTGGTTTGATCGCAACATCACCCGTCTCGCTGTTCCCACGGAAGAGGTGAAGCAATTGGCCCTCAAAGCTGGTCTGAAAGAATCTCAAATCATCATGACAGGGATTCCTGTCAACCCCAGGATCAGCCAATTACAGCAAGCTGACCCAAATGAACTACGCCGAGAATTGGGTTGGGATGAGAATCTGACCCCCATTCTGGTGGTGGGCAGTCCCCGGATGTATAACCTCGGTGATCTGCTGCCAGCATTGGATCAATGCGAAGCCCCCTTCCAATTAGTGCTTGTGGCAGGTGGCAATGAAGACTTCCATAATCAACTGCTGGAAACAGAATGGAAGCATCCAACCCATATTTACAATTTCGTCGATGATTTACCCAAAATGATGCGTGCTTCAGGGATGAATGTATGCAAGGCAGGCGGACTGATCGTAACCGAATCACTGGCATCCGGATTGCCCCTGCTGCTGGTGGATGCGCTGCCGGGTCAGGAAATTGGCAATATGGAATTTGTGGTTGCCCATGGAGCTGGCGAATATCATACTACCCCAGAAGACGTCCAGGACTGCATCACTCGCTGGTTTGCCAACCATGAAGAAGTCCTCAAACAGATTGCAGAAAATGCCAAGAAAATCGGCAAACCCGAAGCGGCGTTCAGAATTGTTGATGAAGCCTGGAAAATAATCCAAGAAGGGCCCATTGATACAACTATAAAGCCCCTGCAAGTTTACAGACGTAACCTGCAGGAGCTGTTGGACAGATTCAATATCAATTTATCTGATTAATTGGTGCTGATCAGGCTTCCTCGGCGATGGGTGTGACCAATACCCGGTCCACCCGGCGGCCGTCCATATCCACCACTTCAAACTCGTAATTATCATAGGTGAATTTCGCACCAGTCTTCGGGATTCGCCCCAGCTGGCTCATCACAAAACCGCTGAGGGTCTGATAGCCTGCACGATCCTCATCGACCATTTCGTGGATATTTAAAAGTTCCTTGAGTTCATCCACGACGAGTAACCCATCGAATAACCAGGAGCCATCCTCACGCTGAACGGCCATGTAATCTCTGTCAGCGCCGTCCTCGGGGATTTCACCCACAATTGCTTCTAAAATATCATAATCCGTCACCATGCCGGTGATGCCGCCAAATTCATCCACAACCATCGCGAGATGCACACCGCTAGTCTGGATGTTCTCCAGCGCTTTCAAGGCGGGCATATTCTCCGGAACGTAAATCGGTTCCAGAATGTAATCCCGCAGGTTAAAATCCGAATCGTTCATGTCATGCCCCAACAGGTCCCGGGTCTGGATATAGCCAAGGACATTATCCATATTGCCCTCAGCGACAGGCACCCGGGAGTGCGACACTTCCTTGATCTGCTGCCAGATTTCCTCTTTGGGGGCATTCACATCAATCCAGGCCATTTCCATGCGGGGGGTCATCAATGCTTCCACCCGCCGGTCCCCCAGACGGAAGATACCTGAGAACATATCCCGCTCAGCATCCTCAATCACACCAATCTCACGGCCTTCATCAATAAAGCCCTTGATCTCTTCCTCGGTGATGGATGGGCCCTTATCCGTGTTGATATGAAGGATTTTCAGGCCGACGTTGGTCGAAATGCTAAGCAGTTTGGTGAGCGGCCGGAAGATCTTGGTCATCACAAATATGACCGGCGAGAGCCGAACGACAACGGCTTCTGGTTTACTCACCGCCAGTCGCTTGGGGATCAGCTCGCCCATCACAATGGAGAAATAAGTGATCACCGTCACAACCAGGATCAGTGCGATCAACTCAGCTTGCGGCGCCAGGAAGGAGATATGCTCCAGCTGCCGCGCTAACGGATTAGCTAAAGTGGCACCACCAATACCGCCTGCCAGCGTGTCGATCAGCGTGATCATGATCTGAACCGTGGACAGGTACTGCTGGTTAGGATCGGCTAATAATGTCAGTGTGCGTTTCGCACCCACACTGCCGGCTTCCACCCGCTGCTGCAGGCGTGTCTTCCGGGAAGCTACCATCGCGATCTCATACATTGCAAAAATCGCGTTGAAGAAAAAGAGGACAAAAATAAGAATGATATTGACGTAAATAGGCATTGATACTACGACTTTCCTTTCAATCAACTGCTCTTATTTTACCGTTGATTTCATTGGGTCTGTTGTTTCGGGAGTATAAGGGCGGCGTCAGTTTCTTAACAAACTTCACCTGACAGGGAATTTCCAACGCATTTAGGAGCTGAAATAATGACTGTATAGGGGGAGGAACAGGGTCGTCAGAAGATGGCATCATTGGGAAAGCTCTTTAACCATCCAGCGATACCCCGCCCCAGCCACCTTCACCCGTCGGTTTGTTTCCAGGTACATCGCTGTGGTCTTGAAGCCAAAATCGTTATAAAGTTTTTTCGCCGTCTTGTTCTCAATGGCAACCCGAAGTGCCAGGCGACGCGATCCGGCTTCCTTCGCCTGCTTTTCAGCATATTTCAGGAGCTGATCGCCAATACCCCGCCCGCGATATTGTGGCCTGACGGCCAAATTACCGATGACATAATCCCCCCTTTTGGCATCCTTCATAAAGACCAGCGGCCAGGTGCGAACGATCATGGCCAGCCTTCCCCGGAACTTGTACTGCTTGAGGAGCAAGCGGTCAGTCACCCGGTCCAGCCTAGGCAGCCTTTTTGCTGAATAGGCCACTAAACCTCCCACAACGCGGCCCTGGACGACAGCTAAAGTCATTTCTTCGTAACTCAATAGGTGACCGGGAATAGTGAAAACCTTTTCCAGAATTGCCTTGGCACGGTCTTCGCTGCCCAAACCAATCGTAAAGGTGGCCACCTGTGGGAAGGTCGCATAAATCAGAGAGCTAGCGACTTTGGCATCCGCTTCTGTTGCCGGTCGAAAGCTGATCTCGTCGGGTTGAATAGGTTTTTTTGCCATTTGAGCCTTACTTCGCGTGATTATGTGATCAGATCATCTGGCAGATGATCAACTTTATTCTGATAGGCCAACATCGCCCGGCCATCATCTCGGACATCAATCCGGCTGATGGCGGTGTTATTCATGTGAATCCAATAGGACTGCGAGGTGACCTCAAAGAATGCACCTATGATCCGGCTGAAAATGCCGCCATGCATTACAATGCCCACCCGGTGATTCGTGCCGGCATGTTCTTCAAGCAGTTTTTCCACAATTGACCGCGCCCTGACGCTATATTCCTCACGCGGTTCCTTGTCCTTGTTCCACCAACCTTCTTCCGGAAGATCTTCGGGGATGATTAGCTCAGGGAAATTGGTTTCAAAGTAGGAACGCCCCTTACCGGGCAATCCCATCCACAAAATTTCTTCGCCTTTTCGTTCGGCCAGGAACACGCCGCCGTTTTCATGCACTTCCGGCCAAGCCACCAGCGGCAGGCCGGTCTCCTGCGAAATGGGCAGTGCGGTTTGGATCGCCCTTGTCATCAGCGAGCAGTAGAGATGGGTCAGCCCAAAGCCTTTACGGTTTTGCAGGTCATTACCACCCTCGGGCTCCGGCCGGTTTAAATATTTCGCCACCAACTCAGCCTGGCATTTTCCGATGTCAGTCAGTTTGGGATCTTCCACCCGTTGGAAGAGGTAATCCTTGCGATCCACCGTATCCATCGTAAGGTTATTTTGAGATTGTCCATGACGAATAAAATAAAATTGCAGCAAAATAAACTCCTATAAGTTATGGTTTTTCCGAACCGTCTCAATCAAAGGCGCAATCGTCCTGGATTGGTCCGGCCCCTTACCATAATGATCTGAATATTCATCCTCACCACACAGCGCGGCCAGAGAAGCCTGGAGGTTATCACTCAGGGCGAGGGCATCATAGCCTCCCTCCAGTGCAAGCACCATTTTGCCGCCTGTCAACCTGTCCGCCAAATCAACCAGCTTTTGTGTGATGTTGAAAAAGCCCTGGGTATTCATGGTGAGGCTTGTGAGCGGGTCCGAAAAATGAGCGTCATATCCGGCGGCAACGAACAGCATATCAGGCTGAAATGCTTCCAGCCAGGGGGTCACCACCTGATCAAAAAGCTGCTCAAAGACCTTTGTGCCGGAAAAAGCCGGGACGGGAAGGTTGATCAGCCGTCCAGGGGCATGGGGAGCAGCTTCAATTTCCCCTGTGCCCGGATAAAGCCCCTGTTCATGGATTGAGCAGTATCCCACTTGTTCAGTATTCCAAAAGATATCCTCAATGCCATTCCCATGATGGGCATCAAAGTCAAAGATCGCCACCTTGCCCACCCCGCTGATCACAGCGTCTGCCGCAGCGATCGCGAGGTTATTGAACAAGCAAAACCCCATCGCCTGCTCCCGCGCAGCATGGTGGCCTGGCGGGCGCACGATGGCAAATCCCATACCACCATCCTCATTAATCACTTTGCGGCTGACGGCCAAGGTCGCTCCTGCGGCACCAAGCGCCGCCTGAAAACTGGCAGGCGTCACATATGTTGGCGCATGCTCAATCTCGTGTGCACCAAACCGGCATTCTTCCTGCAAAGCCTCAAGCATGCGCTGGGTATGTCCCAGGACGAGGTCGCCCAGGGTCGCAGGTTGATAATTCAATTGTTGCATGCCTGGGAAGGATGAATCCCTCAGCCAATCCTCAAAAACCCTGAAACGTTCAGGGGATTCGGGATGGCCGGGGTAAGAATGTTCCGGCGCTGCCTGATAAGTATAGAAGACTTGGTTTTGTTTTTCGTCCATCATTTCGTTGCAGTCAATAGTATACCGCATCTGGCCTGACCAGGTTGGGTCATCAGGACTATTGATAATCCCAAGAACACTTTAAATTGCCTATACGAAAGCCACTTCGCCGCTGAAAGTGGTATAATCCCTACGTTAATTTCATTATCCTGAACGAGATTGAACCAAATATGCTTGAAAAACTACAAGGTATCATTGACCGATACGAAGAAATCGAACAGCAGTTGACCGAGGTCGGCGACGACTATAACGCCGCGATCGAGCTTTCCAAGGAACGCTCGGAGCTCGAACCCCTGGTCACCAAGGCGCGCGATTATCAAAGCACGCTTGATAAGATCAAAGAAACCCAATCCCTGCTAACCGCAGAGGATGAAGAAATGCGCTCTCTGGCGGAAATGGAGATGGAAGAACTCCAGGAACACCAGGCCACCCTCGAAGACGAGCTGAAGAGCATGTTGGTCCCCAAAGACCCCCGTGATCAGCGCAACGTCATTATGGAAATCCGCGCAGGCACCGGCGGTGACGAAGCCGGCTTGTTTGCCGCGGAACTCTACCGGATGTACTCCCGCTATGCTGAACGCCAGGGTTGGAAGACTGAAATCATCACCCTGCACGAGACCGGCATTGGCGGTATCAAGGAAGCCAACTTCATTATTAAAGGTAAGGGCGCTTATTCCCGCCTGAAATATGAATCCGGCGTCCACCGGGTGCAGCGCGTACCTGAGACGGAATCCCAGGGGCGCATCCACACCTCCACCGTCACCGTGGCCGTTCTGGCTGAGGTGGATGATGTTGAAATCAACATCCCGGATTCGGATATCTCCATTGATGTCTATAAATCCGCGGGGGCTGGCGGCCAGAACGTTCAGAAGAACGCCACTGCGGTGCGGATCACCCATATTCCCACCGGGCTGGTCGTGGCCTGCCAGGATGAACGCTCCCAGTTGCAGAACAAGATGCGCGCAATGAGTGTCCTCAAAGCCCGTCTCTATGAGATTGAAGAATCCAAACGCCAGGCCGAGGAATCAGCCACCCGCCGTTCCCAGATCGGCACCGGAGAACGCTCCGAAAAAATCCGCACCTACAACTTCCCCCAGAGCCGCGTCACCGATCACCGGGTGAACCTCTCATCCTATAACCTGAGCGGCGTCCTCGATGGCGACATTGATGAATTTATCGACGAACTGACGCTGGTGGACGAAGCGGAAAAACTAGCCCTGGTCGAGGAGTAAACTCATCAACCTGAAGCAGATTCGGGCGGACATCCAGACTTCCCTGGCGGAAAATGATTTTGAAACGCCGGGTAACATCAGCCTGCTCCTGTTCAGCCATCTGCTGAATAAACCCAAGGCCTGGGTCCTCGCCCATCCTGAATTTGAAATTACTACAGATGAACATCACGCCCTGCAAGCAGCTTTAGATCAGCTCCTGCAGGGTGTTCCTTTACCCCACTTGCTGGGTGAGTGGGAATTCTTCGGTCGGTCCTTCATCGTCTCACCAAATGTACTGATCCCCCGCCCGGAGACGGAACTGCTGGTCGAACGAGCCCTCACATTGGCAGCGGAAATGGACCACCCTCGAATCGTCGATGTCGGCACCGGTTCCGGCGCCATCGCCCTCACCCTGGCAGCAGAATTGCCCCAGGCGAAAGTGATCGCCATCGATATCTCCCGGCCTACCCTGCGTATAGCCCGTCAAAATGCTCAAAAGCATTTTAACAAACCTTTCCCCCTCGTTCAGGGCAACCTGCTGCAGCCCCTGTCCGGACCTTTCGACCTGATCTGTGCCAACCTGCCCTATATCCCGACCCGCACCCTGCAAGACCTTCCCGTGGCGCAGTGGGAACCCGTACTGGCGCTGGATGGCGGTCCATCCGGGTTGGACCTGATCGAGGCACTCCTCCACCAGGCTCTCAGCCGCATAGCTCCGTCGGGCTGCATCCTGCTTGAAATCGAATCCAGCCTGGGCGCTGAAACCCTATCCCTGGCAAAATCCGTTTTTCCCATTGCTGAAATCCACCTCCACCAAGACCTGACCGGTAATGACCGACTGGTTGAGATAGAATTCCCCTAGATTATCTCAAATATGGTTTAGAATTGGTCATTGATAGCGTTTATAAGGATGACCTCATGATCGAAACAGCCATTCTTGCAGCAAGTGACCCCCAGGCAATACCCACAGCATCTCAGATCATCGCTGAGGGCGGTCTGATCGCCTTTCCCACAGACACCATCTACGGTCTGGCCGGAGATCCCTTCAATCCGGATGCGCTTAAAAAGATTTATCAGGCAAAAGAACGGCCGGATGAAAAAGCGCTGCCCGTACTGATCGGCTCACTGGAACAGTTTACCCTTTTAGTCTCAGCTCTCTCCGCAGAGGTTGAAGCCATCACCAGAACCTTCTGGCCAGGGCCACTCACCCTCGTGCTGCCCAAACACCCCAATCTACCTCCGGAACTTTCCGCTTTCCCAACTGTTGGTGTGCGTATGCCGGATCACCCTTTCACCCTGGCCTTGCTGCATCAAACCGGACCGCTGGCGACCACCTCGGCAAATATCTCCGGTGGCCCAAACCCGACCAATGCGCAGGATGTTCTGAAACAACTGGGTGGTCGAGTTGATCTTATCCTGGATGGAGGCCCCACACCTGGGCCCACTGCCTCCACCGTAGCCGATGTTTCCTCACCTCATTACAAAATCTTAAGGGAAGGCCCCATTTCCTTATCTGACCTCCAAAATCTCAGCAGACAGGACTAATCATGGAATTCGAAACCAAGGATTTCAGCCTATCCATCTCCTCCCTTTCAGGTATTCTCACCCTGCGGTCTCGTAACTTCCCTGAGACGTCCTTCCAAACCCGGGTGAACGCCATCATCGATTTTCTTGGCAAAGAACAACCACTGTTGGAAAAATCCTTGTCCATCCTTGAAACCGAAGAACCCACCATACTGGAAGCCCCTGCCGGCCCCATGCGGCTGATCACCTTCCGGTTGGCGACAACGCTCAAAGAAGTACAGCTCATCGTCCGCTGCGGTCTTTCCATAGCGGAACCAATGGCCTTTTTGCAGCTGGAACTGGTCAATAGCAGCGATAAAGAACTCGTGCTCATACGAATGGACCTGCTGGATATCCCGGCTGGGCAGCTGCATCTGGGAAAGATCAACCCAAGTGATCCGTTCTTCTATAGTAACGGCTGGCAGTCCTGGTCCAGCACAGGTTCCTTTGGCCTGGGTGACCAACAGAACAAATCCATGTTGAAGCGATTCCAAAATCCAATGGTCGTCAACCCAGGCACACCACAACCCAAGAAACGCAACACCTTCACCGGTGATATGTACGGCCTGGTTGGTGACAAGCAGAACAAAATCGGCCTGGTGGCGGGTTTCCTCTCCCAAAAGGCGCAGTTCGGCAGCCTGGAAGCCACTTTCAGCCCAACACCTTCCTTGAAAGCCTGGGCGAATGGTGACTATATCCACATTAAACCTGGCTCAAACGTCCAAACCGACTGGCTGGCGCTCAGTTTTGTCAATCTGGCCGATCCTGATCCAATGGGACCCTACCTGACAACGGTTGGACGGCTGCATGGCGTGTTGCAGGACGAATCCGTGCCCGTGGGCTGGTGCTCCTGGTATCACTTCTATCAGGACATTGACGAAAAGGTGCTGGATGCCAACCTCGATACCGTAATTGCCTTAAAACCCGAATTGCCGCTGGAACTCTTCCAGATTGATGACGGCTTTGAGACCTATCCCGGTGATTGGTACGATTTTGTCTCCGGTTTCCCCAAGGGATTGAAACCCCTGGTTGAAAAGACTAAAAAAGCGGGGCTGATCCCTGGTGTTTGGCTGGCCCCCTTCATCGTTCACCCCAAAGCACGGCTGGTGACGGAACACCCGGATTGGCTGCTGCGTGATGCCGATGGCAAGACTGTAACCGCGGGCTTTGTCTGGAACAGCTTCACCCTTGCCCTTGACCTGACCAACCCAAAAGCCCTGGCTTATACCCAGGAAGTAATCCGCACGGCTGTGCAGGATTGGGGATTCACCTATCTCAAACTGGACTTCCTTTATGCAGCGGCATTGGAAGGTATCTATCAGGACCCAACCCTTTCCAGGGCCCAGGTGCTGCGGATGGGATTGGAGGCACTGCGTGAAGCCGCCGGGCCGGAGATCACCATGTTGGGCTGCGGCTGTCCCCTTGGCTCTGGGCTGGGCATTTTTGAAGCCATGCGGATCAGCGCCGATGTCAGCGGCTTTTGGAAACCGCATTTTCCACCAGCCAGCATTATCCTAAAGAATGAACCCCACATGCCCTCCGCCCGCAACGCCATTAATAACATCCTCACCCGCGCCCCGCTCCACCGCCGCTGGTGGGTCAATGACCCGGACTGCCTGCTGGTGCGACCGGATACCCGGCTTTCACTGGCAGAAGTGCAGACCCTCACGACCGCGATTGGCCTGACCGGGGGATCACTGTTGGTATCGGATGACCTGCCTGCCCTGCCAAAAGACCGCCTGGCGATTGCCCAGGCTCTGCTTCCGGTGATCGGTAAGCGTGCTCGGGTTTTGGACCTCTTCGAGACGGATTTCCCCAGTATGCTGCGAGTGGACCTGGAAGGACCGGAAGGCCCCTGGCACCTGCTGGCGAAGTTCAACTGGGAAGCATCTCCCAAAGACCTGACCTTCACATGCGAAGAATATCAATTGGATATTAATCAATCCTATTGGCTGAGGGAATTCTGGACCGGTCAGATTGGGCTGCTCAGACCTGATCGCCCACTGACATTTGCCAAAATCCCAGCTCATGGCGTGGCCGTTGTGGCTGCCCGTGCCTTTGCCCCCCATAGACCGACCTATTTGGGCAGCAGCCTGCACCTCGCCCAAGGGGTTGAAATTTCCGACTGGCAGGATGGGGAAAAGGAATTGTCTATCGCATTTAGATTGGAAAGGAACGCCTCCGGAGATGTCGTCCTGTCTCTGCCCTGGCAGCCCACTTCTGCCCATTGCAATGGAAATCCATGCACCATTGAGGACTTGGGCGACGGAATCTACACCCTCCACCTGACTGATGCCGATCAGTGCAAGCTGAACCTCCTTCATTAAAAAAGGGCAGAAATTCCTTTCGTTTGGTTGTTTTCAGGGATAATGTGATCTTTTTACATGTCCATGTGTCACTAAATCAAAATTTTTCCATGTAAATTGTACCCAAATTTCAATTTGCCACTATCCAAAATCGTCCCAATCGGATAGGATTATATGCTTGCCGGATAACGTCGGCCTGGTTGGCCGATGTTTTTTATGGAACAAACCTATCTTTTATTAAGTGAGATTTATTGATTTATGCTTACAGAACGAACTGATCTAAGAAATATCGCCATCATTGCCCATGTTGACCATGGCAAAACCACACTTGTGGATGGCTTGCTGAAACAGGCCAATGTTTTCCGCGCGAATCAACAAGTGGCCGAACGTGTGATGGATTCTAATGATTTAGAACGCGAACGCGGTATAACCATTTTGGCCAAGAACACCGCTATCGAAATTTGGGATCAAAAAACAAATCAAAATGTCAAAATCAACATCGTTGATACACCCGGGCATGCCGATTTTGGCGGAGAAGTGGAACGGGTCATGAACATGGTTGATGGTGTGCTGCTCCTGGTGGATGCAGCTGAAGGGCCCATGCCACAGACACGTTTCGTGCTTAAGAAAGCCCTCGAATTGGACCGCCGCGCGATCGTCGTCATCAATAAAGTGGATCGCAAAGATGCCGATACAGAGCGGGTGCTCAATCAAACCTTTGATCTATTCATTGAATTGGGTGCCAGTGAGGAGCAGGCATATTTTCCGGTGATTTACGCCAATGCCGTCACCGCCCAGGCCGGTCTTACCCCGGATTTGGGCCCCAACTTACAACCCCTCTTTGATGCCATCTTAACCCAAATCCCCTGCCCAAAGGTGGATCTCGAAGCGCCTCTGAAAATGTTGGTTACCAATCTGGGTTACGATCAATACCGCGGCGTTACGGCTATCGGTCGAATTCATGCCGGTCAGATGCGAGTTAACATGCCTTTGGCCCGTGTCCGGGTAAATGGTGAGATCCTGCCTGAAAGTGTTCGCTATTTAAACACCTATGAAGGATTGGCTCAGGTCGCCGTTGATTCCGCTCAAGCGGGAGATATCGTTGTCCTGGCTGGGTTGGAAGGGATTGCCATTGGTGAAACCCTGACCGACCCGGAGCACCCTGAACCCTTGCCGCCTATTCAGGTTGAAGAACCTACTGTGCATATGACCTTTGGAGTCAACACGTCACCTTTTACCGGACGTGAGGGCCAATGGGGCACCTCCCGAAAATTGCGCCAGCGTCTTTTTGATGAACTGCGCACTAATGTGGCCCTGAAAGTGGCCGAAGGCGAAAGTCCAGATACTTTCCTGGTTTCCGGAAGAGGCGAGCTTCATCTCGCCATTCTGATTGAAACCTTGCGTCGGGAAGGGTACGAATTCCAGGTGTCGAAGCCTGATGTAATCCTGAAGCAGGATGGCGAAGGCAGAACACTGGAGCCTTTCGAAGATGTATTTATCGAGACCAGTCCGGATACAGTTGGCGTGGTCGTTGAGATGTTGGGAACACGGCGTGGCGTCATGAAAAATATGGTTAACACCACGACCGGCACCGTACGTCTGGAATTCCTGGTGCCAACCCGCGGTCTGCTGGGCTTTCGATCTCACTTTCTATCAGCCACTCGCGGCGAAGGTGTCATCCATACACTCTTTCATGGCTATTTACCGCATGCCGGGGAAATCAGCGAGCGCGCATCCGGCTCCCTGGTTGCCTTCGAGACAGGTATGACAACCACCTTTGGCCTAAAGAATGCTGAAGAACGGGGAATTTTGTTCTACGGAGCCGGTACGGCAGTTTATGCCGGTATGGTGGTTGGAAAATATCAGCGTCCCGGTGATCTGGATATTAATGTCTGCAAGAAGAAAGAGCTCACCAATATGCGAGCAGCCAATGCAGATAAAGAAATCCGATTAACGACCCCCACACACTTGAGCCTTGAAGAAGCCATCGAGTATCTGGGCAAGGATGAACTTTTAGAAGTTACCCCGCTTGCATATCGTATCCGTAAACAATTGCTTGACGCTCGGGAGCGTGGACGACTTAGCAAAACAGCCAGAAAAGCAGAGCTTGAGGTGGAAAATTAAGCTGGAGACTTTCATGCTACATTGAACTTCTCTCTTTTGCAAGAAGTGTTTGCTTAAATAAATAAAAAGAGACCTCCGGTTGGAGATCTCTTTTTTTGATTAATTACTGGCTGGGACAGGGACATCCACCTCTTGCGGTAATCCCTCTCCTGGAGACGATTGTGGCTGGTCTGGGACGGCGTCCGGGATTTCCGTTTCCAGTTTGCGGACTCTCGGATTGGCATAGGCCAGACCGGTGACAAAGAACAGGATGATCCCGCTGGTGATCAGCATTAACCCGATCCCTCGGGTTGGTCCGACCCCAATCCAGCGACCCACAAAAGTACTCGCCAGCTTCCCGCCTTCAACCAGCAAGGGGTTGAAGACATGATCCGCCAAAAAACCACTGAGCAGGAAAGCGATTGGCATCATAGACATGCTGATCATACTGCGGGTGGCCATCACCCGACCCTGGATTTCCGGGGCGACCTTGGTTGCAAACATGGCTGAACTGGCGCTGCTTCCGAAGGGCGAGAAAAACATCACCACAAACAAACCCGCGCCGATCAGGGCTACTGAAGGTTGGCTGCCAGCGAGGAAAAATCCAAGCGTTGAGAGCAAGATGAACACCATGATGAATACGACCCGATTCTTCTTAACGCCACCCCAGACGCTCATCACCAGGCTGCCCGCCAACATCCCCACCCCGAGGAAGGTCTGCACGACACCAAGGCTGGTGGCGGAACCGATCGCCAGAACCAGAGGACCGATCATCACTGCCGAAATGTTCAGGAAGAAATTGACCAGGGCAAAATACCACAGGAGACCCATCAAGCCGGGGCGGTCCTTCAGGTAACCCCATCCAAATGCCACATCCTTCCAGACGGAATGCTTTTCCTTGGAGATCTCCATCGTATTCTCCGGCTGGGGAATATGAACCAAAATCAGCGTTATCAGGGCAAACAGAAAAGTACCGATATCAATAATAATGATCCCCGCCATTCCAATTGTGGTCAACAGCGCTCCCGCCAGGATGGGGGTCAGAATGGTTTGAATGGCATCTCCCATCTGGATCAGACTGTTGGCACGGGTGAGTTGCTCCTTAGGCACCATCATCACAATCGAAGCGGAATAGGCCGGCTGCTGGAAGGCACCAAAGACCGCTTCCAAACAGCTAATCAGGTAGATCATCCAGACTTCCATGGTTCCGGTCAACAACAGTGCAGCCGTTGCCAGTGTGACCAATCCGGCCAGCGAATCCGAGACCAGCATGATCATCTTGCGGTTCCAGCGGTCACTCACCGCACCGGCTATGGGAGATAGCAAGATTCGAGGCAGCACACTGAACAGAGCCGTCATGGCAAAAGGCGTGGCTTGCCCTGTTTGGTCATAGATCCAGACTGCGAGGGCAAAGCCGATCAACCCGGAGCCGATCAGTGAGGTGACCTGCCCCACCAGGACGATGAGGAAGGTCCGCATACTTTTCAAAGAGTTATTTTTCTTATTTATTTTCTTCATCTTTTTCATCATTCTCATAGTAGAAACTTGGGTAAAGGAAATAAGCTGCACTATAAACTCTGGCATCTGGATCGGAGGGCTTTGCCTCTGGTAAAGCTTCAAATTCTTCCAGAAGATCCTTGAACCGCTGACTCATTTTCTTAAAGTCTTCATCTTTGAGCCGCCTCTTTTTCCGGATAATTGAGATCTCGCTTGATTTTCCACCTTCCTCTTTATCAGATGAGAAATCCAATGCTTGTAGGCTTCGAACGATATCCTCTTTTGTCGCTTCCAGAGCAGCGACGATCATACGATTAATGTCTTCAGCGATAATGCCGGGATTTGTGTTGACAATATCCTGATCGACCATGATTTCTTTGGCTGTAGTCCAGTAGTATTTCTCGATAATGTTATTGATAGTCTGGGTTCGAACCACTTTGATCAACCCGGTGGACTCCAACATGTTGAAATGGTAATAAAGCCGGTTGCTGGTCATACCCAATTGGTCTGCTACAAACTTAACAGTCTGCGGTTGTTCTCCCAAAATCTCAATGATCTGAATCCGCAGAGGGTCTGTCATCACCTTAAGCGTCTCAAGGTCTTTGATGATGAATAATGGCTGTTGTTCATATTTTTCGCCCATAAAAATCTCCTTTGTCGTTAAAATTATTTTTAACGTCAAAACTAGTTTACAGCGATCAGAAATATTTGTCAATGCCTAAAGGAATCAAAAAGCGCTCCATTGCTGAAGCGCTTCAAAGGATCTTCTAGTTTGGATTACTTTTCAGGTTTACTATCCGGGATTTGTTCCAGTGCTTTCCGTTTCTTGGCCTGACGCTTGGCCTTGCCTTTCTTCATCATCCTGACCACGAAGTAGATTATTGCGCCGAATAAGGCCAGGAAGGGCAGCCAGGAAATCACGAACCAAATCAGGATATCAACGAGCTTCTGCCCGGCCTTCACCAGGGCTTCCACAGCATTCTTGACCGTCCCCTGCGGTTCCCATCCGGCAATCACAATGGGCTGCAGGGATTCTTTGGCAACAATCTCCACCGAAATGGCGGACATGGCAGCGGATTCTGACAGGTACTGCATCCGGCCCTTGACCGATTCGATCTGTCCCCGATAGTAGGTCAATTCATCAAACACATCCAACACGTCTTCCGTATCCTGCGCCTTTTCCATAATGGCGGTCAGGGCTTCTTCGGCCGCTTCCAGGTTACGCAGCTGGGATTCGAGATCTGTATATTCCGAAGTAACATCCTGGCCGGACACATTCTCAAAAAGGACATCATCTTCAGGCTCCGGCGTGAGCCCTTTGATAGCGGTCATAATCGGATCCAACTGCCCGGCAGGCACCCGGATGGTCACATTGGCATAAGGCACCGTGTTGCCGCTGGAGGTGGTGGACTGGTAGATATTTGAATAGACCACGAACCCACCCGCACTCTCAGCCATTGCAATGATCGAATCAAGTGACGTGGTTGGATTTTCGACGGCAATCCGCAAATTCGCATTGTAGATCACCATCCGCTCTGTGGCTGCTGCTGATTCGCCCATTCCAGCGTCATAACTGCGAGGGGACTCTGCCGTCATGCCATCCATTTCCATCGCTTCTTCCATCACGACATACTCATTTTCGAGGCCAGCCTCAGGCATAAAACCCACTTTATCTTCTGCAGTGGATTGCGCGGCTGCGCATGCAGAGGCAAATAAGGCGACTATCAGGATCATGCTGACCAGTAAGATATTTCTCTTCTTCATCATTTTCTCCTTTTCTTCAGAACGAGCTTATCCATACTATTTTATACTTTTTTTGACGCTCTAGGTATAAAAAAAGTTCCCTGATGGGATAATTACCCATCCAGGGAACATTTATTATCACTGAAATCCGTCTATCTCACCAGCCCTCGCTCAACCGGGCCGCATGCCGCACTGGCAAACCAGCCGCCAAAATTCGCTCCTGTACCGCTTCGACGTCATAGGGCACCCGGTGATAAACCCAGGGCAGTTCTTCCTGGTCATCGTAGATCATATATGATGACAGCGGGTTATGGTCTCGGGGCTGCCCCACCGATCCGGGGTTCACAATGGACTTCAAATTCAATTTAAACGGCTGATCGGGGCCGATCAGGTAGAGATTCGTGGAATCCGCAGTCTCGTCATCCATCTTGAAAATACAGGGGATATGCGTATGCCCAACCAGACAGAATTGGGTATCAAACATATCCATATTCCTCCTGGCGATGCTGAGCTCCATCACATATTCCCAAACTGGGTTGCGCGGGCTGCCGTGTGCCAGCGTGAACGCATCGATTTCAAGTTTCTCAGGGCGTTCACGCAGCCAGCGGTAGTTCTCGGGGGTGAGCTGGGAAACCAGCCATTCCAGAGAAACCCGAGCATCATTATTGAAAGCGTGAATATCAATTTCACCCAGGATTGCCGCGTCATGATTCCCCTTGACGCAGGCCAGTTCAGCCAATTCCCGCAGAGCGTCAATGCACTCATTCGGATCCGGCCCATACCCCACCACATCCCCCAGACAAAACACACGATCAAAAGGCGCTGCATCATCAAGCACGGCTTGCAGCGCCGTCAGGTTCGAATGAACGTCCGAAAGGATCAGGGTTCGCATTTTATGGCAGATTGAAAATGAATTTCCAATCGCCTTCCGTCTGGGTAGCGTTGGAATAAATGCCCATGATGGCCATCCAGGTATTCCCCGGCTTCAATGGGAATGGATCGCCATTTTCATCGAAGAATTGGATGGGTTGGTTATTGCTGGTGGCTTTCCAGGTCACCTCATAAGCCTGACCATCGCGGAAGATCACAGCTGGGCGCCCGGTCGTGTTCCCCCAAATATCAATATCATGCATCGCGGCGGTATATTCCGTGTAATAGGCATTAAGCACAACCACATTAGAGAAAGCCAGCTGTTCACCTGTATTACGATCCGTCAGGGGGACCATTTGGAGTTCAGAGCCGGTTGTATCCTCAATTAATCGCAGGTACTTGCCTGTGGGAATATCGAAGACCCATTCGCCCCGGTCCAGGTTGGAATACTGCACCAGGACATCCGTCCCTTCCGAGCCGCCGGCAGGCGCCACAGGATCAAAAGCCATGCCATCCAACGTGTACTGATGGTTATCCACACCGCGTCGTGAGGCCAGTGCCGTCAGTTCAGCGGAGTTGGCAAAAATACTGATAACCGTGCTATCACCGTTATCACAAATCGCAGGGCAGGCATTGCCCGTGCCGCTGATGGCGCGAACACCCAGCGAATCAACGATCTTGGTCAAAATCGTCTCATACGCACCCTGAAAACCCAGGATGCCCTGATACATATTCACCAACTGCGGGTCCACCAACCGCCCGGACCGCACCGGCCCGATCTGGTCGGCATTCTCGCCATAAAAAACACCAATAAACCGGTTGCTGCCATAGCCGATATAGTATTCAAAGACGATATCAGCCGATGAAAGGCCGGCATGTGGCCGACCGGTTGCCGGGTAGTTCGCCACCTTGACGAATACTGGCCGCCGGTTCAAATTCTCTGGATTATCAACCATCAATCCGGTCAAAGGATTAACCCCCTCGGGAAAATCTGCTGGGCCCACGGCACCAACCGTTGGTACCTGAGTGGGCGTAGAAGTTGCTGTCGGTTCTGGAGTGGCGGTTTCGGTTGGCACAACCTTTTCGGTAGCGGAAGGCATCGCAGCAATCGTCTGCGCGGCATAGGTGCCTGCCATTTCTACTTCCGATAAACCAGTCTGACCACAAGCCGTGAGGATCGTGGTCAGGAGTGCCAAAACTAACCAAAGCGTATAACGTTTGTTTCGATTCATAGGTTCACCTCTGGGCACAATTTTACCCCAACACCCAGAAGTTGCGTCAATTGGCATTTTTTCCGATTAATTCGGAACTTGCCAAGAGATTTTATTTTTTCGCTGTCTCAATGATCTCTGCAATCATATCAAAGCGGTTGAACGAGGGGATGATATACACACCCTGGAAGGTCTTCCGGATCTCCTGGATCAATTCCACGGCGATCCGCTTCCCTTCTCCAATCATATCCTCGCCCGCATTGGCCATCCGGTCCTGAATCTCCTGGGGAATCACAATCCCTGGCACCTCGTTATGCAGGAAGCGCGCGTGGCGGTCTGTCACCAATGGCAGCACACCCGCCAGCAGCGGTGTGGTCAGTTCACCATGGCGCTCAGCATAATAAGCCAGGAATTCGCGGGCTTTATCCACTTCAAAGACCGGCTGGGTCAGGAAGAAATCCGCACCGGCAGCCAGCTTCTTCCGCAGGATCCGAATTTCCCGGTCAGGGTCACTGGGGCAGAGGTTCAGCGCGGCGCCCACAAAGAAGTTCGTCGGCTGACCAATCTCACCACCGGCATGGTCCACTCCGGTGTTGAAACCTTCTTTGATCAGCCGGATCAGGCCGGTCGGTACCATGTCATAGGAATCGTTCGCATCGGGATAATCGCCAATCGCTGTTGGGTCACCCATCACCACGAACACATTGCGAATATTGATCGCATGCGCCGCCAGAAGGTCACCCTGCACCCGCAATAAATTGCGCCCACGGGTGGGAAAGTGGAGGGTGGTTTCAATGCCGAATTGTTTCTGAATCAGGTTACAGACCGCCCAGGGGCTCATCCGCATCCGGGCACGCGGACTATCGGCCACATCAATCACATCCGCGCCTGCATCCGCCAGCAAAGAAGCACCGGCGATCAGCTTATGAGTGGATAGTCCTCGAGGTGGGTCCATTTCCACAGCTATCACAAATTCACCCTTTGTCAGCTTCTGCGCCAATCCGGAAGGTCCCTCAGCCGGTTCCATCTCGGTGGACCGCACACCTTCCAGCTCAGCCAGCTGCACCACGGCAAAGTCCTCCGGTGCCCCGGAGATCGCTTCAGCAATCACCTTGACATGCGCCGGCGTGGTGCCGCAGCAGCCGCCGATCACATTCGCGCCGGCCTGCCAAAAGGCCAGGGCATAATCCTTAAAATAATCCGGCCCGGCAGGATACATGATCCGGCCGCCAACCCGTTCCGGGAAGCCAGCGTTAGGCATCACGCAGAAACGTCCATCCGGCACTGCGCCTTTCATCTGTTTTAAAATCCGCAGCAGTTGAGCAGGGCCGCCGGAGCAGTTCACGCCAATCACGTCCACGCCGAAGCTGTCCATTTGTTCAGCCACTTCCTGCGGGGTGTCACCCAGGAGAGTTCGCCGGTCACGGGTGAAGGTCATCGATCCGATCACCGGCATTGTCTCATCTATGGAATGCACTGCCCGCACTGCTTCACGTACCGCGTAAAGGTCCACCATCGTTTCAATCAGGATCACATCCACACCAGCCTCAATCAAGGCTCGGGCCTGTTCCTGATAGATCTCAAAAGCATCTTCCGGTTGGATGTGTCCAAAGGGCGCCAGGGGCAGTCCCAAAGGGCCAATATCCCCGGCGATCATCACGTCCTTGAAGGAGGCCTCCACCACCCTGCGGGCCAGCTTGACCCCGGCGGTGTTCACCACATCCACCTGGTCATCCATGCCATGCCGCTCGAGCTTGGTCCGGTTTGCGCCAAAGGTGTTGGTCTTGATCACTTCGGCACCTGCAGCAATATAATTACGGTGGATTTCACCTACCGCAGCCGGGTCTAGCAGGTTTAGTTCGTCAAAGCACTCATCAATATCCACGCCGTGTTCATGCAGAAGCGTCCCCATTGCGCCATCAAAAATGATCGGCTTGTCAGATTGGGTCAAACGTCGGATAAATTTTCTCTCTTCTTTTTTCATAATAACCTTCAATTTGGATTAATCACCCAGCAATTGTTCCACCCGGCTGGTGCCAACATTGAAATATTTGGCATCCGGATGGTGGACAATAATCGCAGCGGTGGATTGTTCAGGGACCAATTGATAGGCCGCCGTCAGGGTCATTCCCAGAGCCGACTCGGCGGGAAGCAATTCAAAGACCTTGACATGGTCTTCCAGTTCGGGAATCGCAGGGTAGCCCCAGGAATATCGCTTGCCCCGGTTGGGCTCCAGGCCCAGCTCCCGGCGGATATGTTCATGCATATAATTTGCTGTGGCTTCCGCCATCTGGACGGCCAACCCGTGCAGGTAATAGCCCTCAGCATACTCACCAGCGGCTTCCAATTCCTCAAAGCGTTTCGTGGCATTCTTTCCCACCGTGACTACCTGGAAAGCGACCACGTCCATCTTACCCGATTTCTTTGAAGCGAAATAATCCGCCAGGCTCAGCCCTTCGCCGCCCTCCTGTCGTGGGAAGGCAAAGCGCTCAATCACGACCGGCTCAGCCTCCTGCAGTGTGTCTGGATCGTAAACCAGCAGCTCATCGCCCACCGATTGACAGGGCCAATAGCCATAGACTGCCTGCGGCTGCAGCCAGCCTTCTTTTTCCGCGGCCTTGCGCATCCGCACCAGGCGCTCTTCAAACTCAGCCTTGAGGCTCTTCCATTCCGCACCGTGGGCGTTCTTGGCACCCCAGGAAAGGCGGTAGAGTTCATTTAATGAAAGATGCTCGCCAACGATTTCCAAGGGCATATCACGGACTACCCTTGCCCCCCAATATGGTGGCTCAGGCAGTTTATCTAGAACCGTGACAACGTTCTTGCGCACGGAACGAGGCACACTTCGTGTGCTGTGCAGATCCTTGCCTAATTCGTAATCGGCGGATTTTTGAATTTCATCCACCAGCACTTCCCGTTTATCCGGGGTCATCAGCGCATCCATGGTGGATAGCCCTTCAAAGGCATCCTTGCAGTAGAACACGCCCGGCTCATAGTAATGACCGGCTTCAGTCAACAGAATTCGTTTTCCAAAGCGAGGGTTAATCGCTGCACCGCCAACCAGCACCGGGAAGTTCAACCCGCGCCGGTCAAGCTCATTAATGATCAGGGGCATCTGCTTGCTGGTAGAAACTAACAATGCGCTCAATCCAATCGCATCGGCTTTTTCTTCAACAGCCTGGGAAATGATCGTCTCCGCGGGCACCTGTTTACCCAGGTCCACCACGGTGTAGCCGTTATTGGAGAGGATCGTCTTGACCAGGTTCTTGCCGATGTCATGAACATCGCCATAAACCGTTGCCAACACCATCTTGCCTTTGGTCGTGCCTTCCTGCTTATCGAGGAAGTTCTCCAAATAATTAACAGCCACCTTCATGACTTCCGCGCTTTGCAGCACGAAAGGCAGAATCAATTCACCTGCACCAAATTTATCGCCGACATCTTTCATAGCGGGTAACAGCACCGTGTTGAGGATTTCCACGGCTGTTTCACCCTTGGGGCGGTCAGGGTCGCGGTTCAGGAGGATATCAATATCCGTTTCAACATTTGCCTTATGCCGGCGCAAGATCCGCCAGTGCAGCCGTTCCTCAGGCGTCATTTCAGCAAGATCGGAATCGCCGCTGTCCTGTTCGCCGCTGTCTTCCACCGATTCGAAATAAGTGATCAGCCGGGCCAACGCCTGGTCATCCCGGTTGAAGATCAAATCTTCAGCCAGCTTGCGTTCATCCTCAGCGATTTCCGCATAGGGCTTGATATGAGCCGGGTTCACAATGGCCATATCCAGGCCAGCCACCACACAGTGATAGAGCATCACACTGTTCAACACCGCACGCGCTGGTCGTGAAAGGCCAAAAGAGACATTGCTCACACCCAGCGAGGTCAGCACGCCGGGGAAAGCTTCCTTGATCCGACGGATGCCTTCCAACGTCTGGATGGCCGAATCTCGCAGTTCGGGATCACCGGTCGCCAGCGTAAAGGTCAGGTCATCATAGACCAGATCTTCGGCTTGCAAGCCGTATTCATTCACCGCCAGGTTATAAATCCGCTCCGCCACTTCAACCTTACGGTCAGCGCTTTTCGCCATGCCGTCCTCATCAATCGTGAGCACGATCACAGCCGCATTGAACCGTTTGGCGAGGGTGAAGATCTTACCGGCTTTCTCCGGGCCGGATTCGAGATGCGTGGAGTTGATCAAACTGCGCCCGGGGTTGGATTCCAGGGCTGCTTCGAGCACATCAACCTCAGTTGTGTCAATCACCAGCGGCACCGGCACGGCATTCGCCAGCCGTTTGACCACCTTGCGCATCAATTGATCCTCGTCGGAGCGTTCCGTCAGCGCCACACAGACATCCAGACCATGCGCGCCCTTATCCACCTGGGCACGGGCCATTTCCACGATGCCGTCATAATCCTCTTCCATGATCAGCCGTTTGAACTTGCGGGAGCCCTGCGAATTAAGCCGCTCACCGATCAGGAAAGGTGCAGGTTCCTGGTGCATCGGCACGGCCTGCACTGGGGAAGCCAGCATCGGCTCCGCCGGTAGTGCGGGCGGTTTGGCGTGTCCGCGGTCCAGCCCTTCATTGAGCCGGCCAATATGATCTTCACTGGTACCGCAGCAGCCCCCCACCACCCGAACGCCATAATCATTGACGAATTCGAGCATCAGGTCAGCAAAAGGCTGGGGTTTCATCGGGTAAACGGCTTCGCCGTCCACGTTCAAAGGCAAGCCGGCATTGGGAATACAGGAAACCGGCAGCCGGGAATTTTCGGTCAGGAAACGGATCGGTTCCCGCATATAATCCGGGCCGGTCGAGCAGTTAAGACCGATCACATCAATGCCCATCTCTTCCAGGATAGCCCGGGCAGCGGCGATGTCCGTGCCCAGCAGCATCCGGCCGGTGGTATCCAGTGTCACCTGCGCCTGAATGGGCAGAACTTCACCTGTCTCTTCAAAAGCCGCGTGAATCCCCTGGATCACAGCCTTGACTTCGAGGATATCCTGCGAAGTTTCGATCAAGAGCAGGTCCACCCCGCCCTCAATCAAGCCCACAGCCTGCTCGCGGAAGACATCCGCCAGTTCCTCAAAGCTGATATTCGACATTTCGGGGTCTTCAGTGGAGATCAATTTACCGCTGGGGCCCATTGAACCGGCCACAAAGCGGGGTTTATCCAGTGTGCTAAATTCATCCGCCACCCTTCGCGCCAGACTGGCTGCCGCGCGGTTAATCTCATTAACGCGGTCACCCAGGCCAAATTCCGCCAGGGTCAGGCGATTGGAGCGGAAGGAATCCGTCTCGATCACATCCGAACCGGCTTCCATGAAGCTGCGGTGCACCGTTTCAACGGCCCTCGGTTTGGTAATGACCAGATAATCGTTACAACCGGCGGTGCGTTCTCCGCCAAAATCTTCAACGGTCAGGTGCTGCCGGTCCAGGTTGGTGCCCATAGCGCCATCAAAAAGAACAACACCCCGGTCGATGGCATCAAGGTAACGTCGGTTGGTGAATCTCTTATTATTTTCTGAGGTCATGCTTCAATCCTCCCAGCCTGCGCCATGCAGCTTTCAAAATTAAATCAATCGCCTCTCAAAACAAGATGAGAGGCGGAAATGAACAAATGGTTCATACACCTCATCTTCCAGATCCACCCTCTTCGGGGGCTGCCGGAATTGGCACCTGTGATCCCAGATCCTGGTTGCCGAGGCTTCAACGGGCCGGTCCCTCCACCTCTCTGGATGAGTTTTCAATCAGACAAAGTCTATCACAATAGGATACGAAAGTCAATTTGGCAAGAATCGGCAATGAGAATAGGTGTTGGAATTAGCTCATTATTTTGATTAATTGATGATTACTCTCTGCCGACCGCTTCCAGCACACCGGTCACGGTGCCGAAACCCGGGTTCTCAGGAACGATAAATTCCTTATCATAAAAGGTCCCCACCAGAGCGATCTCATGCCGAATTGCTTCAAGATCCATCAGGTGTCCGATCAGGATGATTTCATCCAACCCTTCCGCATTAGCAGCGTTGATCGCGATCACAGCAATCACTTGCGCCACCAGGCGTACCAGCCCGGCCGCCAGATTTTCTCGCGTGATGGTCTCTTCGCGGTCCAGCTTGCCCAGGTTCACCGCATTGGCCTCTTCCGGCAGCCGCCCCACCTGACCGCCGACAGCTTCCCGCAGCATAATATCCACGGCGGCCGCATCTCCTGCCAGTGCCAACTCGTCAATCTCGCGGGGGGCATCCGTTCCCAGCAATAATTTGGATAAGCCCAAAAGTGTTCCACCCCCGACAGCCGAACCAGTGACATGGTGCACTTCTCGTCCGCGGGCTGCTACCATCGCTGTGCCGGTACCCGCACTGACCACCAATCCCTGCTTGCGACCGGCCAATGCCAGCCCACCCAGCCCTACAGCCAGCATCTCATCCACCTTATGAATGGCGAATCCATCCAGGCTCTCAGGCAAGTCACGATAGCGCCCACCTGTCACGCCAATTCGCGTTCCCGCAGCCAGCTCACCAGCCTCTTGAATCGCTAGCCTAAGCTGCCCCTCTGCGTCCAATCGGGGGTTTGCCAGCATTTTATGCGTCACCCCTGATGCGGTTTGGTGGGCCAGGTCAATATTAGTCATGCCGATGTCTGCTGCCAGGATCATATCCGTCATTAATTTCTCCATTATTTCCGTTATTTGAACGATTTTACCTCATCACCCTTCTTTACGCTTAAATTAATCGGATATACGAACTGTTACAGTTTATTTGGAGAGATTAATGCGTTACAATTAGAAATTAAGGAAAACAATATGAAAAACGGCTTATTCAAATTCCTCCGCAGCTTCTTACCTCTCTCGATCATCCTGACCGTCATCGGCTGGCTTGGGCTCCTGCTCGTCATCCGCGGCACCGTCCCCACTTTGGGACCACGCTGGGCTTTCTTTTTCCTCGGCGTGCTCGCGCTGACCGGTCCGGCCATCCCGATCGTTTATTTTCTTCATAAACGTTTCCCTGCCGATCCCCCGGTGGATGATATGGTCATCCTGCGCCAGTCGCTTTGGGTCGGTGTCTTTGGCAGCACGGTTGCCTGGCTCCAGTTGGGACGGGTGCTGACCACCGGCATGGCCTTGATCCTGGCGGGGGTTTTCGTCCTGATCGAGTTCCTGCTCCGCCTCTTTGAGCGCAGCCGCTGGAACCCGAGCCGCTAACTAACAAAATAAATCAAGTCCAAAAACACCGATATGCCCGATCTGAGCCAATTACCTTCGATTGATCGTCTTCTACGTCAGCCTGAAGTTCTGGAAATCATCCAGTCCTTTGGCCGTCCGCTCACGCTGACCAGCGTTCGCACGGTGCTGGAAGAGCTGCGTCAAGCGGCGATTAATGAAGAGCAGCCCATTCCCACCAACCCCGAAATTCTCGATCTGATCCGTGAGCAGCTGGAAGACTGGATCGCGCCCACCCTGGTCCCGGTGATCAACGCCAGCGGCGTTATCCTACATACCAACCTGGGTCGAGCGCCGCTCAGCCAGGCCACCCGGCAGGCCATCTCAGATATCGGGACCGGTTATTCCAACCTTGAATTCAATCTGACCACCGGCAAACGCGGCAAGCGGTCCGTCCATGCCGGGCGCATCCTGAGCCTGCTCACCGGTGCGGAAGACGGTTTCGTGGTCAATAACAACGCTGGTGCCGTCCTGCTGACGCTCGCGGCTCTGGCAAACGGGAAGAACGTGCTTGTTTCACGCACCCAATTAGTGGAAATTGGCGGCGGTTTCCGCATCCCTGATGTGATGCGCCAATCCGGCGCGAATCTGGTGGAAATCGGTACAACTAACCGGGTTCACCTGCGAGATTTCGAGCAATCCCTGAATGAGGGCAATATTGCCCTGATCCTGATTGCCCACCACTCCAACTTCAAACTTATCGGCTTCCACAGCGAGCCGGAACTGGCTGAAATTGTGGAAGTTGCCCACCAGCATGGCGTCCCCGTGGTGCACGATATCGGATCGGGCGCACTGCTGGATACCGCCGAATTCGGGCTGGCCCATGAGCCCACCGTACAGGAATCGCTGGCGGCGGGCTGTGACCTGGTCTGCTTCTCCGGTGATAAATTAATAGGCGGTCCGCAAGCTGGCATCATCATCGGCAAGCAGGAACTGCTCGCCCCGGTCAAGACCCATCCCTTTGCCCGGGCTTTGCGGGCGGGCAAGCTGACCCTCACGGGTGTCAGTGCCAATTTGCTGCATTATCTCAAGAACGAAGCGTTGAGTGAAGTGCCGATCTGGCAAATGGTCGCCATGCCGCTCAGCATCATTCAGGCTCGAGCGGAGCAATGGCAAAAAACACTGGGCTTTGGTGAAGTGCGGCCCGGCAAGTCCACCGTGGGCGGCGGCAGCCTCCCCACTGAGGAAATGCCAACCTACACGCTGACTCTCACCCCCGCCAAACCGGATGTTTTCCTGCGTGCCTTGCGTGATGTGCAGCCACCGATCATCGCCCGGATCGAGAACGACCAGGTGCTTTTTGACCCACGCACAGTACTCGTCGAACAGGAAAAGACCTTCCTGCAAAATCTAAAACAAATCTGGGACAACACCAGGCCATAAACTATCATGAATTGGAACCTATCACATGAAATCTAAGATCGACCAACTCCTCATCGATAATAAAGCAGCCGGCCTTTGGGTGACCGGGCCCGCACAGCATAACCCCGCGATGGTCTACCTGACAGGCGGCGGCCATATGACCATGGCAGATGTGATCAAACCGGTCGGCAAACCGATGGTGCTGTGTCATGCCCCCATGGAACGTGAAGAAGCCGCCCGTACCGGGCTGCAGACCGTTAACTACACTCAATTCCCGCTCAAGGAACGGCTGGAAGCCGCCAAGGGCGACCGAATTTTAGCTCAAGCGCTGCTCTATAAAGCCATTTTTGAACAGGTCGGCCTCACGGAGGGCACTGTGCTGCTCTACGGCCGCTCCGAGGTTGGCAAGCACTACACTCTCGTCAGCAAGCTTCAGGAATTGCTCCCCGGTCTGACCTTCAAGGGTGACCTGGAGGACGCAGTCCTGCTGCAGGCTATGGCGACCAAAGACACAGCCGAGATTGAACGAATCCGAGCTATGGCTGTGGTCGTACGCACAGTGGTCTCAAGGGTGGCGGAATTTCTCACCCATCACCAGGTCGAAGATGAAACCCTGGTCAAAGAAGACGGCTCTCCGCTCACCATTGGTGAGGTCAAAGGGTTGATCAACCTCTGGCTGGCTGAACTGGGTGCTGAAAACCCCGAAGACACCATCTTCGCCATTGGGCGCGATGCGGGCATCCCCCACAGCAATGGCACCCCCAGTGACCCGATCCAACTTGGCAAGACCATTGTCTTTGATATTTTCCCATGCGAAAAAGGCGGCGGATATTTCTATGACTTCACCCGAACCTGGTGCCTCGGTTATGCTCCCGCAGAAACCCAGGCAGTATATGACCAGGTCAAATCGGTTTATAACCAGGTCGTCTCGGAACTGAAGGCTGGCGTGAATGCCGCCCATTTCCAAAGCCGGACCTGTGACCTGTTTGAAGAACAGGGACATCCCACCATCCGCCAGAATCCGGCCACCGAAAGCGGCTATGTCCATTCTTTGGGCCACGGCGTAGGGCTGAACATCCATGAGAAACCGTGGTTCAGCCGCCCGGATGACCCAACCAACGCTTTGGTCCCCGGTTCGGTATTCACCGTTGAACCCGGGCTCTACTATCCCGAAAAGGGGATGGGCGTCCGGCTGGAAGACACCTACTATGTCACACCGGATGGCAGGTTTGAATGCTTTGTGGACTATCCCAAGCAGCTTGTTCTGCCAATGGCAGAAAGGTAGTGAAAAATATGACTCTTCCCAGTGCACGAATCCTCGGCATTGAATCCTCCTGTGATGAGACCGCAGCAGCCATCGTCACCGATGGCCGCGTGATCCAATCCAGTGTTGTTGCCAGCCAGATTGACCTGCACGCTCAATATGGCGGGGTGTTCCCGGAGCTGGCCTCGCGCGAACACGTCAAGGCAATTTATGCCATCGTGGAACAGGCCCTCCAGCAGGCGCATCTGGACATCAAAGATATTGACGCTATCGCCGTCACCCGCGGCCCCGGCCTGGCCGGGTCATTGGTGGTGGGCGTGAATATGGCCAAAAGCCTGGCTCTGGCGGCCCAGAAACCCATCATCGGCGTCAATCACCTCGAAGGGCACATCTATTCCGCCTGGCTCTACCTGGCGAACACCTCCCCCCACCAGGCGCCGCGCTTCCCCCTGTTGGCGTTATTGGTCTCCGGCGGTCACAGCGAGCTGGTTTTAATCAAGGATCACCTCCAATATCAGCGCCTGGGCGGTACCCTTGATGATGCAGCCGGTGAGGCTTTTGATAAAGTTGCCCGGCTATTGGGGCTCTCATACCCTGGAGGTCCCTCCATCCAAAAGGCCAGCCACACCGGCAGCACCACAGCCTTCGCTTTCCCGCGGGCCATGCTTGAAGACACCTGGGATTTCTCCTTTAGCGGGGTCAAGACCTCAGTGCTGCGGATGACGGAAACACTGCAGGAACAGGGACGCTCCCTGCCCATTGAAGATCTGGCAGCCAGCTTCCAGGCCGCGGTGGTGGATGTTCTGGTAGAAAAAACCCTGATGGCGGCGGAAGAATTTGATGTCAACGAGATTATCGTAGCCGGTGGCGTTTCCGCCAACAAGCGCTTGCGCGAAAGGATGTTGGCGGAGAGCAAACACCCCGTTCACATTCCCCCGCTCTCTCTCTGCACCGATAATGCAGCCATGATCGCCGGCGCGGGCTACTACCATTACATCCAAAACGATTTCACCCCGCTCAATTTCGATGTCCTCCCGACCTGGCCGCTCTCCTAGCCAGCCCTGACCTAATGTAACGAATGGCCGCTGAAAGTCATCCAATGAGTGAAACAAACAATCAAGAGACGCTCAATCTCGAAGCGCTTCGCAAAAAGGACAAACGAGCTTTTGCCCTGCTGGTCGATCAAAACTCCGACCACATCTACCGGCTTGCCCTCCGGCTGACGGGGAACACTCAGGATGCCGAAGACGTGGTCCAGGAAACCTTTATCAAAGCCTATAAGAATCTCGACAAATTCGAAGGCCGCTCAAAGGTCTCCACCTGGCTTTATCGGATCGCCACCAATGAGGCGCTGATGATGCTCCGCAAGCGCAAGGATGGGATCACCCATATTGATGAAGGCATAGAAACCGATGAGGGCGAAACCATGCCCATCCAGATTGTTGACTGGTGCTGTCTGCCGGAAAGAGAGATCATGAGTGATGAGTCCCGGCAGATGCTCAAGAAAGCGGCTATGCAGCTCTCCGATGCCAACCGGGCAGCCTTCCTCCTACGGGATGTCGAGGGCCTGTCTACCCAGGATGCCGCAGCCGCTCTGGATATCAGTGAATCAGCTTTGAAAGTCAGGCTGATGCGGGCCAGAATGCAGCTTCGAGAAGAATTGAGTGAATATTTTGCCCATCGAATGGCAGAGGAAGACCTATGACCCACCAACACGGGCTTGAATGCGAAGATTTGATCCACCACCTCAATGATTACATTGATGGTGAATTGGATGATACCCTTTGCGGGAAAATTGAAGCCCATATCGAATCCTGCCCAAACTGCAAGGTGGTGGTAAACACCTTAAAGAAAACCATCCAGCTCTACCAGGATGATGGTGAAAGCGTCACTTTGCCATTGGATGCCCGTCACCGACTTTTCAAGGCCCTGGACCTGGATGAAGATGTTGAACGCAAAGAGTAACCCTTCAACCCACACCAGTGAAAACACCTCAACAACCGATTCTGCCGCCAGCTGTGCCATTCAGTCCAGTATAAGCCTCCAGGCAGGGATGATATGCCCGCGTTGTGGGCAAGCTGTGATCGACTATGACGGCCTTCTGCAATTGGTTTGTCCCAATTGCGGCTTGAAAGAAGTCGGTGCCTGCACCTGATAATACTGAAGCGGCCTCCGTGTGAGGCCAGAAAGGAAATCAATATGTACGCAAAAGCAGTTTGGAATGGGGATATGGGATTCACCGGCGCCAATCAGGATGGTTTCCTGGTCCCAATGGACGCAAAGAAACAGGTCGGCGGTCATGATATGGGATTCCGCCCTTTGGAACTATTGGCAATCGGTTTGGCCGGCTGCACCGGGATGGACGTGATCTCTATTCTCAAAAAGAAACGCCAGGAAGTCACCCAATTCGAGGTGAACGCGGAAGTTGAACGAGCCGCAGAACACCCCAAAGTGTTCACAAAGATCGTATTGGAATATAAGTTTTCGGGGAAAAATCTGGACCCGCAGGCCATTGAGCACGCGGTGGAACTCTCAGAAACAAAATATTGCGGTGCCCAGGCTATGCTGCGCGAAACTGCAGAAATTACATATAAAATCACAATCACACAAGAAGATTAAATTATCATTCCAGCTTGGAAACTATATTACCGGATTAGGCCTGTTCCTCAGCGTCATAATCCGGTAAATCTATTTCCACGTCCCGAATCGACTTAAAGAATGTGCCTGTGATCCCCACTGCAGCCACTAAAATACCGCTCATCGCAATCATCAAAGACATGCCTGCGCCAGGGCCGCTGCCAACCAGGCCGCGAAATAAACGCGTCCCCCACCCATCTGACGTTAGAAAAGCCGGTTCAAAGACAGCATCTGCCAGCCAACCGGATAAGGCCATTGAAATGGGAATGGTAATTTGCGCGATGAAACGCCGCACGGCAAAGACCCGCCCCTGCTGGTCCGGTGGAACTTTCTTTTGCCAAATGGCCTGATTGCAGCCATTGATGGTGGGCATAAAGAATGCCAGCAGGAAAACCGACGCCATCCAGATCCAGGGTTGTTCACTTATCCCCATCAAGAATCGGCCTAGAATGCCATTCAAAATCCAGCCAAGTAATATCCCGGCAGCCATTTGTTTGGGACCGCCCCAGATCGCCAGGAACACTCCCCCAACCAAGGCCCCAACAGCGGAAAAGGATTGCACAAAGCCTAAAATCTGAGCATCTCCCGTTCTGGCAAGCACCATCGGATTAAGAACCGCCCAACCAATCACCGTCATGAAGTTGGCGGCGAAGAATACCAATTGGAGTTCCAACAGACCACGTCGTTCAAAGATATATTTAAACCCGAAGGTCATATCCTTGATAAATTTCTTAAATGTTATCTTGGTCTTTTCGACAACCGGTTGAGGGACGATAACGATTAACAAAGTGATGATCGCCACAAAAAAGGTCATAATATCAACCAACAGAATGCCGCGAATGCCGATCACGCCGATCAGAGAGCCTGCCAAAACCGGGCCGATGATGTTCGAGGCGCTTTCCACCATACTGATCATTCCGCTGGCGCGGCTGTAGTGCTTCTTCGGTACCATCAGCGTCACTGTGGCGGAATAAGCCGGCCACTGGAAGGCCTGGAAGGTGCTGGCAAACGCTGTCGTAGCATAAATATGCCAAATTTCCAGCCGACCGGAAATGAAGAGCAGGAAAACAACCACCGAAGCCAGGACTGCGCCCAGATCGCTGAGCATCATCACCAGTTTCCGATTCCAACGATCCACCAATACCCCAACCAAAGGGGTGACAATAATTAATGGTGCATAAGTAAATACACCCACTAGTGCCAATGCCTGAGCGGACCCGGTCTTTTCCCAGGCCCAAATGCCCAAGGCAAAACTCGTCATAAACGATCCGGCGACGGAAACAAACTGCCCCAGCCAGATGATTATGAAAGCAGTCAGATTTTTTGGACGCTTTTCATTTAAGTTGGATGATTTTCCAGTCTCTCTCATCAATTATCTCAATGCAATTCTATGGCTGGGCACTTGTCTTTCTTAGGCAAGAAAGTGCCTCTTCAATAAGCCCCAAGACCCCAAGCAGATACACAGTATACCATTGATTGCGATGCGAACCGGGCTCCAGAATTGGTTATTTTTGAACCTGAACCCCTTTTTTCCCTTAGAGACAGCTTGAAATAAATCTGGTAGAATCCAAAAATGTATCCAATTCTGAGAAAAAAACCGATGAAAATCCATACACGGAAAATCACCCTGATTCTGACGCTGGTCGTCATCCTGCTATCAGCCTGTACCGCCAATCCTCTGGCCACAGAACAGGTGCCCTCTGCAAATACTGAGAGTGTGGTCACAGAAACTGAAGCGCTCACTGCAACACCCAACCCAACCCCCAGCCCCACGCCTCTCCCCTTGAATGGGCAGGAAACCCAATACGACATCGATTTGACCATCGATTACTACAATCAATACATCTCTGGCAGCAGCCGGGCCCTTTATACCAATAAAACCGATCTTTTGATCCACGAAATGGTCTTCATCGTCTATCCTGCCAGATTCCAAGCGATCTACATCAAATCCATTCGGGTGAACGAAACAACGATCACAGATTACGACTGGGATGCGCTCTACCTCGTGATCCCATTGAGCGCGCCATTACAGCCCGGGGAACAGGTTGCGGTCTCCTTTGATTTCGAACTGAACATGCCGACCCGTGAGGGCATCTTCAGTTATAACGGCAAAGAGCTGAACCTTTCCTATTTCATCCCAATGATCCCCTATTTCAATCCAGATGGCGGCTGGGTCATGAACGATGCTCAGGTCGTCAACAGCAAGATTGTTGGCGAATTCATCGTTCTGGAACCCTCGGATTTCAGTGTGAACATTCAATTCGCTGACCGCCGAGATAATTTCACCATTGCCGCCCCGGCCCTGCCCCAGGAGGCTGATGGTGTCATTCATTACCAGGTGGATTTGGCGCGTACCCTGACCTTTTCGATCAGTGATCAATATACCATAACGGAACGGGAAGCTCAGGGGGTTAAAATCCTCGCTTATACCTTAAATGAACATGCCTGGGTTGGGGAAGATGTCGCCGATGTGGCAGTCCAATCTATTGACCTCTTTACGGAACTATTTGGCGAATACAACCGGGATGTGCTTTCAATTGTAGAGTTCAATGCCACCATCGGTATGGAATTTGATGGTCTGGTTTTTCTCAGTCCGGCATTCTATAACCTCTATCCCGGCAGCCCTCGATCGAACATCTATGTTTACACCGCCCATGAAATTGCCCACCAGTGGTTCTTCGCAATGGTTGGCAATGACCAGGCGATGGAACCCTGGCTGGATGAGGCCTTTGCCACCTACGCCCAGAAGCTATTCTATGACCGCTTCTATCCGGATGACGCCGCCTGGATGTGGGATAACTATGTCCTCGCCTATAATGCGCAAGGCGATGTAGATATTTCCATTTATTTTGGTGGAGATGATTCTGAATATCGAAAGATCGTCTACCTTAGAGGCGCTCGTTTCCTCCAGGCCCTTCGAGAAACCCTGGGAGAAGATACATTTTTCGCCTTCCTGCACGATTACGTCCGAACCTATCAGTACACCATCGTCACAACCAGAGAATTCTGGACTTTCCTGCAATCCTACACAGACCTGGATTTGACCAGACTCCATGACGAATATTTCGGGACACCATTAACCTAACTCAACCCATTAGCTCAGATTAACGACACTTTTGCCAATTAGAGAAGAAGATTTGTCGCGCTTGACATTCAGTCATTTAATGCTATGATGCCTCAGGAGAAAATTTATGGCTAATGAAAACAAAAACTCCAAAAATGATAAAATAAACGAGCCTCTGGATATCGAAGTGATCCTCCCGGAGGACAAAGAACCCCCAACCAGTGAAGGATCAACCGCATTGGGCTTTATGAAAAACCAAAAGACCCTCTGGATTGGCTTCTGGACGATTATCCTGATTGTAGGACTGCTTGGCATCTGGGGCATTGGCTCCCTGATCGTTCATGCCACTGCGGAACCCTTGGAACCGACAGCTATTCCCACCGCCACCTTCGTTCCCACACCGGAAAATCTGGCGGCACCCAATTTCACGACTGAAAATGAGCAGGATGGCGTTGTTCGGGAACCGGAAGTACAGACTACAGTGGAAGCAGTAACTACCGTCGAAGTTAAAGACCGAACTGACTACGAAATCTACATCGTCCAGGAAGGCGATACCATCTTTGATATCGCGGATAGATACGGCCTGGCAGCAGAAACCATCCTCTGGACCAACTGGTACGTCCTGGGTGAAATGCCGGATGCCATCTATCCCGGCAATGAAGTGATTATTCCCCCAACTAACGGCGCTATGTATAAATGGTATGATGGCGACGGACTGAATGGTGTCTCAAGTTATTTCGGCGTTACCCCTGAGGACATCATAAACTACCCCCTCAACAATCTGGACCCCGATTCTATCGGTGATTGGTCTCTTCCAAACATCGCAGCTGGGACAATGCTCTTTGTGCCGGGCGGCACCCGGCCCAATGTATCCTGGGTTCCGGCTCGGGGTGAAGAATTATCCGGCAATGCCTATCTTGGCCCTGGCGCTTGCAGCGGCATCCTTTATGGCAATATCGGCACCGGCACTTTCACCTGGCCGACCGATAATCACTGGCTCTCCGGCTATGATTACACCCCACCGGTGCATAACGGTCTGGACTTTGATGGTGACCTGGGCAGCCCGCTTTATGCCGCCGACTCCGGCGTGGTCATCTATTCCGGTTGGTCCGACCGTGGTTACGGCAACTTGATCGTGATCGACCACGATGGCGGCTGGCAGACCTATTATGGTCACATTATGGATGGCGGCCTGCTGGTCGGCTGCGGCGCTAACGTGGTCAAGGGCGAACTAATCGCCTACATGGGCAGCACCGGCAATTCTACCGGCCCTCACCTGCACTTCGAAATGCGTCAGGGCGGTGCCGCGGTGAACCCCTGGTCCTACCTGCAATAGACAAACCCAATATATCAAATCAAAAGCCGCCCAAACGGGCGGCTTTTTTGTTGCCTGAAATTATTGGTTAACGCTTATTGTTCTGTCGAATCCACCGGGATAGCGCTGCGGTTATCAGGGTTCGTGTTAGCAAGGATATAAACATCCCCTTTGACCAAATATCCTGAATAAGCCTGATCCCCCTCTAAAGGCCGCCATCCGGAGAGCACAAACGGGATCACCCCGCTGGCTCTCATCCACTCACCATTATATTTACGAGCGATGTGAATATGCGTCCCGGTGGAGTGGCCGCCCTCACAGGAGGGATAGCCCAGGAAGTCACCCATCTCGACCTCAGTGCCCACCGGCACGCGTCCCTCATTGGAAATATGAAGATAGGTAATATTCCAACCGGTGTGTTCATCCCCATCCCCATCCAGGTCTAGGACAAGATATCCATCGCCATCGCGGACAACAACGCCAGCACCAACTGCTGTTGCAGGAACATTCGAAATGAAGCAGCCGGTCCGGTCAGACGGCGGAGCGAAATCCAAAGCGCTCCAGGGCATCAGACTGCCCCATCCGCTGTGCGGGCCGCCCGTGAAAGCCCAGGAGACATCGTTGACATAGGGCAAAGATAATTCCGGCTGGGTAAGCGAGCCTGGAATATGCGCTTCCACGCCCCAGGGATCGCCAAACAGCCGTTGGTAGGTTGCTGCAAAGCCATCCGGCCCTATGGCAGCCTGATAAGCATTCACATCCAGAACCTGCGCAAAATAATATTGCAGGGCAACGGTCGCGGCATTCTGCCAGGGATCCGGCCGGGTGATGGTGCCATCGTCCAATTCAAATTCGATCAGATCGCCTTCACGCCAGCGATAATAGCCGTCATTCAGCGTGTCAGCGGCGTGCAAGAGCTGCAAGTAGAGCGTGAGCCAATAGGGCGATTCCAGCCCCAGGACGTTCTCATCCACATCCTCAGGGGGCACATCCATTGAAAATGCACCGGTCTGATACTCCAGCACCGCCAGCAGCACCTTGGGGCTGACGGAATAACTAGCAGCCACGTAATCCACAATCTCAGCAGCCGAACGGGTTCCACTGAAAGCCCAAGCGGCATATTTATAAAGCCAGCCCCCCTGCTGATTGACAAACTGCGCTGTATTGAATGAAGAAGCATCCGGGCCATTGACATACACGGTATCCGGAATGATTTGATACGGCGTGCCCCACAACGCCCGATAATAGATCGGGATCGACATGGGCATGCCAGTCGGCATGGTCGTGGCATCACTCGGGATATTGGGATTAACGGCCCGAATCTCCGCCACAGTGGTGTTGAACCGAGTTGCCAGTGCGGGCAGGTTATCCCCCGGCTGGGCGATATATTCCACCAACTGGCCGGGTTCATAAGCGGGCCGGGTTGGAAAAGGCGTCATTGCGGGAACAGCTGTCTCAATAAGGTTTTCATCGGCCGCAGGCAGGATGAAAGTCGGTGCCATGCTTGAGGTGCAGGCAGACAAAAAAAGAACCAGAAATATTGAGATCAGTAAAATTTTTCGAGTCATATCATTAAGGGGTTATGTTATCAAAAACCGAGGCCCATACCCACTCGGACCACAGGTTTGAATTCCACGTTGGATTTTCAAGAAAGAAGGATACTCGCTCTAAAGGAAAAAGTCCAGTTAAGCGCTATTGCTCCCGGGTAATTTGGCTTTCATACGTGCTGGCGGTGTTGGAATAGATCACCTCATCGCCCCGGATAAGCCAACCTTCATAGGACTGGGTGGCCGCCTTCGCCTGCCATCCACTGAGCACAAAGGACAATGGGCCATCAGCAGGAATCCACTCTCCGTTATAACGTCGGGCGATGTGAATATGCGTACCGGTAGCGCGGCCGCCCTCGCAGGATGGATGTCCAAGCCGGTCACCGACTTCCACCCAGGTACCCACCGCAATCCGGTCTTTGGTGGCCACATGCAGGTAGAGCATGGTCCAACCGGTTTGCTCATAGCCATCCCCATCCATATCAATCACCACCACACCGTTTTCTGAGCGTGTAATCAATCCCTGAATGGATGCCACGACCCAGGCATTGGATTCTACACAGCCGGATTCTGCACTGGCAGGCGCAAAATCAAGCGCCGCGCGGATATCCGCCACCGACCAGGCAGCATGCGGGCCGCCCGTAAACGCCCAAAGCCGGCCAATCTCAAAAGGCAGGATCATTTCGGGCTGCTCGGTATCCACAGGAATCAGCGGTTCCACTTCCTGAGCCCTGATCCAGGGGTTGCCCATCATCGAATCATAAAAGTCCAGGAAATTCTGCTCACCATAGAGCGCCTGGGACCAATCTTCATAAGTATAGAGCGCTGCAAAGGCGTGCATCAGGCCCACCGTGCCGGAATTCAGGTCGGGGGCAATCCGGACGACATCGCCTTCGTCAAAAAGCACCACCAGGGTCCGCCCCTCCCACCAACCGTAATAACCATCCATCACATTGCTGGCGAACCAGGCCGCCTGGGCATAAAGGCCCTCCTCCGCAGAGTTGATATATCCCATCGGATATCTCACTTCATTGGACGTCTGGGGTTGACCGAAGACCCAGCCGGATTCATATTCCAAGAAAGCCAGCACCAATCGGGGATTGATCGAGTATTCCAGCGCGATCCGTTCGATGATCTGCGCGCCAGTCATCACCACAATCGAATGGCTGTCATCCCGATAGGTTGAGAGATATCCCCCCGCTTCATTGATAAAGGCTTCAATATCAAAATCTACGGTGGAAGGAGAGAAAGTCACTTCGCTGTCCGGCAGGAGCTTGCTGGAGGAACTGGTGACATTTAGTTCGTTGGGAATAATCAACAAGGTGCCGGGGGCCAAGAATCCCTCTCTGTTGAGCGTGTTTGGCAGGATTTCATCCATCCCCACGCCAAAGTGAGCGCTCACCACCGCCAGACTGTCACCGGCCGTCGTGTAATACAAAATCTGGGGGTCATCACTGGGGGGGACAAGTTGTCCTTGAGTGGGAATGGCGGCAATCGGTGTTTCTTCTGGTGCTTCGGTTACAGCCACTTCCGTCATGAGTGTTTCAGTAACCTGGCTCACAGCTGGTGTTTGGGTCGGGATTGCGATTTGGTCGGTCTCAACCTCAACAACCGGCGCCAAGGCAGGATACACTATCACACCGCAGACGGCCAAAGCCAAAACCAGCGCTGATCCCAGGATCACACCGGTCCGCTTGACCCGTCTTCGATAATAACGTTCTCTAGCGCTGGATGGCGTTGAACGCCGACCGCCCATCCCAAGCCTCCACAATCCGGGCTCCCTTGATCAGGGAGCCATTGTATTCGACACCATACCCTGCAGACACCCAACCATCCATCACAAATGGTAGGTCACCATCTGCGGCAATCCATACTCCATTATAACGCCGGGCGATGTGTAAATGCGCACCGGTGGAAACCCCGCCCTCGCACGAGGCATGTCCCACCCGGTCTCCGGCCTCCAAATAAGTCCCAACTTCCACCCGTTCCCAGCTGCTGACATGCATATAGAGGATCGACCAACCATCCTGCCAGATGCCATCGCCAGCCAGCTCCTGAACGACAACGCCATTGCCGGTATACACCACCTCACCAGGAGCCACAGCCGCCACCCAAAATGCACTGGCATAGCAGCCCACATCATCCGGCGGTGCAAAATCAAGCGCAGCCCAGGCCGATCCGGCATCCCAGCCGGAATGAGGGCCGCTGGTATAGGCCCAGACATCGCCAACCTCAAATGGCAGTTGTAAAGTCGGTTGTGTCAGGTTTTCCGGCAGCAGCGGATCGACGGCATAGGAAAATGGGTTACCAAAGAGTGACACGTAGGTTTGGTAAATACCTGCCTCAGAGGTCGCCTGGTCCCAGGTCGCTGCTGTGGTCAAATTGCTCATCAAATTGAGTACGCCAGCGGTTCCGGCATTGATCGTGGGATCCACCTCAACGACAGTGGAATCCGTGAGCGTCCAAATGCTGATTGTTTCAATCCCCCACTTGTAAAAGCCTTCATTTAAAAGACTGGCTGCCAGACTGAGCTGGCTATAAAGCCCTTCTCGATATTCCTCATAAACCCGCATGGGATAGACCATCGTCTCGCTGGCAGGGGTTGCTTCGGTCACCCAGCCGCTCTGATACTCCAAAACAGCGAGCAATAAACGGGGATTCACCGAATATTCCGTAGCCACCCGGCTCACTACCCCTGCACCGGAGGTCACCACTCCATCCAGGGTTTGGTAATACGAAGCCAAATACCCATTCCGGCTGGAAACAAAAGCATCCACATCAAAAGCAGCGTTTCCCGGGCTATAGACCAATTCCGAATCCGGGATGATCTTGAACGGTGAAGCCAGCAGATCAAAGGATGGAATCGGAATGAGCAGATTGATCCCAACTTCAATAATATCCGGGTTGGCTATGGTGTTCTCCCGCAGAATCTGATTCACAGAGACCTGGTAACGACCGGCAATTTTCGCCAGGGTATCTCCTGCCTGAACGGTGTAATAGGCCACTTCACTGCGCAAGGTGGGTAGGGTGATCGGGTTATTTGAGGTTGGTGTGGCATATGCGTTGCTGGTTGCAGCCATTTCAGTCGGGCTGGGAGTCTCCGTCGCGTAGATAAACATTCCCTCTGTCGAAGTGCTACCCTCCGAACTGGAAGCCTGCCAAACCTTGGCACCCGGTCCGGGCCGGTAACAGCCGGTCAAAAAAACCGCCATCAGTAGGAATATGCCTAAGACTTTTTTCATTGTGGCTGCTAATTCTCTGTCGTATCGCTGCAATAGAGATCGTAATAGAGCAGTTCAAGTTCCATCGCATCCACCGCCAGCGCTTCATTATGCTGGCTGATCTGTAGCGCTTTATTCAGGGCCACATCCGCAGCAGAAGACCAGGCCCGAGGCAGAACCATCAAGGGGTCATCCATCCCCTGTTCAGGTGCACCCAGAGGAATCCAATTGAACATCAGAGGTCCCCTGGAATAAACAGTGAAGCCAATCTCAAAACCTGCCTCACGGGCCATCTGCACCGCGTCCACCGTGAAATTGCCACCGGGCCAGATCAAAGCCTGAGCGATGGTGCCAAAATGTTCTTTGATCACCTCTATGGGTTTATAGATCTCTTCTTCCATCACATCCGTAGCTGTGTAATCCTGCAGATAAACATGGTTATGCCCATGGGACTGCACTTCCACATAACCGGTTGCTACATAAGCTTCAATTTTCTCCCACAGTTCATCCGAAGAGGTATCCGTGGTCGGGAAAGCCAGAGTCAAGGTCCAATCATTGGCTTCCAGATAGGGCATGAACAGTTCAGGCGTATCTGGCCGCCGGTCATCGAGGATCAGGATCATCGAATATTTCGGAATGGCGGCGTTATTTTCAAGAAAATCAACCAATTCCGTTGTGGTGATCGTTTCGAAACCTAATTGTCTGGCGTAATCCATAAAAAACTCAAAGTACTCTGTCGTAATTTCCTCTGCCTTGGAAGGTGTCTTCCCAGGTTCGAGGATACTGTGAAACATAATGGGTACAACAATCGTGCCAGGTTCCGCTTTGCCCTCGCCCCACTTATTTTCCAAATAGGTACAGGGATTTTCGATATATTCCATCGGCGTCACACCAGCCAATAGGCCCGAAGCAGAAGGAGCGGAAAGCGCCCAGGGCGTGGGGGTGATTGTGGGTGTCGGGGGAATCTCTGTTGCAGTCGGCGTTTGAGTGGCGGTCGCTGTGACCGTTGGCGTGGCAGTGAGTGTTACCGCCACTGTCTCCGTTGCCGCGAGCAGAGCCTCAGCAGTCTGCGTCTCTGCCACCATGGCTTCCGGATGCTCGGAGCAGGCTGATATCAGTAATAAAAGCAGTAATAATAATATTTTTGAGTATTTCATCATATCCCATTGTGTTGACAACAAATCATATTGATTATACCGAAAACATCATTTCGTATCTATTTTTCATGACAAACCATGGATTTTATTGTAGACTATTAAGTGAGGTTGAATGATCACCAGCGTAAAAGGAGTTCAATTATGAAGAAAGTTGTATGGCCCCTGCTAGTGATATTCTTTATTTTGGGCGGTCTGGCTACCATTTTAATCCGAGAGGTTGCCCTGCCCCCTGAACCCCGAACAGAAACAATAACGAAGATCAGCTCCAACTGGTTCGATTCAGGACATTCAGAATTCACTGCTGAGCCCTTCACCCACTGGGATGAAGAGGTTCCCCCTGAAGTGCCCGCTAATTGTGCAAAGTGCCACAGCGCCCATGGTTATCTGGACTACCTGGGCCAGGATGGCACAACGGTCAACGTGGTAGATAGTGCCGCGAAGATCGGATCCGTCGTCAGTTGCTACACCTGTCACAACCCAGCATCACAGGATAAGGAATCCGCCTTGTTCCCCTCAGGGATCGAGATGAATGTGGTCGTACAGTCTGCCAACTGTGTAGAATGTCACCAGGGAACGCGGTCCGGGGTGAATGTTGAGAGCGCCGTGACCGACCTACCTGAGAATGAGATCAATACCGAGCTCAGCTTCATCAATGTGCATTACAAAGTCGGCGGCGCTGTCCGTTATGGTGCTGATGTGTTGGTTGGTTACGAGTACCCCGGCCAGTCCTATGCTGGGTTCTTTGAACATGCCGACAATTACCAGCAATGCACCGACTGCCATGACCCCCACTCACTGCAAATCGATCCCCAGGAATGTGCCGTCTGTCACTCAGAGGTCAGTGGGTATGCAGATATCTATGATATCCGCACGGAAACCCCCGATTATGATGGCGATGGCGATACTGAGGAAGGCGTGAGTGGTGAAATAAACACCATGCATGACCTGCTCTATGCAGCTATCCAGCAGTATGCCAACGAGGTATTGGATGCGCCAATCGTTTACAGCAGCGCCACCTATCCCTACTGGTTTGTGGATACCAATAGCGATGGTGAAGGCAACGAAGATGAATTGACCTACGGCAACAGTTATCACAGCTGGTCCCCCCGATTGCTCAAGGCCGCCTATAACTACCACTTGGTCGTGAAGGACCCAGGCGGCTTCATGCATAACGCCCCCTACTTGATCCAGATCATGTACGACAGCATCTCAGATCTAGCCACTGTGATTAGCCTGGATACTTCCGGGTTGATCCGGCCCGAATAAATTTTCCAACCTGAATGCGAAACAGGCTGCCGGACTGCTGGCAGCCTGTTTTATATTCTTGATCGTGATTCTTTTATTACGCACCAGTCTGAATAAAAGCGAAGACCAAGGCCAGCACAATACATAGAGTAATTATGATCACAACGAACCAACGTTCGATCAAATGTTGTATATCCATGATCTATCTCCTCTCAGGCCATCTCATACTGCTCTGAATGGACATTCATCGGAGAAATCTCCAGCGCATCCAAAGCCTTTTCAACAGCATCAATCATAGGCAAGGGGCCGCAAAGGAAATAAGTACAATCCTTATAATCCTCAGGCAGGTTACGGCGGAGCACATCCACAGTGATAAACCCCTTTTCACCCTGCCAGCTCTCATCCGGCCGCTCCAATACATGCACCAGATTCAAGTTGATTTTCTCAGTCAGGCTTTCCAGCTCTTCACGGTAGATCACCGAATCCCAGGTGGGATTGCCAAAGAAAAAGGTCACGTTGTTCTCAGCCTTGCGGTCAGCCAGGGTTCGCAGCATGCTCATCACGGGTGCTGCACCGATTCCACCGGCAATGAACACCAAATTGTTACACTGATGTTCGTCAATGCTGAAATTGCCATAGGGGCCATCCACATAGATCACATCGCCTGGCTTAAAGTCCTTAACCTTGGCTGTGAAATCACCCAGCTCTTTGATCGTAAAGCCGAAGGTGCCGTCATCCCTTTCCGAACTCGTTGAGAAGGAAAATGGGTTCTCGCGGAAAATAAATGGCGACTCAGCCGTGATCCAGGCGAACTGCCCTGACTGAAATTGCATGCCTTTGTGTCCAATAGGCTTGAGATTTAACGACCAGCTCTCGCCGCGTTCTTGAATCACTTCGGCGACCTCATAGGGCGTCTGTTTCATTCGAATTGGCCGTACAATCCGAATGGCGATTAATATTAATACCCAAATTCCTGTCAGTCCCAGCCAGAGCACTTTTTGATAGGTCAACGACATATAGTAATTGACCTTGAACATATGATAAAGCCCCAGGCCAATTGCCAGATAGGCCAAGCCATCGTGGATCCAGCGCCAGATGTCGTACTTAAGCTTCATTACCTCCCGCCAGACAGACGTGACTACCAAAACCAACATCGCCAGGATCGAGAGCACCGCGGCTCTGGCCCGCCAGGGAGCCGTCAACAGGTTCAACAACTGCAGGGTTCCCGGATTATTAATGAAAAGCAATATGGGATGCACCAGCAGAACGAGGAAGGTGAAGATTGACAGGCTGTGATGAAATTGATAGAGCGTATCCATTGGGAAATGCAGGACAAAGAATTTCAGCCTTGAAGTTGGGATGGTCTGAAGTCCCAACAAGGCCATACCCATAAAACCTAATGCGACCGACACCTCACGCAGAAATTCACGTCCCTGCGGGCGGGGAAGGATCATCAGGAGTGCTATGGGGAGGAATACAAGCAGAAAATAGATGGCAAGCCAAAATATGGTTTGGAATCTCTTCTTCAAGTTTTTCTCCTTTTTTAGATTACGAAGTGGAATAGGCAATTTCGATCATAGCTTAATTGTAACGTATTAATCAAGGGGGGCCATCGGTTGAAACTCCCTGGATTTGGCTAGTGAACGTTATTAAATTCGTTTCAAAGGTTGACAATATGATATTTTCGGATAAAATAGATTCCTGCGCCGAAGTGGCGGAACTGGCAGACGCGCTACGTTCAGGGCGTAGTGAGCTTTGGGCTCATGAGGGTTCAAATCCCTCCTTCGGCATAACCCCCCACCTTGTTGGGGGGTTTTTGTTTTCTCCTTGTGAATCGGAAATGGTACAATAGTTGTAACCTGAAAAACAGATTTCTACTTGGAATTTGACCTGCTATGAAAAAAATCCTGACAGATAGACGTGTGATCGTTGTTGCTGCCATAGCCATCCTGGTGCTGTTATTTATGAACTTCAACCAGCGGATGATTTTGCTGTCACGGCTGCGCGGACAGGAAAAAACGCTCACGCTTGAATATGCCGATCTGGAAGGAACCAAATTCGCCCTGGAAACCCAGGTTGCCGGCGCTGATTCTGACGAAGTCGTCGAAAAATGGGCCCGAGAAGAAGCCGGTATGATCCAGAATGGCGATATTCCCATCGTCCTGATTCCCCCTGCGGGTGGGGTGGCACCCACCCCGGCTCCATCCACAGCAGGGGAAGAGAAGGTGGAATACTGGGAAATCTGGCAAGAACTCTTCTTTGGTGATTAACCCCCCATGTCCATAAAACCGATCTTTTCTCATTTTCAGACGCGTCTGCTTGCCAGACCTGAAGAACTCGGGCCATTTCAGGGGTCCCTCGATCTGGGTATGAGCCAAATCACCCTGCAGCGGGTGAATGAAGGCTATCTACTGCCCGACGGCCAACTGCTCACCGATGAACAGGTGCTCAAAATCAATGAAGATGAGAACGGCTGCTTTATCCTTGAAGATAACAAACTCCGCAAGGTAGAGTTCTTCTCAGCCTTCACCAATCGCTATTACAGCCTGATGCCCACCGAATCCGCCCCCACCATGCTGATCTCCGGCATCCCAATGCATCGTATCAAAGGCACCAACCCCATGGAAGATACCCGCCAAAAGCTCAAGGCATTGGGCCGAGCCAATGGATTGGTGTTGGATACAACCACCGGCCTGGGCTATACCGCCATCCTGGCCGCCCAGACCGCCAAACAAGTTATCACTATCGAATTTGACCCCACCGTCATTGAGGTCTGCCGAGCCAACCCCTGGTCTCAGGAATTGTTCTCCAACCCCAGGATCCAGCAGTTAATTGGCGACAGCGGTGACCTGGCGCCAACCTTTGCTGATGACACCTTCAACGCCATTGTCCATGACCCGCCGACCTTTAACCTGGCCGGGCACCTCTATTCCGGCAGCCTATATGCCACTTTCCACCGGATATTGAAGTCGAACGGTAAGCTCTTCCATTACATTGGCAACCCGGAAAGCCGCTATGGGGCCACCACCGGACGCGGCGTGGTGAACCGGCTGCGCAAAGCAGGTTTCACCGTCTCCCCTCGTGACCAGGCCTTTGGTGTCCTGGCACAGAAGATGGGTTGGTAACTTTATACAGTAAAGAAGTTAATTTATTCGTAGGAATAAGAGACCCCATTCCCATCCCTTCCCCCAAGATGCGGAGCATCGCAGCCCCCGAAACGAAGTGGCGGGGGTCAGAATTGGTCATGGATTAGGTGAACTAAACCAGAGACTTTCTTTCTGCTATCACTCCCATCAAGACCTCCATATCATGTATAATTTTGAAGTTATGGATATTAAGACACTTACCGAAAAAATGCACCGCTTCGTGCAGGAAAAAGGCTGGTATGACCCAAAAAGTCCCCGGCCCCAGACGCCAAAAAACCTGGCGATCTCCCTTAACATCGAAGCTGCTGAAGTTCTGGAACTTTATCAGTGGGCTGACACCGCCCCAGACCCTCATGGGCTGGCAAGTGAGTTGGCAGATGTCACCCTCTACCTGCTCCAGCTTGCCAGCGTCTCCGGAATTGACCTTGAAAAAGCTGTTTTGGATAAATTAGCCGTCAACTATACCCGCACCTGGGATCAAAGTTTGGAAGACAAACAAGATGACAACCATGAAGAAGATTAGTGTATTCGGTGGAGCAAACCCTCAGGTCGGCTCTCCTGCCTACCTCGAAGCGTACCATCTGGGAAAACTGCTGGGCGAAGCTGGTCTGGCTGTGATGACCGGCGGATACATCGGCACGATGGAAGCTGCTTCCAAGGGTGCCAATGAGACAGGCACAAAAGTCATCGGCGTGACCTGTGATGACATCGAGTCCTATCGCCCAATCTCTCCCAATGCCTGGATCACCGAGGAGTGGCGTGTTACTTCCTTTAAAGAGCGCCTCGACCGGTTGGTCGAGGAATGCGATGCAGCGATCGCCCTGCCTGGTGGTGTGGGCACCATGGTTGAGATCAGCCTAACCTGGAACCACCTGATTCTGCAAACAATTGACCCCAAGCCGCTGATTCTGGTTGGCGAGGGCTGGCATCACATCATGGAGACCTTTTTCACCAGCCTAAATGAGTACATTAGCATTAAGAGCCGTGAATATGTCAGCTTTGCGCCAAATCCCGAAACAGCCATTGATTTTTTACGAATGTACGCCATTATCTAGAATATAGAAAGATATTTAACCATGAGCGATAAAAAACTTACTCCCCGAGCTGAAAATTACTCCGAGTGGTACAACCAACTCGTCCTCCGCGCCGAATTGGCGGATTATGCCCCCGTGCGCGGCTGCATGGTGGTCCGTCCCTATGGTTGGTCATTGTGGGAGAACATCCAGGATGCTCTCAATTCCCGCTTCAAGGCCACCGGGCATGTCAACGCGGCCTTTCCCCTCTTCATCCCCATGTCCTTCCTTGAAAAAGAAAAGGAACATGTGGAAGGCTTCTCCCCCGAGCTGGCCGTGGTGACCATTGGCGGCGGCACGGAGCTGGAAGAGCCCCTGATCGTCCGGCCCACCTCAGAAACCATCATCGGTTATATGTATTCCAAGTGGATCCAATCCTACCGTGATCTGCCCGTACTGATTAACCAGTGGGGCAACGTGGTCCGCTGGGAAATGCGCACCCGGATGTTCCTGCGGACTCTGGAATTCTATTGGCAGGAAGGGCACACCGCTCATGCCACAGCCGAAGAGGGTGAAATCGAGACCCGCCAGATGTTAGATATCTACACCGATTTCGCCGTCAATGAAGCAGCTGTCCCCGTGATCCCCGGCCGCAAGAGCGAAACCGAGAAGTTCGCCGGCGCTGTCCGCTCCTATACCATCGAGGCAATGATGGGTGATACCAAAGCCCTGCAAGCCGGCACGAGCCACAACCTCGGGCAGAATTTCGCCAAAGCCTTCGAGATCCAATACCTCGATGAGAACAACACCCTTCAATATTGTTGGACCACCTCCTGGGGTCTCTCCACCCGCTTCGTCGGCGCTATCATCATGACCCACGGCGACGACCAGGGCCTGGTCCTGCCGCCAAGGCTGGCCCCCATCCAGGTCGTGATTGTGCCGATCTTCCGCAAGGATGAGGAAAAAGAAGCCGTAATGGCTGCTGTCGAAAAAGTCCAATCTGAACTGGCCGATTTAAGGGTGAAGGTCGATGACCGTATGGAAGTGACCCCCGGTTTCAAGTTCAACGAATGGGAACTTCGGGGTGTGCCGCTGCGGATTGAGATCGGTCCGAAAGATGTCGCCAAGAACAGCGTTGCCCTTGCCCGGCGGGATATCCCCGGGCGTGATGGCAAGTCCTTCGTCTCCCAGGACGGTATCGGCGATACGGTCCGTGAGATGCTTGATACCATTCAGGCCAATCTGCTGGCAAAAGCCACCAAATTCCGCGACGAGAACATCTTTGAACCCAAGGATTACGATGAGTTCAAAGAGATCATCGAAAAAGGCGGCTGGTGCTATGTCTGGTGGAAGCCCAGCGTAGAGAATGAAGCCGCAATTAAAGAAGATACCAAAGCCACCCTCCGCTGCATCCCTTTGGACCAGCCCGGTGGTAAAGGTAAATGCATTTACAGTGGTGAAGAAGCAACGGAAAAAGCTTATTTTGCCAGAGCTTACTAAATCGAATTAATCCAGCCCTCTGGCCGCGTAGTGAATAGCCGCCAGAGGGCTGTTGTTTCACAATCACGCAAGTTGAGAGATTATGCCCGCAGTTAATCCAACCCGGTTGCGATTTCAGGTCGAAGCCCTGATGGCCGATTATCCCGAGCCAGTGACATTTCATCTGGCGCTGAATAATCTATTCGAGCTGTATGCCAACCGCGCCCTCCGCTTTGGCGATTCAACCGGACTCCGCCCGATGATCCCTATGTACCACCTCCCCGCGCCGGTGATCCGGCAGCTGGAAGTGGACCTTGAGCGGGTGGTGAAAACAAAACCGGAACCCGCCCTGCCCCTGGCGGATGAACTCTGGCATGATTCCTATTATGAAACCAAATTGGTGGCCATCACACTGCTTGGGCTATACCCCCTCACCGATCCCCAACCCATTCTGGATCGGCTGAACCAATGGCTCACCCCGGATCTTGATCTGAGCCTTTTTCCCAAGTTGTTTTCCAATGGCACCCGCCAACTGCAAAAGGACTTCCCCGCTGTATGGGAAGATTTCCTGATGACCTTCCTGGAATCGGATGACCTGGAAAAAGTCGGTGTCGGTTTCCTGGGGTTGGCGGAGGGATTACGTGATCCCCAGTTCCAGAACCTGCCCGCCCTTTTCCGGCTCATCAGCCCCTTTGTCCACGCCCCCCAGACGGAAACCTCTCGGGAGCTGGCGCACCTGCTTAGGGCACTGGCGGAAGTCTCTCCTACAGAGACCAGCTATTTTCTCAAACAAATCCTCACCGTCACCGATTCAACCGAGATCAAACGGTTGGTCAACGACAGCCTGTCCGGTTTTCCCCAGGAATTCAGAGCAGAGCTTCTCCCCCTGGTCTCCCGTAATCGGTAGATCAACCTTTCTGTGGCATGATCTGACCGGATGGCAGAACCTGGATCACATCATATTGATCCACGCCCATCCAGATCGTCTCCCCACTCCCCCAAAGTTCCATCAAATGGTATCCCGCATAATCATGATTGACAAGGATCATGGCAGCGGCGTTCACCCGCGCAAATACCCTTTCATTGGGCAGGGCAAGAGAAACAATATCGCCAGCCTTCATCCCAATTAATTCGTCAATCGTAAGTCCCGCGCCGTAATCCCTGACCATCCTTCACCTCTTGAACCTTGCCTTCATATAACTATCTGATTTTTAAACTTGGTTGTGATATTATAGCCTTAGAAACAGGTTAGAATTTTGAATTTTCATTAATATTATTTATTAAATTTTCTTTCCGCTAAATTAATCTAATTCTAAAATATGAAAGCTTCTTTTTCCAAAAACAAACTCGCTTTGAACCTATTACTTGCCATTTATTTGGCAATTGCAGTCTTCACTTTGATCACGGTCACTGTTCAAACCGTTTTTTGGGTTCAACGGCCTTTCCCGGGTGGTTTCTTTGATGTCAACAACAACCATATTCCAGTCGTAAATATCTTCAAACATAATAAATGGGCTCTGCAGGATGAAAAACTCGCCCACGGCTCAATACTTATCTCAGTGAATGGGATCACCCTGACAAAATCCACGACATTGCGTGATCTGCTATCCTCGGCCGAACAAGGAGATATTTTCGTCTTAGGCATTCAAGAAAATGGGCAGATCAGAGATATCGAAATCACCCTTTCCCATTTTACATTAGCAGAATCAATTTTCTACTTTTTTATTCCCATTCTTGCAAGCACTGCCTGCCTTCTCTTGGGCCTCTGGTCCTTCACCGATCAACTCAATCGACCAATATCCGCACTCGAGACCACCCTGGCAACCAGCCTATCTTTGATATATGTCGCGTTCTTTGACTTTTTTACAGTTCACCATTTTAACGTGATCCTCTTCGTTGCAATGGGGATGGCAGTGGGGTCTGTGCTTCAAATGGCCCTGTCCCTTCCTAAAGAGAGGAAATGGGACAAACCAAGCAGAGGACTAACCTTAATTGGTTTCATCCCCCCCATGCTCCTGGCATCCTATGGTATTCATCAGATGACTTCCCCAATAGCTCAAGGCAGACATTACCTGGCCATTATCTCATATCTTATCATTTCGTCCATCATTAGCGGTATCATCCTTGGGATTGTCGTCTTTTTTGACCGCATTAAAGGCAAATCCCCTCTTGTAACTCGCCATTCAGAAAACTTCATTATCGCCTTATTCGTTTCACTCACGCCATTAACCATCCAATGGATTGTCAATTGGATCAACCATACATTTCCACCCATCAATCCACTCTTTTTATTCCCACTCATTATCCTTCCTGCCACAGTGATCCAGATAACCAGGAAGTTCAGAACAGAGAAAATTAATAAAAAAGCATTTAGGATCCTGCTTTTCATTTTGATAATCATTTTCTTTGGATTGGCATATACCGGAATTGTTTATGCCCTCAACCGAGTTTTATTGGTCAATATTCAACCAGACAATCCCTTAATTATTGGCAGTCTGGCTGTGGTGGTTGTTTTGCTCCTCGACCCCATCAGAAAAGAAGTTAACAAGCTCCTAAAAGATGATGAAACAACTTCCGACGACCACTTGAAAAAGGCCATGGAATTTGCCACGGTCTTTACCTCTATAAGCACCCGACGAGATGCACTGACACTCATGGGAGATGCAACCTGGGATATTATCAACGCTGACCGGATCAATATTTTCCTCTATGACCAAGCTGAAGGCGGCTTCCTTGAGTATTCTCTTCCGGGAGCAAATAAAGTGGAATCTCCGGCTTTGCCTAAAGAAGCCCCCATTCCTGCTATCCTGATAGAATCCAAATCTCATCTTTTCTTGCAAGCTGGTCTGCAGGAGACCAAAAACATCGAGAAAAAACAGGCGGGATTCTCCTCGCTCTATTCCCATCTCAATATCCCCATATGGGGTAATTTTGGTTTATTGGGTTGGATCGAAGCCATAAGTCAAAAGAAAAATAAGCCCTATACCGATGAAGATATCAAACTGATCAAGTCTCTCGCCTCACAATTTGCCTTAGTCCTTGAGCGAATTGACACGATCGCATCCCTCCAGCAAAGGTTGCTGGAGATGGAGATTCTCAACAAATTCGCTCTGACTGTGAACAGTGTGTCCGATCTAGATCAGCTCCTGGCCGCCAGTTTTGATCATATTCAACAAGTAATTCCAATTGACAGCCTGTCTTTGATCTTGAAACAACCTGACCCATTAGGCCATCAACGCGTTTTCTTATATCAGGATGGTCAAATTCTGATATCCACGACGAATCCCAGCACGTTAGGAGACGAATATCCCGAAAAGGACGGTATCTCAACTACCTCATCCTTCTTGGTCAAGCACGAGACAGAACAATGGCTCCTCATCCCCCTCATTCAGGATGAAAACCATCTGGGCGTCCTAAGCCTTGGAAAACATTCGCCTCACAATGACTTCAACCAGATGATTATGAACCTGACCGAGCCCATTGCGACCCTGGTCACAACGGCCATCATCAAATCGGACTTGATGGACTCCTTACGCGAAAAAATGCATCATCTTCAACGATTGAATGACGTCAGCCAGCAATTAACAAGTACATTAAATATGGACTTGGTTTTTGAGAGGATCATTGACAGCGCTTTAGAAATTCTGCATGCAGAATCCGGGGCAATATTAATTGCCAACGATGCAAAAGATATATTAATTATCCGAATCACAAGAGGCGCACCCTGGACCCATCTCGTCGGTCGAGGCATCCCAGTTAATCAAGGGATCGCAGGGACGGCCTACGCAGAACGTCACTCCATCATTTGTAATGAAAATATACTTGAAAGAATAATGAAATGGGATGATATCGATCCGGCGTCATTGAACGTTAGCAATATCCTATCTGTCCCATTGATCGTTCAAGATGAAGCCTTTGGCATTCTTGAAGTCTTCAATAAGGAAAACGGGTTACCCTTCACGAATATTGATGTGGAAATCCTGGAGGGTTTCGCCGCTCAGGCAGCAATTGCCCTGAATAATGCCAGTAAGTATGCAAAAGCCGATCAAGCGCTGGAACAGCGAATTGACGAACTCACCATCATGCAGAAGATCGATAAAGATCTTCATACCAGCCGGGAACTCAGTACGGCTCTTCAGACCACACTGTCCTCAGCTTTAACCTATACGAAGGTGCAATCCGGCAGTATTATGCTGGTGGATACGTATTACCATGAGATTGATGATATCTGGCAGAGGCTTCCCGGTTCGGATCAATGTAAACCATACAACCTGTTCGAATTGAGTGCTTTTCCCTGGTTCTCCGATGAACTGGAAGATCCCTATCAAATCATCTTTGAAGACCCGGACGCACTTTCCGATCAATTAGGCCTTGAAGGAAAATATCAGGCCCATTTGATGATAACCTCCAAACTGGATGATGATCTCTATTCTCTCCTGATCCTTCACCTTGAAGACGCCAACACCTTCAAAGAACAGGATTTGGACTTCCTCTTGGGGTTGAATAACCACGCCATGATTGCCTTGCGGAACGCCATCCTTTATGAAGACCTGAATCATGCCATCAATGCCAAGAACGAATTCATCAGCTTCATTTCCCATGAGCTCAAGAACCCGCTGACGGCCATCAAAGGCCACGCGGATATCCTTGCCAAAGGTATGGTTGGCGATGTGAACCCCGAACAGGAAGATTTCCTCAAGACCATTTCTCACAATGTCCGCCGGATGAGTACCTTCATCACGGATCTCGCCGATCAATCCCAAATCGAATCAAAATCCCTTCGCTTTGTTTTTGACACTTCTGATGTCATTGACATGATTAATGAAGTCCTGCAATCCTATGGGCAGCAGCTCAGAGGTAAATCCCAGAAGGTTATTCAGAATTACCCGGAGGATCTGCCCCAGGTTTGGTGTGACCGGCAGCGTATGATCCAAATCCTTGCCAACCTGATTTCTAATGCCATCAAGTACACACCAGAAGAAGGAACGATCACGATTTCCGCCGAACATACCTTCAACGATTGGGACCCCAAAGGCGCCGCGGAAGTGGTCCACATCACCGTGCAGGACACCGGCTATGGCATTGATTATGAGGATCAGCCCCACCTCTTCAATAAGTTCTTCAGAGGGACAAATGAGAAAATCCTCAAGATCTCCGGCACGGGTTTAGGCCTCCGGATTTCCAAGAGTCTAACAGAGATGATGGGTGGCACAATGTGGTTCGAGAGCACACCCGGTGAAGGCTCCACCTTCCACTTCACTGTTCCGATCTAAGAAACAAGACTTAAAAAGTAAGACGCCCCATCAGGGGCGTCTTTTATTATCTCTTGATTTCTAGAATAAGTGGAACGCTGCAATTAATGGAGCAAAGAGCGAGGAAACCAGCGACATAACCGTGATCAGTGTATTCAGAGAAGGACCAGCCGTATCTTTGAAGGGATCACCGACTGTATCGCCAACTACGCCGGCCTTGTGCGCATCGGAACCAGGGCCACCGAACTGACCGGTTTCAATGAACTTCTTGGCATTATCCCAAAGACCGCCGGAATTAGCCATCAACAAAGCGAAGATCACACCGGTGAAGATTGAACCACCCAGGAAACCGCCCAAAGCGTTCGGCCCAAGCAGGAAGCCAATTAATAAAGGCAGACCGACCGCCAGGAAAGCTGGCATAACCAGAGATGTTAGAGCACCTTGCGCCGCCAAACCAACACAAGTGGCATAATCCGGTTTTGAAGTACCTTTAAGAATGCCGGGGTCCTCCCTGAACTGGCGGCGAATCTCCTCAATCATGTCAAAGGCGTTATGCGTGACGGAAAGCATAGTCAGCGCTGAGAATAAAGGCGGTGTCATGGCACCCAGGAACACCCCGGCCACAACGATCGGGTCCTTGAGGCTGAGACTGATCTCCGTCCCACTGGCCGTCACAACCTCTGTATAAGCAGCGAAAAGTGCCAACACGGTCAGCGCGGCCGCACTGATGCTGAAGCCCTTGGTGATCGCCTTGGCTGTGTTGCCAGCTGCGTCCAGCGTGTCGGTGGTTGTGATCACATGGCTATCCATCCCAGCCATTTCCGCAATACCGCGGGCATTATCCACAATCGGACCATATGCATCTGCGGAGACAATCATACCGCTGATGGCGAGCATACCCACCGCGCTGATCCCAATTCCGTAAATGCCAGGCAGGCCAGTTGCTTCCGCCAGGTAATAAGAAAGAAGCGTGGCAACGGCAATCCCAATCACAGAGGGGACAATGCTGATCAGGCCATAGCTGAACCCGGTAATGATGTTGATAGCGGCACCTGAACCGGAAACTCGCGCTGTCTCGTAGACAGGCTTGCGGTCTTCCGAAGTGAAGTAATCAGAGGTAAAGCCAATGACCACCCCTGTCACCAAGCCGGTCAATGTGGCCCACAGAATGCCAATATTAATATCACTCAACACCACTAACAGGGCAACCATCCCTGCAAAGATCACAGTAGTTAAAACTGTACCAAAGTTCAAGGCTGGGCCGGGCTTCCCATTCTTCCCCACCCGCACAAACTGAATGCCAATCAATGAGGCTGCAATACCTAAAGTACACAGGATCAGCGGGAGTACGACATACTTCACATCCATTGTTGATGAGGCCGCAGCCAAAAGCATAACGGCTACCGTCGAAGCGACATAGGAGTCAAAAATATCTGCGCCCATACCTGCAACATCACCGACGTTATCACCGACGTTGTCGGCAACCACTGCCGGATTGCGGGGATCGTCTTCAGGAATCCCGACTTCGACCTTACCCACCAAGTCAGCTGCAATATCAGCTGTCTTGGTATAAATACCGCCACCGGCTTTCGCCAGCAGCGCCAGGGCAGAAGCGCCAAAGCTGAAGCCAAGGACCGTTTCAGCTGAACCTGTCAGCATGTAAATCACCGTCATGCCGAGGACAGCCAGGCCAACCATCGCCAGGCCCATCACGGAACCGGCATAGAAGGAGAGCTTGAAAGCTTTGTTGAGGGACTCGTTTGCAGCCGTTGCCGTACGGACATTCGCTTCAACTGCGATGCCCATTCCCATATAGCCGGCAATTGCAGAACAAACGGCCCCGGAAATAAAGGCTATTGCCATCCGAATACCATTCATGGGTTGAATGGTCGCTTGCCCTGCAGCAACATCCACCAGGTCAAAGCTGAACACGATGGCGATGATGAAGCCTAAAATAATGGCAACAATCGACAGAGCAAAATAAAGTCGCTTGAGGTAGGTTTGCGCCCCTTCACGAATCCATGAGGCCACTTCCTGGGCCTTTTCGGTCCCGGGATCCTGCCGTTTGACCCAAAAATAAAGAAATACCGCCACGCCAATTGAAATGACGCTCGCGATGATACTGATATAAAGCCAAGTTTTTTCCATTATTTACTCCTAATAAAAACTTTCCAGTAAACGATGCCACATAGGGCATCATCCATAATTTACATATTTGCTGATCGCCACCAGCGGTAATTATTCTCGCGCAGGGTTTCTTTTTCTGGCATCGGATAATAAAGCAGTTTCTGGCCGTTACCAACAAAGAAGCCGTTTTTCACTGTGCGATATGCGATCTGAGAAGAGCTGGCCCGATCTACCATCTTTGTCGCTACGGGTTTTGTCTTCAGGTCTTTCAAGACGCCTCGCAGATGGTCCATGTTCTTATATGGCAGGTCACCCACTTCACCCATCTCGGGATCTTCTGCCAATTCGCCAAGCCGTAACTCGGTAAAGGCAATCGCCGGGAGGGTCACCAGTGAGGTTGGATTCTTCACGATCAGATCATAAAAATCCAGAGGGTTCAAGCGGCTGGCAACCAGAGGAGAAACTGGCGCAATCTCTTTATACAAATGCAATCCACTTTCCATCTCTGGGATCACATCCGTTGATTCCAGACCAAGGGTCCGGCCATCCTGCGTTGTGAGGTAAAGCTGCCCCATAACGCTGTTATCAATATGCTCCAACACCCGATACACCGAGATGTAAATTGAGGACTTAGCCGAACCATCCTCATGCGGGATACAGCGTGCAATCCCTTCCGGGATCCTAAAATACTTACTTCTGAATTTGGGGTCTATCTCAAAAAATATAGCCTGACCGCTTGATTTCTTCTCGGTCCCCACGGCGTAATAAGCACCGAATTCTTCCGGGGACAACATCGAAGCAATTAAAGCCTCAGGCATCAGAGATAGATAAAGATGAACAGTCACAATATCCTCCTTTGAAGGCTTTTCCGAAAATGTGATCGAAATCTGAACCATCACATTTTTTTAATAAAGACAAACTTATTATAACATTGATGCCTTATCGGCTTTCTGCGGCTTAATCTTAAAAAGTTGATTCCCAACCTTAAAGAACGGTTGGGAATCAGAGAGAAGAGAAAGGTTGATTATCAGGTTAGTATGCCAGATTTATCTCAGGCAACCTTTGGCGGATATCATCTTTGGTTATCTCATAGCCATCTTCTTTGAGGCGACCCTGGTTATAGGCGTCATAGGACGCCATATCCAGCAAGCCATGCCCGGAAAGATTAAAAAGGATCACCCGCTTTTCGCCTTTGGCCTTCGCATCCAGCGCTTCATCGATTGCCGCGCGGATGGCATGAGCTGATTCAGGCGCCGGGATGATACCTTCCGTCTGGGCAAAGATACTGGCGGCCTCAAAGGTTGGCATCTGCGGCACGGCAATAGCCTCAATGTACCCTGCGTCATAGAGGGCGCAAATTTGAGGTGACATCCCGTGATAGCGCAGCCCCCCAGCGTGGATCGATGCCGGGACGAAATCATGCCCCAGGGTGTACATCTTAACCACGGGTGCCATCTTGGCGGTGTCGCCATAGTCGAACGCATAAATGCCCTTGGTCAATGTCGGGGTAGCTTCCGGTTCCACGGCCAACAAGCGGGTGTTCTTGCCACCCTTCAGGTTCTCATGCAGGAACGGGAAAGCAATCCCACCAAAATTGGAGCCGCCGCCTACGCAGCCGATCACCACGTCAGGATATTCACCAGCCAGGTCCATCTGCTTGAGCGCTTCCTGCCCAATCACCGATTGATGCAGAAGGACATGATTCAATACAGAACCAAGGCTGTACTTCTTTCTGCCCTCCGATTTGACGGCAACTTCCACCGCCTCCGAGATGGCAATGCCCAGCGAGCCAGGATTATTAGGATCTTCTGCCAAAAGCCTGCGTCCATAATCCGTGCGATCGGTCGGGCTGGCATACACCTCCGCACCATAGGTCTGCATGATGATCCGGCGATAAGGCTTCTGATCAAAAGAAACCTTCACCATATACACTTCCAGATCCATGTCAAAGAATTTCGCTGCCATGGATAGTGCCGATCCCCACTGACCAGCGCCGGTCTCCGTGGTTAGTGCTTTGGTGCCATCCAGCTTATTGAAATAGGCCTGAGCAACAGCGGTATTGCATTTATGACTGCCAGAGATGGATGCCCCTTCATTCTTGAAATAAATATGGGCAGGCGTATCCAGGAATTTCTCCAGCCTGCGAGCTCGGATCAACGGTGTTGGCCGCCAGAGCTTATAGATCTCCCGGACTTCCTCTGGGATGTCAATGTACCGGTCAGTGCTGACCTCCTGCATGATCAGGGACATCGGGAACAGCACATTGAGGAATTCCGGCGTGATCGGTTCCAGCGTCTGCGGGTTGAGGACCGGTGCGGGTGGCACCGGCAGGTCCGCATTGATGTTGTACCAATACTTGGGGATATCAGTATCATTCAAAAGATATTTATATTGTTCGTTAGACATTGCATTACCTCCAGGTTTTCTAATGATTGGACAATTGCCAGAGTAATGGGACCGGAAAACAAAAAACGCTCATCCCAGATATGGGACGAACGTTTAGTCCGTGGTGCCACCCAGTTTAGGCAACCCTTTAATCAAAAAACCCGTTGGTGTGCAACGGGGAAAAGGCCAGCCTCACTCATTACTCAGGTACGGCAGATTGCAACTGCGTATACCATTCACCCTGATAACGGCGGTGTGTCCGTTTGAAGCTAATGGTTGCCTTTCGCTTCAAAAACTCCGAGGCCCATTCAACATTCCCGTGTGTACAGCTTCTCACCTTCTGCTGCTCTCTGTGACACCGTGAAACTGCCTACTCTTCCTCATCAACGTCTGTCTTTATGAGATTGTTGTCCCCAATTATAGGCAAGCTGGCTGAGTTGTCAAGGGCAGTTGAGGTTCATTTCCCCGAAGGACTAATCTGCCACCAGGAGGAATAAGTCAAAATATCAATAGGTCTGCCCGGTTGCTACGATCCCCTCATCATAATACGCAGGAAAAACCACCAAGGGCGGTGCCCGCGTCTAGAAGATCCAGGGAATGGCGAAAATGAGTAAGATAGCAGCGAGGATCCCTTCCACCTGGTACTTCTCCAATTTATCCAGGAAAACCGCCGCCACAGGGCCAAACATGAAAAAGTATGTTAGCTGCGTGCGCCCGCCTGTGGGTGACCATTTGAAAACAAGACAATACAACAACATGGACACGATGAGCAATGCGGCATAAATCAGGACGTTTGGTTTTTCTTTACCGAATATGACGATTCCCACCACGGCCACCAAACTCAAGACAAAGATCATTAAATGTAAGGGGTTGCCACTCGGCTGCTCAGAGGTGTTGTTGTCAGGGATATAGAACTCGCCATCCACCGTCGTGCGGGGATCATTGATCGCGAGGTCCAGGTCTTCATGCAGCTCTTCGAGATAGCTACCCATCCAACTCTCGGCATTAATACCGGGTAGAACAGCGTGTAAAGCGAGATTTCGGTTGATATTGGATACAAACACCTGCCAATTACGGATTTCATTGACCTGCCCTGCAAGGGCCTGAGGCTGGTAGATCTGGCCATAATCCAGCTGATTCCGCATGAGATACCCCCCATTGATTATTGCCAGAATGGCTAAGGCCGCCAAAACCCAAAGCAGCATCCGTCCCAATCCCAATCGCTGCCATAAGGCCACAATGGCATAAAGCGCAAAGGGCAGAAGGAAAACCAGAGCCACGGCACTGGTCAGCACAGCGAGCGCTCCCGCCATGGCGGACAGCACCAGGATTTTAGGTTTCTGAACCTTCCGCAGGTAATACAACAGCATGAAAATAGCACTCAGAGTCCAGAAAGTCAGCAGCATAGTGTTTGTTGCGCTGGTCGCCTGCATGATCGCCACAGGTAAAGTCGCCCCAAAGATTGCAGCAAATCGACGCCCTCTGATGCTTGCTCCAACGACATCTGCCAGGCTGGCAGCCGCGGCAATCGAGCCCACATACGCCACCCAGGCCACCATATTGGCTATTCGGTCTGAACCTGAGAGGATATAGAAGTTCAGCTGGATGATCTCAGCCCCCGGTGCGGCACTGTTCTGCGCTTCATTCTCGGTGGCGTAATGCTCCATGCTCTGATTTTGGGCCCAATGCGCCACCCTGCTCATTGGGGTGTTCATCGTTTCATTGGCATTCGGCGGCGCGGTGAAGGCAACCACGGCGGTGACCACCAAAACCATGATCAAGAGTGCATCCAAAACGAAACCGAACCAGGTATCTCGGTGATAGACAACCGGCAGCCGTAATATCCTTCGGCCTTTCAACCTTAGCCAAATCCAGATAAGCCCGGCCAGGATTGGCAGCCCCCAGACGATGGACAATGCCAGCTTATTGATCGCATGGAACCAACTCAACAATTCCGTGCTGATGACCGTATATGCCGCCCAGACGATTGCCCCCTGAACCAGTGAAACTCGCCAACTCGGTTCCCGTTCACTGTTACCCATCATGATCCAGGCACCTAAAAAGGAGAGGATCGCTAGAATAAACATAAACACTCCATAATTTCAAATTTAATCATATTGGGTGGGAAATTCCTCACACATGGGATCATTTCAGAACTCTTTACGAAGTGCCTAGAAATAATCCTTGTCAATGTCTTGCCAGGCCACGCCGTCGGGAATGGTCATGAAAGATGCCAGGCTGGGATAAATGCCCGAAATCGCCTCGATCATCTTCAACGCCACCCGCCGGATGGAGAAATGGGCATTCTCTGCAGCCCTCAACCGGCAAAGGGTGAAGGCTTCTCGCATGTTCAGCGTGAACAGCACCCGCCGATTGAATCCATTGGGGATAATGTAACCGGCCAGATCCGTATTGAAGGCCCATAATTCATTGTAAAGGGATTCTGCCTGATCCATCGCTTCACGATATGCCACTTCACAACCGGCTTCGATAATCCCTCTCGGCACAGCGTAGCCCAGTAATGCCGTCAGAGGCTGCACCGTCTGGGTCATCATGCGGTGCCGTTTAAACTCAAAATAGGCGCCCTGATCCATCACCGCTTCAAAGGTCATCTGGGCATACTCAAATTCCCGTATAGGCTGGTCAAAGGGCCCCCGCTCAGCCATCAGTTCCTGAACCAACGCCTGCCGCCCGGAGTTATCCAATTGACGAATGTAAGACTGGCAGGCTTCAAAGGAAGCCTCTGGTGAGAATCGGAACAGAATGGCAGCCAGGATCTTCTCTTCACCATCATCATCGTAATCCACCAGGGTGAAGTCACAACTGGGAACCGGCTGCACTTTTTCCGCTTGCAGGGACATCTTTTCCGTTGTCTTAATCAAATAGGCGTTACAGCCCGCATACTTAATCAGGGTCGGGGCCTCTGCCTTACCGACCTTCAGCACCCACTCTCCGATCTGCCGAACCTCGTCCAGTGGAGAGCTGAGCATTTTACAGATGGCATATTCCAGGGAGCGCGCATTGATCGTCACGCCGACATTCGCAAGAGAGGCCGCTGGCAGCAAAAACCGGCAGATATCTACCGAAGCCGGTTTGATCCGACGCTCATAAGTGACATCGCTCTCCTCCGGGCTCTGAGGAGTGGTTTTTCGCAGCCAATCCTGCACCCGTGAGATACATAGCTGGTAAGTCTCAAAAAGGTTATGGCAGGTCTGGCTAAATTTCTCCTCCAGGGGCTGCCCTTTCAATTCTTCGGGGAAATAAAAAGCATCCACATCCCATTGCTGGTAGCGGGTCGATTTTTCTGTATAGGAGGCCAGGCGGTTACCTTCGATGGTCTCTATAGCCAAACGCGAGACATTTTCCAGGGCCAGATGTAAAACGGCGTGCTCCGCCACAGAGGCGTGCCCATAACCCACAACCCATTTCTCATGGAACTTGGCAGCGCGGGCATCGGTCAATTCAGCCGCGATCACGTCAAATGCTTCCGGTGAGCGGGAGGTCTTGGCAAAAGCGACAGCTATGGTTTCAGGGCTGAGGTCTCGGGGGCTGAGTAAATAGATCCGTCTAGGTTTGGTCATGGCTGAATATCCTTCGGGCCGTGGCTTTATCGCGTTCTATTTGAGCGAGAAAAGTCTCTACGCCAGAGAATTTCTGCTCATCTCTGATCTTTTCAATGAATTTTAGTTCTAAGTGCTCCCCATAGATGTTACCATCAAAATCCAGGATATGCGTCTCAATGTTAGGCTTCTCCTGGTACTCAAAAGTCGGCCTGAGGCCAACGTTTGTGATCCCATAATAAGTCTTGCCATGGAAGATCGGCTGGGTGGCATAAACCCCGATGGCAGGCAGTTTTTTACGCGGCCAATGGTCGAGATTGGCGGTCGGCAGCCCAATCCGAGAACCACGGTCGGAGCCGCTTGTCACCGGGCCGTTCACGGAATACGGACGACCCAGCATTTCCATTGCACTTCGCATATCGCCTTCATCCAGAGCCTGGCGGATGCGGGTGGACGAAATTTCACCCCCGCCCAGTTCCACAGGATTCAGCGCTTCCACAGTAAACCCGATCTCCTCACCAATTTGTTCAAACACAGGGATGGTTCCAACCCGATTCTTGCCCAATGCAAAATTGTTCCCCACGATTAGGACCTGCAATCCCAGTTTTTCCTTCAGCGTTTGCAGAAAATCCTCCGGTGAGAGGCTGGCAAATTCTCGATCAAACTGAAAAGTGATCACCTCGTCCACGCCCATTGCTTTGATTAAGCTCGTTTTTTCCTCCGGGGTCGTCAGGTAATAAGGCTCCTGGGTCCGGCCAAAGAAATCCGCGGGGTTGGGGAAGAAAGTGATCACAATAGAGGGCATCTCGTTGGAAAAGCTCTTTTGGCCGATTTCATTGATGATAAATTGATGTCCTCGATGGACTCCGTCAAAATTGCCAATCGTCACAACTGATTTATCGTACGGCAGTACAGGTAAATTGTCAAAACGAGTAAGATTCAATGTCGATTTTTCAGTGCCCGGCATAATAATTTTCCAACTTAGAAAAAGCGCCCTTCGTCAAATAAATGAAGAAAGGGCGTTTATTGTACTAATTATCCTGAAAGTATCAGGAGAAAAACACCTTTCGCGGCTGCCATTCCTTGTCTTCAGGAACATATTCAAGCAATGCCACCAACTCACCTTGCTGGCTCACCGCACGCACCCAATTATCCGGATTTTCCGGCGCTTCCTCAACTGGAACACGGTGACCGTGACGGATCAGGTCCACTTCTTCAAAGGTCAGTTCTCGTGAGGGCCAGTCGGATAGTGCTTCTGCAGCAGGAATCAGGTACTTGTACCAATCGCCATTTTCAAAGGCTTCCTGGAGTTTACGAAGCTGAACGGCATCCCGCAGGGCAAACTCGCCGCTCTTGGTTCGGCGCAGCCCAACCAGATGACCGCCGCAGCCCAAAACCTCACCAAGGTCATTTGCCAATGATCGGACATAAGTCCCGGAGGAACAGTAGACATCCACAATGGCCTCGGGCGAATCCCATTCCAGCAGTTCCAAATGATACACATCAATTTCCCGGGGCTCCAGCTCCACTTCCTCGCCATTCCGCGCCATCTCATAAGCCTTGCGGCCGTTAATTTTCTTGGCGGAATAGGCGGGTGGCACCTGTTCAACGGTGCCTTCGAACTGGGTTAGGGCTTCCTCAATCTGTTCCTGAGTAAAGTTCACGGGACCTCGCCGGGTGATTTCACCTTCGGAGTCATATGTATCCGTACTCTCGCCTAACCGGATGATAGCCTGGTACCGTTTATCCGAAGCCGAGACATATTCGCTCAGCCGGACAGCGGGACCAACCAGAACTACCAAAACGCCTGAGGCGCGTGGATCTAAGGTGCCTGTGTGGCCTGCTCTTCGGATGCCAGTTCCTCGCCGAACAACTTGCACAACATCGTGCGAGGTCATACCAATCGGTTTATCAATAACCAGTACCCCTGAGACAGCATTCTTTACATCAAATTCTTGTTCACTCATAATTATTCCACACTCCCCTGAGATATTTGGGTGTTCTCCTTATTATTATCTTGAACTTACTAATAATTCACGTGTTTGATCGATCACACGCGCCATAATTTCATTGAGATCGCCGTCAATATCTGCACCGGCTGCGGCCGCATGACCACCACCGCCAAAGCTAAATGCGATTCCTGAAACGTCCAAACCGGGCTTGGCCCGCCAACTGACTTTTACCTGATTATGCTCTTGTTCGATGAAAATGAGTGCAATCTCGGCTTCACGGACCGCAGACAACACATTTACCAGATCGGCATCATCATTTCCAGCATACCCGATTTTTTCACGATCAGCAAGGGTCAGAGAGGTGAAAACCAGACCATCTTCATACTCCAGCCGGTTCAACCCAGCACCCCAATATCGGACTGCCTTATAAGATTTTAACACCAACTCTTCACGATAGATGTAGGTCAAATCCGCGCCTAGGTCCATCAAAGCCGCGGCCCTGCGCATAACGGAAGAATCGACATTTGAAGTACGGAAACCAATCGTATCGCCCACAAGTCCCGAAAGGAGACTGCTGGCAACATCTGCATTAAATGCCAAACCCCAATCCGGGATATGGTCGTAAAGGATCGCAGCCGTGGCAGCCTGGTCGGGCTCAACCACGTTGTAAGTCCCAAAATTGAGGTTGGTCTTGTGATGATCCACAACCAGGTCCGGGCTGCCATACCCATTGAGGGCATCCCCAACCCGGGCGGGATCTGAACAATCCACCACCACGATCATATCGAATGAACCATCCGCCTTGCGGACAATCTGTTCACTTCCGGGCAAATACTTAAATTTATCAGCGCCATCCTGCAGGACCATCTGAACGTCTTTGCCTGCCTGTTGAAGGGCTAACCCGATGCCAAGCACCGATCCGGCTGCATCCGCGTCTGGACGGACATGGGAGACAATCAAAATTCGGTTACTTGCAGCAATTTTCTCTTTAATCTTAAGATTGATTTCCTTCGTCATTCATTTCCTCGTTATCAGGTTCTTCAATTTCTGCCGCTTCTTTCGTATTCGATAATCGTTCCGCCTTGATTTCTGCCAAAAGCGACTCGATCCGGTCAGCTTTTTCAGGTGTGTCATCCCAATAGAAACGCAGCTTCGGCATCACACGCAACTTGACCACCCGGCCCAGTTCATACCGTAAATAACCTGCTGCACTGCGCAGACCATCCAATATTTCAGCGGCCTGTTCCTCGCCAACCAGCGAGGAAACATATATATTGGCAAAGTCCAACTCACGATCAACAGAGATGTCCGTAATATATGCGCCTTGAACCCGGGGATCACTCACCTTGGTTTCCAGCAACAAGGTCATCACTTGCCGAATCTGGTCCTGAATTCTCTGTAATCTAATACCTGAAGGCATGATTCAAATCCTTTACTAGAACTTCTGCTCCTCAATGACATAACATTCGAGCAGATCACCCTCTTCAAACTCGTGGAATTGCTTCATTGTTATGCCGCATTCAAAGCCATCCCGGACTTCACGGACATCATCTTTACCACGTTTGAGCGACCCAATTTCACCTTCAAAGATCGCTTCACTGTTGCGGATCACTCTGATCTTACCATTCCGGCGAATTTCGCCGTCAATCACCCGGCAGCCGGCAGCCATACTGAATTTTGAGACCTTGAAGATCTGCAAAACCTTCGCCTTGCCGACAACCTTTTCAACCATTTCAGGTTCAAGCATACCTTTGATAGCTTTTTCAATATCTTCGGTAAGCCGGTAAATAATCGTATATAACCGGATTGAGACGCGCTCTTTTTCCGCCAGTCGTTCAGCAGCGTTATCCGCTTCAACAGCAAAGCCAACCACGATGGCATCCGAGGCTGTCGCCAGCATAACATCACTTTCGGAAATATTACCGGTTTCAGCGTGCAGAATTTTAATCGAGACATCCTGCGCCTTGTCACTAATTTCATTCAAAGAATTGACAATCGGTTCCAACGAGCCCTGGACGTCCGCTTTCACAATCAAGCGCAATTCCTGTTCCTCGCCAGCCTGCAATTGCTCAAAGAGGTCTTCAAGAGTGGCTTTCCGGGCAACGGAGTGGGTCTGTTCACTGGCCTCAATATCAGCAACGATGGCTCGTGCGTCCTTCTCAGAAGCCACCTTGCGGAAAAGGTCACCGGCAGCCGGTACATCGTTCAAACCCATCACAACGATAGGCGTGGAAGGAGCAGCTTGCTTGATCCTTTCACCGCGATAATCGAACATGGCCTTGATCCGTCCAAAGGCTTTTCCAGCCAGGATGGTGTCACCTACTTTAATCGTACCATTTTGAAGCAACAGGGTTGCCATGACACCGCGGGTCTTATCGAGTTCAGCTTCAACCACAGTCCCCAGGACTTTACCGGTGGGATTGGCTTCAATTTTGTTGTTCTCCGCCACTAACAGAATCGCTTCCATCAGGTCATCCAGCCCTTGCTTCTTCTTGGCCGAGACAGGCACCACAATCGTGTCGCCATCCCAGTCATCCGGGACCAATTCGATCTCGGAAAGCTGGCGTTTGACCAATTCAGGATTCGCACTGGAGAGGTCCATCTTGTTCAGCGCCACGATGATCGGCACTTGAGCAGCTTTGGCATGGCTGGCAGCTTCACGGGTTTGCGGCATCACACCGTCATCCGCAGCGACCACCAAAATCACAATATCAGCACCTTGCGCACCGCGGGCCCGCATGGATGTGAAAGCGGCATGACCGGGGGTGTCCAGGAAGGTGATTTTGCGCCCTTTATGGTCAATCTGGTAGGCGCCGATATGTTGGGTGATCCCACCCTCTTCCCCACCGGCGACATTCGTCTCTCGGATTGCATCCAATAGTGAGGTCTTACCATGATCCACATGACCCAGCATGGAGATAACAGGTGGGCGGGGTTTCAGATCTTTTTCTTTTTCATCAGCGATCATCCGCCGCCAAAGGGGAATTTCACCTTCGTCCTCTTTGGTTTCTTCGACGACCTGTTCCAATTCGGGATCAAAACCCAATTCGCTGGCCACAACCGCCGCTGTATCAAAGTCTACAGTCTGGTTAATGCTGGCCATAACACCATTGGCCATCAAGACTTTGATGACCTGAATGGGGCTGGCCTCTAATTTTTCGGCTAAATCCCGTACACTGATACTAAAAGGCAGGATGACTTGTTTAATATCACTATCGCTCACACAACACCTCCATGTTTTCCCCTACCTTGAGAAATCTCTGAGATATCTCAAAGCCGTTTTGAATATTGAACTGCTCGGGAGCGACCAGATGATCTTAACTCATCCTGACAAATCCTCTGCCCCCTTCATCGCCGGCTCATCCTCAGGAATGTGCTCCTGCATATACGCCAGAAGCGCTTGCTTTTCCTGTTCGGTGAGCTCAGCTTTGAGTGCATGGCCAAGACTGCTTTTTACGCCGCGCACCCAGCAGGATCGTTGGTCGTGAAGATAGGCTCCACGGCCATGCGCTTTTCCGGTGGGGTCAACCTGAACACCCTCCGGACTTCTCACAATCCTGATCAAGGAACGCTTCGGCAAGATCTCCCGACAGCCGACACAAGTCCGCTGCGGCACATGCTTGCTGCGACGTTTGGTTTTCTTGACCATCTAATCGCTTCTCATAACTTGTCTACCAGTCTTCCCATCCATCCTGTTCATCGATATTGGGCCGACGTTTCTTCTTGCTCTTTTTCTTCTTCGTACCTGATTTATCTGAGGAAGAATCCTCTTCAACAAATCTGGGTTTTTCATCTTCATAATAGCCATACTTGCGGGCATCATAGGAGAAGAGTTTATCAAATTCATCTTCCTCTTCTTTTTCCTCTGGCTCCTTTGCAAGCGCTTTCTTCGCTACAGGCTTCTCAGGTTCAGGTTCAGCAACAGCCTCTTCAACCTTCGGTTCTTCAACCGCTTCAACTTCCAATTCAGCGATGGCTTCTTCTTCAAACTCTTCCGGTGTGGCTACAGCAACCTCTTCGGCCGCTGCACCTTCAGCAACAGGTTCAGCTTCCGCTTCACCAACGGCTTCTTCAGCCAGCTCCTGAGCTTCAACAGCTTCAGAGTCAGCCTGGGCCTGGGCCTCGGCTTCCGCCTCAGCAGCAGCTTCGGCAAGAGCGGCAGCCTCTTCCGGCGTGATCCGCAAAGCATCGGTCAGTGTCTTGACCTCTTCAAAAGATTTTGGACCAATGCCATTCATAGCGAGGATCTTGTCACTATCCAGACGCATTTGCAAAACCAGATCACCCAGAGTATCAATTCCGGCTTCCTGGAGGATATAAAGGACATGTTCCTTAAGATCAACATCCAGAATATCAATATCAAAGGTCAACGGCGGCACAGAAGCATACGCCTCTTCGTACCGACGTTTTTCTTCCAGATCCTCTTCCCGGCGCTTCTTCTCAACCCGGCGTTCCACCCGGTCAACAAAAGCAGCCATGAAGTCATAATCTTCAGGCGGCAATGGACGCCCTTCAGCCTTCTTTTCCAGAAGGACTGTAAGTTTCTCCATTGATTCGCCTTCCCGATCTAACATCTCAGCATAACGGGGATCCCTCTCCAATTTATGCATCGATTCACCGGCGGCTTCCGCCAGGCTCTTGATGTCAATCCGCCAGCCAGTCAACTTAGCTGCCAGGCGGGCATTCTGTCCATCTCGGCCAATTGCCAATGAAAGTTGATCTTCAGGTACAACAACCGTCGCTGTGCTGCCATCTTCACTGGACTCCATCAGATAAACGCCCAAAACACGGGCCGGGCTAATGGCCTTGGAGATGAAAGCAGCGGTGTCGTTGCTCCATTCAATCACATCAATCTTTTCGTCATTCAGTTCACGCACAATGGCCTGGATGCGCACGCCACGGACACCCACACAGGCGCCCACTGGGTCAATGCCCTGCTGCGTTGCCGAGACGGCAACCTTGGCCCTTTGGCCGGGCTCGCGGGCAATTGAACGGATCTCAACCACACCGTGGTAGATCTCAGGGACTTCATTTTCCAACAGCCGCCGCAAGAAATTGCGGTGCGCCCGAGAAAGGAAGATCTGCGGGCCACGGCTAGTTTCCTTCACGTCATAGATCAAAGATCGAATCCGATCATGCACACGGAGACGTTCTCGTGGGATCATGTCTTTACGAAGCATCAGCCCTTCGGCCTTCTTATCGAGGCCAATGGTTGCGCCTCGGCCACTGACGGCTTGAACGACACCGCTGACGATCTCGCCAACTTGCTTCTCAAAAAAATCAAATTGGATCTCACGTTCAGCTTCACGAATTCGCTGCTGGATCACCTGGCGAGCCGTTTGCGCGGCAACACGGCCAAAATCGTCAGGCGTGGTTTCTACAACCACCATATCGCCTAATTCGGCATCAGGATCAACTTCACGAGCTTCGCTCAGGAGAACTTCAGTTCGTTCGTCCTGAACGTCTTCTACGACCTCTTTTTCAGCAAAGATCTCGATCTGACCTGAATCCATATCGACCTTTGCTTCAACCAGTTGGGCATTAGAGGCATTAACCGCCCTACGATAGGCAGAGACAAGAGCAGACTCGAGCGCCTCCAGGATCACTTCCTTGGAAAGCTGTCGATCTTCCACTACCTCATTAAATGCCAGTGCGAATTCACTCTTCATGTTGCTACTTACTCCATCAAATATTCTTGCATGATACACAGAAAAGTGGGGGACACCCACTTTTCGACGAAAGGGTATAAAACATAAGCCTAAGCTTAATAACTCACCTGTGATTTTAGCACAAAGTAAAGGGGGGTGCAAGACATTGGGTGTGTAGGTGGAAAGATGGGGAGAAAATATAAAATCATCCACATCGTAAATATTCCGCCCAAATTGGATCAGGCTTATGGTATTCTTAATGCAATAACACTCACATTATTTCAATTTATCAGATGTAAGGGGTCCGACATGAAAAATGAGTATCTTTGGTGGCGGGATGGCATCATCTATCAAATCTATCCCCGCTCTTTCGCAGATAGCAATAACGATGGCATCGGTGATCTGCCCGGTATTACCAATAAACTGGATTACCTTCAGGATTTGGGCGTGGATGCCATCTGGCTCTCCCCCATCTATCCCTCACCTGATGTCGACTTTGGCTATGACGTGGCAGACTACACGGGCATTGATCCCAAATTTGGTACCATGGAAGATTTCGAGAAACTTGTCCGGGAAGCCAAAAAGCGGGATATCCATATCATTATGGACCTGGTCCTCAATCATACCTCTGACCAACACCCCTGGTTCATCGCCTCCAAGGAATCCGAAGAAAACCCCTATCACGACTGGTACCTTTGGCTCTATCCAAAGTCGGATGGTGAGCCGCCAAACAACTGGGCTGCCATCTTCGGCGGTTCCGGCTGGGAATATGACCCCGAGATGGGCCAATATTATTACCACATGTTTTACAAGGAACAACCGGACCTGAACTGGCGCAACCCCAATGTCCACCAGGCGATGCTGGATGTTTTCCGCTTCTGGCTTGGCAAAGGCGTGGACGGTTTCCGGCTGGATGTTTTCAATGCGTATTTCAAAGATGCTGCCTTCCGCGATAATCCGCCCAAACTCGGTATCCGGACCTTTGACCGCCAACAACACATCCATGATGCCTCACAGCCGGAAATGTACCCCCTGTTAGGTGAAATCCGAGCCATTCTCGATGACCACACTGGCGGTTACGTAGTCGGTGAGACTTTCCTGTCCGATACCGCCCATACAGCTACTTACTGCGGCAAAGATAAACTCCATGCCGCCTTCAACTTTGAATTCGCTGAAAACCGCTGGCATCCCAAACGCTTCCTCGATTCCGCTCAGAAGTGGTATGCCGCGCTTGAAGAAAATGCCTGGCCCAACAACTTCCTCAGCAACCATGACATGATCCGGGCCGCCAGCCGCTATTGCTTCGGCGAAGATGACCGGCGGGCCAAGGTTGCCCTGGCGATGTTACTCACTATCAAGGGAACCCCCTTCATATATTATGGTGAAGAAATCGGTATGCGGGATATCCCAGTCCGCAAGAAATCCGATGTGCTCGATCCGATTGGCAAAACCTTCTGGCCGCTCCATAAAGGCCGGGATGGCTGCCGGGCGCCTATGCAGTGGACGGGTGGAAAAAACGCTGGTTTCTCCGAGGCCAAACCCTGGCTGCCGGTGAACCAGAACTACCAGGAACGTAATGTTGTCAACCAGGCCGCTCAACCGGAATCGCTGCTGCTCTTCTTCAAGAGTCTCGCTGCCCTCCGCAAATCCGAACCCGCCCTCCAACGTGGTGACTTCGAAGCGCTGACAACCGACCCGCATACACACCTGGTTTTCGAACGCACACTCGGTGATGATCGGTTGGTGGTCGTGCTCAACTTCAACAGCCGTGAAGTCCAGGCAGACCTCCCTGAGGGTCAATGGCAGGCGATTTTTGGCAGCAACGGTCTTTTTGAAAATCATTTGGATCTTAAGCCCTACCAGGTCATCATCTTGAAACAACCCTAAGGGTCAGGTTCCATTCATTAGAGTGTCAGATCGCCGCTTCATCGAACGCTCTGCCCTGAAAGGACAGCTCGATGAACATCCCCTACATTTCCGGAGATAGCGCACCCCCCGAACTCCCCCTCGGTCGCTTTTTGCCGCCTATTCCTCGGGGAATGGTCACCCGTTGGGCAAGCAACAACCTTTCATTAGGCGATTTTGTCCTCGATCCCTTTGGATTCAACCCTCTCATCCCAATCGAACTTGTCCAGGCGGGATACCCCGTGCTGGTCACCGCCAATAACCCGATCCACGCCTTTCTGATTCGCATCCTGGCAAGTGCACCCCAAAAAGAAGAGATGGTGGCCGCCCTGCAGGATCTTGCCATCGCCGAAAAAGGCGATGACCGCATGGAGCCCTATATCCGCAGCCTCTACCAAGTCCACTGTACGGATTGCGGCACCCTGATTGAAGCCGACGCTTTCCTCTGGAAGAAAGAAGATCAGCGCCCCTATGCTGCTTTGGTGAACTGCCCAAACTGCGGTGCTAAAGGAGAGCAGCTTGTTGATATCACTGCGCTCAACAGCCTGGACGAACTCCCCCCCGCCCAATTGCACCAGGCTCGCGCCCTCAATCGGATCACCGGCAGCGATGATCCCTTACGGCCCCAAGTTAAGACCGCACTCACCAGCTACCCCATCCGGCCGCTGATCGTCCTGCAAACCATCATCAACAAATTGGATGGCCTTGAACAAACCCCGCGCCGTCGAGACTTGCTGATTGCGCTGATCTTATCTGCGGCGGATCAGGGGAATACCCTCTGGGCCTACCCCACGCCGCGTGAACGCCCCCGCCAGCTCACCGTACCACCTGTCTATCAGGAAAAGAACCTCTGGAAGGCGATGGAAGACGCCATTCAAACCTGGAAGGTGCTGGCAGATCCAATCCCAATGGAATCCTGGACCGGAACCCCACCTGATCACCCAGCCCTTGTCCTGTTTGAAGGACGGCTCAAGGAACTCGATCCCATGCCGGAAGCAGGCAAGATCCCGGCGATGATCACCGCCATCCCGCGCCCCAACCAGGCCTTTTGGACCCTCTCAGCGCTGTGGACCGGCTGGATTTGGGGGCAGAGCGCTGTCGATCCCATTCGTCAAGTACTCGCCCGCCAGCGCTATGACTGGAACTGGCATACCAATGCCCTCCGCGCGATCTTCTCCCTCCTGAATGAACTAATCCAGCCGCCCGCCAAAATCCTGGGCCTGGTCGCCGAAGTGGAGCCTTTACTCCTTTTAGCCGCCTTGCTCGCAGCAGGCGCTGTTGGCGGGGCCCTTTCCACCTTTGCCTACTCACCCGATGACGAGATCGCCCAATGTCAGTTCCAACGTGAGGAGGGCCTGTCTGGGAATATCCGCCCCACCCAAATGCTGACCCGCGCCAAAGAAATCATCACAAATTATCTGCAGCAAAAAGGTGAGCCTGCCCATTTTGACCTTATCTTTGAAGCGACCGTAGCGGAACTGGCCAACCAAAACGCCCTGGCTGTTGAAATCTTCCAGGATAAAGAAAACCAGTTCGCCTCCGAAACGGAACGCTTTCTCGAATCTCTATTCGAACAGCGGGATTTCCTGCAGCGTGTTGGCGGCGGCACGGCATCGCTTGACACCGGCGTCTGGTGGCTGACCAACCCGGGTGAGACGGAGCCACCCCTGATTGATCGCCTGGAACAAATCGTCGTCCGGCATCTGATCCAGCGTGGCAAGACAACCTCCAATGAAGTAAAACAAGCAGCCTATGAGGCTTTGCCGGGGATATTCACCCCCAATCACGATGACCTGCTGAACTGCCTCGAATCCTATGCGGACCTGATTGACCCCGATTCCCACACCTGGCAGCTGCGGGAATCCGACCAGCCAGCTGTCCGGAAAGTTGACATCGCCGAGATGACCGCGTCCCTGACTCGGATCGGGGAAACACTGGGGTATGAAGTCCACAACAATGACATCCTGACCTGGCATGAATCCGGCTCACCAATAGCCTCCTATAGTTTTGTGATCCTGGCCTCAGCCATCGTGGAAAAGCACCTCGCCAACCCCCAAAACGAAGCGAAAACTCGCATTCTCCTGATCCCAGGCAGCCGCGCCAACCTGCTGGCCTATAAAGAAGAACGTGATCCAGTTCTAAAAGCAAAACTGAATCACGGGTTTACGTTGATGAAATATCGTTTGGTGCGGGATCTTGAGGCAAATCCGCTGCTCTCACGGGAACTGTTCCGGGAGCAGCTTATGGCAGACCCGCCGGAATTCCAATCCTCACAACTGGCATTATTCTAAAATCCTCGTCACGTACTGGTTGCCGTTGGTGTTACCGTTGGCGTCGGTGTGACGGTAGGCGTCGGCGTCACCGTGTTAGTTGGCGTTGTGGTCGGTGTACTTGATGGCACCAGCGTCTCAGTCGGTGTGATGGTGGGGGTCTGAGTCTCTGTAGGCGTAGGCGTCACGGTCGGCGTGGGCGTGGGCACCTGGATATTCAATGAATACCGCTTCTCGGCATAGGTCCCTTCGGTGCTGCGCATCAGAACCCGAATAGTGACGATTCCCGGCTCCAGTTCACTCAAATCCCATTCATAGAGCGTCTTAATCGAATCAACCTTGTTATTGGTCTTCTTCACCAAAGTGTTCCACTTGGTCGGTTCCGCCCCTCGGCCCCAGTCAATCCGATAGAAATCAAAATTGTCTGTGGCTGTGATGATCCCTTTAATCTCCAACGGGCTGGACGAAATTGTCTGTCCGTCTGTGATATTCGTCAGGTTGATCGTCGGCCGCGGATCGCTGGATTTACAGGCGCGCTCCGGCAGGAAGTATAGGGGATCCGTAAAGCCCATATCCTCCGCCCAGGCCTGGCCTGCCGAATTGTTCTTCAACCATTCCTGTGCCCATTCATCTTCCACGTTGATCACAAACTGCATGGCCGTATACTCCGAACAGGCTTCGGAGGCCTCCAGACCTGTCCAGGTATCCAAGTTGATCTTCTTCCAGAGATCTTCCGCACTTGGTTTGGGCAGCTGATCTGAGGCAAAGATCTCACTCTTCTGTTGCGGGCACCAGGATGAGGGTTCCGCCCCGGAGACAGCACAGATCACGCGATCCACAATCCCAGCCGGGCGACCTAAGGATGAGGGATTCCCACCCTTAAGCTGATCTATCGCTTCTGTCATAAATTGAGCCCAAATTGGCCCAGCACCGCTCAACCCCGAGGTGTTGGTCATCGGGGTGTAATCCGTGTTGCCCACCCAAACGCCGACCACCAGATCGGGCGTGTAGCCCACGGTCCAGTTATCGCGGAAATCATTGGTTGTACCCGTTTTCACCGCAGCGGTGAAATCCAGGTTGATGACCGGATTGGTCCCAAACATAGGGATGCGGGCGGCTGTATCTGAAAGGATCGACGAGATCAGATAGGCATGTTCCGCCCGGACGACCTGGTCACCCGCAGGCGGTTCGTATTCAAAGATTACATTGCCGGAATGGTCCACAATTTTGGTGATTGCCACGGCAGGCACCCGCCGGCCTTCATTGGCGAAGGTCGCATAAGCCGAAGTCAGCTCATACAGGCTCACTTCGCCGCCACCGAGGGTCAGCGCCAACCCGTAATCCGACCGGGTCAGGCTGGTGATCCCCAGACGCTCTGCAAATGCGATCAACCCATCTGCGCCTGGTTTCGCTTCGTCATCATAGATCCCGACATATTGCAGTGCTTTAACTGCGGGGATGTTATAAGAATTCGCCAAAGCTGATCGAACAGTGACCGGACCGTGGAACTTGCCGTCATAGTTGACCGGTTCATAAGCCGGGCTAGTGTCATAAGGATCGGACGGCGCAAATTCCGAGGGGACGTCCCAAATCAGTGTCGAAGCCGTCCACCCCTTCTCAAATGCCGCCACATAGGTCAGCGGTTTGATGGCAGAACCGGGTTGGCGGGTTTGGCTCAGCACCATATTCACCTGGCCGTCAATATCTTCATTATAAAAGTCCTCAGAGCCCACCATCGCCAGAATCTCACCAGTATTCGGTTCAATTGCAATCAGTGCGCCGTTGGAAGCATTGTTATCCGCCAGCGCTGCCACCTGTTCCGAGACGATCCGCTCAGCCTCATCCTGCAGATCCGGGTCCAGCGTTGTGTAAACGGTGAAGCCGCTGCGATAGATGGTCTGTGGATCATATTGTTGTTCAAGCAGATTGCGCACATAAACCACCCAGTGCGGGTAGGCCATGTTAAAGGTCGCGTCAGGGAAATCATAATTCGTCAGGTCCAGGGCAGCCTGGGTTGCGTCCTCATATGTTACGCAAACCGGCGGCATCCCCATCCCGACATCAATGCAATCCCGTTCGGAGCTCAGTTCATACATCAGCACCAATACGGAACGCTGACGGTAGAGCGTGGCCTCCCGGTTGGTATAAATATCATAAATGGACGGCCCCTGGGGCAGCCCCGCCAGGAAAGAAGCCTGCCACAAGTTCAGGTTCTTGGCTGAAGTGTTGAAATAGGTCTCGGAAGCAGCTTCTACCCCATAAGACATATTGAGATAAAAATTCTCATTCAAATAAAGTTCAAGGATTTCTTCCTTGGAATATTCCTGGGTAATTTTGTATGCCAGCACGATCTCACGGGCTTTCCGCCGGTAGGACTGCTCATAACGTTCTGATGGATCCAGCAGCAATGCCCGGGCGAGTTGTTGGGTGATCGTGGAGGCGCCCGATTCAATCTCCCCAGCCGTATAGTTCTGCCAAAGGGCCCGCAACATCGCCCACAGGTCAAAGCCGGGGTTGGTATAAAAGTCCTTATCCTCAGTGGCAATGGTCGCCGCAATCAGAAAGGGTGAAATATCGTCCAGTGAGACATAGGTCCGGCGGCCAGCGTTGGGGTCAATGATCTCGTAGAGAATATTCCCATTCCGATCCAAAATCCGGGTGGTCTCAAATTGAGCCGCCCGATCGCGCAGTTCACCGACATCCGGCAGAGAAGAGGAAATCCGGAAATACTGGTAAATGCCAATTGAACCGGCCACCAAAATGGCCAGGATGATAAAAAAGATAAAAGCCAGTAACACCTTTGTCCAGCAGCCTTTGCCCTTTTTCTTTCCATTATTGCGGACCGGCCGTTTCAGTTCCGAAGGTCTCCGCCCCCGCTCACCTGCCGGACGGCGCTGACCGGTGGTTCCATCCGCTGACCGTTGAGGAGCGGTATAGGCAGCCGGGGTCACCCGGGTAGCCTGATCGTCCACTTCGCTGACAGCATGCGGCAAATTGGGGTCGCGGGGTATCCAGCCTGAGGGCATATTGGGAGGCGGTACCGTGGGAATATCATCACTGGGACGCCGTCGAACATTTGAAACCGGCATCACCTGGGTCTCAGCGTCAGCAGCAGCCCCTGTTTCGCCCTCACCCTCAGTTGGGATCGCCCGTGTTACACTATTGGGGTCCACATGCGTCTCGGAAGGCATCACACGAGTCGCCTGGTCATCAGAGGGAACTGTCTTAATCGGTTGGGTGTCTTCCTCGTCCAGCATTTCAATCGGCGTGAAGGGAACATCTCCCCACCAGCCGCCTGTTTGTTCGGGATCGCCCGTGGGGTGATGTGGCGGGACAGGGGCATTTCCATTAAGATCAATGGAGTGCTGGTCTTCCGATTCAGGGAAAGCTTCTGATTCGCTTACCCATTCCGAGCCTTCAACGGGATTTTCCATTTCAGCAGAGTCATCGCCTTGATTTTCCTGGGGCAGGTTCTCTTCAGGTTCAGGTCTGTTATCATTCGCCATAACCGGGATTTCCTTGGTTATCTCCTCCTCAGAAGCCGACGAAGTGTCCGAGGTGGGTTCCATTTCGTTTTCATTATTAGGTTCATTTTCTTCCATCATGGCATTATTCTAGCACAAATCCCCTTTAATCCCCGAATGGCAAATTCGTCACGATTTTCACAAAAGGAGCCAGTTTTCCGGAGTGTTTCATTGGTAAAATTGAAGATATGGACGCTCAACCTGTTTTTTCCATCGGCCCAAAAGCCTTCATCCTTGCTTCTGATGGGGCTTTTACGCCTTTCCAACCGGAAAACGATCAGGTTTGGGAGCTCCAAATGCCTCAAAATGAGGTCTATCCCTTCTGCTTGCATACCACTTATGGATTGCGCTGCCGGTCAATGTGTCTTTTTCCCGTAATCACCATTGGGAACAAGCACTACCATCAAGCATCCACTTTCTTCCGCCCCCCCGCCGTCACCCAATATCTACCGGATTCGATCACGGTTCAATCTTCACCGGACGAGAACTGTCAATTGACTTTTCAGGCCCACATCCCGGCGGAAGATGTCACCGTAGGGAGCGTCACCTTTACCAACACCAGCGAGACCTTACTCTCCCTCACCCTGGATCTGGCCGTCATCCTGGTCTCCATGCCGCAGGGAACCGCAGCTTACCCGGACCGGGAAGGGATCAATCAGATCATCTCGGGGCACACCAAGGATCTCTCCCCAGTACTGTTCATGACGGGCGGCCCCTCAGCGGTCAGCAGCCCCTATCCCGCCCTGTCCATCCCCATCCACCTGACAGCCGGCCAATCACGCAAGCTGACCTGGGCGCTGGCAACCAAAGAAACCCGTGAAGCGTCTCTCGACGCGGCTCGTAAGGTCGCTGCCTCACCCTGGCAAGAAACGGTCCAAAAGCATGCCAAGTTCCATGCTGCAAGGACCATCCTGGTACAAACCGGAAACCCGGATTGGGATTCCACGTTCACACTGGCCCAGACCGAAGCCCAGCGCCATTGGATCGGCCAGCCTGAAAATCAACAGTCTCCCTTTTTCCTGCGCTCCCGCCTGCCGGATGACGCGCCAAACAGCATCACCCAACAGACACGCAGGGATGATCTCTCACTGCTTGAAACGCTACATTTAAAGCAGGTTCTGCTACCCACCAGACCAGACCAGCTCTCAACCATCCTGGCCACCTTCCTCACCCGTCAAAAAGAGGACGGCTCCATTTATTCCGAGGGGAACTCCTTTGCCTTCAGCCGGCCTTTTCACGAATGCCCGCTGCTGGCCAGCCTGGCATTGAAAGCCTTTGAAATTGACGGGAACAGCGACCGTCTCAGCCGGACCTTCCCTGCCCTTTGCAAATCTATTGAACCCTGGCTGCCAGTGGAGAATTTCGCCTGGGAGGATACCCGCCAGCTGCAAATGGATACCGGTGTGTTCAACTTTGACATCTGGGAAGATACCGGGCACGGCCTCGATATCCGCACAGCGAAAAGTCCTGCCTTATTGGCGATGCTGTTGATGGAAGTGACAGCGCTGGCTCGGATCGCATCGTTGATTGGTGAGGAGGCTGCCGCAGGTAAATATCAATCCCTGGCAAATCAAATCACTCACCATATACACCAGTGCTGGGATGAGCGTAATAATTCCTTCATCTATAGGGATATCGAATCAGGTCTAACCCCCGACCGTGAACTTTTCTACCCGGGTCGGGTCCAGAAGGAACTGACTATTAGCAAAGCCTTCCTCAAGCCGCAGCGGCTGCAGTTACACTTGTTTGCCGCTGATGAACATACCCGGGCTTGCATCATTCGCCTGAAAGGAACTGATCCCCAGGGCAACCCCATTGAGGAAGTCATCAAATCTAGAGATTTACGCTGGGTGTTGGGAAAGGCCCATCTGACCAGCCACCAACTCTATCAATCCATCCAGTCCATCACCTTTGAAGGACTGCAGCCGGAGGACCGTTTCGTTCTGGAGACAGCGGATTTCTCCCAGCCGGATATTTCCTGCTTATTACCCTTACTCACCCAATCCGCCACACCGGAAATGATCGAGAGCATTATTGCGAACCCTGCATTAATGGTTGAAAATGAGCGCTTTTTTGGCCTGGCTGAAACCTGGAAAGGCCGCCACGAGCTGCCGCCAGCACTCACGGTTCGAATCAATGTGCTCTGGAATACCCTCCTCATTGAGGGATTGCTCCACTCCGGACAAACAGAGCTTGCCGCTGATCTCTTCACCCATTTGATGACGACGATCACAGCCGGGCTGGCTCATCATGATGGCTTCTTTCCGTTTTATAATAAGAGTGATGGATTACCGGCGGGAAACCGGAACGCCATTGCCGGGCTGGCCCCCCTGGGGCTGTTGTTGGAACTGGCTGGGATTCGGATCCTCTCGCCAAACCGTGTGATCCTATGGGGCCACTTCCCCTTCGCAAACCCACTCAAGGTCCACTGGCAGGGATTATCCATCTATAAGGACAGCTCTCTGGTGAAGGTTATCTTCCCGGATGGGACGAATTACACCGGCACCATAGAGGAACCGGTGGTTATATCAGCGGAATCGGATAAGAGGTGAGCAGTGTTTCGGTCAAAGATCAGGTTTTTACTTGCAGTATTAATCATGACCACCCTGGTGATCTCCGGCTGCCAAAAGACCCCCGAAGCCCCCAGCCTCACCGCCACACCCTTCACCCCCGGCCAAGCCACGGCCACTCCCCAGCCAACCCAATTCCCAACAGCCACATCCCCTGCCGCACAGGCCACCGCGACCAGCGCGCCCACTCAGGGCGGGCCGGTGACGGTCACCCAATGGGATGATCTCACCCTGACCAACATGTCCCTGCTCGAACTGGCAGGCAAGATCACACCCGATAACGCCGCTCAAGTGGTCCCCCTCGCGGTCTGGGGAAATCCCCGGGCCAATACCATTGCTATCTCTGCAGATGGTCAGATTCTGGCCGTGGGTAACGACCTGGGTGCAACGCTCTATGACAGCATCTCCTACGCGCAGATCGTCCAGATCCTGACTCCCTATCCTGTCAGCATGATCGCATTTTCAGCGGATAACCAGTACATCGCCTTCGGACAGCAAGAAGGTGTGATTGATATCGTTTCCAAAGCGGATATGACTTTACTGAACCGGCTTAATTTCGATCAGCCGGAGGATTTTCTTAATAAGGATATCCAGTTAGCGTTCTCACCAAAAAGTGACAGCCTGTTGCTGATGGCCCAATCCGCAGAACAGATCCATTTAATCCGCTGGGATACCACAACCTGGTACGTCTCCGTCAACTTGACGCTCCAACAGGGCCTGGCAGCTTATCTAAGTGCGGAACTGGACCTGGCCGGCGTGATCTATAACCAGCCTGATCTCCTGCTGCAATCGCTTTCTTATACAGAAGAAAGCGACCTTTTGGACATGCCATCATCCATTTCGCCCGGATTCTGGAATACTTTTGAGACTTATGGAGCACAAGTTGTCCCATCCAGTGACGGCACCTTTATTCTGATCAATAACGGCCAATCCATCCTGTCCTGGGAGATCCTCTCAGACGAATACGACTTCCTTTTGGATAATTATCCCAAGAGTATCCCCGATCCCTGCACGCAGGCACCCGCAAGCTGCCAAAACAGCAGCGGCGTGATCTCCTGGTCCTGCGATTCCAGCCAGCCTATCCCCCCTATCGGATTGATCGCCCTGACCCCGGATGATGTGATGGTTCTGATCTCACGTAATGATGGCCTGACCGAATTCAGAAGCACCACGGATACTACTGTGCTCTGGACGATTGACGTGACCTACACCAATGTCACTTTTTCGTCCGGCAGCGAGTTCTTCTTTGGACTTCGTCCAGATGGCATTATTGAGAAACGCGCAACCCAGGATGGCGAGCTGATCAACTTCATTGACCAAACGCCTGGTGAATTGACCGATATGGTCTTCTCACCGGATGGTACGATCCTGGCCGCAAGTTACAGCGATGGCTGGATTCGGGTCTATAGCATCAGCAACGGCCAGCTGCTTGGCGTGCTGGATGGCAATGCCAGTTCTTTAGTCTTCTCCCGGGATGGCAGTCTTCTGACTGCAGGCCTGGCAAACGGTGGCATCCGAATTTTTGACCTCAATAATGGCAGCCACACCGATCTGCCCTCAAGTCATCAGGCCGCGGTTACCGCCCTGGCTTTTTCTTCGGATGGCCGTCAGCTCATTGCAGGCAGCGATGATTGCACCTCCAGCCTCTGGCAGGTGGATGACTCTTTCCGGATCCGGCTGTTGAATCCTGAAAGTCAAAACCCCTTCCAAATCACTGGAGTTGCCCAAAACATGGATGGGAGCTGGTTCCTCACCGCAGGTAATCAGGTAGATGCAGTTGCCTTCAACCGGACAGATTTCACCCCTTCACAGTTCTTGGAGAACGGCCCCTTCACGGACCTTACCCTATCAACCGATGATATTTATCTGGCTGTTGCAGGCGAACAGGTTTGGGTTTATCCCCTCACCAGAAATCAATTCATTCTGGACTCGATAGCAATCACTGATGAGAACAATGGCACGGGCTATCAACTCGCTTTCAACCCAACCAACTCAATTCTCGCCTATGTCTCAGAAGATAACCTGTCCCTCTGGGGAGTTACGGAGCAAGAGACTCTCTCCGTTGTTATCTATCCCCTGGCTGGAAATTTCCTCGGTCAACCGGTCAGCCTGGATTTCTCACCTTATGGTAACCTGATCGGTCTGGGCATGGATAACGGGCTGATCCTCATTTTTGGCATCCCAGCCCTCGGCGCTGAGTGACCACTGCAAAAATTTAATAATTTATTATTATTACGATCATCAACAAATCCGATTCAAATTCCGCTTTACTCAACGGATTCTTGAAGCCGAGAATAAGCACAAACCACGAATTCTAATTTAGTAATATCAAAGGACATTCTCTATGAAACCCTCCGAATTAAAGACAGCCAGCGGCATCCTCTTCACCGACCAATATCAACTGACCATGTCCCAGCTTTATTTCAAGCTTGGATTGCATGAGATCAATGCCCAATTCGATCATTTCTTCCGCAGCACCCCCAATTACGGCATCCATAAGGCCGGTTACTGCGTCAATGCCGGGCTGGAAACCCTAACCGATTGGTTAGATGAAGCGAGCTTCGGAGAGGAAGAGATCCAATTCCTCAGCCAACAGAAAAGCAGCTCAGGGAAGCCGCTCTTTGAACAGGATTTCCTCAAATGGCTGAAGGATGATTTTTCCTCCCTGGCCATCAACCTCTATGCCATGCAGGAAGGCCGGGTGGTGCATCCCAATGTGCCAATCCATGTAGTTGAGGGCCCTTTAGCTGTCGGGCAGATCATCGAAACCGGTCTCCTCAACATTGTCAACTATCAAACCCTGGTAGCAACCAAAGCCGCCCGAATCAAACACAGCGCCCAAGGGCAACTCTTGATGGAATTTGGGTTAAGACGGGCGCAAGGTCTCGGTGCCATCCAGGGCACCCGAGCCGCGCTGATCGGTGGAGCGGATTTCTCATCTAATGTCGGCGCATCCCACATCCTCGGTTTCTCACCCAAAGGCACGCACGCCCACAGCTATGTACAGGTCTTCCTGGCACTGGGACAAGGCGAACTGGCAGCGTTTGAAGCCTATGCCGATCTATACCCGGATGACTGCCTCTTGCTGGTCGATTCCATCGATACCCTCGGTTCCGGTGTCCCAAATGCCATCAAGGTCTTTGAGAAGCTCAAAAAGAATGGGCACCGTCCGGTTGGCATCCGGCTGGATTCAGGCGATCTTGCCCATATCTCCATCAAAGCTGCCAAGATGCTGAACGATGCCGGCTTCCCGGACGTCTCCATCGTGCTCTCCAACGACCTCGATGAGATGGTCATCTGGCAGATCATCACCCAGGTGCAGGAGGAAGCCACTCGTTATGGCGTGGACCCGGACAGTCTCATAAAGCGCCTGGCCTACGGCGTGGGCACCAAGCTGATCACCTCAGGCGGCGATTCAGCTCTGGATGGGGTCTATAAACTGGTTGCCATCCAGCAGGGCCAGGAATGGACACCCACTCTCAAGATATCCGAGAACATCGACAAGACCCTCAACCCCGGCAATAAGCGGGCCTGGCGGATCTATGACGCCCGCGGCAAAGCGACGGCGGACCTGATATCCCTTTATGATGAGGACATCCGCATTCAATCCCCGCTTGAGCTCTGCCACCCCACCCTGGCGACCAAACGCCGGACACTGGCGGCCGCGGATATCTCTCAAATTGAGAAACTGCTGATCCCAGTCATTCAGGAGGGAAAATTGGTTGTTGATCATCCAGAGATCGCTGAGATGCGGGCCATGCGGGAAAAAGATATTGAAGCGCTGGATCCCGGTGTTCTGCGAATCATGAACCCCCACACCTACCATGTGTCCGTCTCCAGGAATCTTTGGGATTTGAAGCAGGCTATGATCAAGAAGACGAAGGGTGAAATTTAATCAAATTACTTGATCAAATTTAGAATTATAAAAGGCGTTGACTGATCAACGCCTATTTTATTTTACATATTATCTATTCATCCTGCTGTTTTCAGCGCATGATATCCTTGGCTTCGCCCAAGTGAGAAGTGAACCAATAGGTCTCGCCGGATTCAACCCCCAACAGCACCCAATGCACTTCCGCCGCTTCAGCGTAAAACCTGGCCCGTTGAATAAGAGCATCATAGCGGGGATAAAACGGTCGCAGCTTGCTGATCAGAGTTTCACCATAATAACTGATCAGGCTGCCCAGGTCTGCGGCTGGGTCACCAATGCCGGCCATGGCAAAGTCAATCACCCCATTGACGTGTTGCGCTTCGCGGTCAAAAAGCAGGTGATAAGGGCCCAGATCGCCATGGATCATCGCGGGCTCAAAATCAAAGAAGTCCTTCTGGTCCAGTGCCGGACCGAACAAATTCGACAGCCACTCCACCTGATGGGGTAAAAGAACCGGGCAGACTTTTTCCTGCACCCGGTCATAAATATCCAGCCAGGTCTCCCGGGTCACAGGGGCCAGGGTCAGGGGAATATCCCAACCGGGATTCTGGATCGGGGCCTCATTCAGTTCCTTTAAGAATGTTCCGAGCTGTTTTGCTATCTCAACTTGCTGGGCTTCACTCACATTTTGCCAGTCATGCCGCAGGAAATCATCTCCATCCAGCAAATCATAGACCAGCATGCCATCTTCGTGCTCCACAGGAAACGGCAAGTTCATGGAGATCATTGGATTCAAGAAACGCATCAAGCGCGCCTCCAGTGCCATCATCTCCTTGCCATAATCCGTTTTGGTGAAGCGGATCACCCATTTGCGGTTGACGATCAATACGTCATTAACCAGCCCTTCATGAAATAGATCAACCTCCCCAATCTCAATGTCGGGCAAGATCCGATGGATCTGTTCCTGCCAATATGTTTCAGAATAAATCATCAAAGTGGTTCCTTCCTACGTTAAGTTATAGTGTATTTCCTGTCGATTAATCAAGACATTTCATAGGAATTTTCCGACTTTAGGATGAAACTCATGCAATAATTAGCAAAACCGCCAGGTTTCTCTGGCGGGATGGATCATTGTTTTTTATATTTCCAGGTCGTTTGTGTAGATTAGGTTGCGTGACGCTGACCGTGACGGTAATGATCGAGCATGGACTTCTCCGGCATCAGGATCGCCTGTGGATCACAGGCACTTTTGCAGAAACAACAGCCGACAATGCAGGCAAAGGGCTCCACAACCTCAACCACATTCGCATCCGTCATAACGAAGACATCCTTCGGACAGACCTCAATACATTTCCCACATCCATTGCATAAAGCAGCCGAGACAGTGGGGAACCATGGAATTTGTTCACGCGGAATTCCTTGCCAGACGCCATAGTTCTTCGGCTTCACGTCCTGCCCCTGGGTGCGATGTTCGTAATAACGGAGATATTCTCGACTCAGAACGCTTTTATACTCTTCACGGGCCGGTTTGGCAATAAAATTATGCTGCCGGACTGTTTTGAGGAGGCGTTCTTTCGTCTCGGGCAACTCAGGGTCGCAGCCCTCTGCAAATAGGTCTGCAAAGACCTCATCCAGGCCAAGAAGTCCGGCTGGCGCACCACCAATTTGAAGCATCCGGTAACTTAGTTTAGCCATGTGCAGCCTTTTTGCTCTGCAGCTCAGCGGCCTGACGCTTGAGATGTTCCAGCATCGCCACCAGGCCATTATTCCGCTCAGAGGCCAGCTTCCAGATCTTCAATTCATCGATGAATTCCAAATTCAGATCCTGAAGTTCCCCTGGTGGGATATTTTCCACCACACGCACCAAGAGCGCTGAAATCGCTTTGATCACCGATGAATCCGAATCTGCTTGAAGATGGAAATGGTCATCCTTCCACTGCAGTTGGAACCAAAGTTTGGATTGGCAACCCTGCACTCGGTTGACCTCATTCTTTAATGAAGGGTCCATCGGCGGCAGGGAATCTCCCAGCGTGAATAAATGGACATATTTTTCATCCACCGAGTCGAACTGTGCAAACTCAGCAACGATCTCCTGTGTAATGGCGTCAATAGTTTTCATCAAGTCAATATCCTTCTTTCAGTACCCGCATTATATCAATATATGCGTTTTTCTGCATATCAGTTTTTTCCTATCAACCATTTTCATTGTTCTGAGGAGGTTCGTAATGAATTAAGAGGATGTTTATTTAATGAGCGTATGGTCAATAGAACAAAATCTGCGATACAATTAATACCCTCAAGGGAATAAAGCAGTAACAAAAGATTTCAACATCAACTATTGGAGAATACAATGCAGTGGATCCGGGATTATGAACCCAATCCGGGTAGAACAAAAGCATATCGAACAGCCCTCATCATCACCCTGGCAGGCAACGTCCTGTTAGCGGTGGCGAAAGGCCTCGCCTCTTACTTCACAGGCAGTGTCGCCCTTTATGCTGACACAGCAAATTCCGTTTCCGACGTAATCTACTCGCTGGCTATGGTCGTGGGTCTCTGGGTTGCCCTTCAACCTCCAGACATTACTCACCCCCAGGGACATTCCCGCTTTGAACCATTAGTGGGTCTTGTGGTTGCAGTAATGATGACCCTGGCAGGCTATGAAGCCCTGCGCTCATCCATTGCCCGGTTCCTTGCCGGTGGTGAGGTGATCGAGATAGATCTGCCAATGATCATCCTGCTGGCAAGTGCAGCGGTCAAAGCTGCGATGTTCTTCATCATTACTAAGATATCCAAAGAAGTCGAAAGCCCCACTCTGCGCGCCACCGCCAAGGACCATCTCAGTGATGTTCTGACTTCAATAGCCGCTTTCATCGGCATTCTCGGCTCCAACTGGATCGGACCGTTGCTGGACCCGATCGCTGGTGTGCTGGTGGCCCTATGGATCTTCCGGGCAGCTTTTGATGCCGGCAAAGAAAACCTGGCCTATCTGACCGGCGCCGGAGCTGACAAAGAATTGCGTGAGAAAATTATTGAAAAAGCCAGGAATGTCCCCGGCGTCGAAAATGTCCACCACATGATGAGCGATTATGTCGGGCCCAAGTTGATCGTGGATATGCACATCAACCTACCCGGTGATAAAACCCTGGACGAGGTTCACGATATCAATGACCGCGTGATTGAAGCGCTGGAATCCATGCCTGAGATTGACCGGGCCTATGTTCATGTAGAACCGGATAACAATCCCCCTGAACCTTCACCATAGGAATTCTGAAGTTACTTGCTCTTTTTTTATGAAAAACCGGGAATGGCATTTAGTCCATTCCCGGTCATTTTTATCAACCGTAGATCACATTCTGTAGCAGGAATCGGTCAATGGCCTTATAGAAGGCTTTGAGTGTTTCTGACTTGCGGAATCCGTGCCCCTCACCTGGATATAAATGATATTCATAGGTCACGCCGTTCGCCCGAAGGGCGTTTACGATTTCCTCGGATTGGCTGGGTGGGACCACCTTATCGTCTTCACCCTGAAAGACGATCACCGAATCCCTGATCTGACTGGCATGGAAAACCGGCGACCACGCACGGTACTTCTCAGCGGCTTCCGGCAGTGCACCCACCAGAGAATCGGTGTAACGTTCCTCGAATTTATGGGTATCCATCGCCAGCGTGAAGAGGTTGCTGACGCCATAGGAACAAATCCCGGCCTTGAATAAACCTGGATGATGGATCAGCGCATTCAGCACCGTATAGCCGCCTGCGCTGCCACCTTTGATGATCAGTTTATTAAGATCTGCCAATCCTTGGTGAACCAAGGCCTGAGCACCTTCTACGGCATCCAGCACATCCACTGACCCCCAATTGTCTTTGAGAGCCTCCTGATAAGTCCGGCCATAGCCTGTGCTGCCGCGGTAATTCACTTCCAGATAGCCAAAGCCGCGGCTGGTGAAAAAGGCCGCATCCAGATGGTAGCCAATGCCGACCGCGCTGGTCGGCCCACCATGGATATAGATAACCGCAGGCGGCAGCCCGATGCCCTCATAGCGCCCATTGGCCGGCGGTGAATAAATGCCATAGACCGTCTCACCATCGCTGCTGGTCCACTGGATTTCATAGGGCTCTGGCAGGTCAACTTCCGGAATAGATTCATCCGTGCTTCGTTTATGGATCGTCAAAGCACCATCCATAATGCTAATTACTCGGGTTGATGCCTGAGGGGAACTGGCCAGAAGGGCAATCCTGCCCTCCGAACTGACATGAGGCTGCCCCAGAGAGGTGTATCCCGGTAACGCCAAATCCTCTATCTCACCAGATTGGATATCGACCTGCTTCAACAGGGTCTTGCCTGAATCACCTTGAAGGAAGACGATCCTCCGGCTGTCAGGCATCCACCCCTGCACCACCACCCCCTGAACCCAGGCCGGTGCCAGCAGAGAGGCGTCTTTCACCAAGGTCTTTACTACACCCGTTTCCAAATCCCGTAGTACAAGTTGGTCCCATTCACCCTCATTTTGAAGATAGCTGAGAAAGCGACCATCGGGCGAAAAGGCGGGTTGGAGAATTGGCGTTTCTTCGTCGCCTGCCAATTGTGTCACAGTCAAGACATCCTCCGCAAGTTCCGCCATCATCAATCTGGTGCCATCCCAGGGCATATTGGGAAGATCCCACTCCACCCAGGCTAACTGTTTCCCGGAGAGGTGCCACAAGGGCTGCATATAGAAATCCGCGCCGAAAGCCAGCTTTTTCGGCCAGGTATTGCCCTCCACATCCACAATGCCAAGGACATCCTTTCCTTCATAAGTGTGGACGAAGACGACCTTTTCACCATCCGGTGAAATCACCGGGCTGGCCACGCCGCCAAAGGCGGGAGTGATGGGCCGGGGAAAGCCCTTGCCCAGGTTTCGCCGATAAAGCCGCCCGTCGCTGCCGGTAAAGATCACCAGTCCATCTTGAACAGTGAACTCACCGCCGCCATAACCTACCCCGCCGCGTACATTCACATCGCCGGAAAGGTCATAGGGCGCTTCACCCAAAGGCTGCGCAGCCAGGACACCCTTCCCGGAGCGGCCCTCAAGCCACAAAAGAGTCTGGCCATCCGTATCCCATTGCACATCGCTCAGCCGGATGGCTGCACCGATCAGTTCAGGTGTGATGGGGCTTTTCCAGGTACCAAATGCCTGGCGGGTCTTTTTCTGGGCTTTATCCATTTACCTTCATCCTTCCTAAATATGAATACCTTAAAGTTTTGCCAGGAATAACTTCTCAACAGCTTTGCGCGGCCGAAAACCGGTCATCCGCTCCAGAAGCTTGCCCTCCTTGAAGAGCATCACGGTTGGCACCCCCATCACGGAATGCTGCATCACCAACTCGGAGGATTGATCCACATCCACAGTGTAAAAGTCCACCCGGTCACCGTATTCTGCGGCCAGTTCTTCCAATACAGGCTCCAGCAGTCGGCACGGTCCGCACCATGGCGCGCCAAATTCCACCAACACCGGCTTTTCCGCCAGTAACACCTTCGCTTCAAATTCACTCTGTCCCAATGGGGTCAATACTGTCATTCCTGCTCCTTTCAACAACGTCAATGTTTTCCAACGCCGCCAAATTCATTAATGACTTCTAGGTTTGTTATCTCCGAGTCTCTTCATAATTCTATTCGACATTAGAGAGAATATCCACTCTAAAGGGTAAATAACTTCCTGAAGAAATTGTCTTGATGAATATTCCACGAAATATATTCCCCCTCTTAACAAAAATATATTATGATAATGGAGCAGAATCTAAATCCATATTTAATAATCAGGGTGAAATCAGACTTATGAGAGAACAAGACATTATCAATTCAAGTAAGGATCAACTCCGCATTTGGAAGCACAGCCTGGAATCCGCCAATCGGTGGAAGCGGCTATCCTTCAAAGACGTGCCTCCCATATTTGGCAACGCCTTCCAAAAATCGGGGTCACATTTATTATTGCAAATCCTTTATGGCGTGATGAAAATTGCCCCCTATCGGCATCTGGAGCAGGCTCCGGTGAGAATGATTACAGCCGAGGGACGCCAGCGCAGCTTGCCGGAGATAATGCATGATCTCTCAAAATTAAAACCCGGTATCATCGAATGGGGCTATCTGAGCTATCAGCCTGAATTTGTGGACTTCTTTGAACAAAACCCACAAGTCGTCCCACTTTTTATCTATCGCGACCCCCGGGATCAACTCATCTCCAGTATCTTCTACGCCGTTGATATTCATAAACAGCATGCCCAGCATGACTACTACGCCAGCGTTAGCATGGATGATTGTATCAAAACGGCCATCAGGGGACGAGAGGTGCCTGGCCTGGAATTTCTCCCCAGCATCAAGGTGCAATATGACCGCATCCTTGGCTGGCTGAGCAATCCCGGCATGCTATCCTTCCGTTTTGAGGATCTGGTCAACGATCCCTGCCCTCAATTGGAACGCCTGTTGGATTTCCTCGAAGCCAAACACGTTCCAATCCAAATGGGCCGGGAGACAGCCGTTGAGACTATCCTCGATGCCATCCAACCCGAAAAATCTCCAACTTTCCGTAAGGGAAAAACCGGCGGCTGGCACAACCACTTCTCCGACGAACATATCCAGATCTTCAAAGACGTCACTGGCGATCTGTTGATCGAGTTAGGCTACGAATCCAATAATGACTGGTAAGGGCAAGACCGAGATTATCCTTTCAGCGGGGATGCCTCGGGCGGGCAGTGCGTGGTTCTATAACCTCACGCTGGATATCTGGCTGGCGGCTGGACGAGGGAATATCAGGGAATATCGGGAGAAATATCCTCTGAAAACGGTCCTCACAGAAGTCAATCACAATATTGACAACTTCACATTGAGGAAGACCATGCTGTTGATGCTCCCCTACCTGTTGGGCAGGTCCTTCACGATCAAAATCCACTTCGCCCCCTACCCGTTGGGCAAGCAGCTCATTCGGGCTGGCGTGATCCGACCCGCCTTCATCTACCGTGACCCACGAGATGCGCTGCTCTCGGCGTATGAATATGGCAAACGGCGAAAAGACGCCGGTCACCCCAATGCCTTCAGCCACCTCGACACCATCGACAAGGCCATTGATTTCATGCACGGCTATATGCGGGATTGGGAAATCTGGGTGGACATCGCAGCCCCCCATATCTTCCGCTATGAAGACCTGCTAATGGATTATGACAGCCAGGTCGAACGCCTGCTGGCATTTCTGCAGCTGGACGAAATCAACGAAGGCATCACCGAAGCAATTGAAAAAAGCCGTCCCAAAGGCGCCGCTCAAAAAGAAGGCAATCACTTCTTCAAGGGCCGGATCGGACGCCACAAAGAAGCCTTCACCGAGGAGCATCTGGCCCGATGTGAAAAGCTCTTCGGCCCCTACCTTGTGCGGATGGGTTACGAAACTTAAATCATGAATTAAACCAGCCCCCAATATTGACGCTGAGTGCCTCGCGTGCTACAATAATGACCTGATTATGGGCGTGTAGCTCAATGGTAGAGCAGTGGCCTTTTAAGCCATTGGTTGGGAGTTCGAGCCTCCCCACGCTCATTGGAAATTTCCCCTAAATAAGGGGGTTTTTCTTTTATTGAGCGTATATATAGGGGGCAAATTGATTAATGAGGGTTTCAGTGAAAGTTTTGGGTGCAGTTAGCATGGAAACCCTGCAATTTATGGACAGAATGGACATGAAAATTGTCCATACGAAGGGAATTTCTACTCTTTTCAGACTCTGGGTATACCTTTTAAGCCCTCTGTCGCGAGTTTAAATTTCATTATTGCCATTTTTTTAATGCCTCCGGTGGGCTACTAGGAATAAAGCGCTAAGTGGATGTAAATAAACCATACCCTGATTCCACCAATGAGGTCAGGCAAGTAGCAAAATGAGTGATGGGAGCACCATCCACGACATCATGGTCAAACACAAAAGACAAATATAGGTATTCCCGGATCAAAATCTTTTCGTCAATCACACCTGGTTTCCGTACAATCCCACCTAAAGAAAAATAGAGCGGTTGGGGGCTGATAGGGATCACCCACCCGTTAAAGTTTCCCATCATACCAACCGCGCTGATCCCAACTGTTCCTGTTTTTTTCTTGATATAGAATGGATCATGGGTAATCAGACGGCCAAGTGCGCTGCGGAGGAATTTTGGTATCCAGAGATATGACCTAGCAAACCAGGGGTTGGATCCTAGCATGATAGCCCCTTTTGCCACGGACTGTGACTGGGCAGAACGGATTTCGCTGTTAATCTGTTCAACAGATTTCTCGTTTGCTTTTCGCACAACAAAAGGAAGCGGGATTTCTTCCCCGTTGATGGTCTTTTGCACAGTGATTAGGATATCCACATCCTTAAACAGGATCATTGAGGTATGACCGTGTCTGAGAGCGTGAACTTGTGGGTTCTCGCTGACTGCCTGGGCAATGCACTTCGCCATCCAACCAGTAAAGGAAAGGCTCACACCCTGTTTTTCTTTATAGACGCGCAAATACTCTCGCGCTAGGGTGACGTCCAGTTCTAGTAACACCTTTACATGATGTTTTAATAACCCTTGCTCAACAACATCAATGACCAATTCCCGGATTTTGGAAAACGGCACCTTTTGATATTTCCCAATGGTATCCATTATATGAATCTACCCTCTTCCAAAACTCGATTGATCCAACTCAATTTCAGTTTGGCTGACCACTTTTCGGAATTGGTAAATGTCGCGTCGGAACATAACGGCTAGAAGAATCGGAGCAAGGGTTAGGAAAATACTACCAGCGATTCCATCCACCATTAGAAAAGCAATGGGTAGACGGAAGAGAGGATCGATAAAGACGACCAATCCGGTAATACCCGTTCCTACAAACATCCAATGGACCCATCGCCGAAGTTTTTCTTTTGTAAATATCTGAGCTGCAAATAGAAAGGATACACACATAAAGCCATACGCAACACCTTCGAAGGCACCCGGAAAAGAGCGCGGGTAAGGATACGCATACAACCACAGGGATAGGCCATCCGGTTTTCCATTGCTCAGGTTATACTGAACAACTGTCATCTGAATATAGTAGTTTACACTCATGAGAGTTGTGTAGATAACAGCGAATACAACTGCTAAAAAACTCCACATAATTTTCTCTGCTCCTGTCCATATATGCAAGCAGCTGATCATGATCAGGAAAATTGGGGCTAATAAGAAACAAGGAATGACCCAAGCAAGCAACGGTAAGGGTTGATATGAGGATACATAATCTGTCAAGCCACGCCAGGGTGATAACTGGATAGATTGATAGAGACCATAAGCTATATAAAACCAGATATTCAGAACTGCGACCAATAGGGCTGACCAAAAGCCTATGGCCACCGCTAACTTTCTATTGTCTCCCTGCTTGATGAAAGGCATGACAACCTCCTACATTAGGGGTGAACCTGATCTAGAAATCTACATTCGGACACCATAAGTGACTAATCGTCTAACATTATCCGGGTTTGAATGGCATATATCCAAACCGTCTCCTAAATCTCGAAACAAGTCATTTATTATAATTTTTTCTCCTCCAACGAATTAAAAATTTACTAATGAGGCAGTGATTGTGTTAGTTTATTAATTAGTGAGTCTCGTCATTTTAAGCTTTGCCATTATCCAAATTTTCATTAATAATTGTAATAAATCGTCCAATACAAGCGTTCCAACGATGATAGCAATATCTGGCAGAAATCCTACGAACCATCTCCAACTAAATCCACGATTTAGAAAGGCGGGAGCAATGACAACCACGACTAAGAGGGTAATTGAAATCGACAAGATATGTGAAAGAATACTCATCCAGCGGTGCCGTGTATCCAATGCCCTCATCTTAGCCCAACTTTTTGGAAGCAACACAAATTTGCGTATTGCTAGTACCAGGACGAGTATCCATAGTAGGAATAATCCCCACCCGATCAAAACAGAAGACAAACTCGCCTTTGGAATAGGGTTATCAGTTAGGATTGCTGACAATCCCTTAAACATCGAGTCGTATTCGTTAAAATCTTTGAGCAAGTGATTCCCATTAATCAGCATGACAAAACATTTATTACTTTCAGGCAATATCAATACACTTGTGTGGAATCGTTCCGTATCCCCGCCATGGAAAATTTTTGTTTCCCCCGCAACCTCCGAAATAAACCAACCAAAGCCATATGTGCTCTGTATGGCTGTGTTAGGGGTGAAAATCATTTCGACGTTTTCAGGGTTGAGAACGCGGACACTCTCCAACTCACCGCCATTCACTAAAGCCATCAAGTACCGAGCCATATCATTGGCGGATGATATGATGTAACCTGCAGGTAAATCGTAATGAATAAAAGGTTGATCAAGGGGTATAGCTAACATAAAAACTTGTGAAAAGCCCTGCGCGAGACCTGCTGCTTTCGCAGAAATTGGATCGGTAAAGGTACTCGTCATCTTTAATGGGGTAAAGATATTATCACGTAGATAGTCGCCATAAGATTTCCCTGATACAGTTTCGACTATTAGCCCCAAGGTGCTGTAACCCGGATTGAAATATTGCATTTTAGTCCCTACAGGAGTGGAAAGTTCTGCTCGAGACAAATCACGAACCAGCATTTCAAGCGTTGCTTCCGGCGGCAGAGTTGAAACATAACTTGATTCGGACAGCCCACTGGTATGTTGCAGCAAATGACGTATTGTTATCTGTTGTGAAGCCTGAGAATCAGCTACTCTGAACCATGGCAGGTAAGTCTGAACCGGTGTATCCAAATCAAGTTTACCTTGCTCCACCAACTGCATAATCGCCAGAGCCGTGAAAGATTTGCTTTGTGAACCGATGTAAAATGGTGTGTCTGGCGTCACATTCCGTCCAGATCCAGCAGTGCCATAACCTTTACTGAAAGATATATTGTCGCCCTGTGTAATCGCCACAGCCATACCAGGTATATTGTAACGCTGCATAGCAGAGGCTAAATAATTGTCGATATCTACGAATTCTCCAACCGCATGTACCTGCCGAGGACTCCACGGACTAAGGATTGATACCAAAAGGAGACTTAAGATAAGAGTAACACCAGAATATTTCTTTCTTTTGAGCATTGAAGGACCACCTTTCAAAATTATTACTTTGTTTCACGAACGCAAGCTCAGCGCACAATTACAACTGCTTCTTTACCACATGGGCTAGTTCCAAGGCAAAAATCGTTAAGACTGTCTCCTCAACCCCTAGCACCATGAGAAAATTGAGCAAACTAACCAAATCCGCGAGTTGACTACCCTCGTTATTTATCCATAAACCGTTGTTATAAGTGCTAGCAATAAACAACAAAGAAAAATCAAACAAATCCAAAAATATCGTTTTCTTTTTTCTCTAAATTTTCTAGCGCATTCTTCATCAGTAATTATTCTTTATGGTTATTATTTATCGTCAGCATGGTAAATCACACCTTCCAAAACATCCTCAGCCATAATTCGTTGAAACAATGATGGTTCTTCGAACATAGGACTGTGTGCAGAATACTCAAAAGTATAGAATCCCTTCACCGGAGCCTGAAGTTTTTCAAAATAATCCTTCGCCAATGAATAAGAACATGTATAGTCATAAATCCCATGAAAGAAGTAAACAGGTATGGCCAATTCAGGCACTAACGAGGACAAATCAGTGATTAACATTTGATCCCAAACAACACTCACACCCGCTTGAGACTTGCCTCGCCACAAATTTATCTTCTCCATCAGGGTGTATTCCGGAATAAAAAGGGAAGGCAAAAATATACCTGTTATAACAGAATCCATTTCATGCATCGTACCTATCCCAAGCGAATGCATAGCTTGATCCCGAATTTTAATGTACCCAGCTGGTGTACCGCCTGTCATTGAAACTGGATTTACTTCAAGTTTTTCCACCATTTGAGCGTTCCCATTTTCAATAAATTGTTCAAGCATGTAATCATAAGCCAGTTTTTCTGACGCTAGCTGGTATGACATCTGTGCCTCCCCCAAATAGGCATGGTATAGTTCGGGTGCTTCTGCTGCTGCCTGAATCCCGATAAATGTTCCACCCGAATGACCCATGATGTAGATCTTTTCTTGACCGAAGCGCTCTCGCAAGTAATTTGTCACGGAAAGGGTATCTGCGACAAGTTGATCCATTGTCATTGTCTCACGGGGGATATCAGGACTATACGATATGCCAGACCCGCGTTGTTCCCACCAGACGACAGTGAAAAGGTCTTCTAATCCCGTAGGGTATTTATTGGTCAGGAAATAATCCGGCATACCGCCATGAAGGTATAACAATACAGGATTGGATGTATCCATACTTTGGATAAACATCCCTTGCCTGACACCATTGATCGTAACAAAGACCTTTTCTGAAAGGCTATTTGGAAGTGGATTCCCAGAATCATCAACGTATTGTTCAAGTTTCCCTGGACTTAAAGCCAGCAACACGCCAAAAATGACAACCAAACTTATTCCAATGCCAGTAAAAGTTTTCCACATAACAAGTCACAGCTTTCATTATTTTTTTATTAGAAATTCGTTACGATTCAATTATGGTTATTTCCTGACCTTTAATTTATCGTTTCTTCGGCTTAAATCATTAAGATTTTAAGCCTGGTCATTTACAGCATTATGATCCACTTTTTATAAATTTCTTTTCCAGTAGCCGGTTAACAGTTTTGACTATTCATTTGTACTATTTGCAAGCAAAAATGCATTAGTAAGTTCGACAATAAGGTCTGCATTTTGAATGTATATAAAGTGGTTACCATTAATAATTTTGTATTCTGCTTGTTCACCAATCCGCGCGAGATGATCATATTGGTATTCTTGTGGGGTCATATTCATCTGCCTAAGTTGCGGATTGGATGTCTCAAATGTCTGTCTAGAGATCAACTTCAGATATGGTATATTTTCAGGAAAAGGCATTTCCATGGTTTCTTTAATAAACTCTGCTGAATTTGCAATTTGCTCAAAAGTAGTAGCATTCATTGTGAAACCCGCAAAGATAAGCGAGTCTTGAATTTCTTTTTCTGTATATCCATTAGCAAGCAGATCCTGTTTGTTAATTATTAATGGCCCGAGAATTGAAGGGATTCCTAATACCTGCTGGATTTTTGCAACGGGAAGTATCGATTTCACAAAAGCTGGCATTTCTGCATAATGTGCAGTTGACGTACTATCCAGAGAAATAATTGCTTTCACTTCATCCGGGTATTTTGATGCATAATACTCACTATAAACACCAGATATTGAATGTGGCATTAATACATACGGCGGCTCAAAACCGGCTTGTTTTAGGGCTTCCCTAATTTCTTCAACGTAGTTTTCAGTGGTTCGGGGTTTTGAAGTCTCGGTACTAAAACCCATTCCAAAATACTCTATACAAACCACCGTATACTTGGTACTGAGTTTTCGCATGAGGGGAGAAGAGTCGGCAGACGGAAGTGATAAACCTAATCCCGGTAGAAAAACAATTGTCTGTTCGCCTGACCCCATAGAATAAACATGCATCTTTCCATCTTCCACATTGACTAATTGGCCATAGGGCTGAATATCTTCTTTTTTTGTTCTGAAATATGTGGAGTGAAGAATTGCTCCAATAAATAAGAAAACAGCAACCCCAGCAGCCATTATTCCAAAAATTTTAAGTATCATTCTTTTTCCTTTTTTTGATTTGTGTAAACTTGCTTCATTTTTTATATTCATTCTTTAATTGCCTTTTATCTATCCAACAAATTTATGAAATGTAATTCGTACCATCTAACCATAGCCATTGGTACCTTATAGATAGGAAAATTTCTGTAGAGGGGCGTAATCTAGTTTCCTTCCGGTAATTCCAGCACGAGATCTTCAGTGAATACAATTTCTCCCTGGGCGTCATAGGCTGTAATCGTCGTCATGTGAGATTCGCCATTGCGCACAATGAAATAAGTGCTCATATACACCTCAACCGCCTGCTCCTGGCCATCATCCCACATGACAGCGACCTTAACAATCTGTGGATCGCACACATAGCCAAAGACGGTGGAGTACCGATCCCCAAATAGTGATGAATAGCCCCAGCTGCTGACCACGGTTATGGGCGCAGGATTCTCTGAGTTGTTAATTTCATGGCAGAGTCCAGCACCGTTATTAATTTTCCAGCCTGCAATTGAATTATGTTTGACCTCAAGCACCACTTCGCATTTCTCTTGACCAACTCCCTGGCGTTCGCCATCATATTGAACCAAGATCAGCGCTGCATCATTATGTTCGATGGTTTGAATAGATTTCACAGAGTCTATTGTGACCGTAAAACCATCTTCGCGATTCTCTTGGATATAGCGAGTAGCTATTTCTTCCGGTGAGGAAATAAAAATCTGCAATTGTTTAGAACACCCGATTGATAGCATCGGTAGGAAAATAAGTAATGCAACGAAATAAATCTGTCTCTTAATCATCTTTCTTTTTAATCCTTATAATAGTTTTTTAATTAATTTTACGAGCAGCATTCCCTTAGCATTATCATGGGCCTCTACCACTTTCCCCATCATATCCTTCGGGAGGGCTTGTCGTCGACTATCAAAAGATAGGGATAGGGTTTGTTATTTCTAGAAATGGTAGATCCTACCAAAAATGATAAGAGGTTAATTATGTGAGTCGATGACTGAGTACTTCCCCAAAAAGCATACCAACAAAAATATTTGCTGTTTATGGATCAATTCCTTTTTTTAAGTTGATTAAATTCGAACTTCGCTCTGGTTTTAAATCATGTGAAATCCAACCCAAGTCCGGCAAACTAGTAAATAAATTTCTTGTCTTCTCCTCTTTTCCGAGTCACTACCTTAACCTTTCGATAAAAATGTCCAAGTTTTTAAATTTTGGTTTAGTGAAATTAATTACTCGAAAGTTCCGAATGATCAAGAAATAATTTTTATATTCAAAATGATGTGTGTTAAAAATTTTCATAAAGCTATAGTAAATCTTCTATAGTCTGCTTCTGCATAACCTAGAAAGAATTGGATTTTCTATTTACGAAAGCCAATTAATGTAATTTGTTCTTATCGGATATCTGACTATTCAAAACAATTTTGCAAAGAAACTAGCGACAGATCAACTGATTGATCTTTACCCACCTTGATCTTCAACCTATTGATTAGCTCTCTAGTAAACAGCTTGAATCGCCGCAGGATCATGGTGTACTCCAATCCTGGCAACAATTATTTTATGCCTTATTCGCCATGAAATTGGCGGTGTTCTGACAGTATTTCAGAATTGGTCCAAGATTCAAAGATGCAGCTATTCTCATCTCCTCAGGATTAAGATGTAATGGCAAACGGCATACTCAAGCCGATTAATATTTCCTCAATTCAATTCTATCGCTTATCATTAGTGACCGCGTTCGTGATAGAAATCGACGAGAAGGAGGAAATCTGTAGAATTTTTGTAAATATTTTTCCACATTAATAAGTGTCAACGGTTCCTCCAGAGAGATTGTTGGATAGATCTGCTGTTATTGGAATTTATGGATTGCAATGCAAAATTTAGGTATTTTATTTAGTAAAGGACTCAAATATTGCTATTGAAAATAGCAGAAACTGTATTGTGTACACAACGAGTCGTTCCGTAAATCCCATCACATCTAACCCCATACCCATTGCTATTGGGTTGAACAACCCAAAAATGGTAACCAATACAGCCATCACAAAAAGGTATTTACCAAACTTTTTTGTCGTTTCCTCTTTTTTATAGCCAGTAGCAACCAAGAAGGAAAATACTATTGTAGAAATAACAACAATCACAGTAACTACTATGTGCATCTTGTTTTGAAATGTCATAACTGTCTTGTCGCTTGTCAGTGGAAACAATTTGTACCCTACCAGTGATACTACCTCCATAAACATTAGCACGAGGTAACCGGATTTTATCAACTTGTTATATTTTCTAAATGCTCTTATTAACATACCCGCTACAAAAAATATACTACAAAAGCCATAAATAGCCGTAAAAACGTTAAGCAATCCAGCATTAGGCGCGCCTACAGCAGTTAAAGCACTGATATCTGTGGTTATTGGATTGTATTCATTCCACAAGATGTTTCCAAGTACTGTATGTGTGGCGTAAAAGAAAATGGCCAATAATCCAAAGAATATCAGAACTTTCTCGATTTTTTGTCTATTCATGAAATTTTCCACCTATTCATTGTTATATTAATTTATTAAAAAACTAATTCTAGTGATTTCAATCACTTTTTAGTATTAGTGTAGATATTCCAAATTTAGTATCACATTGAAGTGAAAACCTTTAAGAACAGCCAATTATGCTATGCCCCTCACCTAGGGCATCTGATTATACCTATCGTTTTATATGGTAATGAATTTCACAATTTGGGGGCCCAGCGGATAACCAAGAACGGTTGAATAATTATTTTCAAAAAGTGAGTATCCACAATTGCGAAATACTGAAATAAGTATATTGTCCATAGAGTTGTCAACCACACAAAAGAGTCTGGAACCATTATTTATTTATTTTTCAGCCAGTAACCAGGTTACTCTTTACCTCCGATGCCATTTCTCATTTCTCTGGCCCACTCTCATGTCGTGCTCCGCTGTACTAGACCAAGGTCAGCACAAACCCTTTCTTATAGACGGGTTGAGTGGTTTTCATAGAGCTCTTTATGATGGTAAAGTCATCATTAGACATCTCTTGAATAAAATGAATGACCGTTTCTAAGTACAAAAGCACTAGAGCTTGTACATCCTTTGGGTATTTTCAGGGCTGCTCCCATAATTCAAAGCATATCCTCCCTAATAGCCTCTCGTCTACTATCAAAGGATATGGATAGAGTTAGTCTTTCTCACAGATATTTTCAACAAAATCGGAAAGTGAAAACTCCAGGTAATAGTTTCCTGGGAAATTCGGTCAAACTAAAAAACATAAAAATTCCCACTTTTCGATTTTCGCTTTTATAACTTCCCACATAATCAGGTTATCTACTGTTTCGACAATCAAAGGCTTAACCACTCGGACCCAGAGATCAGCCCTTTACCTTTTTCTCATTCTTCTTTATCTATGTTACTCCCCCAGATGACAAATTAAACTATCCCCGCAATATATCTTTTGATAGGCGAGATAAATTGCGCAGCTCTCTAATATATATAAGAAAACATTCTCTTTAAATTTAAGGAAACAAATATGGCAAAGCAATTCTCAATTAATGATGGAAAAAAATGGAAAACAAAATTTTTTACGATCTGGGGAGGTCAAGCATTATCAATTTTAGGTAGTCAATTGGTGCAATTTGCACTTATCTGGTATCTAACCATACAAACCAGTTCAGCAACAGTGTTGGCAACAGCTCAATTGATTGGCATTTTACCTAGTGTGATCCTCGGCCCATTCATCGGCACTATGGTAGATCGCTTGAACCGCCGCTGGATTATGATCATTGCGGATAGTGTAATAGCGCTCGCCACAATCACTCTGGCGGTGTTGTTCGCAATAGATTTAGCGACAATCTGGCATATATACGGTGTACTGTTTATTCGATCCGTGGCTGGTTGCTTCCATGGATTTGCGATGAGTACTTCAACTTCACTTATGGTTCCAGTGGAGAGCTTGACGCGCATCCAGGGAATCAATCAAATGATGACTGGCGGCATGAATATCATCTCCGCCCCGATGGGTGCGTTGCTTATTTCAGCAATGTCACTACAAAACATCCTTGCAATTGATGTGATCACCGCAATAATTGCAATTCTCCCTTTATGTTTCATTTCAATACCTCAACCTGAATCCATTGAAAGCGGAGAAATCAAATCTAGAACACAAACAACAATTTGGCAAGATTTCAAGACTGGTCTTCGTTATTTATTAGGTTTCCAGGGATTATTGATAGTTGGTTTAATGTCGGTAATCTTAAATTTCACAATAATCCCCGCTTTTTCACTTTTACCTTTGATGGTCAAGGAATATTTCAGAGGTAATGCCATCCACCTCAGCTGGCTAGAATCAGCGATGGGTATTGGGATGCTTTTGGGAGGGTTTCTTCTGAGCACATGGGGTGGGTTTAAGAAGAAAATCATCACTTCGATGATGGGTGTAATTGGCATGGGGGTTGGTGCGTTGATACTTGCTTTTGCGCCATCATCATTGATTTATATCGCAGTTTTCGGCACTCTGCTTGTAGGTTTTATGCATCCAATCACAAATGGCCCATTATTTGCAGTGATCCAGACCACCGTCAATCCAGAAATGCAGGCCCGGGTAATTTCTCTCTTGACCAGTGTTTGCGGAGCAATGTCACCCATTGGATTGATGATAGCAGGCGCTACATCAGATAAGTTTGGAATTCAAACATGGTTTTTTATCGGTGGTTTACTTTGTGTTCTGATGGGCATCACGGGATTCTTAATCCCAGCAGTTATGAAAATTGAACAGGGACATCATCAATTGACAACCATTGAGGATCAAGCCTAATAAACACCTTTAATCCAAAAACAGGGGCTGCCTATTTAGACAGCTCCTGTTTGATTCTTACATGCCCAACTAGATAATTTAGAAGAGAGATAAAACACAGAAGGTAGTGAAATTTGTCAACCTGTGTTTTATTTATTAACTCGTTTGAGTTGTTTTCTCATGATAAGCCCATGTTCAGTTTCTGCTGACACAGTGAATCCCCTTTTCTCGTACATCTCAAAATAACCACCGAAATCCGAAGATTGATAGCTGGCTTCTTTGTATGGATAAGCCTCCACAAAGTCAAAGCCATCATCTTCTGCATCCTTACACACACGCTCCAATAGAAGCGTAGCAATGCCCTGGCGTTTCATCTCCGGCGCAATCATGAAGCAGAATATGGACTTCACCTTTATACCCCTGCCAGGCTCCTCCAAAGGCACATGACTCATCAATCTTCGCCAACCTGCACATTTCAAGCAATCTGATTTCGTATTGGCATTACACCATCCCACGATGGCATCATCACTATAAGCAAGATATCCTTGAATATTATTATCCCTAATATATTGTAGGGCCCATTGACTTCTTTTCTCCGCTGTTGAAAAATCTTTACCCTGACAATCATCGTTGCACCAACATACACAATAGCATTTATGTTCATCTACATAATTATCATGTGGTGTAGCAGTAAAAAATTGTACATATTCTGCTGCAAGGTCAGGGATTAACTTTTTTATCTCAATATCCATTAATGGTCCTCCGCTTTTGTCTTTGGGACATGCTGCCATTAGTATCCACAATCGGTTATGGTAATTCTACTTCTTCAAGGAAGCCTAATATCTGTTCTCGATAAATTTGATCTTCCAATGAATTTCCCATGCCATCCTCCGCAAAGATAAGGTGATCAGCACCTTCAATAAAGGAAAAGGTCACGTTATCGCCAGCCACTTCTTGTAACCAATATGCGTTTTCTACAGGAATTTGGCTGTCCAAAGTTCCATGCATAACAAATACTGGGCGATTTTCAATTTTTGGTAAATCCGCCAATGGAGATTCGTTTACCGGCCAAACCCCATACACCGTCATAATACCGACTTTCATAAAAGGCTCAAAGATTTTTATGCCAACCTCAGGAAAGCCCATCATGCGCATCCCGCCACCCACCATTTTATCAATAGAAGAAAAAGCACTCACACTGATAACCGCATCCACATCTGGGCGATACGCGGCAGTACGGATGGCCGTAGCGCCACCCATTGACAGTCCTAATAAAATGACAGGTTCATCAGCCAGGGTTGGATCGGAAAGGATCCAATCCAATACTGCTTCAACGTCTTGGGGCTCTTCAAAGGCCAGGCCGATCCTTTCTCCGCCACTCCGTCCGTGCGCCCGCATATCCAGAACAAAAACCGAATACCCGGCATCATTTAGAAAAATAGCCTGCGGCAGCAGAATAGAAGCATCCATACCATCCATCCCATGTAATAAGATGATTATTCCCTTCATTTCCTCTTGCGGTATCCACCAACCCTCTAATTCAATCCCATCGCGACTTGTCAATTCAACGGTCTCAGCGCTTAATCCAAGCTCTTCCGGAGTATTAGCAAATTTTTCCACTCGATGCTCAAACGCCCCTTTAACAAACACAACTGATAAGGCATATAAACCAATTGCCAATACAACTAGGACCGCAACTAGCGTAAATGTTAATCTTTTCCATGAAATAACTTTTCTTTTGTTCATCACTTCTGCTCCCAAGACCATTATTCCTCAGTAAATCAACGGTTCTTCAAAATATTTTTTCAATTCACTTTGTCACAAAATTTAAATTCCACCATAGGGCAACCCCAGAAAATAATGCGTTATCGTCCCAGTATCTTTGACTTATATACGACTTCCTTCTTGCCAGTTTGATTGAAGCAATCTAAAAAATATGCTCAAAGAAAATGTTATTGAGTTTGAAATATTCATGGCGCATGCCTTCTTGCTGAAATCCCAACCTGTGAGCCAACCGATCCGTTTCTACTCCTGAAAACAACTCGGCAGTTTCTGTCAATTTTCTATTCTCCAAAACTCATTTCTAATTTGGACAATCCACAACCACCTGGGATTACGCCATTTACTTCATAATATATTAATAACATGTTCCTAATTTGTTTCCGTTAAAAAATCGTTACAAAACATAAAAACAGGATGATCTACAGGTATTTTATGGACATTTTTTAGGCTGCCCGACTCCAATGAGATTTATTATCGGTTGTATAATTGGATTATTCTAAATATTGAAGTAATTTGAATAGAGCCATAAGATGTTTGTTTATTGGGGGTTTTTATATTTTTTCCGTGAACAGTCTTCGTCCTATCTTCTTGAGATAGACAAAGATACCGTCGTTAAGTAAACATTTATATCAAATCAAGATAATTGAATTATGACCGATTTAGAGTTCTTCTGGCTAGGGCCACCAATAATCAAACGTAATACCAGTGCCGTTCACATGGAAACTCGGAAAGCCACTGCACTCCTCGCTTTCATAAGTCTATCTACTTCCCCCCTATCACGAGAAAAACTGGCAACCCTTTTTTGGCCTAATTCTGATCAAACTCACGCACAGGCAAATTTTCGAAGAGCGCTTTTCTCAATTAACCAATCAATAGGCTATAACGCCTTGCTAAGCTCTACTGAAAGTATAGGCATTGATCCCAACTCGCTCATTTTGCAGGATGTCAATACTTTCCAGACTTTATCGGAATCCGTGATTTCACATCTACATACCAAAATCGCCTCCTGCCCAGAGTGTATCAATAATCTTGAGATAGCTATTGCCCATTATCGTGGGGATTTTCTGGAAGGATTGAATTTACGAGAATGCCCTGAATTTGATCAGTGGCAGAATATCCAACGAGTCAATTTTCAACTGACTTTAGCATCCAATTTAGAGAAACTTAGTGCTGCTTATACTTCGCTTAGTGAATGGGAGAAAGCGATCCAAATAGCCCATCAGTGGGTCAGCTTGGATCCCTTAAACGAAAATGCACAACGAATGCTAATTAAGGCAAATATTCAGGCAGGTTATCGTGGTGCTGCAATAAACCAGTTCGAAGAATTCTCTAACTTGCTGCAAAATGATGTTGGATTCACTCCGGAAGAAGCAACAGTTGCCTTACTTCAAGAGATCCGACCCAATGCAATAGGGAAACAAGATAAAAGCACTGAGGAGCCGGCGCAGCTCCCCCTGAAACAATCGGCAAAACAGCCTATTCTCAAGACAAAACTCTATGTACCCCATCCACGTGCGAAAATTGTCTCCAGACAGGGCTTAATGGATAAAATGGATCGAGGCACACAGGGTGCACTTACCATAATCAGCGCTCCTGCCGGCTATGGGAAAACAACATTAATTTCTGAATGGATCAGTACCCGCAATACCCAATCTCATCCCTGGGCTTTCTGTTGGTTATCTTTGGATCCGGGAGATAATGACCCAACACGTTTTCTAACTTACTTGACAGCAGCCTTAATGAAGAACATCCCGGAATTTAGCTCAGAAACGCAAACTCTTCTTCAATCAAATCAACCCATTCTCGCAACCACACCCTTGTCTATGTTGATAAACGATTTGGAAGAGCTGCCGAAATCAATCCTCCTCGTTCTGGACGATTATCAATTTATTAGCAACCAGGCTATCCATGAAGGAATAACTTTTCTTCTTGAGCATATACCACCCAATGTTCATATTGTGATCGCTACACGCTCCGATCCACCACTGCCCTTAGCACGTCTCAGAGCTCTTAACCAATTAACTGAAATCAGAGCAAGTCATTTGCAGTTCACCTCTTTGGAAACGACAGAGTTCTTAAATTCTATTTTTGATCTCATGTTAACACCCCAACAAATTCAGTTACTTGAAAATAGAACAGAAGGCTGGATCGCAGGTTTGCAGATGGCGGCAATTTCCTTGCAAGACCGTACTGATGTCAACCAGTTTATTGAAAAATTCTCTGGTAGTCATAGATATATTATGGACTACCTTGCAGAGGAAGCCTTGAACAATCAAACTACTGAAGTCCAAGAATTCCTCTTACAAACTTCGATACTGGGCCAGCTGTGCGATTCATTATGCCGTTATATCCTTGAAATCGACCCACAGCATCAAGATAATGATCCGCAAACAGTCGCATCATCAAATTCGTGGCCTAAAGAGCATTGCAAACTTGTTGACCTCGAACTGTCAAATTTATTCATCGTGCCGTTAGATGACGACCGTATCTGGTACCGATATCATCACCTTTTTGCAGACCTTTTACGTTCTCGCCTAAAACAAAAGTCTCCTGGAATAATCCCCATTCTTCATTCCCGAGCATCAAGGTGGTTTGAAATGAATGGGTGGGTGGAAGAATCAATTAACCATGCTTTGGCAGCTAAGGATTGGGCAAACGCCACTCGTTTGATCACCCACCATTTTATCGAAATGCTCGATAATGGACAGATGGCAACACTCCTTGACTGGATCAAGGACCTTCCACAAGAAGTCATCTTCCAGAATCCGCTACTCTGTGAGCAGGTGGCGGAAATTTATTCCCAAGCTGGCATGATTGAACAAATTGACCCATATCTGGATAAAGCAGAAGAACTACTTTCATCCAAGCCATCTCAAGAAGAAGATGCCATTATGGTTCGGTCTATGGTTGCCATTCTTAGAGGCTTAAAGGCTGTTTGCATGAATAGCCCTGAGGAAGCATTGACTTTCACCCAACAAGCCCTGATCGAATATCCTCAAATGAAATTAAAGGAACAGGCTGTTTTACTATGGGTCGAGGGATGGGCCAAGCGGAATTTGGGGCAATTAAAAGATGCATTAGAGACCTTCACGAAGGCCAACAACATAGCGAGTTTAGCGGGAGTTTTCCTTCGTGATATCTGGACTGATTTAGCATTTACAAATCGAATGGTTGGAAATCTTAATCAGGCGAAAGAGATCCTGACAACCGCATTGGGAATTGCTTCTACTCACGGGATTAACGAACAAGGGAATTTATCGAGAGGGGAATCGTTCCTGAGTTTCATATATCTTGAACAAAACCAGCTTGATCTTGCTTTATTGTATGCAAATCGGGCAATCTCTCATACCCATTGGTGGCCTAGTCACAATATTATTGCTACGGCATACACCAGTTTAGCTCAGATTCGACTTGCCCAGAATGACCAAAGGGGTAGTTTACAGGCAATAGAGAAAGCTGATCGTGAACGGAAGAACCGGATAATGACTCCTTTTGTTCATACACTCGTTGAGGTAACACAAGTTCAAATCTGGTTGGCTAACGATGATTGGGAGTTGATTAATGAATGGTCTACAGGTTTGGTTTCAGCACTTCCACCAAGTGATGAAGAACTACCGCTGATTGATGATTGTCTGGAAATGCGCCTGATCATGTTAATCCGTGTTTGGATAAATCAAACGAAATTCGATAGGAAAATCAACAGGTATTACAGTTGCCTAACTTACTTAAATTGGTTGGAAGAAAATGCAACAAAGATTGGCCAGCTGAATTCATTGGTCGAGATACTATTTTTGCAAGCGACCATTTATTTCGAATTAAATAAAGTCAAAGAGTCGATTGACTGTCTAGAAAGGTGCCTTCAAATTGCGGAACCGGGTGGGTATAAAAGAATAATTCTTATAACAGGCAAGCCCGCCTATGAATTATTATCTTCGACAATTGAGGACATAAACCCCAAATATCGCGCCTATGCGAAAAATCTTCTCAACGAATTTGGAGAAAACAAGGATTCTCACTACTCAATTGCAGATTCACCCGAAACAATTACTGAACGTGAAATGGAAGTCCTCAACCTCCTCGCCCTGGGTTATTCCAACCGGCGAATAGCAGAAGAACTCACGCTATCGGAAGGGACAATCAAATTTCATGTTCACAACCTTTTAGGAAAGCTTCAAGTGGAAAACCGGACTCAAGCAATAGTCAAATCAAAAGCCATAGGCCTCTTGGGAGAATAACCCCTCCGATAATTGTTTTGAATAATTTGAAATTGGGGGTAATTGCGATATCTCTCATTCAAACGCACAACCTTATCTAAAGATAGTTCCAAACAAGCCTTCTAATATATATGATTGATTTATCTTGAGCGGCAAACGCTTTGACTGACCGTGACGATATCATCTATTACGGTTTTTAACAAGCTCAATCATTGACCAATTAAGTGAGATCGAAAATGTGCTTTCTCTACCTTCAAACAGATCGTTTTTGGATCCGCCAATGGAAATCTGACGATGCTTCAGATCTATGGCAAATTATGTCAGATAGTCGTGTTCATACCTACACTGGCGATTCGCCTTGGACTAAGGAACGAGCTAAAGATTATATCCAACTGATGCTCAACAAAGATTTTCGGACTCTTGAAGTATTCCATGGAGCATGTATTCTAAAAAAAGACAATATATTAATTGGCTTTACCGGATTGAATCCTTACCTTCCAAAACAGCCCGAACTTGAATGGCAGTTCGGTGTGCCCTATTGGGGCCAAGGCTATGCAACTGAAATTGGAAAAGCAGTGATCAAAGCTGCGTTTACTTCAACAGACATTAGAGCGATTTATGGCATGGTGAATCCCCAGAACAAAGCCTCCATGCGTGTCATGAAAAAGATTGGAATGACTAATTTGGGATTGCACGAATTTCGAGGCGAGTTGGATATGATGTACAAAATCAACCGCGATATTTATTCCGTTCAATCTCCACCCAAGAATAATTGATTCTTTCAGATACCCTATTACCTTTAAGGAATATTCATATGTTATTACTTCGAAAAATAATAATTATTACTGCTTGTGTCATCCTTGGGATTGGTGTTATCGGCTTTTTGGGTTTGCAAATCAAGCCGAAATCATTCCCTGTCTATCCAGAAAAGCAACAGGACATCGGCTCTATCGTTCTCCCGGAAGGTCTGCCTGAACCAGTAGATCGTTTCTATCGGACGCTATATGGTGATGAGATTCCAGTTATTGAAACTGTGGTTATTCAAGGTCGGGCAACTATGAAACCATTCCTGAATATTCCCATCCCGGCCCGTTATGTTTTTGTGCACAATACCGGAAAAGATTATCGGCATTATTTTGAAGCAACTCTTTTTGGGATCCCCCTTTTGAAAATTGATGAGGGATATATTGACTCTGAGAGCTTTTTCGAAAGCCCTATGGCAAACAATTACAACGAAGAAAAGATGAATCAAGGTGCGAATCTTGCCCTTTGGGCTGAAGCGATTTGGTTTCCATCCGTATGGATAACCGATCTCAATACCCATTGGGAACCTGTAGATGAAAACACTGCATTGCTCTATGTGCCTTTTGAAGACAATGAAGAAACTTTGATAGTTCGGTTCAATCCTGAGACGGGTTTGATTGATTCTATTGAAGCCATGCGTTATCGAGATATTGGCGAGGACAGTCCCAAAATTCTCTGGATCTGTCGTAATGATAAAAGTGAGCAAAATCAGACTGATTTCATTTCTGTAGGATCAGCGATGTGGCTTGATCAAGGCAAACCTTGGGCTTACTTCTATACTGAAGAGCTGGCTTTCAACGTAGATATCTCCTCCTTCCTCAACCAGCGTGGTCGTTGAGGTAAACAGATATAAAAACAAATCAAGTTAATAAGGAATAAAGGAAATGAAAACTATTGAAATCATTATGTATCTACTCTCTATCTTGCTCAACATCGGTACCATCGTGATGAGCTTGCTCGCAATCTCCCAGGGTAGCCAATTTGTTTTTGGCTCGATTTACTTCCAGATAATTTTCACTGTTGGTGCTGTTGGATTAACTTTTACAGCGCTATTAATTTCTCTTGTCCGGAAGTACAAAGGCAACTAAATAATTAAGTTAAATAATTAATCATATTTAGGAATCCAAAATGACAATAAACTCAGCAAATGAAATCATTGAAAGTGGAAGATCAGCTTACATGATACAGGTGAAAGACCACCTTGATACTTCCTGGACTCATTACTTTGAAGGCTGGTCTGTTAGAAACTTAGAGAATGGCGAAGTACTTCTCACCATCCCAACTATTGATCAGGCCGGATTACATGGTGTATTAAACAAGATAAGAGACCTGAACCTAATCATTATTACAGTGAAAAGACTAGCAGAGTTATAGAAAAACTGCTTAATACTTTTAATTACCAATAGGAAATACCAATTTTCTTTTTTCTTGAAGGGCGTAACCCAGCAGATATCCATTTCATGAGTGATGAAAGCGCACTGATGTGTTTAGGACCAACGAAAACACTTTTTAATTATTGATTTTTTTAGAAAAGGACAAGGAGTCCACAATGAAAAAGAGCATTTCTCTGACATGGCTAGTGCCAATCATAGTTATCTTGTCAGCTATTTTGGCAATCGTTGGCTTAATCACAGCCAACGATGGTTTTGTTTATTCTTTTACGAATGTCCATGGTCAAACCATTCAAATGGACGGTCGCGGCATTTATAAATATGATTCACTTCTCGCAGCAGCTGGTTTCAGGGGTACAAATGCCGTCATGTTATTATTTGCAATTCCATTGTTAGTCATTGCATATATTGCCTACCTTAAAGGGTCTATAAAAGGTGGGATTTTATTACTTGGTGCTTTATTGCCCTTTTTGTACTGTGGTGCTTCCATGACCTTTTCCGCTGCTTTTTCCGATCTCTTTCTAGGCTACACAGCATTACTTTCCACCAGTTTTTTTGCCACAATTACTGTGATATCGTCCATCAATCTTCAACTTGTCGATAAAAGAATCAAACCAGGTTTCCCTTATAAAGGAATAGGCATAATCTTGATTATCGCGGGTTTTGGCACACTATTTATTTGGATGAGTGAATTGCTACCAGCATTATTTTCTGGTTCAGTACCTGAGACGCTTGGGCCTTATACAACCATGTTCACCCACGGATTTGACTCTGCGATTATCTCACCAGCCTTCATTCTGATTGGTATATATTCACTTAAGCATAAACCTCTGGGAGTGGTGCTGGCTGCTCCATTTTTGATCTTATGTGTTTTGGTTGGCTTTTTTGTGATTGGTCAATCCATTGCTCAGTACCTGGCTGGTCTTATTTTCCCGATCAATGTCTATATTGGCTTGGTGGGTTCTTGGGTATTATTAGGCGTGATTGCAATTGGATTCACGATAACCTATTTTCGTAACATTCAAGATTAAATGATTAGAATAGGAAACCTTATGTTGGATCTCGGCTTTTAATCTCTCACATCCTTGATGTTTCATAAACAAGGATGGTTAGGAGAGATACCAGGTTTGTAAAGCAGCTTGATCAGAAAATCCAACATATGCAAATAATGATATCGAATATGGTATAGACAAAACCTTTACCGTCATTAAATCTGTCGGTTGCGCGTTCGAATCGCACCGGGAATGCTATTTATAGTCTCAATCCCTGTTGGACTATCATAAAGATTGGAACAAATTAAGGGATCAGGTCGCTAGTTTGTATTATTAACCAATAATGAAGGATAAACATTTGAAAACCTTCGGGATCTCCGAATAGGATCAGATATGGAAAAAATCTATTGCTACAAACTGTTTTCCTTTTATTAATCACATTCGAAAAATTCGTTGTTCATATTTACCCTTTTAATTATTTAGCGATCAATCTTCGATCGTGCAGCACGGAAATGTAAACATACATGTGATTTTATCGTCAAGAAAATATTGTCAAATTATTTGGCATAAAGATCATCTTGTTCATAGTATTCGCAAAATAAATGTCAACCCCCTTGACTGATCTTTGGATAGAAGACAGATTAATTAAATTCACCTAGAATCAAATCAGATTGGAAACTAAAGGAAAAATGATTAGGTAGGAGATTAATGAATCAAAAACAGATGGAAAAGCACTCAAATGGACAATCAATATTTTTTCACTTAATGCCTGGCATATTGATTAGTGTCTTTTGTTTCCTGATACGTCCTACTGTAAATAATTTTGGATATCCAGCGATCTTTGCCCTGGTTTTGGCTGTCATGTTTATCCTCGTTCCTACCGAACTCGGATACTTGTTGTATCAAGGAAAGAAAAAAACTGGCCATTATACATTAAAGGGAATAATTGATTTAAACAAAATGACCCCTTGGTGGCAACACCTTATCTGGGCGTTGATTGCTTTTGGTGCAATTGGTGGCTTAATGGCTCTACTGAAACCAGTGGAAGTTTTCTTGAAGACAAATCTATTATTCTGGATTCCTGATCTCGAAAGCGGTCTTGATGGGAATTTCTCCAGAGCGAAACTCGTAGTAACTTATTTTCTATATTTAATATTTGTTGTACTTATTGGCCCTATAGTAGAAGAGTTATACTTTCGTGGATATTTACTACCCAGGATAAAGGGGAGATATGCTGCATTAATTCATAGCTTCCTGTTTGCAACATATCATTTTTTTACGCCGTGGATGATTATTTCAAGAACTGTAGGTTTTTTACCTCTGATCTTTGTGGCGAAAAAGAAAAGTGTCCTAACAGGAATGATAATTCACATTTTATGTAACTCAATAAATTTTATTACAGCTGTTGTTTTCATAATAAACATGAAATAGTTATTGTCGTGATTTTCTTCAAACATAAAACACATCAGTGAGAAATAGAAAAATAAAAAAAGGCCTTTCATCCGAGAAAAGAGTAGGAGATTAATTTTTATATGTGATCCTTATTTGTGGTTTAATTTCACCCAATGAGTGAAAGTGACCTGACCTTTAAGATTCTTAACAAATTTCATACCCTGGTTATGCCTTTTCCGCCATTGTTAGGGAGTTCGAGCCTCCCCACGCTCATATTTGTATTTAATTAACCTCCCCTTTTTAACTTATGCCTGCCCCACTACTTCCTTCCAATAATTCTCTCCCATTCTCCGTCATCATTTCCAACCGCACAAACTGACAATATAGGACCTTTTTCCCCTTTTCTGTGATTTTATAATATTTTCTCCTGGTCTCAACATGGTCCACCATAATTAATTCTTCTTTCTCCAATGTTGAAAATGCGCCATAAAGAGTCCCCGGCCCAATCACAACCTGCCCGCCCGTCAATGCCTCAACTTTTTGCATCACGCCATAGCCGTGCAGGGGCTCTAAAAGGATCAATAAAATATAATAGGTGCTTTCGCTCAAAGGCATATACTTCTCAATGTTATTGTCAATGCTCATAATATATCCGCCTACATTCAAATTAGCTCCAAAACTAGATAATTCGCTTCTGCCTAAGCTCCCGAATACGCTGAGAAACTTTCAAGAAATTTATGGCGAGAAAAATAAAATACAAAACATAAAGGGAAATTGTGGAAATAACCACCCATTGCGGATGCCTGCCAGGGAAACGCTTGAACATGCCCAACACAACTACAAAGGTCGGAGTTGGCACGGACAGACTGGCGAGAAATCGTTTATATTTACTTATCTTTGATTCGGCATCGGTGAATAATTCTGTTGTCCTGCCATCAACTGTCTCCTTGCGCCAATATTGCCATCCCATAATCCCAATGACGTGATCCCAGCCAGCATCTTCAAGAAGATTATAGTAATCTCTGTCTTTACCCGAAGACTGATCAAAATCCATCCTATAGGCAAATCCTCGCGGCTCCCCAACTTCGAATACATAACGCCCAAACGGTTTGAAGTCTCTCAGATGCAGACCCTCCTGCGACATCTCCTCCAACCAGGCTTCTTGTTTATCATCTTGCCAGGCCCAAAACCACCGAAATTTCGTTACCCGGACAGCGCCCATAATAAACTCCTTTTTATATCGCCTTACAATATATCGTATACCGATATATTAGCATACGATATATTATTTGTCAAGTCTGTTAAATTTCAAACGGATAATTATAAAAATTGAAATGGTTAATTTGGGAAGTATTGTCAATTTCTTGAATAGCATATTGCACTATAATTTTATTAAGGGTTATTCTCAGAGAGGTGGAAAATGCACAATCGCATGCCGCGGGTTTGGGTTGACTTGTTCATAATCCTTATACTCCTTGTGTCACTCGCCTGTTCGCTCCCCTCCGTTCTCACTTCCAGATCGCAGACCATCCACCATATCTCCCCCACCTCAGAGCCAACCGCGCAATGGACCATTGGTAAATGTGACGCGATAGAAAATGTTGCCATCACTCTGAGCGATTTTGAAGAAGTGGTCTACAACGAAGACGGGAATATCAACTGTAATTACACCCACGAAATCCTAAATCCGGGTTCCCAACCCATTCGGGTTTTCTATTACAAGCAATGGTATTACGGTGAAATTGAGCCGCCCAATGATACGGCGTTTGGCTGGAATAAAATCAGGGCGATCCAACCTGGCGAATCCTGGCCCCTGTCCAGTTCCTTTTCATATTGTGCCGAATGCACGCCGCCGCAGTATGAATCCTTTACCTTCAGCCTGGTGGTTGTCTATGATATCCCCGAGTGCAGCTGGATCGCGGAAGGAGACAACCTCCATTTAGATATTCTGCATATCGCTGCCGAGGATCTCACTTTCCCGCCCTGCGAATTGATTTATCCATTGAGTTTTTCCGAGGAGGCTGTCCCAGATATTTCCGAAGGCCTGAGCCAATAATTTTTTCAGGTGCGCTTACCCAAAAAGCGCCTGAAAGACAACCTGTCTTTCAGGCACACATCATGGCAGCATCAAATAACCCAAAATTGCGCTGCTAGCGGCTAATGGGGAAAAGCGATTTCGAGAATCAGGAAGACGATGAGAGCAGCACCGATTATGGTGGAGCCATATACCAGCAGGGCGCGTTCTTTCTGTTTGAGAATGCCGACCAAACCGGTCACAAAGGCCGTAACACCCGCGCCAAACCCTGCCAACATCGCAAGAGCTAACAAGGGCCGATTGCCGATATCCTGAAACAGGGTATTCCCCGCTGACACCCCCTCATACAAGGTGGTCGAGAGTGACGGCCCAAGGTAGAAGAGCACAAACATCACAGGAATCAACCAAACTGACCATTTACCTAATTTTGTCTTTGGCATGGGACCTCCTCCTCTGTTTATATACCCATTATACAACTTTCAGCCTGACCAAATAATCCTTGACCTGTGTCTCTCTTTCTTTTATTTAGTAGCGTGTTAATTACACTTTCCCGAGGTAAATATTGAATTTTTTAGTCATGTACTTTATTATGAAGTACAAGTGTTTATTGTGAACCTAATTATCTACCTCTTTGTTATCATATCTTTGAGGTTTTATGAAAACATCACCTGATAAGTCAAACCGCATAAAAGAGCTGCCGAAATATGTTTTTGTTGTTTCTCTGTGTATTATTTCATTGCTCTATGGCTTCATCGCCTTCCCAATGGAGTGGTTCCCCTTTTCACTGCTAACCAATGCAGCAAAAACTTATAATGAATTATTCGTTGAATCGTGGGAAAAGAAAGTATATGGCAAAACCGAATACACAACTTTCATTCCTGTTTATAATGAGAGTCTAGCCTATAATGGCCTTACGTTGGTCACATCAATCATTGAAGACAAACAGCTTTCTGCCCGTGTCATTGATATGGATGGTCAAAGTGTTCATGAGTGGGAAATTGATTGGTTCGACCTCTGGCCAAACGCAACCCATTTATCAGAGACTGATCCATTTTATCCAAAATCACGTCCGGGAGTCCTCATTCATGGTGCAATATTAATAGAAAACGGTGATTTGATCTTTAATTTTACTAACCTTGGAATGGTCAGGCTGGATGTTTGCGGCAATGTCATCTGGCGACTGCCCTATCAAACCCACCATACCATCTATCGAGATGAACATGATATATTGTGGGTGCCAGGAATAGTTTATCACGAAGAAACCCTGCCTGATTTCCCTGGGCTCGAACCGCCATTTTATGAGCCAACTGTCCTTAAGGTTTCGTTGGATGGCGAAATTCTCAAGGAAATTTCCATTTTCGACCTGCTCCAACAAAATGACCTTATGGGCCTCCTTTACCTATCAGGAGATATCAAGGATACTGTCAGTATCACTAAAGACCCCTTGCACCTGAACGATGTGGAGCCCTTTCCCAGCACGATGGAAGAAGGCGTTTTCTCTGCCGGGGATATTATGATATCTCTGCGAAACAGAAACACAATCCTCATCTTCCGAGAAGAGGACCTCAAAGTCACCCAGGTGATCACAGGTGGATTCATCCGGCAGCATGACCCCGACTTTATTGATGGCAACACCATCTCCATCTTCGACAACAATGCCTACGATCCACATAATCCTGATAATCAAAGCAAAATCATCATCGAGTCATTGGCGGATGGAGAACGCACCGTCTATTACACTGGCGACGAGGATAATCCTTTCTATACTGCCACAATGGGCAATCACCAATGGCTTCCCAATGGGAACCTGTTGATCACGGAAACACGGAGTGGCCGGGCCTTTGAAGTAGATGGGTATGGCCAGATCGTTTGGGAATATATCAATCTTGTAGGCAATGGCACCGCCGGCTGGATCTCGGATGTCCAACGGCTGCCCCAGTCGTTCACAGAAGAGTTTTTCAATCAATTAACCAGGCGGTGTGAAACCCAAGCTGCTCCTTGATTGATTATTCGCAAAAATGGACTGATATCGGTTAACTTTTTAGTAAAGGAAAAAATCGTATGAAGCGGTCAAAACAGTGGTTGAAAATCCCGGCCTTCCTTCTGGCTGTTTTTAGCCTACGAAAGTTGCCCTTTGCCTATATCGGCCCTGGCATCGGTCTATCCGCGATCGGCGCAATCATCGCCGTGATTGCAGGGGTTGCTGGCACCATTTTTGGTCTGCTCTGGTACCCAATCAAGAGATTGTTCGGGAAGAATAGACAATCCCAGGAACCCGAGCCAGAACCGGATGACGAAGAATAAAAGGTCTCTATTGGTTTATTAAAACCTATTGGTAGATCGTTACAGGATTCATGGTGAAAGAATATTCAGAACAACACACAAAAACCGAACAGCTTCTGCATAATCTGGCATTCACGCCCTGGTATCCGCGCTTACCCTTATCCAATATGGAGAGCAGCCTCCACAAGAAACAGCTCGCTGGTATTTCCACTGAGCGACCTGTTTTCATCACCGCCCTCCCCCGGGCAGGGACGACGCTGCTCTTGAAGCTCTGTGTGGAGACAGGTGAATTTGCCTCTCACGCCTATCGGGATATGCCCTTCCTCTTCACCCCGATCTTTTGGAACCGCCTCTCCCATCACTTCCGAAAGTCAAGCATGCTCACTGAGCGGGTTCACGGGGATGGTGTCCTGGTAAACGAAGACAGCCCCGAATCCTTCGAAGAGATCATTTGGAAGGAGTTCTGGCCGTCGCATTACAAGAAAGACCGAGTTGTCCCCTGGAAAGCTCTCAATTACCCCGATTTTGAGGCTTTTTTCCGGGAGCATATGCGAAAAATCATCCATCTCAAGGGAAATGGCAGCAATGCCCGTTATGTGTCGAAGAACAATCTCAACATTGCCCGGATCAGCTACCTGAGCCAGGCCTTTTCTGATGCCACCATCCTGATCTTATTCCGCTCACCCCTCCAGCAAGCATCCTCCCTGCTGAAGCAGCACCGAAATTTCCTGGTAATCCATCAGGAAGATCCCTTCGCAAGTAAATATATGGAAGACACGGGTCACTTTGATTTTGGTGACAATCTACGCCCCGTGGATTTCAATGGCTGGTATTCAAAGGGGAAAAACCTCGATCCCAATACACTCACTTTTTGGCTGACATATTGGACTGAAGCTTATCAATATCTATTGGATCAGGCAGGTGATCAGGTGAGATTCTTATCTTTTGATGCGTTTTGTGAGAACCCTCAAAAGGGGCTGAAGAAACTAGCGGAGATAATAAACCTGAACGACAGCAGATCCCTGACCAGCAAGGCAGAGCAGATCAGGCAGCCGAAACCTTATTCTGTAGACGCAAACGAGGCACCGAAAGCGCTGCTCGATCAAGCAGAAGATGTCTTTGACCGGCTGATGAAAGCGGAGAATTAATAATCCGCTGGATCCTCCCCGGCACGCTCAAACAAGTCCCGCAGGTCAGCATAATAATAGTCATTGATCTCAACCATTTTCTGCGTCACATAGGTATCAAGATACCCGGAAATGAGCGCCAGGCTGGCATTATCTGTAGAAAGCGAAATGAAGAAGGTCTCCAACTGGTCAACCAAAGCTGGATCCAATTCATTGGAAAAAGTGATATTCGGCTGAGGGACAAAAGTCGTCCTCGCCAGGATAATCACATCATCCATAATATATGGATAATCAGTCATGCCTTCTCGGACATCGTAATAAGCCGTACCCACATCACAATCCCCTCGATATACGGCCAAGGGTACTTCATTATGGCCCCCAGCTTCAATGATCTCACGAAAAACAACTTCCGGATCGCCAAGGGCAGCCTTAATTTCAAGGGATGGAATAACCCAGCCACTGGTGCTGGAATAATCCGGGATGCAAAGTGTTTTCCCTTCGATATCAGCAAGCTCCTGGATACTGGTATCGGAAGCGCGTATTAGGAACTCCCCACCCCATTTGATATCTTCATAGGCTGACCAAACCAATCCTGCTTCTACTGGACAGGCTTCCTGGGTGATCTCTAAATAGGTAAAAGAATCCAATATCCCTACATGAGCATCCCCATTGCACATCGCGTCCCTGATGCTATCCATATTGTAGGTCGGCAGCAACTTAATCGTCAGGTCCTCATATTCCTGATGAAACAGGTTCTCAATTTCTTCAGAAGCTGCGTCAATATCCGCAAATTCAGCCTCTTCAGGTGAGAGATACATCATTACGATCGGGTTATCGGCCGACCCAATAGCCGGTCCGGATGTCGTCGGTGTGACCGTCTCAACCACCTGGGCGGTCTCAGTTGGCGCCTCCGCCACTTCCGCTGTCATCGTTGGCGACTCCACTACCTCGCCACCTTGAAGTGACTTCCACAACCCTGGGCCAAACAGAACTGCCGCAACGCCGATAATCACCACCAGAGCGGCGGCAATCACCACGCCCAGGTTCTTGCCCTTTTTCTTCCTGGCTGATTGGCGTTTGGCAGGTCTAAAAATATCCTTCAGTTCATTTTCGTTACCTTCTAACACTGCCGAAATTGCTTTGACAAGCCTATCGGTGTAATGCTGCCAAGAGGGATCAAAGGCATCCAGCCAATGCCTGGCCGAAAGGTGAAGCTGCATGGCCCCAACCGGATCGAGGTTCTCGATTCTGAACGGGAGAATGACTGCCTCCCTGCTAATTGCCAGGTTGAGCTCGTCCAGCACCCGTTGGGAGCGGTTGGCATTTCCCGAAAATATCAATAAAAATACCGAGCCCTCCTTAATGGCGGCAACAATTTCTTTTGCCCAATCTCCCCCAGGTCGAATATCGCGAGGCGCATACCAGCATCGAATCCCCGCACCCTCCAGTGAAGCAACGATGAAATCCGCGACTGTTTTATCCTTGCTGGAAAAACTCACAAACACATCGTGGCTCATCAATCCCTCCCAAAAGAATTTAGGTCAGCAATTCTCTAATGATGTATTAATTATTTTACAGTAACAGCGCTCTAATTTTCAATTCTCTGGATATCCCATATTCACAAAATTGATGTTTGTCCAATTCATCAGTACATATTGCATCAAATTGATTGTTTCCAAAAATATTGTTGTATATCAACTACTTTTTACTGTTCTTCGATAAGTTTTTATTGACTTTCAGTATAATACTTGGTAAACTATCCCCATAATCAACCTAACAATGGAGGCTTATAATGCCAAAGCATCAAACCAAAAAGAATCCTTTGCGTTGGAGAGCAAACATCATGCTGCTCGGAATGGTGGTCGTGGTGGCCATAACACTCCTTGCGTCCTATTTCCTGATTGTGATCAGTCATGATGTCGCCAACTATGAAAGCTACCAATACCTCGCTTATATGCGGCTCCCCGTCTTGCTCCTTCTCGAAAGCATTGTTCTCCTCTTCCTGATCGCCTGCTTTCTCGCCTTTCCGGTCTTGATAGAGATATCTCAGGGAAAACCCTTCACAAGAAAATCAGTCCGTCTACTCCGAATCATGGCGATTTGTTTCCTCCTGATGATCGCCCCCCTGCTGGGTTTGGTGATCTACACCGAAAGCCAGGTGCCGGGATCCATTACCAACCTCTATGCCGTTTTGGGTATGGGAATCGCTTTTCTGGTCAGTAACATCTTCGGCTTACTGGCCTCGCTGATCGAAAAGGCCTCGGAGTTCGAAGAAGAAGTCAACCTGACGATCTAAGGAGAGAGACCATGCCGATTATTATCAACCTTGATGTTATGCTTGCCAAACGCAAGATGAGCCTGACTGAGCTGGCGGAATCTGTGGGGATCACCATAGGCAATTTGTCGGTTCTGAAAACCGGAAAAGCCAAAGCCGTTCGGTTTTCAACACTGGAAGCGATTTGCCAGACGCTTGATTGCCAACCAGGAGACATCCTCGAATTTCAATCCGATTCGGACCCAGACCAGTAAACTCAAAGTTTATTTCCAAGCGACATTTTAATATTCAATCCATTAAACTATGGCGACACGCGTAAACGTGTCGCTATTATTGTTCTCATATCTCTTACCCTCATCTTAAACTCACAATTGGTAAGATTTCAATGTGATTAATTCGGGGGCATTTATTTGCCTCTTTTTTGTGGATAGCCGGGTGGGTTAATTTCTCCCCATACTGCTCATTTGGCCAATACCCTTTACATTACGGTGAGTTATGGATGCAATTCTAAATTTCATGGTTAATTTGATGGTATCTCTATACCAACCAATGCACTTCCTGGCCGTGTTTGTTGGCGTCGTCTTCACTATCAGCGGTGTGATGGACCTCTATATTGATTTCACACACATCGCCTGGAAGATCCGCCGATTTATCAACCGCAAGGATATCAAGCCCCTGACCATTGAACGCCTGAAAGCTCGGGAACAACAGCGCATCGCCATTTTTATCGCTGCCTGGCACGAATCGGACGTAATTGCGAAGACTCTCACCAATGCCTGCCAAACTATTCACTATAACAACTACGACATTTTCGTTGGCACCTATCCCAACGATCCCGAGACCCAACGTGAGGTCGATAAGGTCGCCCGAGTCAACGACCGTGTCCATAAGGTCATCACGCCGGACCCCGGGCCAACCAACAAAGCCGCCAACCTTAACCATGTTTTCAATGCGATCCTGGATTACGAAACCAGGACATCTTCATATTTCGATATCATCCTGATGCATGACTCCGAGGATGTCATCCATCCCTATTCCCTGCTGGTCTATAACTACCTAATGCCTCGCAAGGACATGGTCCAGATCCCGGTCTTCCCGCTGCCACTGCCGTTAAATAAAGTGACCCATTGGACTTATGCGGATGAATTTGCCGAGAATCACACCAAGATCCTGCGGGTGCGTGAATTGAATGATGGCTTCGTGCCTTCCGCTGGTGTGGGCACAGGCTTCACCAAACGAGCCTTCCAGCAACTGGCCATTTCCACCCAGGAGATCTTTTCACCCAACACACTCACCGAAGACTACCAACTCGGTTTGCGGATGAACCTGCAAGGGATGAAAGCAGCCTTTGTCAATATCCGAGTCCCTCCTTCAGAAGAACACCCCACCGAGAAAGACCCAACCGAATGGGTTGCCACCCGTGCGCTCTTCCCGACGGATTTCAAACATGCCGTCAAACAGAAGACCCGCTGGAATATTGGCATCGTCCTGCAGGGCTGGGCCAATCTTGGTTGGAAAGGTTCTCTGGGCGTCAAATGGGACCTGCTGCAGGATCGCAAGGCCCTGATTTCAACACCGGTCAACTTCCTCGGCTATCTGATCTTTCTATATTTCCTGTTTTACCAGATCGTCCAATATTACTCAAGCTTAACGATGCCGGTGCTCATTCCGAATCCGTCCTTCTTATATATCCTTGTTCTGATTTCCACCGTCTTCATGGTCTGGCGTATGCTGAACCGGGCATTGGCAGTAAATAAAATTTATGGCTTCTGGCCGGCGGTCACCTCCGCTCCGCGATCCATCTGGGGCAATGTGATCAACTTCGCTGCGCTCACCCGGGCTGTATATCAGTATTTCGTCAATAAAGCTAGGAAACGCGAAGTCGCCTGGGACAAGACTGCCCATGAATTCCCATCCATCGTAGCGGATGAAGAGACGGTTGAGAAGACAAAGAAAAAGAAAACCCCAAACGATCTCTTCCACCTGCCCATTGACCTTCCCGAAAAAAATTTTATTCGGATGTTCTGTGACCGAATGGATGCGGAGGATAAATGGGGCAAGATCAAGCTGCTAGAAAGCATTCCCCATGAATATGGGAATCTACTCTTCCCATATTTCCACACCTACCTCTCAGATCCAGAATGGGAAGTCCGTGCAGCGACCTGCCGCAGCCTGAGCTTCCTGCGGTTACCCCAATCCATCCCCTACCTCAAAGCAGCCGCCAGCGACAAAGACTGGGTGGTTCGCAGCAATGCCGTCAGAGCGCTGGGTAAATTTAACGAGGACGGCGAATCTGCCCTACTGAGCCTTTTGGATATAGATGATAACTATGCCCGCGATGCCTCTCGGACCATTTTGGAGCAGCAGGGCTTCTTGGATAAACACCTTAACGCTCTGGATGGTGAAGATTTCAAAGCAAAGAGCCGTGCCCGTCACTTCTTTATTAAAATGGCTGAGCATGGCGGTTCACATATCGCCAAAGAAGTCGTAAAGAAATATCACCTGGAGGAAAGCCCCAACACCAAAATTCCTCAGATGATTGATACGGAGTTGAATGAATATACCGTCCCTGAACAGGCGCTGAGTGACCAGGAAAGTTCCTAAATCGAAGTCCAGTTATTAATGTAAAAAACGAGCTTATAGTGAGGGAGACACTATAGGCTCGTTTCCTATGTACGATATACTACTTAGTTGCAATCGCTGTAATCAAGAATGAAATATTCATCTCCATCCCAACCCTGATAAAGAACAACAATACCTTCAAGCTCAAAATATAAAGTCATTGTCTGGCCAGGGCCGATACTGGAGATCAATTGTCCCAAGGGGGAGAATTTCAATGTATGGGTATTGCCGTTTCCATCCATGTATCTGCTGATTGCCCACTCACTCTCAGGGAGATACCCATCCAGCTTATCGGTGTTCTCAACTTCAACTTGCGCATAAAAGCGACCGGAGTTATCCGTCATGCATTTCCCAGTGAATTCAGCTTTGAGAGCATCATCCTGCATAGGAATCGAATCACCCTTAAGCTGTTTGATAGTTTTTATGGGTTGTTTCCCATAATACATCTCCCCACCCTCATATGTTGAATCAGTCAAGTCAATATTGGTATAAACATGGAAACTACCGCTATCAATCCCTTCATGACCATCTGCAAAGAGGATCTCAATTGGCGTCGCTGCCTCAGCAAATTGATACTCTAATTTGATATAGGTATCATTTTGGCCAAAAGCGTAGAGTTTGAAACCTGGTGGGAATCTTGTAAAATCATCCAAAGGGATCTTGTAGTCCGAAGCGATGCTATACAAGCCACCAATTTCGACATCCACCGGATATTCCTTACCTTCCTTGGTTACCAAAACTGGGTCTTGCTGGATTAAATACTCCCATAAACCATCAGCCTGGACTTTACTATCATTTAATAGCCCGATGTACGTCTCACCAGCCATCCAACCATTTCCAATGGATTCGTACGTCGTATGAACATTGACAAATCGTAGATCGCCTTCTGTCTTTACTTGTTGAGCCTTTGCACATCCTGTCACCAACAAAATAATCAAAAGTGTGAATAAGACGATAGTTCGTTTATGTTTCTCCATAGTCTCCTCGATGCGTTAATAAGGTTCAATATTTTCATATTTATACCACCCATTCCCCCGTACTCATAAAAAAAAGCATAAGATTTTCCTAATTTCAGACAAATCGACTGCTCGTATCCTGATAATCTCCCCGAACCGAAACCTCTCCACTCCCCATTTCATTAAATAAAATACAGATGCGAATGGCTGTTTCATCATTCACATCTGTATAGATGGACTATCCTACTCATTAGTAAAATACTATTTTCATACTTGTTTTGCTGGATTATTTCTTAATACACTGATTCCAATATTGTCGGCATGGTCACTGATCCGCTCCAGCAACCGCAACACCTCAGTAAACATCACATCCGCTCTGGCCTTACAAGTTCCCATTTCCAAACGGTCAATATGACGCTGTCGGGCTACCAAATAAGCGGTGTCAAATTCGCTCTCCACCTCACACACCTTTTTTGCCAGGTCATGATCTTTTGTCTCAAGCGCCTGCAAGGACATTCGATAAGTTGAGAGCGAATCATGCCAAAGTGACTCGAAATCCTGAATGGCAATATCAGTAAAAGGGACTTCATTCAATGCTCGATCCTGAGCAAACTGAGCAATATCTTCCGCCATATCTCCAACCCGCTCAATATCGGTCAGCAGGTTCTTGACCTGAAAGCTTCTGCGCTGTTGAGCATGGCTCAGGTCAGATTGCATTAAAGTGGTCACAAAGGTATCAAGCTCATTAGTTACAGGATCAACGAAAGAATCTTCTAATTTCAGCACCTGATCAGCAAGATCCATATCCTTCTGAAGCAGAGCTTTGCAACTTTTCTCAACCATATCAGCCGTAATTTTGCCCAGGTGGACCAATTCCTTTAATGCTTCATTGATGGCAACAGACGGAACAGCCAGCTGCCCCTCATCAATAAAGGTCGTCAGCTTCTGCTTTTCTTGTTCCGGCTTGAGCGGTGACACCTTCTCAACAAATTTCGCTATCGGCTTTACAAAGGGGAACATCACAGCACTGACAACGATATTGAAAATCGTATGCGCATTCGCAATTTGCCTCGATAAAATCAGAGAGGTACCTTCCACCAGGGCTGTGAACGGTGTTATGAACGGGAGAAAGACCAAAACACCGACGATATTAATCACAATTTGGGCAAGTGACGCCTGACGTGCGGTGGGCGACAAACGTAAAGAAGCTAATAATCCGGTAATGCAGGTGCCAATATTCGCGCCAAGGATGATCCCGATAGCGCCTTGCAGAGTAATCACCTGGCTTAGCCCCATCGCGATCACCAGGCTTGTAACAGCAGAGCTGCTTTGAGTGACGGCAGTTAGCACAACGCCGGACAATATACCAATCCAGGTGTACTCTCCCATCAACAGCAGGATATCCGCTACCCAGGGAATGACAACCAGGGCGTCCAAAGCACTGGCCATTGTTTCCATGCCAATGAAGATGATCCCCATCCCCATGAAAATCTCACCAAACTTTTTCCAGTCTCGTTTTGGGAAAAACTCTATGAAAGCGAGACCGAGAATGACCAAAACCAAGCGGTAATCCCCGACATTAAAAGAAACGAGCTGGGCAGTCATGGTTGTGCCAATTTCCTGACCCAGCATCACCCCGATGGCTTGTTCAACGGACATTAGGTTGGCGTTAATCAAACCAATCATTGTGACCATTAACAAACTACTGCTCTGAACAAGAGCAGTAGCGATGGCACCAAAGAGGGCGCTCTTAAATCGATTGTTGGTGACTTTTTCCAGCCAAACCTGAATCTGATCCCCAGCCAGTTTCTCGATACCGGAACTCAGCAGCTTGATCCCATATAGAAACAGTGCCATCCCACCCAGGATTTGGATTAATCCAGCCATTAACGCTCCTTATGCTCTCTTGCAAAAAAAAGCAAACCGCCCTCTTTCATGTTGGTCTGCAAAATTTAATTCTATGAATTTTCACCAAGGAAAATCACATATGATGTAATTCACTTCTTTTATACCATAGATAACCGAAGCGTTCATAACATTTTTATGAAAAAGCAGATCAATTCTTCAGCTATCAATAAGTATCAATTTAAAAAGATCAGAATTCAAATTCTGTTATTTTTTCCCAGGAAAATTGCCTAAAAAGTATTTCCTATCATTCATTTTCTTAATCCGTGAAATTTGGCTGTGGTGCTGCACCTTTCATGATTTCGAATACCTGAGTTTCCGGCGAGTTCATATACAGGATATACCGACCGTCAATCCGTGTGCCCAACAATACCAAAGGCGTGACCCCTTCCTCATGCTGCCCTTTCACAGAGTAGGTCACAGCACCGCCGCCCGGGCAGTCATGGAAGTAGATCGTCCCGGTGACCGCCCCGCTGTCATCCTCTTTCAGGTCCACTCCCCACCGATAAGGTTCATCCTCATTTTCCTCGCAGGCAACTTTACTATGCCATTGCCCGGTATAATCACTCGCCAACGGTGAGACCCCGGTGATAAACCTCATTAGGTCATTGCAAAAACAAGCTTGAAAGAGCAGAAAAGCCAAACAAGCCAATAGCACGATCAGAAATTTCTTCAAGTCAGCCCTTCCTTTCCAGCTGCATCCCCCATAACAACAACAAACTACTTAACAATGCGCCCCCGGCAGGGATCATCGCGATGATGCGATTGCCACCTGCCGTTAACAAAGCGAAAATCGCGAATAGCAGCCCCGAAACCAACATCATCCACGCGCCGATCTTGACTTTGAACCAGGCGAAAATCGCACTAACCGTCGTAAGAATTGCTAACGCAACGATTCCTATATCCTCAAACGTGAATGGGTTTGAATTGTTTTCAAAAATGCCGCCAACAGAAAATGCCAAAAAAATTCCTGCGACAATGGATGCGATAATCAACCCAAGAATTCTCGGAACCTTTTTCATCTTTGCCTCCTAACTGGAACACTCCAAATCTCGGCTATATTCTTATTTCATCACATTGGATTTTTTTCGGATCTCTACTTTCGATTAACTTCATTATATAAAAAACAGGATTTGAATCGCAAGCCCCGCCTTCGCCAGGACTGCCAGATAATTCCGTTGGCCCTCATCTTGCAACATGATTTACAGCAAGGTTTAACTGTTGAAAAATCAGGAGCAAGCATGATTCCTTTTCGTAAAAATGTTGCCATAGCCATCGATGGCGGCGGACTTCGGGGTGCAATCGTCACGCAGGCACTTGCCGTGTTGGAAGATTACCTGCGTAAACCGCTGCATGAAATCTTCCGTCTGGCTGTCGGCACGTCCACAGGTTCGATCATCTCCGCAGGGATCGGCGCCGGACTGTCCGGGCGCCAAATGACCCGCCTCTATCGGGAAATTGGATCATCTGTATTCCCCAGCACCTGGCGCAAATGGTTCTTCCCCCTCACCCGTTACCGTTACCCAGCCCGGCCGCTCAGCCATGCACTGATAGAGCATTTCGGCTCGATGAAAATGTCCGAATTCTGGGTTGCCCCCAAACCACTTGATGTGGTGATCACGTCCTATGACCTGGCGGAAAACCGAACCCGTTTCATCAAACCCTGGAAAGAAGAATACAAAAATTGGTCTGTCAGCAAGGCCGTCCGGGCTTCCTGTACGGTGCCAACCTACTTCCCCGTGGTCGAAAACCGTTTCATTGATGGCGGCGTGGGTGCCTACAGCAATCCCTGTTATGTGGCGGCCTATGAAGCGCAGGAATGCCTAAATTGGGACCCGAGCGAGACCACCCTGATCAGCATCGGCACCGGCCGCTCACCTTATGCCTATGACGGGCGTAGAATTGCCAAGTTTCATTCCTGGGACTGGATCGGCAAAGCAACCGACATCTTCCTGCAATCCGCCTATGACCAGCAAGTGCATCTGGTGGAGACGCATTTCAAGGAACTGGATTTCCGTCGGTTCCAGATTGATCTGCAGGAAGAAATAAAAATGGATGACACCACACAGATGGATAAGCTGGTAGCGTATGGCGCGGCTCTGGGCAGGATGATCATCAATGACCAGGTGGACCCCATTCAGGGAATTAATTTAAAGGAAAGCCTCGGCAGTTAATTTCAACCCCGAGGCTCGAATGGACTTAGGATGCGTCAGGCGTTTTTCCCTGGCGCATTTTTCTTTTACGGATGATGAACAGAATAACCCATAGAACGCTCCCTATTAAGCCGCTCAGCAGGCAAAAACCATACATTTCAAGGGATGAAACACCTATCCGTAAGGGATTACCTGCCATGAAAGGCCAAAAGAAGTCCATATCCGGATAGATCAACGCGTCCAGTAGAACATGACTGGGGGTGCCGAAATAGGCACTGATGAACACGACCTTCCATGAAAGCACCCCACTCTTGAGATACTTCCAGTTCACAATCTTCCCGGCCAGTTCAAGCAGATACCTACCGCTGACAGCTGCGACCAGCCCCAGCACAATCGCACCTATAAAGGTATGCGTAATGCCGTGGGTACGTCCGTGATGCGTAAGGATCACGATCAGCGGCTGGATATCCATCACAACCTGCGCCCAGGCGAAGATCATGAGGTGAAATTTTTTATTCGAGACAGCTTTGACTGGAGCGGCAATTCCCAAGTGAATGGGTGTGAACGGCATGAGTTCTCTGGCTCCTTTTGAATCTGAAATTTTCCCGCTAGAATCCGATGCTTCCAGAAATAATCAAACCCCGCACAAGAGATTATAACAAACTTCAACCTATGGAAAACATTCAGGATAATTATTATCCAAATTCCATCCCCTTTTCATAATTCCTACACATTTTCTTCACAACCCATCCTTATACTAATTACAGCTTGAACGAATAAAACAAAACATCCGCTGAAGCGGATTTACTGAAATAACAAGGAGTTAAGATGAACAACAAAAAGCCAACCACATTGAAAATTTTAGGCCTGGCCGCACTGATCAGCCTTGCCTTGACGGCCTGCTCCACGGCCATCCCCACCAGCAAACCAGTTTCCGCTGAACCTGTCGCCGTTGAAGAGACATTTGCAATTAACGATGACACTGCCACCGACACAGAAACCGTCGCAGGTGTTGAACCCTCAACCGAAGACGATCCAACCGTGGTCGTCGCCAGCGCCGCCGCCAGCACCCTGCATGCCAGTGGGCTGACCGAAGCTGAAGTCGAAGGTCTGCTGTATATGCGTGAAGAGGAAAAACTGGCTCATGATGTCTACGTCACCCTCTACGGAATCTGGGGTACGCCTGTTTTCCAGAACATCGCCAACAGCGAACAGACCCACACCGAAGCGGTCAAGAACCTTCTGGATATTTACGGCCTGGAAGACCCAGCCATCAGCTCCCCCGTTGGCGTCTTCGTCAACCCTGACCTGCAAGCCCTCTATGACCAGTTGGTTGACCTTGGCAGCAAATCCCAGGCTGATGCCCTCAAGGTCGGCGCTGCCATCGAGGAAATTGATATCCTTGACCTGCAGGCCAATCTGGAGATCGTGACCGCTGCGGATGTCCGCCAGGTCTATGAGAACCTCCTGTTTGGCTCAGAGAACCACCTGCGGGCTTTCACCTCCGTGCTGGCCCAGCAGACCGGTGAGATCTACGAACCGCAATACATGGACCAGACTGCCTATGACGCCATCGTGGCGGAAAGCATCCAGTCCGGTGCCGGCCTCAGCCAGGGTGGACGTGGTGGCGGCCGAAGGCCGTAACAAAACATTTCAATAAAAATTACAAAACAAAAAACCACCCACAATAACGAGTGGTTTTTCTATGGAGCGGAGAGGGTGGGATTCGAACCTGAAATACCTCGCGGAGTAGTCCATCAATATTTAACCAAAAACCACCTACTGGTGCAGGTGGTTTTTCTATGGAGCGGAGAGGGTGGGCTTCGATCCTGAAACACCTCGCGGAGTAGTCCGTCAATATTTAACTAAAAAACCACCTGCATTCACAGGTGGTTTCTTTATGGAGCGGAGAGGGTGGGCTTCGATCCTGAAATACCTCGCGGAGTAGTCCGTCAATATTTAACTAAAAAACCACCTGCATTTACAGGTGGTTTCTTTATGGAGCGGAGAGGGTGGGATTCGAACCCACGGTACCTCGCGGTACACACGCACTCCAAGCGCGCGCATTAGGCCGGACTATGCTACCTCTCCATAGTCGCTCTAACAACAGAGCGACCGCTATTATACCAGATATGCGAAAATGTGTTAATCCCAATTCGGGAAATTCATTAGCATTAATTTACATCTACCTTTTTCCTAAAGCCCTTCAGTGGTTGAAACTTTTTACCCAAAACCCCGTATATTGTTAATGGAGGTATAAATGACTGAAGATAAAAAACACGTTCCCCTGCTTCTCTATCCCTTCTACCTGATTTGGCGTCTGGTGGTCTGGATCATCAAACTGACAGGTCGACTGGTTGGCGCGATCCTTGGCCTGGTGTTGCTCATCGTCGGGATCGTCGTCTCATTGACGATTGTCGGCGCGGTCGTTGGAGTCCCCCTGGCCATGTTTGGCTTCCTGCTGATCATGCGCAGCTTGTTCTAATAGAACTTAAATTATAAAGAGGTGTGATACTCACACCTCTATTTTGATTCCCTGTCATTTTTTTGCTTACGGAATGGACCAGGTCAAATAATCCAGGTTCAGGCTTTCACCGCTGGCACTGTCCAACATGAGCCGGCCATACAGGTCGCCTGAGGTCTGATAACAGATATAAGTCCCCTCTGGCACAACCTCAAATCCAATCGCATTACCCGTCAGGGTCATCGTGCTGCAATCGCCAAAGCCAGGCGCTTCCAAGCCAAAGACGGCCCAGACCGCCCCGTTCTTTGCCGTTAACAGGTATTGCGGTTCACCGCCAAAAGCATAACTCAGGTCAACAATCGCCCCATTGCCCGGATTTACCGTAGCGGCATCCAGGTCAAACTGATCGCTGTTCTGCAGGGTGATGCTCCCCTCCTGATAAGCCACAGGTGTGACTGTGGTTGTCGGGGTAATGGTCGGCGTGCTGGTCACCAAATCGGAAACCTCGATCCGAACCCAAAACGGCGCATCCCCATTCGGACCAATCCCAAATAAACGCCCTTCCGGATCACTGATCATCCAGTTACTCTGATAGCTCCCGACCTTGTTGGGCGCCACCATATCCACAGTCACGTCAATCGCCTGTCCCGGTGCCACCTCATCCGCCAGCGCATGGCTCTGATAGGCGCTCAGGCTGTTACCGGAGAAAAAGACAATCGTGTAGGCTCTGGACCAGGTACACGTACCGACATTCTCCAGCCGCCAGGTCTTCGAGAAATTCTCGCCCGGTGCCAGGATCGTGTCATCCGGGATGGTAATATCAAAGGGATGTCCGGCTGCCGCCTGATTGCAGGCGGCTGCACTGGTTGGGGTCTGGATGGCCCCCCGGGTGCGGTCAATGGTCGGCTCCGGAGTCCAACTGCTAATCGGGGTCAGGGTTGGGGCTGGGAGGGCTGTTTTCGTCTGCGCAGCGTCCTGCGTGGTCAGGTAAACGGCGGTTTGAAGCAATTCAGTGGCATCCGGCACCACAACTTCGGTTTCCGCGTCTGGCTGCCGGCAGGCGGAGACCGTTGCCAGCAGTATTATGGCTAAAAGAATACTTAAATTTCGTTTTTTCATTCGTTCTAAATTCTACCTTATTCATTCCAATTCAAAGCGCACAATTATAATACAATTGAGATGACTTGTCAGGAATTGTAGATTAAAGTATAGTTCTAAAATCATAAGGGAAAATACGTATTCCATATTAAATGAAATAATCACCAAACCAGAAGAAAAAAATATGATGACTTCAAACACGAAAATTAATGCCTGGTTGGATCGGCCGGTTTTCTCATTTTGGCCGCGTTTCACAATTTACCACCTGATCGTTGCCCTGATCCTGATCACCACCGTCCTCAGCCGCTTCATCATGCTGGGTGACAGGACCATGAGCCACGACGAGACGAACCATGTGGTCCCCGCTTATGACTTCTATCAGGGCAACGGATACCTTTATGACCCAGTGACGCATGGTCCGCTGCAATTCCATCTACTCGCGCTATCCTACACGCTCTTTAGCGACAGTGACTTTTCAGCGCGGGTGCCGGATGCCGTTTTTGGCATCGCGGTGGTGGTGTTTGCAATATTTGCCTTCAAGCGCTATATTGGCCGGCTGGGTGGTCTAATTGCCGGTTTTCTCTTCACTATTTCACCCTACATTTCATATTATAGCCGCTATACCCGCAATGAGATTTATATCGTCTTTTGGGGCATGGCGCTGCTTTGGGGCATCCTGCGATACCTTGAACTGGGGAAAAAGCGGACGCTGATCTTCATCACGATCATCACCGCCCTGCATTTTACCGATAAAGCGACATCTTACATCTTCACCGCTGAACTGCTGATCTTCCTGGCGCTGGTTTTCGTCATCAGGCTCCTCTCAAAAGCCTGGAAGAAGGACCTCTTCAAGCTGTTATTTATCATCGCAGTTGGGCTCACCATAGTGTTCGGCCTGCTAGCCTTTGGGTTCGGATACACAGCCCTCTCCAACACCACTGACACTGACAGCGACATTGGCGTCTTGCTCAATGCGATCTCATTAACAACCCGAATTGAGATCGGCGTGTTTGGGGTACTGGCAATCGTCAGTCTGGTTGGCGCGGGGATCTTCCTGGTCAAAGGCCTCGGTTGGAAGGGTATCCGGGATGAGCGCACATTTGACCTGCTCATCCTGCAGGGGACCTTCGTACTGCCGCTGCTGGCCGCCCTCCCGATGGCGATCATCGGTCTCAACCCGCTGGACTATTCCAATCCCGGCATCCTCAACGCCCTTATGTTCCTGGTGCCGCTCTTCATCATTTCTGTGTTAATCGGCATTTGGTGGAACGGGAAAATCTGGCTGATCAACACCGGTATCTTCTGGGCTATTTTCATTTTGTTCTATACCACCCTGTTCACCCAGGGTGTCGGCTTCGCCAAGGGCTTGATGGGCGCGCTGGGCTACTGGCTGGCCCAACAAGGCGTCACCAGAGGCGGACAACCTAAATACTATTACGCCCTGATTCAAATTCCAATCTATGAATTCCTGCCAGCCTTTGGAACGATCATGGCCGCTATCATGGGCGCTTCTCTGAGCATCAAATCCCTGTTGAAGGGTAAAAAGGACCAAGAGGCGGATAGTGAGCCATTGGAATTTGAGACCGAGGTTGAAGAACCGGTCATTTCGGAAGAGCCTTTCCCAACCAAAGAAGAAAAGAGACAGTCCCGCCTGGTGGATAATGAGGGTGAGGAACGCAAACCACCCGTTTTGGCTTTATTGCTCTATTGGTCGGTGATGAGCCTGCTCGCTTTCAGCTTTGCCGGCGAAAGAATGCCCTGGCTGACTACCCATATCACCATGCCGATGATCCTGGCTTCAGGCTGGAGCTTCAGCCACTTGCTGGAGTCCTTCGAGTGGGACAAGTTCAAACGCTATCGCGGCTGGCTGGTCCTGCTGGCAGGAACGGTCTTCCTCCTGACCCTTTTCCAGACCTTCGGCAGCCTGCTGGGCGCCACGCCACCCTTCCAGGGCAACACCCTGACCGAACTCCAGGCAACCAGCACCTTCCTGATGGCAAGCGTTGGCATGATCGCCTCTGCTGTAGGCTTGGGCTTCCTTCTGAAAGACTGGAAGTTCAACCAGCTTGCTAAACTGGGGCTGATCATATTCGTCGGGATCCTTTCCATAATAACCATCCGCACTGCCTATCGGGCCAACTTCATCCTCTACAATACCGCTGAGGAATATCTGGTCTATGCCCATTCCACAGCCGACCCGAAGGAGGCCCTTGCCCAAATTGATGAGATCAGCAACCGGCTGACAGGCGGCAAGAACCTCGAAGTGGCCTATGACAATGACCTGCTCTATCCCTATTGGTGGTATTTCCGCGACTGGCCCAATAAACGCTATTACGCCGAGACGCCAACCAAGGATTTGCGTAACGCCCCGATCATCCTGGTCGGCTCGGATAACTACGGCAAGATTGAAGCCGTTGTCCAGGATAATTACGTTCAATATGATTACTTCCGCCTTTGGTGGCCGATGCAGGATTATTACAACCTGACCGTCAAAAGGGTCTGGAATGCCTTCACCGACCCACAAATGCGTTCTGCACTGTGGCAGATCTGGCTGAACAGGGATTATACGGAATATGCCGCCCTAAAGGGCAGTACATCCCTGACCCCCGAAACCTGGCAGCCCTCCGCTGGTTTCCGAATGTATATCCGCAAGGACGTTGTCTCGGAAATCTGGGAATACGGTGCAGCACCGGTCACCCTGGAGCCCTCCGTGGATCCCTATGAAGCGGGCACGATCACCCTGGATGCCGGCATGATCATCACTGGCAATGCGGATTATGCCCTTGATACCCCTCGTGACATCGCCTTTGCAGAAGACGGCACCTTCTATGTGACCGATTCCGCTAACAACCAGATCCTCCATCTTGACCAGGAAGGCAACCTGATCGATTCCTGGGGGAGCTTCGGCGCCAGCGATTTCAACCTGAATATTGCAGCCCCCGCTGGGACCTTTAGTGAGCCCTGGGGCATTGCAGTTGGCCCCGATGGTTCTGTTTATGTAGCAGATACCTGGAACCACCGAATCCAGAAATTCACCGCTGACGGCGAATTTATCACCATGTGGGGAGATTTCGGCGCAGCTGAAACCCTCTATTCCTTCTGGGGCCCCCGCGGCGTGGCTGTGGACGATGAAGGACGTGTTTTCATCACGGATACCGGCAATAAGCGGGTCGTGATTTTCGATAGTAATGGAAACGCCCTGACCTCCTTCGGCGGCGCCGGGCTGGAAGTCGGCCAGTTTGATGAACCGGTCGGTATTGATGTTGACGATCAGGGACGGGTCTATATCGCCGATACATGGAATGACCGCATACAGGTGATGATCCCGGATGGCGATTCACTCACCTATTCAACTAATATCGAATGGGAGATTGAAGGCTGGTACGGGGATTCGTTGGATAACAAACCCTTCCTGACGGTGGATAAGGACTACAACGTCTACGTCTCCGATCCCATCCTGGGACGTGTCCTCGAATTCACCGGGGACGGCACCTTCCTGCGGACCTGGGGCACCTATGGCATTGCAGCCTCCGAGATCGGCGTGGCTGGCGGCCTGGCTGTGGACCCTGAGGGCCGGGTGTGGGTGGCAGATTCACTCAACAGCCGCCTGATGATCTTCACCCTGCCGGAATTACCCATTGTGGATGAAACCAATGTGGACACCGAGACTGAGGAAGGCCAAAATCTCGACAATCCCTTTGGAGAAGAAACCCAGGTTGAAGAAGAAACCCAGGTGGATGTCGAACCGACCAATTGACCGGCATTCATCATCCCAAGAATGAACTAACAAAAAACTGCCTCTCAATGAGAGGCAGTTTTCATATTCAGTCAAACAGTCAAGTCTCTATTTAATCGCTTTTTCAACGACTGCAGAGAATGCTTCCGGTTCCCGGACAGCTAGGTCAGCCAGCATCTTGCGATTGAGGTTGATATTGGCTTCCCTCATGCCGTGGATCAGCTTGCTGTAGGTTGTGCCATTCAGACGAGCTGCCGCATTGATACGGGCAATCCACAGTTTGCGCAGGTCCCGTTTGCGATTCCGGCGGTCGCGATAAGCATACCATTGACTCTTGAGGTATTGCTCATTTGCCCGGCGGAAGAGCTTGCTCTTGGTGCCGTAATAGCCCTTGTTGAGCTTTAAGATTTTTTTGTGCCGCCTGTACCCAGACGGGCCACCTTTCACACGTGCCATTTTTCATCACTCCTTTGCGAACCCCTGGGCGTCGGCGGCGACTTTCCAGCCACCCGTTGCGTACACCCAACAGCCGCAACCATAAAAATTAGTTCAACAATACTTAGTCTTTTTTGCCCATATAAGGTGCGAGACGACGGACGTTCTTCTTCAGACTGCGGGTCTTGACCGGCAGCATCTTCTCAAACATCATCTTAGTTCGATCAGATGTCCGACGACGAAGGTGTCCTTTACCGATCTTGGTGCGCATAATCACGCCTGAACCGGTCATCTTGAATCGTTTCGAAGTCGCCTTATGGGTCTTCATCTTGAACTTGCCATCTTTTTGCTTGCGTGGCATCTTATAAAACTCCTCTCAAGAAAATCCTACGGCACAGGCTTGCAAGGCCGTAGGGCTTTTGATTGACTGAATATTTGATCGTTCTTCCGGTCAGAATATCGTTCAGTTACTTTTTCGGTGCGAGCATCATGAACATGGTTCGGCCTTCCAATTTGGGGGCCTGTTCGACGTCCGATACATCCGCCAACTGCTCTGCAATCTCTCTCAGATCTTCCAGGGCAAGTTCCGGGTAAGTGATCTCCCGGCCACGGAAGCGGATCGTGACACGAACCTTCATCCCATGTTGAAGCCACCCGCGGGCATCTCGTACTTTAAAGCCCTTATGGTGGTCGGTTGTCTTTGGGCGCAGTTGAATCTCTTTAATCTCAATCTTGGTCTGCGCTTTCCGTGCTTCACGTTCCTTCTTTTCTTTCTCATAAAGGAACTTACCAAAGTTCATGATCCTTGCGACAGGTGGGTCGGCGTTTGGGGCCACCTCAACCAGGTCAAGCTCTGCAGCTTCCGCCTTGGTCAGGGCATCCCGTAAACTCACAACACCAACATTGTCACCATTCTCATCGATCAAGCGAACTTTTGTGGCACGGATCTGTTTATTGATTCGATATTCGTCTTTGTTACTTATAGCGAACTCTCTCCTTCTGACACGATCAGTCTACTTAACACAAATAGCATTCCCGAATTGGGAACGAGTTATATCTTACCATACCAGCGGGTGAATCGTCAACCGGTGAACACCGAAAAGCAGCCCATTCACCCTCAAATCCAGGCCTTTTTCACCTAGATTCTCTTACAAGTCATCCAAGCGGAGAGATGCCCCAACAGGCATCTCCCTGGTGGTAAAAATCGTTAAAAATTAGCCTTCCACCTTATTGGCGACATCTTCCAGTGCCAGGGCTTTGAAAGCGGCGACATCCATCGCGCCCAGCCGTTCCCGGCTTCGGCGGCGGACATCCACCTTTCCTTCTTCCATCTCGCGGTCGCCCACGATGAGCATGAAGGGCACTTTTTCCTTCTCGGCGTCCCGGATCTTAGCGTTCATCCGGTCACTGCGGTCATCCACATGAACCCGCAATCCGGCCTTTTTAAGATCAGTAGCGACTTCATAGGCAAAGTCATTATGCCGGTCGGCGATCGGAATGAGTTCCACTTGAATAGGTGACAACCAGACCGGGAATGCGCCGCCGTAATGCTCGATAAGGATACCGAAGAAGCGTTCAACGCTGCCCATCAGGGCCCGGTGGATCATGTAGGGTCGGTGGGGTTGACCGTCTTCGTCAATATAGGACATATCGAAACGTTCCGGTTCGTTGAAATCGAACTGGATCGTTGAGAGCTGCCATTCACGTCCCAGTGCGTCATTGATCTTGAGGTCAATCTTGGGCCCATAGAATGCGCCGCCGCCCTCATCCACGTCATAAGGCAGGCCGGAGCGTTTCAACGAGGCTTCCAGAGCTTCCTGGGCATCTTCCCACATCTTGACATCACCAACCGATTTCTCGGGGCGGGTGCTCAGATAAGCCTTGATGTCATTAAAGCCAAAGGAACGCAGAATGTGCAAGCTGAAGGAAAGCACGAAATCGATTTCCTCGGGCATCTGGCTTGGTGCCACGAAGTGATGGGCGTCATCCTGTGTAAAGCCGCGCACCCGCATCAGGCCGTGCATCACGCCGCTGCGTTCATAGCGATAAACCGTCCCCTTTTCCGCATAGCGCAATGGCAGGTCACGGTAGGAGCGAATGCCGGATTTATAAATTTCGATGTGGAACGGGCAGTTCATCGGCTTGAGGAAGTACTTCTGGTTTTCAATCTCAATCGGTGAATACATATTCTCAGCATAGAAGCCCAGGTGCCCGCTCGTTTCCCAAAGCTGCGCCTTACCGATATGTGGCGTGTAGACAAAGTCATAACCGTGGCTCAGGTGCTCATCTTCCCAGAACCGTTCGGCAAGATGGCGGATCATGGCCCCTTTCGGATGCCAGAGGATCAGCCCTGCACCAACTTCATCGCTGACGCTATAGAGGTCCAGCTCACGCCCCAGCTTCCGGTGGTCACGTTTCTTGGCCTCTTCCAGCCGCCAGAGATATTGCTTCAAGTCTTTCGGTGAAAGCCAGGCCGTGCCATAGATGCGCTGAAGCATGGGATTTTTCTCATCACCGCGCCAATAAGCGCCGGCCACATTCATCAATTTGATGGACTTCGGGTTGATTTTACCGGTGCTCTCCAAATGGGGGCCGCGGCAGAGATCAACAAATGTATCGTCCTTATAGATCGAAATGATCTGAGGTTCGTCGCTCGGGTTGCCGTGTTCATCCTCGCCGCCCTTTTCCAGCCCTTCAATCAGCTCCAGCTTATAGGGCTGGTCGGCAAAGATCTCACGAGCCTGGTCAGCGGACACCTCTTCGCGGACGAAGGGGCTGTCATTTTTGATGATCTCACGCATCCGCTCCTCGATCTCTTCGAGGTCTTCGGGGGTCAGTGGCCGGGGCAGGTCAAAGTCATAATAGAACCCATCCTCAATCGGTGGGCCAATGGCGACCTTGCCCTTGGGGAATTTTTCCAAAACGGCCTGGGCCATAACATGCGCTGCGGAGTGTCGAACTTTATATAATTTTGATTCTTCGTACTTTTCATTTTCAGCCATCTTATCCTCCTTCGGATAATTTCTTTTGAGCGGCAGCCATTCCGAATGACGGCCGGAAGTGTGTTGAGCAGATTTTAAACAAAAAACCCTCGCCCACTGGGGCGAGAGCATTCTCACGCGGTTCCACCCAGATTAGCCTGGACCTTACGGTCAGGGCCATCTCTTGGCGCTGCTAACGGGGCGAACCGATCACCATACTCAGCTTTCGCTTTTCCGGATCATGCCACCGGGGGGTTTTCACCGGCTCAATCCTGGGAAGGCTTTCAGCCTCTGACCTTCCCTCTCTTTTGGTTGGGCACCGGTTAATCGTCCCGGTCTTTGCATTTTTTTATTCAGTGGGTGGTATAGGGCTCGAACCTACGACCTCCGCGATGTCAACGCGACGCTCTAACCAACTGAGCTAACCACCCGCAAGTCACTGCATTATACAGTGTGAAGAAAGAAAAATCAAGGGAAAAGGCTGATAAAAAATAAGTTATCTTCAAAATCTAAAAGGGATTGGAGTATTACAGATATCGAAGGATAATAATGCATTAATCCAGCACTCATTAACAAAATTATAAACCTATGGGAAACAACTTTATGATGAGGGGTAAAAAAAGTCAAATATGGACAAATTTATATTGATATTGCAGATTTCGGAAATACATTATTGAATTTCAATCCAGATTTGAAATATGGAGATGAAATTTATTCAACACAAATGTGATCATTCACTTAAAAACCCCCAATGGGTTGCATAATTATCCTTGTCAGACAACACGCCCCATGTTACGATTAAACTAGTTTTGGAAACCACCTCACCCATAGCATAAGGAGCTATCTATGTCTCGTATGTTTGTTCCGGGTCCAGTTGATGTCGATCCTGATGTCCTCGAAGCCCAGGCCAAGCCTATGATCCCTCACCGATCAAAGGAATTTGATGAATTCTTTCGTGGGACAGAAGCTAAACTGAAAAAAGTCTTTCTGACAGAAACACGTGTCTTCCAACCCCCAGCCACCGGCTCTGGGATGCAGGAAGCCGGGATCCGCAACCTGGTCCAAAAAGATGTCCTCTCATGCGTCAACGGCGCTTTTTCCGAACGCTGGTATAAAGTTGCCGTCAGCAATGGCAAACAGGCCGACCGCCTGGAAGCCACCTGGGGCCAGGCGATCCTCCCCGACCAAATGGCGGATGCCCTCAAGAAGAAACACTACGAAGCGGTCACCATCGTTCACAATGAAACCTCAACCGGTGTCGAGAATCCCTTGAAAGAACTCGCCCAGGTTATCCATGAGATCAGCCCCGACACGCTGATCCTGGTGGATGCCGTTTCCTCCATGGGCGGCGTCAAGGTCGAAACCGATGCCTGGGGACTGGATTTCGTGCTAACCTCCTCCCAGAAATGCTTCGCCATGCCGCCAGGGATGTCTTTTGCCGCCGTTTCGGACCGTGCGCTCAAGAAAGCCGAAACTGTTGACAACCGCGGCTGGTATTTCGACCTGCTGCTGTTGGAAAAACACCGCGTTAAGAATTCCACGCCCATGACCCCTTCAATTTCACTGATTTGGGCTTTGGACGCCGAATTGAACAAAATGATGGCAGAAGGTTTGGAAAATCGCTACGCCCGGCACATCGCCATGGCCGAACGGGTGCAGAAATGGGCCGAAGAGCACGGCATGCCGCCGCTGGCCGACAAAGCCTACCGCTCCAAGACCGTGTCCTGCATCCAGAATCTGCCTGGGATCGATTTTGCCGACTTCAACGCCTACCTGATGACCAAGGATATGCGCATGGCCAATGGTTACGGCGATCTGAAGAACAAGACCTTCCGCATCGCTCACATGGGCCAGACCCAAATGCACCACATTGACGAACTGCTGGATGCCTTTGAGACCTATCTAAAAGAAATGTAGCCTGACCACCACAGTTGAAACCATGCCCGGCCAGCCCAATCGTGTTGACCGGGCATTCTAATTTCAGTAAGGATTGATGAACATGGCAGAGACCTATCAAGTGACAATGGAAAAACTGGTCTATGGCGGCGATTGTATGGGCCACCTGCCCGATGGGCGCGCAGTCTTCGTGCCTTTTGTCCTGCCAGGTGAACTGGTCTCAGTGGAGATCGTGGAGGATAAGAAGCGCTTCGCCAAAGGGCGGGCGGTGAGCATTGTCACACCTTCTCCTGACCGGATCGACCCCCGCTGCCCACATTTTGGGATCTGCGGCGGCTGCCAATATCAATATCTTGACTATACGAAGCAGCTGGAGGCCAAACAGGCGGTCATGCTTGACCAGCTTCAGCGCATCGCTAAAATCGAGAATCCACCCCTCCAGCCGATTGTGCCCTCCCCTTCGCCCTGGAATTATCGCAATTACGTGCAGTTCCACCTTGGCCAGAAAGGTGAACTGGGGTACATCGCCGCAGATGGCGAACACCTGCTGCCGATCTCAGAATGCCACCTCCCCCTGGATGGGATTGGAACCCTCTGGCCGCAGCTCGAACTCGGTGAAGAATCGGGCGTTTTCCGGCTGGGCATGCGTCAGGATTCCTATGAAGAGATCATGCTGATTATGGAAGGTGAAGACCCCAAGCCGCCCGAGTTCAGCGAAGATATCCCCGTCTCGGCCGTTTACACCCCACCCGATTCCCGGCTGACCGTCCTGGCAGGTGAAGATCACCTGGTGTTCACGCTGCTGGACCGCAATTTCCAGGTCTCAGCCCGTTCCTTCTTCCAGGTCAACACCCCCATTGCCGAGAAAATGATCCAGCACGTCCTGGATAACCTGGACTTCTCCAGCGAGCCTAACGCCGTGGAACTTTATGCCGGCGCAGGTTTGTTCAGCGCCTTCTTGGCTCCCCGTGTGGGGCAATTAACTGCCGTGGAAAGCGCTGGTTCCTCCTGTCATGACTTCGCTGTGAATCTGGATGAATTTGACAATGTGGCGCTCTACGAAGCCGAAGCGGAAGAAGTCATCCCCGCCCTGGAAGGGCCCGTGGATATCCTGGTGATGGATCCACCCCGGTCAGGGCTGGCCCCCGAAGTACATGATGCCCTCGGCAAGCTCCTCCCCCGCCAGATCGCCTATATCTCCTGTGACCCCGCCACTCTGGCCCGTGACCTCAAGAAGATCCTGCAAAAAGGTTACGAGCTGATCTCCATCACACCTTTCGATCAGTTCCCCCAGACCGGGCATATCGAGAGCGTCTCAATCCTGGTGCTGGCCGGTACCCCAGAATAATCCATTCCGAAGTTTTTCGCCTATCCCTGCAAAAATGGGATTACATAATCAAGGACATTGTAAATCACATGTCCGGTGTTTTCGACCACCACAACCTTGGATTGAGGCAATAAGTGGTTGAGCCGCTTTACGCACTTCGGTACATTCGTCAGCTGGTCATCCTCGCCCGCAATATAGAGCAGGGGCATATTTATCCTGGCCATCTCAGAATCACTCAAAACAGGTACTTCACCGGTGTAAGGACTATAGTTAGCTGAGATAACTTGAATATAGTCTAGGACGGCCTGGGGGATTTCGTCCTCGCCATACACCATGCGGGTAATTGCCTCCCCGCCTTTTCTCCCACGCAAGCTGAACAATATCAATTGAAGGATAAAAGCTAGCCGGACAGGGGCTATGCCGGAGGGGGCCAATAGAACCAGCTTTTCAACCTTTTCAGGGTAGACCGACGCGAATTTCAAGCCCATCCAGCCACCCAGTGAATTGCCCATGATTGAGGCATTCTCAATCCCCAGGCTGTCAAATATCGCCCTGACCCACTCAGCATAGGCCTCCGTCTTCATATCCAGACGGGTCTCCGCACTGTGGCCGGCATCCCCGATCAGGTCCACGGCATAGATATGGAAATCCTTAGCCAGTTTCTCGATATCGGCAAACCAGGCCGCGCTGTTACTGGAAGACCCATGAAAGAGGAAGAGCGGCGGTAGACCTTCCGCACCGGATTCCAGAATATAGGTTGAGCCAAAAGGCGTGTCGATATATTGCTCTCGATATTCAAAATTGAAGTGTGCCAACAACTGATCGTAGAAACTCAGAATCAATTGACGGCCCTCATCGGATTTAAAAATCGGAATCGGTGTTTGGGTGGACTTTCTATTCTTCGCCATGTCTTCTCCCTTAATTCAAATCAATGTCAGAAATAAAATGTAATATGCGCTCAACTAAAGCCGGACTTCCCCAAAGCATGATGCGGATCTTCTTCTCCGGATCAATATACTGGGATGAAAAAGATTTGTATCCATATTCCGGCGACTGGGAATTCAGAGATGCCGACATCCAATTGACAACCTGAACGGCTTCGGCGGAATTCTTGACGGGGATATCAATCACCGCCGAGACAGTGATCTCGTTCCTGGCCGCCCCAACAATCGCTTGCAGCCCTGGCGTAGCTTCTGTCACCGAAGTGCCGTTCTGATCTTCTTCGAGGAACACACTCAGGTCATGGCCTGACACCCGCCAGGCTTTCCCGACTTTTTGGGCATTCAGCCGCCCCTCGCGGATATACCGCTGGATCGTCTTTGGATGGAGGTTGATGATCTCAGCAATCTGCTCCACCGTGTAGTATTTCTCAACCATATTACTCCTTATTATTACTTATTATTACTCAATGGAAGCTATTATAAGTAATAATTAGGAATTAAGCAAGGGTAAAAAGACATTATTTACTCAATTGGATCCAAAAAATGAATTGGCGGTTTACGCTACTCCCCCTTTGATATAATGGAGTTTAAACAACACCCTGAACGACGGGGAGAATAAATTGAAGAAAATTCCTTTCGTGATCGCAGCTATCCTCATAGGATTCCTACTATTTATAGTGGTAACGGTGAAACACGACGCCACATTATTTGAATCACCTTATACAGTGAAGATCATTGTATATAATCATCCTCGGAATATGTACTATAGCCTGCGCTCAGGAAATGAAGGTGAAGGATCTTATTCAACGAGAGTATTAGAAGGATACTTAATTTATAGATTTTCAGATTTATCAAACGATGACGAAATAAAAATTCAGGTCGTGGGTGGAGGAACTGCCCTCACATTTTCAATTGAACCGCCAAGCAAGCCAGGGAACTTCTTCTACACATTGAATCTTAAGACACGTGAAATCAAAGAAGGAAGAGAGCCTATACGGTCAATTCTGATAGCAGCTTTCCGAGTGGGCTTTATTTCCTTACTAGAAGCTCTCATACTCTGGTCCGTTGATTTAGAGCACACAAGAGGTTGGAAAATACTACTCTGGATCACTGCGATATCCCAGATTATCTTAAACTTCTTTATCGATTCCAATGCCCGTATTTCTGCAGAGGGTGCGTTTCTTGTAACAATCCTATCAATTTATATTTTGATCATATTTGATTTGATCGTCATACCTCTCTTTCTTAAAAAAGAGCAGGATAAGCAAGATGAAGTATTGATAATAAATCCATGAATGAAGATCAGACAACAACCTGAACTATGGGAGGAACGAAATGAAGAAATGGCCCTATATCTTCACAATCCTGTTTCTCTGTTCATTGCCATGCATTCTGGTAATGACATTTGGTGTCGCCGATAACATGAAACACTTTGTCGACTATACTATGACCTTCGTCATACCCTTTCCCCCTTCGAAAGTGAGGATGACAACAAATACGCCTGAGAAGCGAGGCGGATATTTTTCAAGATACTTCTGTGAGGGATACAATACCTTTTACTTCGATGAACTCTCAGAAGATGCTGAGTTAACCTTCAGTGTTAGCTCGGAAAAATCATCCTTCGAATTTACACTTGAAAAACCGAGCCAACTCGGTGAGACTCTTTACACAATAGATTTATCCAATCAACAAGTCTATGAAGGGTATTACCCATATCGGACCGTTATCCTGGTTGCCATCCGGGTGGGCATTTTCATGGCCCTTGAAGCGATTTTGCTTTGGATAATTGGTTTTAAACAAAAGAGGAATTGGGTCATAATATTGGGGTTAACCTTAATCTCTCAGACCCTTTTCAATTACCTCCAAGGTAATCCAATGATAGAAGACTTTTACGAGTTTTTGTTCATGACAATACGGGGATTGATTATCCTGGCTTCTATTGAGACCATCACATTCTTTTTCGTGGTCACTGATGAGGGTAATAATCGAAGAATAAAGTTGTTTCTGTTTTCAAACCTGTTAAGAGTCATTATTACCGCATTAATGATTTTCGGATAGCGTTATTATTGTCCGATCCGTTACCTTGGCCCATTCTTCATTACTTTTCCCCTTAATTTAGCGCATAATTAGATCATCGAAAACGCCATGCTTTCGATACTTCAAATTATTGGTAGAACAAAACACCTCTTATTCGGTTGAAAAAGGAAGGTCGCTATGGAAAGAAAAATCAAAGAACGGATCACCGGCTATCGGACTCAGGACGGCGCGGGCGTCAGCCTGGTGCGTGTCCTGGGGAACCAGACCGCCCTGGCATTTGACCCCATCCTGCTGCTGGACTCCTTTGATAGCACCAACCCTGAGGAATACATCGCAGGTTTCCCCCTTCATCCTCACCGGGGCATCGAAACGATCAGCCTGATCGTTTGGGGCAACATGGTTCACAAGGACAGCCTCGGCAATTCAGATGCCATCTCGGATGGTGAGGTGCAGTGGATGACGGCAGGCTCCGGCATCCTGCACGAAGAACGGCTCCCCGCCTCGGAAAGGATGCTGGGTGTGCAGCTTTGGCTGAACATGCCCAGGGAGCATAAAATGGCACCCCCGGAATATCGCAGCATCCATGCCGATGAAATCGAGGCTATTCCAATCGAAGGCGGCATTCTGCGACTGGTCTCTGGCCATTATCAAGGTCACCAGGGGCATACGGGAAAGTATCTCCCCCTGAATTATTACGATATCCGTCTCGAACTGCACCAGAAATTGGTGATCGACACCGACGAGGACAAATCCGTCATGGTCTTCACCCTGCTGGGTGAAGCGAAAATCGCAGGTGAATTGGTTAGCGAAAAGACTGCGGTCAAGCTGACCCCCGGTGATAGCCTTACGGTCGAATCCCTGAATGAGGATATCATCCTCCTGTTCATCAGCTCAGATAAACTGGATGAGCCAATTGCCTGGGGCGGACCAATTGTGATGAACACCCGGGAAGAGCTGGAAACGGCCTTCATGGAATATCGCAATGGCAGCTTCATCAAAGAAGTGATTGATTATTAGCTCAAGAGCGCTTGGTTCTATCTGAGGAAATAAATAAAGCTGACATGGATTAACATGTCAGCTTTTTGATTCTAAATGATCTGTTTTCGGGCTCAGCTTATGTTAGAACAGCACCGCCGACAGGTCCTGCCGATATTGGCGGGATTCGGGATGTTCTTCCCCGATCAGTGTCAGCCAGCCCACGAAAATGTCCTTGACCAGACCATCGCGGTAGGTTTTATCCTTGCGCAGGATATCCAAGAAACCATCCATCGCGGCCAGGATCTTGCCATTCTTTGCCAGCCGAATGCCATTCCGGAAGGCAGCCTCAAGCGGCGAATCGGCGTCAGCAGGGTTCAGGTCCTCATTCTGGTAAGCTTCCGCAACCGGTTTCAGCAGCTGCGCAGCGCCATAAACCGGGCTGGCAGGAAAATGCCGCAGCAAGTGCACCGCTTCCACGCCCTTCCCCTGGAACAGAAGCGAGCGAATCAGTCCCAAATTCGCCTCGGGGTGATCCGGATGAACGGCCAGGAACTCGCGGAAGGCATCCTCCGCCTCGCCGTAATCGGCCAACAGCAGAAGGTTCTTGCCCTTGGCGAACATCAGGTCTTCCGGGGCCGGGACAAGCCGCCGGATGAAGTCCCGCAGGCCGTCTTCTGCCACCACGCCGGAAAATTCCGCCACAACATGCCCATCCACAAAGGCCTTCACCATCGGGAGGTTGCGCACCTTATAATGGCGGGCCAGATTAGCACTTTCTTCCACGTTGACTTTAGCCAGCCGGAAGCTCCCCTCCCCTTCCAGGGCCAGTTGCTCCAGCCGGGGGCTCAGCACGCGGCAAGGGATACACCAATCCGCCCAGAAATCCACAACAACCGGAGTTCGGGTGGAATATTGTAATACTTCATATTCAAAATCCGATTCGTCCACGTGGACGATGAAATCTGAAACCATTTTTTCTCCTGTTATGGCTTCATTGTACTTGAAAAATTATCGCAAACGGGATCATTCATCCCCGGATTCATCCACCATGCCGGGCTGCACGACTTCCAACACCTCGCCATGAATTGAAATGATGATCCGGAAACCCATCATCCCCAAATAGGCCCGGCTTTCTTCGGGAATCCCGATTTCCGCCATCTGATCAAATTGTTCATCCATATTCTTCAATTGATTTTCGATGGCGGCCTTGGTGAAGATATCCGCCTCACCCATCATTTCCGCTGCTTTTTCCGAGATCGTCCCCTCATTCCCTTCAATCTGAGATGTCATGAAATGCCAAACCTGGCGATCAACCTCATCCGCAGGGATATGCCGTTTGAAGCCATCATCATCCACGATATAGCAGGGCTCATCCCCGACCCGGGCGGTCGTGACAGGGCGATCCCATTCATCAAAAACCAGTCCTTCAAAGACGGCTTTCTTTAACAATCCATCCTCCTACAATAAACCATACTTTTTGATTGTTGAGTATAAGCCCTGGATATAAGATTCGGATTAACTTTAATTCACTATTGCTGATAAATATTTGAAGGGACTATTCTTACTGAATCACTACTCGCGTGCCAAAAGCGTCGGAATAAACATACTCATCCGGCGGCACGGTGGGCAGCGTCCAGCGATAGATCCATTTCGCAGCCTGGGGCGCCATATTGATGCAGCCGTGGCTGGAAGGGATCCCATAATTATTATGCCAATATGCGCCATGAAAGGCAATCCCATCCCCCGTGAAATAGCTGACCCAGGGGACCCCGGGCAGGTCAAAGCCTGTGCCGTATTCATTAGCCGGGTTGGACATGTGCCGGCAGGGACGCTTTCGCATGGTATGGAACAGCCCCCGAGGAGTGGCAAACCCACCTTCGGATAACCGCACACCACTGGAAATCCGGGATTGAAAAACGATCCGGTCTTTCTCATAAGCCGTCAGCATTTGGCTATTGAGATCCACCAAAATCGATTTTTCATCCGCTCTTAAATCCGGTGAGATAGCGGTCAATTCCACATCAGGGACCAGGCGGATGGTCCTGGCAGGGACATAATAGGACTGGTAAAACTTATCATCGAGGAGTTGATACCAGACCTTACCATCCTCATCCACGATCCTATCCGTCACCCAGAAGGTCGAAGCGTAATAAAAGCGATATTTGATCTGGCGGCCAATTTCCATGCTGTTATAGGCATCCACAAAGGGCACAGTCACTTCACCTAACCGGCCACCCTCCGGGACATAGGTTCTGACAGGGTTGAACTGATTCATCACAGGCTGGACCCTTCCGGAATAGGCATAGCCCTTGCCATCCAGCTCATACCAGATCCGGTTCGGATTGGTCTCATCACCGCCGATCGTCGTCCCGGTGATCTTCCAGAGCATATCTTTATACATTTCATCCAGGACTTCCGCGCCAAAGTTTGGCTCTGAAAAGAGTTTGAGGCCGTTGATGGTGATCCGGCCCAATTGTTGCTGGGTGACATCTGTGGCTTTATCAACCATCCGCACCGCCGGCTCTGGCAGCGCCAAACCAGCAAGACCAAACCCGCAAAACTGCAGGAACTCTCGACGATTGATGGATTTACTAAGAGGTGATTTTGAGGATTTAGTCATGAATATTCACCAGGATTCCAACATACGCCCAGTTATAAAGCCAGCCGGCTTCCGAAGTGCGCATATTGACGCAGCCATGACTCATTGGCGTGCCGAAATTATCGTGCCAATAGGTGCCATGAATACCGTAACCCTGATAAAAATACATTGTGTAAGGCACATCCGGCAGGTAATAGCCCGGCCCGGACATATCTGTATAAAGCAGCTTGATCCAGACAGCATATTGACCTGCAGGCGTCGGATGCAGATACGTTCCGGTCGATACCAGGAAAGAGCGAACAATGGTATCGCCTTCATAGGCATAGAGCATCTGCGATGAGAGGTCAACATCAATCCATTTTTCATCATCCCCCACATCAGGGATGGCATAGGTATAAGGAGCCTGGGTCGGCACCAGGGTTGGTGTAGGCGTAGCGGTTGGCGTAGACGTCGGTGTGGCTGTCGGTGTGGCAGTCGGGGTGCTGGTTGGCGTCGGGGTATTCGTGACGGTTGGTGTCAGGCTGGGTTTGTTAAATTCTTCCTGGCGGATCGGTCCGGCATTCTCAGCAGCTTTAACAATCCGGCTGGGCAGGAAATCCATGCCAAAGAAGAATAAGGTAATCATCAACACTATGGCGAACGTGCCCACCCAAACCGGGCTTTGCTTCTGAACGGTGATTGGGGGTGGCACCTTGAACGAGGGCGTCGGGGAAGGTTGGAATAAGCGGATCTCACGCGTCCGGTCCAGGTCAACATGCTGAGTTTCCTCAGCCATAACGCGCCCTTTGGCCCAGGCCAGTGCTTGTCGCACACGGGGATCGTATGGGTCAATCTCTTCTGCTTTTCGTAAATATGCCAGGCTGGCCTTTGGACTGGATAAGCCACCGAGTAACAGCCAGCCTTCAATATCCTCAGGGTGTTCCCTGACTAATTTTTGGGCAATTCGCCGCGAGAGCATCCTGTCCCCGCGTCGCAGCGCCGACTTGGCTTGTTCCAATAATATGAGATCGTGCCTGCTTGTCATAATAAACGACCTCGAACCAGCTAAAACGATTAATTATTCAAAAAACAAAGAAGGCCGGCAACAATGCCATCGGCGATCAATTCCGGGTTCTCTGTAATCATCTGGTAATCCATGTTCAAAAACCCAGCTTCGATAATCGCTGCGGGGGTTTGTGGGTTAATCTCAGTAAATGCATGATAATACGTCATGTCATCCGTCACCGAACCAGCATGATAGGCCAATGCGGTCACTTCACCATATTGCTCCGAGAGGCATGTGGTGAGTTTCTGGCTTGTGGCCATATTCTGATCCGATAAAGCTGAAGCTACTTTATAACCAGTCGCTAAATCGTTGATATATTCACAAGAGTCCAGGTGAATTGAGATGAGGACGCCTGCCTGGTAACCTTCCAGCCTGTCATCGAACTCTTCCAACAGATCGACTGTATAACCCATATCGGTCAGTTTCTTCTGGACCAATGTGGCGATCTCCAGGTTTGAGGCTGCTTCTGTTGTGCCATTGGAACAGACAGCGCCGGAATCAAAGCCATAGTGCCCTGCCACGATCCCGATGTTTTTTGGCCCATTGTCAACGGCTGATTCCGCCGTTGCTTCAGCCAGATTCTCATAATTCCCGGAAGCTGATTGCAGCGCCTGGGCCATTCGGGATTCCAGGCTGCCTTCCACAAGGCTGCCCGGCGTCCAGATGGTGAATAAAGTAGCCACCACAAAAGCGGCTGCCAAAGCCGTCTGCATCCCCCGCCAAAAGGTAAAGGGCTTGATTGCGGCTTGTTTTTTCTGACGCGGACGTTCCTTCGGGGGTTCCTGCGTCAGTTCTTCCCCGTTTTCCGGCTCATCATTCACCGGTTGTTGCTGCTCAATGGGATCAAAGTCATCGGACATGTTCATTGGATTAAATGTTACCTTAATTCTCCGAATTTTGACAGATTGGAAACAATTTTTACCAATACTAGTGCTATTGTATCAGATGAGAGTCTCGTAAGTATCTTGACGATTGCTGGTCGAGAAAGTATAACAAATTTATATGAAAGATGAAAAAATAATTCAAATGATAAAACCTGAAGACTTAAAAGAAGCCATGCGTTCATGGCTGACCGGGGTGGCAATTGTGACAAGCAAATATGGTGAAGCAGTTCATGGTATGACAGCCAATAGCTTCAACTCCCTTGCCCTTGATCCACCAACAGTATTGGTCGCTCTGCGACACCATACTCGGACGCAACAAATGGTCCGTGCAAGCGGGATATATGCCATCAGTATTCTGGATATCCACCAAATCGGCCTTGCCAGGCGTTTTGCGGGACAAACAGAAACCGGCAAACCTCGTTTTGAGGGCGTGGAAACCTTTGAAATGACCACCGGTGCACCGATGATCCAAAATGCCACGGCTTTTCTTGATTGCAAGGTCGTCAAGGATTTTGACATCGGCGATACCACGGTTTTCATCGGCGAAGTCGTTGCCTCCAAAGTTATCCCCGGGAATGGAAAAGACCCATTGCTCTATTTCAACCGTCAATGGCGGAAATTGGAGAAGCTATGACAGATCACCTTGATTCAGCTGAACAAAAACGCCTTCTGGAAATCGCCAGAGAATCTCTGACCCTTTCTGTGCAGGGAAAAGCGCTGCCGGAACTCAATTTACAGGACCTACCCCAAGCGCTTCAAGCAGATGGTGCATCATTCGTCACGTTGACCGAATCCGGACAACTGCGGGGGTGCATAGGTGCACTGGAGGCCTATCAGCCCCTCGCACAGGACGTGCAGGAACATGCTATGGCAGCGGCGTTGCAAGATTATCGCTTCCCCCAGGTTCGGCCGGATGAGCTTCCGGTGATCGAGATCGAAGTCTCCATCCTGACACCCAAAGTTCTGCTGGATTATGATGATGCAGATGACCTGCTTAGGAAATTGCGGCCAGGCGTGGATGGCGTGGTTCTGCAGGATGGCTTCCGCAAAGCCACCTTCCTCCCCCAGGTTTGGGATCAGCTTCCCCAGCCGGAGCAATTCCTGGCCCACCTCTGCCAAAAGATGGGAGCAAGTTCCAACCTCTGGCAACGAAAACACCTGACGGTTTTCACCTATCAGGTGCAGGAATTTCAAGAGTAATCCATCAATAGAGATCAAAAAAGAGCCACATGATTATGTGGCTCTTTCTATTTTACAACTTGAGTAATTAAAACCAGATCAGGTTAAACCGCTTCAAAAACCTCTGGCCTGGAGGCGTTATATGCCTGACCAACCATGTGCATCACGATCAGGTTTGCATAAGCGGCCGTCAATACTGCGCCGATACCACATACGATACCGCCCAATGGGGCAATGATGCCCATCGCAAGGAGGTAACCAACGGCAACCAATAACCATGAGACGAAAGATTTCTTCAGCAGGGCAAATAGCTCTTTGAACTTGAAAGCAGCCCCGAATTCACCCTTGGCAATGTAATTGGCAATACCAACAGCACTCAGGAACATGATCAGTAGAGCCAAGAGCAAGCCGAACAGGCCAAAACAACCACCGAGAATATAGAAAATCACACTCATTGCCTGTTCCGAATTGGGAGCGGCAGAGAATAAACCAGAGGAAATGCCAGCGAAAATCGCAATGGGCAAGCTATAAATGAGGCCAATGATCGTCACCATGAAACCTTTGCCCAGATCAGCACCGAAATCCAGTTCAGGCAATGCATTTTCCAGATTTCCGTCCATCACATTCTTGGCGGCTTTCATTGCCCAACCTATCAGGACAAAGGGGCCAACCACAGGAATCAGGCTGCATACGGCAGGAATGGCTACCTTTTTAAACCAGTCCGGGTCCTTGAAAACATAACTAAAAGCAAGACCGAAATCCATCATTTCTCCTATTCTAATTATCTATGATTTATCGAATAATCCAAATTGATCCAAACTTTTGAATTAATAAAAGGAACTTTTAGGTGTAAGAAGAACGCCCCACCCTGGCCCTAGAGCTGGGTGAACTTATCCACATTGAGTACGAAAATGGTCGCCCGCTTTTCATCCGTCTGGTTGGGCTTCTTGCAGCTTTTGCGGATCACATCCAAAGCTGTCGCCACCTTGTCATCATCTACGCCAATCAGGAGCGTGCTACGACCGCTGCGCAGGAAACCACCGGTGGACGCAATAAAGGTTACCCTGAAGTTTTCCTTCGTCAGGGAGCGGGAAACGCTATCGTTATCTTCGTCTTTAATAATGGCAATGATCAATTTCATCGCTAGAATTCCTCATAATGTTCAACTTCAAGTGAAAATACATTCGCGCCGCCAATCGTGATCGGCGTGGGAGCCGGCATCGGCAATGGTGCACTTTCCATCGGCACAGCAATGAAAGCCACCCGCTGACGACAGGTCTTATTCAATAAATCAATGGCCTTTTCATATTGTTCGGTTTCGATATCGATCATCAGGGTCGCATTCTTTCGGCCAAGAAATCCCCCAACGCTGGGCAGGCGGGTCACGCTGATGCCCTCATCGGTCAGAGATTGGATTGCCATATCGGCATCCTGACCCTGAACGACAACGATCATGAGATCATGTTGTGATTGATCCATTTCAGTTTCTGGTGTCATACCTTTCCTTTTTTCAACCCACTGTAATAATATCAGGGATGGTCTAAGTATACCTTAATCCCTTTTCCGAGAGCCTTTTCTACGTGTTTTTGATCTTCCCGCGGGGGTCAATCGAACCAATCCACGACCATATCTTCCAGGTCATCCAGATCCACTTCCGCTTCGGCCACGGCCTTGCCGCAGACCGAAACACCGACCTGGCGGACCGTGTCCGGGTCACCAGAGTTCAGCGGATGCCACCAGGCCAAAGACCGCCCTTCCGCCAATCGTCGGTAAGCGCAGCTTTCTGGCAGCCAACTCAGCTCATGGGCCAGGTCGGCTGTGAGTTGAAGGCAGTCCGGCACCAGTCTGGACCGATTGCCGTAATCCTGGCAGCGGCAGGTCTTCAGGTCCAACAGGCGGCAGGCTACATTGGTGTAATAAACCTCGCCGGTGTCAATATCCTCGATCTTATGCAGGCAGCATTTCCCACAGCCGTCGCATAAGGCTTCCCATTCTTCCAATGTGAGTTCTGAGAGCGTTTTTTCTTCCCAAAAGCGGTTCTTTTCAGCCAAGGTTCCTCATTCATTTCAGCGGTAATGTTTTCTTTTTTATAGCACGGGTCTGATTCCTTGTCCATAATTCACAACGTTTGTCATTCTTTCACAATGAAGTTATACTAAATAAGAGGATCAATCAGAACGGGAGACACACATGGCTGGAAAAAGTGTAAAGAAAATGGATGTCAATTCCGCATCATTGGCGGAGCTGGTCGCGATCAATGGCGTTGGCGAAAGTCTGGCCGAAAAGATTGTTGCTGGACGCCCTTACGCCAAACTTAAAGACCTGTTGGCGGTTAACGGGATCAGTGAGAAAAAGCTGGAGGTCCTTTCGGATTACCTTAAAGTCCCCGCCGCACCAAAGAAAATTGAACCCAGCCTAGTAGAGCCCTACGATCACATTTCCAGTGACAAGCCCTTCACCAAGGTGGGCAATACTGAAGCCTTCGTGTTCCTTGAGGACCGCAATGAACGCCAGGACGCTTTCCTGATGATCGCCGGCGGCTTCATCCTCGGGCTCATCATCCTCCTGCTCCGGCGCGGCTCGGACTAAACCATTTACAGTTTTACCCTAACCTGAGAAATTACACCCCCGCTGTGCGGGGGTGTTTATTTACATCGTTTTGATCTTTAGAAAAAGAATATTATCAATACAGTTCTGAATTTTTAAAAGGAATCAACGCTAAAACCACTGCCTGCTCATAAAGTGAGGTGCGGGTCTCCACATTACCCGTCAACAGACCCACTGCACCGTTCTGCTGCTTGGAGTTGGATTCGCCAAAGACCAGGTCATCAGCATCCCCCAGTTCCATCCCATCTTCAACCAACTTGCGTACTCGGTCCGGTAATCGAAAAGATGCCGTCCGGGCATTACTTTCCCGTTCATCGCTGAGGATCTCCACCCAGGCAAAAGCCACCAAATCACCCTCCTGGATTTCGCAACCCCCTTCCACGCCCGTCCAATAATCCGCCTTAGGTGTAAGCTCTCGGGCATGCCTGGCGCGGTTTATTGCGCCCTGGCGGGTTTCCACATCAGACATCGGTTGATCCGATACGTCCGATGGCACAGACACCGCGTTAACTTGGAAAGTCTCCTCCGGGAAGAGGCGTTGGAAAGCGCTCAGGACAGCCGCGGCTTTTACAGGGTTGAGTGATGCAACGGTGATTGTTTTCACAGTCAGATCCTATAGCTTCGGCAGTTCAATAGTCTTCTGGAACTGGTATTTACCCTTCTTATCCGCGTAGGATATCTCGCATTCCTCGTCCGATTCAAAGAACAAGACCTGCGCGATGCCCTCAAAGGAATAGATCTTCGCGGGCAGCGGCGTGGTGTTTGAGATCTCCAGAGTCACGTAGCCTTCCCATTCGGGTTCAAACGGGGTTACGTTGACGATGATCCCGCAGCGGGCATAAGTGCTTTTCCCCACACAAATCGTCAGGACGCTGCGCGGGATGCGGAAATATTCCACTGTGCGAGCCAGAGCGAAGGAGTTCGGCGGGATGATGCAGACATCTCCGGTAAAATCAACCATGGAGTGTGGATCAAAGTGCTTCGGGTCCACCACAGCGGAAAAGACATTGGTAAAGATCTTAAATTCATTCGCAACACGAATATCATATCCATAAGAGGATGTCCCATATGAGATCACACCCTCCCGGACCTGCCCCTCTTCAAACGGCTCAATCATTTTCTGTTCCATCACCATTCGACGGATCCAACGGTCGGATTTGATACTCATGTGCACTTCTCCTTTAAAGCAATAAGATCTTATGGTAATGTCTGGCTAATTCCAGGGCAGCAAAACTAACCCCAGCGAACCCGGTTCAAGGGTGAAATACTGAGTATGCAATGCACCGGTAATATAAGTCAATTTATAGTTGCCAGATGGCAGATCCGAGATGCCAAAGTTCTCCCCGGTCACCGGATTGGCGTTGGCACCATAGGTGTAATACGTCACCGGGTAAAACCACCGAACAGGATTTCCTTCCGCATCCAACAATTCCAGGGTAATAACGAGCTGGTCAATCGGCTGATCTAAAGTATTTACAGCCAATCCCGCCAAAGCAGCGCCTTCACCACCATTGACGCGGTCAACCGGTGAAAACCACAGAGAGGGGTTGGTGGTCTTGAAGTAATCATTCTCATCCAGCCTGACCTCAAAATGCAGGTGAGTGCCGGTGGCGATCCCCGTCATCCCTACCGCGCCGACCTGCTGGCCCACGGTGACGAGCTGCCCTGCTTCCACCATGATCTCAGACATATGACCATACAAGGTGAACAGGTCCCGGCCTTCAAACAAGCCGGGGTGCTTGATCACGACCACATTGCCATAAAAACCGGCATACGGTCCCAACGCATCCGGGTAATCCGACCCTGCAAACACGACTTCACCATCCTGAGCCGCCAAAACCGGGGTTCCGAATTCATTCACAAATTCCACCCCATGATGCGGGTCCAGAAGGCCATTTGCCGTGCTGGCATAAGGATAGGTCAAATCAATGAATTGATTGTATTCCAGTCCAATCGGCTTTTCGAGCAGCCCAGCCCAGGCAGCCTGACAGAAGATCTCGCCGCAAGCCAGGTCCGGTGGGAAGGCTGGCGTCGGTTCCAGAGTTGCAGTCGGCGTCATGGTCGGCACCAATCCAACCGTGGCCGTCGCCTCAGGTACAATGGTCGCAGTTGGGTCAACTGTCGGCATTGTGCCCGACTGACAAGCCGCGGCCAACACTGGAATCAGCAAGAAGATCGTCAGGTATTTAATTTTCATTATCAGGAAAGCCCTAATCCACCACGGTTATTTAAAATGGTGTCCATTTCCTCGCTAAATTTTTCCGCCTGTTTCTCGATGTTCTCCAACTCGGTAAGCATTCGGGCAGCCTGAGTCTCTTTTTCGAGCCCCAGCAAATTAATCCGAACGTTCAGTCCCGCACCCTTGATGGCAGCCCGGCAAAAGGCAGCTGCTGTGCCGGCATCGGAGATTGCATTGACATTCCCAATCGAAGCCGCTTTGACAGCCAGCTTGAGAACGGCGAAGGTATCCCGAGTCACCTGCAACGGTACCTGGGCGGCATGAATGGAAGCGGCCTGGATCGCCTTGATCCGGTCCGATTTTTGTTCTTCAGTGTCCCTGGGTAAGCGCCTGGCAGCCATATAGTCATCAAAGGCTTCGCCATCTTCCTTCACCGCTGCATGGAGTTTCGTTTTCAGGCTGTTGGCCTCATCAATCACCGGCCAAATCTCATTCTCAACATCGGCATATTTCTTCTTACCAACGGTCAGCCTGCCGACCATAGCAACCAGTGAAGCCGCCATTGCCCCGCCATAAGCGGAGGCAGAACCGCCACCCGGGGTTGGTTCGTCCGATGCCAAGGCATCCAGGAACTGTTCCGCGTCCGCAGGCAGCGATTCATCCTGGCTGGGTGCGCCCTTTTCAAACAGTTTGGATTCAAGGATCTGATCAGGTTCAAACTGGTCCATCTGCATATACCAAATGGCAGCATCCACCAGCGCTTCGCTGGGTACCAGGCCGACCAACTCGGAGTGATGCACCTGAACGCCATAGCGCTGCGCCTCACGCCGGATCATCTCAACCACCCGCGCCATAGAAGTCTTATGGAAGTTCGTCAGGTTCATTGACACCTGAGCCCTGCCCTCTACAAGGACGCCCATGGATTTTACAAAGCGCAGCCCACCCGAAGAATTACGGATGACACGCGCAATTTTATTGGCAATGGAAACATCGTCTGTCGTCAGATAGACATTAAAAGCGATCAGAGGCTGCCGGGCACCAATGACGGTCGCGCCTGCACCGGATAATTTCTCCGGTCCAAAATCAGGTTTTCGGGCAGGGTTAACCCCGATATCTTCCTTTAATCCTTCATATTGCCCCCGACGGATATTTTCAAGGTTGGTACGTTCAGGGCTGGTAGCGGCTTCCTCATAAAGGTAAACCGGGATATCCAGTTCCTCGCCGACCCGTTTACCAAGCCGGCGCGCCATTTCAATACAATCCACCATGGAAACACCAGAAATCGGAACAAAAGGCACCACGTCCGTTGCCCCGATGCGAGGGTGTTCCCCTTTATGGTGGTCTAAATTGATCAATTCAGCCGCTTTGGAAATCGCCTTGAAAGCGGCTTCCTCCACAGCCTGCGGACCGCCCACAAAGGTGATAACAGTCCGATTGTGATCAATATCCGAATGCTGATCCAACACCCGGACGCCAGATTCCTGGCTAATGGCAGCCATTATTGCAGCCACAACTTCCGGCCGTCGAGCTTCAGAAAAATTAGGTATACATTCAACGATGGATTGAGGCATATTTTCTCCTGGTGAGTTTTGTTCATTATACCCATATTCTCTAAACCTTCCAGTTATCACTAAAAGCTGTTTCTGGGTAACAAAAAAGCCACCATAAAGGTGGCTTTAATCGTTCATTTTTTTGACAGACTAGGCAACATTGATGACAACGTTTGATTCGTTGGCCAGAATGTCGGAAATCGGGCAGCGAGCATCAACTCGTTCGAGGAAGGCTTTTTTCTCTTCATCAGTCATATCAGCATCAATTGTAGCATTGACACGAATTTCGGTGAAACCGGCACGACCTTCGGTGGTCTTGCCCATGAGGAAATCGGTATCAAGATCAGCCTCAACAGCAACGGACAAGGCCTTGAGGGCAATGCGTTCCTGTTTGGCAACGATCAAAGCGATGGTGCCGATGCAGCCGCCCAAAGAAACCAGCTGATATTGCAGAGGATTGGCGCCTTCGTCCTTGCCACCCATGCCTGCTGGCTGGTCAACAACCAAAGTATGTGCGCCGGCTGCCACATCAATTCGCATGCCACCCTTCCAGGTTGAATCAACTTTCACTGTCTTAACCATGTTCAATCTCCATTCCTATAATGTACTGTAGTGGGCAATTAACCTTCAAAAAAACCTTCATAATTATACAGGCGCGATTCGTGAGATTCGTCACTGAAAACCTTACAAATTGTCACAGATATGTCACGCCAATATCACATAAAAATCACAAAGGGACTCGCAAATCCTCCATTTTCCAGGTCGTTACCTGGAAAGAAATTGACTTTTACTAATCGAAATATTAATTTTTCAAATAATTAGGGGTAAAAAAATAAATATTATCAATATCAATATTGACAATATTTATGAATATGTTACAATATGAAAGCGGCGATCCATTTTCTTTAGGATCACTTCACTATTTTCAATATCCATTATAGCATCCAAATCATTTCGCCGCCAGTTTAACTGAAAGTAAGGAGGTCGCTGTGCAGCAATTACCTGAAAAATGCCCAATCTGTAATTCGGACATCCTGGTCACTCGTTTCTTTTGCCCCAGGTGTGATTCCGTTATCGAAGGCCATTTTCAACCCAATTCAGGCCCCTTTTCAGCGCTTAATGAGGAACAGATCAATTTCGTTCTAACCTTTGTCCGCTGTGAAGGACGATTTAATCGAATGGAAGAGGAACTTAACCTCTCCTATCCCACACTGCGCAACCGCTTGTATGAAGTAATCCGGACGTTGGGCTTCGAACCTGGCAAGGACGAAGAACCCACCCTCTCGCCTGAGGACCGCCGTAAAATCCTGGACGAACTCGAACAAGGCAAAATATCTCCCCTCCAGGCCCAGCAATTGCTCTCCGGCCTCGAAGTGGAATCCAAAAAAGGAGAATAGACATGGCCTCATCAGAAGAAAGAATGCGTATTTTAATGATGATTCAGGAAGGCAAAATTTCTGCTGCCGAAGGCGCCCGTCTGATTGAAGCGCTGGAAGAAATCAGCGAACCTTCTGCCCCGTCCAGTCCTCCTTCGCCAACTGGAAGCACAGGCGGCAAAAAGCCCCGCTACCTGCGTGTTCTGATCACAGATACCGATTCGGGTAAAGCGCGGGTCAATGTCAGCCTCCCAGTCTCGCTAATCAATTCAGGCATGCGCATGGGCGCCAGATTTGCGCCTGAAATCGAAGGCCTAAATATGGAAGACCTGAACGCCTGGATGAATTCCGGTGAGATCGGCCAAATTGTGGATATCTTCGATGAAGATGACGGCGAGCATATCGAGGTTTTCCTGGAATAGTCTAAAACCCTTCTTAGTACCGAACAATTTCAATAATTAATTAATCCTGATCCCCCGGGTTTATTCAGTGCGCCCAGTTTCACCATAACGCACACTTTAGTTATTTCCTAAAGAGATCCATTATGACAACCGCTGAATCAAGTCCTAAAAAACAACCCTTATTAAGCAGCCTACTCTGGCTATTCCTGATCGCCATGGTTCTGGCGAACGTGGCCGCCCAGATGTACAGCAGTTTCATTCCGCTCTATCTCAAATCACTGGGTGCGTCTGTTGCCCAGATCGGCCTGTTCTTCACCCTGTTCCAGATCATCCCACTCGTCCTGCAAATCCTCGGCGGCTGGATATCTGATTCCCTGGGCCGTTTGCGGTCAATCGCCATTGGCAGTTCTATTGGAATTATTTCCTATTTTGGCCTGCTCTGGGCGCCCACCTGGCAGTGGGTTTTCCTCGGTCAAAGTCTGAATGCAATCACCACATCCCTCGTTAGTCCCAGCTTTGGCGCATTTATCGCTGAAGAATCCTCGGAAGAAAACCGTGCCAGAGTCTACGGCATCACTCAAACGATTTTCCTCAGTGTGCTCGTAATTGGTCCACCGATCGGCGGCTGGCTGGTCGACCGCTTCAGTTTCAAGTTTATGCTGCTGATCGCCAGCCTGATCTACACCTGCGCCACAGTACTGCGGATCGTTATGGCAAGAAAAGCCTCTAAAAAGGAACGAGAGACCACACCGGGCAAATTATCACTGGATTCACTCAAGGATAACCTCGGCTCGATGGTAACCCTCCTGCTCTCGGGCGGGCTGATCACCTGGCTGCTTATCACGGACGGCGTGCGCGATATCGCCTTCAGCCTGACCGGCACCTATTTCCCCATTTACATTGAAGAAGTGGGCGGCCTGACCACAACCCAGATCGGCCTGCTGACCTCACTGACCGGCATCGCCAGCATGATCGTCAATATCCCCGCGGGATGGTTGGCCGACAAAAAAGGTGAACGCCTCAACATCATTATGGGATTCGTGATGCATTTCATCGCTTTGATGATCTTCATCCGGGCAGAAACCTTCTGGGGTTATGTCGCTGTTTTCGTTGTCTTTGGTCTGGGAAGCGGGATCATGCAGCCAGCCTATCAATCCCTGCTCAGTAAGGCAATCCCCAAAAAGCTTCGCGGGACGGGTTTTGGGCTGATCCAATCCAGCCTGGGCATATTCTCTCTGCCCGCCCCCTACCTCGGCGGATACCTCTACCAGAATATCTCGCCCCTGCTGCCCTTCCGGATCACAGCCTGGGTCAGCCTCTTGGCAGTCATTCCAGCCTGGCTCAAATTCAAGCTGCCCAAGTCCCAGGGTAAAACCGAAAACCAATCCCTGCCAACAGAATCATCCACGGAATAAATATTATTCATCCTTAATAAGCTTTCAGGAATACAACCCTTAGCCTATAATTGAACAAAAATGACGACTATAATAATAAAGATTAAAATAAAGGAAAACAATGAACGAAAACCAATCTCAATCAAGCCTTAAGAAATGGCAAACTCGTTTTTTTACAATCTGGTTCGGACAGGCATTTTCAATGCTGGGATCACAGCTTGTTGGCTTTGCCTTCGTCTGGTATCTCACTAAACAAACCGGTTCAGCCACCGTCCTCGCCATCGCCAGCCTGATGAGCATGCTGCCCAATATCATTGTTGGTCCTCTGGCCGGCACTTTTGTTGACCGCTGGAATCGGAAATGGGTCATGATAATTTTTGACTCCATTACGGCCCTGTTCACTTTTGGCCTGGCTGCCCTCTTTTTCTTCGATATCGCTGAGATCTGGCATATTTATGTGATAATGTTCATCCGGAGCTCCTGCGGGCAATTCCAATGGGCTGCGATGAAAGCCTCCACTTCCCTGATGGTGCCCAAGAAGCACCTTTCCCGGGTTGCCGGTGCAAACGAAACCCTGAACGGTTTGATAAACATCCTGGGCCCCGCTCTGGGCGCCTTCCTGATCCAAGTCATGTCAACCCAAGGGATCCTGATGGTTGATGTCAGCACAGCAGCGATTGCTGTCATCCCTTTGCTATTTTTCGCCATTCCTCAGCCGGTTCGGAATGGGTCAAATGCTAACGGCAAGACCGCCGAAAAGCCCTCCTTTTGGCAGGACCTGAAAGAAGGCTGGCAATATGTCGTCAGTTGGCCCAGCCTCATGGCAATCATCTTTCTGGCGATGTTGATCAATTTCCTGATCAATCCTGCTTTCACCTTGCTACCCCTGGTTGTCACGGAACATTTTAACAAAGGCGCGGTTGAACTCGGCCTCATCAATTCCGTTTGGGGGGTCGGAGTGATTCTCGGAGGCCTTGTTCTAAGCTCCTGGGGTGGGTTCAAGAACCGGCTGATCACCTCTTTGGTCGGGTTAATCATCAGCGGATTTGCCATCACAGCCATCGGCCTCGCCGGACCTGATATGTATTGGCTGGCAATGGTTGGTATGGGTGTTTTTGCATTCCTCAACCCCATGATCAATGGCCCCATCTTTGCCGTCATGCAATCCCAGGTAGAACCGGAAATTCAGGGACGTGTTTTCTCACTCCTGACGGCAGGCGCAGCTCTAGCCAGCCCCCTCGGCATGGCAATTGCCGGCCCCGTTGCTGATGCAACCAACAATCAGTTCTGGTTCGTAATAGGCGGCATCTTAACAATTGCTGCTGGACTAGGGTCACTGTTTTTCCCCACAATCCGCAAGCTGGGTGAAGTACCTGACGAGGCCCAGCCTGAACCAGCCAAAGATCCCGTAACAGCATAACTATCTCCAACAACACAATCCACAAATTCCATCCCATTTCAATTGAAATGGGATTTTTTAATTTCCGAAATTTTCCATTAACATCCCACGTTGACGAATGGATGCTGTTGTGCTAGACTAATTTTAGGTATAACTAAAACTTGGTTTACCCAACACTTAAAGGATACCAATGCCGAAGGAATTAAGCCCTAACATCCAGGATTACTTAAAACGGATTTATGAATTGACCTGTGACGGCGGGATGGCGACAACCAGCGAGCTGGCCGACCTGATGTTAATCTCCCCTGCTTCCGTCACAAACATGCTCCAAAAGCTGTCGGTCACCGACCCACCCTATCTGACCTACATCAAACATCAGGGCGTCCGTCTGACCGATGAAGGCAAACGAACAGCCCTCAAGATCTTACGCCGCCACCGCCTGCTCGAAGAATTCCTAGTGGCCAAACTGGGCTACAGCTGGGATGAGGTCCATCCAGAAGCGGAAGTCCTCGAACATGCCATGTCGCCTCTCCTGGAAGAAAGGATGGATGCCGTGCTGGGACATCCCGAGTTTGATCCTCACGGCGACCCAATCCCGGATTCCAACCTGGATATCCCCAGTATCAAGCAGATGTCCCTAAACAGCCTTGAGATAGGTCAGGGCGGCCAGATCCTACGGGTGCCGCATGAGGATCCTCAAGTGTTGCGCTATCTCGGGAAATGTGGGTTACGGCCCGGTGTGGTCATCAAACTGGTCTCCCGCACACCATACGACCAAACCATGCGGCTGCTGATCGCCGAAACAGGGGAAGAAGTTGTGATCGGCCCCACCCTCGGTGAACAGATCACCGTTCGGATGGCCTGAAGGTGATATGCTTCCCATTAACCGACCCAAAGCCCAGGCACGGCGTTATTATGATCGCCTGAGCCGCTTCTATGATTGGCTGACTGCCAGCGAACAAACCCTGATCCTTAAAGGGATTGAAACCCTGGCACCCCACCCCGGAGAAACGGTTCTGGAGGTTGGCTGCGGAACCGGGACAGGTTTGATTGAAATTGACAGGCAGATGCAAGCCAGGGGGCAGGTTATCGGCCTGGACCTATCCTTTAAGATGCTCAAGAAATCAAAGGATCGAATGACCACCGCTCAAAGGCGCTGCCTTCTGGTGGAAAGTGACGCAGATCAGATCCCCCTGCCCTCCAGCTCTATAGATGCCGCTTACTGCGCTTTTACCCTGGAATTATTCTCCCACCAGGATATGCTCGCTACTTTAAATGAAATCAGACGGGCCCTGGTGCATAAGGGAAGGATAGTGGTCGTCTCCCTCTCTCGGGAACCGCATAACCTGATGACCCGGCTCTATGAACTTGGTCACCGTCTCTTTCCCGTGGCGCTAGACTGCCGGCCCATCCCAACCGAGTTCATATTACTGGAAGCAGGCTTCGACCTTATAAGCGTACAGAAATTCATGAATTGGGGACTGCCTGTTGACATCGTCCTAGCGAATGGATAAGGTTAACCAATTAGGACATCAAAAGAAAGTTCAAAATGCCTGAATTGCCTGAAGTTGAAACCATCATGCGCCGCCTGCGGGATGGCACCCCTGAATCCGAAACGGTCATTGGGCAGGTCATTGATACCGCTGCGGTTTACTGGCCAAAGATCGTTGAACAGCCGGATGCCAAACAATTTATCGCTGATCTCCAAACGAAAACCATCACCGACGCCCGTAGGAGGGGCAAGTTCCTGCATTTCCCGCTGTCTCAAGGTCACCTGATCGCCCACCTGCGCATGAGCGGGGATATGCGCATGGAACAGCGCCTATCCGATAACGGCAAACCCCTCCCCAGGCAGGATTACGACCAGGTGATCGTCAATTTCCAATCGGATTGGCGGATGGTATTGAGCTCAATCCGCAAGTTCAGCCGAGTTTGGTATGTTATGGACCCGCAGACCGTTTTGGGTAAATTGGGTCCAGAGCCTTTGGGGCTGAACCTCAACCCTGATAAGCTCTACACCATGCTGCACGCTCATCACCGACAGATCAAACCGCTCCTCTTGGATCAGTCCTTTATCGCAGGCTTGGGAAACATCTATACCGATGAGGTGTTGTTCTCAGCCCAAATTCATCCCTTGCGGATCTCAGACACGATCACAAAAGCGGAGGCAGCGGCCCTTTATCAGGGCATGCAATCCGTCCTCCCCCTGGCGATCAAGAAACTCGGTTCCAGCCTGGATTGGATGTATCGGGGGGGCGAATTCCAGAACTATTTCAAAGTCCACCAGCGCGAAGGGCAGCCCTGCCCAGATTGCAGTTGCACGATAAAGAAGATCACTGTCGGCCAGCGCAGCACCTATTTCTGCCCTTGCTGTCAAAAAGCCCCCAAGCGCTCATAACAAGCCCCTGACTTCCTTTAAATAACAAACCGGGTCAGCATAAGCTGGCCCGGCTTTTTCTTCCTTAGAACCTGAGCGATCGATGGGTCAAACCCAGGTTTTCCATCCACCATTTGACCGTGTCCGTCACCGTCTGCAGCATAGACCTGGGATGGTAGCCCAGTTCCTGCTTGGCTTTCTCACTGCTGATCGCGGAATTGCTGACAACCGTCTCAATCGAGTAACGCGTGATGCGGGGTTTGGTCTTGGTGATCTTATAGAAAAACTCCGCCATGGGGGCGACAATCATCGCAATGGGCAGCGGGAAAGTGATCATTGGCGATTTCCTGCCCGTGACCTTTTGAATGACCTGGTGCAGCCAGGGGAGCTCAATCCTCTCACCACCAAGGATATAGGTCTCACCCCTTTTTCCCTTATCCCGTGCCAGAATTTGTCCCAACGCAACATCCCTCACATCGACGAAATCAAACGCCCCGTCAATCATGAAATGAAGGCCGCGTCGCATCCAGGAGAGGATCAACTCGCCCATTTCGGATCGTTTGTAGTCAAAGGGGCCAACCACGCCAGTCGGACAGATAATTCTTGTATCCAGTCCCTCCTCACTGGCCGCCTGGACCAGCAATGACGCCTGGGCCTTGGTCCGGTCATAGGGGCCAGCCGGGTTCATCGGATCAAACGCTAGGTTTTCATCTATGGGCACGCCCTCAGGTGCCCTTTCCAAAGCGTGAATGGAACTGGTATAGATCAACTGCTTGACGCCCATTTCCTTGGCCACATCAATGACATTTTGAGTACCTTCGACATTGACTTTCTCCAGGAGATTTGAACCATCCTCTGTTATCGAGACCAGGCCGGCAAGATGGAAGACCACTGAGACGCCCTGCATAGCCGCCCTCAGCGATTCGCGGTCCAATATATTCCCTTCAACAACGTCAATATCCAAACCCTCAAGCGATTGAATATCCTCCCCGGGCAAAACCAAAACCCGGACTCTCTCCCCCCGTTCGAGCAATTCTCTGGTCAAAACGTTCCCCAAATGACCTGCCCCACCTGTTATTAAATTCATACCTTCACCTCATACTGTTTAAAAGGATTTTGATTCCAGAACGGGTGACTTCCTGCCAATCAGTACCTTCGGGGTCGAATGTGGCCTGCAAAAGCAGCCCCATCACAATCGCCGTCAGGAACCTGGAGGTCATCTCAGGATCAAGATCTTTCCTGAAGGCTTGCTGATCAATCCCTAATTGGATCACATCGGCAAAATAGGAAAGATACTTTCTGTAAGGTTCAACCACCTTACGCCAGATCTCCGGCTGACGGCTGGCCTGGGTCCAAAACTCCAGCAAGAACGGAAAACCGTCCTGCAGATCCTCGAACACCTCACCTGACGCATCCGCCATTTTTTCGATGGCCTGAGGGATGTCCTGCGCCGAAGCGGAGGCCACCTGCAGGTTCACATCAAGAGCACTTAGCCAGTCTGCCAGCAGCGCCAGGAAGAGATCCTGCTTCGAGGGGAAATGGTAGTAAAACGCACCCTTACTAACCTTGGCCCGTTCGCAGATCTCTGCGACGCCGGTGGCATCGTAACCGTTCTTAGAAAACAATTCCAGAGCAGTATGAAGGATTTTGGAACGAGTCTCCTCGCTCCGGGATGAATTAACCATAATAACCAGACAATAAAAAATAATCCGACCGATCGGTCTGTTTTAATTTACCATGAAATCAAGCGGGATACAAGGGAAAGTTGTAAATTTTATGTAAGGGAAAATAAATAATACTCGCCAGCCTGACATTCTCCCCACAATCAGGCTAGCGAGTCTCACATCTTCAAAGCGCTCCCTCCTTTGAAGAAGGTAATTCTAGGTAGATTCTAAAGGTTCGCCGTAAATATACACTAAAGCCCCAGATTCAGTCAGGCCCATTTGATTAATACTCGTAAACATTTGTACCATATCTATGGTAAACATTTTAGCTCAATTGGAATACAGAAACACCCCACTATCGTGAGGTGTTCATTTTGGAGGCGACGATGGGACTCGAACCCATGATCGGGGTTTTGCAGACCCTTGCCTTACCAACTTGGCTACGTCGCCCGGAAAATAAAAACTGATATCGTAGGCCGATATGGCCTTTGGATATCAGCCCATCATTCTGATGAAGAGCGGGCGAAGAGACTCGAACTCTCAACCTTCTCCTTGGCAAGGAGACGTTCTACCAATTGAACTACACCCGCATAGCTACCCTATATATAGGGGCTTACAAATTCTGCGCCCCAAAATCTAGGGGCATTAGACCCTGGTTTTCATAGACTACCTCCGCAGAGGAGAAGTGCTATGACTGAACTTTTTAAGGTCACTCTAAAAAGTGGAGCAGTTTATAACTCCAGCGAGTTCTTATTTTATCATCTAAGGCTGAAATGTCAAGTATTTGACTGACTTAATAATATGAAGTTGGTAAATGTCCTCATCTCGAGCAGAGAACAGAGATAATTATTGCCAATATGAAAGCTGTTTTATTACCTTTTTAATCCTTATACCAATCATAAAAAGAGAACAGAAAAACCCCAATTTATTTACTCCTCCGAGATAACTTTGTTAATTTATTGATTTACTGAGTTTTAGAGGCAAACACCCCACCCCCCTTATATACTATGACTAGATCAGCAAAGACTAATCCGACGTCAGATTGAACTTTGCTAACTTATCTCTATGAACAATTACGGATTCTGATCACTCATTCCATCCAATATTTCTTCAAACTGTGCCGAAGCAGTTTAAAGATCCTCATCAACCTGAGATGCCGGGCTATCATTTTAAACTAATTCCTGCGTACGGCCTTTGCTCTCCCGCGTAAGGCGAGAAACAATTTTGTTGAGAGTTCAAATCTCTCTGTGGCCAGGTTTAAGGTACCCCCTTTGTAAGTAGAGATAACAGGTAATAACCTTGATAAGAACGTTTCAAGCAACGGTCCCCCCACGCATGTGGGGGAAAAATACCATTTGTTTTCCTGTCTAAAATAAATGTAAATTCTGCCATATTTTATAGAACCAAATTTTTACTATATAAAAGGGTTAATTAACTTCGTAAATATATCAAAAGGCTTTATAGAAACAACTTGGGTTATAATAATTATGTTGGCTGACCCCCTCAGCTGACAGATTGGAGCCCATCGAAAGGTGGGCTTCAATTATCTCCTCAGCCATCTGTTATAATTCAAAAAATCAAGTCGTGGGAGGATAAAACTTGGCAACCTATCGTGAAATTCAAGATTGGGTGAAAAAGCACCATGGTGGTCATATCAAGACCTGCTGGATTGCAGATATGAAAGAAGAATGCGGATTACCCGTAAGAGTAGCGGCCAATCGGCAGGGGCCAAAGCGTCTCAATCCCTGCCCAGACGAGAAAAAGAAAATCATTAAGAAAGCTTTCAGACATTTTGGCATGATCCGGTAACCAAAGGATTGCAAAGAAGTTTTTGGAGGGCCTTAACATTGTTGCCTGAACTTATATCAGTTGTCATCACACTCACCAACCCGGAACCGGTAAGCTTCCCTTGTGATCAAGGCAGAGCTCTTTCAGCCGCTTTCCTCTCCTGGGTGCGGTACGTTGATCCCAACTTTTCAAAACAGCTCCATGATACTGGTTCTGCCCCCAAGCCGTACACCGTCTCAAATCTCCACACTAACACAAAGCCAAAAACGGACCGCGTTTTCCTCCAGGCCGACTCCCAGGCATGGTTCAGGCTGACCAGCATCTCAGCTGATTTATCAAAATTCATCCTGAACAACTTACTCAATAATCTCCCTGGTGAAAAAATGACCGTCTCAAAGTCTGCTTTTATAATCAAAGATGTCACTTGGAATCCCGAAAATCACCCCTGGGCTGGTGGCACGAGTTACGCCAGCTTAATCAAAGATGGTTTGCTGGGTCAATCAACACCTCAGATCCCCTTATATTTCGCTTCACCAACAGCTTTCCATTCTCATGGCGTACATTTACCTTTCCCACGGCCTGAGCTTGCTATTCGTTCCTGGATGAAGAACTGGAATGCTTACTCGCCCATGAAATTCCCCGAATCCTTGTTCGAAGATCTTCAAGGAGCCATAGGCGTTTCTAATTTCAAAATGAAGAGCGATGTGATTCACTATGGTGAAGCGACCTTTATTGGTGGCGTGGGGAATTGCACTTATTCTATTGTCAATCGCGATTCCTGTTGGCAGCAGATGATCAACGGTCTTTCCAGCTTTGCTTTCTATGCCGGCACGGGCATCAAAACCACCATTGGTTTAGGACAAACCCGCCGGATGGACCAGGATGATTACCGGGCTTTATAAATTTGGTTAATATTATGAAAAACCGAGCGAGATGGGGGGTATGGGCACTTTTGGAGGTTCTCGGTTTTTAAGGTTGGTTATCCCCCATATATTGCAGACGAGGGCGCCATCGACCCCCATATGTGGGGTTTGTGGAACCTTAAAAACCGAGCGAACCCCCTATTTTTGGGGGTTAATGAGTCGCTCGGTTTTTAAGAATATCAAGCAATTTGGAGAAATGTATTGAATCTCTATCGTATTCACTTGAATTTTTCTCAAATCTGGTTTAAAATTCTAAAAGGTGAGAGCAGTGGAAATTTAACTAATCCCCTTCGGGGGATTGAAACCGTTTTTCTCCCAGAGCTGAAATCCAGCGCTGTCAGTGGAAATTTAACTAATCCCCTTCGGGGGATTGAAACCGCATGGCATTCTCCTTTTTAGCGCGAAAGTTTCCGTGGAAATTTAACTAATCCCCTTCGGGGGATTGAAACTTTTCGTCCGGGGGCTCTCGGAAGTCCAAAATCTACGAGTGGAAATTTAACTAATCCCCTTCGGGGGATTGAAACATGAATTCTTCGATTTCTGGAAAATATGGTTTATCAACTGTGGAAATTTAACTAATCCCCTTCGGGGGATTGAAACGGTAAGTAAGTAAGGTTAACATACATAAACCCGCCAAGGTGGAAATTTAACTAATCCCCTTCGGGGGATTGAAACCAATTCCATATCCTCCAACCAATAACTATTTGGTTGAGTGGAAATTTAACTAATCCCCTTCGGGGGATTGAAACAACCGAAATCAATGAAACTGGGATCAAGATACCAGGGGAAAGTGGAAATTTAACTAATCCCCTTCGGGGGATTGAAACATAAATTCATCGATATCCTGCAGAGTTTGGCACGAGTGTGTAGAAATTTAACTAAACCCCTTCGGGGGATTGAAACGTTTGTCTTGTGGCTATCATTTTCCCTCCGAGGAAAAAAGTAGAAATTTAACTAAACCCCTTCGGGGGATTGAAACTCATTGCGTAGACCGTCAAACAAAATGTTGTTGCAATGTGGAAATTTAACTAATCCCCTTCGGGGGGATTGAAACAAGCTTTTCAGCTTCTTCCTGGGCAAGCAGAGATGGTGGAAATTTAACTAATCCCCTTCGGGGGATTGAAACTCTTGATACTCCGTAGAAACCGTTTCTTCCGTTGCCGGAGTCGTGGAAATTTAACTAATCCCCTTCGGGGGATTGAAACGATAGTGGGATGAGGTTATGATGCTCGTCCACCATGGGTTTGTGGAAATTTAACTAATCCCCTTCGGGGGATTGAAACAAGTGGTTTGTGGCCACTCCTCTACCTCTCTTGTATTAGGTGGAAATTTAACTAATCCCCTTCGGGGGATTGAAACTTTAGATTGTTGAGAGCGACATCCTTCTGCAGAGGATGTGGAAATTTAACTAATCCCCTTCGGGGGATTGAAACCCTCAGCGAAGCCCAGGACCATGGTCATCATACTTGGTGGAAATTTAACTAATCCCCTTCGGGGGATTGAAACTCTATGCACAGTAATATTAGAGTAGAGGTTATAATTAGTGGAAATTTAACTAATCCCCTTCGGGGGATTGAAACTCTTGATACTCCGTAGAAACCGTTTCTTCCGTTGCCGGAGTCGTGGAAATTTAACTAATCCCCTTCGGGGGATTGAAACGATAGTGGGATGAGGTTATGATGCTCGTCCACCATGGGTTTGTGGAAATTTAACTAATCCCCTTCGGGGGATTGAAACAAGTGGTTTGTGGCCACTCCTCTACCTCTCTTGTATTAGGTGGAAATTTAACTAATCCCCTTCGGGGGATTGAAACTTTAGATTGTTGAGAGCGACATCCTTCTGCAGAGGATGTGGAAATTTAACTAATCCCCTTCGGGGGATTGAAACCCTCAGCGAAGCCCAGGACCATGGTCATCATACTTGGTGGAAATTTAACTAATCCCCTTCGGGGGATTGAAACTCTATGCACAGTAATATTAGAGTAGAGGTTATAATTAGTGGAAATTTAACTAATCCCCTTCGGGGGATTGAAACTTTCAATGGGAATACGAAACCAAATGGTTCCGAGACCGTGGAAATTTAACTAATCCCCTTCGTGGGATTGAAACAAAATGTAATCTAACATTTCTTCTCCTTTAAATACTTGTGGAAATTTAACTAATCCCCTTCGGGGGATTGAAACGATTACATACTGAGAGAGAGACTCTTGTTCTTCAATTGTGGAAATTTAACTAATCCCCTTCGGGGGATTGAAACACACCCGGCGAGTAAACTCGCCACTACAAATACAACCGTGGAAATTTAACTAATCCCCTTCGGGGGATTGAAACTAGATTATTGGACCCAGACTGGACTGTCGAATCCATTGTCGTAGAAATTTAACTAAACCCCTTCGGGGGATTGAAACCCTTTCCCCTAGTTACTAGGAACCCGTATGGTTTAAGTAGAAATTTAACTAAACCCCTTCGGCCCCCTACGCGGGTGCTTCGCGAGGGATTGAAACAGTTTCGAGCATATAGCGCACAGTGTCTGCTGGTGAGTGGAAATTTAACTAATCTCCTTAGGGGGATTGAAACGGCCGGACTTCTTCGGGTGCGCCTGGGATGTCGAGGGCGGAACTTAAACTAATCCCCTTCGGCCCCCTGCGAGGGTGCTGCGCGAGGGATTGAAAGCGCGGGAGGTCACCTACTTCGTATGAGATGGGTGTGCTTGGACAGCCAGTGCATGGTATGTGCGCAAAAAACCAAGTATAGAAGTTTGGTATAATTTTCAGAGGATACCTAATCCCCTTCGGGGGATTGAAACAATTTCATCGCCGCGACGTTGGTATTGAGTGCACTCATGCATGGAAATGTATATAATTCCTTTCGGCCCCCTGCGAGGGTGCCTCGCGAGGGACTGAAACCAACAACTATCCCACTGAATGGTTCCACTACAACATCCGTGGAAATGTATATAATTCCTTTCGACCTCCAGTGTCGGGGGTGATTGTTGGATGAAATTATTACCAGGAACCGAGCGAGATGGGGGGTATGGGCACTTTTGGAGGTTCTCGGTTTTTAATGTTGGTTATCCCCCATATATTGCAGGCGAGAGCGCCATCGACCCCCATATGTGGGGTTTGTGGAACCTTAAAAACCGAGCGAACCCCCCATTTTAGGGGGTTAATGAGTCGCTCGGTTTTTAAGAATATCAAGCAGTTTGGAGAAATGTATTGAATCTCTATCGTATTCACTTGAATTTTTCTCAAATCTGGTTTAAAATTCTAAAAGGTGAGAGCGTGGAAATTTAACTAATCCCCTTCGGGGGATTGAAACTCATCAAGCTTTCGAGACCAGCAATTGCAATTGGAAAAGTGGAAATTTAACTAATCCCCTTCGGGGGATTGAAACGTTGCTGGTGTTCCTGCTGCTGGTGTTCCTGCTGCTGTGGAAATTTAACTAATCCCCTTCGGGGGATTGAAACTTTTACACATACTACTTCATGTATACATTCCGATTCCGTGGAAATTTAACTAATCCCCTTCGGGGGATTGAAACGCTTGTGCCTGTTGGCTGAGTGTCTTGAAGACCTCTAGTGGAAATTTAACTAATCCCCTTCGGGGGATTGAAACCCTCGTGGGGAATTGGATCACCCACAGTTGCGGTCCGTGGAAATTTAACTAATCCCCTTCGGGGGATTGAAACTATATCGGCCTTCTCGATAAAAATTCCAACGTTTCCGTGGAAATTTAACTAATCCCCTTCGGGGGATTGAAACTCATTGGCAAGATCGCCATTGAATTCTGGTGTATATGCGTGTGGAAATTTAACTAATCCCCTTCGGCCCCCTGCGAGGGTGCTTCGCGAGGGATTGAAACACACTTTCATAATGGGAACATCCTTTCCTATTGCCAGTGGAAATTTAACTAATCCCCTTCGGCCCCCTGCAAGGGTGCTGAGCGAGGGATTGAAAGCGAGGAAGTCCACCAATGGCGCATGGGATGGGTGCGCATTGACAATCGGTGGACGGTTTACACACGCAAAAAAACGATTAGTGAAGTTTGGTATAATTTTTAGAAGATGACTTATCCCCTTCGGGGGATTGAAACTGATGCTGTGATGAGTGTGATCATTCTCCATAGATGAGTGGAAACTTAACTAATCCCCTTTGGGGGATTGAAACTTTTCGACGCAGTTTGTGTCATGGTTAACATGTTTTGTAGAAATTTAACTAAACCCCTTCGGGGGATTGAAACTGACTGAAAAGACAGATTCCTCATCAGAAAAACTAAACGTAGAAATTTAACTAAACCCCTTCGGGGGATTGAAACAAAAGCTGTGTGTCGTATACATTCACCTTGAATCTTTCGTAGAAATTTAACTAAACCCCTTCGGGGGATTGAAACTCAGTTTTCTCCGGTCCCCAGATCTGCCAGCGCAAATCTAAAGCGTAGAAATTTATCTAATCCCCTTCGGGGGATTGAAACTTGAACCACACGGTTGATAAACTCGTTATCAAAGAGTGGAAATTTAACTAATCCCCTTCGGGGGATTGAAACTAGATTGTTGAGAGCGACATCCTTCTGCAGAGGATTATGTGGAAATTTAACTAATCCCCGGCGGCCCTCTACAAGGGTACTACGCGAGGGATTGAAAGCGAGGGAGTCTACCAATGGTGTAAGGGATGGGTAGGCATAGACAGTCGGTGGGCGGGCTGTCCCAATATTGCAACGGTTGGTGTTTGCCTGGGATAACCAGACACCGTAGTTGGATCTAGGGAGCGGGGATTTAGTTAAATCCAATTGAGATCTGAGGAAATCAGCCTCAAACCCAAAATGAAAGTTGATTTCCAAAAAGGAAGTAATGAATTTTGGATTATTATCAGAGGATCATTAATCCCCTTCGGGGGATTTTTTAATTTTCTAAATTCAGTAATCAGGGCGGTTAATTCCCGGAGGGATTATATGAAACAGAAATATTCTGAATACCTCCATGCAAAGACCCTAATCCATCACATCAAAAAAACACATCTCACAAAACCTAAGAAAATCTAAGGCGGCGGCTTCTAGGGCGCAGTAAACTAAGAACATCAAACAACAAGTGAATAGAGGGGGAAATGAAGACACTTACGATCCACGCAACTAAACGAGCTGCACAACGCAATTTATCCAAAGCTGATCTGGAATATGTCATACGACATGGAACCAGAGTCCACAAGGCCGGGGCATGCTTTTACTTCCTGGGCGGTAAAGATATCCCGCCCGAAGATCGCAAAGACGCTGAGTTGGCCAGGCTTGAAGGCACTACGGTAGTTCTTGATCCCGGTCAGAAAGCCATCGTGACAGTCTATCGCAATCGGACCAGCGGATTGAAAGGAATTCGGCACAAACAAGATTATCTGGGCGTAGCAAATCAATTCTGAGATAACGTAATTTAGGGGGAATTCGAGATGGAATGCAAACAGTTTGAAATTCAGGGTTATTTTGAGTCAGCTATTTTTGATGGCAACTTTGACTCGATCAAAACAAGTTTTGAGGGATCCACTTTTTGGGCGGCGGATATCCTTGAAAAAGCAGGTGCAAAGCGGCGCCTTATTGAGATCATCCAACGTTACAATCGACGCCATCCCTGTCGGGTGGTCAGGCCGAAGGGACAATCAGCCCTTGTCGTAGCACCGATTGGGAAAAAACAATGTCTGGCATATCGCCTCGAGCCATCGCCGGAGGGAAAGACGAGGATTACGCCTGTACCTTTCCTAATGACCAGGGACAAAATTGGAATCGTGGTCATCCTGACACTCGGTTTCATCCTGCCGGCGCTCCTAACACCCTTTGTGTGGCGTAATTATGAGCAGAAAAACCTCCGGATGTCCCGATATTACCTGATCAGTTTTTGTCATTACCTCGAAAGCCGGTTTGCTGCATGAGGGGGAGCAAGCTGGCAGGGGCGGCTTCGGCCGCCCCAGTTTCATCAATTTTCATAAATAATGTGTAGAGTGAAACTTGGATAAATTATTAAAATATTGTACTTAAGCCTAAATTTATTCGAAAATTCAATTTAAATACGATATAATTATCGCATTGAGGGAAAAATAAATTAGCGAAGCCCATTGGATTGGACGGGAGGATACGTTGAATGAAATCCAATTATTGCTGGAAGCAGTAACACCCATTTTTCTATTTGGAGCTGCCACAGGAAATAACGCTCAACCGGAATTGAGAGGGGCTCCTTTCCGTGGTCAGCTTCGTTACTGGTACAGAACTCTATATCCAAATTGTTCTTCAGAGAATCTCCTAAGGCTTGAAGCACAGGTGTTTGGATCTACCGAGATAGGCTCCAGGGTGAGTGTCATCACTAAACCTAAAAATTCGAGAAGTATGCCTGTGAATGCGAAGGTCGTTCTTCCCCACCGTAATCATGGTCGGTTTACACTAAAAGCATTTTCAGAAGGTTCTCAATTTTACTTGACCACCCGGGTGAAGGATAGAGCCTCCATAGATCCCTTGCTCAAATCCCTGCTGCTCCTGCTCAATTTCAGTGGCGTTGGTAAAAGGGTTCGCCGGGGTTTTAGCAGCCTGAAAGTCCTGGAGATGTCAGCTGACACCATTCCTGATGAATATCAACAGGGACTGGATCTCCTGGGGGCAAGTGAATTTAAGAACGTGGCTGAAATCAGACAGCATTATTCTTCCCTACTTTCCCATGTCCTGAATGATCGATTCAATTCGTCTACCACCATTGCTGGCTTTCCCCAGGATGATGTTAGCCATTCATACCCAGCTTTTGCTGATGGCTCCTGGTGTGCCCTGGTGACCGAACAATCGCTAGGCAATGATTATAAGGAGGCAATGGAAAACTTTTGGCATAGACATTTACGATCGGATGTGATCATTGATCATCCAAGAGATAGAGCGTTCGGTTATGCTAATGGCGGTCGACGTGCATCACCTTTCCATCTGCATATGGTCAGGGCGAAGGATGGTTTTCACTTAGTCTTGATAGCCTTCAATGCCAGCCCAATGCCGACAACCGATTCCTGGAAAAAACATTATAAACTTTATCAATCCTGTTTGAATGCGTATGGTGGAGCAATCTTCTTTTCTCCAGAAAGGGACAACAACGATGCCTAACCCTTCTGACCTCGTCCTTTTTACATTTGGCCCTATCCAACCCTTCATCGCAGCTTCCCGCCGAACCCAGGACCTGGCCGTTTCTAGTCTAATCCTCTCTTCTCTGTCGCATGCAGGTTTATCCTATATTACAGAAAACCCAGATACTGAACCTATTTTTCCAATGCAGGGTGCTGAAAATTGGGAAAAACGATTGCCAAACCGCCTGGTTTTTCTGACATCGGAAGGACAGGGGAAAATCCAGGCAGAGGAAGTGGAAAAACGGGTCAAAGGTCGGTGGAATAACATTGCCGTCGCTGTGAGATCGTACCTTGCAGGGAAGACATCCAATACAAGCTGGTTCAATGACTGGGATACCCAGGTGGAAGAATGGCTGGAAATTTATTGGGTAACTGTCCATTGGGATGGCAAAGACCAGACCTACCTGCATACATTCCAGACTCTAAACCTGGCAATTGATGCCCGTAAAGCTGTCCGATCTATTCGATCCACGCCGCAACCAGGGACAAAAGGCGCTTTGGTTGGGACCTTATCGGCCATCGGGGTGGAACAGGACATCTGGCGTGAAATCAGTTCCAAAATCAGCAAGGTTCAGCTCAAGGATAATGAAGTACTCTCCGCAATTGGTGCAATCAAGCGTTTTGCGGATCAGGCAGAAGTGCCAGGGATCGACCTGGATCGGTTCCCGTCAACAGGTTCCATAGCTGTCTCTTCCTTCAAACAGGAGATTCTGGATAATTGGATTTCCTTGGAACCCCAGGTAGCGGAATTTGTCACAGCAGTCGATGATCTGGGGTTGATGACATTTTCTAAACCGGAGCCTTTTACCAGGCACCTGAAATCCAGTCAGGGAGATCCCGATAAAAATAAGCTCCTTCAGTTGGATGGAAATTATTTCTTCCGTGATTTTTTCACTTTGGAAAAAGTCAATGCCAACAGGAAGGATACGCTGGGGGATATGGAGACCAGCGATCAAACCTCCAGCCTGATCAAGGCGGGATCCAAATCCCTTACTGCGCTATTTGATAAAATCGCATCATTACCATCGGAAATTTCCATATCTATTCCAAAACCAAACGCCTATTATGCTGCTCTCGTGATGGATGGTGACCATATGGGGCAGATGATTGACAATGCGGGATCATTGGAAAAACATAAGGAAATCAGCAGGACGATGTCATCAACAGCCAATGATTTCCAGAAGATCGTTGAAGAAGACCATACCGGGATACTGGTTTATTCAGGTGGTGATGACGTCCTGGCTTTATTGCCAATTACCTGTGCCCTGGATGTTGCCAAAGAAATCCGTGAAAAGTTCCAGAAAAACATGCAGACGATTGGGGTGGAGGCTGACATGAGTGGCGGGGTTGCAATTATGCACAATCAATCCCCGTTGGAAACAATTTTGCAGGAGGCACGCAAAGCAGAACACCAAGCTAAAGAAACCTATGGCAGGTCTTGCCTGGTGGTCTCAGTACTTAAAAGATCTGGTGAAAACTTATCTGCCGCAATGAATTGGTCAGATGATCCCCAATATGACCCGCCAATAAGCGATTTGATCCAGTATTTCTCTATGGGCTGGCTTTCAACAAAGTTCGTGTACGACCTTCGTAGTGAGATCAACGCACTAGTTGAAAATCTGCCAGGATTGGAGCTTGAAATTAAGCGGCTCGCAAAACGGCATATTGATCCCGATGTTCAGAAGTCAACTCAACCCCAAATTGATGTAGATTTATTTGCGGACCGACTACTTAAATTTATCCCTTTGATGCCGCATGAAAAAATGATTCAAGCGATGGTGGATTGGATGGATTGGCTGATGATCGCAAGATTCATTGCCAAAGGAGAGCGCGCATGAGCTGGTTTTATATTGAACCTTCCGATGTGTTATTCTTTAGGGATTCAAGGCCATTTGGCGCAGGGGAAGATCACCTTGCAACCAGTATTTTTCCCCCAAATCCCAGAACTGTAGCGGGTGCATTTCGCTCCTTATATCTGGGTCATTCAAAGGTAGACTGGAAGGATTTTACCAAAAGCGCCCCTTCGGCCGCATCTGTCCAATCGGTAATCGGCTCACCTGCAGGTTTTGAGGATTCGGCTTTTACAATGCAGGGGCCCTTCCTTGTGTACCGCACCGGGAATCTCTTCAACCTTCACACAAAACTACCCAGTGATTCTTACTTAATTCCAAAAGAAGTTTGGGCGCAGGGCCATAAGGAATTTCAATCTTACTCTCCGGTCAAGAGCAGCACATTTTCAACAAACTGGCCCAAATCCTCTCTACACCCACTTTGGCCGCCCAATGGTGAAAGGAAAGATAATCCAAAGGAAATTTATTGGCTCCAGGTGGATGGTATTTCATCTTATAAAAAGGGAGGTGCCTTCTCAGCTAAACTTGAAAGTGAAGTCATCAGTTTTGAGCCTAGGATTGGAAACGCTCGGGATAGGATCACTCATTCAACCCGGGATGAACATCTATACCAGGCGACCTACATAAGGATGAAACCTTCCTACGGGTTCCTTGTTCGCCTGAATAAAGAATTCGACACTCTTCCAAATAAGGGGAATTTGATCCTCGGAGGTGAATTCAAAGCCGCCAATTACGAAAGAGTTAAAACGGATATCAATTTCAATTTCGGTCTAGAAAAAGCCACAAACCGATTAAAAGTAGTGCTCATGACCCCAGCATTCTTTACAGCAGGCTGGGAACCCGCAAGGTCCGATTGGTCCTCTGTGCTGGGAATTCCGGCTAAATTAATTGCGGTCGCACTAGGGAAACCCCTTTATCTTGGCGGATACGATGTTGCTCGTCATAAACAAAGGGCTATCTATCCCTTTATCCCGCCTGGAAGTGTATTTTTCTTTGAAACTGATAAACCAATTCAACAATTGAATAGGCCATTTACAGAAAGTCCTACCCCGGAAATGCCCTTAGATCGAATGGGTTATGGTCAGGCATTTTTAGGACAATGGGATTGGCAAACTCCTGAGGAGGAAAACTAGGCATGTACTTAAAATCAAATATTCTTTACCTGCACGCAGAAACACCCCTTCATGTCGGCGCTGGCTCTGGGTTAGGAGCAATTGACTTGCCAATCCAGAGAGAAAGGCCTACATCCTATCCAATGATCCAGGCCAGCGGTATCAAAGGTGCGCTTCGTGATGCGCTGCGAACAGAACCAGCGCCAATTATTGAAGCAGTCTTTGGGCCAGATCCTGGAGAGAACGGAAACAAAGCCCATGCCGGTGCTTTTAGTCCCGGCGATGGCCGAATCCTGCTCTTCCCTGTCAGGAGCCTGAAAGGTGTTTTTGTCTGGGTTACTTCAGCCAATATCCTGCAAAGGTGGGCTAGAGATATTGAAGAAGTCACCGATCTGAGTTCTGTGTTGAATAATTTCATAGGGCCAGCATCAACAGATGATGTTGATTACTGTTATGCCAGCTCTCCCAATGTTTTAACCGGCCGGAATAACGTGATCCTGGAGGATTTTACTATCAGAAACCAACCGCATGAAAAGATCCAAACAATTGCCAAACTCCTGGCAGAAAGGGTGTTTTCCTCCCATCTGGATCCATATTGGAAAGAATTATTACAGACGAACCTGGTTATCCTTCCTGATGATGCCTTTACTGATTTCGTAAAGTACACAACTGAAGTGATCACTCGCACCCGCCTAGAACCCGACACTAAAACTGTGGTCCGCGGCGCCCTATGGAACGAAGAATACCTCCCCATGGAGACTGTTCTCTACACGCCAATCCGGGCAACCCGGGTGCGGATGAATGAGGATGATATTCCAGCTGATTTCAGTGGAGAACCCGAAGAACAGGCCCGGAAGGTCCTGAATTGGCTCAAGGAAAATCTCGGGAAAAAGCTCCAGCTTGGAGGAGACGAAACAGTTGGCCGTGGTCTAGTGAATTTGAATTGGGAATCGTAGGAGAGAGCGATGAGAAATTTAGATCAAAAACGAGCCCAAGTTGCCCTGAATTACATTGATAATGTCCCCTCGGATCAGCAGAAGGATTATGGTTCTGCAGCTAAAAGCCTTTCCATGATGGTTCAAACCAATGGCCTCGCCCAGACACTTGCTTTTCTGAAATCCAAAGCCCCCGAAAAACCCGCATATCGGCTGCTTTCAACCCAACTTTCCGATTGGTTGAATGAAAATCTCCGCGACCTGGAAAACCCTGGCGATTTTCTGGATTGGATTGTAGACCAGAATTCAGGAATCTATCGAAGAGCGAGCAGCGAAGCCATTGAATTCAGCATTTGGCTGAGGCGTTTTGTTGAAGCACAAGGTTGGGAATAGTCACTTAAAAGGCGAGGCCAATGGCTAATATTACTGCAATAAATCGAGAATACGCACTCCCCAGAGATACACAAGAATCTGCCCTTGCAGAGAGTGTTAATTGTAAAAACCTTGGGTTGCTCTTGGATAAGTATCAACCCTGGTGTAAGTGTAGTTATAACATAGGTCCAGATAATTGGGACCTTTGCATGAAATATAGAGACAATCACCATGATTTAAAATTTGCGGATTCCAGCGAAGCAAAAGGGTATTGGCTCAATCCAAACACCAAGTTTAATGTTGAAGAGCCCCCAAGGCAATTACGTGCCAACGATCGATTCGACAATGAATTGTTCAAAAAATTCCTTTCTCGATATCTTGGCGCACTTCCTGAAAGAAGCTTCCCTCTAAAAACTAGAAACCGGTTGATTATAGGATTGGGTGGTAAGGGAACCCTTGAAATGGGGATCACTTTGCACCATCTTTATGGCTTTCCTTATATCCCCGGGTCTGCTCTCAAAGGGCTTGCCAGATCTTATGGAATTAATATTATCGCTGAAATGTTTGAGATTCCACATCTTTCTGGTGAAGATCTCCTGAGAATCAAAGAGGATAAGAACCTCCCTAAGCCACCCCTGCAAATTCTGGATAGGCTGTTGGAGCTGCCTCTCGATGAAAAAGCGCCGCGGGTTCAATATCAGGAACAGCTTGTTGCCATCAACTCGGTGTTTAAAGATCAGCTAAAAAACAGTCCTTATTTGTCATCCGACAGCGCAATCCATGAATACTCTCTTGATGAATTTATCAATTCTGACATATTCAAAGGATTCCGGGCTATTTTTGGAACAATGGGCCATGCTGGGGATATCATTTTCTTTGATGCGTTCCCGCTAACCATTGAAAATATCATTGTGGCTGAGATCATGACTCCCCACTTCGCTGATTTTTACCAGCAGAAAAAGCTTCCAAATGGGGAACAACCCATATTTCCATCGGAGGATCAATCTCTCCACCCATTGGTATACCTGGCTGTCAGGGAAGGAACCCCGTTCGCCTTTTGTCTGAGTTCGAGACAGAAAGATAAAAAGGATTCCTTCCTACTCAAAAGTGCCAAGAACTGGTTATATAAGGGACTCAGGGACTTCGGTCTCGGTGGGAAGACTTCCAGCGGCATGGGCTTATTCTCAAAGTAAGTGCGAGCCATGCCTTGGTTGAAAATGTCAATGGAAATAGTATAGAGTTGGTTTGATCCATCAGTGAGATTACCCTTTTAGGAGCAGAAATGAATAAATTCATTGTCACTTGTGGGACATCTCAAATCGATCCTTCAATATTTAAAATCCTTGATAAAAATTTAGCTAAAGAATATGACGGTTGGGGTTTTGAAGCATTCTTTAGGAATCATCCGTTAGAAGTCCCACCAAATTTCCTCCAATGGGTAGATGGTTCTCTTCTCAAGAAGTATCAGATTGTAATAAAAGGTGACCTGGATTCTCTGGATGAAAAAATTGGTAAGGGAAACAATCCCCTTGGGGCAGAGCTAAGCACGCTGCACCTCTTAAAGAATCGAGAGACAGGTGTCCGATGGAACCCTAAGGAAGACAGGATCATTCTCATCTCATCAGAGACTGGAAAAGGACAGTCGGTAGCAAGTCTGATTAAACGCCTCCTCCAGGGTGTATATGGTTTGGAAGAAGGCCAGATTGATATCAAGGTTGTAAAAGATTTACGGGAGAAACCCGCAAATAGTGATTCGACCTTGATGAATTTTGCAAATAATATCTTACAATCCATTGACATCGATAACGAAGAGGAATTTAAAAAATATTCCCATTATGTACTCGCTATTAGCGGTGGATTCAAATCAACCATTCCATGTATGACCCTCGCATCTTTCTTTTTTGGCATTGAAATGGTTTATGTTTATGAAGATTCGGACGGTTTACAATCTTTACAACCAAAATATGACCTTTCGACAAAAACGAAGAAAGAATTCTGGGGTCAGTTCTGGAAAGAACTTGCAGCCCAAGGTGTTCAGAATAAACCGAACTGCATGACCGTTCTACTCCATAAAAGGTATGAGAAGAGAAACCGCAGGTACTTCTAATGTTAAAAATATTCCCTTTTTCTTCCTTGTCCGGTAAACCTTCTGGTGATCTCTGGTCCATTTTGCTGGAAGTCAGCAACCAGCCGGAGCCAGAACCCGGCAATGCTGATACGATTTCCTGCAATGTAATTAATGTCAATTTAAATGATGCTTATCACAAATTTAGCCTGACAATAGAAAACCAATTAAGGGAAATTTTCAATCCGGACGGAAACAATCCTGTTTTTTCAAATTTCTCAGATCAAAATATCATAAAGGATAATGGGTATATTCTAGAATCATCCAAACAGGGGGTAAGTTCAACCAGGCATGAAGACATCACATCCAATATTCAATTAGCAGCGATTTATAAAGCGTTATTCCAGTTCCTGGTGCAGGATAACCGGGCGAAGAAACTTGACGCAGAACTGCTGATGGTTATCTCCCTCTGGCAATGGTTTTCTTTTCTAAAAATTATCACCGATTCTAAATTCAATGAAATGATAAAAACGAGAAAACCAACCAATCTGAATTTCTTAGCAAATATTAAAGGTTTTTTTTGCAAACAACCTGAGATGGATCTCTCAAGTATCCCACTATTAGATGAGCTGGCATATGCCTATAAGACCATGAATAATATTATCCAAGATCCTGATTACTTTGATATAATCCCCAGAATCAATGAATTTGGGTCAGGCATTTCTCTACCCTCTGGCCTCGATGAATTCATGGCTTATTCTTTAGTGCTGACACCCCTGCCGGTACACCCCAAAATGGAGATCGAATTCCGAAAACCTCTACCTGCTCCAGGCCTAACAAAAAGAGATAGCTTTGATTGGAAATCGGTGATTCTTCATCCGGTCTTCAAAAATCACCGACCAGCAAGCGTTGCTGTCATTCGCCTTGTCACGCATTATGCCCTACCAAGCTATGATTTTGATGCAAGCTTAAACCTTGCTCACCTTATGAAAACAAATGACCCACTATGGATCAAAAAGCCAACCTGGCTCTTTATTTTGGTGCTTGCAGCTCTTTCATTGATTCCTGGTTTGATTCTAAATATTACTTCACCTCTTGATGTCATCTTCTTTTCAGTCAACACAATGCCGACCTCGATCGCATACCTATTATTCTTTATTGGATTGGCGGCAGCGATCTTCTATATACTAAAAACCTTTTCCTTTGAATTGATCATCCATTTACTTCTGCCACGAGTATGGGCCGGGATATTAGTCGGTTATTCCGCCCTTATATTTGAATCCAGTTCAGTTGAAATCACCTGCGCATTATGGAATAGCAAATTTCTTGGAGTACGATTTCTTTGGATTCCTATCTTACTAGCTTTCACTTTAGCTGTCAGCTGGATTTATCTTTATCATGACATCCTCCCTTGGGCAATTGACCCCAAAGAAACCAGGACTCGGACAGCCCAAACCCTGGGATTGACATTCCTATTATCCATTTTTATTGGATTGATTGTCATCCCTCTCTCCACTTTGGCTTACACAACGTCAGATTATTGCTGTCAAATATTGATAAATAATATTCCTGGGGCAATTTCAGTTCCCCAATTGATTGTCTTCATCCCCCTTGCTTATATCACGGGCCTGATCAGCCAGTTCATCTTCGAGGAGAAACCGCTAACGACCTCTGTTTGGGCACCTATTCGAGAATAATTTCTACTCTTGATATTATGCTCATCATCCACTTTTCTGAAAATGTGAAAGAAACTTCATTATGTTGCTAATATCATTTCTTGGAGAACAACCTCTTCCCACCTTGCTGCCACTCTGGAATGATCCCAGGTTCACGGCTACCTGTGTGGTGCCAACTGAGAAGACGGAAGACCTGGGTAAGATCGTGACCACATTCATCCAAAGCGACCCCGATCTATCCTGTGTTCAGGTGCTGCCTTACTTCAAAGTATCTGCGTATGATCTAGATAAGGCCAAGCAGACCCTTGTGAAACAGATTGGGCTGCTCCAAAATTCCTGCGACGAGCCTGTTTGCATCAACCTGACTGGCGGCACAAAGATCATGACCATGGCGGGGATGATGGCTGCTTATGAAATGGGTTACCAAATGCTCTATGTGGCGACAGAGAATAATGAGATCCTCCATCTCACGCCCGGTGTCCCCGATCCCGAAGTTGTTCCTTTAGATGTCAAAATAACCATTGATCAATATTTCTCTGCCTACGGAATCGAATCCAGCCTTGACCAAAGCTTTACCAATCCTGATGAGCACACCTACCATCCTCCCAAAATTGGAGATGAATTAGAAGAAGTTGTTTACCGACATGCCGTTGATTCAGGATATTTTAACGACGTGAAGAAAGGCCTCTTTATTAGAAAAGCGATGGGCTTTGAACAGCCATTGCTTCATGAGTTGGATGTGGTTGTCATCAAGAATGGCCGGCTGGCTGTATGTTCCTGCAAATCCGGAAAATATAACCCAAAATTCCTGGCTGAGCTGGAAGCACTCACCGCCAGAGAGAAATTCGGGATCTACTGTGGTAAGGTTTTTGCCAGCGGGGAAGATTCCTTGACTGATTATCGAAAAAAAGAATTCAGACAAAATAAGGTAAAGTTGATCTATGGCGACCGGCTCCCTTATGTTGCGGATTACCTTCTGCTTTCTATGGAGCGCTAGATGTTCCTGATCAACTTTGGTTACCCTCTTGCGGATCTTCAAAAAGCAAGGATTGAAGAACTGCTCTCCCATAATATCGGAGGGTATTTCCATATACCGGTTCAATTCGATAACGACATTTCCTTTGAAGAACAGGTTGAGAAATTACTTGCCAATAGTGATTTACCTTATCAGGAGTTCATGACCCACCCGCTGGCGATTATCCTTCCTTCCCATGCCTACATCGCCGCGCTGATCCTGATAGAAATCCAGGCCAGGATCGGACGCTTTCCAGCCATCATCCGTTTCAAACCAAAGCCGGAGAGCTTGCCATTGGAATACGAAGTGGCGGAGGTTGTGGACCTGCAGCATCTACGGGACACCTTAAGGAAAAAGCGATCAAATCAGTAGGAGCTATTTGATTTAATCTATACTTCACAAGAAATCCCCCAGCTGGGGGATTTCTTGTTTCTTATGCTTTGATTAATCACGGCCAATAGGAGATGCCAACCCTTTTAATCCCTCGCTCAGCACCCTCGCAGGGGGCCGAAGGGGTTTAGTTAAATTTCTACAAATCCAAACTTCGTTCCTGCCAAAGGGCGTTAAAAGACGTTTCAATCCCTCGCGCAGCACCCTCGCAGGGGGCCGAAGGGGATTAGTTAAATTTCCACGCATTTCCGTTAGGAAGATGCAATGGTTTGTTAGTGTTTCAATCCCTCGCGCAGCACCCTCAAAGGGGGCCGAAAGGGGATTAGTTAAATTTCCATGTGTTGTTCGATGCTGACACTCAGCGGGCAGGTGATGGGTTTCAATCCCCCAAGGGGGATTAGGTATCCTCTGAAAATTATACCAAACTTAATTAATTGTTATTGTGCACACAACTCGTCAATCGGCTGTCCATACATACCCATCTCATACGATATTAGTGGCCTCCCGCACTTTCAATCCCTTGCGCAGCACCCTCGCAGGGGGCCGAAGGGGATTAGTTAATTTTCCACTGTGGCATCCTCAGTGCTGGCAATGATTTCACTGATCTCCGTTTCAATCCCCCGAAGGGGTTAAGTATATTTTACACCAACTTCCGAGCCACTATTGGTCACTAAACGGTCGGGTTTCAATCCCTCGCGCAGCACCCTCGCAGAGGGGGCCGAAGGGGGTTAGTAAAATCTCCACAAGACGTGGCCTGTTGTCCTGTGTCAGCTTGCAGCGTTTCAATCCCCCGAAGGGGATTAGTCAAATTTCCCTAATATGTCTTCGGACACCTTGAAGCACCTGATAAATTATTTCAATCCCCCGAAGGGGTTATTTTATTCTACACCAATTTCCTGGCCATCGTTGGTCAATTAACTGCCAAGGTTCGGTCCCTCGCGCAACACCCTTGCAGGGGGCCGAAGGGGATTAGTTTTTTTCCACATACCCCACTCCTAATATGAGACTAAGCACCTACTTTGTTTGTTTCATTCCCCTAAGGGGATTAGTTAAATTTTCACACTACCAGATAGGGTTACCTCTTTTTTTATGAAATTATTTCATTCTCACGCGCAGTACCCTCGCAGGGGCCGAAGACATTTGGTTTAATTTCCACAGTGGGGCAACCCTTTGAAAGAATTTATTGATGGAGCATTTCAATCCCCCGAAGGAGTTTAGTTAAATTTCTACTCTGGTTACATGACAGATTGGTATCTTGAAAATTGGTTTCAATCCCCCGAAGGGGTTTAGTTAAATTTCTACATCCGGAGGTTGACTTTGAGGAATGGATTGATCGCAATGTTTCAATCCCCCGAAGGGGTTTAGTTAAATTTCTACGAGTGCTTCGATGCAAATGGTAACCGCGAGGTTCCTTGTAACGTTTCAATCCCCCGAAGGGGTTTAGTTAAATTTCTACATTCCTACCGAAGTCCCCACCCCTACAGCTACTGCAGTACCTGTTTCAATCCCCCGAAGGGGATTAGTTAAATTTCTACTGAAAAGGCACATTGTTTCTGGCTATTTTGCCAAGTGTTTCAATCCCCCGAAGGGGATTAGTTAAATTTCTACAGGAAGAGCAACCAGAGAGAATGTCAAAAGACAAAAGGTTTCAATCCCCCGAAGGGGATTAGTTAAATTTCTACACAAAATCTCGGCTGGCCATCAAGGCAGTCAGATTAACATTTTGTTTCAATCCCCCGAAGGGGATTAGTTAAATTTCTACTCAAAATATGGACAGTGCTTGGTTTGGAAACTACACGTTTCAATCCCCCGAAGGGGATTAGTTAAATTTCTACAATATGGATTATGGCGTTCCCGCAATAGCAAAGAATTCGTTTCAATCCCCCGAAGGGGTTTAGTTAAATTTCTACCACAGGTAAGAATTTACCTACAAGATATGCTTAAGCAAGTGTTTCAATCCCCCGAAGGGGTTTAGTTAAATTTCTACTGTAAAGCTTGTTCTCGCCTCTCGAGGCGTGAATATTGTTTCAATCCCCCGAAGGGGTTTAGTTAAATTTCTACCCACTCTTACAGCAGACCCGACCCCTGTCCCAACCGTTTCAATCCCCCGAAGGGGTTTAGTTAAATTTCTACTCTAAGAAAGCAATCTTATTGACCGATACACCACAAGTTTCAATCCCCCGAAGGGGTTTAGTTAAATTTCTACTTACCGTCCTTGCAATTGTTGTTGGGATCGGTTTTTTAATGTTTCAATCCCCCGAAGGGGTTTAGTTAAATTTCTACGAATCAAATTCTCTGACTGCCCAGTTTTCAGGGATAAATCGTTTCAATCCCCCGAAAGGGTTTAGTTAAATTTCTACTTAACCGTGTTCGCAGCAATAATAAGTCTTGAGCCAATGTTTCAATCCCCCGAAGGGGTTTAGTTAAATTTCTACTTTGTACAGAGAAAACGAAGAAGATTATTGGAAAAGGGTTTCAATCCCCCGAAGGGGTTTAGTTAAATTTCTACCAGATGATTCAGAATGGCGAGATTCCGGAATGTCCAGATCAAGTTTCAATCCCCCGAAGGGGTTTAGTTAAATTTCTACACTCTATCAAGTGTTTTAGAAAAGAGGATATTATGAGTTTCAATCCCCCGAAGGGGTTTAGTTAAATTTCTACTTTACATATTATCTCGCTGTGGGCTTTGCTGTTGTGTTTCAATCCCCCGAAGGGGTTTAGTTAAATTTCTACGCAGCGTTGCCCGGCTTTGGTGCCAAGTGGGATCGTTTCAATCCCCCGAAGGGGATTAGTTAAATTTCCACTTATGCCCAATAAGAACGGGGTAAATGTTGAGATCACTTTCTATTTCAATCCCCCGAAGGGGATTAGTTAAATTTCCACTTTTGACCTCACCACTCCCAATCCAAATAAACCCAATTTCAATCCCCCGAAGGGGATTAGTTAAATTTCCACAAGGAAATGGTGTGATAGAAGTGGAAAACGAATGTAATATTTCAATCCCCCGAAGGGGATTAGTTAAATTTCCACCCTTTTGTTTGTACGTTAACAAATTGGATTTTTATTCACCTTATTTCAATCCCCCGAAGGGGATTAGTTAAATTTCCACTGTATACCGGTTGTTGGTGATCCATTAGCCAGATACAATTCACATTTCAATCCCCCGAAGGGGATTAGTTAAATTTCCACTGCTCTCACCTTCTAGAATTCTAATATAGTTTTTAGAAAAATTCAAGTTGACATGCATAGGTTGAAACACCTTCATCCTTTTTCCTCAATAATCTTTAGAATCGAGCGAGACAAAATCGTTAAAAACAGGCGAGTCGCTCGACTCTTTTTAAATTCAACCCCCATATATTGGGGTTGTGCGACCCCTTTATGGCCATATATGGGTACACTAGCGCCATTGAGTCGAGCGACTCAAAATCTCCCCCTACCCCCCTTCTCGCTCGACTCCAGGGAATAAAATAGATTGCGATCAGGGCCAATATTAGAGAGCAAGCCGTAATTCATTATCTTCGTTTTCCACTTCTGGCTGCTTCAGGCTTTCCTTGATGATTTCTCTCACTTCAGCCGCTGGACGGCTATATTTACGCCGGGATTCAGCCATCACGAGCTCTTTCACCTCAGGATCCGGAAGACCTGCAGAAGGGATGGTTTGCAGGTTAAAGGGGGGTACATTCTGTCCATTTAATGTGGTTTTGATGCAGGCAGTCCAATTAGGAAAATTCGCCAGTTCATGCCGGGTGAATTGCGGTGAAAACTGCGGCTCCAGCCGAACGGCATCATCTTTACCCACCCGGAAGGACAGCATTGTCCCGACATTTCCGAAGACGGCGTCCATAATCTTGGTATCTTTGATCTGGGAAATGAACTGATTCGCCAAAACCAATGAGACACCAAATTTTCGGGCCTCCGACAGCAGTAAGCCGAAATTCTCGGTTGCCAGAGATTGAAATTCATCCACATAGAGGGTGAACGGTCTCCGCTCCTCAATTTTCTGGTTCCCGCGAGCCAGGATCTCACTTTGGAATTTCGCCATGATGATCAGGCCCAGGAATTGGGCCGTCGCTTCCCCAAGCAGTCCTTTTGCCAGGTTGATCAATAATATCTTCCCGTTATCCATGATCTCACCCAGATCTATGGTCGATTCCTTTTGACCAAAGATCAGTTGCAGCCTGGGATCAAGGATGAAATCATCAAATTTGGAACCAACATACTCCCCCATTGACACATTATCGGCACGGTTGCGATAGGTGTAATTGATCCGCGGCAGTACTTCCTCAACCCAATTTGCCAGAAGAGGTTCATCCCATTTCAATGGCAACCATTTCTTCCAATAATCATCGTTCTGGAATATCTGATAAAACTCGAGCAGAGTGCCTGGATTTTCGGGGTCGGACATTGCCAATAGCAGGTTCATCTGGACATGTTTATAGAAGATCGGCCCAATATAGTTATTGCTCACCTGACCAAAGGTATCATGGAGTAAGCGGTGCATGATCGCTTTGATCTCTCGGGCAATGAAAATCCGTTTGGAAAGGTCGTCACAGGCCAGTAAATTGAACCCCACCGGGAAGGTCATATCCAAGGGATCGAGCAAAACCACATCGTCCACGCGGTCTTGTGGAATGAGGCCAAGTAGTTCATCGTAAAGATCGCCATGGGGATCGATCACAGCGACGCCTTTGTGATTGGCTATATCCCCTAAAATCATAGATTTTAGCAGGGTTGTTTTTCCTGTCCCAGATTGGCCGACGATATAGACATGCTGCCGGAGGTCTTTTTCGGCCAGGTAAATGGGCCTCTCAACACCAAAGGCGGCATTGGTTCCAATCATTTTCTTTTCAATCCCATCCTGATGCGCCAGGGCATTGATCTCTCTGGGTGGGGTGGTTAATTTCGTCTGGTGGGTCTTGAAGTCGACCATACTTAAATTTTCGGCATCAGGGAAACGGAAACCGCAAGTTCCCTGGTAACCGTCAACTAAAAATCTGAATCGTTCGAGTTTTTGCCCAGCAATCGTTTTTCCCCAACTGGATTTCCCGGGCTGAAAGAAATCCTTAGCAAAATTACTCTGATCTTCTTCATCCTCTGGGAAAAGCACATCATAACCGCCCATTTGTAACCGGAGGTCAATATGATCCAGCGCAGAACCTGACCCCACAGATTGAGAGAGAACACTGCCAACTGCTTCAGCGATTCCTCTGCCTATTGGCTCTGAGCTGGCAAGGAAAATCTGACAATAAAAAGGGGCATCCTGGAGGCGAAGAAGTTGATCAATCAGTCCCTGACGGATCAATCTGGCCCGGTCCAAATAGATCTGTCGAAGCGGAATTTCTGCTTTGGGTTGAAAACCTTCCCCTTTAGCGATTTCGGAGATCAGCGCTTTTTCTTCTTCACTATCGAGAACAGTCGGGGTCAGGCAGATATTAAGGATAAATGGATGACCGTTTGAAATTAACAGGCGATAAAGTTGTTCAAAATCAGCTTCACGAGGAGAGAATGGATGAGAAAAATAAACCATATCCTCCTGATTAGGTTTGAAGCCTGGCTCTTCGTTTCTGAGAAAACCGATGGCTTTCTCGGGATGATTACTATTTAGATGGATCGCCGATTCCCTCTTTCTGATTTCACAAAAGTGTGCGCCTTCGAGGAAAGGAGGCGAATACAACCTGATAAAATCCTGGTTATTGGATATCCATTGAAAATCATGATAAGGGAAGGAACTGACCAGGATCGCCCTCATTTGATGCTGGACCTGTTCAACCCGTTTATTTAATTCCCGTTTGGATGTGCCATTCAATATCCCGAACAGGGCAATTTCAACCGCGCTGTGCTGTCCGTTTTCCTGATGCGGGCAATAAACCGTTCTCAATGAGAAGCTCACTGATAAATCCGGGAGGTAGAGCTGGTTAATCAAATCAGAATATTTTTGAAGTCCAGTATGACTCGCTCGACCCGGATCACTTGAAAAAGCGGGAATTGAGACCAGTTGAAGCCCGAAAATTGCTTGTATAGCCTTGCTGCCAATGTCCTGGATGTGAATATATGGATCCATAACGTTATCTATTTTTCCCACCTTTCTATGATTCTTTTGTAATCAGCCGGCTGCACGACTGGATTTTGATATCGGCTGTTTGATAATCTTCAGGAAGCTTTCCTACAGACCACCCGGTCGCTGTCGCTTCAGCATAGTAATAATGATAACCGGAGTCAGAATCTATGGCAAACGAGCCTGGCATATGATCCACTCCAGCTATACCCATTGCACAATGGCCGGGAAGTAGGAGCAGCGCAACGTGGAAACCCAGGCGGTTCATGATGGCTGCTGTCAGGATAGCAACATCTTCGCAATCCCCGACCTGGTCATAGAGCGTTTCAATTGGAGAGCGAGGCCACTCGGTTAATGGAGTTGTATCTTTGTCTAGGGCATATTTAATTCCCTGCTGAACAAAGGCAAGGATTGCATTGGTTTGGTCATACCGTGTCCATTCTGGATGCTGAAGGAATAGATTAAGGAAGCAAGCGGCTAGATAGTTGAGCTCCTGTGAATCCTCCAGGACATATTGATACCACTCAGGTTGATCAAGCCTTTGCTCCAGGCGAGCCAGATGGTAACGTCTCTCATCAACAGGAAGAACAATGCTAAAATCTTCTTCAGGGTTTCCAAATTTCCAAGTAAAAGACCTATCGGTCAGGTTTGTCCCTTCAAGCGTTGGAATTGGGACAAATACGTTTTTCAACTGTTCTTTTTGGTCCTCATTCAATTTGTCGTACGCCCACTGTAAATTTGAATTGAGTTCCGTGAATGCTTCCAGGGGCATCAAGTCCCGAACAGTTACTGCTGTGGCAATCCGCCGGTCATCCACCTGACAGAACTTGATATTCTGCTCTCCAAGGACGGGTTGGACAAATGGCGATGACTTATTTTCGGCCAAGAAATACCTGCGCTTAGTGGAATATTCACTTCCCCCTATTGCATCAAAGTTTGGTCTCATCATCGGTAAAGCCGATCTGATCAATGGAAGATAAGGGTTGAACTCAACCTCATCTGGGTGGGTGGATTGCTCTTTTCGTAATTCCAATCCCTGTTCAAGCACCTGGTCGAGATGATAATCTCGCAGAGGGAGATACAAATCCTTGCTCGCAGCCAGAATAGCCTGACTGAAATTTTCCGCTGACAAATCTTCCCATTGGTCGAACACCTTCTTAGTTACCAGCAGATCCAATACAACCGATTTGATCGGCTGCTGAAAATGTTGGTAAGCCCATTCAGCGAATATTGGGTCAATGGCTGTGCTCCGAAAAGGATCGTATTCATCCGAGGAGTATAGCGTTTTAAAAATATCATTGCCAAAATCGAGCGCTAACAGGTTTTGTGTTTCCTTTAATTTACCATCGAAAGTATCAATCTGAGTTTCAAACTCGCCTAGGTCTTCCTTAATCGCGCTATATGCTAGTTTTATGCTCTCAAGCAAAACAGCTTCAATTCTAGCGGAATGTTCCTCAGCAAGCATCATCAGGATATGCCGCCTGAGACCTTCAAGCTTCAGGTAATTCCTGATAATCCATTCAAGGTTAATTACGATGCTCAAAGGCTTTCGGAAAAACCTCGGCAAGAACCGCCAAAATATCGGTAGGGATTTCGCCTTCTTGAGTATAGTTTGGATTTTCTCAAAATCCTCTTGAATGACATTGGAATTGTCGATAGCATCCAGTTTGTTAATTTGTTTGGTGATTACCTCTGCAGAAGAGATAGTAGTTTCATCCAAACCTTTGAGTATGCGTTTAATCACTGACACACCTTGCGGATAAATCCCTGGATTTCCAACCAGCTCTGATAGGAATTGAACTATTTGACCGAATTTCCCAGAAGCCATCTGGATCGCCTGGGAATCAAACGTCTGCTGGAGATCAAGCAAGATCTCTTTTTTAAACTTCAGGGAATAGTCTGCAACCTCAATTTGCCAAGGTGTATTTCTGATATCCTCGAAATCCATCGGACTCAGATACAAGTGATCAATATTCACATTGATATCAGGAAGTTGCCCCTCATGAGAAACATGGAAGAAATTTTTTCCGGAGGATAATTGTGAATACCATTCTGGTAAATCGCCAAAATAGGCAGTTGCCCGATTTATCAAATTGATCAAATCTGAGTCGGTTCTATGTTCTCCTAAGAAACCTTCGCTAATAATTCTGGATGAGAACAAATCAACGCATTTCTCAATCAAATGATCAGGATCATAGCTCAAACACGATGCCCCGATACTGGAATAGAACGAGCCGTTCTTTTGGATATAACCCATCGGCCGTCCGAAGGACAATGTCTGAGGAATATCCGCAAGCATTAAACCAAGCAAGCTGTTGCCAAACACCAATTCCAACTCATCCACATCACGTGCGTCGTTTCCGTTGGGTTTCCGATAATCGAAAAGATAGGATGAAAGCGTTAACGGCGATCTATCCTTAATCCCCATTGCTTTTAGCATATCCAAAGTGGTTTTATCAGAGACATCCCGATATCCCTTATCGAGAATCAATAAGGATGAGAACAACCCCACCTCATCTTTGTCATCCCGATCTTCCTTATCAGGAAAAATGGATATGTTCAGCATTAAATTACCGAGTGTATTATGAGTCTGTTGCATAATATCCTGAAGCAAAAAGGCAATAGGCATTAATGCAGCAGAGGATAATGCATCAGTCAGATCTGCAACAACATATAAATTGATATTCTTCCCAAGGCGTTTATCTAAATTGATTTCCATCAAGCTATCATGGGTTCTGATTTCATGAAAATGCACATTTAACGATGCTCGAATTTGATCTGCGCTCTTTACCAGATTTTCAATAAATTTCTGTCTCTCGCCAGCCGTGGATGCCAGTGGGAAATTAATTTCAGGGAGAGGTTCCCCATTCTCCTGTAAAATCGAGGCCAGGTCTAAGCCCTTTTCTTGGTCGGTTTCATAAAGAGCCACAAATTTGGTGATCTTCCTTCTAGTCGGATCGGAGTCGAAATATGATTTTGATACACGAGTAAGAATCTTTTGGGCAAACGGCCCAATGCCAATGACAAGTGCAGGTGAAACCTTTGTTTGTTTTTCCATTCTAGAACCCCCCAGTGGGACTGGGTGTGGCACCCAGAACTGTGGATGCCACACCTTTGAAATTGATTAATAATCTTTTACAACAGCACCCAACATGCGTTGATAATCTCGCAAGTAGGTAATTTCACGTTGAAGTTGGGGGCGCATCTCCTCGTTATTGGTGGGCAAATTACTGATCCTGACTTTCAATTCAGTGATCGCCTCTTCGATTTTCTCAATGGCTGAGGTATTCCCCATATCCTGAACGAGGTCTTCAATTCTGCGTTCAAGCTCTTTCCTGAAATCAATCTTATGAATCAGGACTTCCTCAGCTTTCGAACGACCCTGTTCAAGCCGGAATTCTGCAGTTGGTTTAATTTTGTGAGGCCCAGAATAGTCTCGTTTCAGATCAATATAGTAGAAGCTGCCAATTTGGATTATGAAATCAAAGACCAAACCCAGGGCAAACATCTGGCGGCTTTTCTTATGCTCGTCCGGGAAGATATCTTCATAGACTACGATATTTGGCAGAATGTGCAAAGGATCCATTGTTTCTTGTTGGACCAATTCATACATGACCTTATATTCGTCCATATCCTTCAGCAAGAAGGCGGGCACACCGTGCTTTACCCGGACAACATCGATGCTATGCTTGAATCCAGTCGAGACCATATTAAAGTTTCGGTTCTGCCGAAAACGTTCTGGGATCAATGCATTGTTCTTGTTCTGAATGCCGATAATGCTCTTCCCTTCCTGATCAAAACGGCTGGTATCACGTTCAAACTGCCAGAAGGGACTGCAATAAGCAAGCAAATCATCCATCATGGATCCCAATCGCTCAGATGCATTATCAGGATACCTCTCATTAATAGCGTCCAAAAGAGAAGTTCCATTGATTGCATCAGTAAACTCGTCCATGGACATCCTGACCAAGTCTTCTTCAAATCGGCTCTCCATCCATTGGATAATCTCTTCCAAGGAATTAAGCTGTAACCGATCAATAAAATCCTTCAATATTACACTTTGGATAAGTGATGAAGACTTTTCCTGGTAGAAGTCTAGGAAATATTGTTTATCACTAAGGATCTCTCGCTTTAGCTCAAATGTGCCTTCAGCTATTGTCTGAGGTTCAAGAAATTTCTTATGTTTTTCATCGAGGCTCGCCATTGTCTTCTTTAAAATTTGTTCAATGCTATCCAGCTCAGCAGATTTGACCTGAAGAAATGTCACTAATTGGTTATAAAGCTCTCTGGCTTTGTTTTGCGCGATATAAACAAGCCTTGTTTCGATATATTGTTCCATCAATGAAAGGCTTGCACGCTTCCGCTCTTCGAAAGCATTGTCCCATTTTTTTCGCAAGAGGAGCTGTTGAGCATTATGGAGTAGATTACCGTCCATATCAGATAATCGACTTACGGATTTTTCATAGGTTTGCCGTAAATTAGAGAGCTTTGACTCTGAAACGCCTTGCTCTGTGATCCTATTCTGCAAATCGTTTAAAGAAGTGACCAGATCGGATGCATCTGCGCGAATTGGGGACCGGAGAGTTTCAATTAATGCTTTGGCGTTCTTAATCCCGTGATTCAATAAAGTTGAAGCGATCACCTTCTCAATCTGTCCTTTGAAGCCCAGTACAATATTAGCTTGCTGATCAGAAAGCAGATCCGACTCTTGGTCAAAGAAGATGCCTGCTTCCTGAAATTGATTTGACAGCAATGTAATGGAATTTCGGAGTGATTCGCTTTTCAAAATGGCCGATTTTTTCAAAAGGTCCATGGAACGATGCGCCTGGATCGAGCGCACAAGTGATTCATCATCCAGTCCAATATCAACAATCATGGATGAGGCTGTTGTCTTAATCCAACCACTATCCACATCGCGAAAAAGTTCGTTCTGAAGAATCTCGTAACCAAACCTGTTCCCACAGAATTTTTTAAGTCTCTCAGCAGGGTAGACAATCGATGCTGAAGCTAATGAGCTGTAAGCTTGTTTCCGCCCGAAAACATAGTTATCTAAAACGCCCACATTGGTCATGAAGCTGCTGTTTTCACCAGCAATAGCCGTTCCTGTGTCGAGGAAAATCGCCTGGGCCAGCATTTTATAAATATCCTCAGAGGAATCGAGTCGATTATTCGCCTCATTCAGCATATCAATCACAAAATGGACATCAAATGGGACATGGTCCACATCCACGGGAGCAATCCCAGGATATTCAACATACCAATTAGGATGTTCCATGAGATATTGATCTTCCAGAAACCAGGCATATGTGTTTGCTCGGATTTTTCGACGCTGAAGCGTCGATTCATCCTTAATTTCCTGATCAATCACTGGAGGAAGGATGCTAAACGCCAGAAGTTCAGGATGGTTACCCCTAAGGAGTCGCCGGCAGAGATAGGCCAGGTCGAAAGACATTGAGCTACCAGTCCCGCCGCAAGTTGAGAAGATGAAGATCACCCTTGTATTGCTATCTGAGACATTGAAGGTAATGGATTCATTGCTCTTTTCGTGAGTTTTCATAATGTTTTCGATATGGTGAATACTCTCAATCGCATATTGCAGCTTTGATAAGAATGAAGAGCCACCAACCGATTCAGTGAACTTCCGAAAAAGGCTGAGCCTGCCAATGAGACGCATCTGTTTAGCTGCGCCATTTGAAACAATGCCAGCGTGAATCTCAGTATTATGTGGCCACCATTTTTTAAGGGTGGGGAAGTTCTCAATATTTCGGATAACTGTATTGACATCATGTCCTACCAGTTCCGCCCTCTCATCAGCTGAGAACCAATTTTCTGCGCCTTTGGGAATATTGACATCGGTGTCCACCCAAAGGAATCTGACTATCGGAATATCTCCATACTGATTTTGGATCGCCTGCTTGACTCGAAATCCAATCTTCCCTGCAGTTGAGCCTTCCATAACAATTAAGGTTGGCGGTATATTGAGTTCAGTTTTTTGTGGACTATCAATTTGTTTAGCCATTGCTAATTTACCCCTCTTATCCTTTTCTTGTTTAATAACCACTGTCACTTAGATATTGGAAATTATTATTTTCTACAGAGAATTTGATCTCATTTTCTAATTTCAATTCATTCACAACGTAATTGTATTTTTGCTTCACCTCTTCCACAGGAATTAGCACAATCTCAGACCTTCCAGAAATGACCTGCGATACTAGCTTAAAATAAACCGATTGACTTGTCCCTCTCTCTAAAAAGACGTCACAACTCGGATCACTACCAATGAGCAGTTGCCGTTTACTCATAGCGGTAAGATCAAATGTACTTACAGCAGATCGATTCTTATCAGTCCAAATGCGTAATGTCCCAGTCACGAAAGATCTTTTTTGTCGCTGCTTTAGCGCTCCAATAACTTTGATTGTAATCACTATTGTTCCAAGGATGATTAGGCCGGTCCAAAGCATGACCTTTTTACATCTGGAGAATAGTGAGGGCAATTCAATTCGAACTGGAATGGATTGTGTGTCTTCCTCCATTCCTACTGAATCTTTTTCTGTTTCAAGTAGTAAATCGAATTCCTGCATTCCAGAAGTGAAAAGCTTAGTGTTGGTCACATCAATTTGATATTCTCCTTGCCCAGGTTCCACAATAATTTCGTCGGAAACCAGTTTTATGGAGCTGTCCCCTAAAAGTGCTAAATAAAGCACTTCCGATTGTCTACTTGAAGACGAAATTGTTAATTCCAGATTCGACTTCCAATTCAGGCAACCGATTGGCTCTTCACAGCCGATGGGCTGCACATTAAGGACTGTGATGGTCGGCTCAAAGACTGTCATCCTGATCGGGATGGAAGCGTTGGTAAAGTTCACTTTTGCCAGTGTCGAAAACACGATTTGTAGATCGTATGCCCCTAGCCCTAAGGACGAATCTGATTTGAGCCAAAGGTCTCGATATATAGTCTCATTCGATGTTAGCGTGATTTGACTGGGTCCCTCCAAATACACACCTGAAGGCCCTTCCATTGTCGGTGTTAGCGAAAGCACTTCACTGGCCGTCGAAGTAATTTTCACTTGAACTGGAACGCCTTCTACTAGTTCCTGGTTTTCAACCAGGATATTTGATTGCCCAGCCATAAGGTTTATAGCAATACTCGGAATGATTTGAACCTCAAACTCCAGTGTGCTAGTGTGAAGATAAGGCAATGTCTGACAATAACCGTTATCCACATAGGTGTCCAAAGTGTAGTGCCCAGTTTTCGAAGGCTCAAAGTGACCTGTATAAAGGTTCTCATTATTGACTAATTCAACTATTGTAATTTTTCCACTTTCATCAATGATTTTCCCTGTTACTGTCCCCGAATCCAACGCCTCTTCCTGGCTTTCGCCAATTCGAACACTAATGTCTACACTCTCGCCAGAATTGATGGCAATCTTTTCGGATTGGGGCGATTCAATCACAATATCAGGCACAGAAATTAGAGTGACCATCTCTTTTGTACTCAACGGAATAAGCCCTTTATATCCCCTGAGCTCAATGGAATAGGTCCCTGGAACCGTGGTATTAGGATATAGTCTAGAGAAAAGACCGTCATCTGCAGTGATATCGCCATGCGTTCCATCATCAAAAAGTTGATCTATCGCTTCCTGAGTTCCATCCGGCCACGTGATTACTGCACTAAATTGGCCTTCACCAATAACACGATGTGGTGTTGAATATTGATCAAGTTCCAAGATTTGAGCCTCAATCAACATGGGTTGTCCAGTTTCAGCCAGGTTATTGCCAGAAAATAAGTCGGCTTTAAGATTAGAAGAAATAATCACCCTTAGCTGTGCCTGCCCTTCACCTGATAGGTCAACCTGCCAATCCCCTGGAAAATTATCGGCAATGGTGATTACTGCATAATCAGGATCTGTCCCTTGATAATAAGTCACCTCAGGATCATTAGGTTCAATAATCTGCCCATCGGGGTTTAGTAGTGAAACATTGATTTTCTCATCCTTTGTTACCACAAAACTAATTTCAGTAAGGTAAGGGGCAAGACCAAGGTCAATGTTTACAATCTTGTTTGAAGGACTAGGAATCTCACCTTCGCCAATAATCGTTCTATCCTTCCACTGGCCCAAAATGTCTAGATATACATCAATCAGATCTAAATACGATTTGGCTGAATATAATTTTCCATCTGTCTGCGATGAGACTTTTGCCAGAAATTGAACGGACGCATGATTGGTCAATGCTACTGAGATCACTGGGATATTCAACGATCCAATTAGATCAATCGTATCCTGTTCGTAGGAGGTGTAAAAATTTACAGGTTCAGGTTGTCCATCCGTTAAAAAAATGATGATGGATTGATCAGAATTCTTTGAACCTGATTGAACTAACTCAGAAACAGCTAAAAATGCGGCTTTTACGTCTGTATAGCCGTCAGGTGTCACAGCATGAATGGATTCAGTTAAGGTCAACTTTGTCTGCATAGAAGTTATTGTTACAATCCCCTCATGTAAAACCTTGGCTTCGTTCGAGAAAATAACCGTTCCGACCGTATCACCTTGATCCAATAAAGAAATGAATAATTTTGTGGCAGCAAAGCGCAAATCTTCCGGATCGTTATTTGCCATACTTCCAGAATTATCTATAACGAAAATTACATTAACATTCTCAGAGCTAGGCTCATAAATAGAGCCTGCAGATAAAGCACAGAGACAGATTAATGAAATTATGAGTAATGTGAAATTAAATTTGTGTTTCATTATTTCCTTTACTATCCCCCATTGTGACATAATTAATTTTGATGTAACTTGAGTTTTCCTTAAGAATTCCATAGTGATCCATCCCTCATAAATTTACTAATTGACAATTCTGGGCTTTGAATACACATGAAACGCTATTGTTTCTTTTGAGGTTCCATTCCTTGGTTTATAACCACAACCGTTTGATTCCACAAAATGAGATGATATAACCCCTTGTTTTTCGATATTAAAATTTATCCAGTCATCTCCATTCAATAGATCGGTAACTCCCAAATTAGTATATAAATTGCTGATTAGGGTAAATGATGAGTTTGTTGATATCAATAATTCATCTGCAAGATTGCTTCGAGGCATACTGTGAATAAATGCCAATCTTGCATATCGATTTTCCGTAGAAGTTAAATAATCGTCTGAATCTATTCCGTTAATGACCAAACACCTAGGACCAAAATCAAATCCCTGAGAATTTGCTTCTTTCAATATAGTCTCTGTTATGACAAGTTTACCTTCCATTAAATATGCGATTGCCCACCCTAATGTTATGTCCGATTCAGACTTCAATAAGTATCCTGAAATTCGATCATTGCTTAAATGAATTAAATTATCCTCCTCAACAGTGGATGCTAGTAATAGTGTTTTGATTCGAGGCAATACATTAATTAAATAGTTTAAGATTTCATTGAGGTTGTCCTTGTAGTCATCTACATCGATCAATAAGAAATCTATTTTTGATGTGATGGAATTAGCCTTTAATTCATCAAAGGACATTAATTCGCCAACTATCCGGGTACGCCAATCAAACAGGATTATATGGGAAATCCAATTTCGAGAATATGTATCTTTTGCTAGAATTGCAACTGTTGATATTTTTTGTTTTTCTTTAGAAATATTCAAAACCTTACCCCCTAAACTAGAAAAACTATATATATAAGAGTCTATCTAGGTTAATAAACCTAAACCATAGATAATATATCGATTAAGTGTTTTAAGTTTTCATCATAAATTAATAAATCAGTAATAATCTATCCAATAGAAATAGAAAATACTGAAGAATTCATTTTATAAGTTTCACAGGAAATTCAATAGAAAATTACAATTTGATAATATACAAATTAAACTTTCCGAAATCGGAAATGCCAGGATGGTTTTTCTTAGATTTAAAAAATGGTTATATTACCTCTTCTTCTATACGGAAAGTGAACACCTGATCTGACCCCCAAAAACTGATCCAGATAATGTGATAGTATTTGGTGAAATTGGAGTTTAGAAATGACACGAAGACGAGTTTATATTCCGGAACAAATCATCACCATACTACGAGAGGCTGAGATCCTCATCTTCAAGGCAAGACAGTGAAAGAAGCCAGAAAGCTACTGGAGATCAGCGAGTAGACCTATTATCGCTGGCGGAGAGAATATGAGGGCATGGATATAACACAGGCCAAAAAAATGGAGAGAATGAAGAAGAAAATACCAGGTTAAAAAACTGGTGACTGATCTCTCTTTGGAAAATGCCATCTATAAGGAGGTGCTGGGAAAAAAGTAATTGCGCCTGACTGCAAGGGTCAAGCTGTCAGGTAGGCCGTGGAAGCCTTGGATATCTCCGAACACAGAGCCTGCCAGACGATAGGCCAGCCACGGTCAACCCAGCGTTACGACAAGCCTGTCCCTGAGGATGAAGCACTGCTCAGACAAAGGAAAATTGAGCTGGCCAGTCAGTATGGGCGCTATGGGTATCGGGTGATCACAGCATTACTAGGGAATGAGGGTTGGATCATCAACCACAAGCGGGGCAGCGCATTTAGCGGGAGGAAGTGCGAAAAATACCCCAAAAATAGCCAATACGTGGCAGATTATGACTCAATGATGGTTCATTAGTAAGATTGAGGCCGTTGTTCTCCAAACATGTGTGGAGTTATGACTCCATGGAAGATTGCACCCAAATGGGGTCAAGTTCCGCATTCTGAATGTAATCGATGAATATCCGCGGAAATGTCTCGCTGTGAAGGTGGCCAGGAGGTTGACCTTCCACAATGTCGTTGAGGTGCTCACTGACCTATTCATTAAGCGTGGCGCTCCCGTCCATATCCGTTCTGATAAAGGCCCTGAATTCATTGCCATGCGGGTCTGGGATTGTTCAGCAAGGCTCCATGTTCGTCCTTAATCAATTGAGCCTGGTAACCCCTGGGGGAATGGTTATTTTGAATCGGTCAACGGCAAAATGCATGATGAGTTATTGAATAGAAAAATTTTCTACACACTAAAGGAGGCTCAAATATTGATCGAGGTGTGGCAGAAACATTACAACACGGTCCGTCCTCATAGTTCTCTAGGCTATCATCCCTCTGTACTTGCAACTAACTTGGTTCAACCTACTCAATTTCAGCCGATTGGACTATCATGAAGGGACGATACAACATATAGGGTCAGGTTGCGGAGACGTGCAGATTTCCATTTAGGACAGCCTGGAATCGGTAAGGAAAGAAACGAGAGAACCCTTGTCCAAGAGATAAAGTGATACCAATTAAGGCCGCCTTTAAGCATTTTGGAATGATCTAGTAAAACCGGAATTTCTGAAACAAAGATAAACGTTACTAAGCATGAGATGGTTACGATCATGGTTATGATCTTATAGATAACTCAATAGGGTCATAAACCTTATTGTTTATATATGATGTTAAAAATAATGAAGTAGACCTCGGCAACAACGCATTGCATCACAGGAAACCGAATAAATGAGTTTCCATAAAACAAAGAAATCAACACATCAAAATTGTCGTTCTCTTTTGCAGAAAGCGATTAGGCGGGGCAATGAAGATATTACTCGAAAAACAGCTTACCATCTAATTGACAATGGAGATAAAGCATGGCTCAGAAGCAGGTGTGTTGTCATTTGTGCTGAGGAGTGCTGGCCATACCTTAGAGAATTAAATTACACAACTGATGAGATCGAAACTTTAGAGAATCTATCGATCCTTGCCAGAAGAAAAAAGAATAAGGATGCGGCCGGATTAGGATCTTTAGGATATGCTCTGTCTCAGGGAGAGGAAAGCGTCCTCCAAGGCCAAACCAACAATAAACCCGTCAAAATAATATCTCGAGCTATTACACGTCCAGATGCATATTGGCTGTGGTTGAAGTCGCTCGCTTCCCGTCCAGAAGAAGAAAGTCTCGTGGATCACCTGATCTCATTGCATAAAAAAGGGGGATGGCCCTGGGATCGGGCTTTTATTCAGGCTGCAGGATATCTATTTTTCCATGATCCTAAAGAGATTTTGAATGAATCCAAGGAAATTGTAAATACCAAATTCCCCTTTTGGGTAGCCATTGATAAGCATACTGCTGACGGTAAAAACGCTATTAGAGATACTGCGGATGAGTTGGGAATACCCAATCGCCAATTAGGGTGGATTAGTTTTTACATGGAAAGTGGCCGAACACGTAACTCGCATACTTTTTATTGGTGGGAAAGAGAAAAGAAATGGAGGTTAAACAAGCTCGGAATTAGTGTTCAAGAGGCAGAAGACATTTGGAAAGAAGCAAGACTGAAAATCGCTGAAAGGTTAAGCTGTGAAGCCAAAGAATTGGAAGATCACATTAACCAAAATATCATTGCAACTCAACATAGTCTATTTTAGGAAGGGACCAAATGTTTAAGAAAAATCAGATTGAAGAATTAGTTGAATTGTTACAAAAACGGGATGTCAAACTGTACCACTCGGCTCAATACAAAGATTTCAAATCGTATCTACATATTGGCGGAATACCTTCGAGAGCCTTGCTCGAGAAGGAAAAACAAAACATGACGAAATTTGTTACCGATCAAAATGATAAAGACAATGGCGTGTGGGATAAGGTTTTTCTAAATTTAGAAGATTTCGGGAAAATTTTTGCAAAGGGGCATGCTGGTGTACCCACTGTTTACGGCCCAATTACATTCATCTTCTCTCCAGCCGTTTTAAAAAAAGCTGAAGACGTGGCTATTTGTCTCCGGTCTGCAGGATGCATGGGATTTGATCGTCGAGTGGAATCGCTAAATCAAATGAAGGAAGTTGACAGTCTTTTCAGCCGTGAATTTCAAGACGACTATCATTTTCAATACCTAAACCCAATATTAAAAACCAAAGTTGAATTAAAAGCAACCTTCAATTTGCCAAGCGCCAGCAGCCCTGAACTTAGTCTAACCTTTTCAGGTCAATATGCTGACTTTGATGAATCCCTAATTGGAGTTTTGGTGGATCCTTATCAAATTAATGAATCGAAATTGGTGGATTTAGTTAGAGAAGATTTATATAGAGCAAATATTCAAATAGAATCAAAACAAAGATGGTGGGGCGATCGTTGGTATATGATGCCTGAAATTGTCGAAATTATCCAAAATGAAGTTCCCACACTAGATGAATTAATGAACAAAGAAAATCTAAGTGCTCGATTTACATCGTGGATTAATAGACTTAAGGATAACGAGTTAGATTATCAGTGGCAAAATTATGCAACGTATTTGAGAGAAGGGACTATTATTCCAATTGTTTCTTAAATGAGAAATTTCCCTCGCAGAATTGAATACCCTTGCCAATTGTGTTGAAAAGGATCGAAAATCACCGGCTATAATCCAGTTTTATTTACGTTCGCATTTCGTAAAGCAATAGGTTAATTTTTGCTCCTAATTAATTTATTATTTTCAGGTGATTCGTAGGAATATCTTGTAGGAACCGTGAACCCTTTCCTTCGGTGGCTATCATACACAATTCCTCTGATGCTCGGGTCATGCATACATAAAGCAATTTGCGTTCCATTCTTATTGCATCCTGCAGATCATCGGCATTAGTGATGTGACTCGTGTTTCTTGGGATCACGCCTTCTTCTACATTCATCAATATCACAACTGGAAATTCCAAACCCTTTGCAGAATGAAAAGTGATGGTTTTAATATCATTTTCGAAGACATCAAAATGATCTTCTCTAAAATGACAGACTGGTATCTGAGCTTGCTGCAAATAATTTTTAGCAATTTGTACCCGATCGTTTGAACGACACAATACTGCAATATCACCCAACCTGTAGTGATTTGATTCTGCAAATTGTAAAATCAAATCCTTCATCTTCTTCAAGTCCTGATCGCTCTCAGAGCTAACATAATGCAATCTTGGTTTGAAGCCCGGACGGTCGCTGCAGCTGGGTTCGATTGCCTCATCCAATTCATGTTGTGGATCAGCTTTTGATAATGCCCAGGCAGCTTCCAGGATCGGCTTTGGGTTACGGAAGTTTTTTGCCAAATTTCTCACTCTGGCCCCATAGATAGTAATGTTCGCGTCTTTCCATGAGATGCCCTTGTAATAGATACTTTGCGAAGGATCTGCTAAAAGGCATAAACCACGGCTCTCCCCACCCCCCGCCAATGCGGCTGCTAGTTCTAATTCCTTAGGTGTTAAATCCTGTGCTTCGTCGATAACTACCTCTGGATAAGGCTCAAAATTGTTTCCCATCTCTTTGATTTTTGCAAGTGATTCCAGAACAAGATCCCCTTCATCCATAATTTGTTTTTCTTTTAATCGAGATTGATAATCCTGATAAATTTTCCAAATGATCCTACGGGCATTTTGTTGAAGTGGCCGCCCTCTACCAACCCGACTGATTTGGCTATATTCCTGCCAGCTTTTCACTCCCCTGCCTTTAATCACTTGGTCAATTTCAGTTTTGATGAAGTTTTCCTGCTTCAAGAAGAAAAAATCTGCTTCTTTGGGTACGATATTAGATATTGAAGATGATAGTTGCGTTTCAGCTAACGAAAAATCTAATCGGCGTTTGTGATCGCCTAAAAAAGACTGGCACCAGTCTCTAACTGTTGATGCCTCAATCCTTTTTGAAAGTTCCGTATGTGAATCGGTTGAGGTTAGTTCATAAAATAATTTTTCCACGACTTTGGTAAGGGTTTCAGTATACGTGAGAAATAATACCGGCTTTGTTGAGAATAACCTTTGTGCTTTAGAAAGCTGCAAAGCTCTATAAACGCCCACCGTTGTTTTTCCTGAACCCGCCACTCCTTTGATCAGGATCGTTCCTGTCGCATTGGCGTTTACAATCTCCTCCTGCTCCAGCGAAAGATCCAGCATCAGCCGCTTAATCTTGCCTTTACAGTACTGTTCTAATCGATCTGCACTTTCCCTATAAAGAATATTGTGGATATCCAAATAATTATCTGGGGACCAGTTTGGGGTTGTGTAAATACTTAACAGAATATCATTGGCCTGTTTTGGTAAATTAAGTTCATAGATGAAATCGAAGTCAGTTACTTTTCTAACTTTATCAATTTTTTCTTCTGGAACACCGAACAAACGTAAATGATTGGGATTGACCCTTTGAAAAATTCCAGGTTGATTCCGTTGCCAACTTTCACCTTCTGTTGGTTTTTTATTTTCCATATCGGATTTGGGATTGATCTCAGAGATTACAACACAAGAAGAAATATCATCAAGATCCGCTAAATCGTCAATTAATTTATGCTTCCCTACCCGCCATAAAACTATTGTTCGACGACTATCTCCATAAAACCAGGCAATCCGATAATTATCATTGACATAGGATCGGAACACATCTTTCCTTGTGAAGCTATTGAATTTATGAGATTGCAATGAATTGTGATGAGGATTCTGCTGTAACAAGGTTTGCGTTTTCGGTAATTGCTTATCCCTCACATGCGTGGGCAAATCTTTTAGGTCACTTTCATATTTTTTAGTTATCTTCAAGGTGTACATTGGCGATTTTTCTCTATTCACTTTGATGAACGAAGCAGTTATGTGGTAAAGCAGCGAGAATTAATGGTTATTGATTTTTATTTAAGCGAAGATAATAATTTGGAAATTGTATGGGTTATGTCACTGTTTTCCCTCTTTACTTGGCTTTTTGTTTATCTATAATATCATTAATGATGAGATTAAATTCATGTAAACCATCAAAGTGATTATTTGGTAAGAATGATAAGGTATAGCCAAGTGAAATTATGAATGAGAAACTGCTTTCTTTGTAAAGAACCTCAATACAAATAACGAAACCCCTCCCCGATTCCTTTGATGAACTAATCACACAAAAAAAGAGTGGGGGAAAAATCAATGGACAACATTGTTTTCATTCCTGCGACACCAATTTACTAATTACGAAGAACTCTTTACTGCTCTTGATGAATTCATTCCATTGGGTGTGACCTGACCCCAAAATACGATCACTATATCTTGACCATTTTTTTAGAGGTCAGATCAATAAATATTTTTTTAGAAAACTAATGGAAAATTTTTTTAGATCAATAATCAAATATTAATCACTCTACTCCCCGAATAGAATCACAATCCGACGTCAGATAGGGGTTGAACTACCACATGATAATCCAAATTTAAAACAAATTAACTGTTAAATCAAGCTAATTGGATTAGGATCATTTCTCTTTCCCCTATACTCCAATCGATAATGCGCAAAAGCCGCTATCTCCGACAGAATAACAGGTTCCAATTTCCCTAAGGCCATATCTTCAGCGATTTCTTTATAGACCTCAGCCATTTCAGGTTCAATGCTAAGAATTATCATTATTTGTTTCATCAATTCATCATTCTCAAACTGAAGGTTCTGTGCGGATTCAACAGGAATACCAAGAAAATCACAGATCTTGATAAGTGTATCAACTTAAACAGTCTCCCCGTTTACAACCCGTGCGACAGTCGAGTAACCTATGCCAATCAACTTGCCCTCTTACCGAACAGACATATTTTCGGAGTCCATTCTATTTCTAAGCAATCTCGCTAAGTCTTCCATAGTCTCTCAATTATCACTAATGCTTAGAACACATTCAATATTTTTTTTAAGCCAATTCTATTCCAACAAAAATATCTTTTCAATATTTGCATGACATTCTCTATCTCTTCCACTACAAGGGGGTTATATAAAATTTTTTGCCCGATGAGGGGTCTGTGTATATAAATTGATTATTTAAATTTATAAAGTGAACATCCCACCCCACCCCTTGTTTATTTTCCCAGAACAGATAACACCAATCCGACATCGGATTGGTGTTATAAAAGCGTATGAAATTTCGCGAGAAAATTCCTGCTTTTCTATTTGTCAATTCTTTTTCAAATAATCCAGCCTATAATGGGCAAAAGCAGCGATCTCATTTAAGATTCTCTTGTCAAGTCTATCATCAGCTAAGTTATGTCCAATTTCAATAAACACCTCAGCTAATTCAGGTTCTATACCGATTACCCTTAAGATCTGATCTACCAAATCATCTGTTTCCTCCCGTAAATTGAGCATCGATTCTACAGGCACTCCGAGGAAATTACAGAATTTCACCAGTGTTTCGATTTCAACAGTCTCGCCATTGAGAGCTCTAGCCACAGTTGAATGACTAACGCCAATTAATTTACCAGCATCACGGACAGATAGCCCTTGCATATCCATCCGATCTCTTAGCATACTGGCAAGTTTGCTTGTTTTTTTCTTACCCATCTTTGTATTATCCAATCCTCATTCCAGCAAATACTGAAAGAAAAACAAAATTACAATCTATTGTGTACATCACGTCAGACAAATTATACCAAATTGTTGACAGAACAACGTTCGACAAATCACGTTTCTCCAATAATCAATAACTAATCCAACTCATCCCCAGCAGACATCCAAGCTACCTTTTGCTTCGGGAAAGGTAGCTTTCCAATCAAGAAATACTGCCCTTATTACTTCTCAATACCCCCACTCCACATGCCCCAAAGGAGCCCTATTCAGCTCATCTCTCACATACTTCCAATTAGGCATATATTCATCCATCAATGAAATAAAATAAGCGTTATGACTTGGTTCAATGAGGTGGATCAGTTCATGGATAATGATATATTCCAGGCAGATCTCGGGTTTCTTTGCCAGTTCTGTATTCAGATGAATATTCTTGCTCACAGGATTACAGCTTCCCCACTTCGTCTTCATCCATTGCACGATTATCTTATTCGCATTGACACCTAATTTATCTTCCCATTTCTCAAATAAAGGTGCTGCAATTCTACGAATTTCTTCACGATACCAGGCTGCCACAACCTCTTCCCTTTTTCTCAGGTCACTACCAGGTCGGACAGTCAAGATTAACTGATCGTGCTTCAGTTGGACAGAAGGAGCTTGATCTGCCTCAATAATATTGAGCAAATACCTTTTTCCCCAGACATAATGGCTTTCAATATCAAGATACTCACGAGGTGTCTCGCGTTTCTGCGCCTGAAATTTCCTTTGTTGCTGTTTTATCCATCCTATTTTGGATATGATATAAAGGCGGATGATATCCAGATCCATCCGCTCTGGTGCTGCCACCCGGACATCGCCGTCCGGCGGATAGACACTGAGATGGATATTCTTGATAGCCTTGAATTCCACTTCTACTGGGATTTCACCAATCAATATTTTGTCAGCCATCAATACTCACGTTGGTGATAAATGATCTGAAAAATCCGCTCTACCTCATCCTGATTTCCAACAATCTCATAAATCGCTGACTTGATCACATTTTCCTTCGCCTGATACCCTCGCCACTCATCCGGCCGCACGACTTTAACCATTCTATCAATTCGCAATGCCAAATCCATGTCCTGGTCAAGGTTATTCCATAGAGCTCTTTTCCCTGGTGTGTTAAGTAGTTCAGGGGTATCGTCCGATCGGCCAGTATTGACCTGGGTCGCTATGTCAGCAATTCGCCTGAGATACTCCTCGTATTCAATCGCCCTTGCTCTCCGAGCCGCAATTACCTCATCCAAGAGAGTGGACATTTTCTCAAAGAAGGCCGGATCATTGAGGAACTCCCTGATAATCTTCCGACGGACGTTATTTTCGATGACTTCTGCGATTGCTGCTTCATTGCCTCTTAGACCAGCCAGCCTTTCAGCAATGGCACTTGCAATACCTGATTTCACAATCAAATCCAGTAAGCCAAGATGATCAAATGGCGAGATTTTCCGAGGCACATCAGCCTCGATATAGGTATCAATCAGGTGTCGCATGTCCGCTTCATAAGGTTTCAGGTCAAGAGTTTCATCACTGGCATTCCTAATAATTTGGCGCAGATTCAGATAACGGTCCATTGTTCGTTTGATCCGCTCAATATCATCCCCTGTATAGCCAGCCTCAGGAAGTTCATCAGAGATATTTGCATAAGACCGGATTAGAGAAACCGTGGATTTATAAAGCATCACCCGGCGTGGCTCGTGCTCCTTCAAATCTTCTGGGATTTCCGTATTGCCACAGAAATAATGGATGTTTTCCAACTCACCTTTTGGTTCCTCGACAGGCTCAACTAACAAAGCCAGAGTCTCAATCGCGTTATCCAGTCGCTCCCTCCCCTTCTTCAAACGGTCCTGGATCAGCACCTCAGGCGCAGAGCCGCCGGCACTGTGGTCCAACTCAGATGTATAGACTGCAATCGCGTTTTCCACCTTCTTGAAAAGGTCCTTGTAGTCCACAATATAACCAAAATCTTTATCTTCACCGTCCAATCGGTTCACCCGACAGATCGCCTGGAAAAGGCCATGGTCCTGCATGGTTTTATCTATATACAAATAAGTGCAGTGAGGAGCATCAAATCCTGTCAGCAATTTATCCACCACGATCAGCAGCTTCATATTGGCCGGCTCACTGAGAAACAATTCCTTCATCACATCTTCGTAGGTTTCGGTCCTCGATTTGTTGGGTTGAGCCTCAATTCCCTCAAGAAGTTTCTCGTAGGTTTTATAGATAAATTGTCTATCCGTTTCCGAGTTGGCACCTGTTTCTTCAAGGGTGATATCACCCACATAGGGATTGTAGGATGTGATCAGAGCACATTTATTTTTGAAAGGTGTCTCCTGAAAAAGCTCGTAATATTTACAAGCTTCATAGATACTGGAAACGACCAGCATTGCGTTACCGCGTTCATCGTTAAGCCGTCGCTTAGTACTGAAGTCGAAAATAATATCACCAACCACCCGACCCATCCGAGCCCGGGAACTGAGCACCTTTTGCATGGTGCCCCATTGCTTCTTGAGCTCATCCTTCTGCCAATCATTCAGCCCTCTGGTTTTTGCATCAAACCAGGCGTCAATTCGATCCTCCGAACTTAGTCGCTGGTCAATGTCCCGCGCCTCATAGATCAGATCCAGAATGACACCATCCTCCACACCCTCATTGAATTTATAGGTATGGATATAGTTTCCAAAAACCTCAAGGCTGGTCTTGGCATCTTTTTTCAAAAGTGGGGTCCCCGTGAAACCAATGAAGACCGCATTCGGCATGGTCGCTTTCATAAACCGGTGCAATTTATTGCTTTGGGTCCGGTGGCATTCATCCACGAAAACAAAGATCTCACCCACCGTTGGGCTGGGTTGGCTTTCCATATCTTCCAGGAAGGCATCCATATCACCCACATCCCGATGGCCAAATTTATGGATAAGCGAACAAAGTAACCTCGGCGTTGCCTGACCCAACTGATGCAACAAATCGCGTCCACTGGTTGCCCGATGGATGCTTTCACCCATTTCTGTAAAAACGCCCTGGATCTGCTTATCGAGTTCATCCCGGTCTGTGATGATGGCCACTCGGGCATTGGGATTATTTTCCAAAATCCACTTTGCCAGGTAGACCATCACAATGCTCTTGCCGCTGCCCTGGGTGTGCCAGATGATGCCGCCCTCTCTACGTCGGATATGTTCCTGGGCAGCTTTGAGCGCAAAATACTGGTGCGCACGCGGGAGCTTCTTGATCCCGCCATCGAACAGCACAAAGTCATGCAACAATTCAATGATCCGATGTTTCTCGCACAAGATCAGCAGGTATTTATCAAGTTTGAAGCGGGTATTATCCTCTTCGTTTTCCTTCCACTTGAGGAAATACTTCTCCGGTGTGCCGATCGTTCCATACTTCAGACCTTCGCTGTCATTCCCTGCGAAGACGAACTGGACGGTGCTGAAAAACCAGGCGTTGAAATTTGGCTGCTGATTGGATAGGTTTTGCCGGATGCCATCCCCGATGCTGACCCGGCTGTTCTTCAACTCAATCACCCCAACCGCGATCCCATTGACATAGAGCACAACATCCGGACGGCGCTCATGCCCCCCTCGCAGCGTGACCTCTTCGGCAACGGCAAAGTCATTCTTTTCGGGTTCATCCCAGTTGATCAGGTGAACGAGTTCATGAACTTCGCCAGCTTCTACCTTTACAGACACACCATAACGCAGCAGGTTGTAAACGGCCTTGTTATTTTGATACAACGAATTGTGGCTGTTATCCGCCTTGCGATGAAGCAGTTCCACCGCCCGGCTGATCTGAGCCGGCGTATACCCGCTCTTGCTCAGCCAGTCCTTCAGATATTTTTCCCAGATGTTGCTGTTCTCAAAGTCCGACCGGTCCCCCAGATATCGGTAACCTAACTCCTCTGTAAATAAACCAATCACCCGGTTTTGGGTCGCTCGTTCCGGTACGCCAATGTTACTCATTTATTTCTCCCTTAGATAGCATATAGATCGCGATACCACGCAATCCAGTGGTTCATTTCCGGGTCGTTAATAGCAGCGGCAGCGTTAACTACGTCTGCCGAAGTATACGTGGTGAACCCGGGATTATGATTAATCAGGTGCTGATAGGCCTGCAAGGTCTTATCCAACGCCGTGTTTCCAGGATGCCTCACCACTGAAAAGGTGACTTGTTGGAAAGGTTGGCGTTCATCCTGCTCAATACTCAGGCCCAGCAGCTGGTTGCGCCAGAGCTGGTTCATGCCACCCTTGAATATGCAGTGGTCATAGTCCGCATGATTGACAAAGAAGTCCTGATTCTTTTCTGTAATCTCCCAATAATGGTAGTGGTTCGCACTATGATAATAACAAACGTCTTTCTCCATCAGGATCTCGGAAATCGACCGCGAACAATCATGGCTGGCATTCCGCCCATTGCTTCGGCTTCCACCGCAGGTCGTGAACTCAGCTTCAGTCAGTTTATGCTCGATCAGCCACAGGCACAGCTCGTCTTGATGGTTATAATAGGCGATCCCGATATCCGAATCGGTGCCGGTTGTTGGCCGCTTATCCCCCAGGGTGCCGAAAGGCTCATCCCAGAATTCGATTCGGAAGCCATGGTCCAGGTAGTCGGTTGCCAGGCGGGAAAAATCGGGCTTGAGTGCCGAGAAAACAGCATCCGCCTTGGGATGCAGCAAAATGGGCAGGAACAGGTTGGCGTTCGCCACCTGGGAGCTGGCCACGTGATTGCTGTAATTATGCAACTTGAATGGGAATTTTTCATGATGACGCATAAAGGCCACCAGAGTTGGGGGATAGATCATTGGAAATTGACCCGCATAGGACTCGGGTAAGATCGCATCATTCGGAGCCTCCCCATGGCAACCTGGTTCCCGGGTGATATGTGCCCATTTCCAATTGACCAGATGGACCTGCATGCCTAATTGAAAAGGTCTCAGAGAGCCATTAAGCCTGTATTGCCGCCCTTCAATACTGTAGACTTTCATACCAAGCGAATCCTCCCTGTCAGTAATTCTTGCATCATACCTTCTTTAATTTTATTAAGTTTATCAAGCTTATTTTCCAAAGTGGTAATTTCATTATCCATACTCGATAACACTTCTGCAATTGCAGCTTGCTCAATAATATCAGTGGGATAGAACACACTTAGTTCTCGGAATCTCTTTAGCGTAATAACATATCTGGTTCCACTTCCTTCACACATTGTTTCTGCCTGTGAGAGAAAGTGTCTAGTAGCAAAGATATAGGCTCGAAATAATAGATCCCAATTATTGTTTTCATAAAGACGCAACCTAACAAGATGATAACTGTAAGCAGCATCCTGTATATCTTCCATCGCCACTGCGGAATTAGCAATGTCATATGGGACTTCGGAGGTGGGAGTAAAGAAAATATCCCCTTTTTGTACTGAACATTTCAGTATCTTTTTTGTTGGGGCAGTAACCCAATGATGTAAATCCTTTGAGAAAATCAAATTCCTATGATACACATCTAAATAATTAACAAGTCTTATTGGAGACTCATCAGTCTTAATTTTCTTATCAATTCCCGCTCCTGAAATTTCTCCAATTTCGCCTAATTGCCTTTCTTCCCACCTTCCCGTAAAACCCGGCAGCCTTCGTTTCCCCGTCAGCAATTCCTGCATGACACCTTGCTTGATCAGGCGCTTCTTGGCGATCAGCTGCTCCAGCGAGTCAATGTAGGCATCCATGTCGCTCAGGACTTCGGCGATGGCTTTTTGTTCTTTGAGAGTGGGAGGAATAATAACTTTTATGCTATCGAGGATTTTCGTATTTAGAGATGCCATCGTTTGTCCGACAGCGACTTCTCTTACTCGTTGCTTCAAAGGCTCGGATTGGAATTGATAAATAAGATATTCGGGTAAAACTAATTTGCGAAAAGGTCTGACTCTCAATAATCTTCCAGAGAAAAGCCATCCAACTTCACTTGATCTAATTAGAGCACTACGATCAACAGAACCAACTCTACTAAAAACTATGTCGCCTTTGTTAAGGAGATAAGCTTTTAATCGTTTCTTATCGGTATCAGAAACTAAGGGAAGGTTATCGTGTATAACATTAGTGATTCCAAGGTGTTCAACAGTAATTATTGGCGTACCACTTTGAACATAGTCTTTTTCATGTAAAGTTGAACCGAATGGACCTGTCTTCACATCTGATATTTCACTGACCTTCATCACGGTCCAGTCTTCTGGGAACAATCCAATTTCTGTTATTTTCATATCCGATCAATCCCAGGAAAGCCGATCTGGTCAAGGTGATTGATTACTTTATTTTCCAGTTCTGCAATTAACTGGTTTAATTGCGGCAATGGAATCTTATAACGTTTATTAAGATCATTCAGACTTAAAACTAGTTGCTGACCAATCGTTTTTATTTCTTCTTGTAAAGAAGACGAAGTCGTCATCATCCACTTATTAGTAATAACTAATGTTTTAATATCATTATCAGTAAGATTGGGGTAATGATTATAGGATCTCAGGTCAAGAAATGAATCGGCTCTTCTAAGTTCTTTTTTTAGGCTAGCAAGTTCTTTGTAACAATTTATCCAAAGACTCAATATCTTGGACTCTTCCTGAGCTTCAGGATCAATCCTTAATTCTGATAAACGAGAATTTACATTTGTTTTATTGATTTTCTCAAAGTCAGCAAAAACACCTTCCTCATCACTATGTTCTTCTTCCAGCTCAGAAATTTGTGAAGTGAGATCTTCAATTTTTTCATTTAATCCATCAAGCTGTTTTTTTTCGTCCTTGAAAAATCGATCTACAAGATATGGTTTGGGGATCAAATCGCAAGCCCAACCCTTATCCTTCTCCTTGCCATTCTTATCGGTTTCAATAATCCGATAAGTCTCCGCCTTCCAGCCATCGGTTGAGATCAGATAGCAGTCATCCTGCATGGTCTCTTCCCAATAATCCATTAGATGCTGGTAGATATCATAGGGATCAATCAACGGCAGGTCCTGGTAGTGTTCCAGCAGGTCATTGGAGAGTGTTTTGATCAGTTCTTTGGGTTTGAATCCCGGTTCGAGGGCCTTAAGTTTGGGAACCCACTTTTCCTGCCACGCGGCGAAGTGATCGGCCATTTCCTGGGTGAAAGCCATAAATTCGGGATTTTCCTCAATGGTCGATCGGATCGCTGATTCCTTAACAGCGAGGTCAACATGTCCTGGACGGTTTTCCTTGAAGAGTGTCACCTTCAATCCCGGGAAGGCCTGCCAATAGCGCTGCAGGGCGTCAATATCCCGGGCAGGGATTCCGCCCTTCAGGTGCCCTTCGATATCCTGCAGGTCTTCCGGCTCCTGGGTGTCAATATAGCGTGGCAGGTTGAGGTTGTATTCATGCCCCTCAATTTCTTCAAAGGACACCATCCGGGAATATTTCTCGATCTCGGTCTGGTTCTTAAAGGCGTCCACGATCTTGTGAATATCCCGGGCGCGCAGGCGGTTCTTTGGGCCGTCCTTGATAAAGCCCTTGCTGGCGTCGATCATGAAGATGCCTTTGCGCGCCTGGGCGTTTTGTTTTTCCAACACCACAATGCAAGCCGGGATGCCTGTGCCATAAAACAGGTTAGCCGGCAGCCCGATGATGCCTTTGATGTAACCCTTGCGGATCAGGTTGCGCCTGATTTCCGCTTCCGAATTACCCCGGAAGAGCACGCCATGGGGCATGATGCAGGCCCCCACGCCGGTGCTTTTGAGCGACCGGACAATATGCAGCAAATAAGCATAATCGCCCTGACGGTTAGGTGGCACGCCGAAGGATTCGAACCGACCATAGATATCATGATCCGGATCGAAACCGGTTCGCCAGCGTTTATCAGAGAAGGGTGGATTGGCGACCACAAAGTCAAATTGTTTGAGGGCCTCGCCTGTCAAATATTGGGGTTTTGACAGGGTGTTTTCCTGTTTGATTGTCGCTGTTGGATTGTTGTGGAGGATCATGTTCATCCGCGCCAGACCGCTGGTGGCCGCATCTTTTTCCTGGCCATAGAGGGTCACGGGAGTTGTGGCTTCCTCGCCAACTTTGAGCAGCAGTGAACCCGATCCACAGGTAGGGTCATAGACGGCGGTTTCTGCGCTGGTATTGGCTTCACGAATGCCAATCACCTGCGCAATCACCCGGCTGACCTCAGCCGGCGTATAGAATTGCCCCTTGCTCTTCCCGCTCTCCGTGGCGAAATTGCGCATCAGATATTCGTAGGCATCACCCAGCAGGTCATCATCATCCGCCCGGTTCTTGGAGAAATCCAGCGCAGGGTTTTCAAAAATGGCGATCAGGTCCGTCAGGCGGTCCACCATATCTTTTCCGGAGCCTAATTTATTCGGATCGTTGAAATCGGGAAAATCAGCACGTGATATTTGCGCGTTGGCATTGACCAGAGGGCCAATAATTTTCTTATTGATCTGGTCGCCAATGTCTGATTGGCCTTTCAACGCCACCATATCCTTGAAGCTTGCGCCTTTTGGGATATTGATTGGAGCATAGGGCGTCCCGGCATATTTATCGCTGATGTATTTGATGAACAGGAGGACCAGGACATAGTCCTTGTATTGGCTGGCATCCATGCCGCCGCGCAGGGCGTCGCAGCTTGCCCAGATTGTCGAGTAGAGTTCTGATTTTTTGAGTGCCATGGTGGTTGGTTTATTACTCCTTGATCTTTTTTTCGTGAACCAGAAAATAACCGGATGAGCTGCGGGCCAGCGTATCCGACATCGGATAGACCGAACTGACCGCCTGCAGCTTGTTCAGGTCTTTCATCTCAATCTTGGTAATTTTTCCTATTTTCATGAACACTTTCATGAATTGGAGGATATCTTTTTCAGTGTAATACGGAGGGATCAACGCCTGATCAGTCGGCAACTCCCTGCTAATTGAAAGGAGGGGCGCCTGATAAGCTGTTGATTTCTTCCGGTTGCCTTTGACCAAATAAAGATAAGTGGGGATATTCTCGGCAATCTGTTGTGTGAGTTTGTCAATCCTTATTTGAGAAATGGTCTGACCCATCTTCCCAAACCAGACCGAGCCCTTTTTCTCAACGACTTCATTATGAAGGGCAACAACATCGCCCACATCAAATAGACTATCAGCAAATCGGACGATGAGATGGAAGGGCTTCTCTTGTTTGGCCATGGTTATGCAACAAACTCCTCACCAGAGGGCAGCAAGACAACATGAACACCGGTTAACAGTGTTTTATATTTGTCCAGCTTCATCAGTTCAAAAGTCCTTGGCTCGGTGACAAAGAATATTTTGATGTCAGCGTTAGCTTCCCGGAGTTTCTTGAAATCGTTTCTGAAGGTGTTTATCTGCTGAGCACCCAGGTCATTTGATTTATAGGGCGAGGTTGTTTTAATTTCAGCGACCAAATGCCGGCCATCCGGAAGTTTGACATCAATATCCAGGCCTGGCGCGCCTTGAGGTTTATCCGCTGCGTTGAAACCTTGCAAGTTAAATTCTTCTTCAAGGTAACGCTTTGCCAGGAGGGTTGAAACGAATCCGATGTCATTGTTGAAGTTGCCCTGGATCGATTTGATACTGTTCAGATAGTCAAACCAGGCTGCGATATCCTCGTATTCAGGATAGGGATTCTCTGATTGAAAGGAATGGATCCGATCCAATCTCCGCCGGATGTCTTCGAGTGTATGCAATTCCCTGATTTCCATTAGCCCTCCAACAGCTTCCGCAACCGATCAGGATTCCATGTGTATTTTGCCAGTGCGATATATAAGGCTTGGCGCTCATCCAGATCCGCCTTCTTAAATTGCTCGTGGGGCTTGAAAGGAAGACCAGATTGCTTGATAAAACTGAGAAACCCGGGATTATGCGCATAACATTGAGGACTAAGTGATTGCGCTAATAAGTTCTGGCCATAATAATGATTGTATTTTTCCTGATAGGTACAATCGTTATAACTCGCGTTGAATTTTTTAGGTAGCAATAGGAGGCCGCCTATCCGGTTGCGATATTCGCTAAAGTCAAATGGATGGTTGAATTCATCTGTGTGACGTTCCGGATGATTTGCCCAGATGTGCTCGACTTCATAAGGGTTCTTGGGGTCGCCTTTAACATTGATATATTCTAGGTAATGGGATGGCTGGCCGGAACCACGTTCAATAGTATCCGTCATCCGCGCCAATAACCGATGAATCATATAACGGTTCTTCTTGTGAAGTGAAAACCTGTCAAAATTATCAAAATCATCTTGATCATCCAGCCGGCGAACCAAAATCGGGATCAGGTCCTCAAGGGATTTTCTCCGGATTTCCCGCATAATAAGAAACAGCGTATATTGCATCGTAGAATAATTAATGCTGTGCCAGTTCCATAGCCGACGGGCAAGGACAATTTCAAGGAAAGTAGAAACAGCCTGGATTTTTAATTGGATTGTCGATTTATCATCGTCAGGCGTGAGAGGCGCAAGAATTACTGGATACTGCAATGTCAACCCTAATTGGGCTATATGGAAAACATCTTCCAATCCAGGAAGGTATTCTGATGACGCCTTGCGTAATATCAGATATTGCTGCCCATAAAAAGTAAAATCATTCTTAATAAAGGTATAAAAATCGTCAGAGGTTGTTAAACCGATCCCGACTTTAATATTCTCCTTTTCTTGAACAATATCCTTATGGTCCCTGACCCATCGATGGAATTCGGTCCCCAACCGATCAAAGTCCCGTGGTTTTGCATTTTTCTTTCTCTCACGGATAGACTGAGCATATTGGCTTCTTAACCAGGCTTTCAAAAAATCAGAAACCTCTTCAGGTGAAATTTCTTTAAGCTCATGGCTTTGAGCCTTCCAAATATTAGCAGCTTCGTCCCGTTTTTCTTCATCTATGATATTGGCCAGCAAATACCCTTTGAGCATATCTGTGGGCGTCAGCGAAAGGCCACGATCATTCATGGTCTCGAAAATCATATAAGCATCATTATCAGAATATGCTGTGATCTCCACCAGGTGAACATTATCGATCAGCCAATCAATAAAATATGGTAGGGTTTCATCTTTAATGTCTGGATCAAAGAAGCTCTCAATATCTTTATATCGGGCGATGATATTCTTGACTGATTCGGATTGGCCATTAATTTCATAATCTTCCTGGTTGAAGATCGCTTCCATGGCCGCTGCTCGCTCCTCCACGTCCAGGTTGAATGATTTCTCACCGTATTTCTCTGAGAAGATCATTTCCTTGATGCTGACTTTGTCTTCACGATCGCTTTGGAGATTATCGAGATAGATCAACAAGAGAGTAAGTGTTGTCAGACGCTGCTGACCATCAATTATGAACTTCTGACCATTCTTCGCGCTAATGACAATTGAGCCAAGAAAGTACTGTCCGTAACCAGCAACGGCTTTGCGCTCGTTCTCATCTTCATGATCATCTAGAAATCGGTTGGTAAGGTCCTGGAGCAATTCCGAGACCTGCTTAGTTGTCCATTTATATTCACGCTGATAATAGTCAATGGTGTATTTGACCCCCGATAATAAGCTGCGAATTGACTTTGATACACCACGGATTTCCCGTTGAAGTTCTTTTTCCCTCTCGGCATCTGTCATGATTATGATTATCCTTTGTACTGGTGTAATTAACGGTATGGCTCGCTAACAATCGTTTATGCAATAGTTAACCCAAACCCTCACCTATTATAATGCCAAGTATTCCCATCTTTAACTCAGTCTCCATCTCACTGATGATGGACGAAATAAATTTACATGCGAGGGGCCTAGGACTATATTACCGTTATGATGCAAAATTCCAAAAAAGATATTAATCTTTTGTGAATTGGTATACCAAACGCTTTCCTTGGACTCCCTTCATAAATCAGTGTATTGGTTTTTAGGTATCCCTCTCTGGCTGGACTAAATAAAGAGAAAAACAACATATTTGACTGGTTTTTCCAAGGAGTTGGCGCGAATAATTCGATGATGGAAAAAGCATTGCAAGCTTTCATGAATTAACTGATGTTTATAGATATCAATCCCCGGATTTACTCACTATTCGGTTGTTCCCCTTATTTAATTAATAGATTAATTAAATCTTATTTCGTAATAAATATTATTAATGGAATAAGATATTAATTCATTAAGTAATCTTAAATCGTTAACCAATTTAATTGATAATTGATTAATAAATATTGATCAATTTAATAAGTTAATCGTTAATTAATATTTTATTTAAATCTAACCTTTTCAAAATAAGCTAATGGAAAGAGTATCCAAACAATAAGAAAGGGAAGACGTAATCAACCACTCCTGGCGTTCATTTTGGACTTAATGCTTGACAATTTGTCCTTTTTATGACACAATCAAGTTGTAACACTCATTCGACTTATTTTCTCACTAGTCGTACGATGTAAAGACAACTATTCACTTTTACTAGTAAGAAAGGATCCAAATTTATGTCATATCAAAGAATTTTGGTTCGAGGCAATATTGGAAGCGAACCAAGAATCAAAGAATTTGCCAAGGGAGATTCTGTATGCAACTTCTCAATTGCCGTGAACGAATCATATACAAATCGCTCCGGGAAAAAAGTGCCCAGCACAACCTGGTTTCAATGTGCAGCCTGGAATGCAATTGGCAAGAACATTCATCAATATAAACATAAAGGCGAGCCGATATTCATAGAAGGAAAGATGATATTTAATAAAGGGAACGATGGAAATATTTACCCACAAATTATCGTTCAAACGGTGGACTTCATTGGCGGAATTCAACAAGAATTACATGAACGCCAAGAATTACCTAAAATGTGTGCAACTGCACCTGAAGATGAGTTCCTTTGGAATGACTGATGGTTATACCAGAAATCAATACAGAATATACTTCCTTTGAGAGTCAATCAAATACAAATTTCAAAGAAACTGAACATTTCTACAATGTTACTGTCATGGGGAAAATTGTCGCTGAACCCTTCATCCACAATTACCCATCTGGAAAATGTGTTTGTCTTTTTAGGATCGATAAGACCGCGATTGGTATCAACGCTAATCAAAGTTCTTATGAGAAGGCGATAGAATACTGCGCAGCATACAATGAAATTGGGTGTGATATTCTGAATCAATGCCGATTAGGAGATACTATAGCCATTGAGGGATTCCTCAAATTCTATTCAGATCGTTATGGAAAAACTATATACGATTTGATTGTGACCAACTTCATAAATATGTCCATCTGATAATACAAGAAAAATCAGTGCCAAGACGCTCCCAGGAATCCCGTCAGAAGCCACAGGAAAGCCTGGGAGCGATTTGTATACAGAACATATGTTCTTGTATGCCATATAATGATTTTTCTCTTAGAAACGCTCCAAGTAATTTATCACAACTTCACATCAGGTGTTTTCTTACTACCTATAAAAGCAACAGCCCAATCCGAAATCGGATTGGGCTGTTTGGGCTCATACGCTGAACTGCGGAAAGGTATATTTAGCAAAAACCTTCTGATCTCATGCTAATACGTGTCGATCAATCCAAGGTCTGAATTATTGCCTATCTATCAATCAATAATCCCCTCACTTTTCCCATGTGCCAAATGTAACTTGTGTTATTCAAACCGGCCATGGAATGACAGCGTTAGTTTTTTCCCGCAATTTGGACACGGATCACGGACTTCAAGAAAGCCATCCTTGTTTTCCTCCCAGTTGAATTTTGTGGTAAACGTATAGCCGCAAAGACAGGTTGCTTTGACTTCTCCTCGGATTTCCCTAACTGATCTTTTTGGGGGATGACCGATAGATAATAAACTATCTATATCTGAATTTACAGCATTTGTCTCATCCAATGATTGAAGCATTATAATAGCTTCCTTGATTGGCAGCGGAAGCTTATCGTCTTTGAGCTTGATGAAACAAAATTCTTCAGTTGAGAATTGTTGCGCCTCATCAAGATTTGTCGTGACGTCATTTCCCTTCAGGAAAACAGGTTCTTCTGGAATAACAAATTTACCCAAATCCAATATGACCTGATTCGATGTGCATGCTTTACATACATTTCCAAACCCTCGCCCACTTGCCCCCCAATCTATGCAATTATCACAAACAAACCGGTAGCAAATTCCACAAAGATGACCTTTCGGAGGATCCCCCACATTACCTTCAATCGAGATCAATTCGCCACACAAGTCACATTTCCGTAAAAGCTCCATCGTTGTTCCTTTATTTACATGTAGTAGAGTTTATTTACTGGCACAAATTTCCTGATATTTTATTTATTACGTATCTGACGTCAGATAGCTGATCTGTCGTTTTATTGCCCCATACGATGCATCAAATGGTCTAACGGTGAAGCCACCATTTGTGCGTTTATCAAATCTTCTGGCAACAAAGCAATATATCTTTGAGTAGTTTTTACAGACCTATGCCGCAAAATCCTCCGTAACTGTTCCACACCCCCTTTATTCCGCAAGAAATTAGTCGCATATGTATGGCGCAATTTATGAGGACCGTAGGATCCATCAACACCAACCCTTTTTAGTTTAGTCTTGACCAATGTGGATAAACCGCTTTTTGTATATCGACTACCCTGCTTCGTGACAAAGAAAGCATCCTCACTTAGATTTCCTACAATTTCTGGACGAATATCAAATAAGTATCGATGCATATCAAGAGTGAGCTTTTTCCCCAATGGGATTATCTCCTCGCGTCGGCCTTTTCCGTAAATCTTGCACCAACCATTATCTAAATTCACATCTTTGACATTCAGTCTTTGGACCTCAGAAAGTCGAGCACCAGTATCAAGGAAAAATTCAAAAATGAGCCGCACCCTGAATGTGCAACGAGCATTCAGGTAAAGCCAAAGTCTATCCAATTCATCATCACTCAATGTCTCAGGTAGTTTCTCCTCAACCTTCGGCGCCTTGACTTTATCTGTAGGCGCCAGGACCTTATATTCCTGAGCCTGAAGCCATCTACAGTAGGTTCGAATAACAGAATAGTACTTATGGAGAGTTGCGTCTGATAACTTGCCATGACGCCCTTCCCTTTTCATTTGATACCCAAGGAATGCTCTAACTTGCCTGGCCTCAAAGTCCTTAAGGTCAATATCCCCAAGGTAATCAACCATTTCCCCTGCCATAGATGAATAGATCTGCATTGTCTTCACAGACACATTTTCAATTTCTTTTGCTATCAACCATTCATCGACAGAGTCTTTTAGCTTCATATTCTTTCCTCCTGGATCATAATAATGTGATATCTATATATTAGCACATACATTCTAATGTGTCAACTATATTATTCGTATTGTCTCAGGTACAGTCCGTTTCTCTTTATATTCAATAAAGAGAAAATATAGTGTACCCCACGTAAATTGTGTAGTAGGCTATGAAATACCTTCATCAAAAATAAGTGGAGCAGTTTATGGACAACCTCACAAACTAATTTTGAAATTGAAAACCCCCATATACAGCCGAAATGCCCTTTTAAATGCAAATAGGCCCATATATCGGGGCCTACTACAGAATCTGTAATGTCTTATCTATAAGACGCTATTTGGCAAGGAGACGTTCTACCAATTGAACTACACCCGCATAAGTTAAGCGACCAATATTTTACTAGAGTTAGGCCAGATTGTCAATGAATAAAGAGAGTGTTCCATCAATCCCACGCACTATTACTATAAGACGATCCAATAATCCATCCATTTCATCCTATATTAGAGTGGTGAGGAACATCCGCATAGGCGGGGTAAATAATTGCAGCCCCATTCACAGGAGAGTCACATTTTAGCAAACGGCAACGGTTCAAACCCGGGATTCGAGGAACGTCTCTGGACAGCAGCCGACAAGCTGCGCGGCACGATGGACGCGTCGGAATATAAGCACGTCGTCCTCGGCCTGATCTTCCTCAAATACATCTCGGACACCTTCGAAGAATTCTACAACCGCCTCAACCAGCAGTAATATGCCGACCCCGGAAGACCGGGATGAATACCTGGCGGAGAATGCCTTCTGGGTCCCGAAGGATGCCCGCTGGCCGCACCTGATGGCCAAGGCCAAAGACCCCAAGATCGGCGTCATCATTGACGACGCGATGACCGCCATTGAGGTCGAGAACCCCCGCCTGAAAGCTGTGCTCCCCAGGACTATGCCCGGCCAGCCCTGGATTAGTTCCGCCTGGGGCAGCTGATTGACCTGATGCTGGAGCAGGCCGAAGTGCTATGCGATGCCTGGGGGTAAAAATAGCTTATTAACTATAGGTTGATATCGGTCAGGATATTGCACCTATTACGCTTAAGACAAATATTTAGAAATCCCAGCAATCAATGCTGGGATTTTGTAAATATCCTGCCTTTTCGAATTTGAACCAGTATCAGACCAACTAACATCAGCAATATTCCAAATACTTGATTCAAAAGCAGCGTTTCACCTAAGAAGATCACCGACAATATGGAGGTCCAAATTACAGTGGATGCACCCAGGATTGAAGCCTCATACGAGCGTAAAGTTCTCAGGATTAAATTCCAGACAGTCAGGCCAATCGCGCGGGTCACAATACCCACAAAGAGAATGATGCCAAAATCTGCTACTGTTGGAATCACAGGAGAGAAACCATCCATAAACAGATAAATAATGATCGCTAAAGATCCGCCAATGGAAATTGCCAAGGTTGAGATCACATTATTACTGATCTTATTTTCAGTCACCTGAGCCAGTTTCCTGGTAATGTTATTTGTGTAGGCAACTCCAGTAATGGAAACCAACACCATGACAACACCGATCAACTGGTTATCTTTTGGCAGCTCCGGGAAAAAGAGCCTCAACCCGGAAAATGCAATCACCGCTCCAACAATCTGCCACAACGTAGGCGCTTCCTTTAAAAGAAAGATGCTCATAGCCATTGTTATGAAACCAATGAAATTGGTCAGGTAAGAATGGGTAGATGCATTGAGGTAATTCAAAGAATAAATCCCCAATGTTCCCAAGACAAAATTAAAAAAGGCAATTTGGAGGATAAGCGACCAAACCTGCTTTGTCATCAATTCCTTTGGAATCCGTTCTTTTTTAATGACAAAGGTATATATAAGCATCGTGACAATTCCCACAAACAAGCTGCAATAGATGAACGTAATTGGAGACATGTCACGATATGCAAACTTTGTCAGTATATTTGATACTGACATGCTGATTAGAATCCCCAAGGTAATTGCAATAGTTGTAGAGCGTTTCTTCAGCATAAATTCCTTCTGTGTAATATTGCTCTAGGGATAAGCCCTTTTTCATGAATAGGATTTGTACTTATAAATAAGTACAAATCCTATTTCAATTAATTATTTCAGCCAGTATTACTGCGTTGGTGATTAACCCTACATCCTTCCAATTTTGTGCAAGTAATTCCGAGCACTCAAACCAGTCTCGTAATTGCAAATCCGCTGGTAATCCTGTTCAAAACAAGCAAATCCATCAAATTTGATATCTTCAAGGGCTTTGAAAACCTCAGCAAAGTCAATCGTACCCATGCCAAGGACCTTGAACCGGAACATCTGATCAGCCAAAGCAAAATCTTTTGAATCACAGACGTCCTTGAGATGAACATAAGCGATCCGGTCACCAATTTCTCTGATCTTGTCATAGACCTTCATGCCAGCCAGACGAGTATGAGCTGTATCCAGGCAAATCTTCACGGACGGTTCAAAACCCTCGAGCGCTCGTGTAATATCCTCTTCGTAATGAACTGTTGATCCAAAATGGGGATGGAAACAAACTGTAACGCCATGGTCCTGGGCTATTTCATTAATCTTATTAACCTTGATAATCGTCTCTTCAAGCTCTTCAGGTGTTGGACGTTCACCTCTGGGTGTTGTTGTAAATGGCGCTTGGAGATTCATCAAGTTGGCATCATGTTTATTGAGGAATTCGCAGCACTTCTTTGCCATAGCCAAATCTTGTTCAAAATCCGTCTTAATATAATGATATACATTGACGAATTTCATATCATATTTTGCACAAAGATCGTCGAATTCCGCATCGGCGCCCTCGAATAGATTTACAATTAAGTTGAAGTCTTCGAAATACTTGAAACCCAGGTCTGAAACCTCTCGCAAGGAATCTTCAAAGTTCTTCTTCAAATTTGAACTGGTGGGTCCCCATTCATTATGTTCATCCATTAACCAGGTCCATAATGTATATGCAATTTTCATATCAAATCCTCCTATGGTTGATTTAGTAATCCGTGCTGTTTAACCTTTTACAGCACCTTTTGTCAATCCTTCAATGAATTGTTTTTGTCCGATGATGTAGAGCAAGACAACCGGGATCGTCATGATTGATAATGATGCAAACAACTGGGGGTAATTTGTTTGATATTGGCCGATAAATGACACGAGACCAATAGGTAGTGTTTGCAGTTTTTCACTTCGGATCAGAATACTGCTCATAAAATATTCATTCCAAGTGTTCAGCCCAGTGAAAATAATTACTGTTGCATAGGCGGGCTTTGAAATCGGCAGAACCACCTTGAAAAACGCTGTTATCGGGTTGCATCCATCCACCAAAGCTGCCTCTTCAATGGATTTTGGCAACGATATGAAATAGGCTCGCATTAGGAATATTGCAAATCCCAAATTCAATGCCGCCAGAACCAGGATCAGAGACAACCGTGTATTTTGAATACCCAAACCAATCACAACAGAAAACGTAGGAATGGCTGTTACCCCTCTTGGAATCATTAGGCTCAATAAGAAGAAATAGAACAACAAATTACTGCCAGGGAACTTCATCTTGGCAAACGCATATGCTGCTAAAGAAGCTAATGGCAAAACCAACGCCAGGGTTCCAACAGTGATAATTACACTATTGATAAACTTCGGCCCGAGATTTGCCATCTGCCAGGCTTCAATGTAATTTCGCCAAATTGGCACTTCAGGGAACCCCCATACATTTACATAGAATTCATTTGGGGTTTTTAAAGAGCCTAAGAGCATCCAAATTACTGGATATACTGTAAAAATTACGACCAAGAAAAGAATGACATAGGCTGTGATATCCAGCCCAAGGCTTTTTAGTTTCTCAGATTTAATAGTGTTCTTTTGTTTCATGTTCAACTCGCTTCTCTACATCTCGTATGAATTCTTTTGAGAGAAATACATCTGGAGAACACCGAATACAAGCACTATGACAAACATAATCATCGACATAGCATTACCTTTGCCGACAGCAGCATAACGAGTAGTTGTCGAGACAATCCATGTCAGGGCGACTTCGGTGGAGTGGAAAGGCCCACCACCTGTCATAACGTAGACCAGATCATAGTTACTCACAAAAGCTCCGGTGATCGATAACAGGAAGCTGACAATGGTTACCTGCATCACCAACGGGATAGTGACATGAAAGAAACAATGCCACCGCCCTGCACCATCAATCCGAGCCGCTTCATATAATTCTTCTGGGATAGCCTGGATGCCCGTCAAGAAAAGTACCATATGGAACCCAACCCATTTCCAAATATCAACGAACATAATAGACCAAAGCGCAATCTTTGGATCAGACAACCATCCCTGAATTAATGATTCAAGGTGCACAAGCGTTAAAAAGTTATTGATAAGTCCAAATATGGGATTATACATCCAAGACCAAAGCATACCAGCCACAACAAATGCCAAAGTAACCGGTAAGAAGGTTGACGTTCGAAAGAATGTACGAAACTTAATATTCCGATTTAATAATAACGCCAAGAAAAGCGCTATAACATTTTTTGCGATCGAAACGACAAAAGCAAACAATAGCGTATTCTTCATCGCCGACCAGAATATTTCGTCTTTGAACACGAATTTATAATTTTTTATGCCAATCCATTCCATCTCAGAAAGGCCATCCCACCGATAAAAGGAGACATGAAGGCCCTTTATCATTGGATAGATCACAAATATCGAATAAAGAATAACGGCTGGTAACACCATCATATAAATTAAGCCGTATTTCTTTATAGCCAGCGTCAGTTTTTTCATGGATTACCTTTCACAATGGCTCCAACCGCGACGGGTAAAAAAGGGAGCGCCCCGTCGCGGTTGGTTTGCACAAAGATTAATCAATTACCTCAATCTCAGGCAGGTTCTTCATTGTCACCTTATCCCAATCTTCTACCGTCCATGTGGACCACCAGTCAAATTGGAAATCTTCTTCTTCAATCAATGTGTCCAATGCGTTCTGAACAGCTTGTGTTGCTTCTTCAGAAGTCATATTACCTGTAAGCACAGCTGGAATACCAGAAACAAACGCATCATTCACTTCCACCGGCCAAATCCAGTCCAGGAATGTGATGGTGTTTGGATAGAATTCTGCAACCAGTTCCTCGGCCAGAGGTTCTGTATCAGTCGAAGGCACTGCTGCAATAGATGGGCCTAAGGGATCCCGACGAGAGAGAATCTTTGTCGCATTCTCAGGGCGAGAAATGAATTCAAAGAACTGTCGAGAGAGGCCATAATTCGCAGGATCAGCAAACGACGGAATCATGAAGCAGTCACCGGGGCCGCCACCATGCTGGGAAGTGGAACCTTCAACAATGATCGGGAACTCAAAGATACCGATTTCAAAGGCATCTTCAACTGCAGCACGAACGGGAGAAAGATGCCAGGTGCCAGCATAGAACATCGCTGCTTTTTCCTGAGCAAAGACTGCAAACTTGGCATCAGAATCCGTGTCAAGCGATTCTTGCGTTAGGATTCCATCACTGTAGAATTGTGCAATCTTATCAAAAGCCGCCATCTCAGCTTCACCAGTAAATTGTTTGTTACCTGAGAGGAATTCGACAATATTAGCAATCGATGTGTTACCAGTCGTCTGAGCATAGGCCTCAAAATACCAAATCGGCCAGAACCAGGGGGCTTTCCCATCATGGATCATTGGAATGATCCCTTTTTCTTCTTCAATAACCTTGGCAACAGCTAATAGTTCTTCGTAGGTTGTCGGTTCTTCCAAACCTAATTCATCAAACATGGTCTTGTTATAGATCACACCGGTCGTTGATGAAGCGCCAAAGGGGATGCCCCAAACTTTATCATCAATGGTGTAAGCCAGGAAAGACCCTTCAGAGAAACGATCCTGGAATGGTTCAATATACTCAGTCAGATCCATGGCAATACCAGAGCGTACCAAGGTGGTATTGATCAAGCCTGCACCAGCGGAACTAATGTCCACAGGTTCACCAGCCATACGAGCTGTCTCAAGCATTTGGGGAACTTCATTCCACGCCCCTTGCCATTTGACCTCGACAGTCACGCCATATTCTTCCTCGAAATCAGCAATAACTTCATCCCAAGCTTCAGCTTCTCCAGGATATGTACGTTCACTACCGATGATATGAAGCGTACCATTACCAAGGCCTGTCACTTCTTCTGCCCCGTCATCTTCCGAACCAGACACTACTTCAGTGGCCTCGCCTTGTGTACAAGCAGTCACTGCACCTGCCAGCATCACAAAAATAAACAGTAAAGAGACTATTTTCTTACCCATTTTCACTCCTTCCAAATACTTTCAAAGTTAAGGTTTATAAATTTTCTCCATTTAGCCCAACAATCTACCATAGACCTCCTTGGAAAGATCAATTCCAATACAATGCAAATCCCAGAATGACAATTCCTGAAATATAAAGGGCAATACCAAGTGCAAGCGTTAGACCGACTTTCTTTGAAGTTCCGCGATATTCTCCGTAGATCAGCCCCCAGAGATATGACCACATGTTATAGGTCTGACCTAATGGCCAAGAAATCGCTAAACTCACAATCGGGGTGGCAAAGGAGTGGATAATATTGCCGCCATAATGGGCTATAGCTGAAACTAATCCAAAAATCCTAACCTTTAAAGGTGCATGGAAAATGCTTTTGATGAATAACTTCTTCTTCACCAATATTATTGAGCAGACAATTCCAATACCAATAAAAGCTCCGGACGACAGCATAAACATGAACACTATTGGGGGTAATCCTCGCAAATTCTGAGGCGATTCAAGTCCAATGGACATACCCAATGTATAGCAAGGCGCAAAAATCAAAGATGTAAGCAGTAGAGTTAGAACGGCCTTGCGAAGAGTTTTAGTATCCGCTTTCTTCTCACTGTCATTTTTGTTCAGTTCATCATTCTTCAATTTTGTCGAATACACACAGGCCATTGAAGCGCCCACCAGCACGATCGCTGCCAGGAGAACTAGCCAAAGGTTGGCATTTGGATCAATTGATTTCATCACAATCGAGATGCCAGTTCCGACCAAAACGCTGCCAGTTGAACTGATGGCAGTGGCTAAAATCAGACCCATCTTGCTCATGACATTCAGGTTGATCCGCATCCCAATTGCATACATCGCACCACAGAATAAGGTGCCGTAAATCACGATCGGATCAGCCTGTAATCGGCTCCTGATGATGGAGGTAAAGGCCCCCCCCACCAAAACCACCATCACCGAGAAAACAAGGAGAACAGAGAAGAAGAAAACATGAAGCAGATACCCATCAACAGGATAATTATCCAAATGTTTAATGAATTGGAACCATGAGCCCCACATAAAGGCCGCGAACAAGATAACAAATATGGCTCCTAATGGGTTAAGATTTGGAATCGTCACGAAAGAATCCTCAGATTAGATTTTGACAGCTTTAATAATATTGGCACTCAGCTCAATGTCATTGCGGGCTTTCTCGCTGTTGGTGAAAGGCTCTTTATCTTCTGTGATGCACTCATAGAAGTGGCGCCATTCACGCTTAAAAGCTTCGTCATATGAAACGTATACAGTCTTATCAACATTGGCTTTGGGGTCATGGACATCCTGTTCATTGATCTTGACCAGGGTCTGAGCGTTTTTGATATATGGGAAGGGGAATTGAACCGAAATTCGTTTCGAGTCAGAGAAAACCTCAAACCTTTCATCCCAATCCCGACGTTTAAGAAGTAATCCGCCCTCATAAACGCAGCGAATATCCTCGCCAAATTTTAAGACGGCCAAGATAGTATCGTTGTTGTAAACGTCCGCATATTGAATTTCAGTTGGCCGCCCGAAGGCTTCCTGCAGAAGGATGGCGTCATGGACCATCAGATATAACAAAGTGCTATAGGCGACACCAAGTTCTTTCCTGTCCTCACCAATGCCTTTGATCATTTTGCGCATATCAGAATCCGCCATTTCATCACGGACTTCCTGAGGGAGGTCATCGTTACGGACCTCATCATAGATCTCGCCATTGATTGTGTAATCGCCGCCAAAATCGTGAACCCGAACCAAATGCACATCGTCCAGTTCCTTGATCAACGGAAGCACATATTGGTATGCGGGATCCTGACGCTTCATCATGCCAACCATATATTTAACGCCACTTGCTTTTTCGGCGGCGATGATGGCATCCGCTTCTTCGACGTTGAAGCACATCGGCTTTTCACAGAAGACATGTTTACCGGCATTCATGGCTGCAATGGTAACTGGCGCATGGTCCCGGGTGGTAACCAAAACGATGTCAACATCGTCGGATTTGACCAGGTCGTGATAATCGGTGTAACGTTTCTCAATGTTGTAGCGAGGCCCAAGATAGTTCAGGATCTTTTCACTGAGATCGCAAATAGCGGTAACTTCCAAATTGGGCAATTCCTGGAGTAATGGGAGGTGAGCCACCTGGGCAATCTCACCACACCCAACGATACCAACACGTAAAACCTTTTTATCCATTATGATTCTCCTTGATCGATTGTAACTTTCTAATAATCAAAATATTTAGTCAAAATATAGGTAAACAAGTTAAAGCTAAATTTCAATCAGTTTGATTTTCCAAAAGATATCTATACACTTCCTCGGCATTTGGAATTGATGTTTGTGCGCCAAGTTCCGTTACGGCCAAAGCCGCTGCGGCACTGGAAAAACGCATCGCTTCTTGCGTTGATTTCTTTTGGAGCATTGATGCAGCAAAAGCACCTACAAAGGTGTCACCAGCGGCAGTCGTATCGACGACTTCGACCTGAAATGCTGGTTGGTGAAAATTTGTATCCGTATTGAGAATAAATGCACCACCGCTCCCCAAGGTGACGATAACAGTATCAATCCCTTGATAATGCAAAATTTCTGCAGCTTCTTTGGCTCTGAGTCTATCGGTAATCGGAAAACCAACCAGGCTGGCGCATTCGATCTCGTTCACGATAAGTACACTGACCTGCTTTAAGTAATTTTCAGGAATAGGATATATAGGCGCAGGGTTTAGGACTACCGGAATATTATCCTCGGCTGCCCGGTGAATGATATGAAAAACCGTTTCCAGAGGGACCTCATGCTGCAACAGGATCAATGAAGACTTCGAAATTTCATCCCATCGGTCGTCAATCCACTCCGGCGTTACATAAGCATTAGCGCCGGGCACAATCACAATTCGGTTTTCACCGCTCTGCTCAACCAGGATCGTGGCTGTTCCAGTAGACACGTCAGCGACAGTCTCTACAAATTCTGTATTGACACCAGCTTTCTGGAGTTCTGAGATCATCTTAGGCCCAAAGGTGTCCTGACCAACGCAGCCGAACATAAATACACTGCCACCGGCTCGGCTGGCCGCAACTGCCTGGTTTGCTCCCTTACCTCCCGGGATCACATTAAAACTATCACCAGAAAGGGTTTCACCAGCTTCGGGAACCCTCGTGGTCTGAACGACAAGATCAATATTTAGACTACCAATGACGGCAATGCTGTTCACTTTCTGTTTTCCTTTGCGCTGGTTGATTCTCGTACGATTAATTCCGCGTTTAGGCTTATCCGTTTATGCCCATCAGTGCGGTTTCCTTGGATTTTATCTATGAGTAAATGAATGACTTGCTCTGCCATTTCGTCAAAAGGCTGGGCAATTGTGGTGAGCGATGGGGTTGTTATTGCCGCAAGCTCAATATCATCAAAGCCAATCACTGAAATATCATCAGGAATGTTGAGACCAGCTTTACGAATAGCGGCAATTGCGCCAATCGCCATCATGTCATTCAAAACAAATACTGCAGTTGGCTTGCAGGAACCATTCAGGAGATCTGTCATTTCAGACATCCCTCCATCAAAGCGGAAATTGCCAGCCTTGACTAAACTCGATTTGAAGGGAATATTACGTTCCGCAAGTGCTTTCTTGTAACCTTCTACCCGTTTCATACTCGGTGAAAGGTGATTCGGCCCCGTTATGCAAGCGATACATTCATGACCCAGGTCCAACAAGTACTTTGTCGCCTCATAACCTGCGGCCTCATTATCAAGCAAAACAACGTCTGCAAACTCGAGTGGTACATAACGGTCAGCGACGACAACCGGGATCTTATTTTTTAACAGAGATTGGAGATCCTCCACATCACCCCCTGTTGCCATAAAGATCACCCCATCAACCTGTTTCGCAATTAAAGTATTTATATAATTACTTTGTTTATTTGGATCATTGTCGCTATTACCAAGAATAACGCTATAGCCCAGTTGAAAACCTAAATCCTCAATTTTGCGAGAAATTTCAGCAAAGAAGAGGTTGGACGCGTCTGGCACAATCAGACCAATTGTCTTCGTGGACCCAACCCGTAAAGACCTTGCCAGGCTGTTCGGCGTATAATCCAATTTCTTTAAAGCGTCTTCAACGCGAGCCTTGGTTTCTGGTTTGACTCGTCTGGTGCCATTAATCACATGAGACACCGTTGTATAAGACACCCCTGCTTCTTTTGCTACATCTTTTATCGTAACCTTGTCCATTGCTTCCCTCTCTAGCAAACGATTGCGCAAACGTTTTATTTAATTTAGCATAAGATTTAGCCCATGTCAATAGAAAATTAACACTTCTTTATCGTTTATTAAGGTCTTCCCACCCCTACAAGCCTGATTTCCGGATTAAATTGAATAAACAACCAACTTCTTCGCAATTCCACCAGTTTTTCAAACCGGCAAACCTTCCGTGCGCTTCGGCTTTCCACCTTGAATCCACTATGTTCCGCATCAATCCCTCCCCCTACCCTTGACAAACATCCTTAGTATGGATATTCTCAAAATGATTAATGATCTAATCTAATAAACAATGTTATTCGTTAAGAATAATCGGGGTTAGCCTCACCTCCCGATACCTGCATAATAGCCCCATACAACTGGCTGAAAGGAATAGCCTTTTATGAATAATAGCTTTCCAAGAACAACCGTCGCCGGCGTCTCCTTACCCAGAATGATTATTGGCTGCAACTGGGTTTCAGGGTTCAGTCACCTGAGCGCTTCCAATGACTTATTTATTAAACAAACCCATCAGGGGCCAAAATCTGTCAGTGATATTTTTGAGACCTTTTTGGAACACGACATCAACGCTGTTTTAGGCCTCTTCAGTGTCGATCATAACCTCCTACCAGCTGTCAAGATGGCGCAGGAAAATTCGGGAAAAGAGATGATCATCATTGATGAACCAATCATCAATGTCGACGATAATCCCACAGCGCGAGCCGAAGCCAGGCAGACAATAGAAGAATGTGCCAAGCGAGGCGCAACTTTCTGCATGCCATTGCATTCCTGCGTCGAGCAGCTCCTCAACAAAAACACCCAATCCATCGATCGCTTACCGGATTATCTGGATATGATCCGGCAAGCCGGTATGATCCCCGGACTTTCGGCCCATATGCCTGAAGTTGTGCAATATGCTGATATCAATGAATACGATGTCGAGACCTATATCCAAATCTATAACAGCATGGGTTTCCTAATGCAGATCGAAATCGAAAGTGTCGCCAAGATCATCCACAACACAAAGAAGCCTGTCATCACCATCAAGCCCCTGGCAGCAGGTCGCACCACACCATTCGTGGGCCTAAACTTTGTATATAACACCATCCGCGAACAGGACATGGTCTGTATCGGCACATTCAATCCCCGTGAAGCGGCTGAAGATATCGAAATCGCAAGAGCGGCCATTGAACGCCGGGCACCGGAAGTGTCTCTCAGGGACAGCCCCTTTAACACCTCTGTCGTTAAAGGTGAAATAGAATAATCCCGAATCTCAACCAGTCAAAATAAAAACAGGTTCTCTTTGAATAGAGAGAACCTGTTAATTTTATTGAATTTTCAACTTGTTCATTACTTGCGAGCCGCCCAAAGCATCCCCCGACGCATAATTTCCGTAACCTCGGGGATCTCAAAAACAGCATCAACATGACCAAGTGAGCTGTAGAACACTCGACCCTTCCCCCACAACTTAGTATAAACCACCGGCATCGCAACCGGCCCATTTGCACTGTGCGGTCCCACAGTATGCACTAGAGTGGTTGCTAGAACGTTCACGCATGGGTCCAGGTGCAAATAGTATTGTTCCGAATGCACCCTAAAGTCCGGAATCCCTTCCACTATTGGAGAAGCTGCGCCCCGCCTGACATTGACAATGTAATCTGTCTGGAATCCATCTGAAGGTGTGGGATAGTTCTTTTGCACATAGGCCAAATTTTCTTCCGTCAGTTTTGAGATGTGGTGATAATACACGTCCCCAGGGTGCGCCACCCATTGGCTGCCTGTCATGAATTGATACTCAACTGACCAGCGGAAGGAGTCACACATGCCGCCATGAGCGCCCGCCAGCCCAACCCCAGATTCGACAGCCTCTGATAGGAAAAAGGCATAGCGATCGTCAAGTTCGCCCTGAGTCCACATGGGAATGATCAAATCCATAGACAGCAAAAAGTCCTTGTCGCCCAGACATTCCAACGTGTCATAGACAAAGACTTCAAAGTCTTCTTTTTCCAATAAACTAGCAAATCGCTTGCTGACTAATTTCGGTTCATGGCCTTGCCATCCACCATGAAATATCAAAGCTTTCCTTGTCATTTGTACCAACTCCTGTTATCCCATAAGAATTCGGGTGTAAATATATGCGCCTGGATTAATCTATGGATTTAGCAAATACAAGCCAACTAATAAACCGTTATTCATTTTAAGTTGAAGAACGCAATTTAGAAATTCACACCACCAACAAGGATAATATTGGCATAAGGCGAAGTCTCGCCAGTTCTGATAATACATTTCGCATTGGCAGTCAGCTTCTTGAATTCCTCATGGGGCACCATCTCGACTGGTTTTCCGCCCATCAAAGATTCAATTTCCTTTAGAGTCTCTGGATTCTTCTCGACGATTTCACTCGCCACGATATATGATTCCACAACAAGTTCTGCTTCAACTGATTTCAAAACCTGTAAGAAAGTAGGGATCATCGCTGTAACTGATACATCGACAATAGCAACCCCCTCCGGAATGGGTAAACCACAATCTGCAATACAAAAATATTCCGTATGGCCTAGTGCTGCAATCTCGGCAACAATATCAGGATTAAGAACTCTATCTTTTTTCATTTTTCTCCTTTAGTAAACAAATTCTATTATTGTGAGGCTATTTCAATAAAATTTTAATAAAACAATTATCAAAAGGTGTTACGCAAACGATTGCGCTTTATATTTATAAAATTATCATAAATATGGACCCATGTCAATGAAATTTAACTTCCCTTTAGCTAAAATAGAATAAATCGGTTTTGAAATATATTTTTTTCACTTATTTCAGTTACGAATATATCGCCCCACCATCGCTTATATATCAGGTTCTTATCCACAATTTCTCAACTCGTTAAGATTGTTTCTTTATACTTTCAACATATATGACCGCCCCAAAAACAGGTCTAGTTATTATTGATTTTTTTATCCAACAACAATTCAGCCTATTCAGATAAAGGCATGAATAAACTAGTAGCTATCATTAATAATACTTACAGAAAAAGGAGCCGGCATCCCACCGGAGAAGACTTAGTTTCCGACGCCGGAAATAGGAGCATCCCTATATAGGGGACAAAGCCCGTAATTGGAATATATACACAGTATATGGGGGGTTAAAAAAGAGAGCTTTTAGCCCTCATTTCTTTTTGGCAAGGAGACGTTCTTCCAGATGAACTAAACCCCTATTTTTGCTTAGCGAGTTTTTATCAACCATAACTGAAATGTCAAGCAATTGACCGATAAAATAATTTATTGTTGGTGGTTGTTTCCTCGCGGGCAGAAAACAGAAATCAAATATGCCTTTTTACCAGAAACAATCAAAGAACAACGAGGCTCCATCTCGTCCGGCATTATATTAGTGAAACAAACCCAATAGAGTCAATCAATAATTTAGTTATCCAGAATTTTGGACATTATCATTAACGATTAAGTCCATAATCACCTGGTCGGTTTCAGCCATCCCCTGTTTAGCGATCTTTCCCACATTCCGAATTAATACCTCGATATCCGATTGTAAAATGCCTGACATTTCATAATATTTACTTGATTGCATTGCTAGCTGGTGACCAAGAATCGCGGCATCCAAGCCCGAGGCAATCTTTGCGGCACAAGATGACTTAGCGCCATCACAAATCACGCCGGGGATATTCGCCATGATATTGGAAATCGTCCAGTTGATCTGCTTCAAGGAGCCGCCCTTCAAATAGGTCATACCTGCTCCTGCCGAGATTGCCGCGCTGATTGCGCCACAGAACGCGGAAAGCCTGCCAATCCCCGACTTCTGATGAATGGTCAACAAATTCGAAAATACCAGAGTGCGGATAAGCTCCTCTTCCGAGGCACCCCAGGATTTTGCCAGGCTGATCAACGGCACTGAACATGTGATGCCCTGATTGCCACTACCCGAATTTGTTACCACTGGGAAGGGACAACCCGTCATTCGGGCTTCTGAAGCCGCTGAAGCATATGCTCTGGCCTTCTCATAATCATCATCAGGGTGACGCTGCAAGATCAACTGCCCTAACCCAACCGCTAATTTTCGATTGATCCCATAGTCCGCAATGGCCGAATTATATTCAATTTGAGGTTCAATCATCGGCCGAACATCAGCCAGATCAACCTCATTGGCAAATTCATAAATCCTTGCTACCGAGAGAATGGAACGATCAACAAAGGTTCCTAAATAGTTACCGGAATCATCCTGTTGCTGGAAGAATATCTGACCGTTCTTTTTAATCAGTGTGATATTGGTGTGCGTGTGTTTGATTTCCACTAGGGCGGAATCGGGCCCTTTAAACATTTCGACCTGAATATGTAAATCAATGTCGGATTCGAGAAGCCCGACCTCACAAAATTGTCCTTCCACAAGGGCTTGAGTTTGTTCCACCTGATCAGGCTCAACTTCCGAGATGACTTCCATTCCCAAATATGGCTTCCCACCCAAAGCGCCCAATATGGCGGCGGCTTTAATGCCGATTAGCCCATTGGAATTTGGAACTGTCACACTCCGCGTGTTCTTGAAGATATTACGACTGCAAAGCACTTGCATTTTCTCAGGCTCACAGTGCAGCATCTCTCTGGCTTTTGCTGCTGCCAGGGCAATTGCGATCGGCTCCGTACACCCTGTCGCGGGTACAAGCTCTTCCTCAAGAATTTTCACATAATCAAGATACATTTGCCTGTTCAGGATAAACTCCTCATTCTCTGTTTAAATAGCGCTAAGTGTCCAATGCGTATTTCAGCCCAAGCTATGGAAAAACATCGAGCTGAAACCTATTGAACAACAATTAACCTTTTTGAACTAATGGAAATTCTAACCGATAATGGGAATCGCTTTCAGTAAATCCAACATTGGATCCAAACTCGCCTGGCGTTCAAGGCTCATTGCGAATTCATACAAATCATTCTGCTGGCTTTCCTCCAATGCTTCCTCTGTCAGGCCATTAAACTTATTCAAAAGATACTCGTCAGAATTATCCTTGACCGACAAAGCTGAATCATATTCCTCACGCAGAACCTGCCCGTCCATCAGGGTGATCTCAATAATACAAGCCCTCTTTCCGGTGGGCCCGGTGCCATATTCATTATGCCGGGAGGTGACAACCTTTTTCCTCATCTCAACATACCGAGGATCTCTTAGCCGTTCAGTTGTGTACGTCGCCGGGGTCACCTCTCCATCAATAATGGCTGCAGAAACAGAATGGGTCAGAGATAAACGACTGGATGTTGTGTTTAAAGACTCAGGAAGGCCCCCATCCAGATCGTAGGAATAAGGATAGGAATCAACCAGAATGGATTTGATTTGATCGGGGGCAATATCATGCTTTTCCTGCAATTTAAACACTGTCTTAATCGCCGGATTAACCGCGAAACAGGCAGGAAATTCTTTGATGGATAATTCGTTAATCAAATAGGGTTGCCCAGGTTTGATCTCTTTTCCAGTATGACCCTGAAAGACAGTCTTCAGAGATTTTACACCATGGAGAACAGTATCGGGGCCGGTTAGGCCACGGCTCGCAGCTTCAACCGCAAACATCGCCAGATATGCTCCCCATCCGCCATAAAGATCCTTTGAGTTGGCCCCCTCAACAAAACCAACAAACGGGCAAAGTGGGAGCAAGGAGGCCGTCATACCAAATGCATTACATAACTGGTCAACAGACAGACCTCTGAGCAATCCAGTCGCCGCGACTGCACCTAATCCGCCCACAAAACCAGGGTTATGCAGTCCCAATTCACGGATTCTTTCAATCGAAAGCAAAGCCATTCGGGTGCAGACATCATAGCCAAAAACCACTGCCCGGATGACATCTTCCACTGGAACCGGGAAACGCTGATACGTCGCCAGAACAGTTGACCAGACATAAATCCCAGGATGCGCCGATGCTTTAGTGCCATCGTTCAATTCAATGCTAGACAACCTAGCTGCGTTAGAGAATGCAGCAATAATTGGGAGCACGGGTTGTTGGTCAGCCCAGATACTGGCTGTGCCAGCGCTCGGGTTTAAATCGCGGATCAACTGCAACAGATCCTGACAGCTCTGGTGGGACGCCGTATAGATACTCCCACCCAAATAATTCACTAATGAACGTTTTACCTGATGCAAAGTTTCAGCATCAATATCAGAAAACGAATATGAATTGAAATATTCTGCAAGTTCTCTGAAATAACTTTTCTCTGTCACTTTATATCCTTTGCTGAATATATAACTGCAGCCATCGAAAATAGTCCAAATGATACAGGGTCAGTTTTCCGATGGCTTCAGTAAATTCTTCTTCAAAAAAACTTTCTTTTTCCTCTAAAGCCCGTTAATCTCTCGCACCCAATGGCAGGCAACGAAGTGATCAGGAAGAACCTCTTCGAACTTGGGCGTGCTATTGAAACACTTTTCCTTTGCATACTCACAACGAGCTGCGAACCGACAACCGGGCTTGGGTTCAATAGGCGATGTGATCTCACCTGTCAACAACTTGCGTACCCGGGTCTTATGAATTTTTGGCTCAGGGATTGCAGCAAGAAGCGCTTTAGTATACGGATGTAATTGTTTATCAAATAAAGCATCAGTTGAGCATTTCTCAACCGTAACACCCAAATACATGACCATGATGTTCTTGGAGATATGCTTGATTACTGAAAGGTTATGTGTGATGAAAATGTAGGTAAAATCCTTTTCCTCTTGAAGATCCTGCATCAAATTGAGGATCTGGGCCTGAATGGAAACATCCAAAGCGGAAATGGGTTCATCACAGACAATGAACTTCGGGTTCAAAGCGAGGGCTCGGGCGATCCCGATTCTCTGCCGGCGTCCCCCATCCAATTCATGTGGATATGAATTAACATAGCGCCTGGCCAAACCGACGGTATCCATCAAAGTATAGACCTGCTTTTCAATTTCTGCTTTCTTGGCACACAATTTATGAATGACCAGAGGTTCTGAGATACTCTCGCCAACCGTCAAACGGGGATTCAATGAGGAATACGGGTCCTGAAAGATAATCTGCATCTTTTGCCGCAATGCGTGAGTTTGCCGGGCATTCGAGTTTGTGATATCTTCGCCATCAAAAATCACCTTTCCAGCCGTGGAATCAATCAACCGAATAATCACACGTCCCAAGGTAGATTTACCACACCCAGATTCACCAACCACACCTAATGTCTCGCCTTGATTAACGACAAAGCTGACATCATCGACAGCGTGTAACATTCCCCTGGGGGTTTTGAAATATTTTTTTAAGTTACTTACCTCAAGCAGACTATCCATTTTTTTCTCCAACGAAAAAGGTACGACATTGTTTCATCTTCGCCATAAGACATCCATCCATCATTTGTAAAGTAAGCATTTGACCAAATGCCCAGGCGAAACTTCAATATCCTCAGGGGCAATTAATTCACACTCTGGCATCTTATGGCTGCATCGTGGGTAGAAAGGACAGCCAGTTGGAAGATGAGTTGGATCTGGCATCAGGCCGACAATTGGGGTAAGCCTGTCAACCTTGCTGTTCAAATCCGGCAGAGAACCAAACAATCCCTTGGTATAAGGGTGCATCGTATGGTCATAAATATCTTCCAGAGAGCCAATCTCAACAATCTGTCCTGCGTACATAATCGCCACCCGATCACAGATCTCAGCGAGCACACCCAGATCGTGTGTGATCATGATCATTGCAGTATTCAGCCTTTTCTTCAATCCACCCATCAAATCAAGAACCTGAGCCTGGATGGTCACATCCAAAGCGGTCGTAGGTTCGTCAGCAATGATCAAGCTTGGGTTACAGGCTAGCGCGATCGCGATGATGACCCTTTGCTTCATGCCGCCAGAGAACTGGTTGGGATATTCAACCATACGCTCTTTGGGTATCCCCACCATCTCCAACATTTCAGCAGCCTTAATCTCAGCATCCGCGCGGGATAGTTTCTCGTGCAAACGGACTACCTCTGAAATTTGATCACCGACGGTCAAAACCGGGTTCAAAGCCGTCATTGGGTCTTGGAAGATCATGGATAATTCATTTCCACGATACTTTCGCATCGCCGAATTACTCAATTTGAGCAGGTCTTTTCCATGAAAGATAATCTGCCCATCAATGACTTTTCCGGGCGGCTCAGGGATAAGCCCCATCAAACCAAGCGCGGTCGTTGTCTTCCCTGCGCCAGTTTCACCGGCTAAGCCCAAGGTCTCACTTTCCTTCAAGGAAAAGCTTATATCATTGACTGCCCTGACAACACCTTCCTCGGTAATGTAATGGATTGTCAGGTTTTTTACTTCAAGAATGTTATCGTTCGTTTCATAAGTCATATATACTGGCCCCTTACTTCTTCAACTTTGGATCGAGAGCATCGCGGAGGCCATCTCCGAAGAGGTTCAATGCCATCACCGTTAACATGATCGCCAGGCCAGGCCCAATAACCATATATGGGTTATCCCGCATATAAGTCCTTGCGCTAGAGAGCATGGCTCCCCATTCGGGAACTGGCGGCTGGATCCCTAACCCCAGAAAACTCAATGAGGCACATAGGAGAATTGACTTCCCAATACCAAGTGTTGCCTGGACGATGATAGGTGCCAGAATGTTCGGGAAAATGTGAACCCTCAGAATACGTCCAGTATTGGCACCAATTGCACGTGCCGCTTCAACATAATCCTGATCGCGAACCGTCATCGTGGCAGCGCGCACAACCCGGGCAAAGTTGGGCACAGAACTGACCGCAACCGCAATCAAAGCGCTTGTGATTCCAGCGCCAAGAGTCGAAGCGATAGCAATCGCAAGGACAACTCTTGGAATCCCATAGAGAATATCGCAGATACGCATGATAACATTGTCTACCATATTCCCAAAATACCCAGCAATCGCACCCAGGATGCAACCCACTAAAGCGCCAGCTGACAATGAGATAAAACCGATCCGCAGGGAGATGCGTGACCCATAGATGATCCGACTCAAAATATCTCTGCCGAATTCGTCCGTTCCTGCCAAATGCTGCAGCGAAGGTGATTGCATGATTTCTGAATAATTCTGCTTATCATACGGATATGGTGCAATAACATTCGCAAATATAGCTAACAACACCAAAATTAGCAGCATTGCCAGACCAGCCAACGCTAAACGGTTTTTCTTCAGCCGTCGCCACACTTCCTGGAACTGGCTGCGTTTCTTAACAATCACAATTTTGTTTTCGTGAACCTTTTGGTTTTTATTATCCATTTAGCCTAACTCTCCTGCGCATCAGTGTTACTCGGTAGACTGGACGTTGATACAGGATCTTCTTTTGAAGTCTTCTTCCTCGTAATATATTGAGAACGAATCCGTGGATCCACTAATGCATACAGAAGGTCAACAACCAAATTAACACCACTCTGTAGCATTGCCAACATCAGCACAGAACCTTGAACTAAGGGATAATTCCTTGCCTTGATGGCATCCACCATCATTTTCCCCAGGCCAGGTATGGCAAAAACCTGTTCATTGACCACAGCACCACCCAAGCTCCCGGCAAACTGGATACCAACGATTGTCAGGATGGGGATCAAAGCATTGGTGAGAGCATGTTTGAACAAGATCACATTCTCAGACTGGCCTTTAGCCCTGGCGGTTCGGATGTAATCCGAACGGATCACCTCAAGCATGCTCGATCTTGTGATCCGTGCGATCGTAGCCACCGGCACAGCAGCAATACTTACCACAGGCATAAGATAATAGATCGGCCCATATAGGCCTGAGGCCGGTAGCCAACCCAGTTTAACTGAGAATAATAAAACTAATAACAAAGCCAGCCAGAAACTGGGCATCGTGATGCCTAATAATGACAAGATACGTACCAGATTGTCAACGAAACTGTACTGCTTTGTTGCAGATATGATTCCAGCTGGCACACCAATAATGACAGCAAAAATTATGACATAAAAAGCAACCCGAGCAGTTACAGGTAATCTGGTCATAATTTCTTCACTGACAGGTAGCTTGGAAACATATGAAACACCAAGATCGCCCTTTAACAAATCACCCATATAGTGGAAATATCGCGACATAAAACTATCATTCAGCCCCATCTCTTCGCGAAGCGTTTCCACTTCTGATTCCGTTGCCAAGTCACCTAATAGTGCTCGCGCTGGATCACCCGGCGTAAAATATAGAAGGGTAAAAATCACAAAGCTGATGCCAATTAACACCGGTATCATGGCAAGAATTCTTTTTAGTGCATAACGAGCCATAAGAGATTGCTCCTTACATTGCAAAGAAAGAGAATAGTCGCCACAGGGAACCCCCTATGGCAACTATTCCTATTTTTCGTTGTTACTACTTCTTCGCTTGGTACATTTTACTCTTGTGTGAATTCAATCACTGTGAAATCAGGAATACCAGTACTCACAAATTCAAAATTAAGAATGGTTCCACTGGCGGCATACCCTCTCTCCGGATAAGCAAGAGGAAGAAGATACAGTTTGTCCCAGAGGTAGTCCTGCAGTTCCTCATAGATCGGAATACGATCTTCCATCGCATAGGTTTGCTCACCGGCGTCCAGAAGGTCCTGAACATGCTGGTCGTTATGGCGGAGGGAAATTGTGCGGGCAAGAGGCCATGCAACCAGAGCACTCGCCGGGTCAAGAATGGTGGCGCTGTTGGACATAACCGTCATGGGCAGTTCACCGGCATTATTCATCGTTGTAAAGGTAGTGATATCAACCATTTCAATTGTGGCGGTGATACCAACTTCTTTGAGCATGCTCTGAATAATCTCGATGGCGGCATTGTAATTCTGCTGCTGGAAGGTGATGAATTTAACTTCTAGACCATCTTCATAACCGGCTTCAGCGAGCAATTCTTTGGATTTCTCGGGATTATATTCCCAGGGACCCTCTACCTTATAACCAGGAATGCTTTTTGCCATGAAACCATCAGCAGCTTCTGCGTAACCCTGGTAAGCGGTTGTGGCAACAGCTTCTACATTGATTGCATATGCAATAGCTTTGCGGATCAACTCATTGCCATAAAGTTCATTTTCGTTATTGAAGCAAAGGTAGACCATCTTGAGGGAGGTACCCTTGAGCATCTGCAGGGAGGGATCCTCATCGATCCGACCCCAATCGGTGGTTGAAAGGTCGAAAGCAATATCAACGCCACCGGTCTCAAGTTCAATAGCACGGGAGGAAGCTTCCAGAATAACGCGGAAGACCAATTTGCCATAAGCAGGTTCCACACCCCAATAGCTATCGTTTTTCACCAATTCAATCCGGTCACCAGCGACCCATCCACTGAACATCATGGGGCCAGTACCAACGGGGGCACGGCCAAAGGCTTCTGCACCCATGCTTTCATAGGCAGCCTTGCTGAAAATAGCGCCACGATAGCAGGCAAATGCTTCCATGATCGGGGCAAAAGGATACTGTAACTTAAATTCTACAGTGAAGTCATCAATGACCTGAGAATTCTCTATATCCAGTGCACCAAAAATTGTGCTGGTGAAGTTGCTTGTTTGAGCTATGCTCATCGAGAACAGAACATCTTCAGCGGTCATCGGAGTGCCATCATGGAACAGCACATCCTCACGAAGTGTGAAGCGGATTGTGGTGTCATCGATGATGTCAAATCCCGTTGCCAGCCAAGGCACAAGTTCACCATCCACGTTCTTGATCAGAGATTCAAAAACAGTCTGGGTAGCAAGAAAAACAACTTCATTGGAAGCTGCATAGGCATCCAATGTTGGAGGTTCCTGGCTGATTGCAACCACTAATTGTTCGCGGAGAATCCTGTCGGAGCTATCCGCAACGACTTCCTCACCTGAGGTTTCCTCACCAGAAACCTCTGAAGAGCCATCATCGTCAGGAACTACTGCTTCAGTGACAGCGGAGCTTTGGCATCCCACTATGCTAAGCACCATGATGGCAACTAACAAAAACAACAAACTACGTTTCATCCTTTATCTCCTTATATGGTTTATGAGTGAAACTAATATCGATCTTTCTCTACGCAATACAGCAGTGCGTTATTCCATAAGTGGCTAATTCTTGGTCACAAACAATATTGAGGCTAACATTATTCGGACCTGACCTGGTTCGTGTCAAAATGTTCTTTGAGACTCTCCTGGATCTGTATAATAATCGGCTTTACGGCACTATCCGTCTTCCAGATCAAATAGATCTTGCGATTGATTGGGTAGTTTTTAATCCGTAGGAAGGATAAGTTATATTGAACCAAAGGAGGAATTCTTGGAATGAGCGACACCCCAAAATCAGAAGCGACATATGAAGCAATCGAATTGCATTCTTCCGCTTCAAACACCACGTTTGGATCAACTTCATATCCGGTAAAAATGTCATCAATCACATGGCGGAGATGAGTCCCGGATTTAATCAATGCGAATTTCTCACTCGCAATCGTGGAAAAATCCACTTCCTCTTCATCAGCCAAGGGATGTGATTTTGGCACAACCAGGAAAATCTCCTGGGAAAATACTTGGTAACTTGAAATCCCTTCGCCCTGATAATATGGCGTGAAAGCAAGGTCCAGTTTATCCTGCTGAATTTTCTGAACCAGATCTTCCGACGTGCCCTGGTAGAAGGAAAACGTAAAGTCCTCATTTGCGGCAAGATGGGGAAGCAGACTGAAGATGCTGGGCAGGAAATCGTAGCTAAGGCTAAAAATGTATCCCAATCGCAGATTCAAGGGATTCATCATATCCTTTAGCTTCAATTCACCGGCAAGCAATGAATCAATGGCTGTCTGCGCAAAAGGCAAAAAAGCTGTCGCGAATTTTGTAGCGGTGATAGTCTTCCCGTGCTTGTCAAACAGCTTCACGCCTAATTCTTTCTCAAGTTCTCGTATGGCATAACTCAAACTTGGCTGCGAAACATATAATTCATTAGCCGCTTCAGTGTAGTGAAGTGTCTGGTATAAAGTGGTAAAACATTTTAACTGATGTAATCTCATGATCGCATCCTAATTCTCATGCCTAGTGAATGTTTACAGGAAACAGTGCAAATGTTTATCAAACCATTCGAGTCTATCACAACAAGAACACTATTTTGCCTGTTCTTCACGCTTAGGACATGAGTAATCATTAAAAGCCTCTTCCCTCAAACCTCAATAAAAAGTCAACCACATGTCTTAATTACAGCTCTTTCGAAGGATCATAAAACTCACCAAACAGTTCCTCGTTGGATGGTCGATCCTCTGGAATAGGCCTTGAGACCCATGTTGTATTTATATAATGCTTTAGGCTAATATTCTCGGAGACAATGTTGCCTCCCCATGTACCACAGCCCATTGATGAAGTCATCGGCATGCCATTCGTGAATGAACCGGCATTCGATTTCGACTGTGGCTGACGAACCATGATCCGGCTGACAGGCGCTACGAGGGCCAGCCTGTCGATGTGGTCATCGTCAAATGAGAAGATGCCAACGGAATGTCCCTTGCCACCCACTTCATATATAGCCTTCATCATAGTGAGAGCGTTCTCAAACTCACCCGAATATTTATGAACGGCCATCAAAGTAGTCAGTTTTTCACTGCAGAACGGATATTCCTTGCCAATCCCATCGCCAATTACGAAAATGAATTTCCGATCATCAGGAATGGAAAAACCGGCGATTTCAGCCAACTTTTGAGGTCGGATGGCGATAGTGTTCGGAAGTCGATGGCCTTCCTCATCCCACATGACCTTCCTGAGCATTTCACGCTCCTGGTCGGATGCCATGTAGCCACCCTCGTCCTGAAGGCCTTCTAACACCTGGTCATAAACCTGGTCGGATACAATCAGATTCCCATCAGCAGAACAACCGGAACCGAAATCGGATGTCTTGCTCAGCATGGAGTTATGACAAGCTACTTTTACATCCGTTGTTTCATCAAAAATCATAGTCGCATTGCCTGCGCCGGAGCCATAAGCTGGTGTACCGGAGCTATAGGCCGCCCGCACCATAGCCTTACCGCCCGTAGCAATAACTAATGAAGCACGTTTCATCAACTCAGCTGTTTGCGCCTTACTGGGCTTGGTCAAGCACTGCAGAATATCTGCAGGTGCACCGCATTGCCTCAATGCTTCACGCATCAATTCGATTGTTGTATTTGTTGTCTTTGCAGAGCGTGGATGGGGCGAAAAAATGACGACATCCCTGGCTTTAATCGCATAGATCGCCTGACCAACAGGTGTAAGCGCTGGGTTTGTAGTCGGCACCAGAGAGGCAATGACACCCACAGGCTTGCCGTACTTCACAATGCCCTTTTCAGGAATCTCTTCAATAACGCCGATTGATTTCTCTCGAAGAGCATCTCGTAAGCAGCCAATAATCTTAAACCGTTTACCTTGGCGGCCAACAGGGTCACCCAAATTGCTCTCCTCAACCCCCATATCCACCAACTTGAGGAATGTCTCCTTATTAGCCACCGACCAGGCTACGGCCTGACACAAGCGGTCCACTGTTTTCTGATCAAACCCTTCAGCAATTTCTAATGCCTTATGAGCTTTTGAAAAAACATCATCTAGTTCAGAATGTTCAACTGCTGTGATTTCTTTTTCCAATGGGAACCTTCCGTTGATTAATACCTGCTTAACGAGTGTTAAAATATTTTCAATAAATATTTTTATGAGCCTCATTCTAAAAGAATAGATTGCGAATGTCTAATACAAGTTTTCGTTGCTATGATTTATTTTATTTATCAATTCCATTTACCCACTAAAAGACATGGTCTTTTCATTTAAGCGGATTTTCACTCAAAAAATATTAATAAATTTTTTTATCAGTCAAATGGATTCTTGAATTGTACTTAGGCCAATTTTCATGATAAAAATGGATAAAGTTAGTAAAAATTTTTCTTATTGAAGATTTGCATGAGGTGTGACATTATCAAGCCATTAACAATTCGCGACATCGAAATCGGAACTGGTATACCAAAGATTATTGTTCCCATCGTCGGTAAAACCCAGAAAGAAATCCTGTCAGATGCGAAATCCATCGTCGAAATCGGCGCAGAACTAATTGAATGGCGCGCTGATTTCTATGAAGATGTTCGCGATGAACAGAAAATCAAAGAAACTCTGCACGTTCTCCGGCTGATCATTGGCGATATTCCTTTAATTTACACCATTCGCACTGCTGCAGAAGGCGGACAAATTCAGATCTCCGGTCCAAATTATGCCGATCTCCTCAATTTTATTGCCAGCCTCGGCGACGTGGATATTATTGATGTTGAATTGTTTAAAGAAGGCCTAAAGGTAGATCAACTCGTTCAGGACCTTCATGCACATGAGACTTATGTCATTATGTCCAACCATGATTTTTATGCGACACCAAATAAAGATGAGATCATCAGCCGTCTTAGGAAAATGCAAGAGCTTGGCGCTGACCTACCAAAGATCGCTGTGATGCCAAATTCATCCGCCGATGTTCTCACCCTATTGTCGGCAACCGAAGAAATGGCAACCAAATATGCCGATCGCCCCCTGGTGACCATGTCCATGGGCGGTCTCGGTTCGATCAGCCGATTGAGTGGAGAAATCTTCGGATCATCTATGACATTTGGCAGCGCAGGCAAGAGCTCTGCGCCGGGACAAATTTCCGTTAGTGAATTGAAACAAAGTTTGCTAGCCATCCATTCCTCACTGGACAAATCGTAATTATTTATTTTTCAATAGAGCTTCCATTTACAAGCGTCTGGTGAAAAAACCAGAAAGGACAATTGCTTATTATGATGGGCAACACGTTTGGTCGAGTATTTCGAGTAACAACTTGTGGCGAATCCTATGCAGGTTGCTTCCGCAAAGATAGAGGCATCCCTGAAACGTTGTATGGTGGATTACTCACAATCATTGATGGCGTTCCCGCCGGCATCAAGATCACGGCTGAGGATATTCAGATTGAACTGGATAAACGCAAACCCGGACAAACTCCGCTTGATTCTCCCAGGCTTGAAAAGGATAAGGTATATATTTTTTCCGGTGTGATGGAAGACGATCTTTCCACAGGCGCTCCCATCGGGATTGTGATCCCCAACAATGATATTAAAGATGTCCATGTGGGCCAATATCGTGATTATCGCTGGAATATCCGCCCCGGCCATGCAAAATATGGCTTCATGAAGAAATATGGCGAGTTTACTGATTGGGTAGGCGCTGGACGAGCCTCTGGCCGAGAGACAGTCAGCAGAGTGGCCGGTGGTGCCGTGGCCAAACAGATCCTTGATAAAATGGGGATTGAAGTCCTGGCCTATACAGTGGCTTCCCATGGGATCAAGGCCAAGCCTGTGACCTTTGAAGAGGCCAAGAAGAATTATCGCGCCAACTCAATCAATTGTCCTGATGAAGAAGCAGCCCAGAAGATGATCGAAGATATCCTGGCTGTCAAGGAAACCGGCGATACCTGTGGTGGTGTGGTTGAGGTGGTTGTTCATGGTGTGCCTGCTGGGCTTGGCGAACCGGTCTTCGATAAGCTTTCTGCAACCATTGCTCATGGGCTGATGTCCATCGGCGCTGTTAAAGGTCTGGAATTTGGTGCAGGCTTTGGCGTTGCTGATATGCTGGGTAGCGAATGCAACGACGAAACCTACGTCAACAAAGAAAACGGCCGGGTGAACTTCTACTCCAACAATTCCGGCGGTATCCTGGGCGGCATTTCCAATGGTGATGAGATCCGGCTCCGGGTTGCTGTCAAACCCACCCCCACTGTCTCCGTTCCTCAACGGGCAGTGAACATGGATAAGATGGCCGACGAAATTCTTGAGCCGATCACCCGCCGAGACGCCTCAATTCTCCCCCGGATCTATCCCGTCTGCGAAGCAATGGTCCGGCTGGCTTTGGTTGATGCCATCCTGATGGTCAAGGGTTCTCGGGCAATGACAGACATGGATCCAAAATGGGATTTAGTCTAGTTTAGACGTAATACACAAATTTTGGAGAGCCTGTCTGAAAAGCAGTAAGAACATCGTTCTACGCTTCGATATTCAAGGCTCTCCTTTTTATTTACTGAACAGGATAAATTGATTCATATGGCTCAAGAATTCTCACTAGCTCAATTGACGGTACTAAACGCCTCTCCAGTGGAACTGGCGACTATCGCCTCCCAGGCGGGTTATGACTATTTCAGCATGCGACAAATCTATATGGGGCTGCCCGAAGAACCGGATTTCGACCTCTCAAAGAATAAACAGCTCATGTCGGAAACCAAACGCGTTATGGAAGAGACAGGCATCCGCCTATTAGATATCGAGCTGGCTCGAATTGTCGATGATGTAGACCCAGCCAGATATGAGCCTGCTTTTCAAACCGCAGTAGAATTAGGCGGGAAGCATGTGCTTAGCAGCATCTGGACGGACAACCGAGACCTGTATATGACCCGCTTCGCCCAGCTTTGTGACCTGGCGGCTCAATACGATCTGACCGTAGAGCTGGAATACGTCCCCATCGCAGCCGTCAAGGACCTGTCAGGTGTGGTAGCGGTGCTGAATGAAGTTAGCCGGGAAAACGCCGGGATCCTGGTGGATATTCACCACTTCCACCGGGCTGGTGACAAACCGGAAATCCTCTCAGTTCTGCCCAGGAATTGGTTCCATATGGTCCACCTCTGCGATGCAGAGGTAGAGATTCCAACCACTACCGAGGAAATGATTTATATTCTAAGAGAAAATCGGGCTTTTCTGGGAGAAGGCGGCATTGATGTCAAATCCATCATCTCCGCGCTGCCCCAGGTTCCCTACTCCATTGAACTGCCCAGGTTAAGCTATAGTTCGCAACATGGCTATTTGGAACACGCTAAAAAGTGTCTCGAAACCTCAAAACAATATTTGGGTGTCGAATAATCTTATAAATGTAAAACGGTTTGTAATTAGGAGAATTTCAAGTGGAAAAACTTGTCGCTGATCAAATTGTTGACTATCTTGAGCGCAGGGGCGTGACGCATATCTTTGGCCTGTGCGGCCATACAGTCATCGCCATGCTGGATGCGCTTAGCCGGAGTGAAAATATCACCTATGTAAGCAATCGCCATGAGCAGATTGCCGCAACAGCCGCGGATGGCTACGCACGAGTGACCCATAGGGCCAGCGTAGTCCTTTGCCACCTGGGGCCTGGGCTGACAAATGCCACCACCGGCGTTGCCAATGCCAGCCTGGATGGGATCCCGATGGTTGTCATCGCCGGGGATGTCCCAAGTTACTATTTTGGCAAGCACCCCCATCAGGAAGTCAACATGCACGCTGATGGGGATCAATTTGAGATCTATCGCCCATTTGTGAAGCGAGCCTGGCGAATTGACGATCCGGAATCACTGCCAAGGATCCTGGACAGAGCGTTCCAGCTTGCTGAGAGCGGCAAACCGGGTCCCGTGCTCATCTCCGTACCCATGGATATGTTCTCCAGGAAAATCCCCACCAAATTGTTTGAACGAACCTTCAGCAATTCCCATGAGATCGCCAAACCAGCCCTGGATAGAACAATTGCTAAAAAGATCGCTGAACGTCTGCTCTCCGCCAAATCTCCGGTGATCCATGTTGGGGGCGGCGTCAGGGCCTCACAAGCCGAGAAAGCCTTACAGCAGCTCGTGGAATACCTTGAGGTTCCCGTCTCCAGAACATTGATGGCGCAAAGCGTGCTGCCGGATACCCACCCGCTCATGCTGGGACAAACCGGCTTCTGGGGGTCGGAATTGACCCATAGCTATACGTCACAGGCTGACCTGATCCTGGCGATAGGCACCCGTTTTGCCGAAGCCGATTCGTCCTCCTGGTATGATGGAATCACCTTTGACACCAACAAGACAAGCTTCATCCAAATCGATATTGAGCCACAGGAGATCGGCCGGAACTACCCCGTGGAAATTGGCGCGGTGGCTGACCCTCGGCTCGCCCTTGAACAGATCCTTGAAGAAGTGAAGCAATGCCAGCCTGAACCCATCCAACATCCGGAAACCATCGAAAAGATCTCAAAGGCCCGCGAAGCGTTTGCTAAAGAGAATCATTCACTCAAGACGGATGACCGTTTCCCCATGACGCCGCAGAGGATCCTATGGGAGGTCAAACAGGTGCTCCCCGACGATGCCTTGATTTTCACCGATGTCGGATGGAACAAGAATGGCGTCGCCCAACAATATGCCGTGACTCAGTGCGACACGATCCATCATCCCTCCGGATTAGCTACCATGGGCTTCGGGCCCGCCGCTGTGCTTGGCGCAAAACTCGCCGCACCGAAAAAGGTCGTTGTCACTTTGGTGGGCGATGGCGGCTTTGGAACTAATCCATCCGTGCTGGCCACAGCTAGGGAAATGGCCCTCCCGATCATCTGGATCGTGATGAACAATTCAGCCTTTGGGACCATCGCCGGGCTTGAGAAGGCCCACTACCATACCGAATTTGGTACCGTTTTCAAAGCAGATGAACAGCCTTATTCACCGGATTGGGCGCAGGTAGCCAAAGGATATGGAATTCAAGCTGCAACAATCAATTCCGCTGAGGAACTTGGCCCACAGTTAAAGGTTGCCCTGGAAGCCAATGCACCATTCCTAATCGATTGCCCAATGGAAAATATCCCCGTGCCTACCCCAGGGATCTGGAACATCAATGATATTTATACTGAAAAGCCAGAAATAACCAATGGACGCAAAAAATTTGCTGATGAAGAGTAGTAACTAAATTAAACTAAAAAAAGAGCTTGCAAAATGCAAGCTCTTTTTTTGTTAGAAATAAATTTCGAAGTTCGAATACTTCCTCAACAAGCTCATGGGCACAATTTTAAGAAGTTTTCGAAAAATGGGTTTCGCCGTCAAAATGCTAACCAGAAGAATACGAAAACCAGCAAAATAAAACACTGGTTTCATCTTAATCTCGCCATCAGGTGCAGTCATCTTGATCTTAGGTGTTGATTTGCCAAACACGCGATATGCGAGCCTGATCCGTGCCCACAGGGCTAGTTTCTTATGTAGGATTGGCCTGTGTTGGGAATGCAGGAATTTATCGATCCCCACCTCTCGTAAGACGAGTTTATTAGCAGCGCGGGCACTTTCTAATAATTCAAAACCAGTTTTAGTGCGGGCAACTACAATCGACTTCTCATCGGGCTGCCGAATATCTTCAAGCCGGATTGCATCACCTGTGGAGATATCAGCCAGGTCAGCCGTTGCATCGTGGCATAAAAGACAGCGGGGATGTCCAAATATCTGACCAGAAAAACCCTGAAGTTGTTCAGGCTTATACACATGGACCTCCTCGCCATTCGCCAATGTCACCATCAGATGACCGGGCCATTCAGGTTGCCGATATTTGATATCCTTGACATCAGCCATGTCAATACCATAACGCTCAAAAGCAAAGCGCTGCCCCTGAATCGTCGGTCGTCCCCCACAATAGAGGCCAATAGTAAATGCAATCTTTTCCTGCAGGCTTTTATTAATGGCCTGGGCTTTTCGCAGTGCTTGAATTTCACAAGGCAACCCTACAAAGGCAAATTTACCTTCCGCATGACGTATCTCCCTGAGGCACTGACCAATGGGCGCTGGCCAATAGAATGAACCGGCAGATTTGAGAACGGATTCCTTATCTGTGGCCAAAACCGCTTTCAATTCGAATGGCAGACCCTCCTGTGGGGTCAGGAGGTAAGCCCCCCGGATCATCCCGGATTCAATAGCATGAATGATAAGCGAGCTGACGATCCCTCCTGAAGCGGAGGTCTTCTTGACCATTTCATCCGGGCTATATCCTAAAAATGCCTGGATGGTGTTTCCGGCCCAATAGTCTTCAGGTAGTTCCCCAAACACCTGCCTGTTGAGCTGGTCCATATCTACTACAGCCCCGGGGCAGACTTTCAAACAGATCCCAGAACATTTCTCACAAAAGCTGTCATCCTGGATATGGATCCGATTTCGCCCCTCATCATCAGGAACCAATTTAATATTATTGTGAGGGCACATGCCCTCACAAGTTCCACACTCTAAACAAAGACCGGTCTGATCAACTTCAAGAACATTCTTCATAGGTTATCATTCTTTCAATTTGATCACGCCGGATCAGAGATTATCTCAAGGTCCGCACCTAAGGCTGAAATATCCTTTATAAAACCGGGATATGAAACGCCGGCCGCCTGAGGATCAGTGATATAAGTCGGCCCATCAGCAACCAAACCGGCAATCGTAAAACTCATCATGACGCGATGGTCCTTGAATGAATCGACACTTGCTCCTTTGAGCTTCTTGACGCCCTGGATGATCAACCCATCCCGCGTAACCTCCACCGGGACACCCATCTTGTTTAATTGAGCCATCGCTTCTAACCGGTCACATTCTTTATAATGGACCTGTTCAGCATTCACAATCCGGCTCTCACCCTCGCCATGAGCCAATAAAATGCTCAAAACCGGGATCATATCAGGAGCATCATTACAATCGATCTCAATGCCCTTCAGCGGCTTGCCGCCATAGACCTCAATGGTCTTCGCCTCAGCGTCAATTCGGACATCCGCGCCCATCTGCTCAAGCGCTTCCAGTATCTTCGATTCCGGATGGAAAGCATTGGGGTCCATATTGGAATAACAAATATGTGAATCGCTGATGGCAGCCAAAACCAGACCAAATGAAGCCAAGGCAATATCACCCGGAATATGGACCTGGGCTGGATGGAATTTTTGGCCACCTTTTACGAAGAAACTGGAGTGGTCTTCTTTTCCCTCAGCTTCAACGCCAAATTGAGCCATCATCTGGATCATCAAATCCGTGTAGCTTGCTTCGTTCAGTTTTCCATCTTCAATATCAACCGTCACGTCATGACCGGTAAACGGAGCCGCTAAGAGTAATCCGCTGGTCCAAGGCGAGATCAATCCATTGATCCACACATGATCCGATAGTTTTGTGATATCTCCCGAACGGATGACAACCGGCAGCAAACCATTCGAGCGAGTTGACCAGGTATCAATGCCCCAGCGGTTCAAAGCATCAATATAGGGTCCCAAAGGCCTGGAGCGCAAGGACTCATCTCCGGTGTAGACAATCGTGCCCGGGGCAGTTGAGGTGACCGCCAGCAGGAAGTTGATGGTCGAACCCGAGTTACCACAATCCAGGATATTCGCCGGAGTCTGGAATGGGCCGCCAACTACCTTATACCCGTTCTCGATGGCTGTAAATTTTATGCCCATTTGAGCCAGACAAGTAACCGTGGACATATTGTCCAAGGAGGTGCTCATTCCGGTAATGGTCGATTCACCCTCAGCCAACGCTGCGAGAATCAGCGCTCGATGTGTGTGATATTTCGAAGGAGAAGCCTTTAATGTTCCCTCCAGTGAATGCTCTAATGGTGAGACTTTCAATACATTCATTATGCTAGGATCCTTTCACAAATGGTTCAATCAGCTCAATCTTGCTTATTTTAAAGAGTTCTGGCAGACTTCAAACATCAAGTCTACAGTGGGTTTAACACCTGTCCATGATTCAAAACAGATCGCGCCCTGGTAAACCAGCATTCCAAGCCCGGATATTGTCTTATGACCTTCGGTTTTTGCGCGAGAGAGGAATTTGGTCATTTGGGGGTTATAAACGATATCAAAAAAGGCCGCCCCATCCGGTAAATCCACACCATCAGGCCAGGGAGTAGTATCGACCTTTGGTGACATTCCCACCGGGGTTGCGTTGACCACTAAGTCAAGTCCATTCAGACTAAGATTTCTGAAGTTTTCTTCGCTAGGGGGTAAATATTCCACTTTATCAGGTGAATATACTGATCCCAAATCATGAATCAATGACGCTGCCTGTGATTCAACGGTATCCATCACCGTAATGTGCTGGATATCAAACTGTGAAAGGCCAAAAAGTGCCGCCCTGGCAGCGCCACCTCCGCCGATCATCAGAATATTAAATCTGTCAGGTTCCAAGCCTTCTGAGGTAAGATGCTGGATGAACCCAGGGGCATCGGTATTCATTCCGATCAACTTGCCATCGATGTTCTTAATCGTATTAACCGCGTTCATCTTCATAGCCGTGTCTTCGACCTCGTCCAGATATTGGATGACCTCGGTTTTGTAGGGCACGGAGACGTTGCACCCCTCAAAAGACAAAGCTTTCAACCCCTTAACCGCTGCTTCAAGCTCGCCGGGCCTTGTCCCCAGGGGTAAATAAACCCAATCCATCCCCAAGGACTCAAACACGGTATTGTGCATGATGGGACTAAGGCTGTGACCGACAGGCCAGCAAATCAGGCCTAATTTCTTTGTTTTTGAAGTGATCATTGATATCCTATTCCTATTCTTCGTCCTCAGGTTGGTAGAATTTGGGCAATTCTCGATCGGCAACGCCGACATAACCAAAATCTACCGGATCAATCCGCCGCATCCGGGGCATACTCTCAATTTCTTCATAGGCATGGATGAGCAAACTGGACAGACGCGCGATGAGGAAAGGCGCGTTCCCAAGCCCAACCGGGTAACCCAGCTCGCAGAGAATCGCCGCAACCGCCCCATCGACATTAATAGGCAACTCTTTACCAGCCCTTTCAGATAAAGCCTTTGAAATAGCCTGGGCAATGGCAAGGTATTGTCCGTTAACACCAGCATCCATTGTCAGCGCGAAAAGTTTATCAACCCGAGGGTCATGATGATGTTGGCGATGGCCAAAACCTGGGATCTTTCTTCCTGCTTCTTTTTCACTCTGTAGAAAATCCACCACGATGGCAGCTTTTTCTTCTTCGCCGCCGGAGGTTTCTTCAGTCAATTCTAAAACCTTTATCAGAACTTTCATACAATCTTCAACAGCAGCACCATGAGATTTGTCCAGCGTCAGGAAACCAGCCACTGCAGCATTTTTCATACAAGCGCCACCCGAGGCAGCAGTCCTGGTGGCCAAAGCGGATGGCGATCCAGGTCCATGATCAATAGAAGCCACCATTAGGGCATCAACGACTCTGCCAACCTTTGGCGAGGGCAGTTCACCCGTGAACAGTAAGTGGACAACATGAGAGAATGGAACTGTTCCCATCATCTCTACCAGATCGTATCCCCTAACTCGGATCTGATCTTCCGTTGTATAAGATATTTCAGTATCCCAATGTTTTATGGTCGCCATAATCTACCCTTCAGTTTTTAATATGAGTTATTAGCCTGCTAACTGGCATCTCGCCTTCTTCGATGCTGTACTTCACCGAAAATTCTTATATGCCAGGCGAGCCCAATCATAAATTTTTTTATCGTAACAATTTATCGAGAAAAATATTTTTAATGTTGGTGAGATAATTTCTTGAACATTTATCCTGGTTGGCTCATCCGTCAAGTGAAAATCCAGCTCCCAGGCTATTAATGTACTGTGACGTTATACTTCTCATTAGATATTTTATGAGGTCGCAGCATCGGCGTCAATCGAAATAACAGAGGCCATAATATAAATATTTATTAACTGCTTGATTTTCAGCTCGAATAATTTTATGGATTATACAGATTGGATTTTTTCAGCGGAGTTATACCGGACCACAGAAAGACTTCCCCTCCCCCTGTCCGGATCAGGACCTTTAAAGGGTTTATAATTAATGTTTCAAACGGGAGGCCATTTTGAACTCCAAAACAAGTTAGCCAGTAGAATTATACCCTTGACATTAAGAAGGCTACGCAACATGTTTAAAAAACAATCGCTATCCTCAAAAAAGAACTTCGCAAAACTATTACAAGCCAGGGATTTTATGGGAAAGGGCAACTTTCCTGAAGCTTTGAAAATATATCAACCCTTATTCAAGTGCACAGAGTCTGCATTGGTTGCAAGTGCCATTTCATCATGCTATATTCTGATTTCGGACTTTACCTCTGCATATAAATGGATCCATAAAGCAATTTCCATTGATCCCCGGGAAGAATACATTACATCTTTGGCTTTTTACCATTGGTTTGAGGCTGATTACGAAAATTCCGCAAGACTTTATAAAGAGGTCCTGAGCATAAATCCGCACAACACTTTTGCGGCAGACCAAATCATATCAATCTATATAACTCCGGGAGGAGAACAATGGGTTGATGAAGATTACGCAAAAGATTGCCTGCTCACTATAAGCAATAATTCCGTTATTGATCAATCATATTCTTACTATTTATTGGGAAAAATAGCATTCAAACATCATGAGTATCAGGCAGCAAGGGGATACCTGGAAAAAGCTGCGGTTTTCGGTCGGCCTTTAGGAGAACGATATAATAAAGAGATGATCGAAATGATGGAAATCATTTCCCAGGAAGGCGCTAAGGCTTCTTAGTGAATTTCCCTTGATTGATCCGCTTAAATTCTTTTGCGAAGGTTGGGTTGGTAAAACCCAAAACTAGTTTTTTCTTCTTGGTTTTCCGGGTGAAATAAAGCTCAAATTCATTCACAGCCTTGACCCAAGTCTGAACCGATTTTCACCTCATCGGAAATCTACTCTTTCGTTTTATCATCATTATCAGAAACCAAATGCAAATATCCTCGCAGGCACTCCAGTGATTAAAGACGGTAGCGTCAAAAAAACAACGCGATTGACCTAATCTCACAACCGCAAGTTGATGGCCTGCTCATTGGTAGATGAGCATGGGATATGGATAATTTTCTAAAAATCATCTCCAAGGTTGAGGAACTCAATACGCGAATGTCGCAACTTTTCAATCCAGCAATGTAAATTTTCTTGAAAATGGGATTGATCACCAAGTAGCAAATAAGTATGCCTTGTGTCACTGACAAAGCCTTACATATGAAAGCCTATATCAGTGTTTGGATCACGTCCATGCAAAAAAGCAGATACGTGATGCAGATTGAAAGGGCTGGACAATCGGTAATATGGAAACTATCGAATAACCCTGAAGTTTCTGTTTATCTATATAGGTTGTTCAGAAGGGTATGTTAGAATTATCATTATTCGTAGAGAAAAAACCTTCCAGCATCTTACCAGTACTTATAACCATTTCTATTCAAAATAAGCGAGGTCTTATGACTGCTCCTTCTTCTGGTAATTGCGTTTTAATCACTGGCGATTTGGCTTTGGATTGGCATATCATCAATCAGGCACAAAATCAGGGGGACAGTATCGGCTGGAACAGAAATATGTGGACCAGGGCCTGCTCTCAAATCGGCGGGGCCGGGCTGCTGGCTGATCTAATTAAACAGTCCACAGCTTTGGATCCCCAACTCCAATCAACAACATTCCTAACGCCCAATATCTCCAAGCAGCCTTTTCACCCCTGTCAGGACCAGTTTCATAACTCCTATGCTCTTTGGTCGAAATTCTCAGAGGGAAAACAATCCGTCTGGCGGGTGTCACAGTTCCTCGGGTTAGACCCGGTCGAGAGTTATGTGAAGGATGGAATAGCGCCCTTCCCCATCTCAACCACCGAAACGCCCAATGTCCTCGTGATTGACGATGCCAACCTGGGATTCCGCGATCACCCAGAATTCTGGCCTGATGCCATTAAAAATGGGGCTGATCTGGATTGGATCATCTACAAGATGGCTTGTCCTATCGCCCAAGGACCCCTTTGGGAACATCTCCGCGACAACTACGCCGAGAAACTGGTAGTTGTCATTCCCGTTCAAGACCTCCGAAAGAGTGAAGTCCATATCAGCCAGGGCCTGTCCTGGGAGCGGACCGCACAGGATATTGTGTGGGAATTGGTTTATAACCCAACGATCAACAGCCTGGGAACCTGTTCAGATGTCATCGTCTCTTTCAACCCCGCCGGTGCCGTCCATCTGACCCACAGAAAAGCAGGACAGCTCAGCCCTGTGCCCGAAGGTTTCTTATATTTCGACCCGGATATCATTGAAGGCAGTTGGCGGGAAAAACACAGCGGTGAGGTTATAGGCTACACAACCTGCCTGACCAGCAGCCTTGCGCATCAGCTCATCAAAGACCCGAAAAATCCTGATCTTTCCCAGGGCATCCAATCCGGGCTTTCAGCCATTCGGCTCCTGCACCTGGAAGGATATCAGCTCAATCAGGATAATCCTGAAAAACTTCAATTCCCAATAGAATCCATTGCCAGGCATATCACTGAGCCCTCTGCATCCTTTGCCAAGGTCAAGATCCAAAATCCAGTGTTTGTCTATGACCAAAAGGCAAGCCTATCGGATGAAGAGAGGCGCAATGGCTGGTGGACAATTCTCGAAGATCAATATCTTGAAAATCTGCATCAAATTGCGGAAAAGATTGTTCTGAATGGCATTGAGCCAACCTTGAAAAATGTCCCTCTGGGGAGATTTGGACACCTGTTATCCGTGGACCGGCAGGAAATTGAGAGTTTTCGCAGTATCCACAACCTGGCCAGCGAATATCTGAAGAAAGGGAACCAGAAGAAACCACTTTCGATTGCGGTATTTGGCGCCCCAGGTTCCGGTAAATCCTTTGGCATCACCCAGGTGGCTCAATCACTGGCAGAGGGCCAGGTAGAGGTGTTGGAATTTAACCTCTCCCAGTTCTCCGGACCGGAAGAGATCATTGATGCTCTTCATCGCGTGCGTGATGTGGTACTGTCCGGTAAAATCCCGCTGGTCTTTTGGGATGAATTCGATTCCCGGTTGAACGACCAGGATCTGGGATGGCTGCGCTTTTTCCTCTCCCCCATGCAGGATGGTTCCTTCCGTCAGGAGCAGATCGTTCATCCAATTGGACGTTCAATATTCGTCTTTGCTGGCGGAACGAGTCACCGAATTGATGAATTCGGCAAGAAATTATCTGATGAAAAGTATCGGGCCGCCAAAGTGCCTGACTTTGTCAGCCGGTTGAAGGGCTTCGTGAATATCATGGGGCCAAACCCGCCAGAGAACACAATGGAGTCAGATCCCTATTACATCATCCGCCGGGCCATCTTATTGCGGTCACTACTTGAAAGATCCGCGAAGAATCTTTTCACCAAAATTAACGGCATAAAGGTTCTAAATATTGACGGCGGCGTACTCAAAGCTTTCCTTGAGGTAGATAGGTACAAACACGGCATCCGGTCAATGGAATCGATCATCACAATGAGTTCGCTTAGCGACAAGCATGCCTATGAGAGGTCCTGCCTGCCCCCCAGCGACCAATTGAACCTGCATGTTGATTCGGTCGAATTCCTCTCACTTGTGCAGACCATGAAGCTGCAAGGTGAGCTGCTGGAAAAACTCGCCCAGGCAAATCACACGATCTATCAACGGATGATGACCGGGAAATCCACCGGTTCGGCCCAGGACAGCAGTAAGAAAGATTGGGACGACCTGCCGGAGGACGAAAAGGAACAAAATCGCAATGCCATCAAAGATATTCCCAATAAATTAGCATCCATCGGTTACGTGATGATCCCCTCCAGAAGCAACCAGCCAATCTTCCACTTCCCACAGCAAGATCAGGATGCCATTGCCCTGGCAATGATCGAACATAACAGATGGTGGAACAATAAACTGGAGATGGGCTGGGAAGTTGGCCCTGTTACCGATAAAGAAAATAAAATCCATGCCTCGATGGTCCCCTGGGAAGAACTCAGCCCGGAAGAGCAGGAAAAGGACATCGAGTTCATCCGGGCGATTCCGAAAATCCTGGCCGAAGCAGGCTATACAATGAATAAAGTGAAACAGGACGAGAAGGCTTAATCTTGACCCGGATTGGTGTTACAGGACACAGAATCCTGGCAGAAATAGGAAAACTAAATCAAGCGATTGATATCGGTTTAATTAAAATTGAAGAATGCCTGCCTGCGCCATTCGCTATTGTCTCTTCGCTCGCTGAAGGAACAGATCAATTGGTCGCTGAACGCGCATTGACACGGTGGCCGGATTGCAGCCTGATCGTCCCCCTGCCCTTGCCAACCCCGATCTACCAATCCCAATTTACCAACCAGGATGCGCTGGCGACTTTCAACCAGCTCCTTTCCGCTGCTGATGAAATCATGTCCCCACCTGAAGCAAAAGACCTGCCGGATGCTTACCTGCAAGCCGGACAGGTGATGCTTGAGATGAGCGATGTGATCATCGCCATCTGGGATGGAGAGCCGGCTCAGGGTATTGGTGGCACAGAAAATATCGTTGCCCTGGCACGCGAGAGGGGCATTTCACTGGTTTGGATCCATGCCGGCAACCGCCGACCGGGGACCGACAAGCCAACGAGCCTTGGCCACGAGCAGGGCCAGGTCAGCTTTGAAGGGCTATAGCCCAGCAGAAAAAATCAACATATTACTTGGAGAGTTAATTCATGACCCATGATGTTTTCATCAGCTATTCACACACAGATCAGGCTGTCGCCAACGCAATAGTGGCCAGCCTTGAAGGCGAGGGCATCCGCTGCTGGATCGCGCCTCGGGATGTCACCCCTGGGCAGACCTGGGGCGAGGCTATTGTGGATGCCATTGAAGCCTCTCAAATCATGGTGATGGTACTCTCCGACAATTCTAACCACTCCCGCCAGGTCCTTCGTGAAGTGGAACGGGCAACCGCCAAAGAAGTGATTATCATCCCATTCCGGATCGAAAATATTGACCCGACAGGCGCAATGGCGTATTTTCTTTCCGCCGAACATTGGCTGGATGCGCTCACACCCCCGCTGGAAAAGCACATTAATAAACTCGTCCGGACCGTTTCAGCGTTTCTATCCGGCGAGCAGCCTCCTGACAAACCTTTCCAATCCGGCCCAAAAAAGAAGAAGTGGCTGCCTTATATGATCGGGATGGCTGCCGTTCTGGTGTTTTCCATTTTGGGCTTCCTGGTCTACAGAGCACTCAATCCGGTTCAGAATAGAGTACCTGACAGTCCTGGCACCACACCTACCTCATCCATTGTATCCGCCATTGAGCCCACGGTAACCACTGCCTCAGTGTCCAGCTTCGAGCTGATCGGTGAATATCGGACATCTCATGCCGCTGAGGGCCTGTACATTGAGGATAACACGCTCTACCTGGCGAATGGCGCGGACAACCTGATGCGAATAAATGTCAGCAATCCCACCAATCCCATGCCTCTGGATGTCTATAGCGCCTATGGCGCGCTGGAAGTGGCCGTTGAAAATGGCGTAGCCTATATCATCATCGGCGAGGACTCCAAAGAGTTTCTGGTGATCGACTTCAATAACAACACATCCTTCACCTATTCCAACCAAAATAGTGATCTCCCCTGGAATTTATCTCACCTGGCCGTCCAAAATGACCTGGTACATATCACCGGTCATAATTACTGGGGCATTATTGACCTGACAGACCCGGGCAATGCCAATGAACTTTGGAGCTGGGAGCCACCGACTAATTCAGGCGTGACCTGCACCGTTGTGCTGGATGGCGATATCGCTTATATCGGTGCCGGTTGGGAAGGACTCTATGTTTTTAATATCAGCGATCCGAGCAGCCCTGAGCTCATTGGCGGCTATGACACGCCCAATTGGATCGTGGGCATGTCCCTTTCCGGTGACAACCTTTTCTTATCCCTGGGCGATACCGGCCTTCTAGCGCTGGACGTCTCGGACCCCAGCCGACCGATCATGATGGATACCCTAGAAACCGACGGATACGTCATGGAATCCTCGGCCACCGAAGACACGCTATTCCTTACCTACATCGTCATGGATGGTTATGATGTCGTGGAAAGCGGTGTTTATGCTATTGATATCACCGACCCGGCCAAGCTGGCTATCATTGCAACCTACACTGACCTGCATCAGGCTTCAGATATCCAAGCCTGGGGAGACGCCGTTTTTGTAACGGACAAACCCTGGGGACTTGCCGTTCTGCGACTGACCCCCTAATCCGATTCATTGCGAGGCAAATATGGATCGCGCCGTGTATGTGTGCTATTCAACCAGAGATAAAACGGCCACGGATCAGGTCGTGAGACCGATCGACGATTGCAATAAGGTGTTCACCTTTTATTCCCCTTCTTATCTGGACTCCAAAGTGTGCCTTGAGGAATTCAACATTGCCCTTTGCCGACATAGAGAGTCAGACGACCCTGTTTTATTACCGGTCTATCTCTATTCCGCCATCCTGCCCACTTATATTCGGCTCGTACAATTCTCAGATTGCCGCGAGTTCAACCTGGGTAAATTTCCAGAAATTGCACAGAATTTCATCAACACCCTTCGATAATTCACCTTCGTTTGCACAGGAGGTACAAATGGGCCTGAACTTCAACTACCTGCTCTATTTCAAGAAGGATAGGATCTGGGATGTCCTGCAGGCATTGGCTGAATTCTCGGATTTGGCAGGGGCTTGTGAAACCCAGATCACCTTCCCCGATCATGTACTGACTCTGCCCTTTGAAGGCTCCTACATGTCCAAGTCGCCGGTGAGTTATAACGAACCGGAATTTGAGTTTGCCTTATCACAGATCTTTGATGAGGATGAAGCGATTTTGGATTATATGATCGGTCGTGGGGATGATTTGAGTGACCGCAGCCCACCGGATGGTGATATCCGGCAGTGGGGTATTGGGTTTATCTATCTGACCGTTTATGCGGATATCAGCTCCCATTGGGCATTTGATAACCCAGCGGATATCGTCCTGTTCGAATTCGGAACAACCGGCACCAGGATGAGCATGCTGTTTTATGACTCCACTTCCATCCGGGAGAAATTTATCTCTCTTCTGGAAAACAACGGTGGGCTCTATGGTATTTTCGATCAGGAAGTCGACTATGGCGAGCTGTTTTGGTATAAGGGCAAACGGATGGCCATGACCCTTCTGAGCAACTATCCCCTGCCGGATGAACTGGAAGAATATATAAACGAGCAAAACTGAGATTTACAGATAATCAAGTTTTTTCTCGCTAGTGATCATCCTGATCCCCAGCGTCCAAGCGCGGGTAGCGGCCAGGATCAGGCAGCAGGTCCAGCACCGTATCCTTGAGGCTTTTCACCGAATCAAAACGGGCAATACTGATGCCCCCCTTCCCCTGCTCATAAGGATAGGTCCCAAACCAAAGGTCATGCTCCTGAGTTTCCAGGATTGTCCGCACCAGATCTTCCACCAGGCCATCCTTCTTCTTATATGATGTCCAATTCGTGCCGTCAAAGCGACTGATGCCCTTCTCAGTGCCAAACCACATTTTCTTCTGCGAATCAATCCACATACAGTAGATGCGGTTATCAACCAGACCATCCCTTGAGGTGAGATAGTGCCATTTATGTCCTTCAAGGATGCTGATGCCTTTGATCGTGCCAAACCACATATTTCCGGAAGGGTCTTCAAACATGGAATAGACACAATTATCGGCCAGACCGTCCGCGCGGGTGGTGTTATGCCAGTTTCTCCCATCCGTCCAGCCCACACCCGCACCCATGCCATGCTCATAAGTCCCTACCCAAATTCGCCCCTGTGAGTCCTCGAAAACTTTTAATATCTCCTGCCCGGGAAGCCCATCACGGGTTGTGAAGGACTGCCATTTTCTGCCATCATAGCGAAAAAGTCCGCCACCGGAAGATGCCGCCCGCCAACAGCCTGCCCAAAGGTTGCCTTTGCGGTCAAATGTCAAATTGAGCAAGCTCTTACCGTAAAGACCACCATCCAGAATTTTCCCACCTTCCAACACATTCAAGCCATTATCGGTTGCCAGCCAGAGCCTGCCATCGGGCCCCTGCTGAATGCAGGTCACAGCGTTGCTGGCCAGGCCGTCTCGTTTTGTGAACGTTCGCCATTCGCCGCCGGCAAACACACCCAAACCCCCGCCCCAGGTTCCCGCGTAGATCTTTCCATCCGCAGCCTGATAGAGGTCATATATCCAATTATTCGGCAGCCCATCCCTGACCGTGATCGAATCCCACTGGATTTTCTCCGGTGCTTCTCCCTTTTCCAAATACTGCTTGAAGAGAGCCCTCAAATCACTCTTATTCTCCCAGGCATTAGATGACCTCATCAGTCCGTTTTCAGGCATCGGTTTCTCCTTTGGAAAGATCCTGGTAGAGCTTGATGAGATCCATAATCCGACTGCGTAAATCAAAGATCTTCTCAGTCTCTGCCTGGATCAGCTTCTTGATTTCATCCCGCTGCTCATGGAGAAGTCCCTTCACTTTCTCCGGGTCTTCTAATTCAGCGGTGGTCAATTCCTTCTTCAGGGCATTGAGCCTGCGGTCCAACCGCTCCGCCAGGCTTTGATATTGGCGCTCCTGTTCTTCCAGCATTTCGCGTGTCTCCCGAAGGTCAGCGCCTTCATCCAGAGTAGTCTCACCCCGATATTTCGCCACATAGGCCTCCATCAGGAGAGTGTCGTTTTGCTCATAAACCGTCTTCACGGTCAGGAAGGTATCAACCGGCGTGTCGGAGGTATCCGGGTGAACGGCCGGCAGGACGATCTTTCGGAATTCCCGTTCAATCTGGTCCTCACTGACCCCTTCCACCAGTGGCTGCGGATCAAGTTGCTGGATCATTTTCCAGAAGCTCTCCGTCTGGACTTCCTCATCTTCAAAGCTGCGCTGGTCAGCCACAAAACCGTGCTCTGAATGGCTGAGGACATTTCGGATTTCATTATCCAAATCGCTGAGGGATTGAAATTCGTGATTGATGATCCGGGATCGCAGCCGGATCAAGGCCGCCTCAAGGTATGCCCTTTGCCGAACCGCTTGCTTGAGGATGAAACCTGGTCGGACGAAATTGACCAGGAACAGCTTTTCCATTTCCCGCATGGCTTTCTGCCACTGATTGAACTGCTCCAGGGAGGTGACAATCTTTTGACGCAGATCATTGATCAAAGCCGCCGAATTTTGATTTTCCACCCTGATTTGGCTTTCGATCGCTTCAATTTCCAGACAAATATCGACTATCCGCTGGGAGAACTGGGTTTGTTCCGCTGCCGGGCTTTGCATGCTCTTTTCGTCGAGAGCCGCCAATTCCTGCCGTAAGCGGGTGATTTGCTGCAGCGACAATTGGAATTTCCTGTCCATAGCCTCTACTCCCTTCTCAGAAGGTGTTGACCTAAGGTCTGCGAAACTTGTCAGTTATTTGATTTCTTAAATTTAATTATAAAGTTCGGGGTTATCTCACACCAGTGATAATCTGGGGTGTTTTCAAATCAATTTGAGCTAAAGACTAATTATCAATTTGAAGGCCAATTTCAGCCAACAATTCAGGCAGGCAGCGGATGAAATGGCGGTTCTTCTCGCGCTCCTCCGGTAGCAGGTCCTCCCAAGGGATAAGATCCGGATTGGTTTTTTGGCCGCTGTCCTGGACCTCGCCATGCTGCCAGCCCTGGTCACGCTTCCAATCGCACCAGAGTTGGTGCTCCATTTTACCCATCAGTTCCACATCCTGATGGTCAAATTCCCTATCCGCAGCATCCCAATCGATCAGGGGCGAGACCTGATAGCCATTTTCGCTCAATATCCGGTAAATCCGGCTGGCTTGGGCCCGATTGGCTTGCTTCTCGTCCTCTTCAATTTTCTCCCAGGGGGTCGCCAACTGCCGCTTTGCATCTGCGGTATCCAGCCCTTTGAGATAATACTCCCGCAACTGCCGGGCCACCAGTTCATGGGTACCGCCAATGACTAACTCGTGCGTGCAGGTCTGCTGGTAAATATCGAAGAAATGACCATCCTGATGATTTTCCAACAGATAGGTCATGCCTGAACCCTGTTCAATCCGGGTTCTGATCGGAATGTCCTTATTTGAAAGGATCTGCCTGATCACCAGGAATACCTGTACACTTAAAACCGGATTTCCCAGACAGATGAAGACTTCCTCAAGCTTTTTCCTCTTCAATAAGGTAGTTAACTGGCTTCTCAAATCCGAATTGCAGCTCAAATCAATATTGACCGGTTGAAACTGGAAAATCGTGTCAACCTTGGGGCAATGGGCACGCAATTCGGCCAGTCGGGCATCCGCTTCCTGATCCAAAACGATCATATTGACCTTGCCCGTGAATTTCCTCCGATAAAGAGTGTAGGCCATCTGTCGGATGAGGCCTTTACCAAAGCCACCCAGGCCGCAGACCAAAAAGCTCATCGGTTTGCTATTGGATTCATCTGCTAATATGGAATCTTCCTGAATTAATTGCTGGGCTGCCCGATCATAGGTGTTGAATACCTCCCACACCACATTGGACTCTGCAGCCAGGGATTGTTCGCTCGCCCGGACCACTTCCATCAGATCACGGGAGACAAAATGCACCAGACAGGTCAGTTTATCCTGGGGTTCTCTCCGGATGAGATGGGCCGCCAGGAAAGCCACTTGCAGGTTTTGGGAATCATCCCCCAATAGGCAAATGAGAGTCTTTGCCCGGTTGATACGTGCATTTTCCAACATCTCCGGGTCAGTCGCATCACCCTCCAGGATGATCGCCCCTCTGCGCTGATATTCCTCCACGATCACCGGGGTAACCTGCTGCTCGATGACCACCACCTGATAGCCGCTGGCAAGCAGGTCATCCACCAGAAAACGTCCCTTGCGGCCAAGACCACAGACGACGATATGTCCCTTCTTACGCCACAGCCGCAGCCAAACGGTCTGCTCCCGGAAGATGGTCGCCAAGGCTTCCAAGGCCGTGATAGCGGTCAAACCTGGCAGGGCAAAGCGGGCCCCTTCCAACATCCAATTGTTCACGCCATCCACGGCACCGGAGTTCATGCTGATCAATTGAAGCGTGCGATAGAGGATCTCGGTGGAAGATTGATCAAATTGGTTGGCAAAGGCATACCTTTCAAACCCCCAATATCCCAACAGGAAGCTGGCAGCCCATAAAACAGCCAGGATACCCCATTTGAACTTCGCCCAAATTCGCTTGACCGTTATCCGCTGAATATTCATCTGATACCCATTTCGAGTGGTAACTTTTGGTTCTGTTGTTAGTGTAACATATCCATACTTTTTAACTCAATATTTATGTATCAAAAAACAGTTGTTAACCCTCCCAATTTGAATCTATTCTCTCCCTTTAATGCATAGAATGGTATAATTCGGGTGAAATTTATCACAAATGTGGGGTTGGTTTTTATTACCCCAACCTTTTGATTTAAGGAGTGTTTTTATGAAGACCATTATTATTGGGGGCGTGGCCGGTGGGGCCAGCACAGCTGCACGGTTACGCCGGATGGACGAAAAGGCTGAGATCATCATCCTCGAACGAGGACCCTATATCTCATTTGCCAACTGTGGCCTCCCATATTATATCGGTGAGGTTATTTCGGAACGCGACAAATTGCTGGTTGTGACGCCCGAAAAACTCAAGGCGATGATGAACATCGATTCCCGGGTTCTCAATGAAGTTGTCAGCATTGATCGCAAGAAGAAATCCGTGAAGGTTCGCAACCTTGAAACCAACACGACCTATGAAGAGACCTACGATAAACTCGTGCTCTCCCCCGGCGCCGGCCCCATCGTGCCGCCGCTGCCCGGTGTGGATTTGCCCGGTGTTTTCAGTTTGCGTAACCTGCCTGATATGGATAAGATCAAGACCTTCGTTGATGAGAAAAAACCCGCCCGCGCCGTTGTGGTCGGCGGCGGTTTCATCGGCCTGGAAATTGCCGAAAACCTCGTCCACCGTGGCGTGGAAGTCACTCTGATTGAAATGCTGGATCAGGTTATGGCGCCCATTGACTATGAAATGGCTGCCCTGGTGCACCAGCATTTGACCTTCAAGCGGATTCGCCTGGCACTCGGTGATGGACTGAAAGCCATTGCGACCGGAAAAGCCGGCTGGATGGAAGTTGAACTCTCCAGCGGCCGCAAGGTTGACACCGAGATGGTGATCCTCTCCATCGGCGTCCGCCCGGAGAACAAACTGGCGAAGGATGCCGGTCTTGACTTGGGTGTCCGCGGCACTGTCGTAACCAACGAACATATGCAGACCTCCGACCCCGACATCTATGCCGTCGGCGATGCGGCTCAGGTGATGAGCCGGTTGACCGACAGCCCAACCGCCCTCGCCCTGGCAGGCCCTGCCAGCCGTGAAGGCCGAGTGGCTGCGGATCACATTGCCGGGAACAAGAAATCCGTCTTCCCCGGTGTGATCGGCACTTCCGTGGTGAAGGTCTTTGACCTGACGGTCGCTTCGGTCGGGATGAACGCCAAGACCCTCCAACAGGCGGAGATCCCTTTCCAAAATGTCATCATTCATGCCTCCAACCATGCCGGCTACTACCCTGGCGCTTCACCAATGGCTTTCAAACTCCTTTTCAACAAAAAGGGTAAGATCCTGGGAGCGCAGGTCGTAGGTATTCATGGCGTTGATAAGCGAATTGATGTCATCGCCACAGCCATGCAGGCCGGCATGACCGTTTTCGACCTCGAAGAACTTGAACTGGCCTATGCGCCGCCCTTCAGCTCTTCCCGTGACCCCGTAAATATCATCGGCTTCACTGCTGCCAACATTCTGCGCGGCGATGCCCGTGTGATGACCTGGGACCAGGTGAAAACACTGGATCGCAGTAAAGTCACCATCGTGGATGTCCGTTTGCCGGAAGAGCTCGCTCTCGGCATGATTGATGGCGCCATCAACATCCCGCTGCAGAGTGTTCGCCAGCAGATCAACGAAATCCCCAAGGACCGTCCCGTACTGCTTTACTGCCAGACCGGCCAGCGTTCCTACTTTGCCTCCCGGATCCTCAACCAGCTTGGTTTTGAGGCCTATAACCTGACCGGCGGCTATAAGACCTATTCGCATGCGGTTGGACGCCAGTCCAATTTTGACGTCTTTGAGCATGTAACGATCAACAGCCGGGAAGAGATCAAGGAAATCCCACCCATGGCCATCACCTCCGGCAGCGAGTTCTCGGTGGATGCCTGCGGGCTGCAGTGCCCCGGCCCCATCCTGAAGCTCTATAACAAGATCAAAGAGGTCAATGAGGGCGATGTCGTCAAGGTTCAGGCCACCGATTTCGGCTTCACCTCCGACGTGGAAGCCTGGGCCAACTCCACCGGCAACCGCCTGCTCTCACTGGATACCGTCAACGGTGTGATTGAAGCCCGGATCCAAAAGGGTGCCCCGAAAGTCGCTGAACCCGGTAAAGCCATGGGCATGAACAAGACTCTGATCATGTTCTCAGGTGATTTGGATAAGGCGCTGGCTGGCTGCATCATCGCCAATGGCGTTGTTGCTTCCGGTCATAAAGCCTCGATCTTCTTCACCTTCTGGGGCTTGAACCTGCTCCGTAAGAATGAGCATGTCAGTGTCAAGAAGAACCTGATCGAGCGGATGTTCGGCTGGATGATGCCCCGCGGCACCAAGAAAGCCCAGCTCTCCCAAATGAGAATGGCCGGGATGGGCACTGAGATGATCAAGAGCATTATGAAGAAGAAAAACGTCGATTCCCTGCCTGTGATGCTGCAGACCGCCATTGATAACGGGGTCAAGATCCAGGCCTGCCAGATGTCCATGGACCTGATGGGGATCAAGCGGGAAGAACTGATCGATGGGATCGAAGTGGTTGGCGTGGCATCCATGCTGGCCGACTCCGACGACTCCAACGGCGTGATCTTCATCTAATCCTCGCTCATATTTCAACAGATAACGAACAGCCCTGCAAATGCAGGGCTGTTTTTAATTTCTCAACTTATCTTTCTGTCTAGAAAATACTGCCAATTAGTCGGGTCAATCCCCCAACCACAATCGCAATGATCGAAAAGTCATTCCCACCAAAAGCGTTGACGAAACCCGCTGCAGTGTTCATCACAAAGGGCAGCGAGAGCGCCTGGAAGACGATCAACAAGACACCACCCGCGATGGAGGCGATCACCACTCCGCGCCGTCCACCGGTAGCATTTGCCAAAACAGCCGCTGGGCCGACATCAAAGAAAGCCGCTACAACCAAGGGCAGCAGCAAGTAGGGGTAACCCGCCATTCCAAAGATCACCAAGGTCACCAGGGAGGCGACCATCGCAATGGGGAACCCTATCATCAGAGCGTTTTGTCCATAAGGGAAAATCATCGGGCAGTCCAAAGCCGGCACACCATCGGGGACAATCTTGCGGGCGATGCCATGGAAGGCCGGGACGATTTCCGCCAGCATCATCCGCACGCCGGTCAATAAAATGACCAGCCCACCGCCAAAGAGAATCCCCTGCATCACGATCCATAGGAACCACAGCCAGACCACCCCACCTGTGAACGTGCCCGCCGCGGCTGGCAGCCCCACAACGAAGCCCATCACCAAGTAGAGCAGAAACATAATGATCGTTGTGGAAACGGTCATGGATTTGATAAAGGACAGTCCCTCCGGCAGATCCATCTCCTCGGTGGATTTTGCAGGATCGCCAAACCATTTTCCCAGCAAGGCGCCAATCACTGCGAGGATGGTTGTAGTGTGACCGACGGTGAAGTCCTTGCGCCCGGTCAGCTTGAAGATAAATGGCGCAAGCAAGGCCGGGAAGAGCGTGGAGAGTACACCCTGAACCAGACCGCCGATCAGAATCAACGCCAGTCCATTCACCTGGCCGCCATCCGTGAGCGCTGCCACCACCATAAAAGCATTCCAGAACATGATATGCCCCGTCAGAAAGACATACTTCCAGCGGGTGATCCGGGCCAGCACCAGATTCACGAGGAAACCCAACAGCATCACCAGAACGATTTGAACGCCATAGGCCCCCAGGAAGGCCGTCCAGTCGACTGCGGTGGCCTGCCCCTGATAATCATAGACCAGGCCAAACAATGTTGCGATCGGTGTGATGGTTTGGTTTAAAACTCCCACCGCGGTGAACAGGATCAGCGTGCCAGCCATTGTTTTGATAACGCCGGTCAGGACTTCGCTGAAGGTCTTACGCTGAACCAGCAACCCAACCAGCGCGACCAGCCCCAGCATGAAGGTGGGCAGGAGTTGGGGGACAATATCAAAGAAGATACTCACATCCATTTTGATTCTTCTCCTAGTTTCAGATTACTCGACCTGCAGCAGCTCTTGAATGACCGGAAGTGCCTTTGAAGTCACTTCCACTTTGCTGAGGAAATCGGAAATCACTACCACGGGCTGCGCTATACCTGTAAACAACCGCGTTAACTCCGCTGAGGTCAACACCAGGTCAAAACGCTGTCCTTTGGCGGTTTCGGCATCTGAGCAAAAGGTGTCGGCTTTCAGTTGATGCGCTTGCAGGACTTCATCCAGAGTTATCTTAAGGATCAGCGAGGACCCCAGGCCAAAGCCACACACGACCATAATTCTTAATTGTTTCAACGTCACCTCATGGGGGACTTTTTCGCCATGATTATATTAATCAAGCCTTTGGAACGAAAAAGGCTCCAGAGACTCAGGAGCCCATAATTTTTAGTGCGTTTAGTTACTCATCCAATTCCAGAATATCCACCATCAGTCGAATGGCTGTCTCTATGTAATTCGGACAGACCTCTGCAAACAGATTCCGATCTCGCGCTTCCTGGAGTTGATCAGGATCTCCGATATCCAAGCCCAACAATTTCGGGCAGAGCACGCTGCCGTGTTCGGCTTTGAACCTTTGTTGGAATTCCGCAGCCAGGTGATAGCAGGCATGTTTCTTCTCCCGGTCCACCACAGCATTCCCCTTGGCAAGGCCCAACGCCATCAATGCACCGCTGACCGCGCCGCAGGCCTCCCCCATATGGCCAAAACCACCACCAAAGGGCGTGGCTATCTTGAAAGCCAGGTCCTGGTCCATGCCATAGTATTTAGCAAAAGGGGCAAAGGTCGATTGAGAACAGTTATATTTTTGAGCGAAGTAGTCCTTCGCTTCGGCTACGAGGTTGTTCGCAATGTTTTTACTCATTGATGTTTCACGCAACTTTCAGATATGACTGGATTTGATTAAATTTTCAACGGCTTCACGGGTTGGCAGAGAAGGCTGTGCCCCGCGCCGGGTAGCGGCCAGCGCACCAGCCGCCATTCCATATTCTACTGCTTCAAGCAGCGGTTTTCCTTCAGCATAAGCCACGGCTAGGGCGCCATTGAAGGCATCGCCTGCCGCAGTGGTATCCACAGCGGTGATCTCATGGGCGGGGATATGTTTATCCACTCCCCCCGTGACCACTCTGGCGCCGTTCGCGCCCAGCGTGACCACCAGGTTCTTGGTCCCCCAGCTAAGCACCTTTTCAACCGCCTTATCCACCGTGTCCTCCCCGGCGAGCATCATCAACTCGGTCTCATTGGGGGTGAGGATATCCACATTGGCCAGCAGGGACTGTGAAAGGGATTGGGCAGGGGCTGGGTTCAGCACCACAGGGATGTCATAGGCTTTTGCCAGGTTCACTGCGGCGGTGACCACCTCCATTGGGCATTCCAGCTGGAGCAGGAGCAAATCCGTATCCCGCATGATATCCCGGGCATTGGTTACATCCGCTTCTGTCACTTTATAATTCGCCCCAGAGGCAACAACGATTGAATTCTCACCATTGGCCGCCACCGCAATCATGGCTATCCCGGTTGGTGTATCGGTATCTTTGATCACATAAGTTGTCCGGATATTGTCCTCAACCAGTCCCTGGATGAGGGTGTCTCCAAAATTATCGCTGCCGACCCGGCCCACCATGGTCACTTCCCCACCCATCCGGGCCGCGGCAACGGCCTGGTTCGCACCCTTGCCGCCGGGGAAGGTTTCAAAATCTCCACCCAATACTGTTTCCCCCGGCCGCGGCGAATGGGGTACTCTAACCACCAAATCCATATTCATGCTGCCGACAACCAGTACTTTAGCCATGATTTACTTCTCCTTGTTCATCGTTCATTTTTTGGTAGTTCAGTAAACCCCAACAGGATAAACGGTTCAGGAATCGCCTTCAGGGGAATTCGGTTCTTCGCTATTTTCGCCTTCTATCCCATTTTCAGCGTCCGGCTGCTCCTGAATTTCAGGCGCTTCCATAATCTCTTCAGGTTCAGCCGCCGGTTCCTGCTCGATAACCTCAGCAATCGGGTGTTCCGGTTCAACCACCTCCCGGACCAAGTTTATAATATTCTCCGGGATCTCGTTTTCTTCTGCAAAGTCCATCAAGTCAGGCGTTTGAAGCGGTTTTTCGGGTTTCTTTTCCGGGCTGGGTTGGCTGGAGGCCAACCAGATGGCGATAATGATGCCATAGACACCCCAGAAGAGCAGATAGCGGGAATAGGGTACATTCAAATAGGGCTTTTGCATATCTCCGAAGGTCTGAACGTTATTTGTTGTCACAGAAGTGACGCCCGAAAGCCAGTATTGAGAAAACAGCCAGGATTCATCAATGGTGTAGACATTCACCCCCAGCCCCTGGTCTCGATAGGCCAGTATTTGCTGGGTGTTGATCCCGGTATCAACATTCACAATTTCATAATGTAAAGCCGCCAGTGAATCGGCGCCCGGTAGATCGGTGCTGGAAACACCCACTATACGGGTCATCTGAGGGGCGTTCTCCTGTAGGTTCGCCAGTTGCGCCTCCTCGACCAGGAACCAGATATCGCCGTTCAGACCGGATTCAAGGCAGGTCTGCAGGACGACATCAAAGAATTTATCGTAATAGGGATGCTCCACCGGCGGGTAGCGCATGTCAAACATAATGACCATGCCCTGATCTTTCACCACTTCCAGGATCTCGGCCAGTGTGGGGATTTGCTGCCCCTGGTCGATGCTCAACTGGGACTGGGAAACCAGCCCCTGGTTGATTGTGTTATAGGGGTCGGTTTGAATGAACCACAGACCGGCATTCAGCTGCTTGAGTTCATCAATCGTAAAATTGGAAGCATCCTCATCCACGCGGTCCGGGAAAATCTCAGCGATATTCGTCGTTCGGGCGAGGGTATCATCATGCATCAGGAATGCCACCCCATCCTTGCTGATGCGCAAGTCGGTTTCAAACCCCAATGCACCATAATCCGCGGCCAGCTCAGCGGATGCCACGGTATTTTCCGGCGCCAGCATAGACGCCCCGCGGTGAGCGATCAAAGCGGGGCGGGTTGGCAGATCGCCCTGATAGGCCCAATTGGGCGGGAAGAGCGCCGGCGCCAGCCACAACCCCACCAATGAGAGCAGCACCATAACAATGGCAACCGTCCACAGCCATTTGCTCTTTGCCGTCGAAGCGAGCATTTTCTTCCGCAGGAAGAGAATGAGCCGCCGCAGCCAGATTGCGGCGAACAGGAATATAACCGCATCTCCAGCTAATCGGACCAAATTTAAAAGGTGAATCAGAACGCCCTTCTGACTGGGGTCCTGTTGAAGGATGAAATAAAAGGCCAGGTACGCACCGATTATGGAGATCAGCCAGATCGCAGCATAAGCCCAGCCGCGCCTCAGGGGATGAACCGAGTCACTTCGAACCGCCAGACGCAGCCGGATAAAACGGATCAGGCTCCAGAGCATGACCAGGACATACAGCACAATCGCAATGGTCGTGTAAGGCAGGTTTAATCCGATCAGACCGCCCAGGTACTGGTCCACTGCCAGGCGAAAACGCCCAACCGACAGCCAGTACACGATGAAGAACAAAGTATGGAACAGAAGTATCAATGCCAAAAAGTAGTGCGTCCGCACTAACAGGCGATTGGATTTGTGTTGCTTTTCCTTCATATACGACACCCTCTCAATATCCCGAGAACACAGCAATACCATTATAGCGATAAATGGCCTTTTTTGACAGTGAAACAAAATAAATAAATTATGGGAATTAATTCGCAGTTTAGTAGAATTCAACGAAATTACTACAATAATTCATTGAATTACTGCATAATATTATAGTATTTGTGCGTAATAATTAATTATTTTCCATTATTTCGCCTATTATTTCGTCGAATTTTTATTTAATTCCTTCAACACCGCACCAAACTGTCGCCTCCACCCCACCAGACCGACTCTCGAATTAGAGAGGTGGGGAATGGTAAAATTATTCTAGCCATTATTGTTTGAAAGGCTCGTGAATGAAATTGTCATTACAATCCATCCAACGCTATTTCAGGGGAAAGTTTCGCTCGGATCTTTCCGCTGGTCTGACCGTTGGGATGGTTGTGATCCCCCAGTCCATGGCCATAGCCGCCATTGCTGGGGTTAATCCCCTTTATGGGCTTTATACCGCCATCATCCCGACCATTATCGGTGCAATATTTGGCAGCTTTCCATACCTTGTCACCGGCCCGACTAACCCAACCGCACTGGTTACCGCAAGCGTCCTGCTGGCATACGCAGATCGGCCGGATTACCTGGAATTTGTTCTGGCTGTGGCCGTTCTGGCGGGGGTATTCAAGCTTCTGTTTGGCCTCTTCAAGATCGCCAGAATCAGCCGGTACATTTCCAATTCGGTTTTGGTTGGTTTTCTCTCCGCTGCCGGCGTGCTGATCATCGCCAACCAGCTGGGGAACCTGGTGGGCCTGACACTAGAACGTTCGAGCGGCGCTTGGGGAATTCTAAAAAGCTTATTAATCAACATACAGGACGTCCATCTCCTTTCTCTGGCGGTCAGCCTGATTGCCATTGCCCTGATGATCCTGATCCGGGCGATCAATCCCAAGCTGCCCGCCGCCCTGGCAACCATCGTGTTTGTTTCACTGCTGGCACACTTGCTGAACTGGAACAGTCTGGGAGTTCGGCTGGTGGATGATGTTGGGCTGCCCCAACACCTCGCCATCCAGTTGCATGTTCCAAATATCACACTGGAAAGCATCACAGATTTGCTCATTCCCAGCGCGGCTGTTGCTTTGTTTGGGTTGATGGAAGCCGTTTCGATCACAAAAGCGATGAGCCAGATGACCGGTGACCCACTCGACCCTTCCAAGGAGATGATCGGTCAGGGGCTGGCATCAACGGTCGGTGGTTTCTTCCTTTGCATCCCCTCATCCGGTTCACCATCCCGAACCGTGATCAATGTCGTCAACGGCGCAAAGACTAAAGCCTCAGCAATCATTAGCGGCTTGAGCGTCTGGATCTTTATCCTGCTCTTTTCACGCCTAATCGGATACATCCCGATTCCGGCCCTGGCAGGGGTGGTGGTTGTTTCCTCCGCCTCACTCATCAACCCGGACCTCATCAAAATGACCTGGCAGAGCCGGTTGAACAGCCGAATCGTGCTATTGGTCACCTTCACCTCGTCCCTGGTACTGCCGCTTGAATATGCGATCTTCCTTGGCATTCTCTCCACCATTCTGATGTATCTAGGAGAGAGCAGTCATGTGAACCTTACCTATATCCTGGAAGATGAAAATGGTCAGTTCATGGAACTTCCGATGGATACCATCAAAGAGAAAAAGCCAGAGATTGCCATTGTGAACATTGAAGGTGATCTCTATTTTGCGGCCGTGGAAGAGCTTCAGGACCAGATCAACCGAATTCTGGATTCTGGCCTAAAGGTGTTGATCCTCCGCTTCCGCCGAACCCACCTGCTGGCCAGCACAGGGATCATGGCACTGGGCCATCTCATCAAATCCGCCCGTGAAAAAGATGTGGAGGTCTTATTCTGCGGCGTCCATGATGAAATCCGAGAAACACTAAAATCCTCCGGCATCCTCGAATCCATTGGTCAGAGCCGCATCTTCATTGCCAACGATCAGCTCTTCACCTCCGCCCAAAAAGCATTAGTCGAAGCCAAAGCCCTTCTGCATCAGGAAGAATCCAACAAGGAATCATAATCATGTCACCTCAATTCCCTCACCAACCCAGCCCGGAAGAAATCGAAAAACTACTGGCCAAAGCCAGCCAACCCGCCCAGGACGCTATCCGGTTGCATGAATACTTCCGGGGCAAGATGAGCACCCTTCCGAAATGCCCGGTGGAGCAAATTGACGACTTTTCCATCTGGTATACACCGGGTGTGGCAGCGCCCTGCAAGGAAATTGCGCAGCATCCCGAACGGGTCTATGACCTGACCAATAAAGGCAACCTGATCGCCGTTGTCAGTGACGGCTCACGGGTTTTGGGCCTGGGTGATATCGGCCCGGAAGCAGGACTGCCTGTGATGGAAGGGAAAGCCATGCTGTTCAAATATCTGGGCGGCGTGGATGCCGTCCCGATCATGCTGGAGCCGTCCGACCCGGAACCCTTCATTGAAACGGTCCTGCGGCTGCAGCCCGGCTTTGGCGGCATCAACCTGGAAGACATCAGCCAGCCCAAATGTTTTGAGATTCTGGACCGCTTACGCGGGGAAGCACGAATCCCGGTTTGGCATGATGACCAACAGGGCACTGCAACGGTCACGCTGGCAGGGCTGATGAACGCCCTCAAACTGGTCGGCAAGGACAAAGGTGATATCCGCATCACTTTCGTGGGCAGCGGCGCGGCCGGTGTGGCTTGTTCCAGGCTGATCTTCGCCTGGGGCGTGGACCCGGCCAAGGCCACCATGGTGGATGTCCGCGGCATCCTCGGCAAACACCGGAACGACTTCCCCGAAAATACCCCCCAACACCATTTATGCCAGGTCACCAACCAGGAGGGCCGTGAAGGCGGGATTGAAGCCGCCCTGCAAGGCGCTGATGTAGTCATCAGCTATTCCCAGCCCGGCCCGGGCGTGATCCTGCCGGAATGGATCCGGGGGATGGCGGCTGACCCAATCGTCTTCGCCTGTGCCAACCCAGTGCCTGAGATCTGGCCCTGGGAGGCGCAAGCCGCCGGGGCAGCCGTGGTTGCGACAGGGCGCTCCGACTTTCCCAACCAGGTCAATAATTCACTCTCCTTCCCCGGAATTTTCCGGGGTGTTCTGGATGTGCGTGCCAGCACGATCACCGATGAAATGTGCTTCGCTGCGGCGAAAGCCCTGGCCGAAGCGGTGGGTGACTCACTGGACGGTGAACACCTCCTGCCACGAATGATGGATATGGAAATCTATCCCCTCCAGGCAGCGGCTGTGGGGCTAAAAGCCCAGGAACAGGGTATAGCCAGTCTGAAATCCTCCCGAAGCGAACTGCTGAATCGGGCGGAGTACATGATCGGTCTGGCCCAATCGTCAACGGATGTATTGATGGAAGCCCATTGCATCCCACCTTTTCCAGAGAACTAGTTTTATTAATTGAACATTGCAGTAAAATAAAGACTGCTGAAATCATATCAATTTTAGGAGGCCTTATGGCAGGCAAAAAAAGCAGACAAATGAATCTCCCCTTACTACTCCCCCTTGCAGGGCTGATCATTGAAATCATCGTTTACCTGATCCTCATTTCATACAACGTTGAGATTTCACCATCCTTGATGTTCTTCCTGCTCTTGATTGGCGGTCTTTTGGCCTATCAAGTTATCCTACAGATCATCCAGGTGATCAAAATCAATATAGCTGTCAACAAATCGGATAATGTCAAAACACTGGTTGAATCTGGTCAGGGCATTGAAGCGATCAAGGTTTGGAAGAAGAATCTCCTGATTCTCCCTCGCGATCAATATCTTGAGACGCTGAATGAAGTGGTGAACACCTATCAAAAACTGGATATGCCCAATGGTGTCAAAGCCGCCCAGGATTTGATCAAGCACAGCCATGAATTCTTTGACATGGTCAATAGCGCCGATAAAGCCACCCCTGAAGTCCGACAGCAATGGCGTGAGAAATCCAATTCTCTGCGCAAAATGGTCAAGGATCTACCTGAATCATAGCGAAACTCTTTTAGACTAACAAAATAACGACCGCCCCCGATAGAAAGGTCCATATGCCCCAACCGAATCTGACGTTTTTTACTGAACTCGACAGTGAGCATTTGACGGCCTTATTCAGCGATTCCACAGTGATCAAAACACTGAAATCCCTGCATGCTGCCGTCAGTTTGGGTGTGCTGGATCTTTCTGATGAACGGGCGAAAGTGGTCAGGAAGCTTAACAAAGCTAAAATTCCGGTGATTGCCTGGCTGTTATTACCGAAATCTGAGGGTTATTGGTTCAATACTGGTAACTACCCCCAGGCAATTGCCCGATATCACGCCTTCACTGAGTGGACCCAGGCGCATAAACTGGACTGGACCGGGATTGGGCTCGATATCGAACCGAATATCAATGACTTCATCCAACTCAAGGATAGAGAACAGGCTGGGAAATTCGCAGTAACCCTTTTCCACCGTTACAGAGACCGCCGACATGCCGAAAAAGCCCGCCAAGCTTATCAAGGACTGGTGGATCAGATCCATGCAGATGGTTATCCCGTGGAGAGTTACCACATCCCCTTGATTGCTGAAGAACGACGTGCCCAGGCCACTGTGCTCGGACGGACTGCCGGTCTGGTGGATGTTGAAGTGGATCGTGAAGTGCTGATGCTCTATTCCAGCTTTCTGCGGCCCAATGGCGATGCCGTCCTCTGGAGTTATGCCCCGGAAAGCGATTCGGTAGGCGTCGGCAATACCGGGGGCGGCGTGGATATCAACAACCTGCTAGATATTCCCCCACTCACCTGGGAGGAGTTCTCCCGCGACCTGCGGATCTGCGTTACCCACCAAAAACCGATCCATATCTTCTGTCTGGAAGGCTGTATCGCTCAGGGATTCCTCTCCCGGCTGATGGATTTTGACTGGGACGAACCTATCGCCCCTCCGGTCGGCACAAAAAAGGTGCGCGCCATCCGAACTGGGATGGCAACCGGATTGTGGCTGCTTGAGCGGCCCTGGGTGATCCTGCTCAGCCTAGCAACCCTGATTGGGCTCGGGTTCCTTTTCCACCAAAATACGAAAAGATAATCCCACAGTCAAAACCATAGTATGCCTGATTATGGGTTTCCATTGCTATGATTAAAAGAAATAAACCTCAAGAGGACCGGCCAATGAGCGTTCATTAATTCCCATATCTTCATGACGATTACCTTAATTCCCCGGGATTGATGAATGCCCTGATGCAGCGCTGTGTCCTGCGTTTTTTCCAGCTCTAAATTAAAACATTCGTACTGCCACGTAGAATTGGCACGGATTTTCCAGCATTTTCCTTTCCGGTGGATAACACCTATTCATAACATTTAAAAGGACCAGAATGAAAGTACAACTTATACCTTTTGATTTCGAACGAGATTTCCTCCGCGTTCGTGATTTCCTCTCCCAAACCTATGGCCATTACGGTCACTCGATGAACTGGCGTATCGAGCGCTGGGAATATGCCTTTGGGTTCTTGGCGCCCTGCTTCGCCAACATTCGTGAGGACCCGCCCAGTCAAGAGTCCGTGAATCGGGCTTTACAGTTCATGAACGACCATACCGGGATTTGGGAAACGCAAACAGGCGAGATCGCCGGGGTGGTGTGCATCGAGCATGCCGACCGGACCCATTCCTCCTTTGGCCAATTCTTCATCCAGCGCCATCCCGACCATCTGGACCTGCTTCCTGAAATGTTGGATTACGCTGAAAAATATTTAACAAATCCGGACAACGGCCAGTTATACATTTTTGCCGATCCTGAAGATCGAGATCTGGTCAGCTTGATTGAACAACGCGGCTTTATCAGCAATCCAGATTGGCCTGCCAATGAGAGTGAGTTTGACCTGGTGAAACAAGCCTTGCCCCCTGCCCCCAACTTACCGGAGGGATTCAGGCTCCAATCCATGGCAGACGATAACGACCTGGCGAAACGCTGTGAGATTTTTGGCCGGGGGTTCAATCACCCTGACCCGCTTGAATGGCCGTCTGTCCTGTCATATGAGCATCTGCAAAAGGCGCCTGATTACCGCCCTGCGCAGGATATCGTCGTCACGGCGCCAGATGGTCAATTCGTAGCTTTCAGCCTGATCTGGTATGACGCGCCAAACAAGCTCGCAATTTTGGAGCCGGTGGGCACACACCCGGATTTCCGGCGGAGAGGATTGGCACGGGAGGCAATCTACGAGGGTATGCGGCGGGTGAAGAAACTGGGCGCAGAGAAGGTGATCGTAGGATCAGATCAACAGTTTTATAAAGCTATCGGATTTTCTGTAGTCGAAACACGGATAAAATTTAAAAAGGTTTACTGAAGGTTGGAAAATCCCTGGAATTAGCAAATCCAGGGATTTTTTTTGATCATTTTCTCTTATTAGCCGGAATTGGTAAAACCGTTTGATATAATTATCAAATGTTATTTGCATAAATAACCCATTATGAGTTTTATTATTGATTTTTATTAATTATCCGCCATTAAATAAACTACACCTAACAATATTATCAAATGGACTACGACCAATAAAGCCCTTCACATCCTGTAACTGTAAATATATTTGTCTCTTCTTCAAACACTCAATGTTAGAAAGGAATTTCCAATGACCGAAGAATTCGTCCATATGTTTAACAATGCTATGCAAGAGTGGGATGAAGCAGTAAAACAGCAGGATATGAATAAGTTTAATAATACAATCTCATTCATGCTCATGGCTATTAAGAAAGCGCCGGAGCCCAACGCTATTATTCATTCAAACTTAGCAATGATTTATTATGATGCTGCGATTTGCCAGGCTCAACAACCAGGCAGACGAGTTGAAAAGATGGCCGAGAATTTAATCAACAAGGCAATTAACGAAGCTAATACTGCCTTAAAAATCGAGCCCCTTTCCTTTAATTCGCAACTGGTGAAGACCTATATCGCCGCAGACAATATCCTTCATATTCCCGGCGGAGCATCCAACCTGGTCCCAAAGAACGGCTTATCCGCTGCAGGTGTCACAGAATTTTTTGTCAGAGCAGGATCAATGGGTGTTGCGGCCAGCAAGGTGGGGGTGTCACAAGCCAAATTTAAGAGTGAAGTAAAACGCCTTCTTGAAATTTTCGATAGTCTATTTAGCGAATATTATTTGCAAGCAACAGACTACATTGATTACTCAAACCGGCTCTTCTCAATCGCAGACTTTTGTACTAACAGCAAATTAGCTGGAGCAAAGGATATATTTACCAGCCTGATGAATGTCGTTGTTGACGATTTGAAATATGACGACCTGACCGAAGAAGACAAGAACTTGGTTGAACAAGAAGTGTATCGAATCCGAGCTCTTGCTGAAGGTCGTCTAATGATGTAAGCCCACCAATAATTTCATAACATTAAATATAGGAGTCTGACATGGCAAACACACTTATCCTTGTTGATAGACGTGATTACCCAATTAAAAAAGTGACCGCAACTTTAGAATGGAGAGGTGGTGGGTATGATCACGTATGGGTTGACGATTCTGGAAGAGGTCAATTTTCCGGAACAGGGACCATAGTCATAATAAAAATACCAGGTGACTCCACACCATGCTATCAAACTGTTAACGGCTCATCAACCGTAATTGGAAAGTTTGATAAGAGTCATTAGACTCTACCAAGTGTATAACGCACTTGTGAATAATTCTGGACATACTTTTTTGCATAAATTGACAATCAGGGCAAATAATTGGCTGCTTGTAGAAATGCCACCGTTTTTTGACATCGTTCATCTGAAAAGAAACGATTAAGAGCCTGTTCAAATACCGACCCAGATTCACTGATTCCTGCAAAGAGAGTCAACGAGGATTGAAATTTCATTGTATCGGGCTGACCAAAGATGGAAAATGCAGATGAACTATCCCCTGCAAGCAGAACCGCCACACATTTACGCAGGCGCGATCCCAATAAAGGATGTTTCAGATAGGCCTGGGCTTCCTCAACACTTTTGATGGCGTATAGTCGTGAAGTGGGACTAAAACCCAAACCGGTCACCTGCGGAAAGACAAACCACATCCAATGGGTGCGTTTTCGGCCCGAGCGCAGCTCAGCCAGCACCTCGGTGTAAACCGGTTCCTGTGCAGTTACAAAACGTTGAAGATCAAAGCTATCCAACTGAGACATCTGCCCACCCCATGCCAATTTTCGTCATTCTAAATCAAACCCGGCCAGCATACTCCTGAAAAGGACGTGGCGCTGGCCGGGATGTTGATATCCTAAGCAGATAAAATCCGATTAAGCTTCTTTCTGCTCCATAGCATTGAATGCCTCTTGCTTCTCCTGATGAAGCAGCAGAACATCGTCCTGGACTTTCTTCAAGTATTTCCCGCGTAAGGGGAACCAAATCAGAATAATCGCACCAAGTATACAAGCCGCACCCGGGATAACCCCAGCAAAGATTTTCATACCTTGAATCGCCTCAGCCGGCTGATTGAGGATGATCTCACCTTCATTAGAAGCACGGGTGAGGAAATTGGTCGTTTCCAAAATAAAGGGGATGATCCAAATCGCAATGGACTGCGCTGGTTTGGTGATCAAGGCATTGACGCCAAAAAAAGCGCCCTCCCGCCGAGCCCCGGTACGCAGCTCATCTTCATCAGCAACCTGGGCAAAAAGGACATTGGTCAACGTCTGCGGGCCGGAAAGCCCAAAGCCCGCCAGGGCGATACAGACCGGAATCAGCGATTTTGGCACTATGGCAATCGCCATCAACCCAATTCCCGCCAGAACTAATAAGAACTGTTGGGCTCCCACTACCCCTAACCACTTTCGGAAATAGGTTGTGAGCGGGATCCCGATGATGAGCGGCACAAACAGGAAAACCAAAAGCTGCATCGCCGGCCACTGCAGCACATAATCCGCCAGATAATAAATCGAACCCAGGATGAGTGAACTCATCAGGATCGACATAAAGTTCTCCGAGACGAGGACCAGGAAAGACTTGCTGGTGAAGGTAAATTTGATCGCATCCCACAAGGGCACATCCTTGTCCATCGTGACAAATTCACGCCGCTCTTTGACCTTGAAGGTAGTGAGCATGATCAGCCCCGCGCTGATGATAGCAACAATCACCATCGCAATATAAAGCGGCATAAGGGAAGTATCCCCAGTCTTGGGGCGTACCATATCAGGGATGAGAAAGCCCAACAAGGTCCCCAGCATCCCAAAGAGTGAACTGGAAATCTGCAGGCCATTGCGCTGCGCATCCGACTCAGTCACTTCCGGCAGAAGTGCAGAATAGACCAGGCCAACGATGGTATAGCAGGTGTCATATAGCAGCATTGTCACCAGCATCCACCAGAAAAGGGCCTGTTGGCCGGCTTGCGGAGGCGCAAACCAGACCAGAACAAAGGTCAGGGCCAGGAAAGGCGCAGTGTATCGCATATAAGGGATGCGCCGGCCTTTCTTGCTGCGGGTGCTGTCGGTGATATAACCAAAGAGCGGGTCATTGAATGCGTTCCAGATCGCATAAATCGTCGCTGCGATGCCGATCCAGGTGGCGTTGAGCCCCAGGTAATCCTGGTAAAAGATGGTCAACAGCCCGCCATAAATGCCGGAGATCAATGACGTTCCCAGGGCAGCTAAGCCCCAATGGACTTTATAACTTAGACTGAGCTTTTTCGGTGCATGTACAGTATGTTCTGACATCTAACTCTCTCCTCTTTGATGCTTATGATTAGGGGGCAGTTGGCATAATCTCCTTGAGCGCCCTATAGCCGATGACGTGGATACCTTCGTTTTTAATGAACTCGCGGGTGGCTTCACTCATAAAAGTCTCGTAATCAGCAACCCGGCAATCCCAGGATTTGGTGATATGACGTAATTCTGGTGTGTCTTTGGAAGGATGGATGATGAAATGGGTCAGTCCCGGTTTGAGCGCTTGCAGGGCTTGCTTGGCCTGTTCAAAGCGATTGTTCGCATCCACCAATTCCAACCCGGAAAGGCCATCCAACAGCGGGACGCCCATTTCTTCCAGTGTGTTTATCAATTCCACGGCCATTGCTGCAGCCTCGTTATCCACATCAGGTCGGGCGGCGAAAGCCTCTGCGGTCATTCTGGGGATCATTGGGGGCAGGCCATACTTGATCGCCAATTGAACATAACCGGGGATGATGCCGGGATGGGCAACGGAGCCCATGTGCGTATCCATATGGGTCAGGTTCATACCAGCCTGCAAAGCCCGCTGGATCTGCATCTCCAATTCTTGGATGGCGGCTTCAGGTTTGGCATTTGACCACACACCTTCGGATTTCTTGTGAAGGAAACCCTCTTCATCCATCAAACCGGTTTCGGGATCGCGGGTACTGATTGGCCCCCAGCGGTAGGTGTCCCACTCGCTGGTCAGGGTCATATGGGCACCAAGGTCCGCTTCGGGATGCGCCACGGCAAATTTGGCCGCTTCGAGGAACCAGGGACAGGGCACCATCACTGCGCCACTGGAGATCAGGCCAAATTCCACCAGATCGGCGAAGGCGTCCACGGATGCCTGGCACATGCCGATGTCATCTGTATGGATAATGATCACCAGATCATCATTGGAAAATCCGAGTTTCTTTAGTACGGGGTTGGGTTGCATGAGAACTCCCTTTTGGTTTCGTTGGAAAGGCTCTATCAATTATAAATAATTTTTAGGCAAACTGCACCAAAGATAAGGAAAATTCACCGAAGAAACGGACTAATTTAACTGTTTATCGAGAGTTTTTATTGCTATACGAAAGGTTATACCGGTAAATGCTTGACACCTAGGGGTAGGCATGTTAAAACTGAACTCGCTTAGGCCGCAACTGCCCTAGCAGTCAAATCCGCATTATACTAAGGCATTATGAAAATCATTCAAGTCATCCCGACCTATAATGAAGCTGAGAACCTCCCCTTACTGGTGAATGCCTTGCTTTCCCAGGGAATCAAGGGGCTTAATCTTTTGATCGTGGATGACAACAGTCCCGATGGAACCGGCGCGGTCGCAGACCAACTGGCCGGCGAGTACCCGAACCAGGTTTCTGTTCTGCATCGCCAGGGCAAGGAAGGACTCGGTAAAGCCTACATTCAGGGTTTCAAGCAGGCCTTGGATCAGGGCGCAGAAGTAATTGGGATGATGGATGCCGATCTCAGCCATCCCCCTGACCGCCTGCCTGCCCTGCTGGATGCGCTGGATGAGGCGGATGTCGTGATTGGTTCCCGATACACACCCGGCGGCAGCGTAGATAAAACCTGGCCGCTATTCCGCAAGTTCCTCTCCTGGTTCGGCAACACCTATGCCCGGACCATCCTGGGATTGCCCATCAAAGACACCACCGGCGGTTTCCGGCTCTGGCGGCGGGAAGCGCTGGAGGCCATCCCCTTCAATGAAAGCCGCTCCAGCGGTTATGTTTTCATCGTGGAGTTAGCCTACATGGCAAAACTGGCGGATTTGAAATTTGCTGAGGTGCCTATCTATTTCGCTGAACGCAGTCACGGGGATTCCAAGATGTCCTTGCGCATCCAAATTGAGGCGGCCTTCCGCGTTTGGCAGCTCAGACGGCTCTACCGCGATCAATAACCCCCATTCATAACCAATTTAACGGGCTGTAAACACCTTCACCAGGCGAATCCACTCATCCAGGGTGAGGTTCTCCGGCCGTGCCCCAGGTTCAATTCCGGCCTGCTCCAGTGTCAGCGTGACGGCATCAGCGTCACCGTCCAACAGGGGCCGCAGGGAGTTCCGAAGCATCTTCCGCTTCTGGTTAAAGGCGGCATGGGCCAATTTGAAGAGGTCATCCATCTCAGCCTCAGTGAGCAAGGGCTGTTCATATAAATCCACCACCAAAACGTTGGAATCGACTTTAGGGGCAGGAAGGAAACACTGGGCCGGGATCTGACTGCTGATTCGGGGGACACCATATACCAGCACCGACAGCGAAAGCAAGCTCATCTTCTCATCGCGATTGATGATCCGCTCCGCCACCTCTTTTTGCATAGTCAGCACCAGCCTGGCCGGGCGGATTTTAGCTTCCAGCAGATGCCGGATGACCGCAGAGGTGATGTAATACGGAATATTGGCGATCACCAGATAGCCATCCTCCTGGAAAAGTGTTTCAGGAGGAATCTCCAAAATATCCCCTTTCACCAGGTAGATATTCGAAAAAGGTGCTGTGACCGATTCCAAAGCGGGAAAAAGATGCTCATCAATTTCAATTGCCGTGACGGATTGAGCACTGTCTGCCAACAAGCGGGTCAGGCTGCCCAAGCCGGCGCCGATTTCCAGCACACGGTCACCTGGCCCAACGCCGGAATCACGCACGATCTTGAGCAGGGCGTTATGATCCGCGAGGAAATTTTGCCCCAATGACTTTTGGGGACGCAGGTCATATTTCTGCAGGAGTTCGGGAATGCGCAGGGGATCGAGGGTCATGGTGTGATGATCGCTGGTATATATCGGTCGGGCACAGGAGTCAGGAAATACATGACGGTCCAGCCATTGACCCAGTTGATATCGTCTGTGTCACGATACGCCAGGTCAATCCAGGGTGTATTGCCGCTGCAGCCGCCGCAGACATCACCGATGATCCCATATCCATAGCCCTGCACATAAACCTGCAGGTCCGCCATTGCCAGGCCTTCCGGCACGGAATACCACCAGGGCATCACCGCTATAATTCCCTTCTGCAAGGGATAGCCGCCGGCGGTGCCATCATAACAATTGCCATAGGCATCGCAGGGCACGTAATAGGTGGCATAGACGCTCTTTTTGCGCCAATATTCAATCGTGATGCCATCCACAACCGCAGTCTGGATCACAATATCGGTGCCGTAACCCAGAATGCCGTCTTTGGCTTCGCTGGCTTGCCATGTGCCGTCACTATCCCGCCAGACTTCTTCCCCATCGGCGTAACGAACACGCACACGGGAGGCATAAATCCCCATCTGCCCGGGTTCAACCACCGAGGTCTCATCGAGCGGTGTGGTGGGGTCTTCAACATAGGAATTGGCATAAGCCACTTCATCCGTGGCAATTTGGATTTCTTCATGCACCCGAACCAGCTCGATCTGCCCATCCTCGGGCAAGTCAGCCGTTTCAGCAGGTATGCTGTAATCCAGATCCTGCAGGGGGATATCCAGTGCCAGCAGTGCGCCGCCCACGGTTTCCGCAGCAGTCATCCCGCTCACCATCTTGCCATCCACCATAACGGTCACGGCTCGTACTTTGCGGATGCTCACCATCAGGGGACCATCCATAGGTGTTGCCAGGTCAAGTGAGACCACATCCTGAGGAGATAGAGCGATCTGCGCCTCCTCCAGGGCTGCTCCGAGGGTGGTTTCAGCGCTATAGATCGTCGTGATCTGATTGCCAATTTCCAGAGTGATCGGCTGGGCTGGCAGGTATTGCATCACAAAACCCTCGGTGGTGTTAAGGGATTCCAGAGCATCCACCTTCGCACCATTCACGCGGACCTGATCATTGGGGTAAAGCGGTATCTCCACCTGTTCGAGCAGGTTCGCGGGAATCGATTCAGCGGACCGAATCGAAATTTCATATTCAGGGGTAGAAAGGACTACTTCTCGGGCGGTCTGAACGGTCACCAGGGGCGTATTCCAGATCAGGCGGCCTTGACTGGGCTGCGACTTATTCGCCGAGTCACCGGGCAGGCCGGCTGCCCGCAGCACACCCGACACGGTCAGCGCCGGGGTGCGGACAGTCTGGGCCGTACCGTTGATCACAACGGTCACTGTTCGCAGCAGGCCGAAAAAGATCAACACCATCCCGGCCAGAATCGCGAGGATGGCTGCCGGGAAAAGTATTCTCTTGTTTTTATTCAAGTTTTGTTTGATTGTGTCAAATTTAGTCATTTTTAAACATCCGGAACCGAGTTCTCATCGTTCTGGGATATTTTTGCAGTATAACACACCCAATAAATTTGGCAAGTGAGGGGAGAGAAAAATCACATACCAATTAATTCATTTACTCGCAATGACAAGAACAGGTTGTCATTGCCCCTAGTCTCGAGGATGAGAGTTACGAATTTAGATTACTCAATTTGCGGGATTTAACCATAAAGATTGATTTGGATAATTCCTAATGGGCAATCGGAGAAATCAATGGCATCAAACACGGTTTTTGATTATGGATCATCCACAACTTGGTCGAAATAATAAATACTCACCCAGCTTAATTAGGAGGGCCTAAGGCTATCCGCGCCTTAATTTGATTCAGCGAACCCCTACTTGAAAAAATCTCGTCAACCCACCATGTTGCACCCGCATCCTGATATTCTTGGACCATAGCCCTGTCCTTGGCAACATCTTCACCAGTAGTCAGCCCATATTTTATAATGTCAAACGCATCGGTAGATTTTCTGTTTTTTGTTATATAAGAGGATATCTCCCTGATCACTTCAGGCGTGATCGGCCCTGCACTCCACTGACGTGGCAAAACGCCTTCCCAGCGAGCTGCACGAGTTAAGGGCCGTTTAAATGGCCAATGAGATGCAACCCAAACTGGAATTCTTGGGGTTTGAATTGGCGTTGGCTGGAATAACGTATCTAAAATCTGATAATGTTTTCCTGAAAACGAATATTCTTGACCAGATTGAAGGCCAGCGATAATTTCCAGGCTTTCATCCAGCATCTCTGCTCGTTTTTTTGGATTAGTGACCTCCCCAAAAGATTGAAAGTCCTTATTGACCAAATCGCCTAGCCCGACTCCTAAAATTACCCGGCCACCTGATATATGATCCAATGTGATAATTTCCCGCGCAACCTTCCATGGTCTACGCCTTGACAATGGCGTGATCATTGTCCCTATGCGTATCGTTTTAGTCACAGTGGCGATCGCCGCTAAACACATCCAGGAATCAACTATGGGTGATTTACCTCTCCCACCAATATGGTCCCAGATAAAAAAGCCATCCCAACCCGACTTCTCAGCTAACTCAGCGAGGTTGATCAGAACAGTTGGGTTTCCATAATCCTTCCCCGTATTCGGCAACATCAAACCAAATTTCATTTTATCCTCACTGAAGAAATTGACTTAAGAGGCATGTTATTTGTTCAGTTTTCTGGTTAATTCTTATCCATTAATTTCCATACTTACTTAACAATTTTAGCATACCCACCTTAAAGCCAATATATTTATTATGTTTAGAACAATATTGGAGGATTTCTATGTAAAGGATAATTAGCCAGTTTTAGGATATCTTCAAGAGAAATCGTAATAACTCTTCCGGCCAGGGCTCTTCATCCGGGTTGGTAAACTGGATCCGGTAGGCATTCTTGCCAACCATCACCGGCCGCGGGAACTCCCGCAGCTTACGGGACTTGACGCCCTCTGGCAGCGGCGGGTAGCGCAGCACCAGCTGGCGGCCTTCAAACCCGACCGAAGCCACCCCCGCGTTGGCAGCCAGCAGCTTCACCCGGATTTGATAGATCAGGTTTCGTACCTGCTCAGGCAGCGGTCCAAAGCGGTCCTCAAATTCCATTTCGATGGTGACCAGTTCAGCCTCATCTTTGATATCCGCCAGCCGCCGGTAGAGCTTAAGTCGCAGGCTCTGATCGGAGATGTAAAAGTCTGGAATCCCAATTGACAGCGGCAGGTTGACCACCGTCGGGATGATCAGCGAGGCATCCAACAAGGCCGCGTCCTCAGGACCCTCCAGGTCGGAGGCCATCCGGAACTGCTTGACCGCTTGCGCCAACAGCTTGGTATAGAGATGGAACCCGACGGAGGCGATATACCCCGATTGGCGAGTGCCCAGCATCTCACCGGCGCCGCGCATTTCAAGGTCCCGCATGGCAATGGCATAACCCGAACCAAGCTGGGTATTCTCCGCCAGCACTTCCAACCGCTCCTGTCCATCAATGGTGGGCGGTTTGACCCGGTGACGGAATAGATAGGCATAGGCCCGTTGTGCACCGCGCCCCACCCGCCCGCGCAACTGATAGAGCTGCGCCAGACCAAAAGTGTCCGCCCGATCCACAATCAGGGTGTTGGCGTTGGGAATATCCAACCCGGACTCGATGATCGAAGTGCAGAGCAGGATATCAATCTCACCGGCGCCGAACTCATGCATCACATCCGCCAGCTTATGCTCATCCATCTGTCCATGCCCAATCCCAATCCGAGCTTCCGGCACCAGCTTCTCCAGGTGACTCTGCATGGCCTGGATGGTCTGCACGCGGTTGTGCACGAAGAAGATCTGCCCGCCGCGTTCCAACTCGCGCACCACGGCCTGACGGACCAGTTTCGGGTCATAGGGACCAATATGAGTCACAATCGGCAGCCGTTCTTCCGGCGGCGAGCTGATGGTGGAAATATCCCGCACCCCCGTCAGCGCCATATAGAGCGTGCGCGGGATGGGCGTGGCTGTCAGGGTCAGCACATCCACTGATTTACGCAGCTGTTTCAGGTGTTCCTTATGAGCCACACCGAAACGCTGTTCCTCATCAATCACCACCAGGCCAAGGTCTTTAAATGAGACATCCTGAGACAGCAGCCGGTGGGTGCCAATCACGATATCCACATTCCCCTGGCGCAGGTCCTTGATGATCCGGTCCTGCTGTTGGGGTGTGCGGAAGCGGGAGAGCATCTCAACCGTCACCGGGAAAGCAGAGAGGCGCGAGCGGAAAGTGTCATAATGCTGCTGAGCCAGCACCGTGGTCGGCACCAGCACAGCCACCTGCTTGCCATCCATCACAGCCTTGAAAGCCGCCCGCAGGGTCACTTCCGTCTTGCCATAACCGACATCACCGCAGAGCAACCGATCCATCGGGCGGGCCGCTTCCATATCTCCTTTGATCTCGGTCAGAGCCTGCAGCTGATCCTCAGTCTCGATATAGGGGAAGCTGGCCTCCAATTCCCGCTGCCAGGGTGTATCACCGCTGAAGGCATAACCCTCGGCCACCTGGCGGGAGGCATAGAGTTCCAGCAGCTCCCCGGCCACTTCCTGCACGGCCTCACGGACCTTGGATTTCGTAGCCTGCCAGGTCACACCACCCAGACGGGAAACATGAATCGATTGGCCCTCCGCCCCAACATAACGGGTCAGCCGGTCAGCATGGTGGATCGGGACAAAAAGCTGGTCCTGTTCCGCATATTCCACGCACAGATATTCCTGCTGGACGCCGTCCTGACTGCGCTGCACCAGGCCGGTATACTTGCCAATGCCGTGATCGACATGCACCACCCAGTCACCGGGCTGCAGGTCGGCATAGCTCGATTCCGGCGCTTCAGCCGTCGGGCGATAACGCCGGCGGGGCTGCGGCCGGGACCAGCCGAAAATCTCATCATCAGTCAACAGGTGGATCGGCGTGCCGCTGGGCGGCCGGAGCGTCCAGCCGCCAGCCAGCGTACCCTCGATGAAGCGAGTGGCAGTCAGGGTTTCCGAAGGCTCATCCAGCAGCATCTGCTGTTCCTGCCAGAGATCGCGCAAGCGCTGGGCCTGGCGTGAGACGATCACCCAATCCTCACCTTTTTGTTCCAGCTCCGCCAGGAAGTCAATGAAGTCCCGCAGTTTGCCTGCAAAGCGCGGTCCAGGCTCAAAGGACGCCGCCAGCCGGGGGATGTCCGGGGCATGGGTATGTCCCAGCTCTACCACGGGGCGGCTGCCCAGGCGGTCTTCCAGCTCTGACCAGGTGAGATAAGGCACAGGGAAATCTTCAGGCAGTTCACCTTCCTGAATGGCCTCTTCCCGGCGGGAAAGGCTCTCTTCCTCAATATCCATCACCGCGGCGGAGATAAACTCCTGCCCATCCAGAGCGATCAGGGTGTTCTCGGGGAGGAAATCCAGCATCGAGCCGGCCATCGAATGGGCCAGGGGGATCTGGAACTCTTTTAGTTCCTGCAGCTCAATGCCCGCTTTCTGCGCCGCCACCGGCAGGATCTCCCGGGCCGGGGGGATCGTCAGCACTTCCACGGATTCCACAGTACGCTGGGTGGCCGGGTCAAAGGCGCGCATTGTGTCAATTTCATCGCCAAAGAACTCGATCCGCACCGGTTTGGGTTCACCCGGCGACCAGACATCCAGAATGCCGCCGCGCCGGGAGAACTGCCCGGCTTCGACCACAATGTTGGCATATTCATAGCCAATATCCACCCAGGCGCGGGTCAGCTCATCGGGCGTGACCTGCTGGCCCAGCCGTAGCGTGCGGGTGTTTTTGAGATAGTCCCTGCGGGGAATGGTGCGGGTCATCAAGGCCCGGATAGGCGTCACGATCACAGGCGGCACTTTGGGCGAAGGGGCATTTGGGATCAGCGTGCGGGCGAGCATCGTCAGCACCTGCAAGCGGTCCCGCCGGGTGCCCTTGCCCCAACCAGCCTGCTCATAGAACAGCGGATTGGGTTCGGGGAAGTAATAGGCGGGGATATCCCGCAGCCAGAATTGCAGCTCATCATAAAGCGCCAACGCACGGTCGGCGCGGTTGGTGATCAAGAGGATCGGCTGCTTCAGGTCATCCTGCAGCCTCGCCACCAGCGGCAGGCGGGCAGCGCGCGGCAAACCCAGGCCGCGGGCGGTGGTCACCGTTTCCGCGCCTGATCCTAACCGGGCCAGCAGGTCCTGGTAGGCGGCGAGCTTACCGATCCGATCCAATAAGGGCATCAGTCCTCGTCAAACACTTTCCCGTTGAAAGTGGTCATCGCTTTATCAATCCCATCCACGATGAACATCCGGATGGCTTCCACTGCGGTCTCCCGCAGGCCGGGGAGCCATTCGATCTGATCCGCTTCAAAATCATGCAGGACATAATCCTTGGGGTCCATCCGTCCCGGTGGACGGCCGATCCCCACACGCAGACGGGCGAAATCCCGGGTGCCCAGGCGTTTCACGATCGATTCCATGCCGCGCTGGCCACCCGTCCCACCGGAGGGACGCAGCCGAAGTGTGCCAAAGGGCAGGTCCAGGTCGTCATGCACCACCAGCAGGTGGTCATTCGGCACCTTGAAGAACCGCATCAGCGAACCGACCGACTGGCCGGAGTCGTTCATGTAGGTCTGGGGCTTGGCAACCACCACAGCCTCGCCGGCAAAGCTGCCCTTGCCCATCAGCGCGCGGAATTTCACCCGGGTCAGGGGAATGGAAGCCAGTTCCCCCAGGGTGTCCGCCACCAAAAAGCCGGCGTTGTGGCGATTCATACGATATTGCGGTCCGGGGTTGCCCAGGCCAACGATCAAATAGGGTGCGTTTTCGCTCTTCATAAATAGTCTCATCATCGGTTCTTTCAAGATTTGTGACGCGCTAAAGGGCCGTAAAACGCGTTTACGGGCCTTTGAAATATGAACATCAGACCTTTAAGTTTAGCACAAAAAGGGAAAGGGTGAATAGGGGATGGGGGTGGATGGAAATGAATGATCAAGCTTAGATGTATTGGGAAAAGCTGGGAACCACAGGCCTCATCCTTCCACTTCTTGGCTATCTATTAAATTGATCTACAATGTCTACCGGGGGAGAGATAGGGACTATAGACTCCTTATTAAGGATTTATAGTTTTCTTGTATGACTTTAGGTAGTTTTTGATATTGGAGCCAATGATCACAATCTGGTTCTTTATGAAATAACATAACAGTTGTTTCATGAAATCGGCTCATATTGACATCTGTACTTGTAGATGAATATTTAACAATTCTCGAATAATTCTTAAATGCTTCAAAATCGTTATACAAAACATATGTATCAACGTTAAACATTGGATCATCATTAGGATCTATCCTATATACCTTTACTTTGAAGATATTTGGATCCGACCTAGTCGCAATACAACCTATAACATCACACGAAAACTGAATATTATCCAAGGGCGTCTTTGAAATATCAATTTCAACTCCATCGGGTTGTTCAATGAGTTGTTTTACATAAGGCTCCCAATATTCCCTCTTCATAGTAAGAGTTTTAGTCTTGAAGATAACTCCACCTAAATATTCTCTGAGTCTCGGAGCGTTATGTTCAGGCTCAAAATTTGGCATGATTATTCCTCTAATAAACCTCGTTGATACCATTCATCATCCTGGTGCCTTTGTTCACACCTATAAGTTTGGTTCATCTATCGGATTGGTGGCTTATCAAATTGAATGCTTCTAAAAGTCCCTCAACCAAAATATTAAATCTCTTAAGGTGCCTCCAGGAAACAACACAAATGAATTTTTAAGATTTAATTTTATTATAACCAGGTTGGTTGCATCAATCATTTGTAATTTGAGATATCTACAAGTGAATTCTCGAAGCTAATATTTTTTACTACCGTCTGAAGTTCAGCTTCCTTGTCTTATCCCCCAGTTTGGTCGTATTCAGCAGGATCACAATCACAATTGCCAGCCCGCCGATGCCCAAGAAGCCCATCACCACATAGGGGAAGAGCAGCTTCACCGGGATGAAATTTCCCTCATAGGGCGTCAGGTTGTAATCGGCGGTGAGGATGATCGTATCGCCCCCCTGCAGCAGGTCCGTCACGGTGACATCCCAGATCGCCGTGCCTGCCTCTGGCTGGTCGCCGTTGGTGTTCAAAATTTGGGGCGTCTCCAGCGTGACGGTGTAACGGGCCCCGGTCAGGTCCATCAAGTTCACGCCCGGGATCGCCAGATTGGTATTCTGAAGGTCCAGGACCTGGCTAAAATAATAGCCCTCATCGGTCTCATCTACTGCCAAAACAGCCATCCCAATCCGCCGGTCGGTTTGTAGCAGCGCGGCGAAATCGCTCACGGCCAGGTCCACCGTATCCCAGGTGTAGCCCTCGTCTTCATAGTGATCGGTCGTCACCTCAGTCACCAGCTCATCCGACATCAGGGTCGCCAGCAAGCTCTCCAATGACATCCCATCCGGGATCTGCTCCTGAAAGGCTTCGTAGGATTCCGTTTCCACCCCAAGGGCAAAATGCAGCAATGCGGAGCCGTCCTGGTTAACGAGCATATCCTGCCGCAAGTTCACACACCCGCTCAGCAGGAAGAGGATCAGCAGACCGATCAGTAATTGAAAAAGTCGTCGTCGTTTCATGATAAATCTCAGGCGATTCTACCCCAATTCACGCCAGCGGGGCATGGCTGCAGGCCTCAAGCCCTCAATTATCCTCCCGCTGGACAAAGCGCCGGCCCACGCCCCGCACGGTCTCAAGATATTCGTGCTCAGGGTCCAGTTCGGCCAGCCGGTTGCGCAGGCGGCTGAAGGCGTTATCAATGGCAGCGCTCTCGATGCCGCCAACCGCTTCCGGCCAGAGGGCATCGGCGATCATCTCGTTGGTGACCACTTCGCGCTGATGATGGAACAAGACCGCCAAAAGGTCAAACTGCTGCTGCGAAAGCGGCGGATCCAACTCGTTATTATGCACATAGACTTCCCGGTTGAGCTCGTCCAGCCAGACGCCCGGGGTGCGCATCTGCATATCCGATTCCAGCAGTGTGTCTTCGGGGTCCATAAATCGGAACATGCACACACTGCCAATCTGGATTTCATCGTGATTATGCAGGGGGATTGGCTCGCCTGGTTCGATCCGGGCTTTATTGCGAAAGACGCCATTCTTGCTGAAAAGGTCGGCAATCGTCCAATAGACCCCCTCGCTGCGGATCTCAGCATGGTGACGGGAGATAAAGGGTGAATCCAGGGAGATATCTGCGGAAGGGTCACGGCCAATGACACAGACCTTCCCTTGAATCTGCACCTGCTCCCCTTCATTGATTCCAGAGATAAACAACAGCTTTGGGTTTTCTTTCTCCGGCTGCATCTGGCCTCCCAATCCAATCTGATCTAGCGGGGTCATCATGCCTTAAATCATAGCATAGGCGCTCCATTTAATCTAATCTGGGAACGTTGTTTTGTAAAATATAAACGCGGCAATATTTGCCTATCTCGTTTTATTTGTTGAAGGGAGTTATCATGAAAAAGCGTCTTCTACTAGCCCTCTCCACCCTTGTCATCCTCACACTGATCCTGAGCGCCTGCAAATTACCTTTCACGCTGCCTCAGGCCACCGTTGAGGAAGTCGCTGAGAGTGAGACCGCTGCGCCCACTGAAGAAAGCACTGAACCGGTCGAGACAGCCACTGAAGCACCGACTGAGGAAGTCCTCCCCACCGAAACAGAGACTCCCGAAGTGACCGGAGAGGTCATCCCCACAGAGGAACCCCAGACCAGCGGTTTTGGCACATATGGCCCCACCGATTTCCCGGATGGGATCAACCCCCTGACCGGCCTGGCGACCGATCTAGAATTGCTCAAACTGCCCCCCGCGCTGATCTCCGTCTCCAACTTCCCCGCCTCAGCCCGGCCGCAATCCGGTTTGAACACCAGCCCAATGGTCTTTGAGATCACCATTGGTGAAGGCATGACCCGTTTCCTGGCGATGTTCTACGGCGCATATCCCGAAATGGTCAGCGGCCTGACCGAAGGACAGGGTTTCAGCATTTCCTCCGGTGACGACAGCGGGGATTCGAGCGGTAGTTCGGGCGAAGCTGCTGCCGCCAATTCAGCCAGCATCGGACCAATCCGTTCCGGCCGGCTGCCCTATGAAGATATCCGCTCCCTTTTCTCGGGTTTCCTGGTGATGGCTTCAGCCTACAGCGGCGTGGCCCAGAACCTGAGTGACACTACCAACATCTTTGGCTCCGACAGTGACGACATCAACAGCGCGCTGATTGACGTCAGCCAGCTGTATAACATCGCCCTGTCCCGGTCCGAAACCTATCCCGGCTCCAATTTCAACCTGGATGGGATGAAATTTTCGCCCGACATTCCAGAAGGCGGCAAAAAAGCCGATACGGTCTGGCTCTTCTATAGTAATTTGAACCAAATTCAATGGCGCTATGATGAAGCGCTTGGCGCTTATATCCGCTATGACATCAAAACCGATGGCAGCGGTGAATTTGTGATGTCCACTGACCGGCTGGATGGCAAACCGATCACCCGTGAAAACGTGATCGTGCTTTACGCCCTCCATACATATTACGCCCCCACCCTGATCGACATTGCCCTGACCAATATGCCCCCGATGAAAGCCCTGCTCTTCCGGGATGGTCAGGCTTTTGAAATCAATTGGACCACCCAATATGGCGAGTATGAGAAAGAAACCGGTCTGCTGCGGCCCATCCGTTACATTGACGAAAATGGCGATCCGGTGGCCCTCAAAAACGGCCAGACCTGGGTGGAAGTGATGTCCACCACGAGTTTTGCAGTCGAATCGGAGATCAGTGAGTACCCCTTCTTCCCCATAAAAGAAGCGGATGGTACCGGCCTCTGGCTGGTCCGCTATAAAGGTACCTACTAGTTAGCTCTTCATTACTCTCTCCTGAAGAATCAACCCTCCAGATGAGCAGGAGGGTTGATTGATTCTGGGTTAATGTAACCTGAGATATTTTAAGGTCATCTAAAAGGTAGTTTCTTGATTTTTATGACCTTTGATAGCATAATTATACTGTGGGAGAAGTGGTTTTCTGTGCTTCTTTTCCACACGTTTTTTTATCAGGAAGAAAGGACCACCCTTTATCAATGGACACGAATGTCTTTACACACCTCAAAGTAGGGTTCACCCCAACACCACTTGACCGGAAGACGCCTGTACCTTCGGATATTGTTATTGCTCAGGACGCTGAACTTAAACCGATCTCACAGGTAGCAGATGAACTAGGGTTATTACCCGATGAATATGAATCGTACGGCCAATATATCGCCAAAGTCAGCCCCAACGTGCTGAAACGATTGAAGGACATACCGGATGGCAAGTATATTGACGTAACCGCCATCACCCCCACCCCGTTGGGCGAGGGCAAAACAACCACAACCGTCGGCCTAAGCCAGGCCCTCGGCGCACATCTTGGCAAACGCGTGATCACCGCCATCCGCCAACCCAGCCAGGGACCAACCTTTGGCATCAAGGGCGGCGCGGCAGGCGGCGGCTATAGCCAGGTGATTCCGATGGAAAACTTCAACCTCCATCTCACCGGCGACATCCATGCCATCACCGCAGCCAACAACCTGATTGCTGCTGCAATTGAAACCCGGATGTTCCACGAGTCCTATCAGAGCGATGAAAAGCTCTTCGAACACCTTTGCCCTGCAGATGAAAACGGTAACCGCAATTTTGGCATCGGCATGCTGGGGCGGCTTCGCAATCTCGGGATCGACAAAACCGACCCCAACGAGCTGACCGAAGATGAACGCCGGCGCTTTGTCCGGTTGAATATCAACCGGGAAACCCTCACCTGGCGGCGAGCCACCGATACCAATGACCGGATCCTGCGTGAGATCACGGTTGGTGAAGGGCCAAAGGAAAAGGATTTCGACCTCAAGACCAGCTTCTATATCACGGTCGCCAGCGAATTAATGGCTGTTTTAGCCCTGGCAACCAGCCTGGATGATATGCGTAATCGGATCGGCCGGATGGTGGTCGCCCTGGATATGGACGGCAACCCGGTCACCGTTGAGGATGTCGGTGTGGCGGGTGCTGCGACGGTTCTGATGAAGGACACGATCAAACCCACCCTGATGCAAACCCTGGAAGGCACTCCCGTCTTTGTGCACGCCGGACCCTTTGCCAACATCGCCCACGGCAACAGCTCCATCATGGCTGACATGATCGGGCTCAAGCTGGCCGATTATGTGATCACGGAATCCGGTTTCGGCTCCGACATGGGCATGGAAAAATTCTTCGATATCAAGTGCCGCTATTCCGGCAATATTCCGGATGTGGTCGTGCTGGTGGCAACGATCCGTGCGCTCAAGATGCACGGTGGCGGCCCCAAGGTGAAAGCCGGCAGCCCCTTAGCCCCCGAATATGAACACGAAAATCTGGACCTGCTCCGTAAGGGCATGGTTAATCTGATGGCCCATATCGACAATGCCAACAAGTTTGGTGTGCCGGTAGTCGTTGCCATCAATGAATTCCACACCGACACGCAGGCTGAACTCGACCTGGTCCGCCAGACCTGTTTGGACAGCGGCAAGGTTGTTGACGCCGTCGTGACTAATCACTGGGAAGAAGGTGGTGAAGGCGCTGTGGAACTCGGTAAAGCTGTCATCAAGGCAGCCGAGATGCCCTCTAACTTCAATTTCCTCTACCCGCTGGATCGTTCCGTAAAGGACAAGATCGAAACCATTGCCAAAGAGATCTATGGCGCTGAGGGTGTGGATTTTTCACCTGAAGCGGAAGAACAAATTGCCGAATATACCCGCCTGGGTTACGGCGACCTGCCGATCTGCATGGCCAAGACCCATCTGAGCCTCAGCCATGATCCAACACTCAAAGGACGTCCCGAAGGTTTCCGAATCCCGATCCGGGAAGTTCGGGCCTCCATTGGCGCAGGCTTCCTTTATCCCATCGCCGGTCCCATCCTGTTGATGCCCGGTCTGCCCACCCGGCCGGCCTACTATGACATTGACATTGACATGAAAACCAATAAGGTGCTTGGCCTCTCCTAGCCCAGCCTCTACTCAACCAAAAAGGCGCTCAGATGAGCGCCTTTAATTATATAAATTCAACTCTGAAGCTTACATCACGTTGATGACTTTGGCTTCAATCTGCGGCAAAAGTTCCTGAATCCGATCAATTGAAAACTCACTGACGCCCATCGTTTCCACCGAGGCAGCGCTGGTCGCAGCCGTCCATTGAGCTGTCTCCACGAGGGACATCCCCTTAAGCTGCGCATAGATCAAGGCAGCCATCGCCGTGTCGCCTGAGCCGGTGGTGTTGTGAACATCAATCTTGGGCGGCGTGGCAAAAGCCATTTCCTTTTGGGTCGCCACAAGCAAGCCCTGCTCACCCATTGTCAGCGCAAAATAACCTACGCCCATCCGCAGGAATGGCAGCGCGGCTCGTTTGGCATCTTCCTGATCCTCAATGTCAAAGCCAACGATCTGAGAGGCTTCGTGGTGGTTAGGTTTCACCAAATACGGCCCTGCCTGGCAGCCGTACCGCAGCGGCGCACCACTGGCATCCAGATACACTTTTGCGCCCCGGGAATTAATCATTGTGATCAGATCAGCATAGAATTCCTCCGGGACATCCGGTGGGAGGCTGCCGGAAAGCACCCACAGATCACCTTTCTTGGCATAAGATTCAGCTTTCTGCATCAGTAGACTCACATCATAAGGTGAGATGGATGGCCCGGGTTCATTGACCTTGATATGCCAATCTCCCTGATCTTCAATGATCATGGTGTTGGTGCGTGTTTCCTCATCCACCCAGACAAAATCCGTCTGAATACCCAGTCGCTGGAGACCATCCGCCAGCATCTTACCTGTGCCCCCGCCGACCCAGGCCATTGCCATTGATTCAATGCCAAATTGTGCCAAAGCCCGGGAAACGTTAAACCCCTTACCACCCCAATCCAAACGTACCGACTTGCTGCGAAGGACGCTGTTGAACTGAATCTCAGGTATGGTTAGTGTGCGATCGATGCTGGGATTAGGTGTCAGGGTGTAAATCATCATATATTTTTCCTTAGAGCGGCGTTATACTGCCAATACCTGTATTTTTCTCATCAACCGTTGGGTCGCCTTTATATTTAATGCTGCCAGCTCCGGTAACGGTTGCTTTCAGCGTCTTTTCCGCCCAGACGGTGGCAGAGCCAGCTCCGGAGAGCAGCACTTCCGCATCCTGAGATTGTAATTCTTCAGCCTTATAACCGCCGGCCCCGCTCAGATTTATCTGTTGCGATTCAACCTGGCCGGTGAGTAAGATCTCACCCAAACCGCCCAGTACCGCATCCAGCGTCTGGTATGTCAAATTATGTAGTTCGATCTTGCCAGCGCCGCCCTGGGTCAATGCCAGTGATTCACCTGTGAGGGAATCACCCATCAGGATACCGGCGCCTTTCATATTGATCTTGTCAATCTTGGGCATCGTGACGTAATAGCGTAAATGCTTGTCGCCGTCCGCCCAACGGAAATTCGTCCAATTTTCCATATCGGAAAAGAAATCAATCTCAAGTATGTTATCCTTCACGGAGACCTGAATGGATTCGATCAGATCTTCACTGCCCTCAATCTTCAGAGCACAAGGTTCGCCCTGAATGACGAAGACTTCGCCAACGCTCTTGAAAAACAGACCGGAGAAAGTCGCCCCTTCCGGAATGAATTCGGTAACCTTACCATTGGGGTCCGGGATAGGTCCGGAATCTGTGGCCACCGCGTCAACCGCTTCTGGTACTGATTCCTTCACCTTATTAACTTTTGGCCGTTTACGACCAAACAGAGCCCGGCTGAAGACAACATAGAGCCCTAACAGGACCAACCCACCCCCGAGGAAAATCCCACTATAGATATCTGCTCCGCGAACCTGGAAGATAAGCTCGAACAGCACACCAAAACCGACAAAGAGCACCAGACCAAGCCCGATCAATAAACCCGAAACCCATCGGAGTGTATCCCGCTTCAGATAATTATTCATGATCGCCATACCCAAGCCTATCGCGACGATCAGAAGCGCCCAGGTGTAGGTCCAGGTAATCCATAAATCATAGGTGTTCTGAACAAAGAGCAGCAAGCCAATGACAATGATTAATGTCCCAGGAATAGCGAGGCCAGCGCCATGCCCTTTAGAAGTCAGCATTTCTCCGATGAAAGTCAGGCCAAAAAGGACAACCAGCAAAGGCCAATATTGGTCCATGATTGGTGTTTCAAGAAAGAGATCGGCAACAAAAAGCGCGCCCATCAGGATTAACATTATCCCAAAATAAATTTGCCAATGGAAAACGTTCCGTTTTTCTGCCATAACATAGCTCCTTTTTTATATTTACCGTTCTGGATTAATTTTATCACGCAATCAATCAATCCTTTTCCCCTGAATCAATGTGACAGCAAATACGGATGGCATTATCGAGTTTTAGAAATGGGTTGGGTAGAGAGAAGCTGTATTGTATAATTAGATTATAAAATAAACTATCCAACATCAAGATCTACAATAAAAGAAAATAATCGTGACTTCAAAACCTCAAATCTCCGAAAATCCGAACCCTAACCAATCTTCCCCCCGCTGGAGCTGGACGACCAAGCTGGTTGTCGGGCTGGGATTGGTTGCCATAGCCATCTGGCTGCTGGTCCAATTCCAGAACTTCCTCGGGCCAATCATTCTGGCTTTCATCCTGGCCTACCTTTTCTATCCGGTAGCAAACTTTATCCGGAACACATTCAAGCTCCCCTGGCGGCTGGCCGTCACCCTGATCTATCTGATCATTGTGCTGGCCCTCTTGGGTCTGCTGACCTGGGGCGGGTTGGCGCTGGCTGACCAGATCCAAAATTTGATCGATTTCATTCAAAAGAACATTGATCAGATTCCAATATTAATTGACGACATCACCAGCCAAACCTATGCGATTGGCCCCTGGTCTTTTACCCTTTCCGGCCTGGGCTGGGACGAGATATCCACTGAAATAGTGAGTACCATCCGCCCGGCGATTGGTCAAGTGGGTTCTCTGGCGGGTTCCCTGGCAACCGGGGCAGCGAATGTCATCCTCTGGATGGGTGTTGTGCTGCTGGTTTCCTATTTCCTGCTGGCAGAGACCGAGGGCATTTCCAATCGCTTCCTTAATATCCGTATTCCGGGTTATACAACTGATCTCAAACGGATGGGCCAGGAACTGAGCCGAATTTGGAACGCCTTCCTGCGTGGCCAGTTGATCGTCGTCCTGATCACCATCATCATCTACACCAGTTATCTGGGCATTATGGGGATCCAGTTCTTCTTTGGCCTGGCTTTGGTTGCCGCCATCGGCCGCTTCATCCCCTATGTCGGCGCCTGGATCACCTGGATCACTTATGGCCTGGTGGCCCTGCTGCAAGGACCAACGATCTTCAATCTCTCACCCGGCATCTATGCGATCATTTTGTTGGGTGGTGCGATGTTGATCGACACCCTCCTGGATAACCTGCTGGTGCCAAAGGTGATGTCCGAGAACCTGAAAGTCCACCCGGCGCTGGTCCTGGTTGGCGCATTGCTTGCCTTGAAGTTATTAGGCTTCATCGGCATTTTGCTTGCTGCCCCTGTCCTGGCGACACTGAAGCTGATATTTGGTTATCTGATGAAGAAACTGGTTGATCAGGACCCATGGGAGGAGCTGGACGCTGAAGAGCCCAAAGAACCGGCACGGTGGGCGGTTTTTGTGGATGCCCAGTGGGATCGCTTCAAAGACTGGCTGCTTGGTTTCCTGCAAAAAGTTGGTGCCTGGATTAAAACCCAAGTTATGAAGGTTGTGGATTTCATCAAGTCAAAATTTAAGACTTCTCAAGATAAGAAGAAAAACCGCAAAAACAAAGCTAATAAAGGGTGACATTTCACCCTGTGAAGCACTCTTGAATTGTGTTATAAATGGTACGAATGAAAATTATCTGCCTTAAGGAGTATTGGAATGACTGACTCATTTGAACCCGAAACCAGCACTATTGCTGAAACCGAGAATTACCTGGCTTGGAAAGCTGAAGAACCAGATAGCGAAACAACCTTTCATCTGGAATTGAACAATATCACCCTCCACTTCTTCAAAGAAGAATGGCAGGAATTCCTTGATCTGGTTGATTTGATCCTGGATGAAGAACTCTAATCACAAGAGCGATTAAAACATAAAAGCGTCTCAATTGAGACGCTTTTTAGTTTAATTCCATCGACATCCAGATCAGGGATCGGAATATATTAAAACCCAATGCCTCCAGTTCATCCGTGCGGGTGCCATATGCCACATCCAAGGATAAGGGATGCCGCCGAGGGAGAATTTGCATGATTTCCGGGAATGCCCCCATCAGCAAGCCTGTTCCGGCATCCGGTGCCAGAGCCAGCCACAGGTTATTGGCATAGGTGCTGGTCCTCTGCCAGCTCAGGAACCCCTGGCAGTTTCCATTTCGTTCCAAAGCCCAGTGCTTCAGGTTGATCCCATCGATGAAATTCTTGATCTCTTGAAATGGTCCTGACTCAAATTGCGAAAATTTGACAGGCAAGTTCCAGCGCATTGTCATTGGGTAGGCTGTGGTCAGCCATTGTTTTTGAACCCCCCAATCCGAATCCCGTCGCTTACGAACCTCGATCGCTTCAGTATCATTTTCTTTTGGCTTATGCACATCCACCGGTCGTGCTCGCCAGGTTGTCCTCTTCAGACGATCTACAAAGCCCACCGATCGGTAGAGCGCCAGAGCGGTTTCATCTTCGTTGCGCACCTGCAGCCAAACCCGCGGTTCATGCTTGCGCCGGAGAAGTTCCACTGCCCGGACGGTCAAGGCTTTGCCGATTCCTCTGCGCCGGGCCTCAGGGCGCACGGCCACATTAGCAATCATATGGATCTTATGGCCATTCTCCGTGAACGGGACGAGTGAAATATTCCCCAAGATTTGACCATCTTCTTCCCAGACAAATCCAGCGATCCGATCCCCGCTCAAATCCGCCATCGAACCCAGCCAGCGCATATATTGCATATCTCGAGCGGCCTTACGCATCTGTTTGAGGTAGGTTTGTCCGTCCCGATCCTTATGGATGGGAAAACACATCTCGATCAGGTCAGCGACCGGGTAAAGATCCCGGGTCACATCGAGCGAGCGAATATGTGGGGATTCTGCCAAGGAAGAGTGTTGGGTATCAGACATAAGGCCATTTTACCGCGAATGGATTCCTTACCGCAATGGGAGAATATTAAATAAAAAAACCCCGGGACAGGTCATTGTCCCGGGGAGTTTATCCAAAATATTAATTCGATCTAGGAGCTGCAGAATGACGGCGATAACGATAAACGATACGGCCCCTGGTCAGGTCATAAGGCGAGATTTCCAAACGAACCCTATCGCCCAGCAAAATCCGAATATAATGCCGCCGCATTTTGCCAGAGAGATAAGCTAAGATCTCAGAGCCATTTTCCAATTCAATCCGGAATTGAGTCCCAGGTAAGGCCTCAATCACAGTGCCTTCAACCGTAATTTTATCATCTTCTTTTGCCATTACACCTCCATTGATCTGTAATGCTAATTCGATCAATCACGTCGATGAGATCGCCGGATGGCTTTCTTTTTCTCAATACGCCGCAATTCACTTTTTGAAATGAACCAACGTTTTCGGCGAATGGTGCTCAACACACCACCTTTGACAACTTGCTTTCTAAATCGCCGGAGCAATTGCTCTTGTGATTCATTTGGCCGTAACACGACACGAGCCAAAACCCTCACCTCCCTTCCAAAAGGTGATATGTGGAACCTTCACGGGTTGGGAGGTTTAACCAAACCAACCTTGTATCGTTCCCAAGGCAGAATGGCGCTAAATAACGCTTTGGACGCACCGGGGCTTTATTATACTCTAAATCAAGGAATCTTGCAGGGGATGATGACTGATGAGGTGCGCAGGGACTTTTCCGCCTTAACGAAAAAAGTCCCTTGGCGATGACCTACTCTCCCGGGGGGCTACCCCCCAAGTACCATCAGCGCTGGCGAGCTTAACGACCGGGTTCGGGATGTTACCGGGTGTACCCTCGCCGCTCAAATCACCAAGGGACAATTTCACAAAATAATGTTAAAGATACCAATGAATAATAACGACATTTCAATTGTGGCGAAAAAGCAACGAGTTCTCCACATCACGTGATGAAGCCCTCGATCATTAGTACAGTTTAGCTAAACGTATTGCTACGCTTACACATACTGCCTATCAAGCAGGTGGTCTACCTGCGATCTTACTCCATTTACTGGATTACAGGGATCTAATCTTGGAGCGAGTTTCCCACTTAGATGCTTTCAGCGGTTATCTCTGCCAGACGTAGCTACCCAGCGATGCCGTTGGAACGACAACTGGCACACTAGAGGTCTGTCCACTCCGGTCCTCTCGTACTAGGAGCAGCTCTCCTCAAATCCCTTACGCCCACAGTGGATAGAGACCGACCTGTCTCACGACGGTCTGAACCCAGCTCGCGTACCGCTTTAACGGGCGAACAGCCCGACCCTTGGGACCTTATCCAGCCCCAGGATGCGATGAGCCGACATCGAGGTGCCGAGCCAGGTCGTCGATATGGACTCTTGGACCTGACTAGCCTGTTATCCCCGGGGTAGCTTTTATCCGGTGAGCCACGCCCTTTCCACTCAGAAGCGTGGGATCACTAAGCCCGACTTTCGTCTCTGCTCGACGCGTTGGTCTTGCAGTCAAGCTCCCTTGTGCCTTTACACTCTATGGCTGGTTTCCATTCAGCCTGAGGGAACCTTTGGGCGCCTCCGTTACTCTTTAGGAGGCGACCGCCCCAGTCAAACTGCCCACCTGACACGGTCCCTACGCCGGATAACGGTCGTAGGTTAGGGTCTAAACATTACCAGGGTGGTATTTCACTGACGGCTCCACCAAGGCTAGCGCCCTAGCTTCATAGCCTCCCACCTATCCTCCACAAATAATATCCAAACTCAATGTCAAGCTGCAGTAAAGCTCCACGGGGTCTTTTTGTCCTACTGCGGGTAGGCCGCATCTTCACAGCCATTTCAATTTCGCCGGGTCCTTCGTTGAGACACTGCTCAAGTTGTTACACCGTTCGTGCGGGTCGGAACTTACCCGACAAGGAATTTCGCTACCTTAGGACCGTTATAGTTACGGCCGCCGTTCACCGGGGCTTCAGTTCAAAGCTTCGCTTGCGCTAACCTCTCCCTTTAACCTTCCGGCACTGGGCAGGTGTCAGCCCCTATACATCACCTTACGGTTTTGCAGAGACCTGTGGTTTTGTTAACCAGTCCCTTGAGCCATTTCACTGCGACCCTCCAACGCTCAAGTAAACTTTCACGTCAAAGGGCACCTCTTATCCCGAAGTTACGAGGCTAAATTGCCTAGTTCCTTAACGAAGGTTCTCCCGTTCACCTTGGTATATTCTACCCGTCTACCAGTGTCGGTTTGCGGTACGGGTACTTAATAGTCAACACTTAGAAGCTTTTCTTGGCACTAAGGGTCAGCTCACTTACGTCTTATAGACTCGCAACCATGTCTCAACTCGGTCCGTGGATTTTCCTGCGGACTTCAACGTCTGACACAAGGTTCACCTGAACTTCCAATCTCAGGCTGGCTTACCTCAATGCGTCCCTCCATCGCTCGTATTAAGTAGTACCGGAATGTTGACCGGTTATCCATCGCCTACGCCTCTCGGCCTCGGCTAAGGCCCCGACTAACCCGACGCGGAACGACCTGGCGTCGGAAACCTTAGACATACGGTGAACACGGTTCTCACGTGTTTTACGCTACTCATGCCTGCATTCTCGCTTCTGTCCACTCCAGCTGTCCTTACGGTCAACCTTCACTGCTGACAGAACGCTCCCCTACCGCTCTAGATAAATCTAGAACCCATGGCTTCGGTATCAAGCTTAGCCCCGTTAAATTTTCCGCGCAAGATCACTCGACCAGTGAGCTATTACGCACTCTTTAAAGGATAGCTGCTTCTAAGCTAACCTCCTGGTTGTTTCAGTAACCTCACATCGTTTCCCACTTAGCTTGAATTTGGGGACCTTAGCCGATGGTCTGGGCTCTTTCCCTTTCGACCCCGAAACTCATCTCCCGGAGTCCGACTGCCATGCTCTCGAATAACGGCATTCGGAGTTTGATTGGGTTTGGTAAGCAGTGAGCCCCCTAGCCCATTCAGTGCTCTACCTCCGTTATTTAACACATGACGCTAGCCCTAAAGCTATTTCGGGGAGAACAAGCTATCTCCAAGTTCGTTTGGCATATCACCTCTAACCACAGCTCATCCCCTAATTTTGCAACATTAGTGGGTTCGGTCCTCCACGGGCGTTTAGACCCGCTTCAACCTGGCCATGGTTAGCTCACCTGGTTTCGTGTCTAATCCCTGCGACTGTCGCCCTATTCAGACTCGCTTTCGCTCCGGCTCCGGGTGTAACTCCCTTAACCTTGCCACAGAAATTAACTCGCAGGCTCATTCTCCAAAAGGCACGCCGTCAGGCTTTATAGTGCGCACAGGCTTTCACCATAGCACCAACCTATCATAGCCCTTCGACTGCTTGTAAGCTTACGGTTTCAGGTTCTTTTCACTCCCCTAACAGGGGTACTTTTCACCTTTCCCTCACGGTACTTGTTCACTATCGGTCGTCGAGTGTATTTAGCCTTGGAGAGTGGACTCCCCAGATTCCTACCGGATTAGCGTGCCCGGTAGTACTCAGGTATCCAGCGAGAGTTGATTGGCTTTCGTTTACAGGACTTTCACCTTCTATGGTTGGCTATTCCATACCATTCTACTAGCCGCACATTTTATCACTCTCATATGCCGGACCCTACAACCCCGACACAGTAAACTGCATCGGTTTGGGCTGATCCCCGTTCGCTCGCCACTACTAGGGGAATAATCTCTTTTCCTCTGGGTACTTAGATGTTTCAGTTCCCCAGGTTCCCTTCTGTATGTCTATATATTCAACATACGATGCTATTGGTTCACAATAGCTGGTTTCCCAATTCGGAAATCCCCGGATCATCGCTTGTTCACAGCTTCCCGAGGCTTATCGCAGTGTCCCACGTCCTTCATCGGCACTTGACGCCAAGGCATCCACCGTAAGCTCTTAGTAGCTTCACACGTGATGCGGAGAAATCGATGCTCTTTCATATATGCATCATTATCTTGCAATCACTTGCTAATAATTTTATAAATTGAAATCTTTTTTAGATTTCGGCCTACAATTTGATGTCATTACTATTCAATTGGTAATGTGCAGTTGGCTTTGCAGCCAATTCGCCGGTTGACCGGCGATGGTCGCCGCTTATAGACTTACATATTGCAGCAACCATCTCATGTCAACCATATTCGTCCAACTCTGGGTTATGAGCCCAGCATATGGAGATGATGGGACTCGAACCCACGACCTCCGCCTTGCAAAGGCGGCGCTCTCCCAACTAAGCTACATCCCCGTTAGAGATGTACCCAGCCCTGCCGGGCACAGTGGGCCATTCTGGACTCGAACCAGAGACCTCGCCCTTATCAGAGGCGCGCTCTAACCAGCTGAGCTAATAGCCCAATTGAGGGTCAACCTTAACCCCTGAAAAGTGATAGGAAAACTTATTCCTTCGTGCAATGCATACCTCCCACCGCTGAGAGGTACCTTTTATTTGGAGTGACGTCCACGCCCTTGGGCGTTTCAGTATGTGCTCCTTAGAAAGGAGGTGATCCAGGCGCACCTTCCGGTACACCTACCTTGTTACGACTTCGTCCCAGTCACCGACCCCGCCTTAGACGGCTCCTTCCCGTGAGGGTTAGGATACCGGCTTCAGGCGTTGCCAGCTTCCATGACGTGACGGGCGGTGTGTACAAGACCCGGGAACGTATTCACCGCAGTATTGCTGACCTGCGGTTACTAGCAACTCCGGCTTCATGCAGTCGGGTTGCAGACTGCAATCTGAACTGAGGCCTGCTTTTTAGGATTGGCTCCGCCTCGCGGCTTGGCTACCCATTGTACAGACCATTGTAGCGTGTGTGTAGCCCTAGATATAAAGGTCATGCTGACTTGACATCATCCCCACCTTCCTCCAGCTTTTTACTGGCAGTCCCGTATGACACTTGTAACATACGGCGAGGGTTGCGCTCGTTAGCGGACTTAACCGAACATCTCACGACACGAGCTGACGACAGCCATGCAACACCTGTATAGGCTCCCCGAAGGGTCGGTCCCTTTTCAGTTCCCTACAACCTATATGTCAAACCTAGGTAAGGTTCTTCGTGTAGCAACGAATTAAACCACACGCTCCGCTGCTTGTGCGGGTCCCCGTCAATTCCTTTGAGTTTTAACCTTGCGGCCGTAGTCCTCAGGCGGTGAACTTATCGCGTTAGCTTCGACACCGATGGATTTAATCCCACCGACGCCAAGTTCACATCGTTTACGGCTAGGACTACCGGGGTCTCTAATCCCGTTTGCTACCCTAGCTTTCGCGTCTGAGCGTCAGGAATGGTCCAGGAGGCCGCTTTCGCCACTGGTGTTCCTCCGGATATCTGCGCATTTCACCACTACACCCGGAATTCCACCTCCCTCTACCATCCTCTAGTCCAACAGTATTGAACGACCTCTCCCAGTTGAGCCGGGAGCTTTCACGTCCAACTTACCGAACAGCCTGCACGCGCTTTACGCCCAGTAAATCCGGATAACGTTAGCCTCCTACGTGTTACCGCGGCTGCTGGCACGTAGTTAGCCGAGACTTATTCCAAGAGTACAGTCCTTCCTCTTCCTCTTGAAAAGCGCTTTACAACCCGAAGGCCGTCATCGCGCACGCGGCGTTGCTGGTTCCCGCTTTCGCAGATTACCAATATTCCCTACTGCTGCCACCCGTAGGTGTATGGACCGTGTTTCAGTTCCATTGTGGGGGGCCACCCTCTCAGGTCCCCTACCCGTCATAGCCTTGGTAGGCCATTACCCTACCAACTAGCTGATGGGACGCAGGCTCCTCCCAAAGTGGAGCAAGCTCCTTTAATCATAAGTTTCTAAAACAAATGATCACATGAGGTATTAGCAACCCTTTCGGGCTGTTATCCCTCTCTTTGGGGCAGATCACCAACGCGTTACTCACCCGTTCGCCACTAAGAGTGATCGAAGTATTGCTACTTCGAGCTCTTCGTTCGACTTGCATGTATTAGGCACGCCGCCAACGTTCATCCTGAGCCAGGATCAAACTCTCCGCTAAAAATATCGCCTAAAAAGGCGTTTGGGTCAATCTATTGTTTGCGGAAGTTAGATCTGATTCGATCTTATCTTTCATTGACGAGGTTTGTCATCTTCCTATCACTTTTCAGTTGTTAAGGTTCTAACCTTTAAGCGAGTGCTGATTCTACTCGAGTTATCTGCTGGCGTCAATCCCTTTCGTACATGAGTTTTTCGCTTTCAGACAAAAGCGCCGATGTCTTCTCGCCAACACCGGCCGCCTCTCTCGAAGTGCTACAGCAATTGTCTTTCGTCTCGCTTGGTCTTAAGTTTTCAAGGATCTGCTCTTTGCAGGCAAGATCATCTCCCCGTTTTAGGGGAAATTCAGTTTACTACACATCCTGTCCTGTGTCAAGCAATTTCTCAAAATTGGTCCGATTTTTCTGAACCAACTTCGTCACCTTTGCAAACTTATGACGCTGGTCGTTATTTTGTTTTTATGGATCCGCTCATTTCTGAACAAGATCTGTGTTTTAAGCACGAAGAAGGATTATACGCATATTTCTTATCCTGTCAAGGAAAAAAGGGATATATTACCTTAAAAAATCATTGAATCTCTAAAACCCCTTTATTTATCAGCATTTATCCCTTTTTTCCCGTAAAAACCTGTAGATTTTCCCTGCCAGGAGGGGCTTCCTAGCATATTTCAAGCAAAAGACCGCCACTCTTTATATGCAATGTTCAATAACTAGCTCGGTCCTGCTCTCAGATCATTCATGGCGCGTTCCGCTTTCATCCCCACTTTCCGCTGTCAAACCAGGCTGATCCAAACCAAAAACACTCCCCTTATTTTCAAGGGGAGTGTCAATTTAGAAAAATGATTGGAAATTTAGCGGAGTGATTTCACGTGATCAATCCAAGAATTCCTCAAACCCATCCGACTTCATCCAATCCATCACTTTTTGGCTGGTTAAGTCAAGTTGAATCGGGGTGATCGAGACGAATCCATTGGCCAAAGCGCCGTAATCTGTACCGGGTTCATCCACGCCGGTGGGCGCATCGCCGCCAATCCAGTAATAGGGATTGCCGCGCGGGTCCAGCCGCCGCACCAGTTCATCATGGTAAATCCGCAGACCCTGACGGGTCATTCGAAAACCTTTCATTTCAGCCAGTGGGCCATAGGGCACATTGACATTCAATATCAGGTCCTCCGGGATGTCCTTCTGTGCCATCAGCCAGGAGATCACCCGCCGAGCGGCTTCTGCGGCATGACTGTAATCTACCTCACCTGTGGGCTTCTCAGGACGATTTAGAGAGACCGCTATCCCAGGAATACCCCAGATGGCAGCCTCCATCGCTGCCGTGACCGTACCGGAATAGGTGACATCATGACCAATATTACTGTTTGGGTTGATGCCCGAGACGACCATATCAATCTTCTCTGGGATGAATCCTAACAGTGCCAGGGCGACACAATCCGAAGGCGCGCCATCGCTCGCCCAGGCTGGGCTGCCGTCGTCCAGACGGGTCTCATTGACCCGCAGAGGCCGGTGTAAGGTCTTGACATGCCCGGAGGCGGACCAGTTGTGGTCAGGTGCCAGCACAGTGACTTTATCCGCCACCTGGCGCATGGCTTGGGTCAACGCCAGCAGACCAGGTGCCTGCACGCCGTCGTCATTGGTTACCAGAATATGCATCTTCCCTCTCAATCCATTAATGCCGTTTACGGCTTTTCTTCTTCTTCGAATTGTCAACAGCGGCAGCATTGGCGTTATTCGCCTGTTGAGCGTTCTGCTGAATCTTCTTCAGCTCTTCCCGGCTTACCAACCGAGCACGGAACATTTGGTCAATCACACCGGCGCGGATATCCGAGAGTAGCTGCGTGAACATCTCACTGGCCTGCCCCCGATACTGCACCAGGGGATCCCGTTGTCCATAGGCTTCCATCCGGACCGAGACCCTTAAGGCTTCCACCTGGGTCAGGTATTCCACCCAAAGCTCTGAGATCTTTGAAAGCAGCAACTGCCGGTAGAGCCGGTTCTGGGCAAAACGTCCCATCGCAACGATCACCTTTTGATGATCATCCGGTGATAATTGATCCAGCGGTTGATCCTTGACTCGGTCAAAGACTTCCTCACCAATCGCCTCCTGCAGACGCTCCTGCCAGTTCGGCGGAATATTATTCAGCACCTGCCCGGCGTTATATAAGCGGTCCAGCTCTGTTTGACCCCAAATCTCACTCAGCTTATCCTGAGCAGCTTCAAGATGGGTCAGGATATCCTGCTGGACTTCTTCCACAGGTTTGCCTTTAAGCTCATGGGCAGCCAGGAAAATATAGGTCAGCCTGATAGTCGCCTTCATCTGGCGCTTGTGGGACTGCTGGTCGAAGGTGATCACCCGCCCCTGGGTCATCATGATCAGAAGCCGCATCAGCGCACCCGAATCGTTCAGTGCGTTTTCAAGCAGGTCATTATTCACATCCAAATCATGAGCAATCTCCCCATTTTCGCCCAGGAAATGCTCTTCTCGTCGAATTAGCGTATCCTCCACCCTGGCCAGCAGATTCTTACTGATCTCCGCCCAGTCATCCGAAATCAACTCACTGGGTTTCAGATTCCAGGAATCATTGAAGCGGCGCTCAAAGGTCAGGATCAACCTTCTGAGGAACACCAGCATCAACACATTTCGCACCTGGCTCCGCACCTCATCTATCGCCTCACCAGAGCCTTCCTCAAGGCCTGTGAGCGTCTCCTGAGGGAGCCGCAGGGGAACACGCACCAAATTCGATAGCTCGCTGTTGATGTCCCGCTGCTGCCCGGACTCATCATATCCAAGCCCTTCCACGAATGTATCCAGCGCATCGGTTCGTTCAGCAAACTGGGTCTCATAACCCATCTCAGAATGTTGGATCAGGTCCATCGCCCAATTGCGCAAATGTTCATGCCAGGCTCGAAGTGAAGCATCCGCCAGCTCCAACAAATTCGCTTTTAGCTCAGCGGTTGTCGCCGGGTGCCCGATCCGATCCATCATGAGTTTCAGCGTATAGGAAGGGTGACTGATCGTGCTGTGCTGAATAGGTGGCTGAGTATCTTCCAGATAGGCCAGCAATTTCCAGGGACTTTCCTCATCAGCCAGACCCTTCGTCACACGCCGGCTGACCTCCACATGCAACATCTCGACCACATCCTCGCGCAAGTCTTCCTTGTCAAAGATCCGGTCACGCTGTTCATAGATCCGTTCACGCTGGGAATTAAGCACATCGTCATATTCCAGCAGGTGTTTGCGAACATCAAAGTTCGCGCCTTCCACACGTGTCTGGGAGGATTCCACCATTTTGCCGATGATCCCGCTTTCAATCGGGACATCCTCATCAATCTTGAGCCTGGTCAGCAGGCCTTCCACCTGAGCGCCACCGAAGAGCCGCATCAGATCATCATCCAATGAGAGATAGAAACGGGTCGAGCCCGGATCACCCTGCCGGCCGGCACGGCCACGCAGCTGATTGTCAATCCGCCGGGCTTCATGCCGTTCCGAACCGATCACATGCAGGCCGCCCAGCTCCCGCACCCGGTGCATTTCATCCATATAGCGGAAGAAATCCGCCACATCCTCCGCTGCGTCGCCATAATCCACCTCAGGGATCTGCCGCAAGGCTGACAGTCGCTCTCCCATTTGCATGTTATAGGGATCTTCCACCCCAGCTTGCGCCAGCATCCGGTTGATATTGGAAAGTTTTTCTTCGGGCAGCTCACCGCCCAGCTTGATATCTACACCACGACCAGCCATATTGGTGGCAATAGTCACGGCGCCAAAAGCTCCTGCATCCGCAATGATCTTGGATTCCTCGGTATGTTTCCGGGCGTTCAACACCTGGTGAGGCACACCAGCTTTGATCACAGCCTCCAGTCGATCCCAGTTTTCAGGGGCCACGCCAAAGGCCTCCAAAAGGGTCTCACGATTACCCTCATCCAGAGGGCTGAGTGAGGTCAGGCCATAGCCCCGCCCCATCCGGCGCATTTCCGGGCTGTGGAGCTGGTCCAGTGGTTGATGCAGGTCATTGAGTTCAGGATTGGAAAGCGCTTCCCGATCCTGCAGGTTTTTTTGGATCAGGTAAGCGTTCCGAATCAGATAGACCTCCGCCAGCCGCCGCACATTATTAGCGCTCAGCCGGTCAGAGAGCAGTTCGGAATTATCCACGGATGAGGTACCAACCAATTGCGGTCGGCCCATCACGTGGAAACGAACAATCTCCTTGACGATCGCACGCAGCTTGGCCTCACCGGTACGGTAGACAATGTCAGGGTAGTCTTTTCGCTGCCAGAAGGAGGGCGTATTCTGTTCGTCCTCGGGGTCATAGTAATACGTGTATTTATAGCCATATTCATCTCGGCCATCCGCGCGCGCCAGATCAGGTTCACTGCCCATTACCCGATATTCCAGGTGGGTTGGGATAGGTAAAACTTCCAGTTCATAAATCCGGTAAAACTCCTCTGACTCTGTCAGGGCAGTACCAGTCATACCGGCTAATTTCCCATACATCCGGAAATAGTTCTGAATGGTAATGGTCGCATAAGTCACATTCTCTGCCTGGACCTTAACACCCTCTTTGGCCTCAACGGACTGATGCAGACCATCCGACCAACGCCGGCCAGGCATCAAACGTCCGGTAAATTCATCCACGATTACCACTTCACCGCTCTGGACGATGTAATCCTTGTTGCGATGGAAGAGATATTCCGCCCGCAGCGCTTGCTCCAAAAAGCCCAATAACCGCGCTTGTTCAGGGGTGATATCCTCAGGCCGTTCCGGGTCCCTCAGGGGCTTACCCAACAACTCTTCCACATGGGCCAGGCCTATCTCTGAAAGAGTCACAGTCCTATCTTTTTCACTGATCTCGTAATCCTCAGGAACCAGTTGTTTCACAATCTGCGCCATGCGAATATACCACTCCGAATCCTCATGAGAAGGGCCGGAAATGATCAAGGGGGTTCGGGCTTCATCAATCAGGATATTGTCCACCTCGTCTATGATCGCGTAATTATGGCCTCGCTGTACCTTATCCGCCTTGGCCCGCGCCAGGTTATCCCGGAGGTAATCGAAACCAAATTCGTTATTGGTGCCATAGGTGATATCCGCTTTATAGGCATCCGCCCGCCTCACCAGCCGCACCTGGTCCTGCTCTTCAATTGGAGAACGCAGATCGGGATCAAAGATAAAAGCCATCCGGCCGTTCTCCGTGCGGGCCGCCATCTGCAGAATACCCACGGAGAGGCCCAGGAAGCGGTAGATCTTCCCCATCCAGCGCCCATCACGGCGTGCCAGATAGTCGTTGACCGTGACCAGATGCGCGCCCTTCCCCGCCAAGGCATTCAGATAGAGCGGCAGGGTCGCAGCCAGAGTCTTACCCTCACCGGTCCGCATTTCTGCGATCTCTCCCCGGTGAAGGGTGATGCCGGTGATCAGCTGGACATCATAATGCCGCTGCCCCAGCACACGTTTACTGGTCTCACGAACGGTTGCATAGGCTTCTACCAGGAGATCATCCAGCGTCTCACCTTTGACAAGCCGTGCCTTGAATTCAGCCGTCTTGGCGGAAAGCGCCTCATCACTTAAGGCTTCATATTCCTGCTCCAGGGCGTTGATCTGGTCAACAATTCCTCTCAGATCTTCAATCTTGCGTTGAAAAGGATCGCCGCCGAATATTTTTGAAATTTTCTTGAACATAGGGTTCATACCTTGATTTTCTATGAAATCTTTTTATTTTCAAAGAGTCATTATAGCATAGTGACATTTTACTCATTTGGACATTTTTCTCAATAACGCCTTAATCTTACAGGTTGAGAATCGGAATTATATTAACTTTATTCAAGGACATTTAGCCAGTGTGACTAAGTCCCTACATTTAAAAGAAAAACCCCGGCGAATAAAAACCGGGGCTTGATAATCAAAACTGAGGCTGCTATGGGATGGGGCATCCTTCCAGCATATTGAAGGTAATGGCGCACCACCAGGAAGCGGGCATGAAGTATAAGGTGACCGCGATCACACAGGCAATCACGACAATTGCGACGATCAGCACCACCAGCCACGCGGGCATCTTCTTTTTCTCAGGTTTCATCTTCGAGCGCAGCTGCTCAAAATCCTGCTCCGGCGCTTCCGGAACGGGAGCCTGGTATGACGGGGTGGCCTGCGGGGCAGATTGGGGCGGGATCACGCCATAAGACGGCTGTGGCATAGCAGGTTCCGGTGAAGGTGCAGGTTGAACGGTCTGATCCATCCCTGTAGAAACCACGGTGGCATCGGGGTCAAAATCCGACCTGTCAAAGACCACCACAATATTCTCACCAAGGGTAATTACATCTCCGGCGCGCAGCTGTTGGGGGCTGGCGATCCGCTGCCCATTGAGGAAAGTCCCATTGGTGGAGCCCAAATCCTCGATAATGACGTTATCTTCCTGCATCAGGAACCGGGCATGCCGGCGGGAAACTTCCGGGTCGCTTATGGCAATGTCATTTGCCAGGTCACGGCCCAGGAGAATTTCCTGTTTTTCAAGGGGATAGGTTTTTCCGGGTGTGGGGCCGGAACGCATGGTTAATTGAAAAATTGAAGCTGCCATTGGACCTCCTCCAGTCAGCAAATAATATCTTTCTTTTGATATAAGTTTAATGATTTTTAGAATAGATGTCAAACCAATGCTATTTTAACCCCTAATGCGATACCTACCAGGCTCCAAAGAGTGGTTTTAAGGGAATTGCGTCTGATTCTGGTCCGTTTCTGTTAGTAAAAATCTGACATTTCTTTAACATTAATCCAACATTCTCTCACTATCATTAATTTGCTTGAAAGGAAGTTAAGAACAGCAACAGTCCCATACCCATTGGGGGAGAGTGGTGGGACCGCCTGTTCGGAATAATAAATTAAGAAAGGGAGATACGCCATTATGAATTTAGATAAATTCACTCAAAAAGCACAAGAAGCGTTGCTCCAATCTCAGCAATTAGCCTCAGAACTCCATCATCAACAAATTGAACCCGCCCACCTGCTTCTGGCATCACTCAAGCAGGATCAGGGCGTTGTCCCTGCCATTGTGACCAAGGTCGCCGGCAGCCCGATTGCCCTGCGAGAAGCTGTTCAAAAAGAATTGGATGACCAACCGAAGGTTTTCGGTGATGGCGGCGGTCAGCTTGGCCTCTCACGCCAAACATCGGATGTGATCAGCGCGGCTGAACGTTATGCCAAAGGAATGTCGGACGAATATGTCTCCACTGAACACCTCCTGTTGGGCCTTATAGACAGTCCGGAAGGTAAACGACTCGCGGATTACGGCTTAACGAAAGATGCGATCCTGAAAGCACTCAAGGAAGTGCGCGGCTCGCAGCGCGTCACCAGCCAGAACCCCGAGTCCACCTATGATGCACTGGAAAAATACGGTCGTGACCTGACAGCCCTGGCCCGTACCGGCAAATTGGACCCCGTGATCGGGCGTGACGAAGAAATCCGCCGGATCGTGCAGATCCTCTCCCGCCGGACCAAGAACAACCCGGCTCTGATCGGTGAGCCTGGCGTCGGCAAGACTGCCGTCGTGGAAGGCCTCGCCCAGCGGATTGTGAACAGTGACGTACCGGAAGGCCTGAAAAATAAGAAAATTGTCGCCCTGGATCTCGGCTCATTGGTAGCCGGTGCAAAATTCCGGGGTGAATTTGAGGAACGCTTGAAAGCTGTCCTGAAAGAGATCACCGATTCAGCCGGTGAGATCATCCTGTTCATTGATGAGATGCACACAGTGGTCGGCGCAGGCGCAGCAGAAGGCTCCATGGATGCCGGCAATATGCTCAAGCCTATGCTGGCTCGGGGCGAGCTACACATGATCGGTGCAACCACGCTGAACGAATACCGCAAATACATCGAGAAGGATGCCGCACTTGAACGGCGGTTCCAACCTGTGTTGGTATCCGAACCCTCTGTGGAGGACACCATCAGCATCCTGCGCGGCCTCAAGCAGCGCTACGAAGTCCATCACGGCGTCCGCATTACGGACCCGGCTGTGATTGCCGCAGCGACCCTCTCGAACCGTTACATCTCCGACCGGCACCTGCCCGATAAGGCTATTGACCTGATCGATGAGGCCGCCGCTCGGCTGCGCACGGAAATCGACTCCAAGCCCCAAGCTCTGGATGAAGTGGACCGCGCGGTCATGCAGTTGGAAATTGAACGCCAAGCCCTGCAAAAAGAAAAAGATAAGGCTTCCAAAGAGCGGCTTGCCAACCTGGAAAAAGACCTGGCGAACCTGCGTGAGGCTGGCAGCGAGCTGAATGCCCGCTGGTCAGTTGAAAAGGAAGCCATCCAAAAGATCCGTGACATCAAAGGTCAGATTGACGAGACCGAGACCGAGATCGAACGGGCTGAACGGCATTCGGACCTGGAAAAGGCTGCCCGCCTGCGCTATGGCACAATGCACGAGCTTGAAGATCAGTTGAAAGGCGCAGAAACCAAACTTAAACAGCTTCAGGAGGAAGCTCCTCTGCTGAAAGAGGAAGTGGACGCGGAAGAAATCGCTGAAGTGGTCGGCAACTGGACCGGCATCCCGGTCTCACGGCTGCTGGAAGGCGAAATGGAAAAACTGATGCACATGGAAGACCGCCTGCATGAGCGGATTGTCGGCCAGGATGAAGCCATCAGCGTGGTCTCCAATGCCGTCCGGCGTGCCCGGGCTGGTCTGCAGGACCCCAACCGTCCAATCGGCTCCTTCATCTTCCTCGGCCCCACCGGGGTCGGCAAGACAGAATTAGCCCGTTCCCTGGCAGCATTCCTGTTCAATTACGAGAACGCCATGGTTCGGATCGACATGAGCGAGTATCAGGAAAAGCACACCGTCAGTCGTCTGTTCGGTGCCCCTCCCGGATACGTTGGCTTTGAAGAAGGCGGCCAGCTGACCGAAGCGGTTCGCCGGCGCCCCTATAGCGTGGTGCTGTTCGACGAGATCGAGAAAGCCCACCCTGAGGTCTTCAATGCCCTGCTGCAGCTGCTGGATGACGGCCGCCTGACCGATGGTCAGGGCCGCACAGTGGACTTCCGCAATACAGTCGTGATCATGACCAGCAACCTCGGCAGCGAGCTGTGGGTTGGCACCAACGCAGATAATGATGATCATAAAACCGTCTCACGTGATCAGATCAATAAGCTCCTTCAGGCGCATTTCCGCCCGGAGTTCCTGAACCGTGTGGATGAGATCGTGGTCTTCCATCCCCTCACGCGCAGTGACCTCGTGGAGATCGTGGATATCCAGCTTGCCAAAGTGTCAGAGCTGCTGCGAGAACGCAACCTGAAATTGGAAGTGGACCAATCCGCCCGTGAGTACCTGGCAGAAGAAGGGTATGATCCGGACTTCGGCGCTCGGCCGCTCAAACGGACGATCCAGCGTGAAGTGCAGGATCCCCTGGCCATCAAAGTGGTCAGCGGTGAGATCAGCGAAGGCGATACGGTCCATATCTCACGGGGCAAAGATGGCTTGCAGTTTGAGACTACCCATACCTCGAAGGATGAAGCAGAAAGTTAAGAGTGTGAAATTAAGTGATAAGGGCTGACCTGAAGGGTCAGCCCTTTGATATGTACAACCGATAGAACCATTTTCAACTTCATTGGTCACGCTTCCTGCGTGACATTTTTATTGTCACGCAGGTTCTATCACACGATCTCACCATGCATGACCCACAAAGAAGCCCTCATCCGGCACTACGTGCCACCTTCCCCCATAGGGGGAAGGCATAAAAACTATAGGCTTTGGAAAAATTTGTTAAGGCTTCCCCTCGAGGGGAAGCTGGCTGCGCAGCAAACTGATGAGGTGGTAAATTATTCAGAATTCGTAGGTCACGCTTCCAGCGTGACTTTTCTACACGGCCATTCCTCATGCACCCTCCGCATACGCTTCGGGTGTACCAACACGACTTTTTTCTGTCACGCAGGTTCGATATTTCGATCTCACCATGCATGACCTACGAACTGATAAGGTGATAATTTCAGGTTATGAAATAGAAATTGACTAAATTTTTTAACGCTTCTCCTTGAGGGGAAGCTGGCTGCGAAGCAGACTGATGAGGTGCTAAATTAACGCGCCTTCAATTACTTTTCACTTATCCCCTCTTCACCATTCCCTTCGCCTAATTTCTCAAACAAATCCCTCTTCACCTTCTGCCCCGCCACCGGCTCTGGATAGGCCTGCATGAACGTGTCGTTATAGCCACCAAACAGCCGCCCGATCAGGCCGCGTAATCCCTTGTTCATCTGCGCGCCGCCCTGACTGGCATGGCAGGCTGCGGCCGCCGTTTTAGCTGCCCGCACCGAACGATAATTGATCCGAGCATGGGTGGGGAACTCAACCTCGGTCAGTGAAACCAGGTCAATATCCTTATTCCGGCCAAACTCTCGCGGGTTCTGCCCGATCAGGCGCATCACCACAATCGCCATTTTCAGGTAGGTTTTGTTCATCGTATGGAAATAGAGTGCGTCCGCCTGGAAGGCCGGCAGCCCATCAGGGTCGGCAAAATCAGAGGATGCTGCCAGATCAAAAGCCTGAACGGTCGCTTTTTGGATGGCTATGTGATCCGGGTGACGATACCCGCCAATCAGATCAAAGGTCAGCACAACCTGGGGCCGCACCTCACGGATCAGATGCGCCACCTCCGCAGCCACCTGCGCTACCGGCTGTGCAGCCAAAGCGCGGGGGTGATGGTTATCCTCCGAACCGGGCATCCCCGAATCGCGGTAATTGAGGAAATACAATTCTGACAGACCCAGTGCATCCACTGCGCAACGCAGTTCCTGGGTCCGCAGGCAGGCCGCACTCTTGATCGTCTCTTTGAACGATGGGTCCACCTCACCCACTTCACCTCGCGTGGCACAGACCAGCCGCACGTCCACCCCCTGCCGGGCGTAGAGGGCCAGCGTGCCGCCCATCCCAAAGCTTTCATCATCGGGATGCGCCAAAACAACCAGGATTTTCTTCTGCTGATCTTTTATGTCTTCGGGCATAGATGATCCTTATTCATAGTGCTGCGGATGAGTTAATCATACCCGCGTTCGATAGTTTATCTGTTTAAAGGGATCGCCTGGCATGGGGGGGACATGCCAGGCAATCTTCAGGGAGGAAACCACCTTTTCCATCCAACAGTTGTTAGCACAGACTGCAGATTTCGGGGTGGCAGACACACCAAATACCAATAAAGTTTTGTGTCTATGATTATTTATACTAAATGTGTGGCGTTAATACATTAAAATAAGATTAGAGTATACCAATTAGACCTAATTAGTAATATTAATGACCTTTGTCAACAGGTGGATGCCCCCTGCGAAACACCGCTTCCCATTCCGTCAGTTCATCGTCGCTTAATAACCGATTCCGTGGGTCAATGGATGGCGTTTCTTCCATAATCGCCTGTAGCTCACGGGAGAATTCATCGGAGGTAACCAGCCCGGCGTGCACCCCGCGGACGGCCGCTTGGACCTGACGATCGGAGCTGACCACCTTGACGTTGCGCGCCCGTTTACCCAGCGCTTTCAGGCGGGCCATGATCGCCTCATCCGCCGTGATCCCCTCGCGGACGAAGAAAGCACTCACCTGCCCAAAGCCCCGCTTGCCCGCCCTCCCGACAGGCGCGCGGTCAAAATAGACCTCCACCGTGTTTCTGCGCTTGCGGCAATAAGTCTGAAGCAGCGGGATCAGCTGGTTCTCATCATCTAAGTCCGCGAGGCTCATCCCAGGGATCTTCGGGATCAGATTGTGACCATCAATCAATATCAGCATGGGCTTATTCTATCCCATCCGCCGCTTTTTCTCAAAACCATAGAAAATCTGACTTCTCCAGCGGTATTTAATCTTATAATGGAACAAGAGCATTTTCATGCCCTGGCTCTTATGAAACCAAAGCACGTCAAATAAAACCAATGGAGTCAACACTATGTCTGATGCAAACCTCAAAACAAAATGGAGCGCGCCTGAACAATATCACCAGGTGGAATCCGCCGTTTCGGGCGTGGAGGTCTTCGCACCCATCCCCAAAACCGTCAAATCGGACGGCCCTAAAAAGTATTCCTGCCCCAACTGCGGTGCGAACACAGCCTATGATGTTACCGCTGGCGGTGTAGCTTGTGAATTCTGCGGTTATGTCGCCCCGGTGCACGCCATCCATGTTGGGCGGACGGCGGAAGAATACGAATTCAAACTGGACACCATCTCCCAATCCGAACGCGGCTGGGGAGAGAAGCGCCAGATCCTGCACTGCGACTCCTGTGGTGCCGAACTCTCAATTCCCTTTGGCGCGCTGACCAGCACCTGTCCCTATTGCGCGTCCAATCACGTCAATGTGACCACCAGCCTGAATGAAGAGCTGCGGCCTCGTTTCCTGATCCCTTTCACGATCGACGCTGCCCGTTCCAAACTATTAGTCGTCGACTGGCTGGGCAAGGGCTGGTATCACCCGGACGACCTGGCAGCGACCACCGTCGTCGGAAGGCTGACGGGCATCTACCTCCCCTTCTGGACCTTTGATACCGAGGTGGATGCAAAGTGGCGGGCAGAGGTGGGTTATGAACACACCGTGCGTCATTACAACGCCTCCCAGAAACGCTGGGAGACGCGTACCCAGATCGTCTGGCGCTGGCAAAACGGTGATGTGCATCTATCAATTGATGATTATCTGGTCACTGGATCCTCGCCGAAACGGCTCAGCCTGCGCATTTTGAAAGATATTTCTAATTTCAATATGAGCGGCCTTGAAACCTATGAACCGGATTACCTGGCGGGCTGGCAGGCGCAGGTCTATGAGACAACCCTGACCGAAGCCTGGAAAGTGGGCAAGAACAGCATTCGTGAGAAAGCCAAAAAAGCCTGCTATCAGGACATCCCCACCTCACATGTCCGCAATTTCAGCATGAGCGCCGATTTCAGGGATGAATCCTGGCGGTATGTGCTGCTGCCGGTTTATGTGGCGGCCTATCGCTCCAATGAGAACACCTATCAGGTGATGGTCAACGGACAGACCGGTGTAGTCGGCGGGCAAAAACCCGTCGCCTGGTGGAAGATCTGGCTGGCGATTGGCGCTATGCTGGCACCGGGCGTCTTGCTGGGCTTGATCGGATTACCTTTGATGCTCCTGGGTGGTGCAGGCGTGATCCTCCTGGCAATAGGCTTCATCCTGTTTGTGCTGGGCGGCATCTTCAGTTTCCTGCTCTATCGGAAAGCCCAGCAATCGGAGGCAAAATGACACCCATCGACGCCACCCCCATCTTTGACGTAAATCAGTCCCTCTGGACGGAGAACCATCAGGCTGCGGGCTGTCTGCAGTGTGGACGGGTCTATATCGTCCAATCCGATCAACTCGGTCAACTCTGCCCCCTCTGCCGCAAAGGCACACTCGAACCGCAACCCGTGCGGATGCGTGCTGCTGAGCCGGAGCAGATCCTGCCCTTCAGGATCAACCAGGCCAATCTGTCCTCGATCTACGCCAATGCCGTCAGCCGGGTCTGGATCAAACCTGAGGACCTTACGGCGGAATCACTGCTCAGGAACACCCGCCCTGTCTTTTGGCCGCTCTGGCTGGTCGATAGCGACGTTCAGGGCCACTGGCAGATGGAAGCCGGGTTCGATTACCAGGTGGAAAGCGCCAAGGAATATTACAACGGCGGGCGGTGGCAATCCAGCAAGCAAATTGAAGGCCGGGTCCGCTGGGAGCCAAGGCTGGGCAGGATTAATACCCATGTTGATAACATCGCCGCTCAGGCACTGGAAGAATATCAGAACCGGCTGCAAATGACTGGCAAATACCCTCTGGAACAATCCAGGCCCTATTCACCCGGCATGGAAAGCCAGGCCCTATTGGAAGTGCCGGATTTCCCACCGGAAGATGCCTGGCCCCTGGCCCGACCCGCGGTGGAAAAAGCGGCGGGTGACGTCTGCCTGAAGGCGGCCGGTGCGCAGCACTTCCGCAATTTCTCGATCAAGGCGGAATACACCAACCTGAATTGGACCCAATTCCTGCTGCCGCTTTTTGCCACCCATTACACTGATGACGAGGGTGAGAAACAAATCCTGATCGTCAACGGTGTCACCGGAGCGATTCAAGGGCCTCTGCTGGCTTCACCGAAGCGCGGCGGCAAGATCGCCGGGATCATCGCCGCAGTAGCCGGAGGATTGATCCTGTTGGCCCTGCTGGGTTTTCTGCTAACTCTCGTCCTGCCGGCTGCCAGCATCATTGCCGGCATTCTGGGCGTTCTCGGCGTGCTGACCGGGATCGGCGCGATCTTCCCTCTCGTACAGCCCCGCCAGTGGAACGCTAACCAAACCGGCCCGCGCATCGCCAAAGGACCTAGGTTCTAAGATGGAAATGGTTCACCCTGAACAGTTCGACCGGCTGGTCGCTGACGCCCTGGAAGCCCATTTCGAGGGTTGGGATTTCTGCTGGCTGGAAGGTCGACTGGTTCAGGAAGATACCCCTTGGGACTATCCTGAAATCGTCCGCTCCCATTTTGTCTCAACCCAATCCCTGTTGGATCTGGGGACAGGCGGGGGTGAGCTGCTTGCCGACCTAGGCCCCCTGCCAAGTAACACCCACGCCACCGAGGCCTACCCTCCCAACCAAATCATCGCCCGGCAGCGGCTGGAACCCATGGGCGTCACCGTCCACGCTATCGATGACAAGCCCAACCTGCCTTTCAGCAACGGGCAATTCGATTTGGTCATCAACCGACACGAGTCTTACGCCCCGGAAGAGATTCACCGCATCCTCAAGCCTGGCGGGCTCTTCATCACCCAACAGGTGGGCGGTCTGGACAATCTTGAACTGAATCAGACTCTGGAGGACCAACTTTCTTTCCCCTTTCTACATTGGGGACTGGCTGAAGCACTCACAGGGCTATACGAAGCAGGTTTCCAGGTCTCACGGGCGGAAAAAGCCGCCCTCCGCTCCTCTTTCCGGGATATCGGCGCTGTGGTTTATTACCTCAAGGCAATCCCCTGGCAAATTGAGGGGTTTGACCCCCAGACCAGCCATGATAAACTGGTCAGGCTGCATAACATCATCGAGCGGCAGGGCGAGTTCGTCGCAACCGCCCACCGCTTCCTGATCATGGCTCAAAAAGAAGGTGACTGATGAAAAGAATGGATTTTTCACTCTCTGAATTTTTCCAAACATTTTCTTTCCTGCTGTTTTTGGCGGGCAGCGTTGTGGCGTTGATCTTCAACGGCATCGAGCTATCACTATGGCTGATGGCCTTCGCCATGACAGCCTCCCTGCTGACCACAGTCCTGCCCCCGCTGGGCTTCAATTGGCTGAAGCTTGAAAAGAAAGGTTGCCGAGGCGGCCGGTGGGTAGCATTCGTCCTGCAGGTGATCTCCTGGGGGGCCTATGCCGCTGCCATGTTTTACCGTGTGATGCGGGACCCTCTGCACTTCAAATATCTGATCGGCTCTACCCTGTTCCTGTGGGCGCTTTGGCTGCTGATCTTCATTTACAGCCGTCATGCTTGCCAGCCCAAGACAGCCGGTGATACACTTAGTGACGATACTGTTCAGATAAAGATTGACAAGTAAGATTTAGGTTTAAACCGAGGCATTATGGAAAATGTATTTGAATCGCAACACCCATTAGTGAAACATAAACTGACCCTGCTGCGGTCGGTAACCACCGAACCCAAGAAATTCCGCGAACTGGTGCGGGAGCTGGGCGCATTATTGACATACGAGGCCACCGCCGACCTTGCAACCAGCAAAGTGGACGTGACCACCCCGATGGTCCAGGCCCAGGGTGACCACCTGAAAGAGCAGATTGGCCTGGTGCCGATCCTGCGGGCCGGGCTGGGCATGGTGGAAGGCGTCTGGGAATTGATGCCCTCCGCTGAGGTCTGGCATATTGGCCTGTACCGTGATGAGCGCACCCTGAAACCCGTGGCGTATTACAACAAACTACCCGTGGCCCCCACCGTGGCAGTCTGCCTGATCCTTGACCCGATGCTGGCCACCGGCGGCTCCGCTGTAGCCACAGTAGATATCCTCAAAAACTGGGGCGTAAACAAGATCAAGTTTGTGGGGCTGATCGGTGCCCCGGAAGGCATCCAGCGCCTGCACGAAGCTCATCCTGACGTGCCGATTCACCTGGCGGCGATTGATGACCACCTGAACGAGAATGGTTACATTGTCCCCGGCCTGGGCGATGCCGGGGACCGCCAGTTTGGCACCTAAGAGAATTGTCACGCTGAAAGCGTGAACTACAATTTGGGAAATGTAGGTCATGTTTGGTGAGATCAATGATCGAACCTGCATGACTAGAGGGTAGGAAAGCGTCACGCTGAAAGCGTGACCTATAAGATAATTAGCCTTCCCCTCAAGGAGCTCTGCGACGCAGTCCCTTTGGGAGAGGGGAAGGTGGCACGCAGTGCCGGATGAGGTGAGAGATAGCGAAATGCCACATCATCACCCAACCAATGACAAAAAAATAGACGCCTTACGGCGTCTATTTTATTTTTTAAGGTTATTGATTTTAGACTTCGGAAGCAGCCTTGACGATCGCCCAGAAGGAAGCAGCCTTGAGCGCAGCGCCACCGATCAAACCGCCATCAATATCGGACATCGAGAAGAGTTCCTTCGCGTTTCCGGGTTTGATGGAGCCGCCATATTGGATCCGCATGGATTCGGCGCGAGCCTCACCAAACAGTTCCTTGAGCAACGGACGAATAACGTCTTTATGCACGTTGTTGGCATCTTCAGGGGTTGCTGAACGGCCGGTGCCGATTGCCCAAACGGGTTCATAGGCAATCGTAATGCTTTCAGCCTGTTCCGCGGTAATGTCAGCCAGACCGCCCTTGAGCTGGCGGGAAACGACTGACTGGGTCTGACCTGATTCATTTTCCTCAAGAGTCTCACCCACGCAGACGATCACCTTCAAACCAACAGCCAGTGCAGCTTTGAGCCGTTTATTCACGGTTTCATCCGTCTCACCAAAGTACTGGCGGCGTTCTGAGTGGCCGACGATCACATAGTCACAAATTTCCGCCACCATGCCGGGAGCCACCTCACCGGTGTAAGCCCCTTTTTCTTCCCAATAGACATTCTGTGCGCCAACCTTCACCTTGCTGCCCTTGCAGAGTTCTGCAACAGCGGGGACGGCCAGGTAGGACGGGCAAACAGCCATATCCACATTAGGAATCTGTTCCAATTCAGGCAGCATTTCGGTCACCAAGGCTTTGGCGTCCGCAATGGTCATATTCATTTTCCAGTTTCCAGCAACAAACATTTTACGCATGTCCACTCACTTTCATTATAAAGATTTTCAATAATGGCCTAATTTAAACCAGTGTGATTCTACCAGCAAACTTCTCTGGGATGTATAAGATATTACTCAAACAAGTACTTAAAAACAGCCCGCAGAATAATACCACGGGCTGTTATTAGTTCATCAGAGATTGTGTTCCTATTTATCGTTCAAGGCTGCCAGGCCAGGGAGAACCTTGCCTTCCAGCATTTCCAGCGAGGCACCGCCACCCGTGGAGATATGGGTGATCTTGTCGGCCAGGCCGGATTTTTGGATAGCGGAAGCGGAATCGCCGCCACCTACAATGCTGATCGCGTCGCTCTTGGCCAGCGCATCAGCAACGGCAAAGGTACCCTTGGCAAACTTATCAAACTCAAAGACGCCCATCGGTCCATTCCAGACCACGGTGCCAGCTTTGCTGATAATCTCATCGAAAGCGGCAACCGTCTTGGGGCCGATATCAAGGATCCGCCAGCCAGCGGGCACATCGCCAAGGTCCATTGTCTTGGCATTGGCGTCTTCCGCAAAGGCATCGGCAATGACCACATCCACCGGCAGCACCAGCTTACCGCCCGCTTTGGCGAGCAGCATCTTGGCTGTTTCAAGGGCATCCTCTTCAACCAGTGAATCGGCCATGTCAAAGCCCTGTGCCTTGAAGAAGGTGTTGGCCATGCCGCCACCGATCAGGATCTTGTCGGCTTTATCCAGCAGGTTCTCGATCACGCCGATCTTGTCACTGACCTTGGCGCCGCCCAGGATCGCCACAAAGGGGCGTTTGGGGTCGGCAATCGTATTGCCAAGATATTGGATTTCCTTTTCCAAAAGGAAACCGGCGGCTGCGGGGAGATATTCCGTCACGCCCACGTTCGAAGCATGCGCCCGGTGGGAAGTACCAAAGGCATCATCCACATAAAGCTCCGCCAAAGAAGCCAGGGCTTTCGCCATCTCAGGGTCATTCTTCTTCTCACCAGCATGGAAGCGGGTGTTCTCCAAAACGAGAACCTTACCGGCTTTCAATGCAGCGGCAGCTTCATCAGCCTTGGGGCCGATGCAGTCTTCTGCATATTTGACCGGGGCTGAGATCAGACCACCGAGATATTCCGCAACGGGTTTGAGGCTGAATTCAGGCTTCGCCTCACCTTTGGGGCGCCCCAAATGCGAACAAAGGACCACGGCCGCGCCATTTTCCACCAGGTAGTTGATGGTGGGCAAAGCGGCTTTGATGCGGGTGTCATCAGCAACCTGGCCATCTTTCAAAGGGACATTGAAGTCCACGCGCACCAGGACTCTCTTACCCTTCACATCAAAATCAGTAACCATTTTCTTATTGAACATATGCTTTCAGTGCTCCTTTAAAAAATGCGTAATGTGACTTTGTCGGTACACATTACGCATTAATGGTTTGGCTAAAAAATTAAGGACTAGAGATACTTCGCCATCAATGCTGCGAGGTCGGAAGTCCGGCAGGAGTAACCCCATTCATTGTCGTACCAGGTCACGACTTTGACGAAGTTGCCATCCATAACGGTGGTCAAGTCAGCATCGATGATGGAGGAATGGGAATCGCCCTTGAGGTCCATGGAAACCAAAGCTTCGGTGGAATAACCCAAAATGCCGTTCATGGCGCCTTCAGAAGCAGCCTTGAAGAGAGAATTCAGTTCTTCAGCGGTGGTGGGTTTTTCAGTTTCAGCAACGAAGTCCACAATGGAAACGGTGGGGGTGGGAACGCGCAGCGCATAACCATCGAATTTGCCCTTGAGGTCAGGGATCACCAGGGCAACAGCCTTGGCAGCGCCGGTGGTGGTGGGGATAATGTTCAGGGCAGCAGCGCGGGAGCGGCGTTTGTCTTTATGAGCCAGGTCCAGGATCTTCTGATCATTGGTGTAGGAGTGGATCGTGGTCATCAAACCGCGTTTGATGGTGAAGTTGTCATGCACAATCTTGGCTGCGGGGGCCAAACAGTTGGTTGTACAAGAGGCATTGGAAACGATGTTGTGCTTCTCGGGGTCATAGAGTTCGTCATTGACGCCCAACACGACCGTGAAATCTTCATTCTTCGCTGGAGCAGAGATGATGACCTTCTTGGCGCCGCCGCCAACGATGTGTGCATCAGCGCCGGGTTTGGCATCGGTGCTCTTACCATCGCGGAATACACCGGTGGATTCGATGACGATATCCACACCCAGCTGCTTCCAGGGTAAGTTATTAGGGTTGCGTTCGGAAAGGACTTTGATTTCCTTGCCATCCACAACGATGTTGCCCTCTTTGACTTCCACGGTGCCATTATAAATGCCATAGTTGGAGTCATGTTTGAATAAATACGCATTAATGTCTGCGTCAAATAAGTCATTGACTGCCACAACTTCCAGCGCGTCGGGATGTCGTTCCTTAATCGCTTTCAAGACCTGACGGCCAATGCGGCCGAAACCATTAATACCAACTCTAATTGCCATTTCTACCTCCTAAATAAATTGTATTACCGAATTAAATTTTACCATTACTTATTCACCTGTCTAGATGATATGTTTCCCGATAATTTCTGTCATTATTCTATCAGCGGGCCGGTGCGTTCATAGAATAAATTCATCACCGTCTTAGCCAACAGAGTGGAATTATGGCGCCAGGGATAGTCTGGATCGATCAGGTCACCACAATAAACGGCTGTATGCTCAATCAGTTTCTGGTCCATCCTGACCCATTCCACATCATGACCCAGGTGACCCTTGAAGTGGTTATTGCAAATCACCAGATCAAACATCCCCTCGCCGACATGCTCTTCAACCGTCCTAACATGGTCATAGCAGCTGAATCCATCCGTCTCACCACGTTCAGTGGCAACGTTGCAGATGAAAAACTTCAAAGCCCGGCTGGCACGGACGGCTTCTGAGAGGTCCCGCACTAAAAGGTTGGGCAGCATACTGGAATAGAGGCTGCCTGGGCCAATCAGGATTAGGTCAGCGCTGAGAATGGCTGAAATCGCTGGGGGAAAAGCAGGAGTGTTGGCTGGGTCCAGCCAGACTTGCTTCACTTTGCCTTCCGTCTCACGGATATTAGTCTCACCGGAGACGTGGATGATTTTGCCATTCTTATCTTCCAGGTCGGCCAGCAAACGCACATCGGTCAACGTCGCAGGTAAAACCTGACCATAGACCGCCAAAACCCGGCCTGATTCCGCCACGGCTTCCTCAAAGCTGCCGGTTACTTCGGTCAGCGCAGTGATGAAGAGGTTGCCGAGAGAGTGTCCCTCCAACCCCTTCCCCGTCGTAAAGCGGTATTGGAAGACTTGAGATAACAAATCCTCGTTGTTGCTCATCGCAGCCAGACAGTTACGGATATCACCTGGCGGCAGGATTCCCATATCCCGCCGGATCTCACCAGAAGAGCCACCGTCATCCGCCACAGTCACGATGGCCGTAAGGTTATGGGTATATTCCTTGAGCCCGCGCAACAAAGCCGCCAGGCCATGCCCCCCGCCGATCACCACGACCCGGGGGCCGCGATCTCTGCGCCTGTAACTTTCCAGTGCCTCAATCAGGGGCTTGCCGGGCGGGACAAAGGGCCGCAGCAAGGAACGGTTGGAACCCCAAACACCAACCATCACCAGAATCACACCAATCCCACCGAAAATGATCACCCGGATGGGACGGTCAAGGAAGCGCAGTGATAAAGTTGAGAGAACGGGAAGCCACCAGGTTTCTGGTGCGTTACGATAGATATCCAATAAGAACAATGCAAGGCCAACGCTCAAGAGCGTTGTCCCTAAAAAAACGAGGATCAACCAGCGCTTATACCCCAGACCCGGTCGAAACCATTGCAATTCCCGGCGGATATTATCCCAAAGCCGGGAGAAAAAGCCCTTATTCGGTTCTTGCATATCGTATGAATCATAGCAGGATTCAGGGGTCACGTCAATAAAACCATTTTGAATTTAAGGGTTCACCGTACCTTTTTCCATACCATTTTTCAACCGATCTGGTGCGCTCAAACATAGAGCTCACCCTACACTTTGCTGAAATATTTTATGACCATTCGTATGGTGTGCAGCGCCTTTCTGCGCACCTTTGTTTAACCTGCTGGTGCGCTCGCACCCTACACCTTGTGGAATTGATTTATGACCATTCGTAGGGTGTGCAGTACCTTTCTGCGCACCAATGAAATACTTCACAATTTGGTGCGCTCCATTTTTGAGCGCACCCTACATCCTGGGCCTTTTCCCCATTCACCATAAATGCCACCAGTGTTATAATCTCCGAACCAAAGCGAGTTCGCCATTCTCTTGAATTCTCACCAGGCGAACAATGCACCCTAACATTGATATGGAGGTATCAACATATGAAACCGCTTAAGCTACCGGGGCCAAAAGCGCAAGCGATTATCGAACGCGACCGGCAATTTATTTCACCCTCTTACCCGCGGGGGTATCCCTTTGTGATGGATCATGGCGCAGGGACGGAAGTCTGGGATGTTGACGGAAACAGGTTCCTCGACTTCGCAGCAGGAATCGCGGTTGTTGCCACCGGACACAGCCATCCCCAGGTTGTTCAAGCCATCCAGAAACAAGCGGAAAATTTCATTCATATCTCATCAGATTTCTATCACGAATCCTGGGTGCGTTTGGCGGAAAAGCTGAACGAAATCGCGCCCTTTGAAGGTCCTGCCTGTTCCTTCATGACCAATTCAGGCACCGAAAGCGTTGAATCAGCCATCAAACTGGCCCGATATCACACCGGACGCTCACAGTTCATCGGCTTTCTCGGTGCTTTTCATGGGCGGACAATGGGAGCCGTTTCGTTTACCGCCAGCAAATCCCATTACAAAGGTGGCTTTTTCCCCTTGATGAATGGGGTTGTGCATGTGCCTTTCCCCGATCCCTATCGGCCTGTACTCGTGCAGCGCAAAGGCGAAGGTTATGGCGAAGCGGTGGTCCGTTATATTGAAGAAGAGATCCTGGCTCGGATCGTGCCGCCAAGAGATATCGCCGGCTTCTTGATCGAACCAATCCAGGGTGAAGGCGGTTACATCGTACCACCCCCGGATTTCTTCCCCGCGTTGCGAAAACTCTGCGATAAACACGGCATCCTGATGATTGCCGACGAAGTCCAATCCGGTATGGGCCGCACCGGTAAGTGGTGGGCCATTGAGAATTTCGATGTGGAACCGGATATCATCACCAGCGCCAAAGGGATCGCCTCCGGCGTTCCGTTGGGCGCAATGATCGCCAAGAAAGAGCTCATGGACTGGCCGAAGGGCTCCCACGGGAACACCTATGGCGGCAACCCATTGTCGTGCGTTGCCTCCCTGGCAACCATTGACCTGATCCAAAAGCAATATCTCAAGAACGCTAAGGACATCGGAGACTACGCCCAGGATGTTCTGGCCGAGATTATGGCCCGACATCCCAGCATCGGCATTGTGCGCGGCATCGGGCTGATGATCGGGGTGGAATTCGTCCTTGACCATGAAACCAAGGAACCTGCCGTCGCTTTGCGCGATGATGTTGTCGATTTCGCCTTTGAGCGAGGTCTGCTGACCCTGGGCTGCGGGCAAAGTGTGATCCGCATTGCGCCACCGCTGTCTGTCACGAAGAGTGAAGTGGATGATGCCATGGCAATCTTTGAAGAAGCGATCACCCTGGCCGAAAAGAAACACGGCCTGATCTAACAGAAATTCGAACAGGACTATAATTAACCGGAGGCTGAGATCAGCCTCCGGTTTTGATTGCCGCTTCATCCCCGCTTTTATGATCTGAATAATTCAAGGAGGTGCAGCATGCCAACGCCATTCACCCTTTCCCAAGAAACAATCCATTGGTTAACTGAAGAAAACACACCCGGCGTCCGCTATCTCGCGCTGCGTGACCTGCTGGAAACGTCCCAACCTGAGTTAGATAAGGCCGCTGAAGCTGCCCATAAGAATGGCCCCATCGCCACCGTTCTTCACCAAATGGCGCCCGAGGGCTATTGGGTCGAACCGGGGCCGGGGTACCTCCCTAAATACACCAGTACGGTCTGGTCGGTGATCCTGCTGGGCCAACTTGGCGCCTCCATTCAGGCTCATCCCCGCATCGCCACGGCTTGTGAATATGTCCTGAACAATACCCTTACGGAATACGGCCAATTCTCCGCTTCCGGTACACCCGGCAGCACGGCGGACTGCATCCAGGGCAACCTCTGCAGCGCGCTGCTTGACCTGGGTGTTCAGGACTCGAGGCTGGACCTGGCCTATGAGTGGATGGCCCGCAGCCTGACCGGTGAAGGGGTCGCACCGATGGGGGATAAAAGCTCGCCCCTTCGTTACTATTCCGGTAAATACGGCCCGGATTTCCTCTGCGGCGCTAACAACAAGCTAGCCTGCGCCTGGGGCGCGGTCAAGGTCATGTTAGCCTTCAGCAAGCTCCCCAAAGTCAAGCGCACCCCGTTGATCCAAAGGGCCATTGACCGAGGGGTGGATTTCCTTTTCAGCGGCGACCCGAGCGAAGTGCCCTATCCAAACGGGTGGAATGATAAACCCAGCGGCAACTGGTGGAAATTTGGCTTCCCGATTTTCTATGTCACTGACCTGCTGCAGCTAGCCGAAGCTCTGGTCAACCTTGGCTATGGCAATGACCCCCGAATGGTACCCACATTGGCGCTGATCGTGGAAAAAGGCGGGGAAGATCAACGTTGGCATATGGAATATGACTACACAGGGAAAACCTGGGTCGGTTTCGGACCGAAGAAAGCGCCTAATAAATGGGTCACCTATCGGGCAGCCAGAGTACTGCACAGCCTTTCCCAAAAATAACAGCAACCCTCCTGCATTACTGTCAACCCTTCCCAGGAAGGGAGACAAAACAGGTTTATTTTGCGATAATCAATTAATGAAATAATAGTAAAGTTAATCAAAGGAGGCTTGTATGCCAGCCGGAACAATCTTTATGATCATTTCAATTCTGGCCCTTGTGACGATTGTCGCGTTTGTGTTTCTCATCAAGCGCAGCTCGGAACGTAAGCGGCTCAGCCCTCTAACCGGGGTTGCCTTCGCCTTCATCATCGCCGGAATGCTCTTTGAGGACAACCGCTTCATCGGTTATGCCCTGCTGGGCGTGGGTATCATCATCTCCGTCATTGACATCATCATCAAAGCCCAGCACAAAGAAGAATAACCCTTCCCAAACCCTGCCTGCCGGTCAGGATCAACATTTCTTATATTCCTGTAACAAAACTGGGCTAAAATTAGTTCATGTTACCTGATATCCGCGTGCGTCAACGGGATTATCTGCTTGAGATCTCCCGTTCGCTGACTGAAGAGCTGGACCTGGACAAACTTTTAGGCCAGATCCTGAAATATGCGATTGAAATGATGGCTGGCCATGCCGGTTTTATTGCGTTAACCAATGCCAAAGGCCTCTGGTCATTGGCCGTCTCCAATGGGCTGCCTGAACCGATCCAGCATTTCCTCAATCGCTGGCTGAACAAGATCCCGCCGATGAAGGATTCGGACGAGGTCCTGATCCCGGAGATCAATAACCTGCTCCAGCAGATCAGCATGGGGAATCACACGGCTGTTGGCCTGCCTCTAATTGCCAATAAGGAAGTCATCGGACTGATCTACATCTTCCGGAACTATCGGGGGATGTTCTCAACCAATGACCGCTCCCTGCTTTCCAGCTTCGCCAACCAGGCCGCCATCGCCGTCAGGAATGCGCGACTCTATTCTGAGGTCAGCCGTGAAAAGCAACGCACAGATACCATGCTGGATTCCGCCGCTGACGGCATCCTGATCCTAAACCCTAACCATTCCATCGAGCGATCAAATGCCGCTTTTGCCCGAATGTACGGACTATCTCAAGCGCAGCTTCAGGAAAAGGACCATGGCGAAATCATCCAATGGAAACAGCCCCCTCATGGGATCACCCTGGACAAGGCGGAAGCCGGCGGCTGGCCGCTTTCACCCCAGGCCCATCTTTACGTTGAAGGCGATATCGTTCGTCCCAATGGATTGCAACCCCTGCCGGTCGGGATCACCTATGCCCCCCTGCTCTCAATGGACGGCACCCTGATCAATATCATCGTCACCGTGCGTGATATCACACGCTTCCGCCAGGCGGATGAACTCAAAAGTGAGTTCATATCCATCGTCAGCCATGAACTAAAGACCCCTGTGGCCCTGATCAAAGGTTATGTCAGCACCTTACGCCGCAAAGACGTAGAGTGGGATAGCAAGATCATGGATGACAGCCTTGAGGTGATCGAAGAAGAAGCGGACCGCCTGACCGGCCTGATCGAGAACCTGCTGGAAGCCTCCCGCTTGCAAGCAGGCGGAATGCAGCTGCAGAAAACTGATCTCTCGTTCTACACGATGGCTATCCGGCTGGCCACCCGGTTCCAGACCCAAACGGATAAACATCAGATCATCGTTGATATTCCTGAAAGCTTCCCGGTAGTGATGGTTGATGAGGTACGGATCGAACAAGTCCTCACGAACCTGCTGTCCAATGCGATTAAATACTCCCCCAATGGCGAGATCCATATAAGCGGCCAAAACCATCCCGATCAGGTGATCATCTGCGTCTCGGATGAAGGCCCCGGCATCAACCCCGGTGACCTGCCCTATATCTTCGACCGTTTCTATCGTGCCCCCGACACCAGCCGCAAGACCAAAGGCGCGGGTCTGGGGCTCTACCTGGCCCGGGCGATTATTGAAGCGCACGGCGGCCGCATGTGGGCAGACCCCAAAGCCACAGCCGGCGCACGGATCTGTTTCTCCCTGCCGAAAGATTAGAATTTCTTTCCCTCTCCCCCATTTTATCAGTAAGTAATTAACACGCCCCGGCTGTGGACTGTAGGGTATCTATGAGTATTTTTTCCACCAAAGAAAAATCCATCTGTTCCGGTTTGCGATAACGAATGCAGCCCTTCCCCAAAGAGAGATGACTCAGCTCATCCCGATATTGATCCAGTATTTCATTTTTTAAGATGTAAATTGAGATATAGTTCTTTTGGCTGGCAAAGGCCACTTCAATCTCACCGCCGGGTTTTCGATAGCATGGCATTCCGTAATCCATAGAGGGCTGATAACCATGTAGAACCTGTCTGCATAGCTGATCCAACTGGGCCAAAACTTCCCGTCGGTCAGATGGGATATCCTGCAAATAGGCTTCAATTGTCTTGGCTTGGCTGTTCATCCTGCCTCCTCTACCGATGTTGGTCAATCAAGATCGGGTTGCCATCAGGGTCAAGCAACATGATATTCGCCGGGCCTGTTGACTCCGGTTCGACCTCTGTTGCCAAATTCAGTCCAGCGTCTTTAAGCTCCACTTGCAAGTCACGAATATCGGTGAATGTATCAAGGTCTTTTGCCTGATAATCCCATCCAGGGTTGAAAGTCAGGATATTCTTATCAAACATGCCCTCAAACAAACCAATCGTACACTCCCTATTCCGCAAGATCAGCCATTTTTGATCCGGGTCACCGCCAACCACATCAAACCCAAGCTTCTGGTAGAAATTTCGGGATTTTTCAATATCTTGAACAGCTAAACTAACCGAGAAAACACCTAGCTCCATAATGCCATCCTTTCGCCTTACTAACCCTTAGAAAGGCAGCCCCTTTTCGCCAAAAATGCCTTTCAAAATAGCAATCTCCCCGCAGTGCAGGAGGGTATGGGCAATCATCAAAACCCAAACATCCGCCTTGGGGTCCTGGTCAGTGAACATCCGAACGGTCTCATCCAGTGAATGCTCATCAATCTCTTCAAGCGTCTCCTGCGTAAATTGTTGAACCGCCTCACCATAGGCGGTCAATAAATCAACCGTGAGGGAGGTTTCATAATATGGCGTCCAATCGTCACCAATATCGGGTGCCTGCGCAAGGTCAAATTTCTCAGCCCAGCCTCGTTGCCAAAGTGACGTTTTTGGGGAGAGCATCCCGGTGAAATTATCCTGGGAATTGATCATGTGCAGCCAGATCACGCCAATTGGCGAAGCGGTCCCAGTTGGCAGCCGCATCAGAATCTCATCTGTCACGCTGCCTACGGCAGATTTTTGGAGACTCCACATACTTTCCAACTGCTTCTTCAAATAGCTAATCGAGTCCATATCATCGTTCTCCTTGGATAAGGATTAGGCCATCCTATCTCTGAGTATAATAGACAACAGATCACCAAAACAACACCCAAAGAGAGCGCTACATGATGATGCGACGAAAAAACTGGCGAAGCTATATTAACGCCTCTGAAGAAAAACCCCAGCTTTCCTGGGCGTTAGTCAAACGAGTGCTAACCTACGCGAAGCCATACCGCTGGTTACTCATCGGCAGCCTGGCAACCATTCTGATCTATACCGGGGTTGCGCTGCTTTCCCCCCTTATCCTGCGCTATATCATCGACCATGCCATCCCTGAAAAAAATATTCATAACCTGATCCTGGCGGCGTTGGGGCTGTTGATCCTGCCGATTGTGAGCGGCCTTTTTCAAATCATCACCCGCCGCCTGCTTTCACAAGTCGGCGAAGGCGTGATCTTTGACCTGCGGGTGGGCCTCTATGAACACCTGCAGCGGATGTCCCTGCGGTTTTATACCCACACCCACCTCGGTGAACTGATCAGCCGGATGAATAATGATGTGGTCGGCGCACAGGTCGCCCTCAGCCGCACCCTGGTCACCATGGTGACCAACCTGATTTCTGTTATTGCGACCCTCGTTATGATGTTGACCCTGGAGTGGCACTTAACCCTCCTTGGGATCCTCATTCTGCCAATTTTCATCTTCACTGCCCGCAAGATAGGCAAGCTCTTACGGGATATCGCCCGAAAACAGCTTGAAACAATCGCCAGGATGAACGCCACACTCAATGAAACGCTGAATATCGGCGGCGCTTTACTGGTAAAGCTGTTTGGCCGGCGTGACATTGAAGTGGAACGGTTTGGCCGCCGAGCGAATGAAGTCCGCAGCCTGGGTGTTCAGCGAGCGACCATTGGTGTGATCTTCATGGTCATCATCAGCCTGCTGACCGCTGTGATCTCCTCACTCGTTTATGGCGTCGGGGGTTACCTGGTTATCATCAATGCCTTTACCCTCGGAACGATCATTGCCTTCGGCGATTACCTCTCCCGGCTATTCACCTCCTTCCAGGGCCTGATCAACGCCCCCGTGGAATTTGCCACCTCAATGGTCAGCTTCGAGCGGGTCTTTGAAGTCCTCGACCTGCCAGTGGATATTCAGGACAAGGAAGATCCCATCGCCCTTAAGGATGTTCAAGGTGAAATCCGTTTTGACCATCTATTCTTCAAATATCCGGACAGCGAAACCGGTTTATTACATGATGTGGACCGGCCCTATGCCGTGGAGAAAGTAGGAGGGATTCTCACAGAAGACACAGAGCAAGGCAAAAGCATTTTGAGCCAGTCCGGGAGCCAGGCAAGAGAGCTGGCCCTGGTTGATATCAACTTCACTGCCCTTCCCGGCCAGCTTGTCGCGCTGGTGGGCCCAAGCGGCGCGGGAAAGACCACCCTGACCTATCTGATCCCCCGACTCTATGACCCCACGGATGGTGCAATTCTATTGGACGGGCATAACTTATGCGACTTGAGATTGGATGACATCGCCAAAGCGATCGGCATGGTCACTCAGGAGACCTATCTCTTCCATGACACCATCAAAGCAAACCTGCTCTATGCCAAACCAGATGCCAGCGATGAGGACCTGGTGGCGGCGACCAAAGCAGCCAACATCCACCAATTCATAGCTGAACTGCCGGATGGCTATTATACGGTTGTGGGGGAACGGGGTTATCGCCTGAGCGGCGGTGAAAAACAGCGGCTTGCCCTGGCGCGGGTGCTGCTTAAAGATCCCAGGATTATGATTCTGGATGAAGCGACCAGCAACCTGGATAGCGAATCCGAAGCCCTGATCCAGGAGGCCCTGGGACGGATGTATGCCAACCGCACCAGTATCGTGATCGCCCACCGGCTGAGTACAATCCTCTCTGCGGATATGATTCTGGTAATGGATAAAGGCCGGATTATCGAGCAAGGCACGCATGAGGAACTACTGGGTTTGAACGGTCTCTATGCCCACCTCTATGAAACCCAGTTCAACAAGTGACCTTCGCCTAAATTCATTTATTCTTTTTTGTAATATTCGTAGGGATAACACAGCTCAAAACCCAGTTGCCGGTAGAGCGCTCTAGCCGGCTGGTTGCAGCCTTCCACCTGTAAATAACCGAGTTTTGCGCCGCCCTGCAAGCCCCAACTCGTCAGGGCGGACATCACCACCCGTGCATAGCCCATCCGGCGCACATCGTGATGGGTATAGATGCTGAAGAAGCCCAGCAAGTCACCTTCGAGAACACCCATTCCGCAGGCTACGGGCTGCTCTCCGGCAAACAGCACGATCAGCGTTGTCTGCGGCACAATGCAATGCAGAATTTGTTGTTGCCGCGAAAGAGGCCCGGGCTGGGTGCCGCATATGCTGCCCTTATAGGGAATCCATTCATCAACCGAGAAAGCTTGAACCCACAAATTCTCTGGCACAGGATCTGTAGCAGCCAGTTCACAGGTCAGGACATAGGTCTCATCAAAAGAGTGGTATCCTGCCGCCAGCAGAGATTGCTCCAGCTCCGGCGTGCTGAATGGCGTAGGGACCCGGAAAAGTGGAGGCAGCTCCGCCTGAGCATAAACCGCCTCACAGTATTTGATCTTTTCGGGCAAGGACAGCCTGGAAGGATAAAGGACATTCGCGGAATTGACCCGTTTGGAAGGGCCACCGGTGAAACGTAATAACCAGCCGTCATACACCATCTGGCGCGGTGAAGGCCAAGCATTCAGGGCAACTTCTTCAATTCGAGAAATATGGTCAATTTTCATGATGATCCTTTCTGCTCTCCTCCATTTTATCACCGGCAAAAAAACCAGGATGATATAATCAAATCCGAGCAGCTAACAGGCGAGGAGGTTTCTTTGGATCAACCGGTTCGATTATTGCTTTTTGGTGCGGGCAACCGCGGCGCAGATTCCTATGGGCGGTATGCGATAGCCCACCCCGATGAAGTTAAGTTCATTGCCGTGGCCGAACCCGACCCCATCCGCCGGGAGAAATTCGCCCGCGATCACCAAATCCCCACAGATCTGCAATTCAACACCTGGCAAGAAGCTCTTGAAGCGAATATTCCTGCAGATGCCGTGCTCGATGCCACCCAGGATGAAATGCATCACGATTCAGCTATTGCCGCCCTGCAAGCCGGGTATGACATGCTGCTCGAAAAGCCCATCGCCCCTACCCTGCAAGAAACGCTGGAGATCATCCGCACCGCTGAAAAACTCGGACGCACGCTGGTCATCTGCCATGTGCTGCGCTTCACGGATTTCTTCACCAAGGTCAATGAGATCATCAAATCCGGCCGGTTGGGCAAGGTAGTCAATATCTCGCACTCCGAAAACGTCTCCTATTACCACATGGCCCATAGCTATGTGCGCGGCAACTGGCGGAATACCGAGATCGCCGCACCGATGATCCTGGCTAAGTGCTGCCATGACCTGGACCTGCTCTATTGGTGGATGGACAGCCACCCGGAGAACCTCAGTTCATCCGGCAATCTGCTCTATTACCGTCCGGAGAATGCCCCAGAGGGTGCCCCGGCTCGCTGCACGGACGGCTGTCCGGTAAAAGCCAACTGCCCCTTCTATGCCCCGCGCATCTATCGGGATAACGTCCCGATCAAAATGGCAGTCAGCCGGTCCAAACGGCTTCCACTTAAGGTTATAGGCAATCTCTCACTCCACCACCCCGGACTGACCAAAGCGATCGCTGCCGTGGTCCCCGTCGTCAATGCCCTGGTTAATTACCATGATTGGCCGCGCAACGTGATCACCGATGACCCCGAGAGCAATGCCGCCGTGATGGAGGCGCTGCGCACCGGGCCTTATGGGCGATGTGTGTACCATTGCGATAACGATGTCGTGGATCATCAGGTGGTGAATATCACCTTCAAGAACGCCGTCACTGCCACACTCACAATGCACGGTCACTCCGAAGAAGAGGGACGCACCCTGCGGATTGACGGCTCGCGGGCTACCTTAAAAGGTAAATTCGCCACCAGCGCAGCCTGGCTGGAAGTGCATGAACACGTTTCGGGCGAGGTGGAACGCTACCAATTTGCCTCCGATGTGGACCAGAGTTCCGGTCACGGCGGCGGGGACGCCGGCCTGATGCATCACTTTGTTCAGGTAATGCGCGGCGAAGTCCAGCCGCTGACCAGTGCCCGCGATTCGCTTGAAAGCCATTTGATGGCTTTCGCTGCGGAGGAATCCCGACTTGAGAAAATGACCATCAATATGGCCCAATTCGAACAAAAGCATTAGACATCCTGAGACTTTCAGGATTTGAGGAGACACCATGAAAACCATTGGCATGTTGGGCGGGATGAGTTGGGAATCATCGCTGGAGTATTACCGGATCGTGAATGAAGCCGTGAAGTCACGGCTGGGCGGGTTTCACTCTGCAGAATGCCTGATGTACTCTGTGGATTTTAATGAAATTGAGGTACTTCAGCACCAGGATAAATGGGATAAGTTGACCGAGATGATGATCACCGCCGCCAAACGGATTGAGGCGGGCGGGGCTGAAATGCTGATCATCTGCACCAACACGATGCACAAGATGGCCCCTGAGATGCAGGCCGCCATCCAAATCCCCCTGCTCCATATCGCAGATGCTGCCGGTGAAGCCATTCAGGCACAGGGATTGGATACCGTTGGACTTTTCGGCACAAAATTCACCATGGAAGGCGACTTCTACGGCAAACGCTTGAATGAGCGCTTTGGGTTAAATGTGGTGATCCCGGATGAGGCTGATCGGGAGATCGTTCATAAAACGATCTACGGCGAATTAGTCAAAGGGGTGATCAACCCGGAATCACGCCAGGCTTTCCTGACCATCATTGCTAAACTAAGAGAAAAGGGTGCCCAGGGTGTCGTACTAGGCTGCACAGAGATCCCATTGCTGGTCAAACAAGCGGATGTGGACATCCCTGTGTTTGATACAACCCGAATCCATGCAGAAGCAGCAGTGAACTGGGCTTTGAGTTAACCTGACAGGCCGTCAATCGCTATCGCGAATACAACACTTCCTTCGCCCTGTCGAAGTCTTTACGCTTGACATAAACCATATAGATAAAAATCGGTTGAGTGGCACCTTTATACATGGATATATTCCCCCGAGCATAGGCTCGCGCATCCAGTGCGGTACCCACGGAGCCCCGTGGCCGTCTGGTACGAAATTCATACTTGATCTTATGCTCATCCAGCAAAGCTGTGACCCTTCTGGCTTCTTCACTGGATGTATCTACTAAGATTCGCTTCTTGAACCCCACAAACATTGGTTCTCTCCTCCACGCTCGGATTTATTCTTATTATTATCCAGTATATTAATTTTTCCCGGAATTTGATAATCGTGATACTTCGCCTTTAAGAAGTGAAAGGGTTTCAGGGATAAGGAGTTTACGGAGACTCTGAAATTTCTGATTTGGCAACAAGGAATTAAGATCCTCATTCACCATGCGCTGTGTAATATGCTCCCTGATAAAAACCTGAAGGGAAATAAAATAGTCTTTCGGGCTATAGCCGGTCCGCTCGATAATGACATCCGAATTATACGAATAGCCTTTTATAAAAAAGTGATGGACATCATAAAGGTCGCGCGCGGCAATTGATCCATGTAATTTGAAACGATCGCTTAATGCAACAAGTTTATTAGCAAACATGGTTTCAATCGTTTGGCAATTCACTAAGCGATCAATTTCAGGGAAGAAATGCACTTTATATTGGTCGGCCCTAACAATTAATGAATTTGCAAACACTTTGAGCTTGTTCCGCTTGCCTGGTTCATTGGGATACCTCAATTGGAAAATCAAAGCGGTATCGAAGGCTACCAACAATTCAAAACCTAAACGAACAAAGATTTCCTCAAAGGCCTGTCTGATTAAGCTGGTATCCGTCCCAGTTAACTGGTCAAAATCCAGATCCACTGAGAACCGATCTAAATAACCCAACATCGCAGCGCAAGTTCCACCTTTAAAGGCAAGTGAATTCGCCAGAATTGGCTTATCTACGATTTCGATCAGGAGCCGATTAAGCTGGGATTTGTGGTAAAGATCCTCAGGCCTCAGATAGTTTTCAATCATATCCCACCTTTTCTTGAATTTCCTTCATTCTATCCAAATCTAACAACTCTGGTGAATCAAAATGGTAATTTGGTACATAATAGAGCATATCCGCAGCAGCCCGTTCAAGAGTTGCAAAAAAATGGGTTGATGTTGAATCGATCCCAATCGGATTAAAGAGATAACCTTCCTTCATTTGGCGGTAATGAAAGGTCCATTGGCCTACGGAAACCCTTTTTGAAATATCAGCGATATATGTAAAATCATATATTGATTGAGAAATGACCCCACCCTGGGCCAATATGGTTTCAGTTGAAAGGTAAGTAAAACGGTGAATAACCGCCGGACCTAGATCTAATGGATCGAGTTCATTAACCGGAATCGTAGCATACAACCCTTTATAGACAGGGAATAATATGCCTTTCTTTAAATAACGGGAGATGGTTTGGTACAAAGTCTGACGATTTTCCATTTCCCAAAGAATAGCAAGATCATTCGTATGAAAAATGTGGCGCTTAATTTCGAACAGTTTGTTTATCCTATACATATATGTATAGGATATAACAACTAAACTCCTTTGTCAAGCAGATTACCCACCTCAGCCGCTCTACAATAAAAAATCCCATGTTTATGAAAACATGGGACTTAAATACAAGGTGCCGAGTCACAGAATCGAACTGTGGACACCGCGATTTTCAGTCGCGTGCTCTACCAACTGAGCTAACTCGGCTTATGACGCTTCCTTGCGTGAGCGTGAACATGATTTTAACCGTTCAGTCCATCCTTGTCAAGCAAACCTGGAAATTTAGGGATTAGGAAAAGCAGGCCAGCGTGCATCGGTTGGCAGCGCATACCAATCCACCGGATTGATGTTAAATGTCTCCAAGCCAGGATAGACCAACACATCAATCAGGTTGTGATCGGTGCAATCCACCGATAAGCCACAGGTCACAAAATTGGAATAACCGCCGCCCAGATGATTATCACCCTCAAGCACATATGCCACGACCTGATAGGTCCCGGATGGGATGCTGGTGAGGATAAATTCGGTTTGGTTTAACGCAGTATCGGTATAGAAGAACTCGTCACTATTCACATCAAAAGCCACCACCCGCAGCGGCGGGATGGATTCGCTGGGATAGCCCAGGCTGCCAGTGATCGAACCCAAATCGTTATTCATTGGGTCAGAAAGCCAGCCCTTATCCTGTCCTGCTTCGGCGTACCAATCCGCAGGGTCAATCCCGGCCACCACTTCGCCAGCCTCGACCGAAATAGGTTTCAATCCATGATCGGTGCAATCTGCAGTCAAGCCGCAAGCCACAGCCTTGGAATAACCGGCCCAAAAACCGGGGGCAGCCCCGGCTGAAATAGGATCAATTGGATAAGCTGAAATCACGTACATCCCAGCGGGGACGTCCAGGCTGTAGCTGCCGCCATCCGCAATTTCAACGTAGTAATAAATTGTGGGGTCTGTGATATCAAAAGCGACCACACGCTGAGAAGGCATAGTCTCACCGGGATAGCTCAGTTCACCGGTAATCGTGCCGGCATCCGAGCCTACTTCACTGCCACCGGTAACCTCAGTCGCCGTGTTTTCGGTGGAACAAGCCGAGAGGGCCATCACCATTATCAACACCATTCCGCTGATCAGGAACAGCCGATTTCGTCGATTCTTCATTCATCACTCCATTTCTTCATTGAGCCTGCCGAAGAGATTGTCCGCAGGGTTCATCTTAATTAAATGCAGGAATCCAATTTTACTTCCGATTCGTGAAAAACCAAATCGAAGGTTTAATTATGCCACCATTGATCTGTTTGATGGAGAGATTATTCGGGATTATCCGTCGGCTTGCGCACCAGGAACATCACCAGCGATTCCAACCAAAGCACCACGAGGCCAATATGCATACTCACCAGCGCGGGCATGATGAAACAGTTCTCCCATTCTGCCACATAGACAGGATCATACACATCTATTGACTTATGTCGGATCAGCTCAAAAAACGCCGGATAGGTGCGGTAAATCCAGACTGTGACCAGCACAGCCAACAAATTTACTGCGACCAGGCCAATCAGCATGATCGTGACCTGTTTACGGCTCAACCGGTAAACGAAGATCCCCAGCACGAACAACCCGACCACATAGGTCAGAATCGTGATGAAATGTTCCGCGCGCAGCGGTGAAGGGATGCCGAGGCTGATCCAGTCCCAATACCAAAGATATGCGGCAACCAGAATCAGCGTTCCGCCTAACAATAAGAAGTGCCATTTACGAAGTTTTTGGATGACAGGCATATCTATCCTCTCTAGTCCAGCAGGCTGTTGAAGAGACATGTCTTACTGACTTCATTCTAACACGGCAAAGGATGTTTTGAAAATAGGCAATTCTTAGAGGTAATTGGGGCTATTTAACCAGCTTTGAGATCGTTCGGAAGGCCGGGTTTGTCGAGGTGCGGATCAATTCAAACAGCGCAATTTCCACACTGGAGACCGTCGCACCGGCATCGTGCATCCGACCCAGGGCCAGATCATGGTTTTCAGCCGTGCGGGAGAACGCTGCATCGCTGAGGATATGGACCTCATAACCCGCATCCAGCAGGTCCAACCCGGTCTGCAGCACGCAGACATGTGCCTCAATCCCGCCGAGAATGAACTGCTTGCGGCCGGATTGTTTGAGAGCCAGCATAAACTCTGGTTCACGCACGGCGCTGAAAGCCGCTTTGGAGATGATCGGCGTATCACCCAGGGATTCGCTCAGCTCTGGCAGGGCTGGCCCCAGCTTATCCGGCACCTGTACGGTCGCCAGGATCGGCATTTCCAGTGCCTGTGCGCCTTTGACCAGGCGCATCAGATTGGGAACCACCAATTCAGATCGGTCCACAATTTGTGCCAAACGCCCCTGAAAATCCACCAATACCAACGCCGCATCAACGGGATTTAACATCTTGCCTCCGATAATTTGATTTTCAGGGATTATACCTTTGAGAAGGGCATCTGAAAACAAGCTATTCGGTAGCAGGTAAAACTTCCTCTTTAGGATTTTCCATTTTATCCAGTTGCTGATAGGTCAGGCAGTTGACGGCAAAACGAAACGACTGAACAATCCCCCAAACATAATATAGGCCAAGAAATAACAAGATAACTCGAACTAAGGCACCGAATCCCTCAGTACCCCCAGCTGATAATGGTGCAGTACATACCCCGAGTAAGATAATAACGATTACGCCTAGAACAAGACTTACAGCAAAACCCACTAAATATACAAGTAATTGGGTGAAGAACATTTCTTTTATATACATACTCACCCAGCCAACCATTTTCTTGTAAGCTGTTCTAAAAGGGATTTCTGAGTGATACATCTCAATCGTGACAAAAAAGGTGATAAGAATAATAATAACCGAAAGTAAATCCAATCCAATAATCAGTAAACGATAAAATCGTGTAATTGTGGTTAAATGCCACTGCAGAGCGAGGACTATTCCAGTAATAATTATTGAAATCGAGAAAAGTGAAAACCACACCTTTTGAATATTCTTCTTTGTTTGAGGTTTATAAGGCTCATTCTTCTCAGGATCAGATAAAGGAATGTAGTGAAATTCTTTCTTAAAGACATTGTTCATGACTCTGAAAGCCGACATCAAGGACCTTACACCAATATAAGTAAATAAGGATCTAACACAAAACTTGATCAGTAATACAACGACAAACGCCCAAAAAGAATTAACTTGCGGATTAATTAATAACCCGCGTTGATCAAATAAATATCGGACCGGTGTGCCCAAATTAGATGCGACGGCGCTAAGATATAGAGGATTCCACGCGGGGGTAACGCCACTAATTAGAAATAAGATACCAATGCCATATTTGTGAAATTTTAAATTCTTCCAGGCTTGTTTCCAGGCCCTTTTGATAATTCTCTTATATGGAAATTTCGCAGGTTGAGTGGATTTGGATTGCAAAGGCACTTCTTGAGACATTTTTATCCTCCCTATCGAATTTGATTGGCTAATTATACAGTAATTTTCCCGCCCATTTTCCCGTAGACTCCACAAAGAGACAAATCTCGTCCAGCTTCAGTATATAATGAACCCTATGGATGATAAGAAAACCTCCGGCACCGAAACCAGCGCTTTTGGCACCCCCGGCCATGTGAGCCACGATTCTTCCCGCTTCTACCAGAGTCGAATGTATGCTCAACTGGATCAGGGTAAAAAAGTCCAATACTTCGAGAACCCCATCCCTGAGAATGTGCTCGACCGAATCCACTGCCAATCCAGCGAATCGATGGCGGGTCTGCCGGATGCCTCCGTGCACTTGATGGTTACCTCCCCTCCGTATAACGCCCAAAAGGATTATGATGAAGACTTGAGCCTGGAAGACTACCTCGACCTGCTCTTCCGGGTCTGGCAGGAAACCTACCGGGTGCTGGTGCCGGGCGGAAGGGCCTGCATCAATGTGGCCAATCTGGGCCGCAAACCCTATATCCCCCTGCACAGTTACATCATTGATCAGATGCTGGAAATTGGTTTCCTGATGCGCGGCGAGGTCATCTGGGACAAAGCCGCCAGCGCCAGCCCTTCCACAGCCTGGGGATCCTGGCTATCCGCCAGCAACCCTGTCCTGCGGGATGTGCATGAATATATCCTGGTTTTCTGCAAGGAGAGTTTCAGCCGTCCCAAGGGTGAGCGGGTGAGCACCATCGAAAAAGAGGACTTCCTGGCCTGGACGAAATCAGTCTGGCAGTTCAAGGCCGTCCAGGCACGGACCATCGGCCACCCGGCCCCCTTCCCGATTAAGCTCCCCCACCGGTGCATCCAGCTTTATACATTCAAGGACGATGTTGTTCTGGATCCCTTCGCGGGCAGCGGCACCACCTGTGTGGCCGCCAAACAGGACGGACGCCACTTCGTCGGTTTTGATCTGGTGCCTGAATACTGTCGCTTAGCGGAAAAACGCCTGGCGGAACTCGCCTGATCCTTTACCTATTTTCCCCAAATAAACCATACTTTACCGGACATCCACGGCCTGTGAGAGCTTGTCGATGGCCGCTTCAATGTAATCATCCTGCTCAATGTCCAGTCGAATGGCCCCTGTCGGGCAGACCTCCACACAACGCCCGCAGCCCCGGCATTCCTCCGAGATCACAGCCTTACCATCCACGAGGCTGATCGCGTCAATGAAGCAGATATTATCCTGCATACATTTTCCGCAGCCAATGCAGTCCTCCGTTACAGTGACCACCACGCCCGGCATGCGCTCCACCTTATTACTCAATTTTGGTGCGAGGTTGGGCAGGAACTTGAACAAACAACAGCAGGGGCAACAGTTACAAATCGTCATCAGTCGGGTGGAAGCCTCCACCCCCATCCAGACCGCGTCAATCTTATCCCGGCCGATCAAATGCACCAACCCAGCTTCCCTGGCCCGTTCGAGGTGGGTCAATGCGGTTTCTTTATCCACGATCCGCCCCAGTTTCGGGTTGATATCCAGCACGGCTTCCCCAAGGAAAATGCAGCCAATATCATGGTCATAATCCTGACAGTCCGCAGCTTCGCGGCAGACGCAATGGTTCATTAGGAAGATATGGCTGGCTTCTTCAATGAAATGCGTAACAACTTCTGAGGGGATGACAACATTCTGCTGGTCTTCAATCTGCTGATTAATCACCACCCGATCCTTAGGCAGGTAGAAAAGGGTATCGCCGTTCTTATGGCCATTAAACAAGGCGTGCTCCATGACCGGGCCGATCAACGGCCACTTGGTCATCTCTGCAACTGCAAATCGCATTGAGAAATGTCGTTTTAGAAAATTAATCAACCAAAGCGAGCGACCCATCCAGGCTCCTAAGGGCAATCCCACCAATATTGGGGCAGATAATCACCCATTATATTCCGAATAGTCAACAAAACCGACCACCCGGCGACAATGTCATCACTTTAATTTACGGTGAAGCCCGTGAAAAGTTTCAAAATATAGGGATTATCCTTCGTTCTGCTTACGATAAACTGCTAACCTATCCCTGACCGCCAAGACTGAAATTAACACCAGCAGTGGGCCTGTACCAACGACCAATGGCAGAACCGTCGCCAGGCTGAGGATCAGGATCACCAATGAAATCCCGCAGCTCACCGCGCAAAAGCCCGGAGAGGCCAAAAGGGTCAGCAGGCTGTTTCGCCAGGCCAGGCCCAGCTTTTTGTCCTCCTGAGCGATCAGGTAACCGGGCGTCAACAGCTGGACCTGAGCCCAAAGGATAATTATGATCAATAAAATCACTGCCAGCAGCGGAGACCAGGGCGTATCCCATTGCACATAGAACCACAGACCAATCCCTGCCAGGGCAAAGGCGAGGATATTGACAAAACCCCATAGCAGCCCAACCCAAAAATACCGCTTGACTCCCCCCCACCATCCCGCGATACCGGTCCGGTTGCCATCCGCCAAATCTTCGGCAACCACACTCATGCCCAGAATGGCCGGCCCCGCCAGCAGTCCCGTCAATGAAAGCAATAACGTCGCAATGCTGACCAGAACGCCATTGCTCCAATCATCCCACCAAAGCCGAAATGACTGTCCAAGTGTTTTGAAACCGCTGCGAATGTCTTCAGATGCCATAAAATAGATTATACATTTAAACCCCAAGCCCGACCGTGATACAATGTTGAAAAACTGGTCTGGAGATTACTCTAAACGCAGCTCCCCAAGACCTAGTGCTACCAGCAGACTTATAACAGCGGTCCGTTAACTATAATTCAAGGATAAATCAATGTTTGTCTACCTCAGCAAGCTTCTACCACTCTTCATCTTCCCCCTCGGGTTAGTTACGCTGCTTTTGATCCTGGGATTGGCTTCCAAGCATCGCCAGAAATGGCACAAAGCCTTCCTGATCCTGGCCCTGGTGGTATTACTTATCAGCAGCAACCGTTGGGTGTCCTATGGCCTGGCCCGTTCACTGGAATGGCAGAACCTGCCCGCAGAGACCACCCCGCAGGCAGAAGTGATCGTTTTGTTGGGCGGCGGCACGGAGCCAAACGACTATCCCCGGAAAATGACGGAAGTGAACAGCGCAGGAGACCGGGTGCTGTATGCCGCCAAACTCTATCATGAAGGTGCTGCGCCAGTGATCCTGGTCAGCGGTGGTAACCTGAGTTTCAGCTCCGCCCGCGGAACGACCCCGGCTGAGGAAATGACGGAACTTCTCAACCTGCTGAGCGTACCATCCGAAGCGATCTGGCAGCAGGATCAATCGCAAAATACCTATGAAGATGCTCTCTATTGTGCAGAGCTCCTGCAGGAAAAAGAAATCACCGAGGTCATCCTTGTGACCTCGGCGATGCATATGCCCAGAGCAAAAGCCCTATTTGAAAATCAGGGTATTGACGTGATCCCCGCCCCGGCAGATTTCACCGTCACCGAACAAAACTGGCAGAGCGTCTTTCAGCCCAGCCTGGGTGAATTTTCCATCACATTATTACCTAATGCCAGTGCATTGGATTTGACCACCACGGTCATCAAAGAGTATATCGGCCTATTGGTTTATCACCTGCGCGGTTGGCTCTAGCCAACCATATAGGCCAGGCTGATCGTTCCAGGACCGGTGTGTGAACCGATCACCGGGCTGACAAAGGTCAGCACAGTCTCAACCGGGTGGAAGCGCTCAATCGCCATCTCTAGCAAAGTGTTCACATCCTCATCGGCGGCGGCATGGAACGCGCCGATCCGCACGGGTTCCCGGCCAGCGACATCCGCTTCTATCAGGTCCAGCATGCGGCTCATAGCCTTCTTGCGTGAGATCACCGATTCGACCAATTCAATCTTGCCATCGCGGATTTCCATCAGAGGTTTGACATTCAACACGGAACCTACCAGGCGTTTGGCGGTGTTGATCCGCCCGCCCTTATGGAGATATTTCAAATTATCCACTGTGAAATAAACGCCGATCCGGGGGTAAACATCCTGCGCCAGGGCCACACATTCTTCCAGACTGGCGCCAGCTTTGGCTGCCCGTCCCACGGTCATCACCATGAAACCCAGCGCCATGGAGACCAATTTGGTATCCACAACCTCAACTGGCTGTCCTTCAAATTCCTTCTTGGCCTGGAATGCGGATTCAACGGTGCCGGAGATCCCACTGGAAATCGGCAGTACCAAAACGGCATAGTCCTGATCCAGCAGCGATTGGAAAACCTTGACAAACTCACCGACCGTGGTCTGGCTGGTTGTGGGAATGGTTTCGGAATGAGCTAAACGTTCATAAAATTCCTCGGCTCGGATATCGATGCCATCTCGGTAACTCTCACCATCCCAATGTAAGGTCAATGGGACAATGGTAAGACCGAGTTCGTTAACGATCTCCTGCGGGAGGTATGCTGTACTATCAGTTACTATCACAACTTTCTTCATAATTTCTCCTGGATAACAATAAGAAATTTTGCTGTTATTAGTATACATGAAAGTAATATTAAGAGGATGAATGAAATAAGGGGGTATTTACAATTGTATTCTCATCCACGAATCAAACCAAGCCATTACCCATAATATTCTGCATACCAGACCACTGCACGTAAACTAGCAAATCGAGCTGTTATTATACCTAGCAGGCTATCCTTCTATTTTGCCTTCTCCCGTTGGGGGAAGGTGCCACGAAGTGCCGGATGAGGGCGTTTCATAAATTCCACCTCATCAGCCTGCTGCGCAGCCAGCTTCCCCTCAAGGGGAAGCCAAAATAAAAGGGTTTTTTCCTGCTTCTACATAGACATTCCTAGTTTCAGGCTTTTTTTGAATGGAGATATAATACTTTTAGGTAACACGGTGGGGAAAAAGCCGATTATCCAAGATTTAAACCCATTATCGGTTTCGATAGTTTTTGACAGTTCCAAACCACTACGCTAGATGCTTGATGACATGATCCCTACCATCTAACCTTGGATCAGACAATCTGGCCTGACAATCATGGACAAGGAGTAAGTCATGAAATATAAATATCGAAATCTTTTTTGGGTGCTGGCCCTGGTGGCGGCATTCAGCTTTGACCAACTGTTCTGGAAACAACCCGGGGGCATCAATTTCTTCATCTTCGTGATCATCACCCTGCTCTGCGGGTTGATACCCTTTTGGCTGGAGAGAATCTCCATCCCCTGGACGTCTTACATCTTGCTGACGCCAATTTTTTATTTTACGTTGATGCTTGCCTTCCGTGCTGAACCCTTCACCAACGCAACCAACGGTCTGGTCACCCTGGGTTCCGTGGTCCTGTTCGCCATGACTCTGCGTAAAGGCACCTGGGTAAAGTTCAACCTCAAGGACTATCTTGTCAACACTTTCAAATTCAATGTAATGCTATTCGCTGGTTCAATCTTGTTCTTCTCTAAAACCAAACCTGAAAACAACGAATCGCCAAAAGAAATCTCTGCCGAATCTGGTGAAGAGGCAGAATCCGATAAAAAACTGAAGAAACCCAACAAATACGCGCCTTATATCCGCGGCGTCCTTCTGGCACTGCCAATCATCATCATATTCACCTGCCTGTTGGCTTCAGCCGACCCGGTTTTCAATTCCCACGTCCAGGCGATCAAGGATCTGTTTAAAATTGAAAATCTCGGCGAAACCGTCTTTCGCATGACCTATATCATCGTAATCGCCTATATCATCCTGAGCGCTTTGTATTACAGCCTGGTTGAGAGCGAAAAATTGGAAGCCAGTCCGGCTGAAAAGCCGATGGAAAAACGATTCCTCGGTATGATCGAATCGGGCATTATCCTTGGAGCCGTCAACCTGCTCTTCCTCAGCTTTGTGATCCTTCAATTCACCTATCTCTTTGGTGGCACGGACAATATCAACGTGGAAGGGTTCACCTATTCAGAATATGCTGTGCGCGGCTTCTTTGAATTGGTGGCGGTGGCTGTTATCAGCCTGGTATTGTTCTACATACTGAGCCAGGAGACAAACCGTGAGGGTAAAACCCAGAAATGGCTTTTCTCCGGGTTAGGATTGTTGTTGATCGCGCAGGTGGGTGTCATGCTGGTCTCCGCCCACACCCGGCTGTCACTCTATGAAAGTGTCTATAGCTTCACCCGCCTCCGGACCATCACCCACCTGTTCATCTTCTGGCTGGGGGTCCTGCTTGTGGTGGCTGCCGTTCTGGAGCTGACCCGCAAGATGTACCGGCTGCCTTTGGCCGTGATCTTGTTCATCTTTGGTTTTGGTGTCACAGTCAATGTCGTCAATCTGGATCGCTTTATTGTGGAGCAGAATATCAATCAAGCCCTGAACGATGATGGAGAAAGCGACTATACTGGGCTGGATGTCGGCTATCTCTATTCCCTCTCTTATGACTCCATTCCACCTTTGGTCGAATTTTACGATCAAGGTAATCTACCAACAGATTTACATGAAAAAATCGGTGGGATATTGGCTTGCCGGTCCGTCACCGATGAACTTCCACAATCCACTGCCTGGTATGCCTGGCAGGCCTCCCGCGGAACAGCGCTCAACCTACTGGAATCACATTCAGAAGAATTAGAAACAACTTTCCTGGATTACGATACGCATGGTTGGAACGTGACCGTTAACGGCCAACAGTCTCTGTGTATTTACTATGGATATTGGGAAAACGATTAATGGTTTCTGTGCCTCAGGCAGCAAAACGATAACCGCGCGAGCGCACAGTCAGGATGTGTCGCGGGTTAGCAGTATCTTCCTCAATCTTCTGCCGTAGACGACGGACGTTCACCCGGACAATTGGGCGGGCGTCCATCTCGTCCATCTCATAACCCTGCACAGCTCGGATCAACTCCGAAGCGCTGACCACCCGGTCACCGTTGGAGACGAGATAATCCAGCATGTCAAATTCTGTAGGACTCAGCGAGATCGGCTCACCATTCTGCACCACCATCCGCTTGCGCCGATCCACGATGATATTGGGGGTCTCTATGATCTGGTCATGCCCCATTCGATCTTCGGCTTCGGGTTCCAATGCCGCACGCAGCTGATTGAGCATCATTTCAATCTGGTTGATCACCTGCAGCCGCTCCGAAGCTTCCTTACGTTCTTTCATGCAGCGGTTAACGCGAGTCACCACTTCGGTGATATTGACAGGTTTTACCAAATAATCATAAGCGCCCATTTTCAGCGCGTTAATTGAAGCTTCAAGATGAGCGTAGGACGTCACAAGGATCACGTCGGTTGATGGTGAATTTTCCTTGATCCATTCCAACATGTCCAGCCCCCGAACATGTCCATTGGATTTCAGGTTCACCAGAGCGAGGCCAATTTCCTGCTCCGAAAGTAGTTTTTCTGCCTCATCCGCGGATATCGCCTGAGCAATCGGATAGCCCTGTTTCTCCAGCGCGTCCGTCCAGGCACTCTGAAAAGCGTTTTCATCATCAACGATCATTACCGATTCAACGTACTCCATAAGTTCCTCCCAGTAAGATTGTCAATAAACCTTACTTATTTCTTTTCTTCGCAATCAGCTAATTTTTTCTCCAGTAAAGGCTGACCGCTTGTGGAACTGTAACCGCAACCATACGTACAAGCCCAAAAATTAATATGGAATGTTCACGTTTCCGTTATCTTCGTTATTTCATAACAACAATATGCAATCCATATCAATTACATTATTATTCTAATGAGTTTAAAAACGGACTACCTTAATCTGAGATTACAAACGGCTTAGAGAGCACTAAATGTTTGAGTTTCTGAAAATTAAGCCACGATGAATCTGTTTCAGTGATTTTGTTTTCGAGTAACAAAAAAACCGGAAAAATTAAGAAAAAGACCATCCCCAGGAGGATGGTCCACTTCACTTTATTTTCGGTCTGCTAAGTTCAGGCAGGTGGAAAGACCTGCGGCATGGCATCCGGGGCATATTTCTCCACAATCTCAGATGAAATCCCGTTCAGCCGGCAAATTTCCGCAAAAAGGTCCACACTGGGACGGCGAATCCGCTTTTGAGTTGCTTCATCCAGCCCCCAAAGACCAAAATGTTGGGTCCAGCCGCGCTCCCACTCAAAGTTATCCACCAGTGTCCAATGGAAATAACCCCGAACCGGCGCGTTATCATTGATGACCCGCCAGAGCGAGTGTAAATGTTCGACAAGGTAACGTGGACGTAGTTCATCGGCGGAATCATCCACCCCATTTTCAGTAATGTAGATTGGCTTGCCAAACTGCATCCCCCACCGGACACAAGCCTCCATGCCCTCCGGCTGGTGAGCGATGAAACCGGTCTCGCTCAACAAGGCGTCTTTCGGAAAACTGCGTTCAACAAACATCTGATCCTTTGCTTTCAGGCTTAACCGGACCAGGTCATTGGCGTAGTAATTCAATCCGATAAAATCCTGGGTGCCAACGGCCTCTGGGATGCTTTCCTTCTTGATCACCGCGTTGAAGTTGCCATCCACCAGTGTTTGCGGGAAGAGATTATTAAAGAACTGGTTGAATAGTTTTGCCAGCCAGCGATCGGCGGGGAACCAGGTCGCCGGTTTGAATTGGCGGTAATGATAGGATGAGCCAACCTGTGCATCCGGTTGGATCTCGTGGATCACGCGGTAGGCGCGGGCATGCGCTATGACCATATGCTTCAGCACCTGATAAGCCGCTTTGATATCCTTCTTGCCTGGTGGGAACAAACCCACAAGATAGGCGCTAAGGGCAAACACTTCGGGCTCGTTAATCGTCACCCAGAGGTTGCAATAGGGCGAAAGGGCTTCCACTGCCTTTTCCGTGAATTTAATAAAGTGGTCGATGATGTCAGGATTCTCCCAACCCCCCATTTCGGCCACCCAGAGCGGCTCGCTGAAGTGGTGCAGGGTGACCATCGGAACCATCCCCCGGTTTTTCAGCCCAGTCAGCATCTCCCGGTAATAATCCAGAGCCGTCTCATCCCAGCGATCTGGTGCGGGTTGAATGCGGCTCCAGGCAATGGATAGGCGATGAGCATTCTGAAAAGTGGTTTGCGCCCGGTCAAAATCCTCCCGCCAGCGGCCTCCCCACCAGTCACATTCCAGGCCGGACCGCTGACCTTCCATAATTCGACCTTCTTCCTGCTCCCAGGCCGACCAGGTGTTATTGGGATTGCGGCCCTCCACCTGCGCAGCAGCGGTTGCTGCTCCCCAGAGGAAACCTTCTGGAAAATAATAAGTGCCTTCAGGCATAATGAACTTCACTCCTGATCACATTCATTAACTGTGTTTGAACGCTATAAATCATAACGTATTTTAGGAAGGCGGGAAAGGTAAAAAAGTATGCGGAACCAAAAGCGCTCCCTAAGGAGCGCCTGTATGTCCCAGCTATCGTCATTTGATTAACCAAACCCACCCTCTCCATCCAATGTACGGATTTCAAGATTGCCGGTTTGGGGCCAATATTCTGCCCCTGCAATGAAACAAGCCGGCAGCCGTTTTTTATCCCAGGGCAGATTGATCCGGCTTGCACCGGAGAAACGAGCAAACCGCCCCACCGGCGGCCGCCAGCGAGTCAATGGCACGCCTTCCCGGGTATAGAACTGGCTGAACTGATCCATATACACGTCCACTTCATCAGGATCAGGTTGTTCATAAAAGCGCAGATGCCGGTTAGACGTGACCTGCGCCAAAACCAACCGTTGATTTGCCGTCCCCAGAACCATCAACTTCCTGATCTCCTCCAGACAGGTCAGCCCATCCTTACGATATGGAGAAGCACCAACGCCGGTCAGCGCCGCTGTGATCTTTGGGAAGAACTGCCCGCCGGAACCGGCTATCGCCAATAACTGCTCCGATGTGTCCGTAACGCACACCAGTCGGAAGTAGACATCCGGGCGATCAGTTGGTGGGAAGAGTTCCCAGCTATTAGTGGATTGATTGTAATAACGTCCCACACCACCTTTAAAATTCATACTCTCATCTATCCGGAGGATGAAATATTCTGAGCTGTTCACCCCATCCGGATCCAGAGAAATCCAATAACGTTCCCCAGCTATGAGGGGATAGGGTGTTGAAAACACGAAATTTGCCCAGGTATACCCATTCTCCACCAGGTCCACCGGGTTGAAAGGCTCACTGGTTGCCAGTACAGCCCCGGGATACCAGTCATTGTTCGCATGCAAGCGTGCCGTCAGCGTGCGGGTTGCACCCCCAACATTCCGCACCAAAAAACTTGCCATTTTTAAAGCACAATTTATTTCGGGTGTGAAAGATTGACCAACGTATTTCGCGCTCGTGTAACGGCCAAAGGTAAATGACCCCGGACCAGGACCATAATTCGCATAAAACCCTTCCAACTGGGTATAGGGCTGCCATCCCAAGGTTTTGAACCACCCCGCACAGATCAGCCTGCCCTGCACTGGGCCGTTATCCTTTCGCTGGGTCAAGCGAGAGACTGGCCTGGCATGCTGCTCGAGCCAGGTGTCCCGTAAGGCCTCAGCGTGAGGAGAATCAATGTTGGTCTTTCGCAGCAATTTCGTCTTGATCCCATAATCCACCTGTGAGCGCAGGTCTTCAGCCACATCCGTCAGGTTGCGATCCCCGGGTAACGTAGCCGGGGATGTGTAATCATATTGAACACTGACCTGATTAGCGAGGTCTTCCAGAGATACTCTAACCTCCACTTCTTCAAGCTCCACCTGCACTTCCTCAATATACCCCCACCAGACCGGTTCTCCCTGTCCGTCACGAACGGTGACACCACAGCGCAGCAGGTTCACCAAATCCAGCAACTCATCTTTTGGCCCATCAACCAGCAATTCCGCCTTTTCCGGCCCGCCAAATGCAGACCAGGTCAGGTGAATCGGTCTGACCGGCAGCCTGAGGTGTATCGGCTGGGTAAAATCCCGTTGAAGGATTTCGGTCGTAAAAACGTCTGAATCATTCATGTTTGTCATCCTGCCTCCTTCACTAAAGAATCCGTTTTCGGGGCCGGTAATACAACCGTAGATTGAACGTCCGGAAGATGTCCATCTCATTATTCTCATCAACCACCATCACAAACAGCCGATGGTAATGACCAGGAAAAAGAGTCAAAGGCGCACCCTGCCGGATATGCGCCACAATCTCTTCATCATTGGAAGAAAAATTAGCGGTATGCCGGTTGAGGAAATTTTCATCAAGCAATCTTCCATCTTCATAGATCTCATAGAAAGCCAGAAAATTCGCGCCGGGTTCCAGGGGCAAAAAGGTCAGGCAGTCAAAGTCAATCGTGTAGGCGGCGTCTGTTTCATGTAAGCCATACAGGAACAGATCCAGCGGATGAGGTTGGGTTTCATTCAACAGCTTATTGGGTGGGATCTGTATCGGTGGAAATAACACATATCCATAATCAGGATCCACATAGACACTCTCACCTTCCCAGAGCATTTTCAACCCGGATTGAATATTAAGCCGTAGATAAAGATCCTCATTTGCCGGCATGTTGTAAAAACGCAGCACCGGACGGAAGGATAAGCCTGCCATTTTCTTAACCCTGTCACTATCGAAATACCAGCCACCCAGGGGTTTCCATTCCGTCTCAGACCAGGTGACTCGAAGATACCGTTCATTGACGCCATCCGGTACGCTCAACGCCGTGCCCCCGGAGAAATCCCCCGCATAACAAAACAGCTTTCTCTCCGCCAGGGCCTCCGGATGATGGTAAATCCCCACAAAGGCATCGTGCAGGACACCAGCCTCGTTGGTGTTGATCAATTCCAAACGCAGTGGGGCGGGCAGATCCGTGTTGAAGTCGCCAGGCTTGATCAGAACGCTATTAACGTGACCGCTGTGGGCATCGGTATGGTTGATCAGATCCGCCCCGCCCAGGACATCCTCAACACTGCCCACGGTTAACGGCAGCTCCACAGGATCAGCGTCGTAATGGTTCGCCCGAGTGAAGTGCAATGTCAGCAGCAATGACCCCGTGAGACGGGTTTGGGGGCTGTCGGGGTTCGCCTGGATCTCAAGAGTGTTCAGCAGGCAGTAATAATAGCCATCGCCTGCCGTCATCTGGAACCTGAGACACTGCGGCGCCGGGTAGCCGGTCTGGTGATAGAGCAGATTACGCTGCCGGATCGTCTCCAATGCCGCCACACCTTCGGCTAGTTCATTCGGCGTCCCTTCCAGGCTCAACTGGATCGTCTCAGCCACCTCCTCCCCCGTCCCAAACACAGGCTGATAATCCGCCTGTTTAAACGGGGCGATGATTCCCTCGCCATGAAGCACCAGCCATTCCCCAATGGGATCGTAACTGCCAATCGCAATCTGGTTCATTCGTTCTCCTCCCACTCCCAGTTATCATATGGAACCGTTGCCGCCTTCTGATGGGTGGCGGCTTTGACCTCCCCCAGCATCACCTGAAAGCGAGCCATATGGGCCGAGGCCCAGGATGCCATGGCGTCCGGCAGGTCTTCCCGAGCGCGGGCATCATCAAACCGCCCAGTAGCGCGCAGGGTAAGCCCATAGGCCACCGCCCCCACCACCAGCACATGCTGATGATCGTCATCTAAATTGGTGACGGCCGCGCCGTCCAGCCCTTCCAAAGTCAGGGATTCATCCAACACCCGCCCAATTGCCAGCAGGGCCGATCGGATGGCCGATTCCAACAAAGCATCGCTCCAGATCAACTTGCCGGTGTCGTTCAGGTGGGCGCTCACCTTTGTTTTGATATCCGAAAGGGTCAGGCTCATTTGATCCCCTCCACTTTCTGCTTCTCAACAGCCTTGCGCACTTCCGCCGCCGTGAAAACAACCTTGCGCCCCTCCGGGCCGATCACCACCAGGGTGCCATCTACGCGCTGAAGATAATCCAGGGGGGTGCCGCCCACCAAGGCAGCGGCTACTTTCTCAATCGGGTTCGTTTTCCTGCGTGCCATCATGCCTCCTTTTCATCAACCGGCTCCCCTGTGAACGGAGAGCCGGTTCCATTTATTTCTTCTAGGCAGCCCTACTCAGGCCGTCTTCAATCCCCGTGCCAAGGATATAAGCCACCAGCACATAGATCACAGCGGTGAGTTGTTCCTCAGCCAGCGGGAAATCCGGCTGCCAGGCCTTAACAATCACCAGAGCCAGGCCAATCAATGCCGCCCAGAACTTGCGGCTGCCAAGTAGTTGTTTGAATTTTTCCATCAGACCCTCCCAGGTTGATTTTCTTTATTGCGGACCTGCCCCACCCGATGGCAAAGCAGGTCCCATCGAAGGAGAAAAATATGAAGCTAATCCAGCTATGATCAGGCCGGCACGTTATTCTTGTGCAGCGGGCGGAAATCGTTCACCCAAACAGCCAAATAGTGCCGGACTTTCAAGCGGTGTTCATCGTTCATGAAGACCGCCGGGCTGAGTTCATCGCCTGCCACATAGATCTCAGGCAAGATCCCGAACCGCTCACCGACATAAACTGCCGGAGCAATCACCGGGTCACAAACAGCGGCCCAGTCATCGGCATCCGTCCATTCCGGAACCAACACCGGCACTGCAGTACCCTTGAGGATGTTGTCATAGACATAATCCTGCTCCCGCACAAATTCACCTTGCAGGATCTGGAAAGCCGTCTTTTGCAAACTGCGGGACACCAGCAAATACTTGGGATTGACGGCCATCTTTGGGCCGGTGCCATAATAGGTGGCGGCATTCTTGATCAGCATCGGCTGGTTATAAACCGCGCCACATACGGCATCCCATTCATCCGCAGTGAGCGCTCCGGTGCGCAGGTTGGCATGCCCGCCCGCGGTTGTGACCGCAGTGGCGTTGAACAAGGCGCTGGTATCGGCCATGGTGGGGCCAACGCCAGCATTGGCTGTGAAGATCTGGCTGACCAGCTTGGAGATTTTGCGTAAACCAGCCGAAGCCAGCTCACGGGCATAGGCCTTCAGCTTGCGGGTCTCATCCCGATCGATCAGTTCCAGCGTGAGGGGAATATAGCCGCCATATTTGACGAAGCTGGCCGTCTCAGGTGAATCACCCACCACCAATTCAGTATAGGTTCCGCCCTCAGCCACAGTCGGCAGGTCACCCACCGTCCCAACCAGGGTACCGGTGATGTCATTGAGTGTGTTGAAGTGTTCGGTGACGGCGATCTGCTGCCACCAGTTGTAGCCTGCCCGTCCCAGGGCATCCCAGGTATTCACCACCAGCTTATTCAACGCATTCTTCACCAAACCCGTGAAGTCCGCGGTGGTCGCCAACTGCGCCCGGTTAGGATGGTAACCGCCGTGCAGGTCTGTGTCACCGGTCAGCGTCAGATAGAGCTCACGGATGCCCGAAAGGCGTGCCACCGAAAGGTTTTGCTGGCTAGCATCCCGGGGGACGCCAAAGAGGTCATCCACAGCCGTCTGCAGCCGCTCTTCCGAGGTCACCATGCCAGTGATTCGGCCGGGTCCGGCCACTGCAGCAGGCCCGGTCAGCTCCGTGACCATTTGCCGGGCGTCCTCAATCGCCTGCTTGAGCTGCTCTCCCTCAAAAACCTGCCCATCAAACTGCTTGCGTACCCGATCCGAGACGGGTTTGGGCAGTCTGGCCGCGGCCAAAGCCGAATCCAGCAAATAACCGCACATCTGCGCCCGCACATCCTGCGTGGTCCCTGTTCCTGTCGTCCCATTTACCCCTGTCGGCATGCCGGCGGTGGGGTCTTTCACTTGCTCATTCATTTGATATCCTCCATTTTGTTCCTGTTTGTTAAGTTGATTCAATTGACGTAAAAAAGCGCCGCCCCTTGCCGGGTCATAGACCAAATCCACCGAGAAAACCTTGATGATCTTCTCCACCCGGCGATTCCTGCCCGCAAAGAGCACATCAGCCGAAAAACCGATTTTGTTCACGGCAGTCTCACCCCCCGCAAGCAGTTCCTCACCCAGCGCGGTCAGTACCGGACCGCCGGGGCCAAATGCCATCAGAATGGCGCTGATTCCCTGCTGGGCTTCATTCCAGACCGCTTCCCGCAGCACCCCGCCGATATCCCGCACGGAACGCACGGTTCGGTCATGGTCAATAAAACAGGTCGCCCCTTCCCAAAGTGCCAGGCTAGCCTGTAAAACTTCCGGCGGGAAGAACCAACCATTGCCCTCCCCGGCCGTGATCGCCAGCACTTCAAACTTGCCGGGTGAGACTGGTTTAGCGCTGGCTTCCAAAGTCAGGCGGATTTCCTCCTTTCCCTTCATCCGTTCACTCATCTTCACGCTCCTTTCCGGGGGCCTCAGGTGTCCCTGCCCGTTCCAACAGGGCATCCAGGTCCACCTCTTCCCCCACAAATCGATAGACCACCCGCAGATACTCCCGGGCATCTATCAAACCGGCCTGATAAAGCCCCTCAAACAGCGGTCCGATCTTGCCCCCCGATTCAGCCAGATCCACATTATCCCGAGCGGTAATATCCGCACCATGCACGGTGATGACTGCACCTGCATCCACCTGTCCATCCACCAGTGACCGCCGCTGCAGAACGACACCCAGCAGGTCTTTCAACATCCAGAGGAAAAATCGCTGGCGCTGTTCAAACTTGCGGTGGGTCGGTGAACCGGCAGCCTCCGCTGTGGTCCGGGTGGCGCTTTCGGGCTCCGCCAAAAAGTGCATCGGTACGCCCGCCCCCGCCGCGATCATCTTCTTGAGCGCCAGGCCATCGGTCTGGGCGTCCAGCGCTTCCAGCTTGGGTGAGATCACCGACCAATCCTCGCTCTCATCGGTCACCAGGATTGACCCCGGTGAAGGTGGATTGGCGGCCAGTTCCAGTTGGCGGGTGCGGCGGGCGGTCTCTGAGGTGAAGGCTGCTTTAACCCGGTAGATAAAGGCGTTGCGGAAGTGATTCAGCCGCATCCGATCCTCCAGCCAGGCTGCATACCGCCGCAGCCAGATCAACAGCGGCGCCAAATCCGATTCCCCCCACTGCGCCCCGGCAGGTCGGTTAACGGCATAATGCAGCATCACCGCCGGGAAGGTACCTCCCTCGCCCAAGCCGTCCCCAGCAGCGTCATAAGCCGGGTAGACCTGTCCATCCTTATCTGCAAAGGCCAGTGATTGTTCAATATCATTCTCAGCCGAATCGATCCGGTCAATATCCGCTGCTGGCACCACCCGCAGGTAGGACATCCCCACCCGGTCGGTGGAGATCAACAGGAAAAGGTTCCCCGAGCGGGTCAGCTCATCACAGAGCTCCACCATCCTTATCGCCATCCGGTTGAGCGGGTGCGACCAGAAGGCCCGCAGGAACTCCTGTGAAGGGGTATGGCCGCACTCAATATCCACCCCGCCACCAACCACATATTCGCTGGTCAACTCCACTAACCGCCGGGCCAGAGGATCACTCCGCCAGGCATCCAAACAAGCTTCCAACACGGTCTCGCGGTCCGGGTTCAACCGGTCACGGGGGGAATCATCCAGCCGGCGCACCCCCACTAAAAAAGTATTGTCATCCTCGATCACAGCTAGCCTTTCCCGCACAGTCCGGTCCACCAGGGGCTGGAACCAGCGGCTAAACAATCGTTCTGCCAGTGACATTTCATAACCTCCTTTCTTCGTTCTCTCGTAAGTCAATTGAATGAACCGGGCAGACCTGCTGATCCAACGGGCAGATCACCGTCTGAGGTGCTTCGTCCCCGATAAAAGCCGCCAGGTCCGCCTCGGTCCCGTTCCAGCGGTTATAGTCCATGTAATGCGCGGCTTCCGCCCCAATCGAAGCCCCGCGGGCTGCCGTCTGGTGGATCAGCCAATCCGCAACCCCCTGCGGCAGAGCCGGTGGGCAGGGATGCTCCGGTGTATAGAGCGGATAGGGCCAGGGCCAGCGATACTGCGCCAGCCACCAGTGCACCTCCGGCAGGTCGGCCACCCGCAGGTATTGATCCACCCATCCCGCCCGTGAATAGAGCACAGGGGTGCGCCCGCTGCGTTTCTGCATGATCCGGCAGGCTTCGGCAGTGGTGGCTGTGATCCTGGCAGGCGAAAAGCCGTGATCCAGCTCCAAATCCAGCACCAGAGGGATCCGGTTTAGATTGGCGTCCCCCAGAATGCGGAAGAAATTATCCATCTGCGCCTCCGCCGATTCGCCTGGGTAAAGCACATGGTAGGCCAGGCGTGCCCTGCCAATCCGTCCTGCTTCGGTAAAGTAAGTGCTGAACCAGGGGTCCTGATAACCCCAGGAAATCCCCGCCCGCATGGCAATGAAGGCCACCCGGGGTTCATGGACCGCGATCCGGTCAAAATCGACCTGAATCTTGCCGTCCGGGGATGTGTTGTAACGGGATAAGTCAATCCCAAATGCGAATATCTCATTTGCCATCAATAAATCTCCTAATCAAACAACCCATATCAACCCCACTCCGCTTACGCTTCAGGGGTTCCGCTTCGCTCCACCCCAAATGCCATTTCATCATTAACCACGGTCAATCTCCTTGAGTGGGTCCTGTCCGGGGATCATCAACCCAGGCAGGTGGATCTGCCAGTTTTCTTCATCCAGCACCGCACAAAGGCTGGCGCTGATCAACAAATCGTCGTGCACCAATTCACCGTCCCCAGGGTCCCGAGTGCCATCCGGCACGCCCCATTTCAGGTGCTTATCCGGCCCCGGCTGAACGGTGTATTGGCAAAAAGAGGCTTCCCGGTAAAACTTGCGGGCCAAACGAGCTTGTTCACCCAGGTCCTCATCCGGGCAGGCATAATCCCGGAAGCGGCCTGAATCAACCACTGCCAGAAATCCCCAGCCCAGTTGCGACTTGGTCTTGGCGGAAAAGATAAAGGGGTTCACCTTGCCCGGCAGCGCCTTATCGAGAAAAGCCGTCAACCCCGCGCCCACCCCGGTGGCATCCACCACCAGGCGGGATATCCGCCAGGTCTCCGCCAGCGCCCGAATTTGACTGAACAGGGCAGTGTGCGACAACCCCACCCACAGCCTCCTGTGAACCACCCGGTAGGTCGGCAGGTTTTGGTTGATCCCATCCGGGCTGCCCGGCTGAACCGCCACAATCGTGAGCGCCGTTGCATCCCGGCCCGGGTTAGAAAGCCCACTGCCTATCAAATCCTGCGCAGCTTCATCCGCCCCGGCCACATCCAGCAGCATGACATAAGTTTCTCCTGGCTGGGGCAAGGCCTCAGGCGGGTGAACGCCCTGCATCAAGGCCTGGCGTTCCGGGGTAAAAAGTCCTCCCTCGGCGTCGATCTCTTCGCAGTAATACTGAGTGCGCACCATTGGATGATTCCGGCCCAGACGCTCAAGCACCTGCTGCAGGTGCTTCCCATAAGCCGGCACCTCAGTGATCACCTGATCCGCCGAGAGGTGAAACACCCGCCGGATGCCATCCCGCGCCTCGGCAGACATCGCTGTGCGTAATTCTCTCGCCAGCAATGTCCGGCTGGTCCAGGCCGTGCCCCAAAAGACCGTTGTGGCATTGGTGCTGGCAACCATCGGCGAAATCTCTTTGTCAAACTTCTCAATTTGGATATCCTGCGCCTCATCCACCGAGAGCAGTGCCGAAGCCGTCGCCCCAACGATATTGGTGGTCGGCGAACCGGAGAGGAAAACCACCCGCGCCCGCCCCACCTGGTAAATATGTCCAAAGTGCTTCTGCCAGCGGTCCCGCACGATCAGGTTATTGCTCAACACCTCTTCCAGCCGCCGCATGGCATTTTCAGTTTGCGGCTTCCAGGTTGGTGAGATCTGCACGATCTCATTGCGCTCGCCGGAAAGCAAGGTCAGCAAATAGGCCTGGACCTGCGCCTGGAGCTCATTCTTCCCCGATTGTCGGGGAAAGATCACCACAAAATTCAACCCCTTGTGATGCACCACCGAATTGACAATCGCTCGGGCTGCCTCTTCCTGGTAATGGCGCAGCTTCAGGCCGCTGGCATAGCGCACGAAGAGCACAATATCCCGCAGCAATTTTTTGAGTAACTCCACCAATGTGGTCATCCTAACCCCCCAGAAATGCCCGCAGGATTGCTACCAGCGACATCAACCCAGACCCGCCACTGGAAAGCGCAGAGACCAGCTTGAATTGGGTCACGCCCTCGGTAGCTGCTCGGATGCGGGTTTCGTGGTCGCGGATTTCTTCCTCCAGTGCAGCCAGCCGCTGGTTGTTCAGCGCCTGTTGGTGGGCCAGCCGGGCCTCCAGGGCGTTCACCCGGGCCTGAATGAGGGCATTTGCATGCCGCAATTGTTCAGTCAACAAGGCAACGTCCTTCTCATCCATTCTGCTCCCCCTCTCCAGGCCCGGTCAGTCCAGCGCTGCCCATCTCTTCCAGCACAGCCGTCATCGCCCGGGTCAACGAATCCCCCAGTCCATCCGCTTTCTTATCCTGCAGGCCGTGTTCCGTCTGGATCACTTTCGCCAGCCGAGTCACACTCATGCCCAGCACCCGGAGCACATCCGTCATCCTGTCCAGGTCATCGGCTTCATTCGCTGCCCTCTCAAAGAAGCGCCGCATGACCACTCGCAGCATGCCGATCTCCCCCAACAGCGATTCTCCGAGGGCGCGGTCCAGATCTGCCAATTCGGCCTTGGTGAAATGTTCAACATAGAAACCCGCTTCGTTGCCGGCCTGATTTTTGGCCATCATCAGAATGCCACCTCCCAAATCTTTGATGAAGAGATCGGGCTGCCGGGTGAACGCAAAGCGCAGCAAAGGAATATTTGGGTCAAGACTTTCGTTACCCGGCCAACCCTGTTTAGAACACATGTTCTAAGTTGTTCTAACTTTATCATTCGAATTGGGACTTTTCAATCCGGCAAAAGCGGCAGGTTCTCCCCCAATCCCTGCCGAAAGCGGCAAAAAGGTAGAAATCTCACTCATTGTCATTAATTCAAACTAAGAGTATTCTTCCAGAAGTGCGTTTGGAACCTAAATTGCAACACCCATCCAGTAAAATGGAAATAATTAACCGTTAAAACATTGGTGAACCCTTATGAAAAAAAACCTTCTACTCCTCACTGGGATACTGATTGGCATGATCCTCCTGCTGCCATCACCGCTTGTCACAGCCCAATCCACGCCACCGACTGAAGCCGATATTGCCGACTTCCTGAATGCGCTGCCCCAGATTGCCGAGTCCGGCGGTCAGGTGCTGTCCGTCACCTATGTCGGCGAGGTGCTGGTCATTGACCTCAGCCAGGAAGTCCTCCCCAATGGCGAGTACGATGACGCTCTATTCGCTGAACTGCAATCCGGACTGAACACGGCCTTCCAGGTCAACCAATTCTTTATGGTCACCTTCAAAGTTGAAGGCCTGCCATTGGAAGATTGGGGGATGCCGCTGCCGGATTTCAGCGAGACGGCGGAATGGCCTCTGGATCGGGAACTGCCAGGTGATGGCCCCTTGGCAGGTTACAAGATCGCTCTCAGCGCCGGTCACGGCCTCTATTTCAATGAGTATTACGGTGAATGGATGTACCAGCGTGGTGAGTTCTGGGGAATTCGGGAAGACACTGTCAACTCGGAAATCATGCAATATCTCAAAGCCGAACTGGAAAACCAGGGCGCTACTGTGATCGACACCCGCGAGATGGATCAGAACGCCCGGACCGGGATAACAGGTTATCCCGCCTGGCATGAGGATGCCCGCCAACACGGAATCTATCTGGGCCTGCCAAAATGGGTCTGGGATGGCAGCAACTCCAACTACAACAGCGACATCCGCGCCAGGCCCTATATGGCGAATTATTATGGCGCCGATCTCCTGATCAGTTTCCACAACAACGGCTGGAATGGTGATTTACGCGGTACCGAGACCTATTGGGACTACAACAACAATCCCGGCTCCCACGACTTGGCGATTGCCGTGCATAACCAAATCATCTATAACATGACGAATGCCTATGGCTCCTGGACAAACCGGGGTATCAAGACCTCCTACGATGATTATGGTGAGATCAACTATGCTCACATGCCCGCCATCCTGGTGGAACTGGCATTTATGGATAATTACCAGGACAACCTGCTTCTCCATCAGGAATCGTTCAAGCTTTTGGCCGCCAACAGCATGGCGGAAGGGATTTGCACTTACCTGCAGGTGAATTGTGACAGCACCCCCACCCAAATGCCTATCACGTTGGAAACGCCCAGCCTGACCCCCGCTTATGGCAGCGGGATTTGTGATTCCGGCTGGTATCGTTACACCAACCAGCGCGGGGAATATGCTTACCTGGCGCTGAACGCCGAAGAGGAAGCGCAAAGCGATAACGTCGCCAGTTGGACGCCTGCCCTCCCCTCTAGCGGTGAATACCGGCTGGAAGTTTTCATCCCGTCCCATAATGCCATCAGCTGGTCCTGCCCTTCCCAGACGGTGAACTGGGATACTAACTACGCTGCCTACACCATCACCCATGCTAATGGAACCAGCACCGTGCTGGTCAACCAGGCTGGGGTGAACGACAGTTGGGTTGATTTGGGCATCTTCCATTTCGACGCCGATACCGCCGCTTCGATCACACTCAGCGATGTGACCGGCGAAACCGACTTAACCACAACAGTCTCCGCCAGCGCGGCCCGTTTCACCCTCGTAGGGAATACCGGTGAACAATTTCATGACACCAACTTCGTCCCTGCGGACTGGGCTGTGGATGAAATCGATGCCACCACGGATGAAATTCGTAACTTCCTGATCTTCAATGGTTCCTGCCTTGCAGAACCCATCCTGGTTTCGGATGATGTTGAAATCGACGTTGCCAACCTGATCCAGCAAGCCGCAACCACCAATCAGATCAGCCCCAAATTGCTGCTGGCGATCATGGAAGCCGAACAAAACGCCCTCTCCACATGCCCAAACGACACCGCCCTGGCAAATCTGATGGGCCTGCCTGCTTCCATCAGTGAAGCTGCGGCCCAATTGGGCGCTGCCCAGGCTGCTCTGAGCGGCACGGGCACAACGCCGTATGGCTGGGTGACCGGCAGCGCCAAGATCACCCTTGATGGGGTCACAGTTACCCCTGCCAATGACAGCATCACGCTGCTCTTCGATTACTTCCAGAATGCCGGCCAGGTTTGGGGCGGCACCACCCCGAATGAGAATGGCGTCCAGGCAGCTTATATCGCCTATCGGGATTTCCATTTAAACCTTCCGTTGCCAAAAGTGATCGAATATCGCTACACCCCCATCTTCATCCGCTAAACCGAAAAACCGTCCTCCCGGCGAAAATTATTCTATAATGGGAATAAGCCTTCGACCCGGGAGGACTTATGATTCCCAAACGTACGATTCAATTTATCCTGATCTTCACCTTGCTGATGCTGGCTGGCTGTGGCCCGGTGGCGTACTCCCCTGAAGATTATCCCCAAATCAACCGCGCGGCCATTGTGCCGGTGGATATCGAAAAACGCAGCCCGGCCACAGATAGCACACCGCCCATTCTCCATTCCACAGATTACGCGGCCCCCATCCCTGTGCCCGGTGGCGTGAACACCAGCGGCGGTGAGGACTCCCCCTTCATCCTGCCGGATGGCGAGACGCTCTACCTCTTCTTCACGCCCGATGTCCGGATTCCCGCCGAACAGCAGTTTTTGGATGGCGTCACGGGGATTTATGTGGCTCACAAGCAAGGCGAAACCTGGGGTGAGGCGGAGAGAGTCTGGCTGGAACCGCCCGACATCCTTTCACTGGATGGCGCACCAACCGTGGATGGTGACACCTTATGGTTCGCCACGATCCGGGAAGGCATCGGCAGCCTGCAGATCTTCACCGCCCATTGGGTGGACGGCCGCTGGCAGGAATGGCAACCGGTCAGTTCCCGCCTGCGGGATGAAATTATGATCGGTGAGTTGGAAATCTACGGCGACACGATTTACTTCCACTCTGACAGGCCCGGCGGCAAAGGCGGCCTGGATATCTGGATGACCACCCGAGATGGCGACACCTGGACCGACCCAATCAACATTGAGGTGGTGAACACAGAGGGGAATGAAGGCTGGCCGGACATCTCACCGGACGGTTCCGAGCTCTGGTTCACCCGCACCTATAACGGCAGCCCGGCTATATTCCGCTGCCTGCGTCAGGGTGAGGGCTGGGGCGAACCCGAACTGATCCTCTCCCAGTTTGCCGGGGAATCCTCTGTGGACAGCCAGGGTAATCTCTACTTCACCCATCACTACTTTGAAAATGGGCAGATGATTGAAGCGGACATTTATGTGGCAAGGCATAAATAGTCCCCCATGCTTAACTAAAAAAGAGACGCCCCGCGGGGCGTCTCTCCATTTACTAACTATAGGATATCAGGAATTCGAGATTAATCTTCTTCCTGTTTCTCTTTCAGTGCATCCAGTTCCTCTTTGCCCAATTCGGCATAAGGCTCTTCCACAGGATTTACTTCGATCAGGTCTTCCTCAACCGTTTCCAATTCCGGCTCTGGTTCAGGTTCGATATCCAGTTCACCGGATAAATTAGAAAGTTCTTCAATATAGGCAATATAGAACCCCACCATCCGGGAGCACTCGTCAATGGATAATTTCTCATTGACACCATGCACGCTGCCCACGTCCTCTTTGGACATCAGAATCGGGGTGAACCGTAAGGCATTACGGGTCAGACGGCCATAATGCCGGGCATCAGTCCCGCCGAGGACCAGATATGGTGTCACCAGAGCATCCGGGAAAGCTTCCTTGGTCAACCGGGCCAACCGCAGGTAATAGGGTGAGTCCGTATCGGCCACTGGAGAGGGATTCCAGCCAGATTCGCCTTCCAGCGTTTCGCCCAGATAAGGAGTCACTTTGACTCGTTCGTCATTGATCCGCTCCAGCACCATTTCATATACTGACCGCAGGTCATCTCCAGGCAGAATGCGGAAATTAACCACAGCCTCAGCCTTGGCAGGCAACACGTTGTCCTTCATGCCGGCATTGAAGATAGTCGGGGCGGTCGTGGTACGAATGGTCGCATTGAGCATATTCGCTTTTGCCAGTTCCTTTTTGAGGACGCCGCCAAACAACCAGGTATTGGCAAATAAGAGCCGCTGTTTGAAGGGCAAGGCGGAACCAAGATAACTCATCAGGAATTCAATTACTTCCAAATGCGGCGGCATTGGGTTAAGTTCCACACTGGCAACAGCGCGTGAGAGAACGCCAATAGCCGTCTCCTGAGGTGGCATCGACGAATGGCCACCCTCCATCTCCACGCTCAGTTTCAGGCTGATATAGCCCTTCTCGCTGATGCCGATCACACCCACCGGGCGATCCACACCGGGCAGGAAGCCGTCAATCACACTGCCGCCCTCATCCAACAGGCTGCCCAGTTTGACGCCGCGTGAATCCAGCAGCTCAACAATCGCCTGTGCGCCGTGTTCACCGCCAATTTCCTCATCATGACCAAAACCGATATAGACCGTCCGCTCGGGTTGGAAGCCCTGCTTGAGCAGATATTCCACCGCTTCGAGGATACCGATCACGCCGGATTTGATATCCAGGGTACCCCTGCCCCAAACATAGCCATCCACCACCTCACCTGCAAAAGGCGGATGCGTCCAGCCACCCGCTTCGCTTTCATCAGCGGGAACCACGTCCAGGTGCGACGTGAGCATAATCGGTTTCAGGCTGGGGTCCTTACCTTCCCAGGTATAAAGCAGGCTGTAGTCGTTGACCAACTCACGGGTCAATTTGGAATGTACCTGGGGATAAAGAGTCTGGAAAAGCCGATGCAGCGCCAGGAAAGCGCTGGTATCCACTTTTTCAGCCTCATGATAGGAAACTGTCTTGCATTGCACAGCCAGGCCCAAACGCTCTGCCACATTCTTCCCGTCCACCTTCACAAAATCCACCTTATCCGCTTTCTTCTGCGGGGGTGAATAGAGCATGGTTTTCAGGGCGATAAAACCGGCCAAAAAGAGTAATAAAACGCCCAGGCCGATACCAATTGACGCTAAAATCGTTCCTAATGTCATATCACGTTCTCCTTAATATCATTGCGATTTTCGATCCATCTTACAACCATCAGATTGATAAACCGTCCAGAGCGGATTATTTCACGGGGATGTTACGTTCCTCAAGCAGTTGAAGAAATGCCTTCTCAGAACCGGGATCAGTGAATGCTCTTTTCGGCAGGAAGGGGTAAGTTTTCTTATCTTCTTCATAGACCATAATATACATCGTCTTGCCATTAAAGACATGAACAAAATTATCCCAAGGCAGCCGGGAGATGTTTCTCCCAATCATCAAGTCCACTTCCGTCTCACTAAAGGTGATCTTGCGTTCCTTCTGCAGAGCTTCATTCTTATTAATCGTCTTGGTCAATTGAGCTGGTGTCACAATGAAATAATAGACGATATAGAAGCCGCCAACCAACAATGAGATAAAAGCCACATTATTCCAGGTTGGATCGGGAAACAATTGAAAAACCAATCCGATCAGCGAACCTACAATTATGATGACCGTCACCACAACCAGCACAATAAAAATAGGCGTCTTTAAAGCCATCAAACGTGAGGCTCGGATATAATCTTTTCGGTTTGGCGTAAATTTGACCTGGAGAGGCATATTGGAGTTCCAGCCTTTCTGATTAGAAATTTTCCTAATTTTACCACCTGGACTTTATAATATGATAAGCACTCATTTTTATCAGTAAATGTGGCTTTCTGTTGATTTCTGGCATAATTAGCATAACCTAACGAATAAGGAAACTTGTATGCAGAACAAAACCTCACTCGACCCCTTCACCCCCGCCATCCATCTGATCTATGCCCCGGCCAGCCTGAGCATCCCCAGCGATGCCGATCTGATCACCAACCTGGTGGTCAGCGGCGGAGTGGAAGATCCTGAGCAAATCGAGCTAAAACGCTCATTCGACAGCCCCAATCAGTTGCTGGGTGAAATCAAATTTGGACAGCATATCCTCCATGTTGCGGGGCTATCCACCCCCCTACCACCTGAAGTACTGGACCGGACAGTGAACGTTTCTCCCTGGCAGCCACAGATCCGGGCGGCGATGCGGCAGCACCGCTCCCACATCAGCCTGGTCTATGCCGGGGATCATCCGGACCCAGTGGAGAAAATGATCGCGCTCTATCAAACAGCCTTTGCTCTGGAAAATGAAAACTTATTGGGGATTGTCAACGAACAAGCCTGGACGGCGCATCCCCCTGCGGATTTCCTCGACCCGGGTCAGATCAGCACCTACCGCTCTGAACTGCCTTTCATCCTCTGGATGGGATATGTCAAGTTCTACCTCGATCCCTCCCAATATTGGCTGGCAAGCAAAGGTCATCATATCTTCGATGTACCAGACCTGACCAGCCTGGTCACCGACCCAGCCGACGAAGAGGAAACCATCAACCGGCTCATCAATATTTTCTACTACCTTTATGAATATGATGTTGAGGTGACCGCTGGCGACACTCTGGAACTTAATGGCTCACCCGAACAACTGCAATTCGCCGAAGTCGAAGAGGACCTGACCTGGCTAATCGGTCCATCCGGTATGCTGGCAGTTACCCCAGCAGATGATTCGGCCAAAAGCTAATCCTACCCTTCAGAATAACCAAAATTATCAATGAATTGAATTTGTTCCTGATTCTCCACCGCGCCTGGGATCGCCTGGCGCACCCAGGCATAGGCCTGAGGACCATCCAGGCCTAAAACCACCTTCGCCAGACAGGCTGCGAAGATCCCAGTCCGGCCTACGCCGGCATGACAATGGATCGCCACATTCTTCCCCTGATTGGCAGCATCCAGAACCTGCCCCAAGGCAATCCGGAACAAGTCAGGGTCTGGCGTGTGGAAATCCGGTGTCGGCAGGTAAATCACTTCCATCTCGGACATCGAATAAAGCTTCTTCAAATCCACCCCTGCCTTTGACCAGACTTCTTCCCAGGAAGTGAGCACCACCACAACATCAATGCCTGCATCAATATATGCGGGCATCACCACCCAATCCGGGTCAAACATTCTGCTGAAGGGCATTGGGCTTCGATATATTTTGCCTTTAAAACCATAAGGAAGTTCAGTTAGGATTTCCAAGATAATATTTCGCTTTCCTCTCTTATAAAATAAACCAATTCAATTATACTTAGTGTTAGTTGGTATTTTGTGGTTTCCAAATATCAGAACATGACTCATTTAATAGCCAAGTTTGAATGATTTCGAGGGAATAATGAAATTAATTAAACTCAACTGCTCCGCCTGCGGCGCGCCCATCTCCATTCCAGAAGATATTGATCGATTAACCTGTTCAAACTGCGGGACGTTTCTTGTCCTGGAGCGCGGCGAAGGTTATTACGCGCTCAAGGCTGCGGAACAGATCAGCACTGCCATTCACGAAACCGGGCGTGGCACCCAGGATGCCATCCGGGAAGGCGCGCAGGAAACCCGCAAGGAACTCCAGCGGATGCAGCTCACCCAGGCTTATAATGCCGCCAACAGCGCCCTGAACGCCACCATGGCGGAGATACGCTCCCTCACCCGCGGAGAGATGACCCCCGCCGCACTCCAACAATTGGACGCCTTGACCTTTCAGGAATGGACCCAATGGGAAGATATCCGCCGGGCACAAATGCAGTTGGATATGCTGGAATTTGGCCCCATCGAACACAATGACCTGGCGCTCACGAATCAAAAGGATATGATCGATCACTCGATCCTGATCTTGCGCACCTGTCAGACTTCACCGGAAAACCAGGGGCTGATCAAATCTCTTCAGGAAGAAAAAGCGCTCTATCAGGAATACCACGATGAGCTGCAATCAAAATCGCAACGTCAGAAGATCGCTTCTTTTGCGATTGAAAAGCCCTTCAGCCAAGACCTCAACCAGCTGAAAGCGCAACTGGTCCAAATTCACACGGACTTACGCCATTTAAATCAACAAGCACCATCCCCGGTTCTAAATAAGCTTAAATCGGAGCTTTTCAAACTTCAGATGGACCTCTCTCAGCACTTCCACCGGGAAGTTTATCGTCAATGCTGGGGTGATCTGCCCCCTAACAGCGATCCCGGCAAAGATGCCGCTCGGATTGCACGCCACCTGGAATCCACCCAGGCCACCATCCGCTGGCTCTCACTGGTGCCCGATCCGCCCCGTCCCCTCCAGAAGGAGATCAAATCTCTACGCCGGCAGGAGAGAAAACTGCTAAAGAGTCATGGCGAGGCTCAGGAAATCAACAGAGTCCAAAACGCAGCCAAAATGCTCACTGCTGGCCTGGCATCACTTACGATTACAGCCCCCTTCAGCCAGAATCTGGATGAGGTCCGAAACCAACTTACCACGTATAACCAGGACATCACCCATCTCAACCAGCAGCCGGCCACGCCCGAAGTGCGCCTGGCGCGTCAACAGGTCAGAGAACAATATCAGGAGTTTTTCAACCACTGGGCATCTCTTGAAAACGTTGAAATCTCACAACAACTGAAATCCAGCCACATCCAGCCCCCCTTCAGCTCGGATCTGGCACAAGCCATTGCGGATTACGAACTGGTCACCCAGGATGTCGCCCTGCTTAAAGAACGCCAATCCATTCCCGGCGTGCAGGCCATGTTCCAACAAGCCTTGACGAAACAGCGCAATCTGTACAATCACCTGCTGAGACTAAAACAACAATCCGGCTGACGGTCACGCCTTCTGGGGTAACGCAAATTTTCCCGTGTCATCCAGGCTAAATTGATCCACCGCCACCACCGCATCCAGATTCAGCGGGCCATAAAGGTGCGGAAAGAACTGCCCCTCCCCCAACAAATCCTCATAACGCACTTCGTCTTTCAGCTTATCCACGGCAACAGTCAGCAGCAGAAGGTCTTTCATGCCGCTATAGAAATTTTCAGCTACCTGCAAAACCTGTTCCGCACGTGAAAAGTGAATAAAACCCTGGCTTTCCAGGCTGGCAGGCCGGTAATCGCCGGTCTTTTTTGCCGTTTTCCAATCCGCACGGGGCAGGATGTGATAAATCAGGTCGCCATATCGCAGGGTCTGCAGGGTATGCACCACCATACCAGCCAGGTCCCGCCGAGGCCAAAAATCCGCCTCCCAGGCTTTTCTGAGCCGCTCGTAAGTCTCCCGCTCAATTTCCACCGGGCACATCGAGAGTTCCACCAGAAATTCTTCATCGCTGTGCAGATATAGTCCCAGGCGAGGGGCAAATTCCTTCTCCAACAGCCTCGCCAGGACTTCATCCGCCAGTGTATGTACCTTTTCCGGCAGGTCTTTCAGCCAGGGAACGGAATGCGCCAGGGCAGCGTGGCAGGCTTCGTGACAATAGATATGCAGGAGTTCTTCCCGCCCATCGGCGAAATCCTGATCCGCTAATTCGATATCCAGGGTCGTTTCAATCGCTTTGTTGATCGTTGCGAATGCTTCCAACAGGGTTACCTGACCCTTATCATTTTTCTTTTTCATGGCTCATATTATAACGCTGGTGACCGTTTCTCCACCTCCCCACAAAAATCCATTATGGTATAATTCCGACGAGAACAACTTGAGAAGTTGACTAATTCAGTGTGGTTATTTCCATCTGGAGTATAATCACTCGTACGACTTAACAAGAAACTATTTTAGGAGGATGTCTGATGAAGGTTACTGTTGATCAAGATCTGTGCCTGGGTTGCGGCATTTGCGAAGGTTTGGCCCCTGAGGTTTTCAGCCTGGCCAATGAGCCTTTCGCTGAAGTTTTAGTCGATCCCGTACCGGCTGAATTTGAAGATGCTGTCCGGCAGGCCGTGGAAGAATGCCCCGAAGAAGCTATCGTCATCGAAGAGTAATTATTCCCTAGCGGATCAATGAAATCAAAGAGGCTCTCCAAAGTGGAGAGCCTCTATTGATTTAAGCTCACACCTCCGGCCGGAAAAGCCCCAGCGCGACCGCCCGGGCCACCAGCTGCTGGATATTCTGCGCCTCCAGCCGCGCTTTCATATTCGCCACATAACCGCGGATCGTGCGCGGGCTGAGCCCCAACGCGATCGCAATCTGTGCGGTTGTCATCCCTTCCCCCAACAGCACCAACACCTGCTGTTCCCGCGGGCTAAGCTTGGGCAGGTCCGCCTTCGGTTCAGCCTCGCTGTGAGTCACCACCACAATGCTCCCCTGCTGATGGGCAAAAAGCGGCCCATGTTCACCGGGCAGGTATTCTTCCCAGCGTCCCTGATTGACGGCCCGGACGATCCGCTCAGGTGGCGCATCAACATCCAATACCCTAAATGCGTCCGGTTCATTAAAAACTAATACGCTTGCCATCAATGGCAACCTCCTGAATGCCATTCCCTTTGCTGCCAATGCAATCTGAAGCGTTCTATAGATAGAACGTATGTTCTAATCTTACGTGAAGTATGGGTTCTTTGTCAAGGTCGGGAGCGTTAAAGAATTTCGCCAGTTTTTCGGCCAGAACGAACCTGCAGAAACCAGAACGCCAGCACTGCCAGAACGCCCATGACCGCCCCGCCGAACCAGGGCGCCTGCGGTCCCAGGGTGTCACTGAGCAAGCCGCCCATCACCGGGCTGATGCCGGAGGCAAGGTTCCAGGTCAGGCCATAAAGGCTCATATAGCGGCCCCGCATCTCCACCGGTGCCAAATTTGCCGCCCGGGCGCTGGCCGTTGGTACGACGATCAATTCCCCCAAGGTCATCACCACCATCGCCAGCCAGAAGCCCCAATAGCCCGTAGAAAAAGCGATCAGCAGCGGTGCAACGATATAAAACATCGCCCCCCAGCGCATCACCTTCAGCGCGGGATGGCGTTGGGTTTGGCGGGTGATCAGCACCTGCAGGAAGACCACCATCAGTGCATTGGTGGTTGCCAACCAGCCATAGCGCTGCTCGCTGATCCCGAAACCGGTTTTGACGTAGACCGAAAGCAGCACCCAGATTAGCGACGTGGTCATCTGTACCAGCGTGAACGCGCCGACCAAGCCGATGAAGGGCTTATCACGCAGCGCCTGCCAATAACCCTTCAACTGATCCCGCAGTGAGCTGGCCGCAGCCGTGACCTCCGCCGGGATGGTCTCACGGGCAAAGACCAGCAGCATCACGCCATAAATCGCCAGCCCAGCCGCCGCGCCATACAACCCGATCGTATAAGACTGTGCCAGCACGAACCCGCCGATGGCCGGGCCGGTCGCCACGCCGATATTGCGTGCCATCCGCAACAGGGCAAAGGCGTCCGCCCGCTTCTCCACCGGAAAGAGGTCCGCCATCATCGCATCAGTCCCCACCCGGTAGAGTGGGGAGAAGAGCCCGCTGGCCCCCAGGATCAGGGCGAAGGCACTATAACTGTGAGCTTTACTGAGCATGAAATAACAGAGGCCGTTACCGATCAACCCCACCACCATCACGCCCTTGCGCCCCAGCCGGTCAATGATCGGTCCGGCAACAATGGATGAGAGCAGCCCCGCCGTAGCGTTGACCGTCATCAAACTGGCCACCGCAGCCAGTGGCAGGGCCAGTGTCTCGCTGGCATAGATCATCAGAAACGGCCAGATCATGGTCGTCCCCAGGGTGGAGAGGATCAGCCCGGCGAACATCAACCAGAACTGACGGGGATAATGAGGTGGAAGGACTTTGTCTTTCATATGTGGAAATTATATCAAGCAATAAAAAACCTCCCAAAATCGGGAGGCAAAAGGTTTCACAAATAAAACAACTGATTCCCCATAAAGATCAGGCGCACCGGCTGCTTACAGACCGCCACATCGGGCAAAGCGGCCAGCAGGGCGGCCACATAAGGCGCATTGAAGGACGAAAACTCCTCCGCAATCTCCAGCCCGGTCAGCTCCCGCCGTTCATAAAGCGCACCGAAAGCTTCTTCCAGCGTATCCCGGGCGATGCAGCGCGGCTTGCCGCTGACCACCGGTGAGAGCACCACACCATCCTCCCCCGGTACGGCCACCTCAAAGGGATGCCCGTAAACCAGGGTGCGCAGTTCCCGCCCATGCAGGCTCCGGATCTCCGGCCAGAGCTGCTCAGAAGTCAGCATGCGGCAGATCTCTTATTCATTTGTTGAGCGGAATCACAAATAAGCGGCTTCAAAGCGACAATAAACTCCTGCGTAGTGTTTCGTCCATCAACCTTGAAACGATTATACAACACGTTGGAATCAAAATAGAACCGGATTGAGATTACTTTCAGACATCACCTATGGCTCATCCTGCGGGAAGGGCTGCTTACAAATGAACCCTATCGGTGCGGCAATGGGTGACCAAACACCGGTATTGAGGTAGATGATCACAGGCTCATCCAGGCCCACATAAGTCAATTCATATTCCTCGACCAGCAAATTTTCCACCATGAACGATCGCAGCCTGGTAGCCATAACTAATTCCTGATTTGGGCCAAGGAGATTATTCAAGTATTCCATCTTGCGGTCAATGGCTTGAAGGGACCCGCCACCCAGTAGAATGGGATTATTTTCAGAATACCCATAGGTGGGGTCTTCACTGATCTGACATTCGGCGGGTGAAACATAGATCGGATCAAAAACCTGGAAATCATTCAAGATCTGATCTCGAATATCTACATAGGCCTCAAAAATATCACTTCTCAAGTTCCTGGCATAAATTTCAATATCAAATGAGAAAAACCGCCCATTTCCCGCATCCAAGACAAGCCAATCAATCATGCCTTCCGCTGACTCAGACTCATAATAAAAGATAATTTGCATAATCTCATGACCGTTTACCCACCAGGCTTCATCATTATTAATGACTGTAAGCTCCGGACTAAGACTGCTGATCTGGTCTTCGATACTCTGGATCTGATCGGCCAGGGTGAAATCCGCATCGTGTTGAATATCGCTGATCCGAAGCCAGAAATTGCCATATTCGTTCTTGATGGACGTCGCCGAAAAATCAATATCCACGACGAAATCATGCCATATATCATTTCCGGTGGGCATCGCAAAACTATACCCGCCTAGCGGCACTTGATAGATACCGGAATCAAAATAACCCTCAGACGGCATATTTATGGGTGTGGGCATTATGGTTGGTGTGGCCGTGTTGACCACCGTCGCCGTTGGCTGCGGCGTGTTGGTGGCTGTGGGCGTGGCCGTAGGCTGGGCAAGCAGCCCATCACACCCTGACAGCACCAAACCGAGTAATGTGACGATAATGATGATTCTCAAGCGATTGGTTTTCATAATGACCTCCCTCATCTGGATAGATTTGATAATCGTCTCGGACCTATTATAACGATTTCCGCTTCAATTTTCGGTCAGTGCTTGAACATAAAAGCTCATCCCCTCCACCATCTGCCGGAAAGTGGGCAGGAAGGGATCCCAGGCTTCACGCGGCCCAAATCCGGCCAAATAGACCAGATGGCCGGGCAGGTAAATCAATTCCATCCGCCCCACATGGTAACTATCTCCCAATGGCCGGGCGATATCCAGGATCATAGCCGGGTTCTTTGCCACCCGCACTTCAGCGCTGTTATAAATTTCATAATCCGTATACGGCAGGAAGCGGGTCAGATAGTCTTCCAGCAGGAGCTGGGCGGCAGCGTTCATCTCTTCTTCGTTCTCACCGGGCAAGGTCGCAGCGATCATCACAATGGTGACCTCCGGTCCGCCCTCCGGCGGTGTCAGCCAGACCACATCAGGTGACTCAGCATCCACTTCGGTCTGCCAGCCCTCCGGGATCGGGATGGTAAAGATTCCGCTTGGGTGGGTATAGGTCTCTGCAGTCAATGGCAGCGCTTCACTTGCTGAAGATTGGCAGGCGGAGAGGATGAACAGGAAAATCAGGCCTATCAAGGCCCATAATTTTTCTCTCCGGTTTGATTTCGCCTCATCCGATAAGATACTCATGGTTACTTTCTTATCCAATTGACCATTCACTTTTCGCCACTCACCGTTCCACCCAGTATAATTGACCTGATTATAACGAGAGGTCCCGCAAACAGCAATGAAAATTGACCAGATCATCCGCAGCAACCGCCGCTCCATCAGCCTGGAAATTCATCCCGACGGCAAACTGGTGGTGCGCGCCCCGAAAATTGCGACCAACGCCCAGATCCAGGCACTGGTGAACCGCAAAGCAGACTGGATCGCCAAGAACCAGGCTAAAGCCACCAGCCGTTATGGTGACCTAAAGCCCAAGACCTTCTCCGCCGGTGAAACCTTCTGGTATCTCGGTGAGCAATACCCCCTGCAGTTCACCAACAGGCAAAGACCACCCCTTGAGCTTGACGGCGCGTTCATGCTCGCCCGCACGGCCCAGGAAAGGGCCAAAGAGGTCTTCATTGCCTGGTATCGGGAAGAAACCCGCCAGATCACAAGCCACTTCATTGATACCTATTCAAAGCAGTATGGTTTCAAGGTTAAAGGCGTCAGGATCACCAGTGCAAAAACCCGCTGGGGCAGCTGCTCCGCTAACCACACCCTGAACTTCACTTACCGGCTCAGCATGGCGCCCATCGAAGTGGTCGAATATGTTGTGGTGCATGAATTAGCCCATCTCAAGGTTCGCAATCACAGCAAAGATTTCTGGAATCTGGTTGGGCAGCTCAAGCCGGATTACAAAACCAACCGACGTTGGTTGAAAGAAAACGGTGTCCGGCTGACCCTGGAATGACGGCCAGCGTTAACCCGCTCCTAACCCCCTGAAAACAATCCCGGCCACCATTTTTGTTAAAATGAAAGAGATCAAGCACCTTTGAAAGTCCATTATCGGTAACCTCCGGAGGTTTTTTATGACAGCAGACTCCCCCACCAAAGTACTCTTCCTCTGCACCGGCAATTCCTGCCGGAGCCAGATGGCCGAAGCCTGGCTGCGTGAACTGGGCGGCGACGACTTCACAGTCTACAGCGCTGGTCTGGAACCCCACGGCGTAAACCCCAACACGATCATCGTGATGGAAGAACTGGGGATTGATATGAACAGTCACCGCTCCAAACAATTGGATGAATATATCGGTCAGGTGGATTTTGACTATCTGATCACCGTCTGCGGGAATGCAGATGAGCGCTGCCCCTACTTCCCCGGCATGGGCATTCGAATGCACTGGCCCTTCCAGGATCCCGCGGTCTTTGAAGGTCCCGAAGATGAGAAACTCGATTTCTTCCGCAAAGTGCGGGATCAAATCAAAGGTAAAATCCAGAATTGGCTGGATCAGGAATTTCAGCCGTAGCCCATTTCCATCTACAAATATTTATTAAGCTAAGAGACGCTGCTTGCAGCGTCTCTTTATTGTTTGTTTCCTTTTCACCATCCCCCATTCACCACCCACGGGTTTTTACAGCTCGCAATACCGGTCAATCCGCTTGGCGATCACGGCTAGACTGTCGGCCCAGAACTTCTTGTCGCGAATGTCGATCCCAAATCGGGCAGCCAGTTCCGCAGCCGGTGCTTCACCGGTGCTGGAAAGCAGCTTCTTATAATCCGGGACAAAATCAGCCCCGCGTTCCTTATAGATCGCATAAAGGCCGATCCCAAACAGCATCCCAAAAGCATAGGGGAAGTTATAGAAGGACAATCCCGCTGAATAATAATGCGGTTTCCAGGTCCACATATAGTTGTGGCGGAAGTCCGGGTCCAGTCCTTCACCGTAAGTCGCTTCCTGAGCCTTATCCATAATCTCGCAAAGCTCATCTGCGCTCAATTCAGCCTTCTCGCGCCGCTCGAAGACCTCTTTCTCAAACAGGAAACGGGAATAAATATCTACAATCACCTGCGAATCGCCGATGAGAGCTGTTTCCAGCAAAGCCAGTTCCTCATCAGGGTCCGTAACGCTTTCCAAAATGGCGTTGAAGACGATCGTCTCGCACATGATCGAAGCGGTCTCAGCCATGGTCATCGGGGTCTGCTGCTGCAGCATGGTTTTATCCGCCTGGAACATATTGAAGTTGTGATAGCCGTGACCCAGCTCGTGGGCAATGGTCATCACCTGATCCAGCGTGCCATCAAAATTGCACAAGACCCGGGACTCTTTCACTGCCGGCACAGGCATACAGAATGCGCCGCCGCGCTTCCCGGAGCGCTGCTCCGCGTCAATCCAGTTCTTATCAAAGGCGCCTTTGGCGAAATCACGCAGCTCGTCGGAGAAGGTGCCAAAATTCTTGAGGATAAATTCCCGGGCCTCATCAAAACTGAAGGTCATCTCAGATTTGCCCACCGGGGCAAAAAGGTTCCACCAGGGCAGCGCTTCCTGACCAAAGCGGGCAGCCTTGGCCTTGAAGTATCGGCGGAAGGTCGGGAAAGACTCTTCCATCGCTTCCATCATCGCTTCCAGGGTTTCCCGGTCAATCCGGGCTTGATCCAAAGGTTCCGCCAGGGCGTCCACACGGTCACGATGGTCGTTGAGTGTATTCACCCAACCCTTGATCCCATTCATACATGCGGCCAGCGGCTCCTTCAGTTCTTCCCAGGCAGCCATCTCGGCTTCATACGCCCTGCGGCGCACATTCTCATCCGGGTGCCCATGCAAGTTGATCAATGCAGGCATCGGCAGGGATTGGATCTCGCCATCCAGGTCAAAATCCACACTCTTTTGTGAGGTCACAGTCCCTTGCAGCTTTGACCACGCGTTTGCACCAGAAAGGCTCAGTTCTGTGGCAAGGACTTCTTCCTTCTCACTCATCAGATACTGGCTTTGTTCAGCAATTTCAGTAACTGGGAAAGTGTGCTCGCCGGCAGAATTGCCCAGGGCAAGTACCTCAGGCAGCTTGTCCTTGAAGGTGCCCAACCAGGCTTCCAGCCCAACATTGACTTTTTGCAAGCCCACGATCACCTGATCAAACTTGGAATCGATCTGCAAAGCTTCCTTATTATAGGAATCGGTGGTTAAGAACGATTGAATATAGGCCCCTATGGTGATAGCCTTGAGCAGGATGGCATTCAACTTGTCCACCCCCGTGCTGATCGCCAGGTTGATTTCCTCATTTGGTGATCCAGGGGTAACTTTTTTCAGTTCTTCATCATAGACACGCTTAAGTTCAGCGCTGGCATCCTTCACCCAGGCAATATCAGCAGCTAATTCTGCAGAGCCCAGGCTAGTGTACACATTAGAGAGGTCCCAATGGGGAGGGGTTTTTGGCATAAATTTCTCCTTTTCCATTCTTCAAAAAACCAAAGGTTCAATCGCCTCATTATAAGATAAAATCAGTTCCTACGTCCAGGCTGGCAAGCAAGAACCGCAAAAAGGTATAATAATCCCAAACTAATTACCAACACATTGAGTCAGCTCCGTGCAGCTGGCATCTGAAAGGATCGTATGGCGTTTCGAATCACCTCTGAATGGCTCATTGACCTTCCCGACGATTTTGAAAAAAGGGTCGAGGAAGATAAACTGGTCTTTTGGAAAACAGGCATCACTATCATCATTGCGGCCTTCCGCATCTCTGAAGGCACGGATAAACTGGAACTGTTAAACCAGGTTCAAATTAAGATCCCCGAAAACGCACTGGAGAAACTGGTCTCTACTAAAGGGGAAATCGTCGGTCTGGGCTACACCCAACTTCAAAAGGTCCAGAATGAAAATGACCGCCTCTCCCTCATCACCTTCACCGCCAGCGACACCTCCTTCTTACAGGTTGCCTTCTATCTCGACAACCCCAACGACCTGGATTGGGCCAAGAAAGTCTGGGAGAAGATCATCTTCCTGCCCCAAAACGAGGAAGCTGCCCAGGAATAGCCTTCTCATGTGTAGGTTTATCAATAAAATAAATACGTAGCTTAATTATATCAATAATCTTATTGTTTTTCATTAGTATTATCCAAAATGACTTTAATTTATGCTATAATCCATTTAGGATTATTTAAATCAAGGAATTAAGGTCAATAACGAAAGGAATTCTAATGAAAACCGAGACACGCTCGATTGAAAGCTTCGACAAGATCAACTTCAAGGACTTCGGCACACTGATCCTGACCCAGGGGGAGCAGGAATCACTGACCATTGAAGCTGATGACGACCTGATGGACGACCTGATCTCAGAAGTCCGGGATGGCACCCTTTATCTTGGCATGGATGAAGATTGGATCTCCAGGATAGGCAAACTTGTCTCAACCGTATTCTCAACCTCCAACCATAAAGTGACCTACTATCTGACATTCGTCTCTCTTCAGAAGATCAACGCCAGCGGGAAGTGCAACCTGAAATGCGATTCCCTCAAGGCCGACACATTGAAGGTCAACATCTCCGGTTACGGCAATATGAATATCGATCAGCTGGAAGCCAACGCCGTAAAGATCAATATCAGCGGCCGGGGAGATGTCAAAGCGGCCGGCGCCGTTGAAGAACAGATAATTAATGTCTCCGGCTCCGGTGACTATCAAGCGCCTGATCTGAGCAGCCAAAACACCAAAATTTCAATCTCAGGCCAGGGTGACGCCACCCTGCGGGTGGAAGAAAGCCTGAATATTACCATTTCTGGCGTGGGTAATGTAAAATATTATGGAAGGCCCAAACTCCGCCAGGTGATTAGCGGCTTGGGCAAATCCAAAAGGATCGACGACGAATAAAAAAGTGGATCACCAGAAAGGGGCCAAATGTCAAACGAGTTCAAAATTGAAAGAAAAGCCTCAGATATATTCCATCCAAAATCGTCTGAAGAGGCCTGGCAGGCGATTAAGGAAAAACGCGACCTGACAGGTGCTGACCTGCAAGGGTTAAATCTGGAAGACCTCAATGCCAGCGGTGCAATTCTGCGCAAGACCAACCTGAAAGGGCTAACCCTCACCCACGGGCTGCTGACGAACCCGAACTTCTATCGCTCTGCGGCTCACCAGGCGAACTTCCAGCATACCGTCATGCTCAATCCCGATCTTGTCCGGGCGGATTTCCTTGGCGCTGATTTTAGCGACGGTGGCCTGATCGGTGCAGATGCGCGCGAAGCTCAGTTTATGAATGCCAACCTTCGAAATGCCGGCTTGATTGGCGGCGATTACAGCCAAACGGATTTTACAGGCGCCACTCTGGCCAATGCCTGGCTGACGGGGATCAATGTGGAAGGTGCAAACTTCACCGGTGTGGACACCACCGGCACCAGAGCCTATGGGATCGACTGGTCAACAGCCAAAGTGCCGCCAGCCATCCTGCCTGCCCCAATCATCCAACTGCCCAAATGGGCCTGGGCTGCCCTGGCAGGCAGCGTCATTGGAGTGATTGGCGTGCTGATCTATTCCATTTCCCGCCGCCAACACAAATCCGCAGCCTAGTGGATTTGGAAACAATAAAAATACCGGCTTTCCTCAATCAAGAAGGAAAGCCGGTTCTAATTTAATGAACATTCTCGCTAAAGGGAATCTACTGCCTGTTTGAGCTTGGTGGCAGTTTCATGCAACTGCTGCCTGCCAGGCGTGGCCCGTTCATAGGATTCGAGATTGAGATTAAAGCCATCCTCTTCAAACCGCGGGAAGACATGCAAATGGACATGACCCACATCCTGTCCGGCGGCTTTTCCATCCGCAATAAGCAAATTAACGCCCTCACAATGCAGCTCGCTGGCCCGTAAAGCCTTATCCATCAGCTGTCCGACCCGCATCGTTTGAGCGGCGTCTTCCGGTGATAGCTCGACCAGCGATTCGGCATGCGCCTTCGGGACCACCAATACATGCCCCGGATTTATCGGCTGGATATCCAGAAATGCAATCGTTTTTTCATCTTCATAAACAACACTGGCCGGCAATTCCCCAGATGCTATTCTGCAGAATATACACATTTTCTAATTCACCTCAAAATTTTTTCTTATAAAGTCTGCCTACTCGATTTTTCCTATTGATCTTTTTAATCGAGCATTAAATTAATTTATCACAGATTATTCCCAAATTAGAATAAGGAACAAAAAACAAAGATACAAATGCTTATTTGTCCATTTTAAACGATTTACATCCATATTGATGGTGTAGTCCTGTCATTTTTCAGCAGTAATCCATCACCATCTCAAAATCCATGGGCTGGCGTGTATTACCCTGTAATCGAACAGGGTACTGTATCCTGATGTTAGTCATCCTTATTGAGGGAGAATTAGTTTACTACTTCAGTAGCGCAGATGGCATCAGTCTCGATATCACAATAAAGCTGGTTCAGATACTCCAGCCGTTCCATATTGGCATCCCGCAGACAAGTCTGCTCGTCAACGCCATCCTCGTCGGCATCGGCGTTCAAATCACTGAGAAGGTCACAATCTGCATCACGGGAATCTTCCCAGTTCATTTGGCTTTCAACCAACTTGATCCGAAGTTCCGAATCCGTCGTCAGGGCCAGAATATCTTCTAACTTTGAATCCAGCAAGGATTGAGAGGCCTCAACAGCCTGCGCAAGGCATGTCTGTTGGTCTTCAATGGAGTCATCTGAGCAATCTGGTACATCCACAACCGATTCAACCTGTGACACATTAGCCATATTGGATTGAATTGAGGCCGGATCATCAGTATTATTGTTTTTCTGGGAAAAGAAAAAGGCACAACTCATTAACGTTGCGATGATCGTCAGAAAGGAAATGTTCTGCATATGGCGGCGCATGGTTAACTCTCCTAAACCAGATAGAGGCCCGCATTCCGCGTGCCTGTACCCGAGTTACTCCTATTGAGAGTCCGCCAACCAAAATTGATCATAAATATTGTTCCTAGGACGATTCTATTCTGTAAAACCAGCCAAAAACAGCCTGGGCTGGAAATTGGATGTATTATAACCCTATTTTCGCAAAACCCAAAATGGCTAAAAGGGCACGCCCTGGGAAAAAGCCCACATGCTTTATGTAAAAACTGAGACACCATAAGGTTAATATCCCGTCAATATTTTCACCTGCAAATCATATCTTGATGAATCTATGATATGATGTTTTTGAAATTTATGATTGCGTTTGTAAGGAGTTGTGTGGATGAAAACCCTTTTCCTAATGCGGCATGCGAAATCAAGTTGGAAAGATGACAGCCTTGAGGATCATGAACGACCGCTTAAGAAACGCGGGAAGAAAGATATCAAATTGATCGCAAAGGTAATGAAGAAAAGCGATCTAAAACCTGAGCTGATCATCACATCTTCTGCGGTTCGTGCCAAGGAAACTGCCGAACTTTTAGCTGAAGCTCTCGGGTACAAAGGCAAGATCAACACCTCAGATGAACTTTATATGGGTGAACCCTCAGACTATTTGAAGATTCTGCAGGGCATCAAAGAAAAATATAATTCGGTGTTGTTTGTCGGTCACAACCCCGGACTCGAAGCCTATTTGCAAATCATTGATGGTGAGATTGAATCCCTCCCCACCGGCGGTTTAGGTTACCTGATGTTGGCTGTGGATGAATGGGATGAAATTACCATTGAGACGATGGGTGATTTGGTCGGTTTTTGGAAGCCCAAAGACCTCCGCGAAGACAAATAATCCCCCTTGTCACCCCCAAATAAAACAAAAATCCCCAAAACGGGGATTTTTTATTTTTTCCAAATTTAAATTAAAAAGAGACGTTGTTTCCAACGTCTCTTTCATATATCTTGTGTTGTTACGATTAGAGCATCCCATTCACCAGAGCCAGGAGCAGCCCACCGGCGATCACGCTGCCCAATTGACCGGCAGTGTTGGCGCCCATTGCGTGCATCAGGATAAAGTTCTCGAAATCCTCTTCCTGAGCCATCTTGGCTGAAAGCCGTCCGGCCATCGGGAAGGCGCTGATCCCACAAGCACCAATGAGAGGGTTGATCTTGTGCCCGCTCATCACAGACATCAACTTCCCAAACAGCAAACCCATCACCGTATCCAGAACAAAGGCGATCAGGCCCAGGCCCAGGATCATCAGGGTTTGGACATTTATGAATGATTCAGCCTTCATGGTTGCGCCGATCGCCAGGCCAAGGAACAGCGTGGAGATATTGATGATCTCGTTCTGCGCAGCCTTGCTCAACCGGTCCACCACTAAGCTTTCCCGCAGCAGGTTCCCCAGCATCAGCGATGCAATCAGGGGCGCCGCATCCGGGGCCACAAGGCTAACCACCAGGGTAACGAAGATCGGGAAAACCACCAGTGTCAACCGGGAGACTGGCTTTGGGGCATATTCCATCCGGATCATACGTTCCTTGCGGGTGGTCAGCAGTTTCATGATCGGCGGCTGAATGATCGGGATCAGACTCATATAAGAATAAGCTGCCACTGCAATCGGGCCCAGCATTTCCGGGGCCAGCTTGCTGCCCACAAAAATGGCCGTAGGACCATCAATCGCGCCAATCACGCCGATTGAAGCGGCCTGCGGCAGGTCAAAGCCCAACAGCAGGGCCAAAAGCAGCGTGCCGTAAATCCCGAATTGGCCCGCCGCGCCCAGCAGCACCATCTTGGGCTGAGCCAGCAGGGGACTGAAGTCGATCATAGCGCCAACGCCAACAAAGATCAGCAGCGGGAAAAGTTCAGTCTTTATCCCAGCCTCGTAGATCACCTTCATAAAGCCCACATCAGTGGACATGCCAATATTGGCCATAATACAGCCAAAGCCAATCGGCAACAATAGAACCGGTTCATATTCCTTGATCACTGCCAGAGCAATCAGGACCAGACCCACCAGGATCATCACTGCATTGCCCCAGGTGAAATTGGTAAATCCCCGGGTTATTTCTTCGATCAAATAGGTAAAATCCATTGGCTCGCTCCCCTACCCACCGTAGGTCATCAGGACTTGCCCGTGGCTGACCTGATCGCCAACTGCTACCTCGACTGAGCCGATCACACCATCCCGTCCACTGCAAATGGCGTTTTTCATCTTCATTGCTTCCAGGGTGCAGAGTTCCTGCCCCTTGGTAACCTTATCGCCAGGCTTGACGGCAATCGCCACGATCACACCCGGCAGCGGTGCCACTAATGACGATCCGCCAGCATTTTGTGGTTTGGCAGGTGCCGCTGCGCTGGCGACCACCTGTTCAGGGGCTGCCATTGCCGGCGCTGATGCAGGTCCTGAGGTATCGGCTTCCGGCCAGACCTCAAAACGTTCACCATCAATCACGGCGATCACAGGCCGGGCATGGATATCTTCAACATCAACCTGGTAAGTTTGACCATCTATCACGACTTTAATCATCATGGAGTTTTCCTCTATCTACTTTTCTTCCAGTTGCCGGGCACGGTGAACCGCCTGCCAGGGGCTTAGATTTCCCTGGTCACTCTGAGCAGCGCTTTGAAGTTTCCTGCCGCCGCTCATCGCCATCGCCAAAGACACAGCCACCGCCGCTGCGGCAGCTCGTCGCTGACCTTCTGCGTTTTCCAATTCAGGCTCCAGGGGTTCATCCGTCTGGGTTGGGAGCGATTCTTCGGTTGGCTTGCGCTTCTTTCCGGAGGTCACCCTCATCATCAGCGCCATCAACCCCCAAAGGAAGATGATGACGACGAACACCAAACCCATGCCAATACCGGTGATCAACAATCCTTGTTCAATAACAGTCATTGAGTTCCCTCTCAGACCGGCATATTGCCGTGTTTGCGGGCAGGATGTGTCTCGGTTTTATTGCCAATCGCCCGCAATGCTTTGATGATCATCCAGCGGGTCTCGGCAGGTTCGATCACATCATCCACATAACCGGCCTTGGCCGCAGCATAAGGTGTGAGATGCTTCTGGCGATATTCCGCCTCGAGGCGTTCTCTTTCGGCTTGAGGATCTTCTGCTTCTTTCAATTCTCGGCGATAGAGGATGTTGGTTGCGCCTTCAGCACCCATCACAGCAATTTCAGCACTCGGCCAGGCATAGTAGACGTCCGTGCCAAGGAATTTGCTGCTCATCACAACATAGGCCCCACCATAAGCTTTGCGGGTCACCACGCTGATCTTGGGCACATTCGCCTCGGAATAGGCATAGAGTACCTTGGCGCCGTGGCGGATGATTCCGCCATGTTCCTGGCTGACACCAGGCAGGAAGCCGGGCGAGTCGATGAAGGTCACAATCGGTAAATTGAAAGCATCGCAGAAGCGGACAAAGCGTGAAATCTTATCCGCTGCGTTAATATCCACCACACCCGCCATTACGCTGGGTTCCTGGGCCACAATTCCGACCGCATAACCCTCAAAGCGGGCAAAGCCGACAATTGCGTTACGGGCAAAGCCGGACTGAATTTCCAGGAAGGTTCCCTGGTCCACAACTGCTTCGATTGCCGTGTGCATGTTATAGGGCGTCCCCGGGTCCACCGGCACCAATTCATTCAGTGCAGGCACTAATCGGGCGGGATCGTCATTGGTCTCCACATAAGGTGGATTCTCAACATTGTTGCCAGGCAAATAGCTCAACAGATAACGAGCCATCTTCAGAGCGCTCTCTTCGTCCTTGGTCACCAAGTGAGCGGTGCCGCTCTCGTTCAGGTGCACTTGCGCACCACCGAGGGACTCAAAATCAGTCTCTTCACCTGTAACTGTTTTAATAACTTGCGGGCCAGTGAGGAACATGAAAGACTGCTTATCGACCATAATGATCATATCGGTCATCGCAGGGGAATAAGCTGCGCCGCCGGCACAAGGCCCAAGGATCAGGCTGATTTGGGGAACAACGCCGGAATATTGGGCATTTCGCTTGAAAATTTCAGCATATCCACCCAGGCTCTTGACGCCTTCCTGGATCCGGGCGCCGCCGGAATCAATCAGGCCGACGATCGGGCTTCCATTAGCGGCTGCCAAATCCATCACCCTGCAGATCTTGCGGCTGTGCATTTCGCCCAGCGCACCACCCTGAACGGTGAAGTCCTGAGCATAGACATAAACTGTCCGCCCATCCACTGTGCCATAGCCGGTCACAACACCGTCGCCCATGGTTTGATCACCATCGGGGTCATTCTGTTGAACGGTAAAGGCTTCCAACTCGGTAAAGCTGCCCTCATCCAACAGGATTGCCAGCCGCTCTCGGGCAGTCAGCTTTCCTTTGGCATGTTGGCGGTCAATCCGGTCTTGCCCACCGCCTTGTTGAGCTTTGGCGCGCATTTCGCGCAGCTCTTCAATTCGGGGATCCACGTTTGCCATATCTCTCCTTAATAGTTTATGAGTTCGCTTCGAAAGTGCAATTATAACATTATCAACCTTAAAATATTCCACAAGTGCTAAGTATCAGGTTAGCGTTTGCCAGTCATCAGGTCTGCCAAAAAAAAGCAGAGACTATTATTCATAATCCCTGCTTGATTTTCATCAATGGGTCCCAGCCTTACTTATTGACCCAGGTACCCATAAAACAGCTGGTGACCAAAAGCAATAAAGGCCACCCGGTCAATGCCAATGTAAAAGGCCGTTGCTGTCGGGTCTTCCACCTCATAGATCCCAAATGACGGCCGCAGCATCTGGTGCAGGCGGAAAGTTTGCGAAAATTGGAAGATGTCGCCGCTGTTCGAATCCAACATGCTGATCGTCTGGTCAGGGGGTGAAGTAAAGAGCAATTCAGTAAATACCGATGCAGGCATTATTACCGCCTGGTCTTCAAAGCCCACTCGTCCATCCACATAAGTCACCGGTTTTTCACAAACAACCAAACTATCGCCCACCGCATTGGCCTCACAGGAAACCAGAGACCCATCGGCCCGTAACAAGTAAAGCATATCCCCATTGACGGCCAGGTCAACGGTCTGGTTGAGATCGGGCATGTTCTGCGCATCCGTTCCTGAGAAGAATTCCTCCGGGGTCTCACTGAACAGACTATTCGTGGCATAGAACACTCGAACGGTGCTAACCGAGGGGATCAGAGCATAAAGCGTATTGCTGGCATAGGTGATCGCTGTAACTTCACCCGAAAGCCCGGTGGACTGCGGAAGCTGAGACACAATCGGGTCCATCCCCGCGCCGCAGTAGGCTACTGTCCCCTGCGCATCAATTGCCAGGACATGTGCCAAATAAGGGTTGTTGATCGGCAGGGCAACCATATCCACCAGGTTGCCGATGCTGCCGGTCTCAAAATTCCCGGCGGCGCAGACAAAATCGGCATCCACCTCAAAACCCGAACTGCGGCTCTCGGCGTGGATCACACGACCGCCAGCTTCATCCAGAAGATAAAGGTCCGCACCAACGGAGATGATCCGGGTGATCTCAATCCCATCAAAGAGCGTCCCGGTCAGTGCAGGGCGATAATCCAGCCGGACCGCGCCATCCAGCAGGTCCAGAGCATCTTCCACCTGATCCCGCAGCAGCACAGTCTCATCCGTGGAGCGATAGGTTTCAGCCAACTGGACCATTTCAAGCGCCTGAGTCCAACTATCTTTGGCTGTGGCCGGGTCCGTCATCATGGCAGCCGCCTGTGCATATTGTTCAGCCTGTTGATAATAATATTCATACTGCTGGCTCTTGCCCTGGCTGAGGTAAACACCCACAGCCAGCGCCACAACTACTAACGGAACTGCCACAGCGATGAAGATCATCGAACTCTTAGACATCGTCGGTTCTGTGTCCTCAGGCGACCAATGCGCCACCAAATCCCGGAAGAAAGTCTGGATATTGGTCTTGACCTTTCGCCACCATTTCAGCGCAGCGGAAATCCCTTTCAGGCTTTTCTCCTCGAATTCAGCATTGCGCTGAAGAAGCATATCCCGATCCTGAGTTGGCTTTTCACGGCGGGCGCTCGGTCTGCCATGGGTCTGGTCAGCATCAACTTCCGGCTCAGAGCGCATATGGGATAGCGGTGTCTGCTGAGCAGATTGACGAGATGGTAGTTGAGTTCGCATCGGCTGCTCAGTTGGCGTTTGCTGAGGTGTTTCCCGAGCGGACATCTCCCTCCGGGGCTCCGCCTTGTGGGGCTGTTCAGGAATAACCGCTTCCTGCTCTTCCAGTGTTTTTTCCTTTGCCAGGTCCACCTTCTCAACAGGCACTTCCGGCTGGGCAGGAACGGGTACAATCACCTTCTCCTGCTCAACTGGCGGTTCTTCAATTACTGGCTTTTCACCTGTCTCTTGCACTGCAGGTTTTTCGGGTGTCGTTCCCCTGACAACCGGGCGGATCAGGTTGATCTTGCCTTCACCCACCAATAACTGCACCAGCGCCAAATCAAACCGGGAAGGTGCCTGATTGAGCAATCTCCGCCGGAGTTGATCCAGGCTGGGATAACTCTCCGAGAAGTGCAGGGAATCTTGCCAGTTTTCCAGGGGCGTGGTGGTAGAGAAGAAATAAGCACCGGTCCCAATCTCATCCTGATAATAACGGATGGTCGGCGTCCGGCTCACACCGAGGCCCCGGTCGGTCTGACTGGTATCGGTATGATGCTCCAACCCCTGATGATTCAATACAAAAGCGTGAGTCTGCCCAGCTTGAGCGATATAGAGGCTGCGGCGGTGGATCACGGCCATGTTCACAGCCGCTGTCACCGAGACGCCCTCGGCAGCGGTCTTGATGTTGCGCTCCATCAGGGTCAGGTTCAGCGTTTCGATCAAAGACCGCAGGGCGGCGGTCACCGTCCCGGCAGTTTTATAAAAGGTATGCGAAAGATGCTCCGTCCAGGTCTGAACGAGATCATCCGAGATTTCGTCCTTATCGGAAAATTGGAGGGCAAGGATCAACACGTCCTCTTCACGACCGCGGGCTGCGCGCCTGGGGGGTGAAAAGGCCTGAATCCCGGTAGAATCCGGTGTATTTCTGCCCTGCCGGAGATGGATGGGTAAGATGTTCAGATCATACATAGGCACCTGACCAGTAGTTCAATGAGTTAATACCTTCATTATACACACTAGTCCGCTAAGGTATAATCCCTCCTATGGAATTCAAAAAGATCGAAAATTTCAACGCATTTGCGAAATATACTGATGACTGGAATGCCCTGCTAAAACAATCCGTCAGTCCGGTTCCCTTTCTCACACCTGAATACCTCTCTGCCTGGTGGCAGACCCGAGGCGGCAGCGAATGGCCCGAGGATAGCGAACTGATCCTGATCACAGCTTTTGAGGGTGATGAGTTGGTGGGAATCGCGCCGCTCTTTGCCGCCAAAAACCAGGATGGCATCCCCGCCCTGATGTTTATTGGTGCAGTGGAGGTCTCCGACTACCTGGACTTCATCGTCACAGCGGAAATGCTGCCAGCCTTCCTCTCTGGCTTATTGGACTTCCTTATTAATAGCGACTCCATCCCCTCCTGGGATGTGCTTGACCTCCACAATCTGCTCGACAGCTCCCCCACCTTGGCCGCACTGCAGGCTGAAGCCAAAAAACGCGGCTGGCAGCATCAGCAGAGCCGGTTACAGCCCTCACCGATCGTCGCCCTGCCCGGTGACTTTGAGGCTTATCTGATGAGCCTGGAGAAGAAGCAGCGCCATGAGATCCGCCGCAAGCTCCGCAACGCCGAAGCGGACCCGGTAGAGCCGGGTATGTATTTTGTGGAAGATCCTGATATTCTGGATGCTGAGGTGAACGCCTTCATTAATATGATGGCTCAGGACCCCGAGAAAAAAGCCTTCCTGACCGCGCCCATGCGCGCCCACATGCACAATGTTGCCCGGGCAGCGCTTGAAAACGGCTGGCTGCACCTTTCTTTCTACACTCTGGATGGCAAGAAAGCCGCCGCGCACTTCTCCTTCATCTGGGAGGACCGGCTCTGGCTGTATAACTCAGGCTGGGAATGGGAATTCCGCAGCTATTCACCCGGCTGGCTGCTGTTGGCCAACCTGCTGCGCTGGGCCACGGAAAATGACATCACCGCCTTTGACTTCATGCGCGGTGACGAGGATTATAAGTATAAATTTGGGGGTGTGGATAGGTTTGTGGAGCGAGTGGTGATAAGGAAGTAAAATGTGAATGGGGAATAGAGAATGGTAATCGGTGGTTTACTCTTCTTGTCTAGCCGATCAGATGGAAGGAAAATTTTCTAGACAATGGAAGAGTCTTAATGTTATAAAGAGTGCAGAACCAGGTAGATTTTTAGATTATCATTAGCTCATCAATAGCAGAAGACAAAATGCCAAGCTTACCTGCTTTTTAACTCCTTTTACCTCTGCAGGCTGACAGGTTCAGACCTCTATCCAGGTTATGCCCAAAATAAATCAGGGAAACACTTATGGTTAATATGGAATTGAATCACATCACCCCCTGGTGGCAGCGCAGTAAAGCCCCCTGGTATGGGCAATTCTTTGAGGACATGCTCCTCCAGCCGGAGGACCCTCGCGAGATGCGCATCCAGGCGATCCGGGAAGGCATGCTGCCGCGCTACAAAAGCGGCAAGCGCAAGCTTTCCATTGCCCAGGCGCTTTCCGTCACCCGCTCATACCAGGAAACCGAAGGGCTGCACCCTGCCCTGCGGCGCGCCCTTGCGATGAAGCGGGTCTTCACTGAACTCCCCATTGCCCTTTTGCCGGGCCAGCTGCTGATGGGCGGCGCTTCCAGCGGCCCGCACATCATCGATTTCACCCCCGAGTTCTTTCCCCTCGACCTCCAGGCGTGGCAGCCGGACAGCTTCTTGACCGGTGGACTGAGGAGCGCTGACCAGTTTTATGTCTTTGATCCTGATGACCAGCAGGTCTTTGAACAGGAAATCTGGCCCTACTGGCGCACCCATGCCCGTTCACATTATTTTTACAATGAACTTAGCAGTCACTATCCCCAGGCCTGGGCCTATATGCGCGAGGCCGACTGTGCCCGTTACTCCCCGCTGATTGGCGGTGGTTTGGCCCATTCCATGCAGGATTATCTTTCCATCCTCCAGAAAGGGCTGCTGGGTGTCAAGCAGGAGATTCTGGAGCAGATTGCCCACCTGTCTATGGATAGCTATGAAGCCCGTGAGGCATTTGAGCGCCGTAACATCTACGAGGCCATGCTGATCGTTGCTGACGGCCTCATCACCTATGCCAACCGCAATGCCGACCTGGCAGATTCCCTGGCCGAAGCAGAGCAAGACCCAGACCGGGCTGCTGAACTGCGCAGCATGGCTGCCATCTGCCGCAAGGTCCCGGCCCACCCGGCCGAAAGCTGGTGGGAGGTTTTACAGGCTTTCCATTTCCTGTGCTCTGGCACAGCCCTGAGTGAGGGCGGCGATTCCCATTCCGCCGGGCGTTTTGACCAATATATGTTTCCCTACCTGCAGCATGATCTGGAAGCCGGGAAAATCACGCCCCAGGATGCCCAAGAGCTGCTGGAATGTTTGTTTCTGAAATGGAACGAAACGCGTGCTTTCAAACCCAATCTGAGCGTTGGCAGCTCCGGCGGCGGCAATAACGCCAAGATCAACATCGGCGGGATGGATGTGTATGGCCGCGACACCACCAACTCCCTCTCCTACATGCTCCTGGAAGCGCATGCCCACGTCCACCTGGTGGACCCCAACCTTTCCCTGCGGATGCACAAGGGCACCCCGGATCGCCTCCTGCAGAGTTCTCTGGAGGTCCTGCGTCTGGGCGGCGGCCTGCCGATCCTCATCAACGATGACGTCATTATCCCCGCTCTGATGGGCTGTATAGGGGTCGAGCTGGCCCATGCCCGTAATTACGGTGACGCCGGCTGTCAGGAAAACAGCATTGACCCCAATACGTCGGGCGTAGATATAAATGGGCGCAATAACACCGGCTGGATTAACCTGCCCAAACCGCTCGAATTGGCCCTGCACAATGGCGTCAACCCGCGCAACGGTAAACAGGTCGGACCGCAAACTGGAGACCCGCGCACCTTCACAACCATGGACCAGTTTGTGGATGCCGTCCGGGCACAGATTAACTATGCCGTTGAGATGAATGTCATCATCAACAACGTTTACGATCAGGTATTTGTACGCTATTTCCCCTGCGTCTATCACGATTTGATGTACCCCGGCCCCCGCCAGAGCGGGGTGGATATCCAGGCCGGCGGCTGCCGCTATAATTCCACCGGCGTTCTGGCAATCGGTATGGCCAATGCCGGTGACATCCTGGCTGCTGTGGATGACGTGATTTTCCAGCGGAAGGAAGCCACCTGGGATGAACTGCTTACCGCTCTGCAGAATAACTGGGAAGGCAAAGCCGACTTACGCCGCAAGTTCATCGCTGCCCCCAAATATGGGGCTGATGATGAGTACGCCGACAAATGGGCCCGCTTAGCTCTCCAAATGTGGACCGAGGCTTTTGAAAGTCACACCAATCCCCGCAACGGCCGCTACGTGATGGGTCTGCTCAGTATGGGCAATTACGTCACTTTGGGCGCCATGACCGGTGCCACTCCGGATGGACGAAAATCCGGTGCTCCCCTGGCGGATGCCACCAGTCCATCTTCCTTTGCCCCGGTGTTTGGTCCTACCGCAGCTCACAAATCGGTTACCCGCGCGATTGATACCTACCACGTCCCCAACGGGGTCACCTTCAACCAGCGTTTCAACCTCACCGCTGTTGGCAGCCCTCGCGATGTGCGTAAGTGGATGGATCTGGTGCGCAGCTACATGGACATGGGCGGGCAGCAGGTGCAGTACACCGTTGTTGACGGCGAAACGCTGCGGGAAGCCCAGAAGGACCCCTCCACCTACCGTGATCTCCTAGTGCGGGTAGGGGGTTACAGCGCCATTTTTGTCCAACTCAGCAAAGAGGTTCAAGACACCATCATTGAGCGGGCGGAGATGCGTTTTTGAAAGGGCTGGTCTTTGACATTCAGCGCTACTCCATCCATGACGGTCCCGGCATCCGCACCGTCGTCTTCCTCAAAGGTTGTCCCTTGCGCTGCCTATGGTGCAGCAATCCTGAATCCCAAAAGGGAAACATTGAGCTTGAATTTCGTTCCAGGTTGTGTGAGCATTGCGGCCTGTGCATCCCTGCCTGTCCGGAAAATGCCATCCATCCCGACCTCTTCGCCGCGCCTGAGGAGAAAATTGATTTCCTCCGGTGTAATTTGTGCGGAGGATGCAAACGAGCTTGCCCTACCGGTGCGCTGCACTTGATTGGACAGGAATATCCCGCCGCAGAAATTCTCCAGCAGGTTCTCAAGGATGAAATCTTTTATCGCAGGTCGGGCGGCGGCATGACGCTCTCCGGCGGCGAGCCGTTCTACCAACCCGATTTCAGCCTGGAACTGCTCCGCCTCTGTTATGAGCGCGGTATCCACACTGCTGTGGAAACCACTGGGCATGTGGATTGGTCCGTGCTGGCCCAGGCCCTCTCAATCACAGACCTTTTCCTTTTTGATATCAAACACCTTGATGCCCAATTACACACGCAGTATACGGGGGTATCCAACACGGTAATCCTCGCCAACCTGAGCCGGCTGGTGGAGTCTGGTGCCAACATTATCCTTCGCGTCCCCCTCATCCCCAAATTCAATCTGGACAAAGAGCATCTCCGGGCAGTTGGTGAGCTGGCCTCACACCTCGAGATCAAAGAAATCCATCTCATGCCCTTCCACCAATTCGGGCGGGATAAATACACCCGCCTCTGCCGGCCTAACCTGATGGGCGATACCAAGGGCTTGCAGGACACCCCGGAGGGGCGGGAACAGATTGACCTGGCCGTACATAGGGTCAGCCGCCCAGGCATAAAGGTTCTGGTCGGCGGCTGAAATCATTATCCAATTCCTCAAATGTTTTTACGAGCGCAGCGCAGCATTATCTGCTGCAATCACTATAGCCGAAATTTCTAACAAAACTCTTACGCCCTGACAGGCCTGCTTTTCTTGACGGCCATTTTTCGTCATGGTAACATTAATTTTGTGCTGTTTTAGCACTCTCGCCTTGAGAGTGCTAAATGTTAACACAAACTGAGGCATGGAATGCGACTTACTGACCGCCAAAAACTCATTTTGACCCTCATCATCCACGAACACATCCGCACGGCTCAGCCGGTCGGATCGCGAACCATCGTGGAACAATATGACCTGTCGATGAGTTCCGCCACGGTACGCAACGAAATGGTCACCCTGACGGACTATGGGCTGCTGCGTCAGCCGCACACCAGTGCCGGCCGGGTCCCCACCGAAGAGGGTTATCGCTTCTTCGTGGGCAACCTGGTGCACAAAACCGGGCTGCCAACCAACACCCGCCGCACGATCACCCACCAGTTCTACCAGTCCCGGCAGGACGTGGAACAATGGCTCAAGCTGGCGGCCTCCGTCCTGGCCAACCAGTCCCAGGCGGCCTCGCTGGTCACCGCCCCCCACTCGGAAAAGACGATCTTCAAGCACCTGGAATTGGTCGCCACTCGCGGCCGGCAGGTGTTGATGGTGATTGTTCTGATGGGCGGCGAAATCCGGCAGCAATTCATCACCCTGGCCGAACCCGTCCCGCAGGACAGGCTTTCCTCCGTCGCCGCTGAGATCTCCAATCTCTGCGTCCGCTGTGATGCCGACCAAATGGCTCGCATCCGCCCTCAGCTCGACACCCTGGGTGTTGAAATCCTCAATGTCCTGCTGATCGAAATGGCTCTCACTGAAGAATCCGCCACCGGCGAAATCTACCTGGACGGTATGACCAATGTGCTCTCCGAACCAGAATTCTCCGAATCAGAAGAAGCCCGCCAGGCACTGCACGTGCTCGAAGAGCGGTCTCTGCTCGAAAATTTATTGGCCAGCACGGTAATGAACACCGATGTGGGTGGTATTCAGGTGTTGATCGGCGGGGAAGGCACCTGGGATGAATTACGGTCGTGCTCCGTTGTTTTGGCCCGTTATGGCGATCCCAACACCCTAACAGGTTCGATCGGCGTTTTGGGACCAATCCGAATGCCTTATGACCGCACCATTTCTACCGTGCGGTTCGTTGCAAATGTCCTGAGCGACCTTGTCTCAGAGACATTGGCTGTGTAGGAAAACCTACTTTTAGCAAATTGAATGCGTAATGGAGATTTTTATGGCAAAAGAACCTAAAGATAAAGAAAAAAAGAACAACCCAACTGAAGGCGAAAATACCGAACAGGCTATGGTTGCTCTGACATACGATGAGTATGATGCTCTCGAAAAGAAAATCGAAAGCCTTGAAAAAGAAGTTGAAGAAGCCAAAGATTCCTGGCTCCGCAGCCGGGCAGACTTTGATAACTATAAAAAACGCGTCGCTCGTGACGCCGAAAGATCCTATCAGGACGCTAAAGCCAACATCATCAAGATGTTCCTCGATGCCAGCGATGACCTGGATCGCGCCCTCGCCCATCGGCCACAGAACGAAGACGGCGACGGTTGGGTTAACGGGATCGAGCTCATCCAGCAAAAACTTGTCAATCAAATGAAAAAAGAGGATGTGGAGCGGATGGAAATCAAACCAGGGGATGAATTTGACCCGAATTTCCATGAAGCCATCACTCAGGAAGATAATCCAGACTATTCCGATGGACAGATCATCGAGGTCGTCCAGCCCGGTTATAAAATTGCAAATCGTGTCATTCGCCCAGCAATGGTACGAGTAGCCAGATAAAAACAGGAGAATAAAGAAAATGGGAAAAATCATAGGTATTGATCTCGGAACAACCAACTCCGTCGGCGCAGTGATGGTCGGCGGCGAGCCGGTCGTGATCCCTTCCGCTGAAGGTGAACGATTGGTCCCGTCCGTTGTAGCATTCAACAAGAATGGTGAACGCTTGGTCGGCCGTGTGGCCCGTAACCAGGCTATTACCAACCCGGAAAACACTGTCTTTTCAATCAAGCGCTTCATGGGTCGGAAATTCGATGACTCGGAAGTCCAGCATGCGCTCAAACTGGTACCCTACGAGGTGGCCAAAGCCTCCAATGGCGACGTGCGCGTCAAACTCGGTGGCAAGGAATACTCCCCACCCGAGGTGTCGGCCATGATCCTCTCCAAGATCAAACGTGATGCCGAAGCCTATCTGGGCGAACCGGTCACCCAGGCTGTGATCACGGTCCCCGCCTATTTCAATGACGCCCAGCGTAACGCCACCAAAGATGCCGGCAAGATCGCCGGTTTGGAAGTTCTGCGGATCATCAACGAACCCACAGCCTCCTCCCTGGCTTATGGACTGGATAAAAAGAAGAAGAACGAAGTGATCGCAGTCTACGATTTGGGCGGCGGCACCTTCGATATTTCCATTCTAGATGTTGGCGAAGGCGTTTTCCAGGTCCGCTCCACCAGCGGCGACACCTTCCTCGGCGGCGATGATTTCGATCAGCGCATTATTGACTACATCGCAGATGAATTCAAAAAAGAAAACGGTATTGACTTGCGCGGTGACCGCCAGGCCCTCCAGCGCTTGAAAGAAGCCTCTGAAAAAGCCAAGATCGAACTATCCACCACGATGCAGGCCGAGATCAACCTGCCCTACATCACAGCCGATGCCTCCGGGCCGAAACACCTTGTGCTAACCCTGACCCGGGCAAAACTGGAACAGCTGACCGATGACCTGGTACAGCGCAGCCTTTCCCCCGTGAAACAGGCCCTGAATGATGCCAACCTCACGACGAAAGACATTGACGAGATCGTGCTGGTCGGCGGGATGACCCGTATGCCCAAGATCCAATCCGAAGTTGAGAAGATGTTTGGCAAAGAGCCCCACAAGGGCGTTAACCCTGATGAAGTTGTGGCCGTTGGCGCCGCAATCCAGGCCGGTGTTTTGGGTGGCGAAGTCAAAGATATCCTCCTGCTCGATGTCACCCCTCTGACACTCTCGGTTGAAACCCTCGGTGGCGTGGCTACCCCCCTGATCAAGCGCAACACCACCATCCCCACCCGTGAAAGCCAGGTCTTCTCCACGGCCAGCGACAGCCAGACTCAGGTTGAGATTCATGTCCTGCAGGGCGAACGCCCAATGGCCGGTGACAACAAGAGCCTCGGTAAGTTCGTGCTGGATGGCATTCCCCCAGCGCCGCGCGGCGTCCCACAGATCGAAGTGACCTTCGACATCAATGCCAACGGCATCCTCGAAGTCACCGCACAGGACAAGGCCACCGGACGCACCCAAAACATCACCATCACCGCCTCCTCCGGCCTCAGTGATGCCGAAGTCGATAAGATGCGCCAGGAAGCCGAAGCGAACGCTGAAGAAGATCGCCAGCGTAAAGAGATGATCGAAGCCAAGAACCATGCCGATAACATGGTCTACACCTCAGAAAAAACCCTGAAAGACCTGGGCGACAAGGTGCCCGCTGACATCAAACAAAAAGTTGAAGATGCGGTCTCCAAAGTCCGTGATGTCAAAGATGGCGACGATCTGGAAGCCATCAAATCCGCCACCGACAATCTGACGGAAGTCCTTCAGGAAGTCGGCCAGGCCGCCTATCAGCAGCAGCAAGCAGAATCACCAGAAGCAGCCGAAGGGAAAGCCGCTCCGGAAGACAAACCCGGTGATGATGAAGATGTTGTGGATGGCGAATTCAAGCAGGTCTAAGCTCTGCTTATCTAAATAAAAGAATATTCAGGTGCCCGAAGTATATCGGGCACCTGACCCGTTTCAAACCCTGCAGGTTGGTTGACGCATCCGCCCGACCTGAGTAGACTTATCCGGATTTATTATCAAACAGGCATTATTACATTCAATACGACAAGAAAAATAATATGGAAAAACGAGATTATTACGAGATATTGGGTGTCTCCCGTTCGGCAAGCAATGATGAACTGAAATCGGCATTCCGTAACCTGGCACGCCAATATCACCCCGATGTCAGTGACGACCCCAACGCAGAAGAAAAATTCAAAGAGATCAACGAAGCCTACGCTGTTCTTTCGGACAGCGATAAGCGCGCTGCCTATGACCGCTATGGTCATGCCGGCGTTAATTCACAGGGTATGCCCGACTTCACCAACATCGACCTCTCCGACATTCTCGAAGGGATTTTCGGTTTTGGTGGTTTCGGCGGCTCCAGCCGGCGATCTCGCAACGCACCCCGACGCGGCGCTGATCTCTCCAGCCGGATCACCCTGACCTTTGAAGAAGCTGCCTTTGGCATTGAAAAGGAAATTCAGATCACTCGTGATGAAACCTGCGAGACCTGTCACGGCTCCGGCGCCAAGCCCGGCACCACCCCGCATACCTGTCAGCAATGTAACGGCCAGGGCGAAGTCCGCCAGGTCCATCAGACCCTGTTGGGCTCAATGGTCCAGGTGGTCACTTGTCCGCGCTGTAACGGCCGGGGTGAAGTGATTGACACACCCTGCCCCACCTGTAATGGACGAGGCTTGGAGCGCAAAGCCATCACCAAGATGGTCTCCATTCCAGCAGGTGTCTCCAGCGGTGTGCAAATCCGCCTGGCAGGTGAAGGTCAACCCGGCACCAATGGCGGTCCCCATGGCAATTTCTACCTCGAAATTATCGTCCAAAAGCATGACTTCTTCCGCCGCAAGGATGATGATGTCCTTTTAGACCTGGATATCAATATCGCCCAGGCTGTTCTGGGTGATGAGATCAAAGTGCCCACACTGGAAGGTGAAGTGGACCTGCGCATCCCGCCTGGGACACAGCCCGGCAAGATATTCCGAATGCGTGAGCGAGGCATTGCTCACTTGCGCGGTTCCGGCAAGGGTGACCAACTTGTCACCGTTTCCGTACAAATTCCAACCCGGCTGAGCAATGATCAACGCGAGCTTTTCGAGAAGCTGGCCGAGACCATGGACCCGGATATCAAGATCCAGGAGCACAGCTTCCTGGATAAGCTCCGTGAGGTGTTTGGTGGCTGATCAAAACGAAGCTCCGATCCGCTGGATCAAAGTGCAATTCATCACCGAAGATGGCGAACTGGCTGAAGCGCTTGCCGATGTCATTGGCCGTTTTGCCTCCAATGGTGTGGCCGTTGAATCCGTGACCCGGTTTGACGAACACACCCAGGAAAACCTCCCCACCGGTAAATTGGCCGTCTCTGGCTATATTCCCATGGATGAATACATCGAAGAAACCCGCCAAAAGCTGGAAGAAGCGCTCTGGTATATGGGGCGGATTGCCCCTCTCCCCGAGCCAACCTACACCGACATCCGCGATGAAGACTGGATGGCGGCCTGGAAAAAACATTACACCCCCATCAACATTGGTGAAAAGCTCCTGATCCTGCCGGCCTGGCAGGAACCCAAGGAAGGCGAACAACGCACGATCATCCGCATCAACCCGGCGATGGCCTTTGGCACCGGCACCCACCCCACCACCCAGCTCATCATGACCCTGCTGGAAGATTACGTCCAACCCGGCCAGCCCCTATTGGATATCGGCTGCGGGTCCGGCATCCTCTCGATTGCCGCCCTCAAACTGGGCTCAACCCATGCGGTTGCAGTGGATGTGGATGGCGCGGCAGTGGTTTCCACTCAGGAGAACGCTAAGTTAAATGACATCCCAGCGGAATGGCTCGATATCGGCAAAGGATCCGTGGAAGAAGTCCTGACCGGCCGCTATTCGTATCAGGAAGCACCTCTGGTGTTGGTCAACATCCTCGCCCCCATCATCCTGCGCCTGTTTGATGTCGGTCTGGCCCAGTTGGTCAGCCCTGGCGGCACCTTGCTGCTCTCCGGTATTTTGGAGCACCAGGAAGAGAAAATGCGTCAAAAAGCTGAACAGAACGGCTTCAAATTTCTGGAACGCACTAATCAAGGCGACTGGATTAGTATGGCTTTCAGAAAAGCCTGATCGCCAATTGTTAACGATTTAGAAAAATTGTCCGCAAGCGGGCAATTTTTCGTTTTAAAAATCCTAAAGCCCTTGACTTTGTCCTCCCTAACCCCAGAATGATCACCATGATTCCATAAGCGATAAAATCCAATCCTGCTATAATTGCTCTATGAACAACCAAGCTGAAAAAATCAACATCACCGACTATAAAGCCATCTTATTCGATCTGGATGACACCCTTTATCCCCATAACAGCGGTCTTTGGGAACAAATCCGCAACCGCATCCAGCAATTCATGGATGAGGAATTGCACTTTCCCAAAGATGAAATCTCAGAACTGCGCAAACGGCTTTGGCGCACCTATGGCACAACGCTCAGGGGCCTGCAAATGGAATTCCAGGTGGATATGGACACTTATCTGGAATATGTCCATAAGGTGCCACTGGATGGTTTCATCACTCCCGAGCCGGGCTTGAATCAAATTCTGGAAAGCCTTCCGCAGCCCAAATTTATTTTCACCAATTCAGACTACCGCCATGCGAATCGGGTCCTGGAGCTGCTTGAAATAGCGGAGCACTTTCATAAAGTCATTGATATTTACGCCCAGATGCCCTATTGCAAACCACAAACCGAGGCATTCCAAATTGCGTTGGATACGGTCGGTAAAGAACCGGAAAACTGCCTTTTCATTGATGACTCCCCTGCCAACCTTGAAAAAGCCCAGGAACTCGGGATGACAACCATCTCGGTTGGTCAATTCCCGCATGACGGCAGCCCACATATCCAACAAATCTTAGACTTACCTGACCTTCTCCTGTAAAATTATAAGGCGATCAACCATCGCCTCCCAAATTGACAATCTGGAGGTTCATTATGGGAAAAGATAAGGATAAGAAGGACAAGAAAGACAAGAAGGAAAAGAAAGAAAAAAAGGGCAAGAAAGGGAAGAAGGATAAGAAGTAATAGGTTTCCCGATCTCTGCCTGACCTGACAAGATAACCATCAGGCCAATATTCACTATCTACAAATGGGGCTCCATCTCACCATGTCTGTTTCCGCGCCCACCCATCTCGCGATCATCAAACATAGCACGGTCCAATATGATGCCATGGTTGCTTTGCGGCGTGCCCTCCACCAAAACCCGGAACTCTCCGGGCAGGAATCCTGGACAGCGGCAACCTTACAATCAGCACTTGAAAAACTGGGCTGGGAAGTCCGGTCTCGAATGGGCGGGCACAGCCTGGTTGCAGATTGGATCACCGACCCCGCCAAACCCACCGTCGCGCTGCGGGTGGATATGGACGCTCTCCCCATTCACGAAGAAAATGACGTTCCCTATCGCTCGGAAATTTCCGGCGTGATGCATGCCTGCGGCCATGACGTCCACAGCGCCATCGGCGTGGGCGTGGCCGGGGTCATCACGGCGCTGGGTGATGCGGTCCAGGGGAACATCCGAATCCTTTTTCAAGCTGAGGAAGAAGAAATCACCGGTGCGCTGCGGATGATCCGGGCCGGCGCCCTAACAAGTCCCAAACCCATCGCCATTTTTGGCCTGCATGTTTCTCCATTCCCCAGCGGCAAGATCGCCTGGACGGATGGGCTCTTCCTGTCCGGCTTTCAACATTTCCTGGTCAGCCTTTCCCAAAATCGGGACTGGCAGGGCCCCCAAGCAGATCTAAACGCTGTTGCTGAACGCTGTTGCCGGACGATTCGGGAGATGAACATCTGGCACCTGCCAGAAACCTGGCCGGAAATGCAGCACTTTTGTGATCTGATGCAGCAGGGGCCACCCGAGCTGGAGCGCTTCATCGTCTATGATGCCAGCCGGAATTCAGAACACCCCGATGTCTGGCCGGGCCAATTCGGAATCGGTATCAAAGCTGCCACGCCCCACCTGCGCAGGGCCGCCCTGGGCCGGATCAAAGCCACATTGAACACAATTTGCGGTGCCACCCATGTCCGCTACCGGCTGGAACCCGTCGGATTCATGCCGGACATGCGCAACGACTTTGACCTGGTCCGGCAGACCCTGCCCGATTTGAAAACGGCCTTCAATTCAGACTTGCTGCATATCAAAACGACCTATCCCTTCAACTGCGAGGATTTTGCCTTCTATACTAGGTCTGTGCCAGGCGCAATGGTATGGGTCGGCGGGGCGAATCCCGAGCAAGGGAAATATGCCATGCTGCACACACCCAATTTTGATGTGGACGAGAACTGTCTGTTCTCCGGCACCCGCGTGATGACAACGTTGCTGCTCTCCGCCTTATCTCACCCAATACTCACCGACAAATAAAACGAAAATATGGGGTAATATATTATTTGTTAATAAATCTGTGGTAATCTTCATAAAATATTAAAAACAACCTGAAATATCCGGTATCTTTCCTACTTCCACGCCTGTTCGCCGGATCCATTACACGTAATGTCAGGTAATTAAGGAGTTCACAATGAAAAATAAAGGCCTACGCACTTGTTTGTCGATTGGAATTGGGTTGATTGTGATCGCCCTGGTGTTTGCTGCGGGTGTCGGCGTTGGTTATTTTGGCCCCAAATGGATTGGGATAGACCAATCCTATATCAGCGGACCCTATGATTGCCCACCCTGTGACGATTCCAGCACGACGACAATCATCGAATCTTATGAAACCCCGGCTGCCACAGAAGATACAACGGTCACCGTTGATCCCTCCACCAGCACCCCGGCAGATCAAGCGAATCTCTTCTCCCCCTTCTGGGAGACCTGGGACCTGCTGCATGAAAATTATGTCGATCAGCCATTGAACGATACCGACCTAATGCGTGGTGCAATCGAAGGCATGCTGGCCTCACTAGGCGACAAGCACACTTCCTATATGACCCCGGAAGAATTCACTCAGGCAAATGAATCGCTCACTGGCGAATACGAAGGCATCGGTGCCTATGTAGATGTCTCCGGCGACTATGTCGAGATCATCAGCCCGATGAAGGGCTCCCCTGCCGAAGCCGCCGGCTTACGGCCCAATGACAAAGTCGTTGCGATTGACGGCGTGGATATGACCGGCACCCCCGGGGACCTGGTCCTCCAACAAATTCTCGGCCCTGCCGGTACGGACGTGACCCTGACCATTGACCGGGATGGCGAGACCTTTGATGTAACCATCACTCGTCAACACATCGTCGTCCCGACAGTTGATTATGAAATGCTCGATAACAATATCGGTTATGTTGCCCTCTACACCTATGGCGACAATTCCACCGAACAACTCCGGGCAGCCCTGACCGATCTGTTATCCCAAAACCCCGCTGGCTTGATCTTAGACCTGCGGGATAACGGCGGTGGTTATCTCAATACTGCCATTGAAGTTGTCTCCGAGTTTGTCAACGATGGCGTGGTGATGTATGAGCAGTACGGTGATGGTGAAACGTATGCCTATGAAGCCATCCCCGGCGGCTCAGCCACAGATATTCCATTGGTCGTTCTGGTCAATGGCGGCACAGCTTCCGCATCAGAAATTACTGCCGGTGCCATTCAGGATAAGGACCGGGGCGTTTTGGTGGGCTCAACCACCTATGGTAAGGGCTCCGTGCAGACCTGGATCGCCCTCTCGGATGAGGCAGGCGGCGTGCGAATCACAATTGCCCGCTGGCTGACCCCCAATGGCACCCAGATCAGCGATATTGGCCTGACCCCGGATTATGAAGTGGAAATGACCGAGGATGATTACCTTAACGGCAATGATCCCCAACTCGAAAAGGCGATTGAAGTCCTGCTCGATATGGTCAACTAACTCAATTCAGGACGAATATTATGTTCTTTCCAGTTTTCAATCTCAATTACCTGATCTACATGCTGCCCGCGCTCATCCTGAGCATGATCGCGCAGTTCTTTGTCAATGCCAGCTATTCCCGCTGGAGTCAGGTACCCAATCAAAGCGGTCTGAACGGTGCCCAGGTGGCACAACGCCTGGCGGACCGGATGGGGTTGTATGGGATGCGGCTGAAAGGGACCCCTGGAAAGCTGACCGACCATTATGACCCCCAGCAGAACGTCCTGAGCCTCTCACAGGGCATCGCCCAGAGAGCCAGTGTTGCCTCAATGGCAATCACGGCCCATGAACTCGGGCATGCCCAACAGGACCAGGAGGAATATCTCCCCATGCGTTTGCGAACTGCAATGGTCCCTGTGGTCAACATCGGCACAACCGTAGGCTGGCTTTTCATCCTGATCGGCTTGCTGCTCCAGATCAGTGACCTGGCCTGGGTGGGCGTTATCGCTTTCTCCGCAGGCGCGATCTTCTCGATTGCGACCCTGCCGGTGGAGCTGAACGCCTCCCGCCGCGCCAAACAGCTGCTCAAGACCAACGGTCTGGTGACCACAGTCGAAGAAGAGCGGGGTGTCAGCCAGGTGCTGAACGCCGCGGCCCTGACCTATGTGGCTGCAGTTGCCACCTCCGTCCTGCAGTTGATGTATTTTGCCTCGATGATTGGCGGTAGACGCCGCAGGTAAGGGAGACTTAAGTAAATGACAAAGGCTGTCCAGTGTGGACAGCCTTTTTATTTTCACTTATTCTTTGTCATTGCGAGCTTGCGACATTGTCCCCGAAGCAAAGCAGAGTGGGAAGCAATCTCATTCATCTACATTCTCTTGTCATTGCGACGAAGGAAGCAATCTCATTCATCCTGTCACGCTGGAAGCGTGACCTACATCCTTTTGTCATTGCGAGCTTGCGAAGCAATCTCATCTACAACGTGCCGGATGAGGGAAGCCGAAGTGAGTACCAGTGATAAGCAATTATCTACACTTACATCATCTCATCACGCCGTCTTCACCGCCCCTACAACCCACCTTCCCAGCGCCAGCACACCCAGCAGGATCGCACCCACCAGAGCCGTCATGGCAACCAGAGGCGTCTCGCCTTGCTTGACCCAGATCCCCACAAACGCCCAGACCAGCACCAAAGGATAGGCCACTTCCTTACGCAGGAAGATCATCAGCAATCCCAGGAGGCTCGCCACAGCTAGCAAAATCACGGCCCAAAACGGCTCAGAGAGCGGCATACCCCGCCACCCCAGCACATATAACACCTGGGAGAAATTGGCCACCGTCGCCACTGTGATCCAGCCGAGGTAAATACTAAAGGGAGTATCCACCAGCAGTTTTCCCTGCCAGCTGCGCTTCTCCAGGCCGACCCGCAACTTGAGATAGGTTGTCAACAAGCTGACCAGCAGGCCACCCATTGCAACCAGGGTCAGGGGGAATTGCTCGTAGTGCCAGAGGAAAATCCACACAAAATTGAACAGGTTGGATGCCACGACCCACCCGGCAACTTTATCCACCCGAGGATCGGCCAGGCCCATCTTCGTGACGCTGTAAACCGCAAAGGCTGCCAGGCCTAGGTAAATCAGGCCCCAAATGGAAAAGACAAAGCCGGCCGGGACAAAAAAGATCGGATAGGCATCCGAGATTTCACCGGTGGTCAGGCCGTTGAGCGGTAAGGCGTTCGCCAGAAAATTAGCTACAAGAGTCAGCACCAGCGATCCAATGATTAATATTCGATTACGTTTCATTTTCTATTCTCCATTATGATTTCTTTTCCTTTATTTTATAATTTCTTCACTCCAAAGTAAAAGGCTTGTATAAGGTTTGCTGATCAGAAAAAACCTCAAAACCCATCGGCTCCCTGTTTGGCATAAAAGCAGAACATGTTATAATTCGTAGCGGACAAATTTTGTCTGAAATTAATTTCCCACACCCTTCCCTCTTCCAAAACCAATTCATCGCACAGGGAAGTGGTGTTTTGAAAGGACACTTTATGCGTACCAACTCGACCTATCGGGTGGTCGTCTTGCTTATTGTGGCGACACTGGTCCTGACCAGTTGTAAAGTACCCGGCCCAACCCTTCCTGCTTCAACGGAGATTAGCGAGGCAGATGCCATCGCTGCTACTGTGACCCAGGCCCTCCAAAATGAGACCGCCGAAGTGACAGAAGCGCCCACCCCCACCATCCCTGCGCCAACTGCAATCCCAATTGTGGATAATCGTCTCCCCCCGGAACGCTGGCAGGAATGGCCCGTGATCCCGGAACTAACCGGGTATGAAAAACAAATCTACCAATATGGCCTAAGCCTGGGCAACGACCCCCACAGTTTCTCAAAGGTTGGCGATTGCCAGGCTATCAAACAGGTGCTGATGGGTATCTATGACCAGCCCACCCGCTTCACCCTGACCGAACGCAACGCCTATCTGCAGGAAAGCATTGATAACTTCGCCGGATCCTTCAACCGTGATGGACAAGCTGTACGGGGCGGTTTCAACGCTGCTGCGGTACTTTCCCCCATTTGGGCAGACCCGGAGGTCTGTGAACCGGGCGAGACGCCAATCGAATGTGAAAACCGGGTGCACAACCCCTCATTCGTCATCATCAGCCTGGAAGTCTGGTGGTCCGGCCGCACGGTGGAACGCTATGAAGAATATATGCGCACAATGATCGAATATTATATCGACAACGGCGTTGTGCCGATCCTTTCCACCAAAGCCGATAATGTTGAAGGTGATCACCGAATCAACCTGGCAACCGCCCAACTGGCCTATGAATATCACATCCCCTTATGGAACTTCTGGCTTTCTGTGCAGGACATGCCCTACCACGGGATTGACCCCGACCGGGACGGCTTCCATATAAGTTACGCTGCCTGGTCCGTGCGCAGCCTAACAGCCCTCGAAGCGCTGGATGCAGTCTGGCGCGGGGTTCGCGATGAAGCCGTTGCAGACATCACCCCTGTTGTCACCGAGACCCCCGAAGTGACCTTTGCAGATGTTTCGCTCAGCCCAAGCCCCATCGCTCCACAGGTGACGGTGGAAAACCAACGTTTGGTCTTCTCCATCGAGCAGCGCAGCGGTGAAGCAAGCCAAAGCCTGGGCGTGTTCACCTACGACATGACGACCCAAACCCTTTTTCAGGTCCTTGAGACCGGATATGAGCTGCAGGATGTGGACCCCACCGGTACCAAGCTGCTGGTCAATCAGGGCAGCAACCTCTTCATCAGCGATGCCGACGGCAATATCTCGGTAGTAACCGATAAAATGGCTGTCACCGGGCGAAGTGCCAGTGCTTTCTGGCTGCCAAACGACTCCCGCCTGCTGGTCCTGACCGAAGAAGATCAAAATCAGGCCATCTGGTTGATTGATCCCGTCAATGACACCTGGCTCCAAATAGCTTCCGGACAAATCTCCGGCCTGATTCGCCCCACTGGCGACGCCAGCTTCTATTGGTATGAAGGTGAATGCCTGGCTGAAGCTTCCTGCGAGGAAAATACCGTTTGGACCAATGACGCCAATGGCAGTACACTCTATAAGGAACAATCCAATATCGCCATGTCCGCTGATGGAAAGACATTTGTCTGGGTTGAAGGTACGGATGACCCCACCCAGATCCTCTACGTTGAAAACACCGGAAAGACCTACCAGGACTACCTTTACCTTCCCGGAAATCGGGCAGTGGACCTGGAATGGTCGCCGGACAGTGACGATGTGGTTCTGCTCTCCAAGACCCGTGATGATTACACCGGCAAATCCGGTGATGCCCGCATCTTTGTGGTCAATATCGCGGCCATGAGCCAACTGGAATACTATGCCTTCCCCGGCCTCAACCCCAGCGTCGTCTGGAGTGCCGGCTCAGGCCAGCTTTTCCTGACCTCAACCCTGCCAATGGATGATGGCTATCAAATCCATCTCCGCCAACTCAACCTGGGATCCGGTCTCTTTGATGAACTGGATGATTCCCTGACGATTACTTCTACAGATTTCATCACCTTAGATGCAATCTATTGGATCACACCATAATTTTACGGAGGACGACAATATGAAAAACAATAAATGGTTCTATCTCATCGGTGTCATTGCCCTGCTCAGTATGGCCCTTTCCGCCTGCGCCGGCGGCCAGGATGCCCCCGCCCAAACGGTTCTGCTCTATCAGCAGGCCCTGGTGGATAAAAATCAGGAAGAACTGATCAGCTATGCCTGTGCCGATTGGGAATCTCAAGCGCTTCTGGAGCTCGATAGCTTCGTCAGCGTGGAAACCGAACTTGTTGACGCCACCTGCCAAACCGTCAGCGAAGATGGCGACACCGCCAAGGTGACCTGTGAAGGAGCCATCTCAGCGACCTATAATGGCGAAGCCCGGGAATTCTCCCTCAGCGGCCGCACCTATACCCTCGTCAACGAAAATGGCGATTGGCGCCTCTGCGGTTACGAGTAGAAAAGGTAATCGTTGCGCTGGCTAAAAGACCATCTGCTAACTAAAGAAAACCTCTGGGCGTTGTTGCTCTGCCTGCTGATCGTCATCCTGGTGATCTTCAGCGCTGACCGTTCTCCGCTCTGGATCTATCAGGGATTTTAAATGTCGTTACTCAATATCCTGATCCTCATCGCTGCTGCCCTCGCGCTCAGGCTTCTCTTTCCGGGAAAGCTGCGGCGCTGGGCGCTGCTGGTCAGTTCGGTCATCGCGATCTACTGGCTGCAGCCCAGCCTCCCCATCCGCCAGATGGATTTCTGGTTTCCAACCGCCACCCTCGGCCTGGTTATAGCAGTCTGGGGCCTGACGGCTGAGAAGGAACAATTCAAAATCAAACAAAACTGGTTGGCGGCGGTCCTCACATTGGGGACCGTCTTGCTGCTGGGCCTGCTGCGTTTCGTCAGCCTGAAAGGCATTCTGACGGCTTCCCGACCGCCCCAGTTCCTCTCAGTGGCAATCGCCCTGGCGATCATTGCCGTGCTGACGCTGGTACTCACTCGCTTCCTCAAGCCGGCCCGTCCTGCACTGACAGTCGGTGTGCTGCTGATCCTGGTGTTCTTCGTTCTGCTCAAGAACCCCACCCTGGCAGCCCGCACAAGTGCCGCCCTGCGCGGCCTGATGTCGCAGGACCCCAACCTGGCCCTCTCAACCGACCTTGGCTGGCTGGGCTTTTCTTATGTGGCCTTCCGCCTGATCCACACCCTGATTGACCGGATGAACGGGCGACTCAAAGAAATGGGTCTGGACGAAGTGCTAATCTATACGATCTTCTTCCCGTCCTTCATGGCTGGCCCCTTGGATAAACTGCAGCGATTCCGCAAGGACCTCGACGCCCCGCAGCCCCTGAACGCCGGTGAACTGAAGACCAGCGGCAAGCGACTGGCAACCGGTCTCTTCCGCAAATTCATCCTGGCCGACTCGCTGGCACTGGTGGCGATCACCGCGACCAACGTCACCCAGACGAATTCCACCGGCTGGCTTTGGCTGATGCTGGCGGCTTATTCCTTCCAGCTCTATTTCGACTTTGCGGGTTACACCGATATTGCTATCGGTATGGGACATTTGTTGGGCTTCGCCCTGCCAGAAAACTTCAATCACCCCTATCGAGAGCCCAACCTGACCCTGTTTTGGAATAATTGGCACATGACCCTCACGCAATGGTTCCGAGGCTATTTCTTCAACCCCATCACCCGCAAGCTGCGCAGGAACAAGAAACTCCCTACCCCATTGATCATTTTCATAACACAGATCAGCACCATGCTGGTGATCGGCCTCTGGCACGGAATCACCCCCAATTTCATCATTTGGGGCCTTTGGCATGGCCTGGGCCTGTTCATCCATAATCGCTGGAGCAGCTTTGCCAGCCCGAAGGTCGCAGCTCTGGTTGAGAAGAAGCCCGCGCTGGGCAAAGTCTTCTATGTGAGCGGCGTTGCCTTTAATTTCGTCTTTGTCAGCCTGGGTTGGATCTGGTTTGCCCTGCCCTCAACGAGCCTGGCACTTCAAACCTTCGGAAAGCTGTTTGGAATCGCATGAAAAAGCTGACTCTTTCCTCCCAACTACCCACCCTGGCCGCCATTCTGCTGGCATCCGCGTTGATCGCTGGCTGCGTCCCTCAAACAGCACCGACCGCCAGCGAATCACCCGCCGCCACAGCAACCGCCACCCTGCAGCCCACGCTTACCCCTACGGGCACCTTGCAGCCCACCCCCACCGAAACCCAAGTCCCCACCCCCACGCCGGACACCCGCCTCAAACCTGATGACTGGCAGGAATGGCCGGTAATCCCTGAGCTGGAGTCTTATGTTTATGAGGTTTACAGCCTGGGTCAGGAAATGGGCCGTGATGCTCACGTGTTCTCGGTGATCGGCGACTGCCAAAGCTCGCCCACCTATTTCCTCAGCCTCTATGACGAAAATCGTTACACCCTACCAGAGGGTGAGGAATATTTGGAAGACACCATCGAGTGGTACGCTGGTTCCTTCGTGCACCGCAGCATCACCGTTGAAAATGGTATGACGGTTGCCAGTGCCCTGAACCCAATGTGGGCCAGAGCGAATTCTGAACTCTGCGAAACCACTGAAACCCCAGTTGCCTGTGAAGTCCGTCTGTCCAATCCCTCTCTAGCCTTGATCAGCCTGGGAACCAACTGGACACCATCCACCTCACAGGAAGATTACATCGCTTATCTGAACCAGATCGTTGATATCCTGCTGGAACAAGGCGTTTTGCCGGTGCTCTCCACCAAAGCGGACAACACCGAAGGCGATTACAGCCGCAACCTGGCCATGGCACAGGTGGCTTATGACCGGCATCTACCCCTCTGGAATTTCTGGGCAACCGTGCAGGACCTGCCTAATGGCGGCCTGGATAAAGATCGGGAAGATGTCTACCTCAATTACCGGGCCTGGGATATCCGCAACCTCTCTGCGCTGGAACTGCTTGACAGCATCCGCCAGCAGCTGGCAGCGGCCGAATAATCCCCCCGATGATCGATGAGAGAAATAAAACAAATGACAGAAGACACAACTACTGATAAAAAATCCACAGGCAAATTCATCCGCAATGTGCTGATCAAAGGCCTGCTGCTCTTCATTATTATCAATTTCACAATTGGATTGATCCCTGTAGGCAATAACTGGGGCAAGCTCTCGCTCTATAACCTGGTTTGGCCCGGCAGGGTCCGGCTGCCCTTTGGCGAGAACCCCACCGAAGCCTATAACCTCAGCCTCTATGACCTGGAAGCGATGTTCGCCTCCCATGAGATCAACGCGGGTGATAAACCCAGTGACGAGTTCCGCATCATCCTGATCGGTGACAGCGCCACCTGGGGCACCCTGCTGGAGCCACAGGACACCCTCAGCGGGCTGATTAATGCGGATGGCCTCACCACCAGCGATGGCCGGACGGTCAGGGCCTATAACCTGGCTTATCCTTCCATGTCCCTCGCCAAGGACCTGATGATCCTTGAAAAAGTGCTGGCCTATGGCCCGGACCTGATCCTATGGCCGGTCACGCTTCAATCCTTCCCTAACCAAATTCAGATTGAGACGCCCCTGGTTGCCAATAACCCCCAACGGGTGATCCCCCTGATTGACAGATTCGACCTCCCGCTGCAGGATAACCTGGCAGCCTTCACCCAATCCACTTATTGGGACCAGACTCTCATCGGCCGCCGGCGTACGATTTTTGACGCCCTCCAATTGCAGTTCTACGGCATGATGTGGGCTGCCACCGGAATCGACCAGACCTATCCCAGCAACTACACCCCCGCTCAGCGCGATTTCGAAGCCGGTGACACAAACTTTGCCGGTTGGGATGCAAGTACCCTACCCGTAGATCAACTACTGACAAGCGCACTCTCAGCCGGGACAATCCTGGCCGGGGATGTGCCTGTTCTGATTGTCAATGAACCGATCCTGGTCAGCACAGGGGCCAACAGTGATATCCACTATAACTTCTTCTATCCCCGCTGGGCCTATGACCAGTACCGCGAACTGATGACCGGCCTCTCTGCAGATGCGGATTGGACCTACATTGACCTTTGGGATGTTGTTCCCGAAGCTGAATTCACCAATTCCGCTGTTCACCTGACCCCCGCAGGCTCCCAAACCTTATACGAAGCCTTAAAACCCGCTCTGGAACAACTAATTGCCCCCTAGGTATACCCTGGTGGTAAAATACACAGGTTGCCGTCAATAAATCAACCTCGGACGGCTGAAATTTCTCAAAGAGGAGACTAAACTGAACATGAAAGATGAAATTATTGCCAAAGTGGATAGTTACCTGCGCGACGAAGTCTTGCAGCAACCGGACCGCCAGATTGATGCCGACGAAGCCCTGATCTCCAGCGGCCTGATCGATTCCTTCAGCCTGGTGGATGTGGCCTTGTTCGTTGAGGACAATTTCAATGTCCATATTGATGACACCGAGTTGAACGCGGACACCTTTGACACCCTCAACCAATTAGCCGACCTGATCATCGAACGCCAGGACGCTTAATGCAGACGTTTCACCACATTTTAAAAAACCATTACGAAAATCGACCGGATGAGATCGCCCTCACATTGCAGCATGCCGGTGAGGAAGACCGACAGATCACCGTGCGCCAGCTGGTCACGAGTGCGGTCAGCGCCCAGCGCAAGCTGGAAGCTGAAGGCATTCAGCCCGGTGAGGTGGTGCTGCTGATCTTCCAACATGGTCATGACCTGATCCGCACCTATTTCGGCACCATCCTGCATGGGGCGATCCCTTCGATCATGCCCTATCTGACGGAAAAGCTCCAACCGGAAAAATACCGCCGGGACCTTGCCTCATTGATCGAAGTGACCAAACCCGCCGCAATTTTCACCTATGCAGAATTTGAAATGGAAGTGCGCGCCGCTCTCAAGGAAGAGGATTCGGTCCGCACGGTGATGGTGGCGGAACAACTCGGTGAAGGTGAAGAGCCAGTCTTTGACCTCTCCCGCCGAAAACCTAAAGACATCGTGCTGCTCCAGCATTCCTCCGGCACTACCGGCCTGCAAAAGGGCGTCGCTCTTTCGCACCAGGCAGTTCTGAACCAGGTCAGCGCTTATGCTGATGTGCTTCATATTGATCCAAAATCGGATGTATTGGTCAGCTGGCTGCCCCTCTATCACGACATGGGCCTGATCGCCGGCTTCCTGATGCCGATCCTCTACGGCCTGCCGCTGGTATTGATGTCCCCCTTCGACTGGGTCCGGGCACCCTATAGGCTGATGCAGGCTGTCAGCCAATACAAGGGCACCCTGGTCTGGCTGCCGAACTTTGCCTATAACTTCTGCGCCACCAAGATCCGCCCCCGTCACATGGAAGGGGTTGACCTCAGCTCCTGGCGGCTGGTGACGAATTGCTCTGAGCCGATGCGCAATGACAGCCAGCAGCTTTTCCTGGAAGCCTTCAAACCCTATGGCTTCAAAGAAAGCGCGCTTGGCACCAGTTACGCTATGGCGGAAAACACCTTTGCCGTCACACAGGGCGGCGTGGACAGCCCCGTCCGGATTGACCCCGTGGATCGAGATGCTGTTCAGACCGAACGAATCGCCAGGCCGGCTATTGAAGGCCAGCCCTCCATTGACATGGTCTCCGCCGGCAAGCCCATCCCCAACACCCAGGTGAAAATAGTGGATGCGGATGGTAATGCCCTGCCGGAGCGGCACATTGGTGAGATCGCACTACTCTCAGACTGTATGCTGACGGAATATTATCACCGACATGACGCCACCGAACAAGCCTTCATTGATGGCTGGTACCTGACCGGTGACTATGGCTATATGGCAGATGGCGAAGTGTATATTTCCGGTCGCAAAAAGGACCTGATTATCGTGGGCGGCAAGAACATCTACCCCCAAGACCTTGAGCGGATCGCCTATACCATTCCCGGCGTGCACCCCGGCCGGGCCGTGGCCTTTGGTATCTTCTCACAGAAGATGGGCACCGAACAGGTAGTTCTGGTGGCGGAAGTGGATACCGCTGAGGAGGAAGAAAAGCAGCGGATCGCTAATGACATCCGCCAGACCATCACCCAGGATTCAGCGGTTGCGCTGCGCCATGTGCACCTGGTGGAAGATGGCTGGATCGTCAAGACCAGTTCCGGCAAGACTGCCCGTTTGGCAAACCGGGATAAATTCCTCGAAGAAACCGGTTTCAAGGTTATCTAAGATCAAACTCCAAAAAACACAAGGCACCGTTATGGTGCCTTGTCTATTTAAAGTTTAATCAACCTAGCGGTGAGGAAACACCCGTTGGATCAGGGCTTCCTGATCGCCAACCACTTCCAACCCTGCATTTTCACCGATGCTTTGATAAAGCACCTGACCATCCAGGTCCTCAAATTTAACTCTGAAACAGGCATTCAGACTTTCCAGAATCCGCCGCTCCATCGCCACAGTCGTGGGCGCCTGTAAAAGCCCTCCCGCATTCTGCCGAGCTTCCACTTTCAGGCGATGGGTCCGATTGCGGAAGGTCAACCGCACCCAGTTATCCTCGACGACCAATTCTTCAATTTTTCCGCCATTATAGGTCGTGAACCGGTGAAGTTGGCCTTCAAAATAGAACCCAACGATGAACCCGCCAAAAGACCGTCCCAGCCAGGGAATCACCGCCACGGACAACATCAGGCTGATCCCGGGCCGGTCAAAGTGATTACTTTGTCCCCATATCCAGGCCGAAGGGAATTGACGGCCCCAATCCTTCTCGATGAAGCCCCTGCCGCCGCTAAAATCAATCTCTTGCCTGTTAAGCCTGAGAGAGCCAGAGATCTCATGATCCAGGCTGACCACACCATGATAGCACTCCATGAATGGCACCCAGGCAAACCACCCCATTGCGCCAACCGATGTCAAACGTACGGGCCAGGGGGTCAACCCACTGAAATTCAGCGTTCCGTGGAGAGATATATTATGCTCATCAATATCCAGATTGATTTCACCAGCAGAGAAGAAATTTTCCCCAATCAATATTTCAAAGCTATCCGGTGAAGCCTTGAAATCCTCATATGGAAACCGAAGATAAGCACCAGCCTCCGATTCCGAATCAAAGACCTGAATAAAAGCATGCCGCTTCTCACGATCCTCGCTCAGATATATACCTGGGATAATTGCCAATCGGTGACTGCCATCCCGGCTGACCAGCTTGAAATACCAGCCTTCAAAGAAGGGCGGATTTGCTGTAAAACCATGATATCTTTCCGGGTGAAGTCGGTTGCCTAATCCCACGGTCAATCCTTTCACTTGTCAGCCCACAGATCGATCAGCTCTTTTGGATCTTGTAGATCCCAGCACAATCCGAGGTCTGCGTATACTGAACCTTCAGGCCTAACACCTCCATTTGCGGGATCATCGTCTCTGCGCACCAATAGAATTCTGAATCATCCCATTGATTGGCAAAACGTTGGAAACCCACTCGAAATGCCGCCTGGGTCTGAAATGAAATATCTGCAATTAGTACAACCCCATCATCGGCCAAATGATCCGCGACCAGACTCTTGAGGACCGCCAGCTTTTGCTCATCGGTGAACTCATGAAAGGTATACCCGGAGATGATCCGATTAAAAGGCTGGTGAATCTCCTCGGGCCACTCATCTGACAGCAAGTCCAGTTGGAGTAAATGTGCCTCAGGGAGAACTTCAGCCGCCTTGTCCAACATGGCAGCCGAAAAATCCACACCCCACAATTGACCTGGAGGAATAGACAGCCTGACACCCAAAGCGCCCGTGCCGATCCCAAGATCCAACACTTTATGGATTGGCTGAAGCTCAGCAGCCTGAATTAAACAATCAAGGGTCTGTTCGTAACCGATAAAAGGAAATTCTCCATCGCTGACATCATCCTGATAGGTTTGAGACCAATGATTGAATAAGGCTTCTCTACCGTTGTTGTCTGGCATATTTTCCTTTCTATTCACCCCTAATTGTAATCCCTTGCCCAAAAAACTAGTAAAACCCTGAAAAACCCAGGCTTGCAACTTATCAGGGCCTTTCTCGTATAATATATATACTGAAAGATATTTAAAGAAAGGCATAATCAATGAAAACCAAGAAGATATTCCTTATCAGCGCCCTGCTACTTTTGAGCGCAACCCTGATGGCCTGCTCGTTTCCCATTATTAGGGTCGTCAAGGGCTCTGGCACGCTGACAACCGAGACCCGTAGCATTAACAATTTCAATGCGATCCAATTGGATGGCGCGGGCCAACTGGTGATCACCCAGGGTGACACTGTCGCACTGCAGATTGAGGCTGAGGACAACATCCTCCCCTATTTGAAATCCACCGTTGAAGGGGGCACACTGGTTCTCGGCTTCCAGGACCATTTCTGGCAGAAATCCCTGCTTCCTACCGAAACCATCACTTATTCTTTGGTCGTCACGGACTTAAATGCCATCACCTTCAATGGCGCGGGCGACATGGATATGAACCTGCTGGACACCGACACCCTGAGCATTACTGTCAATGGCGCTGCACAAGCTCACATCACAGACCTGACGGCGGACTCACTGATCATCCAGATCAATGGCACCGGCAATGTCAATATCAGTGGTGAGGTCAATTCCCAGATACTCGGTATAGATGGCGCCGGCACCATCCAAAATGGCGATCTCAAGACCTCGCAGACTGTCCTCACATCAAATGGGCTGGGTATTGCCACCGTTTGGGTCACGGACAGCCTTGAAGTCACTTTTAATGGCGGCGGCACATTGAATTATTTCGGAGAACCTGCTATCATCCAAAATATCAATGGCGCGGCAAACATCACTCATCTTGGCAGTAAATAATTAATTTTTGTTCATCACCTGCTGGAAAGTTTTCCAGCAGGATTAATTAAAAGGAATCAAAATGAAAAAGAAATCAGGTATTTTTACTGGGATCATCATGATTTTGTTGGGTGGTCTCTTCCTGGCTGGTGAACTCTACCCCGAAATCTTCAGCTTCTGGAGCTGGCCCTTCATCCTCATAGGTCTGGGCGTCATGTTCCTGCTTTGGGCTCTGATTTCCGGCACCGGCGGCCTCGCCATCCCAGGTTCGATCCTTTCCGGCTTGGGCGGAATCTTCTATTATCAGGAACTTACCCAAAACTGGGACTCCTGGGCCTATATCTGGGCACTGATCCCCGGCTTTGTGGGTATTGGCATTCTGCTGAAGGGGCTGATTGATAAGAACTTCAAAGATACGACCAATGCGGCTTTGACCCTCATCATTATCAGCGCTGTGCTGTTCTTTGCCTTCGGCACTCAGTTCGGTCTGCAATCCTATGTGATGACCTACTGGCCGATCCTGTTGATCCTCCTTGGCCTCGTCTCCCTGGTCAAAGCTCTGCTCAAGAAAAAAGAACAGATCTAACCCACCTTTCTATCTATACAAAAAGAGACGCTGATGACAGCGTCTCTTTTATTTTAACAGGTCTATTCCAATCAGGATTCAAAATTATCCCAGGCCGTCTTCACCCGTTCATAAGTCTCAGTCAGTGATTCAGGCAATACCCGGGTCTCACCCACCGTAGACATGAAATTCGTGTCGCCGCCCCAACGAGGAACAACGTGCATATGCAAATGGTCCGCAACACCAGCCCCAGCCATCTCGCCTAGGTTCAAACCCACATTGAATCCTTGGGGCTTATAAACTATTTGTAGGACATCAACGGCCTTGTTGGTCATTTCCATCATCTCGGCCCTGGCAGCCTGCGAAAGGGCATGCAGTCGGTCCACATGGGCATAGGGCACGCACATCACATGCCCGCTCGTATAAGGGAAGCGGTTGAGGATCATGAAAACATGCTCTCCGCGATGGAAAATAAGGTTATCCACGCCATCCGGCTCCTCAGCCGCCAGGCAAAAGACACAACCGGGATAGTCGTGATGTTCTTGAATATATTTCATACGCCAGGGTGTCCAGATTAGATCCACTATTGAGTCATCCTTATTTTGATATTGGATAATTGTATCAGATAATCATCTTGACGGATTTGTTGTTATACTTAAGCATTCGCGCATTATCAAGCGACCAATTATGGAACAATTTTCGCTATTTCAACCCAAGAACGTTCTCAAAGTCAGTCAACTGACCACTTATTTGCGCCAGTTACTGGAGGATGATCCCATCCTGCAGGATGTCTGGGTGGAGGGTGAGATCTCCAATTTTGCCCAGCCGTCATCCGGCCACCTTTATTTCACCCTCAAGGATGGCGACGCTGCAATCCGCTGCGTCATGTGGCGGAACGCTGCCCAGCGGATGAATTTTGCCCCCAGAGAAGGCATGGCAGTCCAGGCGCATGGCAGCATGGGGATTTATGAAACCAGCGGTCAGGTCCAGCTCTATGTGGATACGATGACGCCGGCTGGGGAAGGCGCACTCTTCCAGGAATTTCTTAGACTTAAAGCCAAACTGGAAGCTGAAGGCCTTTTTGAGGAAGAACTCAAGAGACAAACTCCCTGGCTGCCAAAGGTGATCGGCATTGTGACTTCACCCACCGGCGCGGCCCTCCAGGATATGCTCAACACGATCACCCGGCGCTATCCCGTGGCCGAGGTGGTTCTCTCACCTACCCCTGTGCAGGGCATTGACGCCCCGGCAGGGATCGTAGCTGCGCTGGAACGCCTCAATCGGGAAGTGGCACCTGATGTGATCCTGATTGGGCGCGGCGGTGGCTCAATTGAAGACCTCTGGGCCTTCAACGACGAGGCTGTTGCCCGGGCTGTGGCTGCCTCGGAAGCGCCCATCATCTCCGGTGTGGGCCATGAGACCGACTTCACCCTAACCGACTTTGCCGCTGACCGCCGGGCGCCCACCCCAACTGCCGCCGCTGAACTCGCTACGCCGGACCGGATGGAATTGCTGGGCATCATTGCTGAATTGGAAAATCGTCATAGAACACGGCTGCGAGAATCCCTCGTTGTTCTGGGCTGGGAGGTCGCACAATGGACCAACAACCTCGAGCGCCACTCCCCCCATTACCGGGTGGATAATTACCGCCAGCGCCTGGATGAAGTACAATTGCGACTGGAGCGATCCATCCAGGCCAACTTCGAGCATAGTAAGCTCACCCTGGCGCACCTGACCCAGTCCCTGCACAGCCTGAGCCCGATGGCCGTACTGAAACGAGGTTATGCGATCGTCACCCGCGAAGAGGATGGGCAAGTTGTGAAAGACACCAGCCAGGTGGCTGTTGATGAAAACCTACACGTCCGGGTTAGCCAGGGAAGCCTGTCCGCTCGGATTTCAAAGATTAACCCAGGAGGTTCCTGATGCCAGATAAAGTACAAACAGAGATCCAGAAAATGGATTTTGAAGCCGCTTTCACCGCCCTGCAGGAGAATGTCACCCTGCTGGAAGGCGAAGAATTGCCCCTCGAAAAAGCCCTGGAAGTCTATGAACGCGGCCAGCTGCTGGCCCGGCACTGTGCAGAACTGCTGGAAACAGCCGAAATTAAACTCCGTCAACTTTCTCAGGACGCCGCCTCTCAAGCGCCTTCTGAAGGATAATTAACCATGCCCTTAATTGATGTCATTAGAAACCCCGTCCTGATCAGCAGCCTGGTTGCCTCCTTCCTGGCGCAGATCCTCAAACTCCCCCTGGAATATCTGCGAACGAAAAAGTGGGATTGGTCCCTGATGCTCAGCACAGGCGGTATGCCCAGTTCCCATTCCGCGATGGTCACAGCCGCAGCAGCGGGTGTGGGGCACTATATGGGCTTTGATACCCCCGCTTTCGGTCTGGCAATCGCCCTGGCCGCCGTGGTGATCTATGACGCCACGAACATCCGCCGTCAGGCCGGCTTCCACGCCCAACAGATCAACCGCATCATCGATGAGTTTATTCAAGGCAAAGCCAAACCCTTGGAAGAATATCAGGAATTAAAAGAAGTCCTCGGTCATTCCCCTATGGAAGCCCTGGGCGGCATCATTCTAGGCCTCTTGATCAGTATCGCCGCTTGGCAGATCTGGCCGTAATATCTTTCAATATTCTTCTACCAAAACTTTCATTAGTTTGACATATTGAATAAAAACAAATATAATTTATTAAAAGAATTAATATGGGCGGGGTAATGAGCAAAATAGAGGTCCCTCAAAATTATAAAAAAGAGTTTGTTGATTTATGTAAAAGGACTAACGTAATTCGACCTGCACGCTTTACATTAACCCGTGATGGTAAAAGAGTCCCTATTCTTTATCATGATCGCTTTTGGAAAAAACCAGAGGTTATAACAAAATTATCTAAAATTACTTGCGATTTAATTGAAATTAATTCTCAAATAGTTGATCAATGTAATGCCATAATTTGTATTACCACATTGTTGGGGACATTAGGCCCAATACCAATAATGCCTTTCATTAGCCAAAAATTCAATTGGGATAATTATGTAATAAAAGAAGATACTCCTGGCGAATTCAACATTTATCCTAACATTTCAAGAAATTTAGATGATTCTCAAGATCTAGCTGAGATTACTTTCTTATTATTTATTGATGGGACCGTTAGAGGATCTTCAATTGTTAGAACAAAAAACACAATAATTAATTTAGGTGGACATGTTGGTGGCCTGTTTATGTTCACAGATGTTGATAACCATCTAAGTTCTACCCAATCCATTATCGATGATGTTCCAACCTTATCAATTTTATCAGGGGAAGAACTTCTAATTTTAACTAAAGAGGGTTAATTCAACTTATGGAACACGCAAACAAAATGTTTTATATCCTCACTAGTATTTGTGTCGGATATTATATTAAAAGATCAAATTTTACCGATTTTAATCTTGTCTTTTCACTTATAGTAATAACTATATTTTCATTTCTTGCTATATTTTTATCAATACTATTTGAAGAAAGACCAAGTAAATATAATCTTTGGAGACTAATTCCTTTTATAATTTTGTTATTCTTTGCAACGATGACAATATATAGTTTTGATACAGTATTCTACAATCAATCAAAATTGCCTTTTGAAATGATTTTATTAATTCCCTCCATTTTTATCGTTTGGATTCTTGTCTACTTCATTTACCACATTTGTTCAGATGGATATGCTAAGAATTTAATGCGCAAATAGTAAAGTAAAAAACATGATAACTTTTTTTGAAAATCACTTACCATTAACTATATTTTTAACATTTGTTTCCCTTATAATATTTTTAATAGTTCTACGAGGAACACAGGGAAATAAAGGAGAAAAGCTATCTTTATCTACTAATCCCATAATTTCTGAGATCTCCGAATATTTACAGAAAATAAAAAAAATTGACAGCGGAACCGAATATCAGTTGGATGGCGAATATTGTGAATTGCTCCAAAGGATAGCATCCTCATTTCAGTCCTTAGTTGACAAATATCAAAACAGTAATCTTATAATAGAGCGTTTTTCTTCAAAGTATTTTCGATTTATATCACAGCCCATAAATAAAAAATACACTATTGGTGAGTTCCATAATGAACCTCCCGAACCACTAATTTTTTATTCACAATTTTCAACTCTAATTAATAGTCTAAAGAAAGAAAACTTTAAGGATTTTTATAACAGCCTTTTAGATACGGTATTTCTAATCGATAATGGAAAATTGCCTAATACTACCAGTAATAAGCTAAGTGTAAACATGAAAAGGGAATTGGCTGTTGAATTTTCACAAAACTTTGATTTTCTGATTTCAAGGAATGTATATCAAACAGGAAATAGACTTACAAAATTTCTTATTACGCTAAAAGAATATATAACAACTTATCAGGATTCACATTTATTAAGTTTTTATAATTTAATTCAATCTAAAACCTTCTTTGAAACGAGAGCAACAGATGAGGTTGCATATATCTCATACTTAGTTGAAAATTGGTTTTCAGCATGGGCAATAGGTGATATTAGGAAAGAATATCTATTTTTGGCTAGAATATGGACAGAAATACAAAAGTCCTATACGGATGAATCTCTTTCGGAATACATCTTACCAAACTTTACCCCAAAGGATTTTCGATCTGGAGAATTTATTGATGGAAGAATTGGCCCAAATAGTTATTCAGAATAATTACACCATAAAAAATAATGGATATACTTACCTGGAGTTTTGGAAATTATATTTACACCCAAATTTAATCGAACAAACCATCCATCAAAAAGCAAAAGAACTTAACTTATTTCTTCAACAATACGATTTACTCTGTGGCATTGCTTGTTCGGGAATTCCTATAGTTACAATTTTGCATAATATGTTCCACAAGCCATTCATTATTAGTGAAAATTCGGAAGAATATGGTCGAATAATAAAAGACAATATCCCATTAAATTCAAATATAAAAATACTTGTAGTCGATTCTATTGTGAACAGAGGAGCTACATTTACTAATTTTGAAATTTGGAACGACAAGAATTATCAAGTAAATTCTGATTATTTTAGCATTGTGTTTAATGACACAATGAATAAGAAAAATTACACCCCAGCATTCAAAAAAATCAACAAAGATAACCGTTATTTTTATTTTTATCGGTTATCTGATTTATTGAATTAGCGTGTCGCCCTAATGGGGGTATCAGTAATTGTTATTCGTATTTATTTATTCGTTTTATCTTCCCCACCAGTACCCGGACCATCCCCATCAACTCAGGCATCTTCAGCGCCCACATCAGCCCGCCATAGACCGCCACGCCCACTGCCAACGCGCCAAACAGGATGACCAGGTTCGAGCGGCCAGCCATCAGCGCTTCCCAGCCCAGCACCACCGCCCCCATCAACCCGGTACCCAGGGCTGAGACAGCGACACCCTTCCAGATGTAACTCCCACCCAGGCCATTCAACCGCTTACGCATGAGCAGGATCAGAGCAATACTTTCCAATCCCGTTGCCAGAGAATTGGCCAGAGCCAGTCCCCCATGCGGCAGCCAGCCCCAGCGGACAAACAGGTTCGCGAAAGCCAGGCTCAAGCCAATATTCAATCCCATCGCCACTACGCCCACCGTGACCGGCGTGCGAGTGTCATGCATGGCATAAAACGCCCGACTGAGGATCTCCACCAGGGCGTGCCCCACCAGGCCGGCAGAATACCAAAGCAGCGCCCAGGTGACCAGATCAGTAGAGTGAGCGGTGAATTCACCCCGCTCATACAAGACTCGGATCAGGGGATATCGCAGTAGGATCAATCCCACAGAAGCCGGGATCGCCAGCAGCAGCACGGCCCGCAGTGTGGAGGCCAGTGACGTGCGCATTTCTTCCACCTCGCCGCGTGCCACCTGTGCTGAAAATGTCGGCAACGAAGCAATAGCTGCGGACTGGGCCACTGCCATCTCAGGCATTAACATCAAAGTAAAGGCCAAGGCGATGGCGCTGACACTGCCTGCCGGCTGGCCCAATGCAATAACCGTGTTCACAATGAAGTTGAGCTGGACCACTGCCACACCCAACAGCCGCGGTCCCATCAACTTGAACACTTCCATGACAACTTTATCATGCAAGCCAAGGAAGAAGTGATAGGCCCGGTCTTTGAGGGTCAGCAGCTTCGGGATCTGCACCAGCAAGTGCAATAAAGCCCCACCGACCACGCCAATAGCCAGCCGCTGGATGCCCCACTCATGCGGCAATAACCAGGTACCCAGGATCATACCCAGTGAATACATCGAAGGTGCAATCGCCGGGATCAGAAATACTTGATGGGCATTGAGAATACCCATGATCAAGCCGCTGATACCAAAGATGACCACCGAGGGCAGCATCGTTCGCAACAGAGAAATCGTCAACGCTTCCTGGCCCACATTGGCATCCGGCACTAATAAATACAAGCCGTCCCGCACAATTTGGGGCGCAAAAATCCAGGCCAGGACAGAGATCAAGATCAAGGCCAAAAAGACCAGGTTGATCACACCCGAAGCCAATTTCCAGGCACCGGGGCGGTCATCCTTGGTCAGAAATCCGGTAAAAGTCGGGATAAAAGCCGAACCCAACGCACCGCCAGCCACCAGATTGAAGAGTAATTCAGCAATCCGGTTAGCCGCATTGAACGAGTCCATCTCCACAGACGTTCCAAAGGCATTGGTGATCACAATCCCCCGGATCACCCCCACCAGGTTGCTGATGATGAAAGCCACCATCACCGTCCCGGCAGCGCGGGCAATCTGTTGATTAGCGGAGGGCGTCGTGCTTTCGGCTTGAGTCATTAATCCTCTTTAGCTTGATCGGCGGCATTGGTCCAGAGCTGGCGCTTCTCTTCATCAGAGAGATCGACCAGATTATCTCCGGCAGCCAGGACTTCAGCTTCCATTGTATCAAATTGCCTGCGGAAACGGTTAATCGCCACCCGCAACGCTGCTTCTGCGTCAATGTCCTTTTGATGCGCAAAACTGGTGATGGCAAACAGAAGTTCACCGAGTTTCTCAGGCAATTGGGCGTCATCCGTTTCAAGGGCTTCCGCCCCCATCGTACGAATGACATCCTCATGGCCCAGAGCTGCCAGATGATCAAATTTCACCCTCCCAACCCGCTCCACAATTTCCTCAGCCTGCAATAATGCCGGTAAGGCCCTTGGTACGCCATCCAGCAGGCCCTTCTTGCCATTGTCGCCATTCTCACGGCGTTCATCAGCTTTGATAGCTTCCCAATTTTGGATCACGCCAGAGACATCTTCCATATCGACCGCAGCAAAGACATGCGGGTGACGCCGGATCAGTTTATTACTTATGCCCTCAATCACCTGGTTAATGGTGAATTCACCTTCTTCAACACCGATTTGTGCATGTAAGCCAATCTGGAGCAGCAGGTCACCCAATTCTTCCGCCAGGTCCGCCATATTTTCCTTATCCAAGGCGTCCAGCGCTTCATATGCCTCCTCAATCAGGAAGGGCCGCAGCGTGATATGCGTTTGTGCCCGATCCCAGGGGCAGCCATCCGGAGCACGCAGCCGGGCGATAACTTCCATGAAGGATTCAAAGGATGAGGTTGCCGAAAGAGGCGGAATGAAGAGTGAACTGAGGGCGCACAGGTAGGAGGATTGGTCAATCTTCTCCAAAGGCAGATTTTCCAGCACCTGTTGATCCGTCCCGGCGGCATGAACCAACCGTACGGGGTGTTCAGCCGGGTAGGTATTCAGAAGCACTTGTTTAATGCGCTTAGCAACCTTCTCTGAGGAGATCTGGGTAATTAGTACGGAGTTAGCAGGTGAAAAATCGGGGGTGTGGAGCCTGGATAAGGTCAATCCATCCGCCAGACTCAGGCCGCCAAAGGGATCAATCCCCAGGGCATGAAATGTCGGCTCTAAAAAGCTCAATCCATCAATCACCCGGCAGGGGATATCCTCATGCTTTGCACGGCGCAGGATCGCCTGGCAGGTGGCTTCTCCCACCAGTGGATGCCCAGGGACGGCATAGGTCACGCCGCCGGGCTGCAAACCCAAATTCAGGATCGTCTCCACCACAGTTGATACAGCTTCATCCTGATCCCCTTCCAGGTCCAATAGGTCATCCAATCCAATCAACTCCAGCCCATTCGGCAGGGCATCAACAACCGGATGCGTCATCGTACGCATATAAAGTGTATCTATGGATAAAATCCAATCCCAGGCTTCCCGGGTAAGGCTTGCGATATCGCCCGGGCCAAGCCCCATCAGGGTGATACCGGAATCAGGCAGAGGCGTTTCTTTTTCAGTCATTCCAAATCCTATTACTCAATTAACAAATAGAGACGTTGCAATAACGTCTCTATTATTTTCCAACAATATTAGCCTGTGAACAAGAACATACCTAACATCTGCTCAGGCCACTGCAAACGGTTTGAGCCAAAAGGCTAAATAAGTTTGCAGTGAAGTTCCCTGTAAGCGATAGCTTCGCAGAGGAATAAAGCTCTAGCGTTTGGTGTAGGTAGGTGCCTTGCGGGCCCGTTTGAGGCCTGGTTTTTTCCGTTCCTTGACACGGGGGTCGCGGGTCAGGAAACCGCCATGACGCAGGGCTGACCGGAGGTCTTCATCCATTTTGACCAACGCACGGGCGAGGCCAAGTTTGACGGCGTCACGTTGACCTGTCACACCACCGCCTTCAACTTTCACGATCACGTCATAGTTTTTCTGGCTCTGATCGGTCAGGTCAAATGCTTTGAGGATTGCAGGTGCATCACCTTGACGGGTGAAGAAACCTTCCAAGGTTTTACCATTAACGGTGAAATCGCCGGAGCCTGCCATCAAACGTACACGGGCAGAGCTTTCTTTACGACGACCAACACCTTCATAATATCGGTTATCCATAAATACAGGTACTCCTCTTACTCAACTAACGCTGGCTGTTGTGCCTGATGTGGATGTTCACTTCCGGCATAAACATGCAGGTTCTTATAAATCCGGCGGCCAAGTTTGGTCTTTGGGACCATGCCCCAAACGGCCTTTTCAATCACCCGTTCGGGGAATTTGGCCAACTGGTCACGCAGGGTGATCTCTTTGATCCCACCCGGATAACCGGAGTGGTGATAATACTTCTTGCTGTCAAGCCGAGTCGGGAAGAAATCAACTTTTTCAGCATTGATCACAACCACATTTGCGCCAGTCATAGCGCCGGGGGTGTAATTCGGTTTATGCTTACCAATCAGTAATTGGGCAATCTTTGTCGCCAAGCGCCCAAGGTTTTTACCCTCGGCGTCAATCAACAACCATTCTCGCTCAACTTGTCCCTTTGGTACAAATGTTTTATTCACAGTCTAACTCTCCATCATTCAAAGATCCACTCACCGGCTTTCGCCCGAGAGATGAAATCCGATATTTCATCAGGTATAACTTACTTCTTCCAATACAAGGCCATGCGCAGGTGCCAGTCCGTTCATCGGCAATTTTCCGGAATTCAGGCCGTCAGCGATCAAGCTAAGCGGAGCCTCGCCTTGTCCAATCGTGACCAAAGCCATTGTGGTCCGGCGAACCATGTGATAGAGGAAGGCATTGGCGGTAATGTCGAATTGATATTCGTCATCCATTTGTCGCCAAACTGCCGAAAAAACCTCTCTCACCGTCACGCCTGAGTCACTTGTCGGACTTCCAAAGGCTGCGAAATCATGCGAACCAATCAAGTCCTTAGCTGCATGGTTCATCCGATCCAGGTCAACCTCCGGCCAAACCCGCCAGGCGAATTTTTCCCTGATTGGGTCACGAACCGGTTGGCAGATGACATGGTAACGGTAGCGGCGCCAGGTTGCTCTGTACCGAGGGTGAAAATCATCCTCAGCCACCTCCACCGAGGTGATCGCCATATCCTGAGGCAGATAGTAGTTCAGTGCTCTCACCAGGTCACTCTCAGAGTGATCCCAGCTCAGCCTAAAACTCACAACCTGACCTCTGGCATGCACGCCTGCATCCGTGCGGCCTGCGCCAGCAATGCTTCTCTCGCTCCAGCCTAATTGGCGAAGGGCCTCTTCAAGCTCAGATTGAACCGTCCGAGTATCCTTCTGCCGTTGGAAACCAGCAAATTCAGTGCCGTTGTATGAAAGAATACCTTTGTAAAGTACAGGGTCCATCCGGGGTTCCGGGAGGACTACTCTTCGATCAGTTCGATCAACGCCATTTCAGCCCCATCACTGCGGCGGGGGCCCAGTTTGAGAATGCGGGTGTAACCGCCACTGCGGTTGGCGTATCGAGGGGCAATGTCATTGAATAATTTCTGAACAACATCACGGCTGCCGGTACCGAGTTTGGCAACAGCTAAGCGGCGGGCATTCATGATCTTGATTTCATCCACATCCTGGTTATTACGGGCCAGGGTGATCAATTTTTCAGCATCTGCCTGAATGGATTTTGCCTTCGGCAGCGTGGTCTTGATCCGTTCATTTTCCAGAAGTTGCCGGATCATCGTGCGGCGCATCGCTGTGCGATGGCCGGTAGAGCGATTCAGCCGGTAACCTTTTATCTTATGTCGCATTATATTAACTCTCCGTTATTTCTTCTTCCTCGTCCAGGAAGCCCTTTTCAGCCATCTTTTCCTTCAACTCGGTCAGACTCTTCTCACCGAAGTTGCGGATCGAAAGGATTGCTTCTTCGCCTTTATCCAGCAGTTCCAGGACATCACCCACAGTGGTGATCCCAGTGCGCTTGAGGGAATTGAAGACCCGGACAGTTAGGTCGAGGTTCTCAATCGGCATTTCAGCAGCCTCGCTGTTGATCGTTCCTACCGGTTCAGCTTGCTCAATCGGGACCGAGAGCATTTCTTCACTGATCCCAGCGATGAAGCGCAGGTGATCGATCAGGACCTTGGAGGAATCGCTCATGGACTGTTCGGGGGAAATAGTCCCATCGGTCCAGATTTCCAAAATCAATCGGTCATAATCCGTGCTCTGACCAACACGAGCTAAGCCAACGGTCCAATTGACCTTCTTGACAGGTGTGAAGATCGCATCCACCGGCAATTCGCCGATCGGAAGGCGGTCACTGCGTTCACTGGCTGGGGAATACCCACGGCCGCGTTCCACAGTCATGTCAATTTCAAGGCTGGCTTTCTTGCTATCCACGGTAAACAGGTACAGGTCAGGGTTCACGATTTCCACTTCGGGCGGACAAATAATGTCAGCCGCAGTAACGGTACCCTCACCGCTGACTTCCAGATGAATGTGCGCCATATCCACATCAAAGAGGATCATGCGCAGCTGCTTCAGCTGGAGGATCACCTGGATTACATCTTCCCGGACACCTTCAATATCACTGAACTCGTGCAGCACATCCGTTATATGAATGGATGTGATAGCAGCGCCTTCCAGCGAGGAAAGCAGGACACGGCGTAAGGCGTTACCTACTGTAGTGCCAAATCCGCGCTCCAGCGGGCTGATTGCAAATTTTCCATAATTTCGAGCTTCTGCAACCCGTTCGACTTTCGGTTTTACCATACTCATAGTTCCAGTCACGTCATACCCCTTACCAGTGCATCCTTTTGCACTACCATTGAACAGGTTTATCGTGAGTAGTACTCAACGATCAACTGTTCGTTCAGATTACCATCAATTTCAGCACGTTCGGGCAAACGTAAAACCCGGCCAGACAGGTTGTTTACATCCTGTTCAACCCAAGCGGGAGGTGTTCGTGTTTCATCACTCGCCTTGAGGGCCTTGAAGTATTCGTTCTGCTTGGATTGTGTCCGTACGGTGATGGTATCGCCGGCCTTAAGGATGGTAGAGGCAATATCGTTGCGGCGACCATTCAACAAGAAATGACTATGATTCACCAATTGGCGAGCCTGGCTGCGGCTTTCAGCGAAACCCAACCGATAAACGACATTGTCCAGGCGGGATTCGAGGATCTGAAGCAGGTTCAAACCTGTCAGACCTGTGCGTTTTTGAGCATCACCAAAATAGCGACGGAATTGGCGTTCGTAAACGCCGTAAATGCGCTTGGTTTTCTGCTTGGCACGGAGCTGCAGGGAATAGTCGGATTGACGATTGCTGCCGCGTCCACCATAACGTCCGTGTTCTCCTGGGGGATAGGCACGTTTTTCCATCGCGCATTTAGGGGTAAAGCATCGCTCACCCTTTAAGAATAATTTCTCACCTTCACGCCGGCAGAGTTTACACGCCGGACCAGTATATCTTGCCATTGAATTCCTCTCTTATCCTACTTAGACGCGGCGTCGCTTGGGCGGTCGGCAGCCATTATGCGGAACTGGCGTAATGTCCGAAATGGACTTAACCGTGATGCCCATACCTTGCACGGCGCGGATAGCAGACTCACGACCTGGGCCAGGGCCTTTCACAATAATATCAACTTCCTGGATCCCAAAGGATTGTGCAGTCTTCATCACTTGTTCAGTTGCCAAACGAGCAGCAAAGGGTGTGCTTTTCCGGGAGCCTTTGAAACCGGCTGATCCGGCGCTTCCCCAACAAACCGTGTTACCCTGTTGATCGGTAACGGTCACGATGGTATTGTTGAATGTAGCAAAAACATGCACCTGAGCTGAAGACATCTGGCGCTTGACTTTGCGCGAGCTTGTACCTCGCCGCGATCGTGTTGCTTTAGTTGCCATTGTACCTCACTAATTTATATCCTCACCCAATCGAAATGCTGTCTTGCCGCGGGGCAGAAAGGAAGGAGAACCCCAGACGGACATCTCGAACGGACGACTTTTTCCGATTATTTCTTACCAACACCCCGGCGGCGGCCGCGACCGGCAACCGTCTTCTTGGGACCCTTACGAGTCCGGGCGTTCGTTTTTGTGCGCTGCCCATGAACCGGCAGACCACGGCGATGACGCAGGCCGCGATATGTGCCAATTTCAATCAAGCGTTTGATGTTCATTTGCACCTGGCGGCGCAAATCGCCTTCTACCGAAAAGTTACCGGAAATGTATTCGCGCATTTTAGAAACATCAGCATCTGTCAGGTCCTTGACGCGAAGATCCGGATCCACACCGGTGGCTTCAATAATTTCATTTGCCCGTGTTGGGCCAATCCCGTAAATATACCTCAGACCAATCTCTACACGTTTATCACGTGGGAGGTCAACGCCTTCAATACGTGCCATAGTATAAATCCTTATCCTTGTCGCTGTTTATGCTTCGGGTTTTCACAAATCACATACAAACGACCCTGTCGTTTTACAATCTTACATTTAGCGCAGCGTTTCTTGATCGATGCTGATACTTTCACTTTCAAACTCCTTAATCATTTTGCTACGAATTTCAGCAAAGTAATGATTATACTTGCTGAGCTATTTTTCGTCTAGTCTAACTTTTCTACAACGCTGTCAGGACCAGCGGTCCATCGGCGGTAATAGCTACCGTATTTTCATAATGTGCCGTCAGTGAGCCATCGGCCGAAGCCACTGTCCACTCATCGTCTTTGACGATCGTTTCCGGCGTACCGACCAACACCATTGGCTCCAGGGCAATGGTCATGCCTTCCCGCAGTTTCATCCCACGGCCAGGTCGACCATAATTCGGCACCTGGGGACCTTCGTGCATTTTGCGGCCCACCCCATGACCGGTGTAGGTCTTGGTGATGTAAAAGCCTTGTTCTTCAACATAGGTCTGCACCGCATAGCCGATGTCACCAATTGTGTTGCCGGGGACCATGTTCGAAATGGCGATCTCCAAAGCCTTATCGGTCACTTCCATCAAATGTGTAGTGGACTTACTGACATGTCCCACAGCGATGGTTCGTGCCATATCACCAACGAAACCTTCATAAATGGTGCCGCAGTCAATGCTGACGATATCGCCTTCATTGAGCACCCGCTTACTCGGGATGCCATGCACCAATTCGTCATTGACACTGGTACAAATGCTCGTTGGGTAAGGATAAGGGCCTGGATAATGTTTGAAGGGCGAAGTCACACCGTACTTCTTTTGAACAGCTTCAAAAGCTTCGTTCAGTTCGCCCGTGGTCACACCAGGTTTCACCAAATCAATCGCAGCCGCCAGTGCTTCCGCATTGATCCGGCCTGCTTCACGCATGATCTTGACCTCATAAGGGGTCTTGATATTGATCGAACGTTCCCAGGAAATCACTTTATGCTTCCTTTACTGATTTCATAATTGCATCGAAAACATCATCGATGGGCTGGGTGCCGTCAATTTCCGCAAGCAGTCCTTTATCTCGGTAATAGTTTATTAAAGGTGCAGTTTGTTCGTTATAGACTTCGATACGATGACGCACTGTTGCTGGGCGATCATCTTCGCGCTGGTAAAGTTGCGAGCCATCAATATCGTCAATCCACTTCACTACCGGTGGATTGTATTTCTCGTGATAGACACGTCCTGAGGGGCTCATCCAACGCCCGCTCAATCTCTCAACCAGGACATCATCTGGAACCTTGATGAAGGGTACAACATTGACGTCACTGTTAGATTTTCCTAATAAGTTTTCGAGTGCTTCCGCCTGGGCAGGTGTCCGGGGGAAACCATCCAAAACCGCGCCCTTCTCACAATCCGGTCGGGCAAACCGTTCTTCAACCATTGCCACCGTTACGTCATCGGGGACAAGCTCCCCTTTGTTCATATATTGCTGTGCCAGTTGGCCCAACGGGGTTTCCTTCTTAAGGTTCTCCCGAAAGAGGTCCCCGGTGGAAACATGCACGAGGTTTAGCGCCTCAGCAAGTTTCTTGGCCTGGGTGCCTTTACCAGCTCCCGGAGGCCCCAGCATCACAATATACATCGGTGTCATCAATTGCCTCGATTACCTTCTCAGCTAATCAGACGGTCATCATACCCGTGCATCTTCAGGTCGGTTTCAATGATCTGGAAGGTGTCACGAACAACACCTACAACAATCAACAGTCCCGATGAAGAAACGAGGAAAATGTTCGTTGAAGAAAGATCCGAAGGCAAGAAAAGACCGAGGATGTACGGCAGAGCAGCAACCACACCTAGGAACAAAGCACCTGGGAAGGTGATCCGGCGCTGAACCTTGCTCAAATAACGTTGGGTCGCAGCACCCCGGGCAACGCCAGGGATCTGGGCGCCTTGCTTCTTGAGGTTATCACCGTAATTCTGCTGGGTGAAAAGCACATCGGTATAGAAGAAGGTGAAACCAACAACCATCAGGAAGAACAAGATCGGGTAAACTGCGCCTTCACCACTGAGAGTGTTGTTAATCCAGGCTGCGAATTTCTTTAACCACTCGGCATTGGCATTATTAAAGAAGCTGGCCAAAATGGTCGGGAAAGTCAACAGTGATTGCGCGAAGATGATCGGGATCATACCGGCCATGTTCACCATCAAGGGCACGCTGCTCTTGACAGGCATGGACATGCGGCTGCCCACTCGACGGCCAGGGAACATAACCGGAACGTACCGGCGGCCCTGCTGCACATGGACAACAGCGAAGATGGTCACAATCAGCAGTGCGATCACGATGAAGATCAGCCACCAATAGGTGCTGTTGCTTAGCAGTGCGACCATATGATCCGGGATCTTTGCGACAATACCGGAGAAAATGATCAGAGAAAGGCCCTGTCCCCGAATACCATATTCGGAGATCAATTCACCCAACCAGACACCGAACATCGTCCCTGCCATCATGGAAAGGATCGTTGCCAGTGTGGGGATCAGGCTTGCCCCTGTAAACCCAAAGCCTGTCATCACCGACGTTCCGAGCATTGCGGAGAAAATGTTGATCTGACCAATAGCTGATAAAGCAGCCATAGGAACAGTCAGAATGATAGTCCAGCGCTCCATCCAAGCCCGACCCTCACGGGGATCGTCCTGCATTTTGCGTTCGAGAGCAGGAATGATCGGAACGAGGAGCTGAAGGATAATCTGGGCGGTAATGTAGGGATAAACACCCATTGCCAGGATTGAGAAGGTGGAAACTGCCCCACCGGAGAGCATATCCAGCATGTTAATCAAACCACCGGCTGCCCCACCTGTTTGGGTCAGTTGTGCCACCAGGTTCTTATCAATGCCGGGAACTGGGATATTGGACGCCAGTCGGTAGATCACCAGTAAAAGCAGGGTGACCAACAACTTCCGACGAATGTCTTGCGATTTCCAAAGGTGGCGCCATGCGGACCGTTTCATTTGTCAGGCTCCTTTATCTATTCAAGGACAGTCATTAATCCTGGATCAATTCAACACTTCCGCCAGCGCTTTCAATCTTTTCCTTAGCGCTTTTGGAAATCTTGTTGGCTTTCACCTTCAGAGCAACAGAGACATCACCCCGACCGAGGATCTTCACAGGAAGACCTAATTTTTTAACCAGGCCCTTCTCGACCATCAGTTGAGGCGTAACTTCTGTACCTGCGGCAAAATCTGCCAAAGCTTCCAGGTTGACTTCTTCATATTCCACACGATTTCGGACAGTGAAACCTTCACCACGCATGAACGGCAGCTTCCGGAAGAACGGAAGATTGCCACCTTGGTGGTAAGAAGCCACGCCACCGCCTGATCGGGAGTTCTGGCCTTTCATACCACGACCAGCTGTCTTACCCTGTCCCGCTGCGGGGCCACGACCAACACGTTTGCGGTCCTTATGTGCGCCTTTATTTGGCTTTAGATCATGTAATTCCATAATGACACCTTATGCTTCATCCACAGTAACCAGATGGATAACTGAATTCACCATGCCGCGCACAGCGTCGTTATCAACTCGGGTGACTGTCTGATTGATCCTTTTCAGGCCCAATGCCTTCAACGTATCTTTCTGCCGTTGAGGATAGCCAATGGGGCTGCGGACTAATGTAATCGTTAATTGTGCTTGTTTTTTCTTAGCCATTGGTTTCGCGCTCCCAATATGGTTTCACCTGTTCAATGGGTTTTCCGCGATAGGCTGCCTGATCCTTGACCGATTTCAACTGGTCAAGCGCATCAAAGGTCGCCCTGACAACATTCAAAATGTTCTTGCTGCCCAATGACTTGGTGAGAATATCGTGGACACCAACTGCTTCCAACACGGCCCGAACGCCACCGCCAGCGATAACGCCGGTACCGGCAGCGGCCGGTCGAAGAAGAACCCTGGCGCCGCTCTGTTTCCCAATAACTTCATGGGAGATAGTGGTGCCGTTGAGGTTCACCTTGCGCATATCCTTGCGAGCACGTTCACTGGCTTTCCGAATAGCATCCGGAACAGCGTTGGCTTTACCAATACCCAGGCCAACACGCCCGTTATTGTCGCCAATCACCATGGTCACTCGGAAGGAAAAGCGGCGACCACCCTTCACAACTTTTGCCACACGCGCAATATCAATTACGCGCTCATCAAATTGGTTCTCGACTTGGTAGTCTGTCATAATCGCCTCTTTCCTAGAAATCCAGCCCGCCTTCACGGGCAGCATCGGCTAACGCCTTCACACGGCCGATATATTTATATCCGCCACGGTCAAAGACCACACTGTCGATTCCAGCATTCTTAGCGCGTTCGGCAATCGCCTCGCCAACTTTCGTAGCCTGTTCCAAATTGGTCAGACCCTTCATTGAAGCCGCCAATTCGGCGTCAATGCTCGAAGCCGAAGCCAAGGTATGTCCCTGGAAATCATCAATGATCTGAACGTAGATCTGGTTTGAACTGCGAAATACGTTCATGCGCGGCCGTTCGGGCGTGCCAAAAATCTTTTTTCTCACCCGCAGGTGTCGGCGTAAACGTGCCTGATTGCGTGATTTTTTAGCCATATTATTTCACCTTCACACTTATACTGTCTTGCCGGCCTTACCCGGTTTACGGCGCACATATTCACCCTGATAGCGAATACCTTTGCCCTTGTAAGGCTCTGGCGGTCGCAGTTTGCGAATATTTGCTGCAACTTGTCCGACCACCTGTTTATCATAGCCGGACACTTTGATTTGGCGGACTTTCATATCCACATCAAAGTCAATACCCTCGGGGGGTTCAACAACCACCGGATGTGAAAAGCCCACATTGACAATCAAATTCTTGCCATCCAACTCGGCGCGGTAGCCCACGCCTTCGATTTCAAGGATCCGTTCAAATCCATTGCTCACGCCGACCACCATGTTGTTGATCAAAGCCCGGGTTGTGCCGTGCAATGCACGGTGGGTGGGCTCATCGGATGGGCGATCAATGAAGATCACGCCATCTTCTTCTTTGATGGTGATATCAGGTGAAAAGGTCCATTCCAATTCACCTTTGGGGCCTTTAACATGGACGTAGGAGCCATCAATCTTGACTTCAACACCCGCTGGCACATCTATCGGTAAACGTCCTACTCGAGACACGTCTCGTACCTCCTATAGCGCCAGGCGCTACCAAACTTTACATAATATCTCGCCACCGACGCCCATCTTGCGAGCGCGCTGGCCAGTCATAACACCCTTGGGGGTGGACACAATGGCCACACCAATACCCGAAAGTACCCAGGGGATGTCTGTTTTCTGTGAATACACTCGGCGACCGGGACGACTGACACGTTCCAGGCCCGTGATCAACGGGCGGCGGTTCCGCCGTTCACCGATATATTTCAACCGAATGCGCAAAATCTTTTGATAAGGCTTACTGCCTTCAACCACTTCGTAGCTATCTACATAGCCTTCTTCTGTCAAAATCCGGGCTATTTCAGCCTTGATCTTGGAGCTGGGCATGCTTGCAACTGTACCATTGCTGATAGCAACATTGCGGATTCGAGTCAGCATATCGCCAATTGGATCTGAAATACTCATCGATAATACCTCCGCCGATCTACCACGACGACTTGGTCACGCCAGGAATTTTTCCCTGCAGTGCTAATTCCCGAAAACAAATACGGCACAAACCAAACTTGCGGATATAACCACGTGGGCGCCCACAGCGTCGGCAACGGTTAACGACCTGAGTGGGATATTTCCGCCGTTGTTCGCGATACTTCATACATTTACTAGCCATACTATCCTTTCCTGAACGGCATCTTGAATTTACTCAGCAGCGCACGTGCCTGATCATCATTTTCTGCTGTGGTCACAATTGTGATCTCCATACCCCGGATCGAATCGACTTCATCGTAATTGATCTCAGGGAAGATCAGCTGTTCATTCAGACCCAGTGTGTAGTTCCCACGGCCGTCAAATGAGTCAGCCGAAATACCGCGGAAATCGCGAACACGGGGCAGTGCCACGTTGATTAGACGATCAAGAAATGCCCACATCTTGTCACCGCGCAAGGTGACTTTTGTGCCAATTGCACGCCCTTCGCGCAATTTGAAGTTCGCAATTGATTTCTTTGCTTTCGTAACGACAGGTTTCTGGCCGACAATAGTGGTCAGGTCCTTGACCGCCTCGTCCAGTGCCTTGGGATTATCCAATGCTTCGCCAACGCCGATATTCACCACAACCTTCTGGATCTTCGGTATCTGCATCACATTTTCGAGGGATAATTCCTTGAAAAGGGCAGGTGCGATCTCTTTTGTGTATTGCTCTCGTAGTCTATTCATACTTACTCCCAATCGCGCCTTATTTGTCGATCGCACTACCGCTGCGTTTTGCGACACGCACCGGCTTGCCATCTTTTCGCTTGACTGAGACCCGAGTGGGTTTGTTGTCCTTCGGATCTACAATCTGCACGTTTGAAATACTAATCGGCGCTTCAAACTCAATCTTGCCAGCTGGGATGGTTTTCCCGCGGGACTGGGTCTGAGCCTGGTGCTTGATGCGAATATTGACGCCTTGCACCACGACACGGTCTTCAGAAGGCAGTACACGGATCACTTCACCAACAGTGCCCTTGCCCTTGCCACTGATCACCATAACCCGATCACCTTTTTTAATCTTGGTTTTCATATCTTTACTCCTATCTCACCGACTACAGCACTTCTGGGGCCAGTGAAACGATCTTCATGAAGCCTTTTTCACGAAGCTCACGGGCAACAGGACCAAAGATACGTGAACCACGGGGGTTGACACCATCGTTATCCAAAATCACAGCGGCGTTGTCATCAAAGCGGATGCAGGAGCCATCAGATCGGCGCCATTCCTTGGCTGCCCGAACGATAACGGCCTTGACAATCTCGCTCTTTTTCACAGTCGCCTGTGGAGTCGCAGATTTGACTGTACCCACAACGATGTCACCCACATAGCCATAGTGCCTTCTTGAACCACCATAGATATGGATCACCAGGAGTTCGCGAGCGCCGGTGTTATCGGCAACTTTTAATAGTGTTTCTTGTTGGATCATGACTCAGACTCCCAATTCTTCCACTAAGTCATCTTCAGACCGTTCTTCAACGCGTAGTACTTCCTCAATAACCCAGTGCTTTGTGCGGGAAATCGGCTTGCTTTCAACGATCCTGACTTTATCGCCAGGGTTCACGCCAATTTCGTCATGAGCTTTGTAGGTCTTTGCAGAGCGAACAACTTTGCGATAAAGCGGGTGGCGAAAAACGCGAACCACTTCCACAACAGCGGTCTTACTCATTTTATTGCTGATGACAGTCCCTACCAAACGACGTCGATCATTCATGCTTCACTCTCCTCAGCCATTTGTTTTTCTTTCAAAATGGTCTCCAGCCGGGCAATATCCCGACGGACATTCCGAACCTGGCTGGTATCAGTCAACTGACCGGTAATGGTTTGGAACCGCATGTTCATCAACGCATGCCGGGTTTCAGTGATTGCCTGTTCAATTTCGGTGACACTCATTTTACGAATATCTGATGCCTGCATGGTTACGCCTCTCCTGGGACATCACGTGAAACGATTTTGGTTTTCACGGACATCTTATATTTCGCGCGAAGGAGCGCCCGTTTTGCTGTTTCGGGATCAGTCCCGCCAACTTCAAACATGATGCGGCCAGGTTTGACCACGGCTACCCAATATTCCACTGGGCCTTTACCTTTACCCATACGGGTTTCAGCTGCGCGCTTTGTGTATGGCTTGTCCGGGAAAATCCGGATCCAGACCTTACCACGCCTTTTCATTTCGTGCACGATGGCACGCCGGGCGGCCTCGATCTGTCGAGCACTAACCCAACCCGGTTCCAAAGATTGCAAGCCAAATTCGCCAAAGGACACATCGGAGCCACGATAGGCTTTACCCCGCATGCGGCCACGCATTTGCTTGCGATACTTAACTCGTTTTGGCATTAACATATTGACTACCTCACTAACAGCCGGTCGCCTTGCCGGCGTCGTTGTTATTCGCTGACGTAAACGCCTTCAGTGGAGGTTGATTCTTCTTCCACCTGGGGCATGATCTCGCCTTTATAAATCCAAACCTTGATACCGATCTGACCATAGGTGGTCAATGCTTCGGTCTTGGCATAATCAATATCTGCACGCAAGGTCTGCAACGGCACCCGTCCTTCACGCAGCCAAACGCTGCGGGACATTTCAGCACCACCCAGACGACCAGACACCATCACCTTGACGCCTTCGGCGCCTTGGCGCATGCCCTGTTGAATGGCACGCTGCATAGCACGGCGATAGCTGATCCGGCGCGTCAACTGACCAGCAACGTTCTCAGCAACCAAATAAGCATCCAGGTCAGGGGATTTAATTTCCTTGACCTCGAGGTCAATCTTCTCGCCAGTCAAAGCTTCCAAGCTGCTGCGCAGTTTCTTCACGTTCTCACCGCTGCGGCCAATCAAAATGCCTGGCTTGGCAGTATGCACATAGATCTTGATTTTTCCGGGGAACCGTTCAATTTCAATCTGTGAGATACCAGCCCGGTCATTTGATTTCCGGATCAGATCACGGACCGCGAGGTCCTCATGTAATTGATCCTGATAATCCATACCTTCAGCGTACCAGCGGCCTAACCAAGGTTTGTTAATTTTCAGTCGAAATCCTGTAGGATGTACTTTACGACCCATATTTGCTCCTGGTTCCTTTCAATAATCTTTCTACAGATGCCCCGTTAATCCATCTCACGAAGGACGACGGTAACGTGGGACTTACGCCGCAACAGCGGTTTGAACCGGCCGCGAGCACCAAACCGGCGCCATTTACGGGTCGGGGCCTCATCAGCGAAGATCTGATGAACAAACAGGTCTTCACGAGCAACACCAAAGTTCTCTTCTGCGTTGGCAATTGCCGATTTAATCAATTTCTGAACGGGCAGAGCCGCCTTGTTCGGTGTGAACTGTAAAATGGTCACCGCTTCCAGGGCAGGCTTACCGCGAACCAGATCAACCACAAGACGTGCCTTCTGGGCAGACGTATCAAGATTGCTCAATTTCGCTCGAATATCAGTAGCCATTGTTATAACCTTTCTATCCCGATCCGATTAATCCCGACCAGAGATAACGTGGCCGCGGAAGAACCGAGTGGGCGCAAATTCACCCAGTCGATGGCCTACCATATTCTCAGTAATATAAATCGGCACATGGCGGCGTCCATCATGAACGGCAATGGTGTGTCCAACCATTTGGGGGAAGATAACACTTGCCCGACTCCAGGTGCGGATCACTTTCTTCTCACCCTTGTCATTCATGTTTTCAATCTTTTTCAATAATTTCGGGTCGATATACGGACCCTTTTTCAGCGATCGCGACATGATTTCGTCCTCTTTCTCGCTACAATATCCGATTACTTACGACGCCGCTTCGCTTGGGAGCGATGGCGAACGATGTATTTATCAGTACGTTTGTTATGCCGGGTCTTCTTGCCCAGAGTGGGTTTGCCCCAGGGGCTCTTCGGACCAGCCATACCAATCGGTGAACGACCTTCACCACCTCCATGCGGATGGTCTCGGGGGGTCATTGCGGAACCACGGACCGCAGGCCGCCAACCCATATGGCGTTTCCGGCCAGCTTTACCCAACTTGATGTTGGAGTGTTCCACATTGCCAACCTGACCAATGGAAGCACGGCACTCTTGCAGGACCAGGCGAACCTCACCCGAGGGGAGGCGCACATGGGCGTACTTACCTTCTTTAGCCAGCAATTGGGCGGAAGTCCCAGCGGAGCGAACCATCTGGCCGCCGTTACCGGGGTGCAGTTCCACATTGTGGATCGTGGTACCTACGGGAATACTCGCCATCGGGAGGCTGTTGCCAGGGCGAATTTCAGCTTCAGTGCTGGAAAGCACTTTGTCGCCGACCATCAAACCAACTGGGGCCACAATATAGGCCTTTACGCCGTCAGCATAGTGCAGCAGAGCCAGACGAGCCGTTCGGTTGGGGTCATATTCAATCGCCGCAACGGTGGCGGGAACATCAACTTTATCGCGTTTGAAGTCCACAATACGGATATACCGCTTGTGTCCGCCGCCTCTATGGCGAACGGTGACCCGGCCGTACATATTGCGGCCAGAGCTCTTCCTCAAGGGGATGATCAACGACTTTTCAGGTGTCGTTTTTGTGATCTCTTCAAACGTATAACTCGTTTTATGACGAGTACCGGGTGTCTTAGGTTTATATACTTTTACGGCCATTACTCCACCCCTTCAAATATCGGGATGCGCTCGCCTTCGGTCAGGGTCACGATCGCCTTTTTGTAAGCGCTGGAGCGGGTACGCATCCGGCGGCTCTGCAGGCTTCGTGATTGCTTAGCGGGCACGTTCATAACGTTGACGGTTTGCACTTTCACATCAAAAATCGTTTCAATCGCTTCTTTGATCTCAGTTTTTGAGGCTTTGGCATCCACCTCAAACACATACTGATTCAGCATCGAAGACTGATAATTCGATTTCTCAGTGATGATCGGGCGGCGGATGATGTCAAATACAGTTTTCTTCATGATTTCATTCCTACCTATCCGAGATAACTCGCGATGACATCCAAAGCAGCAACCGGCATCACAACTTTTTTGTAACCCAGGAGGTCACGAACGTTGAGATAGCTGGCGTTCAGGGTCTTGGCATCTTCAATATTGGCGCAAGTCCGCTTCACATCAGCATATTCCGGGGCATTTTCCGGGATCAGCACCAAAACGTTACCTTCCCCAGCCAGAGATTGCAGTGCTTCTGCCATGTTCCGAGTCTTAGCTTCATCCAACTTAAATTCATCCACCAGGACGATTTGGCCTTCAGAGGCTTTTACTGATAAGGCAGACCGAAGGGCCGCCCTACGCATCTTTTTAGGCATTGCCTTGTCATAAGAACGCGGCTTGGGGGTAAAGATCTTACCACCGCCAACCCATTGCGCAGCTCGAATAGAGCCTTGCCGGGCACGACCGGTTCCTTTTTGGCGCCAGGGTTTGCGGCCACCACCAGATACCTCACTGCGACCTTTGGTCGAGTGGGTGCCCAGGCGGCTATTGGCCATCTGCCTGACATAAGCCTGATGCATTAGATCAACTTTTACTGGGGCTTCGAAAATCGCTGCAGGCAACTCTGCCTTACTGACTTTCTTACCCTTCATGTTGAAGACATCAACTTCCATGATTACTCAACTCCCATTAGTGGCTATCGCCCAACCGGGCGTCTATTGTTTCCGGGCAGCCTTGATCACTACCACGCCGCCTTTAGGGCCGGGCACGGAGCCATCAACTGCAATAAGATTGCGTTCCGGGTCAACTATAACGACACGCATATTCGTGGATGTTACGCGATCGTTCCCCATCCGTCCAGGGCCGCGCTTCCCCTTAAACACACGACCTGGGGTCGTGCCTGCTGCCAGGGAACCAGGCGAACGTTGACGGTCAGATTGACCGTGCGTCTTGGGGCCGCCATTGAAATTGTGGCGCTTCATTACACCGGCAAATCCGCGACCTTTGCTGATTCCAACGACATCAACCCGTTCACCCGCTTCGAAGACATCAGCTTTAAGCATATCGCCTTCGGAAACGTCCGGTTTACTTAATCTAAATTCACGTAAAACTTTTAATGGTGGCAATTCATTCCGCACGAGGTGCCCCATCTGACCCCCGGTCAAGCGCTTGGGTTTAACCTCTGCGAACCCGAGCTGGACAGCGGAATAACCATCATTCTCAACTGTCTTCACTTGGGTGACATAGCAAGGCCCAGCTTCGATAAGCGTAACGGGGATCGAAATCCCGTCATCATCGAAAATCTGGGTCATACCAACTTTTCGTCCAATAAGCCCTTTTAACATAATATGTATTCTCCTGTAACATTCGATTTCGTCAAGACTGTCAGCCTGGGCACGGCTGCATCATCTCCGAACGTAGCACAGTCAACCTCCCTGGCGCGGCCTCTCTTTGGACCTACGCACAGACAAGCTCTTATGCCACCTTAAAAGGTCGGCTTTTAAGCCGAAACTTGATGATTCTACCATCATATGGCAAGTTTGCCAAGACTCAATTTTGATTGATTCCTGGCAGAAGGAGGTCATCCAAGGGATAGAGGTTTTCTCTCCCGGGATCGACCAGCCATCTGCCAGCAACCAGGTCAGATGCTAAATCTTGATTTCGATATCAACGCCAGCAGGCAGATTCAGACGCATGAGCATATCAATGGTCTTTGAGTCGGGGTCCATCACATCAATCAAACGATTGTGTGTCCGCATCTCAAAATGCTCCTGCGAGTCCTTATCAATGAACGGTGAACGTGTGACTGTGAAACGTTCGATTTTGGTCGGTAACGGGACCGGTCCAACAACCTGAGCACCACTGCGTTCAGCCGTTTCCACAATCCGCTTGGCGGATTGGTCGATCACTCGGTGATCATAAGCCTTCAGACGAATTCGAATCTTTTGTTTAGCCATAATTTCTTCCTAATTATTATTCAATGATCTTGGAGATCACACCGGCACCCACGGTCAGGCCACCCTCACGGATAGCGAACTGGGAACCGTTCTCCAACGCCACAGGCACGATCAATTCAACTTCCATGTTCACACGGTCGCCAGGCAGCACCATCTCGGTACCTTCGGGCAGGGTCACCGTGCCGGTAACATCCATTGTCCGGATGAAGAACTGCGGACGATAGCCAGTGAAGAATGCACTGTGCCGCCCACCCTCTTCTCGGGTCAGGATGTAGACTTCACCTTCAAACTTCGTGTGGGGGGTAATGCTGCCAGGTTTGGCAATAACCATACCACGTTCCACATCTTCACGACCGATACCACGAAGCAACAAACCAACGTTATCACCCGCCATACCTTCGTCCAGAAGTTTGTGGAACATTTCCACACCGGTCACGACCGAGCTCATGCTCTTTTCCTGCAGACCGACGATCTCAACTGGGTCACTGGTGTGAACAATACCGCGTTCAATACGGCCGGTCACCACAGTACCACGGCCCTTGATCGAGAAGACGTCTTCCACGGGCATCATGAACGGTTTGTCAACGTCACGTTCCGGCAGCGGAATGTAGTTATCAACGGCATCCATCAGTTCGTTGATGCAGGCATATTCGGGAGCGTTCGGATCGGTGGATTCGCATTCCAGAGCCTGGAGTGCACTACCCTGGATGATCGGAATGTCGTCTCCAGGGAAACCGTAGCTGCTCAGCATTTCACGGAGTTCCATTTCAACCAGTTCCAACAGCTCAGGATCGTCCATCATGTCAACCTTGTTCAGGAAGACTACGATGCTGGGAACCTCAACCTGGTGGGCCAATAGAACGTGCTCACGGGTCTGGGGCATCGCTCCATCAGGAGCTGCCACCACCAGAATTGCGCCATCAACCTGCGCCGCACCAGTGATCATGTTCTTGATGTAGTCACGGTGACCCGGCATATCCACGTGGGCGTAATGCCGTTTATCAGACTCATATTCAACGTGTGAAATGTTAATCGTGATACCGCGATCTTTTTCTTCCGGCGCATTGTCGATTGTGTCAAAGGCCCGATAATCTGCGTAGCCCTTCAGTCCCTGTACTTTTGTGATCGCCGCTGTCAACGTGGTTTTACCATGGTCAATGTGCCCCATCGTGCCTACGTTCATATGCGGTTTTGATCGATCAAATTTTTCCTTGGCCATCTTAAAAATAACTCCTCAACTAGATAAGATAACGATTTCTACATACCTTGGATCTTCTTCATTACGGCCTCTGAAACTGGCGCGTAATGGTCAAATTCCATTGTGAATACACCACGGCCTTTAGTAGCTGAGCGTAATTCTGTTGCATAACCGAACATTTGGGCCAGCGGGACTTCCGCGTCAATCACCTGAGCATTACCAGGGCGCACATCCATCCCCAACACATTACCGTGGCGGGCGTTTATTTGTCCGATTACCTCACCCATATGCTCTTCGGGGACCACAACTTCAACCTTCATGATCGGTTCAAGTAAGACAGGTCTACCCTTCGGCACACCTTCGCGGATGGCGAAGATTGCAGCTGTGCGGAATGCCATATCACTGGAGTCAACTTCATGCGAAGAGCCATCAATCAAGGTGACTTTCATGTCTGTCATGGGATAGCCGGAGACCACACCACTTTCGACAGCTTCACGAACACCTTTTTCAACGGATGGGATATATTCTCTCGGAATAGCGCCGCCTTTAATTTCTTCTGCGAATTCAAAGCCCGAACCGCTTTCCAAAGGCTCAATCCGAAGGACAACATGACCATATTGACCATGGCCGCCGGTTTGTTTAACAAATTTATATTCTGCTTCAGGAACGGCTTTAGTAATAGTCTCATGGTAAGCAACCCGAGGGTTACCTACATTAGCCTGAACCTTGAATTCCCGGAGCATCCGGTCCACAAGGATATCCAGATGAAGCTCGCCCATACCTGAAATTATGGTCTGACCTGTTTCATCATCCACGCGGACTTTAAAGGTCGGATCCTCCTCAGCCAACTTCTGCAGAGCTTCACTCATCTTATCCTGGTCAGCCAGTGTTTTGGGCTCAATCGCCACAGAGATCACTGGATCAGGGAAGCTGATCGTTTCAAGAACGATCGGATTGTTCATGTCACTGAGTGTGTCACCGGTATAGCTTTGTTTGAGGCCCAGAATCGCGCCAATTTCACCAGCATGCAGTTCATCCACATCTTCGCGGTGGTCAGCATACATACGTAACAACCGGCCAACCCGTTCACGTTTTTCCTGCGTGGAATTAAGATAGGTGGAACCTTTCTTAACCACACCAGAATAGATCCGAATATAGGCCAAGCGACCAACATAAGGATCCGTGACGATCTTGAAGACCAAGGCTGACATAGGTTCATCATCCCGGGAAGCGCGGGTCACCTCTTCATCCGTTTTGGTATGGTGGCCGATAACATCGGGCATATCCAACGGTGAAGGCAAATAATCCACCACAGCATCCAGCAAAGGCTGAACGCCCTTATTCTTTAATGAAGAACCGGCAAATACTGGAGCGACCTCGTTTTTCAGAACGCCATGGCGAAGGGCAGCTTTCATTTCCTCAATGGTCAGCTCCTCACCCTCAAGATACTTGAGAGTCAGGTCATCATCGAGTTCGGCAATCCGCTCAACCATTTCAGCCCGCTTCTCCTTGACGAGATCGCGCATATTTTCCGGAACTTCTGTATATTCCGGTGTACTGCCCAATTCATCTTCAAAAAGAATCGCCTGCTCAGTGAGCAAATCAACGACACCAACAAAGTTGTCTTCAGCGCCAATCGGCACCTGCATGGCAATGGGATGAGCACCCAACCGCTCTTCAATCGACTTGATTGTGCGATCAAAGGAAGCCCCAACCCGATCCATTTTGTTAGCAAAACAGATCCGGGGCACCTGGTATCGGTCAGCCTGGCGCCAAACCGTCTCGCTCTGAGGCTCCACACCCTGAACACCATCAAAAACCACAACACCGCCGTCCAATACGCGCAAAGAGCGCTGGACTTCGGCGGTGAAGTCAATGTGCCCGGGGGTGTCAATCAGGTTAATCTGGTAATCTTTCCAAAATGCAGTTACCGCAGCTGAAACAATCGTGATACCACGTTCACGTTCCTGCTCCATCCAGTCGGTGACAGTTGTGCCGTCATCAACCGAACCAATGCGATAGGTTCGGCCGGTATAGAACAATATCCGTTCTGTGGTTGTCGTCTTACCGGCATCAATATGCGCAATAATACCAATATTGCGATATCGTTCCAGCGGGTACTCTTTCTCAGCCATCAATAATCATCCGATCCGATCAAAGGAAAATCCAAATCCTAAAGACGGAAATGGGAGAAAGCGCGGTTGGCTTCGGCCATACGGTGAGTTTCCTCACGGCGGCGATAGGCGGCGCCCTGGTTGGAGGCGGCGTCCATCAATTCACCCGCTAATTTCTCCGCGTAGGATTTCCCTGATCGCTCACGGGAAGCTGCAATGATCCAGCGCATCGCCAAATATTTACGGCGGCTGGGTTCAACTTCCATAGGCACCTGGTAGGTCGCACCACCGACACGGCGGGGGCGAACTTCCATCATGGGAGAAACGCTTTTGATCGCGGCGTCGAATGTCTCGAGTGGATCTTTGCCAGTACGCTCTCCAATCAGGTCAAGGGCATCATACATCAGCCGGGTGGCTGTGCTTTTCTTGCCATTGAGCATGATCCGATTGATCATCTCCTGAATTTCGATTCTCCCGAAACGAGCGTCAGGGAAGATTTCTCGTTTTTCTGGTGTATATCTTCGCGCCATTCCTACTCCTTACAAAACATAAAAAATTAAAATAGGGCAAAGCATTTAAACAAATCCTCTATGAGACCGATTGAAATGCTTCGCCCTAAAAATTCTAACTCTGACTCTGGCAATTACTTGGGCTTCTTAGCCCCGTATTTTGAGCGACCGTGGGAACGATCCTCAACACCAGTCGAGTCTAATGTACCTCGGACGATGTGGTAGCGAACACCAGGCAGGTCCTTGACACGGCCGCCGCGCACGAGCACAACAGAGTGCTCCTGGAGCTGATGGCCTTCACCAGGGATGTAGGCGGTCACTTCCATGTGATTCGTCAGACGTACACGGGCGATTTTCCGCAGAGCGGAATTCGGTTTCTTGGGGGTCATGGTACGCACGACCGTGCAAACACCACGCTTCTGCGGTGCGCCTTTCGGCTGGCGAATGCGTTTCTGCTTCTGTGAGTTATAGGTATATTGCAGTGCAGGCGCCTTGCTTTTATTCCGTTTGGAATCTCGGCCTTTGCGTATCAATTGGTTGATCGTGGGCACATTTGCCTCCAAGTCTAACTAATGACTTCTTCCAATAAGGGAGGCCATCATCATCTTGCAAGTCGATGGCCTCGCTGCTATCCAATTTTGCCTCCAAATGCTGACCGGCATTATAGGGCCAGAATGAAGGTAACGAGGGATGATTCTACCATGTGTGAGGGGGGGCGTCAAGGAGATTCAGCCGCCCGAGTCCCTCTTAGATATCACTCCCAATACTAATCAAACCGGTAGGTGTGTTAGGCAATCGGGCCTTATCCTCGTCCTTACCAAATTTGATCACTTCACCACTTTCGAGTACAGCTTCCACTGCCAGCCCGAGGCTCTGCATTTCCTTGACCAGAACCTTGAAGGCTGCCGGGATGCCAGGATCTTCAATCGGCTCACCCTTGACGATCGATTCATAGGTCGCCACACGGCCGGTCACATCATCGGATTTCACAGTGAGCATTTCCTGGAGCATGTAAGCGGCGCCATAAGCCTCCAGCGCCCACACTTCCATCTCACCGAAACGCTGGCCGCCGAATTGAGCTTTACCGCCCAGAGGCTGCTGAGTCACGAGGCTGTAAGGGCCAGTAGAACGAGCATGGACTTTGTCTTCGACAAGGTGGTGCAGTTTCATCACAACCATCAAACCAATGGTCACCGGGTGATCATAATAATCACCGGATTTGCCATCGCGGAGCTTCTGCTTACCGAGGGTCGGCATCGGGCGATTGACCTTCACCATCACCTCACGAGCCTTTTCCCGCAGTTCTTCCCCGCTGAGGCTCTTCTTGACCTTCTCGCCGTGGCGTTCCATCCAGAGATGGAGACAGGCTTCGATGGCCCGTGTATCCTGGTCAAAACGACCGGCAACAGGGATCTCATCAGTTTCAAAGGCCAAGATCGAATCAGGGTCATAACCTTGATCCCGCAACCATTCCTTTAATACAACCCTACGGGCATAGGTCTGGCTTGAGGCCAGTTCGTATACATCATAGCCGCGATCGCCCAGCCACTCTTCCAAATAGAGCAAGCGGACTTCGTCTTGGTCACGGATCATCTCAGGATCGTAGGTCTGCTCATCCAGCCATTCCCAGGCTTTCTCAGCAGCAATATCCCAGGCATAGTCAATCATCCAGGCCCGGGCCAGCTCAGCTTCAATTTCATACTCGGTTGCACCATCGAAAACAGGTGTCACAGCCCGAAAGCCGAGACGTTCTGCGGCCCAACCCAAGTGGGTTTCCAGAACCTGACCGATGTTCATACGCCCAGGCACACCCAACGGGTTCAGGATCACGTCAACAGGACGGCCATTATCCAGGAAGGGCATATCTTCGACCGGAACTACCAGGGAAACAACACCTTTGTTTCCGTGGCGGCCAGCCATCTTATCACCAGCCGTGATCTTCCGGTGTTGTGCCACTGAGACTCGCACCATCATATCCACACCAGCTTTAAGGTCGGAATTATCCTCACGGGTGAAGACTTTCACGTCCACCACAATCCCATGTTCACCATGCGGCATGCGCAGGGAGGTGTCTTTCACATCACGGGATTTCTCCCCAAAGATCGCCCGGAGTAACCGCTCTTCAGGGGTTAGTTCTTTTTCACCTTTAGGCGTGATCTTGCCGACCAGAATATCGTTCGGGCCGACTTCAGCGCCGATCCGGATGATGCCATGTTCGTCAAGGTTGCGAATCGCATCCTCACCGACATTGGGGATATCACGAGTGATCTCTTCAGGACCCAGTTTGGTGTCCCGGGCTTCGACTTCGTGCTTCTCAATATGCACAGAAGTGAACCGATCTTCCTCAACAAGGACTTCCGAGATCAGGATGGCGTCTTCAAAGTTTCCGCCTTCCCAGGGCAAGAATGCAACCAGCACGTTTTGGCCGAGGGCAAGTTTCCCATCCACCGAGGAGGAAGAGTCGCCGACAATCTGGCCTTTTTGGATCCGCTGCCCCTTGATCACAGCAGGGCGTTGGTCAATACATGTTGACTGGTTGGAACGGCGGTATTTCCGCAGGTTATAGGTATGGATATTACCGCCCTTTTCACGGACCTGAACCATCCGGCCCGTCACGGACACAACTTCACCATCGTCATCAGCCACAACGAGCTGACCGGAGTCGAGAGCGGAGAATTCTTCCATACCGGTTGAAACAATCGGGACCTCAGGCCGCACCAATGGAACTGCCTGAGCCTGCATGTTCGAGCCCATCAACGCACGGTTGGCGTCGTCATGCTCGAGGAAGGGGATCAACGCGGCGCTGACGCCTACGATCTGTTGCGGCGCCACATCCATATAATCAATCTGTTCCGGGTTCCCCAACAAAAAGCCGGAGTGCAAACGACATGAAACACGGCGGGTGAATTCTTTGTGCTCGTTCAGAGATGCATTCGCCTGAGCGATAACAAATTTATCTTCCTTATCAGCAGAGAGATATTCATAAACTTCAGAGACGAAGGGGGTTATCAGGATGAAATCAACGTCCAATTTCGCCAGTTTCTTCGCCAGGTCTTTGTCAATACGCTCACCCTTGACGCCAATCACCTTGTCAGTCTTGGGGTCTTTCACATCTTCCCGAAGCTCGTGACCTTCCAGGTCATCCTTCGGTTTGAGCTGTTTGACCACTTTGCGATAAGGTGTCTCAATGAAGCCATATTCATTGACGGTGGCGTAGGTCGCCATACGGCCGATCAGACCAATGTTTGGACCTTCAGGGGTCTCAATCGGGCAGATCCGGCCATAGTGGGTGTGATGCACGTCACGCACATCAAAGCCAGCGCGTTCACGCCGCAGACCGCCAGGGCCTAAAGCAGAGAGGGTCCGTTTGTGACGCAACTCGGAGAGCGGGTTGGTTTCTTCCATGAATTGGGACAACTGACTGGAACCGAAGAACTCTCGCAGGGACGCCACAACTGGGCGAATGTTCACGAGGCTGGTCGGTGAAACCTGGTCCTGATCACGGATGGACATACGCTCACGGATGACACGTTCCATCCGGCGCAAGCCCACGCGGAGTTTATTCTGGATCAATTCACCAACGGTCTTCACTCGGCGGTTGCCGAGATGGTCGATATCATCCTCACGAACCACACCGTTGTTGATCTGGATCATCCGGCGCACAATGTGCAGGATATCCGATTTGGTGATCGTCCGGTGGCTGATCGGGATTTCCTGATCCAGTTTCTGGTTCAGTTTATAGCGCCCGACCCGTTCGAGGTCATAGCGTCGTTGATCAAAGAGTTGCTCTTCCAGGAATTCCTTAGCATTCTCCAGGGTTGGCGGGTCGCCAGGGCGTAAGCGCTTGAAGAATTCAATCAGCGCGGCCTGGGCCACTGTCCGGTTTCCATCCAATTCCCAGGCAGGTTCCTGGTTAATGGAAGAAGGAATGAACAGCCGGTCGGGATTGGTATCGACATCCTTGAAGAGTTCGATCAATTCTTCATCGTTACCGGTCTTGATCGGGGAAAAGTCACCCATGCCATCATCCACGGCTGCCAGAGCGCGCAGGAAAACGGTCACAGGGGTAGTGCGTTTGCGGTTGAATTTAATGATCACATAATCGTTCTTACGGGTCTCAAACTCCATCCAGGCCCCGCGATCTGGGATCATTTTGGCGGTGGAAAGGAACCGACCGGTAGTGCGGTCCACTTCACGCTCAAAATAAACACCGGGAGAGCGGATCAACTGGGAAACAACCACACGCTCGGTACCATTAATAATGAAGGTACCCTTGGGAGTCATCTCCGGAAAATCACCCAGGAAGAGATCGGACTTAATCGGCTCTTGGATGTCCTTACCCTTCAACAGCACGCTGACATACAGCGGCGAAGCATAGGTCAGGTCACGTTCGAGACATTCCTCAATGGTATTCTTGGGGTCTTCGAACCAATACTTCAGGTCCCATTCCTTCGAGATCTCATCGTCGCTGGGGAAATAAAGCTGCATTCCCTTGTTGTACGATTCGATTGGAGAAATCTCACCGAATAATTGTGTAAAACCTTCTCGCTTAAGCCGCAAGAAGGAATCCATCTGAACTTGAATCAATTTGGGGAGTTCCAGACCAACTGGAATTCGTCGGTACGATTTGGTGGGCAATAATTCTGCCATTAGCACTCCTGGTAAGCTAAGATTGCCGGGATTTAATCTATAATCGATAATCCATTTAAATAAATAAGCAGGCGCAAAGCGCAAGTTGTCATTATAACAAATTGAGGGGGAAGAGTCAAGCTATCTATCCGTTTTTATCACCCGCCCATCCATCATAGCACAATTTGACCAAAAATTTCAACTGGCTCTCAATAAAACCCAAAAATAGACGGACATCAACTCTATTAAATCGGTAAGTAGTCAATTTAACAAATAATTGGAGTCCCTGAAAAAAAACCGCCAGGCCTGTCTCATCCATAGAGAAAGCAAGATCAACGAGAAACCAAAAATCGGTGCGGTTACGCTAATTACCCAGAGCAGGCTTAATCCGGCAAAACAACTTTACGGGCACAGCGTATTATACAGGTTCACAAGTTTTAAGCAAACTATCCTATCAAAGTATCTTAGTCACGTCCATAAAAGTTCTATTATTATTTTTACCTTTTTTTTCGCAGCCCATCATATCCCGCCTTTTTTCTCGGTTTCAAGATGACATATATCCACTCCGCCCTTAAAACCAAAGGCTGCTCAACTTGTGAGCAGCCTGTTTGGCAATTCTTATTTCGTAAGGCTTATTTCTTCAACAGCGCTTTTTCAATTTCAACCTTGTCCAATGGTTTCAGGCAGAAGAACCAATCGTAGCATTTAAACTTGCTCGTATCTTCCATCCGTTCCTTGGCAGCACCGCAGGTGCCGGCAGGAGAAATGATCACGTCCTCACCAGGTACCCAATCTGCGGGGGTGGCAACTTTGAATTCATCGGCGGTCTGCATAGCGATCACGGCCCGATAGATTTCATCAAAATTGCGGCCGAGGCTCAGCGGGTAATAAATGATGGCCCGGATGATGCCCTTGGGATCGATAAAGAACACAGCACGAACAGCCTGAGTGCCGCTCTCATTGGGCTGGATCATCCCGTATTTGTGGGCAACATTCATCGAGATATCCTCGATCAACGGGAAGTTGACTTCAACATCCTTCATGCCATGATATTCAATCTTTTCCTTGATCGTGCGGAGCCAGGCGATGTGGCTGTGAAGGCCGTCAACTGAGAGACCAACCAACTTGGTGTTGGCTTTGGCGAATTTCTCTTCCAGGGAAGCGAAGGTCATAAATTCGGAGGTACAAACGGGGGTGAAGTCAGCGGGATGGCTGAAGAGGATCACCCAGCTGCCTTTATAATCTGAGGGGAAGTTGATCTCACCCTGCGTGGTGACAGCTTTGAATTCAGGGGCTTTATCGCCAATGCGGGGCATCGGAATGACTGTTGATGATTCTTGAATTTCCATACTTTTCTCCATTTCGCCTATTTAGTATTTGGTTTTTGGTTTTTATGTCTTTGGTCCGGACATTCTCTTTTGAAAATGTCGTTTTCTTTTAAACATATCCTGCTCGTGTTTTATTTATAATTATTATTTATTTGTATTCATTATAATTTTATCAATGCCAAATGTCAAGCCATTTCGGGGATTTAACCTTAAAAAATCGTTATTACGTCGGAAATGACATCACGCAATGGCCATTCTCGTCTTTAAATGTCTAAGGTAAAATCAGCCTATCAAACTAATCAACGCTTTTCATTCATAACTCTCAAATATCAAGGAGCAAAATCACCATGATTCCAATCCGCGATCAAATCAGGACCCGCCGCGTACCTGTTGTCAACTACCTGCTGATCACCATCAATATCATCATCTTCGTATTTGAATGGCTCGCAGGGGCAACGACGGAAAACACCGCCCTGCTCTCCCAGCTCGCCTTCACCCCAGCCACCTTCCTGGCCGCACCGGGCAACCCGGGCAATCTCGCTTCCATCTTCACCTCCATGTTCATGCACGCAGGCTGGCTGCACCTGGCCGGGAATATGCTGTACCTATGGATCTTTGGTGATAATGTCGAGGATCGCCTGGGCCACGTCCCCTACTTGCTCTTCTACCTGGCCGGCGGCGTTATCGCAGCCCTTACTCACGCTTTCATAAATCCCACTTCTCTCCTGCCCACCGTCGGGGCCAGCGGCGCGATTGCCGCCGTCCTCGGGGCATACCTGGTCTTCTATCCCCACAGCCGGGTCCAGACATTCATCCCAATCGGCTTCTTTATGACTCTCAGAGCGCTCCCGGCCTCTATCCTGTTGGCGTTTTGGTTCATTTTGCAGCTATTCAACGGAGTCCTATCATTGGGTATGACGCAAGATGTGGGTGGTACGGCCTTCTGGGCCCACATCGGCGGCTTCGTAATTGGTGTGATCGTCGCGCTAACCGTTGGGAAAGGTCGGAAAAACGACCAATATGAACCACAATGGTAATGTGAGCACTCTTGAAAATTGACATCCTGCCAAAAGGTATGGTAGGATACTTGTAAATTGAAACATGCAACAGTTGAACGGGGAGCCTGATTTTTCAGGCTGAGAGGAGGACATTCGGTCCTCGACCCGCAAGACCTGATCCGGATAATGCCGGCGGAGGGATAAGACTTGTTAACTAATCAACACCCTCCCCGTCAAGAGAGGGTGTTTTTCTATGCTCAAAGACAATCAAAGGGTCATTCTCTTTGTCAATGGCGACCTGCCAGAGCCGGAGAAGCTGCATACCCGTTTATTGCCCACGGATATCCTGATCGCGGTGGATGGCGGTCTGCGCCACATTGTCTCCCTGGGTCTCACCCCCGACCTGATCCTCGGCGACCTGGATTCCGCTATTCCGGAAGATGTCCAGAAATTTGAAGCGCAGGGCGTCCCGGTCCGGCGCTACCCCATCGCCAAAGATGAAACCGATCTTGAACTCGGTATCCTGGCCGCCCTGGAACATCATCCTCAGACCATCTGGATCGTCGCAGCCATTGGCGGCCGGCTGGACCAGACCCTCGGCAATATCCTCCTGCTGACCCAAGCATCTCTGACGGATATCGATGTCCGGCTGATGGATGGCTCGCAGGAGGTCTTCCTGATCCGAGATCACGCCGTCATCACCGGGCAGCCCGGCCAAACCGTCTCCCTGCTTCCCCTAATGGGGCCGGTACCAGGTGTCTTAACAGATAAAATGGCCTACCCCCTCAACCACGAAACTCTCTATCCCGACCGAACCCGCGGCATCAGCAACCTGATGACCACCACAACAGCTTCTGTCACAATCGATAGCGGTATATTGCTTTGCATCCATACTTTCAACACAACCAATCAATAGAAAGGTTCCAAAAAATAATGAAGAAATCACTTCTTATCCTAATCGTCATCGCCGGCATCCTGGCCGCCTGCACCGGGCAATCCCCTGATGCCACCGCGACAGAAACCCGCACCCTGACCGTGATGACCCACGACTCCTTCGCCATCAGTGAAGATGTTATCGCCCAATTTGAGGCCGAGAACAATGTCAAAGTTGAATTCGTCCGCAGCGGCGACACTGGCGCAGCCCTCAACAAAGCCATCCTCTCCAAGGACAATCCCCTGGCAGATGTCTTCTATGGGGTTGATAACACCTTCCTGACCCGTGCGCTGGAAGGCGGGATCTTTGAATCCTACCAATCCCCGCTCCTCGCCCAGGTGCCTGAGGAATTCCAGCTTGATTCGAGTTTCTCTGCCCTGTCAATTGATTATGGTGATGTCTGCATCAACTATGACAAAGCCTATTTCGAAGATAACAGCTTGACCGTCCCAACCACCCTGGAAGAATTGGTTCAACCGGAATACGCCGGTCTGCTGGCCGTCGAAAATCCTTCCACATCTTCCCCCGGGCTGGCCTTCCTGATGGCAACCATCGCTGAATTTGGTGAAGACGGCTATCTGGCTTACTGGCAGCAGCTGGTCGATAACGGCCTGGTGGTCGTCAACGACTGGGAGACTGCTTACTATACAAATTTCAGCGGCTCCTCCGGACGGGGTCCTCAGCCAATGGTTGTTTCCTATGGCTCCAGCCCCGCTGCCGAGGTCGTCTACGCCGAATCCCCGATTGAAGAAGCCCCCACAGCCTCCATCGTGGGCCCCAATACGTGCTTCCGCCAAATCGAATTCGCCGGCATCCTCAAAGGTACCCAGAACCGTGACCTGGCTGAGAAGTTCATTGACTTCATGCTCAGCCCCACCTTCCAGGAGGATATCCCCCTGCAGATGTTCGTTTTCCCGGTCAGCACTGAAGCGGAATTACCCGTTGCTTTTCAGGATAACGTGGATATCCCCACCCAGCCCGCAACCTTGGCCCCGGATTTGATTGATGCCAACCGGGAAGCCTGGATCAACGCCTGGACGGAGACGGTTCTGCAGTGACCTTGCACTCAGCCCGCATTCGCGGACTCTTCAAACGACCCACCTGGCGGGCAGCGCTTTTCTGGCTGCTGCCCGCCGCCTTCCTGGGCGTCTTCTTCTATCAGCCGCTGCTGGCAATCTTCAACCTGTTGATATCGCCGGAATGGGGCTTTGACCTCTCCGCTCTGAATTGGAGTCAGGTTTGGGAGCCGCTGCGGTTCACCTTCTTTCAAGCGACCCTCTCCACCCTGCTAACCCTGCTGGTTGGTCTGCCCAGTGCCTGGTTATTCGCACAATTTACCTTCCCGGGCAAGAAGACCCTCAAGCTGCTCTCCACCCTGCCTTTCATCCTGCCAACTGTTGTGGTGGCTGCCGGGTTCAACGCCTTGCTGGGACCCCGAGGTTGGTTAAACCTGGGGATGATGACACTATTCAACCTCGATTCGCCCCCCATTCAATTTCTCAACACCTTTGGGGCAATCCTGACCGCCCATGTTTTCTACAACACAACAATCATCATTCGAGTGGTCAGCAACGCCTGGTCCCGCCAGAACGTCCGCTTCCAGCAGGCTGCCCGTGTGCTGGGCGCCGGCCCCTGGCGAACTTTTCGCGAAGTCACCCTGCCCCTCCTGCGGCCGGCGATCCTCTCCGCCACTCTGCTGGTATTCCTCTTCAATTTCACCAGCTTTGGCGTGATTCTGATGCTGGGCGGTCCCCAGTTTGCCACCCTGGAAGTGGATATCTACATCCAGGCCATGCACCTGCTGAACCTGCCCCTGGCTGCCATCCTTTCCATCCTGCAGTTGATCTGTACCCTGATCATCACCATTGGTCACAACCGGATCAACCGCAAAGATGTGCTTTCATCCTCCACCCGCGCCCAAACTATGCCCATCCGCAAGCCCAAACGCGGCTTTGAGACTTTTGTCGTGGTAGTGCTGGTCATCACCCTCTTCACCCTCCTGGTCTCACCTCTGGCAGCCCTGGCGTTACGGTCAGTGGTGAAGCTTGATGCCAATCGCGGTGAGCGCGGCGAGATTCAGCAGGGATTCACTCTGCAGTATTACACTGCCCTTTGGGAAAATCCCCGCGGCTCGCTCTTTTATGTCCCACCGATCGAAGCTGCCCGCAATTCCCTGATGTTTGCGCTGATCACCATTGCAATTGCGGTTTTCCTGGGGACTTTGGTGGCCTACGGACAAAATCAACCCAGCCGCCTGAACGCGATCCTTGACCCACTGTTGATGCTGCCTCTTGGCGCTTCGGCCATCACCCTCGGCTTGGGCTTCATCATCGTATTCAACAAACCACCCTTCAGCACGCTGACCTTCCCCATCCTGCTGCCCATCGCCCACAGCCTGATCGCACTGCCCTTCGTGGTACGCACATTAGGCCCAGCGCTGCAGAGCATCCCCGCTTCTCTCCGGAATGCCGCCCGTGTATTGGGCGCAAAGCCGTTCCGAGTCTGGTGGGAAGTGGACCTGCCCCTGATGGCGCCGTCCATTCTGGTCAGCATGATCTTTGCCCTGACCATCTCACTGGGCGAGTTTGGTGCGACCTCTTTCCTCACAAGGCCGCAATTCCCCACCCTCCCCATAGCGATCTACCGCTACATCTCCCAGCCCGGCGCGCTCAATTACGGCCAGGCGCTGGCGATGTCCACCCTCCTGATGCTGGTCTGTGCAGCCGGCATCTTCCTGATCGAACGGCTCCGCCTGCCGGATAAGGAAATTTTCTAATGCTCTCCATCCACGAAATCGAAAAGACATTCGAAGGCCAACCCCTGCTAAAAAAGGTCTCCTTCACCGTTCAGAACGATGAAACCGTCTGCCTGCTGGGCTCATCCGGCAGCGGCAAATCCACCCTGCTGCGAATTATCGCCGGGCTGGAACAAGCCGAGGCCGGCCAGGTGACCTGGAATGGTGAAGACCTTACCAACGTCCCCGTTCACCAGCGCGAATTTGGCCTGATGTTTCAGGATTATGCCCTTTTTCCCCATCGTAACGTGAGCGAAAACATCGCTTTTGGTCTGCGGATGCAGGGATTGGCGAAAGAAGAAATCCAAAAGAAGGTGGATGCCGCTTTGGAGACCATCCATATGACCAACTTTGCCCAGCGCAAGGTGACGGAGCTCTCCGGCGGCGAACAACAGCGTGTCGCCCTGGCCCGGGCATTGGCGCCTGAACCGCGCCTGCTGATGCTGGATGAACCCCTTGGTGCCCTGGACCGAACCCTGCGGGAGCAGCTCAGCCGTGAACTGCGCCGAATCCTGCGTGAGACCAAAATCCCCGCAATCTACGTCACCCATGACCAGGAGGAAGCCTTTGCCATTGCCGACCGCCTGCTCCTCTTGCATGACGGTGTGATCCTGCAGGATGGCAAACCTCATGAGATCTATCACCAGCCGAAAAATGTCTGGGTGGCAAGGTTCTTCGGCCTAGGCAACTTGGTGCCGGGTCAGGTGGTCAACCGGGCTCCACTCACCATCCAAACCCCGCTGGGTCAGTTCCAGGCAAACAAATCAGGCTCATCCAGGCCACATAATAAGACCACGCTCCTTTTCCGCCCCGGCCAGGCTCAAATCAGTGATAATAATGAAGGAACCAACCAGGTCACTGGCAAAGTGACCGATCAGGTCTTCCAGGGCGAAAGATATCTGGTAACCTTGAAAATCAATGAGACCGAACCCAATTTCCAGGTCCTGCTGCAGGAACCCCATGCCATTGGAGAGACTTTAACGGTTTCCTATAAACCCGAAGACCTGCTCTGCCTGGAAAATGGAAAGGAAAAGGAATGAACAACGCAGCCAAAATTCTGGATATCATCAAACTTAACACCTTCCACGAAGAAACCTGGCGCTATGATGGTCGTGTCCTTGATCAAACTGAACACAGCGTCCTGATCGAAGCCCGTTTCAACCGCGACGACTTCTTCTTTCATGAGATCCTACTACGCGAGAACGACCGCTTTGTGGAACGCTATTATGCCGACCGCTGGTATAACATCTTCGCCATCCACGATAAGGACGATGACCGAATCAAAGGCTGGTATTGCAATGTGACCTACCCAGCCGAGATCACAGCCGACCGGGTCACCTATGTGGACCTGGCTCTGGATTTGTTGGCCTATCCCGATGGCCGTTACCTCATTCTGGATGAAGACGAGTTCGCTGACCTTGAACTCGATCAGGAAACCAGCGAGAAAGCCCGTCAGGCGCTTGATCAACTGATCCAACTCGCCAAAAATGGCGGCTTGGCCAGAGTGACAACCTGATATATCCAAAAAGAGACGCCTACGGCGTCTCTTTTCTTTTATCGTATTTGGAAAGGTCTGTTAAATTAGACCAGGCTCAGCAAGGTGGAGATTTGATTAAACAGATAGTAATCAATTTCTCCGGAGATAGCGAAGACCACAACAGCAATAACCACGATCACACAACCACAGAGGATCAGGACTGCCAGGACTGCCAGCAGGATCCAAAGCCAGGTTTTGCTCTTCTTTTCAACGGGTTCCGGTTCCATTGGTTCGGGTGGATTGGGCATTTTAATCTCTTCAGACATAATTTCTCCTTAGAATGAAAATTGCAGAATTAATTTTTAGTAGCTAAAGTCCATATTTCCAAAAGGAATTAGGCAAGCAGGCACCGTTAAAACACCTAAGAAAGCCAATACAGCAAGGCAGATGCCAATCAGGCCGAAACCGACATTGATCCACCCAAGGATCACACCCCATTTAGCCATTCCCAGGCCACCAATCGTGCCGCCGCTATTGAGAATTTCTTTCTTAGCCATCCCACCGGTAATAATCGCGACGATGGCACCCAAGACTGGCAGGATGAAATAGCTGGCGATCCCGCCGATAAGGCTGATCACAGCCAGCGAGGACGTCGTTTGATACTGATTTCCAGATTGATAAGACATGATCTCACTCCTTTTCTATAATAAATTTTATAACAACAACCTTCCAAAGGTCAAATAAAAATCACCTCAGGGCAGGTCGCGTTCATCCACAGTATTACGCGTGGTCCACCATATGATCAGGATCCCCAATAGCACGACGAACACCGCTACCAAAATTGGTAACAGAACGGAGACCACTGACACCACAGTCGAGACCACATCCTCCAGCACGCTCACCGGCACGTTCGCCGTGCCGCCGGTCGTGGCTGTCACAGCGGGTCGAACCGCTAAAGCTTTGACTGCATGGACGCCGCCGGCGATCAAGAGCCCTGCCGCCATTGACAGGACCGGATGGATTTCAGTTACCACGTTTGCACTGGCAGCAAACAGGATCGCACCGGCAGCCGGGCGGATGAAAGATTGAATAATATCGTTCACATGATTCACAGCCGGCACCTTATCGGCGAAGAACTCCACCAATGAAAGCACCACCAGCAAACCAATAATCCACCAGGATTCCAGCGCAGACCATGGATCAGAAAGCGTGATCAAGTCTGTGAAGCGGGCCAGCAATGAAACCGTGAGCAGGGGAATATACGCATTCAATCCAGCGCTGGCTGAGAGGCCAAAAGCAGCTAAGATATCCATTTAAATATTAATCCTTTCGAACACATTCTTCTCTTAATATTATACGGCTAACCCACCTCAAAGTTGCAACGTATTATAGGGAAAATCCCGCCCAGGTCCCCGTCCAGATAAACCGCAACAGGTCAATGATCCCAATTTGAAGCAGCGCCACGATATATCCCCCGACCATTGGCACCCAGTAATCACGAAGCCGGGCATATTGATTTTCATGATTGGTGATCATCACCCACACCATGCTATAGATCATCGTCAGCAGCACTACCACCCCCAATGACCCGATCAAGGCTAATGGGTATAGTATCCAGGGGATTTCCAACAAAATCAGGATATCCAAAACCGCTGCAGCCCCAAGTACCCCCATGAGCAGTTTCCAATTATCAAACACGGATACATCATCCCAGGTCCGATAGACTGTTTGCACAAAGGCCGGCCGTAAAACTGCCGAGATCGCCAGCCCCATCCCCGTGCCAGTTACCAGGCGGGTCCAGTTCTGGGTGGTGTAAACGGCATGCCCGCCAGGCAGCATCATCAAGAAAGAATTGCTCCCATCCAAAACCCAGGCGATTGCCATCAGGCCAAACAACACCAGCACGATCGGCTTGGGCATCTTTCCCTTGCGGCCGAATGCAGACTGATAGATCAGCCCCAGCATCGCGCCCAGGAAGGTTCCCGAGCAGCGCGCGCATAGTGGAAAGGTATAGCCAAAGAAGTGGAAGGAACGGTGGTCAATCTGGTGACAGACCGCATAGCCAACGGCCTGCGCCTTACCCAATAGCCCACTCGGTGTCAGAAAAAGCCAAACGGCGGTCAACAGGAAAGCCAGACCCAACAGGATCCAGCGCCAGGGAAAAGTTTTATCGGTTTTCTTTGGTGTCTCGTTCATCCGTTCATTATAGAGGGTTCACCCTACCCATGCAAGGAAAACCCACCCTCAGGAGGGAACCAAACGACCCCGGTATATGCCGGGGTCGAAGTGTTCACTTTGAACATGAGGATTTATTTTTCGTTTACTTGCAAGACCTCATGCGCCTTGGCCAGCCAATCAATGATCTCAATGCTCTGCGGGCAGACCGCTTCACATTCTCCACACTCGATGCAGTTATCCGCTCGAGCCTCAGCTGAGAACTGGTTCATATATATCCAGCGGGAGTCGCTGAATTCATCGTACATAATCGCTTCATTATAAATCGCGAAGATCTTGGGAATCGAAACGCCATTCGGACATGGCAGACAGTATTCACACTGTGTGCAGGGGATCGGCGCCAGGGACTCATAGGCCTCTTTCGCTTTCGCAATCAGTGCAAGATCCTGTGCTGTAAGCTGGTCAATGCCGGAATGCGAGGCCGTCTCCAAATTTTCTTCCACTTGCTGCATAGTGCTCATGCCGCTCAGAACGGTGGAGACTTCAGACTGATTCCAGACCCACTGCAGCGCCCAGGCTGCCGGAGACCAATCATATTCGCTCTTAGCCCAGACCTCTTCCACCTTAGGCGGGGCGGGATTCTTCGCCAACCGTCCTCCCCGCAGGGGTTCCATCACAACTACGGCCAGGCCCTTATCCGCAGCCAGTTTCAATCCCTTGGTTCCAGCTTGATAATTTGTATCCATATAGTTGTATTGGATCTGCGCCAGCGTCCAGTTATCGTAACCATTCACGATCTCTTCAAAGACCGGATAATCATCATGGAAGGAGAAACAAAGATGATCGAACAGCCCCTCCGCCATTTTCTTCTCAGCCCAGCTGAACACATCCAGCTTTTTATAAGTCGCCCACCAGCGGGCGTTGAGCGCATGCAGCAAATAGAAATCAATATGATCCACATCCAGCCGCCTCAGTTGCTCTTCCAACAGCCGGTCGAAATCTGCTGCCTCTTTCACGAGCCAGGAGGGCATCTTGGTCGCCAATTTGACCTTATCCCGATAACCATCCTTGAGGACTTTGCCCACAAAGGGCTCACTCTGCTCTTGGTGGTAGGGATAGGCTGTATCCACATAATTAACCCCGGAATCAATCGCATGGCGGATCATTTCCATCGCCAGTGGTTCATTGATCTTTCCGCTGTCATCATCCAGAACCGGAAGCCGCATCGCGCCAAAACCCAAGGCAGAAACTTTCCAGTCCAGGGATCCAAATTTCCGATATTTCATTATGCTAATCCTCCTCACAATATGGTCCAACGTTATCATTATATCAGGCATGGATTTAGAGTTGAGTTCAATCCTCAGTAAGATCAAATCTCATCAGTTTGCCGTGAATTTTCCTTACCAGTAAGTTGTATAATGGCACTAAATGAGTCAGCGGAGGAAATGATGGCGACCATACGTGAAGGTAATAGAACCGCCCTATTGATCGTGGATATGCAGGTCCATGTCATCGACTCAGCCTGGAAAGAAGGTACTGTCATTGAAAACACCCGGCTCGCTCTCAAAAAGGCTCGGGAAAGGGGCATTCCTGTCATCTGGATCCAGCATGTCAATCAAAAACTGGTCCCTGGCAGCTCTGGCTGGCAGATTATCCCGCCGCTTGAACCACTCCCCAATGAAATCCAAATTGAAAAACATTTCAACTCAGCTTTTGAAGAAACCGACCTTGAGAACACCCTGGCCCGGCTCAACATCACCCATATCGTCCTGGCAGGCGTGCTGACAAACTGGTGCATCCAATCCACAGCCTACGCTGCCCTGGACAAGGGCTACGACCTGACCCTGATTGAAGATGCGCACACGACCGACGACTTTGAGTTGGATAACGGCGAAACGATCAAGGCTACTCAGATCATCCAGGCCTTCAATATCACGATCGGTGGTCTGCGTTATCCCGGCAGGACCAACCGCGTCATCAGTGTTGACGAACTGGCATTCTGAGGCCCTTTTCGCCCCACAACGCCTTTTTATTGACAAGCGACTGGGCCTATGTGATACTTAATTCATAACAATGCAGCCTCATCTGCTTCAGATGCGATCCCACGAAATGAGGAGGTGGTGTACATGATAGACAGTAGTAGTTACTTGACAACGGCTGTGGCACCCCTCCTCGATGATCTTCGATAAGGGTGCTACAGCCAAAAGTGAAGCCGTCCGCTAGCCGGGCGGCTTTCCTTTTAACCCTGAACAAATCCAAGCGCAGCAGACAAGGCTGTTATAAAATAGAAGGGAAAGGAGTGTGAAGATGGTCAACATCTGGTGGATTCGGAGAGACCTTCGCCTGCAGGATAACCCGGCGCTTGCCGCCGCAATGGAAGGCGCACAGACCCTCATTCCCCTCTTCATTCTCGAACCGGAGATGCTCTCAAAGGCCGCCACCAAACGGCGCGCTTTTCTCCTGAGCGCTCTGGCGGACCTGAACGCGCAGCTACGCGCCCTGGGCAGCCGCCTGATCCTCCGGCAGGGTCCAGCAGTAGATGCACTCCCAGCCCTGATCACTGACCTTGACGAGGCACGAGTTTTCGCCCAGGAAGATTTCAGCCCCCTGGCCCGAGAGCGGGATGACGCCATCGCCCGTCAACTGGACCTGACCCTCACGTCCGGTGAGGTTCTGCAGCATCCCAGCGCCGTCCTCAAGTCTGATGGCACACCCTATGTAGTCTTCACTCCCTATAAGCGCAAATGGCTGGAACACCCCCTACCCACGCCGATGGACTGCTTGCCCTCGCCCAAATCCTTACCACCGCTGCCAGCTAACTTGAAATCCGAAACCCTCCCAAACGTTAAGCCGGTTCCTGACTTTCCAGCGTCCAGCGCAGCCGCCCATCAACGTTTGGATAATTTTCTCGCCAATGGCCTGCACCACTACCAGAGCCAACGTGACCGGATGGACCTCAACGGCACCTCCCGCCTGTCCCCCTATCTCCGTTTTGGGCTAATCTCCGCCCGTGAGTGTTTCGCCGGGGCACAGCTTGCGCTCCTGCAGGGCGGAAACGACTCCACCCGACAGGAAATTCAAACCTGGATCAACGAACTGATCTGGCGGGAATTCTATACCAGTATTCTCTACCACTTCCCCAAAGTGATGCGCGGCGCATTCAGAGAACCCTACAACAACATCCACTGGCGGCAATCCCCCGCTGACCTTCGAGCCTGGCAGCAAGGCCAGACCGGTTACCCCGTGGTTGATGCCGCCATGCGCCAGCTGCTGGCGACCGGCTGGATGCATAACCGCGGGCGGATGATCGTGGCCTCCTTCCTCACCAAAGACCTGCTGATCAACTGGCAGGAAGGCGAAGCCTGGTTCATGGCGCAATTAGTAGACGGCGACCCGGCAGCCAATAACGGCGGCTGGCAGTGGTCCGCCGGCACCGGCACCGACGCCGCGCCCTATTTCCGAGTGTTCAATCCCGTTCTGCAAGGCCAAAAATTTGACCCTGACGCGGAATATATCGCCCAATGGGTGCCTGAACTGGCCGCGCTCCCGCCCAAATTCCGGCACGAACCCTGGAAGCTCTCCGCGGCTCAATGCCGGGAGTATGGCTTCCAACCCGACCAAACTTATCCGGAGCGAATCGTGGACCATGCTTTTGCACGTGACAGGGCTTTGGCGGCATATAAAGAAACACTGAAATAAAAATTAGGAGATGCGATGATAAAAAATCAATGGTATCCGATCCTTGAATCCAGAGAAATTTCAAAGAGCAAACCGATAGGCGTGACTCGGATGGGTGAAAAATTGGTTTTCTGGCGGGATCAGGACGGCAATCCTAATTGCCTCCAAGATAAATGTCTGCATCGCGGGGCGGCCTTAAGCGCGGGGAAAATCCTCCATGATCATATTCAATGTCCATTTCATGGATTTGAATACGATGAAACCGGTAAATGCCAATATATCCCTGCCAGGGGAAAAAACAACCCAATCCCAGCCGAGTTCAAGATTGCTGGTTATCCGCTTAGAGAAGCGCACGATTTTATTTGGCTTTGGTGGGGAAAGCCGCAAGAAAATTACCCGGATCTGCCCTGGTTTTCAGATTTAGATGAAAATTTCAGTTATGGGAGGGATTTTGACCTCTGGCCTGTCCATTATTCTCGAGCAATTGAGAACCAATTGGATGTCTTTCACTTGCCCTTTGTTCATTACAACACCATTGGAAGAGGAAATAGGATCGTATCCGATGGCCCCGTAACTGTGCTCGAGCATGAAACCCTAAAGGTTTGGGTCACAAATCGTGCGGAAAATGGTCAACCTGCAAAATTCCAGCGCGATCTACCCAAACAGCCAGAACCTGCCCTCCTCTATTTTAGATTCCCCAATATCTGGATGAACCGCTTAAGTGATGACTTCAGAATTTTTATTGCATTTGTGCCGGTTGACGATACCCACACAAAATTCTATCTCCGCTACTATCAAAGTTTCATCAAGGTCCCCATTATCAAGAATTTAGTCAATCTAGCAACAGCCCTGGGGTCAAGAGTGATTTTGAAACAGGATAAAACAGTGGTCATCACCCAGCAGCCTCCCCGGTCAGATTATGGCATGCCTGAAAGGTTAATCCATGCCGACCGACCCATCATTGAATATCGCCGCCACCGGGAGGAATTGAAGGCAAACGCACCAAACGCGAATCCATAACAAAAATAAAGCAATGATTCCCCAATTATCTGCAACTTTTCTTTCCATTCGCCGTATATTGTAGTGAAAGAAAAAAATAACGAATTTTTATAGTAATTGGAGGTCTTATGCATGCCATACTTGGTTTAATTAAAGGGATTTTCGGGCTGGTATTCGGCCTGATCGGCGGCGTTTTGGGTTTAGTTTTCGCCATTCTGGCAGTGGTGTTTACGGTGCTCATCGTCGTGGGTCTTGTCCTTGCTTTGCCCGTCCTCCTGCTGGTGGCCATTTTCTAATAAGTGCGGCCCGACACTCCTGCGTGGCTGCGCTCGCTCCTAGAATCCTCTCAACCACCAGCTCATGATGATCAGAGACGCTGAAGCTCCGGTTTCAGCGTCTCGTTTTAATTCCAATTATTACGGAGTACGAATAATCTAGTAAACTACCTGGGGCGCGGCGCCGGAATCATGCAATAGCACCAAGGGACCGGAGTGTCTTGCCACGCGGCTGGCGATCAACAGGATCACCTCATCCCAACCCCCATCAAAGCAGTACTTCTGCGGCAGCTCCAGGTCACCCGTGAATGCGGTAAACCGCAGGCTGGCCCAGCTCACGTCCTTCCGGCTGGTGATTGAGGCCTGCCAGGTGGTCGCCGTGATCTTGTATACTATCCGCAGACCTGAAATGCCCTCCAAAATGGCCTGCATCTCCAGCGGCGCGGTATCCTTACCCGGCGGAAGGTCATCCGGGAGGGAAACGCCTGTGGACAGCAGCCAATCCCGCGTGGCGGGATCCTGCAGGGCTTCTGCCAGGGTAATCACGGTGTAGAGTGGTGCGTTGGACATGCGGGTGATTATACCTGCGAGCCAGCGCAGTGAAAATCAATAGATTGGTCTACTTCATAAACAAGGGGAAGTGGCTTTTGAACGATTTCAGGGCAAAATCCTGCCGGACGATCGCGCCCAGGGAGACCTCCACATCCACTGTCTCCGGGATATGCGATTCAATTTCAGCGGTAATCGTCATCGTCTGCGGGCTGCTCGCCAGCGGCTTGAACAGCCAATAGAAGCCGTCCGCCAGGGTCGGGTCATTCGGCGTAGACTCACTCAGGGTGCTGCCATCCGGGCTTGAGACTATCGCCTGGTCAATTGGGGATCCCGAATCAAAATCCGTGACGAAGCCAGCAACCGCGCCCCCCGGCTCAAGCGCGCAGTCATACGGCCCCAGGCGGACGTTATCCACCTGCCACCACCAGTCGAAAATGGCATTGTAATAATGGAACCGGATACGTACGTCCGATTGCCACCCGGCCCAGACGCTGATATCCACGGTCTGGTGGTTTGGCCCAATGGCGTCCTCCTCCTGATGCAGCACATTTTCCCATGCGCCGCCATTGATGGACACATCCACATCTGCCATTTCCGCAGTTGAAAGAGGATAGATCGCAAAATCCTGATCAAATTCCAACACCACCAGCCCCTGCCCACTGAAATCAATCGAAGGGGAGATCAGCGACGAGCCCACGTGTTTCAAACCCGCATAGCTGGAATCAGCCACAGCAAAACCACCCTCGCCACCCGTCCGGTTACTGCGTTTGGCCGGGTCATCAAAGCGCCAAATGACGCCCTCCCCGGCATGATCTATCACAGACCATCCGGCAGGAAGGCTTGGCGCATCAAAAGGCTCATATAAGCCATTGGCAACCAAATAGCCGGGGGCCTCACAATAATCACCGACCAACAAAGCGTAATCTCGCACGGCTGTTGGGGCGGTGAAGGTCAGGCCAGTCTCCGACACCGTCTGGTAGCCATTCAGCACCGCGCTGACCTCAACCGTATAAGTCACATCTTCGTAAAGCTCAATGGCATAGGTCCCTTCAAAGGGATCGGAAAAGGTCACTTCCTGATGGCTTCCCGCCGTAAAGGTCAGCCGGGCATAGAGCGGATACCCCTGACCACTGCCATCCGTGACCGTCCCGCTCAAAGTCACTGCAGCTTTGGGGCTCAGCGAAAAGTTATTCTGCACTCCCACCCCTGGCGCAGGCACAATCACATCATTTACCGATTGATCATAATAACCATACGCCGATGCGGTCAGGTCAAAGGTCTCGCCGCTATACACTGGGGCAACATAGCTTCCATCCGCTTCTGTCATCACCTCACGATCATTCTGGGGATCTCCCTGCGCCAACGCCGTCACTATAGCGCCTTCAATCGGCTGGGAGGTGCTCGAATCGGTCACCATCCCCACCAGAGCAGCATCCCCGCAATAATCTCTGGCATCCAGCACCGCCTGAAGCGCGTCAATCTCTCCCCAGCCCGTGGCGTAATTGGGCGATACTTCGCCGCTGCCCGTGTCATAGGGGATGGGTGTGGCGCTGTCCTGCAAAAGTGTCTCCGTCTGGACGTAATTCCCCACCAGGCAGGTCCCTGCCTGCCACATCAAAGTGACCAGCCCGGCCACATGCGGTGCGGACATGGATGTCCCGCTCATCGTCGCATAGCTGGTGTCGGAAGACGCCACGGCAGAGCGGATCGTCACCCCCGGCGCAACGACCTGGGGCTTCAGGTCCGGATAGCCATTGGGATTGAGGGTATCCAGGCTGTCGGTCGGCCCCCAATTTGAATGGATGGCATATTCGCCATTATTCAGTCCGGTTGAGCCCACCCCCGTGACGTTATAGCCCCGGGCTGGATTCCCCACGGTGTTCAATCCCGGCGGCTGGGAATAGGTGCAATTTGAGGCGTTGCCGTTGGCGAAAACAGGGTAGATGCCCGCCGCTTCCCAGGCTGTGATCGTGCCCTCATACCAATCATCATAGCTCTGCCCGCAATCGCCCCAGGAATTATTCACCACCTGCGGCCGCAGGTCCGGGTTGGCGTTGCTGCCACTCAGGTCCGTCGGTGCCAGCATGAACTGCCCACAAGCCAACAGGTCAGCGTCATATCCTGACCCATTGCTCTCAATTGCCTTACAGGCGATCCATTCCGCACCGGGCGCAATCCCGATCTGGTTGCTACCCCCGTCATCGCCGACCATGATGCCCGTCGTGTGCGTGCCGTGGCCGTGGTCATCATAGGGGACGATCTGGTCATCAACCGCATCCCACCAACTGTAGCTATTATCAAATCCGCCCCCACCCAAAGCGCCGCGGTAGTGATCCACCAGGGTTTCATGGGTATAGCGCACACCGGTATCGATACTCCCCACAACCAGGCCGGCGCCATCATAGCCCAGCCCCCAGGCATCATCCGCATTGATGTGAAGCAGATTGCTCTCCAACGTCCGGTCCGCGTTCTGACTCTCGGCAGCAGAAATCTCCACCGGCTCCACCAAACTTACTTTGGCGTTGACCCTCAGGGCTTCAATCTCAGTAAAGGTGAAAAGCCCTTCAAAGGCAGCCTGCGTGGCACCCTCTACAGCGATCACATTCTGCACCCAAAAAGCCTGATAGCTGATCCCCTCCTGATCCAAATAAGCCCGCACCTCCGCCTGAGCTGAATCCACATTGGTTTTTAGCGTCTCATAGACATACCAGCCGCGTGCCGACCAATCCATCTCATAAGCCGCGGAAAGGTCCACCTGACCGCCAAAGACGATCAGAAAGTCCAGCGAATCCGAACGGCTGGCCTCTGCCAGCAGCTCGGGGTCCACTTCCGGGTCTTCGCCGCCGGTCTCATGTGCTGAGACTGCTCCCTGCAAGGGGAAAACCGCTGCCAGGATCAGCAGCATAGCCAGCCATATTATGATCATATGCCAGAGAGGTTTTTTCAACGTAATTGCTCCCAAACTACCGATAAGTTCCAACTGCCGGGAAGGTGCGTTTTCTAAGCAGAGTATAGCATAGCGAGGTATCAGGAAACCAATCCCAAACCGGAGCGAGGACGCGAGTGCTATAATTCACCCAAACCCAAACAGTAAAGGGCCAGCCATGACATTCAGAAGCTATCTTGAAAAATGTACCCGGGATAAAAGCCTCACCCAGATTCAAAAACCTGTCACGAAGCACCTCACGGCAGCGGGGATCCTGAAAGCGCTGGAGCCCCAGCCCGTCCTATTCTCCCAGGTCAGCGATTCGGATTTTACCGTAGCGGGGAATCTCTTTTGCACCAAGCAGTCCTTCGCGGACTATCTCAATATCAGCGTGCAGGAGATCATCCCGACCCTCACCCACGCCATTGACAACCCCCAACGGCCGGCTGTGGTTGAACAAGCTGCCTGTCAGGAGGTCATCCTCAACGAACCCGATCTCGATGCCCTGCCCATCCTTTTCCACTGTGAAGGGGACGGCGGCAACTACATCAGCTCGGGAGTGATGATCGCGGGCCATCCAAAATATGGTCAAAACATGGATTTTCACCGCTGCATGCAGTTCTCCAAGACCGAGATGGCCGTGCGGGTGGTGAAAACCCGCCATTTTGACACCTTCCTGCAAGACCTCGGCGCGGTGGATGTCGCCATTTGCGTGGGCGTCACGCCCAATATCCTCGTCGCCGCCGCCACCTCTGTGGAACTCGGGCAGGATGAGCTTGAAATTGCCAATGCCCTGGAACCCTTTGATGTGGTCAAGGCCAAGACTTCGGAGCTATTGATTCCGGCGGATGCTGAATTCGTGATCGAAGGGACCATCTACCGTGACCGCCGCCACGCTGAAGGGCCTTTCGTAGACCTGACGGAAACCCAGGACGTGATCCGCGAGGAGCCTGTGCTGGAAGTGAAGTGCATCACTCACCGCAAGAACGCCATCTGGCACGCCCTGCTCCCCGGCGGGTTGGAGCATAAGCTGCTAATGGGTATGCCCCGTGAACCCACCATCTTCCGCGAGGTCAGCAAGGTCGCCGAATGCCTGGATGTGAACATCAACCCTGGCGGCTGCTCCTGGCTGCATGCAATCGTTAAAATCCGCAAACGTCACGAGGATGACGGCCGCAATGCCCTCGAAGCCGCCTCCCGCGGACACCGTTCATGCAAGCATATCTACGTTGTGGACAAAGATATCGACATCTACGATCCGCTCTCGGTTGAATGGGCCATGGCGACCCGCTTCCAGGCCGATAAGGACCTCGTTTGGCTGGGCCGCGAACGCGGTTCCTCACTGGACCCCAGCGCCACCCCCGGCACCTATGAAACCTGCAAGGTCGGTTTTGACCTGACTGCCCCGCTGGAAACAGCCGGAAAGCACTTCAATAAGGTGCCGTTCCCCCAAATCAACCTGGACGAATTCATTGATTAGTCCCTTTCCAAATTGCCTAATGCCAGTAAAATAAGGCAGATACTCACAACCCGCCGAATTCTGTTGAACAAGGGTGTTTATGACTTCCGGAAAACTTCTGACCAAATTGATCATCTTCGCAACCATGCTGGGGCTGCTTCTCAGCGCCTGTTCAACTCCAACGGAGACGGCGATTATCGAGACTTCCGCTCCTAAAATGGAAACAGCTGGCACCACGGAACCGGCCAGCCCAAGCGACACCGCTCAACCGGCAGCAACCAGCACTGAAACAACGGTTCCTTCCCCAACCAACACCCCCGATCTGCGTCTGGACCCCGAAGACTGGCAGAACTGGCCGGTCATCCCCACCGTGTCAGCCTCAGCTCGTGCCATCTATGAAGAAGGCCTCGCGAAGGGCAATGATCCGGATCGCTTTTCCAAAGTCGGCGACTGTCAGAACATCACCACCTTCTTTCTCGCCGCCTTTGATGACCCCGAATTGTACATCCTCAGCGATCAATACGCTTATCTTCAGGAGGCCATTGACCACTTCAGCGAGTCCTGGTCCCGGGAGAGCGCTGCGGTCCATGGCGGGATGAATGTAGCCTCCGTCCTTTCGTCCTTCTGGGCCGCGGAAGATGAACGCTGTGAATCAGGCGAATCACCACTGGATTGCGAACTGCGGCTCAACCAACCCAGCATTGTGCTGATCAGTATGGAAGAATCCTGGGGAAGCAATAACAAAGTCGAGAATTACGAAAAATACATGCGCCAGATCATCGAAACCGTGATCGAATTCGGTGCCTTACCGATCCTTTCCACCAAGGCCGATAACATCGAAGGCAACTATGCCATCAATGCCACCAATGCCCGCCTGGCCTATGAATATGATCTCCCGCTGTGGAACTTCTGGCGGGCTGTCCAATCCCTGCCCGATCAGGGGCTGGATGAGGGCGGTTTTCACCTGACCCTCAGCGGTCTGGCAATTCCCAATGACTTTTCGGACAGCCGAAATATGCGGCAGGGCTGGCCCAACCGCAACCTAACCGCCCTGCAGGTGATTGATGCCGTTTGGCGTCAACTCAATGACCTGCCAGTGACCCCCGCCCCATAGTACAATTCCCTTATGCAGCTCACATCCCATGAACAAGCCCTCCTGAACGGCGATCACGGCCCAGCCGCGCAAAAAGCGATGCAAATCCTGGCGACGCTGGGTCGGATCTATGGCGCGGACCGGATGATCCCGGTAAATTCCGTGCAGATCAGCGGCGTCTCCTATGCCAACCTCGGAGAAGCTGGATTGGATTGGCTGGCGGAGATGGCAGCGGGTGGTGGGCGCGCTCAGGTCTTTACCACGCTCAACCCTGCCGGAATGGATATTGAAAATTACAGGAATCTGGGAATCTCCGAAGAGTTCGCCGTCAACCAGCGGCGGGTGTTGGAGGCTTTCGAGTCAATGGGGGTTGTGACCACCTGTTCGTGCACGCCCTACCTCTTCGGCAACCTGCCCCACTTTGGTGAGCATATCGCCTGGGCAGAGAGCAGCGCAGTTTGTTTCGCCAATGCCGTGTTGGGCGCACGCACCAACCGTGAAGGCGGACCTTCCGCCCTGGCCGCCGCGCTGACCGGCATCACCCCCGCCTATGGCTACCATCTGGATGGAAACCGGCATCCCACCGTGCAGGTGGTGGTGGAGGCCGAAATCCAGTCCAACCCCGATTTCGGTGCGCTGGGCAAAGCGATTGGCGATCGGCTCCAGGCGGAACCCCTCGGCAAAGTCCCCTTCATCACTGGCATTGATGAGGCCACCCTTGAAAACCTGAAATCCTTCTGTGCCAGTATTGCCACTTTTGGCGGCGTGGCACTTTTCCACATCCCCGGGCTGACCCCCGAAGCTGGTCAATTTTCCGCCCCTCAAACCCAAATCCGAATTTCTCAGGCCGTTCTGGACCAAGCCCGGCAGGAGTTGAACACCGCCGCACCAGACGAGATCGATTTCGTCAGTCTGGGCTGCCCGCACCTCTCCCTGCGTGAGATTCAACGGATCGCAGAGCTACTCAAAGGGCAGCAGGTCAAAAAAGAGTTCTGGATCACCACCTCACGCCCGGTCAAGGGTATGGCGGACCAGATGGGCTACACGGCTATTATTGAAGCAGCCGGGGCCAAGTTCGCCACGGACACCTGCTGCGTGGTTGCACCGATCAAAGGCCGCTTCACAGGGCTTGCGACCGATTCCGCCAAAGCCTGTTACTATGCAGAGGGCAAGAACCGTTTCAAGACCCGCCTGTTGGATTTTGATGATGTGATCCGGGAGGCACTCCAATGACCCCCGCCATCACTCTCCAGGGCCGTTCCATTTTCCCCGGCCAGGTGACAGGAGAAGCACTCGTCAGCCGAATGGGGATTTCCTTCTACGGCGGCGTGGACCCCGAGACCGGAATCATCACCGAAGCCGGACACGACCTGGCAGGCCAATCCATCGCCGGCAAAGTGCTGATCTTCCCCACCGGGAAAGGCTCCACCGTAGGTTCCTATGTGCTTTACCGGTTGAAAAAGAATGGTCATGCTCCGCTGGCGATCATCAACGCCGAATGTGAAACGATCACCGCAGTAGGCTGCATCATCGCTGAGATCCCCTGTCTCGACCAGGTGGACCTTACCCCCTTCACCAGCGGCCAACAAGTCACCCTGGATGCAGAAACAGGCTGGGTAACGATCAACGCCTAATATATTTTTCTCAATCCGAGCTTGCGACACCCGCCCCATAGCGTAGTTTGTAGAGTGCGCATCACTTTATGCGCACCTTTTATAACCGGCCCATCCCAAAGAACCTTTTCTCTCCCCTCTCCAGTATAATGAAGCCATGGAACGAAATAAAAGGATAATCCTCGCTATCACCGGGGCCAGCGGCGCCATCTATGGCCTGCGAACCATGGAAACCCTGCACAGCCTTGGGATTGAAACCCACCTGGTGATCAGCAAAATGGGCGAACAAGTCCTGCTGGAAGAAACCGGGGTCACAGCTGCGGAAGCCAGCCGCCTGGCAAATGTCACTTACACCCCCACCAACCTCGGTGCGGCCATTGCTTCCGGCTCCTTTGTCACGGATGGGATGATCGTTGCGCCTTGCTCGATTAAAACCCTATCGGGGATCGCCAACAGCTATGCTGAAAACCTGATCCAGCGTGCGGCGGATGTCTGCCTCAAGGAAGGCCGTCCCCTGCTCCTGGCCGTCCGGGAGACTCCCCTGCACGCCGGGCACCTGCGCCTGATGACCAATGCCACCCAGTCCGGGGCGATCATCTTCCCACCCGTCCCCGCCTTTTACCAAAAGACCGCCACCGTGGATGACCTGGTCAACGCTACCGTTGGCCGGATGCTGGCCCGAATTGGGATCGAAAACGACCTTTACATCCCCTGGGGTGAATAATCCCCGCCAAATCCAATTATTTCTCGACTAAATCGCCATCTCAAACACCCGGTAGCGCCGGAGGGGTTCCACACCCAGCTTCAACAGGGCATTGTTCATCCGGTGGTTGTTTTCCAGCACGTAATTGATCTCCATAGACACCGGCAGGTCTTTCAAGGCCTCGTAAGTCGCCTGATAGAGCAGTGTGTCAATCGCCTTGCCCTGATATTCCGGAATAACGCCCAGCGCCCACATCCGGTAACTCTTGAGTTTCTTCAACCCAGTTAGCATTTTCAGCCAGCCAAAGGGGAATAAACGGCCATGCATCCCATCCAGCAGCACGTTAATATCCGGCAGCGACAGTCCAAACCCGATCGGCTTGCCCTCTGAATCCTCTGCGATCAGCAGCGCCTCCGGATTCACAATCTGCTTCAGATCATGCGTCATCGCCCGGGCCTCATCATCCGTCACAGGATAATAGCCCCAGTTATCGGAAATCGACTGGTTGGAAAGGTCCATGATCGTGACCACATCCGCCTCAAGGTTATCCATATTCACCGGCCGCACCGTGACGCCATAGCGCGCCCTGATTCGCTCAGTGAGGGTCAGATAGCGTTCCGGGATCTGATAGCCGCTGCCCATATCCGCCAGATAGGCAAGCAGATCCATCGCTTTCCCCAAGCCAAAGGACTCGAAATAGGTCTGATAATAATGGGGGTTATGCGGCGCCATGATCACCGGCCGGCGGTCATGCCCCTCAATCTCCAAACCCCACTCCTGCGATGCAAAGCTCCACGGTCCCCGCATTGCCTCCATCCCCCGTTCCTGCAGCCAGTCCCGGGCGGCGCCCAGTAACAAGTGGGCAGCCTGTTCATCATCCACACACTCAAACGACCCAAACAGCCCAATCGGTTCACCCCAGTGCTCCACCGCCAGCCGGTCAATGAAGGCTGAACAGCGCCCGATCACCTGATCGCCCTCCTTCAGCAGGAAAAGCTCCGTCTCGCAGTGATCCAGCATGGGGTTTTTCTTCGGGTCAAACTGTGACCACTGCTCCGAGCGCAGCGGCGGTACCCAGACCGGGTCATCCCGGTATAGATCGTATGGGAATTGGATGAAGGCTCGCAGTTCTCGTTTGGTTCGGACGGGATAAATTTGCATGATTAGGCTCCTGGGTAGATTGCAGGAAGGAAGGGTTAATCTATTGTAATTATAGAACGGAGTAAAGTCCACACTCTAATACGACCAGGCTGTAAATCAAAACCTTTGGAAGAATCAAAAAGTGGCTGCATACGATATGCAGCCACTGCCTAATCAGAGCTTTTGTCTAGCATCTCACTCTACTGAGTTTGTCATTTGCCAAACGGTTCAAACTCACTTTTGCTTCCGCAGCTTCGATCACAAGTTGTCGATGGAGTTCAGGTGTCATCCTCACTACAAAACGGCCGCTGTAATTCTTCGTAGCAAAAGGTTCAGGGACCTGTTCCCCATTCTCCTGTAAATCCGCAACAACCTCAGCCACCACTTGGCGGATGCCAATAAGCGCTTTTTCCTGATCCGAAGCCAGCCAGCTTATGGATGGAAATTCAGCACATAAACCCACATATTCGCCATCTTCTTCCGACCATAACACACGATACGTATAACGATCATTCTGTAACATTATTAGCTCCTCCAACTCACTTTTTACTACGCCTTCAACCGCTCAATCGCCTTTAGCGCCTGCTTCACTTGATAGGCTTTCGCCATTCCTTTATCATTCTGGATATTTATCCTGGGGTCTCCTATCCACGGAGTCTTATAAATTCTGTGACTACTTCCAGATTGTCTTGGCTCTCCAAAGAAGAGATCACAAATCTTACATAAGTCAGTAAACCTCACCCCTTTTGGGTTTTGTTGCATCTTTGTAAGGATATTTTCAATAGAGGGCATATAACATATGATACTACTATTGATACTATTGTCAAGTTCATATTATCCACTCAATATTGATAAATGAGAATCATTTCTCCCAATTGACCCCGACATCCTCCTATAGTATCCTTTGAAATATGACCGAACAGGCAACCGCCCTCGCCCACCCCAACATCGCATTCATTAAATATTGGGGCCTGCGCGATGTCACCCATCGCATCCCGGCCAATGATTCGCTCTCAATGAACATCGGCTGCCTCTCCACGCGCACCACGGTGACACTCGACCCCTCACTGCCTGCTGATGTGCTGGTGCTCAACGGCCAGCAGGTGCGTGGTGCCAGCCTGGATCGTGCGCAACAGTTCATGGACCGCATCCGTCGTTTGGCGGGCAAACCCAGCCCGGTCCTCATCGAATCAAGGAACAATTTCCCCATCGGTGCTGGGGTTGCCTCCTCTGCCTCCGGATTCGCTGCCCTGGCGCTGGCCGGGACGGTCGCTTTTGGTCTGGACCTGCCCGAACCCGCCCTCTCATCATTGGCGCGCTTCGGCTCTGGCTCAGCCTGCCGATCCATTCCCGGCGGTTTCGTGGAATGGCGCACCGACCCGGAAACGGGGGATTCCTATGCCCGCAGCTTTGCCCCCGCCGATCATTGGGACCTGGTGGATTGCATCGCCGTCCTGAGCAATGAACATAAGGCCACCGGTTCGGAAGCCGGCATGCGCCTGGCGAACACCAGCCCGCTCCAGGAGGCCCGGGTGGCCGATGCGGCCCGCCGGATGAGGCTCAGCAGGCAGGCTATCCTCAACAGGGACTTTGATTCCTTTGCTGCCATCACCGAACTGGACAGCAACCTGATGCATGCCGTGATGATGACCTCTGAACCGCCGCTCTTCTATTGGCAGCCCGAATCACTCGCCATCATGCAAGCCGTCAAAGCCTGGCAGGTTGAAGGTCTGCCCGTCACCTATACCCTCGATGCCGGCCCAAATGTGCACGTGATCTGCCTGCAGGAAGCCCTCAGCGAGGTGCTCACCCGCCTGCGCCAAATGCCCGGCCTGATCGAAATTCTCAAAGGCTTCCCCGCTGGACCCGCCCGATTATTGCCGGATGATTCGCAAGTTTCCTCCCAAAAGGTATAATTACTCCCTGATAGAAAAACTATAAGCAGCAGCCAATTTCGGCTGCCTAATGAAAAGGTTTTGACACATGGATGTCTTTCTTCTAATATTACAGGTCGTTGTCGTCCTGGGCGTGCTGATCTTCTTCCACGAATTTGGGCACTTCCTGGCCTCTTTGGCTGTCGGGATTCCGGTAGACGAATTCGGCTTCGGTTTTCCACCCCGCTTGTTCAAAATTGGTGAGTGGAAAGGCACCGAAATTACAATTAACTTGATACCCTTTGGCGCGTTTGTCCGCCCACATGGCGAGGAAGATGACGATGTTGATGGCGGCATGGCTTCGGCGCCAGCCTGGAAGCGGTTCGTGATCGCTTTGGCAGGCCCGGCCATGAACTTCCTGATCGGCATCATCCTGCTGATCGTGCTCTACGTCGGCCTCGGAGTTCCAGCCTCAGATCAGGCATTGATCAATGATGTTGCAGCCAATTCCCCCGCGATGGCAGCCGGTCTGCAAATCGGCGATCTCATCACCTCGATCAACGACGAACCTGTCGGTACCATCAACGAGGTCAGCGCGGCAACTCTTGAAAATGCCGGTACAGAAATGATCATCACCGTTGATCGGGATGGCACCCCGCTCACTTTCGCGCTGATCCCGCGGGTGAACCCACCGGAAGGCGAAGGCAGCATGGGCGTTGGCCTTACCAACCCTCGCAAACCCGCCCCCTTCTTTGATGCGGTCGGAGCTGCGTTCACCTCCACCGGCTATGTGGTCAAAGAGACTTTGCTACTGCCCGGCCGCCTGATCACCGGTGCTGTGGATGCCGCCTCAGCCCGCCCAATCGGTTATAAAGGCATTTACGATGTCTACAGCCAGGCTGTCACAATGGATGAAGAAAACCCCATGATCACTGCGCAGCCTCTGCCCATCTACACCCTTTCCTTCATTGCCAACATCTCCCTGGCGCTGGGCATCACCAACCTCTTGCCCATCCCGGCTCTGGATGGCGGTCGGATTCTTTTCACCCTGCCTGAACTGCTCTTCAAGAAACGCATCCCTCAAGAATGGGAAAACAGGGTTAACACCGCAAGCTTCTTCCTGCTATTACTCCTGATGGTGTTCATCACCATCCTGGACTTCACCAATCCAGTCGTCCTGCCCTGACGACGTCATAACGAGGACCCCCGAAAATGGACTCACCTAACCAGAAAGAATTCACCTTCGACGAGATCAAAACCGCCTTGCTGGATAACGCCTCCCCGTTCCCCACGCAGATGGTCTATTTCTTTTCCGACATCAGCACCCAGAACCTGCGCAGCCTTAAAGAAGTGTGGCCGCAGATCTGGCTTGATCGCCGGCGCGGGCTGTTGGAAGATATGGAAAACATGGCCGAAGCCGATACCCTGTTGTTTTTCGACAATGTCGCCCTGATGGCTCTCGATGATGAAGACCCGGTCGCCCGTTCCACTGCGATCCGCCTGCTTTGGCAATCGGAAGAGGAAAAACTGGCTCTCCGTCTGCTCACGCTTCTGGTTGAGGATCCCAACCCAATCGTTCGGGCCGCTGCTGCCACGGGGCTGGGTATATTCGTTTACCTCGGTGAACTGGAAGAAATCAGCGCAGAGACCTTTAATAAAGTTATGACCGGCCTGATCGAAGCCCACCGCGGTTCAGATGAAGTGTTGGTCCGCCGCCGAGCGCTGGAAGCCCTGGGCTATGCCAGCCACCCTGATGTCCCCGTATTCATCCAGCAGGCCTATGAGTCTAATGATGAAGATTGGCTCCAGACGGCGCTGTTTGCGATGGGCCGCTCCTGTGACCAGGAGCGTTATGCCCGGATGGTGTTGCGGATGTTTGAGCACCCCGACATGGTCGTTCGCTATGAAGCCATCCGCGCGGCAGGCGAACTTGAACTCACTGCTGCCCGTGAGGTCCTTTTCGATCTGCTGGAAGAAGGCACCGATGACGACGATATCTACTTCGCGGCAATCTGGGCGCTCTCCAAGATCGGCGGCCAGGGCGTGCGTAACCTGATCGAGATGAACCTCGAAGAAGCGGTGGATGCCGAGGAATTACAGCTTTTGGAAGAAGCCCTTGAAAACCTGGACTTCACCGAACAAGTCAATTCCTTTGACTTGATGCTCGTGGATGAAGACGACCCCAGTGAATGGGTGGATGAAAACGGCGATTCCTACACCCCCGTTCACAGCCATCACCATCACAGCCATGATTTTGACGATGATGACGACGATGACTTTGACGATTATGATGCGGATTATGACGACGACCTCGATTTTGAGGACGACGATGATTATGACGAGGAAGACGAATAAATCCTTCGTGGATCACTGACCCACCTTGTTTGTACCCCAACCCACCAAATTAAATGCCCTTCGTAGGGTGCCGCACCTCTTTTGTGCGCACCATCCATCGCAAGAACATTTACATAGTGCGGTCAACCCCGGAGCGCACCCTACAAACCCCAAATATTACCCTTCCGTAGGGTGCCGCACCTCTTTTGTGCGCACCATCCGTCCCAAGAACACTTCCATGGTGCACTCAACCCCGGAGCGCACTCTACAAACCCCAAACATTACCCTTCCGTAGGGTGCCGCACCTCTTTTGTGCGCCCCAAGAATCCCAAACTCTCCGATTTGGTGCGCTCGACCCCGGAGCGCACCCTACTCGACCCCGCCAATTCACTCCATGTCGGGTAAAATATCCTGTAACTAAACAAACGGGATAAAGATATGACCGAAACTCAAGACTACCACTTGCATGCCCTGATCACCGGCATGGTCCAGGGCGTTGGCTTCCGCTTCTTCGTACTGAGAAGCGCTGAAGAACTGGAACTGGCCGGCTGGGTACGTAACCGCTGGGACGGCCGCGTGGAAGTGGCCGCTGAAGGCCCCCACGACGCGCTTAATAAATTGCTGCTCAAGCTGCGCCGCGGCCCAATGAGCGCGCAGGTGGAAGATGTGGAATATGACTTCTCAGATTCCAAAGGGGAGTTCAAGCAGTTTGGGGTGTTGGCAACGTATTAAGTTTGTCATCGCGAGGAAGTCCAAAGGACGGACGAAGCGATCTCAAATAATGATCGCTTTTTTTTATTTCTTCACAGCCCCCTCTTACTCTTCCCCGCCCCCCGTCAGCAGATTAATCTTCTTCCACGGTGGCAAATCAGACTCATCCGCCAGCATCGCCCGCAGCTCATAGACCTGATCCCGCAGCAAGGCAGCCTGCTCGAACATCAACTCCTTGGCCGCAGCCTTCATCTGCTTTTCCAGCTCCCCAATCATCCGCATCAGTTCCTTCTGCTCCAGTTTGCTGGCCTTACCGCGCAGGCCTTCTTCCTTATCGCCGCCCACCTCATGCACCAGCCGGTCGGTCAGGTCGCGCACGGCCTTGACCACACTAGCCGGTTCGATATGGTGTTCCACATTGTAAGCATGCTGGATCTCACGGCGTCGGTTGGTCTCATCCAGCGCAAACCGCATCGCATCTGTGATCTGGTCGGCATACATGATCACCTGCCCATGCACGTGTCGGGCCGCGCGGCCGATGGTCTGCACCAGCGCCGTCCCAGAGCGCAGGAAGCCCTGTTTATCCGCATCCAAAATTGCCACCAGGGAAACTTCGGGCAAGTCCAGCCCTTCCCGCAGCAGGTTGATCCCCACGACCACATCATAAACACCCAGCCGCAGGTCACGCAAAATGCTGATCCGTTCAAGGGTGTCAATTTCAGAGTGCAGATAATGCACTTTCAAGCCCAATTCGAGCAGGTAATCCGAGAGGTCCTCAGCCATCCGTTTGGTCAGGGTGGTCACCAGGATGCGCTCACCCTTTTCAAGCCGCTGGTTGATCTCACCCACCAGGTCATCCACCTGACCTTCGGTTGGGCGTACGATCACCTCAGGGTCAATCAAGCCGGTCGGGCGGATGATCTGCTCCACCACCTGGTCAGCTTTATCCAATTCATAGGCGGCAGGAGTGGCGGATGTATAGATCGTTTGCCCCATCTGCTGCACAAATTCATCAAATTTCAACGGGCGGTTATCCAGCGCGGAAGGCAGCCTGAAGCCGAAATCCACCAGCACGTTCTTGCGGGCCTGGTCGCCGTTATACATCCCCCGGATCTGCGGCACCATCATGTGCGACTCATCCAGCACCAGCAGGTAATCCTGCGGGAGGAAGTCGATCAGCGTCCAGGGGGCGGAACCCGCCGGACGGCCGTCAATGTGGCGGGAATAGTTCTCAATCCCCGAGCAGTACCCCACTTCCCGCAGCATCTCCAGGTCATAACGGGTGCGCTGTTCCAACCGCTGGGCTTCCAGCAGCTTTTCATTGGCCCGCAGCTCGCTCAGTCGGCTCTCCAACTCCAGCTCGATGTTGGCAATCGCCGCCGCCATCCTCTCTTCCTCGGTGATATAGTGCTTGGCGGGATAAATATCCACAGTATCCAAGGTCTCAAACACCTCACCGGTCAGCGGGTTGACCGCGATGATCCGTTCGACCTCATCGCCAAAGAATGAGATCCGATAAGCGCGGGTGTCGTCATAGGCCGGCAGGATTTCCAGCGTATCGCCGCGCACCCGGAAGATGCCGGGCTTGAGTTCAAAATCATTGCGGGAATACTGACTTTCTACCAGCCGCCGCAGCAGGGCGTTCCGGCGGTAAATTTCGCCCACTTCCAGCCGGATCAGGTTACCTCGGTAGGCATCCGGGTCGCCCAGGCCATAGATCGCCGAGACGGACGCTACAATGATCACGTCCTTGCGGGACATCAGCGCCGTGGTAGCCGCCAGCCGCAAGCGGTCGATCTCCTCATTGATGTCGGTTTCTTTTTCAATGTAAAGGTCCCGCTGGGGGACATACGCCTCAGGCTGATAGTAGTCGTAATAGGAAACGAAATATTCCACCGCGTTCTTGGGGAAAAACTCTTTGAACTCCGCATAAAGTTGGGCGGCCAGGGTCTTGTTATGGGCCATCACCAGGGTTGGCAGTTGGACCTGCTGGATCACGTTCGCGATAGTGAAGGTCTTGCCAGTACCGGTGGCGCCCAACAGCACCTGGTCGTGGAGGCCCCGATTGAGGCCTGCCACCAATTCCGCAATCGCCTCAGGCTGGTCTCCGGTGGGTTCATAGGGTGCATGCAGATCGAATTGCATGAGGGTTATCCTTTTTTGGGGGTTTACTTTGAATTTATCGAACAATTGGTCTGTATTGATTTTACCAGAAATGCCAATGGTTTTGTAACCCGCCGAATGGATTTATCATCCAAGAAGTGATGCGGTAAAATAAAATTAAAATAAATAAAAAGGAAAACAAATGGCTTTCATCCAGGAAATTCAGGGCGTGCTCAGCGCCATTGAACAGAACGAACAGGAAAGCATTCACAAAGCTGCCCAGGCTTGCGCCGCCTCCATCACAGCCGGACGTGCGGTGCTGATGTTTGGAGCCGGGCATTCCGCCCTCCCCGCGCAGGAGGCTTTCCCGAGAATCGGCTCAATTGTTGGTTTTGTTCAGATCACCGAACCTGAACTCGGGTTCAATGGGTTCGTGACGGGCAAGGGCGGACAGCGGCAAATGTCCTTCCTCGAACAAACCAGCGGCTTTGCCGAAGTCATCCTCGAAAATTACAACCTGACCCCCGAAGACACCTTAATCGTGATCTCTAATTCCGGGATCAACGCCCTTCCGGTGGAAATCTGTGACCTGGCCAAAAAGCAAGGGCTCACCACAATCAGCATCGGCTCCACCACCCACGCCCTGGCCAATCAACCCAAGAATCCCCTCGGTAAGCGTCTGATGGAAGTCTCGGATATCCATATTGACACGCATGTCCGCGAAGGCGACGCCCTGGTGGATCTCGATGGCGGCATAAAAGCCGGCGGCGGCTCGACAATCGCTTCAATGGTGGTGATGAATGCCATCATTGTGGAAACCATCCGCTTGCTGATCGAAGCGGACGTTCCCTTCCATATCTACCCGAGCCATAATGTCAGCGCTGACCTGGATGACATGATCGCTCAGGAGCAGGCCTTATTTGAAGCCCATAAGAAACTAATCGCTAAACTATAGGAGCAACCTCATGAAATTCTGGCTGGCAACCGCCAATCTCAAACGAACCGAAGAATGTCTGGCTTATGGCGTTTTTCAGGGTGTGATCACCAATCCCCACGTCGTTGCCCTTGAAAAACGCGAGCCCGTTTCCCTCTTCACCGATCTGGTCAAGATCGCGCCTGCTGCCTATTACCAGCTGCACGCCGGCACGGTGGAGGATATGCTGAAAGAAGCGGATAAAATGCTGTCCATTGATCCCACCAAAATGCGGATCAAAGTCCCCGCCACGCGTAATGGGCTGGCTGTCATCCGGAAGCTCACCGATCAAGGCATCCCCGTGATGGCCACGGCTGTCCCCACAAGCACCTGGATGATCTTTGCCATCGCTGCCGGTGCGGTCGCCGTCGCCCCCTACAGCGGTATGCTCCAGAAGCGTAATATCCTCTCAAAAATGGAGGGCGTTTTCGCCATGCAGGATATCATCGAAACCCAGGGTTACGATGTCGAGATCTGCACCGGGATTTACGATGCGACCGAAATTGCCCGTTACGCTGGCTATGGGATCAAATCCGCCTTCATCTGGGAAAAGGACGTGGAAACCTATCTCACGCAGGACCTGGTGGATGAAGCCGCCGCCAATTTCAATGGCGACTGGGCTGAGATTGACGCCTACTAATTCAAGGTCATGCCATAAATAAAAAGAACACTCTCAATGAGAGCGTTCTTTTTATTTTTTCTAGTTATTACTGCACTTATTCTTTTTCAAGTATCTCCAGGAATTTGTCCACTACCTCCGGATCAAATTCCTTCCCAGCTTGTTTCTTTATATATTTTATGGTTTCCTCATCCGACCAGGCACCCCGATATGGGCGGTCGGAGGTCAGCGCATCATAAGCATCCACCACGGAGAATATCCGAGCCTCCAGCGGGATGTCCTCATCCTTCAGCCCCTCCGGATAGCCGGAGCCATCCCAGCGCTCATGATGATAATGAGGAATAAGTAACGCCGGCTGCAGATAAACGATGGATTTCAGCATTTCATTGGCATATACCGGATGTTGACGCATGATCTCCCATTCCGCCTCATCCAGTGGTCCAGGTTTATGCAAAATCTGATCCGGGATGCCCATCTTGCCGATATCATGGAGCAGAACGCCCCGCCTGAGGTGCACCAGGGCCTCATCATCAAAACCATAGGCCTTGGCAACCTTCTCAGTCAATTTAACCACTCGGCGGCTGTGACCTTCGGTTTCCTTGTCGCGGATCTCGAGCGCATGGGCCCAACCCTCAATGGTTGCGTCATAAGCCTCACGCATTTCCTTATTCGCTTGTTCCAGGCCCCTAAACAATATCAAATTATCCACTGCGATAGCCGTCTGGCCCGCCAAAGCCTTAGCGAAATCAATCCAGTCATCGCTGGGATTCAGTTTCGACCGGTGCAGAATTTGCAGCACACCTTGAAGTTTACCTTTCGTGATCAGAGGAAGACCATAATATGAAACAATACCTTCTTTGGCAAAGCTGAAGGGATATTTATGCCCATCATCTGTCAGGTTGATCTCTGAGATAAATAAAGGCTTCATCTGAGCAGCAACAGTACCCACATAACCCTGGCCAACTGGGACTTTATGATCTAGATCCCCTTCCGTCCGATAGCCATAACTTTGTTGGTAAGCTAAGACCTGTTCTTCTTCTTCATACAGAAAAACCGATGCAACATCAACATTCAGTCCAACCTTCACCTGTTCCAAAACTATATGTAAGGCATCTGAAAGGTCCTTGCTAGAAGTAATGGTGCCATCAATTTTTCGCAGCACCTCCAGATTCCGCAGGTGGTTATTAGTTTGTTCAAACAAACGGGCATTGGTGATGGCGATTGCCGCTCGATTGGCGTACTGCATGGCCACTTCGATATCCTGTTCTGTATAAGGAGTATCATCACACCGGTCAATTGTGAACATACCGATGACTTCATGCCGATTGAATAAAGGGACCCCTAACCAAGATTGGATTGTTCCATGCAGGTTCTTGACTGTAGCGGGCCTAAATGTTGGGTAGATTTCTGATACATTGGTAAATGCCAATGGTGTCCGATTTTTAATCACCTCATAATTAGGATAGCCCGGCTCTGAAGGGAATCGCATCTGAAGCACTTCCTCAGGAAATTCGAACCCTTTACAGGCAATAATCTGTAATTGATCTCCATCAATGGCCAAAATCGACATCGAATCAAATTTGATCAAATTCCCAAGGTGGGTTGTAATCAAATCAAGGACTTCATCCAATTCCAGGGTTGAAACGATCACCTGGTCAAGTTCACCCATTGCCATGATACGGTTGTAGTATTGGCGTTTTTCTTCTTCCGCCTTCACCCGATTGGTGATATCAATCGCAATCGTAATCACAATAGACTGGTCATCAGGAAGATTTCCTAATGGAGCAGAACTAAAATACCAGTGCAACAATTCACCCGACTTAGCTGTAACAGGGAAAATGCCCTGATGCCCGGTAAATGTCTTTGCGTACGATCGCTGAACCCTTTCCTCAATTTCTTTTTCAATGTCAGGATGCGCGAGGTGGATCCATTGAGGGATAGTTTTAATTTCTTCCCGGCCATACCCAGTTGTATTTAGCCAAGCTTCATTGACGTCAAGTACAGTCCCATCTTCTGCGTGAATCATAATTGGGTTTGGCGCATTTAATATCGCATTACGGAAGCGCCGCTCACTTTCAAGCAATTGGTTCTGAGTTTGCTGCTGCTGATACCAAAGACCTAGGCGATCAGCGACACTTGCCATAAAATTAACTTCCTCTGGAAGGAGAAAAGGCTTGTCTTCTGTATAAAAAACTGAAATTTGCCCAATCACTTCATTCTCAATTTTAATTGGGACTTTCTGACAATATTGTGTTTCGACGGCCATTGGATCTGTTGTAAAATTTAGGCCATCCAGATTTATGGTTGCCACTGCCAACTCTGAAAATTGCATGCCTCTAACAAGTTCCCGCGCTAACAAGTTACAGATGTCTTGCAGTTGGTTTTCCTGCTGAATGATTCGGCTGATTCTTGCCAAACTGTGCAATTCTTTAATCCGCTCTTCCAAAGCCCGTTGAATCCGAATCTGATCCGTGATATCCACAAAAGTGGTGAAAACCTGATAGGGTTCATCTTTTCCCTCATGAAATTGCGGCACTGAACATACATCAATCCAGACAACATCATTTCGTTTCGGATTGAAAACGCCAAATGCATACCCTTCAACAGCCTTGCCGGATTTTAAGGCAATCATCGCTGGGTGCTCAGGACCCGGCAAAGGATCCCCATTCATTTTTATGGCCTTCCAGCAATCATCAAAGGAGCTGAGCCCTTTTAGTTCTTCATTAGTAAAGCCCAAAATATGTTCCGCTGCTTTATTCGCCCCGGTGATCCGCCCCTTATCATCCTGATAAACAACCCCCTGGAGCATGGAGCTAAACAATGCCCTGAAATTAAGTTCGCTATGCTTGAGAATGGTCTCTGCTTGCATACGAGCAGTCAAGTCGATAAATACTGTAGCAAATTGGTTGGGCTTTGGAGAAAATGCTGTTATCAGAAAATGGCGATTTAGCGGTTCATAAAATTTTTCAAATCGTTGTGATATCCCCGTTGTTGCAACTTGTACGTAGATGTCAAACAGGTCCGTCTTTTCAATCCCAGGCAGCACATCCGTAGCGAGCTTACCAATGACATCCTCACGCCTGATGCCGGTATGTTCTTCAAAAGCACTATTGACATCAAGATATCGGAAATCAACAGGCTCACCTTCTTTATCAAACACCATCTCATGCAGTGCAAAGCCGTTGATTGAAAGTTCAAATAATTGCCGGTATTTTTTCTCACTCTTCGCTAATGCTTCTTGAGCATTGATTGCCTCAGAGATATCCTTAATATCAATTACTAGTTGCTTCGGGGCAGAGCGATAGGCGGAAACGGCAAAATGGCGAGCCGAGACAGGTGCATGATATAAAAAGTGCATAGCCTCACCTGTCTGAGCGACCTTGAAAAGCCGTGCCAATAAGCTCCCGTCTTCCTCCCAATCAATCAAATCACCGACGGATTTTCCGAGGACATCTCCTGCTTTTCGTCTCAGAATCTCTCCATAGGCAGGGTTAAGATAGGAAACAATCAAATCAATGACAGCACCATCCTCGTCGGTGATCACATCACATAAACCAAGCCCATTTATGGCATTGTCATAAACATTCTTGAAAAGCCGCTCACTATCATTAAGCTGAAACTCGGCTTCATGCTGCACGGAAATGGGGATAGCTTCCTGCATGAGTAAATTATCTAGCACACGGATGGACACCAATATTGAAGGCCCTAATGGGCTGACCTGCATCACAGCCGTACTATGGGTTTCATCCAGAAGAGAAAACTGAAATTTACCTTCCATTGCGGGGACACCAAAATGAGCACCTGTCAACCCATCCAGGTCCGGCATGATCGCATTTTCTGCTGCAGGATTCGCATAACGAATGTATCCACTGTCATCAATCACCAACACAATAACATCAGCCTCTGCCAACAGAGTCAGTAAATAATCCCCTGAATCATTTTGCGAGGTATCTTGACGACCTTCAACCATAGCCAATACCTTTATTGTTTTTTGGCCAATTTATAATAACTTTACTCTGAAAATCATCTTATTGGAAACATTTCCTCAGTCTATCAGGAGTGAAGATCCCAAATCTTAGCCTGGGTTTAATTTATTTTTTCCCAAATCCGTTTGTGGGAAAAACCTATAAGAATTACCTTCCAGACTGTTAGTTGTTTATATCATTCCAGATAGTGCTACCTGCCAATAAAGCTATTATCAAAGCAAATGTCCATTACTCACCCCATATCATAGCCTATCACAGGCACCAAACCGTAAATTTTGAAAATTTTCATAACGGAAATTAATACAATTTAAATATTTATAATTTTATTTTAATCTATTGCGGATTTTCCAATATGAGTCTATCTAACCGCTTATAAATTCTGCAGCGAGAGAACAAATCTAATCGATTGCTTAAATTGTTCATGATAATGTAGATATTCCTCTGGGTCCTCCAAGGTTATCTGAATCCACTCTCGCATTTTGGGCCTGCCTAAGGGTTGAAATGGGGTGATATTTTCGTCCATCCCAATCAGTTCCGCAGCCGTATCAGCTGGCAGCTTAACTGCCACACCACCTTCATAAAGGCAAACCGCCAATTTCTCACCCGCATAGTAAGCCGGATAGCCAAACATCTTTCCCGGCCTCACCCTCGGGTCATCCAGCAGCATCTTCTCCAAAACGGAGATAATTTCTTCGTTCATAGCTGCCATATTCACTCCTTTAATCAGGCAACCCACCCTGGCGCAACCTTTGCGACAACGCCAATCCACTCAGAGCCTTCCCGCCAGGGCGTCCCCTTCAGGTCACTCCACAGCCCTGCTACCTCAAATCCGTTTTCCACCAGCTCCTGAGTGATCGTTTTAGGATCAAAGTCCTGGTACCAGTTACGATAGACAGCCTGTTGTCCATTCGGCTCAATCACAATATATTGGTCGAGATAGATGGCTTCTTCCGGGTAGTCAAAGCCCATTTCCAGGACCAAATGGGGGCCAGGCCGCCAGAAACCGCCTTCAGCGGCATACCAGTGATTTTTCAACCCATACTTCTCCCGGAGCTTCCGGGTAGTGACGTCCAGCACAAATTTCCCACCGGGAAGCAATGCCCGTCGAATATTAGCAAGCAGCCTACCACGTTGTTCAAGACTCAGGGGACAATAATCGCCATAAATCAACATGGCCAGATCATAGCTGTTCTCATCCGATAAATCCAAATAGTTTTCATACCGGTAAGTGATCGCCAATCCCGCGGTTTCCGCCCCAGTATGGGCATAATCAATTGACCGGCGGGAATAATCCACCCCCGTCACCGTCATTCCCCTCTGCGCCAATCGGGTGGCATACAGTCCAGGCCCACAACCCAGATCCAAAACAGCATCACCCGGTTCCAACCCGACCTCTTCAGCGATCCAGGCCACCATCGCATCAATGGTCTCCGGCCGCCGGCTGGCCTGATCAGAATTGGGATCGAGGTGCGCTTTGAGCATCTGGGCGGAAATGTGAGGGTCATTCCAGAAGAGCGGCTCCCCGGGTGTAAAGGGTGCTGGCTTCTCTTGTAAGGCGAGTAAAGCTGATAAATCTAATTTTTCAACCATATTTTTAATTCCTTCATTCATTTAAGCGATTGCATATTTATGACAAATAAGCTGGCTCAAACCGACCCAGGGGGGCACTTTAATTATATAGAATAAAGCCGGTGAAATCACCAGCTTTTTCTTCTTGTCAGGTTGTTCTCACTTCCATTAAACTTCAGTTTGCCATCAAGGGGATATAGTTCGATTCGGTCAGCAGACTGGGGTCAAAGGTTGTGAATGACCAAAACTCGCCCTCTGCCCCATTGGCATAGGTCGGCTCCGGCGTCCCCATGTTAGCGCGGACCTGCCAATAATAGGTCTCGCCGCCCGTCAGAGGTGTCAAGGCAGCAGTTCTATTCGTTCCAACATTGACCCAGCTGGAGCAGCTTGCGCTGGTATTGATGCAATATTCATAGGACTGAGCGCCGTTGTTTTCCTCCCAGGCCAGTGCAGCAGAATTCGGATTGATCCCATTCGAAGCATTCGCAGGGCTGGTCTTGGAGAAGCTGGATGCGGCTTCCTCAAGTTGAATAACGCTGACGGCATACATCCGCATGGTCGAATAATAACCGCCCCATGGAAGGCTGTGAATACTACTATCCCATGTATCTCGGATGTAGATTGTTGATCCATCATATCCAAAGCCAACAACCGTATGACCTTCTAACTGGATCATTACCGGATGGCCTGCATCAATTTCACTTTGGAAATCCTCAAGCGTAAACCCATATTCATTACCATTATAATTTTCAATATATTGGTTAAAACACTCTGTGACCGTATATCCCCGGGCTTCATAAAAATGTTTTTGCCCAGCATTACCATCATGAAAATCTTCGTACTCTGGTTGTTCGAAAAGGGCGCAAGGCAACCGTGAACCATCTGTGTAATTATAGAACGTTGTTGAGCCATCCACATTCCCATAGGCCCATTGGCTGGTCATCATATAATCGCCAATTGCTGTGTCCCAGTCATGCTGAATGCCAGAGGATCCCCAAGGCTCCTGAGGCGTGCTTCCCACATTATACGCTACCCAATAGTCATCAATTGAGCCATTACCACTCAATCCATCCACGCCTTTATGTGAAGCAACCAAGGGATTGTTGGGATATGTTACAGACTCACTATCTGTCCATGTTCCCCAGGAAGGATCTTCAACTAATGGCATCACACCGCCGTTGGTGGGGCCAGTATATAAGTTGCCATAGCCATTATTATCATAATAGCCCGCAATCATAGCACCCGAAACCGCCGAACAGCCATAAACCCAGGTATAGGCTGGGAAACCCGGCAGTTCTCCAGCGGCCCTATCCAAGGATGACACCCGCGATGCTTCCCAGGCTGCCAGATCAGGCGGTTCGGAAGGGCCATTGATCTGGGCAGCCGTGAGGCTTGTGCCATCTCTTGTGGTATATGTGGAGACTGTAAAATACTCATTGACCACCTCAACCGAGGCCGGGGTGGGGCTTGGGGGTGTGTCATCCTGGGCATTCACATCTGAAATAGGGGCTATCAGGAGAGTTGCCAGTAAAATCACTGTCAAACCAGTAAAAAGCACTCTTAATTTCATTCAGCTTCCCTTCACACACAAAACAATATTATCAAAGTCGGTCTCAAACCATCATGTACGATTATTATATTAAATTGTAGTCTAAGAGCCTTCTCAGGCGTGCTGGATTGTTCGAATGGATGGTAACTGATGAATACCCCAAAATCCAGATTAAGCCCGACACTTCGCTGTTAGATTCCTGTAAATTCAGCTGCTTGCACGAAGCATCAGGCCAGGCTGAGCTGCCTTCTCGTGAGCGAAAAGATCGCCGATTTCAGCATGCCTCTCAGCGGCAAGGTGGAGAAAATGTGGCTGGTGAAGGGTGGAGGAAAAACGGTATTCCATAGATAGTGAAAATTAAGTATAACGGGCATTATTCTTTTATGAATAATGCCCGTAATTTGTTTCATTTGATATGGATCACTAACCCCGTAAAACAATTCATTTCCAACTTCAATCTATCCAGCCTCGCTCACACCCCCACGTGCTCGAACTGGCTGTTATACAGCTCCGCATAGAAGCCTTTTTCTTTCAGCAGCTCTTCGTGCTTACCCTTTTCCACAATATCACCATCCCGGATCACCAGGATCAGGTCAGCGTTGCGGATGGTTGAAAGCCGGTGGGCGATGATAAAACTCGTGCGGCCGTGCATCAACCGGTCCATCGCTTCCTGGATCAACACCTCGGTTCGGGTATCGACGGAGCTGGTCGCCTCGTCCAAAATCAACATCGGCGGATCAGCCAGCACCGCCCGGGCAATCGTCAGCAGCTGCTTCTGACCGGAGGATATATTGGTGGCTTCTTCGTTCAGCACCATCTGGTACCCACCGGAGAGCGTGCGGATGAAGTGGTCCACATGGGCTGTCTCTGCCGCACGCACCACTTCTTCATCGGTGGCTTCTTCCCGGCCATAGCGGATGTTCTCGCAGATCGTATCGTTATAGAGCCAGGTATCCTGCAGCACCATGGCGAACATCTTACGCAGGTCTTCCCGCTTGAAATCACGGATGTTATGCCCGTCCACCAGGATCTCGCCGCCATCCACGTCATAAAACCGCATCAGCAGCTTGACCAGGGTGGTCTTGCCGGCGCCTGTGGGGCCTACGATGGCAATCTTCTGCCCGGGTTGAGCGCTGAAGGACAGGTCCTTGATGATCGTCGTTTCGGGTTCATAACCAAAGCGGACATCACGGAATTCAACCAACCCATCCACATGTTCTAAAGTGACTGGGGTGTCCGTGTCAGGCTCTTCCTCCGGCTCATTGAGAAATTCAAATACCCGTTCAGCGGCGGCGGCTGTCTGCTGAAGAACATTGGAGATATTAGCGATCTGCTGCAGCGGTTGGTTGAACTGGCGCACATACTGAATGAACGCCTGGATGTCCCCAACAGTGACCGCCCCCTTGATAGCGTAATAGCCGCCAAGAATGCTAATTGCGACATAGCCCAGGTTGCTGATGAAACGCATGATCGGCATGATCACGGTGGAAAGGAACTGTGAGAGGTAGGCGGATGAATACAGGGTCTCGTTCAGTTCATTGAAAGTTCTCACCGATTTTTCTTCGGCGTTGAAGGCTTTCACCACAATATGCCCGCCAAACATCTCTTCCACGTGACCGTTGACATGGCCCAGGTAAGTTTGCTGCTGCATAAAATATTTCTGTGAAATCTTGACGATCACATTGATCACCACTATCGTGATCGGAACCGTCAACAGCGCCACCAGCGTCATCTGCCAGTTGATGGTCAGCATCATGATTAAAATACCGACAACGCTTGTGATGGATGTGATAATCTGCGACAGGCTCTGGTTGAGCGTCTGGCTCACCAGGTCGACATCATTGGTAACCCGCGAAAGGATCTCACCCTGGCTGACCTTGTCAAAATATTGCAGCGGCAACAGGTTGATCTTGTGAGCGATGTCCTGCCGGAAACGGTAGGTAATATCGGCCGAGATACCCGACATGATGAAGCCCTGGAAAAAGGCCAGGAAGGACGAGATCACATATAAGAGCGCTACGCGAAGCAAGATGGCGCCGATGGCGGCATAGTCCACGCCGCTGCCCGTTCCGGCGATCTGAGCCGCCACATCCTGGAACAACTGGGTGGTTGCCTGACCAAGGATCTTCGGTCCAAAGATCGAAAAGACTGTTGAGGCGGCTGCAATTACCAGGACGCCGAGAATCAGCAGGTTATACTTCCCCAGATATTTCACCAGGCGTTTGAATGTACCTTTGAAATCGCGGGCCTTCTCGCCACGCATCATCGCATGCGGACCCCCACGTCCCATTCGGATGGGCGGTCTGGCGTCATTTTGTTTCGGTTGATTATTTTCGTTAGGACGGCTGTCGGTCATGCCAGTTCCTCCTTGCTGAGCTGAGATGTGGCAATTTCTTGATAGGTCTGACAGGTCTTCATAAGCTCCTGATGGGTCCCTTTGCCAACGATTCTTCCATTATCCAGCACGATGATCTGATCCGCACTCATCACAGTGGCCACCCGTTGCGTTACCAGCAGCACGGTGCTGTCGCCTGTTTTCTCTTCAAGCTCCTTGCGCAATGCAGCGTCCGTCTTGAAGTCAAGCGCTGAGAAAGTGTCATCAAATATGAAAATTGGGGGTTTCTTGACCAGCGACCGGGCAATGCTCAACCGCTGTTTCTGCCCACCGGAGACATTCCCGCCACCCTGCGAGATCGGTGCCTCCAATCCTTCGGGATTATCAAACACAAAATCGGCCGCCTGAGCGATCTCAATGGATTCGCACAGGGTCGCTTCGCTGGCACCTTCATCAGCCAGCCGCAGGTTCGATTCCACGGTCCCGGAGAATAAAATACCTTTCTGAGGTGTGTATCCAATCTTGGCGCGCAGGTCATGCTGGCGCACTTCCCGCACATCGACGCCATCCACCAGCACAGCGCCCTTATAAACATCAAAGAAGCGCGGCACCAGGTTGACGACAGTCGACTTGCCACAGCCGGTGGAGCCAATGATCGCAGTCACCTGCCCCGGCAGCGCCGTAAAGGAAATATTCTTGAGGACATCCTCCTCGGCATCCGGGTAACGGAAATCCACATTGCGGAATTCGATCTTACCGGTGAAAGGTGCAGGCAAAGGCTTGGGGTCGTCGGGGTCCTCGATCTTATTTTCCGTTTCCAGAACTGCTGAAATCCGGTCACCCGAAACAAAAGCCCGTGGCAGGAAAATGAACATCATGGAGAGCATCAGGAATGCAAACATGATCTGCATACTGTATTGCAGGAAAGCCATCATATCACCGACCTGAAGGGTCGAAGCCGCAATCTGATGAGCGCCAACCCAGATGATCAGAACGGAAAGCCCGTTCATGATCAGCATCATCACCGGCATCATGATCGCCATGACCCGGTTGATGAATAAAGTTACATCTGCCAGGTCCTTATTGGCCCCGTCAAAACGCTGCTCCTCAAAGCCTTGCTTGTTAAAAGCACGGATGACCATCATACCGGACAGGTTTTCCCGGGTCACCAGGTTCAAACGGTCAATTAATTTCTGGATGATGGTGAACTTCGGTACAGCGATGAAGAAGACAACCACGATCAGCAGGATCAATATAGCGACAGCCAGGGCGATGATCCACCACATATTCGGGCTCTTATCCAAAGCCCTAATCACACCGCCAATGCCCATGATTGGGGCAAAGAATGCCAAGCGCATGACCATGAAAACCACTTGCTGGATCTGCGTGACGTCATTGGTGGCACGCGTGATGAGAGAAGCGGTGGAGAACTTATTAAACTCCTGGCTGGAGAAAGATTCAACTTTTGTAAACACATCCTTACGGATATCCCGTGCGACTGAAGCCGATGTCCGCGCAGCCAGATAACTCACAGCGATATTCGTCACGCCGGAAAGCAGTGAGAGCAAGACCATCACGCCGCCCACTCGGAGGATATAGTTGGTCTGAACCTTACCAAGATCCACACCCAGAGCATCGTATTCCTGTTGAATGGCTGCGGTCGTCATCTGGGTGGATAAGGTTTCCGGTATGGACTCAAACTGAACGGTGATTTGCTGCTTGATTTCTTCAAGCCGATCCGGTGCCATCCTGAGCACGGCAAAAAGGTCCATCCCAGCCGGGATCTGCGAAGGATCAAAGGGCAGATCACCCAGCATTTCAGCCGCCTGATCCGGGTTATTCTGAATCTGCTCAATAACATAGAGCACCAATAAGCCCCGGGACATCGCCGGTTCGATTTGGGCCAATTCATCATTGGTCAGGTCCTTGAGGACGTAAACCGGTTCCGTTTCCAGGGCAGGCACCGTTTGGACCAGCTCTGAATAGTCGGCTGAGTTTTCATCAACCAGCTGGTAGGCATCATATACAGTGGCCGCTTCCTGATCGTCAAAGAACAGCGCCATATTATCAAGCTGGCTCTGGCGGATGTATTGCGGGATGACGCTGTCAATACCATTCTGCTGGATGCCAACGTTGACAATCCGTGAAAGGTAATCCGGCAGCGCAAGATCAGCATTGGCCATCACGAACAGCAGGCCAATCGTCACAATGATAAATAGCGCATAAGGTTTTAGATATTTAAGAAGTTTGATCATAAATTAATGGTCCTTCATCGGTAAATAAGAGGAAATGGATCAAATACTCTACTGACGATTCCTTTTTTGACATTTTCTATTTTGATGCTTGCAGTGATGATCTAATTCAGCATTGAACACCTGAACCCGTTGGTTCAACATTTGGATGGTAGGCAGGATTTCCTCCTTTTCTTCATCCGAGAATTCCTGAACCAAATCCGATAGCCAGGCATGCCGGGTTTTCATGCTTTTGCGAACCAAACACCTCCCCTTATCGGTTAATGCAATCAGCTTCATCCGGCGGTCCTCCGGGTTTTCCGACCGCACGACCAGCTCGGCCTCAAGCAGCGAATCCAAAAGCTGGCTAACAGCCGCCTTGGTCACACCCAAGTGTTCAGCCAGGTCATTCACTGAGCCATAACCGTGGTGATAGAGCCAGAACAAGGTGTTGACCTGTGAAAGCGATAGGTCTGATCCACGAATATGACGGATGAACGCGTGAAAGGAATTGTGCATTGAAGCCTCCATCCACTCACGTAGGGCTGTTAAGAAAAGATCATCCTGCGGCAAAGTTTACCTCGCTTAATAGTTAAACGGGCTTAACTATATTCGCGTGGGCAACAAATGTCAAGCTGTTTTTAAGGGTGGAAAAGGTAATCAAATTGTAAAGAATTTCCGGGGAAAGTTCAGCTTGGACAAACAGTTAGGCAGCAGGTTAGTGGGAGGATGGATGCCGTTTTTGAACGCTGGGGCAGTGTTGGTCCGAGTAAGAACAGTAAACACAGCAATCCCCCGGTTTCGGTTTGAGCATAGCGCCACAACTGGGGCACACATAGATCGTTACTCAGTAGTTCCCGGGCATTTCCTCCTGGGTGACCGTGCCACACTGCTGACAGGTCAGATTGGCTTGGTATTGGATAGGCATAGGGGCCTCAATCTCTGGGTGGGCTTATTTTCATTATACAATTTCTGGGGGAAATAATTTATTCGGTTAAATACAAAGTGGGCGCGGAGAGACTCGAACCATCGACCTTATACCCCCTCGATTCCCTTCGGGGGTTCCAATTTTTTCAGGGGCTCGGATGTGACTAACTTTAGAGTCAAAATGCAAGCGGACTGTTTAGGGCAGGAACTCACAACGAAAATTATTCTGGTTTTTTTATCTTGGGGATTATTAAATACAAAGTGGGCGCGAATGGACTCGAACCATCGACCTCACGGATGTTACACAAACTCAGGACGGGGTATAATTCTAAATTAAGAAAAGATATGGTCAGTAAAGTTTAATCAATAGACCGATTTAATAATATATGATGGGGCAATACTATGAAAAAAGAATTCTCAGAATTTTATCAACCAACTGAAAAAGAGTTTGAAGAAATGTGGGATTCATGTGATTTCATATTTGATACAAATATTCTCTTAAATTTATACCGTTACTCTTTAGAGACAAGAAATACATTTATAACTATTATGGAACAAATTAATGATCGAATTTGGATTCCATATCAAGTAGGTTTCGAATATCACAAAAATCGGATAGTTGAAATAGAAAAACTAAAACACACTTATGATAAAGTCAAAGAATCATTGACTGGTTTTCAACATAAGATCAAAGATGAATTATTTACATCATGCAATAATGGAAGACATCCATATATCAATTATGAGGATTACCTTTCCAAAATCGAAACAATAATTAATGAGATTTCTATTGACCTAGATGCAAAGAAAGAAAAACATCCAGATTTATTAAATAAGGATCCAATTAGAGATAAGTTAACTAAACTTTTTAATGGAAGAGTTTGTGATCAACTAGATCCTGAAGAGAAAAAAGAAATAATTACGCAAGGAGAAGATCGTTATAAGAAACTAATTCCCCCAGGATACAAGGATGATGGATTCGGCGATTTAATTATTTGGTTTGAAATGATTAATCATGCAAAAAAAAGCGAGAAGCCAATAATCTTTGTTACTGATGATGGAAAAGAAGACTGGTGGTATCAAATCCATGGGAAGACTATAGGTCCAAGACCAGAATTAATAAAAGAAATTCTTGAGAAGGCTAATATCAAGTTTTATATGTATTCTGCTGACAAATTCCTGAATTTTGCAAAAGAATATCTTGACAGTAAAGTAGAACCAAAAGAAATTGAAGAAGCTAGAGACATTCGTCTGCAAGAAGAAAATTTACAGATACAACGAAAGAACCAAGAGTTTTATCGTACTTTATTGTCGGCAAAAGATGTTTATGAAATGATGGAAAGGGCTAATCAAGCAGCTGTACCCAAATCCATGATCGAAATGATGGAAAGGGTTAATCAAGCAGCAGTACCCCAATCCATAATCGACATGATGGAAAGGGCTAACAGAACAGCAATACCCCAATCCATGATTGATATTTTGGAAAACGCTAAAAATTATACAATTCCCCAATCCGTCATCGATAGAATGGACTCCGCTAAAAGAGAATTTGATAATTATGTTCTTTCGAGACAAATAAATCCAATTAGAAACATAACTGATAATAATGTGAGTAACAGGGAAGATAATTAGAAAATAAGAAGCAATAATGGTAAATAAGCTACATTCATGGTGACGGAATAGAACCAGATTATGAAGATAAGTTCTAAATATTATAAAACCTTGAATCTATAAACGAGTTAAATAATCGCTAAAATCAATTCCCTGAAATTCAATCTCTGCAAGTAAACGTTTAGTTGCATCTTCAACATGATTGGATGCAGTTTTATTCATATTCGTTATATCAATTAATAACTCCATGAATTCTTTCATTTGATCTGCCGAAATCTCATCTTCAGGTTGATTTGAAATCTTTTTCCCTAACTCCTGAAGCTTTATGTTCTTTTGAATATACTCGATATTAGCTTTTCGCTGCTCAGGTGATTGTGAACGCAAGAACGAAATTAAGGTTTGAACATCTTTTCCCCCAAATTCTTCACCAAAGAAAAACTCAACAGGTTTATTTAAATATTGACTTATCTTATATAAATCACTTGCCGTCACTTGACCCTTATCCCATTCCAAATATATTATCCCTGCTAATTGTTATTAAATAAAACCAACTAAAAATATTTAAAATTTATTATAGCATTGCGTATGGGAAATTAAATACAAAGTGGGCGCGGAGAGACTCGAACTCACGACCTCACGGATGTGAACCGTGCGCTCTAACCAGCTGAGCTACGCGCCCAATTTGGAACTACCTTCTTGCGTTCTAACCAGCAGCCCTTGGCAGGGTCTGGGAAGTTACGCGCCCATTTCGGGACTTACATTTGCGCTCTAACCAGCAGCCCTTGACAGGGTCTGGGAAGTTACGCGCCCAATTCGGGACCTACATTTGCGTTCTAACCAGCAGCCCTTGGCAGGGTCTGGGAAGCTACGCGCCCAATTCGGGACTTACATTTGCGCTCTAACCAGCAGCCCTTGACAGGGTCTGGGAAGCTACGCGCCCAATTTGGAACTACCTTCTTGCACTCTAACCAGCAGCCCTTGGCAGGGTCTGGGAAGTTACGCGCCATGTAGGACGTCATTATAGCAAAGGTTCCCCCATCAGTCAATCTATAGTCTCGGAACCTACCCTATTCAAAGAAAGAGGCTGCCCATAGGGGCAGCCTCTAAACAGTAAACTAGATGATCAGAATTTAGTGGAGGAGGACGGGTACCATAGTGTCGCCGTGGACCTCAAATGGCCAGTAATAGGACTGTCCTGCGCCAGGCTGACCGTTGTAGTCAACAACCATCATACCCTGGATATCCGCATAGAGGAGGCCTTGCCAGTTGTTCACCCAATAGAACAGGGCTTCAACCGTACCTGCTGGGTAAGGATCGGTAAAGCCCCAACTGACCGGAAGCCGTGAAAGGTCAAAGCTTGCATAGCCGGCGTAGTCATAGTTGCCGTTCCAGTCATAGCTGACGACTTCATAATCAAACACATCCACCACATACTGCCAGGCGGCCGGCAAATACCATTCCTGGAAACCGGAGTTGAAGTCACCATAGATGAGGTATGGGCTGCCAAGGTACATCATGCCATCGGAGAAGTCCACCTTAGCGACCATCCACTCATTGGTCCCATCGCCGCCGGTCATCGCGCCAAAGTTATAGTTGAAGTTCACCACATTGCCATACGGTGTGTAGACATACATATCAACTTCGTTGAAGTAGGGTTGGTTCGTATGAACATCTCCCCACATGGCAAAGGCGGGCACAAATACATTACCATAACTTCCACTAAACCAGCCATAGTCCATGCCGACATAGCGAAGGTCACCGCCGTCCAACACAGTTGGATCATTATCCGACGTCAAGGTGACAGGATAAGCCCAGAGGCTGGAGGCAATCGGTCCATATTGTTCAAAATCCACCTCGCCCCAATCACTGTAAACTTCAAATTCATTGTATGTAAAGAGCTCAATCAGCCCACTATAGGGCCGCGGCACGAAGTAGAAGGGCACTTTGAGAGTGAGTTCACCACCAAAGGCTGAGAAGACCACATAACCGAAATATTCCTCCAACCAACCAAACTCCCGATAAACTTGATCTGCGATCAAATCCAGGGTGACATCAACGCTCGTCACGCCAAAAGCAGGAAGTTCCACAGAGAGAACATCGGGGGTCAGAGTTGCCCCGTCGTAAAAATCTGAGGTGAAATAAACATCGACATCAAAGGTAATATCAAAGTCATAGTAGCTCTTCAGGGTGATCGCCTTTGTGTCTGAATAATCAGACATCATTTCGATCACACCCCAGCTCAGGCTGACCAACTCAGGATCAGCATAAGCAACAGCAGGCGTTATGACAGAATAAAAGGCATCGACCCGCCCAGCACCAATTCTTGGCACATCACCGCTGGCATCGCCAACCAGATCAACGGCGTTATTCATCATCGCCGCTTTCACATGAATGGGATCAAAACCAGGATTCGCCTCAAGAACCAAAGCAGCCACACCGGCAACCATAGGCGCCGCCATGGAAGTCCCGCCCTTTGTCGTCCCCTCATTACCGGATCCCATTGCAGCTGCAAAAATGGAAGCGCCGGGAGCAGTAATTTCAGGTTTCAGTTTGGAATCAAACCCACGGGGACCGCGTGATGAGAAGTCACCAATAGAATCCACCGGATCAAGCGATTCAAAGACATCCACTCGGCTATCAGGCCCGATCGAGACGGTTAATGGCGCTAATCCCTTCAATGTTAGCCCATCCGCCTGTAGAATGGAACCAGCAGGCAGTGTTGCTCCACCGACAGCCATATTGAAAACGCCAGTGGTGTTATTGTAAATCACTGCTGCAACGGCGCCCATACTGTCAGCATTATTGATCTTATCTTCGAAGGAACAATCACCACGGCTGATCAGTGCGATCTGGCCAGTCAACGCACTTTCCTGACCTTCCGGAATTGTGCACAAGAAACCAGTGAGATCAATTGAAACAGAAATATCAACCATCTCCGCCACAATATTTGAAACGAAAGCAGCGTCCGATGTATGATAAGGAATCTGCTCACCCAAACCATATTCAATATAGGGAAGAGTCTCATAACCCGTTGTAGAGGCGGCAACTGAAATCGCCGAATCGACAACGGAGGGTGACCCAACGACATAAGAACTATCGCCGGCGTTACCAGCGGAAGCCACCACAACCACACCAATGGAAGTGGCATTTTCAACTGCGATGAATTCGGGATCGTTCTCATCGGCTGGGCCCCAGTCGGCGCCCAGAGACATATTAATCACATCAACCGGTTCGCCAAGATGGCCCAGACCCAAGGGATCCATTGCCCACTCGATAGCGTGCAAGGTCAGTCTGGTTGAGCCCACAGCACCGAAGATCTTCAATGCATACAGGCTGGCATCCGGTGCAACACCGCTGCCGAAACCAGCATCATATCCAGCAGCAATAGAAGCGACATGAGTACCATGCCCAGCTTCATCCAAAGGATCATCATCCGGAACAGGAACATTCCTACCAGTATAGGCTGTACCCGCAAAATCATACCCGCCAATCACTTTAGCGGTTGGGAAGGTTCCTTCTTCAATAATATCGGGATCGTTTGCAGCATAATCCGCTGGATCGCCAGAGCCACCAAACATGGCGTGGTTATAGTCGATACCAGTATCGATCACTGCAATGGTAACGCCTGCACCAGTGTAACCTGAAAAGGCCCACACATCAGTAGCTCCGATTACTTCAGTGCTGGCAGCCAGATTAATTTTATATTCAGGTGCCTGACTAACGGATTTTACGCCAGGAATCGCTCGGATTTCATTGACGATCTTAGCAGGTACCATCAGCATAAAGCCATTCAGGACTTTAGTGAAGCTGTCACCAATTTGCTGCACATCACCAGACCGACCGGCAGAGATCTCACTCAGAATGGCGGACTGATCGCTCTTTAGTTCAGTGACATAATCCACCTGAGCGTCTGTGCCACTCGCCCGGTCCATGCCATGTTCATTTACATATTCAATCAGAGAAGGTTTATCTAATTGCACCACAACCGTAACAGGCATATCCGCATAATCAATCAGTGCATTTGGGATTGGCCCTTGATTGCGAATCAGGAACTCTTCAATGGTCATGCCATCAGCAAACTCATCTAATATTTCCTGGGGAAGCAATTCGGGCTCAGGGCGTACCGGCTCATCGACTTCCGGTACGATCGGACCTGCAGCGTCAATTGGATTAATTGCCGCTGTCACTGGCGTTATTACTACAGAAGCTAATAACACAGTTGTTAAAACAATTCCAAGTATCTTTTTCATAGAATTTTCTCCTCGAAATCCTAATTCAGTTTGACCAAGTTTTTTACTGTATTTTTATTATTGATCTGTAGGTCACCTCCTCAAAATGCTTAGTAAAAACCCCTTATATAGAGATCGATTATTTATTTTCAATCACTACGACCCAAATAATTAATATTAAAATTTATTTTTTTGCACTGAATAAAACTAAATTATTTTATAATAATTTTTCGAATTTAATTATTATATATTATCATGATTTTCTGGCTTTTGAAACGCAATTTACTCATGATAAATTAATTATAAGATATTCTGGGTAATACCCGCAACAACTAAACCGGGTTTGTGTGTAATTTTAGAAAATGGTTGCATGTAATCATTCAAAAAGAGAATAATTCACAAGTGTGGTATTCCTAATTATCAGGGATACTTCATAACCTATTCCATGATAGAATAGGTTATGTCACGATTATCTCCCGACGAAGTAATCCTTGGCCTGCTACTGGCCGCTCCCTCCTATGGCTATGAACTCCTCGACCGCTTTCGAGACTCAGACCATCTGGGCCGAATCTGGAACATGAGCACCAGCCAAATCTATGCCGTGCTCAAGCGTTTAGAGAGTGAGGGCGCAATCACAGGCCATCCCATTCCCCAGCCGGAGGCACCGCCCCGCATGGTGTATCACCTCACGTCCAAAGGCGAGGGCCGCCTGATGGCCTGGCTGGCTGAAACAAATCCCCCTGTAAGCATTCATCGCATCCGGATCGTCTTCCTCTCCAGGCTCTATATTGCCACCCTGCTGGACCTGCCCACGGAAGAAATCATCCAGCGCCAAATCTCCGTTTGTGAACGTCAATTAGTGAAAATTCAGGCCAATATCGGCTCCTCCAGCTCTTCAGTTGAAATCATGACCTTACAATTCGTGGCCGGACAGTTGGAAGCAGCACTTGATTGGCTGAACCACTGCAAAGCGTTTCCCCTAGTCATTCCACCGAAGAAAATCCCAGATGGCGAAAAGGCCACCTGAACAATGCACTACCACTCTAATAAAGGACACATCATGAAGAAGATCACAACAAAATTTGCCCTCCTATTTCTGGTTGTCATGCTGGGCACTGCTGCCTGCGCACCAGCCATAACCCCACCCACCGAGGCCGCGACAGAAGCACCTGTTGCCTTAACGGAAGAGGCTACTGAAAGCCCATTCACCATTCAGGCTGATCCAAAACTGACGGAAGCGGTTACCGCTCTCTACCAGGCTTACACCTCTAACGAATCACCTGTTTTTGTTGAAGCAGATGCTGATTTGCTGGTGACAGCTGCTAGTGAAGGTGATGTCCCTGGCGATATCCCCGCCACTTTCCTGCCGGATGCAGTTCTCATTCCCCAAACCGATTCCATTGATGCCGCTGATTTTATTGACTTTGCCATCTCAATTGACGGTCAGCAAGCGCTGATTGATGCCGGTTTGCTCTCTGCTTCCATTACCATGACCGATCAGGCCGGAAACACCGTTGAGATCACTCAACCCGTCCGGCGGGTTCTCTCCGCTTATGGCCCCGCCACCGCCATGATCTATATTGTGGATGGGGAAGATCCCCTGGTTGCTGCATCCTATCTCGGCGCTCGCGATCCTGCGGGTGCAGCCGCTATGGAAGCCATCGACCCGCGTTTCCAGAATCTCATCGGTGACAGCTATTTCAGCCAAAGTGATTTCAATGTTGAAGAAGCTGCCCGCCTGGACCCTGACCTGATCATAGCCAGTTCTCGAACCGCCTGGCTGGATACCGCAAGCGAACTGGGTATTCCCTACGTGCTTTATGACGCTGAAACCCCCGAGCGTTTAATCGAAGCCATCCTGATGACCGGTGAGGTATTCGGCCCCCATTCCACCGCACAGGCGCAAGCCTGGGTGACCTATTACGATTGGCTCACTGGTGAAATCCTGGCGCAGACCGAAACAATCGCTGATGAAGATCGTCCAAAAGTCCTCTTCACCGGGACAGACCCCTTACGTGTGGCCAGCGGCGATATGTTCCAGACCAGTCTGATTGAAATCGCCGGCGGCGTATCCGTCAGCGCAGAGCTGACAGGCTACTGGAACGATGTCAACCTTGAACAGATCGCAGCCTGGAACCCGGACGTGATCATTGTCCCCCCTTATGGCGGTGCCACCGTTGAAGCTATCACCGAGAATCCCGATTGGCAGATCCTGACCGCCGTCCAGGAAGGCCGCGTTTACCAAATGCCCAAGTTGGTGATCCCCTGGGATACCCCCTCCCCCGATTCGGTCTTAGGGATCATCTGGCTTGCCCAGCACCTCTTCCCTGAATTGGAGACACCGGATTGCGCCCAACAAGCTAATTTCTTCTATAATACATTCTATAATTACGCGATTACACCAGAAGAAATCGACTCGATCTGTGCCATCAACTGAAGCACCAACCCGACCAAATAAGACGATCTCGGGCCTGGCACTGGCTGCTCTGCCGGTGATCCTTTTCATCCTGGCCCTGATGCTGGGACGATACCCGATTAGCCCATTGGATGTGGGCCGTTCCCTGCTTTCACCAATTTTCCCCAAACTCGGGGCAGATATCCCCGAAGTCGCCCGCCGACTGGTCCTGCGGGTACGTCTACCACGTGCCCTGGCGGCCCTGCTGATCGGTGCGTCCTATGGCAGCACAGGGACCGCCTTCCAGGCGATCTTCAAAAACCCGATGGTAGATTCCAACATCCTTGGCGTCACTTCCGGGGCCGGCTTTGGAGCTGCCCTGGCGCTCCTGCTGATGCGGAGCAACTGGGAGATCCAGCTTTTCGCCTTCGCCTTTGGTCTGCTGGCCGTGGGGCTGGCGTTCTTTGGCAGCAGGCTCTATAAGTCCTCCCCGCTGTTGGTGCTAACCCTGATGGGAATCCTGGTTGGATCGCTCTTTGGCTCCCTGACCGCCTTACTAAAATACATGGCCGATCCATTGGATAATCTCCCGGCAATCACTTTCTGGCTGTTGGGAAGCCTTTCATCCATCACCTGGGCAGATTTGCCCATCCTGGCCGTCATCTCAGTCCTGGGGTTGGCTTTCCTCTGGCTGATCCGTTGGCGGCTCAATGTGCTCTCTCTGGGTGATGCAGAAGCGCGTGCCCTAGGCATCAACCCCACCCGTGCCAAACTCTGGCTGATTATCACATCAACCCTGATGACTGCTGCGGCTGTTTCGGTCAGCGGCGTAATCGGCTGGGTGGGTCTGGTCATCCCCCATGCCGGGCGATTACTGGTTGGGCCGGATCATAAACGGCTTGTGCCCGCCTCCATCCTGCTGGGGGCGTCCTTCCTCCTTTTAATTGACAACATCGCCCGCACCCTGCTGCCCGGTGAAATACCGCTGGGCGTGCTGACTGGTCTGGTCGGCGCACCGGTGCTGGCTTTCTTATTACGCCGCAGTCGGACGGGATGGTGACGATGCAGCTGCATGCCAACCACCTCCATTTCGCCTATCTGCCGGAAAAGACCGTGCTGGATGATGTCTCACTCCAAATCGGTCCCAGTGAGACCCTCTACATCCTTGGCCGCAACGGCAGCGGCAAAACTACCCTGCTCTCCTGCCTGGCTGGCTTGCTGGAACCTGCCTCAGGTGAGGTCCTGCTGGATGGACACAACCTGCAATCCTTCACCCCCGCCGAACGCTCACGCATGGTCGGCCTGATCCCCCAGATGCACACCCCCGCCTTTGGCTACACCGTTAACGAAATGGTCATGATGGGCCGCGCGCCCTATCTCGGCTGGCTGGGCTCCCCCAACCGTGAAGACCAGGCCATCGTGGATGAAGCGCTGGCGCAGTTGGGGCTCTTTGAACTGCGGGATCGGCCCTATACCGAGATCAGCGGCGGTGAACAGCAATTGGTGCTGATCGCCCGCGGCCTGGCGCAGAAATGCCAGCTGCTCCTCATGGATGAGCCCACTGCTCACCTCGACCTTTCCAATCAGCATCGCATCCTCGAAATCGTCAGTCAGCTGACCGACCGGGGATTGTCCTTCATCATCAGCTCCCACTCTCCCAATAACGCCCTATCCTATGCCGACCGGGTACTTTTGCTCGCTTCCGGCAAGGTCACCGCCTATGGCTCGCCGCAGGAAACCCTCAACGAGCCAATGCTCTCCGCTATTTATGGCATCCGCACCGAAGTGCTCGCCAATGGCGACGGCAAGCCGCTGGCCGTGATCACCCAGCGTCCGATCGCGCTGGAACCTGCCGCCCTGCAGGACCCCCAAAGCCCCCTGGGGCGGATCTTTGCCCGAAGCCAACAGGAGCCGCAGTTGATCCTCGTGACCGGGTTGAGCGGCGTCGGCAAGACCACCTGGTGCACCCAGTTGATCGGCCTGGCTCGTGATGCCGGGCTTTCTGTCAGTGGACTGCTCTCACCCAGCATCTTCAAGGATGGGCGCAAGGTGGGCATTGAAGTGGTGGACTTGCACTCCAGTGACCATCGTCAACTGGCCCGGCTGCGTGAAGAGGGTTCCGCCAATATGCAGACCCCACGCTGGGCTTTTAACGAAGAAGCAATGGACTGGGCCAATCAAACCCTGGCTCAATCCGGTAAAAGTGACCTGCTTGTAATTGACGAGTTGGGACCCCTGGAATTCTTCCAAAATAAAGGCCTGACCGCGGGGATGGCAAAGCTCGATGCGGGGGACTACAAGGTTGCCGCAGTTGTGATCCGCTCCGCCCTCCTGCCGCAAGCACTTCAACGCTGGCCCAATGCCATTATTGTGAACGGCAGCGCCAAGACCCTAACCTGACATTCCCCCTTGCCCCTGAGAGTATACTCATATGGTGATGAGTGCTGACCACTTCGTCACCATTTTATCTGTGGGTCAATGGAGCGAGACAATCAACATGACGGAACTCTTCACTCGCAATATCTACACCTTCAAATCCTTACGTGAGGATCTGAAGTTCATGCTCTCGCATCGCAAACTCGTCAAAAAGACCATGCAGGACCTCGATCACGCCTTTGTGGAAAAGATCATGACCGTGGTCACAGCCGTGAATGGCTGTCGTTACTGCGCCTGGTTCCACGCCCGGCAGGCTGTCTCCAGTGGCATCTCCCCGGAAGAGGTCCAGCGGATGATGAAGCTCCAATTCCAGGCCGACGCCAATGAAGAGGAGCTGATGGCCCTGCTCTATGCCCAACACTACGCGGAAACCCGGTGCAATCCCTCCCCAGAGATGACTGAGAAATTGATTGACGCCTATGGGGCAGAAAAAGCAGAAGAAATCCAGATCGTGATCCGCATGATCACCTTTGGCAACCTCTCGGGGAACACCTTCGATGCCTTTCTCAGCCGTTTCAAAGGGGTCAAGGCCGAGGACAGCAGTCCCTTCTTTGAATTTGTGTTTTTCTTCTTCGGCGCGCCCTTCCTGCTCCCCCTTCTGCCAAAGTTACGCTCAGAATTAAATTAATTTGTCATTGCGAGGGAGCCATAGGCGGACGAAGCAATCCCATCTCTTATTCTCTTCGACCCAATGATCATAATCCGCACCAATTTATTCAACTTTACCTAGTTCGTAGGGTGTGTTCCACCTTTGAAGCCACCACAATTCCTTTATCAAGACTATTCTCATGGCAGGTTGTGTTCCACCCTACTACTAGATTGCTTCGCAAGCTCGCAATGACAAGACATTTTGATTGTCATTGCGAGGGAGCCGAAGGCGAACGAAGCAATCCCCAACTTCTACCAACGTGTTCTTAATCACAAAAAACAAACCCTCCACCCGCGGGAACTCGGGCAGAGGGTCTCTCACATACGCGCCTGTTATTTAAATCACATCGCGGCGCGGATCTCGGCCAAATTCGCCTGGGCTGATGGGATATTCACAATGAATCCCTGCAAGGTCTCACAGGTCTCATACTCACTGCAATGCGCGCAATTGCGCACACCCCTGGCAGTAGCGCATGCCCTCACCTCGCAAAATGCACAATACCCACCCAGCCGGCCTTCACTGGTGCACCCATCACAGGTCACCGCCGATTCCGGCATATCGGGCGAATCGTATTCCGTCCGCCACTTTTCCAATAACGCCGCCTTTGCTGCCTCATCATTGGCCTGGGTCGCGATGTAGGCTTCGCATCCTGCACAATCCAAGCCGCAAAATGCGATCAACTTCTCCATATTCCACCTCCTGGTTTTCTATATATAGCGCCCCCGCTCACTCGGTAACCCTAGCATACTCCGCTTATATGTCAGTTCATGTCATATTCCGCTGTATAATGGATTTATGGCTAATGTCGCAACCCGATTGCTCTCAATGCTTTTCCTCTTTCAGTCCCGGCGCCAGTGGACGGTCTCGGAGCTATCCAAAGAACTGGATGTCTCGGACCGCACCATCCACCGCTATATCGGGATGCTGGAAGAAATGGGAATCCCGCTCTATTCCGAGCGCGGACCCTATGGCGGTTTCTCACTATTACGCAGCTACAAACTCCCCCCGCTGATCTTCACTCCTGAGGAAGCCACAGTGCTCTATATGGGTGCGCGGCTGATCGATGATATCTGGGGCAAGACCTTCCAGGATGCCGTCACAGGGGTGACCGCCAAGCTGGATAACGTCCTACCTGATGACATCCGGCAGGAAGCGGGCCGGGCCCAGCGCAGCCTGGTGGTGGTCACCGGCACCTCCCGCGACTACGCCCCCTATCACGACCTGATGACCACCCTGCGGGACTGCATGGCCAAGAGCCAGCAGGTCAGCCTGAACTACCAATCCTTCTCACGGGTGAAAACCGACCGGATCGTAGATCCCTACGCGCTCAGCCTGCGCTGGGGCAACTGGTACCTAGTGGGCTATTGTCACCTGCGCCAGGAGCTGCGCACTTTCCGGATTGACCGGATCAGCAACCTGGTTCCGCTTGATACGACCTTTGAGCTCCCCCGGGATTTTGACGCCAAAGCCTATCTCGAATCCAGTATGCAATTCGAAAACCGCTACAAGGTGGTACTGTGGGCCTCCCCGATCATTTCATCTGAGATGAACGAGCGCGCAGGTGACTGGATTCGCGTCGAAAATCACCCGGACGGGTCCTCCACCGTGCGTTTTGAAGCCGATAACCTCAATTGGGCCACCGGTTGGGTGCTGAGTTGGGGCCGGACGGTCAGGGTACTGGAGCCGCCGGAGCTGGTTGAGAGGGTGAAAGAAGATGCTCAGGAAATACTCAAGATTTATCAAGCACAGTGATCGTTAATCCCAATCGCCAATTCAGATTTGTATATACTTTACTCCCTGTGACATGGGAAACAACAATAAAAACAGCCATCCACATGCCCAAAGTGATCTTTTGCCTTTTCTAAAGCTTCCCAACAATCTTTGCAATAGCCAAGAGGCAATGGGTGATCCGGCATATAGGAACATCCCTCTTGGTGAACCTCATGTTCACTGCCGGATTGCGCATTTGAGTTCACATAATACTTTTCCATCGGTCCCTCCTTGAAAACCAGTTCACCATTCCACCCTTTCCATAGTTATATCTTAACTAGTGTGGGGCTTTAAATTATCAAGAAGAGACTATTCTTTATTAAATTTAATGCTTATTAATTCGCTTTTGGAATGGTTGAAATACTCACCAAATCCCCGGGATTAACCGCCAGGGGGTCTGCTTGGTGAACTCGTCATAACCAGTCAGATTCTCCCAAAGAAATCTGTCTTCCCTGGCCGTGCGCCAGACAAGGATGACCAGGAAGAAGCCCACCCCGGCGAAACCCCAGGCCGAGGTCAGCACCACGGGCAGCAGGGCGTTATAGAGCAGCAAGCCCAGATAACCGGGGTGCCGAACAATTTTATACGGACCGGTGGTGATGACCTTATGTCCAAATTCTTCCTGAATGCGGACACTGCCCTCAAAATAGTCGTTTTGGCGCATGGATTGAATCGTAATGATATGTCCTGTGGTCATACACAGGAACGCGACTAATAGCAGCCAGGCAGGCACCGGCATCATGCCGGTGAAGCGGACCCCCACTGCCGAAGCCAGGCTGATGATCAGGGTGCTGAACGCCATCAGAGGGGCCAATACCTTATCCCACTTGGGCGTACCCTCTCCCATCGCCTCACGCCGGATCAACAGGTTCGGTCGATCCAAATAGAGCATGCAATAGGTCAGAACTGTATTCACCACCTGGAGGGCCACATAAAGCCACCCGCCCGTCCAGGTCCAATCCCCCGCAATCCAAAATAGAATCGCCGAACTGACGGCCAAATACACCGTCATCCGGATCACCCAGCGCCATAAGGCTTTACTTTGTTCTGTGGTCATGGTCAGCCCTCCCGAATTCTTTTGAGTCCACTTTAGCGGCAGACTTCAAATTGAACCCTAAGATAATCTAAGGTTCTCCAGAATTAATCAGGAGATTTCAGGGCTTTTGGGTTTAACGGGAATCCAGATGAAGAGTGTTGAGAGGGGTGAATCCGGCTGGAAGTGGTCGTCGTAGAATTCAAAATAGAAATCTGCACAAGCCGTGTAATTTGCCCCCGGCAGCCAGTCATGATTAATGCTATCCAGCGTCTCACCCAAGTCTGCCATGTGCCCGGTATGGGTAAAGACAGCATAAGTGTGCGGGTCAATCCGGTAATCGGCCATGTCCGCCGGAGCTGCTACACCCGGTCGGGTCACGCCCAGCCCCGCCAGATAGCGATGGTTTTCTGGCGTGATGATGTGAACCCCGTATCCCACATCCGGATCTACAAATGGGATCTCCTGATAGCGCGCAGCCAGCCGATCCCAAAGGACATCCTCAGCGCCTTCAGCCCCATCGAGTTCCTGGGCAAATCCCACAATTGTGAAAGCCGATTTATAAATGATCCGGGGTTCCATCACCTGTTCCTGACTATTTTCCTTTATTTTTTCGCCACGGGCAGATAAATATAGAACTTTTCAGACCCGGCTGGTGGATTAAATTCCTCTCCATAGAGCTCAAAGCAGAAATTGCCAAAGGATAGGTCCAGCTGATAGTCCGAATCCGGCAGCCAGCGGTTGTAGATGGCATCATAAGCCTCAGCCAGGCTGGCAAGGTTCGGGCAGGTGATAACAGCAAATTGGCCTTCAGGGATTTCAAACTGCCCCATCCCCTCTGGCAAGTCATCCATCGTGTCCGTCACGGGATACCCCGCGATATAGTCAAACATATGGTTGGCTTCCCATTCAGGCCCCATGATACTGATCCCAAACGCTATCGGGGCGGAAGTGTCACGCCGGGCGACCTCCGCCTCACGCTGCATCAGGATATCCCACAATCCGGGGATTTCATTTTCTTCATTCTTTCCGTGGTATAGCATCCCAACTACATAGGTCATTGGAAAATCCACAACTTCAATCTTTGGCATGGTTTGTCTCCTATATAATTCGTGAGTTGTTATTAGTGAATGGTCTTTAGTCTGTTTCATTTCAAATCAATTCTTATCCGGCCAAAGACCAATTGAATTTCAACTTAGGTTGGCATATCCAATATCTCCCGGAGGAAGGCGCCGGTATAACTTTTCTCATTCTCAGCGACGTCTTCCGGCGTCCCCTCCGCCACAATCTGGCCGCCCTCATCGCCGCCTTCCGGGCCGAGGTCAATCAACCAATCTGCGGTTTTGACCACATCCAGGTTATGCTCAATCACAATCACCGTATTCCCGGCATCCGTCAGCCGGTGCAGCACGTCCAGCAGCTTTTGGATATCCGCGAAGTGCAGGCCGGTGGTTGGTTCATCCAAGATATATACCGTATCACCAGTGCTGACCCGGGCCAGCTCCTTCGCCAGTTTGACCCGCTGCGCCTCACCCCCTGAGAGCGTCGTCGCGCTTTGGCCCAGCTTGATGTAGCCCAAACCAACATCGGAGAGGGTCTGGAGGATGCGTTTGATCTTGGGAACATTCTCGAAAAACTCCAGTCCCTCATCCACATCCATATCCAACACATCGGCGATCGACTTGCCCTTATATTTGATCTGCAGGGTTTCCCGATTGAAGCGCCGTCCCTTGCAGACATTGCAGGTCACCCAGACATCCGGCAGGAAATGCATCTCTACCTTTTTGCGCCCGTAACCCTGACAGGCCTCACAGCGGCCGCCCTTGACGTTGAAACTGAACCGTCCGCCGGCATAGCCGCGCAGTTTGGCTTCAGGTGTCAGCGCAAAAAGCGAGCGGATGTCGGTCCAAACGTTGACATAGGTTGCCGGGTTGGAGCGCGGTGTCCGGCCAATGGGGTCTTGCGTGATATTAACCACCTTATGGACATGTTCCAGCCCTTCGAGATGGTCAAATTTACCGGGTTTACTCTGTGCCCGGTGCAGTTCCCTGGCCAGTAAGGGTTGGAGGGTCTGCGCCACCAGGGAGGACTTCCCGCTGCCGCTCACCCCGGTCACGCAGGTGAACAGGCCCAGCGGGAAGCGGACAGTGATGTCCTTGAGGTTATTCTGTTGGGCACCATAAAGTGCCAGCCATTTGCCATTCACCGGGCGGCGTTTTTCATGCGGGGAGTGCACGATCAGGTCGTGGTTGAGATATTGGCCGGTCAGGGAAGCTGGATTACTCAGGATATCCTCGAGGGGTCCGGCAGCCACCACTTCCCCGCCCTTGATCCCCGCGCCAGGGCCGAGGTCCACAATGAAATCTGCGGTGCGCATGGTCTCTTCATCATGCTCAACCACCACCACGGTATTGCCCATATCCCGCAGGCTTTCCAGCGTTTCCAGCAGGCGCTGATTGTCCCTCTGGTGCAGGCCAATTGTTGGCTCATCTAGCACATACAGCACGCCCACCAGCCCGCAGCCGATCTGACTCGCCAGGCGAATCCGCTGGCCTTCACCACCCGAAAGGGTTGGGGCGGATCGGCTGAGGGTCAAATAGTGCAAGCCGACATTCAACAGGAAGGTCAGCCGCCCCTGAATCTCCTTGAGCACTTCTTCCGCAATCACCATCTGTTCGGGCGTGAGGACTTCGCTGATCTCCTGCGCCCACCTGCCTGCCTCACGGATGTTGAGGTGCATCACATCATCAATGTTCTTTCCGCCAATGGTCACAGCCAGACTCTCGGGCCTTAGGCGCTTTCCATGACAAACCGGGCAGGGCTGCTGGCTCATGAAGCTCTGATACCAGCGGCGCGCCCCCTCAGAGGTCGTCTGCCGGTAGCGGCGCTTGATGACTTTAAAAACGCCCTCGGTCACATATTCATATTCACCTGAACCCCGGTCGCTCTCCCAGGTGCTCTTCACCTGGACCCCGCCGTGCAGAATCGCATTCCGACCCTCTTCCGAAATCTCAGTCCAGGGTGTATTAAAATCCGCACCATACTTGCCCAAAATCTGGGTGGCTGCCTGGTGCAGGTAGGATTTCTTTTTCTTATTCAGCTCACCCCAGGTGCGCACAGCGCCCTCACCCACCGTCCGGGTCGGGTCGATGATCATTTCCGGGTCAAATTCATACAACTCGCCCAAGCCGTTGCAGGTCGGGCAAAAACCCAGGGGTGAGTTAAAGCTGAACATGGTCGGTTCCAGTTCCGGGAAGCTCACACCGCAATCTGGGCAGGATAGACTCTCTGAGAGCAGCCAATCGCCGTCCTCTTCCCCCCGGTCGATTACCAACACACCCTCACCCATTTTGAGCGCCGTTTCAACCGAATCGGTCAGGCGGGTGATGTAATCACCGTAGCCTTCCGTGTCGCGTTCATGCGCCGCCAGCCGGTCCACGACCAGATCAATGACGTGTTTCTTATTCTTATCCAGCTTGATCTTCTCGCTCAGGTCGAGCGTTTCGCCATCCACCCGCACGCGGTTGAAGCCATCCGCCTTGGCCTGGGCAAAGACATCCTTGAAAGTTCCCTTCCGCTGCCGTGCCAGTGGGGCCAGCACCTGAAAACGGACCCCCGCTGCCAGATTCGCCACCTGTTCCACAATTTCCTGCGCCGATTGGGCATGCAATTCACGCCCGCAGACCGGGCAGTGTGGCGTCCCCACCCGCGCAAAGAGCACCCGCAGGTAGTCCGCCACCTCGGTCACAGTCGCCACGGTCGAGCGCGGGTTGCGGGAGACCGGCTTCTGCTCAATGGCGATGGCCGGACTGAGGCCGCCGATATAGTCCACTTTTGGCTTTTCCATCTGGCCGATGAACTGGCGGGCGAAGGCGGAAAGCGATTCCACATAGCGGCGCTGACCTTCGGCATAGAGGGTATCAAAAGCCAAGGAGGATTTCCCACTGCCCGAGACTCCCGTCAGGACGATTAATTTATGACGCGGCAGAGTGATATCCACATCCTTCAGGTTATGTTCCTTTGCGCCGCGGATGACGATGACTTCAGGGTTCATTTGAATTGACAACCTTTTTCTTGTTGATTTGGATCATTCTGGATTCAGTATAAGGTCATTATATGTCAGGAAACGTCATATATTACCTCAACACTCATAATCCGTACTTAGTCATTCCGTTTATCCATCCAACCCATCCTAAGATTGCTTCGCAAGCTCGCAATGACAAGATAATTTGATTGTCATTACAAGAAGGCTGACGAAACAAATTCCACCTTATTACTACCCATTCTTAGATTGATCCCCTCTCTACTTCGCTTCGGAGGCCATGTCACTACATTCGCAATGAAACGACACTTTGATTGTCATTGCGAGGAAGCCGGAGGCGGACGAAGCAACCAAGCTTTTATTCTCCACAACCCGATACTTCAATATCCCTGGCGTTTTGTCTATTATTACTCACTTAATATCTCTCGCTTCATTTAATAGAAAGCATATTAAACTGCGGTTTTGACCAAAAAATCCCCTTCTGGGGTATAATTAACGCTGTTGAAACTGAACACCAATCGCCTCCTGAGAAGGTCTTTTGGAGGTGATTATTTTGTCAGAAACCATCGAAAAACCCATTGAAGGAAGAAACATATGCCCGAAAGAGACAGCATCCAACAGGTGGATATTGACAGTCAGATGAGGGAAGCCTACCTCGATTACGCCATGAGCGTGATCGTGGCCCGGGCCCTGCCCGATGTGCGTGACGGCCTCAAGCCCGTCCATCGCCGCATCCTTTACGCCATGCGAGATATGGGCATCCGGGCAAACTCCCCCCACAAGAAATCCGCCAGGATCGTCGGTGAAGTCCTCGGTAAATACCACCCGCACGGCGATCAGGCCGTTTATGACGCCATGGCCCGTATGGCGCAGGATTTCTCCATGCGCTACATGATGGTCGATGGTCAGGGTAACTTCGGGTCAGTCGATGGCGACTCCCCAGCGGCGATGCGTTACACCGAGGCCCGTCTTTCCAAGATCGCCGAGGAAATGCTGGTCGATCTGGACAAGGAAACCGTCGATTTCATCGAGAACTTTGACGGCTCTCTGATGGAACCGGAGGTACTGCCATCCCGCTTGCCCAACCTGCTGCTCAACGGCTCCTCCGGGATCGCCGTGGGGATGGCAACCAACGTTCCACCCCACAATCTACGAGAACTGGTGGCCGCGGTCGATCACATGATTGACCGGTATGATGAAATGGATGACATCAGCGTCGAAGAGTTGATGGAGTTCCTGCCCGGGCCGGATTTCCCCACCGGCGGCATCATCGTTGGCGATGAAGGTATTCGGCAGGCCTACAGTACCGGCCGCGGCCGCATCATCATGCGCGGCAAAGCCATCATCGAAGAGATGCGCGGCGGTAAATATAAAATCACAATCACTGAGATCCCTTATCAGCTTAATAAGACCACGCTGATCGAACGGATCGCTGAACTGGCCCGCGAGGGTCGGCTCGATTCCGTTGTGGACCTGCGTGATGAATCCGACCGGACCGGTATGCGGATCATGGTGGAACTAAAGCGCGGCGCTCAGCCCAAACGGGTGCTGAATCAGCTTTATAAATACACCCCCCTCCAATCCACATTTGGGGCGCAGATCCTGGCTCTGGTCAATAACGAACCCCGCCTACTGACCCTCAAACGGGCGCTCCAGCTCTATCTGGAACACCGCCAGAACGTGATCACCCGCAAAGCGGAATATGAACTAAGGAAGGCCAAAGCCCGGGCACATATCCTGGACGGCTTATTGATCGCACTGGCGAACCTGGATGATGTCATCAAGACCATCCGCGAATCGAAAGACGCTGATGTCGCCAAACAAAACCTGATGTCCCGCTTCAAGCTCAGTGACCTTCAGGCGCAGGCGATCCTTGACATGCAGTTACGCCGTCTGGCAGCCCTCGAGCGTCAGAAGATCATGGATGAGCATAAAGAGGTCATGGCGACCATCGCCTATTTGGAAGATCTGCTCTCCCACCCCAAGAAGATCCTCGAAATCATCAGGGAAGACCTCAACGAAGTGGCTGAAAAATTCGGCGACGAACGCCGCACCGTGATTTCTCCTGATGCCGACAATGACCTCTCGGAAGAAGCACTGGTAAAAAAGGAAGAAGTGTTCGTCAGCATCACCCAGAAGGGTTACATCAAGCGGGTCTCCGAATCCACCTACCGCTCCCAGGGGCGCGGCGGCCGGGGCGTGATCGGCCAATCCATGAAGGATGACGAGGACGAAGTGAAGTTCTTCCTCCGCTGCCACACCCTGAGCATCCTGCTGTTCTTCACGGACAAAGGGAAGGTCTATTCCGAGAAGGTCTGGCAGCTGCCGGACGAAGGGCGCACGGGGCGTGGGATTCCGATGTTCAATATCATTAATATTGATGCCGATGAACAGGTGACTGCAGTAGTGCCCGTGGCTGATTTCGCCGGTGCAAATTACTGCACCCTGGCAACCACCAAAGGTCGAGTGAAACGGGTGCATATGTCCGAATTTGAATCCGTCCGGCCCTCAGGTCTGATCGCCATGAACCTGGACGACGATGACAATCTGGGCTGGGCCTGTCTGACCGGCGGTGAGGACGAGATCATGCTGGTCACTCGGGACGGTCAAGCGCTGCGATTCGCCGAATCCGAGATCCGTCCGATGGGCCGCCAGGCATCCGGTGTGATCGGGATCCGCATGCGCGGCAACGATGAACTAGCCTCGATGGAAGTAGTCGAACCGAAGGGCTTCCTGCTGGTCGTGACCGAACGTGGTCTGGGTAAACGCACCCCGCTGGATGAATATTCCCCCAAGGGACGGGCCACCATGGGCATCGCTACCATTGATAAACGAGCACTCAAGACGATTGGGTTGATCGCAGAAGCCAGAGTCGTGCAGGAAGTAGATGAGATTTCCCTGATCTCCAGCGGCGGAATTGTGATCCGGTTAGCTGTCAAGGATATCTCCATCCAGGGCCGCGCCACCCGCGGGGTCACGATCATGAACCTTGAGAAAGGTGATACAGTCGCTGCAATGGCCCGGATCCCCGAGATAAAGCCCGGCGAAACTGAAGAAGAACAATAAACGCAAAGCCCCCTGAGAAAAAAATCAGGGGGTTCTTTTTATCTTACTAGTTCTGAGATTTTTCACTCCTACACTTTGGTAGCTCACACTTCCAGCGAGACCATAAGTCAGGTTATTTGTAACAAAAACCCATATATTTTATAGTTAACATAATTTCAAAACGCCTTCATAATAAAATTATATATATCTAATACAAGGAGATAAAAGATGTTTATAAGAAGACGTAATACGGTACAACTTTTCTTACGGACTCTGATCCGTCTGGTGGTGGTTATTCCACTGTTATTACTTTTTCTGATTCCAGATTATAGAAATATTGTAAGCATCATTGCTGGTGGTCCTGGCAATCCAATTACCAGAATTCTATTGATGATCGTCAAGATTACAGTGATCTTTTGGATTGGGAATCTATTAGCGAAGATGGTGTATGTCCTTCCCCAATGGGAACGGTTGATCCTGTTAAGATTGGGCAAATCAGTCGGAACTCGTGGGCCTGGTGTGTTCCTGATCCCACCGTTTATTTATGAGGTAGCAGACATCATTGACGTGCGGATTTCAACTTACGAGGTCAAGGCAACCAAGACATTGACCAGAGACAATATTCCTGTAGATGTGACGGCCGCGGTTGAATTGGATATTGAAGACCCTGAGAAAGCCGCCATAAATGTCAAGGATTTCTGGAAAACAACCGAATGGGCCTCGATGGAAGCCCTGAAGAGCACGATTGGAAGAAACGATTTGCGCCCCTTGCTTTCAGAGACTGAGAAAATTGCCAAAAGTTTGAAAGCTGAGATAGATACGGTCGCTCAGGATTATGGTGTCAACGTGCGAGCTGTACGCATCACAGATGTTGGCACTCCTCCAGCTCTCATTGAAGAATTGGCGGTTATCGCCAGAGCAGAGCGGAGCGCAAAGGCAAAGAAAATTCAGGCAGATGCGGAAATTACTGTAGCAAAATCCTTGGCTGATGCAAGCAAGATTCTAACCAGTTCGGAAGGCACAATGCAGCTCCGGCAGATCCAGGCTCTTCTGGAAATGTCCAAGGAAGAGAGCTCAACGATAATCATCTACCCAATGGATGGGTTGGCGGGAAGTGAAATTGCAGCTTCAACCGCAGCCGTTCAAAGCAAATAGTATGAAGATGAGCTTATAGAGAAAGTAATTGGAATCTAACATAAGTCAAACTTACAGCGCGACAAGATTTCAGGGACAAAAAAGACAGATAGACGGCTTTGCCGTCTATCTGTCTTTAAAGGAACCAATAAGTTTCACAACTAGTATGGTCCGATATGACTATTTAATTGCTGAAATCAGGCTCAGCCCTTTCTCAATCGTATCCAGCACCACCTCGGGCATGTCAATTCTGTCCGTGATATATAGATAAACCGTTGCCAAAATCAGAACGACCGCCACTTCCAGGAGAATGACGATCCACTGCTGGAATGTCGTCAGTTTCCGCCGTTTGCGTTCGGGGGCTGCTTCAACTTCGACCTCATCTACCTCGACCGTCTCACCCACGAACTGTGCGGGCTGGGCTGCGACATTCTGCTGGGCTGCCAGTTCAGCATAATAAATATTATCTTTTGCGGGGGTATTCACTGCCAGGATAGGTTCTTCCACCAGGACCGGTGCGGTTTCCACCTGGACCTGCGCAACCACCGGTGTGGGGATCACAGTCTGATGGGTCGGCATGGCAACCGTCTGCCTGCCACAGTCAATGTCCAGCGGCTCATCCAAAACGGGTTTACGGGGCTGCATATATCTGGGGGCGGTCATCCGACCACTGCGGTTTATCGCAACATATTCTGACATGGCATGACTCCTCGTTAGTCCTAACTTTCAGCTAACCGTCACGACCTGCCATTTCAATTTCTCCAGCAGCTGCCAGGAATGGCTCTGTTTGTCCTTCAACCTGGAGGGCCAGTCTGCCATCCGGTTGGACTTTGAGCACCTTGGCGTGTTTTGCCTGTCCATTGGCTAAGCGAAAAGCGATCTGCTCTCCTTTGAAGGCCAATTTCTCATTCCAGGCCGCCATAAAGGCATCCGTGGTCAGGTTCGTGCGGTAGGTAAATATACTATGCAAGATTCCTGCCAGAATTTCCCAACGGTCTACCGATTCCCCCCTTTCGTCCTCAATGGTTGTCGCCGGATAGCGGCATTCCTCCGCTGGGGGCAGCGCACCTCGAGACACATTCACCCCCATCCCCACAACCAGCGCTTCCAGGTTCTCCCCCTGCCAAAAAGCCTCTACCAGCACCCCGGCGACCTTCCGGCCTGCCAGCAGCACATCATTCGGCCACTTGATCTCAGCATTCAGACCCTTTGAAGCCAGGGCACTCACCAGCCCGAGAGTGGCCAAAGCCGTGAACCGGGGAATATAGGCTAATTCAGCCTCTGCCGGCCGCAGCACCAAACTCATCGCGATGGCGGCCCCCGATTTCGTCATCCAATGGCGGCCCGCCCGCCCCCTGCCAGCGGTCTGCCGGTCAGCCAGCACCAGAGAGCCATCGGCAGCGCCCTCCCCTGCCCAGGCCAGCGCCAGGTCGTTGGTCGAACCGGTCTCGGAGAGATAGCGCCAATCCGGCAGATTGAGAGAGGCCAGGTACTCGGAAAGTTCCATCACGCCGCCAATGCCCTCAGCAACAGATCCCCCATCTCCGCAATATCTTTCGCCACAAAATCGGGCTTATAGTGGGAAACAGCCAGATCTTCTGCGCTCGATTCCCCGCTGAGTACCAACGCCGTGGCAATTCCCCATTGACCCAGGGCGATATCGGTGTATAACCGGTCGCCAATCATGCAATGGGTGTGAATTGGGAAACCGGTCTTGGCGGCAAGGGCCTCCACAATCGGCCAATTGGGTTTGCCCACGATCTCATCCGGACGGCGGCCCGTCGAGGAAGCCACCAAAGCCATCATCGCACCAATATCAGGTTTATAGCCGGTCTCGGTTGGGCAATTGATATCCGGGTGCGTGGCGATATATGGTTTTCCGGCCACCACCAAATCACACAGCTTCCATAGCTTCTCATAGGTCAGGGTCGTATCAAAACCCAGCACCACCACATCCGGGTCCTCATCGGTGAGCGTAAAGCCATGCCGCTCAAATTCCTCCAACAGCGGCGGTGTTCCAAACACTTTCATCGTCGCACCAGGGTAATTCTTCTCAAGATAGATCGCAGTGGCCTCACCGGAGGTGAATATCTTTTCTTCCGGCACAGGCAGCCCCAGCCGCTGCAGCTTTTGGGCATATTCCACGCGGGAGCGCGAGGAATTATTGGTCAGGAAAGTATAGGCAATACAATTGGAATCAAGTAATTCCAGCCATTCCCGTGCGCCGGGCAGCAACTGGTCCCCCAGATAGATCGTGCCGTCCATATCCATCAGGAAGCACTGGATATCTTCCAATCGGCGTTCTTGCTTCTCTTCGCGCATCAATTCACTCCTTTTTCCCGCCAACCGTTTCGAAGCATGTCGCCTGGCAGGGCTTATCGTCCTAAATATACCATTGAGCCCAATACTTCGGGGGTTACTTGAAATAACAATACTTATTAATCAACTGATCGAGGGGACTAATTTAACATGATACACATTGCCCATACAGAGGTGAGAACCCCATCCTCGTTCCTTCCCCTGAGCTCAGGGGAAGGATGCCTGCTTCACTTAGTTTGCAGGCAGGAAGGGGCAGGTTCTAAAGTTTTCTTTTTCGATATATCGATTACTTCCACCCAGTCTCCAGGAGCGCTGTTTAGCCGAAATAATAATCGTTTATAATAGAAACCTGACTAATAACCAAGTACTTTTTACGGATAGAAGGACCATTATGAAACCCATCGCATTGACCGGAATCAAACCCACCGGCAATCCCCACATCGGCAACTACCTCGGCATGTATCGCCCTGCGTTGAACCTGATGGAAAATTACCAGGGGATGTATTTTGTCGCCGATTACCACGCGCTGACCACCATGCGCGACGCCCAGACCCTGCGAGATCTGGTCTATGAGGTCGCAGCCAGCTGGCTGGCCCTGGGGCTCGATCCCGACAAGGCTATCTTCTTCCGCCAATCCGACGTCCCTGAGATCCCAGAATTTGCCTGGATTCTCGCCTGCTTCACCTCCAAAGGACTGCTCAACCGTGCCCATGCCTACAAGGACGCCGTGGATACCAACCTCGGCAACAATCATGACCCCGATGAGGGCATCAACAGCGGCCTGTTTTACTACCCTGTGCTGATGGCAGCCGACATCCTGCTCTATGGCTCCGCCGTCGTGCCTGTAGGCCTGGATCAAAAACAGCATATTGAGATCACCCGTGATATCGCCGAAGCTTTCAACCGAACCTATGGCGAGGTGCTGACTGTTCCCGAAGGCATCATCCAGGAAGCAGTCAAGAAGGTGCCCGGCTTGGATGGCCGCAAGATGAGCAAGAGCTATGACAACGTCATCCCGATCTTTGCCACCGAGAAAAAGGTGCGCAAACAGGTGATGCGGATCGTCACGGACAGCAAACGCCCCGAAGATCCCAAGGACCCCGAGGGTGACAACCTCTTCTCCCTGCTACAGTTCTTCGCCACCCCCGACCGACTGGAAGAAATCCGCCAACTCTATATCAACGGCGGCGCAGCTTATGGTGATCTAAAGAAGGAACTGGCTAACCTGATTCTTGATGAATTTGCGGAACCCCGCGAGAAATTCAATGCCCTAATCGCCGACAAAGCCAACATTGACAAGATTCTGAATGAAGGCGCAGAGAAAGCCCGGGCAATTGCCAAACCGATCCTCGCCAAAGCCCGTAAGGCCACCGGTATCGATTAAATTCAAGACAAAAGACCCCAACCATGACCGAACCACTCAAGGCCATTGTCATTGGTGCGTTGAATATTGACCTGGTCATCCAGGGCCTGCCGCATTTTGCCCAGTCCGATGAACAGGTCAACGGTCAATCCGTGCGGCTCTCGCCAGGCGGCAAGGGCCGTAACATCGCAACTATGCTGGCCCCCTGGCTGGCTCCCGGTCAGGTTGGGATGATCAGCAAACTCGTCCAGGATGCACGCGGGCTATATAAAATCCCGCTTGATTCTCTGGAATCTGCAGGGATCAGCCTGGAAGGCATCCAGCTCGAAACGGACCGCCCCGATGAGCTGCCCACCCTCTCCATTTTCCTCAACCAGACCAACGGCCAGCGCGCCAGCTATTACCTGCCAGGGCGCAACGAGACCCTGACCCCCGCTGAGATCACCCAGGCCCGGCCGCTGCTGGAAAAGCTCGCTGCCAACAACGGCATCCTCCTGATGACGCTGGAAATGCCGCTTGAGACGGCTGCCTTTGTCCTGGCAATGGCCCATGAACTGGACCTGCCCGTGATGCTGGACCCCGGCGGACAGCCCCCGGAAGCCCAAGTTGATTTCGCCCCTCTTTTCGTTCACCCGCCTAAATGGATCAAGCCCAACGCAGAGGAAGCTGAAAGGATCACAGATGTCGGTGTGCAGGGCTATAAAGATGCAAAATTAGCGGCTGAGAAACTGCTGGATCAAGGGGTTGAGTATGTGCTGATCACCGATGGCGCGAAGGGCGCCTACGGGTTCACCAAGGAAAGCGCTTTCCATCTCCCCCCACCCGAGCTATCCATCCCACCGCACTCTGAATCAACCGGCTGCGGCGATCAGGTGTTGGCCGTGCTCTGTTCCCAAACTTTGGCAGGCAAGGACTTCCGTCCCGCCGCTGAACTCGCAGTCCGGGCTGGCACACTCCAATTCATCCAGGTCGGCATGCTCCCCATCCGGCCGGATAATCCCCTTCTGATAGCTTGAACCCTCAGGGGCGGATTCCTGTCACCTTGTCCACATAATTGTTGACCACAGTCTCCAGCAGCGTCAACGGTAAGCCCCCATTATTGATAATGACATCATGAAAATCCTGCAAGCTGAAAGCCTCGCCCAGGGTGGATTCGACCTTTTGGCGCAGCGCTAACAGCTTAAGATAGCCGATGTAATAAGCGCAGGCCTGGCCGGGCATCACCACGTAGCGCTCAACCTCCGAGATCACATCCTGCTCCGGCAGCCCCGTGACAGCCACCATGTAGTCAATCGCTTCCTGGCGACTCCAACGCTTGGCATGGATGCCGGTATCCACCACCAAACGGGCGGCCCGCCAAAGCAGTGCCTGCAACCGGCCCAAATTACTGACAGGGTCTTCCAGGCCCATTTCCCAACCCAGCCGCTCTGCATAAAGAGCCCAACCTTCACTATACGCATTGAAGAAAAACGCCCGGCGGAAAGTTGGCAGACCTTTTATCTTCTGCGTCTGGGCCATCTGGTAGACATGGCCGGGAATCCCTTCATGGTAGGCCAATGTACGCATACCCCAGCGATAAACGTTATCTGGATCTCTCAGGTTGATCCACATCGTCCCCGGCCGGCTGCCATTCATAGCAGGCGCCTCGGCATAGGCAATCGGTGAATCCAGCTCCTTATATTCAGGCAGGCGTTTCACCACAATCTCATCCAGTGGACCAAAGGAAAATTGTTCCAGCATGCGGGCATTGATTTCATCTAAAATGGCCTGGTAATCCTCAAGGATCTCCTGACCGGCCTTCTCCCCCTGGTAATGATATTTGGAGTCAACCCTCAACTCTTTAAGCTGAGCGTTGGGATAATCGGTCGGCAATCCCAGTTCCACCAGCACACTCCGGACCTCATCCATCAGGCGGGCCACTTCGGCAATACCCAATTCATGGATCTCGTCGGCTGTCAGGTCTGTGGTCGTGTGGTTGCGCAGCAGGAAAGCATAATATTCCTCCCCGCCCGGCAGCCGCCAAACGCCGTCCCCCTCCCCAACCTGCTCCAGTTGGGTTTCCAGTTCGGCTGCCAGCATGCGATAGGCTGGCTGAACAGTGTGTTCAATGATCTGGGCAGCTTTCCCAGCCCAGCGAGCCTGTGCTCGGATGCTAAAGCGCCCCGACTGCTGCATTCGCTCAATCAAACTGGTATAGAGCGGACTCCCCTTGATAGGCATTTCAAGCAGGACTTTAATTTGATCCAGAGATTTCTCCAGAACAAATTTGGGCGGGATCACGCCATTCTCGGCCCGGCTCTGCAGGCTCTGGATCAACCCCTCCAATTTCCACCTCACTTCTTCCAGCCGCTGCAAATAGCGTCGGACACTGCGGCGGCCCTTGATGGTGTGAATCGTGCTGAGGAAGTTGATCAGGTCCACCTGAACGCCAAAAACCTGATTCACCGGGTAAGGACCCATGAAAACCGGATTGGCCACCCAGTGATAATCAAACCGGTGCCCCCGTAGGTTTTGTTCGTAATACCAGCGCATCAAATGATAGGTGACCCACTTCTGTCCGGATAGCTTTTCCGGTTTAAACCGCCGAATCAACCGCAGACCTTCCCGATCCAGGTGCTGACTGCGCACCATTTGGGCTGGTGAGGCATCGGTCAGGTTGCCACTGTGAAAATCGAGCAGCGTGTTATCCAACAAGCCAAGGGAACTGAACAATTCTGGATCCATCCCCAACAAGCGCAGCCCCATCCGCTCCACCGCCAGATTGATGGTGGGCGGAGTCCCCCAAAAAAGGCTATAGATCAGCCAGATCAGGGCAAATCCGAGGAGGACAAGGATCACAATTACAGCCAGTGGCATAAGAACTCCTTAGGTGCTACCAATATTCTTCCAGGCTTTGGCAGCTTCAATCGTCTTTTGGATAAAATCCGCCTTGCCATCGGTATATCGAACAGGTTCAAACTTGTAGATTTCAGCTATATCATGCTTCAATGCGGCGTATTCGCTGCAGCGCTCCGGATGAGATCGCAAGTAATCTCGGAAGATCAGATGCTCTTCAATCGCCGGATGGTTTTCCTGAAATGCGTGGAGGTGGAAAAGATGGACATCGCCATCTTTTTTATCAAAATAGCGCCTTCCAGCAATCCCGTTTTCACCTCTGGGTTGATATCCCAGGTCTGCCAGCCGAAGGTTCAGCACGTCCATTTGCTCCAAATCTTTGACTACTGCCAGGATATCAATTGTCGGTTTAGCCGCCAAGCCCGGCACGCTGGTGGAACCGATATGGTGCAATGCAATTAAGTTCTCACCAAGGATAGGCGCGATTTTATCTGCCTCGGCTTGATAAAACCCAGGCCATTCGCGGTCATAAGGTAAAACTTCAATGGTACGTGTCATCAAAACCAATTATAGCCGGAATAAGCTGAGAAAGCCTTGAGTGGGTGAAATGTTATAATCAAAACCGGAGTGAAAATGAAATTATCTGTTCTGATCCCCGTCTATAATGAACGCCGCACCTTGCGAGAGATCGTCAGCCGTGTCATGGCGCAGGAAATCCCCGGCATCGACACACTTGAACTGGTCATCGTGGATGACTGCTCCACGGATGGCACCCATGAGATCCTGGCTGAACTGGCAACCGAACACCCGGATACGATCCAGGTGATTCTGCTGGAACAGAACCAGGGCAAGGGCAACGCGATCAGCACTGCGATCCAGGCCGCCACCGGTGACCTCGGCATCATTCAGGATGCTGACCTCGAATATGACCCCGGTGAATATGCCGCGGTCCTGCAGCCCATCCTGGAAGGCGCGGCCGATGTGGTCTATGGCTCCCGTTTTGCCGACCATCAGGAGCGGCGGGTGCTCTATTTCCGCCACACCATCGCCAACCAGTTTCTGACCCTGCTCAGCAACTTCTTCACCGACCTGAACCTGACCGACATGGAGACCTGCTATAAGGCCTTCCGGATGCAGATCGCCAAGACCATCCCAATCCGCTCCAAACGCTTCGGGATCGAGCCGGAGCTGACCGCCAAATTTGCCAAACGCAAGCTGCGGATCTATGAAGTGCCGATCAGCTATCACGGCCGCACCTATGCCGAGGGGAAGAAAATCGGCTGGAAAGACGGCCTGCAGGCCATCTGGACCATCTTCAAATATTGGGTGATCGACGACATGTTCCAGGGCTCCTATGGTCACAAAGACCTGATCGATATGGAAGCCGCCCCCAAATACACGGAATGGACCCTGGCGCGCACCCGCCCTTATGTCGGCCAGCTGCTGCTGGAGATCGGCTCAGGGATCGGCAATGACGTACGCATCCTGATGCAATACACGGATGTGATCGCCACCGAGATTGACCCGGTCTATTTGGAAATCCTGCGCAACGCCTACCTCAACACCCCCGGCGTGGACGTGCGCGAATGGGATGCCACCCTTCTGCCACCCACAGACCTACCCCAGCCGGATTCGATCCTCTGCTCGAATGTCATTGAGCATATCGAGGATGACCGCGCGGTGGTGGCCCATGCCGACCAGGTGCTGAAACCCGGTGGGCGGATGATCTTCATCGTGCCGCGGGGACAAAAGCTCTATTGCAGCCTGGACGAGGCTATCGGTCACTATCGGCGCTATGACCGTGAGCAGTTGCGAGTCCTGTTTGAGGAGTTGAATTACGATGTGGAAGAACTCTTCACGCTGAACAAGATCGGCGTGATCGGCTGGTGGTGGCGGGGCAAGATCGCCAAACAAAAAGCCATCGGTCGCCTGGGACTGAAAGTCTTCAATGTGATGGTCCCCCTCTTTCGCCTGATCGACCGCATCCTGCCCTGGGAGGGGTTGTCATTGGTGATTGTAGCGAGGAAGCCGGAAGAATAGTCCATTTTTTATAATTATCGGAAAGTTGCAGATCGCCAGATGGATTACGTTGACGATCTGTTTTTTATCCAGTCGGAAAATGTATAATGGAAGTTGAGATAGACCTTTCTTCTGTCCCCATTCTAAAGGCAGGTGTGTGATGACAGAAAAAGAACGCATCTTTACCCCAAGCCTGATCCTTCAACTCCTACTCTTCATCCTCCTCGTGCCCATGCTGCCCTTGCTGATCTCCTGGCGCTGGGACTGGTGGGAGGGCTGGGTTTTCGCTCTGGGCATGATCCTCAGCTTCGTCATCAGCCGCACCCTGGCCGCCAAACGTAACCCCGACATCATCGCCGAACGCGGCAAAATCACCAAACACGAGAATATCGAACCCTGGGACAAGACCCTCACCACCCTGCTGGGGATTGCCGGCTTGTTGCTGCCCCTCACGGCCGGGCTGGATGCGCGCTTTGGCTCTCCTGCGGGCTTCCCCCTCTGGGCGCATCTAACCGCCGCCACCCTCTACCTCGCCGGGATGGTAGTCGCCTCCTGGGCACTGATCGCCAACCGCTTTTTCTCCGGTGTGGTCCGAATTCAGGAAGATCGCGGGCAAGTAGTGGTCAGCAGCGGCCCTTATCGCTGGCTGCGGCACCCCGGTTACAGCGGCGCGCTGCTCAGCTATCTGGCAACACCCTTCCTGCTGGATTCATGGTGGGCCTGCCTCCCCGCCCTCCTGCTGACGGTCATCATGCTCACCCGGACCGCGCTGGAAGACCGGACGCTGCAGGAGAAGCTGCCGGGATACGTTGAATACACTCACCGGGTCCGCTATCGTCTCTTCCCCTGGATCTGGTAAGCTCCCAAATCTTTTCAAATCTGAAATCAGCTCCTAAGCTGGCCAGATCTTGCGGCCGCCGCCGGGACGCGTGATGGTGTCGATATAATCCAGCTCGTAAGCGTCCAATTCCGGCAGAAGAGCAGCTTTTACGTTCTCCTTGAGCTGGGAAATCCGCTTCGCTCCGGGAATCGCCACCGTGACGGCCGGATTCTGCATCACGAACTGGATCGCAATATGCGCCAGCGTGCGGTCTTCGGCCAGAGCTCGCAGTCGCTGCACCTTCTCCAGGTCGCTCAGGAAGATTTCACGTTCCTCAGGGTTCTTAACCCAATTCTGCCGGAAGTCACCGGAGCCGAAAGTGGACTCGGCGGTAAATTTCCCGGTCAATATCCCCATAGCCAGCGGTCCGCGGGTCAGCACGCCCAGGCGATGATCCTTGATATAGGGGAAGATTTCCGCTTCGGGGGTTCGGTTGAGGATCGAATAGTCAATTTGCAGGGCGGCTGCCCGGTTATCAGCGTTGAAGGCCTGCAGGTAATCAAAGTCACTGGTGCTGAGGCCATAGGCGCGCACCTTGCCCTGTTTTTGCAGTTTCTGGAAGCCTTCCACAAAGATTTCCATGTGCGGTTCCCGGTAGTCAATGTGGCACTGGATCAGGTCAAGATAATCCGTCTGGAGCCGGTCCAGGCTGGTCTCCACCCCGGCGATCAATTGCTCCACCGTCGCATATTTGCTGACCCACTTGTCATAATCAAAGCCATCCCAGCCAATCTTGCTGGCGATGACGAAATCCTTTCGCCGCCCCTTCAAGGCCTGCCCCAAAAGGGTCTCACTATGTCCGTCACCGTAGATATCCGCCGTATCAAAGAAATTGATACCCAGATCCGCTGCGGCCGAGATCATCTCCAGCGATTCCTTGTCATCCGTCGCTCCCCACTCCGTTCCGCCGATCGCCCAGAGCCCCACGCCCAGCTTGGTGACCTCAATGCCGCTTTTGCCTAATATGCGCTTTTCAATCTGTGCCATCTTCTCCTCCAAAAGAGATTTTTTATGGTCCTCTATCTATCTTTCATAAATAATGCGCTTTGGATTATTAACATCAGGATAATCTTCAGAAGTACGCATACTTATGAAAGCCGCAACCATACTTGATCCATTAATAAAATTCTTCCTTGGAACTTCTGAATAACTATATTCTGAAAGCCTAGGAATTCGCAATTCATTAATTTTATTTTTTATATCTTCATCGGCAAAGTATTTTTCTTTAATTGAGTGAGCAAGACTGTTCCTAATCTTCCGAATAATCGTTAAATCATGGTATTCATCATTACTAATTAAACCCATTCCATATGCTAATTCGATTCTCGAACTAAAAGTTGAAACTGGAGATCCAACGTTTGTTAAAATCTTATTTCTTGTTTTTGGATCCGGAAGTAATTTCTTTCCAATCAAACCCTTAAGTAACTGACTCAACATTTCTGAGCCTACTAAAGCCACACCGCGATCTGATTCTATGTTTAATTGGTATGTAAATGCTATCCAATCTTCATTCGTGACTTCCCATTGGTTACTATCCATAATCACCCTCCTGTAAATAATAAATCAATTGAATTCCATCACCAGCCCGGTGTGCAGCCGGTGCAGCCGCTCTCCCAGCACCTCGGCCAGGATATCGGTCTGCAGCTCACCGGTGCAATGACCGGTGTAAATTTCGGGGATATCCATTTCCAGCAGTTCCTTGCCCACGCCAAAGACTGTCGGCTGGGTCTCTGCGTTCAGGTGAAATCCGCCCACCACCGCCCTGATCGGCTTGCCGGGCAGCGCCGTACGGGCAGCCTCAATCATGTTCAGCACGCCGTTATGCGCGCAGCCGGTCAGCACCACCAATTCCCGCTCCCCTTCCAAAACCGTCACCAGTTCGTGCTCGAAGGTGTCCGGCAGCACTTCATCCCTCCGCTGCATCTTCAGCCGAATGTCACCGGTGGGTTTCGGATAGCTGCTGGGAATCTCTGTTATCAAATGCAGCCCGGGAAGCACTTCCGAGTCACCATCAACATACCGAATCCGGTCGGCGAATGCCGCCAGCACAGCCTTATCCAGGCCGACATAAGGCGGCAGTTCCGGGTCTTCAATGACCAAGTCCATCTCCGGTGCTTTACGCAAGTAGACAATCCCTTTTTCGTTTACCTCGAAGAACAGCTTCAGCCCGCCCCCGTGGTCAAAATGATGATGCGAAATCACCAGCGCGTCCACCTGCGCCAGGTCCACGCCCAGCTTGCGGGCATTCTCCACAAACAATCCCGTTTTGCCCACATCGGAAAGGTAAACCTGTCCCTCATGCTCAATGTAGAAGCAGAGACCATGTTCACCCTGTAGGCCATCCCCGGCGTGATTTTCGACCACCGTTGTAATGCGCATCAGCCATTCCTTTCACTGGTTAGTGTCTGATGATTTATTATATCCGGCCTGACAGTCGAATCTGAAGTTATTCATTGAAAGCCCCAATGATTTCGAAGGTCTTTTCCCTTATATAGGTCGGGAGAAGTGTCTCAAAATGGGTTTTTATAAGTAAATTGGACCTCGATAAATGCCGTGAACTAGCGAAGTCTGAGCACTATCCAAAAACCATCTCTCCCCACATAATGCCAGTATTCAAACTACCGATAATAATGTACTATTGGAACAAACCAAAATACAAAAGGTGTTGTTGCTATTCGGTTATCCTGTCCGATCGGTTAATTATCGAGAAAGTGAAGGATGCTATGCTCCGAAAGCTGCATGGTTTACTAATTCTCGTCCGGTTTGAGCTACCCTTGGCTGCCGGAATATGCACTGTCATCGGTGAATTGGTGGCTTTGGACCACCTGCCACCTCTTCGGATCATTCTTTTGGGCTTTTCGTCTGTATTTCTCCTTTCTGCCGCCGCGTTGATCCTGAATGACGTCTTCGACGTTGAAAGTGATCGAATCAATGCCCCACACCGTCCCATCCCCTCCGGGATGGTATCCATCCGGGAAGTGGTCATTTTTTTCATTCTGGTCACATTGACAGGTTTGGCCCTGGCCACATTAATCACCTTCCAGGCATTCCTGGTAGCCTTTTTCGTGTGGGTGATCGGTTTCCTGTATAACTGGAAATTCAAGAAACTTGGCCTTGTCGGCAATATGATGGTCAGCTTTTCTGTGGGAATGACATTCTTTTTCGGCGGTATCGCCGTAAATAATCCATTCTCCACCCCAGTTATATTTTTCTCGTTGTGGTCTTTTTTCTTTAATCTTGGAGAAGAGATATCAGCGGATGCGATGGATATGGAAGGGGATAACGAAGCTGGTTCGAAATCGCTGGCAATCAAGTTTGGCCGTGAAGCCGCTATCCGAGTCGGCGCATCTATCTTCTTTTTCGTGATCGCAGCCAGCAGCCTGCCATTCATCTTTGGCTGGTTTGAACTGGTTTTTCTGCCACCCATTCTCTTTGCCGATGCAATCACCCTTATCTCTGCGATCCAACTATTAAACCCAAATACAGCAAATCGCAGGAAATGGATCCGCTGGATATACCTGAGCGGATTGGTTGCCATGATAGGTTTTCTGATAATCCACATCTACCGAGTAATTTCTTAGCGCTAATTCAACGTTAAATGAAACACGCCTAACAAATACTCAGTCAGGCGTGTTTATTCATCCTGTAATCGCTTATATCTGGAATTCGCCGTCCTTATAGAGCAGCTCGCCATCCACGCGGATCTCGCTGTCGTGTTTCACATCACAGAGCATATCCCAGTGGATCGCCGATTCGTTCTTCCCAAGTGTCTCCTGGATGCTGGCGCCAAGGGCCAGGTGCACCGTGCCGCCCATTTTCTCATCAAAGAGCATGTTCTTGGTGAAGGTCTGGATGCCATAGTTGGTCCCGATGGCAAATTCACCCACATAACGCGCTCCGGCATCAATGTCAAGCTGGCTGAGAAGCGTTTCCTCGTTCTTCGAGGCCGAAGCCTCCACCACCTTACCATCCTTGAACACCAGCCGCACATCTTCAACTTCGCGTCCAAGTTCGATGGCCGGATAGGTAAATTCAATCCACCCATTCACACTGTCCTCCACCGGCCCGGTGAAGACCTCGCCATCCGGCATATTTTTCTTGCCATCCGAATTCACAAACAGCCGCCCCTCAATTGACATCGAGAGATCAAGGTTCGGCCCCTTGGCAGTGAGGTGCTTTTTACCCTTCAGCCAATCCACCACCACCTGCTGGCGGTGATAGAATTTTTGCCATTCCGCCACCGGGTCATCCTTGTCGGCAAAGGTTGCACCGTAAACAAAATCCTCATATTCGCTCAGGCTCATCTCCGCTTCCTGCGCATGGGCGTTATTGGGGAACATCGATCCCACCCAGCGCACGGTGTTTTCCGCAGAGCGCTTCATAAAGGTCTGGAAAAGGTGCCGCTTAGCGCCCTGGACCTTCCCAATCCGCGCCGGGTCCACATGGGTGAGGTGGCGGGTGTTTCCCGTCCCCATCAGGCTGATCAGCACATCGGCTTTGGTCACCGCCAGATCAGTGAAAGGCGAGATCCATTCCAGTTGTTCGTCACTGGCTTCCTTATAAAAGGTTTCAGTCATCCCATTCGACCCGATCTGGGTATTAGGATGGCCGCCGGCTCGTAGAACCTGACGATAAATCTCTTCAATCATAGGGGCTGTCAGCAGGTCACCCTGAATCAGCACCCAATCACCGGGCTTGACCGCCACGGAATAATTGACCAGAACATCTGCCAGTTTTGCGCATCTCGGATCGATCATGTTATTTTTCCTCTTTCTGGGATAGGGAGGTTTTTCCATTAAAGATTTTACAATAATGTCACTAATTTGAACCTACCCATTCGGGTAAGTAAGCACCATTCCAAATGATTGAACTCATCTAAGGAATACTCAGCGGATAAATAGTCGACCCCAAAAATAAACTTTTAGATTGCTTCGCAAGCTCGCAATGACAAAAAAATTCTTGTCATTGCGAACGGAGTGAAGCAATCTCAGATTCAATCTTTGTAAGATAGGTCGCTAACCCACCAAAACGAAAAAAGAGGTGCTAAAAAGCACCTCTTTCTCTTCTATTAAATATCCTACTAACCTAACTGCGCAATTCCGCGTTCAGTTCCTTACCCAGCAGGAAGATCACCTTCTGCCGGAGCTTACTCACTTCCTTGTCCGTCAGGGTGCGATCCGGAGCGATATAGGTCAGGCTGAAAGCGAGGCTCTTCTTCCCCTCGCCCACCTGCTTGCCCCTGAAGATATCAAAGAGTTGCAGCTTCGCCAAATATTCCCCGCCGCCCATTCGGATCACTTCTTCCACCTGAGCAGCCGTGACCGTTTCATCCACAACCACGGCCAAGTCTTCCAGCACAGGCGGGTAGGTCGGGACGGGCTCTACGTCAAACAGGATCCGGGCCGCCGCCAACAGCGGGACCAGGTCAAATTCTGCCAGATAGACCGGGGCGTCACCCAGTTCGTAATTGGCCTTTGCCAGCGGGTGAAGCTCACCCATTGCGCCGACTTTCTTCCCGTTCACCAGCACATCCGCTGACTTCCCGGGGTGCAGGCTGGGGTGTTCGGCGGCCACATAGGCCACATCATCAATATGCAGCCCGGCCATCATGCCCTCAATCACACCCTTCAGGTCATAGAAATCCATCACCTCTGTGGCGTCATTCTGCCAATCGGCAGTGGTCCGCAGGCCGGTCAGGCCAATCGAAAGCATCATCTTTTCATTCGGGAGCTGCTGTCCCTCTACCGGGAGGAACACCGGCCCGATTTCAAAGAATGCCAGCCGGTCACTCAGCGTGGCGTTATATTCCATGATCTCCAACAGGGTCGCCACCGCGCTGCGGCGCATCACCCTGCGGTCCACGGTGATCGGGTTCTGAATTTCAACATAAGGCACTTCCGGCGCCGTATATTCGGGCGGGAACCGGCGGGCTTCACGTTCAGGCGCTGTCATCCGGTAAGCAATCAACTCCTGCATTCCCAGATTGACCAGCAAATCCCGCAGAACCTCTTCCATCGCCATCTCATAGTCCACCCGCTGCGGCGGCAGGGGTTGGTTCAGAGAGCGGGAAGGAATCTTATCATAACCATAGATCCGGCTGATCTCTTCCAATAAATCCGCCCGGCCAATCAGTCCGTCATGGATGTCCAATCGGTGCGGCGGGGTCTTGGCGGTGACGATATCACCTTTCACGCTGCACTCAAACTCAAGCCGGCCCAGAATCTCAGCGATGGCGTCGGGGCTGATCGCCACGCCCAGGTTATTGTCCACCCATTCCGCAGAAATCTCCACCACGGGGTCTTCCGGCGGGTTGGGATAATTATCAATCACGCCCTTGGCAATCGTGCCACCGCCCCATTCCTGCATGCGCTTAAGGCAGAGCCGCAGGCCCAGTTCGGCTAATGCCGGATGGATCCCCCGGCTGAAGCGATAGGCGGCTTCCGAGTTAATCTTCAGCTTGCTGACGGTCTTGCGGATATTGATAAAGTTCCAGGAAGCGCCTTCGAGCAAAACGTTGCAGGTCTGGCCGTTCACTTCGCTTTCCTGACCACCCATCACACCGGCCAGCGAGAGAGCACCGGCATTATCGGTCACCAGCTCCATCCCGGCATCCAGAGTGTGTTCCACATCATCCAGAGTTGTTAGCTTCTCGCCCTCTTCCGCCGTGCGGGTGATGATCTTGGGTGTCTTACCGGCCACACGATCCACAAGAATGTCATAGTCAAAGGCATGGAGCGGCTCACCAATCTCTAGCATCACATAATTGGTCGCATCCACGATCGCGTTGATCGGCCGCATACCGGCCATGTTCAAGCGCCGACGTACCCAATATGGGCTGGGGCAGGTAGCAACGCCCTCCAACATCCCCAGCATGAAGCGGGGGTTGAGTTCGGGGTCCTTGATTTCAAGCGAAACCCGTCCTTCCAGCGCCGGACCGGCCATCTCAAAGGAATCATCCGGGTATTTCAGTTCTTTGCTGGTGGCTGCGGCAATCTCGCGGGCCGTCCCCAACACAGAAGCATCACGCACCATATTAGGCAGGGTGTCCACATCAAACACAGCATCACCCATATAATCCACCAGGGGCATCCCGGTTGGCGCATCGGCATCCAACAGGATCACGCCTTCGTGAGCTTCTGAAATGCCCAATTCCTTCTCGGAACAGATCATCGAGAAGGATTCCACGCCGCGGATCTTCATCCGCTTGAGCGTGGTCAGTTCGTGGCCGGGTTGGTGCCCGTCATAAAGCTCTGCACCCTCTCGGGCGTAAGCCACCTTCAACGGTTCATCCAGGGGACCCTTGCCTTTATAGTCATAGAGGTTCGGCGCGCCGGTGAGTACGATGATCTCTTCCTCGCCATCATTCAAACGGCACAGAACGAGCCGATCCGCGTTCGGATGAGGCAGCACCTCATCCACTCGGGCAACAATGAACTTATCCTTTGGCCAGGAGAAGCCGGTGTACTTAAACTCATGTCGCTCAGCCTCGGGCATAGGCAAGCCTACCAGATGGATTTCTTCAACTTCCAAGCCGACCATCGTCATGACTTTTGCCAGGTCTTCAACGTCCAGGTCGGACAAATCTACATAATCATTCAACCAAGTTAACGGTACTTTCATGTCTTCAACCTCGTGTTTTATCTAATTACGCCAAAATTCCTTTTAATTTCGTGTGAATGGTGAAATGAGAATTGGGAATGGGAATACATCAATCGCTCACTTCCACATGGTCGTCATCAACTACAAAATAGTCTCCAGGCGCTTCTGAAATTGAATGGCTTCCAGGCTCATTCATTCCGCGCTTAGTCTGTTTAAGGTATTTGATGAATCCATGAATCAGCTTTAATAAGGTATTCATCTCATTATCAAGCTGGTGGTAAAGTTCTTCAGAAATGAAACCCTGTTCTCGCGCTAGATCAAAATGGCTGGAAAGTTCCATTAACGATCCTCTCGCAATATAGCAAAAGCGAATTGTCTCCTGATAATAATATCGGCCATAACCTTCAGCGATATTAGCGGGGACACTAGCGACGGCTCGACGGATTTGCGAACTGAGCCCCCATTTTTCCTCAGAAGGCAAAAGAGGAACCACAGAAGAATAAACCCTCTGGGCAAGGCTTTGCGCGGCAATATATACTTGCAGGCGATTTAAACCTTCCAAAGCCATATTCCCTCACTTCCATTTCTCCACCGCAGAACTTCCACCAGTCTCCATTCACCAAATACTACTCACCAATTTCGATTCACCATTCTTAAAATTGCTTGAGGAACCGAATATCATTATTGCGGAAATGGCGGATGTCATCGATCCGATAGCGCATCAGGGTGCTGCGGTCAATGCCCATCCCAGCCGCAAAGCCGGAATATTTTTTGGGGTCATAGCCGCCATATTCCAGCACCACCGGGTGGACCATCCCACAACCGAGGATCTCCAGCCAACCGGTTTCCTTGCAAACGCCGCAGCCTTTGCCACCGCAGACAAAACATTCCACATCCATCTCAGCGCTGGGCTCCGTGAAGGGGAAGTGCGAAGGCCGCAAACGGGTGCGGGCTTCTTCACCAAACAGCCGTTTGGCAAAATCTTCCAGGGTGCCTTTCAACTCAGCAAAGGTCACTTTTTCACCGATCACCAGAACTTCCACCTGTGCGAATTCAATCTCGCTGCGTGCGGAAAGCTGTTCATAGCGCATGGTCGTGCCAGGCAGGATCACCCGAATCGGTTCAGGTGCGCGTTCTCGCATCACATGGATCTGGCCGCCGGAGGTGTGGGTGCGTAACAGAACGCCTTCGTCCTTGGTATAGAAGGTATCCCACATATCGCGCGCCGGGTGATAGGGCGGCATGTTGAGATAAGTGAAGTTATAGTCATCCGTCTCCACTTCAGTGGAACGATAGACCTGAAAGCCCATATCGCCAAATGTACGCACGATCCGGCGCAGCACCTGGGTCAACGGGTGCAGGCGGCCGCGTTCCACGGGACGCCCGGGCATGGTCACATCCAAAAATTCGGTTTCGAGTTCCTTTGCCAATGCGGCGGCTTCAATAACCTCCCGCTTGGCTTCAAAAGCGGTTTCCAGAGCAGTGCGGACTTCATTGGCCGCTTTACCCATCACAGGCCGCAGTTCCTTATCCATTGTGCCCATGCTGCTGAAGACGCCCATCACAGGTGAGCTGCGTCCCAGGTTGGAAACACGCCAGGCTTCCAGTTCTTCCTTTTCGGCAACGGCTTCCAGAGTCGCCAGACCTTCCGCCTGGATCGTCTGCAGTTTTGCCAGTTCTGCTGCTTTATCTGCCATTTAAACCTTCCTCCTAAAAATAAGTCATTTATGGGCTGTCATCTGCAACCCGAACGTTTAAATAAAAACGCCCATCCTTCACCAAAGGACGGGGTTGACCGCGGTACCACCTTCATTAGCCGCACAGGCGCACTGCACGACCCACTCATTGCCAACAGCTACAGCAATTGGCTGCCCGGGTAACGTCGGACGGGACGGCTCAGACTACGCACCTGCGGCTTCACCTGAGCGGCTCGAGAGGGAACTTCGGTTGGGTTCAGCAGGGTGTGGGTCTCAGTCTTGCCCGCACCGCCCTGTCAACTTCCGCCAGCCTACTTTCCTCTGTCTTGGCCGATGACATATTTCAATGCATATATTATCACTAAAAATGAAGGGGGTGTCAAGGAAGGAAGCCAAAAGGAATCGGATACTATAACCCCTACCTGCCTGCTGCGCTTTGTTTGCAGGCAGGTAGGGGGCGTACTCCCCAAAAAATAAACTACACCCTTGAAATTTACTACCACAATTGTCTAATATAGAAGAGTAGCACCTTATCACCCCATTCGGGTTATATAGTTAACTGTCCCAACAAGAAAAGGATGAAATGATGCGTAAATCCGAGAAAATTGTTAGGGATCTCCTCCAAACTGCTGACATTCAAGCCAATGGCGATCGACCCTGGGATATCCAGGTGCGCGATGACCGCCTCTATGACCAGATTTTGCGGGATGCTTCCCTGGGCCTCGGCGAAGCCTATATGGATGGCTGGTGGGATTGTCAGGCCATTGACCAATTCATTGACCGTGCCCTGCGGGCTGACCTGCGGACTGAAGTGGAGAAAAACCTTCGCCTGGTCTTCCAGGTGGCACGCGCCAAGCTGACCAACCGCCAGTCCCGCCAACGCGCCCATGTGGTCGGTGAACAGCATTATGACCTCGGTAATGACCTTTACAACGCCATGTTGGATAAACGCCTGAACTACACCTGCGCCTATTGGCGCGATGCCGACAATCTGGATGACGCCCAGGAAGCCAAACTCGAGCTGGTCTGCCGCAAGATCGGGGCCCACCCCGGTATGCGAATCCTGGAGCTGGGCTGCGGCTGGGGCAGCTTCGCCAAATATGCCGCCGAAAAACATGGCTGCCAGGTCCTCGGCGTGACCATCTCCAAAGAGCAGGTCGCGCTTGGCAATGAACTCTGCGAGGGGCTGCCAGTGGAATTGCGGCTGCAGGATTACCGCGAGGTCACCGGGGAATTTGACGCCGTGATCTCGATTGGTGTCATGGAGCATGTCGGCTATAAGAATTACCCCACCTATATGGATGTGGTGGAGCGAACCCTTAAACCTGGCGGGGTCGCCTTCATCCACACCATCGGCGGCAACCACAGCATTACTACCGGGGATCCCTGGACGGATAAATACATCTTTCCCAACGGTATGCTGCCCTCCATCACCCAGCTAGGTAGGGCGATGGAAGACCGTTTCGTGATGGAAGACTGGCACAATTTTGGCCCCTATTACGATCAGACCCTGATGGCCTGGCATGCCAACTTCAACGCTGCCTGGCCGGAGCTGAAAGAGAAATATGGCGAGCGCTTCCGGCGGATGTGGAATTATTACCTGCTCAGCAGCGCCGGCGGCTTCCGCTCCCGTTCAACGCAGCTTTGGCAGATCGTGATGACCCGCCCCGGCACCCCCCAACCCGACTGCCGGTTAGTCTGAGGCAGCCTATGATCCAAAAAGATGTGCTGATTGTGGGCGGCGGTCCGGCCGGATCGGCCTGTGCCCAGCGGCTCATCCGGCATGGGCTGGATGTGCTTATCCTGGATAAGGCCGATTTCCCCCGCCAGAAACCCTGTGCCGGCTGGGTCACGCCTTCTCTTTTCCGCTTGCTGGAGATATCGCCCGGTGACTATCCACTGGGCCTGACCCACTTCACCTCCTTTGAAATCTCCCTCAAGGGTCTCCATTTCCGCATGCGTACCGATCAGTATGCCATTCGCCGGCTGGAATTTGACAACTGGTTCCTGACCAGGTCTGGGGCGCCGGTCGTGAATCATCGGGTAGCTGAGATTGAACAGCGTGGGGAAAAATTCATAATTGATGGGCAATATGAATCGCGCTACCTGGTCGGGGCGGGTGGCACCCACTGCCCGGTCAAAGCGAAATTCTTTCCGATGGCGAAAGAAGACCGGGAAAATGGATTAATCCTCGCTAAAGAAGAGGAATTCTCCTATCCGGTCAACGACCCCCGCTGCCATCTTTGGTTTTTTGAAGATGGTTTGCCCGGCTATGCCTGGTTTGTACCCAAAACGGGCGGCTATATCAATGTTGGTATTGGCGGTGCGGCTGCTGGGCTGAAAAAGCGGGGAACAAGCCTCGATCAGCACTGGCAGCGCCTGATTTGCAAGCTTGCGGAGTTGAATTTGGTAAGAAACCACGATTTTCATCCCCTGGGTTACAGCTACTACCTGCGGCCGCGGAACCTCACCCCCCGCCAGGGCAACGTGCTGCTAATCGGCGATTCGCTGGGGCTGGCCACCCGTGACATGGGTGAGGGTATCGGCCCCGCCATTCAAAGCGGTATCCTGGCAGCCGATTCGATTGCCACAGGATCCACGTATTCTCCCAAAGCCATCCCGCGGTTCTCATTGCCCTCTCTCCTACGCCTTAGAAAATAATTCACATATCTTAAGCCTTCCCTCTGGGGGGGAAGGTGGCGCGCAGTGCCGGATGAGGGGGAAACACATCACCTCATCAGCGTGTGGCGCAGCAAGCTTCTCAACAAGGAGAAGCCTTAATTAGGACTCACAATAAATTTGCATCTGAATAATCTCATCGGGAAAATAGGGATTCAACTATCTTCTGCCTTCCCCCCGGGGGGAAGGTGGCACAAAGTGCCTGATAAGGGAAAAACCATGCCCCACCTCATCAGCCTGCTATGCAGCCAGCTTCTCCTCAAGGAGAAGCCTTAATTAGGACTGATAAAAATAGATACTCCTGAATAATCTCATTGGGGAAATAGGGATTCAACTATCTTCTGCCTTCCCCTCGGGGGGAAGGTGGCACAAAGTGCCGGATGAGGGGAAAAACCATGCCCCACCTCACCAGCCTGCTGTTCAGCCAGCTTCTCCTCAAGGAAAAGCCTTAATTAGGACTCACAATAAATTTACATCTGAATAATCTCATCGGGAAAATAGGGATTCAACTATCTTCTGCCTTCCCCTCGGGGGGAAGGTGGCACAAAGTGCCGGATGAGGGGAAACCCAATCCAACTTTCAATTGACAATTCATAGGTATACGAATATACTATACCCCAGTATAGCATTTGGAGGTGCTTTTATTAATGCCCATTTATGAGTATGCTTGCGAGGATTGTAGAGAAGAATTCGAGAAACTGATGCGCTTCTCCGATCCCAATATCAATTCACCTGAATGCCCTGGTTGCAAGTCAAACCAGACCCACCGGCTCATCTCACGGGTTGCCGCTCATGGCACCAGCTCCGGAAGCGGATCTTCCGGTTCTTCCTGTGGCTCCTCCGGTGGCTTTTCCTGAGCAGGTTAGTCATTGGTCAGGCCGGCGGCCTGACGAAGGATTGTAAATGATCATAAAAACTGAAAACCCAGAGGTCAAAGGGCAGATCCATAAACGGCTTTCCCGGATTGAGGGTCAGCTGCGTGGCGTCCAGAAGATGATCGACGAGAATCGCGATTGCCGCGAGATCCTCCAGCAACTGATAGCCATCCGTTCAGCCGTGCAGTCGGCCAGCCTGAACTTCATGCAGGATGTTGCCAGTGATTGCCTGATGAACCCGACCGACCAAAACGACCCGGAGGCCCAACGGGCTCTGATGATGGATCTGGTCAAACTGCTGGGCAAAGTCTCATAGCGAAAACTTAAGGAGTAATCATAAATGTCTGGTCAAACCACCCTGCGCTGGATTCCCGGCGGTAACCGTTTCGTTTCAACCGATTCCACCGGACATTCCGTCGTGATGTCCACCCCCAAAGAGAACAGCGGGATGAAACCCTCCGAGCTGATCCTATCCGCCCTGGCGGGCTGCGCCTCGGTGGATGTTGTGGATATCCTTGCCAAAAAGCGCACTCCCCTCTCCCACCTGGAAGTTCAGGTCACTGCTGAACAGGATGCCGACCCACCCTGGACCTTCCGCAAGATCTACATCAAATTCCTGGTCAAAGGCGATGGGCTGACAGAGAAAAATGTGGAGCAGGCCATTGAGCTTTCGGAGGAGAAATATTGTTCCGTTGCCGCCACGCTGCGCGGTAAAGCCGAGATCATCACCAGCTTTGAGATTCTGGAAGATTAATCCCCGCTAATAAGAGAGACGAAAAGACGCCCAATTGGGCGTCTTTTGTTTCAGTAAACCGATGACTTTGAGCTTTTGTTAAGTTCTTATACTTAAATACTCAATTTCAGAGATTGCTTCGTTCCTCGGAATGACAAAAAGTAGGTCACGTGCGCTCCGCGGCACGTGACACCAAAGAAACCACAATCTGCTATCCTAAATGAATCCCCGCCAGGCGCTCATTCTCCACCTCAAACATCGTCAATAAATCCTGCTGCTCCGCCTCCCCGAGCACGGAAGCCTTAATGCCATTCCGCACCATCTGTTGTAACTGCTCAAGGTCCATTCCCATCACCTCCACGGCGTTGAGATATTCCTGTGTCAGGGTTGTATTAAACATCGGCGGATCATCAGAATTCAACGTCACATTCAAGCCAAGGTCAAACATCCTGGGCAGCGGATGTTCTGCCAATGAAGGATAAACCTTTAGGCAGATATTGCTGGTCGGACAGACATCCAATGGTATCTGGCTCTCCAGGAGAATATCCACAAGCGCCGGGTCTTCCATAGCGCGCACGCCATGCTCCAGCCGCACGGGATGCACCCATTTCAGCGCGCCGCGTACCGATTCCGAGCCGACCGTCTCCCCGGCATGCGGCATAGCAGGCAGCCCGGCCTCAAAAGCCATCTCAAAGGCTGATTTGAATTTCTCCGGGGGATTGCCAATCTCCGGGCCACCCAATCCCAGCCCGCAAACACCCTGCCCCATCCCGCCAATCGCCCAACCGGCCACAATCTCACCTTGCTCCGGCGTGGTCTCCCGGGAGATGTCCATAATGAATTGGCAATGGACGCCATGTTCACGTTCCGCCCAGCTCCGCGCCCGGTTGAGCGCATCCAGCTGCTCATCAAAGGGAATCCCGTTGGCCAAAAACTGGTTATAGGGCGAATAGATCACCTCAGAATAACGCACATTTTGTTCCGCTTGCCCACTGAGGAATTCCCTGGCGATCAATTCGATATCTTCGGGGGTCTTCAGCGAGGCAGCGATCTTCAGATAAACCTCGATGAAATGATTAAAATCGGTAAACTGGTACCAGCGCCGCAGTCCTTCCAGATCATGCGCAGGCAGTTCAATCTTATGCCGTCCAGCCAGCTTCAAAAAGGTTTCCGGCCGGATGGAACCCTCCAGATGGACGTGTAATTCGACCTTTGGCATTGCTTTAATATACGATTGAACTGTCATTCTGCACCTCTCAACATCAGTAATTGAATTTTCATTATAACCGCATCATTCAGTATCCATTCGCAGCCTTCTGCTGGGTATGATAGAGTCATAATATTGAGATATTTTAACAATTTGACCGCCATCTTGACACCGAACGTATGTTCGTGTATTATTAGAAATAATAATTAGCACAAATGAGCGGGTTTACTAAAAGGAGCCTGACATGATGGCACGTAAGAAAGCAGGTCTGGGAGAACGACATAAAAGGATCCTCAAATTCCTGGAAAGCTTCCAAAACGAAAACGGATTTCCCCCATCGATCCGCGAGATCGGTGAAAACACCAATATCAGCTCCACTTCCGTCGTGAATTATTACCTCAATCAACTTGAGGAGATGAACTACATTGAACGGGAGAGCAATGTCTCCCGCGGGATTCGTCTGGTGCGCACTCTGGAAGGCAACCTGATTCAAGCTGCCCAGGCCATCTCAGATATGTTCCAGATTCCGGTTGTCGGACGGATCGTCGCCGGTGAGCCGGTTCCCGTCCCCACCTCCGATTTTAACTATTACGACCAGGAGACCGGGATCGAAATTGCACGCAGCCTCCTCCCACCACGCGAAAAAACCGCCGACCTCTTTGCTCTTGAAGTGCAGGGTGATTCCATGATTGATGCAATGGTCAATGACGGCGATATCGTCGTTATGCGCCCGGTAAACCGGGCTGACAATGGCGAAATGGTCGCTGTTTGGCTGACGGATCGGGACGAGACAACTCTGAAGTACTTCTATCAGGAAAACGGTCGAGTGCGGCTGCAGCCTGCCAACCCATTGATGGACCCCATCATCATTGACAACCCCGCCCAGGTCAAAGTTCAGGGCAAGGTCGTCCTGGTGATCCGACGACTCCAGGGCGGCTAAACTTCCCCCAATAAAGCCCAACCCCGGCCTTTCAAAGCGCCGGGGTTTTCTTTTATGAAAAAACCCCTGTCTTTATGGACAGGGGTTTTGTTCACTAAAACTGGGTACTTCTTATTTGAGTTCGACTTCTGCGCCAGCAGCTTCCAGTTTTTCCTTGGCGTCATTGGCAATATCTTTGCCAACAGCTTCGAGGATTTTGCTGTCTGCGGATTCAGCCATATTCTTGGCATCAACCAGGCCCAGGTTGGTGAGCTGGCGAATAACCTTAATGGTTTCGATCTTCTTGGGGCCAGCGCTCTTGAGGATAACATCAAATTCAGTCTTTTCCTCAACTTCTTCAGCGGCAGCAGCAGGTGCAGCAGCAACGGCGGCGACAGGAGCAGCGGCGGAAACGCCCCATTTTTCTTCCAACAATTTAACCAGTTCAGCAGCTTCCAAAACGGTAAGCTCGCTCAATTGATCCATCAATTTTTCTAAATCAGCCATTTTCAATTCTCCTAAAAATGTGTATTTTCTAATAATTTCAGCACATCTGTGCCGATGGTTTGTTTTGTCTAAAATTCTTAGGCAGCGCTACTAGCAGCCTGAGGTTCTTCAGAGTAGGCTTTGACAACCGCAGCCATAGAACGTGCGGGTTCGGCCAGAGTGCGTACCAGTTTGGTGGCAGAAGCCATGATGGTGCCCAGCAAAATACCGCGCATAACGGGTTGGGATGGTAGATCGGCAAGTGCCTTCACCTGATCTGCAGTTAGCAGATTGTTATCCATATAGCCCATGCGCACATCAAAGGTATTAGCCTTTGTGAGCTCGTTGAGTGCTTTCGCAGCGGCAGGAGCCTCGCCAAAAGCGAAGCCAACCAAATTGTTTTGCTCCCAGAAATTCTCATCAAACTCGATGCCCATCTCATTCATCACAAGACGGAACAGCCGGTTCTTGACGACATGGATCTCGCTATTGACATCACGCATCTTTGCGCGTGCATCATCAATCGCCGACATACCCATGTTCTGGTAGGAAACCACAAAAAATGCCGTGCTATTGTCCACCCACTCTTTATATTGAGCGACCATAGCTTCTTTTTCATTACGAGTAAACGCCAAAGTGTTCACCTCCTTCCAGTTTTAGTGTTTTAATCGTCAAAGTCTTTGCCTCAATTTTCGCTGAGGCAAAGACTTTGGAACAAAATACCAACTGGTATCCGTTATTTCTGGTCTGCCTTCACCTCGGCGGGATATTAAGCTCCGGATGGAGCACCTGCTTTCTTCAGCGAAGAAATCTTCAGTATTGACTTTTCAGATTTGCATTACGGATTATAGCACAATCCGTACAACTTACAAAGTTAATGTTGAAGCGTAAGGATCCACCTTGATGCCAGGGCCCATTGTTGAGGTCAGGGTCACACGGCGGATGAAGTTACCGCTGGCGGCTGCAGGACGAGCCTGCCGCAGGGCACGCATGAAAGCCTGAAGGTTTTCATCCAATTGCTCAGCAGTAAACGACAATTTCCCAATCGGAACATGAATGTTCGCGGTTTTATCCAAACGAAATTCAATCCGACCGGCTTTCGCTTCTTTGATGGCACCAGCCATCTGGTCCAATTGGACAACGGTGCCAGCTTTCGGGTTCGGCATCAAGCCGCGGGGACCAAGAACACGGCCCAAGCGACCCACGGTGCCCATCATATCAGGGGTGGCGATGGCGACATCAAAATCAGTCCATCCACCCTGGATCTTATTTACAATTTCTTCAGAGTCAGCAACGTAATCCGCACCGGCTGCGCGAGCTGCATCAGCAGCTTCACCCTGAGCAAAGACCATCACCTTGACGGATTTACCCAAGCCATTGGGCATAACAACTACGTCGCGGATCTGCTGATCTGCCTGGCGGGGGTCCAAGCTGGTTCGAATATGAACCTCAACTGTTTCATCAAAACTGGCGAAGCCAACTTCTTTCAACAAGTTAATCGCTGCCAAAGGCTCATACAAAGTATCCTTATCGATCTTTTCGCGAGCACTTAGATATTTTTTACCATGACTAGCCATGAAAACTCCTTTGTGGTTCCAACGGGCTGAATGAGCCCTCCCACATCATTAATAATTAATCTTCAACAACTGTGATTCCCATATTGTGGGCGGTGCCTTCGATCTGACGCATAGCACCTTCAATATCCACAGCATTCATATCATTGAACTTCTGTTCCGCAATTTCACGAACCTGTGAGCGGGTGACTGAACCAACCATAGTACGATTGGGTTCACCGGACCCTTTTTCAATCCCAGCTGCCTTACAGAGCAGGATAGCTGCAGGTGATGATTTTAATTTAAAACGGAAAGAACCGTCCTGAAAAATGGTGATCTCAGCAGGGACAATCTCGCCAGCCCGCGCAGCGGTACGGCCGTTGTAGTCCTTGCAAAACGCCATAATGTTCACACCATGCTGAGCCAAAGCCGGGCCAATCGGGGGCGCCGGGTTTGCCTTACCAGCCTGGATCTGCAGGGTAATTATTGCCTTTACTTTCTTTGCCACTTGTATACTCCTTTGTGGTTCTAACGGGTTCGAAAACCCTCCCACATTTAACTAAAACGTAGTCGTTAGATTTTTTCGACTTGCAAAAAGTCCAGTTCAACTGGGGTTGAACGTCCGAAGAAGTTCACCATCACCCGGACTTTTGAGCGTTCCATATCAATTTCGTCCACAGTGCCATGGAAGTCGTTGAACGGTCCATCCACAATGCGGACGGTCTCGCCAGGCTTGTAGGTAACTTTGATGGTTGGTGCTTCAGCTTCCATCCTGCGAAGAATTTGGGAGACTTCCTCAGGCCGGAGCGGAATGGGGTCATTACCCATACCAACAAACCCAGTTACGCCGGGAGTATTGCGAACCACATACCAGGATTCTTCGCTCATGATCATATTGACCAGAACATAACCCGGGAAAACGTGGCGCTCAATAGATCGCCGTTTGCCATCTTTAACTTCGATTTCCTCCTGAGTGGGAATGACCACATCGAATATCTGGTCCTTCATACCCATGGATTCAATCCGCTGTTCCAGATTGTGCCTGACTTTATTTTCGTAACCGGAATAACAATGAACCACAAACCAACCGCGGTCATCATCCGGTTCTTCCATATCTTCCGAATCGGAAGCGGGTTGTTCTTCAGCGTTATCTGCCGTTTCGATCACAGTGTCAGGTTGTTCGGCAGCATCGTCGGCTGGCGCGAGTGTTTCTTCCGCTTCAATGGCGGATTCTTCGCGTTCTTCTTCTGGAACCTGTCCTTCTAGATTTTCTGCTGCCATCATTGCACACCTATCTCTTCTTAGTTTAAAGCCTAAAGGTTAACCAGGAAGGAGATCGTCTTTGCAAATACAAAATCCAATGCACCTAACACGACCGCCATGACAACCATTACAACCAGCACGATGCGTGTCATCTTCCATGCTTCTTCGGGCGTGGGCCAGGTGACCTTACGCAGCTCACCAACTGTCTCTCGTAAAAAGCGTTGGAACCTTTGACCTAAACTAACTTTCTTCTTTTTCGGCGTCACAAGTCACTCCTTGCTTACGTCCAAAACGCCGCCCATAATAGACGGCGTTGAAAAATTCAGGCAGGCCAGGTAGGAATCGAACCCACAACCCCCGCTTTTGGAGAGCGGTGCTCTGCCAAATTGAGCTACTGGCCTGTGCATGCTGTAAAGTAAGAGTTCTCCTACCTCGTCAGCTTATTTTACCTCACGATGCAGGGTATGTTCCTTACATCGCGGACAATACTTTTTCAACTCCATCCGGCTCGGATCATTACGCCGATTTTTCTCAGTCGTATAGTTCCGTTCCTGGCATTGCGTGCATTCCAGTGTAATAACCGGGCGGATACCCTTCTTTTTTGCCATGTGTATTTTACCATGGCTGCCTCTTTGACCGAGGCAGCCATGCTATCCTTCCTAAATAGTTTTATTACTCAATGATCTTGGAGATCACACCGGCACCCACGGTCAGGCCACCCTCACGGATAGCGAACTGGGAACCGTTCTCCAACGCCACAGGCACGATCAATTCAACTTCCATGTTCACACGGTCGCCAGGCAGCACCATCTCGGTACCTTCGGGCAGGGTCACCGTGCCGGTAACATCCATTGTCCGGATGAAGAACTGCGGACGATAGCCAGTGAAGAATGCACTGTGCCGTCCACCCTCTTCACGGGTCAGGATGTAGACTTCACCTTCAAACTTCGTGTGGGGGGTAATGCTGCCGGGTTTGGCAATAACCATACCACGTTCCACATCTTCACGACCGATACCACGAAGCAACAAACCAACGTTATCACCCGCCATACCTTCGTCCAGAAGTTTGTGGAACATTTCCACACCGGTCACGACCGAGCTCATGCTCTTTTCCTGCAGACCGACGATCTCAACTGGGTCACTGGTATGAACAATACCGCGTTCAATACGGCCGGTCACCACAGTACCACGGCCCTTGATCGAGAAGACGTCTTCCACGGGCATCATGAACGGTTTGTCAACGTCACGTTCCGGCAGCGGAATGTAGTTATCAACGGCATCCATCAGTTCGTTGATGCAGGCATATTCGGGAGCGTTCGGATCGGTGGATTCGCATTCCAGAGCCTGGAGTGCACTACCCTGGATGATCGGAATGTCGTCTCCAGGGAAACCGTAGCTGCTCAGCATTTCACGGAGTTCCATTTCAACCAGTTCCAACAGCTCAGGATCGTCCATCATGTCAACCTTGTTCAGGAAGACTACGATGCTGGGAACCTCAACCTGGTGGGCCAATAGAACGTGCTCACGGGTCTGGGGCATCGCTCCATCAGGAGCTGCCACTACCAGAATTGCGCCATCAACCTGCGCCGCACCAGTGATCATGTTCTTGATGTAGTCACGGTGACCCGGCATATCCACGTGAGCGTAATGCCGTTTTTCAGACTCATATTCAACGTGTGAAATGTTAATCGTGATACCGCGATCTTTTTCTTCCGGCGCATTGTCGATTGTGTCAAAGGCCCGATAATCTGCGTAGCCCTTCAGTCCCTGTACTTTTGTGATCGCCGCTGTCAACGTGGTTTTACCATGGTCAATGTGCCCCATCGTGCCTACGTTCATATGCGGTTTTGATCGATCAAATTTTTCCTTGGCCATCTTAACCTTTCTCCTTAGTAAAAAAGCCTCAACCTTAATTCTCTTAATTGTCTTTCGGCAGAAAGCCCTCAATGGGATTCGAACCCATGACCTCATTCTTACCAAGAATGCGCTCTACCGACTGAGCTATGAGGGCAGCCGATCCGACTGCACGCCGTATTAAGCGTTCAGTAGTGGACGGTGTTGGATTCGAACCAACGAAGGCCTGTGCCAGCTGATTTACAGTCAGCCCCCTTTGACCACTTGGGTAACCGTCCAGGATCAAGCGAGTGTGTTACCCGCTCGAGATCGGGATCGTTTCAGAATAAATCAATCCCGGTCGCAAACGTGTAACCTGAGCCGATGATGGGAATCGAACCCATAACCTATCACTTACAAGGCGATTGCTCTACCATTGAGCTACATCGGCAAAATTCGCACTTTTTAATGTTCAGTAAGCGCAAAGACTGCACGATTATACCAAAGCCTATATCTAAGCGCAAGGCTCACTAGCCACACAATTCAAGTCCAGTGCGATTTATGAGTCTATCCGATTTACCGCTAAAGGTCAAGATAATTCCAGCATTAAATTATTCAATTTTCACCATCGAAAGGCTCATCAAACACCATTATAATCCGTTCGATAGACATGCGCGGAAAGTCGGCATTTCTTTAACCTAACTTGCATTATTCACGTCAAAGGTTGGGTTGGCACGTCCGCCTGAGAGATCGGCAGCCAGACAGAAAAAGTGGTTCCAACACCCTCAGTAGATTCCACGTCAATCCGTCCGCCGTGGTTTCGCACGATCCAGTAGGCAATTGGCAAACCTAATCCAAAACCACTATCGGCTCTGGAACGGGTTCGGGATTTATCCCCACGATAAAAACGCTCAAAAAGATAACGAAGCTCTTCCTTGGGAATCCCAGAACCATGATCAATCATATCAACCTCGACCCAATTCCCACTCACTGAGAGATTGAAGGTGATTTGGCCGCCAGCTTCAGTAAACTTGATCGCATTGCTGCCCAGATTTAGAAAAACCTGCTTCAACCGGTCCCGGTCGCCTGTCACCATTACAGGGCGGATATCATCAATTTGGATGACATGCTTGCCGCCAGAGAGCACCTTCATTTGCTCAAACACCTCAAAAACCAGCTCATCCAGCTCAACGGGTTCAAACATCAGGGGGAGCCGCCCGGTTTCAGCCTGCGCCATCATCAGGAGGTCACCCACCAGCCGGGTCAGCCGGTCCACTTCGGACTCAATGCTGAGGAGCGATTCCTCATCCAGCTCTCGCATCATCCGCATCAACCCCACGTTCCCCTTGATCACCGTCAAGGGAGTTCGCAGCTCATGGCTGACATCTGCCAGGAAACGGCGTTGAGCCGTGAATAGCCTCTCCAAACGGACCAGAGTCTGGTTAAAGGTCAGCACGACTTCGCCGATTTCATCATTCCGGCTAGGTGAAAGGGGAATCCGTTGCGAGAGATCGTTCGTGCCGGTAATGCGCGTGGCAACCTGAGCCATTGTCTCAAGCGGTTCAAGTGCCTGAGCCGTCACCAGCCAGCCAACAATACCCGCGACGATGATCGCGAATAACGCTGAGATAACAAAGACAATCTGGAGGAGTTGTTGCGTATAATGCAACTCGGTCTGGACAGCCCCAACTTGTAGCCATCCTGAAAGCATGCTCTCCACCATAAGCGGAACAGTCAGCACCCTGAGAGGGGTCGTTTGAATGATTGCATTCTGAAATATCGGTTCTTGGCTATCCAGTGCAGCGGGGTCCAGTGCGGATGTGAAACTGACAGCATTATCCGAATATGCCACAAGCTGGCCGGAGCGCGACCAAACCTGATAGTAGATGTTTCCCGAAATATTGACCACGCCTGGCGGAATAGCCATATCCCCCAACGAATCCGCCCGAAGATTGGTGATGACCTGATCAGCGGCATGCTGGATATTAGTATCCATTTCGTTGATCATCACCACACTGACCATTGTATAAACGACAATGCTGAGCAGGATAACCACACCGCTCAGCAAGCCGGAATATATCAATGTCAGACGAAGACGCAGCGACATGCCAGATATTACTCTTCAGAATCCCGCATTACATAGCCCACACCCCTGACCGTGTAGATCAGCCGGGATTCATTATTTTCCTCAAGTTTTTGCCGGAGATAGCGGATATAAACATCCAAAACGTTGCTCTCACCGCCAAAATCATAATCCCAGACCTGGTCGAAGATCACCTCACGGGTCATCACCTGCCTGGGGTGCCGCATGAACAGCTCTAAAAGATCATACTCTTTGGCGGTCAGCTCAATTTCACGATCGCCACGAATAGCCTGCCGGGTACTGCTATCCAGTTTCAGGTCAGCGAATTCAAGGACCTTCACCCGATCAGCAGCGGTACGGCGTAATAATGCCCGAATCCGGGCTAAAAGTTCTTCGATTTCAAAAGGTTTCACCACATAATCATCAGCGCCCGCATCCAAACCCTGAACCCGATCCTGGGTAGTGTCTTTTGCGGTCAGCATCATGATGGGTTGATTACCAAGTTTTTGGAGGCGACGGCAAACTTCCAAACCATCCATTTTGGGCAGCATCCAGTCCAAGACAACGAGGTCCGGTACTTGTTCCTGCGCCAGAGTCAGGCCGGCCTGGCCTGTCAGTGCGGTATCGACAACATAGCCTTCATACGTCAGTACTCTTTTAAGTACCCGTAAAATTTCTTCATCATCTTCGATTATGAGAATTCGCTCATCCATCTTCGGTCCTTTCGTGAACACAACCCTTTTATCAAACCCAATCCGTAAAGTTATTTTAACCTTAATTTGGTAAAATTAATCTAATAATGACTTTTAAATTATTGCCGAAAGGCACTCCCTTTGTCAAACGGTTATTTGATCTCTTGCTGGCATCTCTGGCGTTGATCCTGCTATCGCCGGTGATGCTCTTTGTGAGTATTCTGGTTGCAATTAAGCTTGGGTTTCCAATCCTCTTCCGCCAGTCACGGCCAGGCCTACAGGGACAGATTTTCACCATTTACAAGTTCCGTACGATGAAAGACGCCACCGATTCAAAAGGGAATGCTCTGCCCGATGACCAACGTCTGACTAAATTCGGAAAATTCCTCAGGTCAACCAGCCTCGACGAATTACCAGAACTGTTCAACGTCATCAAAGGGGATCTGAGCATTGTCGGACCTCGGCCATTATTGATCCAGTATCTCCCGCTGTATAACACCGAACAGGCCAGGCGGCATGATGTGTTGCCCGGGATCACCGGCTGGGCGCAGGTCAACGGCCGAAACGCCATCACCTGGCAGGAGAAATTCAAATTTGATGTCTGGTATGTGGATCACTGGACGTTCTGGCTCGACCTGAAAATCCTCGCTCTTTCGCTTGTAAAGGTGCTGAAAAGGGAGGGTATATCCCAACCCGGTCAGGCCACTGCGGAGCCATTCCGCGGAAATCCTTCTCAATAATCCTCCCCGATTATTAATAATATTATATTAATGTTAAGTCTCAGGCAATACTAAGTTGTTCTCTAAGTCCGTTTTTATTTCATCAAACAGTCGCATTCGGCCTTCAGAAAGCAATCCAGACTCCAAATCCAATAGCACAACAGCGCCAGGCACCTGTTGTCCACCGATCCCAGCCATCACATCACCCCAAATTGCTGTTAATGCTGGTGAGGGGTCAATCGCCACCGTCCCCACCCAATTACTGCGGGCCATATCGGGGCTCTTCCCGCCAACCACTTCAATACCATAATCCGCCAAATTACCCAGCAGGTCCGGGGTGACTAGATCACCGTGCACATAAACCACCTGCACGCCCAGGTTTGTCAACGATTCGGCTGCATTTTTGAGAGTAATGGCATCGCTATTCAAAGGTAAAGTCATCAGCTGCGGGTAGGAGTTATAAGGCGGATATTGCGACTTACAGAGGCCGCAATAGAAACGAGCACCGACCTCATAGGCGTTTTGGGCTTCCGCTGTGAGCGGAATATCCGATGGAATCAGACCAGCGACCTTATAATCCGATGTCACCAGGGCAGCCAGATAGCCGCCCATGAAGGACTGCCGCTCTTCTTCCACCAGGGGGTCACCAATCACGCTCAGGTTTCCGCCTGCCACAGCATTTGGCTGGTCGATCGCGATAAACTGGATGGCCGGTGAAGAAGGCGCCAGCGCGGCCAAATCAATCCCAGCACCCAGGCCCACCACAACTTTGACATTTTCAGTCAGTTGGTCAGGCGTCAGGTTATCCACAACCGTCAGGGTCAGCAAGGATTCCGTGGCGAGCGCTTGGAGGGTGGTCTGTAGCTGCTGCAGGGTTAACGCGTCGGCATCCCCTGATACAGCCAGCAGAACCGTTGGCGCACCAAGAGTCGGCGTGGGAGTAGATTGAGGTACAGTTGGGATAACAGTCTCCGATCCAACCACCTCAGTCGGGTTGCCATTCGGCTTACAAGCCGAAATTAGACTGGCGAGAAGGATCAAGAGAACGATAAAGACATGCGTATTTCGATTCATTTTATACATTGTCCCTATTTTACCTTATTCATCAATTTTGGATTATTCTATTTGCGTTTCTGCGTTTCTACCACCCCCAGGCCATAGCTTTATGAGTCAGGCGTGTATTATAATGAAAACAAGCAATCAAAAGCATCACAAACTAACCAATCTAATCCTGGAGTTGACAGTCCATGAGCCTGCCCAGCAGCGAACCCCTTCCAGATGATATTCACGAACTTCCCCCCGCCCGTCAGCGCCATCTCCGGCGGATGCCTCGGGCTGCTTCTCCTGCTGAGTGGGAAATCCTATTGGAATCCCTCCTCAACCTGACCCGCCCAACGCTTGAATTCTTCCTTCTGGCCCTCCTGGGGACGGTCGTCAGCGGTGCCGCGCTTTATTTCAACGAACCATTGCTACTAATTGTAGCCTTAGTCCTCCTGCCCTTTACTAATCCCGTTTTCAACCTGGCGCTCTACCCCGCCAGTCGTAAACTGGGCTTTGCTTTGAAATCACTGATCAGCCTGATCGTTCCCATCATCCTATCCCTGGGTGCTGGCATGTTGGTCGGCTGGTTTGCACCCGAAACGGCCTTTGACCAGCTCGCCCTGACCACCTTCAACGTACCCTGGTGGCCCAACCTGGCCGCAGTGGCCGGCAGTGCCTTTTTCTGCAGCCTGATCCTGATCCGGCAAGACCGTCTCCCCCGTCTGGCTGGGGCAATCCTCTCCTATGAAATCTTCCTCCCGCTCACCTTGGCTGGCTTTGGCCTGATCGTTGGGGCACCGGCTTTCTGGCCGGGCGCTTCACTGACCGCCCTGCTCCACCTGGCTGTCGCCCTCCTGGCAGCCACCCTGGCCTTCATCGTGATCGGCTTTGCACCTAAAACCCTCTTTGGCTGGTCACTCAGTCTGTTTCCTGTGGTGCTCACGTTGCTGTTCCTGACAGCAGCCACCCTCCTGTCCGGTCAGATCGTGCTGCCTTGGGAATCCAAAGCCCTCACGCCCACCCCGACCGAAGCAATCGCGCTTGTGGAAGAAACCGACCTGCCCACAGCCACTCTGGCCCCAACCGAGACACCACCGATCTCCACCGCCACCCTGCAGCCCACCGTGACCCAAACCGTCACACCGGAATGGACCGCCACCCCATCCGCCACACCTACCCTGGAGCCAACCGTTGTTTATGGCGTGATCGTTGCCGAAAATGGCGCTATCGTGCGGGAAGAGCCCAGCACGACAGCCCTTGTGGTCTCATACGTGAATGATGGTGATCTGGTCACGTTGATCGGGCAGTACCTCTCCGGGAACACCCTCTGGTATCAGGTGGAAACGGAATATGGTGAGGTCGGCTGGATGCTTGGATCATTGATCCAGACGCCCACTCCCACGCCGTCGCCGACCCCGGGTGAGTAATCTTATTTAGTTATTCAATCTTCGGATAATTGTCTACATTAAACCCCGAGGATCACCAGATCCTGCTGGGGCACCTGGACCTGCGCGCCGGAAGCTAGTTCCACGGTCGTCGTGGGGAAGGCAAAACCACTTTCAAACATCAGTGGTTCTTCCAAAGCTCGCACCCGCCCGATCTGGCCCATAGCGGCACCGGTCAGAATACGAACCCGCTGCCCAACAGCTAAACACGCCTGTGGAGCCATTGCACTCTCAGGTTTCTCCCCCTCGCCAGGGATGACCAATTCCGGCCGCTCCCCAAATCGATCCAGTGTGAAGTTTGCATTCAAACTCGCCAGTTTATCCTGGCATCCCTGCAACAGCTCCCATACCCAGGGATCAACCTCACCGGCGCCAAACCCGGAAATGACCAAGATCGGAATGCCGGCGTCCTGAGCGGATTGCTTCAAAGCCGGTGACAGCCAAAATGTGACCAATCCTGCCAGTTCATATTTGCGGATCAGGGTAAAAACCTCAGCGCTGTCAACAACGGGGATAACGAGAATCTCACCACTGGCAAGTTCCGTTTCCTCCCCATCTTCAGTCTCAAGTGTATCAAGCACTCGCAGCGGACTCTCACAAATGCCGCCGTTACCCCATTCACCCTGTACCAGGCTCCCCTCAGCTCTTATTTTTACGCCAAATTCAGGGTAAATATCCTCCACCACGCCCGGCATCCCCGCCTGGACGGTAACCTTTAACTCTTGGGTGGCGATCACGGCCTTGCCATGGCTGAAATCAATCAATCGGCCATCCGCTGGGGCTCGCACAACCCTCGTAAGAGTCCCCTCACACTGCGCAAGCAGGTCGCCTTCTCTGAGGGCGTCCCCCGGCTTTCGCAGGGCACATTCATCCGCTTCTTCGGCACTGACGCCCAAACCCCGGTCCACGGCCAACGTGATCACGCCCGCGGGCAAGATCGCCTCAGCGAGTACATCCCCTGCCTGGACAGCATCACCGACCGCCACTAACACCCGCCCTGCCAGCGGCAGACGACGAGTGCGTTGGATAAGTACATGGTTCGAGATCTGAAGGACATCCACCATTTTCGCCATCTCAGCCCCCCAATATCCACTGCCAGCGCTGGATCAGGGCAATCCGGACTTCGTCATCCTCCGGTAATTGGATGGGCCGCCCTCTTGCGTCAACTACCAGTCCAAGTGCGCCGCCGGTCACCTTCAAGCGCCCCCCGACACCCGGCCCGCCAAAACCGACATCTGTCTGCCGTTCAGGTTTAAGGATCATCACAGCCGGCTCATTCACTTGAATCACCACCCGCTTCAACGAAGCCTGGGTGATCTCCACATCGAAATTATTCCCGCCTTCTTTCTGCACTTCAACGGTCAGAATAAGCTCACCCGCCGGTGCGGGGCTGCGGGGCACAATTACGGTTCCCAAATTCTGAAACACATCCGTTTCCAGCAGATGCACTGGCAAAACCGGCAGACTCGGTGCCACAGCACCCAGCAGCGGTAAAATCTGGAATTTATCCAACACGACAGTGGTCACCCCACTGGGTTGAATGCCATCCAGCACCATCAGCAGGCTCTTACCCGGCGTGGGCGCTGCCGTAAGAAGCTCCCCGCTGGCGATGATCGGCTCAAAATGGGCTGTCAGTCCACATTCGGGATCAAATACTGCCTGCAGATAGCAGGCCGCCAGGTGTTGGGCGGTTTTATGCAAACGGTAATGACCGAGGGCATGCTCAATCGCATTTTCCTCAGCCGTGATCGGCACGGCAGCCGGATGACTTAATCGGTTCCAAAGGTAGGCCTGAGCCTGGTCTTCATTGATCTCCTCTGCCAGCCAGCGGTGAAATACATCAAAGCTCGAGGTGCCTGCTTCCGCCACCAGTTGTGACTCCGTTGGATCGGCAACAAGCAATGCCTGGCCACCCAGACCCAATGCCAGCCGTGTCCATCCCCCGCCAAGATCCACTGCAGCCACCCCACGGTTCGAATCCGTTGGGGAAGAAGCCCGACTGAGAAAGCGCATCATCCGGTTCAGCCCGAAGCTGAGCGTGGAAACCTGACCTTCAGCGATCCGAACCAGATCCCGCCAGCCGGGAAAGGTCTCCTGCCAGCGGCGGCAGATGATCTCATCAGCCACTGCCTGCGCCGGGGTCAAATCGGTGTAGCCCGCCAGGGGCTGCAGGTTAGGCACGAACCAAACCCGGGTATAGGGCTCCAATCGGCGTTTACCAAGTTCCTGCATCTCCGGATTCCCGGCGAAAATCACATCCGGGCGGATATCTGGGGGAAGCAGCAAGCACAAGGTCCGCGCCAACTCAATCCAGGCCCCTACAGCATCCTCATTCCCAGCGTTTTCACCGCCGGTGATCAGGAGGAGTTCAGGCCGAATTTCAACAAGCTGATCCAATAGGTCAGGCTGACAAGCCAAATCCTGCACGCCATAAACGCCCGACAAAGCCAACGGCAGAGAAGCCGCCCAGGCCCTTCCGGCTGTCAGCGACCCGGCCTCGCTCAAACCCAGGATAACCGTCCTGAGGCGTGGCCCGGCATCGGATGCCAGAATGATCTGGTCCAGCCCCTGCCCTGTTGAGGTGAAAGGCCGAATCAGGCTGCCATCTTCATTCAACAACTTGCGGCCGGTTGTTTGCTGCAATATTTCCAGGGCATTCCCTACGCCCTCGCCAAGGTGCCGTCCCTCACCGAGGCTGGCCGGCGCGCTTGCCTGACCCAAAAGGTGATATTTACCCTTTTGCAGCCCAAACAAAGCCGCCCGCGTGTTCACTGCACCCAGATCCAGCCCGAGGACAACCTGTGAAGGATGGGAATAGTCCACTAGAGACCTCCCAGGAATTGACCAATCATCTCGCCAACGACTGCAATCCGATCGATAAATGCCAACAACGCGGTGGAAAACACTCCCGCAAAAACCGCACCCAGAGTGATCCCCAGGAACACCTCACCAACCTTACTGAGAATCTGCATTGCACGTGGGCGTTTGTCTTCATCCCCGCGGTTCAACTTCTTCAGCGGTTGGCCAAAGTGGAAGTAGCTTAATGTGCCCACAACGCCTAAAATCATCACGCCTGCATCCAGAATCCGCACCCAAACGAGCTGCGGGTCGGCATAGATCCGGTAGGGGTCAAAAGCATCCAGCACGGCCTGTCCCTGCGGCACCATCGTCCCAAAGACCGCCCCACCGATGGCAATCGCGGCGGACAGCCCCGCGAGAAAAGCCAGTGGGATCCGCGAAAGCTGCGACAGGTGCGGGATTTGTCCAATCAACAACAGAGAGCCCAACACGATCGGGATCAGCAGCCACAGCCTTTCCGACCAGCTTGCGTCCGCCATCGGCCAGATCAAGTGCGGCAGCAATACCCGGTTCACCAGCAGCACCACCAGATAACCTGCCGTCAGCCCGATCAGCAGGTAGGCCGCCAAACGGAAGAAGAGGCTGTCTTTGATCAGGTAGCTCAGGACCATCACCGTCAGCAGGAAACCAATCACGCCCCAAATCACCGCGTTAAGTGTCATTTGCCACCTCGCGGTCGTTTTTGGGAACGTTTATTGGGCGCAAACAAGGCACCAAGGATCATGGCAACCATCAGGATCACCACACCCACCTGGTAGGCTTGCCACCGCTGAGGCAGGTCCGAATCATTACCGGAGAGGTCTGCCAAGGCGACGGCGTCACGGAAGCCGGACACCACACCAACGATTTGGCCCGAAGCGTAATATGGCTGCAAAAGCGGGGCAGCCTGCGAAGTCGCCAGCACGCCTAAAGGCATCTCGGGCGCGCGGGCTGTGAGCTGTTCAATCCAGGTCTGAGCCCCTTCAAAATTATCAGAAAGGACCAGAATCGCATCATAGTCATAGTCAAGCATCGCCCGAACGGGTTCAGGCAACCCGGCGAAAGTTTCCCCACTGGTAAGTCCGGTGGCAACGCCATAAGCGCCGTAGCTGGCCATCGGGAAATAACCAATATCGGTGTAGTCAAAGTCCAAACCACTCAAAAGGTCATCCGCCAATAAAGGACCGGAGGCAACCGACGACGCAACATAGATCTGCCCCGTCCTATCCGCCAAATCGGTCAAGATCGGTTCTGCCACCGCTGTCATTTCGCTGACATAGGCTGGTTGATAGTCAAAGACCAACAGCAAGTCCGAATCTTCTGGGAGCGCATCCGCCCAATCCACCAGGGCCATTGCGCCATCAGTGGCTTGCGGCCGGGCCAGACCCAGCGTGCTGCCGCTGAATAATGCCAAACTGATCCCCACCACCAAAATCAGCAGGAACAGCATATTGATCCACTGCACGCCGACTTTATAAATCCGTTTACCGGCGGGATGGTCCGCTTTTTCATTGTTAATGATCGTGGAGAGTAAATCCGCCTGATCGCTTTCTTCACGGGTCAGACTTAAAGACTGGGGTGTCACCCGCGGCTCTAAAACCACCTTGATCTGGCGGGTGATGTCTTCGGGCGGCAGCTTTTCCCAACCTGTTTCAATTTCCTGGGTTTTATCACTGCCATCGCCCCCCTCTTCATCCTTAGGTGGGTTATCTTCCAGTGCCACCAACCAATCCAGCAGGCTCCGGCTGGCAGCATTGGGGCCCTCCTCGGGGTCCATGACGCCATGCGCCTTACGAATACGGGTGAGCCAATCTGAGTGATCGGCTTCTTCCGGTTCAGGTGCAGGTTCCGGTTCAGGTTCCGACATTTCAGGTTCTGCACCGGTCTCAGCCGACTGCTCCGGGAGGATCTCATTCCCAGCCGCCTCATCACGGGCTTCATCCCGCAATTTCTGGATCCAGCTCTCAAAATCGCTGTGCTTTTCCGCACCTTCACCGGCTACAGACTCCTGGGCGGCCTCAACCCGCCTGATCAGGTCACCAACTGAGTCATCTTCCACCTGAGCGCGCTTGCGGACCGCATCCAGCCATCCGGGCGTCTGGTTGGGGGCATCAGTCATCTCAGAATCGTCATCCAAATTGATCTCGGGCAGGCCTTCCGGGTCGATCTCGTACTCGATATCCTCCAGCTTTAAACCCTGCAAGAGGTCTGGTAAGTCATTTTGTTCTTCTGGGAGGAGGTCCATCGCCTCTTCGCCCTCATAAGGCGGCTGAGGTTCTTCAACCGGTTCCACCCCCACCAGTGAGGTCTGGCAGATCCGGCATTGTTCTTCTTCAAGGGGATTTCGGGCGCCGCATTCCGGGCAGAGCAAGTAAGCCATTAGCGCTCACCTCCCGGAGAGTTGATTGAAAACAGGTAGCGCAGGCCCATCAACAGCCCGCCCAATGCCATCCCGATCAGCACGCCCCGCGCGCCCACCATCGGCAGCCGCTGGAAAAATCCCAGCACCTGCTCGCCGACCGAACCGGAAGCAGTCCGGATCAGGCCGAGATTGAATACCAACGACAAGAATGCGGAAGCCATGAAAGCAATCGTCAAAGGGGTCCAGCCGCGGGTGCGGATCAGGCGCAAACTGGTAAAAAGCAAGGTCGCAGCCAGGATCGCCAGCAGGCTGGTCTCAACCGGTATTTGGATTTTGAGGATCAGGTCCCGATATAAAGGGCTTTGAGGGGAAAGCACAAAACCGGCCACCAATGAAAGCAGGAAGGCAGCCAGCAAGACAACACTGTAAATCCAGCCTTTCTTGCGCTGGATGATATTGCGAACGTGGAAGGCGGCCAGGTAACCCATCCCGATTAGACCGCCCACAGCCACCAGTACAAGCCCCCAATCGAAGATCAGAGTCAGCGTGGGGCCAAGCTGGTCCTGGAAGAAGAAACCAGCCAGAACGGTCAGCCCGACCAGCAGAGTAATGGCAGCAAAGATCAGTTTCTTCACAGCACACCCACCGCTTTCAGTATTGCGCCGATCACCAGAGCCAGGATCAGGCCAATCCGCAGCCAATCCTCCGCCTGAGCCGCTGCAAGGTTCTTGGGTTGCGGGTCCAACAAAGCCGGGGCCATGAAAACTTCTTCACCGAGAAGGATATTTTGCACATTGAGCAGAAGGGTGGCTTGCGATGCCATCGAACCAGCCGCCGAGAAAGCCTGTCCACGCTGGTCATGGATATTCTTGACGGAAATGGCCGATTCCGGGCCAAAATCACCAAGGATCACCAACGTGCCGTAATCCTGCATCTTGAGGTCCGACATCAAGCCGGAATTAAAGGAAAAGGTCGTCGGCCCATATACCACTGGTTGTATTTCGGAGGAAAGCAATTGTTCTGAAAAACCGGTTTCATAACGCCCGTGAATGATCTGCCGGGCAAAAACAGCCAGGATGCCGGCATTGGCTGAAACGGTTTGCCGGCCATCCGCCAGAGTCTCCCCATCCAGCAGGGCATCATAATTTGCCAGGCCGGAAAGCCCCAGCCCGGGATAGGCCCGTGACCAGAGCGCATGGCCCAACACCACTTCCTGCCGCCTCCCCTGTTCAAGGGTAGCAGTGCGGGAGCGGTTCAAATGGCGGACAAAGTCCTGCCGCCGCAAGGCAAGCTCACGCGGCTTGACGATCCAGGTTAACGCCGCAAGAAGGATGGCTGCCAGCCCGATAATGATCCAGCCCACCATGGCCCAGGTCATGCAATTGCTCCTGTTTTTTGTTCAAGGTGATTGGACATCTGATCCTTATCCATCCTCAATGCCAAATTCGGTCCTGCTTGCCATCAAACCTATCAGCTTTTAATTTTACTGTCATTTCACCTATTCGACGGTGATATTTTTAAAAGTATAGCATACCGAGGCAAAAATTGAATCCCCGAAAAAGCCCCGGCCTCTCCCGACCAGCATATTGTATAATAGCCACATGGACTCAAAACTGCGCGTCATCACTATCTTCGGCACTCGGCCGGAAGCCGTCAAGATGGCACCCGTGGTCAAACGACTGCGGAATTTCCCTGACCAGATCGAGAGTTGTGTCTGCGTCACCGCCCAACATCGTGAAATGCTGGATCAGGTGCTGGAGGCTTTCCAGATCACACCCGACATCGACCTGAACCTGATGCGGCCCAACCAAAGCCTGCCCGAACTGACGGCCCGGATCTTCACCGAACTGCATCCCGTTCTGCTGGATTTCAAGCCGGACTGGCTGCTCGTTCAGGGCGACACAACCACCGTGATGGCAGCGGCTCTATTGGGCTTCTATGACCGGGTAAAAGTAGGACATGTCGAAGCGGGCCTGCGGACCTTTGATAAATGGCGGCCCTTCCCCGAGGAGATCAACCGACGGCTGGCCGGCGTTGTAGCTGACCTGCATTTTGCCCCCACCGAGAACAATCGCCAGAACCTGCTGCGCGAGAACGTCCCTGACGACCTGATCCGGGTCACTGGCAACACCGCGATTGATGCCCTGCAGATCATCACCCAGCAGCCCACCCCCGCAGCCACATTGGAACTCCTGGCCCAGGCCAAAGTGGAGCCCGGCGACCGCCGTCTGGTGCTGGTCACCGCCCACCGGCGGGAGAATTTCGGCCAGCCCATCCGCGATATCTGCCAGGCCCTGAAAAAGTTAGCCAAGGCCTACGAGAATGAGATCACGCTGATCTACCCCGTGCACCTCAACCCCAACATCCAGGGGCCGGTCCACGAGGAACTGGATGGTATTGCCAATATCATCCTCCTGCCCCCGCTGGATTACCTGCCAATGTCCCATTTAATGAAGCATGCCACCCTGATCCTGACCGATTCCGGTGGAATCCAGGAAGAAGCACCCTCTTTCGGCATCCCTACCCTTGTGCTGCGGGAGACCACCGAACGCCAGGAAGGCGTCACCGCCGGCACTCTGAAACTGGTGGGCACCGATCCCGAGAATATCTTCACCGAAGCCCAGCGCTTGCTGGATGTTCCTGAGGCCTATGCCGCAATGGCCGGTTCGGTCAATCCTTATGGCGACGGGCATGCCGCTGAGAAGATCGTGGACGCCCTACTAGAAGTTGGAAAGGGCAGCTGATGGCCCGCCAGGATTTCTATACCCGCCTGGTCTATGCCCGTCAGAAGAAGCTGACTGGCAAACTCGCGTATTACCTCCTGAAATTACTGGGGGCCGAGATCCCCGTTTCCGTTCCGGTTGGTCCCGGCTTCATTCTGGAACATGGCGGCCACGGCGTGGTCGTCCATTCCAAAGCCAAAATCGGCGCTAACGTACACCTCTATCAGGGTGTCACCCTCGGTCGGGCGGACATCTACCTGCCCAGTGAACAGTCCAAATTCGAGGGGATTGAAATTGGCGATGATGTGATCCTCTCTCCCGGCTGCAAAGTACTCTGTCGAGAAGGTGTTCTCAAAGTCTCTCAGGGCACCGTGATCGGTGCGAATGCCGTCCTGCTGGAATCCACCGGCGAATATGAGATCTGGGCCGGTTCGCCCGCGCGCTGTGTCGGGCAACGGCCCCACCCTGAGGAACCTGCAGCATGACCCCCAAAATCTGCCTGGTACCCAAACTGGACGGCCTTGGCGGCATGGTCTCGTTTGAAGCCAAGTTCATCCAGGGCCTTGAAGCCCGGCAAATCCCCTTCACCTTTGACCTCAACGACCCCGAAATCACTGCTGTACTGGTGATCGGCGGCACAAAGCACGTTTTTCCCCTTTGGGGGGCAAAACGCCTCGGCGCACGGATTGTCCAGCGGTTGAACGGCATGAACTGGTTGCATAAGGTTGAAAAGATCCCGCTGCGGGCTTCCCTGCGTGCTTCCGCCAATAACAGCCTTTTAGCTTTCATCCGGCGTAACCTGGCGGACCGGATCGTCTATCAAAGCGAATTCAGCCAATCCTGGTGGAACCGGGTATATGGCCCGCTCACTATCCCCACTCAGGTGACCCATAACGGCGTAGACCTGACCCAATACACCCCAGACGGTCCTGGCGAAAGGCCCACGGACCGTTACCGCATCCTGCTGGTGGAAGGGCATCTCACCGGCGGCTATGCCCGCGGTCTGGAAACAGCCGTAAAAATGTCCGCAGAGGTACAGTCCGAACATAAGCTGCCTGTTGAACTCATGGTCGTCGGCGATGTCAGCCCGGAGATTCGATTCAAAGCCGAAGCCCTGGCACCCAACTTACCCATCACCTGGCAGGGCGTTGTCCCGCGGGAGACCATTCCCACTCTCGACCGCTCCGCGCATGTGCTCTTCAGCGCAGACCTGAACGCTGCCTGCCCCAACAGTGTGATTGAAGCCCTGGCCTGCGGGCTGCCGGTCGTCGCCTATGACACCGGTGCACTCGCTGAGCTTGTTCTAGGTGGTGCGGGCGAAGTCGTCCCCTATGGCGCGGATTACTGGCGCCTGCAGGACCCCGTCATCCCGCCGTTGGCAGCAGCCTGCGCCAAAATTCTCAAAGCGAACGATTCCTACCGTCAAAAGGCCCGTCAGTGTGCAGAAGCCTCCTTTGGGCTGGATGCGATGGTGGAAGCCTACCTGAAAGCGTTGGTGGATTGATGGACACCTTCTCCGGTAAAGTCGGACTAGTTCAGCGGGTACTGCCGGTCTATCGCGCACCGTTCTTCAACGCGCTGGGCCAGGCTTGCCCCAATGGCCTGAGCGTCTTCACCGGTCAACCCCGCGCTGAAGAAATGATCAAAACAACGTCCATCCTGGTGGATGCCGCCCTCGTACAGGGAAAGAACTGGCATTTCTTCCACGGCAACCGCTACCTCTGCTGGCAATCCTGCCTGCATGGCTGGCTGACCCACTGGGAACCGGATGTCCTGATCGTGGAAGCCAACCCCCGCTACCTGAGCACGCCCGGCGCCATCCGCTGGATGAAAAACCGCCAGCGAACCGTGATCGGCTGGGGTTTGGGCGCGCCACCGCTTTCAGGTGCACTGGCAGACCTTCGCCGCAACCGCCGCCTGGCCCTCCTGCGCCAGTTGGATGGCATGATCACCTACAGCCAAACCGGCGCGGCGGAATATGCCAGCCTGGGCTTCCCTGAGGACCGAATCTTCGTGGCCGCCAACGCCGTCACCCCTCCACCTGCCCACCCCCTGCCAATTCGCCCGCCCCTCAAAGGCGGCCAGATACCGCGCATCCTCTTTGTGGGCCGGTTGCAGGCTCGCAAGAACATCGCCAACCTGCTTCGGGCCTGTGCGGACAGACCCAAAGGGCAGCAACCCGAAGTCGTGATCGTAGGCGACGGCCCCGAGCGGAACAAACTGGAAGCTCTCGCCGCCGAGATCTACCCCGCTGCCGTTTTCACGGGTGCACTCTATGGTGACGCCCTTGAAGAACAATTCCGGGCAGCCGATCTCTTCGTCCTCCCTGGCACAGGCGGCCTGGCGATCCAGCAAGCTATGAGCTTTGGACTGCCGGTGATCGCCGCGGAAGCTGACGGCACTCAGGCCGACCTTGTCCGGCCCACCAACGGCTGGCAGATCCTCGCGGGTGATGTCAGTGCGCTATCCCAGGCTCTTAATGACGCCCTGGCCGACCCGGACCGTCTGCGCCGGATGGGTGCGGAAAGCTACCGGATCGTTGCCGAGGAGATCAACCTCGACAAAATGGTCAACACCTTCATTCAAGCTCTGAACCGGAGCGTGGCATAATGGCAAAAATCCTGCTCATTGCCGACGGCCGCAGCCCCACAACACGCAGTTGGATTGCCCACCTATTCGAACTCGGGTATGAGATCAGCCTGGTCTCCACCTATCCCTTCGAACCCATCGAAGGCGTCAATGAGACAATTGTATTCCCCCTGGCCCTCAACCGCTTCCATAACGGCGGAGTAGTGCAAGGCATGGTGGGTGACAAACAAGGTCTGGTACCCAGCGTAAAGAAATGGGTGAAACATCTGGTTCCTCTTTACCGCAAATTGCGCATCCTGATTGGCCCGTTCACCGCCCGCGCCTATGCCAGGCGATATCTGGAATTTGTTGCGTCAGTGCAACCGGATCTGGTTCACGCCCTGCGCATCCCCTTTGAAGGCATGTTAGGCAGTTACACCCCGGAAAGCATTCCCTTCCTGGTGGCGACCTGGGGCAACGACCTCACACTGCACGCGGACAGCACGCCCTGGATGAAAAAGGGGACCCGTCACTGCCTGAAACGTGCGGATGGCCTGACCTCAGACACCTCGCGCGATATCCGGCTGGCTCATGACTGGGGCCTGCATCCTGATGCGCCCACCCTGACAGTCCCAGGCTCCGGCGGCCTTGATCTGGCAGCCTTTGATGAAATACCCCTGGAAAGCTTTGACCCTGCCACATTCAACCTGCCCACGGACAAGCCCTGGGTAATCAACCCCCGTGGCATTCGACCGGGTTCCATCCATCAGGACATCTTTTTTGAAGCGACCGCCAAAGTGCTGGCAAAAGCACCGAGGACAATCTTCATCTGCCCAGCCCTGGCTGGTGTGCGGGAAGCTGAAGGGTGGATTCAACAATGGAACCTCGCCGGGCAAGCCTACCTCCTGCCAAAATTATCCCAGGAGCAGCTTTTTGCCCTGTTCAAGCGGTCACAGATTTTCGTTTCCCCTTCCAGCCACGATGGCACGCCTAATTCCTTGCTCGAAGCAATGGCCTGCGGCTGTTACCCGGTTTTGGGGCGGATCGAATCACTGGAAGAATGGATCACAGACGGCGTCAATGGGGCTTTGGTTGAACCGCGTGATCCGGATCAACTGGCAGAAGCCATTCTCGCCGCGCTCCAGTCGCCGAAAATGCGAAAGCAGGCGGCTGAGACCAACCGGCAAATCTTGATTGAGCGCGCTGCCAACCAAACCACCTTGCCCGCCATCGCCAATTTCTATTCCCAATTCCTCCCCAAATAAAAAAACGCCTGGCAATTCCCAGGCGTTCGTCAAATCAGAAATAAGCCACCTCAGCGGGTGACGATATCCGTGAAATTCAGGAAGTCCATCTGATCGGGGGCGATTTCCACCGCCAGCGCGCCAAGATTCTCCAGCAGGTGCGCTTTTTTACTGGCGGTGGTGATCGGCAGAACCGCCGGATCCCGATTGAGCATCCAGCCCAGCACAGCCTGGTGTAATGTCACACCCAGGTCATCCGCCACGACCTTCAGCCGTTCCAAACGCTGCCGGTTGGCCTGTGTATCGTATGAAGCCCAAAGTGGACGATCCGCCCGGGCATAGGTTCCCTTGAGAAGGGAATAATATGCCAGCAGACGCACACCCCGGTTCCGGGCAAAGTCAAAATGTTCCTTGTTCATCACCACATTATCTCCCCAGTCCGCCTCGGGTCGGGGCTGGAGAAAACTATGGTGATTTTGCAGCGCGACATACTGCGTTAAACCTTCGGATTTGCAGATTTGATAGGCCCCCTCCATCCGCCAGGCGGCGTGGTTGCTGGCCCCCAGCAATCCAACTTTATCGGAGCGTACTAACGAATCCAGGGTGCGCAGCGTCTCTTCCTGAGGCGTGCTGCGGTCATCCAAGTGAGTGTAATAAAGGTCAATCCGCTCCACCCCCAAATTTCGCAGACTCTTTTCACATTCCTGCCGGACCCGATCCGGTGAGGTTCCCAATGGAATATCACGATAATTGAATCCGACCTTGCTGGCGATGAAGATATCCTGCCGGACGCCCCGGGCCTGCATCCAGGCCCCAATGGTGCGCTCAGCGTCACCACCGAGCCCCTCCGGCATCCAGCCGGCATAATTATTGGCAGTATCAATGAACCGGCCGCCCTGTTCATAATAGGTGTCCATCATTTCAAAAGCGGTATTCCGGTCAATCCGGGTGCCGAAATAGGCCGTACCCAGGCAGATCGCGCTGACCTGGGGGCCATCGTTTCCAAGTGAAAGTGTCTTCATCGTCGTCCTTCTCTTACTTGCTCGCAGTGATGAGCTATGCTTCTGCCGATTTCGGTTCGTATTCCAACAGCTTCAATTTTTCAAAGACCAGCGGCCCCAGCCAGGCGACCCACAGGCCGATCAGGGTATAGCGGAAGAAACGCAGCGAGAAGCTGAGGAGATCTCCATTATTTGGAAAGATCGCTCCCAAGCCTAAATAGAGCGCCAAAACGCCCACCAGGCCCACCACAAAGCGAACTAGCCGCCGCCAGCCGCCCTGGGCCGCCAGGAAATGACCTTTAGTGGCGGTCTGGATCACATAACCGGCCAACATGCCAAACCAGGTGCCAGCCGTGGTGAGCGCGCCTTTCAAGCTGAAAGGATCCACCTCACCGGCCCGTGCCGCCCAATCAGGCTGAATCACCCATTCATTGGCATTCAGGCTGGCCAGCAAGACCGGCACCAGCAGCAATACCGTGCTGACCAGGACCCAGAACAGCTTCATGCCCACAGATTGTTTTCCCAGCCAATTGCCAACCGGTTTGCTCAAACCGGCAAAGGCCAACACCAAGAGCCCGCCCAGCAGCCAGCCCAGGAGCACGTCGCTGAAGAAGTGAACACCCAAATAAAGCCGGGATATACCGATCAGTAAGATCAACACAATCGCCGAGATGGTGAACCAGCGTTTCTTCACCTCCACTGCCAGCCAGCCCCAGACCGAGGCCGCAATCTGAGCATGCCCGGAGGGCAAACCAAAAGAAGTCTCATGGGATAAAGGCACGACCGTATCGGTGATCCAATAGGGGCGAGGATTGTGAAACAGGAACTTGAAGAAAGTGTTTATGTCCGTACCAAGGAGCAGAACCATCCCCATCCGCAGCCCGATCGCCTGATCAATGCACCAATAGATCGCCGGTAGTAACAACACAAAAAATTGTTCATACCCGATTGCGGTGATCGCCATCATCGGCCATTTCAGCCAGATGCCCAGGCTTTGAAAAAATTGATTGACCACAATTTCGAACCCGTTGATAATTTCCATACCCTCTCCTTAATCCCTCAGTAGTGATGAAAGATGTCATACATCAGATAAGCCATCAACACAAGCCACTGGTTCAGTGGCCTATCTGTTAATTCCTACAGCTCATTCTCAAAAAGATCCTGAACGATCTCCTGGCCTTCTTTGAGAACCTTTTCCAGGTGATCTTCGCTCTTGAAGCTCTCTGCGTAGATCTTGTAGATATCTTCTGTGCCGGAGGGCCGAACAGCCACCCAGCCATTTTCCGCTACCAGTTTCAGCCCGCCAATCGGGGCATCATTCCCCGGAGCACGGGTCAATTTGGCCTCGATCGGTTCACCCGCCAGGGTATCCGTCATGACCATCTCGGGGGTCAATTTCTTAAAGACAGCCCGCTCTTCCAAGGTGGCCGGCGCTTCAAGGCGTTTGTAATAGGATTTGCCAAACTGGTCTTCCAAATCCTCATAATGAATGGCAGGGTCATCACCCGTCACGGCCAGAATCTCGCAAGCCAACAGGTCCATAATGATGCCATCCTTATCGGTCGTCCAGGTGGTGCCATCCATCCGCAGGAATGAAGCCCCCGCACTTTCCTCACCGCCAAAGCCCAGGCTGCCTCTCAGCAGACCGGGGACAAACCATTTGAATCCAACCGGCGTTTCCGTCACACCCCGCCCCAGTGACCGGGCCACCCGGTCCAGCATCGCGCTGGTGACCACCGTCTTCCCAACCGTGGCGGAGGGCTGCCAGTTTTGCCGGTTGCTGAAAAGGTACCAGGCAGAAACGGCCAGAAAATGATTGGGATTCATCAAACCGCCTTCGGGTGTGACAATTCCATGCCGGTCATAATCCGGGTCGTTGCCAAAGGCAACGTCGAATTTATCCTTGAGAGATATCAGTGAAGCCATCGCATAGGGTGACGAACAATCCATGCGTATCTTTCCGTCAAAATCCACGGTCATGAATCGGAAGGTTGGATCAACCGCGGGGTTCACCACATCCATATCCAGCCCATACATCGCAGCGATCGGTTCCCAATACTGGATACCCGCGCCGCCCAGAGGATCCACACCAATTCGCAAGCCCGAAGCAGCAATCGCTTCCAAATTGACCACATTGCGTAGGTCTTCGATATAGGGATGGAGATAATCCTCAAAATGGGTCGTGTCCGCCTTCAGCGCCTTTTCCCAGAGCATCCGTTTGACAGGCCTTAGTCCCTGGCGCAGGATCTCATTCGCCCGGTCCTGAATCGCCCTGGTCGCTTCGGTGCCTGCCGGGCCGCCGTTAGGTGGGTTATATTTGAAGCCGCCATTGTTCGGGGGGTTATGGGAGGGTGTGATCACCACACCATCCGCTTCAACGCCGGAATGATCCCGGTTAAAGATCAGAATCGCCCGTGAGATCACCGGCGTGGGGGTGTAGCCCAGCCCCTCTTGCAGGACAATATCAACGCCATTGCCCGCGAAGACTTCCACAGCCGTGCGCATCGCCGGTTCTGAGAGAGCGTGGGTATCCATGCCGATATAAAGTGGCCCGGTAATCCCCTGCCCAGCGCGATATTCGACAATCGCCTGGCTGGTCGCAAGGATATGATCCTCATTAAATGAGCCATTCAGCGAGGTGCCCCGGTGACCAGAGGTCCCAAAACGGACCTGCTGGGTGATCTCATCCGGATCGGGGTGTTCAGTATAGTAAGCTGAAATTAATCTAGGGACATCAACCAACAAACTGTTTGGCGCTGGCTTTCCAGCAAGTGGGCTGATCTTCATATTTCTTCCTTTTTTATCCTTACTTTGATATTAAGCCGATTATACCTCACCCCTATTGTCCGTTATAATCAGAACCAATGCCGCTAGCGAAATAAGGTGAGATTCCATGTCCCGAATGACCCTCAAATTCAAACCCGATTACGATGACTATCTGAATGCTTCCCAGGCCGCCACTTTCAACCGGCCTACGATTGTGCTCATTGTCCTTATGGGGATTGTCTCCATCGCCACCATCCTGGCCCTCGGGCTGGGCTGGCTCTCTGTGGATAACGAGCGGCTGCTGCTCTATTTGCTCCCACCAATGATGTTCATCTTCTTCCTGCTCTACACGCCGATCAACCTGCGGCGAGCGGCAAAGAAAGTTGCCAAAGAAGGGCTTGAGTTTGAATGGCGCGTAAATAACGCCGGGATTTCAGAGATCAAGGGCGAGAAAACAACCAAATATAATTGGGAATCCTTCAGCCTGGCCGAGGAAAGTGATGGTTATTACCTGCTCTTTTCCCGCACCAATCGCTCAGAATATATTTTCATCCCCAAAGCAGTTTTCACGGAGCCGGAGGAGGAAAAAGCCTTTCGCGAATTGGTCACAGAACACCTGGGGACCTTCAAACGATAAGCGCTGGTTGGCCCTCTTGAAGTATGAAGTATAATGAAGCGATTTAAATTACACCCCGCTTATGGGAATGAGGAGTGAGATAATGGCAGAAGAAAAAGCATTAACCGTCGACAAAGATGTCGCCGTTACCATGGATTACCAATTGGAAGTGGAAGGCCAGGAAGTTGATTCCGGTCCCATCCAGTTCCTTTATGGACACAGCAATATCATCTCCGGCCTTGAAGATCAAATTAAAGGTATGAAGGTCGGCGATGAAAAGGAAGTTCATGTTGAGGCCAAGGACGCCTATGGACATTATGATCCCGAACTTGAAATCGATGTCCCGCGGACCAGTTTCCCCGACAATTTCGACATTGAACTTGGCCGCCCCATGCGCATGCAGGATGGTCAGGGCCATGTCTTCACAGGCATCGCCATCGCCATCACCGACGAGGTCGTGAAGCTGAACCTGAACCACCCCCTGGCCGGCAAAGATCTGGTCTTCAAAACCCGGATTGATGACCTGCGCCCCGCAACTGAAACCGAGATCCAGCAAGGCGCAATCGCCAGCTCATGCTCGGGTTGTGGCAGCGGTGACTGCGGCTGTGAAAGTGGCTGCTGCTAAGCCTTTGAAGAAATGAAAGTTGACACCGCTGGAGTAATTCAGCGGTGTTTTTTGTATCCTCATCTAGCAAATTAGGAATTTGTGAGCCGATCAATTGATTGACGCTGGTTGTTGTATGTGTTAGAATTTTTTGCACGCCCCCATCGTCTAGCGGCCTAGGACGTGGCCCTCTCAAGGCCAAAACCGGGATTCGAATTCCCGTGGGGGCACTTTCCTTTTAATTTTGTCATTGCGAGGGAGCCGAAGGCGGACGAAGCAATCTCCGAAGCGAAGGTGGGCGAGAAATAATCCCCCAAGAAAACAAAAAGAGAAGAATATAGATTGCTTCCCACTCCGCTACGCTCCGGGGACAGTGTCGCAAGCTCGCAATGACAAGATGAAGCATCTGTATATCCATTAAGAGTACAGGCCAAAACCGGGATTCGAACGAAATGCCCCTGTCCATTCCCGTGGGGATACTTTTTATTTAATCTTGTCATTGCGAAGGAGCCGAAGGCGGACGAAGCAATCTCCGAAGCGAAGGTGGGCGAGAAATAATCCCCCAAGAAAACAAAAAGAGAAGAATATAGATTGCTTCCCACTCCGCTACGCTCCGGGGACAGTGTCGCAAGCTCGCAATGACAAGCAGAATAATTAAAATGGAAAAGAGGCGCTGCAAGCAGCGCCTCCTAAAGCCTAATCAATTTCAGCGGTAAGAGTGATCTCTCACACCAGCGCCTTAGCCAGCTTGACCGCCCGGCTGGCATCCGGCGCATATCCATCAGCACCGATCTTCTCGGCATAAGCATCTGTGATAGGCGCACCGCCAATCAACACCTTAACCTGATCGCGCACACCGGCAGCCTTTAGCGCTTCAATCGTCGTCTGCATATTAGGCATCGTGGTAGTCAGCAGCGCTGACATAGCAATGAAATCTGGATGGTGTTCATTGACTGCAGCCACAAAAGCTTCCGGTGAGACGTCCGATCCCAGATCCACCACCTGGAATCCTGCCCCTTCCAACATCATGCACACCAGGTTCTTGCCGATGTCATGCAGGTCGCCCTTGACCGTTCCGGCCACGATCTTGCCAGCCGGCTGGATATCCGCATCCACCAGCTCAGGCTTGAGAATATCCATCCCGGTTTTCATCGCCCGGGCAGCAATCAGCATTTCCGGCACAAAGTATTCCCCTTCTTCAAAAAGCTGGCCAACAGCCCCCATTGCTTTGACCATCGCATCCAGGATCTCACCAGGATCCACACCATCCGCCAGAGCTTTTTCAACGCTCTCTTTAGCAACATCGCGCTGACCATCCATCACGGCGTCATAAAGAGTCTTCAAAGTCTCATCCATCTTCTCATCATCCTTTCAGCAGGGCAATAAGTACGGTCAATTCGACCTAATCAGTGTCATCGCCGGTTTTTCGGCGTTATGGTCACCCACAAAATTATAATATGGATTCTTTTCTCAACTTGTCTGGATTCATCCCATGACATGATCCAAAAGTTTACCGAGAGCCGGTTTTTCCACCGAAATGGCTTCCTCCGGACACATCTCCTGACAGCAATAACAGCGGATGCAGTGGTCATAGTCATATTGCGGGGGCGTTTGCTTTCCCGAAGTGAAACCTAATGCTTTAGGCTCTGCCGGACAGACTTTTACACAGCGTCCACAGCGGGTACAACGATCCGAGTTGATGACCGGTCGCGGGGTAATCCAGTTTTTAACAAATTTTGACCAAAATCCTGGCTCACCCGTTGTGCTGACCCGGGATCGATTCACCTTGAAATCAGGTATTACCATGGCCTCAATCGGGTCGCCCAGTAGGACGATATCATTTGGGACCAATAAACCTCGTGAGGTCGCAACGTTGAGGGTGGGAACCAAGCTCGGATCAAGGGACATAATCCGGGCAACAACATAATCCAGCGCATGTGGGTTAGCCGAGATCAAAACAACACCCACCTTTCGAGTCATCCCATTTCGCGGGCCGTTTCCTTCCATCCCAACAATGCCATCCATAATATGCAGCCGTGAGCCAACCAACTCTGCCAGGTCCACCAACATCTCAGAGAACTCGAACTCATTCGACAGACGAGCATGAAAACCCGTCTTCTGCACACCCGGCAGGCAACCAAAGTGATTCTTGACTGCACCTGTCAGGCGGGTCAGTGCATGTGTCTTGAATTTCGGTAAATTGATAACCCCGTCAGCGGCCAATACGCCGTTGGCAAGGTTAAATGATTTGATCAAATTTCCAACCGGATTGCGGATATCAACGCCATTAGCAAAATCCGCTAATTCAACGGCATTGGCCTCAGCCACATCCGCCAGTCCAGCCCAGCGCGCAGCAGAAGCAACCGGACCAAATCCAGGCGAGTCGCCATATTGGAGTTTCACCCCTGCTGATTGAAATATATCTATCACTGCTTCAAAGAATTCCGGTCGGGTAGTGGTTCCGTGCTCAGGCTCATCGCCAAATAACAGATTAGGTTTCAATACAATCCTCTCACCGGGTTTAACGAACTCTCCCACCCCACCTAACAAACCAATACCTGTTTTTACAACCTGTTTGACCCGTTTATAAGAATCGCAGTTCAAGGCAACGACACGATGATCCCGATCTGAAACAAATGGTTTCTCAACCATTAATCAACCCTTTCATCTAAAAATTTGTCTTATCAATATTATTCTTCAATTGTAACCCTGCTACACGCCTTCTGTTTCAGTTCCAGAAATAAATATATTTTCACAAGGGTATAATCAATTTATGAACAATGAATTTTCTCGCCCCGATGGGCGCAAATTTGATGAACTGAGGTCGCTGGCTTTCACCCCCAATTATGTCAGTGTGGCAGAGGGCTCCGTTCTCGTGACCTGGGGAGAGACCCGCGTACTCTGCAACCTGACCATTCAGGATGGCGTCAAACCCTGGATGGCTGGCAAAGGCACCGGCTGGATCACAGCCGAATATGCCCTGCTTCCTCGCAGCACCCAGACCCGAACCTCCCGTGAAACAAACGGCCTGAAAGGACGTACCCAGGAGATCCGTCGTTTGATCGGCCGGTCATTACGGATGGCCGTTGATCTGGATCTGATTGGCGAGCGCACCCTGCTGTTGGATTGCGACGTGCTCCAGGCCGATGGCGGCACACGGGTAGCCTCGATCACCGGAGGTTACCTCGCGCTGGCTTTAGGCCTCAGACCGCTGATCGCCTCCGGCGCCATCCCCGAAAACGCCCTGCGCCCGCCAATTGGTGCAGTCAGTGTGGGCATGGTGGAGGGCAATCCAGTGCTCGATCTCAACTATGCCGAGGATAGCCTGGCGGATGTGGACCTGAACGTAGTCATGGCACATGACGGCCGGTTCATTGAAGTGCAGGGCACAGCTGAAGGTGAGCCTTTTACCAAAGATGAATTGGAATCAATGCTCTCTCTCGCCCAAAAAGGCATCAAGGAAATCAACACCTTTCAACAAGAACTGCTAGATTCCCTCAGCTAATCGCCGTTTATTCATTTAAACATCAAAGGGCTGCCCCTAGGTGGGCAGCCCTCTTTATTATTGTCTTCTCAATTTATTTTCTTAAAGCATACGCCAGGATTCCCCCACCAACTGCCAGTAGGGCAGCGGGCCAGAAGTAGGCAATCAGGCTGGTTGAACCTAACAGGAACAATATCCCCAGAACAAACAGGATCCCCGCCGGGAACAATGCCCAGACAAGCTTGCCAACCGGTTTTGGAAGAATATAAACCAGCCAAAAGGTCAATGCAAGCCCCAGGAAGAATATCCCTCCGGAAAGCCCGCCACTTGCAGGTAAAAGGCTGACAACTGCGAGAGTAAAAAGGGCGCCGCTGGGGATAATGGCCCACCAATGAACTGGGTGGAAGAAATAGACTAAAAGGTAAGAAAGGCTCAACATACCCAGGAATAAAGCCCCCACCCAGCCATTCTCAAAATCGCTCTGCCCCATGAAAATGATCAACCCAAGGCTGATCAGCGCCATCCCAGGGAGCAAAGCCCACCAGTCATCAGTATTGACTATAAAAACCAACAAGAAGATCAAACCACCCAATCCGAACAATGGACCCATCAAAAAATCCCAATCAAGGGTTATGATATCAAAATTATTCAATAAAAATATAACGCCAGTGGCAATTAATAAAGCCCCCAAAATGAGTGACATCCCCCCCTTTGATTTGGGCTTTTCCATAGAATTCTCCTTGAGAGTGCAATGTGTCCAGTAATTAATCTAATTATAATGTAAAGTGGACTCGATATATAATCATTTTTAAGTGAATTTAATCAATTCCTCACTCTCCTTCCAAAATTGCTCAGAGTTGATTCATGCTATAATCAGATTCTGGGATCTCATGAGTAAACAACGTATGAAATATCGTCAACGGGCGTGGATTGCGCTGGCTGTCATCACCATCATCCTAACGAGTCTTGGGGTAGCAAGCTGCCAGCAGCGTGTTGTGGATATAACCGGACCGACAGTGGCAACCAACCCGGAAACCGCCATTTCTCCAACCTTGCTGCCCAACACCGCACCCCTCACGTCAACCGAAGCAGGTCCTACAGCCGAAACAATCTATGCGCTGCCGGAATTCGACTCAGCGACGGCCATTCCGGACCCGATGAGCGATATAACGCTCTCCGATGAGGTACAGGTTTGGGTATTACTGGGCTCTGATTCCGAACCTCCCTTCACCGGGCGAATCCAGGCCATCCACTTACTCCTGATCCATCCCAGGTTTTCCAAGGCAAGCCTGATCTCGATTCCAGGCAACCTGTACGTTTACATCCCCGGTTTCGGCATGCAGAGGCTCAACACCGCCTATGCATTGGGCGGTATCGAGACAATGCTCGAAACCCTTTCCTACAACCTCGGCCTCAATGTGGATCGCTTTGTCCTGGCCCACCCCGGCGATTTTCAATGGCTGGTAGATGATCTCGACTCCATTGATGTGACCATCTTCTACCCTATCGCCGGTCAATGTGGCGGCATCCGGGCCGGACTGGTCGAAATGGACGGCGCTCTGGCCCTCTGTTACGCCTCCTATCTGGACGGCATCGACGAAGTGGACCGGATGGAGCGCCAGCAGCAGCTTCTAAGGGTGATCTTCAAGAAATTCACCCATGAGAGTTACCTCACAAAATTGCCGCTGCTCTATTCAAGCTATCAGGGCTGGGTCAAGACGGACATTTCGCTGACCGAACTGATGGACATGGTTCCACTTTCACTCCGTCTGGCCGATACCGATCGAATTGGTTACTACATGATCGGGCGGGATGCCTTCACAATCTGGGAAGTGCCAGGTTACAGCCAGGCACAGGTCTTGCTACCCAATCAGAACGCCATACGCGCGATCCTCCTGCAGGCCATTGACGACATCATGCAGCCGGCCCCGTTGACCGGCCTGGTGCAGACGCTCGAGGCACAGCTAACCGAACAATACGAAAAAACACGCCAACCCTCACCAACCTACACGCCCACACCGACCCCGATAGGCACACCAACACCGCCGGGGTACCCTTAAAGGGAATTTGATGATGGTGAACAATAGTCTAAAGCCTAACTGGATCCTTATACTCGTCATGTTCACCGTGGCGAGCATTGTCCTGGGCGCGTTCACCATCAACACCAACCCTGTGGATGCCACCAGCCTAAAGGCGGATGGCCCCCAGCGCAAAGCAACCATCACCGTCTCATACACAACCTACGAATGGTGGCTGCTCACCTGGAGCAACTCTCAGGTGGTTTGCCAAATCTACGTGGAACATGAAGGCTGGCCGGAAACTGAAGAGGTTCAATATTATTGCGGGGATAAGGTCCTGAACGACTGGCTGCAAACCTCCCCCTGTGTTTTTGATGACGACATCACGGCAGCAGAACAATGTCCCGGCCTCTACCTATATCAGGTCAGCGTCACTCCCGGTGAACGTCAGATTGAAGTGGACCTACAAGCGCCGGAAGTCTATGTGGACATCTCCGATTGTGACCCCCAGGCCCCTGAAAACCGCTGTAACACCCTGCCCAGCCTGCATTTCATGGCTGAAGAACCCCTCCCTAATGAAATGATCATCAATATCCAGGGCTATATCGGCGCTGAGGCCTTCAACTGCGAAGGCAATGAATGCTCCGTCCCGCTGCCTGCCACGGGGCTCTCTGGTGTTGCTGTATCTTTCTGGGCCGAATCAAGTTATGGCGATTCATCCGAAACCTACACCGCTCAGGTCCGCGTGATCCCCTGGGGAGATTTCGTTGAGCCGGATGGCATAAGCAACGACCCGCCTCAGTGGTATGTAGATATCATCAGCAGCCAATATTTGGGCGATATCGAATCGACCTGCTCTCAAATCTGGTCCTCCTTCCCGCCTGTCGGCGGTGCACCCGCGTGGCTCACCTCACCGGATAATCCGGAGGGGCTGGTCTCCACTGTCCCCTATTATTACCTGGCTGCATCACTGATCAATCAGGGCATCGTGGATGCCAGCGCTTGTGCTGATGGCGGCCTGGAAAACACCCAGGTGGCTAACCAATGCGGTTTGGAAACCGCTCGTGAAGAACTAAACACCTGGCAAAACCAATTCGACAGCGAGATCGTTCAGGTTGCTCAGGATACCGGTGTTCCGGCCCAGCTGCTCAAAAATATCTTCAGCCGGGAGAGCCAGTTCTGGCCTGGATATTCCGCCAATTACTATGAAGCAGGTTTGGGCCACTTAAGTGACCTTGGTGCAGATACGGTGCTGCTCTGGAATCCCAGCTTCTTTAGCCAATTCTGCCCCCTGATTCTGGATACGGAAGTCTGTCAGAGGGGCTTTGGAAACCTGGATCAGGCAGAACAGGAAATGTTACGGGGCGCGTTGGTCCAAAAAGTGAATGCCGCCTGCCCGGATTGTCCCCTGGGAATTGATCTGACCCAGGCGAATTTCAGCATCAGCATCTTCGCCCGTTCATTGCTGGCTAACTGTGAGCAGGTGGGGCAAATCATCTATAACACCACCCGCCAAAAAGCCGGCGAGGTCAGTTTTTATGAAGATCTCTGGAAGTTCACCCTGGTTAACTATAACGCCGGACCAGGCTGCCTGACCAACGCCATCCAGGAAGCCTACAATCGTAACCTCCCGCTCAACTGGGAAAATGTATCTCGCTATCTTGAACCTGCCTGCCAGGCCAGCATCAACTATGTGAAAGATATTTCCTACATGCCCGAAGCATCGCTGGTTGATGTGACGCCGACCGCCACACCGGATGTCAACCAGGCGCCGACCCCCACACCCCAGCCCACGCCCACCCCCATGCCGCAGCCGACCCAGGAGCCCACCTCCTACCCGGTGGATGACGGCTATCCCTGGTACGAGCCTACCCAATCCTATCCATAGGCTGGTCTAAAAAGTCCGGTAGAATCCCCATCCCCCACAACTCTGAATTAACAAAAAAACACCCCTCGCATGATGCGAGGGGTGATCAATACCATTTTGCTTAAGCTCTCAGTTTAAGCTTGCTTTTCTTCAATCGTAACTTGTTTTCCGGACTGCAAGGCGTGAAGTTGGGCTTCCAACTCAACACGTTTCTCATCTGCAGCCTTTTGAACCTCATCTTTCAGATGACCAAAGTAGCTCACAATCTCCTGTTGGGTCTGCTTGCCGGAAGCAGGGGCCAAAAGCAATGCCACACCGCTACCGATCAACCCGCCCAGCATAGCGCCGAATAAGAATTTGCCAAATTTTTTCATTCCAGCCTCCATGTATTGTTTCACGTTCCTATCCATTAATTATAGCGTATCTGAATAGGATTTGAAACAAATCAGGTCTGGATCTCTTGACAACCCAAACATCGGATGCGTATGCAGAGATTCGAGGAACGATTCAAGAATTATTGACTTGTTAAGTTGCGCTATTCATCATTGACAGTGGGCCGCCAGAGCGACACAGTCTGTCAGAAAGCAGATCAATGTGCTATCCTAGAGTTCAGATAATTGTGTAGCAAATTCTGCCAGGTTATTCGCCCGGATGCTTGAAACACGCTGAACAACATCCGCACCAAGGTTGAAGGCTTCACCACCGAACCCGGAGGAAATGGCCTTGCCAGGGTTATTTAACAATGCCTTGCGGAAAGAGCCATTGATGACAGCTGCCGTCAATAATCGGCTAAATTCCTGTTGTATATGAAAATTCTTAGTCATCGTCAGTTCTCCTGTTGAACGACTGTCCTACTTTTTGTCTTCTGAATGATTGTTCTGTAATAAGAGGAAAAACACTCCAGCTGCAACAACGACATCGCCTATGCTAAATGCAACCCGATAAGGGATCCATTTGGGAAGGGTCAGGATATCTGAGAGGAACCACAAACGGGTGGTTTCCTTCATCAGGACCATGTCCTTGCTGAAAGCATGTCTGGCGCCAAGTTGCCAGGTATCCGCCGGTACACCCAATTTGTTGAGGGTATCCGGTGAGATCGGCATCCATCCGCCATTCAGGGCGATCACCACCAGGTTCAGGAGAAGTCCCAAACCCAAAATCCATATACCGGGCTGTTTGCGGTTTAGCCAGACAAACACGACCAAGATAAGCTGGGAGGTGATCAGAATGACAGGAATCCACTGGTCCGGTATCTTATCCCGGGTGCCCGAGATAAAGAAGGCAAGCATCTGTGGCGTTGCGGCGACCAGTATGAGCCAGATGTATTTCAGATCAATCGGTTGGTAAGGTTCTTTTCTAAAACTTGCGTTTAACAAACCCGCTGCCAAACCAAGGGCAACGGCAAAGACCAGGATCATTGCATTCCGATGCCACCGCATCCATCAGGAGCGCCAGCGGCCAAAACGAACATAACGAGGCTTGCAACAGTGACAACTAAACGGACGGTGCGGGAATCGAAACGGGTTGCAATAGAGGTGATTTTGCTTGAGAGCTTGGACATGGTAATTCCTTTCAAAGAATACATCTAGGTTGGTGTTTGGTGAAAGTCACATGGTGTGGTCTTTCAAATTTCTACTCCATTATTATTGCCGAGTGGCTTCAAACTACTCTGCAAAACAGGCTCAAGTACGCAAATATAACAGGATTGATATACTTTAATCCTGCACCAACCTATCAAGTGCCTGTTAGACGCAAAAAACACCGGATAGATACCTATCCGGTGTGCAATTTCAGTGCCGAATTGTTATACTTCGCTACTTTTGGATCAGTGTTTCATAGAGTTCACGGGTCTGACGGGAGGGCGGCGCGTTGATTTCTTTGACCAAAGCGACCCGGCAGCGCTCATATTGGCGGACGATTGCGGCCCGATTTCCAGTTGCAGCATGGATCCGCATGGCTAAGCGATGGGCATCTTCTAGGCAGGCATCTTCAGTGAGCGCCTGATAGCAATACCGCAACGCGGTCTTATATGACTTACGCTCCATATACATATTGGCCAGCCGCATCAGCACATCCAGATACATCTGGTAATAACGCTGTCGGTCGGTGATCGCCCAAATTTCCTCGATCTCGGAAAGGTAATCCCCTTTATAGCTTTCCACCGCAGTCTTTAAATAATTGATCTTATCCCGCGGATCCTTCGCCTTTTGGGCACGATCAACTGCGCTGGTGAAGGATTCCACGTCATATTCATAATCCAATGACCAGTTGAACTGGTAATAGTCATCCTGCAATAAAACGCTTTGGCGACCCACGGCGCGCCGGAGCCGATAGAGCGTATTCTTGAAACGCAGCTTCAATTCGTCAGGCGTCGCATCAGGCCAGAAATACAACCCCACCTGCTCTTTGGTCAGCCCTTCCGGGTGGGCCAGGAACAGAAAGAACATATCTCGGGAGGTCTGAGTCTGCCAATCGCTGCTGCTCACCAAGCGGCTGTTGATATGCACCTGAGCTTTCCCGAAGCTTTGAATGATCATCTTCGGTGGAGCGAAGGGCATGATGGTTGCCTGTCGGCGGATCTTGCGCCTGGTGACGGGGAGTTTCTCCTCAAACGAATCCACCCGTTCCAGGATCCTGGCGTATTGGCGTTTGACCTCATGCTTGCCTTTCACGGCGGTCAGGAGGTCCTTGAATTCACGAGCCTGAATGATCAGAGGCGTGGCATAGTTGTTTTCCAACAGAGCAGGCAGTACCTTTTCCAGATAGACCAGGGCCTCATCTTTGTCCTCCTGGGCAGCAAGCCCCAGTGAACAGCTGAATGCTGCCCGCAAGGCCTCACTCTGGTTGCCCTCCGCCTCAAAATAATCATAAGCTTTCTTAGCAGAAGACAGACCAAGTGCATACTGGTCCTGGCGAAGGTGATAAATCGCCAGCTCCAGTTCCAACAGGTTCAGGTTATACGATGATTGACTTTCAAGCGCCTTTTCTTTGGCATTCGCAAAGACCACTTCCGCCTTGGGAAATGTGCCTGAAATCCGGTTGAGGATTCCTTCAGCCAACGTCAGATAGAAGAGCATAAAGTAATCATTGGTCCGCTTTGCAATAGTCTCAGCTTGTCTATAGACATCTAATGATTCTTCATACGCATCTAAATCTTTATAAAGGTCACCCAAGCTTGTCAAACTCAGAGTTTCAGTTCTTGGAGAATTGCTAATTTTGGAATATTCAATTGCTTTTTCAAAATTCGCTGCAGCTTTTTCGAAATCACCGCGTAGTTGTTGAAGAACACCCAAGTTATTTAATAACTCTGCAGTCCAGGACATGTTGCCGCCTGTACTCCAAATATCCAGCGCCTCCTGATACATCATTTCAGCCCGGACGTAGTCACCCAAGACCTTGTGCATCAGACCGATGTTGAACAAAACCTTCGGGACGTTCTGATGGTCGTCATAACTCTCAAACAGTCGGAGGGATTCCTTAAGGATATTGATCGCTTCCTTAACTTCACCCTTATAGTAGAGCGTCACCCCAATGTTGCGGAGGGCTTCAGCCTTGATCAGGCCATATTCCGGGAATGCGTCCAGAATCTCAATAGCGTTTCTATTGTCCGCCAGCGATTTTTGAAGGTCGCCTTGAATCTGCATGGCCACCGCTCTGCGGATCAGGCTCAGAGCCAATACCTCGATATTCGCCGGGTCATTATCTTCCAGAAGGCGATCAATGACCTTGGTAAAAAGCTGAATGCCCTGATCCACTTCGCCGCCATTGACCAAAATCGCCGCCTGCAAAGACAGTAACGAAGGACGCGAAGTAGCGATATCCGGTGGCAGAGCTGCCATCCACTCCTTCAAGGTCAGCAGCTTACCGCCTGTGACCATCGCAGGGCCGGCTTTTTCCACCAGGCTGAGCATCTTATCAACCGCGCGAACCTGCTTATACAGAATAAAAGCCTGTTCCCAGTCCTGGTGTTCTGCGAAATCATCCGCTAAAGCAATTGTGATCAAGACTGTCTCTTCGGGGCGCTCTTTGCGCATCCTGACTTGAAGGAAATCCCGGAAGAGATGATGATATCGCAGCCACAGGTCATCCGAATCCCCCACCGGCAGCACAAAGAGGTTCCGAATCATCACCTGGTCAATTGACGACTGCCAGGATTCGGTGATTTTCAATGCCTTTCCAATCACCCGCTTACAACGCTGGACATCATATTCCTCAAGAATGGATGTTCGCAGCAGGAAAAGCTTGATATCTTCCGGCTGCTGCTCAAAGACCTGTTGGGCCATATAGTCATACAGGTTCACACCCGAAACTCTGGCCGTCCTAATCCGCTCTCCAATTTCATCTTCCAAGAGCTGCGTGGAGAGCAATAACCCCGTGATCCACCCTTCCGTCTGCTGGGTGATCTCTTCAGCGGATTTATCGGTAATGGTAATGTGATAATTTTTCAGGAGCAGTTCCTGAATTTCTTGCGAAGTGAATGATATTTCCTCAAATGACAGACCACCGACCTGATTTCGGGCCACCAACAAGGGCATATCCGAAAGGGTCAGCAACCGCCGTGATGAAACCATCAGGTGGACGTTTTCATCCGCTGCCTGGAGGAAGCTGTTGATAAATTGATTCACCAACTCCCCATCTTCAACAAGCTGATAGTCATCCAGCATGAAGATGAAGTGCTCTGTGATGTGCTCGTAGATATCATTGGCAATCGTTGAGACGATTGCAGGGATATCCAATTGAGATTGGGGGATACTATTCAGTACAGAGAGGGAGTTTTTGCCAAATTCCGGGAAACGAGCCTGAATGGCGGCGATAAAATGCGAAATAAATCGGAAGGGGTCCTGATCCAGCGGATCAAGCGTTAACCAACTAATGGGCCATTCGGTATGGGTGGCAAAATCAATCAGTAGGGAGGTCTTGCCATAGCCAGCGGGCGCAGCAATAATGATCAGTTTGAGGTCAAGCAGGTCATTTAAAATCGATAACAGTCGCTGACGTGTGACGATTTCGTCACGCCGACGCGGAATAATTAATTTTGTCCTCGTGATCGGGTATTTACTATCCACAGCCGCCTTCTGCTCTTCTTCCCTGTTGCCGCACCGATAAACAGAAGTCATTTTCATCCAACAATTGATAATGAATGGCAATCACTCCATGTATTCATTCCAAATCAATATTTGTTAATCTTATCAGACAAAACACATTTTGTGAATAACTCTACTTATTCAAGACAAGTAAACCGTATAAACAGCACCTTAATCAAAAATTTTTATTGACATATAATCGATTTAATGCCTTGAAAAATGTATAATAGTGTTTAAGATAAAGGATTATTCGTATGCAGTGGTTCAAATCAATATTGTTTATCAAAACATCTGGCAAAGGCTTCTACAATTTTACAGACGCAATCAATAGCCAGCTCCGCCAGTGGGAAATCGAAGAGGGAATGGCTTTCCTCTTTGTTCAGCATACCAGTGCGTCTCTGGTTATAAACGAAAATTATGCCCCGTCCGCCCAAACCGATATGGAGAACTTTTTAGAGCATATCGCACCGGAAGGGGAACTCTGGTACGCTCACACCCTGGAAGGCAAAGATGATACCCCCGCCCATCTACGCACCATGGTCACCAACATCAGCCTTGAAATACCAGTGGATAATGGAATCCTCAGTTTAGGAACCTGGCAAGGCATCTACCTGGCTGAACATCGGAATTCAGCCCACCAAAGGCGAGTGCTTCTACGGGTACTTTCAACCACCCCTTAACCAATCCAGCGAGAAAGCAACTTTGACTTACTCAACCCTAATCAAAGTTTGTCAATCCAAAATTTAAAGGAGTAGCAATGAATATCGAACTCAAATATCAACCCTCCTACACCCTGGGGATCGTTACCCTCGGACCAAGTGAAGAAATCCAGGTGGAAGGCGGCTCAATGGTCAGCATGTCCCCGGATGTTGCCATCGAAACCAAGGCGCGCGGTGGCCTGCTCAAATCACTGGGCCGGGCGATGCTGGGCGGCGAATCCTTTTTTCAGAACACCTTCCGCGCCGGCCCAAAAGGCGGAGAGATCACGGTTGCCCCCGCATTACCGGGCGATATGCACATCGTTCAATTAAACAATGATGCCATGGTCGTGCAATCCGGCTCATATGTGGCCTCGGAAAACGGCGTCACTGTTGACACCAAATGGGGCGGCGCGAAAACCTTCTTTGCCTCCGAAGGGCTGATTATGCTGCAGGTCTCCGGCACGGGTAAAGCCGTCCTTTCCTCCTATGGCGCCATCCACGAGTTGGACCTGGCTGCCGGCCAACGTTACACCGTTGATACCGGCCATTTGGTCGCTTTTAGCCATAACATGGGCTTCAATGTCCGGGCCGTTGGTGGCATCAAGTCCACCCTCTTCAGTGGTGAGGGCTTGGTGGTGGATCTGACTGGCCCCGGAAAAGTCCTGCTGCAGACCCGCTCAACGGACGCATTCCTTTCCTGGCTGCTCCCCAAGCTACCAAAAGACCATAGCAACCACTAAATTGGTAATTACGACTAATTATCTGGTTACGGCCCTCTCCGGCCCTCCCTGAGGGCCTACACATGGATAATACATAAGCCCCATCCGAAGTTCGGATGGGGCTTTTATTTTTGGTAAGAATATCGAGTATATCAACTAATAGATAAACGGAATCAGCGCCCAGGTGCGTTCCTTATAGGCCGCATAGTCGGGAACATGGCGTTGCATGAAAGACTCTTCAATTGAGATGCGCAGCATGACGCCCAGAACACCCACCAGAGCAGGAATCCAAGATGGCCCAGCCGCCAAAAAAAGCGGACAGGCAACCAGGAAAAGAATATTTCCCAGGGAAACGGGATGCCGAATAGTCTTATAGAGGCCGGTAATCACCAGCTGGGTATCGTCGCGTTCTATGGCCTGGCTGAAGCCCTCTTCCAGGTTCAAATATCCTTTGACAGAGAAAAACACCGCCCCAGCAAATAGCGCTCCACCAGAAACCATCTCCCAGATGGAAGGTTGGGTGTGAAGGAAAATAAACTCAGCCACGGGTCCAACCAGCACCAGCCACATCGGGGCCAGGATCAGCCACACAGTCCAATCCCCCCAACCTTTACGAATGTTGTTTCCGGGACGCCGCAGGACAGCTCGTTCACTGATCTTGAGTCCCGCAAAAAGTAGAGCATAAATGATTAATGGGTAATAATCTAAAATAATCTTCATATAACTTTCCAGGGCCGTTTAAATTATTCTATCCTTTTTGGTAAAAAGGCCCAACCTATAAAATATAACACAACCTCCATCATATGGTAAATGTTATCCTCATAATATGTGATTTATAATCAACCCATCCTCATCAACCATAAACCTTCTAACAGGAATTTCGGACCCAACTCAAATGGATAAAAGCATTCGAAAACTTTTCACTGACGAACTATTGGCACAAGCCTTGGCTGCCTACGGCATAAAACCCGCAGAGGCTGAGATTCTGGACGGCTTTGAGAGCTTCATCTACCAGGTCACAATGGGCGACGAGGAATATATCCTCCGTATTGGTCACGACCATCGACGCGGTGCTGACCTGGTTTATGCCGAAGCGAATTTTCTGAATTACCTTTCACTATGCGGGTTGTCGGTCCCCGCCGTCCACCCGACGCGTGAGGGCACATTGGTCAGTGCTATTCCGGCCGCTGATGGGTCACATTTCATCACAGCCTTATTCACAAAAGCACTAGGTCATCCCCCCAAGCGCAAGGACCGGACCCCCGAGCTGTTCAAGCGGATGGGCGCCTTTCTGGGCCGGCTTCACACATTCAGCGCAGCCTATCAGCCAGACGAGAATACCCCAAAGCGATACACCTTCGATGTGGATTCTAAGGCGATGATTGCTGAGGCAGAAAAATCCCTCCCAAAGGGCGACGAAGTCATCAAAGCGCTCTATCGGGAGACGATTGATAAAATCTTGGCCCTCCCAAGGGACAATGGCGGTTTTGGCCTCTGCCATAGCGATTTTCACAGTGGCAATTTCTTCATAACGGACAAAGGCCAAATCACCCTATTCGACTTTGATGATTGCCAATATGCCTGGTATATCTATGACATTGCGATGGCGTTGTTTTATGCCATTTCCATGGACTGCCAGAGCCAGGAGGAACTGGAAGCCGCCCAGACCTTTCTAAGCAGCTTCCTGAGCGGTTACCGGCAGGAATTCACACTTGATCCAGGCTGGTTACTTCAAATCCCTCTTTTTCTCAAATTGCGGGAAATGGACCTTTACATCATCATCCACCGGAGCATGGATATGAACAACCTGGATGCCTGGTGCGAGAGGTATATGGATCACCGCCGCGAGAAAATCTTGAACAACACGCCATATTGTGCGCTTGACTATGCCAGGCCCTGATAACATAACTTTTTATCCTTCTCCCATTAATGACAAAAGCGCCCCCACGTTGTGGGGGCGTTTATCATCTTAGGTGCTACTTACCGTTCAAACACGCTATCAGGCAGTCTAATCCCAGCGGCAACCAGTTTCGGGGTGAACCCTGGGCGCAAACCTGTGGGCTTATGCGTGCCCTGGATCATACCGTTCTTGATGCCGGCATGTTCAAAGGCATAGAGGTCCTGCATAACGACCGTGTCACTCTCCATGCCCTGCACCTCAGCCACCTTCACGATCTTACGGGTACCATCCTTCATTCTTTCAAGGTGCACAATCAATTCCATGGAGGAGGCCACCTGTTCACGGATAGCCCGCAGGGGCAGATCCATCCCGGCCATCATCACCATGGTTTCAATACGTCGTAAGGCATCCCGAGGACCGTTAGAGTGGATGGTGGTCATAGAGCCGTCATGACCAGTGTTCATGGCCTGAAGCATGTCAACCGCTTCACCACCACGGCACTCACCGACGACAATGCGGTCAGGGCGCATACGCAGGGCATTGATCACCAATTGGCGAATGGTAATTTCGCCTTTCCCTTCAATGTTCGGTGGGCGTTTCTCAAGCCGGACCACATGCGACTGGCGCAGCTGAAGCTCCGCTGTATCCTCAATGGTGATCACCCGTTCACCCTCAGGGATGAACGAGGAAAGCACGTTGAGGAAGGTGGTTTTACCGGTACCGGTACCACCGGAGACCACCATGTTAACCCTGGCCTCAACGCAAGCCTTGAGGAAGTTGGCCAAACTGATGTTCAACGTCCCATTCGAGATCAAGTCCTGCACTTGGAACGGCCGGGTGGCAAATTTACGGATAGTCAGTACAGCGCCGTTCAGTGAAAGCGGTGGAATGGTTGCGTTCACACGGAAACCACTGGGCAAGCGGGCATCCACCATTGGCGAGGATTCATCCACACGCCTGCCGATGGGCGATACAATCCGGTCAATGACCCGCATCAGGTGCCCTTCGCTTTCAAACTTCACATTAGTCGGTTTGATAAGACCAAATCGTTCAACATAGACCTTATCATAGCCATTGACCATGATTTCTGTAATGTCGTTATCTTTCAACAAAGGTTCAATTGGGCCATACCCCACAATATCCGCAACAACCAATTCCAAAAGCTGATTACGGGTGTCATGGTTATAAAGAAAATGCTCTTCTTCCAGAACTTTATTGAAGACTTCTTCAATCAATACCTTCAGCTTTTCAGGATTGACCGACGAGTCAGATTTGCTGTTTTCAAGCAGTTCCTTTTGGACTGCATCCCGAATGGCAATAAAATCGTTATGATGCTCTGAAGCAATGGTTTGGCTTTGTTGAACGGGAGTTGAACTCTCCTTATTCATCGCTGGTCGATTTGAAAACATGAGCCCTCCTACAAGGTCCTACAGATAAATCCTTTTTATTGTTGAATGCTGGGAACAATCAATTGTCTCCCAAAATTGATCACCGTGCTCTTAGGCAAATTATTCGCCTCAAGAATAGCATCAATGGTCGATAGGTTGTCATCTGCGAAGAAGGCCAAACAAGCCCCATCGCTGATCTCAATTTCAGTATTAATATATATGCCGCCGATTCCTTGAAGCACTTCCTGCAGCGCTGAATAGGCCGAATCATAATCACCGGTTGCATCCCAGTAACTGGCCTGAGCCATCAAATTATTGACGGACCCCAGCTCAGTATAGGAGGTGATCTCAATCGAATTCAAAGCATAGAGATAATATGACACAGCATTCTCATAATCTCTAAGCTTCCCATAAGTGTCGCCGATATATAGCTGAATCTGGAACAACTTCAAATCATTTTCTCTATCGTCCCAAGCTACCAATTCCGCCTGCTCAAAATTGTTGAGCGCATCGGAATAGAATCCTGCTGAGTAATACTGCTCGCCCAGGGCAGAATACGCCTCATAAAGCAAGGTAGCGCTGTTTCCACCAGCGAAGTTGGGATCTGATTCCATGATCTTCGTCAAATTTGTAATCGCAGGCGCCCAATCCATATCCAGGAAATCCTGAAACGCCACTTGATAATACTCAGCGTTGTTCAGGTCTCTTTGTAACGCCGAATTCTTCGGGTCAATACTTGCGGCTTTGGATAGATAGGTGACTGCTTTCTTGACCGAAGTGATCGTCTGATTGCTGTCCGAAAGCATTTCCTTCGCCGTCTGAACAAATTTTAATTGCAGAAGGTTGCTGCTGGCTTCCTGCAGGTTTTCGCGCTCATTCGCATATTGCTTACTCTGCGGAATCAGGGCAACGGCTTTACGATAATATTGTTCCGCTGCCTCAATGTCTTCAATGGTAGCCCCATCATCCTCAAGCATACTAATGATCTTTTTCAGATAGCCCTGAAGCAACTGCTCTGTGATCAGGGGATCATTCAGCTGAGAGTCTAATGCGAGTGCACTTTCATAAGAACCGATGACGGTATCCCAGTCTTCGTTCTCATAAGCTGTATTGCCATCAGCCAACAAAATGGCTATTTGATTTTCCGTCTCGATGGCTTCAATCTGCTGGGATACGTCCCATAATCCAGGGCTTTCTACCTGGATATCATAGAACAAAACTAACGCATCTTCCAGATTGCCAGCCTCCAGAAGAGATTCGGCTTCCTGATATTTAGACTCCATGCGCAAGAGCAGCTCGACTTCCGTTGTCAAATTGGATAACCGTTCATAATCCGGATTGATTTCACGAATATTATCGATAATGGCGGCAGCAGGCTGGGGATTGCCAACCAGCAAGAGCTGTTCCGCCTGATTGGCCATATTGTCCAACGTATAGGATTGTTGAATGCGTTGTTTCTCAGCGATCTGATTATTGAAATATTTAAAGGAAAAATAGAAAACGGTAGCGACGATCAGAATGACGGCAACAATCATTATGATAAAGCCAAAGGAGTTTTTGACTTTTGTTCTTTTTTCAACCTTCTTATTTTTATCCTCCATTGTCTTAATCATCAGCTTCATCTGGAGGTTTTCTTTAAACTTTAATAATGCCGGGTGTTCCGGATAACGCTCTTCAATCTTTTCAAGGGCTTCATTGCATTCAGAGAAGTCGCCGTTTTGAAATAGCTTGATTATATTAATGTACTCAGGATCATTCGAAAGATCGATCGGTATCACGATCTTTTCGTCTATTCCTTCAAACTTGGAATCCTCATTTTTTGATCTTCCAAAATTCGGTCGTAGTGATCCCATTTTCTTCCGCTCTTACCTAATAAATCAATCTATAAAGTGCTAAAGAGGTCCATAATGGCTGGGATGGATGGGCCCAGAATGACTGCAAGCATGGCCGGGAAGATTAACAAAGCAATTGGGAACAACATCTTCCCTGGGAGTTTATTTGCAATTTCTCTGGCCCTAAACTGGCGCTGAACACGCATCTGTAAAGCCTGACTGTGCAAAACATCCGCATAGCTCATACCGACTTTTTCTGCCTGGATGATAATTGCGACGAAACGGGAAAGGTCATCCACATCCAACCGGTTGCTCATATTCCTCAGCGCGGTCGCCCGGGAGATACCCATTTCCATCTCTTTGGTCACCCGTTTGATCTCATGCCCAAGATCGGTATCCCAATAACCACTGATCTTCAACAAGGATTGATCAAACGCCAAACCGGCGCTGGCGCAAACTGAAAGCATATCCAAGGCATCCGGCAGCCCTCGCTGAATTTCATCCTGCCGGACCCTGACTTTGCCATTCAGCCAGACCGTTGGGTACATATAGCAGAGTAGGACGATAATTACACCTATGCCCAACATCTTCAAGTCAATATTCTTAAAATCGCGATTTAGAATGAATGCGACCACAATGCCAGCCACAAAGGCCAGGAAACGGATAGCATAAAATTCACCCGCGTGCATATTGCGTGGATTCCCCGCAATCGTCAATTTGTGTTCCAGATCAACAACCAGCTTTTCAGGCGTAAATCGCCCCAGAAACTGGAGGATCTTTTTAAACCAATTGACGATGGTCCGATTGAAGAGCGACCCACTGATTTCACGCTGGACGATCATTGGGCGCTTTGGGCCGCCCTCCGACACAATTGGCTCAGCGTTGACGAACTGTTCGATCCGGTTCGAGACCTTCTTCCCCGACTTAAGCCAGGAGACGATACCATAAATAATCGTCCCCAAACCAAGGAAGACGACCACCACCCCTACGCCAACAAATAATAAATCGCTATCCAGAAGATTTTCCATAGAAAATAACCCTTAAACTTTAATCTGAATGAGTTTTCGGATCCAAACATTGCCGATGATCACCAACACCAGAGCACCTAAGAAAATCCCTTGGGTGATAATCGATGTCGCCACGGCGTCAAAATAACTGGGGGACAACATGAAAATCGCTAAACCTGTGATAAATGGCATTAATGACAAAAAGTTGCCAACATAGCGCGAATACGATGTCAGTGATCGAATTTCAGCAAACAACTGCATCCTGTCACGGATGGTGTCAATCGTGGATTCAAGAACGGTTGAAAGATTGCCACCCACCTGCGTGTTGATGATGATCGCTGTGACAACAATCTGCAGGTCATCGCTTGCCATACGCTCGGAAAGGTTCAACAGAGCATCCTCCGTTGAAATACCTAGGCGAACCTCATGAAGCACCCGTCCGAACTCCTCAGATGCCGGCGCAGGCACCTCATTAACCGCAAGGTCGAGAGCCTGCATCAAGCTGTAACCGGATTGAACCGCGCCCTTGACCAGAACCAGAACATCCAGGAGCTGATCCTGGAATTTATTCTGCCTGCGGATGATCGCCCTATCTAACAAGATCGGCGGAATCATAATCGCAACCACGCTAATAAACAATCCTGCTAACATTGAACCAAAAATCAACCAGGAAGCTGCGAAAGTCAATATTGTGAGCGAGACACGAATAAGGATGTATTCAATATCCGTGATCTCCCAATACGCACTGGAAATCTTTATTTGAAGTTTTTCAGAAGATATATTCGAGAGAGATGAATTGATCCATTCCCGAAAATTGCTGATATCTTCCACGGAAGGCAAAGGCACAGTCCTGCGGGACGGCTTACGCTGGTCCTCAACTTCTTCTTCCTGAGTGACAAACTGTGAGATCCGGCCTTGCTTCTTTGCCGACAGTCTGTTTCGATATAGCCAAACAGCGATCCCGATTAGCCCAAGAAAGCTAACGCCAAAAACCGCAACTAGGATGCCGGTGATTAATGTCTGACTCAAAAGATCCTCGCTTATTATTCCTTCCAGAACCTAAATAAAGAAATATCCTTATTGACTATTTACCTTCAGGGCTCTGGATCAACTTCAGCAAATCTTTCGTAATATCGGTATAGGCCCGACTGATCGGATGGCGGCCCTTCTTCATCACAATCGGAACGCCCTCATTCAAACAACTGAGTGCCAGATTTTCATCAGCAGGAATTTTGCCAAATACCTTCATCTTCAAGATGCTCTCAATCTCATCGCTCTTCACATCGGCTTTTCTGCCGACCATATTGAGGAGGAACAGCATCTTTTCTTTCGGATAAGAGAGCGTTGAGGCAATTTCAAGGAATTGCCTGGCATCGCGCATGGAGGCAAGATCAGGATTCAGGACGAGCAGGATCTTATCCGATGAATCCATGTAAGTGACCGTGTTTTCATCCAAGTAATTGCCGCCATCAATAATGATATTCGGGAAGACTTCTTGTAGGCTTTGAACGACAGTGAAAAGGTTCTCGGGTTTGATCCCTTGGGCCTGAGAAATCGAATTTGGACTGGGCAGCACATAAACACCGGATGCATGCTGCTCCACAACTTGTTTGATCAATTGCTGGTCCAACTTTCCGGCATGAGCAATCAAATCGGTGATCGAGTTGCCAGTGAACAGGTTCAAGAACAGTGCGACATGCCCAAACAAATGCTTACCATCAATCAATAAGACGTCCTCGTTAAGCGCCTTATTCAGGCTGATTGCCAGGTTAATGGCAACTGTTGTTGTTCCTGCCCCACCTTTAGGACTAAATACAGTATATGTGTTTTTCGCGTTGATAATATTCTCCATAAGGGTACCTTCAGTCGGTGTGGTTTGATTGCGTTCTAAAAGTTCCAATACTCGCTTGATGATGATCACTAATTTTTCCGATTGGAAAGGGTACTGCAGAAATGCTCTGGCACCTGACAAAACAACCCGATCCAAATTAACCATTTCCGCTTCTGAAAGTAACGCAACTACGGCGCTCTTAGGAAAATCAGAGGCAAGTTTATCTACCAAATAAAATGGATGATGTTGAAAACCAAAGTCGAGGAGGACAACATCTGGTTTCAATTGTGAAATCACACTCAGTAAGTTCTCCTGTGTGATTTCCTTTTCAAGCAGTTTCAACTCATCTTGTTCTGCCAGAGTGGTTCTGGTTGCCTCAATGACTGATGGATTCTTCGAAACCAGGAGTATTGTTGCGGATTCGTTGTTTTTCGCCATTATTAGAGTTCCTTATACAATCAAGGTAAGATCTCAAGACCATAAAATTCAATAATGTATTCAGCGGTAACGGGTGTCAGTTCAAATTGCATGGTTGATGTGGGCGCACGAAGTACAATATCGAAGATGGCATTTGTATCTTTAAGGTGCTTCAGAATCAGAGCGTCCTGGGGGGATAAAGCGAAGAGATAGGCTTCAATCGTCCCTTTCACAGCCGTCGACTGTTGATTATTGGTGTTCAACATATTCTCTTCTGTGTTGGTATTTGATGCTTCGATCACATCTACCACAAGCGCCGTAACACTGATCCGTTGCATGGTGTCAACCGTGAATGTCCTCGTCTGAGGCTCATTTTCCTCATCAGTCGCCGCGGGGGTATCGCCAACAGTCTCAACCTCTTCGTCAAAGGTGGCAAAGATATCAACGATGTCACCCCGCTGGACCATGCTGTTGCGGCTCATCAAGTCATTGGCTGGGAAGGCCATCAGGATATGATCCTCACTTAAAATAAAGCTGATATCGCCGATGTTGTTGGTCGGATCAGCTAAATTATGGAGGAGCACCATCTCACCCTGGATCATATCAGTTTTGACCATCTTGCCCACAGCGGCATCCAGTGTGGAAAGCACATCGCGGGGGGCGATTTCCACTGGCACACTCGCCAGTTCGACATCGCCGGTCTCAATTCGGTCACCAAGAGAAAGATCACGTGTCAATACGACAACAGTGGTTTTGACTGTCTCTTCCTCAACATTAACGGGGGTTTGGGCTGCCTGGTAACGTTGGACCAATAATATACTGGCAAAAACACCCACAGCGACGAGGATCAACCCCGCAATAACTATCAAGAATACTTTAGCTTTGTTTGACAAAGGAAACCTCCAATGATCGTATAAGATCTATATCTAGTTACCTAATGAAATCGTACAATTGCCAAGGTTAATTTCACAGCCTTGGGTAATATCCGGTATAACGCCAACATCCGAGAGGAAAAACCCCTCAATCACAGGTTCGTTATCGGAGAGGTCTACATTATTCGGTAGGGTCTGAGCGTACCGATAGCCCGGGCAATCCCCGTTACTAGCCACACAAGTGATATAGAAAGGTTCAAATGTCAGGATATGGTAATAGGGTCCGGAATTCTTCATCTCTGAAAAATCATCCACTCCAGAGTATGCTGGCCATGGGGGTGAAGCATGAGCGTCATTAACACAGGTCTGAGGACTCTGAATCTGAGGGTTCTCATCACAGATCACGTTATAAACCGGGATCAGTACAACCTCGCCTGCAAATCCGTGGGTTTCCATCAAATTAAGTACAGCAACCACAACACCACTCTTGCCCGAAAGCCAGGTATGCGAATCAATGGTGATATTCGGGTGTGGTCCCTCATCCACCCAGTCCCCGATGTTGGAGGTGTCAGCCGTCAGATAGAGCCAGCCCCGATCGCCAGCAACCTGGAGGTCCTTCTTACCATCGCCATCAAGGTCACATTGAATCGCACCAAGTAAAGGGTCGTCCTCCATGCAAATCTTATCGGAATCGAAAATAATATAGATCTGCTCAGGTGGTTGATTGGATGCATTAACAACATTCGTCCCATCCATATGATAGGAGTCAACATTACCATCATAATCACTGATATCTAGATTAGGGACATCGCCATTGACCAATGTCTTGAGCTCATCCCAATCCATGGTTTGCATCTGGCAGCCATAATCATCGGGGAAGGGCATATCTGGCAACTCGCCGCCCACAGAAGGCGCTCGACAGTTCCAGGCCAAGGGGATAACGGACTTCCCCATCGGGCCAAAGCATCCCGAGGAGGCATCGGCTGTGGCTGTCAAAGTATCCATGCCAAAGAGTTTCGCAAAAAACGACTCACTTTGAACTGTAGCCTCAACATAGACAACAGAATCAACAATGGAAACATTTACAGAAGTTGCTCCATTTTTTTCCATGGCATAATGGGTCGCAACAGCTTCACCATCTGAAAATCCATAGCAAACCCGTTGCGCACCAGCCAGCGCGCCTGCATCCGCTGCAGCCTGTGCAGTGCGCCGGTTGGACATGATAGCTCCCCCATCCAGAATCAGCACAATCATCGCAGCAATGGCAAATATCATGAAGACGACCAAAACCATCATCTGACCGTGCTCAAGTTTTCGTACCTTATTTGTCACTTTCATCTCCGCCTCCAGATTAGTTGGTTTTATCTGGAATTATTACTTCATCCATACTAGTGAATAATTGATACTGTGCAGTTGCCGAGGTTGACATCACATTCGAGCGCAATATCCAAACCAAGATCGATATTTTCAAGGAAAAATCCTTCAATTGTTCTGGCCTTATTTGTTTTCAGACTGGGGTTTAATGCTTTGGCGAGTGCCAATCCTGAACATATGGGATCACCAGGTACGGCATGAACACAAGTCACATAAAATGGGGCCAGGGTGATGACACGGTAGTATTTTTGATCGCCTGTGCCTGGACTGACATCTTCTCCGGCAGTGGAACAGCTGCCAATTGTCTGGTTGCCAGCATTATATTTCCCTTCACAGAGTTGATTGTATACAGGGACCAGGACAACAGTGCCGACTACATAATCTTTGGCAGCCTCAAAAGCCACGGTCATATTACCGTTATCAGAAGGCAGCCAGATAACTGGTGAAAGGGTTCCATCAAACCCATCCGACAAAGCGTCCTGAGGTTTGAGTTTGTCCTCCAAATAGAGCCATCCCCGCGCCCCGCCAAAGCGGAAATCACTTTGTCCATCCCCATCATGGTCACAAACAAGTGCACCAGGATAGGTGGGATTATCTTCAATACAGGTTACATCATCGACAGTTTTTTCCTCATCCATCAAGATATAGATTTGGCTGGGTGGATCACCGGTAACCCTATTTATGATCTCATCCCCATCCATCTTAAAAGTCCCATCATTACCTGGGATGGAGATGGACGACACCTCTCCGTTGACCAGAGGTTCAAGCAAGCCATCCCAATCCAAGGAATTGATCTGACAATCTTTGCCCTCATCAAACCCTGCACCGCCTACTGAAGGTCGACAACTCCATGCCACCGGCATAACAGCACCCGCGCCTTTAAGGGGATAGCAACCTGCCGTCGCATCTGCCAAAGCGGTCAATGTTTCTCGGCCAAAAATCTTAGCAAAAAAGGAAGGGTTTTCTACCGTCGCCTCAACACTGACGGTTGAGCCTGTGACAGTTACAGAAGTCGATGTTGCACCATTATTCGTGGCATAGGCTTCTGCAACTGCCTCAGCATCATAATAACCATAACAAGCCCGATTAGCGCCTGCCATCGCACCGGAGTCAGCGGCAACCTGAGCCGTACGCCTGTTCGCCATCACAGATCCGCCATCCAAAACCAATGCCACCATCCCAATAATCACAAACAGCATCAACACAATGAAGGGTAAAGTCTGACCTATTTCAAATTTTTCATTAACGCGGAACTTCTTCATTGTATTCCCTCCTAAAATGGAATGGCGACTGCGGTCCGCAGCATCTGTGATTGAACGTGCATATTTAAATCGCCAAATAACGCTATTCCAGGCGTCAATGGCTCAAACAAAAAATCAATTTCTATTTCAATCAACGGCTCACCATCAGCGTTATTTAGATGGTTAATCGTGATCACGGTGTCTGAAAGTTCATTGACATCAAACAACTTTGAACGTACCTCATTGCAAATGTTGACATTGCCCACCGAAATGGCATCGGCGCAGTTGAGGGGATAACTTTCCCAATAACCGCCATCACATGAACCGGTGTTAACTCGATAGTCACAGTCCGATTGCACAATGGCATAACGGGTTCCTTCACGAACTGCGGTGTTGAGTACGGCGTAATAAAATATGGCTCGGCCAAGATCAAACAAGCCCATGATGAGCAACATCAATAGGGGCAAAAGTAGAGCAAATTCGACCAGAGATTGGCCTGCCTTTGAATGCGAAATTTTCATTGAACCATCATCTCCACTGACGCAGTCAGATGAAAAGCGCCATCTCTTAGGAGGGTGACATTAAAAATGTCACCAAAAAAACCTAATATTGGCACGTCATCCACATCCGTCTCAACTGTCACCTCAACACTATACAAGCCGAAGGTACAGCAGTTATGCTGGGTGATCGTAACGGTAATATCCGAGACCCCGGAATTTGCCGCCTCAGCTTGCGCTGCTAATACTGCCTTAGGTGCATTTCCTGTGCCAGAATCATAATCTTCAGGATGTGTAGAAAGGTAGAACGCCCCTTCCCTGGCAGCATTCGTGATCACAATATGCGTAAAGAACAGGCGTCCGAACTCCAAAGCGCCAATGATCAACACCAATAATAGCGGCAATAACAACGCCATTTCGATCATGGATTGACCTTTGGAACGTTTATTTCTCCGTTTAAAATTCAGGTCGCTAGACATACTTTCCTTATTCTCACCCCCAAGTTGTCATATCCGCTTAATCCGTCCTCTTCAAAGGAGTCTCATTAACCTTAGCAATGATCCCCCAGGACATAAAAGTGCGAATATTTCAATTGGGGAAGCTCTCTTCCTTCATCACAAGAAGCTTATCCTTTGTGATGAAAATTATACTCTGACGCAGTTTAACCCTCGGGTACCCAAAACTGAAAGTCCGTTCACCGAACTTCCTTTTAATACTGCATTGCTCTATCAAAAACCCTGGAGATCGATGCTAGTCCTCAGTCGGTGGAAAATCGAAATACCTCGATGTGATGGTGTTGGCATAATTCCAGCCACGAATACAGAGATCACCGGATACATGAGCAGAGATATCAGACCACCGCATTGGACCCTGCGTATAATCAAATGTAGATTCAAGTGTGTTATAAACGCACTGCGAACCTGCGTTGTAATCCATTAATGTCAGCTTCCAGATCGTTGCATAATCCACTGCATAACCTGAATACCAGCCGGTTGCGTTATAAATCAATTGTTCCGTTTGATAACAATAACCAAGCAGTGATTCAGCCAAAACATTGACGCTCCGGCTGGCCTTGGTAGTATCAATGCCATATTCACATGTTGGGCAGGTATCCACCAGGGAAGCCAGGATCTGGTCGGCAATGCTGTAGCTTGCCACACAATCCGTCCCGGAAGGACAGACCTGGTTATAAAGGTCGGAATTCCATTGGACAGCATTCCGAATGCCCATATTGGTCAGATGTCCATAGCCAAAATGGATCGAGTTGATCGATGATGGCCAGAACTGGCTCTCTGTACCAATCAATAGTTTTAAAATAACTGGGGGAACGCCCACATCATCATAAGCCTGCAAAATAGGTTCGTTTAATAGATTCTGCACAATAATGACTGTTGGCAAAGCCTCTGACATACCACAGGCATTTGCATAACCGGTGGACATCAAACCATTAGAAGGACAAGTGCTTGCGTCAACAACGCCGTTGGCAATCAACTGTCCAGCCAAGTAATAGTATTTTTCTTCAGTGTAGAGCTGGTCCGCAGTCTCAGGTACATAAGCCCAGTGCAGATCAGATGTGGGTATGTTGACCCGATTAAGACAGGTAGAAACAGTCTGCGCTTCAACCACCTGAGGTTGAACAGACGGGAATACGATCCCTCCAAATAAAAAGATAAAAATGATAGCGGCGATGAAGAGAAGGGAATATGAATTTAAATGTTTTAAAGTCCGCATAGACAGTTATCTCCCAGAACTGAGCGGAATTGACAATAATTATTATAGCATAGAGTCAATGGAAAATAAAAAGAGGGTGTAAACTCTAATACCCAATTTTAATGCTAAATTAATATGTAAATTTTGCACAAGAAGCCCCGACAAAAGAACGCAAACATACCATGAAAAGCATATAAGGTCTCTTTTCAGAGACCTTATATGCTTTTCGTAAAGAATTGACAAGCTGTTAGTGATTACGTGCCGGCGCCACTGAGTTCGTTGGAAATATCAGAGAATACGCCGTTGATTTCACCACCAACTGCGGTAAGGACAACGATCACGACAATAGCGATGAGGAGTACGATCAAAGCATACTCGATCAACCCCTGTCCTTCATCATGCTGTTTGAGCTGTGCTAACAACATTTGCAAAAACATCGTTCATCTCCCTTTCTAAAAAGTGTATAAAACATTATAAACAGATATACCAAGTTGTCAATTACGATTCGCATAATAATGGATATCAGTTTAAATCCAGTGTAATATAACCATTATTATATAATTTGGTCCTTTCAACTATCCAGCGACGGTAAAAAAATTCCAAGTATCAATTAATCACCCGGAAGCGTTTTATGCCCGCGAATTAAGTACTGAGCCCATTCACAATATCCTGGAACAACCCATTAAGCTCGCCGCCCACCAGGCCTAAAACAATAATCACCACGATTGAGATCAAGACAACAATTAATGCGTATTCAATCAAACCTTGTCCCTCTTCTTTTTCGTGCTTTTCCAATATCGCACTTTTTCTGGGCCGCAATACTAAGTTTTCTATCATAGCTACCCCTTTTGAATAAATTTGATTGATATCACTTATTAATCATTCAAAAAGCTTTCAAGATAATCTCACAACGTCACTAACTAGATGCTAATATAACTGAATTAATAAGAACTGTTTACTTTGGAGAAGATATTTCAAAATCGACGCTATGGCAAATCTCGAATATATACTCTTTTCGTGTATAATTTATTTCGAGTGATAGATTAATTTTACATTAATTTTCCAAAAAATCAAATACAATATCGTAACAATAAAATAAACCATGCAAGTTCGGAGCCAAAATGGAATATATACTTACTGCGGTCATCGGAATTCTCCTGGGAATCATCATCAACTTTTTTGCCGATATCCTTCCGAGTGACTCAGGGCTGTCCATGCCCGCTTGCGCATCCTGTCAGCGCCCTTTATCCCTGAAAGATTACCTTTACGAATATAAGTGTTCGCACTGCGGCACCAGGCTGCCTGCCAGGAACCTGCTGGTCATTCTCGTCTCAGCCGCCATCAGCTTCCTGCTCAAGTTCTTCCCGCCGGCCCTATTGGGTTATTGGGCCGCACTGCCCGTCACGGCTCTGTTAGGCATCATCTTCGTCATTGATATCGAACATCATGCTGTCCTGCTGGAGACCACCGGTGCCGGCTTCATTCTCTTTCTCACCTATGGTCTTATCTTTCTGGGTTGGAAGAAATCCCTCTTGGGTGCTTTAGGTGGGCTGCTCATCACCCTGGCGTTCTACTTCCTCGGGATCCTGGTTTCAAAGATCGTGGGGGCCATACGCAAGAAGAAATTATCGGAGGTTGCTTTTGGCCTCGGGGATGTCATGGCCACGACAATCTTCGGCTTGCTGGTTGGCTGGCCGGCCATTGTGGGCGTCATCATCATCGCCATTGTCTCATTCGCTCTGGTTTCCGTGATCGCCCTGATTGTGCTCATCCTGACAAAAAAATATAGCGCCTTCTCCAATGCGCTCCCGTTTGCCCCCTTCCTGATTTTTGGGATCATCATGATCTTTTATATCTAATCCCTAAATCAATAACCCATCCCCTCTAAAAACTTATCACTCAGCTGGCAACTGACTATTCAGTTCCTCCTGCGCGCCATTCGTGCTAGCCAGCTTCCGCCGCCCACCGTCCCCTGCCAACAGGATCATAAGGAAGGTTTTACTTTTCTTTCATGAAACCATTTCCAACTAAAGCATCCGAACTACTGGTGAACAATCACCGCCACGTCGTCCCGATAGACTTCTTCCCAGCCAAGGTCAACCACCATCAAATGCGTCACAATCTCATTCGGCGGCAGGATCGCCCAGGTGACATCATAGCTTTCGAAAATATCCGCCCAGCCATCCTCAGCGGAGAGCACCTCGAGATATTGCCGGGTTAGCGCCTCGCCATAGAAGTCCGTCTGGCCATCAATGAAGACCAGATCATCCGGCCATTCCTCATAAAGCAGATAGCCGCCCCAGATGAAATAGTTGAACATATTCCCTTCCTGGGGGTGATCCTCCATCCAGGCCACCGCATCCACCGGGAAGATATCAGGGTCATAGGCATACCCTTCCTGCTGGGCATCAAAGGTAAATCCCAGGCTCAGGCCAATCACCGCCAGCAGGACAATCAACACCGGCCAGACATACCCCTTCAACTGGCCGTCCAGACTCAAGTAACGGTCATCCGACTTCTTCAATCGAGCCACCCATTTGAACTTCTCCGTTGCCTGAATAAACAACATATCCAGTTCAGCAGCAAGCAGCGGGGCGGAGATGATCGCAAATAAGGGGACATTCCTGGCGCTATAAAGCCCCATCGCCAGCCAGGCGATGGCGGGAACCAGGTCACGGAATTTCCGGTCCCGCTTATTGACCGCAAAGAGAACCAAAAGCAGGACAACGAATAACAGGAACGGCCACATGCGGTAGAGGTGGAAATTCGGCGATTGATATTCAATCGTCATATCCACCAGGAAACTTTCACCCAAATACCCTACGCTGGTACCCCAAATGCCCAGCCCAGCAGGGTTGATGAACGAAGCCAACAGGGACGCACCGCCGCCCAATAGATAGGACTGCCAGAATTTTGCCGGCAAGCCCTCCCGCAAGGGACGCTTCGCCCAAATTTGGTCCAGTAACGTGCCGAAGCCAAACAGAAACCAGGTCATAAATCCGGCAATGAAGGCCCCGTGGAAATTAGCCCACAAGACCATCAGCAGCGGCAGCTGCCACCAGCTCTTCACCTTTCCCTGCACCATCCGGTTCAACACCACCGCCCACAACGCCAGAAAAAGGAAAGTGAAGATATGCGGCCTGGAAAGCCAATGCAGTGCAGAGGTCGTCATCGCCAGAAAAGCCACCAACAACGCGATCAGCATTGAATTAGTGTTCAGCCGGATCCGCCGGTAGACCAACCAGAAGGTGGTGGCGATCAACAGAGCACAAACCAGGATCACACCGGTGAAACCGGCCAGGTTATGCGCCTGGGCAAAGACCACCTGTGAAAGCCATTCATGCGGCGTGACTGGATCACCCAGCATGGTGTGTGAAAAAAGGTCAAAGCGGGGAATGGTCAGGTTTTGGAGGATATATTTACCAATGGTCAGGTGCCGTCCGAGGTCCCCATCGAGGTTCATCATCTTATGACCGCGCGCCAGGACGCCAATGAAAGCAACGATCCAGACCAGATCGTTGAAGTTAGGAAGAAGGTAACCGAGCAGTGGGCTTTTTCGTTCTCTCATCTCATTCCTTTTTCTCATTGGTCAAACCTTATAAACATCAAGCCATCCTGTTGGTGCTGGGGAAAAGGAACCCTTCCACTCAACACTCAGCAGGAGCCTGACATTTCTACTTTAATTCTAACTGGAAATTACACCCTTGAACGAGGTAATTCAGCTGCCCTCACCCACCAGTTCTATCCGGTCCCCTTCAGCGAAATCATCCAACCGGGATGGGTGCAGTTCGATCACATATCTGGCGGCCACCTTGGGCAGATAGGCTAAAGCCCACGGTTTTGCCAGCACCTTATCCACCACAACCAGGTCCCTATCCAACCAGATCACGGCGATGGCATAGTTCATAAAGAGCATATGGATTGATGCATTCATCCGGGAGGGGACTTTCTCGTCCATGATGATCCCGCCCTCTGGGTTGATCTCCTTGGTAAACATCAAACCCCGCAGCCGGCTGAAAAAGGATTCGCACACCTTCACCTGGATTTCTCCGGTTGGAGAAGTCTGATTGACAATCGATACCATCTTCAACACACACCTCACCTTTCCTCCAGTTGGACTATACCAGAGTGTAACATAGCTCTCCCTTCAATTGGATATAACTGCTTTGGGAATATAAAAATGCCTGGGACTTTGTCCCAGGCATTAAGCAATATTGAATTTATTTCTTGCTTACACAAAGATCATAATCGGATCTTCGAGCAATTCCCTGACAGTCTGCAGGAATTTCGCTGCCGGAGCGCCATCTACCAGGCGGTGATCAAAGACCAAACTCAGGGTCATCATCTTGCGGATCTCGGCCTGACCGTTCACAGGTACGATCTTCTCTTGAATTCGACCCAAGCCCAGAATAGCCAGTTCAGGCAGGTTGATCACAGGGGTGAAGGCATCAACGCCGTAGCTACCCAGGTTGGTGATGGTGAACGTGCCACCCACCAGGTCATCGGGGGAAATTCGGCCTGATTTGGCGGCATCCACCAGGTGATGGAACCGGGCACCCAGGTCTTTCAACTCCATCTGGTCAGCTTTCTTGACCACCGGGACCAAAAGTCCGCGGTCAGTATCCACAGCAAATGCCACATTGATATCTTCCAGGATTTCGATCTTGGTGCCGTCCTGGCTCAGCCGGGCATTCATATAAGGTGTTTCCTTGAGAGCATGGGCCACGATCAGGCCTATCATCTCATTGAAACCGGGTTTATAACCCCAGGCCTCGGATTTCTCCGCTTTCAACTTTGTGCGGAAGCGAACCAGTTCAGTCACATCAACTTCTGTCACCAGGGTCACACGGGCGGTCAATTGGTCGCTCATGCCCATCCGGTCGAAGATGATCTTGCGGACGCCGGAGACCGGTTTGGTGTTCAGAGCCTTGTTATAGGCATAGGGAATTTCGGCTGCAACAGCGGCGGCTGGTGCGGCTGATGCCACAGGGCCGGCTGCCATTCGCTGGCGGATTGCTTCTTCAACATCTTCACGGGTGATCGTGCCTTTGGGGCCGGTACCGGTCACACCGGAGAGGTCGAGATTCATTTCCGCAGCCAATTTCGCTGCAATAGGTGTTGCCGATTTGGCGTTCTTTTCAAGATAAGCCGTTACGTCGCTCTCGGTCACCCGAACGCCTTCACCGCCGGTCGGAGCCACTTTGGAGAGATCAACGCCCTTGGCCGCAGCCAATTTCTTGGCGCGAGGGGAAGCGAAAACCTTAGCGCGTGAGGCAGCAACTGCCATTTCGGCTGGCTTTTCTTCTTCAACTGGCTCTTCTGCTTTTGGCGCTTCTTCTTCCGCCTTAGCAGCTTCACCATCAGGTGAAATCACAGATACACTGGGGGAGAAGGAGTCATCCTTCTTGCCAATGGTGGCAATAACGCTTAGGACAGGCACCACCTGGCCCTTTTCAAAGGGTCCAAAATGGACATAGCCCTTGCCATTGGCTTCCACCGTGAAGATAGCTTTATCCGTCTCAACTTCCATCACTGGATCGCCGAAGTCAACTTTGTCGCCTTCTTGGATCAGCCAGTTGATAAGAGTCACTTCTTCAACAGTCTGCCCCATTTTAGGGATGAATAAATCAGTTGCCATTATTAGCTCATCACCTTCCTGCAGGCATCAATAATGCGCTGCGTATTCGGGATGGTCAGATCTTCAAGAACCTCGGCCCGTGGAACGGGAATGTTCAGGGAAGCAACCCGGACCATCGGAGCATCCAGATAATCGAAAGCTTCTTCATTGACTCGAGCCATAATTTCGTTGATGAAGCTGGTGTTTTCATAAGCTTCAGTGACGCCCACCAAACGACCGGTCTTCTTCACTGATTCTATCACTGTGTCCATATCGAGGGGCATCAGGGTCCGCAGGTCAACCACTTCCACATCATAGCCTTCCTTCGCCAGGACTTCAGCAGCTTCCAGGGCACGCAGCACCATGCGAGAATAGGTCACGATGGTCAGGTCTTTACCTTCGCGTTTCACATCGGCCACACCAAAGGGGATCTTGTATTCACCTTCGGGGACGGGGCCCTTTTCCTTATAGAGCATCTTGTGCTCAATGAACATGACTGGGTTGTCGTTTTCAATAGCGGTTGTGAGCAAACCCTTGGCATCATAAGGAGTCGCGGGCATCACAACGTATACACCAGGGTGATGGGTCCAAAGGGCCTCAAGGCTCTGGGAGTGGTGGGCTGCTATCGCCCGGCCGGCACCACCTTCAGTCCGCAGGGTGACGGGCACGGAAGTCTTACCGCCGAACATATAACGGTTCTTGCCGCCAACGTTCGCCAACTGGTCGATGATCAAGGGTGTGAAGTCAACATACATGATCTCAGCCACAGGACGCATACCGCACATCGCTGCACCAACGGCTGCACCAGCGATGGTCGCCTCGGAGATGGGTGTATCGCGAACACGTTCCTCACCAAATTCATCCACCAGGCCGCGGGTCGCACCATACGCACCACCATACAGACCAATATCCTCACCCATCAGGAAGACGGAGGGATCTTTGATCAGTTCTTCACGCATAGCTTCGTTCAGAGCCTGGGAATAGGTGATCTGGCGCATATCTTTGTCATTGCGAACCTGTTCGCGCAGTTTCTTCTCAGCGGCAATGTCAGCATCGGTCCAGTTATCAGGTGCATAGACATCCGTCATCAGGAGGTCAGCACTTGGGGGTGGTGAGGCTTTACTGAAATCCATCGCGGCATCGAGTTTCTCATCGACGGTCTCGTCCATCTTTTCGATCTCAGCCTCTTTGGCCATACCAATTTCTTCCAATTCAGCGGAAAGACGTTTGATGGGATCTTTGGCTTTGTATTCCGCTTCTTCCTCACGGGTGCGGTAAGCACGCGGGTCAGAGTGGGAATGGCCATAGTAGCGGTAGGTTTCACATTCAACAATGGAAGGACCTTCGCCCTTGCGAGCGCGGGCCACAGCTTCGGAAACGGCCTTGCGGACTTTCAAAACGTCCATGCCGTCCACGATCACGCCGGGGATGCCATAGGCACAAGCCCTGTCAGCAACATGGTCCAGCTTGCTGGCTTTGACGAAGGGTGTGGACATGGCGTATTTGTTGTTCTCAACCACGAAAATAACCGGCAGGTCCCATTCGGAAGCCATGTTGAGGGCCTCATGGAAGTTACCGGTGTTAGAAGCGCCGTCACCAAAGAAACAAAGTACTACAGAATCAGTACCTTTGATCTTTTGAGCCAGACCAGCACCAACGGCAATCGGCAGGTTACCGCCAACGATACCGGTGGCACCCAGGTTACCATGGGCCACATCAGCGATGTGCATGGAACCGCCCTTACCCTTACAATAACCACCGGATTTACCAAGAACCTCGGCCATCATCTTGTTGTAATGTTCCTGCTTGGCCTCGGGGGTCTTGGCTGCCATGTCGCCATGCGCATGGGCATGACCATGACCGCGGTGGGTACTGGTGATAAAGTCACGATCATCAATCGCACCAACGGCACCAACAGCAACAGCCTCTTCACCGGCATAGAGGTGGGAAGCGCCCTTCAATACCGCTGTCCCCAATAGACTGGCAATATTGTTCTCCAGGGCTCGGATTTCCATCATTTGCCGCAAATAAGTCATCAATTGCTCTTTAGTGAGCGATTGTTCCTCAATTAATGCGGTCACTTCTTCAATCGTATGGATCTTCTTTTCTGTCATTAATACACTCCACTTCTAAATTTGTAAATCGAACTCATTTTATAGCCGCCATTCCATTTTCTGGGCAGGCGGCCTTCAAGGGCTACATAACATAACTCTAAACACCGTTAATTATAGGTCAATCACCCAGATTAGACACCCTTCCAGACCAAGTTAGGATATTCATCCAATTAATCATGAACAAATTACCAAAAAATCATATGACATTATGCTAATAAGTGGACTGGTAAATTGTCATTATCTTGCTTGATGTAATTCAAACGCCCGGGCGGCGTCGTACATGGCCACAACATTCTCCGGGGGGACATTGGCCTGGATATTGTGCACCTGGTTGAAGACATAACCACCACCCGGCATGAAGATCTGCAGCCGCTCCGTCACATGCGCCCGAATTTCATCCGGGCTGACATTGGATAGGACCGATTGGGTATCACACCCGCCGCCCCAAAAGACCAACTGCTCACCGAATTCAGCTTTGAGCTTCTCCGGCGCCATATTATTCGCACTGGTCTGAACGGGGTTGAGGATATCCACACCGCATTCGATCAGGTCAGGGATCAGCGGGGTGATGCTGCCACAGGAATGCAGGAAGACCTTGCATTGTGAATGGTCATGAACGAAGTGATAAAGTTGTTTATGTCCGGGCTTAATGGTCCTTTGATACATTCGGCGGGACATCTGTGGGCGGTCCTGAGCGCCAAGGTCATCGCCAAACTGGACGATCTGAACATGGTCGCCAACCGCTTCCAGATATAGGGCCAGATTTTTCAGATGCTTCTCCACCATGCCCTGAATCAGGTCCTCTGTGAAGGCGCCGCCCTCGGCCAAGTCTTCCATGAAGCGCTCCCAGCCCCGCAGCTTCTGCCCCATCTCCAGAATACTGCCGCCAAAAGCCGCCATGATGGCGTAATCGGTGGTCTCATCAAGCAGTTTTGCCCGGTCTGCCAGGGCTTTCAGTTGTTCATCGGTCAGGAGGGGAATGGGAATGTCTTTCAGGTCCGCTGATGACGTTGCATCACGCAGCGGTGGATTGACGCGGGTGAAATAGAGGCTGTCCGGTGACATTCGGCGAACCGGAATGCCCTTCTCCCAGACCAGCCAGCCGCCATCCGACTCATTTGGCCGCAGGTCCAGCCCCGCAGAGACCCAACACCCCACCCCATTGGGCAGCGTCCAGGGTTTCCACTTACCGGTCTGAGCTTCACCCAGCGAATGCGTCAGAGGAATCACGTCACCGCCAAATCGCTCCAGTACTTCCAGCTCCACTTCCGCAAGCTGCTGCCCAATGTCGATGATGCGGATCTGGCCGCTCTCGATCCCTAGGTGTTTTTTCAGCTTGTCATACGCAATTGCCATAATCCCGGTGGAAGCCATTCCGCCCAGGTCAATTGGGACCCGGCGGGTGGGCTCATGGCGCAGCGCTTTCATAATCCTCTCGCGGGAGGTTTCCGAAGCATGGTAATTTGCTTGCATTTGAGTTGTCAAAGAGGGTTCCTCTTATGATATGGAGAAATTTTGGTGAATGGTCTCAGCCGAAAGCCAGAAAATACTCGGCGAATAACTCAATTTTGGTAGGAGTAATTATATGGCATATCATTTAATAAATTAGGGGATTCTCTGTTAATTAACAAAACGATAACCTAATCCAGTCAAAACCCGGTTGATAGATGCCTGGGTTAAATTGTCACAAAACAATAAGGGGAAAATGCCCAGTGCACCCCTGGCCGGATAAACCGGCCAGGGGTTGGGAGCACTAATAATTTATAACAACTCTAAAACAAATTTTCATCCAACCATTGATGCAAATCATTAAAATCAATCGTTGAAAAGTCACCAGTATCAATGTCATACATCGGGCAAAAATCCATCGGGACCACGGTCTTGGAACGCTCGGCCAGTTCATCGCCAAATTCCGCACCGGGGTGTGCAGAGTGGCGCAGCCCAACGCGAGAAATATAACGCTCTTTCAGAATTTCCCCTGCTGCATGGCACCAGATCTCAACTGCCTTATCAGCGCCAACGCTCTCCAGTCCTGCCTTCACATCCTCATTGGGCGGCAAGCCAAACCATGCATCCAACACGACAATGGCATCCTTAGGGAAATCGCGAATCTCCGCCCAGATGATTTTCTTACAGGTCCTGCTCAGTGTCCGGTTATATTCACGGTCACCGACGCCTAGTTCATCAAACATGGGTTCCTTGAGCATATCCAGAGTGATCAAAGGGGCATGGTAATATTCGGCGATATCCCGTCCAATCGAGGTTTTACCTGTCGCAGGCAAACCATTCACCATTATTATTTTTCGTTGGGTCTTATTCTCATTATTCATTTGTCATAACCTAATTTCGCAGCTGGCTGACTTTATGCCTGGCATATAAACCGGCACCAATCACGCCGGCATCATCCCCAAGCTGACAATGCTTTACATCGTAAACAAACCATTCGGATTCGGCAGTTGTAAGCTCTTTGACGAGTTGGCAAGCCGCCTCTCCCAATCCTCCGCCAATCAGGATCAGATCAGAGCCCAAAGTGGCACAAATCGAATCCATTGCACGACGTAAGGGACTGACCCACTTCAGCAGCAATTCTTTTGCTTCAAGGTGCCCTTGCCCGGCCATCTTCGCTAGCGTTTGGACCTTGATATCCTTGGTGAAACTTGAATTCAGAATTATTTTATGAAGAGCGGTCCCTGAACTGGTCGTTTCGACACAACCTCGTCGGCCGCAATTACAGAGATCGCCATTCATCTTGACGGTGATATGTCCTAACTGGGCAGAGCAGCCATTGCCATAGAACAACTCGCCATCTGAGGCGATTGCGCCCCCAATGCCGGTCCCAATAGTCAGTAAGGCAATTTCCTGATGGCTCTTGGCGGCACCAATTTGGATTTCAGCGAATAAGGCCATATTGGGGTCTGTACCCAGGAAAAATGGGAGGTCCGTCCAACTTGCAAAAACATCGACAAGATTCACATTAGCAAAATCCAGAAAGCCCGCCGACAAGACCAGTCCGGTTTCATGATCCACCCGACCCGGGAAGCCAAAGCCAATACCCAACACATCCGGATCCAACATACCCTGAACAGCTTCGTGGATCAAATCCAGCAGTTCTTCCCGTGTTTTGGGAACTCGGGACTTAACAAACTCCAGAATGGTTCCATCCGCTGTGATTTTCCCAATGCGGACATTCGTCCCGCCCAGGTCAATCCCGATCGTCGTTTGTGTTTCTTCCATCGGTACTTTATTCATCCTGTTATTGTACAACTAGCCCAACAGATTAAGGATCTCATTCAAGCGGGGTTGGCCTTTTTCCTTAAGGTCTGCCTTCATTTTCTCAGCATCCAATGCAACACAGTCTTTCCACAATGACCGGCCGGCGATAGCGCCAATGGCGCCGTTATCCATCGCAGCCTTCAATTGTTCGATAAAGACCTCATGGTCAACGCCCTGTGAAAGCACAGCCCAAGGCACGCCTTTCATGGCAGCCGTGACCTTTGCAGAGGCTTCTCCAGAACCAGGATACTGCAATTTCAGGAATTTTGCGCCATTCTCAACCGCCAGTTTCGCTGAATTTAGGATCAATTCAGGTTTGAGTTTGAGATAATCCTCTTCCGTCTCGTTTTCCAGGCGGTAAACCAGGATCTCAACCACCAGCAGGACATTTTCCTTTTCAAATTCTTCTACAGTTTTCTTAATCAGGCTCTGGGCAAAGGAATCGCCATCATCCTTGTCCGGCCGCATGAAAACCAACAATTTACCAGCGTCACCGCCTAAATCTCTCACTTTTCGGGCATTGACACCTTCGACAACCCGAGATTCTCTCAACCCGGAATTATCACCGCGATCATAGCCGGAAGCGTCCAGGCTGACGATGAGGGCGGTATCTCTGGATAAAACACCGGTATCAACTGCTTTGGGCAGCGCACATTCAGGATCCAATAATAGTGCAGGGGCAAAATTACCCAGGCCTTCAACCAACCGGCATTTCACATCCCCAAGGTCATCATTTGAAATTTCATCTGCCTGGTCACCATTATTTCTCATAGCAGCTCGCATGCTGTTGCGTTGATCCATTGCAACCACCAGCATTTTCCCACTGTCAGAACATATTCGTTGGAATGCCCGAAGCTCTGATGTTGTCATTAATGAAGCTAGTTCTGTCTTTTGGTTACTCATAAAAATATCCTCTAATCTTTATTCTTTGAGGTTTTTGTCTTTTCTATTCGTTCTCGTTGCCAACCATAAACGACACAATTTCCTTATCATTGGTTGTGTGCGCTTCAATATCCGCCACCTTGACGCCGCGCCGCAAAACAATGATCCGGTCTGCGATTGCGAAGACATCGCGCATGTTGTGGCTAATAAGGATGATTGGCATCCCCCGTTCCTTCAGCTTGTTGACAAGCTCATAAACTTTTCTTTGTTCCGGAACGCCCAGGGCTGCTGTAGGCTCATCCATAATCAGTAGTTTTGCATTCCAATAGATGGACCGTGAAATGGCAACTGCCTGACGCTGACCGCCGGAGAGTTCTCTAATTGGCCGAGTCAACCCGGGGATTTTGATATCCAATTCTTTCAGAATATTTCTGGCTTCTTCCTGCATTTTTCGCTTATTTAATGTAGGGAAGATACCCAGCTTCTTCGTGGATACTTCTTTCCCCAGGAAAATATTATCCGCCGCATTCAGGTTCGTCGCGAGGGCCAAGTCCTGATAAATAGTTTCAATCCCTGCATTCCTTGCATCCAGGGGCGTTGAAAAAGAGACCTTTTTCCCATCAACGTACATCTCGCCTTCATCCGGCGAATAGACACCTGAAATCATTTGGATCATAGTCGATTTACCAGCGCCATTATCACCGACGAGTCCAACAACCTCGCCAGGATTGATATGGAAGCTGACACGGTTAACCGCCACCAGGCCGCCAAAATGCTTGGTTAGCCCAACGCATTTGAGAACCGGAGCCTGTTCATTCTCGGAAGGAGCGCTCATTGTATTTTTTATCTTCTGCTCTTTCATTTGACCGCCTGCTTCTTTAATTGGTCAATAATGACCGCGAATATGATGATCACCCCAACCGCCACATATTGATAGAAGGGATCGATGCCAACAATGATCAGCCCGTTTTGAATGAAGGCAATGATCAGGGTCCCCAGGAGGGTGCCAATCAAGGTCCCTTCGCCACCTAACAGGGACGCGCCGCCCACGACCACGGCAGCCACCGAGTTCAGGTTGAGCGCATCTCCCGCTGCGGCAACACCGCCTGAATAGCGCATGACATAAAAGAAACCAGCGATACCGGCCATCAGCCCGGAGAAGATGTAGACCTTCTGCAAAATTTTATTGACGGGAATGCCTGCCCGTAATGCAGCCCGCACATTCCCACCCACAGCATAAACATGCTGACCAAATTTTGTTTTGGAGAGCACCCAGTGGGAAATCAGGATGATGATCACAAAGTAGATGATCAGGAATGGGATCAGCTTGATGGTGTTTCTCAGATCCATCCCGGTCAATCCTTCAGGAAGATTAAAGAACGAAAAGCCTGCGGTAGGATGGATATAGATCAGATAACCGTTGGCAAAATGACCCACATCAGGGAAATTGATGCTCACGGGTGGCCCACCGGAGAGGATATAACCAAGCCCTCTCGCAATGCCGTACATACCCAATGTCGCAATAAATGGCGGTACTTTAAGTTTCGAGATGACGACCCCATTGACCAAACCGGCCAGGATCCCAATGATAGCCGCCGTAAAAAAGCCTGTCGCAATCACGTAAATCAGGTTGGCATCCAAAGCGAACTGGCGCATCACCAGTGAAGCAACAACGCTGGCCAAGCCCATCACCCAACCTGTCGAGAGGTCAATCCCCCCGGTAATAATGACTAATGTCTGCCCAATCGCCAGGACCAAAAGCATGGCATTATTGGCAAGAACTGCTTGAAAGTTATCCAGGCTCAGAAAGCCTGGGGCAAAAGAAAACCCAGTCAGAAGCAGAACCAGAAAAACAAGTACCCAATATTTACCGATGAGAAGAAGCGTCTTCGATCCAATGCCCGATTTCGCAACATAGCTGCCGGATTCCACACCCTGCTTCTGATCCTGTGGTGAGGAAATCGCTGATGATGATTCATTACTCTTCTTAAATAATTTCATGCGAATAAATACTCCTAATACCTTCCTGAGAAGATCTCAGGAAGGTATTTTAGGTTGAAAATTATGTTGAGATTATTCTGACTTGTAGATCGCGTTCTGAGCTTCATCAGTATCGACGTTGTCACGGGTGATGACGACAAAGGGTGTGTTGACCCGTGCCGGAATGTCATCCGTGTTGCCCATCAGTGCATCATAAGCATATTGTACAGCCAGTTCGCCGATCAGAGCGGGTTGCTGGGCGATGACCATGTCGATCACGCCGTTGCGCAGGTCAACAATGGCCTGTTCGGGAGCATCAAAGGAGGCAATCTTCACGATACCTTCGAGGCCGGCGCTCTTGATGGCAGCGGCAGCGCCCTGGGCACTGAAGAGGTTGGCACCAAAGATGGCGCTTAGTTCAGGTTCTTTTTCCAGCATAGCCTGGGTCTGGGTTGTTGCAATCGGGGCACTGCTTTCGGTGTAGTCCACACCAGCGAGGGTCACGGTGTCAACAGCGTCGATGGCGGCAATACAACCATCACGGCGGGCGATGTCAGAAGGAACATTGGCGGTTGAGGTCAAAATATAGATGGAGCCTTCCCCACCGATTTCTTCGATCAGAGCTTCGCAGGCGATCTTTCCGCCCTCGTAGTTGTCAGAGGCAATCACGGAGTAGGGGAATGTCACGGAACCATTGGCATAGTCGCCATCGCCGATGTATTGGTCGGTGGTGATGACGGGAATACCGGATTCATAGGCCCGTTGCAGGGGAGCAATCATAGCCTGAGGATCATTGGGGACAGCGATCAGAGCATCAATACCGCGGGCCAGCATAGCATCAATGATGGGGGTCTGCACAGCAGGATCCCATTTTGAGGGGCCATCAGCGATAAAGTTCACGCCCAATTCTTCAGCTTTCGCCCGGGCGCCTTTTTCCATGGTGATATAGAAGGCATCGCCCTGAATACCATAGACCAATGCAATGGTCAGGTCTTCGGGATTCACAGCTTCTTCAACCTCTTCGGTTTCTTCAACGACAGCCGCTTCGGTCTCATCGACAACCGCATCGGTGGGTTCAGCAGCAGACTGGCAGCCAGCTACCAACATCGAGAAGATGACAAGTAAAACACTAACAACCAACAAACTCTTTTTCATTTTTTCTAAAACTCCTTAAATGGATAGATCTGGTGATTTCTTCCCCAAAAAGTGACAAAATTCTAAAGTTAGATTTCTCCTCCTTCCATAGGATAACGCTCTAGACATAACCACTAAAAAATCGTTTACTAATTTTTGACTAGAACATATAATCAATTTAGAATTATTCCTATAACTTCTGTTAACGTACGAGGTGTTTCATTACTGCGAGGTTAAGGTTGCATTAACTGATATTATCATATTATAATAAGATTATAAGAAAGGATTATCGTTTTGTCAATGGAGAGAATACATGAATGAGGTTATGAATAAAATTGATTTTTCAAGTTCTGTCCCCTACTACGCCCAATTGAAAGAACTTATTAAGTCAGAAATCACTGATGGGATTTGGCGAAACGAAGAAAACCTCCCTAGCCATTCGGAAATTTGTGACCTTTATGACGTCAGTAAGTCTGTCGTACGGCAGGCATTAAGGGAACTGGAGCTGGAGGGGTTCATTGTCCAGCGTCGCGGGAAACTCACTGAAATTCTTAACAAGAAAATTTCGGGTGATCTCCTGCAGAAATTATCCGGCACCTACCAAAACATGACCCGGTTGGGCATCAACCCCGTCACTAAAGTACTCTTAAACGAAGTGGTCATAGCGCCCACCTCCGTTTGTGACCGCCTGGGCCTGGAACCCGGCAGCAAGGCCGTCAAACTGCACCGCCTGCGTTTCGTCGAGAACGAACCCTTTGCCTTCATGCGCTCCTATGTCCCCTTTGACCTCTGCCCAAAGATTGCCGAGATCGACCTGACCGGCAAATCCCTTCTGGAAGAGATCCGCAGGGAATACGGCTATGAGATCGATTCCAGCCGCCGCTCCATTGAGGCCGTGCTCGCAAACGAAGACGAGGCACGCCTTTTGGAAGTCCCGATTGGGTCCGCCTTATTACTCTATAAATCTGTTTCCTACCTAAAGAATGGACGGGGGATTGGCTCCACCAAAGTCCTCTTCCGGGGTGACCGGACTAAATTCGAAGTTGAGATTGGGAATTTTAGGGATTAAGTCCTTTTGTCCCAGCAAACTGAATAAAGTAAGTGAACAACGCCGACCCAGGGATCCTTGGAGGTCGGAATGGGCCATTTATTGTGGAAACTAATGAAATAGGGTGGATTTGCTTTGACCGGTGGGTCAGGGACCAACGCTATGGACTCAGGAGACTGGAATGAATAATTATTTACCAATAATTTCTATGATAATTTTTATCCTCGTTGCTTGCGGTTCAATGATTATGAATGTTTATCTATTGAGGTACTCGAAAGATAAATGGATAAACACACTTTTGAGAGCATTATTAATATTTAACTCCCTTTTCTTTCTAGCTTCTATCCCAACTCTATTTGGGACGACTATAGGATATGTAGTGGCACTTATTCCAGTGATATTAGTTATTAGTCTCTTCATTTCTTTTGGAAGTTTCCTATATATGGAACTTCTTAAAAAATGTTAAGTGGTAAGAATGGTAATAATAAAGATAAACAATAATTGCCATTCACGATTCATAATCTCAACCAGCCAAACCTGGTCGAGTAATAATGGCGGGGAAAATTGGCTGGAAGCCAGCCATAACAGTTTATTGTCTCAGCCCTATGCTAAAGATCGACCAAACCTGGCCATTGGGAAATTATTGCAAGTGGTTGATTTTCCTTTGACTGGTGGGTCAGCGACCCACCCTACATTCTTTTCTCTCTCTTGAGCAAACAATTTTCAATTATTTCCCGATCTTCCAAAATGGTTTCTTCTTGCCCGCATCAGTGACCTCCGGCCAATCCGTCCAGATGAGCCCACCACCGCCCTTTTCCTGAAGAGCGATCGCGAATTTGGCAGCAACATCCGGCAAATATTGGTCATTGACACCCGGGTCAATATAACGGCCAAACGTGGAAATAACCTCTCTAGCCTGTTTTTTAGTAAATTTCCCCATCAAGTACACCAAAACGATGCGGTTCAGATCTGTCATCAGGTGCAGCTTGGCGATAACACCATCAGGCATCTTAATCCCGCGGTTATCCACAATTGAAAAGGATAAATTTTCAAAAGCCTTCATCGTACTCTCTTGCGTCTTGAAATAGGTAATGAAATTAATCCACATTTTGTTATCTTCACGGACCTTCATCCCCCAAAAATTATCCAGTGCCTCATACGATTGTTTTAAATTTTCATCCATTACTATCTCCTTTTTCAGATATAAGGTTATTACACCTATTGGCTGATAACAACAATAAAAAAGGCACCAGTAAAATCGTGTCAGGTCGAAACGGGGCTCCGTTAAACAGATCCATCAGGTCACAACACCACCAAATATACGGTGGATATTTGATCCTCATTTAATATTTTATAGGATTGTTCGATATTAAACAAATTTGCGTCCTTATCCCCAATAAACCGATTTGGATACTATAATAATATTTGGAGGGATTGGGAGGATTATTGGCAGAGGGGCAAGGAAATGCCCCGGCACCAAGTATTACCGAATTACACAAGGCTTAGATCTAGAAGGAAATTGAAGACTTCGAGAGACTTGGGTGTGGAACATCGAATCTACTTACCATTTGGCAATTGCCTGAATGGATTCGAGCCGCATCAGGCGTATGCCAGTGTTCGGGAGGTCCCTACTTACCGATGTTTCCTTTAAACCGATACCATTGTACCGTGAAGGGAAATATAAGATCCTGGACCCGAGAAGAACACGATAAATGTTTTTTATTATCCATTACTGATCCAGTGGAGCATTTGATAAATGAAAGGAATCTGTAGAAATGAAATTAACTGATGTCGGGATAACCCTTATTATTATGACGTTGTTCTTCTTTTATGAATACATGTTCAGAGGGTTAAAAGTTTTAATCAAAGATAAAGAATTAACCTTATTCCCTGATAATTTCTACAGGTTAATCACTAGGATATTTTTAAAAATTGAAATACCATACAGACTTAAAAGAGAGAAAATGGTAGCGTATGTGGGAGTCTTTCTATCTGGTGTGTCTTATACTTTGCTATCATTTTATTTTATTAGTATAACTTAATCAGCAAGATAGCTCTCATAAGGGCTCTGTACTTTGTAACTCCTCAATCCTTATCGGGCCCATTACCAGCAAATCACCACTCTCAATGAGACCGTGACTCTTCGGTTTATCTCACGATTAAAACAAAAAAGCGGGCGACCGGATTCGAACCGGCGAATGTCAGCTTGGAAGGCTGATGCCTTACCACTTGGCGACGCCCGCAAATAGTGCCACTCTATTTTACGCGAATCGGACTATTCGGTCAACCTTAGCCCTTCAACGCTTTTTGCAGCAGCTCCCGGCTTGCTTTCGGGTCAGCTTTCCCGCGGGTTTCCCGCATCACCTGCCCCATGAACCAACCAAACAGTCCTTCCTTACCGCTGCGATAGTTGGCAACTTCATCCGGATTCTCGGCCAGGATCTTGTCAATCACCACCAGCAGCGCGGAATCATCGCTGACCTGCGCCAGGCCTTCTGCTTCCACAATGACTACCGGGGACTTACCAGTCTCCTGCACCTTACCTAACAGCGCCTTGCCGGTAGCGTTATTGATCGTGCCGCCTTCGACCAGTTTGATCACTGCCGCCAGGTCTTCCGGCTTCAGCACCAGTTCATCGGCGCTCACGCCCAGGTCATTCTGCATCCGCAAAACTTCATTCATGATCCAGTTCGAGACCACTTTCGGGTCGCCGCCATAGGCTTTAATCGCGGCCTCCGTATATTCCGAGATCGGCCGGTCAGCCGTCAGGATGTCGGCGTCATATTCCGGCAGGTCAAATTCGCTCATGAACCGCGCCAGGCGTGTCAGCGGCAGTTCCGGCAGTGAGGCCACCACCTCATCCCGCCATTCGTCGGTCAGCTCCAGCGGGAGCAGATCAGGTTCGCGGAAATAACGGTAATCCGCCTCGGTCTCTTTTGAACGCATCTTGGTCAGCTTACCCTTGGCATCATCCCAATCCAGTGTCCAGGCTTCAATTTTGCCGCCCGCTTCAACCACTTCGATCTGGCGTTCAACTTCCTTGTTGATCGCGGCCCGCACGGCCTCAATCGAGTTCACGTTCTTGATCTCGGTCTTGGTGTTCAGATGCATGCTGCCCACCGGACGGATCGAAACGTTGGCATCACAGCGCAGGTGGCCCTTTTCCATGTTCGCTTCTGAGATGCCGATCCAGCGCAATAACTGGCGCAAGCGGATCAGATATTCCGCGGCCTCATCCGCTGAGCGCAGGTCCGGGCCGGTGACCATTTCCACCAGGGGCACGCCGCAGCGATTAAAGTCCACATACCTCACGCCGTGTTCATATTTGGTCTTGCCGGCGTCTTCTTCCAGATGCAGCTTTTCAATATTCACCTTACGCTCGCTGCCATCCGGCATCGGCAGGTCGAGGTAACCGCCTTTACCCAGCGATAGATCAAATTGGGAAATCTGGTATCCCTTGGGCAGGTCCGGGTAGAAGTAATTCTTGCGATCAAAGAAAGAGGTCAGCCGGATCTCGGAGTGCATGGCGGCAGCCAGCAGTGCGCCCTTCTCAACCGCAGCCTCATTCAGCACAGGCAGCACACCTGGCAGCCCGGTGCAGACCGGGCAGATATTGGTGTTGGGTTCATCCTCCCAGGAGTCCGCTTTGCAGGAGCAGAAAATCTTGGTAGTGGTGTTCAGTTGGATATGGGTCTCTAACCCAATAATTACTTCATAATCGGTCATCGTGTTGTCCTTCACGTTATCCGGAGAGTTCTTCTTTACCGCAACACTGCGGGTTTGATTTTTCGCCAATCCTCATCCGCCGTAGCATCCTCAAAAGCCTGTCCCGCCTGGAAGAGCGTCTCTTCAGCGAAATCAGGCGCCAGGAACTGCACGCCGATTGGCAGTCCATCCGAGGCGATCCCACCGGGCAGCGAGATGCCGGGGATGCCGGCATGGTTGGCGGGTACGGTAAGTTGGTCAGCATACTGCATCAGGACCGAGTCGCCGTAGACATCCGCCATCTTGAACGCGGTGGTGGGCGTGGTGGGTGTGAGCAAGGCGTCCAGCTTATAATCGCCATCCGGTGCAAAGACGGCGTCAAAATCCGAGCGGATCAGGCTGCGGATTCGCAGCGCACGGGCGTAATATTGTTCAGCATATTGTGCAGCGCTGACATACATTCCCATCAGGATGCGCAGTTTGGGCTGCAGGCCAAAACCTTCCGCCCGGGTCAGCCGGTACATCTCCTTGAGGTCACGGTAATCACTCTGGGTCCGGTAGCCATATTTCACGCCGTCAAAGCGGTGCAGGTTGGAAGCGGCTTCCACCCGGCTGATCACGAAATAGGCCGGGATGCCATAAGCTGTATTGGGCATCGGGACGTCTTCCACAATCTCCGCGCCCATTTTCGCCAGCACATCTGCGGCATGCAAGGTGGCGGATTTGATCTCTTCCGGCAGATCCTGCACAACCAGGTCACCCGTTTCCGGGTCCGGGAAGGTGATCTGCATATAATCCGGCGAAAGCCCAATCCGCATCCCCTTCACACCTTTACCCAGATTGGCCAGGTAGTCTGGCACAAGCACAGTCGCGGCGGTGCTGTCATGCGGGTCAGCGCCTGCCATAGCACCCAGCATCAGAGCAGCATCACGTACATTGTTCGCCACCGGGCCGGGGCAATCCAGCGAAGAGCCAAAAGCGATCAGCCCATAACGGGAGACACGGCCATAGGTCGGTTTGAGCCCGACCACACCGCAAAAAGCGGCCGGTTGACGGATCGAACCCGCGGTATCCGTCCCGAGGGAGAGCATCGCCTCTCCCGCGGCCACAGAAGCCGTGGAGCCACCGGAAGACCCGCCGGGCACATGATCGGTGTCCCAGGGGTTGCGGGTGGAGGGTTGGAAAGCGGATGATTCGCTTGAAGAGCCATAGGTGAACTCATCCAGGTTCACCTTGCCCAGGTTGATCGCTCCTGCCGCTTCCAGCCGCTGCACAGCAGTGGCCGTGTAGGGCGCAGTAAAGTTCGCCAGAATGCGGGAGGCCGCAGTCGAGGGTGTTCCCTTGACGGTGAAGATGTCCTTCACGGACAGCGGCACACCGGCCAGCGGGCCAACTTCCTCACCCGCTTTTACCTTCGCATCCACTACTTCGGCCTGCTTGATGGCCGTCTTGGCAGTGAGTGTGATGAACGCGTGGACCTTCTCCCGGTCCTCATCGGTCAGCTCACCGTAATCGAGGGTGCCGGGCTGACCGTCCACAGCGGCGATCCGCTCCAGAGCAGCTTCCAGCACTTCCATCGCTGAGAGCTCACCGGATTTGACCTTTTGAGCCGTTTCAAATGCAGTTAATTCAGTCAATGCCATAGTGTCAGTCCAGTTTCGTATGGGGAATATCCGGGACGATAATGTAGCGGTTCTCGACCTGAGGCGCCTGAGACAGGATCTCATCCGGGTTCTCACAGGGTTCCCATTCATCGGCACGCAGGCCGGTGCGGGTCTCAGCGGTGTAGGTCACGCCGTGCGAGGCCAAGGGCACGTCCTCCGGCAGGGGGACGCTGGTCAGGTGGTGGACCGCTTTCAATTGGTTATTGAGCTGCTTGCGCAGATATTCCGCCTCGTCCGGGTCAAAGGCAAAAGCCGCCAGGTCAACCAGATGTTCAAAAAGTTCAGGGGTTATTTCATCAGTCATTGTTTTTTCCAGTGCTTAGTTTTTGCGTTAACTACATGCTGGATTGTCTAAAATTACCGTATTCTGGATCACAGCATTCTGATGATATATGATACCTTAAACTCACTCGCTGAAGGGCACCGGTTTGAAAGGATATCCCCTCAGCCACCCTTCTGTTAGAATTAAAATACCGATTCAGATCCAATTTGCGTCCAAGGGAGGACCATGCCAACCATCATCCTGCGCCCCAAGACTACGGGCTTTTATAAATTCCTGAGCCCATTCCTTAGTAATAGCAGGTTGGGAAATCAGCCTACAATTTAGATCAGGGAGAACCCCATAATTAATCTTCATAACATAGAAAATTGTTATTTTAGACCTAATGTGATAATAGTAAATCGAATTGGAAGGATTGAAAATTCTTGAACGGGCAAATTCATGAATATGACGGATTGTTATTTGGTAATGGGCTGTCATTAAATTTAATTTCCCAATTGCAGCCTTTAATAAAACCAGATAAACATTATTTGCTTCATATTGATGGTTTCTTAAAAGCCTTTATTACCAATCAATTAAGTCCAAGAGAAGAGTCGCTCATTTTTAAATTGTTTTACGATAAAAAAGACACAACAAACTTACTCTTTTTCAAGAAACTGAAAGAAACTTTCAAACAATATTACACCGCCCATGATTCAAATATTGAATATTGGTTTGGAGCAGATTTATTTACAAAAGAAGAAGAGTGTGATTATGACTACCCGACCATAAGAACTTCTTTCCCATTCTTATACAATATTTGGCATGAAATAATGGTGGATTATTTAACTTATCTGAACTTTACTCAAAAGCTTGAAAATTTTGAAGAATCTATCAAATCATTTGTGAGAAGAGATGCTCGTATATTTACAACGAATTTTGATAGACTATTTGAGGGTTTAAAACCCGACCATATACATGGGTCTTTCGTGAAGGGCATTAAGAAAAAAGAGGAATTAATTTTTACTTTAAGATCGAATAAAACCTTCGATTATAAATGCCTGTGGGGATGGAATGGCATTGGGAAACTAGAAGAAATTTCTAAAATTAGAAAGATTCCCGGTTATGACACATTTTTTGATTTTGACTTCTTCTTTGATGAAAATTTATCTTTGAGAAATCTATTGGTTTATGGTGTTGGGTTTCAAATTTCTGGATATGAGGAAAGACTATCTGCCAGTATCCCTAAATATAAGGAGCCTACAATAGGTGGAATAGTCGATGAGCACCTATTTATTAGGCTAAATGGGATGCAAAACCAGAGACAACTGAAAAAGATTACATTTGCATATTATTCAGATAGTGATTTACGACATTATGAGTATCTATCAGACTATTTTGGTTTGAGTGATGTAGACTTTATAAAATCTTCATCATTGTTGTTTTCCATATAGACATTGATTCAATAACTTCAGTATTCACCAATAACTTTTACATTCCATAAACATATAGTAGTAATCTAAATGCCCCAGATCATAGAATTCTGTTGATATCAGATACCTTAAACTCACTCGCTGGAGGGCACCGTTTTCAATCAAACACTTGCAAAAGGCTTCTGCCTTATAATGAACTCAATCGAAAACATACATAAAGGGAGTTCTCATTGTGACTGCTCTCGCTGAAAACCGTTATATCAGCCTCGAAGGTTCGCCTTATCAGGTCGGATACCAACTTGGTGAACACATGCAGAAAAGCCTGGCAAATAACATCTCACAATATCTGAATGCCGGCCCCCTGCAGGCAGGCGAAATCACGGCTGAACAACTCTCAGCAGGCGCTTTGGAATGGGCCCATTCCCTCCCCCAACGATTTCTTTTGGAAATGGAGGGATTAGCAGATGGTTCCGGTGTGCCCCTCAAGCGAATTGCTGAGTGGGGTTATGCCGACTCCGGAGGCAAAACAGGCTGCAGTGCTTTCCTCCTCCGAACCCGTGATGCGCTCTGGGTCGGGCGGAACAATGACCTCTGGGTGCCTGACCTTTGGGGCTATACCATCCATCGCCAGGTGAACGGAAGATTGGGCACCGTGACCTTTGGGATGCGTGGTGAACTCTACGCCGCAACGGGCGTGAACTCAAGTGGATTATGGCTGCATTACAACTGGCTGCCTGCCCTGGATCAACCTGAAGCGCACGCCTGGACACCCTTCGTCCTCCTGACAGACATCCTTGAAACCTGTGACTCCATTGATGCGGTTGAAGCCAGACTGCGGTCCGAAACCCGGCAGGGCGGTATGTTAATATTCTCAGCCAGTCCCAACGGGAAAGCTGCCATTTTGGAATGTTCCTGCCGCCGGGTTGCCCGCTGCGATCTTGATTCAGGCTTTCTGGTGGGCACAAATCATTACCAATTCATCCCCGAAATGAAAGATGCAATGACGGCCAATCAGAGTTCTCTCCATCGGGCGGAAGCCATGACAACGAAATTGGACGCGTTACCGGAAAATCCGCAACTGAAGGATCTGATCGCTGTCCTGGCGGACCCCAATGTGGAACAACACAGGGAAGATTACGGCACGGTCTATGCCAATCTCTACAATCCAATGAGTCATGACCTTTGGTTCACTTTTGGCGGCTATCCGGCAGCCAGTCATGGAAATTGGCAGCCAGTCCCCGGCCCATTCTGATATAAAATTAAAGGATCTTATCTCTAATATTGACCAGTTATTTCAAGGGAGGACCATGTCAAATATCATCCTGCGCCCTAACGCTGCACCTGTTTACCGATTCCTGAGCACCATCCTGTCGCGTGATCTTGCCCCCGGCAAGATTTTGGATTGCGGCGCAGGTGGCCCGCTGCCACCCCTGGCGATTTTCGCCCAGCAGGGTTTTGATTGCTGGGGCATCGACATCTCGGACCAGCAGCTCGAAAAGGCCAAATCCTATGCCGAAGAGCAGGATTTGACAATCCACCTCCAAAAAGGCGATATGCGCCGGATGCCCTTTGAGAACGCAGATTTTGATTTCGTCTATGAACATTTCGCCATGTGCCACATGAGCAAAGCAGACACCGCCCAATCCATCCGGGAGATGCACCGGGTGTTGAAGCCGGGTGGGTTGTGCTTCCTGGGCTTCATCTCCGATGAATGCTTCCCCAAGAGCGGCTTCGGGGTCGAACAGGCCCCAGGCGAGTATTATGGACAGGAAGGCGACAAGATGACCCTGCACAGCATGTTTTCCGTACCGGAGGCTGAGGGGTTGCTGACCGATTGGAAAATCCTCTCCAAGCAGAAATGGACCTCGTATCAATTAGACGAAGAATCGCAGTATGTGCATCTATACTACATATTGCAGAAAGCCTGAACCGGCCCGGAAATGTCCGATAGCCCAACCTCACCCGTGAGCACTAAGAGCGCCAGCAGCCGCTTGGCCGTCTGGTTGTTCCTGCTGGGGATCGCGGTCTATCTGCTCACCCGGTTGATCGGTCTGGCGGATTTCCCAATATACTTCTTCACCGATGAAGCCATCCAGACCCAGCAAGCCACTGACCTCGTCTCCCGCGGCTTTCGGGACGGCGCAGGGGTCTTCCTGCCTACCTATTTCGAAAACGGCGGGCAGTTCAACCTAAGCCTGTCGGTTTATGCCCAATTGATTCCCACCCTGATCTTTGGCAAGCATGTGTGGGTCACCCGCGGTACCGCCGTGCTGCTCACCTTAGTGGCCGCGGCCAGCCTGGGACTGACGTTCAAAGATGCCTTCAAGAGCCGTACCTGGTGGCTGGCCCCACTGCTGCTGGCGGCCGTCCCCGCGTGGTTCCTGCATTCCCGCACGGCTTTCGAGACCACCCTGATGGTCTCCTTTTACGCCGCCTTTCTCGCCTTCTACCTCCGTTACCGGAGCGATCACCCAGAATTCCTCTACCCAGCATTGATCGCCGGTGCGCTGGCTTTCTATAGTTACAGCCCCGGGCAGGTGATCGTAGTGGTCACCGGGTTGATGCTGCTAGCCGCTGATGCCCGCTATCACTGGCAGCATCGCAAAGCCGCGCTCAAGGGGCTGGCTCTGATCATCCTCCTGGCCCTGCCCTACTTGCGGTTCACACTCACCGAGGGCGGCGCACAGTTCCAACACCTGACGCTGTTAAATTCCTACTGGGTCAAGCCATTCTCCTTTTGGGAGAAGATCGGGATGTACTTCGTCCGCTATCTCAAAGGGCTCAACCCCTTCTATTGGTTCTGGCCCAATCCCTCGTTGATTGAAAGAATCTGGCCTGGTGTCACCCTGCCCACCTGGCTTTTCTCAACCCAGTTCGACCTGGCACGGCACACGATGTTTGGCTACGGGCACATCTTCTGGGCGACCTTCCCCTTCTGGCTGGCAGGGCTGATCCGCTGCATCCGCCGCTTCCGGGACCCTGCCCACCGCACCTTGATCCTTGCCACCCTGGCTGCCCCATCCGGGGCGGCACTTGTCGATTGGGGGATCACCCGCGGGCTGGTCTTCATCATCCCGGCCACGCTGATGATCGCTCTTGGCCTGGAAATGGCCGCGACCTGGCTGCGGTCGAAGTGGCTCCGGCTGAGCCGGACGCTGATCTGGCTGGCTGTGTTCGCGGTTCTCACCGGCTTCAGCTTCTGGATGATGACGGACGCTCTGACCAACGGACCCACCTGGACGGATAATTACGGCCTGGACGGGATGCAGTACGGCGCGCGGCAGGTCTTCCCTCGGGCGGCTGAGATCGCCAAATCCGAAGCGGATACCACCGTCTATGTCAGCTCCACCTGGGCCAACGGCTCGGATGTGCTCCTGCGCTACTTTGCAGACGGCATCCCCAACCTGCAGATGGGAAATATCAACGCCTGGGCGCTGGATTACCGCCCTTTGGATGACAGCATACTGTTCGTGATGACCGAAGATGACCTGGACTTCATCTACTCTTGCGGTAAGTTCACGGATATCAACATAGAAGAAACGCTCGCCTATCCGGATGGCAGCCCAGGATTTTATTTCGTCCGCCTGGCATATGTCCCGGAGATCCTCGATATTCTGGCGCAAGAACGCGAGGCGCGACAGGCCCTGATCACCACCGAGATGCTGCTGGACGGCCGGCAGGTCACCGTGGCGCATTCCGCACTGGACACCAACGAGATCGCCCACGCCTTCGATGGTGACCCCACTACCCTGATCCGCACCCTCGAGGCCAACCCGCTGAAGATCGTCCTGAGTTATCCTGAACCGGTCCAGCTCCAATCCGCCACCCTGCTGATCGGCGGTCCGCCCACCCGGGTCACTGTGGCAGCCTACCTTGCGGGGGACCAGGTCGCCAGCCAAACCCAGGAAGTCGGGCAATCACCGGTCACCCGGGAGCTCACCCTGACCTTTGATGAGCAAGTGACCGTGGACGAAATCCAAATCGAGGTGCTCAGCGTTTACGATGGCGAGATTGCCCACGTGCACCTCTGGGAAATCACGCTGAAATAAAATCTCTTCTCCAAAATATGCATCCAGACCTTTTGGTATAGAAAATGGTCATCAACCTGCTTTCTCATTTATATGAGAACCCCTTTCTGCCTGCCACACTCCGTTTGCAGGCATCCTTCCCCTGGGATCAGGGGAAGGAATGAGGATAGGGTCGTTTATTGGTTTTATAAGATCATTTCAACGTGACCTTTACTCACGGATTATATTGAATTACATTTTGTTTCACCCTCAAAGCGCCGTTTCACCAGAGAACAAAAGGTATAATAGTCTCAGAATTTTTTACCCACTCACCATAATCAGAGGGAGCCATGTCAACCAAATTAAACTGGATTGATGAGGAACTTGAAAACCTGAAGGATTCAGGCCTGTATAACCGGATTCGCACACTCAGCTCACCGCAGGGTGCCTGGTTGGTCGTTGACGGCAAGCGAGTCCTCAATTTCTGCTCGAACAACTACCTGGGGCTGGCCAATCACCCCAAACTGGTCCAGGCTGCCAAAGACGCCATGGATAAATACGGCGTCGGGCCGGGGGCTGTGCGCACCATCGCCGGCACCATGGATCTGCACCTCGAACTCGAGAAGCGGATTGCCAAATTTAAGGGTGTGGAGTCGGCAATCACCTTCCAATCGGGCTTCACCGCCAACCTCGGCACCATCCCAGCGTTGGTGGGCAAAGAAGACCGCATCTTTTCCGATGAGCTGAACCACGCCTCAATCATTGATGGCTGCCGGCTCTCCGGGGCAAAGATCGTCCGCTATAAACATGCTGATCCCGCCTCTTTGGAAGCCGTGATCCGGGAAAATGAAGGCCAATATCGGCGCGGCCTGATCGTGACCGACGGCGTCTTCTCCATGGATGGGGACTTCCCACCACTCGATAAAATTGTCGAGATCGCCGAAGCCTACGACATGATGCTGATGGTCGATGATGCCCACGGCGAAGGCGTTTTAGGTAAGGGCGGCCGGGGGATCGTGGACCACTTCAACCTGCATGGTCGGGTGGATGTCGAGGTCGGCACCTTCTCCAAGGCCTTTGGCGTGATGGGCGGCGTCGTTGCCGGGAACGCCAAGATCATGGAATGGTTGCACCAGCGCGGTCGGCCCTTCCTGTTCTCCTCTGCAGTCACCATCCCCGATGTCGCTGCGACCATTGCCGCGATTGACCTGCTGGAAGAATCCACCGAACTGGTGGATCGGCTTTGGTCCAACGCTGAAATGTTCAAAAACGGCATGAACGAACTAGGCTTCGATACCGGCAAGAGCATGACGCCGATCACCCCCGTTATGCTGGGTGAGGCCAAACTAGCTCGCGAGTTCAGCCGCCGGCTTTATGAAGAAGGTGTCTTCGCGATGGCACTGGGCTTCCCCACCGTGCCGCGAGGTCTGGCCCGGATCCGCGTGATGATCTCAGCAGCCCATACCGATGAGGATCTCAAACAATCTCTGAAAGCCTTTGAGAAAGTTGGAAAAGAACTGGGCGTGATCTAAACCTCAGACTGATTTATTGACAATTAATAGCCCTCAAGAGTAGTCCTTTATAGCTAATTTTGAGGGCTTTACTTTAAGCGATAAAATCCCTTCAAGGGCGCTGCACGGATCAATGACATTTTGAAAGGCCGAAATGACCGACAATATCAAAAAAACTAAAGCCTTCCTATTTAAGAAATTTGATGAAAGCGCTTATTACGCTCATTATATGGAGCGCAAAGAACAAAAGGATTACCGTTTAGAACACACTATGCGGGTGGCAAATCTCGGTGAACAGATCGCACGAGCCGAAGGCCTGGATGTTGAAGCTCTAGTCATCGCCTGCCTGCTGCACGATGTGAGCTATTGTGAGGAGTTATCAGGGGAAGAAGATTGGCTCAATCACGGCAGACGAGCAGCAGCCATCGCCAGGCCATTTCTTGAATCCCTCGACCTGGAACCGGAGAGAATCCAGGAAATCTGCTATGGGATCGCCATCCACGTGGATGACAAGTCGGATTTTGAAGGTGAGAGAACGCCGCTTGCCATCTCTGTGGGTGACGCTGATAACCTGGACCGCTTTGACGCCTACCGCATTTATGAAATCCTCCAGATGAAGGCGTTCAGCAAGATGCCCATTGCAGAGAAAAAGAAAACGGTTACAACCACTCTGGAGAGACTTAATAACTACATCAACATGACACTGGGGACCGATTTTGCGACCAAATTATGGGTTGAGCGAATAAGCTTCTTCCGAACCTTTTATCTGAAATTGCTTGATCAGCTTAAAAACAGTGAATACCCGGCTCCAAAATAGAAAAAACCGTCTTTAAATCAGAACACTCGCTGAAAGGATTTTTCAGCGAGTGCTTTTTCTTTAGTTATTCTGTTCTGAGGATTTTTTACACAGGGCTGGCTTCTTTTGGTGTTTTGAAAGGGTCAAATCCGGGGTTGGTCCCCGCCCAACAGCAGCTGGGGTGACGGAAACTGTTGCAGGCCAGGCCTCGCGAGCAGCGATGAGCGATGATCCTGGGGGCTTGCTCCGGCAAGTAACTGGCCGGGTATACGATCTCAGCCTCCAGGGCAACTTCCTCGCCAGCATGTTCGCAGTAGGATACTTTGATCACTTCCCAGTTCTTAAAGGTCATCGTCTACCTCCATAATAAGAAAGCTTACCAATATTGTAGTTGGATTATAGCATATACCCCATTCAGTCAAAACCTATTCTTCGTCCTTGTGTTCTTCGGCATATTTCTGGAAAGACTGCTTCCGATACCAATTGATGATCGGTGCAGCTAATCTACGAAGATAATACTTGGCCTGAATCGCAGAAAGCCAATGCCCCCCGTTGCGATAGTGGACTTTGAGCATCTCCGGCCAGCACTGAGAATCAGCAACGATTGTCTTGGCGTCACCATGCAGCCGGAAACCGGCCCAGGTGCGGTCGGGCAGGTAAACCAAGGGTGCCAGCCGTGCAATCCGAACCCAAAGATCGTAATCCATTGCGAAATAGAAGGACGGATCCAAGGGGCCAACCTTCTGCCAGATTTCCCGCGGCAGGAAAGCCGTTGCCTGGGGGATATGGACATATCCTTGCTGCAGCAATTTATGATTTGTCTGCGCAGAGGGAAACTTACCAATCACATGATCCTCAGCATCGAGGAAGTCACAATCCGCATAAACCAGCCCAACATCCGGGTGCTCTTCCAGATAGGCCACCGCCTCGCTGATCACACCAGGATAATACACGTCATCCGAATTCAGCCATGCAATGTACTTCCCTGTGGCCCGATTGAACCCCTTATTGATCGCGTCCGTCTGGCCCTTATCCGGAACCGATTCCCAATACGCCAGCCGGTCAGCATATTCCTGGATGATCTCCAGGCTGCCATCATTCGAACCGCCATCAATCACAATATATTCCAAATTCGGATAATCCTGATTGAGAACGGATTCAATCGTCCGGCGGAGGAATTTGGCCTGATTATAAGAAGGGGTGATAATTGAAACGAGGGGCGCTTGGTTCATAAGCAGTAATTATAACTTTCATGGACAATTATTGAGAAAACCGAATCAAATAATTATACCGGGATTGCTAACGGTCATCTATTCTACTTTATTCCAAATAAAAACTTCGACTAATCGGAATTTAGCAGATATATATGGGCCTCATTTGCGTCATCTGACCAGACCAGAGATAAAGCCTTTCCCTCCTGATCAAGCACAAGGTCCCAAAGGATTCTTGGAGCTTCCTCGTCCAGATAGATCGCAGAAAAATCCTGAACCGTCATCCATTCAATGAAATCACCCGAAGATTCGAATTCAGGAATATCACTCGCACTAAAATTAGCCACCTCGCGGTCGGCCATCAAGACAACTGAGGACGTTCCGGTTAAGACAATGCTATTCGGTTCCGTGACTGCCCGTAGCTCCAAAGAAGCCCTTTCCCGATAATCCTGTCCTAAAACACGAGGTGAATAGATCCGATAATCCGCTTTCAACATGAACCCGGCTACAAGCAGCAACAACATGGCCATGGATTTCCAGTTTGGATATTTCTCTTTCCGCTTCATAAGCAGTAGAGATAAAATAAACCAGAAGAGATAAACCAGCATGGCCAGCATTACACCATCTTCACCGCGCAAATAGGCGAAGATCAGGCCTGCGCCAAAAACACCCATCCAGATATATTTTTCCCAGCCCTTTTTCAGGTTCTCCAAGATTCCCACAAGGCCCTTTGCGGCCAGGGCAAACGTGACAAAAAGGAACATATAGAAATATCCGGGGCGAACCAGCGTTCGAGCAATGACCGCTCCAAACGGTAGAAACCAGACTAAGTGCAAGAGGGCAAGTTTTATCTTCTTGTTTCGTAAATATTCGACAAGACCTCGAATGGCTAACAGGACAATGAGAGGGGCATAACGACGATAGTGGGCAGAGAGGAACACACCGGGGATCCAGGTGACCACTGCTTTCAATCTGCGAATATATGCCTCAGGATTCCGCTTGATCGCATTGAACATTGAGTAGTCATTTTCTTCCGGTGTACCAAATAGCTGCCTGGCGACATAATAACTTTCTGTCGGACCAGCAAACCGTTGAGTACCGCCTTGGAGGTCCACCTCTTGTCCCTGTTCAAACACCGTGTATGAATAAGGGCCCATGCCGGTAGCAAAATCTCCGGTGATTGCTCCCCGCAGGAGAATATATCCTCCCGCCAAGGCAACGAATGGAATCATCCCAGACAAGACAATTTGCCACCACTTATTCTTTTTTAGCCCTACAATTACCAAAAACCCAACCAACGCAAAAATGAGCACAAGTGCATCGCCCCGCGTCAGCATCCCAAGCCCAAGCCAGAAAGACGCCCATCGTAAATGTTTCAATTGCCAAGTTTTAATAAATCGGATCGCTTGTGAAAAAGCAAGGGCAGAGAAAGTTATAAACAAGGGATCCGCAGGATATTCATATATTGTGACCAGGGCTGGAGATAAGAGCAACAATCCCCAAAGGATCATTGGATTGAAGTGGGATTTCAAGGCCTTCCCAACTTGCCAAAAGCCCAAAAATAAACCAGAGAACAATAAGAATCTGCCCAGCGAATCTGTCTGAACAAGCCAAAATGGCGATGCTTTGAATGGCAGATAACAAATTGCATAAAAAATTGCTGTCATCGGGCTGCCACTGAAAGAGGGAATCACACCATTAACAAGCTCTTTTCCACTTAGCAAGTAATAGGTCTCATCCCAAGGTGTAATATCACTTAAATTAGGGAGGAAATGAGGTAGATAGAGCAGGACAGCGAAAAGGTAAATATAAAAAGAAGGATTGGTCAGTAATGAAAGGAAACCCCGCTTTCCCCTCTCCCAGATTTGGTTCATTGTGTTGGGTTGGTATTCTCGATTCATTTATCTCCTCAAATTTCCACCTGTTAAAAATAATTACATCCAATGGATCCCGTCTTGATCCACCACAAGTTTCTGGTCGCGGTGGGTAACCTGCCTTCTGGTCTTGCGATAGGCTAAAAACAACCCCGAAAGGCCTAAAGCACCGCCCAAAGCCTGAACCCACTTGTACCAGACATGCCAAACTGACTTTCGATCAATCGCCCAGGCTTTTTTGAAATGCGAAAGCGCCTGGTTTGGCTCGCCGGAATCGATCAGCCGCCTGGCGGAAAACACATGCAGACCGGCCTGGATCTTTCGATCATATTGCTGCAATACGGCGTCAAATTGCGGTTCGGCTTTTAGCCCCTCCACGAAATTAAAGGCTTCATCCACAAATTTAGCCGACATGGCAATCGTCTTGGCGTCTTCATGGGTCCGCTCCACAGCCCAAAACTCATCCACATGCTGGACAGGATGCACTGCAGCAATTCGCACCCAAAGTTCATGATCCAGGATCAGATGACTTTCCTGCCGGAGGTAACCCGCCTGTTCCAGAGCTTCCCGCCGCATGAATACTGCCGGTTGCAAAAGGACATTGAATGCCAGCAGGTCATCCAGCGAATACTGGCGGTAGGGATGCCAATCAAGCAAATATCCTTCGCCATCCACCATCACGCCATTGCCATAAACCATCCCCAGTTCAGGGTTCTCCGTCATCACCCGAACCGCTTGGCTGACGACATTACAGGTGTAATAGAGATCATCTGAATTAATCCAGGCCACGACCTCTCCCTTGGCCTGCTTAAAACCCTTGTTGATCGCCTCCGCCTGGCCGTGATCCTTTTCGGAGACCCAGAATTCCAGCCGATCCTCATATTTGCGGATAATCTCCTGACTGCCATCGGTAGATGCGCCATCAATCAAAATGTATTCAATGGGTGCATAATCCTGGCAGAGTACTGAGAGCATGGTCTGCTCCAGATACTGCGCCTGGTTATAGGAGGGTGTGATGATGGAAACAAGCGGTTTTTGATCAGTCATTTCTCATTCTGTTGTTTGCGGAATATACTCCGGTAGTAGGTATAAAATAAGATGTCTTTCACCATCTGACTCAAAATACCACTCATCTTTGAGTGAATATGAACCATCCTCCACAATTTCAGGTGATGAGGCATCCAGCACAATGATACCGCATGGCTCAAAATCCGGGGATTCCAGGCTAGCAGTAACATTATCAACCGCATAATGTTCAAGGCGATATTCTGATGCATCAGGTGTCAGAGTAGCCCAAAATAAATATTCAGGTACATTTTTACCCAAAACCATACCATATTCACGGCAGCCTGAGGTATACATCTCATAGGTCATTTCTAGGATTGCACCCTCATATGCCTGATGGTTTGCAAACAGAAGCCCTTTGCGGGACATCGTCCAAATGCTATTTCGGTTGGATTCTGACCAGGAGAATGAGCGGGAATGATTGTTTAGTAAGGGATTAATCAACCAGGCCAAAAGCGCCGCACAAACCAACCACCCCATCCAACGGGGAAGGCACCTACTAAAAATATATCCAACTGCTGGGGCAAAAAGAACATAATATGGGATAAAATACCGTGTTCCCCAGACTTGCCAGCGAAATATCGCTGAGAAGATCACCATACCCAAAAAAGCTGCTATACAAAGATACAAAACCTTTCGGTCTTTTGAACAGTTTTTCTTTTTGAACAAAGAAATTAGCAAAACTAAAACCACAAAACAAGTTACTAAAAAGTGAATAGGATTTGCAGCAACCTCTTCTCGGGTAGGTACAATAAAAAACTCACCTGGTCCATTGGTGATCGTCTGGTCAAACACACTTATACCCATCATATTATGAATCGTTGTCAGCGCTTTCATCATAATCTCATTTACAAAACCGATAGAGATCATTTGAGTCACAATATTTCGGGAAAGGTTAGATATAACAACATCCAAACCAAATCGTTGATTGAGTGTGAAATCCGCTGCCGATGAATTTAAGGGATCACCAAATGCATTAAAGTTCCTCAGCCATTGGCCCGCATTAAGACTACCAACCGCCAAAATACCTATCCCAATGAATACTAAAATATCTTTCCAATTTTTCTTCTTAATAAATATGATCAAAAGCCAAATCAGTACCGGTAGAACGAAAAATGGAAAATTCCCTTTGGTAAGTAAACCCAACCCAACAGCAATACTTAAGGAAATCTTATCCCAGACTCCTAGATTCTCATGAGTTGCTTTAATAATGTAATATGCGACCGCAGAAAAGATGAAAGCCAAAACAAGGTCATTTTTCGCACCGGATGCCTGAAGAACTACTATAGGCATGGTCAAAATGAATATTGCTGAAATCCACTGACCGTTCTTTTTCGCTCCAAATTGACCAGCGGCCGCACTGACTGCTACCAATGCTAAGACAAGGCTCTGCCATTGGTTATAAAAAGACATCACATCATTTCCCGTTAGGAGGTAAAAATTCAGCTGGATCATCTCACTAAAAGGCGGCATCCAGAGCTGCCAGGTGATGGATGTTGGGAAATAATCAAGTGTACGATTTTGGATCCAATGCATGACCCGGCTCATGTGATAGGTAAAGACATCATGAATTGTCGGTGGAGAAAGGATACCTGTAATGAATAGTATTATCAGAATGATAATAATCAGAACCAGACTAATCCATCCAAAGATTTTTTTAGGCAAACGAATTGAGTTTATTATCTGATACCAACCAAAAGCAAATCTTCCTGTTTTCCAAAGAAAGATCAACAAGACAAGTATCGTTAACGCCCAAAAAACAATGACGCCTAAACTTGTAATCTCGGAAATAAGGCTCAGAATCTCAGTTCCGATGACAAGCCAAGCTGACCATATTAGCGCAGATCTAATTAACGATTCTTGCCAAATAAAATCTGAAGGTTCTTCAGAAGTCTGAATGGATGCACTATATATCCAGAATAGCAATATACCAATTACTGGAAGTAATGAAAGAACAAGCATCTTAGCCCCTTATTTCTATTTATTCCTTAAACAGACTTTCATACTCAACTTTATTTAAGACGGTCAACTTCCCGCCCACAGTGGCGTCCAGGACCTGTCGTCCATCCGCCTCATAAGCAGCCTTCGCCATCCGGTAAGCCCTTTCTGAGCCTTCAAGGTCGGGTAGCTGCCAGCGAAAACCCTTTCCGAAGTATTTACCGGAGAAGTGGTTCGGGTCATCCCCTTCAGAGGTCACCGTCGTATTCGCGGGACCTTTGGTCACGAAATTATGATCCACCCCAATCAGTATTGCCTCAGAAAAGCCCATAAAATAGGCCAACTGCAGGCAGACATAGGTCACGGTAAAACCTTCAAACATCCGCCCAGTCGCGTCACCACTGAAATCTTCGGGCAGGGTGTAATCCGTATCCAGGAACATCATCTCCGGCCCCGCCTCAAAGAATTTCCGGGCGCGCCAGGTGACGAATTTGGGCAGGTCCAGTGCAGAAATATCCGCATGACACTGTTCCAGCACCAGATCATTTACCGAAACCAAACAGGAAGTCTTGAAATCATACTCATCAAAAGCCAGGTAAATGCGGTTCATCCCAAAGGTGAATTCCCCGGCCAGCTTAGTCAGGTCGGTATTGCGCAGGCTGGGGCCGTTACCCACAATGAAGCAGCGCTGACCGGCATATTTGTTCCGATACTCCTCCAGGCGGGCCTTATTATGCATCCACGCCGGTGAAAAGATCTTCGCCATCAAGTGCCGGTCACGGTTATACCAGGACCAATAACGGTCCGACCCGAACCGCCAGAGCGATTCGGGCAGGGCTTTTTTAAGAGTTGATTTCACGGACATCAGATTACTCTGTGCTCAGCCGGGCAGTCGCGCCGCCATCGGCGATCAATGCCTGACCGGTGATGAAGGAGGACTGGTTATTATCAGCCAGGAAGTAAATCACGCTCCCGATCTCCTCCGGCAGGCCAACCCGTCCATTGACGGTCTTGGCAGCAAGGTTATCCAACCGCTCCTGCATATCACCATGGCCGACATGCCCGCGGTTGAGGCCGGCCCGCAGCATGGGGGTATCCACTGCACCGGGCAGGATCGCATTCACACGGATATTCGCGGGTGCAAATTCAATCGCCATCGCTCGGGTCAGTGCCAGGAGACCGCCCTTGCTGGCGGCATACGCAGCGATATTTGCGGAGGTTGCCACGGCATGGACGGAAGAGGTGTTCACAATCGCGCCGCCCCCCTCAGCCTTCAATAAAGGATAGGCCAGTTTGGCACCAAGGAAAGCTGAACGTAGATTGGAAGCTATGGTCATATCCCATTCTTCCGCAGTCGTCTCAATCAGAGGCTTGGCGATCTGAACAGCGGCGTTATTTACCACGGCATCCAGGGTGTCCGTTTCAGCCTTGACCTGATCATAAATCCCTTCGATCTGTTCAGGCAGGGAAATATCAGCCTGAATATAAACGCCATCCGCCGGAAATTCATCATATTTAGGCTCCCGGTCCACACCGAAAACCCGCCAACCATGATCCGCAAAGACTTTAACGGTCGCACGGCCAATGCCACCTGCCGCACCGGTAATGAGCATTATCCTGGTCTCTTTTTCAGTCATAAGTGATTATCCTTCCATTTCTAGGGTGTTGAAATCTCGAATATTAACTGAAGGTTCCTGGGGTCAGCCGCCGTATTCCGCTTTCAATGCCGCTAACCGATCCGTCGGGATCTCCAAACCAATGAGCAAATTCTTGATCGTGTTCCAGTGTACCCGTTCCCAAAAGCGGGGGCTTGAATTCGTGTTGTGGGGTGAAAGGAGCACATTATTCATCTTCAATAAGGGGCTGTTTGCGGGCAGTGGTTCATCCTCAAAGACATCCATCCCTGCACCGCCCAACTTACCCTCTTGTAATGCCTTCACCAACGCAGGCTGGTCAATGATCGGACCGCGAGCGGTATTGATCAAAATTGCGCCCGGTTTGACCCAACTCAGGGTCTCAGCATTGATCAAATGCTGGCTGGTGGGGTTCAAAGAACAGTTGATGCTGATGAAATCTGAACGTGAAAGCAAATCCTGCAGGCTGGTCATCTCCACACCGTTTTCCAGCAGGAAATCCGGGGCGACATCCACAATGTCATTCCCGAGCAGTTCCATGCCGAAGCCGCGGGCTCGCCGCAGTACGGCTTGACCAACATTGCCGACCCCAACTACACCAAGGGTGCATTCGCTGAGGGTCTTACCGTTGATCTTCTGCCACTCACTGGCTTTCATAGCATCATCCAGCCAGGGGATGTTGCGTGCAAAGGAAAGCATATATCCCAGCACACTCTCCGAAACCGGTACGGTGAAAGCGTTGGGGGTATTGCCCACCATCACGCCAAAATCAGCCGCAGCCGCCTGGTCAATCGAATCGATGCCGGTGCCCCATTTGGAGATCACCCGCAGCCGAGGCTGGCAGGCTTCAATCACCCGGCGGGTATAGCGGTCATCACCGCAAATCGTGCCGTCAAAATCGCCGGCATAAGCCAGGATCTCTTCTTCCGAGAGGCGCTCATGCACTTCCGGGACGATCAGGTTCAGGTCAAAGGCTTTCAAAACCGGCAGCAGCCGGTCCAATTCCGGTAACATATAGGGGGCGGATACTAATATATCTTTCATCAATCGACTCCAAGTTCAATCTCAGGTTGAGGGTCAGTCAACACCGTGGATCTGCTTGTAAATGGTTTCCGCCACGGTGAAATCCAATTCCTCGTCAATGTCCCAGGCTTCATTGGCCGGGATTTCAAACATCATGGGGCGTTCTCCCAGCCGGTTTCCCCGCGAGATCAAGATCTGGAGCGGGAAAATATAGATGCAGGAATTTTCCTCATAGATCGGCGGGAGGTCCTGCGTGCGCAGGAGAACGTTTGGGTCATGGTTAAGGGGCAGGCCGTTCTGGTCATAGAGCCGGGTCTGCAACCTGGTGACTCCAAAGAGGGAATCATGCTCAGGGTAATTCTCAAAGAAGGTCTTCACAGCCCTGGCCACCGTTTCAGAGGTCAGCAGAGGGTTGGTCGTGTGGGTTTGCAAATAGAATTCCGCTTCCACTTCTGCCGTGTCGTGAAGCAGGATGTCATTCATCGGTATGGTGCCTGCCCGAAGCTCATCAGGACGGCGCAATCTGGTCACGGTGGGGAAATCCTGCTGCAAGCCCTCCAGAATCAGGTCACTGTCCGTATCGACAACGATCCGGTCAATGGCCTCCACTGCCAAAAGGGTATTCAGGATATGGTGATAGAGGGGTTTGCCCGCCAGCGGCCGGTAATTCTTCCCGGGGACCCTCTCAGAATGGTGCCGCATGGGTACCAGTGCAGTTAGTTTTTTTGTCATAAAATACTCTCGGCTACCTTTTTTCTCTGCCAAGTGATATATTATAAACTACAATAATCGCAATACACCAACAAGCGTATTATACTGGAAACGCCAATGGGAGGACACCATGGCAAAAAATAAAAATAGGCAAGCCTTGCTTGTTGCAATACCTTTTGTTCTCGCAATTCTAATTATGCTGCCACGTTTATTGTCTCCACAGTTTGGGCTGTTAGATGATGCTACAACCTTGCAACAAGCCCGAAATTTCCTCGGCGGGGATTTCAGTATGAGCCACGACTTTCAAGCAGGGCGTTTTCGTCCCATATACTGGCTTTATTACACAATAATCTATTTTTTCGCGGGTTACCACTCTTTCTGGTATTTCATAAGTAACTTAGTTATCTTATTTATCCTTCTGGTCGAAATCCGGCTACTCCTGAAGCGTTCAGGTGCTGCGGAATGGCAAATACTGCTGACTAGTTGCATCTTTCTTTTTTCAATGCCCATCATTGGGAATTTTTATACCCTTTCTAAAGGTGAGCCATTACAACTAACACTCATAATTAGCGCTATTCTCGTCCTAACCCCCAAATTTGTACACGAAGAGAAGTTACCATGGGCCAAAGGCATATTCGCCGCATCCCTGCTCCTACTAGCTATCATGGTGAAAGAGACAGCAATTGTCATGCTTCCTTTGATTGTATTCTGGGCGCTTTACGTCACATATTTTAGGAAAAACAAAAACCTCAAATTGTACCGGAAGAATTATTGGATGTTGGTAGGTTCAGTAACCATTGCAGTGCTGGCTTATTTTGGCTTAAGACAATCCATTCAAAGCACCGGTTTATTAGAAGGTACATATACTGACCGTTACCTGATAGATCTTGGAGAAACTCTAAATAAACTACTCCGGTGGGTAACACAATACGCGTATTATTTTCATTACACCATGCCCATCACTTTATTCTGGGTTTGGTTTGTTATCAAGAAGATTTCCATTAACCAAAACCAGAAATTCATGCTTTTTCGTTGGGCTACTTGGTGGTTTTTTTGGTTTGTAGTTTTCATTCCCTGGACATATGCAGAAAGTTATTATCTCCTACCTTTCGCCTTTGGGGGAGCCATGCTGATCGGTCTCACTGCGCCAGTCTTTCTTAATACGCTTAAAAGGTCAAAAGCTTCAGGCCGGACAGTTCCACTTATTTTAGGCATTCTGGCAAGCCTCCTGTTCCTTTTGACACTCCCTAATTATCGAACTGAAGCAAAAATGCAATTAGCATTTGACCAAGCAAATAATGAAATGTTAACTTACCTCACCGAAACAGCTCCCGAAAATTCCACCGTTCTGATGAACCTGCGAACAAGTAATGAATATTCCGAAAAGTTTGATATATATTTAAAGGAGCATTATCAGAGAACAGATATTAGCTTTGGAGTACTTGATAGCACCCAAATGGAAACTGTGAACACCCAATCCTGTGTTATCGCTCTCATGCCTTATATTGAAAACCAACCTACCCTCACCGTCCGTGCCGGGATTGAGGAAACCTACCAAGATAGGTGGAATGAGACTTTCCTTATGACAACTGAGGAAAACCGCCAACAGCTAAGTGTTTTTGAAGAATCATTCCGCTTATCTAATATTAACTTACCTATCATTCTTTGCAACTTCGGGTTAGATGCTGGCTTCTGTCAAAACCCTGATCCTCTCTTTGATTATCGAGCATTCACTTATGGGTGGGAGATTTCCAAAATTCAATGAACATTCACACTACTTCGAGAATTTCAATTGTTGTTCCCATATTTAATGAAGCTGAAATATTGGAACAATTTCATCACAACCTAAGATCTGTCCTCAATGAATTGCCGAACCCGGCAAATATTTATTATATTGATGATGGCTCAACAGATTCCACGCCAGAGATTCTTTATGACCTAGCTCAGAAGGATGAACTAATTCGGGTGATAACGCTAAGCCGAAACTTTGGACACCAAGCCGCGCTATCTTGTGGCATCGAATCTGCTGATGGTGATGCCATCATCACCATGGATGGCGATGGACAGAACCCACCCGAGCTCATTCCTGAAATGGTGAAATTTTTTCAGGCCGGCTATGATATTGTCATCTGCCAAAGAAAACAAACTCAAAATCAATCCTTGTTCAAACGATTGACCTCGCAGAGATTTTATAAACTCATCAATACGATTGGTGATCAAAAAACAATTCCAAACGCTGCAGACTTTCGTTTGCTCTCAAAACGGGCTGCCCAGGCGCTGATATCCATGCCAGAATACCACCGGTTCCTGCGGGGAATGATCGGATGGATCGGTTTCAAGTCAACTATTCTGCAATTTGATCCCCCACCTAGAATTGGTGGTCAATCTAAATACACCGTTAAGAAGATGCTAAACCTCGCAAACGACGCTATCTTTTCATTCTCTTTATTTCCACTTAAATTGGGATTATTCACTGGCGGTCTTTTTTATTTTCTCGCACTGATTGAAATTTTGTATATCCTGTTTTTATGGATATCTGGCAATACCAGCCAACTCGAACCAGGCTGGAGTTCTTTGATGTTCATGATCCTCATTGTTGGAGGAACCCTAACAACTGTCATCAGCTTTATTGGAATCTATATCGGATATATTTTTCAAGAAGTAAAAAACCGCCCAGTATATATTATTAAAGAAAAGAATATTCCACCTTCCGATGAGGATTAATCTACTCTGTAGGTAGGCTATTATTTACAGAATTAAAATACTAATCTTGCTCATCGCTTAGCAGGAATGGCTTCCCTTCCAGCAGCCCCTCCGAGATCACTCGAAATGTGGGCGAATTCTCCGGCAACAAATCCTTCCATTTAAAATCGCTCATGCGCACGAAACCTGGCCAGATACCATCCGGTTTCAGGTAATCCTCAAAAGGCAGCGATGTACGGTAAAGTTGGTAATAGAGGAACCGGCGGGCATTTATTTTATGCTCCGGTGAAGCTTCCACCTTATCGGCATTGAGAAACGCTTCCAGTTTCGCCAGGTACGCCTCCTGCGTTTTGGGGAAGAAAACCGTATCCAATTGCGAAAAACGAGCCTTACCGGCACTAAGCACCGGCGCGCCCATGATCGCGGCTTCCATCCCAATCGTGGAGTTATAGATCATCACGAATTTGGAACGCTGGATCATCTCATAGGAACTGAAATAGGCCTGCGGGGGAATAAAGGTCACATTTGGCAGATCATCCACCTGGTTCTTCGCCGCCCAATCCGCCACGCTCTCGCGGCTGGCCTTGCCAGGGCGGGATTCATCCGGGTGGGCTCGGATCACGAATAAGGTCTCGGGATGCTGTTTAGCCACCTTCAGAACTTCATCGAGCCAGATGAACATATCCTCAAAGACCACATTGGCATGCGGCTGGCTGGTGTCGAAGATCACGTTGGTGAAGACCGGGACGACCTGCTTGAACTGCGCCAATTTCTCGATGAAATCGGCATCCAGGCCGCTCATCTCAGGCCAGAACTTCACGCCGGCCATGCTGAAATCGCCCTTGAAGCGTTTTGACAGATACGCATCCAGGCGCTGGTCCATCTTGGGGGTCAATTGAAAATCGTCCGGGATATCAACCGGATAGGCCGTGGCCTCCCCAGCAGTGAAGAAGGCGGAAGTGGCTCGCAGCCCAACCTCATGGGAATAGGCTGGGATGCCATGTTTCTGCGCCACCCAACGGGCGGCAGCCTCAGGGAACTGCATCCCATTGAAAACCATCACGGCCAGCGGGTGCAGCTCGTTGATGAGGGCTTCAAATTGAATAGCGACGGAATAGGCGGAAAGAATATAGTCTCGATAGAGCTGGGTGGTTGGGGCGTCATCCATCAAATGATGGCGGCGCAGGATCCACCGCATGGAGGGTAAACAAATCTCACCCAGCGGTATATCCTCATAAGTAAAGGTCTGCAATTCAGCCAGCGTCAATCCCTTGAGTGCATCTTCAAGGTCGGCATCCGGGTCACCGGCCATCCAGACCAACTCCTGCCGGTCATAAATGGCGTTGGATTGCTTCACGCAATGCTCGCAGGGCGGCTCGCGGAGGACGTCATCGGTTCGTGTCCCCAACACACAGCGGCGCATCCCGTGCAGACAAGCAAAATTGACCACCCGCACTCCCTGCAGTTGGAGTGACCAGCCGGTCAGCATGGCAAAAGCCGCGTTCAGGCTCAACCCGGTGATCCGGGTTGAAGCGTTGAATGAAATGATGACTCGATCATCTTTGGGGGCTGGCGCGAGGGCTTCTACCAAGCGGGCCATTCTGCGGATGTCACGATTTATGGCCTGCCGCGCCGGTTTAACCTGCAAGAGGTCTTTTGCTCTTTCCAAAACCGTCATAGCGTTTATCGTCCTAAATACTGTAACGGCGCATCTTGTTCAGAGAAGATTGCTCGCTGTCATAAACTTTTTTCTTGCCATCACCCAGGGCCTTCTCAGTCACCCGGATGTATTTCACCAGGGTGCGGATGCCCTGCGGCTCCACAGAAGCAGCCTGGTCAGAGCCCCACATCGCACGGTCCAGGGTCACATGCCGTTCCACAAGGCAGGCACCCATCGCCACCGCCACTGCGGAAGGCACCAGCCCAACCTCGTGCCCGGAATAACCAATCGGGCAGTCGAAGCGGTCCTGGAGGGTCTGGATCATTTTCAGATTCAATTCTTCCGGTGGGCAGGGATAGCTGCTGGTGGTGTGGCAGATCAGCAGATTATCGGTTCCAACCACTTCCACAGCGCTCTCAATTTCATCCATAGTGGACATGCCTGTGGAAAGGATGACGGGTTTACCGGTGTTCCTGAGCCCGCGCAGTAACTCATGATCGGTCAGCAGGGCCGAGGGTACTTTATGCGCCGGAGGGTTAAAAGCGTCAATGAACTCCAAGGAAGGAATATCCCAGGAGCTGGCCAGCCAGTCAATACCCAGTGACTTGGCATACGCGTCAATTTCTTCATACTCTTTTTGGTCGAATTCCACTTTATAGCGGTAATCCAGATAGGAGATATAGCCCCAGGGGGTATCCCGCATTTGACCCTTTTGATGATCCGGCACGCAGATCTCGGGGGTCCGCTTCTGGAACTTCACTGCATCCACCCCAGCTTCATGGGCGGCTAAGATCAAATCTTTGGCAACTTGCACGCTGCCGTTATGATTGATGCCAACTTCGGCGATAACATAGGTTGGGTGACCTTCACCCACCATTCGGTTCCCAATTTTGATTTCACGAGCCATTTGAGTCTCCTTTGCAATCCCGCCGGGGTGTCCAACGGGGTTTCGCATCATTTTACTTTTTTCCGGGATAGAAGGATATCACAAACCTCACGCACAGCGCCATGCCCGCCTTTATGGGCAAGGACCTGATCCGCTTTGCTTTTTACATCCGGGTGCGCATCTGCCACCGCAACGGCGCAGGCCACCACTGGAAAACAGGGTAAATCGTTGACGTCATTGCCAACGTAGATCGTCTCTTCGGCGGAGATGGCGTTTTCCGCCAGATAAGTCTTCAGAAGGCTGGCTTTATCTCCTACCCCATGGAAATAGGGCAGCTTCAGCTTTTTGGCGCGGGCCGCCACCACCGGATTGGTCTCGGTGGAGATGATCACAGCCTTGAACCCAGCGGCCAGCAGGAAACTAATACCCATGCCATCACCGCGCTTGGCGGCCACAAACTCCTGGCCGTCCTGATTCACCCATACCCGGTCATCGGTCATCACGCCGTCAAAATCAAAGACGACCAGCGAGACCGTGTCGGGCCAGGCTCGGCGCTGCGGTCCGGGTGAGACCATCGGCAGGCCAGATTCCCGCACCAGCCATTCATAACGCGCCCAATCACGCAGGTTATCAATGTCAACGGTATATTCAGGGTCAATATGCACCGGCAGGATCACATCCCCACTCATCGAGTGCTTTTCGTGGATGGTTGCCGGTCGGATCACGTCGATATGTCCGGTTTGCCAAAAGACAGGGGGTAATTTCTGGCGGGGAGCGTTATAGGGTTCGGCAATCCCATCTACCTTTAGGAGAGATTGCATCCGGCCATCGGCCCCGATCCGCCACATCTTATGGGGGTTCTGCCCAGCAGGGACAATGCCCCGCACGGAATCTGCCTCAGGATGAGTGAGCAATTCACTCACGGCCCGGTCCACCAAACCCACCGGGCGGACAGGCGAGGTCGGCCTGAGCTGGATCACCAGGTCAGGGGAATACGATTCGTTTTCAGCCAGCCAGTGCAGGACATGCTCAAAGACCGGCAAATCGAGGGTTTCATCACGAGCCAGTTCATCAGGCCGCAGGAAGGGCACTTCCGCGCCCAGCTCCCGGGCCACAGCCGCAATTTCTTCATCGTCCGTGGAAACGATCACACGGGTGACCGATTCGGACTGCTTTGCGGCTGCAATGCTGTAGGCAATCAGGGGGAAACCGGCAAAATCTCGGATGTTCTTGCGCGGGATTCCTTTAGAGCCCCCGCGCGCGGGGATGATCGCCAGAACTTCCGGTCGGGCTACCATGCCGTCCACCCGCCATCCACAACCAGATTCGCACCGGTCATATAGGATGAGGCTTCGGAGGCGAGGAAAACAACCGCCCCGCTCATCTCGTCCTGGTTGGCCATCCGGCCAATCACGGTACGGGAGGAATAGGCTTTGAGAAAAGTATCATCATGCTTGTTATAAACACCGCCGGGGGTCAGGGCATTAGCCCGGATATTCGTCCCGGCGTAATAGGTGGCGAGGTATTTGGTCAAGCCCAGCACACCGGCTTTGCTCACAGTGTAATAAACAGGCTTATACTGTCTCGGCCCATCCGGGCGCTCATAAAGGCGCTGATCCGGGCCCACCAACCCATAGGTTGAGCAGATATTGATGATCTTCCCGTAATCCTGCGCCACCATCTGCCGGGCAGCCGCCTGACAGGTCAGGAACATGCCAGTCAGGTTCACATCAATGGCTTTTTGCCAGGAATCCAGGGGGTAGCTTTCAAAAGCATTGCCGGATTGGGCATCCACATTATCGGGGTCAAATTTAGGGTCCAGAGCGGCGCTGTTGACAATCACATCCAGGCTGCCAAAATGGTTCACCGCGCTGGCAACCATACCGGAGACCGAAGCAGGATCCGTGACGTTCACCTGCACGGGCATAACGTCAATCCCGGCATCCGCCAGCTTGCCCGCATGAGCCTCCGCCTGAGAAAAGTCCAAATCAGCGACGACCACCTTTGCGCCGGCCTCACCCAAAGCCTGGGTGAACTGGCGGCCAAGCAACCCCGCCCCCCCGGTGACCAGGGCAGTACGGCCCTCCAGGGAGAATTTATCCATGATCGTTGTCATGTATTATCCTTCACAAATTGTAAGTTTTTCAGATTGATATTATACCAGCGGAGACCATCCAGGCGTGACCAGGATGGAAAATGATTTGTTTTTGGGAATAAATAAATGTTATTGCTAGAAGAAATATTCCTGCCCCTTCAGAGAAGATTGATGCGCCGTTTCAGTGAGTTCCAAGGCTCGGATGCCATCCGTCAAATCACAGCGAGAAGCTGCATTTCCCCTAAGCAGCGCCAGGAAGTGCGCCGTCTCATCTATGAATAATTGGTTCCGTTCAAAACCCGCAGGGGGTGAAAAAGTTTCCCAGCGGTCCTCGTCCACCGAGTATACTTCCGCCGCGCCTGTGGCATTATCCCAACGGACCAGCCCGCGCTCAAAGCCAATTTGCAGGGTATGTTCAGGTGGACGCTGGAAATAATCCAAATGTACGGAACCGATCAGGCCACTTTCAAATCGCAGGGTGATCTCTGCGACATCCTCCACATCCAACTCGAGGTCAGAGATCTTGCCGGTCTTGGCCATCAGAGAGGAAACATCACCAAAGAGCCAGCGGACATAATCCAACGGATGGCAGAGTGTGTTCACTACCCCACCGCCCAGGTCCTTCTTGGCGGCGTAGGACTGGCGATAGTCCTCCCAGGGGTGCCAGCCGGGCAGATACTCACCCCAATGCACTCGGAAGGACAGCGGACGTCCCAGTCTACGGGACGCAATCAGATCGCGGATTTGGCCTAATGTCGGATGGAAGCGAAATTGGAATCCCACCAGCACTTTCAGGCTCTGAGCTGCAACAACTTCCTGCAGTTCCATCACCCTTTCACCCAGCCTGTCAGCGATTGGCTTTTCCAAGAAAAGGTGACAGCCCGCCTTAGCCGCTGGCAGGGCCACATCCAGATGGCAGGCTGTAGGGTTCGCCACGATCACCGCATCCGGTTTTTGTGCCAGCGCCTTCTCCAGATCAGTTTCAACGGGATATTCCGCCAATTCATCATCCGGCAGGGTGCTGAGATGGGTACGGTAGAGCAGAATATCATGCTCGCCCAGCGCAACCAGATTGCGCAGGTGCCGTCTGCCGATTGATCCCAGGCCCGCGATCATAAATTTCATAGGATTTCCTAAAACGAGGTGTTAATCGTCAATATCTACTGGCGTGACGTCATCCTTGCCACCGTACTCATCCAACTCGTCCAGTTCATCCTGCACGCCGGTGCCCTTCTTTTTATTGAAGAAGGCCACGATCTTCTTCCAGTAGATCCGGACACCAACGCCGATGCCCAAAAGACCGGCCAGCAGCATTTGGATGATAAAGCTCCCTGAACCGGGATCCAGATAAGCCAGGGGTTTCAATAAGATAATGATCCGCATTAGCAACCTCTTTCCAGTGTCGTTATGCTACTACTATTTTTTTACCTGCATCAGATACAAGGTTCGCTCCGATTCGGGGACTGAAACCTTGTGGAGAATATCAAATTGGGTTTTAAACGCCGCTTCAAATCCGTCCTCTGTGTAGTCATCGAAGATATCCAACCGGGAAGCGAGCAAGCGTTTCACCTGAGAATCGGCCTTGGGAACAAATTCTATCACCAGATTCTCACAAACCTCACCAAAGAATTGCGCCAGTTTAGGCAGCGGCACGTTATTGGAAATGGCCAAATGATGGACCAAAGCTAAAGCAAAGGCCATCGGCACGGGGCCACGCTCGATCAACGATTGGCGTTCACGGTGCGCCCAACCCAAACCGGGTGAGGGGTTGGTCAAATCCATCACAAGGGGCAGCAGGTTCGTTTCACGTGATTTGCGTGCCTGGATATAGGCTTTGGAAATCGCATTGGCGTCAATATCAAAAGCCACGGTGAATATCCCGCGGTCGCTGGCGATCCGACTGAACTCGCCATTGTTAGCGCCCAGGTCCCAAACCTCATCAGGTTGGACCTCATCCACAAACTTGCTGATGATCGCTTTCTTTTCCTCAAAAGCTGTATCGGAATAATTGGTGATGTCATAATATTCCGCCCATTCCGTGCCGGTGGTCTTGACGGATAGGCCCTTGACGGTGTTGCGCAGGCTATCCAACAGCCCAATCAGGGCCTGCTGGCTGACCTTGCCCTTGACCTCCTCCTGCTTCACTTCCTTGCCGGCATAACGGGCTTGTGTGCGGGCATGCAGGTGGATGTGGGTCATCAGCCCGAAGTTCAACTTGGTCCCGAAGGGGAGCAGCTTGGCGGCCACGTCCAGCGGAATGCCATCTATAAACAAACGGCTCATCAGGTTCAGGCGGAGGTCTCGTTTAGCCATCAATGCGAGCGGCGCCAGGAAGTGCTGGCAGAATTGTTTATAGGCCACCCAGGGCGTGCCCTCTTCATAGGTCTCAAAGGAGAGCGTATCAATCAATTTCCAGGAGCCATCCACAAACTGGAGGTTATAGGCGCTGGCGTCCTTGAGGATCATGCCGTGACTGAGCGCCATCCGGGTCAGGCGCAGGGTCATCAAAGCTGCGCTACGCAGTTCATGGAAGCACCATTCATAGGGATAGGATATGAAACGGACCTTTTCCGGTTGAATGATCTTATAGGCCAGTTCCGGCTGAGGCGCTTTAGCGATATCCACCTCTTCATGCGCCACCATCAGACCATTATCGACCAACTCCTGATACAGACCGGATTTCATCAGTTGGTCATAATGGGACTGGTATTCCTGGTTCACCTGCCGATAAAGCACACCATCCTGGTAAAACAGGAACCCACTGGGGTCTCGGAATGATGCAAATTCCTTTTCCATCATCAATCAGCCATCCTTGTAAACTATTTTCCCGGTTAACTTAGGGCTCTGTTTTCTATTGTCCTTCAGTGGAAAACATTAACCCAATCATAACTTTTATCTTTCAACAGGTCAAAGCATAGATAATGGTAGCAATTGAAATTCATACCAAAATTATCCTTTGCTATCCTGAAAAACAAGTTTTGGGAGACAAAAAAGCTCTCCCCAAATTATTTCTGTTAAAAAGAGCATATTTCGTTGTGCAGAATCTATCTAAATTGTACAAACTCCCTGAAAAATCACCCATTCAACCAGCGATAGAGCCGGTTGACAATCCCCTGAACGATGAAGCGAATCCACTTCACCTGGACCAGACGCTGCATTAACCCACCCGTCTTTTTCACCGGTTCCGCAGCCCGGACCTCCAGCCCCGATTGACGCGCCAGTTCAGCCACTTCATCTGAAATCGCATTGCCCATCAGGCGAACGGTCTGCCGGCGGGTGCAGAAGCGAAGATAGCCTTTGGCATCCATCCGGTCGTCCATCTCAACCATCCGGCCCATCACAGCCTCGCTCCAGCCTTCCGGCAGCATTTCCCCCAAGACTTCCTGGATCACAGCCTTCGGACAGACCATCTGGAAATGATGCGCCGACACCCATGCCTCCAGGCCTTCATAAGTGACAATAATATCCTCAATCCCTGCCACTTCCTGCTCATAGCGCTCCCAGGTGCGCCCACTGTTGATCAGATATTCTTCTTCCCACTTGCGGGGCATCAACAGGCCGCATTCCGTCTGCATCCCCGGCTGGTTCACGAATGCCAGAGTGCTCTCGGAGCTCATTGCCACCCGCTGCCGGATATAGAAACCGGTCACCGCGCCCACATTAGGGAAGGCGTCAATGATCTTCAAATGCTCACCCAACCAGCCCGGCAAATGGAAAACATCATCATCCGTATAGGCCACGATCTCACCTGGCGCACTATTGAAAATGATCTTCAAGGCGTTCAGCTTGCCGATGTTGCGTTTGGAAAGGATCAGGTAGTCGATCTTCCCTTCAGATTCCAGAGATTTCAGGTAATCCACCATCTCTGGGCAGCTGCCGTTATCAAACACCAGCAGGTCAAAAGGCTCCTGAGTATTTGCCAGGATGCTCTCTATAGTCATCCGGGTTACGTCCAGCCGGTTTTGAAAATATCCGGCCTGGTGAGGCGCATAAACCAACACCGCTACCGTTGTGCGGGCCGGTGTGAATTCCAGTTTCTGTCCCCGAGAGGGGTTAATCCCAATCCTCGGCATCTTCTAACCTGCCTTGTTCTGCTTGAGTTTATAAGCCAACCAGCCCCGAACCTCTTTATATGCCAATACCGGATGAAAAATGGCAAAACTCACCATGCCCAGCAAGCGTGAATGGAGCTTAATGAGGGGAAAGACTTCAACTTCACGCCAAAAGCCTTTCCAGCCTAAGGGTTTTCGTTCAAGGCCGTTCTCTGTCAAAAGGTAGCGCGAATCCGTGGCATTGAAAATGGTACGCCGGCCGCCCGCCAGTTTGACGTTCACTTCCGTTTCCGGCTGGCGAAAATGGATCACCCCACCGGGTAAATGGGCATAATCATGGTTTTGGTGGATCACCGTGATCGCTGGTGTTGCATCCACCAGCTTCCAACCCTGATAACGGGTCTGATACAACATCCAGTTATCCCACCCTGCTCGGCCAACAGCAAAATCGGGGATATCATCAAAGCATCCCCGCGGGTAGATGAAATAATCGCTGCCGGTTTGCCCGTGCAGCTTTCCCTTTTTACTGATCCAGGCTTTCAATTCCTGCGGCCATTCCCCACTGAAATCCACGGACTCGGTGATATCCATATCATAACGCTGCCCCACAGCCAGGAATGGCTTGTCTGATTCCGCCAGGCGCTTTACGGCCGTGACCAAATCTGGCAGAAAGAGGATATCCGCATTAGCATAAACCAATAAGGGCGAGTCGTTCAGATCGCGGCCAAGCTCAAAGATCGAGCTGATCAGCGGCGTGCCCTGCTGATTTGTGCGCACGTCAGGCAAATGCGTAATGCCATATTCCGCACAGACCTCCGCTATCCCGGGGTCATCCCCGATCACCGCCACGGCAACCTCATCCCCCAACGCCAGCCAGTTGCGAAGGGTATTGCGCTGGATAGTGTTGATATGAGGGTTCTCAAAGGATTTCGGGGCGGTAAAAAGGGTTAGCAAAGGCGCCATTTAGTCACCCTTCTCTGTCGGCAGGGAAAGCCAGGCCCGGTGCGGGAAGATCCGCTGGATCACCCGGCGATAGAGCATGGCAATTTTACGCTTTGGGCTGACATTTTTCTCTGGTCGAACAGCGCCAGGGTTTGATTTCGTTGCGTCAGGCGTGGCGAGAACCGTCAGGTACAAGTTCAGCAGGTTTGAACGGGGAACGCCATGCCGCGCCAAATGCATAACATGAAAGCCCGCCTGCCTGAGGACTTCCTTCAAGGTATGCGGCGTGTAGCAGGCCAGGTGCGCCAGTTCATAGCTATCGTGAGCATAGAAATTAGGCACTTCCAGTAACAGCAGCCCGTCATCCGTAAGCAGCCGTTCCCGAATGAGCCGCAGCATCCCGACCGGATCGGGCAGATGCTCCAGCACATGGCTCATGCTCACCAGATCAAACCGCTGGGGCTTGGCAGCAACCAGGTCCTCCACGCTGGGGAACATTCGAATTCCCTTTTGTTCGGCAAAAACCCGGTAGGCTTCACCCGGTTCCACGCCAGTGATCTTGCAGCCAAAAGCCTGATGAAAGGCCCCCAGCAGCACACCGGCTGATGCGCCGATATCCAGCATATTCGCCACTGCGCTCACCCCGGATTGCCGCACATTGGTTATCAAGTGCTGTGAGCGTTGGCCCTGCACCCAAAGGTCCTTAGCTGTTGGCTCCTCATGCGCCTGATAGATCTTCCGGTAGGTGGTTGCATAAAATTCAGGGTCCGCTGCCTGGCTCTCCTCCTGAGATTGGAACACCAAACCGCAGTTTTCGCACTGGTAATAAATCAGGGGATACCCAAAGGATTCCGCCCGGTCAAATATCTTCTTTTGTTCCGATCCACAAAGTAAACAGGTCATGCAACTCCTCAAAAAAATTTGTGGCGCAATTATAACACCGCGTCCTAACCGCGGTCATCCACGTCCTTAAATGTCTTGTGATGGATGCCGGCATTGATCGCACCCAGCTCGGGATGCGCCAGAAGATACTGGACGGCCTCCGACATGCCGAAGTCATTGCCATTGCCAAAATGGGCGGTGATTTGGCGGATCAGCTCCAGGTCCTCCGGAGTATCAACTGTCAGCCGCACATCGCCCCAATCCGGGGTGTGATCCACCAGCAGGGTCTTGAAACGACCAGGCTCCTCATAAAGATAGGGCATCACATGTTCACGGGCATATTTGGCGTCCGCTTCCTGCCAGGCGCGGGTGAGCGCGGCCATCGTCACCACTTCGGTATCCATGCCAATTGGGGTCGTGCGTTTCCAGGGTGGCGGCAAACGATTCGCCGCAAAATCCACATGTGCGTCCTCAAACGCGAGGACCGTTCGGTCAACCTCACCTGGATCCAGTAATGGGCAGTCCGCCGTAAGGCGAACGACCGTCTCCGCATGATAGGTGACAGCCGCCTGAAAATAGCGGTCCAGGACATCATAGGGATCGCCCCGGAAAACCGGGAATCCCTGCTGATTGCAAAACACCTCCACCGGGTCATCGCCGGCATCGGTCGTGGTGGCAACCACCACCTTCCCGACCGTCTGGGCATGACGGGCACGAACGACCACCCGATACAACATCGGCTGACCGCCGATATCCCGCAGCACCTTACCCGGCAGCCGGCTGGATCCCATCCGGGCCTGGATAATGGCAACGGTATTTGAATTTCTATGCGTCATGGCTATCAAATTTAATTTAACCTTATTATCTATTTACTGGTTTCATCGTATTTGCTCAATATAAACACAAATCATAATATCCAACAATTCTAAAATCTCACATCCTGGTCCAACAACAGAAACAAACGTCTACAGTTACACCATCTTATAAGCCTTCAGCAGCTCGATAAAATTCCGCCGCCAATCCGCACGTTCTGTCGCTGTGACATGCGCCAGCCACCTATAGTCAAACTGCCCCGGGTCTCTCACCATTTCAACCAGTTTTGCCGTCAGGTCCACCGCAGAGCCATCCTCAAACAAACGACCATTCACACCATCCTCCACCCACTCGCGGTTACTGGGGATATCCGAAACCAACACCGTTCGACCGCAAGCCATTGCTTCCAACAGTGAAATCGAAGAACCATCACTGTGCGAGGGGCTGACATAAAGATCTGCCGCATGATAATAGGCGGGTTGCCGTACCTGGCTGAGCCGGCCGGCGAAATGAACCACCTCGCCCAACGGGTCGAGGATCTTGTGGATCAACTCTGCTTGAGGGCCATCCCCAACCAGCAACAGCCGCAATTGGGGTTCCTGCCTGGCGGCCTTTGAAAAAGCCCGGGCCAGCAGGTCTACCCCATAGAGCGGCGCCCAGGAGCGGTTGCAGAGTACCACAAAATTATCATTCCAACCCAGCTCCTCACGCAGGTCTTCCCCCTCCTCAAAACCATTGGTTTGAGAAAAGGTATCAAGGTCCACTCCCCAGGGGAATAAAACCATCTTTTCATGCGGGAAGCCAAATCCCGCTGCTGCATCCGCCACTGCCTGGCAATCACCCAGGAAGACGTCCGTCCGGTCCAATGTGCACTGGGTGGCGTAACGCATCCACGGGCTGCGCTGGGCCGTCCGCAACAGGTCCGAGCCCCAGGACATTGTCACCAGGGGATGGTATCCAATCAGTGCCGTCAACAAGGCAGGTCCTTGCACCGGTCCGGCGTGCACCAGGTCAGGCTTGAGGTCGGCTAAAAATGTGGAGAGCTGTTTCGCTCCCGCCTGCCAGCCTGCCCAATGGGTAAGTTCCGGCAGCCCCTCCGGCCATTCACATTCCGTGATGCCCTTGGGAGTCAGCGGCTCACAGGCCTTCAGCCGAAGCGCAAAAACCTGATGTTCTGACCCCGCCAAAGCCGACAGAAATCGCCGGTCGTGCGGCGTATCTCGTTCGGTGAAGTAGAGGACTCGCATCAGGTCTCGTTTTCAGTTAAATTAGTTGGTCTCGTTCAGGAATTCCCAAATTGCGACCAGCGCAGATCCTGCCCGGCCGGGATTCGTTCCAGCACTTTCAATCCGATCAGATCATCAACCTCATACGGCATGATCGCGCCCGTTGATGCCGGTCGCAACACGTCAATCATCTCACGCGTCACGATCTCACCGAGTTGCAGGTCCCGCGCGGCCCGCAGGCAACGCCGCTGGATCACCACAGTTTCCATTTCATTGTCCGCCACAAACTTGTCGCCGGAACCCATCGCCCTTTCCAGCTGTCGGGTGGCCCTGACCATCTCGGCCCAGGTTTGCGGGTTCATTGCAAAGGGATGATCTGGCCCTTCCCGGTTATTATCATCCGTGAAGTGCTTTTCCACCACCCTTGCGCCCAATGTCACCGCACCCAGCACAGTCGCATGGCCGTGGGTGTGATCCGAAAGGCCCAAAATCAGGTCCGGGTACATCGAATGATAGGTCCTGAGCACATTCAGGTGAATATTGTCAAAATTGCCGTCCGCGGCGGTGTAATTGGTATTGCATTGCATCAGCACCAGTTGGGGATTGATCGCCAAAATCGCTTCCACAGCCCGCTGCACATCGCCAATGGTGGAGGCGCCGGTTGCCAGCAGCACCGGCTTGCCCTTGCTAGCCATCCGCTCACAGGCTTCAATCCAAGTGATATCCCCTGAACCGATCTTGTAGGCCGGGACGTAGTCTTCCAGCATATCAATCGCCTCAAAGTCATAGGGCGAGGAGAAATAGTCGATCCCCACCTCGTCACAGGTCTGCTTCAACACCGGCGTCCAGTCAAAGGGGACTGAGGCTGAGGCATAGACTTCCGACACGGACTTCTTCCATTTGGCCTGGTGAGACACCTGGCCGTTCATGTGGGTGAAGCCGTAATCCGAGACGATCTTGGGCGCCTGGAAGTTTTGGAACTTGGCGGCGTCCGCTCCAGCTTCTTTGGCCAGGCGGATCAGGAGCTTGGCGCGCTCCAGGCTGCCGTCATGGTTGGCGGCGATATCTGCAATGAAATAAGTGGGATGTTCTTTTCCAATCAGGTGATTGCCAATCTTCAATTCCATGTCATCCTCCACCAAGTTTTTATGTAGCGTCAGGCTCGATAACCCTGCAGGGTCTGTGGGTAACCTTCAACCCAGCGGTCATAAAACCGGGTCAGTCCCGCTTCCACACCGGGCAGGGCATGCCCCAGCGCTGTCTGTAATTTTTCCGTATTCAGAGTCAGATTCAATGACCGGGGCACAATCCGATTTTCTTTTTCTGCCTGCACAGGCTCAATAAGATCAGGGTTTAGGCCAAATTGCTGGGCGATCCGTACCGCGAAGTCATATTTACTCAAATGCTCCGATGCGACCACATGATACACCCCGCTCAATCGCTTTTCAATCATCTCCAACAACGCCTGCGCCAGATCTTCGACATAAAGCGGGCAGAACACCGTATCGGTAAAGCCCTTCATCGGTTCACCGGCGGTCAGCTGGTTGAAAAAGAATTCCGCCAGGCTGCGCTTGCCGGAAAGGCTCCAGCCATAAAAGACCGTGCGGGCGATGATCGCATCCGGATTAGCGGATTGAACAGCCTGCTCACCGGCCAGTTTGGCGCGGCCATAAATGCTGAGCGGCCCGGTGGGGTCCGTTTCGCGATAGTCTCCCTTGACACCATCAAATACCGCATCGGTAGAGATATGCACAAACGGCACACCCCAACCTTGAGCAGCTGCGGCGAGCTTTCCGGGGACTTCGGCATTCAATTTTTGGGTCAGCTCAGGCTGTTGTTCAGCCAAATTGATGCTGGCAATTGCGGCGCAGTGAATGATCGCATCCGGTTGGCTGGCCTCGACAACTTGCAAGGCCGCATCCGTCTCCAGCAGGTTTGCCTGCCGGACCTCAAACGGAACGCCCTGCAGCGAGCGGGAATGGACCAGCCCGGTCACCTCATCCCCCTGACGAGCGGCCACCAGGCTGAGGTTCAGCCCTAAGAGCCCGCTTGCGCCGGTCACCAGGAGTCGCATTAGTTAGCGGGACCTTTCTTTTCAAAAGGTGCGACAAGATCTTTGATGCCCTCCAACGAGAGCCACTCGGTGTTGTTATCGCTGGCATAGTGATAGTCATCCGGCAGCGCCTTGCCAAGATCCTGCCAGTGGTGCCCAAACCAGAGCGCCGCGGCGGGCTGAACCACGTACATATCGTCCAGTTCAACGGTGGTGCGGGCCTCATCTTCTGAGATCAGGACTTCGTGCAGCTTCTCGCCGGGGCGAATGCCGATCACCTTGATCTCAGCCTCAGGGGCAATCGCCTTAGCCAGGTCGGTCATTTTCATGCTGGGGATCTTCGGGACGAAGACCTCGCCGCCATCCATCTGTTCAATGCAGCGGATGACGAAGCGCACGCCCTGGTCCAGCGAAATCCAGAAACGGGTCATGCGGTCATCGGTCAGGGTCACCTGGCCGCTGTCACGCTGTTTAATGAACAGGGGGACCACACTGCCGCGAGAGCCCACCACGTTACCATAGCGGACGCAACTGAAGCGGGTGTTGGTGCCGCCGGCATAGGCGTTGCTCTGCACCATCAGTTTTTCGGCGGCCAGCTTTGTGGCGCCATAGAGGTTCACCGGATTGACGGCTTTATCGGTGCTGAGCGCCAGCACCTTTTCCACACCGGCATCCAATGCGGCATCAACCACATTGCTGCTGCCGAGGATATTGGTCTTGATCGCTTCCATCGGGTTATATTCACAAGCGGGCACCTGTTTGAGCGCCGCAGCGTGCACTACAATGTCCACACCATTAAAAGCCCGCTTGAGCCGGGGCAGGTCACGGATATCGCCGATGAAATAGCGCAGGTTGGGCTGATTGAAGCCTGCCATCCGCATTTCATGCTGTTTCAGTTCGTCACGGCTGAAAATGATCAACCGGGCGGGGTGATATTCCTTGAGCATCACTTCCACAAACTTCTTGCCAAAGGAACCCGTTCCTCCGGTCACCAGTATGTTCTTATTGGTCCAATCCATCATCATTCTCCTGGAATTTTTTAAAAAATTATATCGTAGTCACTGGTTCTTCAACCAGAGGTTTGGAAACAACCACCAGCGGGTATTGGCCGATCCGGCCCAGCCAGCGGGGGAAAATGGTTTCCAGTCCATAGATCACCTTCAGCCAGAAATTCCCGCCCCATTCAGGGTAGATCACAGCCCGCAAGAAAGCCACGTTCACACTGCGCCAAACCAGAATATCAAAGGGCATCTTGCCGCTCAACGCCTCAGTCAGCCATTCAGCGGTCAACTTCTGCACAAATGTCCCAGCCGGGCCGTTCTTCTTTTCTTCAGGTTCAGCAGCGTTCTGAGCAACCGGTTTTGCTGCCACCGGCTCAATCTCCTGCTTTTTCACCCGCCGCAGCCACCAATTGTGGAAACGGGCCGTTCTATTCATAAAGGGTTTCAGCCGCACCATCAATGGGGCATTGGTCCAGCCGTTGACAATCGCCATCTTGCGTCCGGGTTTCAATGCCCGGTAAAGTTCCTCATAGGCCGGGAGCTTGTCTTCCATCGGTACATGGTGAATGGTGTGCAGGGAGACAATCCCATCAAAAGCGTCAGATTTGAAAGGCAGGTGGGCAATATCAGCCACCACATAGCGACCTTTCTCGCCCAGGCGCTTACGGGCTTCCTGCATGGCAACAATCGAGATATCCATACACACTCGAGCTTTATAGCCCTCAGAGTAGGTCAGATATTCGGGATATTGCACCGGCCCGGAGCCGGCATCCAGCAGGAAGTCACCTTCCGGGGCTAAATGGCGGTTGATCCGCAGGTGGCATTTATGGATATAGTCACGTGAGACAGGACGCAAGTCTTCATATTCCGCGTTCTGGTAGACCTCGCCGCTGACCATCTGCCAGCCCACGCGGTCATAAAACTCACGCACATTTTTCTTTATATTCTCATCACTCATTCTGTCGTACTTCCAATATTCTCTAGATTTTTTCCGCTGCCATCTCCGACTCAGCGGTTTTGGCTGCCTGGCGGGCCAGACAGCCACCCTGGCACCAATTTGTCTGATGCCGGGGACAAGCATCCCATTGCGGGGCAAGATATCGATCCCGCCGCTCAAACCATTCCCGAGCGGATTGCAAATCCATTAATTTCTGCAGATCCAGGCTTGGCCCGTTTGAAAAAGCAAAGCAGCGCCAGGCTCGCAGACCCGGGCCCACATCCAGGGCGGGTGAACAGTCAAAACGCAGAATCGTGCCTGCCCGGATCAACTGCTCAATCTGGCGGTCATCAAAGTGACAGCGCATGAATCCGCAATCAAAGTTCAAGCGGATGTTATCCACGGCCAGCTCAGTCGCCCAGTCGGCAATTGAGGCATGCGCCGCTGCCAGGTGCTTTTCGGGCAGGTAGACATTCGTCCCGCCGATGATCGGTTGAGCCAGGCCCAGCCGGATCACCTGCCTGAGGCCATACTCTCGGATCAGATGCCGGTGCATTGAAAGGTCAAAGTCCGGTTTTGTCACCGTGAAGCCCAGGCTAACTTTTTCACCCAGGGCAGCCAGGTTGTTAAGGATTTCGGTCTGCTGATCCTCCGAATAGAAAGACCAATCATTCAGGTTCAGCAGCACCCGATAGGGCAGGTCCGGCGCAGTTTGCCGGAGGACCGGCTGAGTACCATTGGTAAAGACCGTGACGATATAGCCATGCTCGTTTGCCAGCCGCATCACTTCCGGATAGCGGGAATGCAAAGTGGGCTCACCGCCCATCAACCGGACTTCATCAACATCCGGGTTTAGCCTATTGAACAGGAGCCATTCAAGCTCCCGCAATGTCATTTCCTGTTTCCCTGTCCCGCTCCTCAGTGACTGCTCAAAACAGTAGTCGCATGCCAGGTTACAGGCTGTGGTCAGCAGGATGTTCATGCGGTCTCACCAGACCAGCGGTTTGCCAGTCAGGTATGCCAGAGTCTCACCATAGCGCTGAGTGCCTTCGTCTCCCAACACGAAAGACAGCGGACGTTCTTTGATATCCGATTTCAGATCCAGCAGGTGCCAGGGGAAAGGCTTGGGGAAAGCAAAGAAGAACAGGTAGGCATAGCGCCAGGCCAGTTCGACCTGCTCTTCGGTCAGCCGGGCGGATTTGAGGTCCGCCAGCAGGACGTTCAAGGTCTCAGAGTAGGTATCCCAGGAAGCCGGGTCCTGTGTGAAGCCGCGGTTCCGGTAATGCGTTTGGCCGGCGACGACCACGGGGATCCCGCGCAGGGCCATTTCCAACCCGACCGTGGTGGTATAAACCAGGCCCAGGTCGGTGATATCGGTGATGTCATAGGTATTGACCTTTTCCTCAGGTCCCACCAGATGAATCTGCGGTGGAATCTCACCCAGGGCATCTTTGACCACATCCACCATCGAGGTGCCATGGATCAGCATTTCGCCGGGGTGCACCCGGATCACCAGCTGCACATCTTCCCGTTCAGCGAAGAATTTAACCGTGCGTTCGATCCATTCGGCCATCGACTCGCTGAAGACCTGGCGCCCAAGGGTCAGGCTGTCACCAAGTACATTGGTCGCTAGCAGCACCACGGGCCGGTCATCCAGTCCCAGTTTCTTCCGGACGGCTTTGCCGCCTTCCGTAGGGGTATCCTGCCATTGGCGGGCAAAATTCTTCCAGGTTTTGGCATCCTGCCGGGCGGAAAAGAGCGCTTGCAGCTTGCCAAGGTCATCTTCGGTCAGCGGCTGATCACCCAAAGCACCCCAGAGTTCATCCGTCTCATGGTGCATGATCTCAGCGTCCTGCGCAATCCAAATCCGTTCGCGCTGGTCGCCGAATTCAAAGGTAACCACCGGGATATTCAAATGTTTGGCGACCTGATAGACCGCGCCCATTTCAAGGATCGTCCCGTTGGGAATGACCACAACATCCGGTTTATGCGCCAGCAGCCAGGCCCGGGCGTTCCGAGCGGCTTCTAGGTTGCGTTCCTGACGGATCTTATAGACTTCCTCTTCCCGGGTGATATCTTCCACCTGCAGAGTATATTGCGTATCAAAAACACTCACAGCTTCAACCGCCTGGCGCAGGTCAGATGGAAGCTCTCGTGAGAATGGTCGCACGTCCAGCAGGGATTGGACCTGCATCAAGGGATGTACCTGGCTCAAAACCTCGCGGGTATAGAGGTTCTGCTTGCGAAGGTCAAACTTCTGGATCGGTTTATCCCAATTGGCATAAGGCAGGAAGGACAGTGTGACGTCATGGCCCTTCCCAGCCAGCGCCAAGCCCAACAGGGTGGAAAAATCAATCCAATAGTGCAGGGAGGCAAAAACAAAGACCTTCTTGCCGGGTTTTGCCGATGCCGCGAAGGGGGCCGTCTGCTCAACTGCCTCAGGCAGGACAGCAGCCAGGTCATCCAGGTTGTAATGGGCCGACCAGGGCCGATGCCGCTGGACCAATTCCCAGTACAACTCAACGGTATAGGGCAAACGCCCAAGAATGTTCTTCAGTAATCTTTTATTCATTTTATTTTTCTACCACTTCAATTTTCCAGTCCAGATCCGGGCGAACCGGCCCCAGACGTTTTTCCGGCCATTGCATACCCGGCGCACCGGTGGCATCCACGGTGAAGGTCAGCACTTTGTCGTCCTGGAAATAGCGCTTGATCCGGTATGTGCTGGCATTAACACCCAGCAGATAACGGCCTTCGTTCATCAAATTCGGCGGGATCTGCACGCGGCTGATATACCGGCCAGCAGGTCGCGAGGTATAGGTCTGATAAAGACCGGGGTCATCGGTATCAAACGTGGTGAAGACATATTCGCCTCGGGTGGTCATCATATAGAAGCCCACCCGCAGCCCACTGATGGCCTCATTGAGCTGATATTCCAATTCCACCGAGAAACCATCCGCAGCGACCACGGTATCAACCACCTGATCCCTGGGGTTGCGCACCCGGAGTGCAATCGGCCTGAATGCCTTATCCGCACCCACCAATTCACTCTCGGTCCAGTTACGCTCACCGGCTTTGGTCAGGCCCATATTCAAATAGGCATCCACCGCTTCAGGCGTCGGGGCCCGCATGACCACCTTGCCCTCATTGAGGACAATCGTCTCCTGCGTCAGGCGCAGGATCGCGGACATGTTATGGCTGACAAACAGCACGGTACGGCCCTCATTAGCTACATCGTTCATCTTGCCCAGGCATTTGCGCTGGAATTCTGCGTCACCCACTGCCAGGACCTCATCCACAACAAGGATCTCCGGTTCAAGGTGCGCGGCAACGGCAAAAGCCAGACGTAAGTACATCCCGCTTGAATAGCGCTTGACGGGAGTGTCAATGAATTTACCGACCTCAGAAAAATCGACGATCTCATCAAATTTGCGGGTGATCTCTTCCCGCCGCATCCCGAGGATCGCACCGTTCAAATAGATGTTTTCACGTCCGGAGAGTTCTGGATGGAAACCGGTGCCAACTTCCAGCAGGGAACCCACCCGGCCGTGGATTTCGCCAAAGCCTTCCGTGGGGTTTGTGACCCGTGAGAGGATCTTGAGCAGCGTGCTTTTGCCCGCACCGTTACGGCCCACAATGCCCAGCACCTGACCGCGTTCCACATTAAAGGAGACATCTTTGAGGGCCCAGATATGGGTTGGGTCACTATAACGGCCTTCGGCCTTGGGACGGAAGATCCTGCCCACCCGCCGCACGCCTGAGGTCAGCAGGTCGCGCAGGGTGTCAGGTCGGTCCTGAGCCAGGCCAATCCGGTATTGTTTGGAGATGTTCTCAACTCGAATCGCGTAATCAGCCATAAGATCCTACACAATATCGGCGAAGGTCTTTTCCATTCGCCGGAAATAATACAAACCACTCACCAACAGGATCAGGACCATCGCAACTGAAATCACGAGGGTCAGGTCCGGTGGCGTTCCGCCCAGCAGTGCCCAGCGGAATCCCTGGATCACACCAACCATTGGATTCAGGCTATACAACCAGCGCCAGATCCCGGCCGGGATGGTTTCAATGGGATAAACAATAGGCGAAGCATACATCCACACCTGGATCAGGAAGGGAACAATCTGCTGAATATCCCGATATTGGACATTGAGCGCTGAAAGCCAAAGCCCAACGGCCAAGGCCGTCAACAGGGCCAACAGCACCAGCAAGGGCACCCAGAGCACATTCCAGCCCGGCATATAACGGTAATAGCCCATTACGCCGATCAGCACAACAAAGGAGATCAGAAAATCAACCAAAGCGGCAAAAATCGAGGCCAGGGGAATCGCCAGACGGGGAAAATAAATTTTGGTCAGCAGGTTAGCATTCCCCACCAGGCTGGTACTCGAACGCTGCAAAGCAGAGGCAAATAACTGCCAGGGCAGCAGCGCGGTGAGCGAAAACAGCGGATAAGGGATGCCCTGAGAAGGGGTCTTCAGCAGGGTACCAAAGATGACCGTGAAGATCACCATCGTCATCAATGGCTGCAAGACAGCCCAGGCAATCCCCAGGACAGCCTGTTTATAGCGGACTTTGATATCCCGCCAGGTGAGAAAGTAGATCAATTCCCGGTAACGCCAGAGTTCCTTGAAGTCAATTGAAAGCCAGCCCTTGGCCGGCTTCAAAAAGGTGACCAGTTCCTCTGTTTCGGAAATTGGACGTTTTTCGATCAATTCAGCCATTAGCTCCTGTTGTTGAGGAACCAGTTAATGGTTGCCTGCAACCCTTCTTCAAAATCGGTTTTGGCGGTGAAGCCAAATTTCTCGGTGGCGCGACTGGTATCCAGCGCACGGCGGGGCTGGCCGTTGGGTTTGCTGGTATCCCAGACCAATTCGCCCTCGAAGCCTGTCATCCGGGCAATCTTTTCAGCCAGGTCTTTGATGCTGATCTCAAAACCGGAGCCAATATTGACCGGTTCTGATTCGTTATAACGTTCCGCAGCCAGGGCGATCCCTTCGGCGGCATCGCTTACATAGATGAACTCACGGGTTGGTGAACCGTCACCCCAGACCACAATCTGATCATCGCCATTATCTTTGGCCTCCACACATTTGCGGATCAGTGCGGGGATCACATGGGAGCTGCGGGGGTTGAAGTTGTCACCGGGGCCATAGAGGTTCACCGGCAGCAGGAAGACGCTGTTATAGCCATACTGCGCGCGGTAAGCCTGTGACTGCACCAGCAGCATCTTCTTCGCCAGGCCATAGGGCGCATTGGTCTCTTCAGGATAACCCAGCCAGAGATCATCTTCCTTGAAGGGCACGGGGGTGAACTTGGGATAGGCACAGACGGTGCCGATCGCCACGAACTTTTCCACACCGCGCTCATAAGCCTGGTGCAGAAGCTGCACGCCCATCATCAGGTTGTCATAGAAGAACTCGGCGGGGTGTTCACGGTTAGCGCCGATGCCGCCCACGTGGGCTGCCAGGTGAATGATCACATCAGGATTGGAATCTTCCAACAGCCGGGCGATAGCATCGCGATCCGTCAGGTCATATTTCTCGATTGTGGGAATAAAGATGTCTTTGGCGCCTTTCGACCGCAAGTTAGCGATCAGGTGGGTCCCCAAAAAGCCAGCGCCGCCTGTGACACAAATACGTTTATCTGCCCAATTGAACTTGTTTTCCATCATTCCTCTTCATGCTTAGATTCAAGTGAATTTAGTTCCAGCCGAACCTTTAGGCCATCAACGACCAGGGCCGGCGCTTCGGGATTGTCCGTCAAAGTAAAATGCTGCTCCATACAGGTCAGCCGGCAGACCTCGGCCACATCACCCGTGGCATCCAGCCGCACCGAATGGATATCCATCGCCTCCAACTTTTGCAGCAGGGTCGTCACCCGCTCACGAACATGCCGAAAAAGTTTGAAGGACTGTTGAATATAGTCCACTGTCAGACGCGCGCGCAAGGCAATGCCTTCAGGCGTGATGATATAGCGGAGCTTTCGCCGCCGGGCACGCTTGACTTTGACAAAGCCTTTTTCGACCAGGCGCTTGATATGCCAGTTGATCGTCCCAATGGCGACGCCCAGCTCCTCAGCCAGCATAGCCTGAGAAACATCTGGGTCCGCCTCGATCTCCTGTAAGAGGGCCAGGTCTCGATATTCGTCGCTCTTCGAATCTGCAGTCATCATAATTTCAACGATTGAATTATAACTTCTAAAGTTAATCCGTCAAGGCGCGCTTATGCTCCAAATGATCTCGCACCACACCCCCAACCAGGATCAACAAGCTAATTCCCGCGATCAGCGCCACGGTAACCTTGAAGCCCAAATTCGGGCCAATCAGCAGATAACGGCTGAAATACCACTCCGTAAAGAGCAGCAAAAAGACACTTTCAACAGCGATAATCCGCCTGAACCAACGGTCTTTATGCTTGGCGAGATAATCCATGCCCCAACCAGCCAAAAACGCCATCCAGGGCAGGAAAATCGTCCGGTAACGGGGATTATCCCATTGGTCACCACCTGCTCGGACTGAAGCAAGCACGATCCAGGCCACGACTACAGCCAGGAACACTCCCAGCCACTGACGCTGGAGCCTGGAATCCGCTTTCCATAGCCGAACTGCGGCAAAAACCAGCAGCGGAATCAGGGCATACCATCCGATTGAGCGGAAAATACCAATTCCCTTCCAAATCGCCGGCGCAGGAGTGACCAGCGCAGCAGGCAGCACAGGCTGGAACAATCCATAGCCCATTATGAAGGGAAAAGCCCATGTTTCCGGCATGCTCTCCACCAGGAAATCCATCATACCGGAATTCAAGATCGTCAGGTAGGCATCCCACCGGAAGACTTCATCCAGCCAGGGCTTGAAGAACGCCAGGCTTACCAACCCGCCCAAAGCGATCACCAGCCAGCCGACCACCTTCACCCATAACTTCTTTGCCTTGCTCGATTCAACAACCCAAATCCAGAGACCCATCACGCCAATGCAGGGAATAGCGACCCGAGAGGAGATCAGGAGGAACACGGCCAAATCAACGACAAACACGGTTATCGCCAACTTCACCCGATCCCGATCCAGCCAGTGAGCCACGGCCCAGATCAGCACCGTAATCAGCAGGATCATCAGGGGCTCGCGCATCTGGGATGCGCCTAGAAGAACGCCTTCCGGATAAAAGACCATGATCCATCCTGCCCATAAAGCGACCCTTGGGCTGAATTTGCGTCGAATGGTTGTCAACAAGATCGGAATACTTAGGCTCATGGCGGCGGCAGAGATGATCGATATCAGAACGGGCCTGAAGGCATCCGGACTGAGCACGCGATAGACCAGAGAACTCATCAGGAGCATGCCGCCATACTGATCCGTCCCCAGTTCATCATCAAAAGCCTTGAGCAGGGACTCATCCGACTGAGCCAGCGCCCAAGCGGTCCCTTCCCGACGATAAGAATCATTAAAAACAAAACCGGCTTGCTGCTCTTCGTTATCATAGCCATAGTTCGGTAAGCCAATAATCAGAAAAACCGCCAGGATGATCCGCAGGCCAAAGGCAATCAACATCATCAAGGCAACTACTTTTCCGCTGCCCGCCCAATGCCAGATCAGCAGAATAATGAACAAGCAAAAGAAAGCGATCAGAGAACCGGCAACAAATCCTGGCAGAAAACGGCCTACACCAACCAAGCCCTGGATACCAGCGCCAAGAGCCAGGCTGAGTCCAATGATCAACGCCAGATAGACTTCAAAATTCCATTCTTTCAAAGGTTTCATCAGTCACCTTTTTCAACTGTGGGCACGCTCTGACGATGCGAACGCCAGGCCTGCCATGAATAGAAACTGATCCATAAAACCCAAAAGACCACCACTGTTTGCAGTGGGATCAGGAAACGGGGGTTATCCCCATGATCAAGTAGGGAAGAAACCACAGAGGTCGCCCAGACCGAACCGGCAAGGAGCCAATGGAAGGGCTGAAATTGCCATAACTTTTTTAGCCGTTTTGAAAACAGCGCCCCAGCTGACGTCGCGACAAAAATGAGGTTCGCCGTGAACAAAGCCAAGCGGGCGGCCCAAATCATCACATTCAAGCCGCTTGCCAAAACGGTGGATTGAACAGCGGTGACATCCCAATAGACCGGTGCCCGCCAAAACAGCCACCAACCGCGCAGAACCCTGGCCAGATACTGCCAGGGATGGGTCAGGATTAATTGTACTGAAATCTTGGAAAGTACGCCGGATAGGTCATAGAAGCTCAGACCGGTTGCGTCCATGATCGCGGGGATGGCGTCCCAGATCGTGTTCCCCTGGGTGCCGCGCGCCGCAATGCGGGCATCGCGGTAATCCAGATAAATATCTCGGATCACGGCATATTCATCCGGAACGTCTTCAAAATAATAACCGGTGTGCTGGACGAGGTGATAGCCGGACATCGTGGAGACGCTGAAGACATGATAGCGAGATTTGATATAGGTCATCCAACCACCCACCAGGACAGCGGCGACCAATAAAATAGTCCAGACAGCCCGCCAATTCACCTTCAATTTGCGGTCCTTAAAGGAAACAGCCAGGAAGACCGCCAGCCAGACCGGCATGAAAATGAACACAGGACGGGTCAGAACGGCAAGGGAAGCCGCCGTGCCAATGCCCATACCCAGCCAGATGGAGCGGTTCTTCTCTGCCCTCAGCCAGAACCATGCGCCCAGAAGCGCAAGGATCAGCCAAAAGGTCGCCAAAGTCTCGGTTAACAGGTCTGCCTCAAAGAACAACTGTCCGGGGTTGAGCGTATGCGCCAGACTGACAATTCCCGCAAAAACTACGGACTTTGTGGCCTGCCAGGCGATCAGGAACCAGGCCAGGGTAATTCCCAGGCCAAGGATCAGTTGAACGGCATAAACAGTGCGATCAGAACCGACCAGCGCCATGAAGGCCGGATAGCCGGGAGTGCGGGTGCCGTCATAATGCGTCAGGCCGCCCAAAATCGCATTGGCCGACCGCCGGTAGCTGGCTGTGTCAGAATAGGACACCGGGGGGTACACCGCAAAGAGCAAGACCCTCAGGGCCACTGCCACCACAAGCACAATCAACAGCCAGGTTCGAAGCTGCCGGGCTTTTTGCTTATCTTCAGTAAGGATTGGTTTTTCCATTATTTATTTAGTTTCATCCCCGCCAGGGCATGAGCTTCTCGGGCAGTCCATGTATAGTCACTCACTGCCGCTTTGGCTGCCGAAGCCAGAGCAGCGCTACGGGCTGGGTCAGTCGCCAACTCACGAATCGCCTGCTGCCAGGCTTGTTCATCCTCCGGTGGGCAGAAAACCGCCATTTCCTCATTTAAAACTTCATGGATCACAGGCAGGTCACTGGCGATGATCGCCCGTCCAGCCGCCATATATTCGAACATTTTCATGGGGCTTGCAATCTCCGCTGAATTCCCACCACCGCTGCCCGCAATCTGGGTGCCATAGGGCATCAGGAGCACATCAGCCGCGGCTTGATAACGGGGCAGAATGGCATTATCAACAAAACCGGTCAGGGTGATGTTGTGAACGCCTTCATCTGCCAACCGCTGCTGCCATTGAGCCACATCCCCCGGCTGGCCGCCAACCCACAGGAAGTTGACCTCCGGCAGGGCTTTGGCCAAAGCCAGCATCAGTTCCATCCCACGTCCGGCATAGAAATGCCCGGTATAACCGGCGGTGAAGCCTTCGGGTACACCCAATTCCTTACGGGCTATTTTTTCATCAGGTAAATCCTGATAGCGTTCCAGTTCGACTCCATTGGGGCCAACCAAAATTTCATCCGCTTTTTCACTCAACCCGAAGGTCTCAATCAGGACATCCTTCAACGCCTGGGTGTTGGTCAGCACTCGCTGAGGCGTTTTGGATCGCCAAAAACGGTTGAACAACCAGGGACCCATCCTGCCCGTCACGCGGTCATGCAGTTCCAACAAAGCGGGCAAGCCGCGACCAAGGGCAAATACAGCCGCCTGCAAAACCCAGGTGTAGACCAGGTCCGGTGACAACTGTTTGGCACGGCGAACGGCCTTAAAAGCATAGTCATAACGCTTAAAGGTCAGGTTTTCAGGAATCCACTCGACCTGAAAGGGAACCTGCAAGCCGTAATGGTCTTGAAGCGCGTCCCAAGGGGCGTTTTCATGCCCCGGCACCAACAAAGTCACCTCATGGCCCAGTTCAGCGAGGGCATGAGCCGCCTTCATCACTTGGATGCTATTAGCAGCGTTGGAGGGGACAAAAGATGCAGCGATACAAACAATTCTCATTAGAAAATCCGGGTATGCCTAATTAGGTGAACAACTTTCCAGTAAATTGGGGGTTATAGAATCTTTGACGATTGCATTTATACCACAGGACCCGCAAAGACACACTAACGCTCGCATCCGATCCCATTACCGTCAGCGTCCAGGTGATGCGGGTCTGGCCAGAGCACCTCAAAATTGGCATAGGGGATGTCATCGCAATTCAGGTCTGGCGGGCCAGGTGCAATGCAAACTGCCGGATAAGCCGGATCGCATTTTACCCAACGGTCCTCAATAGTAAAGGTCTGCGGGAAGATATTGCTGAGTGATAGCAGCACGACCAATACCAAAAAACCGCTCAGTGATAGTCCATATATGGACCCCAGAATAATCTGTACCCATTTTGGCCATTTGGTGTGGCTTCGAAATAGGACATAGATGAACCAGGTAAATAAGCCGCCAAGGGCAATAATTAATAAGAACCAATAGGCAGACATGACATCTCGCGATCTAAATAAACGTCTGTACTTATTTTACCGGTTAATAATTTACATAACGCTTACATTCGCGTTGTAAAATATTAATCCTGATATAAATCGGGAAAAGCTCGAAAAAGAAAATATAATGCAACAAGAGAAACAAAAAAGACGTCTTTCCATACAGCCTCTTTTGATTCATCTGGCAATCCTGATCGGATGGATCTTTCCGCGCCGTTGGGGATATGGCCTGGCGACGCTCGTTGGGAACCTGATAGGAAGCCTCAAGAATAACAAAATGGTGAAAGCCATCAGGGCCAACCAATATGTGGTGCATGGGCAAGAGATGCCTGCCGAAGCCTTAAACCAAATACCAAAGACCATTTTCGTTTCAGCAGCCAAATGTATCTTTGATTATTTTTATTTTCTGCCCCGCCCTGAGAAGCTTCATAAAGTTATCAGCTTCAGCCCCGAGGCAAGCAACGCGATTGAGCGGATCAAAAATCAGGAACCCACGGTTGTGGTTTGTCCGCACCTCAGCAACTTTGACCTGATGGGCTATACGTTGGCCCTCCATAAAGTTGATGTTCAAGTGCTCTCATTCCCCAATCCGAACGAGACCTATAAAGTCCAAAACCGATTACGAGAACGCACCGGAATCAATGTCACCCCACTCGACTTCTCCGCATTCCGGCAAGCCCAATTACGGCTGCAAAAAGGCGGCAGTGTGCTGACCGGGATGGATCGCCCCCTGGCGGATCAGAGTGACACAAAATATATGCCCCGGTTCTTTGGCTACGAAACTCATCTGCCTGTTGCCTACATCCGCATGGCCCTGAAGGCCAACGCCCCCGTGGTCATCCTGGCAGTCGTCACCTTACCGGATGGCAACTATCGCCTAATAGGGTCCGATCCGATCTGGATGACCCCCAACGACGATCTGGAAACCGAAATCCAGACGAATGCCGAAACGGTTTTAAAAGCCGCCGAACCCTTTATTGCTGAACAAGCCCAACAATGGGCGATGTTTTATCCCATCTGGCCCCAATTCCTGGGAGTCTGATTTATTGAAGGAAAGGTAATTATGCCCAAAGTTGAAAAACACAAAAGAGAAAACGATATTCTTCTCGGTTTTCTTGAACGCCCAGCACTGCAATGGCTGGCCAAAAACGCCCCCGCCTGGGTCACCCCAGACGTTCTAACCTATCTTGGGATTAGTGCTTCCGTACTGATCTTCATCAGTTACGTTCTCACCAACGTCAGTCCTCATTTCCTCTGGCTTGCCAGCTTCGGCTTTGCCCTGAACTGGTTGGGAGACAGCCTTGATGGCACCCTGGCTCGCTATCGCCATATGGAACGGCCCCGGTATGGTTTCCTGGTGGACCATTGGATTGACGCAATGAGCACCGTGTTGATCTTCCTCGGTCTTGGGCTTTCACCTTATGTCGACTTCAGAGCCGCCAGCCTGGGCGCCATTATGTATCTCCTTCTCTCAATCATGGTCTATCTGATCACTTATGTGACCGGTGTCTTCCAGATCACCAATGCCAAGATTGGCCCCACTGAGATCCGTGTTCTGGCAGTGCTCCTGAACACCTTTATCTTCTTCATCGGCAACCCCCTGCTAACGCTGCCCATTGTTGGCGAAATCAGCTTCTATACGCTGTTTGTAGCCCTGCTGACAATCGTCATGGCCATCTACTTCCTGGTCAACACCGGGATCCAGACTCGTCGCTTGAAACTTTTGGATGAGAAGCGGCTCGAGCGCAAACTCGCCAAAGAAGAAACTGAGAACAAGGCAAATAACGGGAACACGACCGCTGCCCCCGCAAGTGAAGGCTAACCGCAATCAATTCGTTCCGCCAAATTTCGGGATGATATAATCACCGCATGGTCAAACTGCTTCACTTTGCGGACGCGCATATCGACATGGCTAATTACGGTCGGCACGACCCGGAATCCGGGCTGCCGATGCGTGTGATGGATTTTCTCAAGTCCCTGGATGAAATCGTCCAGACGGCACTTGATGAGAAGGTAGATTTAGTAATCTTCGCCGGCGACGCTTATAAAGACCGCTCGCCGGCGCCCACCTTCCAGCGCGAGTGGGACCAGCGGATTATGAAACTTTCCCATGCTGGGATCACAACCATCCTGCTGACGGGTAACCATGATATCTCCCCCTCCACTGGGCGCGCCCATGCCATTCATGAATTTGAATCCCTGGGCGTCCCCTATGTTAAGGTGGTCAACAAACCCACCCTGCTGCTGCCGGATGATCTCGACGGCCTGCCCGTGCAGGTGCTCTGCATTCCCTGGCTATCACAGGTGGAATTTTATGATTTTGACAATTCGGACAATAACGCACCGAGTGAGATCAACAATTTCATCCAAAGTATCCTCAATCAGAAAATCGAAAATATCTCATCCGTCATCAATCCAGAACTTCCACTCCTCCTGGCTGCTCATGCTTCAGTGGAAGGCGTGGAATACGGCTATGAACGGCTGGCCAACATTTCCAAAGATTTCGTTCTGGATCGCGGGTTCGTCACCAACAAGGTCTTTGACTACACCGCTCTTGGTCACATTCATAAGGCCCAGGATTTGAACGAGGGCCATCATCCCCCTGCGATCTACCCCGGCTCGATTGAGCGGGTCGATTTTGGCGAAGAGAAGGAAAAGAAATTCTTCATTGTGGCTGATATTGAAAAAGGTCGTACCGAAGTGCACTGGAAAGAACTGAAGCACATCCGCCCCTTCATCACCCGCCAGGTGGAATTGAACGACCCCAATCAGGTCAGCGCCCAGATTAATGCCATCATGCCCTCTCCGGAACAGCTCAAGGATGCCATTGTGCGGATTATCCTCCAATACCCGGAAGCCTATGAGCCGTTGATCAATAACAACGAAATCCGAGCCCTTGGTGAATCGGCCTTTGAGTTCCAGTTGATCAAACGCCCCCAGCGTCAGTCCCGGGCCAGGCTGCCGGAAGGGGATTATGCCACCGAAAAATCCATGACTGAGCTGCTGGAGATTTACCTGAAGGCGACTGATAAGGAAATCTCAACCGATAAAATCGAAAGCCTGCAGAGCCTGGCACAAGATATCATCCAGCCTTCGGATGACTAAATAATTGGTGGCAAGTCAATGCCTTCTGCTGCTTGACACTCCCCCTGATTCTCCGTATAATATCCTACGCATTCCTCGATAGCTCAATTGGCAGAGCGAGCGGCTGTTAACCGTTAGGTTCCAGGTTCGAGTCCTGGTCGAGGAGCTTATTTATTTAAACACCCAAACCATTCGACGATAATTGTGTTTGCATAGAATTATGCTATAATTAATTTCTGGGCCTGAGAGCCCACCCATTCATATTGAATATTCCTTGCCCCTGGTTTACGCCGGCCGGGGGTTTCTTTTTTTAACCCCCTCAACCCAACCCTATTCCACCCATTATCCAAAACCACCTTGACTTTCTTTTTTCAATGGAATAGACTCCTTATTGAAAATGATTTTCAATAAGGACAACTTATGGACTTGCAAACGAAATTAAACGAAGAAGGCATGCGTATGACCCGCCCACGGCAGGTGGTTCTCTCCATTCTGGAGAATACCAACGTGCCGCTCTCACCACAGACCATTCACCAACAGTCTCTCGAAGCCCACCAGGAAATTGGGCTGGTTTCGGTCTACCGGACCCTGGATATCCTGATGGAACTGGCTATGGTTCGCAAGGTGCACAGCGCGGATGGCTGTCACGGCTATGTCCTTGCCTCCCCGGGGCATCATCATCACCTGATCTGCCGGGAGTGTGACCAGGCAGTGGAGTTCAGCGGCGGAGAAGACCTTTCCAGCCTGGTGAACCGCATTCAAAAAGAAACCGGCTTCACCATCGACGGTCACATGCTGCAGCTCTATGGCCTCTGTCCAAATTGCCAACAAGAACAGAAAGAGGCGCTAGCAAATGTATAAACTTCAAAAATCCATCAAACCTCTAGTGCTTTTCACCCTGCTCGCGCTGGTAATCGTGCCTGTGCTCGGAGCTTGCCAATCCACCTCAACACCTGCCGCTCAGGACACAGACCAGGTCAACATCACGGTCAGCATCGTACCGCTTGCCTATTTTGCCGAACGGATCGGTGGTGACTGGGTCAACATCAATACGATGGTTGGCCCAGGGGAGGAACCTCACTCCTATGAACCGACCCCGGAACAGATGGTCGCCATCTCCGAATCTCCCGTTTTCTTCAGCATTGGCGTGGAATATGAAGATGTCTGGTTGCCAAAGTTCGAAGAGACCAATCCTGAAATGCTCGTTGTGGACACCTCGGAAGGCATCGACCGCATTCCCGTGGCCACCTCAATTGCCGAAGTCGGCGCTCAGACGGTCTCCGAAGACGACCATCATGACGAAGAAGGCGGGCTGGACCCGCATGTCTGGCTCTCACCCGAAAACGGTAAGATCATCGCCGAAAACATGCTGAACGGCCTGATTGCCATTGTCCCCGAACACGAAGCGAATTTTCAGAATAACTATGACGCGCTCATCGCCGATATTGACGCTCTGGATGCCCAAATTCAGGAAACGCTCGCAGATGATCAGAACCAATCCTTCATCGTCTTCCACCCCGCCTGGGGTTATTTCGCCAAACAATATGGCCTGCAACAAATTGCTGTTCAGGTCGGTGGGCAGGACCCCAGCGCCAGTGAACTGGCCGATCTGGTGGATATCGCCCGTGCCAGAGAAATAAAAGTGATCTTCTTGCAGCCTTCCTTCAACAGCGCCAGCGCTGAAGCGCTCGCGCAGGAAATCGACGGCACGGTTGCCGCTGCGGATCCTCTGGCCGAAGACTGGCTGGGAAACTTGAGCACAATTGCCAACGCTTTAGCCGAATCCTTTGGTCAGCAGTAGAATTAGAGTATTCAGAATATTGGTTAGAAACGAGTGATGCTATGACAACCCGTCCCCCACAAGCCATCCCCCTGGTCGATATCCGGGACCTTTCGGCTGGCTATAATGACGAAATGGTCCTGAAGGACATCAGCCTGACCGTTGAATCGGATGATTTCATTGGTCTGATTGGACCAAATGGGGGCGGGAAAACCACCCTCTTCAAGGTGATCCTCGGCCTGCTCGAGCCCAAATATGGCACGATTGAAGTGATGGGTCAATCACCGGATAAGGGCCGCCGCCATATCGGCTACGTCCCCCAATTCACCTATTTTGATGCCGACTTTCCCATCCGTGTCCATGACGTGGTGCTGATGGGCAGGCTGAGTCCCAAACACCTCTTCAAGCGTTATTCCGCTGAGGACGATCGAATCGTGGATAACTGCCTGGATATGGTGCAGTTATCCGCCCTGAAGAATTCTCCCCTGCGGGAACTTTCCGGCGGTCAGCGCCAGCGGGTCTATATCGCCCGGGCCCTGGCCAGTGAACCGGAACTGTTACTATTAGATGAGCCCACCATCAGCGTGGATGTTGAAGCCCGGGCCCAGATCTATGAGCTGCTTCATAAGATCAATGAGCAGGGTGTGACCATCCTGCTGATCTCCCATGACCTGAACGTGATCTCCAGCTATGTCAAGACCATCGGCTGCCTCAACCGGACCCTGCATTATCACGGTGAGAAAGAGATCACGACGGATATGCTCCAGGCCGGCTATAACTGCCCGGTCGATCTGATCGCCCACGGCCTACCCCATCGGGTGCTGGCACCCCACGAGGAGAGCCATTCATGAGCGGCATTCTGAGCTATACCTTTATGCAAAATGCCTTCGCAACTGGCATCCTGGTGAGCCTGGCCTGCGGCGTGATCGGCACCCTGGTAGTGCTGAAACGGATGGTCTTTATCTCCGGCGGCGTCGCCCACACCGCCTATGGTGGGATCGGGATGGCCTTCTATTTCGGGATCAACCCCATCCTCGGCGCACTGACCTTCAGCCTGGGCGCCTCCCTTTTAATGGGCTATATCCAACGCAAAACCCGCCAGCGGCCTGACACCCTGATCGGTGTGATGTGGGCCATCGGCATGGCCATTGGCATCATCTTCACCGACCTGACCCCCGGCTATAAATCCGACCTGATGAGTTATCTCTTTGGCAGCATCCTGGCCGTCACCCAGACGGATCTCTGGCTGATGTTGATCGTGGATGTCATCGTGATCGGTGTTACTTTCCTGTTCTTCAAAGAGTTCCAGGCTACCGCCTTTGACGAATCCTTCGCCCGAACCCGAAATATTCCAGTGGATCTGCTCTATGTGATCCTGGTGACCATGATCGGTCTGGCAGTGGTCATGTTGATGCGTGTTGTAGGGCTGATTATGATCATCGCCCTGCTGACCGTGCCGGCTGCCATTGGGTCTCTCTTCCTCAAGAACATGGGCAAGATCATGTGGCTGGCAATCGGCCTAAGTGTGGTTTTCACCACCGGCGGCCTGTTATTATCCTATGCCTTCAACCTGACCTCCGGGGCAACCATCATTTTGGTGGCAGGCGCTGCTTATTTGATCGCCCTCCTGGTGCGGCGTCTCTGTAAACGCTGCCCGGACGAATAGGAACCCTTCACCTGCGAATTATGGTTTTTATAAAATTTCAACTATAATTAAATTGTTGAGAGACGTTTTTATCCGTAAACAGGAGTCTGGAGGTAATCCATGAAGAAGACCTTGATTTTTAGCATCTTATTGATGGCCCTCTTAGTCGTAGCGATCTCAGCCTGCTCCAACACCGCAACCCCCGTCAGCACCGACAGTCCGGCCACACCTACCGAAGATCCCACCCAAGCGCTAATCGAAGAACGATGCAGCGGCTGCCATAACACCAGCATTATCTATAACGCCAACTACGATGAGAGTGGCTGGTCCGATGTCATTGACCACATGATTGAAAAAGGTGCGGTCCTCTCTGAGGACGAAAAAGCCCAAATCATCGAATGGCTGATTGCCCAACCATAAAACGACCCACATCCACGAGATGGAACCGAACGCCCTGCCACCACAGGGCGTTCAGTTTGTCAGCAGAATGACCCTGGAGGTGGACGAGTTTAATTTTTTGTTGTATGCTTAATACCCTAGATAAGGGAATAAACTAAAAGGAGGCACATGATGATAAAAGATATCTTGCGCGAAGCCGCCGAAAGAATGCAATCTGCATTGGACACCCTCGAGGACGATCTGTCCGGTATTCGTACCGGGCGGGCCTCACCAGCCTTGGTTGAGCGTCTTCCTGTGGACTATTACGGCTCCAGCACCCCCTTGATCCAACTTGCTTCGATCAGTGTGCCTGAGCCGCGCATGCTGTTGATCCGTCCCTTTGACCCGGCCTCGCTGAAAGACATCGAAAAGGCCATCATGGTCTCTGATTTGGGGCTGACGCCCAATAACGACGGTAAAGCAATCCGTCTTTCGCTGCCCCAGCTCACCGAGGAACGGCGCAAGGAACTGGTGCGTATCCTGCATAACCGCATGGAAGAAACCCGCGTCAAGATCCGCAACATTCGCCGCGACCAGATCCGTGACCTGCGCGACTTCGAAAAAGAAGGCCTGATTTCCGAAGACGATCAGGAACGGGGCGAGAAGGACCTCCAGGACCTGACCGATAAGCTCAGCGAAAAAGTTGAGACCATCGGTGAGGCCAAAGAAAAAGAGATCATGGAAGTCTAGCGCCTGATGACCCCTGAAGAAAACCCCCAGACTTTTGCACGAGTTCCCCAACACATCGCCATAATTATGGATGGCAATGGCCGCTGGGCCAAAGCCCGCGGGCTGCCACGCCTGGCCGGTCACCGCGCCGGGACAGAAAACCTGCGCGCGATCATCAAAGCCGGCGTCGATTTTGGCATCCAATATATGACCTTTTATGCCTTCTCCACCGAGAACTGGTCCCGGCCAAAATCCGAGGTGGATGGGCTGATGAAGATCCTGGCGGAAGTGTTCGACAAGGAAGCTGCTGAATTGCACAGACAGGGGGCCAGATTGATCCACATCGGTCATCTGGATGGCTTGCCACCGAAACTTCAGGAAAAGGTCCGCAATGCGGTTGAAATGACCAGCGGCAACAACCGGATCACCATCGTGCTGGCTTTCAATTATGGCGGCCGGGATGAGATCGTCCACGCGGTAAAGCATATGCTCAAAGATCAGGTCAAACCCGAGAAGGTCAATCAGGACCTCATGAGCGCCTATATGTTCACGGAAGGCATTCCGGACCCGGACTTCGTGATCCGAACCTCCGGTGAACAGCGCACCAGCAACTTCCTGACCTGGCAGACGGTTTATTCAGAATGGTATTTCCCCAAAGTCTATTGGCCGGATTTCGATAAGGTGGAATTGGCTAATGCAATTGTTGAATTTGGCAATCGGGACCGCCGGTTTGGCGGGCTCAACGAGACCTAAGCTTTGATAAGGAAATTATGTTATCGCAACGAGTAAAAGCGGCGTTGGTTTTTACGCCGCTTGTTTTAATCACTATCTATTTTGGGGGATGGGTATTCAACCTGTTCTTTGCCGCGGTGCTGTTGGCGGCCACCTTTGAATATTGGCGATTGTTCACAAAAATCGGCAGCAGCCCTTCATTAGTCCTGATGCTAATCGGGGTTGGTGGAACGATCCTGGTTCGCTGGTTCCTGCCTCAACCCCTTCACGGACATATACTCTCCATCCTGATTTTCGCATCAGCCGTAGTTTCCCTCATCCAATATGAAAGAGGAGACGAACACGCTGCCTTGAACTTTGGCATCACCCTCAGTGGCATCCTCTACGTCGGCTGGATCGGCAGCTACCTCTTTGACCTGCGCACCTTGGCGGATGGCCGCGGTTGGATGCTCACCGCGCTGCCCGCTGTCTGGCTGGCCGATTCCGGCGGGTATTACTTCGGGGGCTGGTGGGGAAAGGTCAAGATGTGCCCACGACTCAGCCCCAAGAAATCCTGGATGGGTTTATTGGGTGCAGCCATATTTGGTACAGTGAGCGGCCCCCTGTTGATCCTGCTCTGGCAGACGGTTGGTTGGCTGCCGGCAGAAACGCCCCTCTGGTTTGGGGCCCTCATCGGGTTAGCTGCCGGGTTGATCACTCCCGTGGGCGACCTGTTGATCAGCCTCTTCAAGCGGACCGCCGGCGAGAAAGACACCGGCAATCTGATCCCCGGTCATGGCGGCATATTGGATAGAATCGATACCTGGATTTGGGGTGCGCTGCTAGGATATTATCTGGTTTTGATCTTCGGGCTTGCATAAACACCCCCTAAAATAATCCAAAAGATTAAATTATCATTCATTGAGTAATTTCACTCGTTTCCAAATAACTCAACAAATAACTAATCAAAAATTTTACCCCTACCCACCTGCTCCGCAGGTCTCCCTTCCCCTTGGCAAGGGGAAGGGTCGGGGGAAGGGGATCCTCACAACCCAAAGAAGATCGTCCATTCGCCCTGGGCGGGCTTCTCGATAGTTGAGCTGTTTCCCACAATCACAATCCAGGTCTGACCCGGTTTGAAGGGCATCGACTGGCCCGGTTCCATCTCAAAAATGATCGGGCGGTTTGGTTCCGGCACACGCCAGGTCCCCTCGACCCACTCTCCATCTCGGAAGAACCAGGCTTGCTGCGGCGCTCGCAAGGTCTCGATGGCAATATCATGCAGTGAGGGCGCATACTCGATATAATCTGCAAACATCACCACCAGATTCTCAAATGCCAACCGCCGTCCAGTGTTGCGGTCAGTGGTGGGGGCCAAGACCAGGCCGTTCTCAATTTCCGCTTCCTGCCAGAGCCGATAGGTGCCGCTCTCGGGATCATAGCGCCATTCCATGATACTGAAATTAGCATATTCCACCCGCAGGATCAATCCCACATCATCCCCAGCGGGTGCTGCGTCCTCAAAATACATCCCGCGCAGGTCCTGCACTGAATTATCCACACCAAGTCCCTCGGCATAGGTCGTCAAATCGGCGGAATCGAGAAACACCCCGGTGGCGGAGTGGGTCAGGTAGCCGCACATCGGCGGACAGGGCAGGTTCTTATAGGCCAGTGCACGGTCATGCAGTCTCTCGATCAGGACTTCATCAACGCTTGCATCCGCATTGCCATAGGCCAGGATCCCCTGGTAGAGGTTGGTTAACTGGGCATCTACCAGCCGTCCCGAGCGGATCGGGCCGATCTCAGCACTGTTTTCCCCATAATAAATCGCCAGGAACCGGTTCATCTGGTAGCCGATATAGTATTCAAAGACGATATCCGCACTGGAAAGCCCGGCATGTGGGCGTCCTTCCCGCGGCCAGTTGGAAACCTTCGCCATCACCGGCCGCCGGTCCAGATTGGCTTCATCCGCAGCCAGTCCCGTGAGTGGATCAACCCCCTGGTCAAAGTAGTAATAGGTGGCAGGCACCTGGGTGATCGTTGGTGAGGGGGTGAAGCCGGGGGCAAAGGTCGCTGAAGCCTGGGGCGTTTCGGTCATAAAATCCCCTTCCAGCAGCGATTCAATTTGACGGGTCGCGGTGCCATTGGGCGTTTCCAGATAGGGATTAGGAACGCCTGTGCCCACCGTCGTGCAGGCGGTCAGGAATAACAGCAATAATATGAGGAATGTGGTTCCGGTTTTCCAACGCATAGAGATCACCTTGAGGGTTTGTTTGAAGTACCCGCTATCATCTTACTCCATAAGGGGATAAACCCTTTACCATAAAAGACACGCTCCCCTATTCATTCGCTTTTATTTTGATCTTCCCCCGGAAAAACTGCTGGAACCCTGTCACTGCCAGCACCGACCCGAACGCAATCGTCCCCAGCTTGCCACCCGCCCCGCCCAGGTGCGGCGTGCTAAAGATAAAGGCCACCCCCGTGGAAAGCGCCACCAACAGGACCATCCCGAAAGTTGGCAGCCGCTCTTTGCTGGACATCCCCGTGAAGCTGGCACAGATCGCCACCACTGCAAGGTTCGTCCCCATCTCGGGGTAGATCACGTGCAGTAATAACCCGCTGATCATCCCGACCACGCTGGATGCCAGCACAGGGCCATTCCCATGAGCCTCGCTGAGATAAAATGTCAGCGGCGTGGCAATCAACGCGATAACGATGATTTCCAATGAGGTCTGAAAATCCGGCAGTGGTGCGATCAGGAATATCCGCTGCAGGCTGAGGCTCATCAGCGTGGTGCCGATCAGGGCGATGGTACCCAGCTTGCCGCCCACCCCCGGGAAGACCGGTTTGGTCAGATAAAAGACCACCCCGGAAGTCAGCGAGGCTAACAGCACCTCGACATGGGTTAAAAGAAGCAGGTCAGAGGTCATCCCCACAAACGCTCCGGCGTACACCGCTGCACTCAATTTTGGCACAATCAGGTGAGCCGCAATCCCCACCAGGCTGGCGGCCACAACGGGACCCAGGCCGACATCATGCGCCAGGGTATAGGCTGCGACACCGCCTATCAACACAGCCACGACCTCCAGTACCGATTTCCGTAATGAGTTTATACTTGGCTGGGCTGAGAAAACAGCCTTCCCCTCCCAAAAGACGCCCAGCCCCACACCAACCAAAATGATGGATGAGACCACACCCCCCAGCCAGTGTGCGGTCCAGGCTTCGTAGACTGTGAAGCCAAAAAGGGTCAGCACCATGACAGCCAGCAGCAGGAATGCAAAAATCGCCATTCCCCGCTTCACCTGACATATCAACATGCTGCCTCCTCTTCGATTCATCTCGCTTGATGTTTGGATTATATCGTATCGGCCAGGAGAGTGAGTACAATAAACCTTAGACAAAACCGATAAAATTTTTGTAAAATATATACAATAGATTAGATGACACCATAGTCCCATCGAATCGAAATGTGAGGTTTGATCATGTTGGAAAAATTGACCGCCGAACAAATCCGTGAATTATGGAGTAAGACCTACAACACTGAGGGAAAACCGGATTGGTCGCATCTCTTCCCCTATTATCACGAGGAGATTGTCTTTCAGGACAGCATCCAGCGCATAGAGGGGATCGAAGACTTCAAAGCCATGTGCGCAAGGCTCACCGATCGCTGCGAACAGCTCAATATGGATATCGAATCCGTACTTGTGGAGGGCAACACCGCTTTTTTGCAGTGGACGATGACCATGATGTTCAAACGCTATCCCAGCACGCCCGTTTACGGTGCCAGCAAGCTGACCTTCGCGGAGGACAACCGGATCATCGCCCAGCGGGATTATTTCGACCTGTGGGGTGATATCTTCAACGGCATCCCCCGCTTCAAGCCCCTCTACCGCCGCTTCTTGCGCAAACGCTTTGGCTAGGAGGCCCCATGCCGCTGCCCGATGAACTTCAATTTATGGCCAATGCCCTCAAGCCGCAAAAAAACACCAACGCGCGGATGGATGGCAAAATCTGCATCATCACCGGCGCGACCTCCGGCGTGGGCTATCAGGCCGCCAAACGGCTGGCCCAGGCTGGGGCAGATATTGTGCTTGTCTGCCGCAACCCGCAAAAGGGCGAAACCGTCCGCCAGGAACTGACTGACGCCTTCGGGGTTAATGTTAGTGTCGTCCTCGCTGATTTCACCCGCCTGGACGAGGTCCGCCGGGCCGCCAATGAGATACTTGAACACTACCCCCGCATCGATGTCCTGATCAATAACGCCGGAGTGCACCGCACCCACCGCACGCTCACGGAGGCTGGCTTCGAGACCGTATTCTGCGTGAACCACCTGGCCGCCTTCCTGCTGACCCGCCTGCTGCTGGACCGGATCCTTGCCAGCGCACCCGCCCAGATCCTCTATGTGAACTCTGAGGGCCACCGCTTCGGCGGGCTGGACCTGGACGACCTGGACTGGGCTAAGCGCCGCTACAAAGGCCTGCAAGGTTATGGCGCGGCCAAAACCGCCCAGCTGCTCACCATCTGGGAGCTGAACGACCTGCTGGCCGGCACAGGTGTGACTGTCAACGCGATGCACCCCGGCGCAGTGCGAACCCAGATCGGCATGGACAACGGCTGGCTCTACCGAACTTATCAACGATTTATCCTGGGACCGTTCCTGCAGAAGCCGGAGGTCTCCGGTGAAGCGATCTATTATCTGCTCGCCGCGCCAGAAATGCAGAACGTGAGCGGGAAATTTTATAATAAAACCAATGAAGAGACGCCGATGCCCCACGCAATGGACCGGGCACTCGGTAAGCGGGTGTGGGCCGTCAGCGAGGAGCTGACCGGGCTGCCCCACCTGCCATTGAAGGAGGAATAAACGGTATGACGGATAAGCGCGATTACATCATCGTTGGCGGCGGGATGGCCGGGCTGACCGCTGCGGCATTCCTGGCAAAGGACGGCTACCAGCCCCTGTTGATCGAAAAACAGGATCGCTGCGGCGGGTTGGTCACCACCTTTACGCGGGACGGCTTCACCTATGATGGCGGCATCCGCGCCACCGAGGACTCCGGCGTGCTCTTCCCCATGCTGGATGCACTCGGCCTGAATGTTGATTTCGCCCCCAACAGGATCACCCTGGGGATTGAGGATAAGATAATCCAGGTGACGGCGGAGGAAGACCTCGCCGCCTATGAAGCGCTGCTGATTGAGCTCTACCCCGAAAGTGCCGACGATATCCGTCAGATCACAGCCCAGATGAAGCGCATCATGGGCTATATGGATATCCAGTACCGCATCAAGAACCCCGCCTTCCTCGATCCCAAAGAGGATTGGCAGTATTTTGCCACCAAGGTCGTGCCCTGGATGTTCCAGTACGCCGCCAAGTTCAAGAAGATCGAAGCGCTCAACACCCCCGTGGAAGCTTTCCTGCGTCAATACACCGACAATGACGCCCTGGTGGATATCATCGCCCAGCACTTCTTCACTGAGACACCGGCTTTCTTCGCCCTCTCCTACATCAAGCTCTATCTGGATTATCACTACCCCCGGGGTGGGACCGGCACACTGATCCAGCAGATGGTGGACTATATCGGCGAGCACGGCGGCGAGATCCGGCTGAACACCGCGATCCAATCCATTGACCCCTCCGAGAAAACCCTGACCGACGAGAGCGGGACGGTCTATCACTATGAGCAATTGATCTGGGCCGCAGACCAAAAGACGCTCTACCGGGAGATGGACACCAGCAGACTACAGGACAGCAAAGTTCGCACGGCAATTAATGACCGCTGGAACGCCATCAAAGACAAAACCGGCAATGATTCAATCCTCACCATCTACCTCGGTGTGGACCTGGATAAATCGTTCTTCAGCGAGATCGCCTCGGAGCACTTCTTCTACACCCCCAGCCGCAAGGGACAATCCGCGGCCGGGCCCTGGCCTGTCACCGGTGACAAGGAAACCGTCAAGCAGTGGCTGGCGGACTTCCTCCAGCTGACCACCTATGAGATCGCGATCCCCGTGCTGCGAGATGCCAGCCTGGCGCCGGAAGGCAAAACCGGGCTGATCGTCAGCGTGCTCTTTGATTACGGCCTGACCAAAGCCATCTTCGACGCGGGTTGGTATGATGAATTCGCCAAATTCGTTGAAGAGCGGATCACCCAGGCGCTGGATGGCAGCATTTACCCCGGGCTGGCCAAGGCCATCGTGCAGCGCTTCTCCGCCACCCCGCTGACGGTCGAACGCTATTCCGGCAACGCGGACGGTGCGATCACCGGCTGGTCCTTCACCAACCACCCGATGCCCGCCGAACACCGCCTGCCCAAGATCTACAGCGCCAGCAAGACGCCCATCCCGGATGTCTGGCAAGCCGGCCAGTGGACCTACAGCCCCTCCGGGCTGCCGATCTCGATCCTGACCGGCAAGCTGGCGGCAGATGCGGCGGTCAAGGCCTTGCGTAAGGGGAAATAAAGCGCCATTCGGCTTATAATGGCAGCAACCCCCGCGCAACGAACCGGAGCTGTCATGACCCAAGCCAAACCAACCGAACACACCCCCACCTATAACCGATCTGATTACGTCGGGCTGCTCGTGCGGCTCGATATCCCCGGCACCCTGGCCTATCTGGACGCGTGCGGTGAGACGGGCATGGCCGATGCGCTGCGCCGCAAGCTGAGCGACCCCGAACCCTTCGCCACCGGGGACGCCACGTTGGACGCGATCCTCAACGCCTATCAGCGTTATTTCCAGACCTGCTTCACCCCCGCGGACTCATCTCTGGACGAGTTGGAACAAACTGCCCGCGAAACGCTGACCGTGCAAATGCGAGAGATCCTCGACCAGCCCGGCGCAGACCTGGACGCACTCGAGGAAACTGCCAAAGCCGCATTTGAGGCTGCGGGCTGGCACTTCCTGGGCGGCACCACCGGCAGCCACTATGGGCCCTACATCTGGCAGGAAACCACCCGCACCGATTACGCCGTGGAGATCCCCTCGGGCACCGAGACCGTGACCGTCTTCTGGATGGACGGCTTCCTGATGCGCAGCTGGCTGGATTGGCTCTCGGATGGCGAGGTGGGCGCAGGCGGCTGGGCCAAGGACGAGGGGCTCTACTGCGTCCGCAAGGTCTATGCCGGCAAGCTCGACCAGCCCAGCTTCCAGATCTCCTTCCTAAAGCACGAAGCGCAGCACCACGCCGACTTTAGAAGGGGCGAGCTGGAATCCTGGGAACTGGAATACCGCGCCAAGCTGGTGGAGCTGATCTACTACCCCGATTCATCCTTCCTGAAATCGCTGCTGGCCTCCGCCGACCTGGCGAACAAAGGCAACAGCCATGCCTACGCGGCGGGGAAGATCGTGGCGGATATAAGCGCGTGGCTGGAGAGCCAGGGCGCAGCGGATGGGATGCGCGCGCTGGAAGCCGCCACAGCGGATGATCGGAATTGGGAGGATGTGCAGGGGGTGATTAGGAGGGGAAGTAGGGAGTTGTTGGGACTCAATTGAAGCTGAACAAAAAAGGAAGCCTAATTTCAAGGCTTCCATATTTACTCAGATTGACATCTTGAAACAATCCTGAATTTGTTCAGGAATATCAATATGTCAAATTCATAAAATCATCATTTCTTCTTAGAAAGAACCTCAGTATTACACTCTCTTTTAATTTTTATTTGGACATTAATTCTTGAGTTGCGTAAGTCAGGACTATAGGGGTAACGGAAATCTCTGTTTACAGCAGATACTGAACCTAAGTCATAGGGACTCGAATGTTTAAGAGCATAATCTCTATTGCACATAATTTCTCAATTCTGTTATTCTCTTGGAGTTATATAGTAATTCCAAAAAGTATTTGTTAATAATTGATCACCAGTTGCTAATCGATAAATACAATTTGATGTTGTCTCGATTAAATATAAATCTTGTTGATCGACAGACTCATTATGGGTCACTAGCTTAAATTCTAAGTTTTTCGTTATTACTGCCTTTATTATTTTAGCACAAGATTTTAAATCTCGAACAACCAATACTCCATTTGCTACTCCCCTCTCTAAAAATACTTGGATACCCAAAGGATGTTTTTCACTCAATAGTGAAGCACGAGCATCATATTTCTCGCCAATAATTTCTTTCAGTTTTCTTTTAGCCAACTCGAGCGAAACCGAGTTTGAATTATCTACCCAAGCTTGAACTTGTTCATCTTCCCATGCTAATTGAGGTTTATATTCTTTGATTTTATCCATCACTAATTCTTCTTGAGTTTTCCTTGGGTACAACTCCCCTAAATTCTTCAGAAACTCAATCATATAATCATCATCAATTCTAGGCACATATGCGATTACTGTTTTTCCTTGTGCCAAGGTCGATGCCAACTCAGAGTCTTTGCCCAAAGTGTCAGATTCTTGAACAAAATAAAGAGTACATTTTGCCCTCTTTAACATCAATGCTTCAAAAAGGCCTTTATCTATACGGCTTTCGCAGAATGCCTGTGTAGGATCAAACCATCTCAATTTTAATCTTTTTATATCACCGAAATTAAAAATTTCCTTCACCCATTTATTTATAAAGAAATATTCTTCTCTAAGCCGCATAGAGGTTGCAATATATACATCAAGATGGTCAGATGTTAAATAAGCTTGATAATTTCTTTTACCTTTCTGAACAATTTCCTGGGAATAATCATACTCCCGCTGAATTTCTACATCGTCGGGATTATCTAATAATGACTGTTTTAGTTGGTTTTGAGTCAAATGTCCTAAATAATATGTCTCCCTTCCATCAATCGGGTTTACAGGATTGATCGGTTCATGCCGATTTTCAAATTCTTCCTCATCAATTGGCTCTGTAATAACCAGCCAATCGTATAGAACATCTGAATCGGTAGAAAAAATCTTAAATGCATTTTGGATATTCCCATAACTTAACAGCGCAAGCTTTCTAAATCTAGTTACGGCTAATGCAAATTCACTAAAAGATAGGAAAAATTCATCTTTAATTTCAACAGTGCCATCCAAAAGGTATTGAAAAAAGGTTCTTGATACTAGTTTATAACCTAAAAGCAACTGCAATTCATTAAATTGACTAAACCCCATACCCTCTTCAGGAAAGTTATGAAAAATAGAATCATCTGATAATTCAAGCGATAATGGCGCTGGGTAACCATTTAATAAAAATAATAATTGAACAAAATCGTAATCTAAATCTATTTGATCTTGAATTTCACCCATTTGATTCCACCCTGCCTTTTATTTAGAAAGAATACAGAAATAATTTTATCATAACCATAAGAAATTAATCAATATAACTAAACGAATATCATATATTATTATAATATATTCTTATTTATTTTGTTTTCAATCCAATTCCCCCCCTACTCCACCCCCATAAACCGCAGCATCACCTCGAACACAAAGGTGTTCTCATGCAAGCCAATAAAGGCCTCGGCGCCGTCACCCAGGGCCGTGACGGGCACGTGCGCGTAGGTGTGGTCACCGGAATGCCAGGTGATCCAGAATTCGGTCCCATTGGGCATCTGGAAGGGGCCGCCCTCATCCACGGTGCCGGTCGGGTCATAGTTCACCACCAGGCCGCCGGTCTCGTGGTCGGCGGTGACGATCACCAGCGTGTTCTCGTCCCCCTCTGCCGCCGCCACCCCCACTGCCACGGCCTCGTCAAAGCCAATCACATCATCCATCACGTTCTGTGATTCATGGAAGTGGCTGGCGATGTCGATCATCGCGCCTTCCACCATCAGGAAGTATCCGTTGGGGTTCTGGTCCAAAATGGCAATCGCGGTCTCGGTCATCTCCGCCAGCGTGGGCGAATAGGGGCGCTCCATGTTCTCATCGGCAAACAGCCCCAGCACCTTGGTATCCGTAGCCGGGTCAATTTGAGCCAGGCCCGCCGCGTCACAAATGGTGACATAGCCCGCGTCTTGCGCTTCCGTGACCAAATTGCGCCCATCGGTGCGGTTGCCCAGCTCGGGGTAACAGCCCGTCTCTTTGGTGGGCAGGAAGTCATCCTCGCCCCCGCCCAGGATCACATCCACGCCATGTTCCAGCATCTGCTCAGCGATCTCATCTCGCATCGAACTTTCATAGACGTGCGTGGCAAAGGCGGCGGTAGTGGCATCGGTAATGTACTTGGTGGAGACCAGTCCCACCGACATCCCCTGGGCCTGCGCGATCTCCAAAATGGACGTCAGGGTGTTGCCGTCCGGGTCCACCCCGATCCGTTCGATATCGGTCAGCACACCGGTGGCCATCGCGGTGGCCGATGCGCCCGAATCGGGCAGCGTGTCGCCATAAGATTCGGTGCTCAGCCAGCCGGAGACATCCAGCGAATTCATCGCCAGCTTGCGCACCTCGCCCAGCGAGTAATACTGCCCGGCCCGGCGGTGCTCCGCACCCATCCCATCGCCAATAAAGAGCATGATCCGGGGCCGCTCACGGGGCGTGACGGGAAGCGTGGGGGCTTCGGTCACAACGGACGTTTCCGTGGCGGTGGCGTTGATTTGCGGCGTAGGAGCAACACATCCTGAGAGCATCAGGACCAGTAAAAGCAGGTAGAAGGTTTTTTTCATATCAATCCTGGGGACTGCAGAGGGTTTTCACCAGTGCGTCGATATCGGCGAGGTCATAGGTCTGCCAAACGTCATAACTGCGGTCGTTCAGCAGCCCATAGTCCGAGCCAAAGAGGTCGTTGAAGAGCAGGCGGAAGACATTCACCAGCGAGATACCGTCATAAAATCCAGCATCCACCGGGTCAGTCCCCTGCGTATAGATGGCAAAGAGGTTCTCAAAGCGTTCCTCGATCGGCCGCCCCTTGACAATTGCGCCGTGATCGCCCATGACGATGATGATCGGCGGCTTATCGGATTTTGCGATGATCTCCTCCAAAATCGCTGGGAGGACCGAATCAATATATTCGACCGATTCGACGTATTCTTCCGGGGTGATCGACTTGGTGTCATTGAACGTACCATCCGTATGGAACACAAAGGGGTCATGCGTGACCAATAAATGGGCATAGACGAATTTATTACCGGGCATCTCCACTTCCGGCAGGGTTGGCAGGGTATCCAGCGCGTAGAGAGTATCGCGGTAGTGGCGCAGATAGAGGTTGTCGTCAAAAGGATAGGCCCACGCATCCGGGAAAGCGCCATCCATATCGATCAGAATCCGCAGGATGGAGGTATCCACAATCAGCCGCTCAAACTCTGTGATGCTGCCGGTGAAGGTGCCCTCTCGGGCATAGCGGATGTCATCGTTGATGTTGAAGTGGGCAAAGACGAAATTCTGAAAGGTGATCGTCTGGTAATCATGATCGTTAAGCGTCTTGAAGACCGTGCTCTCATTCAAAGGCGGCAGCACAAGATGATCGCTGTCCTCATAGAGGTGATGGAGGTAATCCAGCCCAAACATGGATGCGGTGGAGAGATAGGTGATCGGGTAATTTGAAGTGGAACAATCCGCCACCCAAAATCCGAGGTCTTCCAGCTCGCTGACAAACTCGGAATTATCCAGCCCGTAAACCTCCTCGAGCACATCCGATCGGGTATACCCATCCACCAGGATCAGATAGATATCCGGCAGGTTGGCAATGCTCTCTGCGGAAAGGGCGGAGGCCAGTGGTGCGCTATCCTCATCCAGGCTTGCCTGGGTGTGATAGACCTTGTATTCATAGATCCCAATCGATACGGCCAGATAGCCAATGATCGCTACAACGCCCAGCTCAACGGCCGAATTCAGGCCGCGGGCATCTTTGACCTTGAAGATGATCAGCCCGACAATCAGCAGGTAGAGGGCCAGAATAACAGGCAGCAACCAGCGATGATTCACCACATCGCCCAAACGCGCCGTTAATATCAGATAAAGGTTGCCATAAAAAAGCAGCAGGAAGGCTAAAATCCCCGAAAGCAACCCCGCCTTGATCGGATCCCGGAGGAATAGGAAATAGAGCAGATAAAAAACCGCCGTGACGCCCAGTGTGATGAGCAATGGCCGGTAGAGCGCTGGGATATTGACAAAATCAACGTTGTTTTGCGCGAGAGAAAGAATTGGGAATACGGCTAATAAGACTGGCGTGAGATATTCATACCACTTTGCTTTGTTCACCTGTGAGTCCTTGTGCGCTGGTGAGGTTTCGACTGAAAATTATTATACTGTCAGTCCTCAATCCCTTCAAATAGCCCTGTGGGATGGTTTAATCGCTTTTACGCGTTGTAAATCAACACCTAAAAGGGTATGCTGGGGTTAAATAATGCACCTGTCTCCCACTTGAAACCCCGAACCTCTAAAATAAGCAAAAAAAATTTTGAGGCAATTTGATTTTTTTGTCAGATTGAATATTGCGAATCAAGTAGAAATGTTCGGCCAATTCTGGAGAGCTTTCATCCAGATTTGAGAGCCATATTGGTAATTAAGGCTTCTCCTCGAGGAGAAGCTGTCTGCTTCGCAGACTGATGATGTGGTAAAAATTGAATATTCACCTCATCCGGCACCTCGTGCCACCTTCTCCTCATGGGGAAGGCTTGTCGGGAATATGAATTTAGTCCTTATTAATCAGACGAAATTATTACTAGAGGTGAATGATATGTCCCCAGAAATGAAGTTAACCACTCCCCAACAGGCTGAACTGTTTAATACATTACAGGCCCGCTTTGAGGCCAACCCCACCCGCCACGCGGGCATCACCTGGGCCGACGTGCAAACCCGGCTGGAAGCTCACCCGGAGAAACTATGGTCACTGAATGAGATGGAACGCACCGGAGGTGAACCGGACGTGGTAGACCTGGATGCTGACACCGGTGAGGTGATCTTCACCGACTGCGTGCCGGAAAGCCCCGAGGGCCGCAGAGCGCTCTGTTATGACCAGGCTGCGCTGGAAGCCCGCAAGAAGAACAAGCCTGCGGGCAGCGCTATGGGCATGGCGGATGAGATGGGGGTGACACTTCTGTCGGAAGCTGAATATCGCGCACTCGAACAACTGGGGGCATTTGACCTCAAGACCTCAAGCTGGGTGTTGACCCCCGCAAAAGTCCGTAACCTGGGCGGCGCGCTGTTCTGTGACCGGCGCTTCGACACCGTCTTCGTCTATCACAACGGCGCCGATTCCTATTACAGCGCTCGTGGGTTCAGGGCCTCGCTGCGGGTGTGAGTAAATAGCAAATTCCTAATGGCTAGGTGCTTTGCTGTCAACTTTACCTTGGCCAGTTACCACTTTTTTCTGATCTCGACGGATCTTGGCAATGACCATCTCCCGGATAGCGAGCGGAACCTCACTCACTTCATGGTCAGTACAAAGGGCCAGCAGATAAGCCAGCGAGCATTTCTCCAAAATCGCCACGTTATGAACCGCTCGCTCCATAGTAGACCCAAAGATCAAAGCCCCATGATTCTTCATGATGAAAGCGTTACTGACATTTTGCACATGATTGGCTATGGTATTCTTCAATTCGTCAGTTCCAGAAAAGGCATAAGGGATGATGTCCACACTGGGGCCTAGGAAAAGGGCCTGCTCATCAAACAGGGTGGGGATTGGCGCATCAATTAACGCCAAGGCACTGGCATAGACCTGGTGGGTATGGATAACGGCATTCACATCCGGCCGCACCTGGTAGATGGCACCATGCATCCCACTCTCAATGGAAGGCTTATGCTTTCCTGCAATTGGGTTGAGATCATAATCAAGGACACAGACATCCCCTGATTTCATCTGCATGTAGTCAAAATTTGAGGGCGTAATGGCAAACCTATCCTGTCCCGGAATGCGCATTGAGACATTACCCCCAGTCGCCATCAAAAATCCTTTTCGGACCAATCCTTGGGTGGTTTGAACAATTTGTTCCCGTACTATCTGGATGGAATCCATTTTTCGCCTCCGAATAAAAGTTTTTCATGAAAAATTATAGTTGGGCAGTTTATCCATGTCGAGGTTCTTCACAAAAATGGGGGAGTGCTAATGTTAATCAGATTTTATTGGACATCATTATTCTCTGCAACCAGGAATTACTCACCGCAATAATAATTAGTCGATATCGGCATTAAATTAAAACATATAATAAAAGTTGGCAAAAATCGTAGACAACCAAACTCAAAAACAACCATTTACGTCTCGTTCTTCTAAATCAACTTATCAAAGGATATTGAATCCGTGATGATCTCTTCTTCTGAGCGCAAGATTCGAGCAAGTTTACGTTTCATTCGCATGATGCAAAACGTTCTCTCGCCCGCATTGGCAAACAGGCTTAACAAAATTGGCACAACCAAAGTCGAACTCGAACCCGATATAACCCAAGAGGTCATCAGCGCTGACGGGGTGCCCTGTGATTGGCTCATCCCCCAAAACTTCAACCCGGACCAGGTCTTGCTCTATCTTCACGGCGGCGGCTTCGTTTACGGACAAACCCCAATTCACCTGCAAATGGGGGCCTATCTGGCAAAGAAACTGGGCTTCCGGCTATTGATGGTGGATTACCGAACCGCACCGCAACACCCCTTCCCGGCCGCCCTGGATGACTGTGTGACAGTCTATGGATGGCTGCTGAGACAAGGGACCAAGCCTCATAATATGATAATTGCAGGAGATTCAGCCGGTGGAAGCCTGACCCTCGCCATTCAGTTTAAATTGCGCGAAGAAGGCCATCCCCTCCCCGCTGCTGCAGTCTGCCTCTCCCCAATCACTGACATGACCCCGGAGGCCAAAAGGCGTGAAGGGTTTAAGGATCCCATGCTGCCACCCAAAGCAATGGACTTTTACATTCAGGCTTATTTGGCTGGTCAGGATCCACATAATCCACTCATCTCCCCCATTTTTGGTGACCTCAAAGGTCTGCCGCCCATTCTGCTGTTTACCGGTGATGAAGAAATCTTGCGCGAGGACGCTATTCATTTCACCAGGGCAGCAGAGGCTGCAGGTGTTGACGTGCGGCTGGAAATCTATCCCCGCATGTGGCATGTCTGGCAGCTATTCCTCTCACTGCCCCAGGCAAAGCAATCACTGGATGAGATGGCGGAGTTCTGTAAAAAACTTCTGCTGGGAAGTGCCTCCTGAATCAACTTATCCTCAATTATTAGAATTAAAAAACCGCTCGAGATAAACTCGGGCGGTTCGTGTACCCCTAAGGCGACGTGTTCCGAACGAAACCCTTCCCTATTTCTAGGGGAAAATAAAGCTCAATCGTGTTACTTGTTCAGAATCTTAGTTTGAATAAATGAAATCGTCAAGGAACACTGGCGTTACTTGACTGGGCGGAATCTTCTCTTCATGCTTAGATGAGAGTAAAATGGTGCAAGGACATACTTAGCCCGAGACGAATTCCCTGTTGGGCGACCAAAATAATGAACAATAGAACATGAGAGAAGAAAACCATGATTACTGAAGAAATCAAAGAACATTCACTTTGGCAGTCAATCTTCTGGCATTTGCTTCCAGGTATCCTCGGCGGAATTGTATACTTCTTAACAGTAGACCTTGTAAATGACTTGGGATTCCCTTCAATAGTAGCACTGATCCTAGCTGGAATTTTTACTCTCGTTCCAATTCAATTAGGTGTATTGATCTATCAGAGTAGAAAAAATAAACAAAAACTATTTGGTGAAATCGTCAGGTATTTTGAGCCATTGGAAATTTGGGAATATTTCCTTTGGGTATTCGTAATAGTCATTGCATCTGGGCTGATCATGGGAGGGTTAGGGCCGGTCTCAGAATTTTTCCACCAAGAAATATTTAGTGGGATACCAAGTATAGATATGGGGCTGAGTACTAATTATTTAAAAACTAATTTGATTATCACATATGTTTTTGTTCTTCTATTTGTCGTTTTAATAGTGCCAACCGTTGAAGAACTCTACTTTCGGGGTTATTTATTACCTAGAATGCCAAAAAAATTAAAGAAGCATCAATTAATTATTCACACGACTTTATTTGCTGTTTACCATTTGTGGTCACCGTGGATGATCGTTTCTAGAATATTTGGGGTATTACCATTGGCTTATGTAGTGATGAGGAAACGGAATATCTACCTTGGAATAATTGCACATTGCTTAATAAATTCGATAGATTTCTTCATAGGAGTGGTATTCATTACAAAGATGATTTAAAAATTGACTTATCCAATCCAACATCGACACAGACCTGCTAGGACCACGCTCCAAATACAAGCTTTGGCTATAATCCAATACAATCCAAGCAAGGATGGTAGTGAGATTGGGCTGAGAAAAAATAAAAACTGCGACTCGAACGTTTTTTGCGAAAAATTCTTTAGGAATCTAACTGAAAATCAGGTAAATCATCCAACTTGTGCCTAGTGGGGAACTGGATCATAAACAAAAACCGCTCAGGATCAATCCTGAGCGGTTCGTGTACCCTCGGTGCGACTCGAACGCACAACCTACTGCTCCGCAAGCAGTTGCTCTATCCATTAAGCTACGAGGGCTTTCTTACAGGCGTTAAATTCTAGTCCATATCACGCAACAGGTCAAGGTTCATCAACGTCATTTACCAATGTACCGACGGCCTCGCCGCGCAGCGCATTTGGCAGGGCTTCCACATCCCACAAATTGAGCACCAAGATCGGGAGCTTGTTTTCCATACAGAGCGAGACGGCTGTGCTGTCCATCACCTGCAAACGGCGGTTTAGGGTTTCGATATAGCTAAGATGATCAAACTTCTGAGCATCATCAAACTTGACCGGGTCCTTATCAAAGACCCCGTCCACCTTGGTGGCCTTGATGACCACATCTGCGCCGATCTCCATAGCCCGCAGCGCAGCGGCTGTGTCCGTGGAGAAGTAGGGGTTACCGGTGCCGCCACCGAAGAGCACGACCCGATCTTTTTCCAGGTGCCGGATCGCCCGACGCCGGATATAGGGCTCTGCCACTGAGCGCATTTCAATGGCGGACTGCACCCGGGTTTCCACATCGACCCTTTCCAGTGCATCCATCAGCGCCAGGGCGTTCATCACTGTTGCCAGCATGCCCATATAATCTGCTGTGGCTCGGTCCATCCCGGCATGTTTGCCGCTGCTGCCGCGCCAGAGGTTGCCTGCACCGATCACAATGGCAACATCAACGCCCATCTCGTGCACGGATTTGACCCGTTCAGCGATATCATTCGCTTTGGCGGGGTCAATCCCAGTGCCGCCCTCACCAGCCAGGGCCTCACCGCTCAACTTCAGCAGGATTCGCTTATAGATCAAGCCATTTTCCAATTTATCTGCCATAACACCTCCAGGGTCCAATAGTAGGTGGATAGAAATAAGGCCAACCTTTTGGTTGGCCTCGGTGTTATTATTCTTCTTCTTCAGCTTCCGCTTCGCCGGATTCTTCACCCAGCGCCCAGCGAACGAACCGCCGGACGACGACTTTCTCGCCCAACTTGGCAACCTGCTCATTGATCAGGTCCTGAACGGTCTTACTGCCGTCCCGGATATAAGCCTGGTTGAGCAAAACATTTTCCTCTTTATATTTCTTGATGAAACCTTCAACAATCTTTGGAATGATCTTCTCGGGTTTACCTTCTTCAGCAGCCCGGGCAGCGGCGATATCAGCCTCGTGCTTCAGGCTTTCTTCGGGGATTTCATCTTCGGTCAGATAGAGCGGGTTGGCAGCAGCAATCTGCAGTGCCAGCTCATGCGCCAACTCACGGAAGCCTTCGGAACGACCAACAAAGTCGGTCTCGCAGTTGATCTCAAGCATAACAGCCATCTGACCGTCACCGTGGGTGTAAACTTCGATCACACCTTCGGAAGCCTCACGGCCAGCGCGTTTGGCAGCTTTGGCCAAGCCTTTTTCACGCAGAATATCGCCGGCTTTGGCAAAATCACCGTCAGCATCTCGCAGGGCAGCCCGGCAATCGAGAATACCACAACCGGTGGCCTCTCGCAGTTCCTTAATCATCTCAGTGGTAATTTCCATCTTTACTTTTCTTTCCTATCTCTTATGCTCTCAAAAGATTTGTTGATTAAGCCTCTTCGGCGTTCTCGTCTTCTTCGGCCTTTTCAGAGGCTTCAGAATCACCAGATTGAGTTTCGACCTCATCCTCGCCGATTTCCTCATCTTCGTCTTCATCATCGAACTTGGGTTTCTTGCCGGTGCCCATGTGCTTGAGGGTTGATTCACCCAGCAAGGCTTCATCTTCCAGCTCATCGTCATCCATAAAACGGGTGACTTCAGCGGGCATGGCAACATCACCCAGCTCATCTTCGTCAGCATCCTTAGTGCGGATGGTCATACCTTCCATCACTGCATCAGCGATCTTGCCGACCAGCAGCTTGATGGCGCGGATGGCATCGTCATTTGAAGGGATCACATAATCGACATCTTTGGGGTTACAGTTGGTGTCCACCAGGGCGATGACGGGGATACCCTTGACGTTGGCTTCATGCACGGCGGTGTCTTCACGGTTGACATCAACCACAAAGAGGATTTCCGGCAGGCCTTTCATATTGCGAACACCGGAGAGACGTTTCTCCAGGCGGGCGATCTCGCGTTCGATCATAAGGCCTTCTTTTTTGGTCAGAAGGTGGATCTCGCCGCTATCGCGTAGGCGTTCCAGCCGTTCGAGTTCGAATATACGTTTCTGGATCGTGAACCAGTTGGTCAAGGTGCCGCCCAACCAGCGTTCAGTGACGTAGGGCATACCACAGCGGGTGGCCTGCTCTGCAATTGTGTCCTGAGCCTGGCGTTTTGTGCCAACAAAGAGGACTGAACCGCCATTAGCAACGGTGTCCCGGATGAAATCATAAGCATCATCCAGCAATTTAACAGTTTGCTGAAGGTCAATGATATGGATTCCATTGCGTTCAGTGAAGATATACTGACGCATTTTAGGATTCCATTTATTGGTCCGGTGACCAAAATGGACGCCGCTTTCGAGAAGCGCTTTCATAGTAACTACAGATGACATGCGAATATACTCCTTTGCGTTTTAGCCTCCGCCTCTTTTAGCTCGTCCCTAACCCATCATATGGGCACGCAGAACAAATCCAGAGGCGTGTGAAATAGGCTGCCAAGCGTTTTGGCAGCCGAATTAGTATATCATATCGAGGATGAAAAGGGAATAGGTTAACCTCTCAGCAGCGGTTCTGAATTATGCTTTATGATGAAAAATGAGAGGCTACCCAGTACAGGTAGCCTCTAGCCAAACGGGGGAGCGGCTAATAGCTTCTAAAATAGAAGACTGGGAGATAAAACTTGGCCTTCGGCAAGATCGAGATATTGACCTTTGCAATATTTCCTGCCAAATCATAAGTATCAATACACTGGAAATCAAAATAATCCGGACCACTGTAATTAAGGTCTGCCGTAAATGTCAGATCCGGTGGTGTCCACGGCAATATTCCATGGTTAGGGGTCGTGACCAGGACATAGCTAAAACTATCCCCATCCTCATCGTAGCATGAGACTGAAAACTCAACAAAATCACCTTGCTCAACTTCAATCTCATTCGGCAAAGCCACCGGTGCATCGTTCACATCAGAAATTTGAATTGTAAAAACCTTATCGTAAAATTTTCCACCCGCATCAGTCACCCGTATATTGATCGTATAAGTGGATTTCACCTCATAATTGAAAGGTACATGAGTCTGCAGAACATCACCAACGATCGAAAAACCGAGATTGTCGGGATAAGTGACAACATCAACCAGACTATAAGTAAAGGTGTCGCCGGTATCCAGGTCCGATGCGCTCAAAGTTCCAACCATCGTCCCTGCAGGTTCGTTCTCGGGAACCGAATTATTTGAAAGCATAATGTTTGTGGGCGAACAGGATTCAGTGGAGACAGTCCCATCGACAACCGTAAAGGGAATCTCAAAAGCATCCGGCCAATCAACTAACATGCTGTTCACAGGGTCGATCGTGATATCTGTGCTCATATTCCAGGTCACCGCTTCGAAGGTGATCAGAATCAGATTGCCGGTACCGGATTTTGGCGTCATTGAGAAACTGGCATCATTTTGCTGCACCATACCAAACACAATTTTCCCATTAATGTTATCAATAGTGTTCGTAGGCTCATAGAAAACGTTTTCCAAGGCATCGTCCAGAAATCCGCCGTTGACCACATCGGTAACCTGTATGGCTGCCGGGTCAAACCCAATTTCCAGGTGATAGCCTGTCAGATCCACCACATCCTGGACTTGGATCGCGATTGTTTGGTTCAAACAGGTTTCAACCGATGAACTGGTGGGTTCAACGGATATCACCGTTTCTATCAAAGCCTGGGAGTAACCGTTTTTCGGCAAATTGATTAATAAAAAGAATAAAACAACAATCCCAACTTTGAATCTACGTCCCATCCTAAAGTTCCCTTCTATCTAAACCTCTTTATTTATGTGTTTTTCTCTGGTATATAACCAGGAAAACAGCACCGACAATGATCGGCAACAATACCCACCAATAGCTCAATAGATTGAATCCAGATGCTGCGCCGGAAGTACCGGATTCAGCTTGACCCTGATCCGCATCGGCAGTGTCAGCAGAATTCAAAGATGGATTCGAATCATTCTCTGTTTCAACTTTTTCTTCAGCCGCAACAGTCGGTGTAATGGTTGGCGTTAGGGTTGGCTGGGGGGTCGGAATCAAAATGGATTCCTCTGGATCTTGTACAGGAATGGGTGTCGATTCCACCGGCACGTAACTCTCCACCACATCAATAGAAGCATTTTGCAACTCAACCGGGATGGCATCGCCGGTGCGACGGGCCAGCTCCAAGAACGTCACCTCAAGCTGGCTTGTCCCAACATTGATCCCCCGGAGGTAAATCACCAATACCACACCGCTGCCAGTTTTCCCCTCGCTGGGATTTACTTGCGTCATCACAAAGTGAATGGTGCCATTGTTATTATCAACTGTGTTATACAGTACAAGCCCTGCATCCAGAAAAGTACCAATCGCAATCTGAATCCCACCCGTATCAGGGTCAGCATCTTCAACCTGAAGAATGGTGGGGTCAAATTGAATTTCAATATCCATTGCATAAAGCTCTTCTACATTCCTGATTTCCACAGGAACTTCGATGACTTCCCCTGGGGCCACAGCGTTTGAATCAAATACACCACCCTCGGCTCCATCACTTGATTGAGCCTGGACTGTCAAGAAGCATATTCCAGCTAAGACAGACACCACAACTAAAGACAATAAGAAGGTAAAACCAAATTTCCTCATAGCAGGTAATCGTCGTCCTTTCGTTTTTTGTTTCGATGGATGAGGGCAATGAAAAAGATTCCTTCCAAAAGCAGTGCCCCGCCAAGAAAAGCCCAAACCAATCGAGTTATTCGTTCCTCACGGGTTTGTGCCCTTTCTGTGGTTTTTTCAACAGTATTGGCATAAAAATTAGATCCATTTACCTCGATCGTTGGTTCTGTTTTATCGTTACCATCACCAATGACCTCAGCCTTCTCCTCAGTGGTTTCCGGCCCCTCAGTCAGACTCGGTTGGATATCCACTGCTGTCGGCTCATTGTTATTCGGTACACGGGTAGCCGTGGATGTTTGGGTTGGTACGCTATCCAGCGCACTAGTTTTAGTAACAGTCGGAGTCGCTGTATCTGTAGTAGTCGGTGTCGGCGTCATCGTGGCCGTCGCAGTCGGCGTTTGGGTTTGGGTGGCCGTCGGCGTCTTTGTCACTGTTGGAGTGGCAGTTTTCGTTACAGTAGGCGTAGAGCTGGGGACCTGATCCAACACCACAGTCAGCGACCCATTCTCAGTCGCCGGATAAGATTTTTGTCCCGTCGAATCGGCGAAGATAGCTTCCGTGATGTTAATGTTCGAACTTCCCTCGCCAACCCCTAAAAAGGTCAGCTTTAGCAGCACACCATCACCCGATACTTCAGGCTGCGCGATCTGGGTGGCCGCCACTCGCAGCGTGCCGGGTTGGTTTGACTGGTAAACCACGGCCAGGCTGGTCAAATAAGACCCTTTCTCCCATTTTGATAGGGAGAGAATTGCGGGATCATACGTCACTGTGACATCAAACGCGTTGACGTTGACCCCACCCGAGACCCACAGCGATAACTGCACCTCGTTCCCAAGGCCAACCTCAGCAGAGGCGGGAGAGACGGAGAACACCGTTCCTCCCTGGGCTTGGGCAACACTAAAAGAAAATAATAAGGCCACAACCGCAACTACCAGTAACAGCCCCACCCAACTACCCTTGAAAAATTTTTTTCTAAATTTCATTCAATAAAATCCACTTTATAAATTTTTTTTAGATTAAAAGCCATTGGCCATTTCGCCACCATGCTGCCCCCCCTTATTAATGGAGGAAAACAGGGATGAAAGCCTCAAAGCCAGGCTCCGCGTCACCAATTTTCACATCACCATCCTGAGATGTAAAAGGGATGGCACGCCCATTTCTATCCACCAATCCAGGATCATCTACCGTAGGCTCAGATATTGAAAGATAAGTGTAGGCTTCTTCTTGTTTAGAAACAAAATTAATTTTGAACAAAGTACCACTACCGTATTTTGGCGGTTCACCATCATTTTGTGTATTAATACATTGGATTTCGTCTGGAGAATCTTCCACCTCACCACAGCCAAAAGATATTCCTTGACTTAAAAAATCTCCAAGTTCAGCGGATATGAAAGTTAAATAATCAATATCATAACTAACTGTGATATCAAAAGCCCACAACTCTTCAATATTTGCTACCATGACATCCACTGAAAATGGATTGCCCGGTTCAACTTCCGTGAGCGCGGGATACACATAAACCATTGTCCCGGTTTGCGCGGCGGCGCTGCCGTTTAAAGGCAAAATCGCCAGGAAAACCAGGCTAATAAGGAGAAGGAGCCGCGCTTTCTTCATAAGTTATAAATCCAAATAATGCCAGGATGCAGGCTGGGACATAGGTCCCAGCCTGCGATCAAGTCTAAAGAACTAAATTAGGGGATCACCGTGACATGGAAAGTGCTATTGTAAGAGAGGTTGCTGTCATCCAGCACCGTTACAATCACGATAGCGTCACCAGCCATAAGGCCAGTTAACTCGCCAGTCAGCATGTCAATTTCTGCAAAATCTCTGTCATTGACATAAATAGCCCAGCGAACGGGGCGGTCAGGCGCAACGCCGTCCAGCAAAACATCCAGGTCAATCGTATTGCCAACACTGACCGACGCATCTCCCACAACAGTAACTGTGCCCACAGGTGCGAGCGGTGCATCCATTGCAAGCCAGCCCTCAAAGTTACCCATCAGGGTCCCATAGAGACGAGCAGTGTAAACAGATGTGCATGTGATCTCAGCATAAAGGAAATCCATCCCCATAGCGTTGATCGTGCCATCGATAGCGCAACCAGCAAAATCGCCACTTACAATAGGTCCTGAAAAATCTGTCAGGTTGGGCCCTGCAGGAACACCAAAACCCGTCATTGAGAAGTCGTAAGCGCCATACATTTCAGCCGTGAAAGCTCCGGTATGATTATCAAATTCAAATGTACCAAAGACTTCAGGGTGTTCAGCCGTTGGCCAATCTGCATAGGCCGCTTCAGAGGTCAGCAAATAGTTACCGCCAACCAATGCCAGGTCCTGAATATTGACCCGATCATCGAAGTTGACGTCGCCATCATCAAAGATTGGTTCACCGTATTGACTACCGACATAAGATGCGTCAGAGAGATCAATTACATTGTCGGTCCAAACGGCGTTACCGCCTTTCAGTTCCAGATTGGGCAAAACATAATCATCATTGATATCCAGCAAACGATCCAACTCTACCGACACGTTCAGGTAGCGGGGCTGGTTCGTCGTGAATTGATAGATACCTGCATTGACATTCATAAAGGCATAGTTATCGCTGATTTCGAACGTCGAGGTAATATCGTTGTCAACATACCCACCCGAAACATCCGTGAGCGTCATCGGCACACCAGAGCGAACCGTGCGGCCCTGCATCGCAACTGTACCGGAAACCGTAAAGTCACCCAGAGCGGTGAAGGTCTCATAGTCGGAGGCCAGCAAGGTGTCAGGGTCGGGTGTCAGGTCAAACAAGTAAACCGTGATATCATTGGGGCCTGTGGTGTCGAAGATGATCCGGAATTCAACAACCAGTGAACCATCAGATGCCAACGCACCCAAATCCGTAAGATCCACGAACGGAACCCAAGCCATACTACCATAATCATAGTATTCAAGAGTTGCGCCAGCCGGCAGGTCGAAACTCAGCCCTACACTAGCCAGATCATCGCCATCGGTGTTGTCGATTTCCACTGTGAATTCATCAGGAATTCCAACGTAGGTTGAACCACTGGAGGGAACGATTTCCACAGTCGGGTACGCATTCACTTCTATGTCGGTGATATCCGAAAGGCAAGCGGCATAAATGTTCGTGGAAATGCTACCTGCACCAGCAAACATTGAGAAGACATCGGAGTCTTCATCCAGGTTCAGGATCAAGTCTGTCCCAATTGCGTTGCCCTCGAATACCATAGAGAAAAGGATCTGATCTGAAACGGTTAGGGCGCTGCTGGAAATCTGATAGCCAACGAAATGGACTGTATTGCCAAGCACCTCTATCTCTTCATAATCAAAGAGCCCGGGCAGCGTATTATCTACATAGGTCAGCTCTGCGGGGAATTCAACTGTTACATCAACACCCATCACATTTACCAGGTTACCGAAGACGTCAAAGGTGATATCCTCGCCCAGATAAACGCTGTTGGGATAATCGGTCAGGTCGGATTCCATGTAAAGCTCCACATGGGTCCAGGGATTGAAATCCACATCGGAGCTAACATCAAGCCCCACAAGAGGCGCATCATATGAACCCCAGGCGTTATATTCAGCGGGAAGATCACCCAAGCCACTAGGGTTATTGTTTAAAATCCCAAAACCAACATTATCCATGATCAGGTTTCCCTGGATCTGGACGGTTCCGACAGGTTGATTTTCGAAGTATAAACCGTGACCAGAGAGGCCGTGAATATACATATCAGCGATGTTCAGGTCCGTCACCACACCGGCGAAGTTGATCCCGTTGGTCCCATCTGCGCCATCGATCTCGAGCCCTTCGATGACAATATTGGTCAGACCGGCAGCCACATCGATACCATTCGAGCCGCTGGTCGGGACACAAACAGCACCTAGGGGCGTTTCTGCATTAATCGTAGTGTAATCAGCATTAATCACAAAACAGGGCGAATTATTTTCAATATGTGCTCCATCGGAAAGCAAGATGGTCACACCGCTTGAATTGACGACAAACCCGCCAGTACCAGTATACGAACCTGCAGGGATCACGACTGTTGAGCCACTCGGTGCGTTATCAATCGCGGTTTGGATTTCTTCCTCGGTGACACCAGGAGGTAAGACAATTTCTCCTTCAGCATTAGGCATGAATGTCGTGCAATCTTCATCTCCGCACCAAGGCGTAAATTCAACGCTGCCAACAACTTGTCCAGAATCTGGACCAGCAGCGCTGCCCCACCAGTTCGGGGAGGCGTCAACTTCTTCGCCCGCGCCGTAATTAATATCAACGCCATTGCCAAGAATTTGGTTCTCTTCTAAGGAAACAACAGCTCCCACCGGCAAATTGCCATAGGTCATCGTATTGAAGTCATAAATGCCGACCCCGTTGAGGAATCCGGTGATTGTATTGCCTAAGATATCCAGGTTGGCAGAAGAAGAAATTGGACCCCAATAGCTATGGTCAGTGCCTAAAAGAACACCAGTTGTCGGAGGCAAATCAACTGAAGCGCCGCCAACATCCCCGCCACTGAATGTGTTATCAGCGAAGGTTAGGTTAGTCAATGGCCCTCTAACTAACAACCCGTAATTCGAGACATCAAAGGTTCCGGAGAACGAAAGGCTGTTGCCAGTAATATTGATTTGGCTGGTCGGTGATTCACCGGTCAGGCGGAGGTCGATCAGCGAAACGCCGTCACCATTGATAATTTTTTCGCTTTGAACAAAGGTGTTATTGGTGATATTCAAAGGACCTTCAAGAATTGTCGCATGGCTGACATCTGTCCACCAATCAGCCATAAACCGGATGGCGCTTGAATAAATAGAATTGGTGAACGTGTTATCATCAATCGTCACATTTGTGATCAAGCCATCATCAGCATAATCCCAAACATAAAGGCCACGGCAATAGGATGTGAACGCATTGCCAGAAACCGTCAGATCATTAATCGTATAGAGTGTGGGGCCATCACCAAAATAGATCCCTGCTGCGGCTGCCTGACAATCGTTGATATCCATCGGGCCAAACACATTGTCCTGAATGGATACACCATCCAGATAACCATTGATATAGACCCCAACAAATACATTCTCGAATGTACTATTTGTGATCGAGAAATTGGAGGCGGTGTTTGGTTTTGAAAGGAAGACACCAATCCCGCGGGTATAAGCACCAGGATCAGCGCCATACACATTAAGATTATCGGCTGTAAACCCGTCAAAACTACCAAGGAAATTCACGCCTTCTGCATTTCCAACCGTCGGTGTCAGGTTTGTGATGGCGATATCCTGAAGAGTTAGGTTAGCTGTAGCCCCGTCAACCCGGATAGCCTCATCCAACGCGACAGGATCTGTAATGCCCACACCTTCAATATAGACATCATTCGCAGAAACTGTGATGACAGGGAAAGCCGGTGCCGAAAGAATAGTTGACCCCATACCCGCGCCGATGATGTTCACCTGTTTGTCAATAGTGATGTTTTCAGCATAGCTGCCACCAGCCACATACACTGTGTCCCCTGCAACAGATTCATCAATACCTGTCTGAATCATCGAGTAAATTTCCACCGGCCAACTGGTTGTGGTCACAGCCTTATCAAAGGTGTTTGCCCCAAGAACCGGCGAGAATTCAACTTCGCTCATCGTTCCACCCAGGAACTGATAATAGTTATTTGTGAATGTATTACCAATTATGGCTGCGTTCGTAACTGTGGCTGATGTGGATGAGAAACGGAAACCAGCCGTCTCATTATCATGGAAATTATTTCCTGTAACAGACACTGTATCCACAGTGAGGTTCTGGACATTAAAGCCCATACCACCATAACCAAAATCATTTGCAGTAACATTGACATTGGTCATCGTTGTCGCAGGCGCATTACCTGACAAACGGATGCCATTTCCTGCATCAGTAGTGGTGTTATTTGCGACCAAGACATTGTCAACAACGCCACTGTAGTTCATGATGCTGATGCCAATGTCAACACCCAAAGTTCCGCCAACAATCGTATTTGATGATACTTCCACATTCGAGGCGTTAACAACCATTATGGCTGAGCTTGCCCAGCTATCGGTTAGCGGTGCGCCATGAATTGTATTGCCGACGACTCTCGATCCATCGCCGGAAACCTGGATCCCATTTCTCAGGTATCCATTATATGGAATGACGATGTTATTCAGAACATGGAACTCTGTTCCAGCATGGTTGCCCATACTTTGAACGATGCCATTTTCAGTAAAATTCTGAACTGTGAAGCCATCAAAGATAAGGGTTCCCATGCCAGATAAAGCCCAAACACCTGATGTCAAATCCCCATAAGGAGAATCAATTATTGTGACTTCAGGGCCCCCTGTTGACTGAACAGTGATGTTTGGTGTGCTTAGAATTATTTCCTCAGCATAGGTGCCTGGTTCAACCAGGATTGTGTCCCCATCACCGGCAGCTTCAATAGCTGCTTGGATAGTAGCATAAGTAGCGTTAGTGGTAAGGTTCTTAACTGGCCCCTCTGCCGGTGTTAGAGTTACCCTATAGTTACCTGATCCTAAATCTTCAACACTTACATCAAAGCCAGGATATTCGAGCGGCACTGCCTCGCTTCCCCAACTCCAATCCATATCCCAATATCCAGCACCACCACCATGAGAGGCTGCCATGCCAGGATATTTTGCGGTGCCTGTTCCAGGGAGATAGGCACCGACATCCGTTTCTTCAGCATACATGGTACCCCAGTGCATACTTCCGGACATTGGAACGCCCATTGGTGCAGTAGCGGTTGTATACCATGGATCAACTTCTGTTGCTCCTGCATGATTGCGAAGTGCCCACTTTTGCACACCGGAGTCTTCATATAACACCAAACTATATTGATACCAGTCCGGCGTATCTGGAGTCCAAGTTGGCCAAGCATCATGATCTGCGCCAATCAACTGTGCGGCATCATCAAAATAAGCATCAGCCCCTTCTTTTGCGAAGATGTCGAAGCCCCAACCAACCTTTGCTGGGATAACACCGGAATATGTCCCATCCGGGTTCTCCGTAAGAGTGTATCCTGGCTGAGATTCAAATACGATCTCTGCGCTTGCAATATCATTCGCTTTGACCCCTCCCACTGGCAGCATGGCCAACAACAATGCAACCGCCAGCACAAAACCAAATATTTTAATTAACCTGCGTTCTATACTCATTTTTCATTCCCTCCAAATAGAAAACTTAGAAATTTCTCCTTCAAAAAACGCGTTCGATAATGCAATAAGCCCTCCTAAACTTAAAAGACAGATAGATCACCCAGGTTAAATTCAACAAGGGTGAAAAATTTATTGGATTATCTTGTAACTTGCCATCGGGGAATCTGCCTCAATTCTGAGTTGGGCAATCAAAAACACAGGTGTAAGCAGATATCTCCATGTCCCCCGTTTTGTACTTCCCACCTCAGACCCAATTTGGGTACCGAGGCTGTGCGCTGGGGAGTCTTCTTTCAGGGCAACATTGCTGATGCCAATAGAGTGGTTAAGCGTTATTTGTTTTTCTCCCTATTAAGCTCCCTTCCGAACTCTTTATTATCCGATTCTTTCCTGCGAACTTTCTGAATTTCTCAAAACAGCAGCGTTATCGCATAATAAACAAAAACTGGCCCAGATTGCAGGCCAGCCGAATCAGAACCACATCAAGGTGGTGGTATAAATCAAATTAATAGAATGGACGTCAGAACAAAACATTTTTTATTACGGTCGATATCTTTATGTTGACTAGTTTTATAGCCCCAGGAGTCGAACAGATTAAGACCTGGCATTCCCACCAATATTTGCAACATCTATTCTAATGGTATTCTTAATTTCTGACAAGTCATATTTATATCAATTTAACAATATAATTTAATACACTCTTAGATATTAATATCGAGTATTATTATTGCCTAGCATTTCATAAAGTCTATGAAACATAAATATCGTGGGTTTTGCTCTTGCTGAGTTTCTTCGGGCATGGTATAATCCCTCTTCGCGTCTGGGAAGACGTGGTATTTATCATTGAAATAAAGGATCGTAAGATGAATCATGCTGAACTCTTAAAATCAGTTGAAGCGCCAGTAAACGAGAACATTCCTGAACTGTTCCCTGGCGACACCGTCAGTGTACATGTCTTGATTAAAGAAGGTACTCGTGAACGTGTTCAGGTTTTCAAAGGCACAGTTTTGTTCGTTCGTGGCAGCAAGAACGATGCATCCTTCACCGTGCGGCGGATCGCCAGCAACGGGATCGGTGTTGAGCGTACTTTCATGACTCGCTCACCCCGTGTCCAAAAAGTGGTTGTCGAACGGCACACCAAAGTTCGCCGTGCTCGACTCTATTTCTTGCGCGAACGCACCGGCAAGAGCGCCCGGCTAAAACAGCGCTTCTAGAAATACCCTTAATTGGATGTTGGATTGGCAGGTGAATTAACCCTTCACCCGCCGAATACCTCATCAGGATTCTTATCAACTTTGCCTTATTGGTTGATGATTCCTGATGAGGTTTTAATTATCAGGAGGGTCCATGCCCATATCATCCCATCCCATCATCGGTATCACAGGCGGTAACGTCAAAAATAAGACGGGGAGCTACGCCTTCAATGTCGGCCAGGCTTATGTGACCGCCATTCGGCACGCGGGCGGTATCCCCCTCCTGATCCCATTGGGAACCGGGAAAGCCGACCTGCACAGGATCTCCCAGTTGGTTGATGGCGTTCTTTTCACCGGCGGTGGGGATATTGAGACCAAACGCTTCAACGGGCAGGGCCATCCCCGGGTCTATGGTATCTCCCCACTGCGGGATAAACTGGAATTCACTCTGATGGACATAGCCCTCAAGGATCACAAGCCCCTGCTGGCGATCTGTCGCGGGATCCAGGTGCTCAATGTGACTTTTGGCGGCGGTCTCTACACCGATATCGCAGACCAGCTGGAAAACGCCCTCAAACATGACTGGTACCCCAATTACCCCCGAGATAAACATGCCCATACCGTCAGCTTGAAGCAAGACAGCATCCTGCACGAGATCTTCCAGGCGGATGACGTCCCCGTGAACAGCCTCCACCACCAGGGCGTGGGAAAAGTCGGTGATGGTCTGGAAGCCGTCGCCTTCGCGCCGGATGGACTGGTTGAGGGACTGTTTGTCAAAGACCAAAACTTCGCAGTCGGCGTCCAGTGGCATCCGGAATGCCTGCCGGATGATTCGCCAATGCAAGCACTCTTTAAGGCCTTCATCACCGCCTGCCAAAATCCCATCGAATAAAACAGATCGCAACCAACCTTCCCAATCCGGGCATCAATGTTAGAATGGGAGGGTCAAAATTCATTCCAAAAGGAGTGTGCTCAATGAAGGTATTGATTACCGGAGGCGCCGGCTATATCGGCAGCACCATTTGCTCCGCCCTCGAAGACAACGGCCATACCCCCATCATTCTCGATTCGCTGGTCACCGGCCGCAAAGAATTCACCAAAGACCACATCTTCTATCATGCGGATATCGCAGATAAAGAGGCTGTCCAACAGATCTTCACTGACCATCCGGACATCGCCGCCACCATCCACTGTGCGGCCCTGATCGTCGTCCCCGAATCCGTCTCCCGGCCTTTCGATTATTATCGCGAGAATGTGGTTAAATCAATGGGGTTCTTTCACCAGCTTTCCGAACTGGGTTTCCCCCGGGTGGTGTTCAGCTCCTCTGCCGCCATCTATGATGTCGTGCCCGATTTCATGGTGACGGAAGAATCCCCGCTGAAACCCAGCAGCCCCTATTCCCGCACCAAATACATGATGGAAATGATCCTACAGGACTTCGCCCACGCTTATGGGCTCAAGGCCATTGCCCTGCGTTATTTCAACCCGATCGGCGCTGACCCGCAGATGCGCTCCGGGATGCACATCAAAGAACCCAGCCATATCCTGGGCAAACTGGTCTCCGTTGCAATGGAAGAAGAACCTGTCTTCAACATCACAGGCACCGGCTGGCCCACTCGGGATGGCACGGGCATTCGGGACTACATCCATGTTTGGGATCTGGCTCAGGCGCATGTCAAAGCCGTTGAAAACTTTGATGAGGTGATTGCCAAAGCCGCCGACCCCGAGACCCCCTATGCCGTCATCAACCTCGGCACAGGTAAAGGCGTCACGGTGCGCGAATTGGTGGATGCCTTCCAGAAGGTCTTCGGTCATCAGATCAATATTGAAGAGAAGCCGCCTCGCCCGGGTGATGTCGCCGGCGCTTATGCCAACGCAGACAAAGCCAAGAAATTCCTGGGTTGGGAAGCTGAATTACCTATCGAAAAGGGCATCGAAGATGCGCTCAAATGGGGCGAGATCAGAGAACAAATCCTGGATTTCAGCAACGACTAACTCTCCAATTATCCAAAAAGATTGCTTCTCTCTCCGTTCCACTCCCGGGACGATGGCGCAAGCTCGTAATGACAAAATCAGAGCCGGTGGTCACCACCGGCTCTTTCTATTCTCCTATTTATTTATCAAATCAATCTAATGGCTCAAGCGGCTCAGGTACATGCCCGAATTCTACAGTATGCTGTTTGTGATCCGCCGCCCAAAGACAGGCATTCGTAATCACCTGCTGGATATTTTTGTCATAATAGATCGGGAAAGTCTCATGGCCCGGGGCGAAGTAGAACACCCGCCCAAAGCCCCGCTGCCAGCAGCAGCCGCTGCGGAAGACATCGCCACCTGCGAACCAGCTCACAAAGACCAACACATCCGGCTCGGGGATGTCAAAATACTCACCGTACATTTCTGTGTGAGGCAGCTCAAAATGCAGGCCCACGCCCTTGGTGATCGGATGCCCGTTGGCGATGGTCCAAATGCGTTCCTTTTCGGCGGCCTCCCGCCAGCGCAGGTTACAGGAAGTCCCCATCATCCGTTTGAAGATCTTTGAGAAATGTCCGGAATGCAGCACGATCAACCCCATACCGTTCAGGACCCGCTCCTGCACCCGATCCACAATCGCATCCTGGACTTCACCGTGCGCCATGTGTCCCCACCAAATCAACACATCGGTATCATCCAGCACTTCCTGGGTCAGGCCGTGTTCGGGTTCATCCAGCGTGGCTGTCCGCACCTGGAAGCCGCCAGTGCGCAGGAAACCCGCAATCGCCCCATGAATGCCTTCCGGATAAATCGCCAGGACTACGGGGTCGGCTCTCTCATGGCGAAATTCATTCCAAACCGTGACTTTAGGTTTATTATCCATTCGCTCTCCTGTCTATTTCTCAATTGTCGCAATCTGGCCGCCATTTTGCGCGGACAGGCGAATCGCATCATAGAGCCGGATCATTCGCAGACCCACCTCCGGCGGGCTGGGGTTCCCAATCTTCCCGGCGCGGACATTCAGGAATGTATCCCATACTGGTGATGCCGGGTGGACGGTGTTTGCCGCCAGGTGCCGGCAGCGACAAACCCCTCAGCGAGCTTGTCTATGGATGGCTGATAGGGGTCACAAAGACCGACAACATCTGCTTGTTTGTTCTTGTATATATTATGGATATGAAAATGACTGATTTTCCCGCAGCCAACAACCCCCGCACGGATCTTCTTAGGGGCCATACTGCCTCCTCGCAAAAATTAATTTACGAAATTCACTCCCCCCTTTTTACACCAGTCAGAAAAGCTAATCCCGTTCAATAATCGCCATCTGAATGGCTGTGGTGTGCTCGGCCAAAATACCCAGTAGGAAAGCGAGAATGCTCAGCACAAACAGGATCACGCTGGAATTTGGCACATAGAGCCTGGCGTTTTGGATGATGCTGATGATCATGCTTACCAGCCCCAGCAAGAATGAAACAATCGTTACCGGCAGGAACACCCGCATCGGCTCAAAGAGCAGGATGATCTTGAAAATGATCGTCGTAAAGCGGAAACCATCCCGGAAGAGTCGGATCTTGCTGGCACCGGCTTTGCGTGCCTGGATGTTGATTGGCACATACTTGATGTTATAGCCACCCTTCAACAGAGCCAGGGTACTGGTTGTCGGATAGGAAAAACGCTGAGGAAAAAGGTAATAAAATTTCTTGACCACATCCGCTTTGAAAATTCGGAAACCGGAGGTCAGGTCTTCAATCTTGAAACCTGTCAATTGCGATGCCAGGCCGTTATAGAACTTATTGGCCAGGTTGCGGTACCAGGTGCCATCGGATTTGAAAGGACGAGCACCCACCACCAGATCATATTCGCCCAGGTAGGGCAGCATCTTGAGGATATCCTCAGGGTCATGCTGACCATCACTATCCATGCAAATGATGGCGTCGCCGGTAGCCGTCTTGATCCCGGTCTTGATAGTTGCGCCATTGCCCTTATTGTAAGGATGACGAACAACTTTGAGTGCACTAGGGTAATCAGCTTGTAAGGTCTTCAGGGTTTCATAACTGTTATCCACTGAGCCATCATCAACGGCCACAATCTCCCAATCCATATCCATCCTGACAAAGAGCTCAATGATTTTAAGAATTGAGGAGGAGATAACCTCTTCTTCGTTATACACCGGCAGGACAATTGAATATTTCATAGGACTTCCCTTACTGACTATTTCGCTTTCACCTGAAATTGACCAATTAAATTGAGCAGGACCAACCTGTTTGGAAAGAAGGCTGTCCGCTCCAGCCTGAAACCATTATCCAATATCCCTTGCTTCAACAGATAGACATTGTTCCGATGGTACTCATGGTATTTATTGTAACCGACCATGAAGCGGCCGATCTTATATAACGTGCTTTCCGTCGGGCCTGACATAATCAACCTGCCGCCCGGTTTCAACTTGCGGGCAATCAACTGGATTCCCGCCGGCAGGTCATCCAAATGTTCCAGCACTTCCACCGCATAGAGCACATCCAATGAACCATCCGGGACTGAATCCAGACTGGTGGAAAATTCAACAGGCAGGTTCAGCTCTTCAGCCACAGCCTGCGCATATTGAGGGAACAAATCCACAGCATACACTTTGGCAGTATGCTCCACCAGGGTCGGCAGGAAAGCACCAAACCCGCAGCCGAATTCACATACGACCATCTCCGGTTTAAGCGCAAAGAGCTGAAAGACCCCGTCATAACGCCGCCAGAAGATCTCCCGGATCAGTGGATTTTTATTTAGGTAACTTGGGATAGCCATTTCCGCCTGGTCGGACTCTGAGATTTCACCAGTTAAATTTGATGTGTTAATAATCTTCTCAACCAGCGACTGATCAATACGCTCAATCCGTGGGTTCCCTTTTTTCATTGCTTTCCTATTTATACATGAAATTTCTGATTGTTCTTTGCCGCTTGGCATAGTCTTATATATTTACTCTAGATAATTTTTATTTACAATTCTGTCTTAGGTAATGTTCCGTTACAAGAATAATTGGAACTAATTTTTAATGCCAAGAAGAAGATCATAAGCGGCAGAATATGGATATACATTCTATTCGCACTGTCATACCAGAGGCTGTGATAATTTCCCTTAATGTATCCAAGAATCACGATCATGCTGAAAAAGGCAAAGATAAGGATATTGAAATATTTGACCAAAATTTCACTTAAACAACTCTTCCTAGCCTTCACGAGTAAAAGCAGAAAAACAACACCCCAAAAAGTAGCATACCATTTGCCTGTAGCAAACATGGTCTGGAGGTTGTCCCATACATCAAAGAATATCTTTTCCGATTTGAGTAGGAACACTCCAACAAGGAGTATGCTGATTCCGATCACGAGTAAAGGGTTTATCACAGATAAAATTTTATCTCGTACCCAACGGTTTCCTGTTATTATGACAAAAATGACCAGGGCAACCAGACCAATTATAACTAAACGTAACTGAGAAACATTCATCAAATTTGAGAAAGCTATCGGATTGATCCGGATCATCACCATATTCCAAATGATCTGAAAAACCAGATAGGGCAGAAATACCCATAATGACTTTCGATAAGAAATATGACGTGTAGCTAAGGTGAGGACAATCACCAATGATGCAAGGATCACATTCTCAGAACGCGTCATTCCCAATAGAATTAAGAAGATCGCAGTGATGCCCAGCCAGGAATCGTTGTTTTCTCGAATTGCAAAATATAGCGAGGCAACAACCAAGAAAAAACTGAGGCCGGTATCAAGATTGGTATGGATGTAAAACTGAGCTATCCAATACAGATTGGATGAAACCAATAATCCAACGCTTAAACCGGCAAGTAAATAGGGAACAAGCTTGGATTCCGTTAAGCCGCGACTTGCCTTAAAAACCATATATCCAAAAACAACCAAAAATGTAAAACTAATAATGGGTTGGATGAACCAGGTGTATTCATAACCAAACAGCATGCCAATTGTCTGGATAATTGGGACAAACGCACCCCACTGCAGAGGGGATGCGAAATACCACTCGGCAAGTCCCGTTTGCAGGATGTTCTTACTCATGACAATTAAATATAGGGAATCTGGCGAAGCAAAAACGTAGCCCTTTTGAAAAAAGAATTTGCTTCCCAAAACAAAAAAAGCGCCACTAAACAGGTACCAAAGATTTCTCCATTGCAGTTTAAAAAATGTTTTTCTAGAAATAATCCATTTGGATATTAGAAGCAAGACAATTTCAAAACCCATCAAAATGGAGAGAATTTGAATGGATAGGGCAACCTGAAACATCGTTAATAATACGGCGGTAATAAAATAGCCAAATAATCCTAAAAGGATAGCCAGAAACGAAAGAAAGAAATCCGTAATCTTTTCCCTGAAATGGACTGCAATAGCACAGCCCAGCAAGAAAATTTCAATCAAAAATAAAATCATTGAACAATCCCAGATCATCAAGTTGTTCTTCAGGAATCAGTAATATATCATCCAGATATGTAAATACGACTATGGGTGTTGTGACGGCAAGTTCAGCCTTATAGAAATAGAATGTACCATCCCGACCCCTATTCCAGGTGGACCAATCATTCAATTGCAGTAAGCGTTCATAGTCTTCAATTGAAAGCTCACCCGGGTAATCCAATATGTATATATTTTCATGGTAATTAATGCGGTTCAATCGGGCAACATTTTCATCCTCTGCAAGGAAAGAACCTTGGGCCAAAATGAGCTCACTATCCCGCAATTGCTGGAAAAAGCCCAATGACATAACAGTTGTATCGCTTGGGTAAACTATCCTCACCAATCTATTAAACGTCCTGTCATCAACATTTCTGACCCGTAAAGTGATCTTATCAAACCAAATATAATGCGCAAAAATATTAACGAGGAGAATTAGGCTAAACAGGACAATTGATAATGACGGCACAACCCAATAAATTATCTTCAGAAGTAGATAAAAAAAACTGGGCAAAACAATGTACAGGTTTTTTGTTAACGTATCAGGTCGATAAGCTCTAAACACAATAGCAAACAGAATTAAAACCCCACTCAAAATCAAGTAGTCACCTAAGTAGCGCAGAGTTTCCCAGTGAACAATCCTGTAATGAAAATCGCTTTTCTTTAAAATTAAATATCCAGAACCCAGTATTAGAATAAGCGTCAGGAAGAGGCAGACCCATTCATTTATTTTTACGGCCAACAATAAAAATTGGCTTGGTTTTGGAAGAATCCCTAGAGAAGTGGAATCCATCACCAAATCAATTTTGACACCAACGGGTATTGGTACGACAGTCTTAACCCCATCCCAAACGACAATGGCTTCAGAATCCTTTTCCGATGTTGAGAGCATGAAGGAAAGACCACCCGTCATTTCCCTGGAATAAAACAATTCACCTCCAGGGGGAATCGTCACCGAATCCATATAAATTGTTCCATCGAAAGTGACATCCGTCCAGGGAATACTTGTCTTAATTGGGCCTATAAAATTCTCAAACACTACTGGCCCAGAATCAGGCGTGATGGACACTTCTAATGTATGGAGTGTTCTAACGCTGAATTTTTGCACCGGGAGCAAAATATAAAGGACCCCAGTAATAACCAGGCTAATAAAAACAATGATTAAACAAAGTTTTCGCTTTGCCTTCAAACCATTGAGAATTGGCGTAATAACAAAGAGAGACACTATGAAGAAAAAAGTGAAAATGCTGATGAAAACGAAGATTTTATTAATTGTTGGTGTAATAAAAAAATCCAGGAATCGCACAAAAACAAACAGGGTTAGTGAAGCAGCAAAAAACACATTATAGATGGATGTCCACTGCCAGAATCCTTTGAATAAATCCTGCAATTGCCGTATTTTGGTTTTGCTTTTTTGTCGATTAGGAACCATATCGGACATTATAACATTACTCACCAAAGCACTTGAACTTCAAGTTCTTTCGTCATAGGAAAGGTACTTTCTCTCTGAAAAATCCAATCCTATTTCATTAACTTGTCTATAAACGGCAGCCGCAAAGCCATTAAGGCCAACAGGATCGCACCTAAAATCAGCGGCAGGGCATATTCTCCTTGAAGGGTCAAAAGATTTCCTTTGACCGCCAGCAGGAAATGTGCGATGACCAATATACCCGCCAAATAGGTCAGCCGATGCAGCCGGACCCAACCCTTACCAATCTTGCGCTGAAGAATGCGGAAAGACGTTACGGACAACGCCAACAAAATTAATAATGCGATCAGGCCAATGATGATGAAGGGCTTAGTCTCGATTTCCGCCCAGATCAGCCCAAAATCCAGCCCGTAGTCCCACCAGACAAAAATCAAAAAGTGCAAAACAGCATAAAATGCGGCATAGAGGCCGAGAGGTTTTCGCACGTGGCGGATGAGAGGGAAGTGAAATAGTCTGCGAATCGGCGTGATAGCCAGGGTCAGCACAAGGAAGACCACCGCAATCTTACCAGTTGTTTGCAGGGCAGCCTCGATGGGATTGAAGCCCAGCTCACCCCGGACATAAGAACCAATCAATAAAACCAACGGCAAGACACCGGTGATGTTAGCCAACACTTTCATTTGAAAGCGTTGGGATTCCTGCCTGCGGTCTTCAGTCTGTTGGTTCATACATCCCTATCCTTGATGTGAAATTTTTCTCTACTAGAAATATACCGTAAGGTCCATCTCTTCATAGAGATAATCCACCTCATCAGCATAACCATTCATATATAGCGTATCCCGTCTTTGGTTCTCACCAATCCGGATCTCGGTTCCCTGAGACCACCGGGGGTGATCCACGTCCGGGTTTACATTGGCATAAAAGCCATATTCCGACGGTGCGATGGTGTTCCACATCGTGTCAGGCTGGTCGGCCACGAGTGCAATTTTGACAATTGACTTAATGCTCTTAAAGCCATATTTCCAGGGCACCACCAGACGGATCGGTGCACCGTTTTGGGGCGGCAGCGATTCATTATACAACCCGGTCGCCAGCAGGGTGAGATCATTCAGGGCTTCATCCAACCGCAAGCCTTCCTGATAGGGGAAAGGAAAACGCGCTGAATTCACACCATCCATCACCTCCGGCAACACAGCCGTCTGGAATGCCACATACTTCGCCTCTGCGGTCGGCTCAACTTCTTCCAATAGCTGGCGCAGCGGGAATCCGTTCCAGGGGATCACCATTGACCAGCCTTCCACACAACGCATCCGGTAGATCCGTTCCTGCTGATCAAACTTCTCCAGAATCTCTGCCAGCGAAAAAGTCTGCGGCTTATTCACCAAACCGGTCACTTCCACAGACCAGGGGCCCGGTACGAAATCCGCCGCCAGGTCATCCACTTCTTCCTTATTGGTCGTAAATTCGTAGAAATTACAATACCCCGTCACGGCGCTGTAATCCGTCAATGGCGCACCCAACTCATCGGTCAGGCCGCTGAGCGTTGCCACGCTGCTGGGTGCGGTCTGGGTGGCTGTCTGAGTGGGAGAAGTCCGCGGTGCGCAACCCGCGAGGGCAGCACCTAAGCCTACAATCCCCATTTTCTTGAGGAAATCGCGCCTTGAATCATAAATGTGTTTGGGGGTGATTTCATTCTTGCTTAGCCGAACGGAACCTTGCTCTTTACGGGTCATTTCAGTACCTCTCAGTCCTTCAACCATTATTCTGTTCGTCTATTGAAAAATTACAGGAACGGGGCTGCAACAACTGGGGTTAATTATACCTTTTCTGTCATAATACTCCCAAACCCCCGTTTGAATATTTTTGGGGTTCTTCCCCATGTTATAATCGACACGAGTTGAGCCTCCACTAAAAAAGTCGCCCTCAAATGCTATTTAACCTCGAACCCCCTATCATCATATCCAGAATTATCACCTTGTTCATCGCGTTCACCGTGCATGAATTTTCGCACGCCGCAATCGCAACCCTATTCGGCGACCCAACGCCAAGAGACGCCGGGCGGCTGACCCTTAACCCCCTGAAGCACCTGGATATCTTCGGCACGCTCATGCTGTTGGTGGCCGGTTTCGGCTGGGCCAAGCCCGTTCCAATCAACCCCTATGCCATCAACCAGAAGAATAAGGCCGGTGTGATGCTGGTCTCACTGGCAGGGCCCGCTTCCAATTTCCTCTTGGCCTGTTTCGCTGCCATCCCACTCCGATTTAATTGGATCCCACTCATCAAAGGCGCCAGCGACATCTTCCCATCCTGGGGAGAGTTCGTTCTGGAGTTCGTCTTTATCAACCTTGCTCTGTTCTTGTTCAACCTGATCCCACTGCCGCCTCTGGATGGTGAGAAGATCGTTGCCTTCTTCCTGCCGGAACATTGGGTGGAAAAGTTAGAGAAGATCCGCCCCTACAGTTCCTATATCCTGCTGTTTGTAGTCTTCATCCTGCCAAGAATCGGCTTTGACGTGATGGATATCATCCTCAATCAACCATTGATCTCCCTCACCCGCTTCCTGATTGGCCTTTAGGGAAGAACAATCGGATGGCCTACTTCTGTTACATCGTCCACTGCGCAAATAATACTTACTATACCGGATGGACGACCGACCCCAAACGGCGGGTCAAGGAACATAACGCCGGAAGAGGTGCCCGCTATACCCGCATGAACGGCCCGGTGGAATTGGTCTATGTGGAAGAAGTTGAGGACCACAGCACAGCCTTGAAACGAGAGATTCAGATCAAGCGCTACAGCCATGCCCGCAAAGCTGCTCTGGCCGAATCATTTGAGATGCTGCCTGATTTTATTGATTGAAGAGGGATTAACATGCCGTCATCAGACCCCAAAACCAGTACACAGACCATCCTTTCTCCTGGCCGGGTCAACTTGCTGGGCGAGCATGTCGATTATAACGAAGGCCCCGTACTGCCGGTGGCTATTGACCTGACCCTGACCCTCAAAATTTCCCCCCTGAACTCAGACCAAATCATCCTGCACGCCATCGACCTGGGTAAGACAGCCCGTTTCTCCTTAGCGGATTTGGATAACAAAGTGGATCTTGAGGGACAACCCCTACCCCACTTTGCGCTCTACCCGGCTGGCGTCGCCTGGGCCTGCCAGCAGGCCGGGCTCCCCGTGCACGGTCTGGAAGCCTCCTACTCTTCAAACATCCCCATCGGCTCAGGGCTCAGTTCCTCAGCCGCTGTGGAAGTAGCCTTTGCGCAGGCCTTCAAGACCCTGGGCAAATGGGATATTGACCGGATGAGCCTGGTGAAACTGACCAAGCAGGCGGAAAACGACTATGTCGGCGTGCAATCCGGCATCATGGACCAATTTGCCGTCCTGTTTGGACAAAAGGATCATGCTCTTTATCTGGATACCGCCACGCTGGCCTGGGAAGCTGTCCCCTTGCCCCCGGATGTCGCCATCATCGTCGCCGATTCCCAGGAGCCGCGGGAATTGGCCGGTTCAGCCTACAACGACAGGCGCAATGCCTGCCAGCAAGCGGTGAACGCTCTTCAAAACCACCTGCCAGAGATCAGATCCCTGCGCGAGGTTTCACCTGAGGCCTTCCATCAATATGGCCGGGAGCTGCCAGCGATAATCCGGATGAGAGCCCAACACGTTGTGGAGGAGATCGCCCGGGTGGAAGAATCGGTCAAGTTATTACGAGCGGGAGACGTCACCGGCTTTGGCAAGCTGATGATCCAGGGACATGAGAGCCTGCGTGACCTCTATGAGGTCAGCACACCGGAACTCAACGCCCTGGTGGAGATTGCCCTTTCGCAGCCCGGCTGCTATGGCGCGCGGCTGACCGGGGCGGGCTTTGGCGGTTGTACCGTGAACCTCGTCCGGGATGACCAGGCTGAAGTCTTCATCAAGAATGTGGAATCTCAATATCATGAGCGCACGTGTAAAACCACCAAGCTCTACCACTGTCATGCCACGCAAGGCGCTCATCTGACCTGACCACTCCGCCCTGTCCTCATACCAATAGAAAAAGCCGCCTTTATGAGGCGGCTCGATTTTTTATTGAGGCCGGTTTATCTCAACCGGGAGGAAGTGAACAGCAGCAAGCCGATTCCAAACAAGCTGACTACCACCAGTCCAATGCCCACCCAGAGGGTATCCCCACTGAAGATATTGGTCAGGAAGTTATTGCGTGGTTCCGGTGTGGGTGTGGGGGTTGCCATCACTTCTGTTTCCACGGATTTCTCTGTTGGCGTGGGAGTCAAGGTAGGTTCCGTAAGGACTTCGGTCGGTGTGGGGGTCGGTGTCTCACCGGTGCCCTGTACAATGAGCAACTGCTCATCCGGATAAATAGCCGAATCTTCGGTCAGTCCATTCAGTGCCAGCAGATCAGCCAGGGAAATGCCATATGCCTCAGCGATACCCCACAAGGTCTGCCCATACTGCACGACATGGATAATGGTGCCATCCGGGGCAGGGGTCGATGTGATGAGCGCATAAATGACCGGCCCGGTTGTTGCGGTTGGGCCTGTGTCAACATCACCGGTTGTATCCGTAGCGTCACTGGGTTGTGAATTGTTGGTATCGTAATTGCTGAAATTCACCACATAAACGGTGAAACCGCTATCATCCAGAGCGACCCCTGCGCCAAACTCTTTCCGGTTGGGGTCCAGCATGTTATCCCAATGGTCCGGGTCGTCCCACATGACATAGATGCAGTTATAAACCGTCAGGCCTGGGCCGCGCGCCCAGTTCTCGGTCACAATCGCGCCCGTATAGCCCACGGCATGGGCCCGGTCGGTCGCCGTGCTGCCATCGTCTTCATAGTGACTGCCAATCCCCGTCTCAGCAATCCAATCGGCATGGTTTTGCGCGGAGAGGTTGAGGTAATAGTTCTCTTCCATTGGCGCAAGGCCATTGGCGGCCCTAAGGCTGTTGATCTCTGCCAACATTTCCCAGGCGGTACCGGCCTGAGCCTGCACCGGTTGGGGCTTAATGAAACCCAACAGCAGGAAGCTCAGGAGAGAGATCACTGTCAGGAAGGGGGATTTTCGATTTGGTTTCATATCATTTTCTTGAGGTTTCACATGGACATCCAATCGGATTAGTGAATGACCTGCAACAGCTCTAAACGGCTGAATTTTACTCAAATTTGTGGATTTTATCAAACGTTCGAGGTTAACAAGGCTACGCGAAGGATCAGCCCAACACCGTGATCCGGTCCCCGGCAACCACCTCACCGATTTCCCAGGCCGGTTGGTTCATCTCGGCCGCCTGCTTCAAGAAGTCACTAATCTTCTCAGCGGGGACGCCCAATAACAGGCCGCCGTTGGTCTGCGGGTCAAACAGCAGCATCTGGAACTCTTCCGGGATTGTGTCGACAAAATTCACATGATCGCCGAAGAATATCTGGTTGTCCGAAGCGCCTCCGGGGAAGCGCCATTGGCTGGCATGTTTCTTTGCGCAGGAGATGAAAGGCATCCGGTCAAATTGGATCCGCAATCCCAGTCCAGCGCCTTGTGCCATCTCCCAGGCATGACCGAGGAAGCCAAACCCAGTAATATCGGTGGCTGCCCGCAGGCCAAAGGCCAGCGCTAGTTTCGCTGCGTCCCGATTGAGCCGCTTCATCCATCCCACCACCTCAGCCACGTCTTCAGGCGGAGCTTTCTGCTGCTTGAGAGCCGTGGTGGTCACACCAAACCCGAGCGGCTTGGTAAGCACCAGCCGGTCGCCCACCAACAGACCATCCTTGCGCAGGAGGGTCTTTTCTTCGCCAAAACCAAGCGCAACAAGACCGATCTTGGGCTCCTTATCCTGGATCGTATGGCCGCCAACAATCACCGTGCCGGACTCAGCCGTCTTTTCGGCCAGGCCGCGGATGATCTCCCGCGAAATCTCCAGCGGCAGGTCGGGCGGCAAAGCTGCCACCGTCAGCGCGGCAAATGGCGTCGCACCCATAGCATAGACATCCGAGAGGCTGTTGGCCGCGGCAATCGCGCCATAATCATAGGCATTATCCACGACGGGGGTGAAGAAATCCGTCGTCACGATGAGAGCACGCCCATCTTCCAGCCGCCAAACAGCCGCGTCATCAGGATCGTCCAGGCCGATCAATAAATCGGGGACAGTCATATTTCGATAGGTTTCCATAATTGGCCGCAGGACCTGCGCCAGCGCTTCAGCGCTTAACTTGGACGCTCAGCCAGCACAGCTGGAAAGGGTGGTCAGGCGAATCTCACGGCCTGAGGGGTTATGTTCTGTCATCTCGTCACCTATAATTTGTCCTGCCGCAAATGGGTGGCTTCACCCCATATGCCGGCAGGTTCATTAATCCATCACTGGGATAATTATACTCAACCAGGTCAAACATTTTTATTCCCTCGCTGTTGTTGTTCACCCAGCTAAAAATCCAAATAAAAAAAACCGGCGAATCAGGGCTGATTCGCCGGTCATTTCTGCTAAGCTCCCAATAAATGACGTTTAGGGCTCAGTCACTACAAAGTTATCAAATGAGAAGGTCGCTGTGGGAGCGCTGAATGTCCCGCCATCCAGGCCAACGTCACCATCTACAAGGGATGAATCGGTGGCTGTGGCAACCAATACACCGTTGATATAGAACGACAACTCACTGCCAATACATGTCGCCTGCAGATAGTTGGTGGCATAACCCTGGTTGATCGCGTCCGTATATTCCATCTGGTCGCTGGAAAGCAAGGTTGATGATCCATCAATCGTTTTACCTATGCTTGCATAGCCATCGCTGCTGATATAGAAAAAGTAAAAACTCGGAGAGGCGGGCTCACCGGAATAGCGGCAAAGGATACCATAGTTGTCATCCAATTCGCCGGCCACCTTAGTCACTTCCACTTCAACGCTGACATCCCCACCAAAGTATCTATATGGGTTCGCCCAGACATCATGGTTATCGGTCTTGACCACAATCTGATAAGCGCCATCTACATAATCTGTGAAGCCATTATCCCAGTCATTCCGATCCCAACCACTGTTAACATCTGAGAAATCATCCTGGAAAAGGACTACGACGGAATCACCAATCGGCACTTCTTCAGTCACCACTTCTTCAGCTACTGCCTCTTCTGTAAAAGCTGGCTGTAGGACAACTTCTTCCGTTTCCTCGGTGAAGTAGTTCGTCACAGCTGAAAAAAGGCCGCAGCCAAGGGTGCTGAGCAAGGCCGCAGTAAGTAAGATAATAAGAGAAATTTTCTTCATTGATGGTCCTTTCGGGTATGTGTAATGTAACTACAGTATACACAAAAATCTTCGTAAATACCCCTAAATAGACCCAAAATTCGATCGAATTTTTTATTTTGCCAGGATATGCGTTGCCACCGTGGCGGCCATTCCACCAACGCTTTGAATCATCCCAACTCGGGCATCCTTCACCTGGTTGGCCCCTGCCTCACCTCTCAGCTGCAGGGTAGCTTCAACCGCCTGATAGACACCGGTCGCACCCAAGGTGTTTCCCCGAGCCTTAAGGCCGCCAAAGGTCGCCACAGGGATCTGTCCCTTCAAGCCGATCACTTCCGGCTTGGCCAGCATCCAGCCCTGTCCCTGGGAAGCGAAACCTGCTGTCTCCAAAGCAATCGCAGCGTGCAGTGAGGTTGCATCATGGTATTCAAAGAAATCCAAATCCTTGGGCAGGATGCCAGCGTTTCGGCAAGCCCGTTCCACCGATATGCGCGCGGCATCCCAGACCAGAGGTGCATGCCGGTCATGGATGGATAGGGTATCAATCACCAGGCTGGAGCCGATCAGCCGTACCAGGGGTTTCTTCCAGCCCTTTGGCAAGGCGGATTTGCGAGCCAAAATGACGGCTGCCGCGCCATCAGCATATGGCGCAACATCAAACAGGTTCAAAACCTCAGCAGCTTCCGCTGCGCGCAAATAAGCGCCTTCGCTCATCGCCTTTTGAAACATGGCATTGGGGTTGGTTGCGCCATTGGCATGCGCCACTTCAGGGAAGCCAGCAAAAGCCTTGTGATCCGCATCATATTCCTGTAAATAACGGTGGAACAACAGCCCGGCCAGGCTGAGCGGTGTCAACCCTTGCGCAGCTTCAAAATCAGCATCCAGCATTTGAGAAAGATAAGTCTCGGATTCCGGCCCGATCACGTCGGTCCACTTCTCAACACCGACCACCAAAGCCACATCCACTGCGCCGGAAAGCACAGCGAGGTAACCTGAGCGCAGCGCGGCCCCACCGGAAGCATCGGCAGCTTCCACAGTCACGCCCTCAATCCCTGCCAGACCGACATCATCCGTCAGCAAAGCCCCCAAATTGGCCTGACGGGAAGCCGTGGCCGCCAGCATATTACCGATATACATCACCTGGGGGCGCAGTCCCTCGGCGTCCTTCAGCGCAGCCAGGATCGCCCCAGCCGCCATTTGTCGCAAGGAGGCATCCCAATGTTCGCCAACAGGAATCTGCCCGACTCCCGCAATAACCACATCCGCCTGTTTCGTATCCATGCCCGTCCTCACTTCATTGCGATCTTGCCGCGGAAGCGGACATAAGTGGCATAGTCAATTTCCGTTCGCCGGGCAATATAATCCTGAGTGCTTAGGGCAGCCTTCCGGCGTTCAGGCAATGCCTCCTGAGCCGTGAGCACAAAGGAATCCGAGCCAGCCCCGGACCCATAGGAAGTGATCAGGATCTTATCACCCGGTTCCGCCAGGTCTAAAACAGCCGTAAGACCGATCAGCGATGCTCCGGCATAGGTGTTCCCGATCACCGGGGAAAGCAGACCGGCGTTGATCTGTTCCGGGGTGAAGCCCAACTGTTTGGCTACCCGCTGGGGGAATTTCTTATTTGGTTGGTGGAAAACAGCGAACCTAAAATCCGCCGGCTTCATTCCGAGTGCATCCATCAGGTCACTCGAGGCCGAGGCCACATGCTGGAAATATGCCGGTTCACCGGTAAAACGCTGCCCATGCTCGGGATAGATCTGGTGCGCCCGCCGCCAGAAATCCGGTGTATCGGTCACATAGGAATATTGAGCATCTATCGTCAACAGGGCATCTTCCGCCGGACCAACGATAAAGGCCGCCCCACCGGAAGCCGCGGTATATTCCAGAGCATCACCGGGTTTCCCCTGCGCGGTATCCATCCCAATCGCCAGGGCATATTCACCCATCTGTGACCCAACCAGGGCCATCGCCGCCACCAGAGCTTCCGTTCCGGCTTTACAGGCAAATTCCCAGTCACCGGCCTGAATGTGTACCGGGGCACCAATAGCCTCCGCCACGATGGTGCCGCTGGGCTTGACGGCATAGGGGTGCGACTCGGAACCCACCCAAACAGCCCGCAGCTGTGAGGCATCAATCCCGGAGCGTTTCAAGGCGTTTCGGGCAGCCTCAATCGACATAGTGATCACGTCCTCATCCAGCCCGGCCACAGCCTTCTCGATCACCGGACCGGGGGATTCCTCACCCTTCCAGATCCGCGAGATTTCCTTATTGGGCAGCCGGTAGCGGGGGACATAGGCCCCATAACCCACAATACCAACCGGACGCGCCGGTCGATTCACGATGCCTTCCTGATGTTCATGTTCGGTCATTTGCTCTTCAACTCCATTCTGCCATGATCTCCCGTGCCCGGTCGATCCGTACAGTTTTTTCTTCAACAAGTCGTTCCGCCAGCGTCTCCACCTGGTCGCCTTCTGCCCCAGCCGCAATAGCCACCTGCCGGGCATGCAGCGCCATATGGCCGCGCTGGATCCCTTCAGTTGCCAGTGCCCGCAGGGCTGCAAGGTTCTGCGCCAGCCCAACGGAAACGATCACTTGAGCCAGATCCGCCGAGGTGGTCACGCCCATCAATTTGAGCGCGGCCTGTGCGCCGGGGTGAACGCGGGTGGCGCCGCCCACGATTCCGGCCGCCATCGGCATTTCAAGCGTCCCGGCCAGGTTACCATCCTCATCCTGATACCAGGTAGAAAGGCTGGTATAGCGCCCGGATCGGGCAGCATAGGCATGGGCGCCGGCTTCTATGGCACGCCAGTCATTGCCGGTCGCCAGAATCACGGCATCCACACCGTTCATAATACCCTTATTATGGGTGGCCGCGCGGTAAGGGTCCGCCGCGGCAAAAGCCCAGGCCTGGATGATACCATCCCGGACAGTCTCACCCGAGAAATCGCCAAATGCCAGGTCAGCGGTGCGGATGGTCACTTCCACACGCGCCAGCCGCCGATCTGCCAAATTGGATAGGATTCGCAGCAGCACCCTTCCGCCGGTGATCGCTTCTATCCGGGGGGCAAGCCGCTCCACCGCGGTATTCACCGCATTGGCGCCCATCGCATCCCGCACGTCATAGATCAGGTGCGCCACAAGAAATGCACCAATCGGGGAACCTTCGATCAATCGAAATTCCAGATCTCGCGGGCCTCCGCCCAGACGCTTGAGCACCGGATCAACCTCTGCGACCTGAGCTAGCAAGGCGGCTTTCTCTGCCAGGAGCTTTTCACGCGCTACTGCCGGGTCATCCAGGTCCAGAATCTGAATTTGACCGATCATTTCCGGCGCGGTGGTGGTGGCTGTGAAGCCGCCGCTGGGTTGCGCCAGTTTCGCCATGAAGGACGCCCCGGCCACGATGGACGGCTCTTCCACCACCATGGGAATCGAGACAGGCTGACCGTTAATCACAAAATGACGGGCAATCCCCACCGGGAGGGCATAGGTACCGACCACGTTTTCGATCATGTGCTCTGCCTGGTCAGCGGTCAGGCCCGCCGCGCCGCTGAGTGCAGCGATATCGGCATCAGATAAATCGGATTCGGTTTTGAGTTGCGCCAAACGTTCCTGACGGGTGAGGTTGTAGAATTTATTTTTGTTTGTCTTGCCGGATCCCATCGTGAGGCTCCTTTTTTATTTATTTTAATCATAAACAGCAGGAAAATGCGAAAAAGAGTGCTGCGAAGATTTAATATACCGGGAGGACTCTCCCAAAAGCTATCAAATTGAGAAAAATGAAATGATAGATTGCTTCCTCCGCCTTCGGCTCCGTCGCAATGACAAGATATTGATTATTTTCTTTTTGTCATTGCGAGCTTGCGAAGCAATCCCTTTTTCCAGTGTGTGAATCTGGATAATTAGATATCCATCACATTCCGATTTGCTTACCGCTCTGCTTCGGGCACCTTGTCCTCCGCCTACGGCTTCTTCGCAGCCTCAAAATACCCCGCTCACTTTTCACCTCACACGCCTCTTATCATTTCAGGGTAAAATTAGCCCGCAATGAACAGTGAACCTAAGAAACCCTGCGAACAACTTGAAGAGCGCCTGGCGGCCCTGCATTTGGCCAGCCTGGAGCTGGTTCAGGATATCTCCCTCGATTCACTTCTAGAGCGGATCGCTCGGATCGCCTGTGACCAGTCCAGCGCCACCTACGCGGCGATCGGCGTCCGCGCCAAGGATGGCAGCATCTCCAATTTCATCACCGTGGGCATGCCGGATGAGGATGTCGCCAAGATGGCGCACCCACCCATCGGCAAGGGGCTGATCGGCGTGATCGCCGCGGCGGAAGGACCTATCCGCGTGGATGATATCAGTAAGGATCCACGCCGTGCTGGTTTCCCGGAGGACCACCCCGAAATGACCTCGCTCCTGGGTGTGCCGATCCGATTGGGCAAGCAGCGCCTGGGCCAAATCTACCTGACCGATAAGGTCGGTGATGGCGGTTTCACCGAAGATGACGAACGCGTGATCGAAACCCTGGCAGCCTATTCCGCTGTTGCGATTTACAATGCCCGTTCCTATTCCGAACTGCGCGAACGAGACCGCACGCTAACCCGCCGCAACCAGGACCTGGCCCTATTGAACAATCTGGCCTCTGCGCTGGCGTCAATCACTGAACTGGATGAATTGCTTGAAATTGCTCTGGAACGAGTGATGAATTACTTCAAGCTTGAAGTGGGCGAGATTTATCTCTCCGATGAGAATATGAGCACCCTCCATAAAGTTCTCCATCAGGGCGGTGCGATCAAAGCCCTTTGGGAAAAAGATCGTTTCAACCTTAACGAAAGTCTGGTTGGCAAAACAGCCTGGGACGGAAGAACCGCCCTGGTCACGCTACCTTTCACGGAAGATCCCTACCTCCTCGGCGCTGAAGCCTACGAAGTCGGCATCCGCCAGATCGCCTGCTTCCCGCTCACCAGCCGCAGCGAAGTGCTGGGCGTGCTATGCATCGCCTCCAATCAGGATGAACCGTTGGAACCGATGGACCAGCAGCTCCTAAGCTCCATCGCCTCCTGGGTCGGCACAACATTTGAAAACGTCCGGCTCAATATCCAGGGGCGCCGTCTAGCCGTTCTGGAAGAGCGAGAGCGGATCGGGATGGACCTGCATGACGGCGTGATCCAATCCATCTATGCCGTTGGGTTAACACTCGAACATGCCAACCTCCTTCTGGTAGAGGAGCCCGAGCAGACCCGCAAACGGATCGATCAATCTATTGAAGACCTCAACAGCACCATCCGGGACCTGCGCGCGTTCATCATGGACCTGCGCCCCCGTCAGCTTTATGAAGAAGATCTGATGGACGGCCTCCAAAGGCTAATTAACGAATTTCGCGCCAATTCACTGGTAGAAGCCAAGCTCTCCGGCCCCAAGGATGGGTTGGATGACCTGCCCGATCCCCATGCCATTGCCCTTTTCCATATCTGCCAGGAAGGGCTGGCCAATATTGCCAAACACGCCCAGGCCAAGAAGGTTGAAGTGACCGTCTGGACCACATCGGACCGTGTCCTGATGGAAATTCACGACGATGGTAAGGGCTTCGACACTCAAAAAGTACAACTCACGCTGGGCCACGGCATCTCCAATATGCAGACCCGCGCCCGGAACGTTGGCGGTGACCTCGAACTCACCAGCGAACCCAACGAGGGGACGACCGTCCTGGTCTGGATGCCCCATGTCCAGGAACCAAAGAAGCAGGAAGAGGAATAAGCATGCCCGAACCAAGCAATCTGGATAAGGCCGCCTTGCGGGGCGAACCTTCATGGGTCTGGCGGGATGGCCAGCGTCGCCGTCTCGAAATGATTCAGGAAGCTGCCGGGGACCGAATCGGCGGTCAATTACTGGTGGATGGCTGCGGCGTCGGCATGTATCTGCATCACCTCAGCCCACAATTCTCGCCTGCGGTGGGGCTGGATATCGAATTTGAGCGCCTGCAGGAAGCTCATGCGCTTGAACCCAATGTGGTCAATGGCGTGGGTGAATACCTGCCGTTCCCATCCGGCACTTTCGACCTTATCCTCAGCCACGAAGTGCTGGAACATGTGCAGGATGACCAGCTTGCAATCAACGAGGCTGTACGTGTGCTCAAACCCGGTGGTCGGCTGGTCCTGTTCTGCCCGAACCGCGGTTACCCCTTCGAAACCCACGGGATCTACCGGCGGGGGAAATATCACTTTGGCAACAAACTCTTCGTCAACTATCTGCCGCGCCGCTGGCGGGACAAGCTCGCCCCCCATGTTGAAATCTACACCCGGCATGACCTGGACAAGCTCTTCAAGGGTTTACCCGTGAAATTCATCACCCGCGCCACCGTATTTGGCGCCTATGACAACATCATCGCCAAACGTCCCAAGCTGGGCAAGTTCCTGCGGTCTTTCCTGCAATGGCTGGAAAAGACCCCCTTCCAGCGCCTGGGGCTGTCGCATTTCTGGGTGGTTGAAAAGGTCTAACCGCCCCCCCTCTAACGTAATCCATTTTTATATTTCGCTAACATTCCTTTGATGTTGCTCAGACACGCGCATCTTATCCTTTAAGTTAAGTAAGAAAACTATTATTCATGGAGGATAAAGATGACAAACTTAATTCGACGTGACCCTGTTAGTGAAATGCTTTCCTGGAACCGCGCGATGAACCGGATGCTTGATCGGTTCTATGATGAAAATGATGCGGCCTTCCCCGATCAGTTCAACCTACGCGTCCCGCTTGACGTGATTGAGAATGATAATGAATTCGTCGTCAAAGCGGATGTGGCTGGGCTGGACCCGGACAAGATCGACATCACCTACACCAATAACAACCTGACCATCAAGGGTGAGCTGAGTGACGAAAGCGAAAAGACCGAAGAAGAAGGCCGCTACCACATTCGTGAGCGCCATTACGGCAGCTTCTCCCGCACAATCTCAATGCCTGGCACGGTTGATGTGGAAAATATAGAAGCCGAGACCAGGAATGGCGTACTCGAACTGCACCTGCCCAAGAAAGAAGAAATCAAACCAAAGCGCATTGCCGTGAAAGTAAACTCCGGTGATAAAGTGGTTGAAGGAAGGGCTAAAGACAAATAAATAGAGAACCACAAGCGAAAAGGGTTGGCAGAATTGCCAACCCTTTTTTACATCGGTAAATTTTCGGTTATATATATAATCACAGGTGTCTTAGTGATAAAACAAAATATAATATTTTTAGATTAACAACTTACTCCTGGAGATTCATAGCGGATGGCATTTAGGGAGACATGACCATGATTTTAGTAGATGACAATACTTATTACGAAACGCTTGAAATCTTAAGAGGGGATAAAAAACTACCGGAAATTTTCATTGAATTAAAACAATGGCTTTATGAAGAATACGATATTCATGCCTACAACTTTGAATTTAAAGAAATTTTTCCCAACTCACCAGCTCACAAGTTTAGATTGTATATTATGCTTCAATCTCGGGATGAATTTTTTTCAATGTTTAAGGGATATACCTATGATAGCAAAAAACAGAAAGCCATTGCTGATAAATTATTCGACTTAGCGAAAAAATATAATTTGGAAAGCATTAGCAATTACAAAGATGTATTTGTGGCATATGTCGATTTCTTAGATGAAATGCGGTTTGATTATTTTAAACAAGCCTATAGACTCATCAGAAAACCTTTGATTGAGAAATATCAGATTTATTCTGTTTGGACGTTATTCAATAGGTTTTCTCAGCTAACCGTATTCTATCAGAACGAAATAAATGGAAAAACAAATGAGTTTATTGGAATATCCAAACAAATTAAAGATGAGTTTTATGAAACGCTCCATATGTTGGACGAATTTAATGTATTTACTTACGATAACTTTGATGTGCACTTTGATAGCAAAGAAAATCTAGATAATAAATTTGAGGGAAATTTGTTTTATTACTGGAAAAGTTAAACGCGAAAGAATAGAAGATGTTTCGGCTTGTGGATAAAAACCCTATGAGAGAGATTAAAACTAACCAACATCTCTACAAACAATTACTTTGGGAAGGGTAAAGACTAATTCTAATAAGGGTGGTGGCGCATAGTCCTCAAAGATAATAGGGATGATCCCACCTCATCAGTCTGCTCCGCAGCCAGCTTCCCCTCAAGGAGTAAAACGACGCCATCCCCGAAGGGGGCAAGGGGAAGCCTTAATAAGATCTCGTAGGGGAGCCCCTCTGTGGGCTCCCCATTTTGTCAATTCTATGTATCACATTGTGATGCACGAAGTAATCTGTGTTATCACTTAAACCTCACTCACCTTCAACGGACACCAACCGAATCTCATAAACTTTTGGCCAGAATTTCCCCGTAACGAACAGGCGGTTGGTTTGTGAATCAAAGGCAATCCCATTCAGGACATTGGTCTCTGGTGTCCGCTCTTCCTCGGGCAGCAGGCCGCTCATGTCAATCCAGCCCAACACCTCTCCGGTATCCGGATCAATCCGGATAATGTCATCCGTCAGCCAGATATTGGCAAAAACTTCGCTGCGGATATATTCCAACTCGTTAATGTTCACAAGTTCCTGGCCCTTATCAGTAACCGTCACCGTTCCGATGACCTCAAATGTATCAGGATCCAGAAAACTCAGCGTGGATGTGCCGTCACTCATAATCAGGCGCTCATCATCCTGGGTCAGCCCCCAGCCCTCGGTCAGATAGTCAAAGGTGCCCGTCGGGGTGAATTCATCCTTGTCATAGACAAAGCCCTGATGTTCCTGCCAGGTGAGCTGAACCAGGCTGTTTTCCCAATTGGTGAGCCCCTCTGCAAAATACTGCCCGGGTAAATCCTCTTGCATCAACACCTCACCCGTCGCCACATCCACCTTTCGCAGAGATGACTCCCCATACAAACCGGTACTCTCATAAAAAACCCCATCCTCATAGATCAACCCCTGGGTAAAGGCCGCCGGATCATGCGGGTAGGATTGGATGACTTCATAGGTCATCTGGAAGGTCATCTCCCTGGGGATTGCACCTTCGTCCGCCCGGGATTCCACCCATTTCCAAAGGCTAAAAATGGAGAGCCCAGCGATAACAATAACCGCAAGGATCAGCGGCCATAAGGACGTATATGTTGACCGGCCAGGTTCATTCGCAATAGGCAAAGTCAGCCTCCAGGTTTACCGCGAGTTAATCTCTTTGAACAATCATCCACCCCTGATGAACATTATACGCTAACTAAGCCTTTATTAAGTGCCCAACAGTGCAGACCCACACGGCACTCTGGCAAGGGCCTGGCTGGAACTTGCTTACTCAAAATGTTACAATAGCTTAGCGAGAAAGGCAAAATAATGAATAAAATACTGGTACTTTATCATTCGCAGCAATTTGGACATTTACACATGATGGCGGAGGCCTTCGCAGAGGGCATCCAAAAAGCAGGCGGAGAGGCAACGCTCCATAACACCAATCACAGCCGGTATAACATTGAGGAGTACCGCCAATTTGACGGTGTGGCAATCGGTTCACCGGACTATTTCAGCTATATCGCCGGCACCCTGAAGACATTTCTCGATGATTGGTTTCTGGCTAAATCCAGAGAGCCACAGGGCCTCACCCACAAGCCCTACGTCCTGTTCCTCAGCTATGACCATGTCGGCCAGGCCAGACAGGCGCTGGAGATGCTCTTCAGCCGGCTTGGCACCCAGGTCGGCAGCATCGTAGAATGTGACGGGGAACCGGATGAGGCAACCCTGGCTGCCTGCCGGGAACTCGGCGCAAAAATCGTTCAGGCGATAGATTAACTGCCTGCACCATCAGACACTATCAAACCTATTCAATGACACCTTGAGAGGAACCCATGCAACCCGTTATTGATCGTTTCTTACGCTATATCAAAATCGACACGCAATCCGCCCGAAAATCTGATACCTTTCCCAGCACTGAAAAACAGCTCGACCTGGCGAAAATCCTGGTCAGGGAACTTTTGGAAATGGGGCTGAATGACGCAGGTATGGACGAATATGGCTATGTGACCGCCACACTGCCTGCCAATATTGACCGGGAGGTCCCCGTGGTTGGCTTCCTGGCGCACATGGACACCAGCCCTGACCTGTCCGGTGAGAACGTCAATCCGCAGTTCATCGAAAATTACGATGGCGGCATGGTGGTTCTGAATGCCGAAAAACAGATCCTGATGGACCCGGAAGAATTCCCGGACCTGAAGAAATACATCGGCAAAACCCTGATCACCACCGACGGCACAACCCTGCTGGGCGCGGATGATAAAGCCGGCGTGGCTGAGATCATGACAGCCATCCAAACCCTGCTGGACCACCCGGAGATCCAGCACGGCACGATCCGGATCGGTTTTACGCCGGATGAAGAAGTTGGCGCAGGGGTGGATCATTTCGATGTGGAGAAATTTGGGGCGGACTTCGCTTATACGGTGGATGGCGGCGAGATCGGCGAGGTGCAATACGAGAACTTCAACGCTGTCGGCGCAGAGCTGGTGATCCACGGCCGGAACGTGCACCCCGGCAAGGCCAAACTCAAAATGCACAATGCCCTGCTGATCGGCATGGAGCTCAATGACATGCTACCGGTCTTCGAACGGCCGGAATTCACTGATAAATATGAAGGTTTCTTCCATATATACGAGTTCAATGGGACCGTGGAAGAAGCGACCATGGCCTATATCATCCGCGACCATGACCGCGAGAAATTTGAAGCTAAGAAACAACTGATCCAGTCCGCAGTAGATTTCATCAACCAGAAATACGGCGAAACGGTAATCGAGCTGACCCTGGAAGACCAATATTTCAACATGCGCGAGATGGTAGAACCCCGACCTGAGATCATGGGCATCGCTTTGCAAGCCGTGAAAGCTCTGGGAATTGAACCGCTGGTCGAACCCGTGCGCGGCGGGACAGATGGCAGCCGCCTCTCCTATATGGGCCTGCCTACACCCAATTTATTCACCGGCGGGCATTATTTCCACGGAAAATTCGAGTTTATTCCGACTTTTGCCATGGAAAAAGCGGTTGAAACGCTGGTGGCAATCGCCCAATTGGTTGCGGAAAAATAACAGGATTGTAATAGGTTTCCGATTGGAAAACTTACGGAAAGTGTCTATAATAAAATTATGACGAAACTAAAAGTCGTTCTTTTTATCACATTGGCATTCATGCTGGCTGGTTGCGCGGGGCAGCCCACTCAAACCGCAGAGGTGGTTGAAACACAAAGCCCCGTTGCACTGGAAACCACTGCCCCCGAACTGGAAGTCACAGCCCAGGAAGAGGTAGCAGCAGCCACCGAATGCCCCGGAGATGAGATCAACCCCCTCGGGGAATCCATCGCCGCAGATTACGGTTTTGCCAGTTATGACCAGGTGATGGCCTGGTTCTGTGATGGCGCCGAATTTGAAGACATCCTGGTAGCCCTGGAAACCCAGAGTCTGACCGGAGAACCGGCGGGCGATATGCTGCAGATGCTCGCGGATGGCCTGACCTGGGATGATATCTGGCTGCTGGTCGAGCTGGACGACTGATTAGAAGGGACTTGAAAGGAGTACCCCATGAAAAAGACTCTGACTTCCCTATTGCTCGTTTTATTGATTGCACTGATGACCGTAGGGTCTGTCTCTGCTCAAAGAAATAAAATCAACCTCAAAGGCGAGGTCATCTCTTTTGATGGCAGCATCCTGATCGTCGAATCCAATAAGGGTGAGACAGTCGAAATCGTCATTCCTGAAGGCTTTGAGGTGCCGGAACTTGTAGCAGGTGATTCCGTGCTGGTCAAAGCGGAGGCCGGCGAAGGTGGCGAATGGATCGCCGAGTCGGTCAAACTTGTGGGTCACCAAAACACTGAAGAGAATCAGGAAACATACGAGTACCGCTTCACTAATGCCTATTGCGTCGATGGCAAGAAGGAATCAAACCATCCCCTGGCCGCCAAGATTGCCGAACGCTATGGCGTTGATGAAGAAACCGTGATGACCTATTACTGCCAGGGTTACAGCATCGGCGAAATCATGCTTGCCCTCAAAACCAGCCAAATGGAAGGTGTCGAAGCCTCCTTTGAAGACATCCTGGCCGGCCTGGATGGCCCCGACGCATGGGGCCAAATCTGGCAGGATATGGGGCTGATCGGCTGGGAGAAAAATGAGACACCCCCGCCCGGACAGCTGAAGAAAATGGAAACTGACGGAGACGATTAGTTCCTCGCTCGAAAAGTAAAATTAAATCCCGCATCCTAAGTGGTGCGGGATTTTTTCTATTAGCGGGAACAACACCATTATTGACTATAATTAGCTTAGCTCTCAATAATTGAAAGGCCAGCGATGAACGCCAGAGAACGCATCCGAACTGCCCTTGCCCACCAGGAACCTGACCGTGTCCCGCTTGATTTGGGTTCCAGCCCAACAACCGGCATGCATGTCTCCTCGGTTTATTTATTGCGCCAGGCGCTGCAGCTCGACCCACCCGGCACACCGGTGAAGGTCACTGAGCCTTACCAGATGCTGGGAGAGATCAAGCCAGACCTGATGGACGTGTTAGGGGTGGATGTGGTCGGCCTGAGCAATCCCAATACGATGTTTGGCTACCCCCTGGCGGATTGGAAGCCCTGGACCTTCTTCGATGGGACGCCAGTCCTGGTGTCGGGCTGTTTCAATACCCAACCCGAAGCCAACGGCGACATCCTGATGTACCCCGAAGGCGACACCACCGCACCACCCAGTGGGAGGATGCCCTCTGGCGGCTTCTATTTTGACGCCATCGTCCGCCAACCTTCGTTTGATGAAGAGCATTTGGACCCGACGGACAACTGCGAAGAATTCCAGCCAGTCTCCGAGGCTGACCTGGATTTCTATGATAAGGAAGCGGAAGGTCTCTTCAATCAAACTGACCGGGCGATCCTTGCCAATTTCGGCGGCACCGGCTTTGGCGACATCGCACTGGTCCCCGCCGTGCAGCTAAAAAATCCCCGCGGCATCCGCGACATGGAAGAATGGTATATGTCCACCGTAATACGGCGGGACTACATCTGGGCGGTCTTTGAGAAACAATGTGAGATCGGTCTGGAAAACCTGAAAAAGATCTATGAACGGGTCGGTGACAAAGTGGCCGTGGTCTACATTTCCGGTGCGGATTTTGGCGCCCAAAACGGCCCTTTCATCTCACCCAAGGCCTACCGTGATCTCTACCAACCCTTCCACAAGATCATCAACGATTGGGTGCACGCCAACACCGGCTGGAAGACCTTCATCCACTCCTGCGGTTCTGTGGTCAAGCTGATCCCGGATTTTATCGAGTCCGGCTTTGATGTCCTCAATCCGGTGCAAACCTCAGCAGCCGGCATGGCACCGGAGGGGCTGGCTGAGCGCTTTGGTGACCAGGTGACCTTCTGGGGCGGCGGGGTGGATACCCAACAAGTTTTGCCTTTTGGAACGCCGGAAGAGATTAGGGCACAGGTGCAGGAACGCATGCAGATCTTTGGCCGTGGCGGTGGGTTTGTTTTCAACCCAATCCATAACGTTCAGGCTCAAGTGCCGGTGGAGAACCTATTAGCGCTTTATGAAGCTGTGGCGGAATATAGGGATTATTCATTGAAATAAAGACGACCCCTTTATATAGACAAAAGCCATCCTTGGGATGGCTTTTGCGTTGGAAGTATATCGAAGCCGAACTTACTTCTTCGTCACCCACTTATCCTCTTTCATGATGTATGAAAAGGCTTCTTTGAATTCGGGTTTATCCATGGAAAGGCGGTCAGGATGAGTCCCGTTACCCAGCAGGCCAAAGTGATAGCCAATCTGCCATAGCGGCACCATATAGGGGATGGCGGAAATTAGGTCGGGGATGCCCGCAGGTAATTCAACCAAATAATCGACTGCTGGAGCCTGCGTGCCTTTGGGGGCCAATAACACGGTCCTGGCGCCAATAGTACGGGCGGCTGCCATCATGCCAAACATCCGGTTTTCTAATGCGGCGGTCGGCGCAATTCCAATCACACCGGCGTCGGGCGTGAGTCCCTGCATGGGACCGTGGATATAGTTTTCCATCTCATAACGCAGGGTGGGGATCCCACTGGACTGATTAAATGCCATTGCTGCTTCACCTGCATTCGCCCAGTTCGGACCAAAACCCACAATCAACTGATAGCGGCGGTCACTGAGAAGGTTCACAACCTTTGGCGCTTCGATCTCAAATGCCGCCATAAAACCCTTCACCTGCTCAGGCAGTGCCAGAAGGGCCTCCTTATATTCATCCGGGTCGTCCACAACCTTCAAAACTTCAGCCAGGGCCTGCACAAGGAGCTGCAGCCGGTAAATGGCCGTTGCATAGGTCCGGGAGGCGGGCAGTTCAATCTTGGAGCCGCCCGGCCCGATCAGCAATTGATCCACCGCTTCGGCCAGGGCGGATCCTTTGATATCAGTCACGCCAACCGTATAGGCGCCCAAGGCCTTGACTTGTTCAACCACGCGGAGGTCGCCTTCGGATTTCCCTGAGTGGGAAATGAAAAAGACGGCGGTCTTGGAATCACAGCCTTCGTAGGGATATTCCTGAAAGACATTGGTCACATAACAGCTGGCTGGGATCTTCGTTAGTTTTTCAAACAAAGACTCCACCGCAAGGGCAGCAAAGTAGGAAGACCCACGTCCCAACATAATCAATTTTTTGATCCCACGCTTTTGGAAATCCGTCGCTATTTTCTGGATATCCGACTGTACCTCACCTTCGAGGCACTCATTTAATAATGCCGGGATCATCTGGAGCGAATCCCACACATGGTAGGGATGTTGGGTACGATAATGATCTTTGTTTTGTTCCATCTCAACCTCTTTCAAACAAATTGGCTCAGCCACTCTGATCAATTTGTCATTTCTCAAATTTGTTTTTTCAAATGAGCATAATTTTCAGAACCATCAAACGCGTCTCAAATAACCGGCACCGCCAGTGGCAGTCCGTTACAAAATAACGTATCTTGCTGGTTGTCAATCGTGAATATTAATTAAGCCCGAATAACCTCTGGTCCTAATTGTCGAATGGCATCTGCCTCTTCAATGGGCAGACCGGTATCCGTGACAATCACTGATGTGCGTTGAATATCCGTAATAGATAGCAAACAAACTTTCCCAAATTTGGAAGAGTCCGCTGCCACGATCAGGTCCTTGGTCACGGCGACCATCTGACGCTTGATCATCGCCAGGCCCGGGTCAACCGTCGTGAAGCCGCTGGTCCGTGATACACCATCCACACCCAATATCGTGTGCTCTGGCTGGAAACGTTTGATCGTATCCAATGCAATTTCACCAAAGGTGTCTTGATATTCACGGCGCAACGTGCCACCGGTCAGATAAATGGTCGCATCAGGAATTTCCGATAAAACCGGAAATAAAAACAGCGATGTCGTGACGATCTTCAAATTGCGTTTCTTGCGAAGTTCCAAAGCCACAAAATAGTTCGTCGAGCCGCCATCCATCATGACCGAATCGCCATCACTGATCAAGTCTGCAACAGCCTTACCAATCCGGATTTTTTCTTCTTTTTTGGTTTCAACTCGCAATTGCAGTAAATTCTTTTCTAAGACAAAATCTTCCGTGGAATCCTGCACCAAAATTGCGCCGCCATGCGTCCGAGAAATAAGTCCTCGGGTCTCAAGCTCTGCCAGGTCCAGCCGGATCATTCCAGCACTTTTATCAAATTTTCTTGTCAGCTGATCCACAGAAACGCTTTTTTGTTCAAAAAGCATTTCCATGATCATGCGTAAGCGTTCTTCACGAAATACTTTCTTCTTCATAGACTCACCTTAGGATCAACAATTAGACTCCAATTATATTATCATTTCAATCTAACCCGCAATAATTGATAATGTAAATTGTCATTTCGCGATTTAACGATAAGGCAATTTGGCGACGGGCACACTTTTCCTATAGCTAAAAGATTAATCAAGGCACCATGAACACGAGGTCCATGGTGCCTTTTCATGTGAGCAGCTCTTAGAGAGCTTCCGCAGCAGATTCTTCTGCAGCAACTTTGGGTTTGAGGGCAACCAGCACCAACGCACCAACCACACCACCGATCAGGATGGAGAGGATGAACAAAATTGGTTTATTAGCAAGAGGCAGCACGAAGAGGCCACCATGGGGAGCCGTCATTGTCACACCGAGGGCCATGCTGACGGCGGAGCCAACAGCAGAGCCAGCGATGATGGAGGGCAGCACCCGGGCAGGATCACCAGCAGCATAAGGAATAGTGAATTCGGTGATAAATGTGGCAGCGCCAATGAAGCAGCCAGCCAGACCACCGCGTTCGGTCTCTGTGAATTTGTTCTTGGCAATCAACATGGCCAAAGCAATAACTAAAGGAGGAACCATACCGCCAACCATGACAGCAGCAAGGGGGGCATAGTTGCCAGCGGCTTCAACAACGCCAAGGGCGAAGAAGTAAGCAGCTTTGTTCACAGGGCCACCCATATCCAGGGCCATCATACCACCGAGTAGAGCACCGAGGAGTAAGGCACTTCCAGTCCCAATGTTGTTCAGGAAGTTGCTCATAGTGGTGTTCAACCAGGCTACAGGGCCGCCGATGACGTAGATCATCAACAGGCCAACAATTGTGGTTGCGAACAAAGGAATGATGAGCACAGGCATCAGAGAGCGCAGCCAGCCAGGAACGCTGATTTTCTTGATGGCTTCGACGATATAGCCAGCCAGCAAACCGGCGATGATGCCACCGATGAAACCAGCGCCGATTCGATCAGCAACAATACCACCCACAAAACCGGGGGCGATGCCAGGGCGATCAGAAATGGAGTAGGCAATGTAGCCAGCCAGGACAGCGACCATCAAACCAAAGGCGTCTTTACCAAGGAAAAACAGTTGGGCAGCAAAGCCAGAGCCTTCAAACACATAGATGCCACCGAACAGGAAACCCAGGGCAATCAAAATACCACCGGGAACAACGAATGGGATCATGTACGACACACCGGTTAAGAGGTGCCGCTGCAAATCGGATAGGAACTTTTTCATTACAACTCTCCTTTTATAACAAAAATAAAAATTGGATTTAGAGACCTAAGATGACTGCTGATTTCGCTTATGCAAATCCTCCTTTCTCTTTTGCATGCAAAAGAGACTCATCCGGTTTACCAATAAATTGACCGGGATCCATCATGATCACATTCTTATCTTTGAAGCGATCCTTCTCACGAATATTGATATTGGTCACAAACAGAACCAGATCCGCTTCATCAATATCTTTTTGATTGAGACGGTGCTCAAGACCCATTGACCCCTGGATCTCGACCTTGATCTCATCGCCAGCTTTTTTTGCACTCTTTTTGAGGCCTTCTGCTGCCATATAGGTATGTGCAATACCTGCACTACAAGCGCTCACTGCTACGATCTTCATAATAAAACTCTCCTTTTTTTGGTCTAATCCATTAGATACTGCTCACATTCGATAATTGCAGAAATGACGTCATCATAATTGGACGCCAGCATAAGGGCTTCCCGAAATTCTTCATGAACCAACAAACGAGCTAATTTGGCCAAAACAGCCATATAGGCGTCAGGAGAAGTGCGGTCTGGAATGGCCAGGAGAAAAACCAGTTTGACATTGGCTTTATCATTCTGAGAAATATATTCAAAGCCATCCATGCACCGGCCGAAAGCGATCCCTGCCTCACGAACCCCAGGACTTTTCCCATGGGGAATTGCGATATCAAAACCCATGTAGGTGGAACCCATATCCTCCCGTTCATAAACGGATTGGATATAAAGGTCCTTATCCACCAACAAACCAGCCTCATCCAGCTTTTTGGCCAGACAGGCAATCACATCATCCTTGCTGTGAATACCCTGTAACTCAAGGTCAATGGCTGATGGTTGAATAACTTCGCTGATCCGCATTTCCTGGAGATCCATGCGACTACTCCTCTTCTTTTTCGATGAGCATGGGGGCCAATGCTTCGATTGCGAATTGGCAGGCTTTGCCAACTGTATCCGTGCAGCCGTTTGGTCCATGCCCGCCAGCTTCTTCAAAAGCAACCGATTCCGCTTTCACACTCAGGTCATATGGCCTGCCATATTTCACTGTGTGGATATGGACGCAGGTAATCCCACCGAATTCAGTCGTGAATTTTTCATAGAGTTGTTGAACGAGATCGAAATTCTGATACTTGGTTTCACGATTGCCATCAAAATGTTCTCGACGGCGGTTATAGATATTACCAATCGCCAGAACCGCGCCGGTGAAGGCGGAGCAGGTGTTATTATTTTTTAGACCGATCCCGCCGCAAAGCCCAGTGGCCGCTTTAAACACCTCGGGGTCAAATGTGCCCAGAAGTTCAGAGATGGCCGCATAGGAAGACTGACCACAGCCATGATAGACTGATTCATATTTAAAACCGAGATCATAGGCTTCTTTGGCTTTCTTCCGCCAGTCAATTTCTTTTCCAGCCTGCTGATAAGCAGCTTTGATAGCTTCCATGAGTTTCTTTTCCAAAGGGTCCTCTCCAAGACTGGTAGCAGTCTTGAGGGCTGCCTCCAAGCCGTGATCTTCGATATCATCGGTTAATTTTATGGAATTTGGGTCATCCTCAGTGCGAAAATGCAGTGCATAAGCAATCGCTCGAACCAAATACTTGGGGTCAACGCCGTTTTTCAGGCAAAGCAATGAAGGCCCAATCAACCGGTCAGTTTTTTTGAGCTTCCGCAGCGGGTCAGCAGCCATGCGAGCCACAGTGTCACCAATGCTCGGGTTATTCGTCTGGTCAATGACGCCCTCAACCCATTTAGCCATCGCTTCCGCTGTGAAACCATATTGATTTTGGAGCGCGGTGCTGACCTCATTCAACGCGCCTTCAGCTTCAGTCCGTAATTTTGGATCCGCCAGGCAATCCACCAGCAATTTGTAGCCATCCTGATAGCCCTGGTAACCCAGAACGGCATGGCACATATTATAGGTGTACATCTTCCGTTGTTCTTCGGCCCGCATATCGGTCACCAAGCGGAAGGCAGCAATCTGAGGTGGTTCGGCCTTGAAGGCACTCGCGTCCACCGGGAACTCCGCATAACCATTGGTCCACACGACCAAGGGATCTTTTTCAACCTCAGCTGCGGGGGCTGGCGGCGCCATCCGAATAATCAGTGATTCAACCACACCAATTTTCTCGTCAAAATAGGCTTGTTGTTCTGCATCAAGTCCCTGATACAACGCCGTGGAGAAAACCGGCCCGGCATGCACCAGATTGGTGCAAATAATAATATCCAAGGGATCATTCGGCCGAACGCTGCGACGCGCGAGGATCAATTTTTGTAATTCTACAGCAACTGCCTCAAAGACCTTGGGGAAAGTCGCAATGGCGATCACATCCACTTCATTGACCAGCTTCTGCAGGACATCCTTTTGCGAAACGTGATAGGCCTTAAATTGACTTACAGGGATGCGCTGGATATTATCCGCGCCAAACGCGCGAACCACCGTATAGACACCCTGCTCATTGAGCAAGTCCACCAGGGGCTGAGCGGCATCAACAAAATTCAGCTCATATCCCGAGTCGGCAAAGATGTCACCGATGAAACCACGGCCAATTCTACCGGCACCCCAGATGAGGATTTGTTTTTCGCTATTATTGCTCATGACAGTTGGCTCTCAAAAAATGCTGCTTCAGCGGCGGCGTTCCAGGTATCGTTCTCGCCCAACAGCTTGGCGACGTCTGGCAGTACTTCTCCAAGTTCGGTCAGGCCTGTGAGCGGGAGGTCCGAAAATTGCGGAAAGATCACGATCTTGCCAGGGTAAACCGAATCCTTCATCGCCCGGATGCCATCCGGGATTTCCATCAGCCCACCAATGGCGGCAACGGAAAGATTAGTATCCAATTGGCTAGCCAGGCACCGATCAACAACTGCTTTTTGGTCGTCAAGACCGGAGCCGCTATGACCAATGAAGCGGATCTGACGTTCACCGGCGATCAGCATGGGATCCACCGCCAGGCTCACGCCTCGTTTCATCCCGGCAAAAATGTTGATCATGCCGTCCTTGGCGACATATTGGCAAGCATCCCCAATGATAGCAGGAATGGTGACCATGACCTCAACATCATCAACGCCGCCCTCGTCCAAGATTTTTTCCATTTCCTTGCGATAACCAGCATCATCTTCCACCGGGTTGAGCAGGACCAGCTCTTTGCCATATTTTTCAGCCAAGGGACCAAAGAAGGTTCGGATAGATTCCAGGCGGACATCTGTCACCTCGGTCACAATGATCTTGCGAGGACCAACCTGCGATTCAATCGCCCGTTGCACGTGCATCCGGCCCATCGGACCGCCGCCGCCCAAAATCCAGGCGATGCCGCCTTCCAGGAATTCCACCCGGGCGGGATTCCGGTCATAAGCCTCACGGAGGTTCAAGCCATCCGTACCAACGTATTGGTAGTTATCATAGTGGAGGCGACCCAGGTCAATGGACACCTGCTCAACCATGCCGGCATTCAAATAAAAACTAATTACGGCATTCTTTGCCAGTTTCTCAGCCAGATTAGTCAGTTCATTTGCACCCAGATCCAGGAGCAGCAGGTCATCAAAGCTCTCTTCCGCATCCTGAAGTTCAGCGTGGGAGCAGGCCTTGAAGGAAATGCCTTCTTTTTTGCAAAGGGCTTCAACACGCTCCACTAAATCCGCGGGCAGGTCACAAACGAAAATTTCCGCCGGTTTGTTGGCAGCGACCCAATCGTCATCCAGAACAAAACCGGACCGTGTCCCCTCACCGCCCACGATCAGCATTGAGCCGCTAGCTTTCAGGTGGCTGCGATAGCCCATCCGATAAGCAGCTTCCACGCACGCCCAGGGCTCGGTGATGGCAGCAGCCGCATGGGTCATCTCACTAGGCACCGAAATGAGGTAATTACCGGCGTCACCGTTGAGGATGCGGTGATCAATCACGGCGAATTGGCGATAAGCGCCGTCCATCCCAAAGGAGAAGGGAATGCTCTTGCCATCCACCCAGACATCCGGCTGGATGGTGTAACGCTGTCCGACTTGATATTCATCCTTCAGGTTATCCCCAACCTTGATAACCGTCATACTTAGCTCATGACCGGGCACAATTGGATTTTCCTGCAGGTTACGATCTTTCAATCGGGGGTGGTTATCGCCCAGGGAGATTTCCTTGACATCCGTGTAACATAAACTGACGGCATCAATTCGCATCAGCAATTCATCAGCGGTGATCTCAGGGATTTCACGTTTAACCGGTTTGCCATTCAAACCGAGTTTTTCAATCCCGGCGCCATATAAGGGCCAGGCATATTGACTTTCAGGAATGGGGTTTTCAACATTCTGATACTGCTGCAACGCATTGGAATTCATACTGATCATGACCTCGATGTGTAATTAATGTCTGTTTACTAATTATTAACGTTATTATATAGATTTAATTGTCGTTTGTCAATTATTTTTTGCGTTTATTGTCGTTTTATGATATTATTGGGGTATGAAACCTCGCCTAAATTATCATAATGATAATTTGAGCCTATAATTGTTAACAAATTGGAGCTATAAAAATGAGTGAAATTGGAAAAGAAGTCCGTTTATCGCGGCTATTCAACAAGCAAAGCGGAAACTCAGTCATGGTTGCCATGGATCACGGCGCTGCGGTCGGCCCGATCAAAGGAATCGTTGACCCCGAAAAAACCGTTTCCATTCTGGCAAAAGAAAAACCCGAGACGTTCTTTATGCCGGTTGGCATCATCAAGAAGGTCTATAAACATTTCATCGAAAATGACATCCCCTACATTGCCGCCATCGATTCGGTCACTTTCATCGGGCCGGAACCAGATTACTTCATCGTGAGCGACACCGTTGAACATGCCATGATCTATGGCGCAACAGCTGTCTCCGCCCACATCTTCGTTGGTCCGAAAAAAACCAGCGAAATGATGAAGGGGCTCTCCGCCATCGCCCGGGAATGTGACCGGTTGGGAATGCCCCTCCTGGCGATCATGTACCCCAATGGATTCGAAAACGATTACGACGTCAAATTAGTCAAGCACGTCGCCCGGATGGCTGCTGAATACGGCGCAGACATCGTCAAAACCTACTACACGGGCTCAAAAGAAAGCTTCCAGGAAGTGATTGAGGGCAGCCCCCTCCCCGTCCTGCTTTCAGGTGGTGACAAAACCGATAACCCGCGGGACTTCCTCGGCGTACTTAAAAACTGTATGGATGCCGGTGGCAGAGGGGTTGCTGTGGGCCGCAATGTCTGGCAGGCTGACGACCCAGCTAGGATGCTGCAGGCAATTAAGAAAGTTGTTCATGAAGGCATGACCCCTGAAGAAGCACTGGCTAAATCATCCATTTAGTATTCCATCTTTTCTCCGTACTCCCCAAATAAAAATCAGCCACTCGATATGAGTGACTGATTTTTATTTTCACAACAGATTTAAATTATTGGATAAGTAAAGTTATAACAACAGCTGCCATGGCTGCACTGAGCGTACAGGCCGCATTGACCCAGTCGTTCTGCAGCCACTTTATTCCCCGCACGAGGGTCGTCTCCCTACCGCAGCTATGCAGCGGGTGCCGTTCGGTATCCTTTTGGCACGCCGGACAATGATACATCGCCTGAACCCAGGCGCCTAAAGCCGAATCGACCATCGCTCCCAGTAAACCCGCCAAAGAAATGAGCACAAATTGACCTCCCAGGCTTAATCCACCTGCAGGCGCCCACCCGGCCAGGCCGGTCAGCACAGCCACCCCAGCGACTACTCCTGAGCCAGCCAAAGCCGCAAGCGTGCCAACCCAACTGATCGCGCCCGAAGTGCCCCCTGGAACCCGTTGAAAAGTGCGCAATGAAATCGGCTGGTGGGAGTTCAAAACGCCCAGTTCAGTAGCCCAGGTGTCAGCATTCGCTGCTGCCAGGCTGGCCGCAAAGCCCAGCCAAAGCGCCGGCAGGAGCGGATGCTGGGGGGTGACCATATAAAGTAAAAAATATCCAAACGCCAGTGCACCTGAGATACCGCCATTTGCCGCGACCTGCCCGGCATCCCGGCGGGATCCCTTGGCAAAATCATCGGCGATTCGGGATTTGCGCCCCTTGAAAATCACAGATAGTCCGCTGGCTGTGACGAAAAAGGTTAGCAGAACCAACGCCCAGGCCACGCCGCCCAGGCCAAAGACAATCGTCCCCAGCACGCCTGCGGCGATCGCGCCGCTCAGGTCCAATGACCGCGCTCGATAGGCCAGGGCAGCAATGCCCACCCCAGCGATTAGTCCAATCAGTAATTTAACAATCATGGGTCTCAGATAAAGTGATCAAAAAATAAATATCAAACTGCTAATCAATAAAAGCAGCCCGGTAAGGCCGGAAGCGCCCCAAAGGAGATAGGCCGCCAGTGGCATGTCCCCACCCCGGGGGAAGAGCAACATCCCCATCACAAGGTCAACCAGCCAGATCAGGCCATCCAAAACCGGCAGCAGCAACAATCGTTCCGCAGGTGCAGTCGTTCCTGCGCCGATCCAGGGAATCACGTCCAGCCTGGTCACGGCGATCGCATCCACCGCCAACAGCACCAAACCAATGATGAAGCTGATCATCACCAACATTCTGGCCCTTCTGTCTTCCCAAACCCGGCCGATCAGCAAGGTTGGATAGACGGATTGGGCCTCCAGTGGCGCCAGACTGCCCAACTCGGTCATCTGTTGAAACAGCATCATAAAGGCACTGGTATTCTCGGGTGAAATGGCAAAGACCCTTTCGGGCGTGGCGACCAACAGCATATGCGCCATATCCGCGGACATAAACTCCACAAGGCCCAACTCGGACACCTTTCGGTTGCCTATCAGTGACCCAGGCCAGCGCAGCCATGGCAGCGGCAGCCGGAACCCCATTTCATTCGCCGGTCTGATCCATTCAATGTCATTGAGAGGTACGTCTTCTCTGCGCAGCCCCCAGCGAATCCGCAGCCCATCCCGACGGAGCGTGTACGACGACGAAACCAGGGCATAGAGGCGATAGAGGATCACCGGGAGAGGGGCTAGCAGTACCAGGGCAATCACCATGTGCAGCATGAAATCCAGACCGGCCTGATCCTGTACGGCAATAAAGAAGAAATATCCCCCCGCGGCCAGGAACCAGAGCGCCATTGCGCCCTGGATCAAAACACCTGTTCTGCGGGGAGGGAGAAACTCGGTTTCCATCAGAAAATAACAGCCTACGCCATCTTTTCGGCGGCTGGTAGGACTTCCGCAATGCGCTGGCAGACTTCCACCACTTCCTCTTCCGTCATTGCGCCGGAGAAAGGCAGCGCCAGGCTGCGGTTACCCAGATCTTCCGTCACGGGATAATCGCCCGCCTGAGTGCCGAACATCTCCATCATATACGGCTGAAGATGGATTGGGGCAAAATAGGGTCGCACGGGCACGCCCTTCTCCACCAGGATTTTCGCAAAGCGATCCCGGTCGATCTGAGGTGCCACCCGGATGACATACACAAACCAGGAGACACGCGTGGTGTTTGGGACCAATTGCGGAGGGGTGACCCCTTCAATGCCAGCCAGGTGTTTGGCATACCAGTCCGCTACCCGGGACCGATGTTTAAGGAGGTCTTCCAAACGGCCGATCTGGGAAAGCCCCAGAGCCGCGCTCATCTCATCCATCCGGTAGTTATAGCCCAGGAAGGTGTGTTGGAGCCAGGTATCACCCACAGCCCGTCCCTGGTTACGCAGGGCACGCATAAAGTCGGCGGCCTCATCATCATCCGTGACGATCATCCCACCCTCGCCCGTGGTGATCTGCTTATTGGGATAAAAGGCAAACACACCATAATCAGCTAGTGTACCGGCCGGTTTTCCTTTATATTCACCGCCCAGCGCTTCACAGGAATCTTCGATCACGGTCAGACCATGCTGATTTGCGATCGCGTTGATTTGATCAAAATCCGCCGGCTGGCCAAACACATCCACCGGCAGCAGCGCCTTCAGTTTGCCCACCTTTCCCTCGTTGAACTCGGGCAGCTTTCTCGGCATCCATTTTTGCGCCGCCTCACCGCCCAGAGAAAGATCTTCCACAGCTTTCCTAAGCAGGTCCGTGTCAATATTGCCCGTGACGGGATCAATGTCGACAAAGATCGGGATCGCTTTCTCGAAGAGGATGATATTGGTTGAGGCCACAAAGGAGAATGGCGTGGTGATTACCAGGTCGCCAGGGCCAATCCCGCTGGCTCGCACGCAGAGATGCAGGCCCGCCGTCCCGGAGTTCACGCCAATGGCGTGCTTCCGACCGGTCAGATCACAAAAAGCCTGTTCAAAGGCGGCAATCTTTGGCCCCATACTGAGATTGGGTGTGTTCACAACATCCAGAACAGCCTGACGGTCGTCCTGATTAAGTTCCGGAGATGACATTCGTAATTTCATAGTACCTTCCATAGGTTATCATCTGAAATAAGAATATTTTTCTTTTTCAATGTTCGTCCTGCAACCAATTTGCAGGGGTGCCCTAATTATAACGGGTAATGCTTAACAGCCAACCATGTCCATCTTGGGCAAAAAATTATTGACGGCGTGATGGCAGCATATATCAGGGCTCGGAATCGTTCATTCCCTTAGTCCTGCGATTAACCATGCGAGGCTGATTCCCCGATAAACCAACACATCTTTGCCGAAATAACCTTAAACAATTATTTCTCTTTTGATAATTGCAGGCTTTATAATTCATGGCGTTCATAAACGCCAATCCATTAAATATCACCCCTATTCCACCTGTTTTTAATCCTGATTAATCCAAATTTCATCCCAGGAGAGGTTTACAGTTCCTTTAAGCCAACTAAAGAATGATACACTATTTATCATTCAATTTAGGATGAGATAGAAAGAGGCAATCCCTGCACCCACATGGGGGAATCCGCTTTTTCCCGCCCAGCATTCAACCTACATAGAAACAAACAAGTCTACAGAGTACATTATGCCTATGATGTTAAAACACAGTACCAAGAGTGTCCTTCGCTCCCCTCTCAAGAGCATTTTATTCGTCTTGCTGCTTTCCGCAGCGATCCTATTTGTAAGCCTCGGCAGCAGTATGCTCTATTCTGCTGACCGGATGCTGCAACAAGCCGACGAGCAGTTCACCACAACCATCTCCCTGAAATATGGCGGCCTGCATGATGAAAACGGCGCTTGGGCGGACCAGGCTTTCCAGGAAACCCTCGCCCAACTGGACTTTGAGGGCATGGTTAACCATCCAGCGGTCATGGCTGTCGATACGGAACGTGATATCTTCGCCTATGCCGGTGATGACACCGATATCGTTCAAAAGGCGTCCCCCTTTTCCTATGTCAATATTTTCACCTTTGCGCCGCGCTATTTTGACGACGATGACACCTGGGTCGTGATGTCCCACGAGTCCATATTTGGGGATGAGGTCGGCGATTTGATTCTCGTTAAAGTAAATCCCTTGACGATGAATGGTGAAAATATCCCCGATTTCGAATCCGGTCATGTATATTTTGGCGCAGCACTGATCACCTATGTCAACAACACCCGTGTTGCCACCTTTATCAAAGCCTCCGACTTGACCAATCACACGCTTGGCGCACTGGATTCCGCACCGGAAATCATTGACATCACCGACCGCCCCGATTATTTCGATTCAGAAGAAGGGGCAATGTGGAACCAACTGATCCAATCGATCAAGATCATTGACGAATCCTTCTCCGTCACGGTTTCCTCCTATCTGCCCATCATGGCCGCTTTCCACCAGAATCAGACCTGGCTGACGGATGGCGAATTTGAGCTCACTGATGGCACACTTGAAACCGTGGACCAGGACGTCTGCTATATCAGCGACCGGGTCGCCGCCTTATTGGGACTGGAAGTTGGCGACACCTGGCCTCTGAAACTCCATTACACGGATCAGGGCGACCCTGCATTCAGCTATTGGGAGGAAGACGGTTTCATCTATGACGGTAATATCCGCATCGCCGGTATCTTCAATGAGGTGCCAGGCCTATCCTTCACCGTCTATATGCCCTTCCCCAGTTGGGTGGAGAAAGCACCGGATAATTACGAGTTCCTTCGAGTCCAGATTGACAACAAAGAAGTCGAATCTTATCTGAATCACATCAAGGGCTACCTCACCGAAATCATTGAAGTCACTGTGGAAGACCAGGGCTATGCCAATGCGATCAAACCGGTCGAAACCCTGAAAAGCCAGGCAATCACCCTCACGACCATCAGCGCCGTTGCCGGTGTGGCTGTTTCCATCCTGTTCTCCTATCTGTTCATCAGCCGTCAGCGGGAAACCGCACAGATTATGATGATGATGGGCACCGGTCGTCCCAAGACGGTTTCCTATCTACTTTATGGGATCCTGCTGGTAGCTTTAATCGCGACAATCGTCGGCTCACTGATCGCAGGTGCCTTTGATGTCCAGGTGACGGAAACGGTCTGGCAGGCCTTGCAGGACGCTCCTGGGCAGGATGAACGTTACAGTGAACGGGCATTGGGCATCCCAACGACCTTTGTGCCGGAAATTGCCACCGCTTCCTGGGTAAGGTGGAGTTCTGCCGGCGCACTGATCCTGATCATCCTGATCATCACCATTATCTTTGCCCTGACCACCCTGCGTAAACCCAAACGTAAAAAGGTCAAAGAATTCAAGGCCCCCAAGCTGCATGTCGGCAAAGGCATGGCCTTTGTCAACATGCCAACTGTTAGTCTGCGCTTTGCGCTCCGGTCCATCCGCCGCAATTTCCTACGCAGCCTGATCGTACCGGTCACGGCCTTTCTATTGGCCGCTTTCATTATGGCTCTTGGGCTCATCACCCACCAACAGGAATTGAATGCTGTGACAGTCTACGACGATGTCCCAACCACAGCGTATATGACCACCTTTCTGGGTTATTCCAGAGAAGTACCCTTGCAATTACAGGCCAATATCTTCAGACTTTTAGACCCGGACTATACAGCCAGAAATTCCTGGACCATGATCCGCAACCCACTGCCAAAAGGCGCGCTATTGTCCATTCGTGAAGATCTCACGGAAGACAGCGATTTCTTTGAAGATGTCATGTTGACCTCAAAAATGCACTACACACTGATGGGGCTATCCTCCGACGCCGAAGGGCACACCTATAACCTATCGCGCCGGCCAGAAGTCCCCTACCACTCCAATCGCTTTGGCTACGACTGGTTTGAAGATAAAGTCCGCCAGATGCCTTTCATCTATTTCATTGATAGCTTCGCCGGCGTGCCGGAATTCAGCGATGCCCTGCTGACCGATACGGTCTGGCTGGAAGGCTATAGCAACGACTCTCTCAAAAATTTAGAATACTTTGCCGTTCTCCCCGATCGCTATGCTGACGAAAATGGTATTGAACTAGGAGATACAGTACGGCTCGCCCTTTACCTGACGATCCCGGATCGCGGCGTATTGATGGAAGCTTATGACTTTGTGGTGGCAGGCACCTATTATCAGGGCAGCCGTCCGCCGGTCATCTATACCCCCTGGGCAGTGATTACCGATATCCCGATCATATATGATTATATGTATGAAGAGCTGATGATCTATGACGGCGAAATTCCTGAGGATGCCAGATATTCTAACGAATATCTGGCGGATACTATCAACTCCGCCACATTCCTAATGAAGAATACTCAGGAACTCTCCGATTTCCGGGACTATCTGGAAGATAACTATTACAGCCAAATCGGCAGCATCAACCGGAACAGGCTGGCTGTCGTGATCGAAGATAAAGCACTGATGGATGCCATCGAATCCATTGATCAGCACCTGGCCTTTATGAACATCATCCGGCCCGTCATGCTGGCACTCTCCACGGTGATCGGTTTCATCCTTTCCTACCTGCTGACCCGCAACCGTCTGCACGAATTTGCCGTCATGCGCAGCCTGGGCACCAAGCGCTTCCATGTGTACAGCGCGTTCTTCCTCGAACAATTGCTATTGTTCCTGCTGGGGATCGTACCAGTTTTAATCATTCTGTTAGTGAATCCCGCCTGGATCGCCTACTTTGGCCTGAGCCTGATCGGCTTCATCCTGCTCTATGCATTGGGTATTACGATCGCCATTTACTTGATGAGCAGGGCCAAGATATTGGATATCCTCTTCATTAAAGAATAAATAAGTTATCATTCCATTGCGAAAGAAGGTCATGACTGTGAACCCAATCATTGAAATTGAAAATGCCACTTACAGCTACACCAATAAATACCAATCCGTCCCCGCCATCCAGGACGTCTGCACTTCCTTTGAAAAAGGGCGGCTCTATGCCATCATCGGCAAATCCGGCTCCGGCAAGACCACACTGCTCTCATTGATGGCCGGGCTGGCCCTGCCGGAAAAAGGCCAGATACTGTTCCAGGGCGTGCCGACGGATTCCTTTGACCTGGATCAATACCGGCGCGAAAAAGTGGCGGTGATCTACCAGTCCTTCAACCTTTTCCCCTTGATGACCTGCCTGGAAAATGTGTGCTATCCCCTCGAACTGAAGGGCTATAGCCCCAAGGAAGCTGCTGTGGTCGCCAAAGACTACATCAAGAAGGTAGACCTGCCGGATACGGTCTATCACCGTTTCCCCAATATGCTCTCGGGCGGTGAACAACAGCGGATCGCCATTGCCCGCGCTTTGGCCAGCGGCGCTCAGGTGATTTTGGCAGATGAGCCGACCGGCAACCTCGACGTCGCCACCGGCAAACGGATCGTCAAGCTGCTCTCAGACCTGGCACACGTGGAGAACTACACCGTGATCATCGTGACCCATGACATCAGCATCGCTGATATCGCCGATGACGTGCTGCAAATGCAGGATGGACGATTGTAAGAGAAAACACCATCCGACAGCATAGAATCAAATATCGTAGGGTCGCCCCTCTGTGGGCGACCTTTTTCGTTACCTTTATTGATCAGTAGATTGCTTCGTCGCATCGTGCCGATGCTCCCTCGCAATGACAAGAAAAACCCCCGGCTTTCACCGGGGGTCGCTTTTACTTCGTTTCTGCTAAAAACTAAGCCACTTCAGTGACTTTATACCCCGCACCTTTATGCAGCGCTTCGATATTCCCCTTGAGGAATTTCTTATGCCGCTCGGGGGTGTGGCCATCCAGCGCCTTCTCAACCGCTTCCATCGGGACCAAATCCAGGTTCCCTAGCAGTGCGCCAAGCACCACCATGTTCACCGACTTGCTGCTGCCGATTTCTTCAGCGATCTCATTGGCGGGCAGGCTCACGACGGTGATGTCGGTCCGTTCCACGGGCCGGTCCACCATCGAGCTATTGACTACCAGCACGCCGCCAGGTGCCACTAATTTCTCGAATTTATCGAGTGAGGGCTTGTTCATCGCGATCACAGCGGTGGGGTTCTTCACAAAAGCTGAACCGATCTCCTCATCGGAAATCACCACGGTACAATTCGCCGTACCGCCGCGCATCTCGGGGCCATAGGATGGGATCCAGGTCACTTCTTTGCCAACTTCCATAGCCGTGTAAGCCAGCAGTTTTCCGGCAAAAAGCACACCCTGGCCGCCAAATCCGGCAACGATCACTTCTTGTTGCATGCTCATCCCTCCAATTTATTCAACTCTGCCACAGCAGCAGAGATCTTGTAGTCACCAAGTGGATATACCGGCAGCATCCGCTCCTCAACCCATTCCCGAGCTTCTACAGGGGTCATCGCCCAGTTGGTCGGGCAGGTGGAAAGCAATTCCACCAGTGAGAAGCCGAGTCCGGCTTTCTGCACTTCAAAGGCCGTCCGGATCGCCTGTTTGGCCCGGCGGACCTCACGGTTGTTGTGCAGACTGCGCCGCACGACATAGGACGCGCCTTCCAGCGTGGAAAGTAATTCCGCGGTCTGGATCGGGTAACCCTGGCGCTTGACATCACGACCGGTGGGTGAAGAGGTGGTCTTCTGACCGGGGAGTGTGGTGGGGGCCATCTGGCCGCCTGTCATGCCGTAGTTGGCGTTATTCATGAAGATCACGGTGATCTTCTCACCACGGGAAGCCGCGCCGACGATCTCGCCCATGCCAATCGAGGCCAGATCGCCATCGCCCTGATAGGTGAAGATGATGTGATCGGGATAAACCCGCTTGATGCCGGTTGCCATGGCCGGAGCACGCCCATGAGCCGCTTCCACAAAGTCCACATCGAAATAGTTATAAGAAAATACGGAACAGCCAACGGAAGCCACGCCAATCGTGTCTTCGACGATTCCCATCTCATCCAGCACTTCGGCCACCAGACGGTGGGCGATGCCGTGGGTGCAGCCGGGGCAATAATGCGTTACCCGGTCATTCAGGGATTTCGGACGGCTGTAAACAACTTTGGTAGGTACTTCTGCGATTGTCATCATCCACTCCTTATCCTATGGTCTCCCGCAGGCGGGCTAGCCAGCGATCACGGGGGTGACCCTCGGTGGTCTGAGGTTCGGTGGCCAGGCGCTTGATCTCGGTCAATACTTCATCCGGGAACGGCACCACACCGCCCATCCGGCCGAAGAATTCCACCGGTTTGCGCCCGCGGACCACGAGTCGGATATCTTCCAACATTTGGCCGGCGTTCATTTCAACGACCAGGAATCCCTCAACCTTTTCGGTCAACTCATTCAGGATCTCGGTCGGGAATGGCGCCACCGTGATCGGGCGGAGCAGCCCAACCTTGATGCCCTGTTCACGAGCAGCCCGGACAGCTGAGAGCGAGATCCGCCCGGCGGTGCCGAAGCCGATCACGACAAATTCCGCATCGTCCAGGTAATAACCCTTCCAGCGGACTTCGTTGGCTTCGATTTCCTGCCAGCGATTCATCAGCCGCAGGTTCATGACCTCCTGAGCAGGAGCGTCCAGGTTGATTGAAGTCAGCTGGTGTTTCTCGCCATTCTTGGCGCCCCGCACGGCCCAATCGGGCACTTCTTCTTTGAGGGGTTGGAATGGGGGCAGTTCGGCCGGTTCCATCATCTGGCCAATGCTGCCATCCATCATAATCGTGGTGATTGTGCGATATTTCTCTGTCAGGTCAAACGCCAGGGCGGTCAGGTCCACTGCTTCCTGCACGCTGGCAGGGGCAAGGACGATCATGCGATAGTCGCCATGGCCGCCGCCGTGGACGATCTGGTTATAGTCACCCTGCGCCGGGGCAATATTGCCCAGGCCGGGGCCGCCGCGGACCACATCCACCAGCACCACAGGTAATTCAGTGCCGGCAATATAGGACAGACCTTCCATCATCAGGCTGACGCCCGGGCTGGAAGAAGAGGTCATCACCCGTTTACCGGTGCAGGCTGCACCGTAAACCATGTTGATTGCGCCCAGCTCTGATTCAGCCTGGACGAATGGACGACCCAATTCGGGCATCCGAGCAGAAAGGTGCTCCAACAGTTCGGTTTGGGGGGTGATGGGATATCCAAAATAAGCTTCAAGGCCCGCCCGAAGAGCGGCCTCAGCAACTGCGGTGTTCCCTTTGATGAGTTGTTTTGTCATCTCAAGCCTCCGCCTTCTGTTGTTCATACCGGTAAACAGTAATCGCAGCATCCGGGCAAACATTGGCGCAGATTCCGCACCCTGTGCAGGCTTCCGGATTGACCATGTGGGCTGGGTGGTATCCCTTGGGTGTCAGGTGATCCATATCCAACGCCAATACATCATGGGGGCAATCCGTCACACAGAGTTGGCAGGCTTTGCAATACAACTCGTTGACTTCGATATATCCCTTCGCGGGCATTAACGGTCCTCCTTATGGTGATTAACGGTTAGGAATGTCCTGGATTTTGAATTGGTGAGGTTCACAGGACATGCGATAATAGTATAACACTAGTTGGTTTTGAGATAAGGTTGAGGAAAGGGTGAATGAGAAGGTAATTAAGGTGAGTGGTGAAAAGTGAATGGTGGAAAGCGAGTAAATAGAAGTGAACGGCTAGCAAATTAGCTAGGCCCATACGGAATAGCTTGTAGGTCACGCTTCCAGCATGACACCTTTCCCCCCCCTTTTGGGAAGTCATTATAAGAGGAGGCCACATTGAGCCTCCCCTACGCAGTAATTTGATAAATTATATCGGCAGCGGGGCGATCACTGAAGAGGAAGGTCGTAGGGTGGGTTCCGAATTTGAACCCACCATTTTGACAATAACACTTTTTAATCCGTAGGTCACGCTTCCAGCGTGACAAAGATTGCCTCCCACTCCACTACGCTTCGGGGACAATGTCGTGCATCACTTCGTGATCCCTCGCAATGACCAATCGCGTAAGGGTTTTCCAAAAATGGGGAGGTCACAATGGGCCTCCCTTGCACAGAAAATCACAAATTAAATCGGCAACGGAGCAATCACTGAAGAGGAAGTGAACATCCAGGTTACGATCAGGGCATTGATCACCGCACCAGGATAAACAGAGCCGGTAGCCTCATACAAAACCGTGCCAATTGGCACCATCAGGGTCAGCAGGACGATCATGTGCTCAATGTTGATCACAAATCCCACCAATGCCCCGCCCGGCCCCACAAACGGCACAATTCCGGCCAGATAGAGCGGCCCATACTGCAGCGCCATCATGAATGCCAAAGGAACAGAGGATGCCCCTTTTGAGATTCGCCCAGTGAAATAAGCCCGGTTTCATCAATGACGTCATGCTGGATACAGCGATAGCTCTCATAGACCTGATCCCCCAGCATGGCGCGCAGCTCATTCTCGGTCTGTGGGCGATGGGTGCCCAGACCGTTAATCAGCGTGATATCCCCCCGACGGATGCCGCCCGCCTCCAATTCTGCCAAAACCACCGGCAGCAGGCGGTCATTGGGTGTGGCGCGGGTGATGTCGGTGTGGACCACAACGACGGTCATTCCCGGGCGCAACCGGGTGCTCAGCGGCTGAGTGCCTATCGGATGGCGCAGGGCATCCAGAATGGCCGCTGCCTCATCGTTTTGGGGCTTCATTTCCCGCACCAGGAAGACATCCGCCGTCTCAGGTGCCTCTAAATTCAAGCCCTGCAGTCCATAATCCATCCGAACGTTCATGCCGCCTCAACTCTCCAATTCAGCAACCGATCAAATAAACCCGGCAGGTCCGTAAGCGCCTCAGGCTCTCGTTTGGCCAGGTAATCAAAGTAAGCCGCCCCGCCCACGTAGAACGTGATCCGGTTATAAGGTGGTTCTTCCCCATAAGTGTTCACTTTCAAGCCCAGCTCTCGCTGGATTTTGTTCTCGACATGACGGGCATAGCCCTCTTTCCATTCCTGCCAGACCATATATTCCCAATCGAGGGGTGAAAGCGTGGAATGTAATTCTGCGCGTGCCTGAAGGGCTTCCGCTTCATTATCCGCCTTCAATACCAACAAATTGGCGCCATAATGCTTAGTGAACGCCTCAGATTCATAGGGAAAGGGCGTATCCAGCTCCCAGGTATGATGCCCTTTTGCTTCTTCTTGCCGGGCAAGTTCCAACCGGTCCCGCAGCGACTGCTCGCAAGTCAGATGTTGGTAACAATGGACAAATTCATGCAAAACCAGCACCTGCTCTATGAGTGAGTCGAAGGCGTCGGGTGTGACCACCGCGGCGGAGCGCCCATTCAGGGCCTCCATCGGAAAAGCCGCTCGGATTCCTTCCGGGATCGGAAACGGCACCGGCGTTGATTGCGTCAGGACATACCCACCAGTCTGCGGATCAAATTCGTGGATCAAAAACTGGCCATCCACCGCAATCGCGACGGGATAATGCCGCTCAAACAGCGGGTTGAGGTGTTCAACCCTTTTTTGCAAGTCAATGATCTGGTTTAGCAGCGATGTAAAGTCCACCTGGTGTTTCCTCCTGCACTGCCCTTAAAATGTCCTCCCGGTTCAATCCGGGCGGACGTGATTTTCCCCACGGATCACCCATTTATAGGTGGTCAGCGCTTCCAGCGCCATCGGCCCGCGGGCATGCAGTCGCTGGGTGGAGATCGCCACCTCCGCGCCCAGGCCCAGCTGCGAGCCATCGGTAAAACGGGTGCTGGCGTTCACATAAACCGCAGCCGAATCCACGTTCTGCACAAAGCGATCCGCATTGGTCTCATCCTGCGTCAAAATGCCATCGGAATGGCCAGTGCTGTGAGTTTGGATATGGTCCAGGGCTTCTTCCAGCCCCACCACCACTTTGATCCCCAGTACCAGTGACAGCCACTCAGTATCAAAGTCTTCCGGCCCGGCCGACGCCACAAACGACTGCAATTCGGAGTAATCCGCCATCGCTGCCATGGCTTGCGGGTCAAGGCGGAAGGACACGCCATCCTCGCTGAGCGCTTTTACAATTTCCGGGATTACCTTGTCCGCAACGGCCTGATGCACCAGCACGGTATCCAGCGCGTTGCAGACGCTGGGGCGCTGCACCTTGGCATTGCGAACCACGTTCACCGCTGCGGGTAAATCTGCACTGTAGTCCACAAAGAGATGACAAACGCCAATCCCCCCGGTGATAACCGGGATGCGGCTGTTCTCCCGACAGAAGCGGTGCAGCCCAGCGCCGCCCCGCGGGATCAGCATATCAATCTCATCCCCCATTTGCAGCATCTCCATCACCAGCCCGCGGTCAGACGAGTCGATGAACTGAACAGCGCCCTCCGGCAGGCCGCTTTCTTCCAGTGCGGCCCGGATAACCTTCACCAAAGCCCGGTTGGAATGCAGGGTCTCACTCCCACCTCGCAGAATCACCGCGTTGCCGGATTTGAGGGCCAGTCCGGTCACGTCAATGGTCACGTTCGGGCGGGATTCATAGATCACAGCCAAGACGCCAATCGGGACGCGCACCTTATGCACCTGCAGGCCATTCGGCATCACCTGGGCATCAAAAACTTCACCCACCGGGTCCGCCAACTCAGTCACCTTGCGCAAATCCGCTGCAATCCCAGCCAGACGACCGGGATCCAATCGCAAACGGTCAATCATCGCCGGTGCCAGCCCAGCGGCTTCCGCCTGGGTTAAATCCCCCGCATTAGCGGCAATGATCGCGTCCTGTTCTTCCATTAATTTCGCAGCCAGAAGGTTCAACGCCCGGTCTTTCGCCTCCCGCGGCAGGGTCCGCAGGGTCAGGGCGGCTTGACGGGCTTCACGAACCATGGATTTCAGATCAACGGTCATCGGCATCCTCCTCAGAGCAGCATCAGGTTATCGTGGTGGATCGCCTCGGCACCGTAGGCATATCCCAGAGTCGCTTCGATCTGGTCGGAACGCTGCCCCGCGATCCTGCGCAGGTCTGCGGCACTATAGCTGCATAAGCCTACCGCCACTTTCGTCCCCTTGGGATCGACAACGGCCAGGCTTTGCCCCCGGGCGAACTCACCCTCCACAGCCGTCACACCCACCGGTAGGATGCTGCCGCCATTATGCAGCGCTTTGACTGCACCGGAATCGATCCAAAGTGTGCCGGAGCTTTCCGCCATGCCAGCCAGCAGGAAACGCTTACGGCTTTCAAGATGGGTCGTCAGCGGCAGGAAGGTCGTTCCCAGCGGTTCCTGTTCAAGGACGATCCTGGGGATGATCCCATCTGTGGCCCCGTTGGCAATCACGACCCTCGCACCACCATGCCGGGCCAGGTCCGCCGCGCTAAGCTTGCTGGTCATCCCGCCCGTTCCAAGTCCGTTATGGCTCGCGGTTGCGGCGGCCATTACCTCATCGGTAATCGCTTCCTCGCCCACCTGGCGGATCAGCTCGGCATCGGGGTTCAGGGCCGGATCAGCCTCGAACACGCCATCCTGATCCGTCAACAGCAAGAGCAGGTCCGCCTCCAAAACGGTGGCGATCAGGGCCGAGAGGTTGTCATTGTCGCCAAAGCGGATTTCCTCCGTGGCGATGGTGTCATTTTCGTTGATAATCGGAATGATGCCATAATCCAGCAGAGCTTCCAGTGTGTTGCGGGCATTCAGATAGCGGCGCCGGTCCGCCAGGTCATCCCGGGTCAGCAAGATTTGGGCAATCGGCTGCTGGTAGAGGGAAAAAAGCTGGGTATAGACCGCCATCAGCCGCGGCTGGCCGACCGCAGCCAGCATCTGTTTGGCTGGAAGGAAGCGCGGCAGGTCCGGGTAGGACATCATCTCCCGTCCCGCGGCGATCCCACCAGAGCTGACCAGCACCACCTGCATCCCGGCTGCTTTGATCTCTGTGATCTGCCGAGCCAGGTCCACCATCCGCGCCAGGCAAAGTTGCTGCCCGCCGTCCGTCAGGGTGGAGGTGCCAATTTTGATAACGATCCTTTGGGTTAATCTGTTTGCGCTCATCTTTAGTGCCTCACCGATAAAACAAAAATTTATGGATCAATTATAGGCGGAATTACGGCTGATCTGTCCTAATTTTGAGAGATTAATTGTCATTGCGACGGACGGCGCAGCAAGGAGGAAGCAATCTCAAACTTGTGGGATGAGAAAAAAAACTCTCTCAACTGCCTTCACTTTCGCACCTCAATGGTAAAATCGTTAAAAACCTCACCAACAGGAGAGAACCCATGCCCGAAGCTGTGATTGTTGATGCCATCCGAACCCCCATTGGGAACCTCGGTGGCGCGCTATCTTCCATCCGTCCTGACGATCTGGCAGCCCTGGTGATCCAGGCCCTCGTAGAGCGGAACCACCTTGAACCCACTCTGATCGAAGAAGTCTATCTGGGCTGCGCCAACCAGGCCGGTGAAGATAACCGGAATGTAGCCCGAATGGCCAGCTTACTCGCCGGTCTGCCGGTTTCCATACCCGCGGTCACCTTCAATCGGCTTTGTGCCTCGGGGCTCACCTCAGTGAACACCGCGGCCCGCTCCATCCGCGCGGGGGATGGCAAGGCCTTCATCGCCGGCGGCGTGGAAAGCATGAGCCGCGCACCGTATGCCATGCCCAAGCCCACCCGCCCGGTTGGCAACCTGACCGCCTATGATACCACCCTCGGCTGGCGCTTTGTGAACCCCAAGATGGAATCGTCTTATGGCGCTGATGCCCTCGGGATTACCGCCGAGAATATCGCCGAGGAATACAACATCTCCCGTGAAGCGCAGGACGAATTCGCCCTCGCCAGTAACCGCCGCGCCATCGCCGCGATCGATTCCGGCAAGTTCGCCGAAGAGATCCTGCCCGTCCAAATCCCCCAACGCAAAGGCGAGCCCCTGACCTTCGACACTGATGAACGCCCCCGCCGTGACACCACCCTGGAAGCGCTGGCCCGGCTGCGTCCGGCCTTCAAACCGGATGGCAGCGTGACCGCCGGGAACAGCTCCGGGCTGAATGACGGCGCTACTGCTGTGTTGGTTATGGAAGAGGAAACCGCCCGCGAACTGGGCTATCGCCCGATGGCGCGAATCGTGAGTATGGGTGCAGCTGGGGTTCCACCCCGTGTGATGGGGCTGGGACCAATCCCGGCGACCCAAAAAGCGCTCAAACGGGCCGGACTGAGCATCGAAGATATCCAACTGGCTGAACTCAATGAGGCCTTTGCCGTCCAGTCGCTGGCCGTGATGCAGGACCTCGGCCTGGCGCATGAGATCACCAACGTGAACGGCGGTGCGGTGGCTCTCGGTCACCCATTGGGCTGTTCCGGAGCGAGGATCCTGACCACCCTGCTCTATGAAATGCGCCGACGGGCGGCCACTGTATCCAGGCCATTCTATGGGCTGGCGACCCTCTGTGTGGGAGTGGGCCAGGGCGAGAGTACAATCGTTGAGTGGCTCGGGTAAACCAGGACTTACAAAATAACGGCTGAGGCATTTCGCCTCAGCCGTTATGAGTTAATCGGTTGATTTTGACTACTCAACAAATGCTCATTATGCTCACCCACCTTTTCAGTAGGTAAAAACTTGTCATTGCGAGCTTTGCGAAGCAATCTCAGAAATGGAAGCCCCAAGATTGCTTCCTCCCGGCTTCGCCGTTCGTCGCAATGACAAAATTAAATTACGTCCCACCTTATAATCATCTATAATATATAGAAGTCCATTGGAGAAAGAAGTTCACACATGAGCATTTGGGAAAAGATATTCGGCTACCCCGCCATCAATCAACTGCCTGGGGTTCAGAAACAGGAAGTAAAGAAACTTTTGGATCAACTGGTCAAGATCGGGCAGATGGATGATTTCCTCTCGCTGCAACCCGGCGGCCCCTTCAATGTCCGCTGCCATCACACCCAGGCCCGCCAGATCGGTGAGCGTCTGAACGAGATCGGCGGTCTGGAGCTGATGCTGGCCTCCCGGGCCTATGTCAAAGATAAACTCAAAGCCATCCTGGCCGAACACCTGGATTACTGCTGGTCCGATATCGGTGAGTGGCAAGCCTGAACTCTGATATTCCTGAGATTATCTTGGGTCAGCCCCTGCCAGACGTGATATGATGAATCATAATAGTGACTAATTCAAGAGAAAAAAGGACTAAAGCTAATGAGTGAACAAGATTTTATTCCCGAAGAAGAACCCCGCGAGAACGATCCTCTCTTCAAGGAGCGGAAGGTCGAAAAGCAGCACAATGACCACCTTGGTTCCATAACCTGGGCCTTGATCCTGATCTGGGCAGGCATGGTCTTCCTGGCAGCTCAATTAGGGTGGCTGGATGCACTACGGACATCCATCTCACTCCCTGAAGGCATTTACATCGCCGAGATGAGCACCTGGTCGGTGATCTTCCTCGGTTCGGGCGTGCTGGTTTTCATTGAGGCCATGATCCGCAGCTTCTCCAAAACCTATCGCTCATCCACCGGCGGCAATTTCGTTCTGGCAGCTGTCTTTCTCGGCATTGGCCTGGGCTCCATCTTTGGATGGAATGCTGTCTGGCCATTTGTCCTGATTGCGATGGGTTTCGCTGCCCTGCTGGGTGCATTGATCCGGCGCTAATTCAGGTCATTTCCCCAACCTGATTCATCCAGCCGTCCCACGGCAGGGTGGTCAGGTTGGTTGTATTTAACGCACATTTCAAGTCCATTGCACCCTTCCCAATAGACTGAACCGGCTATAATTTAAGTACACAAGGAACCAGGGCCGATGATATCTGAAGAAGCCAAACTCATCCAGCGCGCACAAACGGGCGATGCCCTCGCTATTGCGCGCCTGCATGACCAGTACTACCCTGACGCCTATCGCTATTTCTATTACCGCGTGGATGATGAGCGGCTCGTGGAGGACCTTGCCGCAGGGCTTTTTATTCGGATGCGGAAAAGGATCAGCCTCTTCAAGCCGGAAAGCGGTTCCTTCCAGGCCTGGTTATGTATCCTGGCGCGCAGCCTGATGCTGGAGGAATTGCTCAAGCGAGGCTTTCGTTATCAAGATTATCAATCTCCAGCCATTGGCGTAAGCAACTGGGAGCTGTCAAGTAAGGGCCTAAAGCCTGCCCTGGCGCAGCTGCCTCCTGCTGAACGCGACGTTATTATTGGGAAACTGATCGAAAAACGACCCGCCAAGACCGTCAGCCGCGAGGTTGGGCATGCTGTCCATACTGTTCTGGCCCTGCAGGTCAGCGCTCTAGCCAAACTTGCCCATTTAAAATCAGCCGATGCAGTTCTGGAACGAACCGAGAAGGATTTTGCCCGCCAATTGGAAGAGGCCATTCAGGTAAGCCGCAACGGGCAGTCCATCAACAGCATTCTTGTGCATTATCCGGAGAATGCTGAAGTTTTGGCCCCCTTGCTGAAAGCTGCCCGAGAGATCCTTGCCCTGCCCCGGCCCGAGCCGCCCACAGGAGCGCAGGCAGCCAGCAAATCCCAGATGATGGATAGTCTGAACCAGAAAAAAGCCCTCAGCGCCCAGCACAAGGTGGATGTTATGGGGCATCTCGGCCTGGGCATCCGCCAAAAGCCTGGACAGAGGTTGGTCGTGGGGATCCTAATCCTCTCGGTGATCTTCATCCTGGTGAGCAGCATCATCGTCTCTGCGATCTATGCCCTGCCCGGCTCCTGGCTCTACCCCGCCAAGCTCCGCATGGAAGAGACCCACATCCTGCTGACCTTTGACCCAATCGCCAAGACCAAGCTGACAGCCTATTATCATCGTCTACAGATGGAGGAGTTACAAACCGCGCTTGAGTTAGGCCGCTTCACCGAGGCAGAGGTGCAGGCCACAATAAACGCGATGCCCACGCCAACGCCGTTTAACCCCTGATTTATCAACTATTCAAACAGGAAATTTTATTCTGCCACAGGTTGCGCCAAAGCCTGACGTTTGATCTCACCTAGACCCCGCGCCACCAATACCCCCACAGTGACCACAAAATAAGCGCTGAAGAGCCCCGCCTCGGCCAGGTAGCCCAGCCGCGGGACGATCAGGAACGCCAGCGCGACCTTCCCCAGCATGGCAAAAAAGCTCACTTTGAGGGGCAGTTCGGCCTTGCCAAAAGCCAGCAAGAGCGACCGATCCCAGAAGCAGATATTTGCCACCCCAAACCCAATCAGGAGTACTAACAGCACACCATAGGCGGGCCCATAGGCTTCCTTGTAGATATAGATCGTGCGGCCAAAAAGTGACCAGGGTGAGAAGAGCAGCTGCCGCCCCAACAGGAGCAAGCCCGCCGCCACCGCACCGGTCCAGACGCCGGAGATCACCGTCACCCGGGCAAGGAGCTGCTTTAGCTGCGCCCATTGCTTCCTGACAACATGGCGGGTCATCTCGGGGAAAGAAGTGCTGATGAAGGGGGTGATCGGCATCACCATCAGGTTGATCACGGCCAGGGCGACCTTGAAATAGCCACCCACCGTGGTGTCGAAGAAATAGCTCACCCAGAGCACTTCGCTGTCACGGGCCACCAGGGTGATCGTACCGCTGAAATTGCTGCTGACGGCAAAACGCACCATCGGGCCAATTGGCGGCAGGTTACCGCGCATCGGCGTGCGCCACCAGTGTTTACCAAGGCTGCGTGGCAGCCAATAGAAAGCCAGCAACACCGGGCCAATGCCCAAAACCATCTTCCCGGCCAGATAAACCAGCATCACCTGGAAGATCCCGCCATCGCCGATGACAACCAGCACAAACAGCCCGGCGGTCAGCAGACTCTGCAGCAGGTTCAACAAGGCCTGCGAACGGAAGTGACCGGTCACCTGCAGCGCGCCGGTGGCCGTTTCGGTCATCATGTTGCCCAGGATGGTGATCCCATAGATAAGGAACAGTGAACGTGTTGTGGGGTCCTTGGCAAAGGTGACCGCACCCCAATTGGAGAGCAGCGCTAGCACGCCATAGGCGATGAGCGACGTGACCAGTTCAGTCAGGGCTGCCGCTTTCAGCACAGCAGCCGCTTCCTTGCGTTTATCTTCTGCCAGGAAGCCGCCCATATAGCGCACAACAAAATCCGCCATCCGGAAGGACAGCAGGCGATTGATATTGGTCACAAAGCTGATCACCACGCCCAGCGCACCAAAGCTGGCGACGCCCAGCAAATTCGCTGTGAGGATGCTCAGGACCGCGCTGACAGCCTGACTGCCAAAAAGGTAGGCGGAATTACCCACAACCTTCTTGAGAATCACGTCTTTCCCCCAGGATTTGAGACTGGAGAAGAATTTTTTCATGGGGTTTCGATCTGGCTGGCCCAATCCCGCTCTTGCATGTACCAATCCACCAGGTTGGTGATCCCTTCTTCCAGGCCAACCTGCGGCTCCCAGCCGAGGATTTCCCTGGCCCGAGAGACATCAGCGTGGTTGGAGGTCACATCTGCGGGGTGAAAATCTGTGTGTTCGATCCGGGCGGGTTTTCCGATCCGATCTTCCAGCATTTTGATCATCTCGTTGACCGTGATCACTTCATGACCACCCAAGTTGATAATTTCATAACCAACCGGCTTGAGCGCCAGAATTGTACCGCGGGCAATGTCATCCAGATAGGTGAAGCCGCGGGATTGCTCGCCATCGCCGTTCACAACCACCGACTGCTCTTCAGCAATCCACTTGCAGAATCGGAACATCACCATCTGGGGGCGTCCGGCGGGGCCATAGACCGTGAAAAAGCGCAGGATGGTCACATCCAGGCCATAAAGGTGATGATAGGCATAGGCCAGGGCCTCAGCGCCCTTCTTGGTGGCGGCATAAGGCTGGAGAGGGTGGTCGGTTTCGTCCGTCTCTGTGTAGGGCGGCTCGCCCAAATTGCCATAAACGCTGGAGGAGGAGGCCTCCACGAATTTGGGTATGTCATGCTTGCGGCAGAGTTCCATCATGTTCAAAACCCCGGTCATGTTGGTCTCAACATAGATCCAGGGATTGGATAGGCTCAGACGGGTCCCAGCCCAGGCAGCCAGGTTAATCACCCCGGCCACTTCCGCGGGCAGCCATGCATCCAGCTTATCAATAATCGATTTTTCGGAAATATCCAGTTGCTGAAAGTGGAAATGCTCGTTCTGCTGCAACTTGCCCAGGCGATATTCTTTCAGGCGAACGTCATAGGCATGGTTCATATTGTCCACGCCATAGACCTCATGGCCGTCATCCAACAGGAATTCAGCAACACGAGAGCCGATGAAACCGGCGACGCCTGTGAGAAGATAGGCACTCATCAGAGCCGAACCACCTTCGGGCTGGCTTTACCCTTCGCCCCGAGGGCGTTACGGGTATCCACTACCATCGTCGCAGCTTCAAGAATCGCATCATAGTCATAGCTGCTGTGATTGGTGATAATGGCAACACAATCTGCTTCGGCAACTGCGGTCATCAGGTCCGGAACGCTGTCCAGCACAATGTTGTCATGCCGCAAATGCGGAATATAAGGATCGTGATAGCTCACCTCTGCGCCTTTTTCCTGCAGCAGATGGATCACATCCAGTGAAGGGGATTCGCGCAAGTCATCAATATCGGGTTTATAGGCTGCGCCTAAAACCAGGACCTTGCTGCCGTTGACTGGTTTCTTCACCAGGTTTAGCGCGTCCTGGATTTTGCCCAGGGTGTAGCGCGGCATATTGGTGTTGATCTCGGATGCCAACTCAATAAAGCGGGCGTTGTAATTCAAGGATTTAAGCTTCCATGACAGATAGAGCGGGTCAATCGGAATGCAGTGACCACCCAGGCCAGGGCCGGGGGTGAATTTCATAAAGCCAAAGGGCTTGGTGGCAGCGGCATCAATCACTTCCCAAACATCGACATTCAGCCGGTCACACATGATCGCCAGTTCGTTCACCAACCCGATGTTGATCATCCGGAAGGTATTTTCCAACAGCTTGGCCATCTCGGCCACTTCACAAGTGGAAACGGGAACAATAGTCTGCAGCGCCTGGCCATACCAGGTGGCGGCAGCTTCGCCGCAGGCTTCCGTGATCCCACCGATCACCTTGGGGGTGTTGATCGTGGTCCAATCCTCACGACCTGGGTCCACACGCTCGGGGGAGAATGCCAGGAAAAAGTCCTTGCCCACTGTCAGTCCACTGATCTTTTCCATCTCAGGGAGGATCATTTCCCGGGTGGTGCCGGGATAAGTGCTGGATTCAAGCACAATCACCATGCCGGGATGAAGATAGGGCGCCAGTGATTTGCTGGCAGAGGCGATAAAGGACAAATCCGGGTCACCGGTCTTGCGCAACGGGGTAGGCACACAGATGGAAACGGCATCTACCTCGGCCAACTTGGCATAATCTGTGGTTGCGGAGAGCTTCCCGGCATCCACCAAAGTCTTGACTTTAGCTGTTTCCACATCGAGGATATAGCTCTCTCCCCGATTGATTGCAGCGACTTTATCCGCCAGCGGGTCAACACCCACCACAGTAAAACCAGCCTCGGCAAAAGTCACAGCCAGAGGCAGGCCAACATAACCAATCCCGATCACGCCAATTCGCGCAGTCCGATTTTCAAGTTTATTTATCAAAATTGATTTTGTATCACTCATTTTCATTTTCCTTGATTGCCATTCACAACCAGAAAAGCAATTTTATCATAATCACCTAAGGTGCTTATCTTACTCCAAAAGCGCTAAAAAAGGCTAAGTTGTTCGGCGCTGCTATCCTCTACCTCACTATCCTCCTCAACGGGATTGTTCAGCGCTGCCAGGTCCGGATTATTGTGGCGGGTCTCCTTGGCACGGGAAATCATCTCAGGCAGCTTGGCAAAGTCCTGCTTGACCACTTCCCGCAGTGAGGGTTGATGCAGCGCTGCGGCTGGGTGGAACATCGGGATAATCATCCGGCCACCCGACCAGAGAGGTTTGCCGTGGAGGCCAGAGATTTTACCGTTATTGATGAAATGGCCCATCGAGAAGCGCCCAAGGGTCACGATCACGTCAGGGTTAATTACAGCGATCTGACGTTCCAGATAGGCTTTGCAGGCGTCCAGTTCCTCCCCTTGAGGATCCCGGTTGCCAGGCGGGCGGCACTTGACCACATTGGTAATAAAGACTTCCTCACGCTTCAAACCAGCATCCGCCAGCAGTTCATCCAAGAACTGACCGGCCGCGCCAACGAATGGCAGGCCCTGAACATTTTCATGGAAACCAGGTCCCTCGCCGATGAAAAGGATCTCAGCTTTCGGATTTCCGGCCCCAGGGACAACCTTCTTACGGGAAAATTGCAGATCACAGCGGGTACATTCAGCGGTTTGCTGAGCGATTTGCTTGAGGATCTCTTCAGTGGTCAATGTCTACCTCCTTAAGTCTCAAGATCTCATTCTTCAGTGTTCTTCATTGGTCAAGAGTTCAGCCATGCGGTCGGGGTTCAACTTCGCCAGGGTCATCAGGATCGCATCCTCATGGGTGTCATGATAATACGCTTTCCGCAGCCCAACCGATTCAAATCCAAACTGAGCATAGAGATTCTGCGCAGCTTTGTTACTCTCACGAACTTCCAATAAAGCCTGGCGCGCGCCGCTCTCATAAGCCAAGCCCAGAGCCTGCGCCAGCAGCTGCCGGGCAACGCCATGCCGCCGGAATGCTTCGCTGACAGCCAACGTGGCTACATGGGCCTCATCCACCACCAGCCACACCACAATCGAGCCCACCAAAATAGGTGCTAGACCCGTGGTGGTCAGTTCAGCAACCCAACATATAGAATGAGGGTTGTTGGTTAGTTCATAACGAAATGCATCAAGAGGCCAGGGAGTCTGAAAAGAATCTCGATCCAGCGCTTCAACCTCCGGCAGGTCCGAGAGGGTCATAGGTCGCAGGATAACCTGCGTTCCGCCAGCAGCGCCGACCATCACACACCCTATGCCGGGATGGTGTTGACTGTACTCAGGTAGATCGGCGCCAGGGTGAAGGGATCATCCGCCCGGTCACTCATCAGCCGCTCCCAGCCAATCTCGGCCAAGTAACCAGCCCGGCGCAAACAGCGAGCCGGGGGAGCAATCATGGCATTCTTCCAGCGCCGCCCCAGCACAGTTCGAGCTTCTTCGGAGAGTTCTCCTGCGATCAAGGTCGGCGAGGCGATCGTCTTGACCAGATCAGAGGCATCAATGGCGGCTGGTTCATGCTGCGGCTGCCAGGCGCCGCCTTCCACCAGGTAGGTGATATAGGCCAACCGGGTGCGGCCGGCATGCAGGACGGCGATCAAAGGGATCTCATCCAAAGGCTGGGCCGCAGCCAGGATATCCAAAGAGGGAACGCCCACCAACGGGATTTTCAGAGCCAGCGCGAGGCCTTTTGCGGCCGCCACCCCAATCCGAAGACTGGTAAACGAGCCGGGACCAATCGCCACGGCGATGCCGGTCAGGTCACTCGGTTGCGTGCCCGTCCGCTCAAAAAGCTGATCAATGGCCGGGGCTAATTCCACCGTATGGTGGTGCTGGCTTTGCCAGGTGGTTTCATAAAGCACAGAAATCCCGTCATACAACGCCAGACTGATCCAGGATGTTGACGTATCAATTGCCAGTAACACTAGAAAGCTCCATATAACTTGCGGCGCACATTTTCGACCACGGTCTCAAAATGTTTACCTTGGGGGTTCAGCATCATTGCGCGGTGCCCCATGCCGGTGTAATCCAGCCGAATCCAGAGCAGATCCTTGGGAAGAACCTCGCGAATACGCTCAGCCCATTCAACCACCACCGGCCCACGGGCCAGCATGCGGTCAAAATCCAAAATCTCGGCATCAAAGGTGCCGCTCAGCCGATAGGCATCCATATGATAGAGTCGCTGCTCATCCGCCCGCCGATATTCGTTCACTATGACATAGGTGGGGCTGGAAACCGGGTCCAAAACACCCCAACCCTGAGCAACACCTTGCACCAGGGTGGTCTTACCAGAGCCCAAATTACCTTCCAGCGCGACCACATCGCCGGGGCGCAGGTAACCGCCCAGGTGAATGCCCAGCCGGCGTGTCTGATCCGGGCTGTGGCTGAAAAATTCAAAGTTACGGTCGTCTAATATCGGCATAACAGTCTTCTACAATAATATCAGATTCAGTCTGGATAGACAGCATCAATAATTCTCTGAGCGATATCATAGGAGGCATCAGGCATCGCCAGCCGCTTTGAGGTGGCTGCCATTTCCTTCAAAATATCCGGATTCTCGGTCCAATGGCGCAAAGTCTCGAGGACTTTCTCTGCGGTGGGCGCCCAAACCCCTGCATTCTCATTGAGCACATAATCCACATTGCCGTTTTCCTGCCCAGGCATCTTGGAATAGAGGATGATCGGCAGCCCGGCAATAAAAGCTTCTGAGATCGTGCCGGGGCCTGCCTTGGACAACAGTATGTCCGCTGCGTTCATCAGGTCTGGCATATTATCCACAAAACCGTAGATAAAGGTTTGGGTCTCGAGGTCGGCATTTTCAAGGCTGTTCTTCAAGGCTTCATTGCGCCCAGCGATCACAGCCAGCACAAGGTCCATCCCTGCCTCATCCACAGCTCGGACCGTCTCTTCCACCGGGCCCATGCCATCACCGCCGCCCACAATCAATACGACGGTCTTATCCTGGGGCCAACCCAGCTTCTCGCGCAGCTCCGTCTTGGAGCCGGTGGGCCGCCGGAATTTATCCGCAATAGGCTGACCGACAATTTCCATCCGATCGGGGTCAATCCCAATACTAATCCCGCGCAGCTTTGCCACTTCTGTCGGCGTCATGATCAGCGTGGCTTTGTTGTTATACCAAAAGACATGCGTGCTGACCATGTCGGTGATAACCGTCATATATGGGGGATGGTCATCGCCCAGCGCTCGTAAAATGGGGGTATTGATGATGGGGTGTACGGAGAGGAATAGGTCACAAGGATGTTCCTGCACCAAACGCTCCGTTGATTTTCTGATATAAGGCCAGAGGATATCCTGCACCAGCTTGCTTCGCCACTTGCCATTGCTGAGCTTATAGCCCAATTCCCAGAGGTCCGGCACCTGCGCCATAGGCGCATAGGTGGTCACGGCCAGGTCAAAGGGCGGCGGCGCATATTCCACAAAGAAATCCAACATCTCTGTGGTCACCTTACCAGGGTGATAGATCTCCAATGCCTCTATGATCGCTCTGGAGGCACTACGATGGCCCCCACCCGTATCAGAAAAAAGGAAAAGGATATGCGGTTTATCAGCCGTTTTCCGAGTCATTTGCACTGCCTTTGCGGACTATTGTTTTCATTCGGTTATTAAGTGCGCGACGGTCCAGCATAATCCTATGGCCACAGGTCAGGCATTCCAGACCAATATCCGCGCCCAGTCGCACCACCTGCCATTCATAACCACCGCAGGGGTGAGCTTTGCGCAGGCGCACAACATCACCGAGTTCAAGGTCCTGTAACACGTTTTGGATTATACCATTGGGAGGAAAAAAGCCTGCCCTGGAACGCTTATCTCAGGCGGCTGACTGCTCCGCCAGTAGCTCTTTTAGGCGGGGATGATCGGAATAGAAGCCGCGATAGGCTGGCGGCAGAAGCGCTGCAATCCGGCACATGATCTCATCCGTGCATTGGGTGAGCCACTTCTGACGGTTTTCCCGGTCAAATTCCGGCAGATTATAGGGTTGCCCAATATTGATGGAAACCGGCGCTCGTTTGAGTTTTAATATACTGGATTTGACAAATTCGGACCCCACAATCCCCACCGGTACAATCGGCACATTGGCGCGGGCAGCCAGCAGGGCAGCACCAGGCTTACCTTCTAACAAACCGAATGTTTCCTTGCTGCGGGTTCCTTCCGGTGCAATCCCCAGGATTGCGCCCTGATTGAGATAAACTAAGGCCTGCCGAACGGCGGAAAAATCCGTGTTTTCCCGATCCATCCAGACAATATTACCAATCTTATCTAAAACCCATTTGATCACAGGCTTTTTAAAGTATTTCTTGGCAACAATTGCCACCACATCCGTCCGCTCAGTGGTCGTGAGCAGCAAAGGCGTGTCCGTCATGCTGAGGTGATTTGTCGTCAGAATAATACTGCCTTCTGTAGGCAAATTATCCTGGTTAATTATATTGAGTTTGGTCACTATCTTGACCAAAGACCGGAGCACCGGCAGCAAAGGAGGCTTACGCATAGATGAGGTTTCCATTCAGGGATCTTCCAGTAATTTCTGTTAATTTGTGGAGTTAGGCGCTTCCGATTCAACTTGATCCATAAGGACATTTTTGGTCACAACTTGCACCTCCTGAAAGCGCCGGTTGATCAGGAAAAGGACCAATATCTGGACGAGTAACAAGAATAATAAAGGCAAATAATAAAGAAGTTGCTGCTTAAAGCTTATATCAGCAATAACGATTAATTCCGAACCCAGACCGGCAAACAAAGCCAGGGCGTTCCACAGGCCGTGAGTGAACACAGCCAACACCAGCATCAGTGCCAGGAAAGGCCACTTCCCCTTACGCCAGGCCCGTGCCAGGCCCCAACCCACCAGTCCGGCACCAAACATATGCAGCACCCCGGTGCCTGCCCGTCCGATCGCCATGGTCAACCAATCTTCTGACGTGATGACGTTCGTGAAATAGAGCAGGTTTTCCATCAGAGCAAAACCTGCCCCGCTGAGCAGGCCAGCGACAAAACCTTCCTGATCGGTCAGGTCCCTGCCAACCAGGCTCCAAAGCGCAATCGGCTTGAGAATCTCCTCAATCAGAGGAACAATACCGCTGATGACAGCTAAAACGCCAAAAACCACCAAAGGTTGTGAAAGGATGGCGTTTAGTTCATCCTGCAAAACGCCTGTAGATTGCATATCAGCTAACTGATCCGCAAGATCGCTGATGGTCTGTCCAAATTCGGGGAAAATCGATCCTAAAACTGTTATCAAAAGGAGCAATAACAATCCTGCCAAAATCAAGACTATTGCTTCGGTGATGATGATCAGAATCGGTGTAATCGTCAAGCTGAATCCAAAGATTCGCCATTTTCGAGCCAGAGATCCGGCCGCCAGTTTACGCTGCGCCAGGAAATAGGCCCAAACCACAGGAATCACGGCCACCAGGATATTCACCGGACCGAGAATAAAGACCGCCAGTCCCGGTTTACCCGAGATGAACCATCCCGATACTATGACAACCGGCCAAATCAAAATCGAGGCCAAAATCAGCCATTTGATCCAGGGCTTATGCCCATCCAGCCAGGCTGGCGCGGGCTTGCCGCGGAGTTGATTGATGCTGAGCCAGAGTGAGGGGACTAATAACAGGGCGGAAAGGATCGACGCCCAGACCAGCAAGCTGTTGGAAACATTCCCAAGCGTACCGGTCTGGGTGTCAAAAAGAGATATTAACCAGAAAATACCGATACCAAGAGCCTGAAGCAGGAAGAAAAGTATACCCAGTGCGCTGAGAACCAGCACGAGGATGGTTTGCCAGCGTTTTTCAGGCGAATGGTTCATGATTATCTGGTCAGTTTCCAAAATTCTTAGTTTTCGATAATCTCAATCGAATTGATCACTGTTGCGCCTTCAAAATCAACGGCAGTGTCTGGGTCACGCAGAGCGATCAGGTCCAAAATAGGCAGGCTTTCTTCCTGCACCTGACCAAAGATCGTATAGCTGCCATCCAGGTCGGTTGTCGGGCCAAGGGTGATGAAGAACTGGCTGCCATTCTGATCCGCACCGGCATTCGCCATACCGACCATACCGGCCTTATCAAAGGAGAGGCTGCTGTCGATTTCATTGGCGAACTTATAACCGGGGCTGATCACACCAAAACCCGAAGGATCACCGGCCTGAGCTACAAAGCCCTCAAGAACTCGATGGAAATAAACCTCATTATCACCAAAGTACCAGCCGTTTTCGGCCAAATAGACAAAACTGTTGACGGCCAGCGGGGCAACATCAGCAAAGAGGTCAATTTTGATCTCGCCAACGGAGGTGTCAATAATCGCGGTATAGGACTTGCTTGGGTCAATCACCCAGTCAGGGCATTCCGCAAATCCACCATATTCATAAATCCCAACCAGTGCAAACAGGTCAGGATAGCCATCCCGAGAAATGTGGTCGTTGATAATCACAAAGGGTGTGTAATGCAGACCAAGGGTCAGCAGTTCATTGGTACGTTCTTCCAAAGCTGCCAAAGCTGCTTCATCGTTAATATCGGTGTTAAATTGATCCAGATCCAGGCCCAAAGCCTCGGCCTGTTGATTGGCCCAATCTACAAACTCTTCATCGGTGAAATAGAACCAAACGGCCTGGCTTTCAAAGAGCAGGTCATACATTTCCCAGAACTTACCCTGGTTACCGGCAGCCTTGCCGACCATTGAGGTCAAATAGGCCTTATCGTGAATGGATGGCAATGGCATATCGCGATAGACGACCCGAATGGAGTTCGGGAAGGCATCCAGCAGAGCCCGGAGGTAGTAGGAGTAATTGGCGCAGGCAGAGCATTGGAAATCCGCATATTCCACGATTGTGATAGGGGCATCCGGATTACCGCGAATCCAATCCTCTTCAGTCACCGCAGGAAGCTGGTCAACGACAGACTGATAAACAGCCGACTCTTCCGAAAGAGAATAATCATAGACCGTCGTGCAGGACATCTGCCCGGTATAGTCCGTAATATCCATCGTAGGAGCGGAGGTAGCTTCTGTGGCGACCTCAGTTGTGAGGTCGGCGGTGGGTGTGGCCTGTGGTGTACAGGCAGATACCAGTAAAACACCCAGCATCAATGCAAACAATATTTTCTTAGGCATAAACACCTTCCTGATCGTTTATTTATTTTTCTTTTCCAACGGGATTTCTTTTTTCCGGTGGAAGCGTTAATGGTTTATGGCAAGCGATCCAATACAGCTTGCTGTATGGATTCTTGCACCAGTTCTTTACTCTGAGCGGCATCAATGATCACCCAGCGATCCGGTTCCGCCGCTACCATTGACAGATAACCCTGGCGGACCCGACAGTGGAAAGCCTCGGCATATGCGTCCAGCCGGTTCCATTCCGAATCGTTATCAACCTTTCGCTGCATGCCATCTTTCACGGGAATATCCAGAAGCAGGGTCAAATCCGGCTTCAAGCCACCGGTCGCATAATTGACCAAATAGCTCAGTTCTTCCAAATTGGTCTCATGCCCATAGCCCTGATAAGCCAGGGTGGAATCGCCGAATCGGTCACAAATCACTACCTTTCCGGCATCAAGCGCGGGGCGGATCACTTCTTCAACATGCTGGGCGCGGGCTGCCTGGAAGAGCAGAATTTCCGTTCGGGGCACGATGGAAACATTCTTAAGGTTCATGAGGACCTCACGGATTTGGTCGCCCACATCCGTGCCGCCAGGCTCTCGGGTCACCAATACATCATACCCCCTGGCGCAAATAAACTCACGCAAGGCTGGAATTTGAGATGTCTTCCCGCTGCCTTCAGGTCCTTCCAGGGTGATAAACATAATTAATCCCTAAATATCCTAACGTGTCGATTGGGCTCTTTCCCATAGGAGTGGGAAACCAATTCAGCTTCCCGGGCCATGTCATGCTGCAAACGACGAATGGTCGCTGAAGCCGGTTGTAGGTCCACCCAGCGCTCTCCATTGAGCACAGCTTCGATCGCGGCCTGGGTCTGGTCTACAATGGCGGTCTCCCGCGGGGAAGCGCCGGGTGTGGTGGACAGGTTGAACAAATCCACCAGGAACTGTTCCATCTGTGCGCTGGTGTTGGATCGTAACACAAAGATCGGCAATCCCTGCTGTTCAGCTTCCACCACGGGCTGCTCGCGCTCCCGGTAATACCGGCGCAAGGTCAGCAATGCATCCGCTTCCTTCAGGCTGCGTACAATGCGGGCCGGAACGTTGAACTGCTTGGCCGCATCCAGCAGACGGTTGCGGGCCACGCCATAGGGGAAGATCGCCACCTGCTTCAAGGCCGGTTTCGTCATCTCAGTTGCAGAGGCTGTCTGAATGACCCCTTCATATTCAACCTCATTCCGAGCCTGACGTTTGCCGTTGCCTGAACGGGAGAAAGGCGCTGTATCACCTTTGCCATTGCGATTTATAGCCTGTGAGGCGGTTCCGGGAGGCGTCGCTGAAGGGTGTTGAATGTGAATTTTATTATCCTCGTCGCGGAAACGGATTTCCGGCGGCAGGGGGTATCCCCGCAGAAGGGCATCCACCGCGGCCGAGACATCTTTTTGCACGGCAATCCGATTGCGGTCCTGGATTTCGACCAGCACGTCAAAGGTGGCTGGGGCACGGCGTTCCAGAACAGTCTTCTGGGTGCCGCGGCGGCGGGCCTCGTCATCCGAAAGGGTGACCGATTCAATCCCACCGACCAGGTCGGATAAGGTCGGGTTGAGCAGCAGGTTCTCCAGCGTATTCCCGTGGGCGGTGCCAATCAGCTGGACGCCGCGTTCGGCAATCGTCCGGGCTGCCTGGGCTTCTAATTCACGCCCGATCTCGTCAATCACGATCACTTCGGGGTTGTGATTCTCCACCGCTTCGATCATCACCTCATGTTGCAGGGAGGGTTTGGCCACCTGCATTCGCCGGGCAGCGCCAATCGCCGGATGGGGCACATCGCCATCACCGCCGATTTCATTGCTGGTGTCAACGATGATCACACGCGCTGAATCCCCCAGGATCCGAGCCGCTTCTCTTAGGATGGTGGTCTTGCCCACGCCAGGCCGTCCGAGAATCAAAATACTGGCACCCGATTCGATCAGGTCCTGGATGATATCCGAAGTACCATAAACCGCGCGCCCGATCCGGCAGGTGAGCCCAACCACATCGTTATGGCGGTTGCGGATAGCCGAAATCCGGTGCAGGGTACGTTCAATCCCCGCCCGGTTATCGGCGTCGAATTCGCTGATGGCTGCTGTGATAGCTTTGATATCCTCATAGGTGATTTCTTTATCGCTGAGGGCCGCTTCACGCTCCACAAAACGAGCTTTCGGCAGCCGCCCCAGGTCCATCACAATTTCTAGGAGATTTTCGCTGTCATCCAATTCCCGCACTCGACCAGAGATGTGCTGCGGCAGTACATCCAGCAGTAAATCCAGGTCATCTGTAATTTTTTGATGTTCTAGCATATATTTGTTCAATTTCTTACCTTAGAGCTATCTACCAATTTGAACTAAGTAAACGCAATTAATTATTTTATCCGATTTTTATTAATATTTTCACTTATTATTAGTCGGGGATTCTACCACTGAGTCGCTATTGGTCATTCCTGATCGGTGCAACGGGTAAATGAGGGTTCGCACCACCCTTTTCGAGAGCACCAAAGGCCAATTCCGCACTGACCGGCTGCCGGTAGGCCAGATATTTGACCAATAAGGCTTCTTCGGACCCCCGTTCCGCCATCAGGGCGTCAAGAGCGGTTTCCACCCAGGGTTGGTAAGATCGGGCGGCAACATAAACCGGACGCTTGCTCCTGTCCGATAAATCCAGGACCATTTGGGCCAGCAAAGCGGAAAATTCCACTGTAGATTGCGGGTGAATGAATGGAAGCACCCAAATCCCCATGGGGCCATAGACCAAATCCGCAAAAGCCTGCAGTTCACCCTGCTCATCATAGAATACCAGCCCCAACTTTTCAAGCCGGGTCAGGGGTTCAACAGGCTGGATCAAGGGCGGGACCAGGGCCTGATAAAGCACCCGCATGGCCGGGATATCGCTGCTGTTCCAGATCCGCCAATGGCCTCCTGCGGTGCTCTCTCCCTTAACGCCATCCTGAAACCGGTAAAGTCGCTGCTTGCCAAAGACCCTGAAACCAGCCTGACGGATGGCAGGGTAAATTTCCGATTCCGGCGCCAGTTCAGCGATCACCTGTTTAGCCCCCCAGGCCCCAGCCGCCTTGCACAGGCCTTCCAGCAGGACAGTCAGATCACCCACTGGGGCATCATTGGCAAGAACAAACTGGATCTGGGCGTTCGGGAGTTGAGAGGATTGACGAACCTGCCCCACCGGCCCCCGATTGCCATCAATATCAACAAACGCGCCGGTAAACACGCTTTCGGCCGGGCTGAATGAAGAGATAACGCTGTACCATGAAAGGGGAAAGCCGCGGGTCAGGGTCTGGATATTATCCAGACTCTGGGCCTGGTTACGGTGACGGAGGATGTAGGGCCAATCATGCCAGTAGATCGGACGGATGGCTATGCTGCTAACTCCAAAAAGTATTGGTGAAAACGAGTATCGGGGGTCAACTCGGGATGGAAAGAGGTTGCCAGCAATGTTCCTTGCTGGGCAGCCACAATCCGCCCGTCAGGAAGGTCCAACAGGACCTTCGCCCGGCCAAACACCTTGCTGATGATCGGCGCCCGGATAAAAACGGCGTGATAGGGGACCTCTTCGCCCTCCTTGAGGAAAGGGGCAGGCAGATCAACTTCGAAGCTGTCCACCTGACGGCCAAAGGCGTTCCGTTCAACCTCAATATCCATCAGGTTCAAAAGCGGCTGATCTCGCTTAGCATCCTTGGAAAGGAAGATCGCGCCAGCGCATGTGCCCCAAATCGCTTTTTCACGGCCGAATTCCCGGAGGGGTTCCATCAGGTCATAGGCCACAGCCAATTTCCCAATGGTAGTTGATTCGCCTCCGGGGATAATTAACCCATTCAGGCCATCCAGGTGGGCGGGCAGCTTCACCAGCCGAGCGGCCACGCCCAATTCCTGAAGGACTTTGAAATGTTCAATGAAATCGCCCTGTAAGGCGAGGATGCCAATTTCCATACCGGACTTGCTTACCAACCGCGCTGAGCGATCAGTTCACCTTCCGGAATGCTCGAAATCTGTCGCCCGACCATCGGTTCACCCAGGTCACGGCTGACCTCGGCCAGGATGGCGGGATCGTCGAAATGGGTGGTGGCTTTGACAATAGCATTGGCTCGTTTGGCGGGATCACCGGACTTAAAAATGCCGGAACCGACAAAAACACCATCCACACCAAGCTGCATCATCAATGCGGCGTCAGCAGGTGTGGCAATGCCACCCGCGGCGAAGTTGACCACGGGCATCCGGCCCAGTTCACGGGTTTCCTTCACCAGCGCATAGGGCGCACCAATTTCCTTGGCGAAAGTCATCAATTCTTCTTCGGGTAAATTCTGCAATCGGCGGATCTCACCGAGAACGGTGCGGGCATGGCGAACGGCCTCGACCACATCACCTGTACCGGCTTCGCCCTTGGTGCGGATCATCGCAGCGCCTTCACCAACCCGGCGAAGCGCTTCGCCCAGGTTACGGCAGCCGCAAACAAAAGGTACCTTGAAATCGTGTTTGAAGATATGGTTGGATTCGTCAGCCGGGGTGAGAACCTCTGATTCATCGATGTAATCCACACCGATTGATTCGAGGATCTGAGCTTCAACGAAATGCCCAATCCGGCACTTTGCCATTACTGGGATCGAAACCGATTCCATGATCTTCATGATCAATTCAGGGTCGCTCATCCGGGCCACGCCACCATCTGCACGAATATCGGCTGGGACGCGCTCGAGAGCCATCACGGCCACCGCACCGGCATCTTCAGCGATTTTTGCATGATCGGGGGTGACCACATCCATGATCACGCCACCTTTTAACATTTGGGCAAGCCCTTTTTTGACGTTAAATGTTGCGACCTGTTGTTCCATTAACACCTCCACGTGTTGGTTACACTCGGATTCTACCACGCAGAAGGTTGTCGGACAATAAAAAAAGCCACCTTCCAGTACTGAAAAGTGGCATTAATTTTCAATTGATATGTTGCGATTGTTTAGAGATCGTTTGTGTAACGGGAATCGTCCAGTATGTTCTTTTGGTCGGGTTTTTCTGTCACGGTCGAGGCCTGCTGATCGGCCAAAACCTCACCACGTTCTGCTGCTTCAGCGGCGGCCAATTCTGCGGCAGAAGCCCGGTGGGTCATAGACCATTTACCGCAATTATCGCAGCGGTCCAGCCTACCCACCACCAGCTTAAGCCCCCAAAGATGACGCGGGAAAGGTCTTCCACACTTGGGGCAGACCGTTCCGCCCAGCATGCCGTAGTTACGCGGCTCACCGGGTTCATAGCGCTTACGTTTGTCCTTGAGCATTGCACCCTGCACCAAAGCCACAGCCAGGAGAGCTACAACGGCCACTCCGCCAATACCAACAAAAATTGTTGTCACCTGCTTTCTTTCTTCATCTTTGCTGACGAAATTGTATTGCAGAGACGAGGTCAGCGCTGTAGTGCCATCAGTTAGCGTATATTCTGCCGTCAGCAGGTGCGTGCCAGTGCCATAATCATCCGTTTGGAACTGGAACTTGAAAGGTGGTGTGTCAATCACAGCAATTGAGCTGCCATCGATCAGGAAACTGACTTTCTCCACCTGAGTCTCATCACCAGAGAGACTGATCGTAAAAGTCCCCCGGATATTAGCTCCACCGCCATAACCAAAGTTACGGGCCAAATGAACGCTGTAATCTGCAGTCTGCGCCAGGGCGGGACTAACTGCCGCTCCCAACAAGGTAAACACCAGCATCATTGCGAATAAGATCTTGTAAGTAGTTTTCATTGTACTTTCCTAATTATTTCCAGCGGGTCAGGATCTTCTCACGCTGGAAGATCGAAGCACCCAGATAGATCAAACCGACATCCAACAAGGCCATACCACCGATAAAACTGAGCATGGTCATCACATTAATCACGATCAACCCGGCCAATTGGGCAAAGATCAGAGCCAGAATTGGGACAATCATCACCCCGGAGATCTGTTCCGCCACCCGCGGGTCATTTACCCGTGAGGAGACGAAAATGGCAAAATTAACCGAGGCTATCGCCATCAGCGGCCCGGCCACTAACACCGCCAGCAGCCAGGTGGGTCCGGTGATATAGCTAATCACCGCTTTACTCACGCCCAGGATCGGCAACCCAATCAGGAACAGGCCAAAGGAGGCCCAACCGATCAGGATCGCCGGTAAGCCCGCTGCCAGGCTCTTGCCAGCCAGCAGTTCGATCGTGGTGATCGGTGTCGCCAGAAGCGGTTCCAGACTGTGGGTGGCTTTTTCACCCACGATGGAATAAGCCGCAATCGTAACGGGAATGATCACCGGCATCATCATGAACATCAGCAGGAATTCATTCATCACGTAGATTTGCATACATTCCCCGCCGGTCATGTCCGGTGAACAGACCGAGAGGAACTCAGCCGGGACATCCGCCGTTTCCAGCGAGCCCATATCACCCATCACATCCCCACCAGTGAAGTAGAGCATCACCAGGGGCAACAAAGTGAAGATCAGGGGCATGAAGATCAAAGTGAACAGCACGAGACGGTTCTTGAAGACTTCAGACCATTCTTTTCGGATGATCGTTTTAATGTGTTTCATGCAGCCACCTCCTGTTCTTCAGATTCCTGCATGGTTTGAATATAAATATCTTCGAGCGAATGACGCAGCTCGCCAACAAACTCAATATCCGCGCCGGCTTCCACCAGCAAGCGGATGATTTGGGGGTTCAGTTCTTCGGGGGCTTCCATCCCCACCACCAGTTTCTGATCCACTGCTTGGGCATCCTTCACCCCGGCCATCCCACTGACCTGGTCCACCCAGGCTGGGTTCAACTGCCGCAGATGGAAGACCACCCGACGGCCATAGAACTTTTCACGCAGGTTTTCGGGCGTGTCCACTTCAATCAGATGGGATTTGAAAATCCCGATCCGGTCACAGAGCCGATCAGCTTCGGTCAGGTTATGGGTGCAAAGGAAGATCGTTCGACCTTCACCGCGCAGACCTTCAATAAAGCCCCGCACCAATCGGGAGGCCTCAGGGTCCAAACCGCTGGTCGGCTCATCGAGGAACAGCACCTTTGGTTCATGCAATAAGGCCCTGGCGATAGCCAGTTTTTGGCGCATGCCCTTGGAGAAACTCCCGGCAGGTTCATCCCGCCGAGACCAGAGCCCCAGCATATGCAGGTATTTTGAGATCTGCTTATCCACATCCTCGACATCATAGAGGTTGGCATAAATCGCCAGGTTGCGATAAGCGCTCAGCCGCTCATAAAGCCCAGGGCTTTCCGTCAGGATACCCACAGACCGGCGGACTTCCGTATCATCCACACCCACCTGAAATGCGTTGATTCTCGCCGTTCCCGCTGTCGGGGCGATCAGGCTGGTGAGCATCCGGATGGTTGTGGTCTTCCCTGCCCCATTGGGGCCCAGGAAACCAAAGACTTCGCCCTTAGGAATCGAGAGGGTCAGGTCCTGAACGGCGGTAATATCCGCGCTCTTTTTAATTTTAAAAGTTTTCGTTAATCCATTTATTTCAATCATTGGCTCATTTTTCAAGATCAAATCCCACCTCCTTTAGATATTGGGGTCAGGCATAAGATAACCAGTAAGCCGCTGCTGCGAAAGCAGCCGCCACATTCAATGAATTTTTCTCTCCGGTCATTGGTAGGTTGAGCACCAAGTCACAGCGCTCCAGCAGGCCTGGGTCCACCCCAGCCCGCTCGTTACCAACCACCAGCAACCAAGCCTTTTTATCCGGCGGTTCCTCTTTGAACCGATAGATAGGTGTGGCCTTTGCAGTACATTCCAGCGCTACCAGCTTGAAAGCCTCATCCTGTAATTGATCCACCAGGTCCAGGGCATTGCGGTGATGCGACCACTTGAGACGCTCCTCCGCGCCGAGAGCCGTTTTGGCCACTGCCGGGTTATCCGCAGGGGTGGGTGTAAAGCCGCAGAGATAAAGATGCTGCAGCCCAACGCCGTCACCGGTACGGAAGATCGCGCCGACATTATGCGCGCTGCGGATATTATCCAACAGCACAGAGAGCTGTATCCGCGGTAAAAGATCCACTGCGCTACACGTTGGATTTTGATAGCCATCGACCACCACCGTCATCGGCGCACCGCAGCGCGGGCAATAAGCCCCGCTAAACTTGGAAGGGTCCAGGGGAATGCGCAGCCTGCAGGCGGCATCGGTACATTGGCGAATTTCAAACGTGGTCAAGCTTCGCTCCCAAACGCGAATATGCAAAAAATCAACCCCTCCATTTTATCGGAAATTTGCCATTTAAGCTGAGCTATTCATCAAAAACCCACACTTAAGACGGGAAAATTTGCCTATTTAAGCGCCAAACGCCTGGGTGAGGGGGGCACCCAGACGTTCGACTCTATAAATATAGCACACTATGTCAACCTTGGCAAGGGGTTAATATTCCTGTTTCATATGGATTAATATAAACGTACCCTATCGAGTTTTTCCACCCAAACGGTCTTGAGCCACTTGGGCCATCAAAGCCCGGGTAGTGAAATCACGGTTTTTGTTATCCACCAGGTAGCCCGGCGCCCAAAAGTCCGTTGAGTCCGCCCCTTCTTTTAAATTGGGGAAAACCCTAAAAATCCACAATGAGGTTTTCTCCCGAACGGTTTGCAGCATATCGCGGGTCAGCGGTTCGGGGAAATCCCGCAGACTCCATTTGAGATAATCCGGACGGACGGAAAGAAAATCCAGCTCCCAGCCATAGGTTTCGCAAAGTTCAGGCATCCAGGTCCGCAGCTGGCGGGAAAGTCCGCCAATCAAGAAATGTTTGGTCTGGCGCGGCGCCAGGTAGAAAGTGATGGCGCTGGCAACGGGAATTTCCACCCCAACCGTCCAGTTTTCCAATGCGGGGTTGATCCGCACTGGTTGTGTATCGACCTGCGATTTAACCGTGGCAGAGATCGGAAAATTAGGCGATTCTGCAGCAGCGCGCCAATCCCGGTCAGCGGTATTATTGCCAGCCGCATCAAAATCCTCTTGCAAAATACTGACCAGGTCTTCTTCCTGAAGGACAATTTCAGCCAAAGGCTGCCAGGTGGAACCCTGAATGATTCCGCCCTCAATCGATTCAGACGAGATATGTTCCCAATCGTTTTGCGATGGCTTAGAAGAGCTATTTTTTGATGATTGCCCGTTTCGTTCTGCTGCCAAAAGTCTGACCTCTTCCTGAAGGGTTTCTTTGATCTCAACGGCTTGCACTGGAGTTAAAGCCTCAGTGGCCGTTGAAGGGCTGCATTTCTAAAGATTTTTGCAAGTTCTGTTCCATGTAGGAACGGAAATAATGGAATTTGATCGGTTACTCAACTTAATTATACAGTTTTCTAAAGGGATGCGGTTGTCAAACCTTTTATCCACCAATAATATTCCGCCGCTTAATTATTAAATAATAACCCAAGGATATTAATCTAATATGAGTGGGCAGAAGGGGGAATTGTATTGTAACCTACCGCATGGTAAGATCATCATATATTACTAATAATAGCGTATTTGTCATATTATTCTCGGAAGGATTGACCTATGACTCTTTCTAAGGAACAAAAGAAAGAAATGTTCTGGATGATGTTGCTCTCCAGGCGTTTGGATGAACGCGCCTGGGTGTTGCATCGCCAGGGCAAAATTGCATTTCACATATCCGGGATTGGTCAGGAAGCGGCGCAAGTTGGCGCTGTTTATGCGCTTACACAGGGCAAAGACTGGCTAGTCCCCTATTACCGTGACCTGGCGATGATGCTGGTCATGGGCATGACCCCCACTGAATTCGTGATGAGCCTTCTGGGTAAGGAATCTGAACCAACCTCCGGCGCTCGGCAGATGCCCAGCCACTTCGGCTTGAAGCGGGCCAGGGTCGTCAGCCACTCCGCACCTGTTGCCACCCAATCTCCACATGCCTCCGGTATCGGCCTGGGAATCAAACTGGATGGCAAAGATGAGGTTGTGCTGACCAGTATTGGTGAAGGCTCCACCTCACAGGGCGAATGGTATGAGGCAGTCAATTTTTCCGCCGTACACACCCTGCCGGTGATCTTCCTGGTCGAAAACAACGAATATGCAATCTCAGTGCCTCAAAATAAACAGATGGCCGTCAGCAGTGCCGCTGATAAGGCCTGTGGTCTCGGTCTGCCCGGCGTCCAGGTGGATGGCACCAAAGTTTTTGAGGTTTATGAAGCCGTTCTGGAAGCCGTGGAACACGCCCGTAAAGGTGAAGGCGCTACAGTGATTGAAGTCAAGATGTACCGCCTGACACCCCACTCATCCGATGACGATGACCGCTCCTACCGCAGCCGCGAGGAAGTGGAAGCTCATAAAAAACAGGACCCGATCCTGCTGGCCAAAGAGCAACTGATCGCTGAAGGCCTGATGACGGAAGAGGAATACGAACATCTGGAAGAAAAAGCCAAAGCCGAAGTGGACGAAGCTGTCCGGATCGCCACGCAAGCACCTTATCCCAAGGGGGAGGATGCAGTCTTCCCGGTCTATGCCGAACAGGAGGTGCAGCATGGCTGAGATCACCTTAGTTGAAGCCATCCGCCAGGCAATGGATGAAGAACTGGCCCATGACCCCAATACTTTCATCATTGGTGAAGATGTCGGCATTCGCGGCGGCGTTTTCCGCTCCACGGTTGGCCTGTTTGATAAATACGGCGGCGAGCGAGTAATTGACTCCCCCCTGGCCGAATTGACCATTGTTGGCGTGGGGATCGGCGCAGCGCTTTATGGCAAGCGCCCAATCTGCGAGATCCAATTCGCTGACTTCATCTTCCCAGCCTTCAACCAGATCGTCTCCGAAGCAGCCAAGATGAACTATCGCTCCAACGGTGACTGGACCGTACCAATGGTGATTCGTGCACCCTATGGGGGTGGAATCGGCGGCGGGCTCTACCACTCACAAAGCGTGGAAGCCTTCTTCGCCCATGTCCCCGGCCTGAAGGTCGTGATCCCCTCCAACCCCTATGACGCCAAAGGCCTGCTCAAGGCTGCCGTCCGGGACCCGAACCCCGTGATCTTCCTCGAGCCCAAAAAGGGTTACCGCCTGATCAAAGGGGAAGTGCCCGAGGACGAGGAAATCATTGTCCCGATCGGTCCGGCGAAGGTCTCCCGCGAGGGCACGGACTTGAGCGTCTTTGCCTATGGCATGATGCACCACTATGCCCTGCAGGCAGCCGAGATGGTCGCCAAGGAAGGGATTGATGTGGAAGTGGTGGATCTGCGCACGCTTTACCCCGTGGACAGGGACGCTATCCTGCAATCCGTCCGCAAGACCAGCAAAGCACTGATCGTCCATGAAGACAACCTGACCGGTGGCTATGGCGCGGAAATCGCCGCCACCATTGCGGAGTGGGGCTTTATGGACCTGGACGCGCCGGTAAAACGGCTGGCCGGGCCAGATGTGCCGGGCGTGCCGTTCAGCCATCCCATGCAGGACTGGTTTATGGTCAATCCCGACAAGATCGCCGATGCGATCCGGGAACTGGCTGCATTTTAGAAGAAACGACTGAGGAGGCAAAATGCCAACGAAAGTTATTATGCCCAAATTGGGCGAATCCGTGGTCGAAGGAACCGTGACCGCCTGGCTGAAGAATGAGGGCGAGGAAATCAAGGAATTTGACTCGCTGCTTGAAGTGAATACCGATAAAGTTGAGACCGAAATCCCCAGCCCTGCTTCGGGCACCATCCTGAAAATCATCGTACCCGAAGGCGAAACGGTGGAGGCCGGTACAACCCTGGCCTGGATCGGCGAACCCGGCGAGGAGATACCGGAGGGTGAGCAGCCCCCCGCCCAGGATCATGAACCCCATGAGACGCCCGATGCCGAATCGATCAGTGACGAACCGGTGATGGTCCGCCCGGCAGGACGCGACCAGGAATTAGGCTATATCTCCCCGGTTGTGGCCCGGTTGGCACGGGAAAAGAACGTGGACCCAGATAAGGTTCACGGCACCGGGATGAATGGGCGCATCACCAAGAAAGATGTGCTCGAATACATCAAAGATCATAAAGGTGAGGTGGACATCCCAATCTGGGAAACCCCCGCCGATGGTGACCTTTTCCGCCCCACCGAACTCGTCTTTGGCAAGCAGGAACCCGAAGCCAAACCGAGTCCCGCCCCCAGCGCAGTCCCCGGCGAGACCCTCCCACTTTCACCGATGCGCAAACGAATCGCAGAACATATGGTTCTGTCCAAGCACACCGCCCCCCATGTGACCACCGTGATGGAAGCGGACCTGAGCCGGGTGATTGCCCACCGCGCAGCGAACAAAGCTGAGGCTGAAGCCCGCCGCATTCATCTGACCTTTACGGCTTACTTCCTGGCAGCCATCACAGCTGGACTGAAAGCCATCCCCCTGGCCAATTCCTCCTGGGCGGATGCGGGAATCCGCATTCACCGGCAGATTAACCTGGGAATGGCTGTGGCGATGCCCGATGGCGGGCTGATCGTCCCTGTGATCCGGGGCGCAGAGGAGCTCTCACTGATTGGCCTGGCCCGCCAGGTGAATGAACTGGCTGAACGGGCTCGAACCGGCAAGCTTTCGCCGGATGACGTGCAGGGCGGCACCTTCACCCTGACCAATCACGGCACCAAAGGGTCGCTCTTCGCCACCCCGGTGATCAACCAACCCCAATCCGGCATCCTCGGCACGGGCATGATCCAAAAGCGCGCTGTCGTGATTGACGATGCCATAGCGATCCGCCCAATGGTTTACCTGAGCTACACCTTTGACCATCGTATCCTGGATGGCGCCTCAGCCGACACGTTCCTGGCCGAAGTTCGGGATACATTAGAGAATTGGCCAGTCAACTGAGCATTTATTAAACATCAAATAGGACACATTCGGTATAATAAGTGCCGGATATGGCTTATACACTTTTGACAACCCCTATGCGGCTGTCTTGAATTTAGAAAGAGAGTTTTATTGATGAAAGAATATGATGTTGTCGTGATCGGTGCAGGTCCGGGTGGATACGTTGCTGCCATCCGCAGCGCGCAACTTGGCAAGAAGACCGCCATCGTTGAAAAACGATTCCTGGGCGGCGTCTGTCTGAATATCGGCTGCATTCCCTCCAAAGCCTTGTTGCGGAATGCGGATATTGCCCACACCCTGCGAGAACGGGGTAAGGAATTCGGCTTCAAGTTTGATAACCTGGAACTCGATTACAGCGTGGCCTTTGACCGCAGTCGGAAGGTCTCCCAGCGGTTGGTCCGCGGGATCGGCTTCCTGATGAAGAAAAATAACATTGATGTGATCATGGGCGCGGCCAAACTGACCGCCAAGGACACCCTCGAAGTAACACCCGAAGAGGGCGTTGTCGAGGCCATCAAGACCAAGGACATTGTGATCGCCACCGGTTCGCACCCCTTCACCGTTCCCGGCGTTGATCTGGATGGTGATAAGGTTGTGGACTTTGAGGGCGCGATCCTCAGCGACAAGCTGCCCGCTTCCGTTGCCATCATCGGCGGCGGTGCGATCGGCGTTGAATTCGCCTCCGTCTGGAATGCCTATGGCGTGGATGTGACCATCGTTGAGATGCTCCCCCACCTGCTGCCCACCGAAGACGAAGCTGTTGCCAAAGAGATCGAAAAAGCCTATCAGAAGCGCGGCATCAAGATCATGACCGGTACCAAGGTCAAGAGCGTGACCACCACCAAGACCGGCACCAAGGTCATCGTGGAAGGTAAAGACGGTGAAGAGGTCCTGGAACCCGAACGGACCCTCGTGGCAATCGGCTTCCGACCAAACACTGCCAATTTGGGCCTCGAAGAAGTCGGCGTGAAGCTGACCGAACGCGGCTATATTGATATCGACGAAAAAATGGAAACCAATGTCAAGGGCATTTGGGCCATCGGCGACGTGACCGGAAAACTCTTGCTGGCGCATGTGGCGCAGGCCATGGGCGTGGTGGCAGCCGAGAATATCGCTGGCGTTGAAACCGTCACCCTCAATTACGATATGATGCCCCGAGCGACCTACTGCTTCCCGCAGACCGCCTCCTTCGGTTACACCGAAGCCAAGGCCAAGGAATTAGGCTATGACGTTGAAGTCGGCGAGTTCCCCTTCCAGGCCAACGGTAAGGCCCTCGGTTTGAATGACTATCAAGGTTTCGTCAAAGTCGTGACCGACAAGAAATACGGCGAGATCCTCGGCGCACAACTGGTTGGCCCCGACGCCTCCGAGCTGCTCCCCGAGCTGACTCTGGCCCAGCGCTTTGAGCTGACCGTCCATGAGATCGCTCGCAACGTGCACGCCCACCCAACCTTGAGTGAGGCCGTAATGGAAGCTGCCGCTGGAGCTGAAGGCGAAGCTATCCATATCTAACCGGTAGTTGTAAAATAGAATTAACAGGCGGACCTAGGTTCCTCCATATGAAAAGCTCTCCCGTCTTGAGTGACGGGAGAGCTTTTTTGATTATGTGGTGGGTCAGCGACCCACCCTACATTTTTGTCATTGCGACGAAGCCGCAGGCGAAGGAAGCAATCCTCCTCATCCGGCACTACGTACCACCTTCCCCACCAGGGGGAAGGCTTTAAAATAATGACTTCTCAGAAGTCTTTTCTATCGGTTTATTAATAAAGGTTTTAGCCGACATTCAAAGAAAACGGCCTCTTTTTATCTCTACAACCAACCGAATTCCTTAGGCTTCCCCTCGAGGGGAAGCGGTCTGCGCAGCAGACTGATGAGGTGAAAGATGAAGCCTCCTCATCCGGCACTATGTGTCACCTTCCCTGCTAGGGGGAAGGCAAGACCTACACCACTACCACCTGCGACCCTTTTTCCGTCTTGGTCACCTCGATTCGCGTGGGGAAGGCATCCTTCAACTCTTCCAAATGCGTAATGACCAGGATCTTCTCAAAGTCATCCCGAACAGTGCTGATCGCCTCCACCAGCCGCTGACGGCCCTGGGCATCCTGGCTGCCGAAGCCCTCATCAATCACCAGAGTCTGCAGCCGGGCTCCCGCCCGCCGGGCCAGCATCTTGGAGAGCGCCAGCCGGATGCTGAAATTCACCCGGAAGGCCTCCCCGCCGGAGAACATCTCATAATCCCGCTTGCCCAGTCCATCGCTGATGATCAGGTCCAGCGTTTCCTTCATATCCTTGCGCTTATTATCCTTATATTCGCGCTGAGTCTCAAAACGGAAGGACATCTGCCCATTGGAAAGTCGTGAGAGCAGGTCATTGGTGGTCTCTTCGATCTCGGGCAGTGATTGTTCGATCAGCAAGGCCGGGATGCCATCCTTGCCGAAGGCCCGTTCCAATTGCCGCAGGTTGGCGATCTGTTGGGTGAGGGTCTCGCGCTCAGCCGACAAGGCCACCTTGCGCTCCCGCTGGGTATCCAACACATTCACGAGCTGTTCCGCAGCGCCCACTTCCCGCCTGAGCAGGTTCTCCTGCTCCTGACTATCCAGCAGAGCCTTTTCCGCCTCTTTACTGTTGGGCAGGTCCGCCTGCGCAGCAGCATAAGCCGCTGCGGCCTGGGTGTGATCTGCCTGTAACTTTTGGAGGGCTTCTTCTTGTTCCACCTGCCGCTCCTGCAACCCGGCAATCTCCCGTTCCACCGGCTCCAGCGCGGCGCGGGCTTTTTCAAGCGCACGCAGCTCTGCATCCGCCTCCCGCCCGGCTTGTTCCGTTTGGCGGAGTTGTTCATGCGCTTCCAGGTCATATCCCAACGCGGTCAATTCTGCATCAGTCGCGGCGAGTTTCTGCCGGGCATCTTCGGCGAAAGTCTTATCCTTCAGAATGCCGGTGATCTCACCCAAACGAGCCGCCCCGGACTGCTCCCATTGGAACCGCTGCTTTTGCAGCGAGTCCAGCTGATGGGTCAGCTGGTCTGCACGGCGGGTGGCTTCACGCAGTTCGGCCTCCACCCCTTTCAGGTCAGCCAATTGGGCACCCATCTGCCGCAATTGTGATTCAAAGTTCTCCAATAGAGTCTTATTTTCGCGGAAACGGTCGCCCAAACCCGTGCCCTTTGCGGAGAGGGCGGCCACCAGGGCTTCCTTATCATGCTCCGCCAGCGGCTGACCGCAGAGCGGACATTCCGCCCCGTCTGCCACCGAAAGCTGGTCAATCCGATCCTTCAACTCATGCATCTCGTCCCGCAACCGAGGATTTTCGGCCTTGGCTTCCGCCTGGTCGGCCTGCAGTTGCCGGATCGCTTCGTCCAATTGCTGCCGTTCTGCCAGCCGGGCCTGCAGCGTTTCCACCTGGGCTTTCGCCTGTGTCAGTTTTTCCTCAAGGGATGTACCCTCTTCCTGTGCCTTCTCAAGCGCGGTCTGCTGTTCCGTCAGGCTTTCCAATTCCTGAGTCAGACGGGCTTCTTCAGCTCGGATGGCAGCCAGCGGTTCATGCCGCAGCGCTTCATGCTGGCGGAACTGATCGGCCAGCTCTTCCATCTCTTCCAGGCGCTGACGGGCGGCCTGCCAGTCAGAATAAGCTTTTTCAATTTCCTCTGCTCTGGCGAGCATCTCCGCATTTTCCGCCTGTTCCTGCTGGCGCTCCGCCAGAGTGGTGCGGGTGCGGTCAAGAGTTTTTTCTGCGCTATCCAACTGGCCTTGCAGGGTCTCCACCAGCTTCTGCTGTTCCTTCAAGACGGCCTGCAACTTCTGGACGTTCTCATAAGCCTTTGCCCGTTCCTGCGTGTGCACTGTCAGGTCTTCCAGTTTCTCCTGCAATTCCGCCAATAACGCCTTTCGACGCGGCTCGTCATCCAACTCAGCCTGAATCTCACTCAGACGGCCATCCAGCCCCTTGACCCGCTTATCGGTGTCACGCCGCTTTTGGGAGGCAGATTCGCGATAGGTCTCCCAGATCTCCAAGCCCAGGATATTACTCAAAATCTGCTTGCGGTCACCGGGACGGGCCGTGGCGAATTGATCCGCCTTGCCCTGCAGGAAGAAAGACGCATTGGTGAAGGTGTCAAAATCCATGCGCAGGGTTTCCACAATCTTGGCGTCCGTATCGCGCAGCGTCCGTTCACTGAGCGTGTTCCACTGTTCCTCATCCCCCTCCCCCTGAGAGCGGATGAAGAACTCCACCGAGGAAGTCTTGCCCCGCGGGTTGGTGCGGACCACCCGGTAGCGGTTGCCCTCATAGTCAAAGTCGAGGGTCACCTCGGCTTTCTTGACCTCGGGGTGGGTATTGATCACCGATTCATCGGCTTTGCGTGCCCGGCCAAAAAGCGCCCAGGTGATCGCATCCAGCAGGGACGACTTGCCCGCGCCATTCTCACCAGAGATGCAGGCCAGGTTAAAGCCGGTGAAGTCCACTTCGACCGGTTCACGATAGGAAAGAAAACCTTGAAGTTTGAGTCTGACGGGAATCATCTTAGAAATCTAATCCATCGAGGGCGTTGGTATTCCGGCGGCCATTGGCTTTGGGCTTGAGCAACTCCTCCCAAAAGGCGTCGTCATAGCGGCGGGAGCGGACCACAATCGGCATTGGCACACCCCAGCCCAGCATCAACACCTCTTCTTTGGGCTGCAGCCTCGCCAGCATCCCGCGCAGAGCATCCCGACTGGCCAGCCCGGTGAGCACAGCAGAAATATCATCCGAATCACCCAGCCAGCCGGTGATCCGGGTGCCCAGCTGCGACATCACCTCGTCATAGATCTGTGAGGGCCGCTGGTCAATGATCAGCAGGGTGACGTAATACTTGCGCATCTCACGGGCAATCGTGCTAAACGATGTCTGCGATGCCATCTCCCGGTTCAGCAGCTTGTGTGCTTCTTCCACGGCAATCACCAGCGGCCGGGGCTCAACAGCGCCAGACTTGCCGCTGCGGAATGCGTTCGTACGTTGTTCCCAGACCTCCCTGATTCGCCGGGTGAGCAGGTTGGAAACGAAGAGATAATCCAGGTCTTTTTCATACTCACCAAAGGACAGCACCACATGCTGGCCGTTATCGAGGTTATCGATCATCTGCTGCAGCGCATTGGCGGCGGGTTGCTCCACAATATAAGGCGCATTGAACAGCCGCCGCAGTTTGGAATGCAGCCCTTCCGCAGCGAAGTCGTTGATATTCGCTTCCCGAGCCCAGGCCTTGACGCTGTCCGGCGCGGGGACCTTCTGCCCGTTATCGTCCTCAATATAAGCATTGGTTTTCATCTGCTTGAAGGCATGGAACCAATTGGCGCCGAATGATTTTCGCAGTGCATCCAGCGTGGTGGCTGTGGTCTCGCGCAGGTTCAGTTCCTGCGAAAGCAGCAGCACATCCTCTGGGGTGATGTCCGATTCTGCCACCTCCAGGGTATAGTCGGGCCGCTCACCGCGGATGGTGGCGTCCCGGCCCAGGCCAACCATGCGGACCTTTGTGGGGAATTTGCCTTTGAGACCAGGCACGCGCATGCCGGTATCCGAGGCGGTGTCGTCCGGGCCGTATTCGTTATGCATATCGAAGATCAACACGGCAGTCTTGCCATGATTGATCAGCCCAGCCAGGATCACCCGGGTGAGGAAGGATTTACCAGTGCCGGTCGCACCGAAGATACCAGCGGAGCGCTGGACAAGTTTATCCAAATTCACGCAAACCGGATGCCCCTGCTCGAGGGTATCACCAATGCGGAAAAAGGACTTCTGCCCTTCTTCGCCAAAGATCAGGGCAATATCCTCCGCGCGGGCCAGCCGCACCGGGGCATGATGGCGCGGGATGGTCTTGGCCGGTTGGGGGCGCACCCGTTCATCCATGACGCCCTGGAACCACTCCAAGTAGGCATCCGTTTCGGTGGCGGGGTCCGGGCCGCGCTCCATCATCAAGGTATTCATGATCTTGGCATTCGTAAAGAGGACCTTATCCCGCAGCAGTTTCGCAAGCCGCGGTGAAAGCCGCCCGCTAAAATCCTCCTGGGCATAACGGGGATCGGTGGCCCAAAGCTGCAGATCGGTGATCAGCCCGTAAAAGGTCCAGTCATCCTTGGGATCATCCACCACCACAAAAGCGCCTTCCTGCACCTCACCGGCGGGAACGGACAATTTGGCGCGCAGGTTATCGACCAGCCCGCCATCTATGATGATGCCAAGAGAACCCGAATTGTCATTCATGCTGCGAAGTTCGTCGGTCATCCGATCCTCCTGCTCAAGCCAGCCTGGCGGCTCTGAGACACTTCCAATTCATCCACCACACCCAGCACGGTCATCAGCGTGGGATAATCATCCTTCATCAACGTGATCAGTTCCTCCACCGCCCCATCAAACCACTCAGGGTGGCCCATTTGCTCCTGCACCTCGCGGGCATTCCGCAGGTGGGCGGTCAGCAGTTCCGCCACCGGTTTGTCCTGGTCTCGCAGGATATGCCGTAAATAGCCCATCCGGCCCGCACCGGTAAAGGCCGAAATCTCATCCGGTGTACAGAGGAAAATCTCATCCAAGCTGAGCGGCGGCCGGGGTGGCAGCAGGTGCGAGATCGCTCCATCCCGTGAATAGCCCAATGCCAGCACGCCGACTTCCACCGGGACGGACCGGTTGCCGCGGATATCCTGCAAAACTTCCTCAGCCAGGTTCTCCGAGGTGATCAACTGCTTCACCAATCCATCATCCTCGATGTGGATGTCATAAATGAGCCCGAAATTTTGGCAATGGTCATTCATCTGCACGCGGACCATTGACCCAAAACTCAGACTACCAATCTGATCCAGTTTGCATCCAAAGACGAATCCCGTGGTGTCCGACCGCAACAAACGGCCAATCTCAATGCTGGTTGTCATCCGTTATTTTCCTCCATTTTTCATCAATCCCTTGGCGGCCTGCTTTTGTGAGGGAGCGCCAATGGGGACGTTTGAATTGTAAAACGTGGCGATGATCATATCCTCCACCTGTTGGTGCTCTGCCATTGAGACCACGGCGACCTCATGCGCTCGATGCAGAAGGTAAGGATAGGGCTTCGAGCCCATGATCCGGGTCTGATCCATAATGGCGGCCTGGATCAGGGTGATATTGTCCCTGTCACCGGCCACCCAGGCGGGAACCTCCACCCGGGCCAGGTGTTGGAATTTGGACGTGCCCACGTTCATATAGAAAAAGTGAACCTGCTGGGCAAGGCCGAAGCTCTCACTGGTCGGTGAAAGGACCTTGAACACCGCTGAGCGGTCACCTGGATTCTTCAAAATAGTCCTAAATAAATCCGTATCGGCCACCCGCACAGGACGAGAGGCTGAAAATTCATCAGCAAACTCCACCTGCCCCCTGCCAAGAAACTCCACCAGGTTAACAAATAAGTCACTTCCCGGTTTATCCACATAACCAAGGAGAAAAACTCTATCCGTAAAAAATTGATCCAGCGTGGCCTGGAACTTTTCTGCAATTTGTTTAAATTCTGCGGTTTGTTGGGCATCCCGGTAAAGTTCCAACGGGCCATCAATCATGGCAATCGCCGGTTTGACCAAATTTGCCGACCAGGTCGCCAACCGCTGCCTCTCAGTGAAATCCCGCCGCAAAGCCACGGCACCCTCATTGATGATACCGGTCTCCGGCAGCGTTGTTCGGTCATAATCCAGCAGCAGGCTCTCCTGATAAACTTTTGGCTTCAGCCCGGAGCCCCTGACCATTTCCACGGCGCCGATATTGATCACGCAAAACGGCACCCGGGCATGGCGGGAGGGATTGATCTGAGAGCCATCCGCCGCCAACAAACTGACCAGTGCGGGCATCTTACCCGCAGGAAAAGCCTCATTCAGGGCCTCCCCGGTCGGTTCAGCGCAGCGCAGTCGCTCATTTTGACCTTTTTCCCGCTCCAATGCTGCCTCAATCTCATCCAAACGCCCGGCATTCGCGGCGAGGACTTTTTCCAGAACAGCTAAATACTTCTGCTCCGCCTCGGAATGGGCCTTGGCCTGTTGCGCAAAATCTGGCAGGCTTTTCTGGATTTCAAACAGATTGACAGGCATAACACTCCGGTGTCAGCATATTGGATGAGGTCAGTATGCCTAATTATAACGACTGTTGGACAGTTTTCTAAAACACCTCAGCGCAGATTATGATTCTTTACCGCGTTGACAGGCCCTCACTCAAAAGATATACTACTTTTATCAAAAAATTAACACCTTCGGGGCAGGGTGCGGGCCAGATCGCCCAATTCCCTATCGGTGGTAATCCTCAGACAGAGGTAGCCCACGAGCATGTCAGGCATGCATGAACCGGTGAAATCCCGGTGCCGGCGGTAACAGTCCGAATGAAAGAAGGTGCCGGTATCTATTGGTATTCATCTCATGCCCCGACCCAATCACTCAGGGCTTTTTTTATATGACGTCAACGTCTGAAACCCAACCCCATCAACCAAAACCGAAACCGTGGAAGAGAGTGCTTTTCCTGGTGTTCTCTCTGGGCGGCGGCCTCCTTATCTGGGCGGCCCTCACCCGTGTGCTGGACCTGCCGGCTTTCATCCTGCCCGGCCCAGGCCTGGTATGGGAACGGTTCCTCATCACCCTGACAAATGGTCAACTTGGCCGCCACACCCTTATCACCCTTCTTGAAGTCCTTTCCGGTCTTCTTGCGGGCAGCCTGTTTGCCACCCTTCTGGGATACCTGCTGGCAAAATCTCCCACCCTGGAAAAACTGATCTCCCCCTACCTGGTCGCCAGCCAGAGTATTCCCATGGTTGCCATTGCTCCCTTGTTGGTCATCTGGTTCGGCCCGGGGATCTTTTCGAAGATCCTGATCTGTGCGTTGATCGTTTTCTTTCCGGTCCTGATCAACACAGTGGTGGGTTTACGTGAAGTATCGCAGGATCTGCGTGACCTGATGCGCTCCCTGAACGCTTCTCGCAGTCAGACGCTTTGGAAACTGGAAGTCCCGGCTGCCCTGCCGATCTTTTTAGGTGGGCTGCGGGTAGGCGCCACCCTGTCCGTGATCGGCGCGGTGGTGGGAGAGCTGGTCGGTGCGGATCGGGGACTGGGATTCCTGATCAATGTCGGCCGCGGGCAATACGACACTGCCCTGGTCTTCGTTGCCGTGATCACACTGATCGTGATGGCAATGGCCCTCTACGGTAGTGTCCTTTGGATTGAAAAACGGGTTCTGGCCTGGCAATCATGGCGCCAGGATTAATATTGTTTTGCCAAAATATGGAGAGAAAATGCAAACAAACCAATTGAAGAGAAAAGCCATCATCCTCATCATCATCGCCATTTCGAGCGCCTTCATCCTGACGGCCTGCCAAAGGGAAACCGCCACCGAGGAGCCCGAGATCATCACAACACCGCTTACCCTGGGTTACATTCCCAACATCCAATTTGCACCCATCTATGTCGCAGTGGAAAAGGGTTATTTTCTGGATGCCGGATTCGACGTTTCCATTGAATATGGCAACGAATCGGATGCCGTCGCCCTGATTGGGGCCGGCGAGCAGCTCTTTGCCATTGCCAGCGGCGAGCAGGTCCTGCTGGCCCGTGCCCAGGGGCTGCCCGTGACCTACGTGGCCGCCTGGTACCAAAAATATCCGGTGGGGATCGTCTCACTGGCGGGTTCCGATATCCTCGTTCCGGAGAATCTGGCCGGAAAATCCATCGGCGTCCCAGGCCTCTATGGCGCCAGCTATATTGGCCTGCGCGCCCTGCTGAGTGCAGCGGACCTGGGTGAGGAAGATATCAACCTGCTTTCAATCGGCTTTAATCAGGTGGAATATCTGGTGACCGAGCAGGTTGATTCAGCCGTGATCTACCTGGCAAATGAGCCGATGGTGCTGCAATCTCAAGGTTATGACGTGGATGTGATCCGCGCTGCCGATTACCTGCGTCTGGTTGCCAATGGACTCGTCACCAATGAGACCATGCTCAATGAACATCCAGATCAGGTGCAGGCTTTCATTGAAGCGCTGCTTAAGGGCATCGCCGACACCCTGGCGGACCCCAATCAGGCTTATGAGATCAGTAAAGCCTATGTCGAAAACCTGGCCGATGCGAATAGAGAACTCCAGTTTCAGATCCTGAATCAATCCATCATGCTTTGGGAAACAGAAAACCTTGGCTATAGTGAACCAGCCGGCTGGGTCAATATGCAGGCTGTTTTATTAGATATGGGACTATTGACAGAGACCCAGGATTTGGATAATGCTTTCACCAATGACCTCCTCCCCTGAGGCAGTGCTCAGCGTCAAGAACCTGGGCGTCACCTTTAGCGATGCCAGCGGGGTCGTGCATGCGCTGCACGACCTCAGCTTCTCACTGGCGCCAAACGAATTCGTCTCGCTGATCGGGCCTTCCGGCAGCGGGAAGAGCACCCTGTTGCGCGTGCTGGCCGGGTTGATTCCGCCTACCCACGGTGATTTTGAGGTTTATCAACGCAAGCCAAAGGTCGGCCTGGTTTTCCAACAGGCGAATCTGATGCCCTGGCGCAGGGTCATCGAGAATGTGGGCCTACCTCTGGAACTGCAAGGCATCCCCAATGACCAAATTGAAAGCCGCGCCCAAGAATTGATCGAATTGGTCGGACTGGAAGGCTTTGAGCAGGCTTATCCCCGTGATCTTTCCGGCGGGATGGCCCAGAGGGTGGCCATTGCCCGTTCGCTGATGCAGGACCCGGATTTACTCCTGCTGGATGAGCCGTTTGGCTCCCTGGATGACCTGACACGGGAGCGAATGGGCGATGAACTGCTGCATATCTGGCAGGCCCGGCGCAAGACCGTGCTGATGGTCACGCATTCCATCTCAGAGGCCATTTATCTGTCTGACCGGGTGTTATTGCTCTCTCCCCGCCCCGGGATGATCAAGCTCAACCTGACGATCGACCTCCCCCGCCCGCGCACCCCTAATATGCGGGTGGCCCCAGAATTCAGCGCGCTGGCCCAGACCTTACGGGAAAGCCTGCGTGATGAGGAACCCATTTAAGGTCACTGCCCAACTGGCCAGGCAAATCCCTGCCAACCAGTCTCTTGACAAATGGGCACTTTTTATTACAATCTAAATTGTTAATTCACTAGTAACAGAAAGGTAGAGGCACGTTTTATGGCTAAAGTCCTTGTACTTGCAAACCCTAAACTGTATGAACGCGCCTCTGGGACTCGCTAGACGGCTTCTGAACCGCTAGCTCCTTTTCCGGTCACGGGTGTGTTCATACCCCGTGGCCTTTTGATTTAACTTTAATCAGACAAATGCAGGCTGCACCGGGCATGGCCGGGGATCACCCCGCGCCTGCCCCAGCAAGTACAAGCTTGGATGCAGCATGACACCACCACCGGTCACGGGATTGTTCCGTGGCCGGTGTTCTATTTAACCAATTTTTTTCTAATGAAAGGAAGGCTTGATGCAAGCCCAAGTTCGTATCTCAAATTATGAAACCCTGATCTCAGGGTTCAGTACCACTCAAAAGATAGACAGCACTACTGCTGATAAGCATAAGGAACGCTTACAATGCAAACTCAAACTACCGACACGATTGCATATGGTGTCGTTTATAAGAAAAACCTAAGTCAATATCACGTCCATACCAACGACCAGGTCATCCTCTGCTCGCTTTCGGCGAAGCTCTGGAAAGACTTTGAATACAGCGGCGGCAAGGGTGGACGGAAAAAGCGGGTCACGAACACCCGTGATAAACATATGGATCCCGTGGCCATTGGCGACCGGGTCCGTTACCAACCGGCCGGCGATGACACCGGGATGATCCTGGAGGTTCTACCGCGCCAAAACAAACTGACCCGCCAATCCGCCAAGCCCATGCCCGGTGCGCATGCCTTCGAGCAGGTGATCGCGGCCAACCTGGACCAGGTGGTTCCGGTTTTCGCCGCCGCCAACCCTGAGCCGCGCTGGCACATGCTGGACCGCTACCTGGTGGCTGCGGAACACCACCGGCTGCCGGTGCGGATTGCGATCACTAAAATGGACCTCATCCAGAACACTCCGGCTGAGTCGGACCTGCTGGAAGCCGTTGAACGCTACCGGCGGATCGGCTACCCCGTGACCCTGACCAGCTCACAACAAATGATGGGGCTGGAAGAACTGCGGGATATCCTTTTGGAAAAGACGTCCGTCCTGGTGGGCAAGTCCGGCGTGGGGAAGACCTCCCTGCTAAATGCCATCGAACCCGGCCTGGGTCTGCGAGTGCAAACCGTGAACCAGACCACCGGCAAGGGACGCCACACCACCACCCATTTGGAAATGTTCCCCCTGGCGGCGGGTGGCGCAATAATCGACACCCCCGGCGTGCGGGAATTTGGCCTGATTGGGCTAACACCGGAAGACGTGGCTGAATGTTTCCCTGAAATGCGGCCATTTTTGGGCCAGTGCCACTTTGGGCACAGTTGCAATCACGAGGAAGAACCGGGCTGTGCGATTCGCCAGGCTGTGATGGATGGCGCGATCAGTCCCTATCGCTATAAAAGCTATTTAAGGCTGAAAGTGGACCTGTGAGGTGAATGATGCGGACCTATTTTGATGATTTCAACGCGGATTTCACTTGCAAGAACTGCGGCCGTTATGTCAGTGCCAGGACGGCGGTATCAGGCGTGGTCAATCGTAACCATTGTCCCTATTGCCTGCATTCCCGGCATGTGGACCTCTTTGAGGCGGGCGACCGGCTCTGTGCCTGCAAGGGCGTGATGGCTCCCGTCGGGCTGACGGTCAAACGCAGCCGAGATAAATATGCCCGAGGGCTGCAGGGCGAACTGATGCTCGTGCATCGCTGCCAGACCTGTGGCGGCCTCTCAATTAACCGGATAGCGGCCGATGATGACTCCATTAGAATTTTGGAAAGCCTGAGCCAATGCCCTGAAAACCTGCTGGAGCAGAGCCAAATACATGAAATTCAGATTTTAACCAACGCTGACATTGCACTGGTTGAATCACGGCTCTATGGTACCCAGGTACTCGCTGCTTAAGTCTAGTTCGGGGTGACAAAACAACCTTCCCTGATTTAGTTTTCTCAGGGAAGGTTCCAATAATTTCCAAAAATAATTTAATAAATGTCTTCAATATCAATCGGTTCCAATAAGCTTTACCCAATGGTAAAGGCAATCCCCCATTCTCCCTCCTCCAGCCCCACTGCCGTTAGGCGCATCCATATTATAATAAGGCATCATGAAGCTGACCATTGAGGAAGTTGAACACATTGCCGCCCTGGCCCGTCTGGAACTGACCGAGAACGAAAAGCAGCGTTACGCTGAGCAGCTATCCGATATCCTCGATTATGCTGCCCGGCTGGATGAACTCGCCACCGACCAGATCCCGCCCACGGCCAGCGTCCTGGATATGCAGCTTCGGCTGCGAGAGGACCACAACCGGCCCGGCTTATCCCAGGACGATGTCCTGGGGAACGCCGCCAAGACTCAGGATGACCAGTTCAAGGTCCCACCGATTTTCGGAGGTCAGGAATGACAGAACTGACCAGCCTGACCGTCCAGGCCTGCATTGATGGGCTGCGCGCCGGAGACTTTTCCAGCGTGGAATTGACCCGCGCCCTGCTGCAGCGGATTGATTCGCTCGAATCCGAAGTCCATGCCTTCCTGACCCTCACACCGGATAAAGCGCTGGCAGCCGCCAAAGCGGCAGATGACCTGCGAACCTCCCAACCTGAGGATCTGCCACCCCTGACGGGGCTACCTTTGGCCGTCAAGGATGTGCTCTGTCTGGAAGGGGTACGGACGACCTGCGGCTCAAAAATCCTAAAGAACTTCATCCCGCCCTTCACCGCGACCGCGGTCCAGCGCCTGCTGGATGCCGGCGTGATCCCCCTCGGTAAGACCAACACCGATGAATTTGCCATGGGATCCTCCACTGAAAACTCCGCCTACGAATCGACCCACAACCCCTGGGATACTACCAGGGTGCCCGGTGGCTCCAGTGGCGGTTCAGCCGCTGCAGTGGCCGCTCGGATAACCCCTGCCGCATTTGGCACCGATACCGGCGGCAGCGTCCGGCAGCCCTGCTCGTTCTGCGGCACCACCGGCATCAAGCCCACCTATGGACGCACCTCGCGCTATGGCTTGATCGCCTACGGCTCCTCGCTGGACACCGTCGGGATGATCGCCCGCAATGTGGCCGATGTCGCCACCCTGTTCCAATATATGGCCGGCTTCGACCCTCTGGATGCCACCAGCGTTCAACTACCTGTGCCGGAATATACTCTGCCAGAAACCGACTCCCTCAAGGGACTGCGAATCGGCGTCCCCGAAGAATACTTCATCGAAGGCATTCAGCCTGAAGTGGAGATGCGTGTCCGGGCGGCCATTACTCAAATGGAAGTTCAGGGTGCCACAGCCGTCCCGATTCATTTACCCCATACCGAATATGCCCTGCCGGTCTACTACCTGATCGCCCCGGCGGAAGCTTCAGCCAACCTGGCTCGTTATGATGGGATCCGATTTGGCCCGCGCCTGGGCGAAGGGGAAGACCTCTGGCATATGTTCACCGAGACCCGCGGCCGTCTGTTTGGCCCGGAGGTTAAACGCCGGATCATGCTGGGCACCTATGCCCTCTCAGCCGGTTATTATGATGCATATTATGGTAAAGCCCAAAAGGTCCGCACCCTGATCAAACGCGATTTCGATCTAGCATTTGAAGATGTGGACGTGATCGCCGCGCCCATCGCCCCCACCACCGCTTTTAAGTTCGGCCAGCATACGGATGACCCGCTGGCGATGTACCTGGAAGACGTCTTCACTCTACCCGCGAACCTGGCCGGAGTGCCGGGGCTGGCTTTCCCTGTGGGAACGGACTCCGACGGGATGCCGGTGGGCATGCAGTTGATGGGGCCCCACTTCCGGGAAGACCTGCTTTTCCAGGTGGGTCATGCCTACCAATTGGCAACCCAGTGGCACGAGAGCTGGCCGGATGTTAAGATCCTGAACTAAACAGAATACCCTATCGAGGAGACCCTCATATGACCAAACCCCTGAAAATCGTGATCCCGATGGCCGGCTTCGGCAGCCGCCTGCGGCCGCTCACCTGGAGCAAACCCAAACCGCTGGTTTCTTTAGCGGGTGCGACGGTGCTGGATCAGATTATGAATATGTTCCGCTCCGTACCCAATTTTGAGCAATCGGAATTTGTCTTCATCCTTGGTTCCTCCATGGGTGAACAAATTCGAGAGCACGTCGCCCATTATTATCCGGATTATCATGTGGATTTCGCTGTGCAGCCTGAGATGAAAGGTCAGTCCGATGCTTTTTGGCAGGCCCGCGAATTCCTGCATGGACCGATGCTGATGGCTTTCTCGGATACCCTGATTGATAACGATTTTTCCTTCATCGGTAAGGAAACCCAGGGCGTGGCTTTCGTTAAACCCGTGCCGGACCCCCGCCGTTTTGGCGTGGCCGAGGTCGATCAGAACCACCAGGTGGTCCGACTGATCGAAAAGCCCCAGGAACTGAAGAATAACCTGGCTGTCGTTGGATGCTACTATTTCCAAGAGGCCGAAGATCTGATCTCCGCGATTGCGGAACAGATCAAACGCAACATCTCATTGAAAAACGAATTCTTCCTGGTGGACGCGATCAACATCATGCTGGAACGCGGCATGACCATGCGCACGGAAATGGTCAATACCTGGCTGGACGCCGGGACGACGGAAGCCCTTCTGGAGACCAATCGCTATCTGCTGGAACATGGCCAGGATAATTCCGCCTCCGTTTCCAACCTGGAGGATACAGTCATCATCCCGCCGGTGAACATCCATCCCACAGCTCGGATCAATACGGCTGTCATCGGGCCATATGTCTCCCTCGGAGAAGGCGTGGTGGTGAACGACAGCACCATCCGGGATTCGATCATCGGCTCCGGCACGCATGTCACCGCTTCGCTGCTGGAAGGCTCACTTATCGGCCATCATGCAAATATCACCGGGCAATCCGGCCGGTTCAATATTGGCGACAATTCCTGGGCAGTTAAATAAACCCAGCCCAAACAAACAAGAAGGCAAAGTACAATAGGATGACGAGACCCTAAAACGGATCGTCATCCATACTCATTAGCGGAGGTGCAGCTTTGGAGAAAGCGATCAAAATTCTGATCCCGATGGGGGGATTTGGCAGCCGATTGCGGCCGCTCACCTGGAGCCGCCCCAAACCCCTGGTCAGCCTGGCCGGAAAAACTGTAATTGATTTCGTCCTTGAAATGTTCAAGACGGTGCCCTATGTCGAATCCTCGGAATTTATCTTCTCCGTCAACGCTCAGGTGGAGCCTCAAATCCGGGAGCATATGGCCCGTTTCTATCCAGATTGGAAGGTCCAATTCCCCATTGACACCGTCATGCGGGGCCAATCGGACGCACTTTGGCAGGCCAAAGAGGCCCTCACCGGGCCGCTGTTGATCGTCTTCTCCGATACGATCATCGAAAACGACTTCTCGTTCCTGACGGATGAAGAAGCCGATGGCGTGATCTGGGTCAAACCCGTCCCGGACCCACGGCGCTTTGGCGTGACCCTGGTCGATGAAGATGGCTGGATCTCAGAGCTGATCGAAAAGCCGGACAACATGTCCAATAACCTGGCAGTAGTCGGCTGTTACTACTTCAAAGACGCCTCAACGATCCTCTCCGCCGTTGAGGAACAAATTGACAAAGAGCTCTACCTCAAAGGGGAATTCTATCTGGCAGACGCCATCAACATCCTGCTCAAACGTGGTCTCAAAATGCGCATAGAAAAGGTGGATGTCTGGCTGGATTCCGGCACACCCGAATCGCTGCTAGAAACCAACTGCTACCTACTGGACCACGGCTTTGACAATAGTGACAAATTGACCCCCACGGAAAATACAGTGATCATTCCGCCAGTTTTCATCCACCCCACTGCGCAGGTCCTGCAATCGGTGGTTGGACCCTATGTCTCAATCGGTGAAAATGCCACCATCAAAGATTGCCTGGTGCGTGAAAGTATCATTGGCCCCGGTTCGCATCTCAAATCCTGCCGACTGGAGGATTCGCTGATCGGGCACAGTGTGTCGCTCAAAGGCCAGACGGGGCGGGCTAATCTCGGCGATAACAGCTGCGCGAATCAATGAGCTGAGACGATTAAATATGGGCCGGGTCGTATGTTATGCAGGCGCTAACTACCCGGAGGCCCCCCGCCGGGTGATCTGGCACGAAATGATATACGAGGTCACCGAGATCATTGACAGACAGCGCCATCCGGACTCCCTGCTCTTCCTGGTGCGCTGCTCACCTGGCGAGACTTTATTCGAACTGATCTATATACTTGAATCGGAAACCTGGCAAATCCACTTCAAAGAGGATTTGTCATTGTAAAATAAGGATCATATCCACTTAGATTACCAAGGAGCGTGAATGCCAAAAAGTTATCTCTCAAAGACTGTGGTCAACCTGAAAGCATCCGGAATCCGGAAATTCTTCGACATTGCAGCTACCATGGAAGATGTTATCTCCCTCGGGATAGGTGAGCCTGACTTCACCACGCCCCAGCCGGTCATTGAAGCTGGGGTGCAGGCCCTCCGAAAGGGAGAGACCCATTACACTTCCAATCTTGGCATTATGGAACTGCGGACGGCTATTGCGGAGAACCTGGAAGAACGCTATGGCGTGCATTATGACCCCGTCAATGAGATTATCGTAACCGTGGGCGTCTCTGAAGCCCTCTATCTCACCTTCACGGCTTTGCTTGACCCCGGGGATGAAGTCATCATCCCCACACCGTGTTTTGTCTCCTACCAGGCAGAGGTCGCCCTGGCAGGCGGGAAACCGGTCGAGATCTACACAACCATGGAGGATGATTTCCAACCAAACCCAGCCGTGATCGAAAAAGCGATCACCCCCAGAACCAAAGCCATCCTGCTGGGCTACCCCAACAATCCCACCGGCACGGTTGCCAAACGCGAGAACTTGGAAGCCATCGCCAAAATTGCGGAAGAACACGATCTGGTCGTGATCTCCGATGAAATCTATGACCGGCTTGTCTATGGTCAGGAACATATCTGCTTCCCCGCCTTCCCCGGCATGCAGGAACGCACATTGCTGTTGGGCGGGTTCTCAAAAGACTATGCCATGACCGGTTGGCGGATCGGTTACGCTGCCGGCCCAGCCAGCATGATCAATGGCCTGGTTCGCATCCACCAATATTCCGTCATGTCCGCCCCAACGGTCTCCCAATATGGCGCACTGGAAGCCCTCAAAGTGGGCGAGCCCTATGTCAAGGAGATGCTGGCGGAGTATGACCGCCGTCGCAAACTGGTCTATGAAGGTCTGAACAGCCTTGGCCTGCCGACCTTTGAGCCGCATGGCGCTTTTTACGTCTTCCCCAGCATCCACAATACCGGACTGGACGACGTGACCTTCGCCGAGAGGCTCCTCCTGGAAGAAAAAGTGGCTGTGGTGCCTGGTTCCGCCTTTGGCGATTCCGGAATTGGCTTTGTCCGCTGCTCCTATGCCACCAGTTATGAAAAACTTGAGATCGCCCTGGAAAAGATCGGCCACTTCCTCAAAAAACTCTGATCCTAACAAGCGCTCATCAACAGCAAGACCAAAGCAAGCATCCTCACCTTTCAGTTTGCCAGGGTCGCCGGAAAATTGAATAAAGGGTTGAGATGAAATCTGGATATATCGCAGACATCGGCCTGGAAGTCCACGCCGAACTGCAAACGCAATCAAAAATGTTCTGTGGCTGCCCGGTGTTGGATTCCACCCGGGCAGAACCTAATACCGCGGTCTGCCCCGTCTGTGCGGGCATGCCCGGCTCGCTCCCCGTGGTCAATGACCAGGCGGTCGCTTTTGGGCTGCGGGTCGCCCTTGCCCTGGATTGTGAGATCAACAAAGTCAGCCAGTTCGCGCGAAAAAATTATTTCTACCCCGACCTGCCCAAAGGCTATCAAATATCCCAATACGAGTTCCCCCTGGCTGAACATGGCCTCCTGCCGGTGCGCACGGATTCCGGCTGGCTGGATATCCGCATCCGCCGGGTCCATCTGGAAGAGGACACCGGCAAACTGACCCATATCCACACCGAAGATGAAGCCTATTCCCTGGTGGACCTCAACCGCGCCGGGATTCCCCTGCTCGAAATCGTCACTGAACCGGACATGCACTCCATTGAGCAAGTGCTGGCTTATACCCGCACCCTGCGGATGGTGCTGCAATATCTGGGGGTGAATTCTGGTGACCTGGAAAAAGGCGTGATCCGCTTTGAAGCAAATGTCTCCGTTCGACCTGAAGGCAGCGATATTCTGGGCACCCGGGTTGAAATCAAGAACCTCAACAGCTTCCGCACAATGACCGCTGCTATTACTTATGAGCTGGACCGCCAGACCGCCCTGCTGGAAAAGGGCGGCAAAGTGGACCAGGAAACCCTGGGCTGGGACGAGTTGAACGAAGTCACTGTTTCTCAGCGCAGCAAGGAAGAAGCCCACGATTACCGCTACTTTCCCGAGCCGGACCTCCCTCCGCTGGTCATCAACTCTGAACAGATTGAATCTTCACGTGAAAACCTGCCGGAGCGCCCGGACCGCAAGTTCAGCCGGTTCATGGCGGATTTAGGATTGGACGCCTATCAGGCTGAGATCCTGACAACCGACCGGGTAACTGCGGCATTTTTTGAGCGCGTGGTCAATGCCATGCAGCAGCCGGATGCCGGGCTGGCGGCCAATTGGGTTTCCGGCGAACTTTTTGGGATCATGAACACCACCGGCACAGGCATTGATGCGCTGCCGATATCGCCTGCTGCATTGGCTGGGTTATTGGACTTATTGCAGGAAGACAAAGTCAATAACGCCACAGGCAAAACCGTGCTGGAGAAGATGGTTGCAACCGGGCAGGAAGCCGGAGCAATCATTGAAGCAGAGGGCTTGGCGCAGGTTTCCGATCGGGAAGCCATCGCCGAAGTGGTGCGCCAGGTCCTTGCTGACCACCCGGATGAGGTTCAGGCTTACAGGGAAGGTAAAGTTGCGTTACGGCAGTGGTTCTTTGGTCAGGTGATGCGCCAGATGCGCGGCAAAGCCAATCCTGGCGTGGTGCAGGAACTGCTCATGGAATATCTCTAAATATCCAACTGGGAAAAACTAAATTTCTCTGACCAATCCCCTCAGGGACTCAAGCCGCGCGTCCCGCAAACCGGGCATGGCGTCCAGCGCATAATAAACACCGCTGCCTTCCACGGTCAGAGAGGCTGCAATAGCGCCCTTCAGAGACGCTGCCAGGGGGTCATAATCCTCACGATAGCCGACGAGAAATCCACCCGCAAAGGCATCCAGGCCCCCAGTCGGGTCAGCAATTCTGGAGGGATATTGGGGAATCACCCAGCGTTTATGGGTGATCTGATCATACAGATAATAACCGGAGCGGTCCGTCTGGATCACGATGAATTCAGGCCCCATCTTACCCAAAGCTGCTGCCATCTCCCACAGGTCTGAGCCTCGTCCCTGAAATAGTGCACGGACTTCTTTTTCATGCACGATCAGAGCTGTGATCTCAGAAAACAGCCCGGGAAGCTCACTCAAAAAAGTCGGCGTCATATACCTGGGCGAGGGCGTCAGGGTGACTGTGGTGGCCCGACCTTGGCGGAAAACGGAGGGCAGGATAATATGCGAAAGGTGATCTATCGGACAAATGTGCACCCCGCTGGCCTCCAGGTAATATTCGGGAATATCGGAAATCTGGATTGATTGTTTTCCTGGGGCATTAGGGTCCATGGGAACCAGTGGCCGAACTTTATAGCCCAGCAGCCGCTGAGGGAAGGGATAGCCCCGGTCCACATAATGTTGCATCGGGTTATCCTCGAAAGATACGGCTTCATCCTGATGGGCAATAAACCGCCGGACATTCATCTCGCCTTCCACCTTCTTGATCCCGCTAAAGTCAAAACCGAGTTGGTGGAACCGATCCAGCCATGGCATCGGAAAATCATCCCCCACTCTGGCAATCATCCCTGCCGTACTGCCCCACAGGGCAAGCCCCGCCGCGGCATAAGGGAGGTTTCCCCCCAGAACTGAATTCTGTGGGGATCCTGAGATAGGGAGAATAAAGTCCTCATTAATACAACCGGCGAGGACAAACCGAAGATATTGGTTTGGGAGGGATGAGCTCATCAGGATTCCTTAGCAACCATCTCCTCAAGGATATCCCGGTACTTTTCGATATCGGGCACCTCTTTGGGGAAGTGCATATCCAGACCTTGCAGCGTTTTGACAATCGTCTCAGCCACGATCAGGTTCCGATACCATTTTTGGTCAGACGGTACAACGATCCAGGGAGCCCAATCCGTGCTGGTTCGGTTGATCATATCCTCATAGGCGTCCATATAATCGTTCCAATATTCTCGCTCCTCCAAATCACCTGGATTGAACTTCCAGTGTTTGGTGGGACGATCAAGCCGGGCCAGGAAACGTTCCGCCTGTTCTTCCTTGCTGATATGCAAACAGAATTTCAGGATGGTGGTACCTTCATCAGCCAGAAGCTTCTCAAAAGCGTTGATCTGGTCATAGCGCTTCCCCCAAACGGCTTTGGAAACCAGGCTATGCACTCGGACAACCAACACATCCTCATAATGCGAGCGGTTGAAGATCGCAATTTCACCTTTGCCGGGCGTGTTCTTATGCACCCGCCAAAGATAGTCATGGTCCAATTCCTGCTGGGTGGGCACTTTAAAGCCATAAACATTAGTGCCCTGAGGATTGACATCACCAAAGACGTGGCGGATGGTGCTATCCTTGCCGCTGGTGTCCATGCCCTGCAAGACGATCAGGACCTTCTGTTTATGTTCGGCATATAGGAGTTCCTGCAGATCGGCGAGCTGTGTGGCCAACACCACCAGTTGGGCTTTGCCGTCCGCTTTCAAAATGTTCCCATCCGAACGGGTCGGCAAATCATTCAGTTTGACTTTTGATCCAGGTTTTACAAAATGCTGGTCCATGGAGCTCCTTTTCATCTGAGGCACTGACGTAATTATAGCCCAGACCAAAGATCAACCGGGAAAATCTTCATTTTTATTTCGTGTGGAAAGGATAAAAGGGTCAGAATGGAAGAGACGACTTGAAATCAAAGGAGAAATTGATGGGGCCAAAGTAACCCACGTCATCGTTCAGGTTCAGCACTGTCACCGATGCCGGTCGAATCCTGATCCGTTGGAATCGGTCCAGCGGCAGCATTAGAAAATGGGCCACGGTCAGGCGGATAATGTCACTATGGGAGTTGCAAGCGATCAAGTCTTTTTCGCCATATTGCTCACTGAGCGCAGTCAGCCCTGCAACAACCCTGGCCTGGGCCTCGGCAAAGCTCTCTCCGCCCGGGAAGCGGAAAGTCGCTGGGCTGGTCTGGACGGTCTCCCATAGAGGGTTTTTCTTGAGTTTGGTAAATTCCTGCCCTTGCCACTCCCCAAAATCAATCTCCACCAGTTCAGCCATTACCTGAATGGTCAGTCCCTGCCTCTGGGCGAGGGGTTCAGCCGTCTCCTGGGCGCGTTCCAGAGGGCTGGCATAGATCGCAGCAATCTGCAATTCCGCCAGGCCTTCCGCTACGGCACAGGCCTGGGCCTGCCCTTTGGCGTTCAAATGCACGTCCGGGAGCCTGCCGGCCAGCTTGCTGCCCAGAAGATCGTTGTCGCCATGCCTAATCAATAAGAACGTTGCCATCAGGAGGCCTTCTTATCCTGGTTTTCTTCCAATAAGACCTTATCCTGCGCCTCACGCCACAGCCTCACACGCTCCTGCACCTGAGCTTCATAGCCCTGATCAGTGGGCTCGTAAAAATGCTTGCCCAGGACAGTGCTCGGGAGGTATTGCTGGGGCGTCCAGTGCCCTTCATGGCTGTGGGGGTAATCATAGCCTACGCCATGCCCCAGCCCCTTGGCATCGCGGCTGGAATCCATCAAATGAATCGGTACGGGGCCAACGCCATTATCCTCAATCTCTGCCAGAGCCGCATGATAGGCAAAGGCGGAATTGGATTTCGGTGCTGTTGCCAGATAGAGGGTCGCTTCCACTATCGGGAAAATCCCCTCAGGAAAGCCGATATATTCAAAGGCCTGTGCGGCAGCATTAGCCACCACCAGTCCCTGCGGGTCTGCCAGGCCAATGTCTTCACCGGCCAGGATGATCAGCCGCCGAAGGATAAAGCGTGGGTCCTCACCGGCGTGGAGCATCTTCGCCAGCCAGTAAACCGCCGCATCCGGGTCAGAGCCGCGCACGGATTTGATGAAGGCTGAGATGGTGTCATAATGGGCGTCATCGGTCTTATCATAGAGCACCGCCCGCTTCTGGATCGACTCCTGAGCCACATCCAGTCCAATCCGGACCACACTGTCCTTATCCGGCGGTGTGGTTTCCACGGCCAATTCCAGGGCGTTGAGCACATTGCGGGCATCTCCCCCAGCCATGCGGGCCAGGTGTGCCAGGGCCTCCGGCGCCAGTTCAACTTTCAGTTTGCCGTAACCGCGCTCAGGGTCTTGCAGAGCACGCAGCATGATCGCTCGGATGTCCTCTTCGGTCAGGGAGTGCATCTCGAATACCCGTGAACGGGAAACAAGCGCTTTGATAACGTCAAAATAGGGGTTCTGGGTTGTGGCGCCAATCAGGGTAACTAAACCACTCTCGACATGCGGGAGCAGGGCATCCTGTTGGGCTTTGTTCCAGCGATGGACCTCGTCAATAAAAAGGATGGTCCGCCGCTGATAGAGCCGCCGGCGTTCGGTTGCCTCGGTGATCACCTTGCGCAGGTCAGCCACACCTGCCAGCACGGCAGAAAGGCTTTCAAAATGTGCTTTGGTCAGGTTGGAGATGACCCTCGCCAGCGTGGTCTTTCCGGTGCCAGGGGGGCCATAGAGGATGATCGAGGAAAAGAGCCTGTCAGCCTGGATAGCCCGGCGCAGCAGACGACCTTCCCCTATGATGTGATCCTGGCCAACAATCTCATCCAGGATCTGCGGCCGCATTCGGTCTGCCAGGGGGGCTTCTTGCTGCATTCGTTCTTCGAGGGCATGGTCAAATAGATCCATGCGCTGATTTTACCATGTGGGGGTTAAACTTGGAACATTTGTTTTTATTTCGAGATGACTAATATGCTATCTTGATATTATTAAAAAGAATACAGAGTTCTCAACTATCAAGAACTCTGTGTATCTTCTAGCAGTGAATCTGGGCCAAATTCACTTGGTTACATTGAGTCTAAAGATCCTTCAAGTAAGTAGCGAGAGCAAGTAAAACAAAAGCAACTGCAACAAACCAAAACGCGTTTTCGCTAACAAATGGGATGCTCATAAATTGACCAAGGATACCGAGCACACCAACAACGACAGCAATCCACCAAGTAACTTTCTTAGGTGCTGAAAGCTTCATTTTTAACTCCTTTTTTCATAACAAACATTTGCTAATACCATCCAGGCCCATGATAGTTCACTTATGGTATTAATATCATCTTAGCACATCTGCCATTTATTTATCAATAGGTATAGACAACTCTTATTTTTCTTAATTCGATGAACCCCAGGTTTCGTGCCTGCTATTATTCTAAAAATTCTCCAAGCAGAAATAACATTTCACCTAAAATCAGCCTTCTGAACCTAAAAATTTTCAAGGAAAGCAATTTATGACTATTTAACCGATAAAGGGCCACGACCAGATCTCTTTTGTCAACAATAAGTATAGGTAAGGTCTTTTGAGGTGAAGATCTAGTACCCCTTCTTCAAATCCACCTGGTTATCCAATGATAATCCCGTCAGATACCGGTTCAGGTTCTCCACGAAAAGCTCAAAGGTCTAATCCTGCAAATGGCTGCTAAACCCTGAAACATGCGGGCTGATGATCACATTTTCCATATCCCACAATGGGCTATCTGCGGGCAGTGGTTCTTGCTCAAAGACATCCAACATCGCACCGGCGATTTTGCCAGTTTTCAGCGCTTCGATCAGTGCCGCCTCATCAACCAGCGCACCCCGACCCACGTTCACCAGATAAGCCGTTTCCTTCATCGCCTCAAAGGCTGGCGCGCCAAGGATATGATGGGTTTCTTCGGTCAGCGGCAGCGCCACCACCACAAAATCACAGCTCGAGAGCATGCTGTTCATCGCTTCCATGACAAAATTGGAACATATGTTTTGTTATGGAACAGTTTGCCTACAAGGGACTTTTTTGGGATCTTCTGTTCTTTCTCATCATATGGCGGTTTCCCCCACTTACCCCGCCAGGGGGAAGATAAAGAACTTCATAGTCTCAACAAAATTTCGGTTATGTAGGTCACGCTAAAAGCGGGACAAATTCCATCTGGTGAGATTTTTTACAGCCATCTTCAAAACCCACAAATAAGGCTTCCCCTTGAGGGGAAGCTGGCTGCGGAGCAGACTGATGAGGTGATAATTACCCCTCATCCAGCGTTTCACGCCACCTTCCCCGCCAGGGGGAAGGCGAAAGCCCAACCTGCCATATGGGCGGCTCACGGTGACTGCCCACCCCCTTTATTGTTTTAGCGTATTTTTCAGCGCATTTATCCGATGGATCATCTTGATGATACTAAACATCATCAAAGAAAGAATGCACCACCAAACCACAAAAATAGCATTCATCAACCAACCAGTATCCCCTTCAATCATATTTCTTAAGTTTAAAGGTAAGAGGTAGATCGGGGTTAATATCACCAAGATTAGTAAAACTCTCCGGTATTTTTCTATCTTGCTGGTAACATCCGTGAAAATTTCAGCGTCCCCCTGACCGTCATCAAGTTTCCTGAAATATTGCCAACCACCAAATTCTCCAATATGTTCCCAGCCGGCATCCGCAAATAGCTGGTAATAATCTTCATGATTCTGGTTTTGAGAAATGAAATCCAATCGGTAAAAACATTTCTGGGGTCGACCCTTTTTAAACTCATACCGGCCAAAGTAACCCGGCGAAACCAGATGAAGACCGCTTTTTGACATCTCTTCAAGCCAACGCTCTTCCTTATCATCCTGCCAGGCCCAAAACCACTTATGTTCAACAACTCTCTCCGCCATTTTATTATTCCTTTTCCGGATCAATGTTTTTATCATAAAGCGCAATCATCATTTCAAGTCGATCCCGTTGCGCCAACAAGACCTCCCGGCCCTTTGGCGTCAGCTGATAAACCTTGCGACGCCCCTCTTCCCGCACCATTTCAATCAATTTTTCCTTTTCCAGGTTCGAGAAAGCCCCATACAGAGTTCCTGGCCCGATGACAACCGAACTCTGGCTGACTTCTTCCACCATTTGCATGACGCCATAACCATGCTGTGGGGTTAACAGCGCCAGCATTATGAAAAAGGTCGCCTCAGAGAGGGGCAGGAAATCCTTGTCTTGCGATTTTTGCATAATATCTCCCGTCGAAATAGTATCGTTAATCGCTATAACGGTAATCGTTATAGCGATTAACGATATATTAGCAGATTCCACCCCTAATGTCAAGGATTAACAAAAAAGTGCGCTCAACTCATGAGCGCACCTTTAGTTAATTTAGTTGTGGGTTTGACGTCAATAGCCCTTCTTCAAATCCACCTGGTTATACAGCGATAATCCCGTCAAATAGCGGTTAAGGTTCTCCACGAAGAGCTCAAAGGTCTCATCCTGCAAATGACTACTAAACCCGGAAACATGCGGACTGATGAGCACATTTTCCATATCCCACAATGGGCTATCTTCGGGCAGGGGTTCTTCCTCAAAGACATCTAACATAGCGCCGGTAATTTTGCCATCTTTCAACGCTTCGGTCAGTGCTGCCTCATCAATCAGCGCACCCCGGCCCACGTTCACCAGATACGCCGTCTCTTTCATCGCCTCAAAGGCTAACGAGCCAAGGATATGATGGGTTTTGCCGGTCAGGGGCAGCGCCACCACCACATAATCACAGCTCGAGAGCATACTGTTCATGGCTTCCATCGGGTAGAGCCGGGTAAAGAACTCACCTTGCGGGTCACCCATCCCCTCGGGCATATAGCTCAGGTCCTCCGGGTGCATCACATCACGTTTGGCAGCCAAAATTTCCGCGCCAAAGGGCTGGAGCAAACGCGCCACCTGGCGGCCAATGCTGCCATAGCCCAAAATCCCAACCGTGCTGTGCCGCAGTTCCAAAGGCAAAAAGCCTTCCGACCGTTCCTTTTGATCCGGCCAGATATGCTCTCGCTGGTTGCGCACCATCTTGGGCAGGTGATGCCCAAAGGCCAACAGCGCCATCAACACATATTCAGCAATCTGGCTGACGATGGCCCCGCTCATGGAGGTCAAAACCGTATCCTCCCGCTGCACCAGGGGCGAATCCAGAAATGGGTCCACTCCGGCCATACCCAGCTGCACCCATTTGAGGTTCGGGGCCTTGTCGGGCTCAGGCAACACATCCCAGGTATAAAGCACTTCCGTCTCGGCCCAGCGTTCATCAGGGACGGCATTCGGTTCGCTGGCAGGGATCACGGTCAGCTTCACCCGATCGGATGCCTTAGTGAGCCGCTCCTGCTGTTCTTTGGTCAGATCAAAAGTGGTTAAAACTTGGATTTCTTTTTTCATGGTATCGTCCTGTTTTTCTTTGGATTCTACCTGATGGTGCAATCTAGATGTAGATTCGCTGGGGATCAAGGTCCTCGCGCAGGATTCGCAACTCTTCTGCGTTGGGCGGTTCCGTCACGGCGCAATCCTCAGCCATCTTCAGCGGCCAGCCGGTATTCTCCGCCACCTGCTCATAAGTCACACCTGGGTGCATAGCCGTCAGCACCAGTTCACCGTTCTCGTCAGGCCGCATCACGCCCAGGTTGGTCACCACTGCTTCCGGTCCTCCGCCGCGCACGCCCGTCTTCTTGCGAGCATCGCCGCCGTCGAGGAATCCAATGGAGGTATGAAAATCCACCTGCGCGGGGAAGCGTCGCTTCTGGTGCGGTGTGATAATGTAGCATCGGTTGGCCCAGCCTGCAATCTCCATCGAGCCGCCGGAACCGGGCAAGCGCACCTTAGGATTTTGATAATCACCAATCACGGTCGCGTTGATATTGCAATACTGGTCAATCTGTGCACCGCCCAGGAACCCCACATCCACATTCCCCCGCTGGAGGTAGAGCGTGAAGACATCATACATACTGCAAACCGAGGTCGAACCGGTCACCAGTGAGGGGTCACCGATCGAAAGCGGCAGCCGTGAAGGCTGTGCGCCGATCACCCCGGCCTCATAGATCATCTGCAAATTGGGGGCGTGCGTCCGCCGGGCCAGGTTGCAGGCCAGGTTCGGGATGCCCACGCCCACAAAGACCACATCATAGTCCCGCAGGAGCCGGGCTGCATTCACCACCATCAATTCTTTCGGGTTATAAGAAATTTCCACCATGATTCCGCCTCAATCTCAATAATCGCCATAGTTGACCGGTTCGGAAAGCCGCTGACCAGCGTGTAAACGTTGGTGAACCTCAGGGCCCAGCTTTTCCCAATAGGCCGCTCGATCCGGAACGCCATAGACCCACTCATCCATATAGGCTTTCACGCCCTCATCGGTCTTGCTGATCTCATCCCAGGCCAGATAGAAATCGTTATCCCGGTCATGGTAACCCTGGGTATAAGAGGGATGGGCACAGAAAGGCACATGGCAGACCACATCGACCACCAGGCCAGGGATCAGCGTGCGATTGGGGTCTGAACGGATCACGGACTCATCCACCATCTCCTCAACCGTCAGGATCACCTTCTTAGCGGCAAAAGCTGCCAGGCGCTGCTCACCGAGGATGCCCCACACATGGGCATTCCCATTCTCGTCGGCCCGCTGCACATGCACAATGGCCACATCCGGGATCAATGGCGGCACTACCACCACTTCCTCGCCGGTATAGGGGTCAGCCACGCGTTTAAAATTGGGATTCTGCGATTCCAGGTCTGTCGCGCCAGTCTGTTTCATCGGCATGAAAGGCAGCCCGCTGGCACCCGCCTGCAGACGGCTGATCATGCTGAAATGGGAATATTCCTCCCATTCCAGTTCACCGGCCTCCAGCGCCTCACGTACCCGTCGCAGTGAGCCAACGCCGGGATTGCCCATATAAGAAAAGATCAACTTTCGGGCGCAGCCTGCGGCGACCATCTGGTCATAGAGCAGGTCTGGTGTGGCCCGGGCCAACACCAGATCCTTGAGGCCCTGCCGGATGATCTCATGTCCGGCGGCAAAAGGGATCAGATGGGTGAACCCGGAAGCATAGACCAGGTCCCCATCATGAACATATTGTTTGATAGCATCGTTCAGAGAAGTTAATTTCGTGGTCATATTAGTCCCATTCTTCATTATCCTCATCCTGCTCATCTTCCCAGGTGCGTCTGCGCAGCATTGAAAAACGGGTGTTCTTTTTTCCTTTGGGGCGCAGCCACTGCCAGAGCAAAAAGCCTACCACAAGCAGCCCAATCCCACCGGCGACCATTGAGAAGGCAGGGTGTCCGGAACTCTCCGAGACAATCCCCACGCCCAAGACAACGGCACCTACCAGCCAGATCAGACAACCCAAACGGGAGAACAAGTATCGGATCATAAGATAAGGTCAAACCGGATGGCGTTCGGACATGCCATCCGGTTTATAAGTCAGAATTTGTGATGCCTAGGCCCTTTTGATAAAGGTCCGGCTTTGTTCATGCATGTAGAGCGGCAGGTAATACAGGCCACCAGCGTTCTTGCCGCTGGCTCCGGAGCCCTTCCACCCACCAAAAGGCTGGAATCCAGGCCAGGCACCGGTTGTGGCGCCCTGCGGCCTGTTGGCGTAGACCACACCTGCCTCGATATTATCGAAGAACCAGCCCACTTCCTCTTCCGTGCCATAGAAGCCGGCCGTCAGCCCATATTTAACGCTATTGGCCAGGTCCATGGCTTCCTGGAGGTCCTTGACGGGATGGATCATCGTGATCGGGACGAACATTTCCTGTTGCCAGAGCCTGTGCGTGATCGGCACATCCACCGCCACGGTCGGTTCACAGAAGTAACCCTTGCCGAAGTCACCTTCGGTGAGCACATCGCCGCCGGTCAGCACTTTGCCGGAGACCTTGAGGTCCTTGCAGAATTCCTGGAAGTCCTGATAGGAGCCCTTGGTCACCACGGGACCCATATAGGTATCACGTTCGACCGGATCACCGATCTTGAGTTTCTTGGTCAGCTCGACCACCCGTTCCACCAGCTTGTCATAGACTGCTTCTTCAACGAAGACCCGGGAACAAGCGGAGCATTTCTGCCCCTGCAAGCCGAAAGCGGAGCGGACGATGCCGACAGCCGCATCTTCGAGGTTAGCGTTCTTGGAGACAATGGCGGGGTTCTTACCGCCCAGTTCGAGGATCGTGGGGCGGATGTAATCGCCATTGCCGAAGGAGCGGTAAATGCCCATGCCAACATCGAAGGAGCCGGTGAAGGTGATGCCGTCCACGTCCTTGCTTTCCACCAGGGCTTTACCAACGGTGGAACCGGGACCGGAAACAAAGTTCACCACGCCATCGGGGATCCCAGCCTGGCGGAAGCAATCCACCAGCAGCGCTGTGGTCCAGGTGGTGACGGAGGCAGGCTTGATCACCAGCGTGTTGCCGGCGGTCAGGGCTGCGCCCGAGGGGCCGCCCGTCAGGGCAGCGGGGAAATTGAAGGGGCTGATTACGACCCAAACGCCGTAGGGTTTGAGCACGGATTTGTTGGTGGAAATATAGCCTTGCAGCGGGTCAATGCCCATCTGGGCATGATAACCCTGGCTGGCTTCCATCTGGGTGCAGGCATAGCGGATCAGTTCAGCGGTCTCGGCCACATCGCCGAGGGCTTCCATCCGGTTTTTACCGACTTCCAGCGTGACCACGGCGCCGATTTCGAACAGGCGCTGGTCAATGATATCCGCTGCTTTGCGCAGCAGGTAAACACGCTCGTCCCAGTTCATGCGGCTCCACTTGGGGAAAGCCGCGCGGGCCGCCGCGATGGCATCTTCAGCGTCTTTGACGCCGCCTTTTTGGAAGGTTGCCAGGTGCAGGTCGGTATTGATCGGTGAGACCTCCTGATATTTCTCTTCGGTGAAGCGTTCCTCACCGTTGATGAACATCGGATATTCCTGCCCCAGTTTTCCCTTCAGCGCATCCATCGCCTCGGCAAAGTGGGTGTGTAATTCTTCGGGCGGGTTGAACATGGTCGCGTAAGTGAGCTTAAACGACGATTCTTGTGCCATAGGAATTGATTCCTCCTGAGATAATTGGAAAAGGGTTGGTTACGTTCAGATTGTATCATGATTCAATATTAGGAAAAGCCTTGAGCCCTGGTGAAAGGCGGTAAATAAGCCCCACCCCTATGCCCCACACTATCCCAATTTGGTGCGCTCAAAATCGGAGCGCACCCTACGTGTTATCCCAGATTTTTTGTAGGGTGCGCATCTCATTTATGCGCACCTAATAGTGGTATCTCGTAGGTCACGCTTCCAGCGTGACACAATAAATAAGTCACGCAGACGACTCAGCCGCCATGCGTGACCTACATTCAAGTTATGCAATGAATAAATTTTGTGGACATGCGCCGCCAAAACAAAAAAGGTGCGCTCAAGATTGGAGCGCACCCTACGTGTTATCCCGGATTTTTGTAGGGTGCGCATCTCACTTATACGCACCAATATATTCCCAATTTCATTTGCATTCCCGACTCATCACCATTAAACTAGTACCATGCCCAACCCAAGCCCTGTCTTCATCGGTGTCGAGATCCTGCCCACAGCAGGCCGTGTGCGCAACAGCTATGTCTATGCTGCGCTGGATGAGACGCGTGAACTGCTGGCGATCGGGCAGGGAGACCGGGACGAACTGCTGGCCTATCTGGGCGGTCAGGCAGCCGCCATCGTGGCGGTCAGCGCCCCCCGCAGGCTCAAGACCGGCCCGGAAAAGCAGGCAGAAGACCAGCTAGTGGAACAAGGTTTCCCGCTGGAACGAACCCCCGGCGTGCTAAAGGGCTGCCCTCGCTGGATGCGGGAAAGTTTCGATCTTTTCCAGCGGCTGGATGATTTCGGCTACGCACCCTATCCTGACGATGAAGCCGTCTGGCAAAGCCTGGAGACCCGCGCGGATGCTGTCTTCTGGCGGCTGCTGAACGGCAAGCTACCTTTGGAGCCTTCCCTGGAAGGACGCCTCCAGCGCCAGCTGATCCTGGCCGACCAGGAACTTCCCGTACCGGATGCGATGGACTTTTTTATGGAGATCACCCGCTTCAAACTGGTGCAGGGGGAATTGCCATTGAAAAATATCTACACCAGCGGGGAACTGAATGCCCTGGCCGCAGCCTTGGTGGCCTGGCTGGCAGGCTGCGAACCGGAACGGATCGAGCTTTTGGACAACCCGGACAGTGCGACTATCGCTTTGCCGGTCCTGCTGTAGAACCTTTTGCTTGCGAATTTCCCTCCCAATTCCGTATAATGACCACATAATACAAAATATCAAAGTCGGTACTCTTTATGCTGAAAAGTATTGATTGGAGCGCACCCATGAGCAGTGGCAGAATAAATATTGGTGATCACGCTCGAGATTTTACCCTCGAAGATACCCAAGGGCGCTTCACCCGCCTCTCAGATTACGAAGGCCAGCAAATCGTCTACCTGATCTTCAACCGCGGTTTTACCTGACCGTTCTGCCGCCGGCACATGGCGCAGTTGCGCCAGGACTATGCCCTTTTCACCCAGCGGAATGTCGCGGTGATCGCCGTGGGGCCCGAATCCGTCTATAAGTTCAAAACCTATTGGGACGAGAACGACCTGCCCTTCATCGGCCTAGCCGACCCGGAGCAGACCGCTGCCCGCCGCTATGAGCAGGAGATCAACCTCTTCAAGTTGGGCCGTATGCCCGCCCAGATCATCATCGACAAGGGCGGCATCGTGCGCTATGCCCATTATTCCAATTCCATGTCAGATATTCCCCATAACGAGGAAATCCTGGCAGTGATTGACGAAATTGCCGGAGAATCGTAAGCATAGCCACTCGCGTACCCATTCATTGGTTACAATAGATCCGATGCTTTTATTTGTGGGAGGGAAACGGCGTGATCTGGGATTATGAAAACCTGCTGGCCAGAAGGTTGATCCTCTGGGCCATCTTGTGTGGTTTAATGGGTGCAGGGCTTTTGATTTTTGGTGAGCCGCTCTGGCAAGGCATTGGCCTGTCGGCTCTTAGCTGGGGGGTGATCGACGCACTCGTGGCGAGTACCATCCTGGAAAAGGTCCAAAACCACCTGGGGCAGCATTCCACGTTTCAACTCGAAGATGCGGAAGCCGTCCGCCTGCGCAAGATCCTGTGGCGCAGCAACGCCCTGGACGTGCTCTATGCCGCCGCCGGTACGGCACTTTTATTTATTCTCGACCCCGGCCTCCCCTTCTGGCACGGTTTTGGCTGGGGGGTGATCCTGCAAGGGGTGTTTCTGTTCGCCTTCGACCTTTACCACGCCCTCCACGTCCCCGACCCCCTGCAAATGCCCGCCCTGCCCTGGTTCACCGACCCGCGCCATGCCCCCTTCACATTGGAAGGCGGCCAGGCAGCGGCTATCCTGGTGCACGGCTTCCCCGGCACAGCGTTGGAGATTCGCCAAATTGGTGAGATGCTATATCAGGCGGGTTGGACGGTGCGCGGAGTGCGACTGCCCGGCTTTGGGCCGGAGCTGGTGGAACTCATTAACCACAATAATCGCGACTGGGTGGCATTCGTTAAAACGCAGGTGAGCGAGTTGAGAGCCTCCGGTCACAGCCCCATCCTGCTGGTCGGTTATTCCTTTGGCGGCGGGCTGGCATTGCAGGTTGCTGCGGAAACACCGGTTGATGGACTGGCCCTGTTGGCGCCATTTACCTGGCAGGAACCTCGCACCATGACCCCCATCCTCAATACCGCCCGCGCCCTTCTGCCGGTTGCCATTGACCCCTTCAAATTCGTACCCATCACTCATCCAATGATGATGGAAGAATTATTCCAGTATCTCCCGGAAATTGACCCGCATAATCCGGACCAGCAGGCGGAACTTCGCTTGATCAAGGTCCCGCTGTATATCCTGAATCAGCTCCGGGAAGTCGGCCGGGAAGCGCTGACCGCTGCGCCCAAGGTGCAGACGCCCACCTTGATCATTCACGGTTCAAAAGATGACTTTATCCGTCCGCCCTCCATCAAACACCTGCGCGAAATCATGACTGCACCCATCCGGCTGGAAAGTGTGAATGGACCGCACAGCATGACCATGCCGCACAATCCCGCGTTGGGGGATGTGCTGGATCTGGTTGTCGATTTTGGTAATGAAATTTTAGAAGACTCCGCTCAGGGCTGAACGCTGAAGTGCAAAGCCCGCAGACCGTTGAGAGTCACCAGCAGCGAGACGCCCATATCCGCCATCACCGCCATCCAAAGCGGTGCATAGCCCAGAAAAGCGATCGCCATCACCAGCAGTTTAATCGCAATACTGAAAACAATGTTCTGGCGTACCAGCCGGTTTGCAAACCGCGACAACCAAATGGCAAAAGGCAGTTTGCCGAGGTCATCGGCCATCAGCACCACATCGGCGGTTTCCATTGCCTGCATACTACCGCTACCGCCCATCGCAATCCCCAGGTCCGCTGAGGCCAGCGCAGGGGCATCATTGATCCCATCCCCCACCATCGCCACCGAACCATATTCCGCCCGCAGCGCCGAGATCGCTTCCTGCTTATCGCCCGGCAGCAGATTCGCACGGACATCCATCAAACCGACCTTCTGCGCCATCACCGCGGCCACCGTGGCGTTATCTCCGGTGAGCATCACGGTATGTTTATGCATGTCATTCAGTTGGCGTACCACCACCTGAGCGTCATCTCGCAGGGTATCAGCCACGGACAGGAAACCGCGCACATGGTCACCATCACAAAGCAGCATGGCCGTGCGCCCGCCGGATTCGGCCTGTTTCACCCACTGGTGGACATCAGTGGGGATATTATGTTCAGCTTCAAAAAGTCGCAGACTGCCAATGGTCATCAACTGGCCATTGACCCGTCCTTCCAGTCCCAGGCCGCCGCGGGTCGTCAACCCCTCCGCAGCTGGATAGCGATCCAGTAAATGGCGTTTCTCTGCCTCTGCCGTGATCGCCTGGGCCAGGGGGTGAGTGCTGTGACGCTCGAGGGCATAGGCTAACGCCACCAGATCATCACATGCCGCACAGGCGGTATCGCCGATGCAGCCCAGATCACGACTCTCCACCACCTGCGGCTCACCGGTGGTCAGGGTGCCGGTTTTATCAAAAGCAAAGGCCCCAACTTTCGAGAGTTGTTCCATGAAGATCCCGCCCTTAAAGAGCACGCCTTCCTTGGCCGCGCGGGTGAGGCTGGCCACCATCGTCACGGGGGTGGAAATCACCAGGGCACAGGGGCAGCTGATCACCAGCAGGACCAAGGCCCGCTGCAGCCAGCCGCGGGTGCCATCCGCCGGATTGAGGAAAGGTTCGCCAAAGAAGAGCGGTGGGATCACGGCCATCAACACCGCCAGGACCACCATCGCCGGGGTGTAATATTGCGCAAATTTATCAATGAACTTCTGGCTGCGGGATTGCCGGTTTTGGGCTTCTGTCACCATCTGGATGATCCGGTTGAGGGTGCTGTCCTCGGTCAGCCGGGTCACTTCCACCACGAGCTGACCGCTGCCGTTCACCGTGCCGCTAAAGACCTCATCCCCTTTGTCCTTCCAGACTGGCAGGCTCTCGCCCGTGATCGGTGCCTGGTTGATGTCACTCTGCCCATCTGCAATTAGGCCATCAGCCGGAATACGGTCTCCTGCGCGCACCAGAATCCGGTCACCGATCGCCAATTCTTCCACCGGCACAAGGTATTCATGGTCGCCATGCAGCTTGATGGCATGAGTCGGGGAAAGGTCCTTTAAGTTGGAGAGCGTGCCGCGGGCGCGCTCATTGGTGAAGCCTTCCAAAGCCTCCGCCAGATCAAAGAGCAGGATCAGGGAGGCGGCTTCAGCATATTCACCGATCACCACCGCGCCGATCCCGGCCAGTGTCATCAGGAAATTAATATTGAAGGTGTGGTTGATCCACAGGTTCATCACCCCGTTGCGGGCAATTGGCCAGCCAGCCAAAATCAACGCACCGATCTGAAGCGCCACGGCCACCCAGGATGGCAAGCCCAACCAACTCAGCAGCAGAGATAGCAACACCACCCCGCCAGCGATCAGGGCAAGCTGGGTCTCAATACTTTGCAGCAGATAGCGCCAGAACCCCAATACCGCGTTGGGTTCCGCAGCCGGGGCATTCGCCCGCGGTTCTTCCGCTGCCACGCCGTATCCCAGCCGGGTGACCATTTTACGGACATCATCCTCGGAAACCGTCCCGCTGACGGTCAAAGTGCCATCAAAAAAGGACAATTCTACTTTTTCCACACCGGGCAGGGATGCTACCGACCCCTCCAGCCCCTTGGCGCAATCAACACAATCCAAACCTGTAATTTTTAAGTTCAACTCATTCATTACTAGTAAAAAACCTCATTCGTAAAGGATATGTTCCAGCGTACGGCCCAGAATGTCACGGACATGATCATCCGCCAGGTCATAATAGACCTCGCGGCCGTCCTTGCGGTAGCGCACGATGTCGAGACTGCGTAATAACCGCAGTTGGTGCGACACTGCGCTCGGCGAAACCTCCAAATGGTCCGCAATATCACCCACGCCGCATTCCCCTTCGGAGAGCAGCGCGAGGATCCGCAGCCGGGTGGGGTCTGCCAGGGCTTTAAAGCTCTCCGCCATGGTTAAAATGACCTCGTCGGTCAGCGCTTCGCCATTCAGCACCAGTGTTGTCTCTTTCGTCGTGTCCATCATCTATTCCTGATTATATGAGCATACGTTCATATATTATATGACATAACCTTTTCATGTCAAGGACTGTAGGTCACGCTTCCAGCGTGACAAAAAAGTCACGTAGACGGCTTCGCCGCCATACGTGACCTGCGTGAATCGTATTTAATAAGTGTAGGGGGCGCTCCGCTTTTGAGCGTACCACATGGCTACACCAAACTCGCAATCAACAAAGTAGTCAACTGTAGGTCACGCTTCCAGCGTGACAAAAAAGTCACGTAAGCAGCTTCGCCGCCATACGTGACCTACGTGAATCGTATTTAATATGTGTAGGGTGCGCTCCGCTTTTGAGCGCACCACATGGCTACACCAGGCTCGTAATCAACACAGTAGTCAACTGTAGGTCACGCTTCCAGCGTGACAAAAAAAGTCACGTAGGCAGCTTCGCCGCCATACGTGACCTACGTGAATCATATTTAATATGTGTAGAGTGCGCTCCGCTTTTGAGCGCACCACATGGCTACACCAAACTCGCGATCAATAAAGTTGCCAGACCGAGGTAGAAGAAATAGCCCAGAGTGTCGGTCATGGTCGTCACCAAAATCGGCGAGGCCAGGGCAGGGTCAAATTTAAGCCGGTGCATCAACATCGGCACCAGCACGCCTGCTATCCCGGCGCAGATCATATTCAATAATGTGGCGCTCCCCACCACGAAACCCAGCAGCGGCGTTCCCTTCCAGATTAAGGCAATCACAGCCACGATCAGGCCAATGCTGATACCGTTCACCAGTCCCAATAGCAGCTCACGCCCGAGGGCCTTCAAACCCTCCTTGGGGGCAATATCCCCCAACGCCAGCCCGCGTACCGTGACGGTCAGAGTTTGTGTGGCCGCGCTGCCACTGACTCCTGCCACGATCGGGAAGAAAGCCGCGATCACCGCGACCTGAGCGATCGTGTTTTCAAAGACGCTCAACACGGTCGAAGAGATCAGCGCAGTCAGTAAATTCAACACCAGCCAAGGCAGCCGGGTCTTCATCGCTGAACTCAGAGCGACATCGGCAGGCTGTTCCTTGGGAACACCACCCAAACGGTAGATATCCTCGGTGGCCTCGTCTTCCAAGACGTCCAGCAAGTCATCGTAGGTGATCATGCCGACCAAATGATGCTCTTCATCGACCACAGGCAGAGCCAACAAGTCATACCGCTGCATCAAACGGGCTGCTTCTTCCTGGTCGGCCCCTACATTGACCGAGATGGGGTCCTTATCCATGATCTCTCGGATCACCGTGCCAGGTTTGGCGATCACCAGCTGGCGCAGTGAAACCACGCCGACCAGATGACCGTCTTTATCCTGCACAAAAAGATAATAGATATCTTCTGAATCGGGAGAAAGATGCCGCAGATGCCAGATCGCCTCATCAACGGTCATATCCTGCTCAATCATGACATCCAGAGAGGTCATCACACCACCGGCGGTCTCATCCGGGTGCTCCAAAAGCAAGCGGACCTCTTCCGGGTCATTGATCTGGGAAAGGACTTCCTCGGCTTGCTCCGGGGGAATATCACCCAGCAGGTCAGCCGCCTCATCCGGTTCCATGTTATCAACGATCTCCACCAACCGGTCTGTTTCCATCCGGTTGGCGATCTCGGCTACGTCTTCATCCTCCAATTCTTCGAGGATGTCTGCAGTATTTTCAGGTGTCAGTAAGGGGATAATTTCCTGCTGCTGCTCGGGAGGCAGATCAGAAAAAACGTCGGCCTGGTCGGAACGTCTCAACTTTTCGAGAAGTGTGGATACTTCATCCCAGTTACCCTCCGAAGCCGCTTGACGGATCAGTTCGAGCACTTCATCAATACTGTTGAGATCTTTGATTACCATGTTTGCCTCCAGACACGACCTTTAATTAGAGCGCATGAAAAAAAGACCATCACGTTTGAGATAGTCGCGAAGGTCTTTCCACAGCAAACACAGGCAGGCGGCAAATGCCAGAGATTAACTCAATAATCCTCCTGCAAATGTCACCAACACAGCCCCCTGGCTGGGAACGTCCTTCCAGTATCTATCACTACCTAAATCGTCATCGTTCATTGCAGGTTAAGTATACACAAAATCCCGAAAATTTGCGCTAGATTTTCTACGGTATCAAAAAAAATGAAAAGAGGGATGCAATTGGCGCATCCCTCATAAAAGATCTTGATAGTACTACCTCTACCCCATGTGCATCAGGGCAAAGGTCCACATATCGGCAAACTCTTCAATCAGTTTGGCTGTCGGTTTGCCTGCGCCATGTCCCGCGCGGGTCTCGATCCGGATCACCACAGGCGCTTCACCGGCCTGAGCCTGCTGCAACGCTGCCGTGAATTTGAAGCTGTGCGCCGGGAAGACCCGGTCGTCATGGTCCCCCGTCATCACCATTGTCGGTGGATAAGCCACGCCTTGGCGGATATTATGCAGGGGTGAATAGGCCAGCAGGGTCTTGAATTCAGCTTCCTCATCCGGTGAGCCATAATCCGACACCCAGGCCCAGCCGATGGTGAATTTATGGAAACGCAGCATATCCAGCACACCAACATTAGGCAGCGCCACACCAAAGAGGTCCGGCCGCTGGGTCAGCACGGCGCCAATCAACAAGCCGCCATTGCTGCGCCCACCCACTACGAGCTTCTCCTTGCGGGTGTAGCCCCGGTCAATCAGATATTCCGCAGCGGCGATGAAATCATCAAACACATTCTGCTTGTTATGCAGCATCCCGCCTTCATGCCAGGCCCGGCCATATTCGCCACCCCCGCGCAACTGTACCTGAGCAAAAATCCCGCCCCGCTCCATCCAGACCAGGTTCGGAACGCTGAAAGACACGGGAATGGGGATATTGAACCCACCGTAACCATAGAGGTAGGATGGCGTGTCGCCATTGACCACCAAATCCTTGCGGTGACTGATAAACAACGGGATCTGGGTGCCATCCTTGCTTGTGTAAAAGACCTGCTCCGTAACATAATCATCGGGGTCAAAGGCCAGATCCGGTTGACGGAAAACGGTCACTTCCCGAGTGGCCAGATCAAAGTGAAAAACCGTGCCAGGGGTCGTGAAGGATGAGAATTTATAGAACGTCTCGGTGTCATCACTGCGCCCGCCAAAGCCCAGCACAGTACCCGGCCCGGGCAGCGCCAATTCACCATCGGGCGTGCCGTCCGGCTTGAAGAACTTGACCTCGTTGGCCGCGTCATGCAGGTAGGTGCAGATGAAACGGCCGCCGACATAGTCCACAAATTCCAGCTTATCCGCAGCTTCCGGGATGATCTCCACCCAGTCAGCAGGTTCGGGATGTGCCAGGTCAATTGCTACCAGACGCTGCTGGGGGGCGTCCCGATCAGTGCGGAAATAGAGCCGGGGGCCGTCATTGCCCACAAAGAGATATTCCGCGTCGAAATCAGGCAGCAATTCCACCACCTCACTCGAAGAGTCGGTCAGGTCAAGGATGAAATTGGCGTTCTCAGCTGCGGTCCCATGCGAGACATTGATGATCAGATAATGCCCATCTTCACTGACATGGCTCCAAAACAGCCAGCCCTTCTGATCAGGGCGATCATAGATCAATTTATCCTCAGACTGGTCCGTTCCGAGTTTGTGATAATAGAGTTTGTGGAAATAATTGGCCTGCTTGAGCGCTTCACCTTCTGGCGCGTCGTAACGGCTGTAGAAGAAGCCCTCGCTCTTGCCATCCCAGCTGGCGCCAGAGAATTTGACCCATTCCACCAGGTCATCCGTATCAATAACATCATCCACCCGGCGCACATGCCAGGTTTGCCAGTCCGAACCGGCGTCGGCAATACCGTATGCCAGGTACTGACCATCTGGACTGACAGCCGCACCGGAAAGCGCCACTGTGCCGTCCTCGGAGAGCGTATTGGGGTCAATCAGGACCTTCGGCTCGTCCTCCAGGCTGTCCATCCAATAGAGCACATCCTGGTTTTGCAGCCCGTTGTTATAAAAGTAGAAATAGCGACCCGCACGTTTGACCGGCGCAGAGACCTTCTCATAATTCCAGAGCGTCGTCATCCTCTGACGGATCTCCTCCCGCAGAGGCGAGGAATCCAACAGATCAAATGTCAACTCGTTCTGAGCCTCAATCCACTGACGAAGCTCGTCGCTGTCGAGGTCTTCCATCCAGCGGTATGGGTCAGGCACCTGCACACCGTGCAGTTCCTCAACATAATCCTCTGCTCGGGTGGGGGGATATTTGATAGGCATTTTTCTCTCCAGGGGAAATAAGATCAGGTTAACTGTAATTCGCCATATAGCGGAAGAGTTCCGCCGTGAGCAGGGCATCGTCCACCGCGCGGTGAGAGTTGGGCAGTGGGATGCCGCTAGCTGCGCCGGCAGCCTCCAATTTATGCAGCCGGTAGCCCCGGCTGCGCGTGCTCAGTTCGCCATAAAAGGCAGCATAGAGCTTCATCACACAAAAGAAATGCCTGTCATCCAGCGGCCAATCCAGCCAGTAGCGTTCATGGGTCTGCTTCATCATCCGCAGGTCAAATTCGGCGTTATACATCCCCACCAACCGGCCTTTCAAAACAGGCTCCATCTCTTCCCAGGCATCTTTCCAGGAAGGCGCATCCGCCACCATTTCCTCGGTGATGTGATGCACGGCTACTGAATCAGGGGGAATCGGGATGGCCGGTTTGAAGAGTGATTTATAGAGCGTCTTGCCGTGCAGGTCCACCACGCCGATCTCGATCACCACGTCTTTGTGCGTGAAACCGGTGGTCTCGGTGTCAATGAACACAGGATCATAAGCCAGAATCTGTTTGGCTCGTTCGACGACTTTGGGACTGGCTTTTGGGAACATAGGGAATCCTTAAAAAATCAGAGCTAAGTTCTGGAAGTTTACCATATTTGGATAAGGGAAATCCAATGCCAGGGGATGGGATCAAGTATTGTTTTGTGGAAAGCGGCAACAAAACCTCAGAATAAAGGGAGGGAGCAAGAGGAAAAAACAGCAAAGGGGCGTTTAAATAGATCAAATCGTAGGTCACGCTTCCAGCGTGACAATCATGACATGATGGCAAACGGAATTATATAAAAAGGACCCCTTCATTAAGCCTTCCTCCTATGGGGAAGGTGGCAAATAGTGCCAGAGAAGAGGAAAAAATCTCACCTCATCAGTCTGCTACGCAGACAGCTTCCCCTCAAGGGGAAGCCTAAAGTGTTTTATCGAACATTTATCTAAGCCTTCCCCTGAAGCGAAGCGGAACACCCGAAGTGCTGCCGGAGGGCGCAGGAACAGACCCCTACCCCCTGCTTCGCAGGTTCCCTTCCCCTTTCAAGGGGAAGGGCCAGGGATGGGGTTATTATTCCGAAAGTTTTATCCTGATCTCCTCCAAAACAGTTGAGACCTTTTTCATCACCTGCTCATTCGTGAATCGAATTACACCATAACCCATCTGGACCAATACCTCTTCCCGGAATCCATCATACTCGGTTTGAGCTGCATGAATACCCCCATCAATCTCAATAATCAACTTCGCTTCTGGACAGTAAAAATCAACGATAAACGTATGAATAATATGCTGCCTGCGGAATCGAAAACCATCCATCTGCTTTTTTCGCAGGACCTCCCATAACAAGGCCTCAGTCTCTGTGGGATTCCTCCGCATCTTTCTGGCTGCTTCAATTAATCTTTCTCTGGTTTCTCTAGAAATTTGCTCGTTTCTATCCACTTCTACCCCCGCACAGAATTTTACCTAATTCCATTTTACACCCCCCAACGACACCATAGATTTCACTAGACATTGTTTGATATTAAGAAGGTTATCTGTCAATCTCAACCCCTACCCCCTGCTTCGCAGGTTCCCTTCTCTGGAGCAAAGCGAAACACCCGAAGTCCTGACGGAGGGCGCAGGGGAAGGGCCAGGGATGGGGTTAGAACCCCCTACGTCACGCCCACACCCTGCAGAAACTGATACACCGCAAACCCTGCCAGGGCAACCGCCGCAATAAGCAGTAACACCCGGCGCACCTTGTCCCCCATCTGGCGCACAAACGAAAAAAGGACAATCAACACGATATTGGTCAGGATGAAAACACCATAAAACGCCCCCAGATAACCTACGCCCCACCAGGGCGAGACCTGCCAGGCTTCGATCAGGTTTGGTCCGTTGATCAGGCTCCAAAAGAGCCAGGGACCGGGCGAAATCAGGTTCATGGCGGTCGCCTTGACCAGGGTCTGAAATCCGCCTGCATCCGCCAGCTCCTCGACACCGGTGTAATCACGATAGGCGCGGTAGGAATCCCAGGCCAGATAGAGCAGGAACAGCGCCCCACCGATCTGCAGCACCCGCACAAAACCAGCCGAGACGCTGTTGAGGATCAACAGAACCAGCAGGATCACCGGCCCGTCGCTGACCACAGGAGCGAAGACCGCGGGCAGCGCTTTCTTCCAGCCGCCTTTGACGGCATAGGAGAGAAGCAGCGCTTGAAACGGCCCGGGGGTGACCCCCGCAGAAAAGCCGATGGTGGCCGCGGAAAGGAGAATGGGAAATAACATGGAAGGAATTATAGACGAACAACCAACAATCTTGTCATTGCGAGCTTGCGAAGCAATCCTAAATGCTCCCATCGCTAAGATTGCTTCGTCGTCCCTCTGGGACTTCCTCGCAATGACAAGATGAATTGTCTTCGGTTCACCGATAAGAATCGGTTAAAATTTCTATGGATGCATTCCATATTTCATCCCGGTGGGTTGGCAACCCACCCTACAAGCCAAATCTTCACGGAGGAGACATGAACCAACCTGAACTGACCGACCAAGCCCTGGCGATCCTGCGCTCGGGGGAGAACTTCCAATGGGTCATCATCACGCTGCTGGCGCTGGTGATCTACGTCTATACCAATGAGTATCAAAAGGGCAACTTCAAGGGCATTGCAGCCGGCCTGGCGCTCTATGGCGTGCACTGGTTTTATGAGATCGGCAACGCCCTGATCCAGCACTTCAGCGGTCATGCCCTCTGGACCGTCCCAACCGGCGCCAGCTTCCTGATCCTGATCGGCGTAGGAATTGAGCTGAGCTTCATGTTTGCGATAGCCGGTATCGTGCTCAGCAAACTGCTGCCCGAAGACCCCAAGGCCAAGATCCTGGGCATCAACAACCGGATCGTGATGGCCGTGGCTAATGCCGCCCTGTTCTCGATCATCGAGATCTTCCTGGCCAGGACGCCCGCTTTCCACTGGGTCTACTCCTGGTGGGGCGCTTTCCCGGTCTTCATCACCACCTACATCCCCTTCTTTGTAGTCTCCTTCCTGGCCTATGACTGGAAGCCCAAAACCCAGCGCTGGGTGATCGGCTCACTCTTCGCAGTGGATGCCCTGATGATGGTAGTGTTCGCCGGGATTTTGCACTGGATTTAAGAAACCTGAGGGTCTTTTTAGGTGCGCTCTGCAGTGAGCGCACCTTCGTTAACAAATTGAAAAAGTCACGTAATGCATCTCTACCGCTCACGTGACTTTTTAATGTCACGCACGAAACATGACCGACAATTATAAAATTTGTCATTGCGAGGAAGTCCCACGGGACGACGAAGCAATCTCTCTTCATCCTAGCGGATTTATCGTGTTTTGGTCATTTCAAAAATACAAGAAATTGAGAGATTGCCACGCCCCAATCGGGGCTCGCAATGACAAAATCACTCCGCCGCCTTGATCTCCTTCACATTCAGCTGCAGCGTACTGCGGCCGTTGAACTCATTAATTTCAAAGCGAAAGGCGATATCTATCTTCTCAGGCATCTCCGCCATCCAGTAACCCTGGCGGAACGCGATCGCGTCATAGCTATAATTTCCAGCCGCAAGGTACAGCTTAAGGTGGCTTTTCTCACGACCCACCGTCCGCGCACTGCGCACGGTCAGGTTACGGGAGACAAAGATCGGTTCGGGGTTTTCTCGCCCGGTGGGTTCCAATTTATGCAGGTCTTCCAATATTCCGGGGACAAATTGCGGAGCGAGCCCTTCCAGCTTGATCTCGCGGTCAATGATCAGCTCCGGCAGCAGCTCCATCTCGCTCAGCTGCTCTGCCACGATTTTGCGCATCTTTTCCAGCAGTGCATCCACATTCTCATTCCGTACGGTGAAACCGGCAGCGGCCGCATGCCCACCGTGGCGGACCAGCAAATCCGCACATTGATCCAGCGCCTGGGTGATGTGGAACTCGGGGATCGAGCGGCAGGACGCCACGGTGAATTCCTCTCCCATATGCGCCACAATTGACGGGCGGTAATAGGATTCCACCAGCCGGGAAGCTGCCAACCCAACCACGCCTTCATTAAAGCGGGGATCAGCCGCAAAGAACAGCATCGCGTCCGGGTTCTCGGTGAGAACCCGCTCCGCGGCCAGCTCACGGATTTCAGCGGTCATATCCTGGCGTTCGCTGTTGACCGTGTCCAACTGCTGGGCTAGCTGACCCGCCTCAAACGGACTTTTGGTCACCAAAAGCTCAAATGCAATCTGTGCCGATTCCAGCCGTCCCGCGGCGTTCAGGCGCGGTCCTAACTGGAAACCGAGGTTACCTGCATTACATTTGGATAGATCCACCCGGGCAACCTGCGCCAGCGAATAAAGTCCCTGGCGCGGTGTCTTGCGAATCTTGGCCAGGCCCTGCCGGACGAGCATCCGGTTCTCGCCCTTGAGCGGCGCCAAATCCACCACCGTACCCAGGGCCACCAGATCCACCCAATCCTCCGCGTCCAGGCCCGTCACCGGATACTTTGCCAGATAAGCCTGCGCCAGCTTATAAGCCAGACCCACCCCGGCCAGATATTTTTCTGGATAGACATCATCAGCCTGTTTGGGGTCAATCACTGCCATAGCCGGGGGAAGTTCCGAGCCTGGATGGTGATGGTCACTGATGATCACATCCATCCCCAGCTCATTCGCCAGGTCAACCTCACCCACAGCCCGCACACCACAGTCCACGGTGATCACCAGGGCAACGCCTTCTCCCGCCAGCGTGCGCATGGCCTCATCATTCAGACCATAACCCTCATCAAACCGGTCGGGAATATACGGGCGTACTTCCACGCCCAACCCGGTCAGGAATTCCACCATCAGTGCGGTTGAGGTGACGCCATCCACATCATAATCTCCATAAACAACAACCTTCTCGCCGCCAACCGCGGCCTGATGCAGCCGCTCCACTGCCGCTTCCATCCCCTTCAGCAGGAAGGGGTCCCGGTCAAAGGGAACCCGGCCCTCAATGAACGCTGCCGCCGCTTCGGCGTCCTGATAGCCGCGGTTATAGAGCAGCTGTCGCAGCAGTGGCGAAAATTCACTGAGTTCCTGGGAAATGTCATTGGGTATTGGGTAATGAACCCGCCAGCGTTTTGGCAGGGGGCGATATTCAGCTTCGTTTGACATAAAACGGCTTTCTAATGGTCAGGTTGGAACGTATTGTAGAGGGATTATAACCGATGGACGCGAGGGTATTTCCCCGGCAGTTTCCATTTTCTCCCTCGTTCCTCCACAATTCACCCCCAAAAGCGCTTAAAAGCCGTTAAAATAAGAACACTTATGACACAAATCAACCCCTCCCTCCCACTGGATCAGGTTCTGGTAGGCGACTGCCGGCAGATCCTGGCAGATCTGCCTGAAGACTCCGTTGACCTGATTTTTGCCGACCCGCCCTACAACCTCCAGTTGGAGGGGGAACTTTGGCGCCCCAACCTGACCAAAGTGGATGCCGTGGATGATGATTGGGACCAGTTCGAGAGTTTCAATCAATATGACCAGTTCACCCGCGAATGGCTCACGGCCTGCCGGCGCGTGCTTAAACCCACCGGAACCCTGTGGGTGATCGGTTCCTACCATAACATCTACCGGGTCGGGAAAATCCTGCAGGACCTCCAGTTCTGGGTCCTGAATGATGTGGTCTGGGTCAAAGCCAACCCCATGCCTAATTTCCGCGGCGTGCGTTATACCAACGCCCACGAGACCATGCTTTGGGTGCAAAAGGAAAAAGGCGCCAAGTATACATTCAACTACCACGCCATGAAGGGCCTGAACGATGACCTTCAGATGCGCTCGGATTGGTATTTTCCGATCTGCACGGGTGGCGAAAGGCTGCGGGATGAGAACGGTGAAAAAGCACACCCCACTCAGAAGCCGGAAGCCCTGCTCTACCGGGTCATCATGTCCAGCTCCAACCTTGGCGATGTGGTCCTGGACCCCTTCTTCGGCACAGGCACTACCGGCGCTGTGGCGCGCAAGCTCCACCGGCATTTCATCGGGATTGAGGTAGATGAAAAGTACGCCCGCCTTGCCAGGCAGCGCGTTCACGAAGTGGTACAACTGGAATTTGACCCGCCGATCTATGTCACGCCCAACCCGCGTCACCGTGCCCGGATTCCCTTCGGCCGTCTGGTGGAAGATGGCCTGCTCAGCCCCGGTCAGTTGCTTTATTACGGCACGGAAGGCGATGTGACCGCCCAGGTGCTGGCCGATGGCCAGCTGAAATACAATGGACACCGCGGTTCAATCCATAAGATCGCCAAGGAAATCCGCAGCGGCCCGGGTAACGGGTGGAAGCTCTGGTACTACTGGGACGAAGCAGCCCAACAACGGAAATCAATCGATGCCCTGCGGGAAATCGTCCGCCAGGAAGCATCTCAAGAAATTAAACCGGCAGGGGCAGTCTGAACTATTCGCCTGAACCGGAAATAATCAAAAGGAAAGAAACAATGTCAGATAAGACCTACACCCAATCTCCCTGGGATCTCAGCGACCTCTTTACCGGGGTGGATGATCCCAAAATCGACGCCACCTTTGAGGAAATCAACCAAGGCCTGGAAACCTTTGAGGCCTATCGGGACCAACTCACCCCCGACATCAGCGAAGACCTGTTCCGCAAGATCATCAAGGAATACGAAAGTTTCTTCCGCCTGATGCTCCGCCTAGGTGGATTCGCAGAGTTGAAATTCGCCTCGGATACACAGGATCAGAATGCCCAGGGCCTGGTTGCCAAAGTGAACCAGTTCCAGGCCGAAGCCGCTAACAAGATACTCTTCTTCAGCCTCTGGTGGAAAGCCCTGGACGATAAAAATGCCCAGCGGCTGCTGGATGCCTCCGGTGACTATCGTTACTGGCTGGAAGCCATCCGCAACTTCAAGGATTACACCCTGAGCGAACCGGAAGAAAAAATCATCAACATCAAAGATGTGACCGGTTCCACAGCGCTCAATATGCTCTACGATTCGATCACCAACCGCTACACATTCAAACTCACCGTTGACGGCGAGGAAAAGGAAATGACCCGCGGCGAGATCAGCGCCTTGGTTCGGGATGCCGACCCAGACCTGCGTGCCCGGGCCTATCAGGAACTCTTCCGGATCTATGAAGCGGACGCCCCCATCCTCGGTCAGATCTATCAGGGCCTGGCCCGGGACTGGCGCAACGAAAACATCACCCTGCGTGGTTTCAAATCCCCCGTCTCCGTTCGGAACCTGGTCAATGACATCCCCGATGATGTAATCGAAACCCTGCTCGATGTCACCCGCAAGAACGCCAAACACTTCCAGCGCTTCTTCCAGCTCAAAGCCAAACGGCTCGGAATGGACAAGCTCCGCCGGTACGATATCTATGCCCCGGTTGCGAAATCCGACAAGACCTATGGCTTCAATGAAGCAGCCGAGATCGTGCTCGAATCCTTCAATGAATTCGATCCGAAATTCGCCGGGATGGCCCAACAGATTCTGGATGCCGACCATGTGGACAGTGAAATTCGCAAGGGTAAGATGAGCGGCGCTTTCTGTGCCACCATCACCCCTGACCTGACCCCCTGGGTGCTGCTTAACTACCAGGGCCTCCCGGACGACGTCGCCACAATGGCGCACGAACTGGGTCATGGCATCCACTCCCTGATGGCGCAGGAACACACCGCACTCACCCAACATGCCTGCCTGCCCTTGGCAGAGACGGCTTCCACCTTTGCTGAGATGATGCTGGTGGATAAGCTCCTCAAAGAGGAAACCGACGAGGCAGTTCGGCGCGATTTGCTCTATCGCCAGATGGACGACGCTTTTGCCACCATCCTGCGGCAGAACTACTTCTCGATGTTCGAGCAGACCGCACATGACATGATCGCCAAGGGCGCTCAGGTCGGTGAACTGGCGGATGCCTACCTTGCCAACCTCCAGAGCGAATTCGGCGATTCCGTGGATATCTCCGATGAGTTCCGCTGGGAATGGGTGATGGTCCCCCACTTCTTCAACGTGCCCTTCTATGTTTATGCCTATGCCTTCGGGCAATTGTTGGTGCTCTCGCTCTACAAACAATATAAGGCTGAGGGCGAATCCTTCAAGCCCCGCTATATGCAGATCCTGGCAGCGGGTGGCTCCATCGCCCCCGTGCAGCTTTTGGCCAACGCCGGCATCGACGTCACCACGGCGGAGTTCTGGCAGGGCGGTTATGATGTGATCGACGAAATGGTCACCAAACTGGAAAACCTGTCCTAAATCAATTTGCAGTCCAAGCCCGGTGGGAATTTGATCCGCCGGGCTTTTTTTCTCTCGATTTCCATAGTCAGCCGGGAGTGAGCCATGTCCATGACATCCAAAGAACGTGTCCTTGCCGCCATCAACCACCAGGAACCCGACCGGGTCCCAATCATCATTGGGATCAGCAATGCCACCGGCATCAAATTGAAGACCTATCGAGGGATTAAGAAGCTGATCGGTGTTGACGCACCGGATAAGTACCTCTATGATTGGCCGGAGCTGGGCACGGCTGCTGTTGACGATTTGACCCTCGAAAGGCTGCATGGCGATGCGTGCGGTGTGTTGGATTTGGAACCGCTCTCCATCCGCCAAAGAAATGAAGCCCGAGGGCCCAAAGACGCCTACATCAATTCCTGGGGAACCAGCCAGTTTCAGCTTGACGATGGCGATTGGACATTTGGCCCCCCGCCGCTGAAGGAAGCCACAACCATCGAAGAGATCGAGGCTTTTGATTGGCCGGATATGACCGACCCCACCCGCGTGGCACACTGCAAAGCCTGGGCTAGGAAATTAGCCAATGAAAATAAATACGCCATCATGGGCATACCCTGGCTGCTTTTCCCCTTTGAGCGAGCCTTTGCTATGCAGGGAATGGACACCTTCCTGCTGAACATGGCGATGATCCCAGATTTCGCCACCGCCCTGCTGGCGAAAATCACGGAAAAATGCAAGGAGATGATGGGCGCGTTCCTGGCGGAAACCGGGGAATATCTGGATATCATCAAGATCGGCGATGACCTCGGCACGCAGGAAAGCCTGATGATCTCCCCCAAGATGTACCGCCAGATGGTCAAGCCCTTCCATGCCGACCTGATCGCTTTCATCAAGGAACGTACCAATGCCAAGATCTTCTTCCACACCGATGGCGACGTTTTTAACCTGATTGAGGACTTCATCGAGATTGGGGTGGATATCCTCAACCCGATCCAGACCTCCGCGGGCCGGATGTCGGACCTGGCAGGTTTAAAAGAGCGCTATGGTGACAAGGTGACCTTCTGCGGCGCGATTGACACCCATCGCGTCCTGCCCAGCGGCACCCCCGAAGAGGTCCAGCAGGAAGTACGGCGGGTGATCAACATCCTTGGCCCCGGCGGAGGCTATATGGTGGCCTCCGTGCATACGATCATGAACGACGTGCCGCCCGAGAACGTCCTGGCGATGGTGGATGCCGTGGAGAAATTTGGGCAATATCCATTGAAGGGATGATTTACGAGATTGCTTCCTCCGCCTTTGGCTCCGTCGCAATGACAAGAGATTTGTCATTGCGAGCTTTGCGACATCGTCCCCGGAGTGATGCGGAGTGGGAAGCAATCTCTGTCTTTGTAGGTCATGTAGCGCGAAGCCTACGTGACAAGATATTATCAATCACGCTTCATGAGCGATAGAGTCACTCATTGTCACATGCGCTGTGCAGCATGTGACCTACGTTCTTCCTCGCAAGGGCAGGAGACTTGTCATTGCGACGGAGGAAGCAATCTCAGCAATTGTATTTATTGGGCCAATTTAAATTACAATTAAAGCACCCCTCTCTCAACCAAGGAGAATTGTATGACCAAGAAACTGATCCGTGATCTGGGTAATGGCCTGATCCTGCGATATGCAACCGAGGAAGATACCCAGGCTGTCGTGCAATTCAACCGTGAGATCCACGGCGAGGACGAATGGGACACCCGCGGCCTCGATGACTGGACCCGCGACCTGCTCAGCGGAGAAAGCCCCAATATGACACCGGGTGATTTCACCATCGTGGAAGACACCCAAACCGGTGAGATTGTCTCCTCCTGCTGCCTAATCTCACAGACCTGGGCCTATGAGAGCATCCCCTTCAAAGTCGGACGGCCTGAGCTGGTCGGGACGAAGAAGGATTATCGCCGAAAGGGGTTGGTAAGGGCACAATTCGAGGTCTTGCATCAATGGAGTGAAGAACGGGGAGAACTGACCCAGGTGATCACTGGCATCCCCTACTACTACCGCCAATTTGGCTACGCTATGGCACTCAATCTGAGCGGCGGCCGTTTCGGTTACGAAATGCAGGTTCCGGAGCTCAAGGAAGACGAAGAAGAGTCCTATACCCTGCGACCGGCCAAGAAAAAGGATATCCCCTTCCTGATGGCGCTCTATAACCAGGGCTGCGAAAGATCACTGATCTCGGCTGTCTGGGATAAAGCCCTTTGGGAATATGAGCTCAAAGGCAAGCGCCAATATAACATCAACCGCAGGGAAATTTATATCATCGAAGATACCGCGGGTGAACCTGTCGGCTTCATCGGCATACCGCCCATCAAATGGGGCCCTACAAGCTCGCTCACCCTGTTTGAGATCATTGACACAGTCGCCTGGCCGGAGGTCACCCCCAGTGTGCTCCGGTTCCTCTGGCAAAAGGGATTGGAAAAAGCAGAAGAACAGGGAAAAACGCAAAAGGTCGTTGGTTTCTGGCTGGGTGAGGGACATCCAGCCTATATCGTCACAGCCGATGAGCTTGCACGGGAAAGCAAGCCCTATGCGTATTACATGCGGGTGCCGGATCTGGCGGCATTTCTCGACAATGTGCGTCCCGTGCTGGAAGAGCACCTGGCTCACTCAGCTTTTGTGAAATACAGCGGCGAGTTGAAATTGAGCTTCTATAAAAACGGTCTGCTAATCAAATTTGAGAAGGGCAAGATTACCGAGATTACGAACCTGGCATTTGAGGAGTTGGAGAAACCCCAGGCCGAATTCCCATCGTACACTTTCCTGCACCTGGTCTTCGGCCACCGCACAGTGAGAGAACTGCGAGAGATTTATGTGGATTGCATGGTCAGGAATGAAGTGACCGCGAACCTGATTGATGCGCTGTTTCCGAAAAAGGTCTCTGAGGTCTGGCCGATTTCGTGAATTACTTTCTTGTCATTGCGAGCTTCGCGACATCGTCCCCGAAGCGAAGCGGAGTGGGAAACAATCTCGCAGATAGTCAAATGACAATCGAATAGAATATACACCACAGGCATAATCTGAGATTGCTTCGTCGCTACGCTTCCTCGCAATGACAAATACGAAAAACCCGGGCATTATGTCCCGGGTTTCTATTTTCATTCATCTTTACGCTTCAGCCAAGGCCAGCGTTCTTCAGGGCTTTTTGGTGGCTCTGCCGGGGGCGGGGTCGGAATATTCCTCACATCATGAATTTCCTGCCGTGCCTCGAACACCGGTCTGTGAGTTTCCGGCCTCTGTCCCACATTGCCATTCACCCCTGCTTGCATCTGGTGATATTCCGCAGTTTGGGCATATTCGCGCAGCTTGTTGATCCGCCGGATCAGCATTGGGTGACTCTGGAAGGCTTCCGCCAGCACATTGCTCACATTATCATCCTGAGCATCAATCATTGCCAGCGCGAGGTCAAATTCCTGCTGGCTCCGAACGTTGGGCGCCACTAGCTTGACCAGTGCTGAGATCGCCAGGTTAAGGTCACCGCAGGCCAGCAAGCCTGCCCGGTCAGCGGAATATTCGCACATCCGGTTCCACCAGCGGAACGCCGCATAGAGCAGCGCTGCCGCGCCAAAGGGCGCAGGAATACCCGCCATGCCACCCAAAATCGTGTTCAGCCAGGTATGCCCCAGGGCCACATGCCCCATCTCATGCCCGATCACGAAAGAAAGCTCCCCCGGCCCCATCACCTGAACCATCGGCGTATAGAGTACCAAGGCTTTAGGTTCGCTGATCCCGAAGGTATAGGCGTTCAGCTGGTTTTTCATAACCAGATAGACATCTATCTCACCGGGCTGCAGCTTTTGCGAACAGTTCCGCACAAGGGCGTCCAACTGCAGGCTCTGGATCTCATTTACCGGCAATGCGCTGTGCATCAAGGCTCTGTGATGGGCGTTGATGGTGAACGCACTGATCGCGAACATCCCCAGGATAAAAATCCCGCTCACGCAAAATGTCACCGTGGAGGTCAGCACGATCACAGCCAAAACCAGCAGGACCGTCAGGAACAGCACTAACTGTTCATTATCCACCCGGTAACGGCGGGAGCGGAACATCAATTTCTCCTATTTTGATCCGGCGTTTTTCAGGAAGGCCCGCGTTTCAGCGATCTGCTCTGCGGGCAGCCGGCCGGTCTCTTCCCAATAATTCAGCAGGTCGGTCAGGGTGAAAAGGGCGTGCAATTGGAAACCCTGCTCAGCAAGAGCTTCTTTTGCACCAGATTCCCGGTCAATCAGCACCACCACATCCTTCACCTTCAATCCTACGCTGGTCAATTTTTCAATCGCTTCAAACTTGGAACCACCCGTGGTCGCCAGGTCATCAATCACAGCCACGGTTTCACCGGCGTGATAAATGCCCTCGATCTCTGCGGCGGTGCCATAGGCTTTGGCGCTCTTACGGGGATAGATCATCGGCCAGTTCCCCTGCAGGCTGATGGCGGTCGCTATCGGCAGTGCCGCATAGGGCAGTCCGGCGATCCGGTCAAAATCTAGTGACTTCAACTGGCGGATATAGGCAGCGGCCACCTGGGTCATCCAACCGGGATAGGAAACCAGCCGGCGCAGGTCAATATAGATCGGGGAGATCATTCCGGATTTGAGGGTAAATTCACCAAAGCGTACGCAACCCATCGAGAGCAGCCCTTCCACTAGCGGCTCCACCAGACGGGGCATTGCGCCTTTCTGCGCCGTAAGCTTGGGACGGGTCAGCTTCTGGGATTCACGGAAGCGCTCGACCAGTTCCCGCGCCGCTTTTCCAGGGTCTTCTGCCCGGGAGATCCCCCGGCTGACATTGATCAGCAGCCCCAGACCATCCTCTCGCAGCCCAGCCTGCATCGCCGCGCCCAGGTCTGCTCCCTGCGCACCCAATCCGGGGGCCAGGAACCACTGCTTGGGCGCCAGTTCACGCACCCGCCGAAGCGCATCGGGGAAGGTGGCGCCAACCACCAGGCCCAGGTTGCCCTGTGCGCCCCATTCAGCCGCCATGCCGGCGACTTTTTCATAGACCATCATCAGGCGGTAGTTCCCACCCAGGGGCAGGTCTTGCAAATCCACCGAACCGGCATTGCTCGTCTTGCAAAGCAGGAAGACACCTTTCTCAGGGTCTTGCATGAAGGGCGTCAGCGAGTCATAGCCCAGGTAGGGGCTGAGGGTGATCGCATCCGCCCCCAAGATCTCAAAAGCTGAACGGGCATAAGCCCGTGCAGTGGAGGAAATGTCGCCCCGTTTGGCATCCAGCACCACCGGGATCTCATCCGGCACGGCGCGGATCACAGCCTGCAGGGCTTCCCAGCCCTCAGGCCCCAGTGCTTCAAAGAAGGCTGCGTTGGGCTTATAGGCCAGGGCCACATCCTTGGTGGCTTCGATTAGCCGGACGCAAAACTCAAGCGCGGCGGCGCCAGTCGGTTCCGGCAGGTCTTCCGGGTGTGGGTCCAGCCCAACACAAAGCAGTGAATCAATCGCTTTGGCACGTTGGTCAAGTTTTTCAAAGAAGGTGGGCATTCTTTCCTCCTGATATTGGGGATGGTATTAATTCTAATCGGTCTTTTGTCAGTTGTGGATCAGGCTTTACCCAAAACCATCGCCAACAGGGCCATCCGGATATAGAGACCATATTCCATCTGGCGGAAATAAGCAGCCCGCGGGTCATCATCCACGGCCATGTCAATTTCCCAAACGCGTGGCAAGGGATGCATTACGATCATTTCGTCTTTAGCCTTGTCCATGGTCTCGGTCGTCACGACATAGCTGCCCTTCAGTTCCTCATGCTTGGCGGGATCCTCAAAGCGTTCCTTCTGCACCCGGGTGACATAGAGCACATCGGTCTCACCGATCACGGGTTCAAGACTGTCATAGGAAGCCTGGGGGATACCCTTTTCACTGATCTCTGCCACGATCTCATCGGGCATCTTGAGCATATCGGGGGCCACGTAGTTGAGCTTGACGTTGTAAAGCGTCAGCAGGCGGGAAAGGGAATGCACGGTGCGGCCGTATTTCAGATCGCCCATCATGGTGATCGTCAGGCCGTCCACCTTGCCCAATTCCTCATGGATGGTGAAGAGATCCAGCAGTGCCTGGGTGGGATGTTCGCCCGCGCCGTCACCGGCATTGATAACCGGCTTCTTGGCATACTTGGCAGCCAGAGCTGAGGAGCCGATCTCGGGGTGCCGCAGAACAACCACGTCGGCATAGGCCTCCAGCGTACGGACTGTATCCGGCAGAGATTCACCCTTGGTGACGGAGGAATAGCTCACATTGTTGATCGGAATTACCGAACCACCCAGCCGTTCCATGGCGGAGGTGAATGAGGAAGAAGTACGGGTGGAAGGTTCATAAAAGAGGTTAGCCAGGATCTTACCCTTGAGCAGGTCAAAGGAGCCAATCCGTTCCACCATCTCATACATTTCGTGGGCAACGCCGAAAATATTATCTAATTTTGGTCGGTCAAACTGATTGACCGAGAGGATATCCTGGCCATAGAATGGCGAATTCCGCTGGTCACCAAAAGGCAGATGGGGATTTTCCCCGTGGATGGGGGGTGTAAAACTTGTCATGATTATCTCCTATCTAGAATAATTAATTTGTTCGTCTTATCAGGCATCATAAAGTGCCTGTCCGTTTTTTCATCCAGAGGTCAGCGCAGTCGCTGGCCATATCCCATCGGGGCCAGCACCTGGCCATCCTGATAGGCCGTCTCGCCGCGCAACACCACCTTGCGAACCACGCCCAGCACTTTGCGCCCCTCGTAGGGCGTCCAGCCGGCACGGGTATGCATGTTTTTGGCCGCCAGCTCCGCTGTGGCATCCAGATCCACCTCCACCCAGGTTTCAGGCTGCTCGGGGAGATTGAAAATCCGCCGTACATTGGTGTGCATTCGGGCAATCAGGTCATCCAGCGTCAGCCGGCCTTCATTAACCGCCGTCAGGAACAAGGGCAAGGCTGTTTCCAGCCCGGGGAAACCGGGAGGTGGAGTCTCGCCTGCTTTTTCCACCACGGTGTGCGGCGCATGGTCGGTGGCAAAGCAGTCAATCACATCCAGGTTCTCCCAGAGCGCGTCCACATCTTCCTGGATGGTCAGCCGAGGTCGTACTTCACCCCAACCGCCCGAAAGGTCCTTTTCCGTCAGGAAAAGGTGGTGAGGCGTCACCTCGCAGGTGATCTTCAGACCGCGTTCCTTGGCCGCGCGAACCAGCAGGATTTCTTCGCGGGTGGCGACATGCGCCAAATGCAGCGGTCGGTCGGTCAGTGCGCTCATCAGGATCGCCGAGGCCAGCGTACGCCCTTCGGCGTGTGCCACCAGGGGCCGGTCCAGCGGCCAGGCATCATAATGGGCTTTCCAGAGCGACATCTCATCCAGCCGCAGCGGACCATAGGTCTGATCCAGATAAAGTTTCAGACCTGCGGCTCCCGGAGCAGCCTTTGCGGCTTCAAGCACGTTATCAGGACCTGCGCCCAAGTACTGAGCGTAGTCACAGTAAGCTTTCTTCTCGGCAATCGCATAAACCGCGTCGAGCGTTTCCAGGTCCGCAACAGGGGGTTGGGTATTCGGCATCGCCAGCACAGCCGTAAAACCGCCTGCCAGCGCAGCTGAAGTCCCAGTGTCCCAATCCTCCTTATGGGTCGCACCAGGTTCACGCAGGTGCACGTGGGGATCAATCAGGCCGGGGATGCGCATGACTCGCCTCCTTGACACAAAAAAAGAGAGCCAATAAAGGCTCTCTTGAAAAGACAAAATGAATGCCACGGGGCCGTGGCAACTTGGAGTTCAACGTTGGGTACCAACAATTTTAGGCGCATAGTTCTGGGACTATTCTATGGATTTTTCCAATTCTGTCAAGGCGGACTTTACTTATTAAACTCTTTTTCTTCTGGAATGAACATCTCATCCATGTCATGACAAATATCTTTGATCACATCCCGGCCGGAGGCGCAGGATAGTTCCACATTGCCGCCCGGTTCCACCCATTGACCGATCATATAGAAATTATCCAGTCTAGGCAGGGTCTTATCCATCCCCTTCCCCATCATCATGGTCATCTTGCGGGTGGTGAATGCCCACCCCGCAAACGCACCCCGCCAGTTACCGGTGTAGCGCTGATAGGTCACCGGCGTGGCCACATCCACGACTTCCACCGCATCCCGCAAGCCAGGAAAACGCTTCTCCAAGGCATCAATCACAATCTCGGCCACTTCCTCTTTATGGTCCTCATAGCGGTCATCGTCCGTATAAAGCCACTGCCAATAGTCAGGGTCCGCTTCAAACCAAAGACTCAGGGAACTCTTGCCTTTAGGGGCCATTTGCGGGTCAAAGCAATAATGCTTCAGCACCATTCGGTCGTGCCGGATATTGCCCAGCCATACGGGCTGATCCAGAGGAATATTGATCATCGGCGGCAGATCGGAGAAATCCATCGCAACCCCCAGCGAAACCTGCAGGATGGATTTGCAGGGGATCATACCATCGTTATAGGTGTGACGAATTTTCTCATCAAGATATTTCCCGCCCAGGAGCTCAAAGATCGTCGCCCGCCCATCGGAGGCAGAAATCACGATATCCGCCCGATCTACCCGGCCATCTGCCAGCACGACACCGACAGCCCGATCGTTTTCCACTAGGACATCTTTTACCCGGGTGCGGTAAACGATCCTGCCGCCCAAATCTTCAAAACGGCTCGCCAGTCCCTTGGCCAACGGTAGAGATCCGCCCATGGGATATCCCGCTTCTTGGTCGTTCATCATCGCCAGGGTTGAGAGACAGAGCATCATTGGGAAATCCGTAGGCGCAAACTGGAAGAAATGTTGCAGCCCCTCGCGCAGTAAGGGATCGGAAAACTTATCCGCATACTCCATGAGGGTTTTTGCCCGCCAGCGCAAGGTCGGCATCAATACCGGCAGCATGTCCTTGCCCATCTCCGCCAGTTCCACCATATCTTCCGCGGTCAGATCCACGGGCAGTTCCATGCGGGTGAAATCTCGAATGCCCTCAACAAACTCAGCGATCGTCCGCTTGTCCTGAGGCGCCAACACTAAAAGGTGTTTTTCCAGGCGGTCCACATCAGTATAAAGGTGCAGGGTCCGTCCATCACGCCCCTCAATTGCAACGAACTCTTCATAAAAATGGATGGGGGTATCCTTGAGAATCCCAAGCTCCTCCCAAAGCTGATAGCCTTTGGTTTTGGGGTTAACACCGGCAAGATAACGCACTGCGCCATCAAAGGTATAGCCCCGTCGCCGCCAGGAGGTACACAGCCCACCAGGCAAGCTGTGCATTTCATAGATGGTTGTATCAAACCCATTCATCTGAGCATAGATTCCAGCAGAAAGCCCAGCGACGCCAGCCCCAATAATCACGATTTTATTATGCACGGCCATGGTTTATACCTTCTTTCAAAAAGAATCGAACATATCTATTATATAAAAGGAATGGTGAAAATCATCACCCGGATTTCCAGGCTCAAACTACCCATTTAGTCAGGGAATAAACCTCTAAACCGGTTAAGATAAGAAATAGAATAATAGACGCGTTCATTATCCAAAGGAGTATTACCAATGCACAAGAAAACCCAGTGGAGCCGACAGGAAACTATCGCACTGATCTGGATCGTGGCAGCTATGGTTATCGCCATTGCCGTTTCCTTATGGCGGGGTTTCCCCTTCCCGATCTTTACCCTGATATTCCTGCTGCCGCCACTTATCAAACTACTTGTTACCAAGGATGCCAAGCGGATTGGAATGGGTTCTATGGCGTGGCAGACCTATCTCAAATGGACTGCTATAAACCTGGGGATACTTGCTGCTATCTACTTAATTTTTGAGCCTTTGTCTGGTGCATATCGTTTCCTGGTGGAGGAAGCAACTCAGCCCACGACGCAAGACCCAACTTTCTTTTGGATACCAACTTTCAATAGTCCAACCAACTGGATAGGTTTGGTCTTTTATTCAGGCCTGGTCAGCCTCTTCGCTGAGGAACTTTGTTTCCGGGGTTGGCTACTGCGCGGGCTAACGACAAAACTTGGTGCCGGTTGGGCTAACATAATCCAAGCCGCAATCTTCACCCTACCCCAGTTGGTGATCACCTTCCTGATGCCCAACCCCCTGATGAGTGTTGTTTATGGCTTAATTTATTCATTTGTCGCTATTGGATTGGTAAACGGCATGGTGGCAAATCAATCTGGAAACATCTGGCCCAACCTAACTGCTGCCGTAGTGATAAACTTCATATTAACCTTATTCCTGATCTGAGCCTAACCAGCGGAAAGCCATACTACAACCTCAGCAATATTTGGCCTTATAATTAATTCGACTGACTTAGAATAATTAGGAACGATAAACTCATCATTGGACAGTCAAAATTTTCAACATAATGACCAATTTGCTCCGCATCCACCTGCTTGGCCACTTTGAAATAAGCGTCTCTGGCCGCGGGTTGAGCGCGCAGGATTGGCAGTCTCAGCAGACCCAAACCATTGGCAAAATTCTGTTCACCAATCGGGGAAAGGTCGTGACCGGTGAGCAGCTGATTGAAATCCTCTGGCCCAATGAGCCTGTTGAATCTGCCCGGCGGAGGCTCCATGTTCGGATCAGCCAGCTGCGCAGCCTCCTGCAGGATAATAAATCACTGATCCAAACCGTCCACGGGGGATACCTCTTCCAGCCCGACGAAACCTGCTGTCTGGACGTGGAACAGTTCCAGGCACACCTGGCAGAAGGCGCGCGTCTGCAGGAACAAGGCCAGCAAATTGAAGCCATCGGCGTCCTTGAGCAAGCCCGGGAGCTTTACCGCGGCGACTTGCTCGCGGAAGACCTTTATGCGGATTGGACCTATCACCAACGCGAAGCGCTGCGGGAAACCTTCATCACCTTGCTGATTGAACTCTCCGAATGCTATGCCCAGCAAGGCCGCTACCGTCTGGCCATCGCCCGAACACGCCAGGCCCTGGCCAAAGACCCCCTCAGGGAGACCATCTACGTCCGCCTGATGCTCTACCATTACTACGCCGGTGAGCGGAACCAATCTCTGCGCGTTTACGATCAGTGCAAGCAGATGCTGATCGGTGAACTGGGCGTGGATCCACTAAAGTCAACAGTGGACCTCTACAATAAGATCCAGAAAGGCAACCTCTGGAAAGCTGATGACGGTCTGCGCTACCCACCCCCGATCTATGAAGGCCGATTGTTTGAAGTGCCATATGCGCTGACCGAAATCCCCCTGGTAGGCCGCGACCGGGAATATGCCTGGCTGGTCTCCCAATGGCAGGACCCAGACAAACATATCATTCTATTGGAAGGCGAAGCCGGAATTGGCAAGAGCCGCCTGGTCAACCGCTTCACGGAGTATGTCGACAAACAATCCATCCGGACACTCAAAGTCCAGCTGCCTTCCTCTGAACACCGTCCTACCGCCGCTATCGTTTCCGCCCTACAGGAAATGCTAACGGAAAGTGTCGTAAATAAACTCCACCCGGACACTCTCGCCGCCCTCGCCATCCTGATCCCTGAAATTCATGACCGGGTGGATGGAATCGCCGAACTCACGCCCTTGCTGCCTAATGGCGAGCAGCAAAGGCTCAAGCAAGCCATCAATGACCTCTCGGCAGCCTGCGCAGGCCTGCCCACCCTGATCATTGTGGACGACGCCCAACGGCTCAGCTCCACCGCGGTTGACCTGCTCACTCAACTCAGCAAGACCTTCCGGGTCCTTTTGAGCTATCGCAGTGAAGACACGCCACCGGATCACCCCCTGCGGACTGCATTTGGCCCCGCCGGGCTGACCCTGCGTTCTTTGGCCCTGAAGGACATCCAATCCCTGATCACCCACCTCTCAGGCCGCCAACACCCTGTCCTCTCCAAACAGATCCATACACAGAGTGAAGGGGTGCCCCTCTTTGTGGTGGCGCTGCTGCAGCATATGTTTGAAACCGGGTATCTCTTTATCAATTCCAGTGACGAATGGGAGGTCACCTCCGCTGAAGCCCCAGCCCTGCCGGTGACCTTGCGCGCGACGATTGCAGCCCGTCTGAATCACCTCAACCCTGCCCAGAGACGTGTGTTCGACTTTGCGGCTTTGATTGACGGCGAGTTCAACTTCGATCTGCTAAAATCTGTCACTGAGCAATCCGAAGAAAACCTCCTGACCACGGTGGATATCTTCCTGGACGCGGGTTTGTTAATCGAACCGCGCAGCCTGGACAAGCCCGACTTTATGATCAGCCATGATTATTATGCCGAGGTGGCCTACGAGACCATCCCCGCCGTCCGGCGCAGGTCGATGCATCACCAGGTAGCCAAAGTGATGGAAAGCCTTTATGCCGGCCAGTTGGAAAGCCACGCTGCCACCCTAGCGGATCATTATCATCGGGCTGGCAAAGCAGAAAAGACCCTTCATTACGCGACTTTAGCCAGTGAACAGGCCTTGGCGCGGTTTGCCAGCATCGAGGCCCTCCATTACATAGAGATCGCCCTGCCTCTCATCAACGCCAGTGATATCGAACAGATCGCCCAGCTCCGGCTGAGGCGTGAAGGGATTTACGACCTGCATGGCATGCGTAAGGAGCAGCACGAGGACCTGCTGGCCCTGGACGCGCTTTATCCGGACCTACCAACCGCAATCCAGGCGGAAATTCGGCTGAGGCGAGCAGCCTATGAATGGATCCTGGGCAACAACGACGCCACCTACAGCAATGTCGAGGTAGCGATCAAGATGGCCCAATCCGCTGGTGCAAAGGAGATTGAGGCCCGTGCCCTGCTGCTTGCCGGGCGGGCAGCGTTGGACCTCCATCAATCCGTTGATAACCTGCAGCGAGCCCTTCAGGTGGCGCGTGAGATGGCCTTCCCCGCTCTTGAAGGGGACATCATCCGCTGTCTGGGCAACGCTCACTATTGGCAAAGCAAATATCACCAGAGTTTCGACTTCTTCCAGCAAGCGCTGATCATCCATCGCAAGGTTGGGGACCTGCGCGGCGAACTATCGGCCCTCAACAATCTTGGAAAAGTGACCGAGTTGATTGGTGACCTTTCGGAAGCTGTGAATTACTATAACCAGGCGGCTGAAATCTGCCAGCGCATCAAGGACCGTCTGGCGGAAGGCGTCATCCTGACGAATCTGGCGGAGGTCACAACCAACCTCGGCCGCTTCATGGAAGCCCAATCCCTTTTCCAAGAAGCCATCCAGATCAGAGCTGAAATTGGCAATGATGAGGGCGTGGCCATGGCCAAAAATTACCTGGGCAACCTGCACCGGCAAATCGGGCAATATGATCTGGCGTTGGCTGATTACAACGAAGCATATGCCATCAATTGCCGCATCAAACACGATGAGCAGACCTTCGATTCCCTCGCCGGGCTTTCCGCTCTCGCCCGTGATCTGGGCGACTATGAGCTGGCTCAGCATTATTGGGCACAGGCGGCTAGGCTTCAGCCCGACATAAATTCTCATCGCTATATCAATTTCATGATCAATTCCAGCCTGCTGAAAACGCTCACCGGTGAGCCAGAAGCCGCGGCAGTTATGGGTGAAGAAGCACTTGCACTCAGCGCGGACCTGCCCTGGTTCAAGGGGCCTGCATCCAACGCTATCGGGCATACTTATTTGACCCAGGGAGAGCTTGAACAAGCCCGTCAATACTATCAACAGGCCATTACCTCCTTTGAAGCCTATCAGCAAACCCATCTCTCACCTGAGCCCTTAGCCGGCCTTGCTGAAATCGCCCTGCTGGAAGGAAAACCCGAGCTGGCTCTTGCCATCGTGCAGGATTTCCTGCCGGCGCTCAAACAAGGGGAGCTGCAGGGTCCGGACCGGCTGCTTTGGATCTATCTGGTTTACCATCAGGTGATGGCGGCCAATAATGACCCTCTGGCACCGGAGATCATTCAAACTGCTCACCAGATTCTTTCACGCCGCGCCGAAACCATTTCCGATGCAGAATCTCGTCAGTCCTTTATGACAGGGGTCAGGGACCATAACGAGATTATCCAAATCCGGCAAGACCTTTCCAAAGCCCATTAAGAATTTCGTAAGGGGGATTTGTTACCCTAGCCATAGTTAATCACAAGCATCCAGATACCCTGGAGAACTATGGTCACACCATTACACCGACAAACCGTCGCGCTCATCGTGCGAGTTTGGGCTGAATATCTCGAAGATCAGCCCCCTGCCTGGCGCGGGGTGATTGAAGGCTCTGAACCGGGGGATATCAAACCCTTCACCAGCCTGGACGAACTGACCCGGATCATCCAGCAAAAATCGCTTGAAGAAACCCACCCCAAAACCAATCAAAATGATTAATCAGGAGGTCATCATGTTACGGAAGAGATCAGGTATTATCATTCGGCTCATTATCATTCTGGGGATTTTCCTGGGCCTGGCAGGTACAAACCTGGCAGAGAAGGCCTCTGCCCAGACGGTTTGTTTATGGGAAGGGACCGTTAGTTCCGATTGGTTTACTGCTGACAACTGGAGCGGTTGCTTCTTCAATACCCTCCCATCCTATCCCATAGGCGAAAATGATGCCGTCATCCAGGAAGTGACCGGACATCCTTATCCAAACCTATCCGGCACAACTTCCGTTAGTGTGAATTCATTGACAATTGATGCGGGTGCCCAATTGACCACCTCAGACCTTGGCACAGCCAATATCTATGCCGACTCGGTTATCAACAACGGCGTTATTACCGTCAATAGTCCAAACCGGCTTGCGATAAGAGGTCCTTTCTATAACAACGGCCAGGTCAATTTCGCCTACACGTATCTCTATCTGAACAATAGCAGCTCACATGCCGGATCATTCACCGGAGACACCTTACGTTTCAATGTCATGGGTACTGAACAAACCCACACCTTCCAACCCAGTTCAATCATCACCGTGGATGACATTTACGTTACCCAAATCCACACCATTACATTCAGTGGTACGGTCACAGCGGACAGCATCACCATTGAAACAAACTCATCGGTCACAGAAGCCAGCGGTTCAAATGTGGATATCAGTGACATCATTTTGAAGGGCGGGGAATATATCGTAGGCTCATACACCATTGCTACCGGTGAGAGTTTCACGGGCACAGGATCCATCCAGAGCAACCTAACCAACGCCGGCACAGTCAGCCCCGGCAGCTCTCCCGGCACGATCACTGTTAGCGGCGATTACACCCAAGAGGCAAGCGGTACCCTCGCCATTGAGCTGGGCGGCACCACACCGGATACGGAACACGACCAATTGGTCGTCACCGGCGGAGCCACCCTGGGCGGCACGCTGGAAGTCACCCTGATCAATGACTACTCTCCAGAACTGGGTGACATCTTCACGATCATGACCTATGGCTCCGTGAGCGGCAGTTTTGCCTCCACATCGCTGCCAACGCTTGACCCCGGCCTGAAGTGGGGTGTCAGTCTGGGCTCAACGACTATGCGGTTAATTGTGGAAGCTGATGGCGGATCGATCAGCGGCGAGGTGACCTACACCGGCAGCCACGGGACAAACCCGATTAGCGTTGGGCTGTTTACGAATCCCAATGGTGCCCCGGTGCATACTATTGATGTGGGCAGTGCCACAAGTGTCTATCCCTATTCAATCGTCGGGATTCCCGATGGCAGCTACTATATCGGTGCCCTGATGGACCTGAATGGTAACCATCAACCTGACCCAGACGAGCCTTTCGCCTGGTATAGCCTGACCCCAGGCAGCGCGCCCCTGGCGGTTGTCATCTCCGGTGCAACCCCCGATCATACGGATATTGATATCCAGTTGGACGACCCCATTATGAACTTCATTCCCTTAATTGTCCGCTAAAAAACACCCGTTCTCTGAAGCCTTTTACGGGGCATCGTTGTAGGGGCGAGGACGATTTACCTCCTGTTGGATATCCCGGCAGGAGGTTTTTTATCCCTTTGTGGATAACTCTTTAAACAAACCGGGCCATAGGTTTCCCTATGGTCCAGTTTATAAAAGGAGAAGAGATGAGATTATGAAGCTGCAACTTCCTCCAGATATTCAATTAGAGCAGGTAGAAACATTCTGATTTGGATTGAGTCTAAATCCCCTGCCTGGCCCTGGAGTTTCTCAAACTGCTCAGGGTCTAGTTCACCAATATCACCCAGTTCACCAGAATCGAGGCTACCGGAAAAACCGCCACTGGGCATTTCTCCAGAACCAATAAGGCCGCCATCGATCACAATGACACCACCACTACCGAGTTGATCCATGATATCTTCAGGGAGATCATCAACTGATTGGGGCCCTGTCATTAGATTCGGTTCAATACCCAATAACTCCATCATTTCAACCGGGTCATCAAATTCAATAGAGGAGATTTCAGTCAATTGCTCATCTGAAAGGGCTCTCTGAATTTGTTTAATGACCGCGTCCAATTCTTGCGAGGCAGTTGTATCTTCGTCCACCATTGTTTGATAGATCTGCCAAAGGGGGAGCAGCGTTTCGGCTTGTTCAGGGGTTATCGGATAGTCTGTCTCAGCCAACATCAATGTACCAACGATTAATTGACTGACATCCATAAGCTCGTCATTCGGCTTGTTGCTAACAACGCTTTGGGGTTCGCCATCGCCATCCGCTTCGGTAGACGCCTCTTCCTGACTATTCCCGGAACAAGCAACCAGGAACATAATCAACAATATTCCGACAACTGAAATTAAACTTTTTCGTTTCACTTTTCTTCACTCCTTAAAGTGTAGTTCGTATTTATTCATGCCTTAGAGCGTCAATTGGGTCCAGTCTGGCGGCCTTATTCGCAGGGTAAAAGCCGAAGAAAATTCCTACGGCTGTTGCCGCAACGAAAGACAGTAGAATAGATCCAGGCACAATAACCGTACGCATATCTGCAAAACGCTGGAATAAGGCTGAGCTGCCAATCCCCACCAAAATACCGAGTAAACCACCAGTTACACTAAGCAGGATGGATTCTGCTAAGAATTGCCACCGTATATCACTCGGGGTAGCTCCAACCGATTGGCGAATGCCAATCTCACGGGTGCGTTCTGTCACACTCACCAACATAATATTCATGATGCCGATCCCGCCAACGACCAAAGAAACGCCCGCTACCCAGCCTAACAAAGTGCGAAAGGCTTCAGTTGTGGCTTCCTGGGTCCCAATGATGTCCTGTTGAGTTGTAATTTTGAAATCGGGATCATCCAGCGTAACCTCATGCCTTTTTGCAAGCAACAAGGAAATCTGAGTGATAATCTTATCCATGTTATCAGGATCAGCAATCTCCACGAAGATCATGTCCACCTGATCACCCATGAGACGGGCAAATTGATAGTTGGAAAATTGATGCCAAACTACTGTGATAGGCGTAAAAAGTCTAGAATCATAATCTACGCCCCCTACCATGCCCTTTTCAGCCATCACACCAATAATTGACAACCTGGTTTTATCGACAATTATGGTTCGCCCAATCGGATCCTCATCACCAAATAGACTTTTTGCAAGAGAAGAACCGAGAACAGCTACTTTTTCTTCAAGGTCAACATCTTGATCAGTGAAATAACGCCCTTTCTCAACATCCATATCTCGTACCGAAGGGAAGGAAGGCGTTGTTCCCATCACGTTTACGTTCTCCACAACTACTTCTTCTGATTTCACCGTTTGGTTTGTGCTTTGTTCCACCACAACCCCGGATACACCACTGATCTTCTCCTTAATAGCCAAAGCATCATCGTATACCAGACCACCCGAAAACAAATCCCGCATTCCACTGATCCCACCCATGTTGAAAGATCGGGTGATGTAGATCAAATTCGTACCAAGACGAGTAATTTCTTCCTCAATCGTAGCCTCCGTTCCTGCACTAATGCTGATCATCACAATCACAGCAGCCACACCGATGACAAGGCCAAGCATTGTCAACAGAGATCGAGCCTTGTTCTTGGCAATCGCCTCAAAGGCTGCTCTGAAAATTTCTGTTATTCTCATTGGGCCGCTCCCGTATTTTTTAAATGTTTGCCATTATTCACGACATGCTCTATTCGACCATCCAAAAGGTGAACCACTCTTGAACTGTGCTTGGCGATTTCCTCGTCATGAGTAACCATCACAATGGACATTCCACTTTCGTTCATATCATGAATCAAACTCATGATCTCTTCACCAGAATGGCTATCCAAGTTTCCTGTCGGCTCATCGGCGATCAAAAGTAGCGGGTTGTTAATAAGGGCTCTAGCAATTGCCACCCGCTGCTGCTGACCACCCGAAAGTTCGTTTGGGTTATGTTCCATCCGATTGCCCAATCCAACCTTTTCCAGCATCTTTTCTGCCAATTCTTCCATATCATCACGTGAAAGTCTGTTTTCCCGGTTGTAAATTAATGGCAAAACAACGTTTCGCAGAGCATTCGTCCGTGGTAATAAGTTGTAGGATTGAAAAACAAATCCAAGTTTTTCGTTCCTCAATAGTGCTCGATCATAGGCATCAAGGTCACTAATATCCTCCCCATCCAGAATCAATTGCCCAGAAACCGGCCGTAGTAAACACCCAATGATATTCATCAATGTGCTCTTTCCTGACCCGGATGGCCCCATGATGGCGACAAATTCACCGCGTTTAATCTCGATATTGATATCAATCAATGCCTTTACTTCTGCATCACCTCTTCCAAAGGTCTTGCAGACATCACGAGTCTCAATAATATTGGTTTGGGTGGACATCAATTCGTCTCCACTATCCCGGTGGAAACAACCTCACCAACTTCAAGGCCGGAAAGTATTTCTGCATAATAGGTGTCGATCAAGCCTACTTCGACAAACCTAACTTCCATTTCACCATCTACAACAACAAAAACAGAGTATTGATCACCTACTTTATGAAGGGCTTCAACTGGGACAAGGATCGCATTTTCAGCGCTGCCCTTAATAATATCCACCGTTCCTTCAGACCCAATCAGTAGATCTGCAATCTTCTCCAAACTTTCTTCATCCAACGTAACCTGACCATAAATCAGACTTGCCATACCGGTATTGGTGAGAAAAGAATCAATTTGAGTAACTTTTCCTGTCAAAATGAGACCTGGATATGCGTCAAACTCAACTTCCACATCATAGTCCAAATCCACCATATCCCAATCCGAAGCGTCCAGATAGATATCAAGGTATGGATGATAAAGGTCTAAAATAGTCACAAAGCTGCTGTTTGACTTCTCACCAACCTTGGCAGTCAATTCAGTGACCACGCCGGTGATTGGAGCAACAAGTACGCACTTTTCGAGATCTTCCTGAGCAGCTTCCACAGCTCGCAGAGCCGATCGCAACCGGGAAATATCTGTCCCTACAGCACCTTCAGGGATTTGGCCCGTTTCCAGCGCTGTAAGGTAATTTTTTAGCGCTTTCATCTCTTCCAGTTTGTAGTTATACATATTACGAGCATTGTTAATTGCATAGTCTGTGGGCGCATATACAACCTCAATGGTCTTGCCGGGATTATCTTCATCCTGCTCTTCAACGGTGAAGGTATCCGGGATATATGTACTTTGATAAACATATTGGAAATGGCTAAGGTTGTTTTGAGCCTGCATGATCGCTGTCTCGGCTGAGGCTATCGCTTTTTCGTCATTCGCCCCGGTAGCCGCTTCGAGGTCTTCCTCAGCTTCCGCTAACTTTTCCTCATAATACAACACTTCGGGACTGATGAGGTAGGCCAAGGTATTACGGGCATCCAGAAGCTCTTTCTCTATATTTGTAATTTTCACCCGGGTTTCAGCGATGGCTAACGGGGAGGTCAACTCTGCCAAATCTTGTTCCGCTATGGTTAAAGCTTTCTGGGCATTCGTGTCATCCAGCCGTGCAATCGGATCTCCCGCTTCTACTGAATCGCCTTCTTTCACATAAATTTCTGCCAAAGCACCTTCGGTATCAAAACCAATTATGACCTTGTCCCCAGCTGTTAAAATGCCCGCTCCAGTAGCCTTCAGGGAGATATCCCCCTGACGCACTGTGGCTGTCTGTATCTCGGGTTCCGAATTATCTACAGAATCTGATGGCTCACGGGTTAGCAAAAAGAATGTTAACCCACCGCCGATAATAACAACGGCAGCTATAATTAAACCAATAATCCGCGTTCTTTTCCTTCGCATCCTTCTTTGTTCTGACATTTTTCTTGTTCCCTTCTGGTTTTGGTCAAATCTTCAAGTAGTATACAGATCAGAAATTAAGATTCGATAAAGGAAGCTACCTATAAAACAGCATTTTTACATGCTTTATGTGATTATCCACCCTACCCATGCGGCTATTGGAAAACAATCCAGTTGTATGGGGTTGCGTTAACCCTTTTCCTCTAAAATTAAATTAAGGTATTCCGCAAAGTACAGATCTCTCTGCTAGACAAAAGGAAACCATTCATAGTAATTTTGGCTCTGCTCAAAAAAAACTTATCACTTTCATTTTATAAAACCGAAAGGAGTGAACAATGAGCAATCCGGCAATCAAAATCCTAAACATTGATAAGAAATTTGGAGACGTTCATGCTGTCTGGAATATTAGTTTTAATATTCAGAAGGGTGAGATCTTCAGTCTGCTTGGGCCGAATGGGGCCGGTAAGACCACTACAATCGGGATGATTTCCGGCCTGCTGAAACCTGATGCCGGCAATGTCTGGCTGATGGGCCATTCCGTCCAACAAGAAGCCGAAGCGGCCAAAGCCCAACTCGGGGTTGTTCCCCAGGAGATCGCCCTTTACGAAGATATATCAGCCCGCGCCAATCTGAACTTTTGGGGCAAGATGTACGGCCTGCGCGGCAGTGAGCTGAGCGAACGAGTGGAAGAAGTGCTTCACCTCATTGGTTTGGAAGACCGAGCCACCGGTGCCGTCTCGAAGTTTTCGGGCGGGATGAAGCGCCGCCTGAATGTTGGTGTGGCTCTCCTGCATCATCCCTCTATCATCATCATGGATGAACCCACGGTTGGCATTGACCCCCAAAGCCGCCGCAAGATCCTCGATTCTGTCAAACAGCTGCGGGACGACGGCGTCACCATCCTCTACACCACACATTATATGGAAGAGGCCCAGGAACTTTCCGACCGGATCGCCATTATGGACCACGGCAAAATCATTGCCACGGGCACCCACCAGGAATTGATTGATATTGTCGGCGAACTAGACCGGATCACCCTGACCATCATTGGTGAATCTACCAAAGTCAAGCCAGTTTGGCAGGCCATTGATGGCGTGAAGAAAATTTCATCGGAAAACGGCACGCTGCACTTGCTGGTCAATGACAGCAACAAGATTCTGCCGGAAATCTTTGCCGCAGCGTCATCTGTAGGCGTGCGGATCAATTCCGTCCAAATCCAGGAACCCAACCTAGAAGCCGTCTTCCTCCACCTGACCGGCCGCGCCCTGCGAGACTGAAAGGACGCCTCATGAAAAGCATCCCGATTGCCCTGAAAGACCTCAGCCGGGCATTCCGAAGCATGTTTGCCCTGGCGTTTATGTTCGGCGTGCCGATTTTGATGACCCTGCTGTTTGCATTTCTCTTTGGCGGTGTTGGCGGCAGCGATTCCGAATTCACTGTCCCGAAAACTACCGTCCAAATCGTTAATTTGGACAAGGGGAGTGAACTTGTCCCCACATTTGAGTTCGAAAATCAATCCGCCGGTTCACTGGGCGAGATGCTGGTCAGTATTCTGCAAAATGAGAATTTTTCTGACCTGATGGCCCTCTCTCCTGCTGATGAGGCCGCAGCCCGTTCAGCGGTTGACGGTCGCGAGGCGGGCCTGGCCATCATCATCCCGGCCAATTTTACTGATGCGCTGATTGGGTTGACGGATGAACCCGCTGCGATCGAATTCTACAAGGACCCGGAACTTTCCTTAGGCCCGCAAATCTCCGAATCCATCGTGATGAGCATTGTGGATGGTTTTTCTTCGGGCGTCATCTCAATGAATGCCATCCTGCAGGGGCTCAGTAAACAAGGCATCGAACTCTCCTCAGCGCAACAAGCCCAACTGATCCAAACGCTAACACAGGAAGGTGAGTCCAACGGCCAAACCCAGTACAGTGCGCTTACAATCCTGCCACCCACCGACGCCGCACCGAATGAATCCACCAGCTTTTTGCAGACCATCCTTCGCAGCATCATGGGCGGCATGATGATCTTTTATGCCTTCTATACCGGGGTGTCCGCGGCGCAGACCATCCTGCAGGAACAGGAGAGGGGAACACTGGCAAGATTATTCATCTCCCCAACATCCACCCGAACCATCCTGAACGGCAAGTTTCTGGCGGGTTTCCTGATGATCATTGTTCAGGTCATCACCCTGCTGACCTTCGGCCATTTGGTCTTTCAGGTCAACTGGGGACCTTTACTGAGTTTATCCCTCTTCTCGGTTGGCCTGGTGGCTCTGGCCTCCAGCTTTGGGATCTTCGTCATGTCCTTCGTAAAAGACACCAAACAGGCCGGGATCATCTATGGCGCTCTGCTGACCTTCACCGGCATGCTGGGCATATCAAGCATCTTCACCGTGGGCACCCCGGCTGAGCGAGCCTTTGAATTTGTATCGCTTGTGGTGCCACAGGGTTGGGCCATGCATGCCCTGCAAGCCTCCTGGGAAGGTGATCTGGTCAATGCCTTGTTATTGACCGGCGGCATGCTGGTCTGGGCACTAATCTGTTTCCTGATCGGGAACGCCCGGTTTAAAAAGCGGTTTGCATAAAGAGGTCACCATGAAATTCATTGATATCGCACTTAAGGATTTCTATCAACTTTTCAAGGACTGGAAGCCGCTAATCTTTCTGGTCATCGCACCCATCCTTTTTACACTGATGTTTGGCTTCATGTTCGGCGGATTCAGTGGCCCAGGTAGCACCGATCAACGCTTGCCAGTGATCGCCCTGAGCGAGGAAGATACCCAACTTACTGAGACGATCCTGGCCGCATTTAGCCAATCTCAGGTGATCCGCCTGGAAATGGCTGGAACTGATGCCAGCCTGGAGAGCCTGCGGGAAGCCGTTGCGGATGAGGACTATGCCGCTGTGCTGATCCTCCCAGCCGGGTTCAGCCAACAGATCCGGGACAATGGCGAGGTGACCCTCACTGCCATTCTGGACGAAAACTCAACAGCGGGGATCTCTATCCAACAGGAGATCATCACCATCGCCAACCGAATGCAGACAGCCGCCAATGCCGCCACTGAAGCCGCTGCATTATACACTCAGCAGGCTGAAACAACTGATAATGCTGAGATGGACGCTATTTACGATGACACCTTCGCCATCGCCATGCAGGCCTGGGAATCGCCACCTGTCACAACTTTGGAGACCCAGACCGCGCCCAATGGCAGCCAGCAGAGTGGCGACGAAAACGCCTTTGCCCAGTCGCTGCCGGGGATGATGGCCCAATTCGCCATTGCGGGTCTGATGGGCGCAGCGGAAATCATCATTCAGGAACGAAAATCGGGCGCTTTGGATCGGATGATGGGGATGTCCGTCCGTCGCGGCGCCGTCCTGGCCGGGCACTGGCTGGCGATGTTCGGAATGATCTTCCTGCAATTCATCGTGCTGGTGACCTTTGGACAGCTCTTCCTCCGGCTGGACTTCCTGGCCTCGCCGCTGGTGACCCTGGCCCTTTCAGTGGCAAGCTGCGCTTTCGTGGCCAGTCTGGGTCTGCTGATCGGTATCCTGGCAAAGATGCCCGAACAGAGTGCTATTTTCGCCCTGATCCCGATGTTCATCTTTTCCGGCCTGGGCGGAGCATGGGTCCCATTGGAAATCCTCGGTGAATCCGTTCAGAAGATCGCCCGATTCACCCCGGTTTATTGGATCATGACTGGCTTCCGCGATATCCTTCTGCGAGGAGCGGGGCTTATCAATATCTGGCCGTCAATCCTCGCTCTGCTGGGTTTCACAGCTCTGTTCCTTGTCCCCGCTGTTCTGCTTTTCAATAAGGAATAAAGCAATCAGATCTACTAAATCAAAAACCGGTCAGCTCGTAGAAACTGACCGGTTTTATTATTCAAAATTATTCAACTCAGGGAATGGTCACCATTCCAGATAAACGCATCCTCGGATTGACTTTCCCAGGCTTTAAGTGTTGCCCGATAGATGGCTCTTTCGAAGAATCCCCCCTCCAAAGAAAGCCCATCATAACCCTTTTCAAAAAGAACCGGCATCATCGGCATCAATTGCTGCCCATAATGGGTCATGCAGGCCTCCGGATGGAAACCCGGCCAGGAATAACAGGTAACTGTCCTCCGCCGGTATTCAGTTGGGACACCTTCTGCCACAGTGTCTTCCCAATCATCATCCTCAGGGTAAAACACAAATTTGTCCAGGTTGCCCTTTGGAATTCCTTCAATGCCGCGAACGACCGGTGGCTCTATGGTGGGGATATAGGGGTCAACAGACAGATCAACCACAATGGCATGATCCGGCAGATATTGGATCCAATTGTTCGGGATGACGGGTTCCGCCGGGTTACGCCGCTGAGTAGCGTCAATTATGATATCCGTCTTCCTAAGCAAGCTGATCAATTCATCCTTATGACCGGTCAGGTTTCGACCTACCGCGCGACAGGTGGCGCCGGGGCCACCCCATTCAATATGTTCATTATTCCGCTCAATATTTCCGAGGTGAACTGCCGCGTCCACAGCATGCCGACCCACCATTCCGGTTCCCAAAAGGAGATTGCGGATTGGCTTGCCGTCCGGTCTCACCAGTCCCGGCCATTCCTCCTCCAATAGGCCATAAGCCACTTCAAGTCCATTCCAGGCCACAGCCCGCATGTTTTCAACCAAGCGGACATCGTTGTCGTTTACGATGCTGTCCAGTGAAATGGTCTTTAGACCCAATTTCTTATATCTAGGAATACGGTTCGGGTGCGTGGGATAGTGGAGCATAGAGATCAGCGTTGTTCCTGGCTTCATCCGCTCAAAATCATCATCAGGCGAACGAAGGACCAGAACAACATCCTGATCATATGCATCCTGCCGGGAGCCAAAGGAGATTTTAATATTCCCCTGCCGATATTCCGCCTTATCAAACCCGGATCGTGATCCATAGCCCTCCTCAATCACTACCCTAAAGCCCAACCCCGTGAGCATTTGAATGAAATCCGGCATAAAGACGCGCTTTTCACCAGCTTCCTGCAGCATACGCGGGAAGCCAATAGATTCTGGTGGAGTCATGGTGGTCCTTTCACTATTTAATTAAAATATGGGCGATAAAAAAGTAACCCGCGGGAACCTACAAGGTTTACCCCCCGGGCGTGAGCATTCTTGCTATAACTCAATTTCACTTGATGTGAATAATTATCGGTAAAAGTATTATACCGGATGGTTGATAATGATTCAGGCTGTTGAAAAATTAAATATCCTGTGAGAATATCGCTGAGGCAAGGGAAGCTAATGTGAATCTCAGAATTTCTATTGCTTTTAATATAATTAGCAACGCAATTCTAACTTTCGAATTGCGTTGCTGCTATTACCAGGGTTAAAAAACTTATAATTTATCCTTCATTATCAATCTACAAAGCAATTTGCCCGATTACGAACCCTAAAATCATTTTAGGGCAGTCCTAGCTTTCCAAGGTTGAAGGTTGTTTTTCCGGGCTTTTGGATATTCCCAAATCCTGGCTCCATAATCCACGATAAGCGAATATCGCGATTGCCAGGTAGGCGCAGGTTTTGGGAATCATGAGCAACCCTAACATAGGAACTTGCTGCGCAAACAGAATGACCGGTGTGTAAAAGGCGAATGATACAGCGATCATCCACCCGATCCATTTGAAGGTAGTATCATGGTTGCGATAAGCGCTGAGTAGGAACAATATAATCATCCCCACTCCCTGCACCATCAGCGGTAGGTTGCGGTATAGGCTCATCGGTTGCGGGGGCACCGCCGCCCCCCAGTCATTGCTTGGTAGTGCCATGATTATCAAGCGCACCACACCAGCGATCTGTAAAAGGTTTGTTGCCCAATTCGCTGCTTGATTGTTGCGTGCCTGCCAAATGTATACCAGAATCATATAAAACAGTGTCACGGTGATAGAAGTGGTCAACATCCCGAGGCCGATCAGACTCATAGGGCTTCCCAGAACGACCGCTTGGGCTTCGAGACCGCCTAATGCGTAGGCCAATACCCGGAAACCTACATGACCAGTATCGCCTGCTGCTAGTAGGATGAATGCCATGCGCACAAGTCCTGCTACCTTGCGGTCCTTCGGAGCCACTGTGTCCATCGAGCGGCTCATCAACACCACAATGTACCAGACTGCTATTAGATAAATTACGTTAAAACCAATTTCAAACCAACGAATCGGAACTTCACTCATTTTTTGCTCCTTCTAGAAAGTAACTGGTTAATATCTTGGACAGGGCAGCATTTGACATATGCATCTCACCAGCTTTACCAATAAAATTATTAATGCAGCCGAGGAAGATCAACGTCAGCACTTCGGAGTTATCCCCTTTCAATTCACCCCGGTCGATCCCCATGCGCATCAACGCACTCAATGGGTCAAACAACTCGGTATGAAAAGCCTCCTTGATCTCCTGACGAGCTTCAAGTCGCTTGATATGTTCGCGGTCTCGCATCAGAAAACTGGTTTCCACCTTAAAACTTTCCAGAATATTGGTTGCAAACCACTCCAGACGTTCCGGCAATGTTCCGGGTCGCTTGACCACAGCGTGAAAACCGCTTAGCTTGTATCGCAATACCTGCACGAACAAATTTTCCTTGTTGTGAAAATAGTAATACACTGTGGGCTTGCTAAAGCCTGAACGTTGACAGAGCTCATCAAGAGAAACACCACGAAACCCTTTTTTCTCGAACAAGCGCCATCCTTCTTGTAAGATGCGCTCAGCATTTCTGTTATCCAAGTTTATCTTTGCTTCCATCATAATATGCTCCTTAGTTATCACGCTGTATACTAATTAGTATATGGGTATTATACTAATTAGTATACAATTGTCAAGGCAGCTGCCAGGACTTTCTGAAAAAACAGTTGGTTCAGAACAACTAAGTTTGCACAACCACTATTGTGCCCCTTCACAAAAGAAGTCAAAGTATCAACCCAGGTTGTTGAAAAATTGTGGGGATTGGTTATAGCAGTTTCCTATTATTTAAAAACAACAACGCAACTCTGGTTTGCGAATTGCGTTGTTGAAGGTTGTGTTAATTAGTTGGCAGGCAGAGCAAAGACCTATTCTTCATTGAAAGTCATATGACCCGCACCATCCTTTAGCCTCAACATCAATTGACCGTCCTCTATTGCATAACTCTCGACATTGTTGAGAAAACCCAGAAATTGTTGATCGAGTGATTCTTCCCCACAATAGGCCATTGTCGATGGGCCAGTTTCAATGTTCAGAGCACTACCAGCAAGCGTATAAGATCCGCCCACCATATTGCAGTCAGCTGTGATGCTCAGGGTGCTATCAGTTGACAAGCGTAGGGTGTAATTTTCCGGATTGGGGACCAGTGATTGGGAAGCAGGTTCGGCTTCAACCATTTCGATCCATTGCCAATCTATATCATTGATCAGTTGATCGGTTTGCTGGCTGCCACATGCGGCGATGAAAAGTGGAATGAGTAAGACAAAGCCGATTATTTTGATTTGTCTTGATTGTAGATTTTTGAAAAACATAATTTAACTCCTTTGATAATTTGTTTCTTTCACATACTCTAACGTACAAGGTCGTCAAAAAGTTCCATCAATTTTTTATTACCCGAAAATTATTGATAATCGGTCGGATTGGTAGAGTATTTTGTTTCCCGAGGTATTTTGGGTATTGAATCACAATGAGTAAACAAAATAACTATTGTGTTTGCTCGTACTGAACAAGGGCTGTGAAATCAGCCCTTGTTTTTGCTCTCTTAGAGTTCAAATCCGATCATGATGAATACATCTCTTGAGGATGAAGATATGTTCACCGATTTTGAAACCAATAAAATTCGTTGAACCCATTCGTGATCGCAAGAAAATTGCACAAATAAAGAACCTGTTGCGAGGCCAGCATCGCTATCGTGATTTGCTGCTTTTTGTCATTAGGATCAATACAGCTTTGCGGATCTCGTATTTACTGCAATTACAACTCAGCCAGTTTGTAGATGGTGAAGGAGGAATCAAACGCAGATTCTGGATCAAAGAACAAAAAAGCCTCTCGGAAACGAAGTGTGTGGGTTGAACCATTATTTGGTGAAACAAAAGAATTTCACTGCTTGAGACGGTTTCATTTGAAAGGTCTGCACAAAGATAATATCGAAGGAATGATGATCGCGGCGGTGCAAAACCTATAAAGACTGATCAAACATGCTGTGGATGTTTTTTGTCCATTTTTCAATCGGTCAATTTTAAGCTTCCAGTTGCGCTAAAATCGAACTTTTTCAATAGCTTGGATTATCCAGTGACGTAAAACCAATTTAAAAAATTACAACCAAATTTTAACTTTATCCCCGTCCCTTCCCCTCTGGAGTGGAAGGGTGCCGAAAGCGGGAAGGGGTGAATAGTTCGTCACGTGCGCTGCGCGGCACGTGACGAAGTCGAGAATAGACAAAACTATCCATAACCTCCAGCAGAATTTCCAATCATCCAACGCAAAATCGTTTTATAATCTAAGTACAACACTCGCCACCTACTCACCAAGGAGGAATCTATGTCCAAACCCCGACCCGTACGCGCCCCACGCGGCACCAAGCTGACCTGCAAATCCTGGCTAACCGAAGCCCCCTTCCGTATGATCCAAAACAACCTGGATCCGGAAGTGGCAGAGCGCCCGGATGATCTGGTTGTCTATGGCGGGCGGGGACAGGCGGCCCGTTCCTGGGAAGCCTTTGACGCCATCCTCGCTACCCTTAAAAAAATGGAAGATGACGAAACCATGCTGGTTCAATCCGGCAAACCGGTGGCCGTCTTTAAAACCCATCGTGACGCACCTCGGGTGCTGATCGCCAACTCCAACCTCGTCCCCCACTGGGCCACCCAGGAACACTTCGATGAACTGGCTGCCAAAGGACTGATCATGTATGGTCAGATGACCGCCGGGTCCTGGATCTATATTGGCACTCAGGGCATCCTGCAGGGCACTTACGAAACCCTCGGTTCACTGGCCCAACAGCGCGGCTGGCCTTCTCTCAAAGGCAAATTCGTGCTGACTGCCGGCCTGGGCGGGATGGGCGGCGCCCAACCACTGGCCATCACAATGAACGAAGGCGTTGGGCTGATCGTAGAAGTGGACCCCGAACGTGCCCGTCGACGGCTCGAAATCGGCTATGTGGATGCTGTGGTCGATGACCTCGAAGAAGCTATGACCCTGGTGGAAGAGGCGGTTGAAAATGAAGAACCGAAATCCATCGGCCTGATTGGGAACGCAGCTAAAATTTACCCCGAGTTGATTGCTCGCGGCGTGGTGCCAGATGTGGTCACTGACCAGACGCCCGCCCATGACCTGATGAGTTACGTCCCCGCCGGGCTAACCCTGGCAGAAGCGGACAAGCTGCGGGACGAAGACCCCGCAGAATATGCCCGTGAGTCCCAGGCTTCGATGGCCGCTCATGTTCAGGCCATGCTGGATATGCAAAAGAAGGGCTCGGAGGTCTTCGATTATGGCAATAACCTCCGCCAAAGAGCTTTTGATTATGGCGTCAAGGATGCCTTCGATTTCCCCGGTTTCGTTCCCGCCTATATCCGCCCCCTGTTCTGCGAAGGCAAAGGCCCCTTCCGCTGGGTGGCGCTCTCCGGTGATCCGGAAGATATTTACGAGACTGACCGGGTGATCAAAGAACTCTTCCCCGAAGATGAACATCTCCACCGCTGGCTGGATATGGCCCGCGAAAAAGTCCCCTTCCAGGGGCTGCCCTCCCGTATCTGCTGGCTGGGCTATGGTGAACGGGCCAAAGCCGGGCTGGCTTTCAACAAACTCGTGGCAGAAGGTAAAGTCTCCGCCCCAATCGTCATCGGCCGGGACCACCTCGATTCCGGTTCCGTCGCCTCACCAAACCGTGAGACCGAAGCGATGAAAGACGGCACGGACGCGGTCAGCGACTGGCCGCTGCTCAATGTCATGCTCAACGCCGTCAACGGCGCCACCTGGGTCTCGTTCCATCACGGCGGCGGCGTTGGCATCGGGTTCAGCCAGCATGCCGGCCAGGTGATTGTGGCCGATGGCACTCCCGAAGCAGCCGCCCGGCTGGAGCGGGTACTGACCGGTGACCCCGGCTTAGGGGTTGTCCGCCATGCCGATGCCGGTTATGAGCAAGCTATCGAAGCCGCCAAACGCTTCGGTCTGAATATGCCTATGCTGAAGGAGGAGTAATCTCTTGGAAGGGCGAAAGCGCCGTCTGTTTTTCTTCACCCTGATGATCGTGCTGGGCATAGCTGCCGGTGTGGCTTATGGCTGGTTGGTCAACCCGGTCAGATATGCTGACACGGGCCCAAGCACTTTGGGGATGGACTTCAAAACCGATTATGCCCTGATGACGGCGGAGATCTACCACGCCGAGGGTGACCCGGTGATGGCGATGGCGCGCCTGACCACATTAGGAGAAGATTCTATCCTACAAATCATGGATGAGACTCTGGCCTTCGCACAGGAACAGCAATACAACCCAAGCGACCTGCAGCTGATGAGCGACCTCCGGCAGGCTATCGCCAGTACTCTGGGGGAGAGCCAATGAGCAACGGCTGGCATAAGCTGGATGATTTCGAAGAGACCCGCCAGGTCAGGGTGAACGAACCGCGGCCTCCTCAGGTGGTGATCAACAAACCAGAGCCCAAACCGGACCCAAAGTCCTTCCCCTGGTACATGATCACCGGACTGGTGCTGGGCTTCCTGCTTGGACTGCTCTATGCGTGGTGGGTCAATCCTGTGGTCTACAGCAACACCGAACCTGCCACACTGCGGGCAGATTTCAAGGATAATTACCGACTCACCATCGCCCAGGCCTATGCCGCTTCGGGTGACCTGGACCGTGCTGAAAGCCGACTGGCACTGCTGCGGGATGAAGATGCGATCTTCATCCTCGGTTCACAAGCCCAACAAACGCTGGCGGCGGGATTCTCTGAGGATGCACGGGCACTGGCCTTATTAGCCTCTGCACTGCAGGATGGTACAGGAATCCTCACACCTACGGAAGCGCCCTGAGCGTTGAAATAGGTTCACTTAACTTATAAGGGCGGCCTGCTTAGGCCGCCCTTTTCGTATCTCAAAACCGCCTAACCTTCCCGCAGGTCATACCGGTAGACATTGGTCTCCCGCTGCTTGAAGCCAATGGCACGGTACATGGCATTGCCGGCCACCCGCGCAGGCCGTGAAGTCAGGTTCACCTCAGTCAGCCCCAATTCCCGCGCGCTGTTCAGGCAGGCCTCGGTCAGCGCTCGGCCCCAGCCCTGCCCCCGAGCCGCTCCATCAACAATTACATCCTCAATCCAGGCATGTCGCCCGGTCGGGGATTGGGTGATCGCCAGGGTGGCTGAACCCACAATGACAGCCCCTTCTGAGCGAGCCAGGAACACCATTACATCCGGTGATTCCGCCATCTCCGTCAGCGCGCTCTCAGTTGGCGGCAGGGCGTGTGAAGAAAGTTGGGGGATCAAACGTTCAAAGGCTTCGATAATTTCAGGGGTTATATGGGTCATCAATTCAACAGTCATAAACTTTTGTTCCTCTCATATTTGATCCCATTTTATCACCCGCTCAGAATTTAATTCCTATTTATAATGGAGATATAAAAAAGCCCAAACCTGGAGAAAAAATGTCTGAGAAAATAACTGACCTGATTGCAGATTTCACCGGCGCTTTGGATAATTTTGATGCTGCGCTGAAACCCGTCCCGGAATCCGGGCTGGACTGGCGTGAAGGCGGCGAGGGCTGGTTCATCCGCCAGATCATCCATCATGTGGCTGAAGACTGCAATGTCTACACCTTTATTATTGAGCGCGCCCTGGCCACCCCCGGCAGCAAGATTGTTTTTGGCGGATTCCCAGGCAACGAACCTTGGGCTGACGCACTGGGCTGGGACACCAAACCCGTGGCAACGGCGCTGGAACTGATGCATGTTCATCGCAGATTTATTGCTGAGATGGTCTCCTTATTGCCCGATCAATTGAAGAACGAAGTGCTCTATTTTAATGATGAGGGCAAAGAACTGGGCAAAGGCAATGTGGAAAGTATGCTGAAAATGCTCACGGAACACATGAATGAGCACGCCGCCACCATCCAGCGGATCGCAGCGGAACATCTGGGCTGAGCAGTATCCTAGTACATTTCAAGCTTCCAAATCAATAACCAAGTTCTTTCCGCACCTGTTCTTCCAACAGCGGCAGCGGTAAACTGCCGCCATTAAGCACGGCTGCATGGAAAGCTTTCAGGTCAAAATTCGCTCCCAACGCTGCTTCAGCCTGGGTTCGCAAATCTCGAATGAGAGCATACCCGGCATAGACCGCCAAAGCCTGGCCGGGCTGGGCGATCTGCACCAGGACCAGATCATTCGCCTCTGAACGATCCATTCCAGCATGTTCCACCAAGTAACGCGCGGCCGTGGGCATATCCCACCCAAGAGAATGCAAACCGACATCCACCACCACCTGAGCAGTGCCAATCATCTCTTGTTGAAGGCGGGCCAGGTTGGTATTGGGCTCATCCTCATACATCCCCATTTCCCAGGCCAGGTGTTCGGCATAGAGGGTCCAGCCCTGGTCATAAGCCGGAAAGTGAAGCGCCTTGCGAAAAAGCGGCAAATCCAACTCGTTCACCACCGCGGTTTGGAAATAGCGGCCGGGAAAAGTCTCCCGATAAATCCGGGTTGGCATATCAAATAGTGCATCCTGCCCGGTGAACCCCGCATAAAAGGCCGCCCGGCGGGAACCATCCAGTGCGGCAGGCTCAAAGAACGCCCCCTGATATACCGGTACCATCACCAGGTCTTTCTCGATCTCACTTTCAAAAGCCCCCGACATCGCCATTTCCGCGTCAATCAATAGGTTATGCAATGCTACAAAGATATCCAACCCCAAAGCATAATCCTGATCGACCTTGGCTTGGCGGAAGATCTCCTGCAGGGTCTCATCAGGGTCATAGCCTGCTTCGGCAGCCAACCGGCGCACCCCAACCTCCAATTCCGCCAGTCCGCCCTCCCCAAGTTCAAGCCATTCCTCGGGGCTCCTTTCAAGGGTTGTGATTTGATGAAGCAAAAGGGAATAATAAAGAGCGCCGTCCGGCTGGTATGGCAGGCCTACCTGTTCCGTTGTTGACCCGGCCAGGTCATAGAGCGCATCCATTAAACGGTCAAATGCCGGCAGGATCACCCGATCTGCAATCTCACCTCCGCGGCCATAATAGGTCTGATAGTCCTCCTGGCTGAGCCCTTCCAGGTTATATAAGCGTACCGCCAGAACGCTGACAAAAGGTGTTTTCCGGCCCACCTGCCAGCGGTGTGCGCCCATCTCTTCCATCACTTCCGAATAAAGCACATAGGGAATCTGCACCCCAGCAGCCTGCTGCTCATAGAGATAAGTCACAATCTGATCCACCTGCGGCCCAATGGCTTCCAGACGGGCCAGATAATCTTCAATATCTGATTCATCCGTAAAGGGCTGCTGCACCATCAACATATACACCAGCTGGTCGGTCAGTGAACCCAGCTCATTCCAAAGGGGAAAGGGTCGCCATTGGTAGGGGTGCAGCGCGACCCGGTCTTCCAGGTACCAAGTGAAGGTTTGCAAATCAAGTTGCACTGCCTCATCCAATTTCGTCTGGTCAATATCCCGGGCCAGGGCAAGCAGTTCAACTTCAAAAGCTTGAGTGAGCAAGAGGTCCTGCAGGTCATAGCTATCCAAGGCAGCATTGCGGGCATCAAAAAACCCCGCCAGCCCAACTTCGGTCACGGTCTGCGGGGAGCGCAGCACCAATCGCTTGTACGCTTCTTCCATGAAATCTTTCGGGGACAAGGTTTCCAGCCCATCCAGCAGATCTTCCAAAGTGACTGATTCCGCCGGGGACAAATCAGGGGGCTGTTGGCAGCCGGAGAGTAACCCTACAATCAAAATCAGCAGAAGGAGGATATGAGTCATCAACCGTTTATCAGGCATAGATCATCACTTCCCACTAAACGAGGTGTGTTCCCATCATATCCTGCAAAATGTCGAATCTGCACATACTGCGGTATGATTTTGCCCCCTTCGCCGGCATGAGATTAACAAGACCTACTTAATCATTAAATGTTACTAAAATAGGATATAACACATCTAAATTGTAAGCAATACAATAAAAGTAATGAAAATGGAGAAATAAAATGAAAAAAATAACTGCCCTTGTCGTGATCAGCATGTTTGCTCTCGCGGCATGCCAACCCCTGAACCTCTCCGCCTCTGGCGAAGTCGTTGACGTTGCAGTTGATTCTCTCAATGGACCCCTCATGGAAACCGAAGATAGCAACAGCGACGAACCCAGTGACGGTGAGTCCGATTCTTCAGATAGGGAAAGCTCAGACTCCTCTGACGCGATGGGAATGGAATCCTCATCCGAAATCTCGGATAGTTCATATTCCGTAAATATCTGGCTCGAAGACGGCGCCATCATTCCCGAGGCACTGACCCTGCATGAAGGTTCCGTGATCACCTGGACCAATAACGACAGCGTCAGCTATACCATCAGCATTATGAAGATGGACGACTCTTCCGATGACTATATGGATGACAACATGGATGATAGTATGGATGACAGCAGCGACGATTCCTACAACGACGATAGCTCTGATGACTCCAACTATTCCAATGAATTCACTGTCGAACCCGGCCAGACCATTTCATTCACTCTGCCGGACAGCGGCACCTATCAATTCACCATCACGGGCGGCCTGATCTCCCTCAGCGGCACGATCACCGTCTCCGATAGTGAGAGCGAAGACTCCTACGATGATGAAATGGATGATAGCTATGATGGCAGTAACGATGACTATTACGACGACAACTCAGACGACAGCTATGACGACTCCTCTGATGACAGCTACGACGATTCATCCGATGATAGCTACGATGACTCAGATGAGTACGATGATGGATATGATGACGAAGAGGACGATAGCGACAAAGAAGATGACTCCCACAGCTACCTCTTCATGATCGCTATCTAGACCTACAAACCAACTCTTAAACCAAGACCACCCACAATGTGGGTGGTCTAAATTTTTAATCCGATAGTGGGGGAATTTACTTCACCAGAGTGGCATCCAGTTCAAGGTCAATGGCACCCAGGGCTTTTGAAACCGGGCAGTTTGCTTTGGCGCCTTCGGCAAATTTGATGAATTCAGCCTCGGAAATCCCCGGGACCTTGGCCTTGGTGATCAACTTGCTGCTGATGATCTTGAAACCGCCATCCACCTTATCCATCGAGATGACCGCTTCTGTCTTGACCTCATCCACCGTGAAGCCTGCCTTGCTCAAATCCGCGCTCAGTGCCATTGAGAAACAGCCAGCATGCGCTGCTGCGATCAACTCCTCAGGATTGGTTCCTGTACCTTCCTCAAAACGGGAGGTGAATGAATATTGGCCTTCAAAGGCACCGCTGCCCAGGGCAACCTTGCCCTTACCAGCTTTCAAATCGCCTTGCCAAACGGCTTTGGATGTTCTTTTAATCATAATTGCTCCTCTTCTATCCATTTTCTAATTTGTTTATCTTTATTAATTTTAGCTTTCTCTTGTTAGAATAATATTAGACATTATTTATCCGATTTTCAACCCCCAATTTCCCCTCCCAAGGCAGTCGCAATCATGATATCCTCAACGTGAGGATATTATGCCGAAATTTATTTATCAGGGAAGACAACTCTTCTATCGCCGCCAGGGAAATGGCCCCCTGTTGGTCATCCTGCCGGGCAACACGGCGTCTTCCATCTGCCACCAGGCCGAACTGGACTTTTTCGCCGGTTCGTTCACGTCTGTGGCACTGGACTATTTGGGAACGGGCCGCTCAGATCGAATATCGCAAATGCCGGATGATTGGTTCGCAGATTGCGCTGACCAGGCCGCTGCATTGATCGAACATCTGGCCCTCGGCTCAGCCATCCTGCTGGGAACGAGCGGCGGCGCAGTGGTTGCCCTGAACTGTGCAGCCATGCACCCTGAAAAAGTCCGCGCGGTGGTGGCTGACTCGTTTACCCCGGTTTTCACCCCCCAAATGCTGCAGCAAAACGTCATTGAGGAACGGTCTCAGCCCACAAAAGAACAATCGGGTTTTTGGCAATATGCGCAGGGCGAGGATTGGCAGTCAGTGGTTGAAGCGGACACGCAGATGTTGATCAACTTGGTAAATAATGGCGGTCAATGGTTGGGGAAATCGCTCGCAAGAGTCAGCTGCCCGGTCCTGCTCACCTTCAGCCTGGAAGATCAAATGCTGATTGAACCGGTGAAATGTGGCTTTGAGATCCTGAGCCAGTTAGCGGATGGCCGGATCTTCTTTAGCCCAAAGGGCGGACATCCCCTGATGTGGAGCGCGCCGGAAGAGTTCAGTCAGGCCACGCAAGGGTTCCTCGGTCAGTTTTTATAAATCAGAGCTCAGATTATTCCGCTTCTTCCCATTCAAAAGCCGGGACGGTCTCCCAGCTGTCGCCTTCTTCAAAAGCATAGAAGGGCAGCCAGACCACACCGAAGACTTCCACAAAAATGTTCTTCTTATAGGGCGAGACCGGCACTTCAATCACCTTATCCGCAACATCTGCCCAGTTGGCTTCAAGGTCCTGCAGTTCTTCAGTCATGTCCTCTTGCATGGCGGCTATTTCGGCTTCCACATTTTTGACGTCCATTTCACTGGCTTCCAGATCAGCTTTGGCCTTGCTGGTCATCCGGCGCTTGGTCAGCGAGGTGGAAATGCTGCTGCTGCGACCGCTGAACAACTTGAGGGCATTTTCAACACCCTTGCCCACCTCTTCCAGTCGGCGGTGACCGAGTTCCTGCTTATCCTCTTCCAACTCAAGGGTTTCCTTCTTCAATTTCAATTCCAGCTTATCCAGCTTCGCCTCATATTTATCCTTGATAGCGTCAATCGCTTCCTGCTTCTTATCTTCCACCGCATCGGCGCACATCTTATTAAATTCCGCTTCAGAGACGCCTGGCCCGGCAAACACATCAAGGGCTTCGTTTTGGCGGATGGTCAGTGTTTGGGTGCGATAGATCCAATCGGTGAAGTCCGCTTCAAGCCCCTTCACAAAGCTGCTGTCATCCAGCGTTAGGTTATCAAGTGTGTCATAGAGCGCACCGGGGGTAGCCGTGCCCGAGAAGTCATCCGGGTCAACGGGGGCAGCGATAAAGTTCTCCCAACGCACCAGCCCCTTGCGTTTCAGTTCATCAATCCGGGCGGTGTAGACGATCTCCTCACTGAGGTTATATTTCCGATCCACATAAGCCACCCGCGCCTGTCCCATCAGAGCAGCTCGGTAGAGTGTCTTCGGGTTAGGAACCTCACCCTCAGTTGAACGCCCGGCGGCTTTCAGTGCCTCCACGGGACCGCGGCCAATCGGGAAGTAATATTCCGGGATCGAGCCAGGGACTGCCGGGGGGACATCCTGTCCCAGGCTGGTCCGCTTCTGGCTCTTCGTCTTTGTCTTCTTTTCCGACGGCTGTGTTTTCGCGCTGGCTTTCCCCGCACCAACCAGAGCATTCAGTGCCGGAAGCTGCGAGCGGGTCAGCGGGCCGGGCAGATAGTTCATCGCCCAGCGGGTATGGAACACCTCGGGCGCATCCTCGTGCACGTTATGCAGCAGGAAGACCCGCTTATCAATCAGCGAGATCATCTTGTCAAAGGCCTTGCGGTCCATGCCCGGCGCGGCCCCTTCCAAACCGTCCAACAGGCGGTTCTTGTCCTGATCGGTTTGAAGCTTGCCAATGATCCAGGTGCCGGCATTGGAAAGCGCCTTGTAATCCAGGTCCACCGGGTTTTGGGTGGCAACCATCAACCCCACGCCAAAGGCGCGGGCCTGCTTGAGCATACGCAGGATGATACCCTTGCTGGGCGGGTTCGCCACTGGCGGCAAATAGCCCGCAATCTCATCAAAGTAGACCAGAGCGCGCAGTCCGCTGGAGCCCTTCTGGGTGCGCATCCAGGATTCGATGCTGGTATAGAGCAGCGTGATGAAGAACATCCGCTCCTCATCACTGAGGTGCGCAAGATAGAAAACGCTGTGCCGCGGTTTGCCATCCGCGTTGAAGAGAAAGGCTTCAATATCCAGGGGCTGCCCTTCCAGCCAGGTTTGAAATGCGGGGGCGGCCAGGAAGTTATTTAACAGCATAGCCAGCTCGAAGCGGTCCTTCTCAGGATAGAACTGCTCCAGCGGGAAGACGCCCAATTTATCAAAAGTTGGGGATTGCACATGGGTGATCAGCGTGGCCATATCGAGGTCTTTGCCGACTTTCCAGGCTGCCTCAAAGATATTCGCCAGCAGAATATGTTCCCGAGCGCGCACGGGGTCAATATCCTTCAAACCCACCAGTCCTAAAATCGCGGTCACAGTACTGGAAATCTTCTCGCGCAGGATTTCCTTATTTCCTTCCCAGGGAATTGGCGGGGCGGAAAGCGAAGCCATAATGCTGACCGGCAGCCCAGCATCCGAGCCGGGGGTATAAATTGCAAAATCAACTGTATCCCGCAGAGCTTCAATATCAGGCTTGCCCAATCCATAAGATTCCAGACCGTTCTTCCAGAGCGAGGCGGCTTTTTCCGCGGCTGCTTCCACTGTCACGCCATCCCGACGGGCCGCGTCCTGATCCACCCAGGGCTGAAAATCGGAAGGCAGCAAATCCGGGAAGTGCAGCAGGAGGTTGGTCAGGTCGCCTTTGGGGTCCACAACGATGGCCGGGATACCCTGCAGGACGGCTTCTTCCAGCATGAGCACTGCAAGACCGGTTTTGCCGGAGCCGGTCATACCGGTGATCACGGCATGGGTGGTCAGGTCATCCGGGTCATAAAAAACCTGGTTCTCTCCCATTTCACTTTTTTGCAGGTTGTAGTTTTTACCAAGGAAAAATTTATCGGATTTACCGGACATCGCGCCTCCTGTTGGGTGTGGATGGTATTAGTATACAACATCACCAGTCAATGGAAAAAGAACAGCCCCCCTTTCGAACAATCCAAAAGGGGGTGAATATTCCAAAATTTACCTGAGCGTCAGTTTGTATAGGAAAAGATCCTATTTAACCAATCAAACATAACCTGATTACCTCGAGAGCGATTATCCAATTGACAATGCTCATCAGAGCCATCTTTAGCCAATGAAAATTGATACAATGTTTTATCCTTGGAAGAAACGCCTTTAATGAATTGATTCGCTTGATCAATTAGAATTTTTCCATCGCCATCGGAAACTAAGGCCAGAACCGGGCAAGTGATTTTATCCAGATCACCAACGATGTTCATCGATTTTAGAAAATCAATATTGTGATCAAACTTTTCCTGAATTGACATTTTTGTTTGATAAACACCGCCGGTAAGATCCGTATAATCCTTGAAAGCCTTTATGACTGGCTTATCTTTCATTTTCATTTCAGTTAATTTTGCAATCCATTTCAAGGGAATCTTTTTCATGATTCCTCCCCAAAAGGCCATTGTGACGCTGTAGGAGTCAATAATAGGGCTATTCGGAATCAGCGCTGCAACCCGTTTTTCCCTGGTAGCCACTTGACTTGAAACATATCCTCCAAAACTGAAACCCGTTAGCCCAATCCGTTCATCAACACCGGGGAGCTGTACAAGAAGGTCAAAAGCATTCTTGAAGGGTTCTTCATAGTTAGCCCGTTTGATCAGATCTCGATTAACATGAATGGCCCCACGGTGGCCTGGAAACTCAAATGTGAAAAAGTTATATCCATGTTGAACAGCTGAAAAGCCATTTGCAAAGAATACTTCCTCACCAGACGAATCGTTTCCGCCAATAGAAAATAAAGTTGGACGTTTGGTTCCTGTCGAATCGGGTTGCCAAAAATACCCGGGCAGCATCGTGCCTTCAAACGGCACTTCGATAATTTTGATTTCGGTTTCGAATAAAGGACAGGCCTTATGAAATGCCATCTGACTTGATTTCCAGAGACTGTCAAATCTTGGATCATTCGGAGGCGTACTATATTCAGCATTGCGATAATAATTCGATGCTCGCAAGTATGATTCTCGAGCGCTGACAACGTTTCCTTTTTCTAGTGACAAATCCCCTTGCTCTTCAACCCGTTGAGCAAGGTTGGTCCACTCGCTAATCCAACTTTCACCATCTTTCGTGTTGATGCGTCTTGCAACGTAGAGACACTCTCCAATTTCAGCAGCGCCAACACCCATATATTCCAATGTTCGCCTAAAAATGAAGTCACATTCTGCATCTTCAAAGATGCCAAAGGCTTTACTTCTTGCAGCTTGAATTATTTTTTCTTTCTTCATTTTATTCTCCTTGTTTGATTATTTAAGTTTTCTAAGAGCACACAAAGTTAGGTTCAAGTTTCCTATCCTTGCTAAAATACCAAAAAGAGCGGATTGGTCTTTCAAAGTCCCTACCATTCTCGTGAATTTTCTGTCTGAGGCTTGATTAATGGTTGAGAAAATAAAACCTTCAAATTCCATCTGCCAGTTCACGGCTATTTCGCCTTCAATCAATATTTCGTATTCCAACCGACCTCCTCCAACTCAAAACAATGGACTATTGATTTCTCAATTAAATCCGAAAGTGTGTCGTTTGAAATCACATAAAAAAGGGGAAATTGAATAAATAACACAATAAAAACTCCCCTAAAAAAGGGGAGTTTTGACTTACTTAAGAATTACAAGTTCTCGAGCTACTTGAACGGCTTCTGACCGTGAGTGGACCCCCAATTTCTGATAAATATTCTTGATATGAGTATGGACTGTACTCTGTGAAAGAAATAGTTTGGATGCAATCTCAACTTCAGAATAATGGGTGGGTAAGTAAGTTAAGATTTGAACTTCTCGTTTGGTCAGAGGAATTTGTACCGGGGAAATTTTACTTCGATCCTCATCTAATTCGTCTGGAGAAAATAATTCAAGAAATCTCCCATCTGATTGGAACAAATCTGGCAGGTATTTTTGAACAAACATCTCTTCTTCAATAAATGGACGAAAAATTTTTTCATCCTTCGCAAGTGAAAGTGCATCATTCAATAGTCCTTTGGTTTGTTCAGGCTCTTCAATTTGATCGTAGAGAGCCGCCTCAAGTATCAAAATCGGAATCAACTTACTCACCAATCCGTCTTTTGAGAGTAATTTCTTGATCTGATCAATCATCAGAATAATCTCAGCAGGATCAACGAGATTGTTATTCTCAAAACCGATTCCGTTCACAAATCTTAAATAAGCAACATAGAGTTCAAATTTCGACAGATCAATTGGGCCAAACAAGACTTCTCTAAGCCCCTCAATTATTTTGATTGCCTCATTTTTCTGGCCACTCAAAAGTAAAACGCGGATCTTGGCAGCCATTAACCAATATTGGATGAAACCAGGCAGCTTGGTTTCCTTCGCTAAATCTTCTGTCTTTCCAATGAATTCTTCTATACCTGACATGTCCTTGATTGAAAGGGAATAATTTAGATAGCTCAGGTAACAATATCCTCTGGAAATTACTTGTCTCCCCGACTCCGCAATTCGAAGGCCTACCAAATTCGATGCCCTTGCTTCGTTTATTCTATTCTGCTGAAGTTCTATTGTTCCTATTAATGACCAATATGTGCCCACAATTGGGAGCTCGTCCATTTGATATTGGTTTGCATACTTAATGAAATCAAGAGCACCATTTCTGGCTTGAGTCAATTTACCCAAAAGATAATAATTTGTTGCCAACCGAAAACCTGCTTCAAGGGCGAGATATGGTTGATGGTTATTTTTCCCAGTCTCTACAGCATTTTCATAGGTTTCGGTGCTTTTCATTAACTGCCCAATCCACCCATACGAAGCTCCAAGGAGGAGCAAACTTGAAATTCGCCAATTATCTGTCTTTTCTGGAAATTTTATTTGGGCTTTTTCAAAATAAATTATTGCGTCAGGGATATCGCCTTCATGCAGAGCAATGGTTCCAAGTATTACGTGTAATTTGGCCTCATCGACTTCCGGTAAAACCTGATTATTTATCTCAGAGTCGATGAGAACTTGATTCGCTCCATTGATATCACCCAGTTGACAGAGCGCTCTTAAATAATGCAAAACAAGAAGATTCGAAGAATATACTAGGTTTTTTGGTAATCGCGCAATATATGATCGAATTGTTTCCCAGCGCCCTTGTTGCCAAAACGCATGTAGGTTTTGAAGTAAATATTCGGCTGCTTGGTGATAATCGCCCCCCTGCAAAGCATGGTCGATAGCTGATTCTAAAAATCCATTTTCAAAATACCAACGGCTGGCTCTGTTATGCAGATCGCAAACCTCTTCTGCCAAATGAACTTTCAACTTGTGCTGAAGTAAATCTGCGAAAAGCTGATGATAACGGAACCAGATGCGCTTATCATCCAATGGGATAATAAAAAGATTATTTGTCTGCAAGAATAAAAGGCTTTTTAAGCCATTCTCCATCAGAGAGACTTTTTGACAAAGGTCAACATTCATAAACTTCAATATTGAAGTTCGTAATAGAAAAATCCGCACCTCTTCTGGCAAGGACGTCAAGACCTCATCGGTAATATAATCCGTTAAATAATTCTGATTTCCTGAAAATGTATTGATGAATGCACGATGATCCTGAGACCGCCCCAAGGCCAAGACGAATAGTTGAAGACTGGCTGCCCATCCCTCCGTTTTCTTAATTATGGTCTGTATCTGTCCCTCAGATATTTCTTCTTCAGTGTGAGCATTGATGAATTCTAACGATTCATCAGTTGAGAATTTTAATTTGTCTATTCTTATCTCCAACAAATCACCCGAGCCACGCAAACGAGCGATCGAGAAGGGCAAATCTACTCTACTTGATATAACAAGTGTTAAATTTGAGGGGAGAAAATCCAGCAGATTTTTAAAAAACCGGATTACTTCCGAACCATTGATCACTTGAAAGTCATCGAGAACCAAAACAATTCTTGATCCATAGTTAGTGATTGCATTGATGAAGGTCGATAAAACATCATCAAATGAATAATCCTGATGGAAATGAACAAAAGATTGAGTTTGCGCAAATACTTCTGAGTCAGCCCGATTGATTCCCCCAATCAAATAGCTTAAAAACCGATTGATGTCATTGTCAAGACTATCAAGAGTTATCCAAACAAACTTTGTACCCTTCCTAAGATCGCGTTCTTTAGCTATCCAGTGACTTAATAAGGTAGTTTTTCCGTATCCAACAGGGGCTGACAGAAGAATTAGTTTCCGATTTGCAGCTATACCTCTGGATAATTCATTAATTAATTCTTGGCGGGGAAGATTGTTTGAAGAGATTTGAGGTTCTTTGATTTTTGTCAATAGCAATGGATAAGTATTATTTTTCACCTCACTGCCCGGCAACAATTCATCCATAACTTTATACCTATCGACATGATCTGATTACACATCAAATTTCATGGATTATAACATGGAGAAATTCTTCACCTTTAACCAAAAAGGCTGCGAAATTCGCAGCCTTTAAATGACTAAAACCTGTTATTGCCGGAAAACACCACTCCGGCGAGGAGTCACTTCCTCAACCGTGATGTAGGCCTCCGGGTCACTTTCCAGCACCAGCGCCTCCACCTCATCGGCTTCCTTGCGGCGCACGGAGCAATCAATCATCATAAAGCTGGATTCGCGGCCGCGAGCGGGAATTTCTGTCACGCCATACCCCTGAGAACGCAGCACATCGGCGATCTGGGTGCTGTGGTCCTGGCTGATGATCGTAAAATGGCTGAAACCAATTGCCAGGCGTTTCTCGATCCACATGCCCACCACATTACCGGTAGCAAAACCGGCGGCATAGCCGATCACGTTCAGGGGGTTCTCCATATTGGTCAGAACTGACCCAATGACCACTACAAACAGCACGCTCTCAATGAAGCCCAAAATCCAGGAGATAAAGCTCTTCCCGCGCAGGGTGAACATGAAGCGCAGCGTGTCAATTGCCATGTTGACCAGCCGGGCAGCAAAAATGCCAAAGGCCGTCATCCAGGCGGCAGGTGAAGATAAAATTTCCATCAGAATACCTTACTCGCCCTGACTGCGTTCATCAATCCCGTTCAGGAGGGCTGGCTCATACATATCGGTCATGTATTCCTTAAGCATCCGCCGAGTGCTGAATTGACCGGCCAATGTGCGAATATTTTCCTTCATGTGGGCAATCCAGTCCGCCGGTAGGTCATCAGCTGATCGCTGATCATAATAGAGCGGGACAATCTCATTTTCCAAAATGTCATAGAGGCTGGCCGCGTCCAGTTTATCTTGTTCTTCGGGGGTCGCTGCATCGGGCGTCTTCTCACTGATCGCCCAGCCATTGTGGCCATTATAGCCCTCGCACCACCAGCCATCCAGGATCGAGAAATTCAGCACACCATTCAAGGCAGCTTTCATGCCCGAGGTACCGGAGGCTTCCCGGGGTTTGCGGGGGTTGTTCAGCCAGACATCCACGCCCTGCACCATATAGCGGGCGATGTTCATGTCATAATCTTCCAGAAAAGCCAGCCGCCCGCCAAAACGGGCATCCTTGACTGCCTGGTAGACACGCTGAATCATCTGCTTGCCGGGTTCATCGGCAGGATGGGCCTTACCGGCAAAGACAAACTGCACGGGTCGGCGTTCATTGGTCACGATCTTGAGCAGGCGATCGTAATCATGCAGGATCAGGTCAGCCCGTTTATAGGTCGCAAAGCGCCGGGCAAAACCGATCGTCAGCGCATAGGGGTCCAGTAAGACACCGCTAGCCACTGTCTGAACAGGATGCCGCTGAGCGGTCTGCCATTGGCCGCGCGCCCGGTTGATCGCGAAAGCGACCAGTTTTCGTTTCAGGTGCCGCCGAACGATCCAAAACTCATCGTCGGGGATATTCTCAACCTTGGCCCACATGTTGGGGTCATCAATATGATCCGCCCAATCGGAGCCCATATAGCGGGAGAACAACAGCCCCATCTGACGAGCCAGCCAGGTTTCCGTGTGGATACCGTTAGTGATCGAACCAATCGGCACCTGATCCGGCTTCTTATCGGGCCAGAGGTAATTCCACATCTTGCGGGCCACCTCACCATGTAATTCCGAAACGCCGTTTCGGAATTCGGAGAGTTTCAAAGCCAGCTCTGGCATACTGAAAGCGTCGCCGCCCCAGGATTGCTGGACTTTGGCAAGACCGATAAAATCTTCACGGGTGATGTCCAATTCAGGCCAAATATTCGCAAAGTATTTATCAATCAGCCAAAGTGGGAATTCATCATTGCCCGCCGGCACAGGGGTATGCGTGGTGAAGATATTGGTTTTGCGGATCAAAGAAATGGCCTCCTCAAAGGAGGAGCCTTTCTCCACATATTCCATCGCGCGTTCCAGAGTCAGGAAAGCGGAATGGCCTTCATTCATGTGCCAGGCAGTGGGTTCATAGCCCAATGCCCGCAGGGCACGTACGCCGCCCATCCCCAGCAGGATCTCCTGAGAAATGCGCAGTTCCAAATCGCTGATATACAGCCGATCGGTCAGTTGGCGGTCATTGGGATCGTTCTCGGGAATATTGGTATGCAACAAATAAAGCTTAACCCGGCCAACATTCAACTGATAGATCCGGGCAAAAACTTTGCGCCCGGGTAGATCAATCGAGATTTTGAGCGGCTCGCCGTTCTCATCCATCAGACGGATCAGCGGGAGGGAATCAAAATCAATCGGAACATTATCCGCATGCTGCCAGCCATCTTCACTGATGCGCTGGGAGAAATAGCCGTAGGTATAAACAAAACCAACGCCCACCAGGGGGATCCCCAGGTCGCTGGATTCTTTCAAGTGGTCACCGGAAAGAATGCCCAGGCCACCGGCATAAACCATCAGGGATTCATGCAGGCCAAACTCAAATGAGAAATAGGCCACCAGGTCATCCTTCATTTCCGGATAGGTCTGGGTGAACCAGGTGTCTTTCTCGTTCATATAGCGGTCAAATTCACGCACTACCCGGTCATATTTATCCAGGAAATACCGATCATCGGTCATAGCATTCAGCCGGGACCGCTCCACATCCCGCAGGAAAGCCACGGGGTTGTGATAGGTATCTTCCCAAAGAAGTCCATCAATATCCTTGAAGAGCCGCTGGGCCTCCGGATGCCAAACCCACCATAGGTTGAATGCCAAATCGCCTAACCGTTTGAGGCGGCGGGGCAGGTTAAATTTCACGGGGCGTTCTTTAATAATATCTACCATAAATCAATTCCTCTATTTTAAAATGGAATGCCTGCCGAAAATAACGCGAGGTCATTTCCGCAGGAAGCCAGTACTCATTTTAGAGTCAAAGTCCATCACTGAGGTTCATCGTCCAACAATTAATCATACCACAAAGGCCTTTTGGAGAGATTTGCCCAACAGGTAAGTATTAACGAACTTTAACATAGTCATTTTGGGTCAAATTTGAGGGTGAGCGACCCAAAAAATAAATAATTCGGACGCGCCTGTGTTGGATTTTGGGAACCGCCATCCGTTATAATCAGATTTATCATAAATTTGGACAAGGAAATTTTAATGACATTGAATATGATTGCCTTTGACGCTGACGACACCCTCTGGCATGGCGAGGTGCATTACACTGAGGCCCAGACGGAGTTGCGGAGCATTTTAGCGCCCTGGAGTACCCCCGCTGAGATCGATCGGCTGATGGACAAGATCGAGATGCAGAACCTGCCCCTCTATGGTTATGGGGTTAAGGCCTTCACCCTTTCCATGATGGAAGCGGCCGTCGCCCTCACCAATGGTGAGATCAAGGGCAATGAAATCGGTCAGATCCTTGCCCTGGGCCGCCAGATGCTGGAGGCCGAAGTACGGTTGTGTCCCAATGTCGGCCAGACCCTGCAAACGCTTTCGCAAACTCACCGCCTGATCGTGATCACCAAAGGGGACCTGCTGGACCAAACCGAGAAGGTCGAACGTTCCGGCCTGGCGCGCTATTTCTCAGCGGTTGAGGTCGTTAATAAGAAAACGCCGGAGATCTATCAGGCCATCCTCGACCGTTACCAGGTTGCCCCGCAGCACTTCCTGATGATCGGCAACTCCCTGCCCTCAGATATCATCCCTGTGCTGGCCCTCGGCGGCACGGCTGTCCACATCCCCGCGGATACCACCTGGGCGCATGAGATGGTCGACGACTTTGATAGCAGCCAACCAGGCTTCTACGAACTGGAAGGCCTCGCCCAACTGCCCGACCTGATCTACAACCACCTGTCCCATAAACCTGAAGGGTAATTATGCTCACCAAGTCGGATTTCCTGCTTTTCCTGGATGCCCCGATGCACCTCTGGGCTAAAACGCGTGACGCCCTGGAGGAAAGAACACCGACTCTGCTGGATCAGCATCTGCGTGAGCAAGGTCAACAAGTGGAAGCACTGGCCCGAGAACACCTTCAAGAACATATCGCTGCCCATTACGACCAGGCCCAGCTGCTCTGGCAATTCGCCTATAACGACGGCCGTTATGAGGTCCGGGCGGATGGTATTGTCCATGACCGCGCAGCGGATGCCTATGACCTTTATGAGATCAAATCCTCCACGCGGGTCAAAGCCGAACACGAATATGACCTCACCTTCCAAACTCTTCTGCTTGAGGCCAAATTCGACATTCGCAACGTCTATGTGCTGCACATCAACAGCAATTGCATTCTGGAAGATGAACTCGACCTGACGCAGCTCTTCACCATTGAAGATGTCACCGACAAAGTACGCCAGTTGAGGGAAGACGTTCTCTCGCTGCGTGAAGCGGCCCGGCAAGTGAACCAGATGGTCACACCTCTGCCGGAATATGCCTGCCGCACCCCCAAGACCTGCCCTTGCCCTTCGCTCTGCCACCCCAACCTGCCAGAACATCCCATATACGACCTGCCGCGGATTGGAAAGAAAGCCCTTGATCTGCGAAACCAGGGCATTCTCGATATCCGCAGCATCCCAGCGGACTTTCCGCTCAACGCCAAACAAAGACAACATATCCAAGCCGTCCAGTCTGGACAACCTCTGGTGGATGAGGCCGCCATCCGTGGCTGGCTCTCAAAATTGAGCTTCCCCCTCTACTTTCTGGATTACGAAACCTTTGGCCCTGCGATCCCGCTTTTCCCCGGTTACCACCCTTATGAACAGATCATCTTTCAATATTCACTGTATAGACTAGCCGACCCGGAAGCAGAACCGGAACATCACGCTTTCCTGAGCACCTCCCGCGAAGACCCTGAACCACTGTTGGCTGCTGACCTCCCGCAGCATATCGGTTCAGAAGGCTCCATTCTGGTCTGGTATCAATCGTTTGAAAAAGCACGCAATCAGAGTCTGGCCCAGCACTCCCCCGAGCTGGCTGCTGATCTGCTGGCAATCAACCAACGGATTCAGGACCTGATGCAGCCCTTCAGCAGCGGCTGGTACGTCCACCCGGCCTTCCACGGCAGCGCTTCATTGAAAGCCGTTCTGCCTGTACTCTGCCCCGAGTTGGACTATGGCGATCTGACCATTCAGGACGGCCAGCAGGCCATGCTGACCTGGTACCAGTTGCAGCAGGGCGAGTTCAGCCCCGAGGAGGAAGCTGCAATCCGTCAGGCTATGCTCGCTTATTGCCAGCGGGACACTTACGGAATGGTGGCGATTTGGGAGCATTTACGCAAGATCTAAGGAGTGAATAATGGATATTTCAATAGCCAATAACCAATTGAAAGCACAAGGCGAAGCCATTCTCCAACTGGCGGAAGGACTCACCCTGGAACAGGCTCGCTGGAAGCCGGATGAAAAATCCTGGTCTGTGTTGGAAGTGATGAATCACCTGGTGGACGAAGAAGTTCTCGATTTCCGCCGCCACCTGGATCACCTGCTCCATACACCAGATGCCCCCTGGCCCAAGATCGATCCCCAGGGCTGGGTGACGGCCAAACGCTATAACGAACGCCAACTGGACGCTACCCTGGCAGCCTTTACCGCTGAACGTGAAGCGTCGCTCAAATGGCTGGATACCCTCCAAAATCCCAATTGGGATTCGGCTGCCGTCATGCCCTGGGGAGGTCTTTCCGCCGGGGATATGCTGGCCTCCTGGCTGGCTCATGACCTGCTGCACCTGCGCCAGTTAATTGAGCTGCGTTATACCCTAATGGAAGAGAGCTGTTTACCCTACAGCGTCGAGTATGCTGGCGGTTGGTAGTAACATTTTTCTTCGTAGGTCACGTATGATGGCTTTGCCATCTACGTGACTTTTTTGTGTCACGCTAGAAGCGTAACCTACGGATGATCTCTCTACCCTACAGCGTTGAATACACCGGTGGTTGGTAGGAATTAAAACCCCGCCAATAAGCGGGGCTACTCTTCATTCGTAGGTTACATTAATGGCAATTGCCGTCTACGTGACTTTTTTGTGTCACGCTGAAAGTGTGACCTACATAAGATTTTCCTTTTGTCGGATTAGGGCAAACGCTTCTTCTATTCCACTTTCAAACTGCGCACACCTTCAATATCCGAGAGGCCATCAACCAACTCTTCCAGCGTCTGATCACGGTGGATTCGCGCCACAATTTGGATCCTGATGCGTTTATTCTTCACATGCTTCTGGATCGTGAAGCTCAGTAAAGTATCGGCAAATTCATTCACCAGCTGGCGAATCTCTTTGACAACACCCTTTCGATAATCCGCTTGGAGGGAGATATAGCGGGAGACTGAAGTCCTCACAAAGCGATTTTCAATCACGTTGAGTAAACCAAGGACCAACAGCATTAATGCCGTGGTTATCACGCCAATCAGATAATAGCCTGCGCCCACAGCCAGGCCGACAATCGCCATCGTCCAAAGCGAGGTCGCGGTGGTCAGCCCCTTGACGTTGAACCCATAGCGCAGGATTGCACCGGCACCCAGGAAACCGATACCAGAAATCACCTGGGCTGCAAGGCGGGCCGGGTCGGCCGGCGTGCCTGGCCGGGCAAACAGATATCCCAGGTTCACGGACAGCACCATTGCCAACGTGGCACCGATCACCAGGATCATATGGGTCCGCAGACCGGCGGGTTGGTTGTCCCGCTCGCGCTCAAAGCCAATCACGGCGCCCAATGCAGCGCCCAACAAAATTCTAAGGATGATTTGGGTTTCTGAAATCATAAATCCAGTTCTCTCCTATCCAATCAGCCCAACCGGAAGAAGCAATTTCCGGATTTGCAAAAAGAGCCCTGCCAGAGGGTGAGATCAGGGATCATTTGTCTAATTTTCGCTGATTTGTCGTTCTTAAGGTTAAAATACCCTGCCCATTTTGTCAACTCGAGCCAAATCGGTTCAAATGTCAGATAATCGCTTAAAATCCAGCAGCAGCCGCAACCCCACAAAGTCGGTGTGGTCTTCGATCCGCACCCATAACCAGCGGCCCTGGGGCAGAGATGAGATCGTGTTGAGCTGCTCACGGAACTTGGTGTTGAAGTAGTTGATCTTATCCAAAGCACGCTCATCTTCCTCCGGTGAGAGGATCACCAAAGCTGAAAAAGCTCCTCGTTCCGGGAAAAGGGCGACCAGCTGCCGGGCATCCTGACGGAACCGGACAGCCCAGCCATGCTGCGCGCTGTAATAAATCCATTCCGGCGAATACTCGGGGAAAGCCTCCGCCAGATAGGCTGCCACATCATCCCAAACCGGCAGGACCTCCTTGCCAATGGTTTTTCGGACGAGTTCGGGTTCGGGTTGTGTCTCCCGCTCTAAAAAACGTTCATGTGCCATAGTTAATCATATTCTTTGGACAATCTGGATTAGATTAATCTTATCATTAAAGGTGATTGGGACAGAATCAATTACAGCCAAACCTTCTGATCCCAATCGATTTGTTCCCACAACTCCCGCATGATCTCCAAATGACCAAGATGAAGGGCAGTATGCTCAAGCGCATGGGCCAACGAGAAATTGCCATCGAAATAATCCTTGTGGATGGCCGAATAACGTTTCTTTTCCAAATCTTCCATGGTGCAGTTTTCCAACACCTGATGAACTGTGGTTTCCGCCGCACGGATCAGCTCATGTAATTGGAACTTGGAAAAGCCTCTGACTGTAAATTCCTCACCGCGGTCTCGTTTCACATCCTGACCGCCCAGCATGGCGCCGATCCAATAGTGCAGAGCCGCTGTGGTGTGCACCACCAACACGGTGATGGAATTCACCGCGGGATCAGGCGTCCAGTCCAGCGCGTCCTCGGAAAGGTCTGAAAAAGCGCCATCCATGCGCTCCAGCAATTCCGAAAGCATTTTGTCATAAACTTCAAAATAAGCCAGCATATCCGATTCCTTCCTCGGGTCCAACCGTTATGGCATGGACGACTCGGCCAAGGTGAAATGATATTCCGCCAGGGTGACTGTAGGTGCGCCTGGCCACCAAACCCTAATGCAATAGTCCGCATCCCGGTCCAAGTCATCCGGTGCGCCTTCCACGCCCAAAGGAATGGCAAATGCCCACTCAGGCGGGGTAACCGGGAAGCACTTGCCCACTGGCCACCATTTCAGCGCTGTATCCTCCTGCACCAGTTGGGTATATACACAATTCCCTTCTGGTAAGGTTGTGGTACCCATTAATACTACCCGGATGCCAGGTTCCACCAAGACATCCTGAACCTGAATTTGATACTCCGCGGTCGTTTCCGGTTCAAGTGTCTGGGTCGGGGCAGGTGAACAACCGAACAACATCCCTGCCATTATCGCAATTAGCAGAGATGTGACTTTAGATTTCATAGCCTGGGGGCTTCCGTTTTGATTTCTTGGTGAAATGATCGGTTTCCATCATCTTTTCCAGCACCACCAGGATGGTCACTACGGCGATAGCCATCGCCCAACGCCCGTCCCAGGTCTTTTGTACTTTCATCTCAGCCGTAATCCCAAGTTCCTTGCCATCCTGTGACCAGGCCGCATAGACAGGGGAAGACAGTGAAACGGATTGCCAACTATCCTGTCCGGCCTCATCCCTCAAAGAATGCGCGACCGCTTCCAGATTGCCCACCTCGTCCAATACGAGATGACGGCCTTCAGTCCAGCCCAGTAATCGCTGTCTGAGGAACTGGCGGAAGCAAGTGGCATCTTCCAACTGCCAGGCGCCTTGCAAATGGGTCTCATTCCAATGCTGCAGCCCTGTTTCAGATGTGAGCCGTTGGCTGAACAAGGGAACCAAATCCGGAAGGACCCAGCCTGTCACCACCCGGGTGGGGATTTGGGCCGCCCGGTTGAGTGTTGCGACGAAATTAGCTCTTTCGTTTCTATCTGTGATTTCTTCCTGGGCGGCCACAGCATCATAGATCACCTTGGCCGTTGCCAGGGAGTCATTATCCACCACCATACTTTCCGCCTGAGAAATGATTTCCGGTGAATCCGCCGGAATACCCTCGCTGGGGAGCAGTTCCTCAGGTAACACTGGTTCTCCGATCCAGTTAGCTTCACCAGAGGTTGTGTCCACCCGATAGATGACCTCCGCCGTGAGCGTCTCGCCGGCCTGGATTTCTCCAACCAGCCTAAGCAACGCAATGCGCCCAATCGTCTCGACCTGCCAGGTGCCGGGCCATGTCACTTCAGGGTTCGTGAGGGTTTGGGTGGCGCCGGATGTGGGCAAAAACACCACCAGGTTCACCTCCATTGATTCCACTGCTGAAATGTTAAATGTCTCTCGGACCTTGTATGTTAAATTGGCCGGAATCCAATATAAGGAGATCAGGATGAAACTGAGGGCCAATACCGCTACAACCACCCTGGCACTCCAGCGCCGAGTCTTACGGCGAGCGAATATTTTCTTCTTTTTCTTTTTCTTTGGTATCTCGATGGAATCCAAATTTTCTTGTTCTTGATTTTTCATAGCCATAGCTTTGCTCGTTTTAATTTTGGTGAGAGAGATAAGCTAATCAATGAATAAACTATTTTGTCAATAGCCACCAAACATCTGATCCGGTGAAGCCGCAGCGACGATAAAGACGTTCCGGATGGGTCAGGTTGTCCTCGCGGCCCGAAACGGTGGTAAACACCGCCCGATCTGCCACTCGGCGGAGAATTTCCGCCACAACAGCCTTACCAAGACCTTTTCCCTGTTCATCAGGGTGCACCTGGACCCATTCAATAGATGCCTCGCCAAGTTCCAAATCCATTTCTGCAATCCCAAGCCCTGCCTGTTTTCCGGTTTCGACCTCAACTACCCAAACCCACAAAGTGGGATCGTAGACCGGATGGTCCAGCCAGCTTCGAACCTCTGCGGCTGTCATGGTGCTTCCGGGATAACACACCCGGATCATTTCAACAATGGCTTCAATATCATTGTCCGGATCAGCGGTGACATATTGGTATTGAGGAGAACAATTATATACCGGCGGCTCTCCTTTGTGAATAATGCGGAAGTACGGTTCCCGTCGGTCAAAAGTGAAACCGTTGAATAATGATAGGGCGTCATCATGGACCAAAATGAATGAATAGGCGGCCAATTCCCGCCTCGAAAAAGGACAATCCGCCCGTTTCCGGCACCAAAGTGCCATCATCTTGCCCTCTCCCCACAAAGCCAACCCGCTGGCATCGCCAAAAGGATCCTGCTGAAGGCTTATCCTCAAACCGGCCAGATTTTTCTCCGTCTTCCAAAAAGCATTAGGCAGCGTCCGACAGGGATATTTTCGATATAGGTCAAGCAATTCCGACTTCTTATCCAAACCAACCATTTTAAGACTTATCCTCCCCTTTTCCCTCCGCCCATTAATTTGACAGTGGGTTTGATAGGCCTATGTTCAATAGGATTAATAAATTTAACCCTTGCTGGGTTATCTTGCTTTAACCAGGTGATGCAATTAGTGGGAAAGAAGGTTTTCCTGCAAGGCCTTCGCGACGGCTTCAGTCCGACTCGAGACTTGCAGTTTATTCAGGATGCTGCTCACATGGAATTTTACCGTTGATTTACTAACAACCAGTATCTCCGCAATTTCCGGGTTGGTCCGCCCTTCCACCAGCAGGCCAAGCACTTCTCGTTCACGCCCGGTCAGGTCAATGCCGGGATGATAAACCTGGCGGGAGGCCTGGATCAGGATCTGGGCTGCTTCAGGTGCCAGGGTCGGCTTTCCGGCATAAGCTTGCCGAATGGCATTTGCCAGATCGTCGGCATCCACGTCTTTCAACAGATACCCAATGGCGCCGGCTTTCAGAGCTCCTTCCACCAAATCCTGCTCCTTAAAGCTTGTCAGCGCAATAACCTTAACTTCGGGACAGTTTTTCAGGATCGCTTCCGTAGCTTCGGCCCCGTTCATCTTCGGCATGACAAGATCCATTAGAACCACATCCGGTTTATTCATATGGCAAACCGCAATCGCTTTTTCGCCGCTATCCGCCTGTGCCACCAGCTCAAGATCATCATAAGCCATCAGAAAAGTACTGAGACCGCTGCGGACCACCTTGTGGTCATCAACGATCATCACCCTAATCGGTCGATCAGTTTCCATCGGTCTTTCCTCTCTTCTTATGGCTCAAATCAGCTCCTCTCCTATTTTAATCTATTCCCGGCTTACGTTCCAATTCAAACGTAAAGTCGTTCCCTCACCGAGATGGCTCACCAAAGTCAATTCAGCGCCAACTGTCTCCGCTCTTTCTGTCATGATTTCCAAACCCAGGTGGCCAGCGGGGATATCCTCCCTGGTAAAGCCCTGCCCATCATCACTGATGGACAGCGTGGCTTCCTGCCCCTGGCAATTAAAGCGGAACCAAACCTTGGAGGCATCCGCATGTTTGAAGATATTGTTCAGGCCTTCCTGCGCGATCCGATAAAATACATTCTTCACTTCAACGGGCATCCCACAATCGACTGGAGCTTCCACCAAGAAATCCACCGGCACGCCTGTCCGCCCGGAAAAGGCATTGACTAAATGTTTAAACAATTCAGCCGGGTCAGCATCTTCCAGCGCCGAAGGGCGCAACTCCATCAAAAGAGTCCGCATCTCACCCAGCGCGCCTTTCGTAAGCTGACCAAGTTCTTCCAACTGTTTCTGCGCCATCTCAGGGTCTTTCGCCCAAATCTTGGGGAGTACCTCTGCAATCAGGCTGGTTGAGAACAAAGTCTGTGTTACGGCATCATGCAGATCACGGGCGAGCCGATTCCGTTCTGCGATCACTGCCGATTCCTGCGCCTTGCCTTTCAGCACATTACTGGTAATCGCCAACGAGGCTTGATTAGCCAAGATCCTAGCTAGGTTGATGTCTTCCGGGGAGAAAGTCCGCTCCTCGTCATAGAATAACACCAACCCGCCAAATACCGCTTCCTCCACCAAAAGGGGAACACAGATCGCTGTGCGATAATCCCCTTCGACCAATTCCCATTTCCGGCTGGCCTTCATTGTCAGCGGATCAATCCGGGAATAGATCAATAAACGATCTAGGAAAATGCTCTCTCGCAATATCCCGGCGCTGGTGGATTGCAAGTCTGTCAGGTCAATCGGCCGGGTGATGCCTTGCGGATAGGCAGACCGCACCCCTATCAGGTCTCCCTGGCGGTCAAATACCACCGCTTTACTCGCTGAGGTCAGCCCAACAGCTTGTTGGACAATAAAGTCGAGGCTCTTTTCCAACGGTTCATTGGTATTCAATAAACGAATGACCTCACTCAACCCTGAGGCTATTTGGCGCCGGCGTTCAATTTCATTGGTACGCTCAAAGACCTGCAAAGCCAGCATCTTGCGTATCCTTTCACTTTGCGCCAGACGCCAACGATAACCCAAAACCACACTCGCCGCCAGAACTAAACCAACCAATCCAATGAACCACCAGGTGGCCCAGAAAGGCGGTTTGATATTGATCATTACGCAAGCCCCATCCGAGTTCCAGAGGGCATCATTATTTGCGGCGATCAGCCTGAAGGTGTAGCTACCCCAGGGCATGTTGGGATAATCCGCATACCTGCGAGTTCCTGAATAGACAAAATCTTCGTTCAGGCCCTCCATCATATAGGCATATTGGTTCCGGTCCGGTGCTGTATAGTCCAGTGCAGCAAACTCAAAGGAAAGGAAATTCTGGCTCTCCGTCAAGGTGAGTGTCGTTGTGCAGTCATTGATATTTGTCTCCAATACCTTATTGAAAAGGGAAATGGAGGTAATCACGACCGGTGGAATGTGGTTATTTTCCGAAATCTGGGTCGGATAAAAAGCATTGAAGCCGTTCACACCGCCAAAATACAGTGAGCCATCATCCCCCATCGCATAGGCTTTCGGATTAAAATCACTGCCCTGGATCCCATCCTGGCTGTCATAAATGCGCACCAACCCGGAATCGGGACTTAGGCGTGCTAACCCATTGCCGGTGCTGAGCCAAAGGTAGCCAAATTCGTCTTGGGCAATACCAAACACCCGGTTGGAGGGCAGCCCATCCTGGGTAGTGTAATAGCTAAATTGTTCCGTGAGGGGGTCAAACCGGTTTAGGCCACCGCCGGCTGTCCCCAACCACAACGTGCCCGTATTATCGCTGACAATATTTGTGATACTGTTGTGGCTTGGGCCGCTCGATGTGCCGTTATATTGATAGGCCTCAATCTCGCCACTGGCAGAATCAAGCCGAACCAATCCCTGGGACTCCGTGCCCAACCAGACAATCCCATTCTCATCCACAAAGATTGTCACCACCATATCTGCTTCAAGCCCCGGCAGTGCGGTGGATGTCAATTGATAACGTTCGATCTGACCCTTGGACGAATCCAGCCGCAACAATTCACCAGTATCTTGGCTGAACCACAACGACCCTTTCGAATCATGCGCAATAGCAGTTGTTTCCGAATCGCTTGCGATGACCATATACTTGATCGAAACGGGATTAAATCCGGGGATATCCGGATCATAATATTGAAGCACGCCATCAGCTGTGCTGACGTACAGAGTCCCATCCGGTCCCACATCCAGCAGTACGATCTCATTGTTTTTCAGGCCGGTAAGGCTTGCCGGATCGGCTTCAAAATGGGTGAATGCACCGGTCACCAGGTTCATCCGGTCCAGGCCTGAATCCGCTGTCCCAATCCAAAGACTATTTCTTATGGCGTCATAAGCCAAAGCAGTGATATTATCCGCTGCCGGGGAGTTGGTGTTTCTCGAATTATGCTGATAAAAACCGAACGCTCGGGTGCTGGGATTAGCCTTATTGATTCCCCCCCCCCAGAGTGCCAAACCACATAATTCCGCCGCTGTCTTCAAGAATCGCCCAAATCTCATTCTGGTTAAGGCTGTTCGTATCGGAATCGTCATGCGAATAGACTTCCACTTGCAGCGCATCCCCCTGATAGTCCGTAATCAAGTTCAAGCCGCTTTCTTCCAACCCAACCCAAAGCCCACCGGAGCGATCCAGATATAGGGATGTGATGATATCACTGCTCAGAGAATTGGGGTCTTCTGGACTGTGCGTATAGATTTGATAGGTACGGCTGGGCCGGCCAAAATGCAACAGTCCATTTTCAGTGCCCACCCATACACCCTGGCCGCCATCGCCAGTGATGGCATTCACATGTGAAACCCCCGTAGTTGCCCGGTCCAAGTATCGAGTGAACATTCCCGTCTCGGGGTCAAACAAGTTTAGCCCATCTGCGGTGCCAACCCAGATGATCCCATCCTCGTCCTCATATAAGGCCAAGACTTCATCGTCACTGAGTGATGAGCGATGTTCAGGATCATGGGTATAGGTTGTAAAGCCCTGTAGATCTCCATCCAAAACGCTCAAGCCCGACCGAGTGCCAACCCAAAGCTGACCATCCGTGGTCATCAACAGCGTATTGACCCGCTCCGAAGGCAGAGCGCGCGGGTCACCCGAATCGGGTTGGAAGTGTCGAAATCTGCTGGTCTCCCGATCAAAGCGATTCAAGCCACCATAATAAGTCCCAACCCAAAGTATGCCTGTTGGATCTTCCACAATGGAAGTAATAAAAGCATCCGAAAGGGCTGCCGGGTTATCCGGATCTGTTTTATAAACAGTGAAGTCATAACCGTTATACCGGTTTAAGCCCTCCTGGGTGCCAAACCAGAGAAAACCCAGATGATCTTCCATGATTGTGCGAACGGAATTTTCAGAAAGGCCATCAATTACTGTGAGGTGGTCAAAGCGCATATAACCCGCGCCATAGCCAACCGCTGACCACCCGGTTTGAGCTGGGATGGCACCAGCCGTGGCTGCATCACCCGAAGTGATCGAACTTACCAGCAAGCCGACCATCAGAAATCCAATAATTAGGTTATGGGTGAGACGCTTAACGGACATTTTTAGCTTTCAGGATAAATATACGCCATACCCTATTTTATTCGATAAATTCCCCATATCCTGGTGGATTAAAGACTAAACCGGAAGTCGAGTACTTCCGGTTTAGTCAGAGGAGAAAATGATGTTCTTTTTAGGTAAGCTTGGTCAACTTTCCTGAGGAGTTGTTGAGGCCTAGATCTGCTGATCCAGCCCACCACCGATCGAAAATCCTATGCCTGCACCCAGCCCGATGATTGCCAGGTACAAGCCTTGCCCGCTCAACTGATATAGTGAAAGAGCAAGGATGCCACTGAGTGCTATCCCAATGGCTGCGCCGAACAGGGCTTTCTTCCATTTATTGTCGTTCTGTTTTCCCAAATTCATGCGCCAGTACGGTTTTCCATTTCGTTTCGGTAAGTGGACCATAGGAGTCCTCTCATCCTGAATGCTATTATCCACCTTTTTCGGCGCTCTGCAATCGGTCAGAAGTGTTGTTTCATACCTGGCCGATTGGCCAGGTCACGCTTAAGCGTTTTTAGATTAACCAAGAACCTAATACTTCCCCATTATCCCCCTATCAAATAAAGAAATGATATAGATCTCTGCTATCAATGGGTTAATTCGATTTATCGGCCAAAATATCCCATATGCGCAGACGTTTATCCGCTGCACCCGCAACGAGCCACCGTCCATCGGGTGAAAAAGCAATGCAATAGACCCCTTTCGGCATTATTTTTTCTTTATGAACAATCTTTCTGGTGTTGACTTCAACCAAGGTGACTAAGTGATCACTCGCAATCGCCAGTATTTTTCCATCTTCGGAAAAAGCTAAATTCTGAACCCCTTGATGCTCCAAAGGCAATTCAGCCAGCAACGACCAAGTTGCCGTATCCCAAAACTTGAGCTTTTGTTCATATCCCGCTGAAACCAGAAGCTGCCCTGAGGGCGAGAACCGTGTAGATAAGACATACCCTGAATGGGCTTCCTCAATATTATCAATCAAATCCAATTCAGGGAATGAACGAATGGAAATATCATCGCCCTGGCCACCCAATGCGATTTTTGAATCAATTGGCGAGAAGGCATAAGCTGTTGTTCTCTTTGGAAAAGGTTTTACACGGTTTATAACCTCTCCAGAAGGGAATTCTGCCAGGGTCAACCAGGGATTGTCCAAAGCTGCGATCACTTTGTTATCAAGGGACAACAAAGCCGTATGTCCCTTGAAACCGTACTGTTGAACTTGTTTTCCAGTTCTGATATCCCAAAAACGAACCGTTCGATCAGTTGAGGCCGTGAGAACCTGCTGTCCATCCGAAGTAAGGCTGAGTGAATTTACGCTGTTTTCATGCCCTACAAGACTTTTTGTCAGCCGCCAATCACCAACGGTCCAAATATGGACCTGGTTATCCATCCCGGCCGACAATAGAAGTTGTGAATTCGGTGTGAAAACGACGCTTGTAATATGGCCCTTGTGAGCCATGATTTCACGTAAATTATTTAGCATTTTCCACCTCGAATCTTCTATCGAACCTGGCCCATACCGACGGCCACCCGCCACCGCCACCCGGCCGCTCCTCATTCCCCTGACGCTGCCAGGTCAACTGCAGAAAGCTCTTAAAATATTGGATATCCCGTTCATCCACACCATGAAAGCCCTGAACCATTCGCTTCTGATGAGCATAGATCAGATATACGCCACCCGGTGTCAACCAACGCTGCAGGTTTTGTCGATATCGCTCTCGTCCTTCAGACGATAAATTATGAAAACAGCCAATATCAAATATCAATTCAAATTGCCGGTTTGGCAACACATCCGTTGCAACATCTCCCTGAAAAACCTCCGCCGACACCCCAGCCTTACGGAACTTTCGACGCGCTTTTAGCACGGAAAGCAACGCCATATCCACACCTGTGACCTCCCAGCCCTTTTCGGCCAGGGTCAGCAGGTTAGTTCCCGTCCCACAGCCCAGATCAAGCGCTCTGCCAGGTTTTTCCTCTTCAATTATTTCCATCAATTCCGGAGGGGAAATGCCCGTATCCCAGGGTGGATTACCGAGATAACGCAAGTTGAATTGAAGCCATCGGGGAAGCCTGTGAATGAGCCTCATTGCACGACAAAGCCTATCATTTCCATCCGGTAGCCCTCACCCTGACCATTATCCGCTTCCCAAAACAGAACCCCAATTCCTTCACAGAATGTGGCCTCTTCCGTACCAACATCCTCCGATGTAACCACGTTATAGCAGACCTTTGTGCCGCTTTCGGAAACTACCTGATTGAATGGGCCTTGCGCAAACCGGGTACCGATCTCAAAATCCTCCTCACTGGTACGAAGCCAGGGATTGGGAACCCAACCGCCCTCATCCTCCGGGAAGGGTAAAACCCATTCCAACCAGGCATCATCCAGATCTGCCTCCACCAGCCCTTCATACCGGTAGACATTTTCACCATCCACAAAATAATAATATGAACCGACAGGAGGATAGGAAGGGAAATCCAAGGGTGGGTCACCCAGCGTCAGCTCTATCGTCCGTTCGACTTCTGCAACGTAATGACCCTGCAAAATGCCACTATACACAACCGTCTCCGTCACCCGCCAGTGGGCTTCTTCATCCGGAGAGTAACCCAGGTAATCATAGACCCAGGTGCTGCCGACCCACAGCGGGAAAATCCGCAAGGTGTTCAACGTGGCAACATCCAGCGCCGGAGTGGGCGGAATCTCAGTTCCCATCTCAACCTCTGCCGGAAGGCTGGGCTGGGCAGTGAACTGGGAAAGGTCCACAGTGGCCGAAGATGCCAGCCGCAGACAGCCGCTGGTCAGCATCACGAGTATGAGAAAGCACAAAATTCGGGTCAGGGTTTTCTTCATATGGTAATTAAGTATACCTTTTTCCAATTGTGGACGTCTGTATTTATCTGAAATATTTTTATGAGGATAAGCCAGGTAAATAATATTAAGCATATATCAACTGGACAACGTCTACCGGAATGAACGCCCGATTAATCCCCTTGAGGAGCGCCAACCTGGATTGATAAAAATGAAGTAAAAAGGCCGTGGAAAATCCACGGCCTAAGGTTTTAATAAGCAGTTAGTGATCGGGAAAATAAAAGCCTAGACCGCTTCGGCAATATCAACCATGCCTTCAAGGATCATCTCAAGCGCCATGGTATGACTGCAGCGACCGCGCGATTGGAAGAAATCGCAATCACAATCCCATTGACCGTTATTATAGGTCACCGTATGGTCATTGTTCTCGCCCTCAAAGGTCACAGTAAATTTCGTAAAAGTGATCCGATCGCGTTGGTTCGCATAACGTTTGGCTTTTTCAATTTTGCCGATCAATCCGGAGTCCATGATGCACTTGTCCTTTCGATAGGTAGGGATATAAAAAAGAGCACGCGCGGGGTTCACCCGGCGTGCTAAAAGTCACTTTTACGTGCTACAGGTCTTTGCATTTACACTCGTTGTCCTTGCATAAAGTTGATTCAGTATATCCCGAACCAGGCTCAAAGTCAACGCAAGAGATTGGTTATTAAGGCTAAATGTTTCTTATATGGGAGATTTATGAAATTAGCACCGACTCCCATGTTCCGGGTTTTTATCTACCTGTCCCTAAGCACAGCCAGCGCTATAATACAAGAGTCAACAATGAAAATAAATGAAAGGATAAAAATGAGTCTAGTTAGCGTCATTTTTAGTAGCTTCAACATTCTAGTCGTCCTGGCCTGGATCGTCCTCACCATTGTGACCCTCTTACAACTAAAGGATCGGCCCCTCTCCGCCACGAACAAAGTCCTTTGGGTAATGGTAATCTGCTGTATTCCCATTCTGGGGGCCATTGCCTTCTTCATCATCCAGCCCGCCAAGGAAGAGCCAACCGAATAATAATTAACAAGCTCATTGAAGTAAAAACCCCTGCTGAAAATGCATATTCAACAGGGGTTATTTTTATTATGATCAAATCCGGGTCTATCAAACTACGGACGGCAAACTTTCTCCAGGACCAAGGCATCTTCGCCACCGACATAATACTTCAGCCAGCGGTCCACCTGCTGATATCCATTGACTTCATATAACTTAATCGCGCCGGTGTTGGATGCGCGCACGCTTAGCCGAATCCTGCGCATATCGAGCACATCCTCTGCCCGCTCCAATAAAGCCTGCGCAATCCCCCGTCTGCGATAAGCAGGGTCCACCGCCAGGGTAGTGATCCATCCCAGATGTTTACTGACTTCCCGTTCTCCACCGATAAATCCGACCAGTTTGCCATCCAATAATGCCTTGAATCGGACAATTCCTGGCAGGGTCAACACTCCGATCAGATCCCAAAAAGGCCAATGATCTTCCGCCCGGAAGCAGGCCTTTTCAAGCTGACTGAGCTGGGCGTAATCCTTCCAATCCGCTTCCAGAATCACCCAGCGGCTCTCACGATCCGCAGACCGTCCTTGAATCTCGCTGGAAATAGTCATCATCATAAAAAATCTTGGTCTATATCTAAGAGAAATATGTTTTCCTATTATACCTGTTATCTACAAGATGCTATCCAGAGGTCTTGCTCGTTTAAAAGAAAGTAAAATAGAGACACACTGACTTTCTGCTGTAAAGAAAAGGTCCCTAATGAAAATCAATATCGCCCTGGCACAATTCAATACCAAACTCGGAGAGGTCCAGGCCAACCTGGCCACCCACCTGGCGCTGATCGAAGAAGCCAAACAAAAAGGTGCAGATTTGATCATCTTCCCCGAGCTCTCCCTTACGGGTTATGTCTTGCAGGACCTGGCCGTGACCACAGCCATCCAGCCCGACCAGAACGATCCCGTGTTCAATACCCTGCTGGATGCCAGCAAAGATATTGACCTGATGGTCGGCTTCGTCCACGAAGACCGGCGGCACAGATTCTACATCGCCTCCGCCTACCTGGCAGAAGGCAAGATCGTCCATATCCATAATAAAGTCTATCTGCCCACTTATGGCATGTTTGACGAGGGGCGCTTCTTTGCCTGGGGAGATTCAGCCCGGGCATTCGACACCCGCTTTGGCCGGATGGGTATGTTGATCTGCGAGGATTTCTGGCACGCATCCCTGCCCTACCTGCTCTGGCTCGATGGGGCGGATGTGTTGCTCTTCCAATCCGCTTCACCTGGCCGCGGGCTGACAGCCGAACCCCGCCTGAGCAGCTCCGCCTGGGTGGAACACACCAACCAAGCCTACGCCAGCTTGTTCACGGTCTTTGTCGCCCATGCCAACCGGGTGGGCTATGAAGATGGGCTGAACTTTTGGGGCGGCTCCACAATCTTTGATCCCGATGGCAACCTGATCGTCAGGGCAGCGGATTTTGAAACGTCACTGACCGTGGCCGAAATTGACCTCAATCAATTCCATCGCTCCCGCGCCCGGCTACCGCTCCTGCGGGATGAACGCACTAACCTGGTCCAAAGTGAACTGAATAGGATATTGGGCAACCATGAAAACTGATCTGACTATCAATACCAAACTGGCTGAAAAGATCCTCACCGGCTTCATCCGCACGGAACTGCACCGGGTGGGCATCACTAAAGCGGTACTTGGGCTTTCAGGCGGAATCGACTCCGCCCTCAGCCTCTACCTTTCCGCCCGCGCCCTGGGACCGGAGAATGTCCTTGCGGTGCGCATGCCCTATAAGACCTCGGCGGCCGATACCCTTTCGGACGCCCAGACCATGATTGACGACCTGGGTGTGCAGTCGCTGACCGTGGAGATCACCGACATGGTGGACCCACTCATTCAGCGTTATGAAGATATGGACCGAATACGGGCCGGCAACATCATGGCCCGGATGCGGATGATCGTGCTCTATGACCAATCAGCGGTTTTTCCTGGGTTGGTGATGGGCACCAGCAACAAGACAGAAATCCTTCTTGGCTATTCCACCATCTTTGGCGACTCCGCCGCCGCCATCCAGCCGATTGGCGATCTGTATAAAACCCAGGTGCGCCAGCTTTCCAAAGCCCTGGGCGTGCCGGATTCTGTGATTGATAAAGCCCCATCCGCCGACCTCTGGCAGGGGCAAACCGATGAAGCCGATCTGGGCTTCACCTATGCCGACGTGGATCAGCTGCTTTACCTGTTGGTAGATCAGCGCTACCGGCCGGAAGATTGCGTGGCAGAAGGCTATGACCCGTCCTTTGTGGATCAGGTTGTGGAGCGGATCCGCCGCAACCACTTCAAGCGGGTGATGCCGCCGGTCGCCAAGCTCTCCCAACGCACGATTGGGTATGACTTCCTCTATCTCCGGGATTGGGGAACGTAAATTTCGTCATTGCGAGCCCCAACATACTTTATATAACAGCCCTGTTTAGGGCTGTTTTTTGTTTATATTCATTGGAAATATAAACCTTATCACAAAGGAATACTGAGATTGCTTCGTCGCTATCACTCCTCGCAATGACAAGAGTTTTGTCATTGCGAGGAAGCCGAAGGCGGAGGAAGCAATCTCAACATAATTGTTTAATCATAAAAGCAGTTCAACAATGAACTGCTTTTCATTTTCTTTTTTTCACACCAAGTCTTTAGTCTTCATCCAGCCGGATCGGGGCGAATGAATGTCGATGCTGGGCACAGGGGCCAAGACTGGTAATGGCAGCTCGATGCGCTGCGGTAGCATAGCCTTTATTCTGCGCCAGGCCATAGCCCGGAAACTCTGCATCCATCGCCACCAGGATCGCATCCCGGCCTGTCTTGGCCAGCACGGAAGCCGCCGCAATCGTCAGCGAACGGGCATCTCCTTTAACAAGGGAAGTCTGAGGCGTGGCGACCTCCGGCAGGGAAATGTAATCAATCAGGATATGTTCCACTTTCACTGCCAGTTCCCCCAGGGCGCGTCCCGCTGCCAGACGAGTAGCCGGGGCAATCCCAATTTGGTCAATCTCGGGTGCGGAGGCATAGCCTACCGCCCAGGCAACCGCTGTTGACTGAATTTCAACAGCCCAATAGTCCCGCTCTTCAGGTTTCATCTCTTTGGAATCCTGCACACCCTCCAGGCGGTCGAATAGATTAGGTTGGTCACATGGCAGCACCACCGCGGCTACAGCCACCGGCCCAATTAGCGCACCGCGACCGGCCTCGTCCACGCCGGCAACCAGGCGCAGCCCTTTTTTCCATAAAGCTTGTTCAAATTGAAGATCCGGCCGGGCCGGTATCAGGGAAAGGTCAAACTTCACTCGGGGCATCATAGATCCCTTTGGCGGATTTCAGCCGGATATCCAACAGATCAAAGGCCATCCGCATCGAATCCTGCACCAGGCGCACCCGGCTGTCTGCGTCAAAGGTCCAATCAATCGGGACTTCCTGGATCCGGTAGCCCATTTTACGTGCAATGAAAAGGACCTCCGCGTCAAAGGACATCCCGGTGAGCGTCTGCAGGGCAAAAACATTATCCGCAATATCCCCTCGAAAACATTTGAATCCACATTGGGTGTCCTGCAGCCCGGGCAGCACAATCCAACGGACGATAGTATTGAATACCCTGCCGATCAGGTGCCGATATTCCGGCTCATCAATCCGGTGTGATCCACTGACCTCCCGAGAACCAATCGCCACTTCCACGCCTTCTAACGCTGGCGGGATAAATCGCAGGACCTGTTCAATTGGCATGGAAAGGTCGGCATCACAAAAGAAACGGTATTCTCCTTTGGCCTCCAACATTCCCCGTTTTACCGCCAACCCCTTACCGCGTTCTTCCTCGTGAATCACTCGCAGATAGGGCATTTTTTCGATGAAGGACTCGGCCACCGCCAGGGTGTTATCTGTGCTGCCATTTTCAACAACCAGGACCTCAAAAGTAAACGCCTGCTGTGATAAAAAGGAATGAATCTTCTCCAAAGAAGGTGGGAGTCTTTTAGCTTCGTTATAGGCTGGGATAACGATGGAGAGGAAAGGTTTGGTCAAAATATCACCCTTGATTTTTTACCTTGTTTATTATAAAAAATGGCAAGGAGAACGATCTTACTTTTCGCTCACCTTCCCATTCTTTTGGTAGGTCGGGGTGGGCGGACTTGAACCGCCGACCTCCGCGTCCCAAACGCGGCGCGCTGGCCGACTGCGCTACACCCCGGCAGATAAGAGTATAATCCGAACCATGACCAGACGTCAAGCCACCCCCACCTTTCTAATACTGTTGCTTCTCCTGGTGTTGATATTCGCTCTCAGCGCCTGCCAGGGCCAACCCGAATTTGTTGAGAGCACACCGACGGAAGCGCCTGAGAGTACTTCTCTCTTCAACAGTCCGGCCACTCCAGACACCTCCGAACAGGTCACTGCGGAGCCAATCGAGCCGACCCCCACGCCGGATTGTTTGCTGCAGGGTGGAACTGTGACCAGCGAGCAGATCACCAGCGAAGCGCTGGCAACTGACCTGGACTTCGATATCTACCTGCCGCCCTGTTACGGCACCGATCCCGAAACCCGGTATCCCGTGGTTTATCTACTGCACGGCCTCTCCTACCGCCAGGATCAATGGCAGCGGTTGGGTTTGGTATCAACAATGAACGATCTGATCGCAGCAGGTGAGATTCCACCCTTCATCGCAGTGATGCCGCTGGAATCCCCTTTCACCGCACCACAGGTTTCCCAATTCGGCAAAGCCCTGGTCACAGACCTGATCCCCTGGGTGGATGAGCATTACCTGACCTTGCCGGAAAGGGAGTACCGGACTATAGCCGGTGTTTCCCGCGGCGCGGCCTGGGCTGTCCATTTGGGCTTTGAGTATTACAACCTTTTCTCAAGAGTTGGGGCCCACAGTTTGCCGCTCTTTGAAGCTGATGCCGGACGTATTCCCAGTTGGCTGGGCCTTGCGAATGAAGACCTGCCGCTGTTCTTTATTGATATTGGCCGCAATGATCAGGAATGGGTTACGGCTGAGGCCTTCGCCGCTTTGCTGGACAAGAATGGCATTCCCCACGAGTGGTATCTGTTCAACGGCGACCACAATGAAGAATATTGGGCCAGTCATCTTGAAACTTACCTCCTCTGGTATTCAGCCGATTGGGATGAAGCCCAAGGAAATGAAGTAAAATAAAATCAGTCCTCAAATTAGTATGAAAGGGAGAAACTAATGTTCCAACAACTGACCATCGTCGGGTACCTCGGCAGAGACCCGGAAATGCGGTTCACCCCCGGCGGACAGGCTGTCACCAGTTTATCCGTCGCATCTTCACGCAATTACACCACCAACGCCGGCCAAAAGGTCGATGAGACCACCTGGTTCCGGGTGTCTGTATGGGGCGCGCAGGCCGAATCCTGCAATCAATATCTGAAGAAGGGCAGCGCCGTCCTGGTGATTGGCCGTCTGCGTCCCGACCCCGAAACCGGCGGACCGCGCACCTTCACCCGTAATGATGGCACCCCCGGCTCTTCCTACGAAGTCACGGCTCAAACCGTCCGCTTCCTGCCCTCCAACCGCACAGGCGGTGGTGGCAACTACCAAGAAGACATGGGCGATATGCCAGGGGGCGCAGAGGACGACGAAATCCCCTTCTAGAATGGAGCAATAATGCCCAATCCCATACCGAATTTCATCCTGCCGGATGATTTGGAAGCCCAATATGTCAACTTCGTCCGGATCTCTCATACCGCGGCTGAATTTGTGATGGATTTTTCCCTGCTGCTGCCCGGCACCAAGGAACCCACCGTCAATTCCCGAATTGTGATGTCCCCCACAGCGGCCAAGCTCTTTTTAGGCGCTATGAACGAGAACATCAAACGCTACGAGAACAAATTCGGCCAAATCAGTCTGCCTGGCAGCCACACGCTGGCAGATGAACTATTTCACCCCAACAATGAGAACCCCGAGAAGCCCAATGGTTGATATTGAAGAACTTGCCGATCGAATCCGTGAATCATTTGAACGTAAGAACACCATCCGGGATCAGGCCCTGGCGCAAAGCCGGGTGCTGACCCGCCACGCGGCCCATGCCATTCGCGCCATCCACCGAGAGGACGCCGATTTAGCCCGGGAACATCTTGTGGAAGCCGATAAACTTGCGACCTCCATCCGAGAGAGCCTGGCCGGTGACCCGGATCTTTATTTCTCCGGCTATGCCCAGGATGCCCTCAAGGAATATTGCGAGGCGCATCTGACCGTCGCCAGCATTCTGGATGAAGAATGGCCCAGCCCGGAAGACCTCCAGGTGGTTTATGCCACCTATCTGAACGGCCTCTCCGAGGTTGTCGGTGAACTCCGCCGCCGCATCATGGACATCATCCGCCACGGGCATTCGCCTGAAGTGCAGCGCCTGATGAACGTCATGGAAGACATCTATGCCCAGCTGGTTACCATGGATTTCCCCGATGCGCTGACCTTTGGCCTCCGTCGCCGGACGGATATCGCCCGCAGCATCATCGAACGAACCCAGGCGGATATCGCCGTTAGTTTCCGCCAACAGGAACTTGAAAAAACGATTCTGGCCCTTTCAGCGCAGCTTTCTGAAATGGAAGAATCCGATGAAGACGATTAACGCATCCGACCTGGGTGCTTATCTCTATTGCCAGCGTGCCTGGTGGTACCGGAAAGAGGGGGTTGAATCCGGCAACCAGGAAGCGATGGCAGCCGGAACCCGCCACCACACTTTGCACGGTCGCAAGGTGTTCATCGCTGGCGGGTTTCGCTTACTAGGCTGGATCCTCCTGCTGGCTGGTCTGGTGGTGCTCACCCTCTATCTCTCGCTGTCCCTCTTCGGCTCATGATCTGGTACGCATTAGCCCTGATAGCGGCTGCGGTCCTTTTCCTCTGGCTGGCTAATCGCCAGCGCCGTCAGTCTGGCCTCCCCGCAGGGCGGATCAGCTACGCGGACGTGGGCGAATGGCAGCCTAACCACCAGGCGCTTTATGATCCCAAGCTGGGATTGGCCGGAAAGCCGGATTACCTGGTTTATGTCAACAGCACGCCGGTACCAGTGGAGGTCAAATCCGGCCGAACACCAGCCGCGCCCTATGATTCACACATCATCCAACTGGCCGCCTATTGCTATCTGGTGGAAGTGACCACCGGCAAGATGCCGCCCTATGGCCTGCTGCGTTACCCCAAGGAAACCTTTGAAATTGACTATACGCCGGAACTGAGGGAGGAACTTTTAGCATTGGTGGAAGCCATTCGCTCCGAATCACGCCGCCGGACCCCACCGGAACGTTCGCATGACAACGCCCGTCGTTGTTCAGGATGTGGCTACCGGGAGACCTGTGATCAGCGGTTGAAAATGTAACAGGGATAACTCCTCATCCGGCACTGCGTGCCACCTTCCCCCCAGGGGGAAGGCTTAATTTTGTCATTTCGAGGGAACATCCTTCGGATGCGACGACATCGTCCCCAAAGTGAAGCAGCGTGGGAAGTAGTCTCGTAGCAAAGTAACTAATCCTATTCGTCACGCTGGAAACATAACCAACAAAACTTTTCCCAAAATTTACAATAGAACACGTAGGTCATGTATGGTGAGACCAAGGGTCGAACCTACGTGACATTATTTTGTCACGCTGGAAGCGTGACCTACCAGATACTCACCTTGTTCCCTTTCACCAAAAAACGTGTTAGACCTACATTTCCCTTCATCTGGCACTGCGTGCCAACTTCCCCCAAAGGGGAAGGCTTAATTTTGTCATTGCGAGAGAATATCCAAAGAATGCGACGACATCGTCCCCAAAGTGAAACAGCGTGGGAAGCAATCTCGTGGCGCACAATCCTTCGTCACGCTGGAAGCATGACCAACAAAACTTTTCCCAAAATTTACAATAGAACACGTAGGTCACGTATGGTGAGACCAAGGGCCTCACCATACGTGACATTCTTTTGTAACGCTGGAAGCGTGACCTACCAGATACTCACCTTGTTCCCTTTCACCAAAAAACGTGTTAGACCTACATTTCCCTTCATCTGGCACTGCGTGCCACCTTCCCCCTAGGGGGAAGGCTTAATTTTGTCATTTCGAGGGAACATCCTTCGGATGCGACGACATCGTCCCCAAAGTGAAGCAGCGTGGGAAGCAATCTCGTGGCGCACAATCCTTCGTCACGCTGGAAGCATGACCAACAAAACTTTTCCCAAAATTTACAATAGAACACGGAGGTCACGTATGGTGAGACCAAGGGGCGAACCTACGTGACATTATTTTGTCACGCTGGAAGCGTGACCTACAAACTACAACCCCTCATACCCCGCCAAACTCAGCTTGTTCCCTTTCATTACAAAACGTGTTAGACTCTTGTACGGAGTCTTATGATGGCTGAACCTACTAATCCCTGGCAAAAACAGGAGATCGTTCCTGTTGACGCCGATCCCACTTCTCAGAAGATAATCGAATCCCAGCAAACCGGGCTGAACCGGATCTGGGACCGTTTGCGCCAGCTTGGCCTGGGTGATTCCACCCTGCGCTTCCTGACCGCCGCCATCACCCTGATCCTGATCCTGGTCGTGGTGGGCGTGGTGAATGCCTTCAACCTGCCCGAGACTGAACTGACCCGTAACCCCGATAGTGCCGCTCTGGCAGCTGCTGACGCCGAACCCACAGAGCTGATCGCCGCCCCGGAATTCGCGATGGGTGGCGCCATATCCGATGGCATCGACCGCCAGGCAGACCTGCATACCGTCCTGCCCGTGCTGAACGAACGCCAGGGTGTGATCAAATACACCGTTGAGGCCGGCGATTCGATCTTCTCGATTGCCGAGAAATTCGACCTCAAGCCGGAAACAATCCTCTGGGGCAACCGCTATTCACTGGGAGACAACCCGCACTTCATCGTGCCCGGTCAGGTGCTCAACATCCTGCCGGTTGACGGCGTCCTCCACATGTGGAGCGCCGGTGAGGGCCTGAACGGTGTGGCTTCCGTCTACAACGTGACCCCTGAAGATATCATCAACTGGCCCGGTAACAACCTGGACCCCGACACCATCGGTGATTATGCCGACCCCAATATTGCGCCGGACACCATGCTGGTGATCCCCGGTGGCACGGGCACCTACACCGACTGGTCCACCCCGCGCATCACCCGCTCCGAACCCGCTACCGCCAAATATCTTGGGCCTGGCGCCTGCACCGCTTCTTACGACGGTATCGTTGGCTCGGGGACCTTCATCTGGCCATCCACCGAACATTATCTCTCAGGCTACGATTACACGCCTGAAACCAACCACTTCGGGATTGATATCGCCGGCCGTTTGGGCAATCCAATCTACGCCGCCGACAGCGGCGTGGTCACCTATGCCGGCTGGAACGATTACGGCTACGGTGAGATGATCGTGATTGACCACGGCTCCGGCTGGCAGACGCTTTATGCCCACCTGAGCCAGATCAACGTGACCTGTGGACAGGAAGTCTACCAGGGCGACATCATCGGTCTGATGGGCAGCACCGGCCAATCCACCGGACCGCACCTGCACTTTGAAATGCGTAATGATGACTACGGCCGCGTCAACCCATGGGATTTCTTGATTCCGTGATCTGGAACGTAATTTTAGGGTCTATAAATTGATAAAATAAAGTCAGGCGAAAAATACCTGACTTTTAAATTTAATCCTGAGAATAATCGCTGGAGAATACACTGTGGAAAAGAAAAATTCTCTCGTCCTCCTTATGCTGGCCCTGCTGATTGGCGGCATTGTTGTTTTAAGCTGCCCGTTGCATTTCGCAGAAGCCCAGACCCGTGCCAGCACATCCTTCCTCGCTTTCACAGACAATTTTGACACCTACAACACCACCCTCTGGCACAAGGCCGATGGCTGGACCAATGGCGACCCCTTCGATTGCTGGTGGCAGGCGGATAATATCAGCTTCTCCGGCGGCATCCTCTCCCACCAATTGGATAATGACGGCTGTCCCGGCAGCTGCGACGGCCTGGATTATGCTTCCGGGGAATATCGCACAAACGGGCATTACCAATACGGCACGTATACCGTCAGAATGAAAGCCGTCGCTCAGGATGGCGTGGTGAGCAGTTTCTTTATCTACACCGGCCCCTCCGAGGGCAACCCCTGGGATGAAATTGATATTGAGATCACGGGGAACCACCCCACCCAGCTCCAAACCAACTATTTTACGAATGGCGTTGGAGGGCACGAAGCCTATATCGCCCTTGACTTTGACGCTTCAGCCGATTTTCACACCTACCGCATTGATTGGATGCCGGATGAAATCAATTGGTATGTGGATGGCGTTCTGAAGCACACGGAGAATGGCTCCAATGGGACGCTGCCCAGTACGCCGGGTCGGATCATGATGAACCTCTGGCCCGGGACCGATTCGGTCAATGCCTGGTTGGGAGATTTCGTTTATACCAGCCCCCTCCAGGCACAATACGATTGGGTTTCCTTTGAGCCGGTGAGCTGGCCGATCAAATCCTTTGTTCCAGCGGTTTTCCGCTAAAGATCCAGCCCCTCCCGCCCGAGGATCCCGGTGATCAGGGAAAGTTCGCCGCGGTGGTGAATTTCGTGCTCGAGGACATGCCAAAAGACCCAGGATGCCGTTGGTGCAAAATCATCAGCATAGCGGATTTCCTTCTGCCAGTCAGCGGGGTTTAAATCGGTCAATAACTGCATTGTCCGCTGATGTTCATCCGCAAGGTATGCCATTACTTCTTCCAGGGTCCGGCATTTATCAGAAACCCGAGACTTGTTGGTCTTCACCCCCAACACTTTGAACGCCCCGCCATGCAGCCAGAAATTCGCCGTCTCAGCGATATGGCACATGATGGTAGCTACCGGCCAACCCCCTCTGACCGGAATGAATTCCAGGTCTTCATCCGAAAAAGTTTCCAATATCGCCAGAGTATCCTGACGGACAACCGGCCAGCGCTTGAGATAGAATTCCTTTTCCATGCCACTTCCTGACTACTAACGGTCGGCGGGCTGGACCTCCAAGTCTGCTGCGGTGATATTCACCCCCTCAAAATTGTGGAACGTCAAGTCCCGAAATTCAAATGCCAGATGAGAACGAGCGATCGCGAAAAGCCCTAAATAACTGGTGTTGATACTCTTGGACCAGTCCAGCCCCAGCATCTGGGCCACACCTTCAATCAAAACGGCATCCGGCGCTTCGATCTCGATGAAGTTTCCAAAGGGCATTTCATCAAACATCACCTGAACAGCGCCGATTTGGTACACCTGGCGATATTTCTCATAGATTACGGTCACCTGAAAACCCAGCGCTTCAAAAAGCTTGCGGGTCACCTCAAGATTATCCGTGGAAAACTCAATCTCCGTCCGGACCACCATGCCATTCTCATTACGGGCATTGTCCTTATAAGTCACCCGCACGCCGTCATCCTGACGAATCCGCAGAACCCGGTTTTCACGGATGAAATCTCCCTCAGACGTGTCCAGCCGCAGGTTACGCTCAAAAACACGCGGATGGATCAGGTCTGCGCCGGTGGCTTGTGCCCGGGCGATCAACTCATCGAGATCCTCGATATAAAATTTTGCTTCCTGTTCCTGATAGTCCATTAAGCCTTCTTCTCCGGAAAATAAGCCCGGCCTGTTTTACTCAGCAAGCCCCAACAAACCACACCCAGCCACAGCAGGGTCAGGGCCAGCATAAATGCCCAGTTGCCCTGGCTGTTCTCGTCCTGCCAAAGGAGCAGCCTCTCCATCCAGTATAACGCCGGGTAAAGCACCGCGTCTATGGCAATGAGCAGCCGTGCCCAGTTGGCCCGTTGCATCAAGCCCCAAAGTGCGGGCAGCCCAATCAGCCCCCAGGCCAGCCCTGCGCCAACCATGTAAGCCCACACACCCGGTGAGGCATAGGCCTGCACCAATGCCCGATTCTGCAGCGCCTGGCTGAAACGCAGCCATCCTAAAATCGTCCACAGGATCAGCGTCCAAAAAACCAGCCGCATGGGGAATGGCCGCCGCTGGTGCACGAGTTGGGTGGGGTCGCGGGGATCAGACGATTTTGTCATCGGGTACGATCACTCCTCTTCTTCCAAGGGCTCATCCATCTTCGCCCCGATGAAGGTCACATCCGAGAGATATCCCAGCCGCGCCAGGGCCACGCGGACCTTTTCCGCCGCGTCGGGGTGGATGATCACCGCCGTGGTGCTAAGCGGATCGCTCAGGAAACGCTCCGCCGGGGTATTGCGCAGCGCTTGCAGGATCTTCGGGTCTTCCACCCGCAGCACCACGCAAGGATGGATGCGCGCCTGACCACCGTCCTTCTGCCAGTGGTGCAGTGCTTCCACCAGGCTGGGCGGCATCGGCTCACCATATTTCGAGAGTAAGGTTTCCAAATGGGTAATTTTCAAGCCCTGTCCGGCGGCTTCCTCCAAAGACTGAGGGCTAAGTTGATAGGTATAAGACTCCGAGGTCTCTTTCTGCCAGAGGCCAAAGCGGGAAACCTGATAGCGGGCCAAACGGGAGGTATGACACCCGGCGATGATCCGACCGTCCGAAAGCGCTCTGAGGGACTCGTCTTCCTCAGCAAGTCCGGCTGCCGGCCGCTTCGCCAGCAAATCGGTCGCCCTGGCGGAAAACCGGAAGGCTGTGGCAGGCTGCCCTTCAGCAGGGGCTGCCAGATCCGCCAAACCCAGCCAATGCATCGGGCCGGTGATCAGGTAGCGGATCAGTCCGCCATCCACCTCAAACCAATGCTCAATCCCGCTCAAGGAATCTCCGGACTCGGCGTCGCGGATCAGCCAGGTGTCGAAATCACCGGCTGGCCGCTGATAATCCGGAGTCCGTTCAAAAATAGCCGTCTCAAAAGAATCCAGACCCCACCAAACCCCTTCCGGGAGTTCTCTCATCCAATCCAGCACCTGGGCGCGGGCAGTGCGGGGGTCATTTCGCCAGGCGCCCTCGCAAATCAGTCCGGGCACCTGCCAGAGTTCATTGAATTCATCCGATTCCAGCCAGCCACTCACCAGCCAACTCAAAGCCTCTCCACGGGACATCTCAAGAAAGTCACGGGCATCTTCCAGCACGGCTTGTTCGCCGGGAGTGATCAAATGCATTGCACTCAGCAAGGCTTCCACGATTAACGCTGGCGGCTGCCAACTTGCGATTGCAGGGGACCGTTCCGGGTCACCCAGGCGTAACGCAGCCAGCAGCGTACAGCAATGATCCAGCACACGGTCGTTGGCTGGGATTTCAACTTTGATATCGCCGGGGGTCGCTTCACGTCCAAGAGACTGCGGCCCAAGCGGGCGGACCGGCGGCAGCAGTTTCATGAGGTCATTAGGGATATAAGCACATTCCTGCAGCTCGCCTTCGCGGCGCAGGAAGTCCCGGCCAATCATGCCCCGGTACCAGAGCACCTCGGTCGCAGAAATAGGATTTAGGTAGGGTTTCTCCCGGTCGCGTTTGCCTGGGCCGACTTCCCGCAAGCCGCCATAGTCCCGGACGAAGCGGCTCCACGGCATCCAGCCCCCATTTGCCAACAGCGCATCCAAAGCCTGCCGGGCAGTTTCGGGCAGCGCTTCAGCGACTTCCAAAGCCAAAGTGGGGACCAGCAGGGCTTCCACCAGCCGCGGCAGGGCCTGGCGCGCATCTGCAGCGGTCAGGTCTACACCCCAAAGTTCGGCAACGATTTGCAGAAAACCCAAATCTTGAATTTGAAGGCAATGACTAATATCAGGCATACAGTGAGAGTATACATCAATTTATTGCAATTGATATTTGCCTCTTCTTGTGTACAAAGGTTATACAAAATATTGAACGACCTCCCTGTGACAAGTATGATTTTTATAAGTTGGACAAACAATATATAAATAAAAGGAGTAAAAATGTTTAAGAAAAGTAGTCTACTAGCCATTTCAATTATGACAATTCTGGCAATAGCCATTACCGCTTGCGCCCCAGCGGCAACGCCAGAACCAACCCCTGCTCCCACTCAGGAGCCAACCATGGAACCAACTGAAGAAATGCAGTCCATTGTTGACATCGCTGTGGCCGATGGGCGGTTTGAAACCCTTGTTGCTGCCCTTCAAGCAGCCGGCCTAGCTGAGGCCCTGGCTGGTAAAGGTTCCTTCATGGTTTTCGCCCCCACAGATGATGCTTTTGCCAAACTTCCCGAAGGTACTGTGGAAGCCCTCCTTGAGGACCTTCCTGCACTGACCGACATCCTGCTCTATCATGTCGTTGACGGCAAAGTGATGGCCGAAGATGTGGTCACCCTCGAATCAGCCCAAACGCTTCAAGGTGAAGCCGTCTCCATTAGTGTGGAAAACGGTATGGTGTACATCAATGATGCCCAAGTCATCATTACGGACATCATGGCTTCCAACGGCGTAATCCATGTCATTGACACTGTGCTCCTGCCGCCTGCAGAAGAACCCATGAGCAATATTGTGGAAATCGCTGTCGCTGATGGACGTTTCACGACCCTGGTCGCCGCCTTACAGGCCGCTGGTCTTGATGAGACCCTGGCTGGCGAAGGTTCCTTCACCGTATTTGCCCCCACCGATGATGCCTTTGCGAAACTTCCCGAAGGTACAGTCGAGGCTCTTCTTCAAGATATTCCCGCTTTGACCGACATCCTTCTCTATCACGTCGTGGATGGCAAAGTGATGGCAGCCGACGTGGTCGCCTTGGAAGAAGCCCTAACCCTGCTGGGTGAGCCCGTGAGTATTCGCGTTGAGGGTGATATGGTATATATCAACGATGCACAAGTCCTCATCACAGATATTGTTGCCGACAATGGCGTCATTCACGTTATTGACAGCGTACTTCTCCCGCCTGAGTCGTAAAGGCAATAGAGACTAAAAAAATTAAAACAGCGGTGGTTATATGCAACCACCGCTGTTTGCAGTTAATAGAATGTATCTAGCTAAGCATATAGGCAAGGCACCAGCGCGTGGTGGCTTCGAGGGCTTCGGTGTGGCTACGCTCATAGTTATGCGAGGCATCCACGCCAGGGCCAATCAGCGCCACGGCTACATTTCCGCCCGCCCGCCAGAAGGCCTCACCATCCGAGCCATAATAGGGATAGATATCTACCTTGTAGGGAACCTTAAATTCCTCCGCCAGCTCACGCATCCGCTGACCGAGACCGTGATGATAGGGGCCGCCGGAATCTTTGACGCACAGGGTGGCATGGAACTCATCCGAAGCCTGCCCGTCGCCCACAGCCGCCATATCGACGGAGATCAGTTCCGCTACTTCCGCCGGAATGCCAGCCGCCGCGCCATGCCCCACTTCTTCGTAGTTGCTGATCAACAGGACAGTTGTGACCTTGGGTTTCAGCCCGGCATCCAGCAGGGCTTTGAGCGCGTAAATGATATTCGCCACGCAGGCCTTATCATCCAGATGGCGGGAGCGTACAAACCCGTTGGTGATCTCCACCCGCGGATCGAAAGCAACAAAATCGCCCACGCCAATCCCCAGAGCCTCAGTCTCAGCGGCGTTGGTGGTGCGGGCATCCAGCCGCACTTCCATCGTGTCCTCATTGCGTTCGGTTTTGTTCACATCAGCGCCGTGAACGTGACTGGAGGCTTTATTGAGCAATAGCGATCCTCGAATGGGGTCGCCTTTGCGGGGATAGACCCACACGCCTTCACCTTCCACCGCGTTCATGGCATAACCGCCCAGCTTGGTCACCTTGAGGCGGCCGTTGCCCTTCACCTGCTTAACCATCGCACCCAGTGTATCCACATGGGCGGTCAGCGCGCGCCAGGGGCCATCCGTTTCACCTTTCACCACAGCGACCAGTGCACCTTTATTCGTCCGGTGCAGCGCTACGCCCGGCAACCCGGAGAGGGTCTCTTCGCAGAGCGCAATCGCCTTTTCAGTGAACCCCGTGGGGCTGTGGGTGTTGAGCAGCCGGCTCAGGAAATCCAGCATATCAGCGGTGTTAATTTCAGGCAGTTTAGTCATTTTTAGTATTCCCTTCAAATTCGGATAATTTCTCCCGCCACTCAGGTGGGATCGGCCGGCTCGACTCGGTCGCATTGTCATAAGCCACCATCACGGATTGCCCGCGGGCAAAAGCCCGGCTGCCGTCTGCGGCTTCCACCAGGAAATCAAAGACCATGCTCTTGGTGCCCATTTTTTCCAGCCGGACGCCCACTCGCAGGGGCTGGCCGTATGCAATTGGTGCCAGGAAATCAATTTCGGCATGCGCCACGACCATCCCGGTGTGATCCCCACTCTCGGGTGACCAGATGCCGGCGCGTTCGTAGTAACCCAGCCGTGCAGCTTCCAGATAGGTCATATAGGCCGCATTGTTGACATGCCCCTGAGGGTCCAGATCAGCATAGCGGACTGTGATCGGATGATAATAAGGTAACGTTTTTTCTTCCATAGGCCTTTTCAAACCTTATCGTGAATAACCCTTTAATTATAAGCCATCAGGAAAGCATATGACTGAATGGAAGGGGAAAGAACCACAATGCTAACCCGGTTATTTTCCTTTACAAACCCTCCAAATATGGATAAAATAGACAATAAGGCTATTTTCTACCATAATGGTAGAAAATACTTTTTTATTGATTCCTCACTTTGACTCCCAGAGAAGTTCTTTCTCTGTTTCAAAGTCCATTTACAGCACCAAACGAAGAGAGAAGAACATGCAAATCACCCGACAGGCAGATTACGCTTTACGTGCAATGTTATATCTGTCCCGGCTGGATTCCAACCAACGGGCAGCTACCAGTCAGATCGCCGAAGAGATGGAGATTCCACCCTCATTCCTCGCCAAGATCATCTCCCAACTATCCATAGCCGGCCTGATCCACACCTCCCGCGGCGCTCGCGGCGGTGTCTCATTGGCACGCAAACCAAATGACATCTCACTTCTGGATGTGGTCGAGGCCATTGATGGACCCATCACGCTCAATGACTGCACAGAAGACCCGGATATCTGCACCTTTGGCGACAACTGCCCGCTCCACGAAGTCTGGTGTGAGACCCAGGCAGAACTAATCCGGCGGCTTCAGGGAGCAACATTCGACAAGCTCCTGGAGCGCGAAGCCAAGAAACTCGCCCAATAATCGCAAATCAAACCGTTGTACACTCACCCCTGGTAAATAAACTTTTTTTACCAGGGGTATTAATTTAACAAATATCCCTTTTTATCGTATTTTGGGGCCTCTCCTGGGATAAAATCAGGTGAAATCCAAATCATCAATTTGTTTTTAGGGTCGTCTTTCACGATGGATTATTTTCTGATCGAATTACTCGCTCTGCTGATCGTACTGCTTCTTCTGCTGATTGTGCGCGTCATACGGCTGAGAAAAGCCCACGCAACGGAGCCTATCACCCAAACTGAACACGAACTGCAGTATCAAATGCTGATGCAGGAGATCCAGGTGTTGGAAGAAGCCTGCGATCAGGGTCATGCCTCGAGGAAGCTGCGTAATAAACTGGAAACCAAACGTGAACAATCGCAAAAACTCAAACCCCTGATCTCCGAATCAATGATTGCAGACGTCTCCGATCACTACCAGGCCGAGGACGAGGAGATACCCACCCGGTCCCCCAAGAAGACCCAACCCGTCAACCAGAATGCGATCTATCTTTGCCCAAAGTGCCGCAAACAAATCCTGTCTGGCGATAAATTTTGCGCCAATTGCGGCTTCAAACTCCAGACCAAACGCCAGATCTGACCCCCGACTATCCTTTGCAATCCGTCATGCAATATAATGAGGGTATGACAATTGCCCAAGATGCCCAAAAACCGGCTGCCATTGCCGTGCAGGGCCTTTCCAAACGCTATAACCTGCAGCCCGTCCTGAAAGATCTCTCATTGGAGATCGCGGATGAGAGCTTGTGTGTATTGGTCGGCGCAAACGGCGCTGGAAAGACCACCTTGCTGCGGATCATCACCTCACTGGTCCGGCCGGATGCGGGAGATGTCACCCTGTGGGGTGCGGCGCTGAAAGGCAACCCTGCCCTGCGCCGCCAAATCGGCTATCTGGGGCACCAGTCCCTTTTTTACAGCGACCTGAATGCCATTGAGAACCTCAGCCATTATGCCCGGCTCTACCAATTAGATGACATGCGGCAGCGAGTAACCGAGGCCATCGAATCAGTAGACCTCGCCAAACACCAGCATAAACCTATTCGCACCTATTCCCGCGGGATGCTCCAGCGGCTTGCGATCGCGCGGGCCCTGCTGCATGAACCATCCATCCTCCTGTTGGACGAACCCTATACCGGATTGGATAAGGACGCCGCTCAGGCTTTGGATGAACGGCTGCGCTCCCTGCGCCAACCTGGGCGGGCACTGTTGGTCGCCGCCCACCACCCCCAGCGCCTGCTGCCCTTTGCCAGCCATGTCGCCTGGCTGAGGGACGGCCGGATCACCCACCACCAACCTGTGCACCGGTTAAACGAAACCCCTGACCTCCACCAATACCTGCAGGAGGCCGAATGACAGGCTTTTCCAACTACCTGCATACCCTCTGGCAGGTCTTCCGCAAGGACCTGCAGGTGGAATGGCGCGGTCGGCAAGGGCTGCCGGTGATGCTGGTCTTTGCCCTGCTGGTGGTGTTCCTGTTCAACTTTGCCCTGCAGCTCACCCCCAGCCTGCAATCCGGCCTGGCATCCGGGCTACTCTGGGTGTCCCTGGCTTTCGCCTCCACCCTGGGGCTGAACCGCAGCGTGAGCCTGGAGCGGGAGAACCAGGCTCTGGACGGCCTGCTGATGACGCCCACGGATCGGTCAGCGATCTTCTTCGGCAAGACCCTCAGCAACCTGACCTTTACCACCGTGGTGGCCCTGGTGCTGCTGCCGGTGTTCAGCCTTTTTTATCAGCAAAATATGCTCAATCCCCGCCTGCTGTTGGTCGTCCTACTGGGGCTGGGAGCCTACACTTCCCTTGGCACCCTATTGGCCGCCCTCAGCATCCAGACCCGCACCCGTGATGTCCTGCTGCCCGTGCTGCTCTACCCACTGGCGCTGCCGGTCTTGATCGCTGCCGTGGAAGCCACCCGGGGGATCCTGGCTGGGCAGTCATTCGCAGAGTTACAGTCCTGGATCCTGCTGCTGATCGCCTGCAATATCCTCTTCCTGGCCGCGGGGCTATTGCTTTTCGATACCATTCTGGAGGAATAAGTTGCTCAAGAAACAACCACTCCTGACCATTCTGAATATCCTGTCCGTCCTGCTTGTCACCGGTGCGCTGATGCTGATCCTGTTCTTCACCCCTGAAGAAGCCCAGATGGGCGCGGTACAAAAGGTCTTCTACTTCCATGTGGCCGCTGCCTGGGCCGGGATGCTCAGTTTCGTGGTTGCCGCCGTGGGAGGTGTACTCTATCTGATCAAGCGCGAGATGCGTTGGGACTGGCTGTCGTTGGCTTCGGTTGAAGTCGGCATTGTCTTTGGCCTGGTCGCCATTCTGAGCGGCATGATCTGGGCACACCCCATCTGGAACACCTGGTGGGTTTGGGAGCCGCGGCTGACCACCACCGCCATCATGGAACTGATCTACCTGGCCTATTTCATCCTGCGCAGTGCGCTCACCACCCCCGAAGCCAAAGCCCGTCTCGGCGCGGTCTTTGCCATCGTCAGCGTGATCACCGTGCCGCTGACCTTTTTCTCAATCCGGCTCTATCGTACGATTCACCCCGTCGTTTTTACCTCGGAGACCAACACAGCTTTTACTATGAGCCCCCGGATGTGGACAGCTTTCATCGCCAGCCTGGTCGCCTTCACCGTCCTGCTGGCCGCACTGCTCTGGAACCGAACCCGGCTGGCTGCATTGCAGGCCCAAAATGCACAGGAGGGTAACTAAGCCATGACACCCAACACCACCCCCGATATGATCCTCGGTTTTGCCGTCCTGCTGGGCATCCTGCTGATCTACGTCATTTCATTGGTCATCCGCTTGCGCAAAGCCCGTCGCTGATCCCTTTACCCCAAAAAAACCGCATACTCCCCCTCCACTAACGTTAATCCTACACTTTGTTAACGATCTTCTATGACTCGCTTAGTATTCTCATAATTAGATTTATGAGCAAGACAAAGGAGATGTATTATGGCAAAGATAATTGGAATTGACCTTGGAACAACCAACAGCGTTGTTTCCGTTGTGGAAGGTGGCACAGCTAACGTTATCTCGACCGCTGAAGGTTCCCGCCTACTCCCCTCCGTTGTTGCATTTAACAAGAACGGCGAACGGCTGGTGGGTATCCCCGCCAAACGACAGGCTGTTGTGAACTCTGAAAACACTGTTTCGTCCATCAAGCGGTTTATGGGCCGCCGATACGACGAAGTTAAGTCCGAACGTGAAATGGTCCCCTATGATGTCGTGGCTGGTCCTGCTGGCGATGCCCGGGTGCATATCCCGATCGTCGACAAGACCTATACGCCCCAGGAGATCTCCGCAATGATCCTTGAGAAACTCAAGAAAGATGCGGAGGCTTATCTCGGTGAACCGGTGACCAAAGCCGTCATCACCGTCCCTGCCTACTTTAATGACAGCCAACGTCAGGCAACCAAGGATGCCGGCAAGATCGCCGGCCTGGAAGTGATGCGGATCATCAACGAGCCGACGGCCTCAGCCTTGGCTTACGGGCTCGATAAGAAAGAATCGGAAGTCATCCTGGTCTTTGACCTGGGCGGCGGCACATTCGATGTCAGCCTCTTGGAGGTTGGCGACGGTGTGATCGAAGTCCGGGCCACCAACGGCGACACCCACCTGGGCGGCGACGATTGGGACGAAGTGATCGTCAACTGGGCAGCCGATGAATTCAAGAAAGAACAGGGCATTGATCTGCGCAAGGATCGCCAAGCGCTCCAGCGTCTGCGTGAGGCTGCAGAAAAGGCCAAGATCGAACTCAGCTCCGTGATGGAGAGCGAGATCAACCTGCCCTATGTCACAGCCGATGCCAGCGGTCCGAAACACATGCTGCTGAAGCTGAACCGGGCGAAATTTGAACAAATGACCAGTCATCTGGTGGAACGGGCCCGCAAGCCCTTCAATGCAGCCATCAAAGACGCGGATATGTCCATTGACCAGATTGACGAAGTGGTTATGGTGGGCGGCGCAACTCGGATGCCCATGATCCAAAACCTGGTCCGTGACCTGACCGGCGGCAAGGAACCCAATAAGGGTGTGAACCCTGATGAGGTGGTTTCCGTTGGTGCAGCCATTCAGGGCGGCGTCCTGGCCGGTGACGTCAAAGACGTCCTCCTGCTGGATGTGACCCCGCTTTCGCTGGGTGTTGAGACCCTGGGCGGTGTGATGACCCCCTTGATCGAACGCAATACGACAATCCCGGTCAAAAAGACCGAGACCTTCTCGACGGCTGAAGACAGCCAGACCTCCGTGGACGTCCATGTGCTGCAGGGCGAACGCCCGATGGCAGCGGACAACATGAGCCTGGGCCGCTTCCGGCTGGAAGGTATCCCGCCTGCGCCCCGCGGCATCCCACAGATTGATGTGACCTTCGATATCGACGCGAACGGCATCATCCATGTGACCGCCAAAGACAAGGCCAGCGGCAAGGAACAGAGCGTGACCATCACAGCCTCTACCAACCTGGACAAATCCGATGTAGAGCGGATGGTTGAAGAAGCCAGCAAGAACCGCACCGCAGACGAAGCCCGCAAGGAATTGGTGGACCTGCGTAACCAGGCCGACACCGCAGCTTACCAGGCTGAGAAACTGGTCAAGGACATTGGTGATAAGATCCCTGCCGATCAGCGCAGCCAGGTGGAAAGCAAGGTGAAAGACCTGCGTGAGGCGATCCAGGGTGACGATAAGGCCCGGATCAAGAGCCTGATGGACGCACTGCAAGCAGACCTCCAGGCTATCGGTCAGGCAGCCTATGCCCAGCAAGACGCTGCAGGCCCGCAGGCCGGTGGCGCACAAGCCCCGGCCGGTGAACCCTCCGGCAGCGACGAAGACGTCGTCGAAGGCGAGTTCCACGAGGCATAAAAGCTGGAGAGTAGTGAATAGGGTAATAGTGAATAGGAAGGCTGGGTCAAATGACCCAGCCTTTTTGATATCTGTAGGGTGTGCACCTCTTTGTGCGCACCGCCTTCTTAGGTGCGCTCAAAACCGTAGCGCACCCTACTTTTTTTAATTTTTGTCATTGCGAGGAACGAAATGACGACACAGGAAACCCCTTTCCTGACCCTTCCCCTTGAAAGGGGAAGGGAACCTGTGAAGCAGGGGGTAGGGGTTAATTTCTCTTTGTCATTGCGAGCGAAGCGAAGCAATCTCAGTAGTCAAAGTTACAATTTTTCAGATTGCTTCTTCCGCCTTCGGCTTCATCGCAATGACAAAATTTCTCGTTTTATTTGAAGAAATACTCATAGTAAAATAGCAGAGGAGGGAATTATGAATTTCATTGATGGAATTGCTATTTCAAATTATCGAAGCTTTGGTGCTGAGCCGAAAAATATTGGCCCTTTCTCGAAAATAAACATTTTTATTGGGAAAAATAACTCAGGAAAATCGAACATACTTCGGTTCATAAATCAATATATTCCAAAACTCAATAATTTCTTCAAAAAAAAACCGCGTTTTACTCGAAATCCAACTGAAATTCATAACGACCTATATCCTAATGACTTTATCTGGGGAGTTGCTTCAGATTTTAGTAAAAACGAGAATCTAATTCAATATGAAAAAGCGTTGAAATCAAGAGGTATACATAAAGCGTATATCAACGACATAATTAAATTTGTTGAACTTTTTAGAAAAAATTATTATGGTCTTCTCTGGACATATAGAGAAGGTTTAAACTTTACTTCACCACTAATCCATCAAGAAAACCTAAAAAATCTGGTTACGAGAAATAATATCAATATAACATCTATCGTTAGAGCGTTAAACCTCAATGAGAACAGAACAATTGACGAGAGAATTGGCGATATTTTAAAAACAATAGTTATATCTAATACTAAATTTCCAAAATCTACTTTAATTTCTGATTTTCGCAGGATCAAAAGAGGAGAAAAAGTCTCAGAAGAAAACTTACCTGGTTCTCCTGACTTTTCTGAGTTTGATGGATCAAATTTAATTCTACAACTTGCCGCTTTAGAACAATCCCAAGAAAATGAATACGAACAAAATATGGAACTGTTTAATTCAATTGAAAGATTTGTTAGAACAGTGACCCATTCTCCAAATGCAAAAATAACAATTCCTTACACACACGATAAGATTCTGGTTGATTTAGAGGGAGATCATCATATTCGCCCAATTGAAAGTTTAGGAACCGGTATCCATGAAGTCATAATACTTGCCGCTGCATGTACAATTTTACAGAAACAGATTGTCTGCATTGAAGAACCAGAGCTTCATCTACATCCCCTCCTACAAAAAGACTTCATAAACTACATTACTGACTTCACAAATAATCAATATTTTATATCCACCCATTCAGCACATCTTCTAAACGCACCAGGAATCTCAATCTTTCATATCACATTAAAAAATGGAGAAACAAAAGTATCAAATGCATATAAAATTTCTGAGAAATTTTCCATATGCAAAGATCTTGGGTATCAACCTTCTGATTTATTTCAGACAAATTCTATTATTTGGGTTGAAGGGCCATCAGACAGGATCTATTTAAATTATTGGATTAGCTCCTTTGATCCAGATTTAATTGAAGGTTTGCATTATTCAATTATGTTCTATGGTGGGAAATTATTAAGTCACCTGACACCCTCAAATGATGAAAGTATTGATAACTTTATTTCGTTAAGTAAACTAAACCAACAATTAATGATAATTATGGATAGTGATATATCCCCATCAAGAAAAGTTATTAATGCTACAAAAAAACGGATAAAAGACGAATTTGTTGAATTTTCTGATCTGGCATGGATTACAAAAGGGCGAGAAATTGAGAATTATTTAAATCCCGACTTATTGTTTGAAGCTGTCAAAGTATGCCATCCGAGAAAAGGCGTCACTAAGTTAGACGGTTCAGGCCAATTTGAGTGTGTTACAAAATTCGTGAAAAACAATAATGAACTAGAGACATACGACAAGCTTCGGGTGGCTTTGAAATACATAGAGATTGAAGAACAGCCAGATTTTAGTGTTCTAGATTTAGAAAAGAAAATAAAAACAGTAACAAATTTTATCCGTGAATCTAACCAACTTCCATTAATCGATTAACAACAAAGGTCGTTTTTCCCGTTCCATCTACGAGGGACAAAATTGACAAACTTTTAGCGCGCTCAAAACCAGAGCTCACCTTACACATAATAAAATGATTGCCTCGCCGCACCATTAAGGTGCTTTGCCCACAATGACAAGATTTTCCCAACCACAAGATGATAAAATACCTCTATGACTTGGCACATCCACGGACACGACTGGGCAGTGAAGCTCCTGCGCGCCCACGCGGGGGGCGACAAGCTGCGCCACGCCTACATGCTGGTCGGCCCGCAAGGCGTGGGCCGGCGCAGCCTAGCACTGCGCTTTGCCCAGGCACTCAACTGCACCGCCACTGATACCCCCGGCGAACCCTGCGGCGAATGCCGGGAATGTCGCCAGATCTGGGCGATGGCCCACCCCGATATGAGCCTGCTGGAGCCCGAAGAGGGTCATAAGGATATCCGCATCGACCAGGTGCGCGCCTTGCAGCACACCCTGGCGCTCTCCCCCTACACTGCCAAATACCGGATTGCGCTGTTACCTAATTTCCAGCGTGCCACCGAAGAAGCCTCCAACGCCCTGCTCAAGACGCTGGAAGAACCGCCCGACAAGGTCGTCCTGCTGCTGACTGCCGATACACTGGAAAACCTGCTGCCGACGATCGTCTCGCGCTGCGAGGTGATCCGATTGCGTCCGGATTCCATCGCCGATGCGGAAGCCTATCTCCAATCCGAAAGATCGCTCGATGCTGAGATGGCTCATTTGCTGGCGCACCTCTCCGGTGGGCGGATCGGTGCCGCTATCCAACTGGCAGAGGAACCCGAGAGTCTCACTAAACGCCAGGAGACCCTCGAAACCCTGCTCGAGATGCTCTCAGCCACCCGTGTGGACCGCTTCCGGTTGGCCGAGGATCTCTCCAAGCCCTATGATAAGGCCCGTGAGAAAGCGGGGGCGGCGATCCCCATCTGGCTTTCGTTCTGGCGGGATGTCTTCGTGGATGCCTCCGGGGCAGACCTGCCGCTGGTCAATGTGGATTTCAAGGATCAGGTAGATCAGGTCGCGGCCGCTCTTGATCTGGCAAGTGCGCGAGCCCTCGTGCTAAGGCATGAAGAGGCCCTGGCCCAGTTGGATGCTTATGGCAATGTACGTTTGGTGCTGGAAGACCTGATGCTGCACTGGCCGAGGTTATAAATTGTCGGTGCACCCTACGCCCGTCAAAATAAAATTTTGGTAGGTCACGCATGCTGGCAAAGCCGTCTACGTGACTTTTTTGTCACGCTGGAAGCGTGACCTACATCTTTTGTCATTGCGAGCGTATGACATCGTCCCCGAAGCGAAGCAGAGTGGGAAGCAATCCTCTTTTGTCATTGCGACGGAGCTGAAAGCGGAGGAAGCAATCTAGTAAGCAGAAAATTCGAAAACATAGATTGCTTTGCGAAGCTCGCAATGACAAGATATAAAGCAAAAGGTGCGCTCAAGATCGGAGCGCACCCTACAAATCACCCAATTACCTGATATCTAATAACTAATTTCCTACTCCCCGCTCACCCGGTAAATCTGCAGATCCGATAAGCGCACGGTCATCGCGGTGCCGCTGATGGTGCGGACAAAGACTCCCAGGTCACCTGTGCGATTACGGGCAATGTTTTCTTCAAACTGGAAGGCGTCGTTGATATATAGCTGGAACTGGCCATCTCTCACCCAGACACCAAAGCGATTGGAGGCGGGGGCCCCCGGTCGCAGCCGGCTGGCCACTTCCCAATTATGAACCACAACGGTCGTGCCGCCCTGAACCACTTCCAGACGATAACTGCCCTCACAAGTCACCATCAGCCGGTAGTAATCCCCTTCGGACTGCTGCCAGAAGATAATGCCATATTGGTCGTCACCCTGACAGAGATTGGTATCAATCGAAAATTCAAGGTAGAAATTTGCGGAAAGGGTATAGCGGCTGCGGCTGAGCAGGAATGCCCCGTTCTGAGCTGCCGCCAGGGTCAAATTGTTATTGCCATAAGCCACGTTGCCGGCCGCGGTGTGCGGTGTGGTCCAAAGCGACTGATCCGTGAAATCATCCGAGATCAGCACCTCCGTGACGCCCTCTCGCGCATCCGCCAGGGTGGGCATGGCGGTCGGCGCTATGGTTGCCAGGAGGGTCGGGGTGGGGGTGGCCGGGAACCAGTCGATCGTCGCGGTTGGCGTCAAGGTCTGGGTCGGTGTCTCCGTGGCCAGAATGGGTCCCGGGGGCAGCAGAATATCACACCCGGTCAGCAGCAACAGGGTAAGTACCAGCGCCAGGAGAATTCCCAGCCGGAAAAAACGGGAGAATGATCGTTTAATTTGCATCATGCGGGCATAATTATATAATTAAAGCAGGTTTCCTCCAACTCTTCCTAAACTAGCGAACATTTTGATAGATGTTATAATGCAAGCTTAGAAAGAAAAGGCGCTTATGAAAAAACATATACTTCTTTTGACAATGGCTCTGTTGGTCCTGATCGGTGCACTGTTCCTTGCACGGCCACAGCTGGTGGATGCCGGCGCGCTCGCTCAGTCGGTTTACTCCACGCCCACACCCAATGCGGAAGGTCAGATCATCTACACTGTTCAGGAAGGTGATAGTTGTACGCGCATTTTCCTGCTCACCAATGTGTCGATTGATACGATCATCACACTCAATGGTCTGGACGAAGATTGCAGCATCGTCCCCGACCAACAGCTGCTGCTGGCCACCGTTGCCCCGGCCACAGCCACACCCGAAGGGCCCACACCCACGCCTACGCTGAGCCCGCCAACGCCAACGCCCTTCAACGGCAGCGCAATGGTCTGCGTGGTACTCTATGAAGACCTCGATGGCAACCAAAAACGCTCCGAGGATGAGTATTATATGGCCGGCGGTGTTGCCAACCTCAATAACCGTGAGGGTACTTTCTCACAGACGGTTGAAACCTTCTATGGCTTTCCTGATAACTATGCAGTAGAAGATCTGCCATGTTTCTCTGACGTGCCTGAAGGGGAGTATAACCTGAGCATGGGGATCCCAAATGGCTACAACGCCACAACCAGCCTCAACTACCCCTTGACCGTCACCGCTGGCGACACCGTCATCGTTGATTTCGGCGCTCAGCCGGGGTCAGCTGCGGCCACCAATGAGGACCCGGGGGCCAGCACAAACCGTTCACCGCTTCTGCTGGCGATCGGTTTCCTGATGCTGGCTGGCGGCGCTGCTTTGGCGTTCTTCTTCATCCGCTCCCGTCAGAACGGCTGATCAACGCGAAAAACGCTGCTCCTTCCAAATATCAGCTTCATTGCTATACCCATTGGCTTCCCAAAAGCCCAATTGATCCGCGCTTAGAAATTCAAGCCCGCGCAGCCACTTGGCGCCCTTCCAGAGATAGACATCTTTCAGATCGTCTCTTTCTGGAATCGCGCCTACCACACCCCGCAGAGGGTAACCATGCTCCGGTGTGAGGGGCTGGCCATCAACGTGGGTTGCCAATAGAAAATTATCCTGCAGCATCACCTCCAGGGGTAGATTGGTGGTGTAGCCGCCATCGGCATACTGCATCACATATCGGGCACTCGGTTTGGGCTGTATAAAACCTTCCTCCACCAGATGCCGGAGGGAAATGCCTTCCCAGAGCATATCAAGCTTGCTCCAGGTCGTCACACAGTGCAGGTCCATAGTCAGCCTGACCCGTGGGAGCGCCATCACCTCATCCCAGGTCCAGGTCACGGGCTGCTCAACCTCGCCCCAGACGCTGAAGTCCCAGGTGCTGGGATTGAAAACCGGAGGACTGCCATAATGCAGGACCGGGAAACGTTCGGTCAGATGTTGGCCAGGGGGTACACGAGGGTTCATTTTATTTCTCCACTTCACTCACAAACAAAGCTCTCACCAGGGCGAAGCAGGTGAACTTTGGTATCCGTTTGTGCCTCAACTTCCTCCGCCCAGGCCGCAGCATCCTGCTGGATCAGGTCAAAGGTGTTGTAGTGGATCGGGACTACGTGCTGGGGATGCAGCAGTTTGACCGCCCGCAGTGCATCCGCCGGCCCCATGGTGTAGTTATCACCAATCGGGAGTACAGCGAGGGTGATCCCTTCCTCGCCAATCAATGCCATATCGCCAAAGAGCCCCGTATCACCCGCCATATAAATCTTCTCACCGGCATTGGTTGTCAGCAGCAATCCGGCCGGGTTACCGCCATAGCTGCCATCCGGTAAACCTGAACCATGCAGGGCCAGGGTCAGCTTAAGGTAACCAAAAGGATAGGTATGCCCGCCACCCAGATGCTGGGCGTGTGTGCTGATGCCTTTTTTACCCAACCAACCACAGATCTCAGCGTTAGCAATCACTGGTGCGCCTGTGCGCTGGGAAATGGACACAGAATCACCAATGTGGTCACCGTGCCCGTGGGTGACGAGAATATAATCCGCTGCCACGGTATCCGCGCTGACCGTTGCCGCCGGGTTATGAGAGAGATAAGGGTCCACCAGCAGGTGATATCCACTGGTTTCCACAGCCAGGGCCGCATGCCCCAGCCAGGTCAATTTAAAGGCCATTCAAGGCTCCTTTCGCGTCGGTAAATCCATTATACAGCGCAGACCAGTTATGTCACAATTCAAATCCTTCTAAGTAAACTATGTGGAATTTAAAAAGAACCCAAGCCAGCTTTTCAACTGTGTGTTAAAATCGGGCAAAGGTTTAATCCTTTCCTTGGAAATTTGGTTTGAGCTGCAGTGCCTCACCAAACGGCGCCGTCCACTTTTTCACTACTTTGTCACCAACAGAATTTATTGTGCCGTCCTCAACTGGCGATATTTATAATTGTGTTTATCTATGCCAAGGAGTTCATCTTGAAACAACCACCCAGCAGTTATGAAGGCCTGAACACCTTCCTGACCCACTACACGGAATCTGACAACCCGGAAAACTCGCACCTGCCCCCGATTTATCAGAATTCAGTGTTCACTTTCAATGACACCGAATCCGGGGCGGCGATTGCCGTCGGTGAAGCTCCTGGCTATTATTACACCCGGCTAAACAACCCCAACCACCAGCAGCTGGCCCAAAAACTGGCCGCCCTCGAAGCCTGGGATCTCATCAAACAGCATCCTGACGCCAACCCCGAAGACCTGTCAGGCGGTTTAGTCTTTGCCTCTGGGATGGCAGCGGTCACAGCGGCTATCCTGGCCTGCGTCTCCACTGGGGAGACCGTGCTGGCCCAGGCCGCGCTCTATGACGGTACTTATCTGTTTCTGAACAACCTGGCCCCTCGTTACGGCATCCAGGTCATCTGGGTGAGCGATAACACCCCGGAGGGCTGGGCAAAAGCCTTTGAAGAACATCCTGAAACCAGGCTGGCCTATATTGAAACTCCCGTCAACCCGACCCTGCGGCTGACGGACATCGAAGCGGTCACCGAGTTAGCCCATGCCCACGGGGCGCGGGTCGCGGTGGATAACACCTTCGGCACGCCCTTCTGCCAGCGGCCGATGCTCTATGGAGCAGACATCGTAATCCACTCCACCACCAAGTACCTCTCCGGTCACGGTCAGGTGCTGGGCGGTGCGGTGCTGACCACCGATTTGGACCTCCTGCACGGGCAGCTCTACCAGGTCTACAAATTGATCGGCGGCACCCCAAGCCCAATTGACACCTGGATGACCAATATCGGGCTCAAAACCTTCATGCTGCGGATGGACCGCATCTGCCAGAACGCCATCCGTTTGGCAAAGACGCTGGAGAAGCACCCCGCAGTTAACCAAGTCTATTACCCCGGCTTAACCAGTCACCCCGACTATGAACTGGCCCGCAGGCAAATGATCTACTTCGGTGGGATGATCGCCTTTGACCTCAAGGGCGGCCTGGAAGCGGGCAAACACATGATGAACAACCTCAAGGTCGCCACCCTGGCCGTCAGCCTGGGCAATGTGGACACCCTGATCCAGCACCCCGCCAGCATGACCCACTGCAACACCCCACGGGAAAAGCGCTTGGCCGCCGGGATCACCGATGGCCTGGTGCGCCTCTCAGTAGGAATTGAAGACGCCGCAGACCTGAGCCGTGACCTGCTGAACGCAATTGAGTAAAATCTTCAACTAAAGTCAATAACACAACCCCTTTCACAATGGCGTGAGAGGGGTTTTTGGATATATAAGATGCACGCAATAACAATGCAGAGTGGGAAACATTCCTCTTTTGTCATTGCGAGCTTGCGAAGCAATCCTTTTTTTTTATAAAATAATCTTCACTTCCAAATCTAAGATTGCTTCTTCCGCCTTCGGCTCCATCGCAATGACAAGAATAGTGACTTTTTTATCATGCTGGAAGCGTGACCTACTATTTATATTGCGCAGTCCCTGATCTATGTAGGTCATGTGCCGCGCAGCGCACGTGACTATTTCGCCTCTAGCAAATTTCCCCTCATCAGTCTGCTGCGCAGACAGCTTCCCTGCCAGGGGGAAGCCTAGGCAAATCCGATATCTTTTTTCCAAAGCATTGTGATCCCAGAAAGACAATATAAGAATAAATAACCAATTTATTAAGCCTTCCCCTAGAGGGGAAGGTGGCGCACAGCGCCGGATGAGCTGGGCTATTTACTCCACCTTTTTCATTACGAGGAGGCACAGAAAAGAAGATTGCTTCCCACTCGGCTTCGCTTCGGGGACGATGTCGCAAGCTCGCAATGACAAGATAATTCCCGACAAAACAACCAAATATCGAATCGACATAGAACATTTGTTCTGTTATAATAAGGGTATGTTAGCACTGAAACCGGATAATCTCTCTCTCCCCGCTCCCCAACGGGGAAAAATATCACTGGTGGTCGCACCCCGTGCCGTGACCGGCAAGATGATGACGATGCTCGCCACCCTGGCCTTACACAGCAAGGTCCTGGTTATTGATGGCGGGAACCGCTTTGACGCCTACGCCCTCTCCCGGGAACTGCGCCAGCGAACTGTGGAAGTCTATGCGGCGCTCAACCGGGTGATCCTCTCGCGGGTGTTCACCTGCTACCAAATGACCGCCACCCTCTCGCAACTGCCGCTGGATGGCACCCCGGTGGTTATCCTGGACCTGCTGGGTACCTTTCTGGATGAAAGCGTCGCCTTTGGCAAACGCCGCTATCTGCTAAACAACAGCCTGGGCCGTCTCCGCCAGATCTCTGCCAGTGCCCCGGTCGCCCTTTGGGTACGCACCCGCACCACCCCGACCGATGAAGACCAAAAATTACTTCCCCTGGTCCTGGAGGTCGCTTCCGATCTCTGGGAACTGCAGGATGCCGAAGTTCCTGACTATCAATTACCGTTATTTTAAACAGGAGGCCAAATGGGACGCACACTCCCTTCCGCAACCCAAATCATGCAACAGGACGAGGCCGCCCTGGCCCGTTTCCGGCGGGCCTTGCGCCGCAGCGACCAGTTGATCCTTGACGATCTGTTCAATGCCGCCCAAAAACATCTCTCCGCAGCGGCCTATGCCGCCAACATCCTCCCCTTTGAGTCTTTTTTGCTCTCTATGCTGCTGGAGGAGCATAAGGAGGTTTTGCGGCTGAGAGAATCGGTGGAAAACCTCCAGAAGCGGCATGATTGCGTTTGATGGCTGGCTGCTGGATCTGTTCGAGGACGAAAATGAGGGGATCGTTCTATATTTCATGGATCGCAAGGGGCCGCGCTGGCGGTTGACCACTCCCTTCCCGGTCACGTTTTATGCCCAGGGCGATCCGGAGCAGCTACGCGCCCTCTGGCGTTACCTGCGGGGGCTCCCCCAGGTCAGCAAAATTGACCGCACTGAACGGATGGACGTCTTCAGAAGGCAATGGGTGCCTGTTCTGGCAGCCACAGTCCAAAACCCCGTTGCACTTAGCCGGCTGATCCAAAATGTCGTCGCCCGCTTCCCCGAGCTGGAATACAGCGATGCCGACATCTCCATCACGGTCCGTTTCGCAGCGCAGACCGGGGCCACTCCGCTTTCCTACTGCCATGTCACTGCGGATGAGGAAACCCACGAATTAACCGGCATCGAGGTGCTGGAGGATGCCTGGGTGATGACACCCCAGCCAATCCCCTTCCGCAGCCTCTTCCTTTCCCCCTCCGGCGACCCCAATCACGGGCGCCCGCGCTATTTGCGCGTGATATATGGCAAACGAGAAAACCGCTACCTGCTGAGTGATATGCAGAACGTGCTGGTCTGCCTGCGAGCCACCCTCAAACGCGTGGACCCGGACCTGATCATCACGGAATGGGGCGACACCTGGCTGCTCCCCCTGCTGCTTGAAAAATCGCAAGAGTACCAAATCCCCCTAAAATTCAACCGTGAAACCGGGCGGGACGTTTTGCTCAAAAAAGAGCTCACCTATTTCTCCTACGGCCAGATCATCTACCGCGGCCAGCAGGTGCACCTTTTTGGCCGCTGCCACCTGGACCGCAGGAATGCCATGCTTTGGTCCGATTATGATATGGATGGCACCATCGAATCCTGCCGGGTGACCTCGCTGCCGCTGCAGGTCGCCGCCCGGGTCTCCCCGGGGACGGGTATCTCATCAATCGAGATGCTGACCGCCCTGCGCCAACAGGTGCTGGTGCCCTATCAAAAACAGCAGGCGGAATTCTTCAAACCGGTCGCTGATCTCTATTCCGCGGACCAGGGCGGCATCGTCTACCAGCCGCTGATCGGGCTGCACCGCAACGTGGGGATGGTTGACTTCACCTCGATGTACCCCGCTGTGATGGTCTATTTCAACCTCTCGCCGGAGACCATCCTGCCCAATGGCATGGGCGGCACGCCTGTGCCCGCGCTGGGTATCACCATCGACAACAGCCAGGAAGGACTGGTACCCAAAGCACTGCGCCCCCTGCTCGAAAAGCGGATCGCCCTCAAAAAGCGGCTGGCCATGCAAAAGGTCTGGTACCCGCCGGATCGGGAGCGGATCGAACACCGGGCCTCCGCGCTCAAATGGCTGTTGGTGGTCTGCTTTGGCTATTTGGGCTATAAAAATGCCCGCTTTGGGCGGATTGAGGCCCATCAGGCCGTGACCGCCTATGGGCGCGAGGCGATGATGCAGGCCAAAGAAGCCGCCGAAGATATGGGCTGCGAGGTGATCCAGATGTATGTAGATGGGCTTTGGGTGCAGCACCCGGATTGGTCACAACCCGCGGATTTTGAGGCGCTGCTGTTGGAGATCGAGGACCGCACCGGTTTGCCCATCGCCCTGGACGGCGTTTACCGCTGGATCGTCTTTGTGGGCTCAAGAGGAAACAAGGCCCGGCCGGTGGCGAACCGCTATTTTGGCGTCTTTCAGGATGGCTCAATCAAGGTCAGGGGAATTGACGCCCGCCGCCGGGACGCGACGCCCTTCGTCAAGGAGACCCAACTGCACCTGCTCGAACTGTTGGCCAAACACGTGGACCCCTTCGATGGGCTGCCCTCGGCCGTCAAGTACCTGCGGGGGCAAGTCCGCAAACTTCGCAGTGGCAAGGTTCCCCTGGCCGACCTGCTGGTCAAACAGCGGCTGGGGCGCAAGCTGGAGGCCTATCGCACACTCTCCCCGGCAGCCCGAGCCGCTTTCCAGCTCAAAGCCGTGGGCAAAGAACAGCGCCCCGGTCAGCGGGTGGCCTTTCTCTTCACCCTGGGGAAGCCGGGCGTCCATGCTTGGGACCTGCCTGAGCGCCCCGATCCGGAGAGTGTGGACCTGGCCCGCTACGAAGCCCTACTGATCCGCTCTGCGGGGATTGTGCTGGAAGCCTTCGGGCTGGATGAAAAGGAATTGACGAGGTTGATGAAAACTGACCTGAAGCAGCTTGGAATTCCCCAACTAAGGCAGAGCCGGCTGTAGGTCATGTGCCGCACAATGCGCATGACAACAAAGCACTTAATCACATATTTTGTCATAGCAAGGAAACCGAAGGGGGAAGATAAAGTACCCAGAGCGTTGCGATAAGGCAAATCGTCTCAAGCATGTAAGTTGAGATGACATAATCAAAACAGATTGCTTCGCAAGCTCGCAATGACAAAGACAGATGTAGGTCATGCATGGTGAGACCACAGGTCGAACCTGCTTGACTGCTTTAATCGTCTCGAATCAGAGGGGGAAATAGCGCTGACCCCACCCCAGCTTCGCCATCCTCTCCCCCTCCCGCCACTTCGTTCTTGTTGTAGGTCATGCGCCGCGCGGCGTACATGTTAATAAAACACCGAATCATTTATTTTGTCATTGCGAGATAGCATCCACAAGATGCGACGACATCGTCCCTAAAGTGAAATAGCGTGGGAAGCAATCTCAATCACACAGATTTCGTATTGCATGATTATTTCCGAGATCGCTTCGTTCGTCCCTTCGGGACTTCCTCGCGTTGACAAATATAGGAAAAAAAACGCTAATCCCATCCCAACTTCGCCCCCCAACCAAACTAAAAACCCCTCAACGAATGTTGAGGGGTTTATTTATCATCATTTTCTCAAGAGCTTAGAGCCAGCCACGCAGCTCCATTGCCTTGACCACACGGTCAATCGCCACCATGTAGGCAGCGTCCCGCATGTAGACACCCTGGCCAATGGACATGTCATAGACATCCTTGAAAGCCTGGGTCATCTTGTCATCCAGTTTTTCCAGGACTTCCTTCTTGGTCCAATAGAAGTTCATATCATTCTGAACGCCCTCGAAGTAGGAGGTGGTCACGCCACCGGCGTTGCAGAGGAAATCGGGAATCACAAAAAATCCGCGCTCCTTGATGACCTCATCCGCCTCAGGTGTCGTGGGGCCATTAGCGCCTTCAGCCATGATCTTCACCCGGTCATGCACCTGCTGCACGGTCTCAGCGTTCACCTGCCCCTCAAGGGCTGCGGGGATGAGTACATCGGCTTCTTTGCTGATCCAGGCGTTGCCATCTTCGATCACGTAACCGGCTTTGGTGGCTTTGTCTTTATTAATACCGCCGTATTGGTCAGTGATGCTCATCAGGAAGTCAGGATCAATCCCATCCGCCTTACTGACGGTATAGGAAGTGCGATCGGCACGATCCCAATAGCTCACGCAGACGACCTTGCCGCCCAATTGGCTGATGAAGCCCTTCGCGGCATATTGCGCCACATTACCAAAGCCCTGAATCGCTGCGACAGCCTTGGTTGAATCAATTTTCAGCCGGTTCATCGCTTCACGTACAGTAAAAATCACACCAGAGCCAGTAGCTTCCGTACGTCCAAGCGATCCACCGCCACCGACCGGTTTGCCTGTGATCACACCGGGAGTATATTTCCCTGTGATCCGGGAATATTCGTCCATCATCCAGCCCATCATCTGGGGTGTGGTGCCAACATCTGGTGCAGGGACGTCCTGGCGAGGGCCAATCACCCGCCATAGTGAGCGGATGAAGGTTCGGCAAAGACGTTCCTTCTCATCAACGGACAGGGTAGCCGGGTCAATCACGACTCCGCCCTTGCCGCCGCCGAGGGGGATATCAGCAACGGCGCATTTCCACGTCATCCACATTGCCAGGGCGCGGACTGTGTCCACTGTCTCAGCGGGGTGGAAGCGCAGGCCGCCTTTGTTTGGGCCGCGGGCATCATTGTGTTGCACACGGTAGCCCTGGAGTACCTGAATGCTGCCGTCATCCATTCTGACCGGGATACGCAGGTGATATTCGCGCATCGGCCAGCGCAGCATCTCTCGTACCTGATGATCCAGGCCCAATAGATCAGCAACATGATCAAATTGCTGCTGGGCCATTGCAAATGCGTTGGTTGTTTCTGCCATAGTCTCTCCTATTGATTAATTTTGGTGAGGGTGAGATTGTACTACGATTATCTCGTTACTGGGCTGCAGTTCCTTAAATAAATAAGCGGGCACCTCGGTCCAGTGCCCGCATGGTTTTTCGCTCAGTTGTTGCTGAACTAAGAACATGCCTGCTCCACAATCGTATAATATGCTTAACCATAAACGAGAATCAAGAACCCGTCAATGGTCGCGCGATACGAAGGTAAACACTTCTTTATGGTACCAAAAATCATCTTCACTTCGGCACATCTCTAAATCCGCCCAAGATGTCACACCTATATTGTCAAAAGGTTATTACCCCAATTTTATCCAGCAGTAGTTTTTCTTCTGTTTGACCGCACAATCCGGGTAATGACATTCACTACAACCGTGATGACACCGAGCAATAAAAACAGCCAAAACAGCGGAACCAGAAAAAACGGTTCTTGTAAAAATCCTTGGGCATCAATTTCCTGCCCTATGATAGTATATGCGCCCAAACAAAATATCGCACAAATCAGGAAAATAACACCCAGCCAGGTTGAGGTTTTTATTGACTTCTCTAATTTAATCATATTATCCTTTTCAAAATTGAGTTTCTGGATTTTTTATAAATATCTTCTGTTTAGCAAATACCAAAGGAGTTATATGACAAAATTGCTGTCAAACACTATCATTACCTATCAACTCTTGGGTCTTCTTCAATAGGGTACTTCAATATCAAGAAACTATTCCCAGGATTTGTCTGATTTAGCGTACCGAACAATCTGATAAATACCAATGTCCTGACCAACTAACTCCCTAACAACATCTGGGACACATTGAATTGGCATCTCAATCTCGTAACCATGCGGCAGCTGCCGCAAGTGATTCTTTTTTTCAGGTCCAAGGTATTCTTGGATGATCTTTAATGCTTGTTCATTAATTTCCCCAACCTCAAAATAAATGAAGTACATATCGCTTGAATAATCTTTGGGCGTGCCAATCTCCAAGGTCTCATAAGGGGGGTCAGCATCGGTTAACTTCATATTCTTCAGCCTCTCAACCAGGTGTAGATTTTTCCAGGATGTTCACTAGATCCTGCAGGTTTTCATTTTACCCCAAAGAGCCTCATCGCTTTTTCAGAAAACACAATAATTAAACTTTACTGTCTGTTCTCTTATCAAGATAGCCCATCAAACCAATCTGGTTTATGGAACTTTTTCATCCCGGCTTGCGTTAATAACATATGCTCTAAAATAACATTTATCGTATCTATGGAGGAACGACAAAATGCAAAAGAAACAAACCCTTATTCTAGTTGGATTGGTAATAGTTAGCCTGTTAGCTGCCTGCACTCCTGCACAAGCCCCCGCTTCAAGTACCAAGCCCAGCCGCTCAATGAACGTCAACGGCACAGGTGAAGTCTCCCTTGTCCCGGATATCGCCAGCATCAATATCGGCGTCCATACGGAAGCGGATGAGGTATCCGATGCCCTGAGTCAGAATACAGATCAGGCCAATGCGATTGCAGATGTATTGCAAACCCTCGGGGTGGAAGAAAAAGACGTCCGGACTTCAAACTTCAACGTCTATCCCTCAAACCGCTATGATCCCATGACCGGTCAGGTCACCGGCACCTACTTCGTTGTGGATAACACCGTGACGGTGATCGTGCGGGATCTGTCCACCCTCGGCGATGTACTCTCGGCAGTTGTCAATGCCGGTGCCAACAACATCAACGGCATCACTTTTGATGTCGAGGATCGTGACGCTGCTGTGGCCCAGGCCCGTGAGCTGGCCATCCAAAACGCCAAGGAAAAAGCTCAGGAAATCGCTGATGCAGCCGGCGTTGAACTCGGTGAACTGCTGAGCATCAATGTCTATGGCGGCAACAACTACGTGACCTATTATGATGCCAAGGGCGGTGCCTATGCAGAAAGCTCCGTCCCCGTCTCGGCCGGCACGCTGACCATCACGATGGAATGCAGCCTGGCTTACGAATTAAAGTAAGAGTAATAAACATAATTCCGGGAAGGTTTCCGCCTTCCCGGATAACCACTAACCGGAAACTGTTAGGAGAAGTACAAAATGAAGAAAACATTTATCGCGATCTTTACCGTTTTGGCCCTTGCTATTTTGATGACCGGCTGCTCTGGTCTGCAAAACACCACTATCACCAATGAAGAGATCCGCACGCTCAATGCCAGCGGCACCGGGACGGTCTACATCGTACCTGACATTGCCCGTGTGACCATCGGCGTGAATACTCAGAACGAAGATGCGGCGACTGCACTCAGCGAAAATACACGAGATGTCAATGCAGTTATGCAGACCCTGACAAACCTCGGGGTTGCTGAAAATGATATTCAAACCAGCAATTTCTATGTCTATCAGCAGACGAACTATAACTATGCAAACATGGAAATGGACCCTGAAAGCGAACCCCAGACTATCTTTGTGGTTCAGAATACCGTATTCGTTGTGGTACGCGATATCAATTCACTGGGCGAGATCCTCGCTGCCGTTGTTGACCAGGGTGCTAACACAATCAACGGTGTCAGCTTTGATATTGAAGACTCCACCGCAGCATATGCTGAAGCCCAGCAGAAAGCAATTGATGACGCTGCCAGCCAGGCACAGGAAATTGCCGATGCCGCTGGCGTGGAATTAGGCGAAATTACATATATCAATGTCAGTGATGGCTACACCGCCCCCACCGATTCAGTGATGGCCGCATATGGAGGTGGCGGAAGCGTTCCAGTTTCCAGCGGCACCCTGACAATTCAAGTCACGGCAAGCATCACCTACACATTCAAGTAGAAGGATTAATTTGACTTTTATAGCCTGATTAATCATACCTATCTCCCAAACCCTGCTGGTCTCTTAAAGGCCAGCAGGGTTATTTTATTAACATAATTAATCAACAATTTCTAATCGAAATATGACAAATATACGGTATACTGAATTAGTAATTTATTTATTTAATTTGCCTCTGGGAAAGCCATTATTTTTTTACGATCAGGAGTAAGCCAGATGCAAATTGTTACTGATAGTGGTTTTGACCTTTCACTAAAGCAAAAACAAGGGGTAAACCTACATACCTTGCCACTGAAACTCACCTTGGATGGTGTGAGCTATAGAAGCGGTGTTGATATTCAATCGGAAGATTTCTACCGGTTGCTTGAAGATACTGACGGCATGCCTATAACCTCCACGCCTTCACCAGGAGAATTTCAGGAGATCTATGAAGAGGTTGCCAAAGACGACCCTGAGATCCTGTCAATTCACATATCATCCGGGCTAAGCGGCACATTCAATTCAGCTGTAACGGCAGCTAAGGAGGTTGGTGACGCGCATATCACCCATGTGGATACGCGCTCACTGTCCATTGAAATGGGCTGGCAGGTGGAAGCAGCTATCCGCGCTGTTAAAGCCAATTGGCCAATCAAGAAGATCACAGATTTATTGGATAGCATCCGCGATAAATCCGAAGTGATCTTCACCTTGCCGGATCTTGCCTATCTCATCCACGGTGGCCGGATCAGCCATCTCAAAGGGCTACTGGCCTCTTTGTTGGGAATCAAACCTCTCATCGGCGTGGACAAAAACGATGGCAAATACTATGACCGTGGCAAGAGCAGGACCTTCAAACGCGCAGTTGAAGCCATCCCAACCTATATCGCCAATAAATTTGGTGAGGGAGCTACCCTGCGGTTACAAATCGGACACGCTGGAAACCCGGAAGGTGCCAAGATGCTGCGGGATGCACTCGAAAAGATGTTCAAATGCGAATGGCTGCCGGAATGTTCCATTTCTCCCGTTCTCGGTGCTCATACCGGTCGGGGGCTGGTCGGTGTAGCGTTTGCCCTGCTAGAAACCTATCCAGCATTACCCTAATTTTTTCAGGTTAGGCATAGAAATCACTCTTTGTGCAATGGCAAATTGAACTACTGCCATTTTACTGGAGTGATTTTCCCTAAGAGGCTTCTACATTCTACCCTCCCAGCAGGTAGTTACTGTTTATAGCCAAACCTAGGGAAATTATAAAAAGGCCGCCCCATTTAGGAGCGGCCTTTGTTCGCATTCAAACGTTATTCCATCGGGTTATTACCCGCCCAGTCATCCCCCAAAACCACAACCAGGTCCACCGTGGCATTCGGGTTATAGGCATAAGTGATCATATTGGAATTCACACCCATGGTCTGCGAAAGCCACTTAAGGGCATACGGCGTAGCGTTATAGATCGTGATGCTGGAATAGACCGTGTAATCGGCATTAGTCTCTTCCACCACATTGATCCCCTGGCCACGCATCCATTCTGCCGTTGTGGCAGCCAAACCACCCAAATAGGAGCCGTTCCGGATGGACACCCGGGCGTTTTCCTCAGCCACCAGCGTGAGCAGGTCGCCTTCGGCAACAGGACCAATCGCGCCACCGGAATCAAAGATCTCATCCCGCAGCAAGCGGATCTTATCCGGAATGGGGATCAGAATATCCAAACCCGTCGGGGACTTTCCCAGCGTGATATATTCATTGCTGATAATCACCTGCTGGATGTTATCCCGGTCAATATCCATCGCAGACCAGGCCAACTTAATCACCTGGCTCAGGCTCATGTTGGTGTTGATCCCACCGGCAAGGTTTTCGTAAATCTGCGGTGCATTGGCCACCAAATTGGGCAGCATATCAAATTCCAGGATGCGGTCACGGATCGCCATGATCACTTCCTGTTGACGGGCCGCCCGGTCGAAGTCACCGCCTTCAGTATAGCGGGTGCGAACATAAGCGAGTGCATAATCACCGGGCAGGGTGATGAGGCCGGGTTCCAGAGTCACCGTATTCCATTGGCCCAGCCTGTCAATCGTAATGGGTTCCTTGATATCGAGCCGAACGCCCTGGATGTCATCAATGAAATCAATGAATGCCTGGAAATCCACCTGGGCATAATAATCAATGGGGATGCCAAGAAATTCTTCAACCGTTCGAGCAGCCAAAGCAGCACCGCCGCCAGGCAGGTTATTCAACTCACCAAGGTAGTAGGCCGTGTTGATCTTCTCGTAATCATAGCCAGGGACACTTACCCAGATATCGCGGGGGATTGAGACAATCGCAGCAGTCTGGTTCAGGGGGTCCATAGTGAAGAGGATCATCGTGTCAGAATGGGGAATCTCTCCCGCTGACCATTCACGATAGTCCAGGCCCATCACCAAAATGGTCACCCGGCTAACGCCATCCCAGGGTTCCGGGGTGGGCAGTGTAGCGCCCAGCACCTCAGTGGGCGCCGGGGTGGCATCGGTGAGCTCGTCCCCTTCAGCCGGGTCGTTCCCAATGACAGGGTCGCCCGGAAGGGAAAATGTCTTATTAGAAGAAACCAAATCCCGAGTCAGTTTGTAGCCAAAGATTGCACCAGCCACCGACAGTCCCAGTATCAGGATCAGGATGATCCGTGTGGGCCAATCTTTGGGGAAATTATTCGCTAACTTGCTAAAAAATTTCTTCATCGCTATTCAACAATGAACCGGAAAGGCCCCAGCGCGATGCGCGCAAAAAGCACAATCCGGATTCATATTATCCTTTTCGTGGGAATATTAATCCATCGGCGGGGGCGGAACCGGCAAGTCTTCCTTGGCGGTTTTCATCCATTTGTCGCCTTCGTCGATCAGCATCACCGGAATATCATCCACAATGGGATATTTCCGGCCGCAATCCTGGCAGATCAACCAGCTCTCCCGATAATACTCGAGCAAGCCTTCCTTTTCCTGAACACAGTTCGGGCATCGAAGCATATCAAGTAAATCTTTGCTGACCATCAAACCTCCAGAGCTTACCCGTCATCTGATCGGGGGTAAATTTCATTCATCAACTGATATTTCATACCCCTGAATCCACAGGGGGTCAAGCGCGTTTATTGTACCATAGCAGATCTAATGGATAAGGTCCTCGGGATTCTTGGTGCCGGGGCCATACTCCCAAATCTCCTGCCAGGCCTGGAAATGGGTACGGAAAGTATCAGTGAAATAGACTTCGCCATCCATGAACACCGTGCGGGCAATCGTCACATCGCCGCCATCCACGCCATAGTCCACTTTCCTGACCTCGTCTTTTGCCAGCTCATCGTTTTCGCGGAAGATCGGGTCCGGTGCCGGAACGACATTGACCAGGCCGGTGGTATCCCAGTCCACGGTGCGCCCATCCTTGGTGGAATAGAATTTCCAGACCAACGATTGACTCCCCCGATAGACATAAGTCTCCATCAACAGCCAATAGGGCGTGTCATTGGTGAATTTCATATCTACAATCGGGACATAGACCGTGGCGTCCAGGCCAATGTAATTGGGGTTCTTGATCCCGTTCTCATCATACTCATAGTAACCCACCCGGTAAGCATGGGCATGGCGCTCATTGATCGGTAAGCCGGCGAAGAATGCGGCCCGGAAAAGCGTCGAACTCACCTGGCAGACACCGCCGCCCACGCCCTGAATGGTCTCATCGCCATAGATAATCAGGGCCTCAGCATAGCCATTCTCCAGGCTGATATCTCCCAGAGCGTCCACCATAGAGAAGGTCTCACCGGGCGCAATCAGCAGGCCATAGAACTGGGCGGCGGCGGTTTCAATGTTTTGAACCCGGGCCGCATCGGAGCCATAGAAGAATGATGTCTCTTTTTGGACCAGTTCAGTGATCCCCAGCTCTTCACCGGTCATCTCATCCGTAACAGCCGGCTCGAGGGTATTAAATTGCAGCGCAATGGTATGGTCGCCTGCCTTTAGGCCGGCATTGATCGCTTCAATGGAAGCGTCCACGTTCAAGTCTCGGCCAATCACCGCCGATTCAACCACTTCCAGTTCAAAAGTATCATCGTTGAACATAAAGCGGGTATTCTCCGGGTCCCGATGCAGATCAGGGGCGAAGCTGGAAAGGTAAATGTCAAAAACATCCGGATTGATGCTGATCTCAAATTCGCGTGTACCGGCATCGCCATCTTCCACCTGCTTGATCATCAGCATACCGGCCAGGTCTTCCGGGGGCAGGGTCCAGGATTCTTCGCCACCCGATGCGGTTAACACCAGGGGGGCACTCAGCATCTCACGGGCTATTTCACCCTGCGCGCTGGCGTCAAGGATCAACGGCTCCTCCTCAGTCACAACCAAAGGCACAACCGAATCCTGCAAAGTGGACAGCACCGTTTCAAGCAGTTGGAGGGATTGGTCGATCTCGACCTGCCGCCCAATCTGACCGTCCTGGATTTTGACATCGGTATTTTCCAATGCCAGACCTGCTTCGATCATCGGGGCATCAATATCTGCTGCCAGCTCTTTTAGATAAAGCTGGGCAATCCGTTCATCATAATAGACCACAGGGGCCAGCTGCACGCCCTTGAACCAGGCCTTGCCCTGATCAATCAGGTCACGGACCAGCCAATGGTCTCGGCCCACACCCAAAGCAGCCTGGGCGGTGGCTGATGGATCTACCAGGAAACCCAGGTCAATGGGCCGCAGGGTCCAGACCTGATCCTGATAAGTTAATTGAATTTGTCCTTCATAGGTATAGGGTAAATCGTCAACCAGGGCTTGATAAGCCTCAGCTTCCTTGAGGCCGGAAAGATCAATCCCCGCTACTGTCACACCTGGGAAGATTCGGTCCGCATAAACCACCTGATAGCCCACCAACGCGATCAAAGCCAATCCCCCAAAGAGGACCAGGCTGGCGAGAATGGCCAGGGCCAGTTTTACGATTACCGGTAAATCGGCTTTTTCAGTCATTTTATTGTTCATCCTTGAACCAGATTATACTCCAGGGCCCAATAAAGGCGAAAGTGGACGGATTCCGTCTGAATCGCCTCCACCATTAGACGAACCACTAAATGTAAATGTTCCAACGAAGCGCATTGACACATACAATTTCCATATATAATTGAAAATACGTACTCATCACACAGAATGGCATAGGCATGACCCTTCAGATCGCCCTGCTAATCTTCATCATCATCGCAACGCTAATACTTTTCTCAATTGAGACGATCCCGGCCGATGTTGTCGCCCTGGCCGCTATGTTAGCCCTGGTCCTCCTCGGAATTCTCACACCTGAGCAGGCCTTCCAGGGCTTCGGCAGTGATACCGCCATCATGATCCTGGGCCTCCTGATCCTGACGGCTGCACTGGTGCGCACAGGGGTGGTGCAGCTGATGGCCCGCAGGATCCTGCGCTCAGTGGGTGAAAGCAAGAACCGGCTCTATTGGCTGATGATGTCCACTGCCGGCGTGATGAGCGCCTTTATTTCCAACACGGCTACGGCTGCATTTTTCGTGCCGATGACCATTGGCCTTTCCCGCCGCCTCAGAATCCATCCCTCAAAACTGTTGATGCCCCTGGCCTTCGCAACCATTCTGGCCAGCTCCGTCACCCTGGTCGGCACCTCCACCAACGTGGTGGTCAGCGGTCTACTGACCCAATATGGCATGGAACCCCTGGGCATGTTCGAATTGACCCCCGTCGGCTTGCCAATCCTGGTCGTTGGCCTGGCCTATATGTTCTTCATTGGACGTCACCTGATCCCAGTGCGCGACGCAGAAGAAACAGACATCAAAAAAGAAATTCTCCCATACTGTTCAGAATTTGAAGTGACCGAAGACTCGCCCTGGTTGGGTAAAACCCTGGACGAAGTCGCTTTGGGCAAGGAATACGACCTGACCGTCCTGCGGATCGTTACTTCCAGCGGACAGACTGTTGAGCCTCGTGCCTCCAGTGTTCTGTCTTCTGGGGATAAATTGTTGGTTGAAGGCCAACGGGACAATCTCCTTGCGCTAAAAGATCAGAACGTGGTGACTTTTACCGGCGAATTCCCGGATCAGGATTTGAGCAATGTCCTTCCTATGGCGGAAGTGATCCTCCTGCCTGGCTCCCCTCTTGTGGGTCGAACTCTCTGGGGCGTCAATTTTAGAGACCGCTATGGCATGCAGGTCGTGGGGATCAACCGCAAAGGGGCTACCATCCACCGCCGCATCAGCCGTACCCGCCTGCAGGTGGGCGACCAACTCCTGCTGCAAGGGGATCAGGAGACGCTGAACGGCTTGAGCAAAAACAACAACTTCCGGGTGGTCTCCGCCAAGCTGGATTTGATGCCGGAGACGGAAAAGGCCCCTGCAGCCCTGTTCATTTTTGCAGGCGTGGTGCTGCTGGTTTCCTTCAATGTACTTTCACTGCCCGTTGCAGTCATGCTGGGGGCTTTGGTCGCCTTCATCACCCGTTGTATCACCCCCACAGAAGCCTACCGGCGGGTCAACTGGAATATCTGGCTGCTGATCGCCTCCATGCTGGCCTTGGGACAGGCAATGGAAATCTCAGGATTGGCCCACCTGATTGCTGAGCAGATTGTCTCCCTCGTGGGGGCAACGCATCCGGTCCTGCTGCTGGCCGCTTTCTTCTTCCTCTCCCTGCTGCTGACCCAACCCATGTCTAACCAGGCGGCTGCGGTAGTGGTGATCCCAATCGCTATTCAAACCGCCTCCCAGTTGGGATTGAATCCGCGGTCTTTTGCCGTGATGATCGCCGTTGGCGCCAGCTGCTCCTTCATCACCCCGCTGGAGCCTGCCTGTCTAATGGTCTATGGCCCTGGGAATTATCGCTTCTTTGACTTCTTCAAAGTAGGGTCCTTGTTGACCCTGCTGGTCTTTGCCATCGCCATCGTGATGGTCCCCTGGCTTTGGCCGCTGATTCCATAAGTCGCTCCCCACTTCTGCCCCAACCTCATCGGAATTTACCTCAATATCTAAACCCTTCCAGGGTATTATCTCCTTGTAGAGACAGACAAGTATAATGACAGCATAATTTTATGCGGTAAAGGGGCTCTCAAGCCCTCCTAAAGCACCTCTCAGTATCACCTCCCAATTCAAAAAGGCTCAAACAATGAAGAGTCGAAAGAAAATCCTATTCATTATCGCAGGGCTGGCCCTTTTGGTCTTGCTTCTGGTGCTTGTCCTGAGCCAGACTGACTTCCTCTCCAATCTCCTGGGTCAAACGACTGCCGGAACCAGCCAGGAGGATTCTTCCGGCACAGTTCTGGTTGATACTACAACACCACCGGTCACGGAATGCACACCCACCACGGCCATAGTAATCGATCCACCTCAGATCGATTATGCCTGCGCCTTCAATCCAGATGTGGAGGCCCTTCAGGCTGAATTTGATTCCGAGAGCTGGCTCAACTGGATTAAACTCCTTTCCGGAGCCAAACCGGTGGAAATGAACGGTGAAACTTACACCATCAAGACCCGCTATACGGAAAGCCTCTTCAACGGTGACCCGGATGCCCGGGCCTTTGAATTTGTACATGACCAATTAGTGCTCTGGGGATATGAAGATCAGGTGACCTTGTTTGCGGAAACGTACATGCCGATTGATTATGAAACGGAAACACCCTGGCAGAACCTGGTCGCTGTCATCCCGGGTACTGATCCGGACCTGGCGGGGCAGGAAATCCTGCTGACCGCCCATCTGGACAGTATCAACAGCGTTGTGCCAGATGGAACAGCCCCCGGCGCCGATGACAACGCAACCGGCATCGCCACGTTAATGGAGGCCGCTCGGATCTTCAAAGACCAACCCTTCAAGCGCACGATCAAGATCATCTTCTTCAGCGGTGAAGAGCGCGGCCTGCACGGCAGCCTGGCCTATACCGCCATGCACGCGGATGAAATGGCGGATATTGTCGGCGTCCTCAACCTGGATATGTTCGGCTATGATGCCGACAATGACCGCTGCTTCGAGCTGCATGTCGGTGGACTGAAAGAATCCAAGCTGTTGGGGAACTGCGTGACGGATCTCATTGACGCCTATGACCTTAACCTGAGCTATGACTACCTGGTTCAGAGTGCTCTGAGCGCTTCGGATCATTCCTCGTTTTGGCGTGCGGATGTTGGGGCGATCCTTGTACTCGAGAATTTTCTCACCCAAGATGAAAAGCTGGGCTGCGGCGAACTCGACAAGAATCCCAACTATCACACCTCCGGGGATCTGGTCTCTGAGATCAATGTGGATACCGCCTTCGATATCGCCCAGGCAGCGCTCCTGACCATCGCCACCATCGCCGAACCGGTACGATAGGGCATGTTCAAAATCATCCAATCCTTCTCAATCATCGCCATCATCCTCGCCACCGTGGTGGTTCCGCCAAATCTGGACTGCGACTGCGGGTATGACCTGCTGGTTGCTGACCTGCTGGATCAGGCCAGTCAAACCCGCTGGGGCCAATGGATTGCAGAACTTTCCGGTGCGGAATCCATCCAGACTGAATCTGGCGAGGCTGTGATCACCTCTCGCAGCAGCCACATCCTTTTCGAGCCAGGTTATAAGCCCAGTGCTTTCGACTACCTCATCAACGAACTTGAAAAAATGGGCTTTATTGAAAACACGGATTTTGTGATCCACACTTATGATTTTCCTTACAGCGAGAAACATCAGGAACGGAATTGGAAAAACCTGATCCTGACCTTCCCCGGTGAAGACCCCGAACTAATGAACGAGCGGGTGTTAATGGTCGCCCACCTGGACAGCATGTCCGAGCAGGAGACAAAGCTGGCCCCCGGTGCGGACGATAACGCCACCGGCGTGGCCGGGCTGTTGGAAGCAGCTTATTTGCTGCGCAACGCCCACTTTGCCCGCACGATCGACCTGGTCTGGTTCAGCGGGGAAGAGCAATCCCGACGAGGGAGCGAATATTTTGTGGACGACTATGCGGACTGGCTGCCGGATATCCAGGCCGTGATCAACCTCGACATGTTCGGCTTCGATTGGGACAACGACCGCTGTTTTGAAGTCCATGCCGGCGTGTTACCTGGCTCACAGGATATTGGGGAATGCCTGGCGGATTCGATTCAGGCTTATGACCTTGACCTAAGGTTCGATCTGATTGATGACTCCGGCGCCTACAAATATTCTGACCACAACGCCTTTTGGATGAATGGTATCCCGGCTGTGATGGTAATCGAAAATTACTCCTACCAGCCGGATGGCGTCTGCGGCCTGACCGACCGCAACTACCAATATCACCGCACGACGGATATACTGACCTATATCAATCAGGACACCGGCTTTTCAATCTTTCAAGCCAGCCTGGCTGCCCTGGCCCAGATCGCAGGTCCAATGGAAGCAGTACCGGACCTGCTTGCACCTACCACTGAATGAATTAGCCTCCAATAGAAAGATATGCAAAATAAAAATCCCAGGTGATATCAGGGATTTTTTAGTTTACATATTGAATAATGGTCAATTGGGAATTATGGCTCAGCCGTTACGACCTGCTCCGGCAGAGCTTCTTCATACTTAGAGGGGCATTTGAGCAAGATCTCTTCCGCTTGGAACGAACCATCCGCCTGGAGCGAGCCTGTGAGGATCGCCTGGGCTTCATCCTTAAGCATATCTGGTTTTGCCCCACTGTAGACCACCATTAACCGGGGTGCATCCGGATCAGTTGCAGCTTCGTGCAAAACAGCTTCCAACCCACCCAGGGCAGCGATCTCATCATCATCCGTGGGAATATCCGCTATGGTGAAATACAACAAGTGAGCGTCAGTATCGTAGTGAATGCTGTCACCGATCACCGCACCGGAAACCCTTAAGTTTTCCCCTGAATAATCCTGCTCAGCACTCTTCAGCTCGCTAACCGTCAGGAAAAACTGCGCCGTCGCCCGGGTGGCACTGATCACCATGATGACCACCACGGCGACCAGCAGAACGCCGCCAACGATGAATTTAATATGGTTGTTCTTATTTGTGGGTTGTGGCACGGGTTGTGTCATTCAAATCCTTGATGAGTCTGAATTGATTTTATTTTACCTTCTCGAATGTTCAAAAGCGATAGAAAAATTAAATTTAATCTTTGGGCACGCCGTCCTATGGTATAAGTATATCCACTAGATCATTGTTTGGGAGCGCATATGTATATTGCCATTGAAGGCGTCATTGGCGTGGGGAAAACCACCCTGGCCCGGATGTTACAAGCCAATTTTGAAGCGGAACTCCTGCTGGAGATTTTTGAGGAAAATCCCTTTCTCAGCGATTTCTATGGCGACCGGGCTCGCTATGCCTTCCAAACCCAGATTTTCTTCCTGCTGAGCCGCTATCACCAACAGCGCAAAGGCGTCCGGGAAGCCCTGACATCTAATCCCTGGCTGCTCTCCGATTACACCTTTGACAAGGACTCGCTTTTTGCGACAGTCAACCTGGACGGGGATGAACTGGAAATGTACTACCGGGTCCATGAAGCGCTCGCAGAAAAGATCAAACGACCTGACCTTGTCGTCTATCTCAGAGCGGATAACGACATCCTTATGCAGCGAATTGCGCAAAGAGACCGTCCCTATGAACGCCAAATGGACGTTAATTATATTGCGACCCTGAATCAAACCTACGATACCCATTTCGCCAATTATTCAAACGGCAACGTGCTCACAATCAACACCAACCAACTGGATTTTGTCCGAAACAAGGAAGATCTGGATTGGGTTGAACAACGTATCCGCCAGGCACTCAAGATGGCTCCATTCCAGGAAAATTTGCCGATCAATCTCTAGTTCCGGGGGAGGATCTATGCGTATCACAGATGATCTGCTTCATAAATTTGCCCTTGATGCTATTAAAACTCGCAGCCGGACTGAGCCCGACCTTCACGCGGCCTATCTGATAGGCTCTGTCCCGCTGGATGACGCTCTTTTAGGTGGCGCTGCCGATATTGACATTGTCCTGGTCCACCGCTACAAAATTGATGTTAAGCGCGAAGTGGAAGATATCACGCCAGAGGTCTCTCTGGATATCCACCATGTTCTCAAGGACGCCTATGAGCCACACCGAAAGCTACGCCAGGACCCCTGGCTGGGTTACCCGGTGACGCAGCCGAATATCCTGCTGCATGACACCAATCATTGGTTTGAATTTATCCAGGCCGGTGTCAGCGCGGATTTCCAGTCCGCGGAGAACGTCCTGGCCCGATCCAATTTGTTATTGGAAGCCGCTCGCGAAAACTGGCTCAACCTGTTGAAATCCACCCCAGCCTCCCATGCCCTCTGGCTCCAACAATATCTGGACATCCTGTACCTGGCAGCCAACGCCGTGGCAGGCTTGATCGGATCGCCACTCACCACCCGCCGCTTCCTGGTCAAGTTCCGTGAGCAAGCCCTCACCCTGGGCGCTCCCGCCATTTTGGCAGATTTTATCGGCCTGTTGGGTAACCTGGATGCAACTCAGGACCAGTTATTTGATTGGACAAAAGCCTTCGAGGCGGAACTCTCCGAGGCCGCAGATCAACCCATCCCTCTGGACCTGGCGCCTTGCCGCCATTCCTATTATCTGAATGCCATCCGTGCGCTGACTCAGGGCGACGCCCCGGAGGAAGCTGTTTGGCCGCTCCTGAAGGTCTGGACGGATCTGAACTGTTTGGTTACTGCTAAACCCTCAGCCTCCTGGACTGAGTTGCTGAACGCCCTGCAATTAAATATGGAGCACCTCGACCCAAAGGCTGAAGCGCTTGATGCATTCCTGGATAATGTGGAATTGGTTCTGGAGACCTGGGCCAACGCCTACGTCTGAGCGTAGGCATCGTTTTCACCGATCCCTGTTTCCCAAACCAACCCCATTAATATTCATTTAGATGTATCGCGTCCATGTTTACCTGTGGATAAATGCCGGAAAACTGTGGATAACTTATACGAAATGTGGATAACTCGCTCAAATATTCCAAGAATCCGCGAATAAGACTCTGGATAGAATCGGGATAAAAAAGCCACTTTTCGAAGCGAACCCACTTATTCTTCCTGCGGCTGATTTGATCCCCAAATTCTCCACAATGACACGGGGATAGAATCTCACCGATCAAAGCCCCATATCTTAGGGTGACTCCTGCCGTGCCCCACAGATAAATCGTGTTAATGACTGAGAATCATCGCACCACAGGACTTATCCACTTTTCCACAGCCCCTATTACTACAACTAATTAATGATTCTTAATTAAACATATGTGAATATATATTGTTTTAAATTCTCAAAACTCAAAGTGTAACTTTTCCCCCTGAACTGCATCCAAAAAGAAAATAACAGAAATGAGGATTTGATAGTATGGACATGGTAATTGATTTTCCTGGTGGCGCTCGGGTGGATGCCCATTATGGCCCTTATAACATTATGACTGACCAACCCCCAGCGGGTGGCGGCAAGGGTGAAGCTCCCACACCTTTTGCCTTATTCCTGGCTTCCATGGGAACCTGTGCCGGGATTTATGTTTTAGGTTTTTGCCAACAGCGTGGGCTGCCAACTGAAGGCATCCGAATCGTTCAGTCAATGTACCGTTCTCCGGCCACAGGTCTGATCAGCAAAGTTGATATGGAAATTCAGGTTCCAGCCAGCTTCCCGGAGAAATATCGCGAGTCACTGATCCGCTCCGCTCAGCTCTGTGCTGTCAAGAAACACCTCGAGAATCCACCACAATTTGAAATTACAACAGCTGTGACTGATTAATTCTTCTCTCCCTAAAATAAGTTGTTACCGACCCCGCTTAGCTCTCATAAGCGGGGTCACCGGTTAATTTTATAACACGCTATAATCAGAGGGATGAAGCAAAAACACTGTTCGCCAATTATTGTCCGCAGAGAAAAGACGGCTGATATTCCTGCTATCAGGGAGGTCAATCTCAGCGCTTTTAAAGGGCCGGGAGAAGCTCAGGTTGTGGACCTGCTTCGAGAAAGCGGGGAGACTTTTGTCTCCATCGTGGCGGAGATCGACGGCCAGGTGGTGGGTCACATCCTCTTCACGCCGGTCAGGCTGGTTGCGGATACAGGCGAGACTATCAATGGGATGGGATTAGCTCCTCTGGCCGTCCATCCGGAATATCAAAACCAGGGGATTGGCAGTATCTTGTGTGAGGCTGGGGTGGAGGAAATGAAAGACAGAGGCGCTCCCTTTGTGGTTGTTCTGGGCCATCCAGCTTATTATCCTCGGTTCGGGTTTGAGCGGGCGAGCAAGTATGCACTGCGCTGCGCTTATGAGGATGTGCCGGCTGAAGCGTTTATGATCAAGATCTTTCATCCGCAGGTATTGGAAGGATTATCAGGGGTGATTTATTACCGGCAGGAATTTGATGAAGTCACTTAAAATGCACTTCTGTGTTTAATTTACCGAAAGGGTGATCGAGAATGGAAACATTTGATGCCATCAATACGCGTAAGAGCATCCGAAAATATCAGGATAAGGATATCCCGCAGGAAATTTTAGATAAGATCCTGACGGCTGCCATCCTGTCGCCTTCCGGGAAGAACAAACAGCCCTGGAAATTCTATGTGGTGCGGGGAGAGAAACGGGCAGAGATGGTGCAGGAGATGCAAAAGGGAATGGATCGACTCGGGACGCAAGGAATCAACACCGGCAGCGCTCGTTACACCATCCGGGTGATGGCGCAGGCCCCCGTGACTATCCTGGTTTTCAATCCCTTCAGCCGCCACCCGCTTTTGCCCAGAAATACTCAGGAAATTTATGGCGACATGGTGGATATGCAGTCCATTGGCGCTTCAATCCAGAATATGCTGCTGGAAGCCACTGATTTGGGCATTGGATCGCTCTGGATTTGCGACGTATACTTCGGTTATGAAGAACTTTCTGAGTGGGTAGGTGAGAAAGGTGAGTTGATTGCTGCGGTTTCCCTGGGGTATGCCGATCATACACCTCGGATGAGGCTGCGTAAGCCGGTGGACGAAGTGACGGTTTATGTGGAATAGGCCTGATTAGTTTGGAGAGTGGAGTGCAGGTATACCTGCATTCTTTTAATTTAATCAGGATGTGCTTTAGAAGAATTAAGTTCAATCTTGACAAAATATACCGATCGGTATAGACTCCTGGTATGGACAATAAACAGGTATTGCTGGATCGGGCATTGGAACTTTTTAGCCAGCGCGGCTATGACGCAGTTGGTGTGCGTGAGGTAGTCGAAGCTGCTGGCGTGACAAAGCCCACCCTCTATCATTATTTCGAATGCAAGCGCGGGCTGCTGGATTCCTTGTTGCAGCGGGAAGGCACCCCGATGCTGGAGCAGATCCAACGTGCCGCTGATTATCAGCGAGATCTGGTCCTGACCCTGGAAACCATTGCCAGGGCGTATTTCCAATTTGCGCAGGACAATAGAGTCTTTTATCGGCTGCAGATGGCAATGGTTTATGCGCCGCCGGAAAGTGAAGCTAATCAGGCCATCCGAGCTTTCTCAAAAAGACAATATGAGATCCTCGAAGGAGTCTTTATCAAGGCGGCTGAGGACCATGGCAATTTACGCGGTCGTCATAAACGCTACGCGGCAGCTTTGTTAGGGCAGATCAATGTAATGATTGAGCTTTTCCTCAATGACAGCCTTGAGCTGACCAATGAAGTGACCTATCTCACCATCCACCAATTCATGTACGGAATATTCAGCTAAATTATTGAAACTTAAAATGGTAATACATAAAAATCATCTGTATCGATTACTATACCTACCGGTAGTTCATGCGAACAAAAGGAGATTAATTTGACCCAAAACACATTCTGGTGGCAAAACGCTACCTTCTATCATATTTACCCCCTCGGTCTTTGCGGCGCACCCCTGCGGAATGACTTTCAAACGACGAATCGGATTGAGGCGCTCTATCCCTGGCTGGATCATATGCAGAAGTTAGGTATGGATTCTCTTTACCTGGGGCCAGTTTTCCAGTCCTCCAGTCATGGTTATGACACGATCGACTATTACCTGATTGACAGCCGATTGGGTGATAACGATTCATTTGCTCGGTTTGCCGAAGAAATGCACCGGCGGGGGCTGCGGTTGGTGCTGGATGCTGTTTTCAACCACGTTGGCCGTGATTTTTGGGCCTTTAAGGACCTTCAGGCTCACGGTGAGGCGTCCGCCTATAAAGACTGGTTCCATATTCACCGGTTTGGCGGGCAGAGTCCCTTTGGTGATCCCTTTGAATATGAAGGTTGGCAGGGACATTATGGCCTGGTTAAGCTCAATCTGTCTCATCCGCATGTTCGTGCGCACATTTTTGACGCTGTTGGGATGTGGATGGACAGATTTGGTATTGATGGGCTGCGCCTGGACGCGGCGGACTGTATCGATTTTGACTTTTTACGTGCCCTGCATCAATTCTCCAAGTCACGCCGGTCCGATTTCTGGCTGATGGGCGAGGTGATCCACGGGGATTATCGCCAGTGGGTCAATCCTGATAGCCTGGATTCGATCACAAACTATGAATGTTATAAGGGGCTTTGGTCCAGCCTGGTGGATAAGAATTACTTTGAAATTGCTTATGGCCTGAACCGGCAATCCGGCCTGCAGGGGATTTATAAAGATTTACTCTTCTATAATTTCGTGGATAACCATGATGTGGACCGGGTTGCCAGTAAATTCAGTAACAAGGCGCTCTTATATCCTCTCTATATCCTGCTTTTCACCATGCCTGGCATTCCATCGATCTATTATGGCAGCGAATTTGGCTTGGATGCGAAAAAGGAACCGAATAGTGATGTCAACCTGCGTCCGGCCCTTGACCTCATGGCGCTGGAAAACAATGTGCTTCAAAAGGACCTCTCAGGTGTTATCCAGCGATTATCCGCCTTGCGCAGGCAGTCCCCGGCAATTTTGCTGGGGAAGTATCAGGAAATGCTGGTCAATGCAAACCAACTGGCTTTTTCACGTCAGTATGATGGGGATAACGTCGTTATCGTACTAAATAGCGCTTCTCAGGCGGCAGAAGTTCACCTGGAGCGGTTGCCCTGGCAGGGCGGAAAAGTGCATGACCTGCTCAATCCGGGCGAGACTTTCCAGATCGAGCAGGATCAGCTCAATTTATCCGTCCCACCCACCTGGGGCCGGATATTGCACCAAGGATAGGTGCTTAAATAACAGGCTCTCCCGAGAGGGAGAGCTTTTTTTATTGGTAACTACAAAATTACATCTGAGGAGGGAAACACCCACCGCGTTCAGTCACAAGCGCTCCCGTCTTGGCATTCTTAAAGCGCCGCATGGGATTGAGTTTGAGGGTATAGCCCTTCTTATGGGCCCATTTGCCAAGCCGGCAAAGTTCTTCAAGCGATTTCTTCACGGCCAAACCGCGCTGGATGCCGAAACGGTAGGTGAAATAGCCGGGGTTGATTTCTAAATAATCCAGAATGGATCGCCAGGCAGTCAGCAGGTCTTCGGGCGGCAGATATTTATTGACCGATTTAATAGTCCTGATAGGAAGATGCAAGTTGCGATAGAGCACGTCCATCAGGGTCGGGTAAAACAACAGCCGGGCATAAGCCGGTCCATGTTTGACTTTCAGATCTTCTGGTATTGCAATGGACCCATTTTTACCAAGTACTTTGATCTGGAGGTGATAAGCTTCATCCAGCCGGCGGGAAAATTGATGCAGGTCCTCTTCAGGGACAAGTTCGTTGATCTTTTGCAAAACGAGATTGGCGGATTGTTCTAAATTGGCTTTTAGGGATAGGTCGTTGTTGGGAATGGTTACCGGGGGGAGCAGTTCACCGACATTCATCACCAGCTTGGGGTGTTTGAGATGCAGGGCTTTTCTCAGGCTGCCTTTAAGCCCGCCAAACCCGATGGGGAGAATTGGGGCCTGGGCCTTATAACTCAACCAGGCCACACCGGGCTGGGCTTGCATTTGGGCCGGGTCCCAGGTGCCTCCTTCCGGGAAGATGCCCAAGATGCCACCCTGTTTTAGGATGGCGAGAGATGCGTTTAACCCTTCACGGTCCAGGTTTCCCCGGTTGATTGGGACGAGGCCGTAGGTTTTGGCGAAAAAAGCGTAGTTGGGATCAAAGGGGATATCGCCATTCCCGATGAATTCCACCTGACCTGGCGTGAAAGCGATCATTAACGCTGCTTCCAGTTCGGCTACATGGTTACCGGCCAGGATAATGGGGCCTATTTTTGGTAGACGCTCCTGACCGGTGATCTCCACCCGGGAGAGGAGGGATAATAAAGCACGGGACAGGGCGCTCATGGTCTTTCTGACCAGAACATTGCGGGGGTATTTAATCCTCGTCGTAGCGGTTGGACTCATTCTCAGCGGCAATTTTCTCTAGTTGTGATTTAAAGGGGCTGATGACAAAGATCAACAGCCCAGATAATTATAATGCAGTGTGCAAGTGTGAATTTCAAGCAGATTAACGGTTGGCAAGTATAATTAGCCTGTCCGTTGGATAGTAGAAACGTTTATGAGGCTTGATGAATTTTTCAAAGATCAATTATCGTAGTTTTTGGGGACGATTACTCCGCTTGCCACTGCGCCTGATCCCAAAGCGGATGGCGATGCCGATTATGCAGGGCCGCCTGCGCGGTACGAAATGGATTGTTGGGGCGGGAGAACATGGATACTGGCTGGGCAGCTATGAGATGAACAAGCGTCTCGCCTTTGAACGGGAAATTACTCCCGGAACGGTAATGTATGACATCGGGGCGAACGTAGGTTATTTCAGTCTGCTGGCTGCGGAACTGGCTGGCCCGGAAGGTCAGGTCTATGCCTTTGAGCCACTGCCCAGAAATGTGAAATTCCTCGAAAAACATATAAAAATCAATAAATGCGATAATATCGAAATAGTGGAGGCTGCAGTCTCTGATCACAGCGGTGAAGTGCATTTTAACCTGGGCGCAAGCACGGCGATGGGGCATATTGCTGAGTCGGGCGGCATCCAAGTTAAGATGGTTGCGCTGGATGAAATGCTGGCATCTGGTGAATTGCAACCACCGGACTATATGAAAGTGGATGTCGAAGGGGCCGAATACGAGGCCCTGAAAGGGGCCAGGACTCTGTTGGAGAAATACCATCCGCTCCTTTTCCTGGATACTCACCAGCGGGAAGCTCACCTTCCTACGATTGAGCTATTAAAAGAATTGGGCTATAAATTTGAGATACTGGATGGAAAATCACTGACTGCTACCAAGGAATTGATTGCCCGATATCCCGACTAAGCGGTCAACGGATTGATAGCCCACATTTAATTTAGTTTTGACATCTTCTGAAGCTGCCCTTTATCTAAAGTTCTTATACTAAGAATGAAAGTGGCGAGAATAATTAAAATGCCAACCGGTTTCGAAGTCCAAAGCGCATTTGCTAAAGTTATTGGCGATGCGCTTTATTGATTCTATGACCATTTAGACGGGGGACTTGACAGATGGACTTTATTTCATTAATCTAGAATTAGTTTCCCTTTTTAATATAGACAGATTAGAGTTGGAGGTCAGATGAGATGCCCTAATTGTCTTTACGAAAATCACGAACAGGTTGAGATTTGTGAGCGCTGCGGAGAATCGCTGCGCGGAGAAAACAAACTGTTTAACACCTGTCCCAGCTGTGGCTACATCAATGAAACCGGTGCTGATTTTTGTGAGTCCTGTGGGGAGGCAATGAGCCCCAGCGGTTTACGTAAATCTGCCCGAAAGAAGTTTGCCAAGAAACAAAGACGCGCCAGGAAAGTCCGAACCCCGAGATCGGGTGGCGGCTGTTCATCGGGCTTATTTTTATTGATCCTTATCTTTATCGCTTTTTTCTTGTTAGGATTAATCCAGGGAGAAGCAACATTTGAACCAGCTGAGGTCGCAGAACCGGAGACCTTATTGGTATTGCGGGGGACCTCAGATTTGGGCCTAGCGGAAGGTTCAAGCTTGAATGAATTTTCCGCCCGAGCAATTGATCCGGCAGGTGTCAACCGGTTGTCGCTGTATGTCGATGGGCAGTTGGTTGGCGCTCAGAATTATGGCGCGAATAATCAGGCCGATTACACCCCTGGGCTGGGATCTTTATCGGCAGGCGACCACACATTATTCATCCGATCTGTGAACGCCGAAGGCAAGACGGCTTATTCACAGGTGATAACAGTTCATGTGACAGCTGGCGGCGGTGGAGCCTTTTCACTGCCCGCAGATCCTAAGGGAAGCGGAGTTCCGACTGACATTCGGTTGAACAACCTGCTTGATGGAAAACGGATTGGCGTTAGCTGGGAAACAAAAGAGTCGGATATCGATAGTGTCAGGATCTATGCCCGTCCACCAGGCTCCTCAGGGCTGGTGTATCTGGCAGATATTGATGGTGAAGCAACCCAATATGACTTTCCAGTGGAACGTGAAGGGCGGTGGGAAGTTTACCTCTCGTATCTCAACAGCGAGGGTTATGAAGGCGAACTTGGTTTTGCAGATCTGGTTGTAGGCGTGGATGTGGCCGCTCCAGAAGAGTCGCTCAAGGATTTGCCAGCCCCAATCCGTGTTGGTCTGGTGGTGCGGGCCTCGGATTGTCAACAGGCTGCCAGTCAGCTGGGTGCGGCACGGGATGAGTATTATGCCGCTTGTCTATCCGCAGTCAACGATGGGCAGCACACTTTTCTTGTCTGGGATTGGCCAATTAGGTGGCAGGACGGTGTTCTATATACCAGGTCCGATGTTTTGGGTTTTGAGTTGAAATTGGTTCTGATGGATGCAGATGGGACGGCACTGGGTGAGCGGGTGACTGCCATTCCGTTCAGCAAAATACGCGGCGCGATCCGGACCAGTCAGGAAATCAACTGTGGCGTTCAACGCAGTTGGTATGTGCGGGCCGTTGGACCGGAATCGGTTTCCGATTGGTCCTATGCCGGATCAGTTGCAGCCGAGAACTGTGCCCCGGAGAAACGGATTGGTGATGGCTGTGCGGGTCAGGCAGATGCTGTTGTAATGAGCGCTCTGCCGGGAGGCTTCATGCCGGACCTATTCTTCAAGGCGGCATGTGAAGGGCTGGACCTTTGTTATGCTGATGGCGCTATTGGACAGCCGAAAGTTGGTTGTGACAATTTATACCATTCAAACTTACTGGCGATTTGTGCCCAGAAGGAGGGTTTGGTTGATTATGGGATCTGTAAGAAAGTGGCTGAAGATTTTTACAATGCAGCCAATAGGCACGGATCAGCATATTACCCAATGGGGGCAACTCTTGAAAAATGCTTCGAAGCGGATCACATTGCTGGGTGCTTCACGGGCAATCTAAGTGCGATGACCAATCAGAGCGGTGACAAGGTTCGGGCTGCAACGATTTGGGTTGGAAGGGCTGCCTGGACCGGGTTAAGTCGCTTTGGACAAGGTGTGATTTGGGTCGTGGATCGAGTTATTGAAGCGTTCGACTAGGATCCGCGGAATAAAATAATTGTCATCTGCAAGTACTATTCAGGGACGGTTTAACCCTTGCGCTGTAATCGTCCCTGTTAAATTTAACTTTCAATTTTGATGAAGATTTCAGCCGTTTCGAAATCAGGGACGTTCTTACGAAAAACATTCAAAAACCAGTAATTTCAGGCATCAAACTCAAGAAATTCCTGAGAAAACGTATTGTTTCACGTGAAACATTGGGATTAGGAAGCTGGAATTTTGGCCTAAGACGCTCCGATGTTTCACGTGAAACATTTTAACCGGCTTGACACCAGCAGGGGGTTGGATTAACGTTGGGGTGGAGTGACTTATGCCTTTTTTGATCCGTGTTTTTAATTCAATTCCTATCGGCCCCGTTGATCCTCAGGAAGTTCTGGCTGCGATTACCGCATCCAATTACCAGACACTCTGTCGACAGTATGGGTTGGATCCGGTGCTGATCGAGCCTGGCCTTTCGCAATTGAGTGTCCTGACAGCGCCGGATTTGGCCGCACCTTTCTTCACTGTGGTTTACCGGGAAAACGGTGAGCCGCCGATTGTGGTTAACATTGACGAGTGGGACGCGAGAAATTTTGAGGCCGTGGCCTTTGTACCACCGGCAGGTCTGCGGAGTGTGTTTTTTGATGCCGTGCAGTTGGTCAGTATTGAGCTGGAGGAGGATCAACTGCAGGATCTGGGGTTGCTGCTGGCTTATGAGGTGGCGCGGTGGGCAGCCTTTCAGGGTAAAGGCATTCTGCTGGGACTGGATGGGCGTTGGTATCGGTTAAACGCCCATAAGGCATTTCTGCCTGTGGGTGATCCGAGTTAGCTTATCTCGAATGGCTTATTGCAGGCGACCGTTGCGCCCCCTGAGGGATTCTTCTAAAAAAGCTAGAGCTCTTTCTTCCTCGCCGTTCATTATTAGTTCCAAATGATGATTGGGTTTATAGTCGCTGACCTTAATCAGGCGCAGGCGGTCAAATAGGGCAGGTTCCACTTCGATCCATTCGGCCAGGCGGTTGGGCGTGTCATAGAAGAAATTCCGATTGAAGTTGTCTTCGCCAATGTATGTCGCCAGGGGGAAGATTTGTCCTTCCAGCAGGTCCTGGAAGAAATGCGTACCCAGAGAGGGTTCCGGGGCGGGACCAATGCCTTCGCCGGAAAGCTCCACCAGGGCTTTACTGTTGAAGATGTCCGCGTAATCCACGTGGACACCGAGATCCGGGTTGGAAGTGCCCCAACGACCGGGACCTACACAGATGAAGCTCTCGTTGCTCAGGGCGGCATTAAGTCGTCCGATGGCGCGCTCGAGTTTGTTGCGGGCGGATTGTGATGACAGAGAGAAGTAGCTCTCCGGGGGCACGAAGAGGACATAGGTGATCTCTTCCAACCAGCCACCGGCCACCATGATGCTCGATGAAAAGATGGTGTTTTCGGGGGTGATATTCTGGGGAATGCTGACCCGGTTGCCTTCTTTCATGTAACTGAGCGGGCGGCACTGAATGATCGAGATTTTGATATCCGGTTTCCCGTTGTCCTCAACGACATCAGCGATAAATTCCACATCCACCGGTGAATCATATTCCTTTTCGATCGCATTCAGCAAATACCGCATCCTTTCAGCAAAGGGTGTCCGTCGGAGCAACTCTTCAAAGGTCATGATCAATTGTGAGGGTTCAGCGTCGACCAACCGGGAGCGGATAGAACGGAAATAACCTTCCTGATCCACCTGAGCCAGGTAACGCAGGGGTGGGTAGTCGCCTTTGAGTACTTCGTGAATCGGCAGGGTTTTGAGCTTGTTCTCTTTGAGATCGATCAGGTCAACATACTGCTGAGAATAGCGTCGAATGGATTGAGCGGTGTTCGATGGGCGCAGGGTGGGGTGGCTGAGAGCAACCAACCGGGGGTAGTCATTGCCCACACGGTCCACAGCTCGGGTGCCCAGGCCCCAGACCAACCGGATGAAACCATCTTCGGGACGGATCTGCGGGGACCAGCGATACTGGTTGTGGCTGAAGGCCACACCGGAGAGGTCCGGCAGATAGTAATCTCCAAATTGGTTGCCTTCCACGGTCTGGATTAGCACGGCCATCCGCTCATCATAATCCTGAAGCCCGCGACTTCGCCGGTAGAGTTGGGCGGTAGGGTTGAGCGTGGAGGCATAGATCCGGGCAATGGCTTTGGTGAGCGCCTTCATGTTTTCCTGAATATCACCCTGATTGGGCAGGAAGATGCTATCATATTTCCCCGCAAAGGCCGTTCCAAAATTGTCTTCCAGCAAACTGGAGGAGCGTACGATCAGCGGCCGTTTGCCCACTGAGGTGACCAAGGTTTCAAGGCGCTGGATGATACTTGGCGGGAAGTCGCCGTTGGTGAAGTCTTCGACGATCTTGGGGTAGTCCCTTCGCATCTCGTCTTCGGGCTTGTATTTTTGGTCATTCCAATGATGGAAGTTGTTGATTGAAATAAAGGTATACAGCAAATCTGACCCGAGGAAATAGGATTCGGGCGTTCGAAGGTTTTGGCGAAGCTCCTCATTGGGGCTTTGTTCCAGGATCTTATAGGCCAACAGCATGCCGGCTGCTTTGCCGCCGATTCGCCCATGGCCAATCTTGTGGCGGCGGATTTCAGCCAGGTCGGACATGGTGAACCAATTACGGGCAATGTTGATGTAGCGCAGCTGGTCGCTGATCATGTTGCGGATCAGCACCACTTTGATCTCCCGCAGGCGCGGTTCCATGTGCCTGCGCTTGGCGGGGGGCAGGTTCTCAATCGTCATCCCCTGGTTGAAGAGCATTTCCTGGGGAGCGACTTCCGGATTGAATTCATACAATGCTTCGTGGGTGGTGACGCCCCGCTCGTTCAACACTTCTTCAATCAATTCCTCGATCAACTCAAAGCTGAGATGGTGGCTGAAATAAAAGTCCGTCAGTTGGTCACGCACTCTGGCCTTGCGGCGTTCCCAGACCTCAGCGGGCTCTTCGATTTGAGGACGCTGCAGGCCCTCACGTTCCTGTGATTGGATGGCCTTGCGAATGACTTCCTGTTCAAAATCATTGGAATCCAGGAATTTGCGGTTGAAAAGCTCCCGCCGCATCAGATCTCGGACGCGGGAGGAGAGGATTGGATATTGGGCGAGCGCCAGATAAACGCTTAGCAACCGGTCGGTTGCGCTGGGAGGTAATGTCATTGCAGGTCTGCCTCTTCTAAGGACTTCTTAACAGGATAATTCTAATGGATTCTTTCAAAAGTGGCGAATCTTAAAGGGCGAATCAATTTAATTATATTAGACTAAGCCGATAGTTATTATCTCAGATACTATGCCCTGTGTTCCATTATCTGAAGAAAAAAAGGGGTAGGTTTCTGCGCAGCGAATTTTTCAAAACAAAAAGCACCTGACCAGTGCCAGGTGCTTATAATCTCTTGATAAAATAGCTCAGCCGATGTGCATGGGCATGATGATGTGCTTGAAGTGATCGTCGCCCTGGGGCCTGATCAGGCCGGGGGTGTTGGCGGCATTCGTCTCCAGCCAGACATTATCTGCTTTCACCACTTCCAGCACCTCCCGCAGGAAGCGGACATTGAAAGCAACCAGCAGTGGGACACCTTCCACAGAGGCATCCACCAGTACTTCTGAGGAGCCGGTCTGCTCGGATTGAGCTGAGATTTCCAGGGTGCCGACACTGGCGTCGTCGGTTTCAGGGATGATGTTCAGCCGGGCCACGTTAGTGCCCTCACGGGCGATGATCTCAGACTGCTTGCAGGCTTTGAGCAGGCCAGCAGTGGAGAGCAGGGTGTGGGTTTTGAAGTTTTGAGGGATGATCGCCCGATAATCCGGGAAATTACCTTCGATCAACTGGGAAGCCAGCTCTAGATTGTCCATATGGAAGATCACCTGACCGCGGTCTGGCGGGAAGGTCATTACCAGGGTGCCATCTGTGCCGCCGCCGATGATTCGGGCCAGTTCGATCAGTGCCCGGGCGGGGATGATAGCTTCAATCGGCCGGGAAACGGCATTGGGGATGTCGTCTTCGCGGATGGAGATCCGGAACCCGTCGGTTGCGGCCATGGTGATATGATCACCGTCCAATTTGAGCAGTACGCCGGTCAGAACGGGGCGGGCTTCATCCATGGAGGCTGCAAAAGCAACCTGCTGGACCATTTCCTTGAAGTTTGCAACGTTCAGCGGGACGCCTTCATCGATATTGGGCTCGGGAATTGGCGGGAATTCTTCGGCATCAATCCCTTTGATGTTGGTCTCGGATGTGCCGCATTTCACATTGAGGGTATGGGTGCTGTTATCCAGGATGAGAGAGACCTGTTCGTTCGGTAAATTGCTAACAAGATCCGTGAACGTCCGCGATGGAACGGTGATTGCCCCTTCACCTTCGACTTTTGCGCCCATCCAACAGGTGATCCCCAGTTCGAGGTTGGTCGCGGAAAGACGCAGGCGGCCATCATCGGTTTTGATCAGGATATTTGATAGCACGGGCAGGGTGCTGCGGGGGGAGACAGCCCGTGAAACGATACTGACACAGTGGGCAAGTTGTTGTTGATTGACGAAAACTTTCATCGGGTGGGCACCTCTCCTGTCGTCCGTTAGTGATCTTCTTAATCAATCTAAAGTATACAACGAAGGTCAAATTTTTACCAGTTTAGGGCCTCTTGGCGGGGTAGAAGAGGAGTATTGTTACTCTTTGGTGCGCTCAAAATCGGAGCGCACCCTACGATGATAGGTTGCAAAACAATATAGTATTTGTAGGGTGTGCAGTGTTCTTCTACGCACCAAATTAAAGGGGTGATGGGGCCTTCCGTTGACAGTCCACCCTGAGTGCAGTATGCTTAACCACGTCCGGGTGGGACCGGCGCGGCGGAGCCCTGCGAACCCCGTCAGGTCCGAAAGGAAGCAGCGGTAAGGAGGTATCTCCGGGTGCCGCCGGGAATCCTGCTCGGACATTTTTTTTGCCTAAAACACGTTTGCCCTCCACCTCATTTCGTGATATAAACCAGACCATGAACGAAAATACACCTCCCGTATGCAGTTATGAAGGTTCCGATTACCAGCAGAGTTTTTGGGACGAAGGCGGCCGCGCCTATGAGGACGCAGCCGAGGCCATTGCACTTAAAAAGATGCTGCCGGCTTCAGGCCGGTTGATGTTGGAGCTGGGCGCAGGTGCTGGGCGCAACACCCCTCGCTATCGGAACTATGATCGGGTGGTACTGCTGGATTATTCCCGCACCCAAATGGAGCAAGCCAGGGATCGATTGGGTTATACCGATCGGTATATTTATATTGCCGCTGATGTTTACCGTCTGCCCTTTATTGAAAATGTCTTTGATGGAGCCACAATGATCCGGACGCTGCATCACATGGCTGAACCGGAACAAGCGCTGGCCCAGGTGCACAAGGTGATGGCGCCTGAGGGTGTTTTCATCCTCGAATTTGCCAATAAACGGAACCTCAAGTCCATGCTGCGTTACCTTTTAGGCAAGCAGAGCTGGAGTCCCTATACTCTTGACCCGGTGGAATTTGCCGAATTGAATTTTGACTTTCACCCCAAAGCTGTTCGGGGCTATCTGGCGGAGGTCGGCTTTGAGATTCAGAAGCAATTGACCGTGTCGCATTTCCGGATGGGTGCACTTAAACGAAACGTTCCGACCAAGTTGCTCGCTGGTTTGGATTCGCTGCTCCAGTGGACCGGGTCCTTTATCCAGGTGAGTCCCAGTGTGTTCACCCGTAACCGGACCCTCAAGTCCGGTGAGGCCAATACCGGCGACGGTTTGTTCGCCTGCCCGGCCTGCGGGGCCCCTTTGCCCTCGTTGGGAGCTGATTTGACTTGTGAACAATGCGGTCGCACCTGGCCTTTCAAGGATGGGATCTACGATTTCCGAATCCAGGATAAATAATCAGGGCACTAAACCGATCTAATAATAAATAAAACCACCCTCGCCTTAAAACGAGGGTGGTTTTTATCTAGGGGCGGAGAAATCGATCAATAGGTACCCCAAATATCGAGTACCAGATCCGCATAGTAATAGCCGATGTCCATTGGTCCATATTTATAGAGCGCTTCCCGGTAGGAGCCATATTTTTCAACCAGGCTGGCTAAGTATTGACTGCCGAATTGGATGTTATAGGCGGGGTCTTTCAACTCTGTAGTGGTGGGACGGTAGGCAAAGCAGGGGCCATTCACACACATGAACTCCGCTGCCAGGCCATCCCGGGGCATCACCTGCATCAAGCCAACTGCACCGCTGCTGGAATAGGCCGCGGGGTCGCCGCCACTCTCCTGCACGATCACGGACGCGATCAGGGCGGCTGGCAGACCGACTTCCTGGGCTGCCGCTTCGATCTGCGGACACCATTGGCGGACATCTGCCGGGAAACCGGAGGATAGGGTGCATCCAGTCTGCTCTTCTGCTGCCTTTTGGATGCTTTGTTGGGAAGAGGCTTCTGCCAGGGCTGTCTGGGTGGGGGCCAGCAGCACCTCCGATGGCATTCGAGATGCCGCTACCGTGCCAAGCCAAATGACGATCATGCAACCTATGAATACTGCCGGGATCACAATAATGCGTTTCATCAACCACCTGCCTGCCAAATTAGAAAATATGTTCTATACCGTAAGGTTAGTATAGCACAATCGTTCTAAAATACAAGTGATTCCGCTGCCCAGATTCAACGATTTAATGAAATGAAATTGAATTCAATGCATCTTTTCGGTTAAGATAGAAATCAAATGAGCACAAAATTATTCTGCGATCACTCTCCCGGCCTGGTGCACCTTTTTGGGACTCAGCAGGTTTCTCTGGACGGTGTGGAATTCAACCCTTTCACCTCGCCGGTGAAAATTGAGGCGCTTAGGACAGCTTACCCGTGTCTTCCTTTCGTTTTTCACGCCAGCAATGTCGGACGGGTGCCGTTTTCCCTTATGAAATTGGAGCGTTATAACCGTGCTTGCCGGGAATCGGCCTGGATATCCATTCATCTCTCGCTGATACCCTCCCTGGTGCTCTTCGCTGCCTTTCGGCTGGGCATCAAGCTGCCGCTGGCAGCTCCTGATCGCTTGGAGAGCCGTTTCATCCAGCAGGTCAGGCGGTTGGAGGGTAAAGTTGATCTGCCACTGATCCTTGAAAACATGCCCGCCACGGCCCTACTCAATAACAGTTTTGAATCGGCCCCAACCGCGATCCGACGCATTATCTCCGCCTTGGATACAGGGATGCTTCTGGATCTGGCGCATGCCCGCGTGGCTGCTGAATTTCAGGGGGTGCCCATTGAGGCCTATTTGCTGGAATTGCCCCTGGAGCGGGTTCGGGAAATCCATATCTCGGGCGTTAGGGAAGTGGGTGGCATCCTGCGGGATGCCCACGAGCCCCTGCAGGCGGCAGATTATGAGATTTTGGAATGGGTCCTGCGGCGCACCAAACCGGAGATTGTGACATTGGAATATTTTCGGGAGGATCAGGCAGCCTTAAAGGAAATGCTGATCCGTCTGCGGCAGTCTCTTGATGTTTGTTCCCCCACTGAATAAAATAAAGCAATGGATTCTTTGATCTATCCCATTCTGGTCTTCCTCGCCACGGCAGCCTGGGGTGCGCTCCATTCCTGGCTGGCCTCTTTCGAGGTCAAAAACCTTGCACGAGAGAAATTTGGTCCAAAAGCGGACCGCTATTACCGGCTGTTCTTTGTGCTGGCCGCGGGCCTAACTTTAGCGCCGATCTTTGCATTAGTGGTCTTTCTGCCTTCCAAAGTGCTTTGGGTGATCCCCACGCCCTGGCTATTCCTGACACTGATTGCTCAATTTCTGGCAATTGTCCTTCTGGTGGCAACGGCCCTGGAAACGGATGTGATGGTTTTCGCTGGGATCAGGCAGGTGCTGCATCCGGAACAGACCTATGAGGACACATTGGTAGTCAAGGGATTCTATCGCTATGTGCGGCATCCCCTTTATTTCTTCAGCATCATCATCTTCTGGCTATTCCCCTATATGTCCGATCTGACATTGGCGTTTTTTCTGGCTGGGACGCTCTATTTCCTTATCGGTACGATTCCCGAAGAGCGCAAACTATTGGAGACTTTCGGTGAGGCTTATCGCCAATATCGTCAGGACGTCCCCTGGATGATCCCCCGCTTTAAGAAAAATAAGAAATAAAGGCTAGCTGACGGGTGTCAGATCAAAAGGCACCCCGGCGGATTTGCCTGCTTGGCGGAGGGATTCGACTACCTCAACCATCAGGGGGACGCCTTCCCGTTGATATTTTTCAACCAGCTCAAATTCCTTTTCCCCGTGAATGAATATCCGATCCTGTCCGGCCATCTTGGGTGTGGCTTTGAGCGCCTGGATATAGTCATCCATATCCTGTTTGAATTCGTCCACCGAACGGAAATTGTCAATCTTGATCGCTGCGAAGAAATGGCCCACATCGGCATGCCGTTCATTGGAGGGGCGGCCCACGCCACGCCCATAGGCTGCGCCAGAGAGCACTCCCGATAGCAAATCCACCAGCAGAGAAAGACCATACCCCTTATAGCCGCGCAGTTCGGCTGGCCCACCTAATGGCAGAAGGGAACCGCCGTGGGTCACAGCAGCGGGATCTTTTGTTAGCTCGCCATCGGCATTGATTCCCCAACCTAGCGGGATGGATTCCCCGGCTTTCTCATAAACGCTGACCCTGCCCAGGGGTACGATGCTGGTTGCCATATCCAGAACATAGGGGCGTTCCTTGCCGGCAGGTACCGCCACCGCGATTGGGTTGGTGCCTAAAGCGGATTGGACCCCGTAGGTCGGGGCGACCAGGGGCTGGCTGTTGGTCAGGCTGATGCCGATCATATCCTCCGGTAGCGCCATCATGGCGAAATAACCCGCAATGCCGAAGTGGTTGCTGTTGCGAACGGTGGTGATTGCCAGGCCGGCCTCATCAGCTTTCTCAATACAGCGGGACATCGCCCGATAGGCTACCACCTGGCCCAGCCCGTTGGCGCCATCCAGTGCGAGGGTGGCGGGGGCTTCCTTGATAACTTTGATCGGGGAGAGCGGGTCGATTTGTTTTTGCATCAGCCGATCACCGTAATAGGAATGCAGCCGGATCACGCCGTGTGAATTGACCCCCCGCAGATCCGCCGAGACCAGAACATCCGCCGCAATCCTGGCATCAATCTCAGGGACGTCCATCGCCCTGAAAAACCGGATGACATAATCTTTTAGCGCTTCAACAGGATAGGAAAGGGTAGTAAACATAGGGCTCCTCGGCGGCTTGGGTAGGTTGGTGATAATTATAGTCCAGCAAAAGGCAATAGAGGGATTGCAAGATCTCAAAGGGTGAACGAGAACCCCTTCCTGCCTGCTTCACTCCGTTTGCAGGCTTCCTTCCCCTGGAGCGAAGCGGAACCCCCGCAGCGTAGAGAAGAGGGGTGAGGGAAGGAATGAGGATAGGGTCATAAGAATAGAAGGAGAAGGATATTACAGCAGAATTTTTTAGTTCCTTCTCTGATTTATATATTTATCTTAGGTGTATTGGCATTTGGAGAGGGGGGTGCCGCGCTTAACCTCTGCGTGCTATAATTACATCAATAATTAGAGAAGAAGAGTTATGATACCGAAAATTTTTGCCCACCGCGGCGCAAATGCCGATGCGCCTGAAAATACGATGGCTGCCTTCCAACTCGCCCTGGAACAAGGGGCAGATGGCATAGAGTTGGATGTAATGCTGTCCAAAGATCATGAGATTGTCGTGATTCACGATGATACCGTTGACCGCACCACAAACGGGACCGGCCAGGTACAGGACCTCACCCTGGCTGAGCTGAAAACCCTGGATGCCGGCGATGGTGAACAGGTCCCGACCCTGGATGAAGTCCTTACCCAATTTGGGGGTAAATTTCAGATCAATATTGAACTGAAAAACTACAGCACCATATTTGATTCGCTCCCTGTTAATGTCGCCAATCTGGTCATCAAGCACCAGGTGGCGGACTCGATATTGATTTCATCCTTTAATCCATTTAACTTCTCCCGGTTCCGCCGGCTGCTGCCGAATATACCGTTCGGTATGCTGACCTTCCCTGGCAAGGCGCGGTTCTTTGCCTATCGCTTCTTCCGCTACGATGCTCTTCATCCGTATTTTCAGGATGTGGACGAGTCTTTGATTAAGAGCTATCACGCCAAGGGGAAACAGGTCAATGTCTGGACGGTGGATGAAGCCGCAGATATCCGGCACATGACCAAGCTGGGCGTTGATTCAATTATCACCAATAACCCCAAACGAGCGATCACCGTCCTGGAGTCGTTGATGTGAAGATCCGAAAGTCGATCTGGCGCATTTTCTTCTTGCTGGCGTTCTTACTTGCCAGCTTGGGTAGCGCGCCAGTTCGAGCCAACACAGCCAATACGCCCGAATCGATCCTGGGGGAAATGACCCCAGAGGAAAAAGTTGGTCAGTTAATGTTGGTTGGGTTTGAAGGCGCTACGCTGGAGGCCGATTCACCAATCTATGATTTGATTGCCAACTATCATATCGGTGGGGTCGTCCTTTTGGCCGAGAACAACAACTTCACCTCTGAGGACACCCTGGTTCAGGCAGAGGCACTGATCAATGATCTGCAGGCCCTTGAATGGGCCGGCGCTAACCCTGAAACGGAACCTGAAATCCCAGCGGATGATACAAGTGCGGCTTATGTCCCTTTACTGGTCGGCATTGCCCAATCCGGGAATGGCGCTCCGGACGATCAGCTTTTGAATCAATTGGTCTATTCTCCCTCCCAGATGGCGATTGGCGCGACCTGGAATGTGGATTTGGCGACTGAGGTTGGTGAAAATCTAGGGAGTGAGTTGAGCGCCCTGGGGTTCAACCTTTTCATCGGCCCGAGTCTGGATGTGCTCGAGACGACCAGCGGTGAGGCTGCCGGCTATATCGGCGTCAACACCTTTGGCGGCGATCCCTATTGGGTTGGTGAATTGGGACAGGCCTATATCAGTGGATTGCACACCGGCAGTGATGGACGTTTGCTGGTTATCGCGCAGAACTTCCCCGGCACCGGTAATTCAGACCGATCGCCGGAAGATGAAGTGGCAACGGTGCGCAAGTCATTGGAACAACTGACGCAGATTGAACTGGCGCCTTTCTTTTCAGTGACCAGTCTCGCTGCGGGTGATCCCGGGCGGATTGATGGTGTGATGGTTTCTCATATCCGTTACCAGGGTTTCCAGGGGAATATCCGGGCAACCACTAAGCCAATCAGTTTTGACTCAAATGCCTTGCAGGCGATCATGGCCCAACCGGCGCTTGAGAACTGGCGCTCGGAAGGTGGGGTGATCATCAGTGATAACCTCGGCAGTGGTGCGGTCCGGCGGTTTTATGACCCCACCGGCGAGAGTTTTGATGCCGTTCAGGTTGCTCGCAACGCTTTCCTGGCCGGCAATGACATGCTCTATATCAATGACCTGGTGGGCTCCGGTGAACTGGATGCTTATACCACCTTGGTTTCCATTTTGGACTCATTTACCACGAAATATCAGGAAGATTCAGCCTTTGCCCAGCGGGTGGACGCCTCTGTCTTGCGGATCCTTGAAATGAAGCTGGGACTTTATGGTCAGTTTACGCAGGATAATGTCTTCCAGGCTTTAGATGGCCCTGAGCTGGCAGATATTCAGAGCGTAAATTTTGACGTGGCGCAGGAAGCGGTGACCCTGATCAGCCCCAACCTTTCTGAGATGGATGCTGTGCTGCCCTCACCGCCTTCACGTTATGAGGACATTGTCATCTTCACCGATGTGCGCACGGATTATCAATGTGATGGTTGTGCGCCTGTGAACTTGTTGGATACCGGCTCGCTGGCCAATTCACTGGTGAGCTTATATGGGTCTCAGGCTGGTGGACAGCTGCTACAAAATAACATAACCTCTTACACGTTTTCGCAGCTGAACGATATGATCGAAAACGTGGATTCAAGCGTCAATCAGTATGTCTTGTCCGCAATCAGGAATGCGGAATGGGTGGTCTTCAATGTCCTGGATAATAATGAGGACTATCCCGCATCCGGCGTGTTGCTGCAAATATTAGAAAACAGGCCTGACCTGCTTAGTAATAAGAAAGTCATCGTCTTTGCCCTGGATTCGCCAATCTATCTGGATGCGACCAATATTTCCAAAGTGACCGCCTATTATGCGCTCTATAGCAAACTGCCTTCCTTTGTGGATGTGGCAGCCCGGGTATTGATGCAGGAGATCACCCCTCAGGGCGCTTTACCGATCTCCTTGAACGCCGTTGGCTATGATTTGATCTCCATGACCGCACCGGACCCAGATCAACTCATCCGGCTGACCCTGGTGACCCCGGAAGGGCCCCCCATGGCGGCAACCCCCGAAGCAGCCCCCGCCCCGGAAATTACAGTGGAGCAGACCCCTACGCCGAATTTCACGGTTGGGGACACGATCACCATTCAGACAAGTGTAATTCGGGATCATAACGGGCATACCGTTCCGGACGGGACGGTGGTGCGCTTTAACTTCATCATCTCCAATGAGTCGGAGATCACTCAGCAATATGAGACAACGACCATTAACGGTATTGGATATTTCACTTACCGAATTGAGGCGGCTGGCAGTTTGCAGGTCAGCGCCACTAGTGAGCCCGCCACCCAATCCGATACCCTGACGATCAATATTGCCTCGGATGGCAGCTCGTCCGTTTTTTCAATTTCTCCCACCCCGCAGAGCACACCTACATCAACTGAAGCCCCTCTTGCCACCCCAACCGAGACTGCCGCCGAGGAATCTGCCGAAAATATCCGTTATTCCGGCTACCCGACGCTGGGTGAATGGGCTTTGGGCATCATCGTGATCGGTTTGGGCAGCGCTTTGGCCTTCTTTGGGGGAAGGGTTTGGTGGAAAACGCCGCGCTGGGCACTGCGGTCCATGTTGGCGACCTTGATCGGCGGTTTATTATCTTACTCCTATCTAAACCTGGGGGTTACCGGCACGCAGCATTGGATCCTGCACTCCGGGACGGCTTTTGTGGTGGAAGTGGTGGTTGTTGGGATGATGCTGGGCTGGATTGGCGCATTGATCTGGTGGATGCGGACGGATGGACGCTATCCCGGCCGGTACCAAAAATAACACCGTTTCGCGGTGTGGCGATATTCCCTTAGAAAAATAAAATTGAGTTGGGGTTAGAAATTGCGCAGGATGGTCAGCAGCAAGCTGACAACCATTAATCCGCTGGCAATGTAGATCAGGGCCCGTTCAGGTGACTGGATCAGGCGGGGCGGGAAGCGCATACTGTTGCGGAAGGGCTGTGTGATGGGGGCGTCTTCGATGAAAAGAGCTTTTAGGAAAGTGTCAATATCTTCGGGCCGATCTTCAGGATGTAGCTGCATCGCCCAATGGACGGCGCGCTCAGTTCGCACGCTCACGTCCGGGTTGATCTGCCGGATGGGGGTCAACGTGCCGGGTGTGAGGAAGCGGTCCCGGACATTGACCGGCGCTTCGTTGGTCAGCAGATGATAGAGTGTTCCGCCAAAAGCATAGATATCGCTGCGGGCATCCGTGTGACCGGAGTCGCCGCCGTATTGTTCGAGGGGTGTGTAGAGCGCCGTGCCCTGTCCCTGCAGGATGGTGATCGTCACTTCGCCGGGGGCGAGTGTTTTGACCAGGCCAAAATCCACCAGCTTTACCAAGCCGGTAGGTGTTACTTTGAGGTTGCTGGGTTTGATGTCCCGATGGACAATGGGGGGATCTTGCGTGTGGAGATATTTCAGGGCATCTGCCAGCTGGCTGGCCCAATCGAGGACCTCCTCTTCCGGCAGGAAGGTGTCATTTTGACGGGCCTCCATCATCATTTGACGCAGGTCCTTGCCGGGGACGTAATCCATCACCAGGTAGTCATGATCGCCAATGGAGAAGAAATCTGAAACTTTGGGGAGATTGGGGTGATCCAGCCGGGCCAGAACGGTTGCTTCACGTTGGAACTGGTTACGGGCTTCCTGCAGCATTTCTTCGGGGAGGGCGCGGTCATATTCCACCTCTTTAATGGCACAGAGGCGGCCTTCCAGGCGCATGTCTTCCGCAAGGTAGATACAGCCCATTCCACCCTGACCAATGCTCTTTTTTACCTGGTACCGTTCATGAAGTAGCGTACCAGCCTTCATCGGGACTGGCATAGTGTCTAACCTCAAAAAACAACTTTCCGACCCATGCGAACGGGGTCACTGCAAGTTTGCGGTCTATATTTCGGCGTAAAGACCACGATTCTAGCACCGGGAATGCCTCGGACGATGTAGCTAGCAGCTTTGAAAGAGGCAGTTCCCGTTGCCAGAATACATTAATGATTTTACCAGAGAAGGGATATTAAGGAAGCCGCCTGGGGGGTGTCAATCATCCCTGAATCCGCCTGATTCAGGGGGTCTTAAATGTGATTTAAATAAGCATAGATGGGAGCGGGGTGGGAAAAGGGCTGGGGCATAAGAGATTGGATCTGATAAGTTTATTTGTGGAATGGAATATCGTTGACGGACGTGGTAAACTTTATGGGCATTGGAGAGATTACCGAATGAATAAATTAATGCGAGTCATTTACCCCTTTACAGCTATTGTCGGCCAGCAGCGCATGCGGCGTGCATTGATTCTGAACGCGATTGACACCCGGATTGGCGGTGTGTTGATTCGCGGTGAACGCGGTACAGCGAAGTCAACTGCCGCGCGGGCTTTGGCCGCCTTATTGCCCCCCGTTGAAGTTGTGAAAAATTGCCGCTTTGGTTGTGATCCCCATAGCCCGATCACCTGGTGTACTGAATGCCGGGAACGTTTTGCGAATGGTGAAGAGATCCCGGTGGAAACACTGCGGACACCTTTTGTGAACCTGCCCGTTTCCGCCACCGAAGACCGTGTAGTCGGCACACTGGATATTGAAAAAGCGATCCAGAAAGGTGAACGGCATTTTGAGCCGGGCGTTTTAGCTTCAGCCAACCGGGGCTTACTCTATATTGATGAAGTTAACCTGCTGGATGACCACGTGGTGGATGTCCTGCTGGATTCCGCTGCGATGGGGATGAACATTGTGGAACGTGAAGGGATTTCCTTTGCGCACCCCGCCCGTTTCATCCTGGTGGGTACGATGAACCCTGAGGAAGGCGACCTGCGGCCGCAGCTTTTAGACCGCTTCGCCCTCTCCGTGGATATCCTGGGCATCCTAGATCCCCGCCAGCGGGTTCAGATCATGGAACGTAATATCGCATTTGAATCCGATCCTGAGGCCTTCCGTGAGGAATGGCTGCCAAAGGAGCAGGAACTCTCCGCTCAGATTGCTGCCGCACGGAAACTGGTTGATAAGGTGACTTATACCACCCGTGACCTGCTGGTGATTGCCGACCTGACCTCCCGAATGCAGGTGGATGGACACCGGGCGGACCTGGTGATCCTTAAAGCCGCCCGGGCGCATGCCGCTTTTGAAGGCCGAAATGCGATCACCCCGCGGGATATTGCCCTGGCCGCTGAACTGGCCCTGCCGCACCGGGTCAATGCTGGCCCCTTCCGCCATTCGGATATGGGCATCACTCAGTTGGAGGAGCAGATCGAACAGCTGAAAGGCGCCGCTTCTGAAGGCTCATCGGTTGAAGATGAGCAGCAGGAAGAAAAGTCTGACGCGAAATCCGATCAAAAAAAAAGTCAGTCTCCCCCAGCATCGAGCTTAGCTCCGAACCCGTTGGACCCGAGTCCGTAGAGCCTGCCAAGCAGGACCTTTTCCATGACGCCACCGCCCATTGGTGGGACGGTGGACAAAAAGTCAAATCGGGTGAGACCTTTGAGCCTCGCCGTCTGGATACCCCCCTCGATAACATGATGCGCCGTCATGGCGGCCGCCGGTCGCAGACGCAGACCGACCGTAAACGCGGCCGCTATATTCAGTCACGTCCGGCCAATGGCAAGGCGGATGATTTGGCGTTTGATGCCACCCTACGCGCAGCCGCACCTTTCCAAAGGGCAAGAGAAGAGATGCGGGAGAACGTGGCTTTTGCCGTGCGTCGGGAAGATTATCAGAAGAAGGTCCGGGTTCGCCGGGCTTCCAACCTGATCCTGTTCCTGGTGGATGCCTCCTGGTCAATGGCCGTGGCGGAACGGATGGCAGCAACCAAGGGTGCCATTCTTTCTCTGCTCACCGATGCCTATCAGCGACGAGATCGGGTCGGCCTGATCGTTTTCCAGAAGGATCGGGCAACCCTCGTTTTACCCCCAACCAACTCTGTCCTCCTGGCGCAGCGCGCCCTGGCGGATATCCCGGTGGGCGGGAAGACACCCCTGAGCGCTGGGCTGTCAATGGCGCTGGAAGTGATCAAACGCGAAAAAATGCTCCATCCGGATGTGGTGCCTCTGTTGATCGTCCTGACCGATGGTGCCGGGAATGTGGCCCTTGGCAGCGGGTCCCCCCTCGAAGAAAGCCAAAAAATCGCAGAACAGGTTGCCGAAGAATCGATCCGTTCGGTGGTGATCAACATGGAGCATGCCGCTTTTGACCAGGGCCTGGCGGAAACGCTGGCGAATCACCTGGATGCGCCTTGCTACACCCTGGAAGAACTGCGGAGCGAAACCCTATATCGGGCAGTGCAAAATGAGATCTATTACGGCCCTGGCAGCGGCGCAACGAAGAATGGGGAAGCGGAGAAATAACTCTGAATTTATGGGTCACGTATGGTGAGGCCGAAGGTCGAACCTACGTGACTTATTTGTCACGCTGGAAGCGTGACCTACAATTTTGTCATTGCGAGGAGCATCTAAATGATGCGACAAAGCAATCTAGAAAACGGGAAGAGAATTTACTTCTGGGATTGATGTCTATCGTCACGTACGCTGACGGCACGTGACCTACAGTAAATAAAAACTCCCCTGAATTTACCAGGGGAGTTTAATTTTCACTGTTTTTTGTTTATTCCGCTTCAAACACTTCAATATCCGGGAAGAACTGCCGTAAAGTGCCTGCGACCCAGCCTTGGAGAGTGGCGGGAGAAAGGGGGCAATCTTCACAGGCCCCGCCCAGCCGCACATACACCGAATTGCCATTAATTCGGTCCAGCTCAACCGAACCACCATGATATTGTTCGATGTAAGCGTTCAGTTGGGCGATCAGGCCGATGATTTTTTCTTCAACGGTGTTGTCTTGTTCCGTCATGGGAGCGCTCCTGGGTGAAGTCGGTTTCAAACATCATAACACAAAGCCGTTTTGAGTGCAAAACCTGACGTTCTATTGAAAATTAATGAATTACAGCGGTCATTTTGATGGTTTCTAATGATTCTGTGGGGTGATCGTCGGGTAATAACAGGTCAACCGTCAAGTATCGGGGAATGGACTTCGCTATACTAAGAGCATAGAATGCTTCGTAAAATAAGGAATCAAACCAACACGACGAAAACCGGGACGGCGTACCCGGTTTTCATCGTTAAAAGTCATCCACAGCTTATTCACAGGTTTTTCGGGGGTAAATGCCCTGTTTTTCAACACTTTTCCACAGTTTTTAGGCAGTTATCCACAGTTTATCAAGAATCCATGATCTGAGAGACCAGGTCGCTGGTCAGCTCGATGTCTAATCCCTCCGGGGCAAAGTGCCAGATGACCTGAGCAAAGCGGTCAATGAAATATTGGTCGTGGGCGATGGCCAGGATGGTGCCGTCGAATTCGCTCAGTGAGGCTTCAAAAGACTCCCGCGAAGGCAGGTCTAGGTGGTTAAGGGGTTCATCCAGCAGGAGGAAGTTGCAGTGCTGAGCCACCAGTATGGCCAGCATCAGGCGGGATCGTTGCCCATAGGATAAAGTCGCCACTGGCTGAAAGACCTCATCCCCGGCAAACAGAAAGCGATGCAAAAAGGTGCGTGCCTCACTATGGTTCCCCATATCCGGTAAGGCCTGGATGGTCTCCAGCACGGTTTTGGTCGGGTCCAGCATTTCCTGTTCCTGTGAGAGGTAACCCGGATGGACGCCCGCGCCGAAATGGAAGCTGCCATCCAGCGGTTGCGTCTTACCCAGCAGGGTTTTAAAGAGGGTGGTTTTGCCTATGCCGTTGGGACCCACCAGGGCGATCCTTTGGCCGAGGGTGACCGTTTGGGTGATGGGCGGCAGGAGGGGAGTGTCATCATACCCAATACTGAGACGGCTCAGGGTCAGGGCTATTTGACCGCTCTGCGGGATTTCAGTAAAGTGCATCCGCATCTCCCAGGCCTGGGAGGGCTTCTCAAGCTTGCCTTCCCCTTCCAGGTAGGTCACGCGTTTTTCCAGATTTTTAGCGCGCTGGACTGTGCCTTGGGATCGGTCGGCGAAGAACCCTGCGCTGAACCCATCGGTTTTAGTCGGGTCAGCTTTGCCGCCTTTCCTAAATTTAGCCTGGTCCCGCACGCTGCGAGCAGCTTTTTTCAGCCGCCTGATCTCGTCTTGCTGGTCGGTGTAGGCCGTCATGGCTTCTTCGAATTCCTTTGAGTGGGCTTCCTGGTAATCGGTGTAATTGCCGGGATATTCCCGAATGCCGTCGCCGGTAGGCGGGAACGCGATCACCTTATGGATCACCGCATCTAAAAACGCCCGGTCATGGGAGACCAGCAGAATGGCGCCTTGATAGGAGAGTACCCAATCCTGCAGCCAGGTGCGCATTTCGAGGTCCAGGTGGTTGGTCGGCTCGTCCAGCAGGAGCAGCTGCGGCCCTTCCAGCAGAACACCTGCCAGGGCCAGCCGCACTTTTTGCCCCCCGCTGAGGGTTTCAACCGGAGTCTCCTGCGGCACTTCCAGCAGATCAAAGCCTTCCAGAATGGATTTTCGGGCGCCTTCCATTTCCTGAGCCTGGGCCAGATCTTTGAGTACCTGGTCATAGCGGGTCGCCAGGGCGGGGTTATTGGGCTGTTTAGTGAGTGCCTGGCTGACCTCTTCCAACGCGGCCAGGGTCATTTGCAGATTGGAGGCAAACCGGTTCAGGTAGCCGCCCACTGTCTCACCCGGCGCAAATTCGATGCCCTGGTGCAGGTAGCCAATTCGCAGGTCGGTGGGATGATAGGTGACCTGACCGGAATCGGCCTGCTCTTTTCCGGCGATGATGTTCAACAGGGTGGACTTACCGCAGCCATTGGGCCCAACCAATGCGGCACGTTCGCCTTTATTTAGACTGAAATTGATATTTCGGAGGACGGGATTAAGTCCGAAGCTCTTTGAGAGATGATGAATGGTAAACACAACAACCTGCTTTCTTAAAAGAAAAAACCCAGGGAAAGCCCTCGGTTAAAAACAACTTCACCGGATGGTGACTTTCCTAAAACTTAAGAATTTAGCGGTTGAAGCGAATCATTCACTCTCCTTGATTGTGGACGTTGATTTGATTATAACGGAAAAATAGCTTGAAGGGAACCCTGCGGGGGAATAGCCTTTATTTCGCTGATCAATCACTGCTTTACCCGGATATACTATAATTATTGAAGGTGTGAATTCAATCAAATTACCATTCACTCGACACCGGGGCGGATGGTTTGGGTGAGACCAGATATGGACAATAACGAAAAAGAATACCCGCTGCTCTTTGCGCAAACCGGTCCCTTGGAAGGCCAGCGCTGGCAGGTCAAATCGGATCTGTTGTTGGGGCGCGATTCAGAATGTAATATTGTGATCCCTTTGCGCCAGGTCTCCCGCCATCATGCCCGGATCAGTCCGACCAACGAAGGAGTGTGGGTGAAAGATTTGGGCAGCAAGAACGGCACGTATCTCAATGGTGCTTTGATCAAAGAGCGGGAGCTGCTGGTTGATGGGGATGAGCTGCAGATCTCGCTGGCCCAGCATTTTATCTACCTGAGTTCGGACGCCACCATGCCGTTGGAGGGACTGCCCCTTGAGATGATAAAACGGCGGCTCCGAGTCGATATTGGAGCACGCCGTGTTTGGGTTCTGGATGAAGAGGTGGACCCGCCCTTATCCGCTTCGCAGTTCAACCTGCTGCAGGTCCTTTATGAGCAGCCAGGGGAAGTGGTCTCCCGGCCAAAGGTGATTGATGCCGTCTGGAGCCAGGCTGCGGAGGGTGTTTCCGAGCAGGCACTGGATGCCCTGGTCCGCAGGCTGCGGGACCGGCTGGCGGAGATTGATCCCGATTGGGAATACGTGGTCACCGTCCGCGGTCACGGCCTCCGGTTGGATAATCCATCGCTCTAAGGGCTATCGCCTTATTCGGCGGCTGGCTCACTTTCCAAATTTCGTTTCATAGTAAAGCGTAATGCCTGACGATAAATCTGCTGAAGTTTTTCGGCGGCAGCTTCGCGTCCCTGTTGCTGGCTGGTCTGATTCATCAGGTTCAGCATGAAGGACATGAAGTCATCTGTGATCTCGTCGGCGTTTTCTTCCAGCAGCTTATTGATCGCGGCTTCATCTTCGGCCTGGATCAGAGCTTCGATGAATTCAACATTGGCACCAGGAGCGCTGACCTTTTGGATGGCGCTGGTGATGGCCTGGAGTTTCTTGAGCTGGGCTTCGTCATTCGCACTGCGAGCGGCTTGAATGCGTTTGCGCAGGACTTCCAGGAAGATCTCATTGATGCCGGGCAGGGCTTGCAACGTGGCTTCTTCGATATTCTCCTGCTTGAGGATTTCATCCATCAGGTCAGAAGAGATTTTTTCCTGCTCTTTGATGGCCTCATCGATTTCATGGGTCATGTCCAACAGATTGGCCCGTAATTCGTTCAAATGAGCTTGCTCTTCCTTTTTCGCATTTTGGATGCGGTCGGTGAGCAGCTCAAAGAAGGCATAATCCAGCCCGCCACGGGCCATACCCACCAGGGTGGCCAGTTTGACCTCGTTATCGGCGGCTTCCACGATCATGTCCAGCAGTTTCTCACGGGTCAATCCGGCTTTGCTGGCTTCTTCAAGCGCCTGGATGGCGGCTTGCTGATCTTGCGCCTGTTTGAGGATCTGTTGACCGTAATCGGTGTTTTCCAGCAGCTGTTGTTGCAGCCCGGCCAGCACATTGGCGCTTTCTTGATCGCCGGAGGCAGCAGCGCTTTGGATCAACCGTTGGAGCATCATCAGCATTTGTTCATCGACCAAGGCTTCTTCCTGTTTGATGACTTCGGGTCGTGATTCGGGGGAGGTACCGGCCAGCCGCTGAAGGAGGTTGAGGCGTTCTTGCTGTTCTTCCAGCATCTCGGGGGTGATGCCATCACCTTCCAGAATGCGTTCAACCAGGCGTTGTTTGGTCAGCATGGTTTCGGGTTTCAATAGGTAGGCTTTGCGTAGTTCCATCGGCAGGGAGTCCATCACCTTTTTGATGAGGGGGCCGATCATCTTTTCCTGCTCATTGACAGGCATGTTCAGGGATGGCGGGAAAAAGGTCAACAGGAGCTCTTTTGAGGGATCGTGGTAAACGATCGGTTGTGGGACTTCGCCGTGATAACCGCAGTTGGGGCATTGAATGTGGTTATAGGCGCCGGAAAGGAGGATTTGCTTGGCTTGGGGGTTTTCGCCAAGATCAAAAAGCCGGGTGATCTCCGATGGGACAGGCTGCCGGCATTGGGGGCATTGGATGGTTGTTTTTGTCATAAGGTTGTTTCACTTTCTGATCAATGATTACCAAAGATTGCATTATACCATTTCAGTCTTGGTCAAAAATTGTTAGTATTTTGATTAGTCAATGGTACCTGTAAATTCTAAGAAGTCCATAAGAGAAAATTGGGTTGTTTTTTTATCGGTGCGCTCAAAATCGGCGCGCACCCTACATATGCGTGATAAATTGTTTGACGGTAATTTAATTGTAGGGTATGCAGCGTTCTCCTGCGCATCACAGCCTTCCGTATTGGTGCGCTCAAGATCGGAGCGCACCCTACATGAGCATAGCAAGTTGTTTGGTGGCCTTTTATTTTAAGGTGCGCAGCGTTCTCCTGCGCGCCATCACATTCTATATTGGTGTGCTCAAAATCGAAGCACGTCCTGCATATAACCGCACTTTGGTGAACATGGTATGATAGATTTAGTTTATTAAAGTTATCAAACCCATTGTGAAAATATATAAACGCCTCCTATTCCTGATTGTAATACTTGCCCTGATTGCCGAGACTGGCCTATCGGGGCAGGCTGTTGCATCCCAGCAGATTGTTTTTGATTCCGCTCAGGTGGGCCTGTGGCCTGAACGAACGGGACAGTCTGTTTTTGTCAGTTTGGATTTGAAGCTTTCCTCAAATGTCTCATTGCCACAGGATCTCACAATCCAGATCCCGGCGACAGCTGTGATTGACACACTACGGAGTGTGGATGACCGCGGCTCAGTGCAGCAAATTTATTGGGAAGAAACTTTGGGCGAAATTTGGAAGGATGTTAAGTTTACAGCGCCTTTATCCAACATTCTGATTGAATACACTGATCCCACGCTGGTGATTTTCGATCAGCTCAGGACCTACAACTATATGTGGCTTTCCAGCTACCAGGTTAATAACCTGGTCTTCTCCGTCCGCCGACCCTATGGCGCCGGTGATCTTGTCACGCACCCTGAGGCGGATGTGGCGGAAGGTTGTTGCACATACACCCTTAATGCCGGTGTGGTAAGGGCTGGGATTGACTATAATGTCACGTTCCATTATGTCAAGGACCTGCAAAATACGGAGTTTGAGGCCTTGGGTGTTTCCCCGGTGACGCCAGTGGATGAGAATACCGAGGGCCGTACATTTATGCCCTCAACCGTTGTGGTTTGGTTGTTGGCAGTGGCTCTCTTATTGCTTCTCTTGGTTGGTTTTTACTACTGGTGGTATCAGCGCCATTATATTAATGAGGATTGGATCGGCAGCGACCGTCAGTTAATGCGGCGTTCGGAGCAAAAAGCGATCTTTTGCCATGAATGCGGTAGTCGCTCCCAGCCGGGCGATGCCTATTGCCGTAATTGCGGCACGGAGCTAAGACACAAAGAGTGATCTGTAAGGGGATAATTCAGGGGGCGATTTGGAAGGAATCCGTCAATAAATAACCAAACCCGGGCGCTTCTTCACCACGATAGGTATTGATGGTGACCGTTTCTCCCTGCACGTTGACGATCAGAAAAGTGCCAGGGGAGGGTGCAGCGCGCGTGCCCATAGCCTGACCGGCCTCAATTTGCCAGACTCCGTTCATCTGAATCGCGCTGTAATTATGGGTGTGCCCGCAAAAATAGGCCGCCACACCCTCATCCTGTAGTAACTGCCAAAACCGGTCTCTGGCCTGGCGGTATTCGTCCAGGCTTTCATAGACATGGCTGGTCAGCCCGGTCTGCTCATCGGGTTGGGGGAAGGCGGGTTCATGCCCAAAGACAAAGATCAGTTCCTGATTGGTGGCTTCCAGATCAGCCTTCAGCCAGTCATAGAGGGTGTCGGTGATGCTGCCATCAATACCCCAGGGGGAATCGGCGGTGCAATAGACGTTCAGCATCACAAAGTGGGCATTTTGATAGTCGAAGGAATAAGTCGTGTGGGGGCAGGAGTCCGGTCCATGGTTCACAATATTCGGTTCAGCAGGGCCGTTCGGGTCGTAATTATAATCCCGCAGGAAGGCGTAGTCGCTGGCACCGAAATCGTGATTGCCTGGGATCGGGTACCAGAGGAAATCCTCGCCGAGGACCTGATCAATCGTCCAGCGGGTATCAGCTGCGGGGATCACATCCCCGGTGCTGACCATGAAATCTCCCGGCCCGACATCCTTAAGGTGCCCCAGCAAGCCGGCGAAAAAATTAGGATAGTCGATGTATTCCCGCCCCGAGACCTCCGACATATCGGTGGTGACTGAGAAGCTGAACGAGGGGATGGGGGTGGGCGTCAGTGTTTGCGTGGAAGTTTCGGTGGGGGTGAGCGTTGGATTGGCAGTGGCTGTTGTGGTGGGTGAAGGCGTGGGTGAGCTCGTTGGGGCAGCAGGCGCGCAGCTTGCCAGGAGGATCAGCAGAAGGGAGGCGGTACCAATAAGCAGTCGTTTCATAGGTTTGGATCCGTGCTTATATTCTATCGGATGGTTGGATAAGGCGGAAGATGAAATAAAACCCCATCCCTGTCCCTTCCCCTCTCTGAGGGGAAGGGTACCGAAGGTGGGAAGGGGAGAGAGAAATTGTTCATCTATTTGTATACGCTTATCTTTTGTCTTGCTACAGGATTCAAAAAGGCGGGTACTGAGACCCGCCCTTATGACATCAAGTGATTTGATTACGGCAGCAACTGTGTCCAGGTCACGCCGCCGTCCTCCGTGCGATATAGATTCAACGGCGTCCATGTGCTTTCATCCGGGGTGGTCAGAACCCAGCCATATTGCCCATCCACAAAATCCACCTTCAGGAAGTATTCCGTGGCCGGGATGCCGCTTAGTGCCATAGCCGACCAGGTCACGCCGCTGTCGGTGCTGCGATAGAGGCTCATACCACCCGCAATCCAGCCGGAGGTTGGGGCATCAAAGTCTACTGCTCTTCCATCTTGCACCGATCCCTGATAAATCCAGGTCTGGCCGCCGTCATCTGTGCGATAGATCAGCAGGTAAAAATCGCTGGTGTCGGTCAGCACTCGCACAGGCAGGTAGCCCACCGTGCCGCCCACGAAAATGGGCTGGCCGACTTCTTCGAAGCTGTTGGTGAAGCCGGCCGGCAGGACAATATCCGTTTCCAGTGACCAGTTCGCTCCGCCATCCGTCGTGGCATAGAAATAGAAGTAGTCATTCATCGGGATATCGCCGCCGATCCAGCCGTGGCTCATATCCAGGAAGGTCAGCCCGCCCTTATGCCCGCTGCCGGGCAGGGAGGCCACCGTGCCGGGTTCGTGGCTGAACTTCTGCGTCCAGTTGACGCCGCCATCCGTGGTTTGATAGATGGCGACATATTGCGAGCCGGCGCCTGCGCCTAGATCCACCAGGGCATAACCGCCATTCTGATCCAGGAAGAAATAGCGGGCGTTATCGAAGGGCACTGAGTTGGTAACCCAGGTCTGTCCGCCATCTATTGTATGATAGAGCGTTGAGGTGCCGGTGCCAAAATGTCCGGGGGTCACCCAGGCGGTGTTGGCATCCAGGAAGAAAGGCGAGAGGCCCCAGGAAGTGGTGCCGGGGGGGAGTGTACCCAGAGAAACCGGGGTCGCATCCAGCCAGGTCTGGCCACTATCGAGTGTGACCAGGATATTGTTGCCATCCTGGGTCAAAGCCCAGCCTTGCAGGGGAGTGAAGAACGAGAAGTCGTAGATCACCGGGCTGGGAAAAACGGGCAGGCTGGAGGTTGGTCCTTCAGTGGCTGTCTCAGTGGGAGCCTCGGTTTCCGTCTCGCTTGGCGGGGCGGTCGTCACTTCGGTGGGTACGGTTGTTTCGGTCGGGGTTGGGGTGCTCCAGGGGGCCTGGCAAGCCAGTGCGGCCAGGGCCAGAGCCAGAATACTCAATCCAATTGCAATTTTATTTTTCATATTGTCCTCCATTCGATAGGCCATTACGCCCGGAAATCTACATCCAGACGGCGTACGAGGGTGAAAGGTTCCTAAACGTAAGGGGAAAAATGAGTTGATTAAATACTCTTACCTGTATTCAGCATAGCACACGGAAGAATGCAAAGTCAATCCAAATTTACTATCTTAATGAAACGCTTACAGTGGCTGGTTTTGAACCGAGTTGGTACTTTCTTTAACATTCGTTATAATTAATTGAACGGAAACCTGACTTTTTCCTGGTATTTTTCGAAAGGAGCGAAAATGTCCGAAATTAAATCGGTCGTCAAGCGGGATGGGTCGGTTGTAGATTTCACCCCCCAAAGGATCACCAATGCCATTTACCGTGCCGCGGTAGCTGTTGGCGGGCGAGATAAAGCCACAGCACAACAGCTCTCCGATGAGGTTGTGCGGGTCTTGGAAGAGAATACCCCTCCCGGTGAGATTCCCACAGTAGAACAAATTCAGGATACGGTTGAAAAGGTCCTGATCGAACAAGGCCATGCCCGGGTGGCCAAGGCCTATATCCTCTACCGGGCGGAGCGGGCCCAGCTGCGTGAACAGCGGGCGGACCGGCGTTCCAAGCCGTCCAGCAACATCCCCTGGTCCAAGCTCTGGCGGGTGTTGGATTGGGCAGTGGATCATAACGTCCAATCGGTGGAGCACCTCAATGAGCGCATCAGAAAGGGTGAAGTCTCCCAGATCGTGGCGGAGTCGGAAGCCTTCTATAACGAAGATGTGGAAAACGCCGCCAACCTGGCCGCCCAGCGGAAGGAAGACCTGCGGATGGTGATCATCGCTGGGCCGTCTTCTTCGGGCAAGACCACCACGACCATCAAGATGGGTGAGCGGCTGGCACGCTATAACATGCGGCTGGTCACGCTGAATGTGGATAATTACTTTTTCGACCTGGAGATGCACCCCAAGGATGAGTTTGGGGATTATGACTTTGAGACGCCCCAGGCGTTGGATTTGGAACTGATCAATCAGCACCTGAACCGCATGTTCGACGGCGAAGAGGTGTTGATCCCCTTCTATGACTTCAAGACCGGCACCCGTCATCTGGACCAGACCCCCATGAAGCTGGAGCCGAATGACGTGATCCTGATCGACAGCCTCCACGGGCTCTATCCCGATATGACCAAGGATATTGCCCCGGAGCGGATCTTCCGGCTCTATATTGAACCCTTATTACAGCTCAAGGACCCGGATGGGCATTATGTCCGCTGGACGGATATCCGTCTGATCCGTCGGATGCTGAGGGATCAGGCCCACCGGGCTTATGACCCAACCAAGACCCTGCTGCACTGGCACTATGTTCGCTCCAGTGAGCTGCGCAACATCATCCCCTACGTGAACACCACGGATTACATCGTCAACAGCGGCATGCCCTATGAAATGCCGATGTATAAGGCGAAGCTGTTCCCGGAGTTCAAGCGCTGGACCGAAGAATACGCGGATGACCCGCTGCGCAAGGATGCCTTTGAACGAGCCAGCCGGGTCTATCAGCTGATGCAGTCCCTGGACGCCATCGAGGATGATACGGTCGTGCCGGAAAACTCTGTGATCCGCGAGTTCATCGGCGGGAGCATTTACGAGTATTGATCGTTTGAGAAGTTGGAATAAATAACAGGAGGCTGTCCCTTACTTTTGGGGCAACCTCTTTTTTATTGTTTTCACTTCTAGCATTATGTAGACCGTCACATGCGCTGCGCAGCATCTGACCTGTGTCTGATACTCGATTTTTTTGGTAATGAGCTACCTCCGTGAAGGTAATGGTTAGATTCTATTCGCTCCCAAATCCTGGCACAAAACTTAAGTGCTATACTTCTATATTAAGAATCAATTCTTTAAAGTGGGATATGATGGATAATTTCTTTATAGATCAAGCAGAAAAAAGAGCTGAATATCTACAGTTAATCCTTGACTCTGATTCGCGAAAGAAGATTATTGTCGCTGGTCCGGGAACAGGGAAGACTTATACTTTTAAACAAGTCTTTTTGAATACAGGCTCGACGAATAATCTTGCATTGACTTTCATCCGAAAATTAGTAAATGATATGGATGATGATTTTGGAGATCTCGCAGAAGTAAAAACATTCCACGCTTTTTGTAAAAAATTGCTTCATGAAAAGGAAGGTGGATTTGAGCTTTTTCCATTTCTTGAGCAACTAATTGAAGAAGACTCGGATTTATTGGGATTTTCCTACTCTAATTTTTCAAATCATTTTCAATTGCTCAACGAAGATTCTCAACAAATATCCTTTTATATTACTCGTGGAAACTATTATAATGCGGTTAGTTTCAATGATTCCGTCTATCGAGTGTTAAAGATCTCAGAAACAGATCCGGATTTTATTCCAAAATATGATCAGATAGTTATTGATGAGTTTCAGGATTTTAATCCCTTAGAGGTTTCTTTTATTAATTTACTGGAAAAGAACAATAAGGTGTTGATAACTGGCGATGATGATCAAGCCGTATATGCGCTAAGGAATTCTTCTTCTGAACATATAAGAGATAAATATTATTCGGGTGATTATGACAAATTTGAGTTACCTTTCTGTAGTCGATGCCCAAAAGTTGTAGTTGATGCTACATCAAGTTTCATTAAATCAGTCATTGATTGCGGCGGTCTTCAATCACGAATTAATCGGAAATTTTATCCTTATCTTGAAGGTAATGAGTCTGTAAATTCGCGATATCCAAAAATTGTTACTGCTGAAATATCTACTATTTCTGTTATGGGAAATTTTATTAAAGCTGCAATTGAAAAAATCCCAGATGATGAGATACAAGAAGCTAATGAAGAAGGCAATCCTTGTGTATTAATCGTCGGCAAGCGACAATATCTAAATCCAATTTACAAAAAACTATCGAAAAACTTTTCAAATTTAATTTATTCTCCTTCGGAAGAAATTAATTACACGCTCTTAGATGCTTACAAGGTAATAATCAGGAAACCCGAATCAAATATTGGTTGGAGAATTATTGCATCAATAATGCTTGATCAAGATGAGTTGGAAAGTGTTATAGAGAGAAGTAGAGATTTTACACCGATGATTAACCTTCTTCCAGCTGACATCGTAAATTTAAATGTATCAATTCTTGAATTACTAAAAAGTGAATCACTAGATCTGGACATATTAAACGATAAGATTGAAGGTATTAATGAAGATTTTAATCCCATTATTAACTACTTTTATCCACCAGAAGCAGAAGACGAATTAGAGGATGAATCGGCCCCTGATAATTCGGAACCATTGATAATGTTTACTTCCTTTGAGGGATGTAAGGGCCTGTCGGCTTCCCATGTTTTTATTGTCGGTCTAAATAAGGGTATTGTTCCAAAAGTTAATGAAGTAGAGGGTGTCTCTGATATTGAATATTCAAAATTTATTGTTGCAATGACAAGGACGAGAAAATTATTATATCTTCTTTCCAATAGGTATGATTATAATCCAAGAAAAGGTCGAAATTATGTATCTCCTTTCATTAATTTAATTCCTAATGTTCTTAAAACCCCAATCGAGTATATAAAATCTTCAAAAATAATGGATTTTCTAAACCACATAAATGAAAATTTATCCTAATTATTTAAATTAATCATCCGTGACTCGCTATGTTGTATCTCGTATTGACTTGGTATTATTTCCGTGAAGTCACCGATTTTTCACCAATTCGTCACTATACAGGTAAACATGTTAACACTTGTGCAATTAAATATAAAAACCCCGGAGAGACAGTCCGGGGTTTTTTGATGGGAACGACTTCCCTAAAATGTTACTTCAGCGCATCCAGCCACTTTTGGGCGATCTTGCGGTTGCGGTTTTCCAAAATCTGCATAGTCTGCACCCGTTTATCACAAACATTGGCCAGGTTTGCAATTTTAGAAACAAATTCATTTTTGTTTGAAGGTGCTGGGAGCAGGGGCTTTCACTACGATTAACTCCAACAGCTCTTCATTGAGATTCCTGACGTCCATCCGGGTTTTGAAGGGGATTTTTAGCAGACTTCCGGAGGCATAGGTAAGGACCTCCTGGTCATCCAATCCGATTGAAAGGGTCCCTTTGAGAACGGTCATATAGACATTCGAGTTTGAAATATGGATTGGCAAACCTTCGTCCTTAGCAAAACGCATATGAATATAATCCAGATTATCGTCTTGAATAACCTTGTCGACCTTTTTATCGCTGTTTAGATTTAGATCGAATACTTCTTCAATTTTCGCCATGTGACCACCTTATTTTTTATTAATCAATTAATTCCCAGCCATCATTGCGGGAACATCGTTTTCTACGCTGTCGATTGGTTTAAGATCAAACTGCTTGACAAGAACTGATCCAACATTGGGTGAGAGGAATGCCGGCAGTGTAGGGCCAAGCCTGATCTTGCGAATCCCTAAGTGCAGCAGAGCAAGGAGCACAATCACAGCTTTCTGCTCATACCAGGCAATATCATAGGAAATCGGGAGGTCATTCACATCATCCACGTTAAGAGCGCCAGCCAGGGCTTGGGCGGTCTTGATTAACGAATAGGAATCATTGCATTGACCAGCATCCAGTACTCTTGGAATGCCACCAATATTCCCCAAGTTCAGTTTGTTGTAGCGATATTTGGCACAACCAGCTGTGAGGATCACTGTATTTTCTGGCAGCGCTTCTGCAACGTCGGTGAAATATTGGCGTGATTTTTGGCGTCCATCACAACCACCCATCACCACAAAACGTTTGATAGCGCCTTTTTGGATAGCGTCAATAATGGTTTCTGCATTTGCCAATACCGTCTGATGAGCAAAGCCAGTGGTGATGGTTTGATCTTCCAAAGGCTCTGGTTCAGGGCAGGTTTTTGCCAGGGCAATAATTTCAGAAAAATCCTTTTGATCACCAGGCTTTCGATCTGGAATATGGGTACAACCGGGATAGCCTGCCATGCCTGTGGTAAAGAAGCGCTCAGTATATTCAGTTTTAGGACGCACAATGCAATTTGTGGTCATCAATATTGGACCGCCAAATTTATCAAATTCCTCACGTTGCTGCCACCAGGAACCGCCATAATTGCCAACAAAATGCTCATATTTTTTAAAATGGGGGTATGCATGTGCCGGAAGCATTTCGCCATGCGTATAAACATTTACGCCCGTTCCCTCGCTCTGTTGAAGTAATTCTTCCAGATCCAACAGATCATGGCCGCTCACCAGAATACCGGGGCCGGGTTTCACACCTAGGTAGACTTGGGTGGGCTCCGGATGACCATAAGCGCCGGTATTGGCTCTATCCAACAGCTCCATTGTCCGCAGGCCCATTTCGCCTGTTTTAAGGACCAGTCCGGTTAGTTCAGCAACAGTCAGACCATTATTTGTTGTCGCTTCAAGCATTTCCTGGATGAAATGGAGTACCTCAGGATCTTTGGCTCCCAATACATAAGCATGATCTACGTACGCCGCAATCCCTTTCAGTCCATAGGTGATCAATTCGCGCAATGACCGAACATCCTCATTGACGCCCGCATCACCCATAACACCCACCTGCGATGCTTTTTCCGATAAAACCTCTACAGTAAAATCGGTAGGTGTCCAGGAAGCCCAATCGGGGCCAGTGCCAGTGCATGGCTTGTTATGCAGTTCATGGCACCGTTGTTGGGCATTTTTTCGAAGGGACTCGCGCCGCTCTACGGCTTCGCGGATCAAAGACGCCATCCGCTGCTCATCAAAATTGGCATTGGTTATCGTGGCGAATAAACCTTCTGCAACAAATAGGTTGGTCTCTTCATGGATCACGTCCATAGACCGACCGCGTGTTCCCCAAAAAGAAATACCTTTCAAGAGATAGACCAACAAATCCTGAAGATTGGCAACTTCAGCGGTCTTTCCACACATTCCCCGGGTGACGCAGCCTTTGTTATTAAAGGTTTCTTGACATTGATAGCAGAACATCTCTGATGACATGAACACTCCTTTTTCAGAACATTAATTTTCAATCCTACTATAACCCACTAATTAGATAAATAATATGACTTAAGTCGTATTATGTAAAGTAATAACGATGTTTTGAAAGGCTGAATGATAACTTATTTTAAAATCGAAATACCCTTGAAGAACATCCTATTTGTTTAACACTTTGGAACAAATAGGGTGTTGATATTTACTATAAGGGGTTAATGAGTTTTCATTGGGGTGGTGTATAAGCGCAAACGACCAGAGTTGCAACTCTGATCGTCTGCTAATTCATCAACCGATATGAGATCGATGAACTAAACAGGATTATACCCGCTTATTAATTATATTGTTGTATAGTACTTAGGATTATTTTCCGAGTCTGTGAGATCAACGGTTCCTCACTGATCCATCTCTTTGCAGGCAAGCTAATCCCCTCTTCTACAATTAAAACATAAAACCCCGGAGAGACAGTCCGGGGTTTTTTAGTGGGGACGAAGGTCCCGTAGTAATTATTTCAGCGCATCCAGCCACTTTTGGGCGATCTTGCGGTTGCGGTTTTCCAAAATCTGCATGTACTGCACCAGTTTATCACAAACATCAGCCAGGGCCCAGTCTTTGGATTGAATGGTCTCAATCACGGCCTGGCGGGTCTTCTCGGTCAGGCGGGTCTGGGTCAGGATATCGACCAGCCGCCAGGATGAGTGAGCTTGGCGGATCTCAACGATGGTCAGGTTTTCCAGCCGGGCCAGCGCAGCGTCCATGATGACGCGTCCCTGGCGGGGATCAACGCTTTCCACATAGATGCGGTTGATCGGCTCCGTGCCGGAAGCGCGCACCCGCAGCTGGTAGCGGTCATCGCCGTTCTTATCCTGCAGCTGCATCTCGGCGACGTCATAGCGGATGCCGCCCAGGTAAGCCAGGTCCATGCCGGCGACTTCAGGGTGCGTTTCCTCTTTGGGCAGGTCAAGGTAATAGCTGATGAAGGCTTCTTTGGCCTCCAGAGGGGCGTCCACGTCGGTGCGGCCGGTATTGGAGGTGGGGTCATCGGGTGAACTGCCGTAGGATTTCCACAGGCCGTCCATCTTGACTGTGTCTTCCCAGATGGCGGAGATGGTGGTCAGCGGGTTTTCCTCGCGGGTGCCAAAATAGGCCAGCATATCCATGATGAGCAGATTGGCCCAGGGGCCGTCCTTGTCGGTCAGGTGGCCGCGGGTGGTCAGCCCGGAGGATTCCTCCCCGCCGATCAGGACGCGGTCCCGCCAGTTAGGTGGGAGCACCTTCTCGGACTGGTAGGCCCGGTCGGTGCGGCGGATTTCTTCGATGTATTTGATCCCCACCGGCACCAGGAAGGCATTCTTGAGCACTCGGTCTTCCCTTGTGCCGATTTTGATATGGTAGAAGGGATGGCTGACATAGCCTGGCAGCGCGCCTTCCGCCGGTTTGTTCTCTTCGTTATTCTTGATCTTTCCGGCCAGGATCTCGATCAATGGGGAGCCGGTCTGGGTGGCGATCACCCGGCCGGTCAGCCCGCGCTCGATACCGAGATACCGGATCAGCATTGGGAGGATCTGGTTAGGACGGAAATAAACGCCGCCCTTATCCACAATGCCGAATCGGTCAGCGTCGGTATCCATCCCCATCCCCAGGTCAGCGTCCAGTTCCTTGACTTTGGCCTTGAGGGGGTTGATGAAGGGTTCTTCCGGGTTGGCATAGTCCAGGCCAGTCAGGTTGGGGTCGCGTTCGGCATGAATCACGGTATAGCGCACCCCGGCTTCCCCGGCCAAACGGGTCATATATCCCCGTCCAGAGCCGTGAAATTCATCGATCACGATCTGCTTATCGGCAAAGAACTTGCGGATGCGGTCGAAATCAATCGGAATGCGGGCATTACCCTTGCCGTTCTTTTTGAGCCAGCTGACGTAATTATCCAGCGGGTCAAAGCCGCGCAGCAGACCGCGTTCCCGGGCATCCACCAGGTCGGCGGTTCGGGCACAGGCATCCACAAGCTGAAGTTCGTTGATGTGGAAAGCTAAGTAGTCGGTCACATTGGAGGGGGCGGGGTAGCCCAGGCGGGGGTTAAACTTGATCCCCTGCCACTCGGGCGGGTTGTGGCTGGCCGTGCAGATCAGCAGCCCGGCGACTTCTTCCGCGGGGAGGTAATCCGTCAGGTAGTAGACCACGGCGGGTGTGGGGGTGTCACGGCTGGCGAAGTCCACTGGGAAGCCATTTGCCAGGCAGACCTCCGCAGTCCATTCCGCCACCCGGTCGGCATTCCGGCGGGTGTCGTAACCGATCACGATCCGTTTACCGGCCAGGTTTTCGTGGCCCACAAAATCGGGCACATCGGTGTCATTCAGGAAGTCACAAACGGCTTGCACCACCTGGCGCGCCCGGCGTTCGGTGAAGTCGGCGTCCCAGCGGCCGCGCACACCGGAGGTGCCAAAGCGCAGGTACTTGCGGTCATAGATCATCCGCAACAGGCCCAGCGTGTGATGGTCACCCACCAGGCGGGGATCGAGGGTCCGGAGGCGGAAACTGTAAAGCCGCTCATAGATATTGGCGATCTGGACCACGCGGAAAGGCATCCAGCGGTCAGGGTCCAGTTCGAAGTCCATGCTGTCCAGCAGGGGGAGAATTTCGTAGTTGATGGCTTCCCGCAGACTGTCAAAAACCGGGGCGGCCAGATATTTCTTCGCCAGGGCGATGGCACATTGCCGGAGCTTTCCGGTGGCGGGGATATATTCCTGGTCGATGATGGCGCGTTTATGGGTGCCGACCTCATCTTTGGGCTTGAACTGTTCCAGCCTATATTGGGTGCCGATTGCGATCAGGGTCAGCAGCATGCTGAAGGCCCGTGAGGAATTGGCATGATCCTGGGCCAGCAGCTCAGGATATGAGAGCAGTTTCTCATCCAGCACATCTAAGAAGGCCTGCATGTTCGCGATGGCGGGTTCCCAGCTTGTTTTGTCTTCAGCGATAATCAAAGCCCGGTTAAGTGCGTTAAATTTTGCGCCGAATTCCGGGATCTCCAGTGTGTCTAATTTCGGTGAGAGAGAGGTCATAAAGTTCTCCTTGGGTTTCCAAAGGTTCGTGTGAGTGTCATTTTACCTGACAGGTGCGGGTTTAGTTGTCCCGTTTGACCAGGCCGCCGCGGGTCACATTGAGCACTTCCAGGAAGCTGCCTTCGGGGGTGCCGGTGGCGGATTGGACGGCTTCGCAAAGCGCAAAGGCTTGCTGGGCCAGCTCCGTCTCGGTGTGGCGGGTGTCGGCTTCCAGCATCAGGCGGACTTTAGGCTCTGTGCCGGAAAAGCGCAGGTTCAGGCGAGTCAGCCCGACAAGTTCGGTCTGGATTTGTTGTTTTATCGCCTGAACTTCAGACAGGGTTTCCAGATCGAGCTTCTCGGCCACGCGGGCGGAAGCGATCACCTGGGGATATTTATGGATGCTCTCGGCCAGGCTGGCGAGGGTCTCCGCGCTGCTGGCAAGGAAGGCCCGGATCAAATAGATAGCAGACCGGATGCCGTCACCAGTGGCATGGGTTTCATCCATCAGAATGACATGCCCCGATTGCTCGCCGCCCAGCCCAACTTTGCCGGGTTCGGGTTCTTCGTCCATCAACTGCTGCAGTTCAGCCATCACATATTTATCGCCCACGGGGGTCTCTATGAACTTAATCTCCCGATCGGCGAAGTAATTGACCAGGGCGCCGTTGCGCATGGTCGTGCTGACAACGGTATCGCCCAACAGGCGTCCCTGAGATTTCAGGTCATCGGCCAGGATCGCCAGCATATGATCGCCATCCACTAAGTTACCCGCTTCATCTACGAAGATCACCCGGTCGGCATCGCCATCGAAGACGATCCCAAAATTAGCCTGGTGGGCATGGATCAGGTCGGTCAGGTTCTGCGGCTCGCGGCGGACGTGTTCGGAACCAGCCAGTTCGTTGATGTTTGCGCCGGTGGGCGAGGCGTTGATCACAACGACGTCCGCACCCAGGCGGGAAAACACCTCCGGGGCATACCAGGAGGCTGCACCATTAGCGCAATCCAAAGCCAGTTTGATGCCGGAAAGGTCCAGGTCAGGGTGTTCGCCTACCAGGTCCTCAACATAAAGCTCCCGCAGGTCATTGCCATCAATTTGGCGTCCGAAATGCCGGGCTTCCGCCTCGCTAAGGTCCAGGGGGGCATCCAGCAGGGCTTCAATTGCCAATTCGATCTCAGGGTTGAGTTTGTGTCCTTCGGCGTTGAAGAACTTGATCCCGTTTTCATTCACGGGGTTATGGGATGCAGAGATCACGACCCCGGCGGTGGCGTTGATCTTGCCGATCATGAAGGCCACGCCAGGTGTGGTGATCACACCCAGGTCAATCACCGTAGCGCCGCCGGCCAGCAGCCCGGCAGTGAGTGCACTTTGCAGCATCTGGCCTGAACCGCGGGTGTCACGACCGATCACGAAGGTGGGGTGGGAGGTGGTCTGTGAAAGGACGACCCCGGCTGCATAGCCCAGCCGGGTCGCAAACTCGGGCACCATCGGGGATTGCCCCACGTGGCCGCGCACCCCGTCGGTTCCAAAGTATTTCCGTTTTTGATTGTTTGCCATATTCTGGCACACTCCTATCTTTCTCGTTCAATGGTCTTTCAAAAAGAAAACTGTCCTGAAAGGTCACTTTCAGGTCAGCTTCTTGAATTGTCTTATTTTATCTGCAAATCCGCCACCACTGGCAGGTGATCGGAGGCCCGTTTCGCCAGCTCACTCGTTTCGATCCGGCAGGAATAGTCGATCAGCCGCTCACGGGGGTAGAAAAAGATATGGTCAATGGCCTCTTTCAGCCCAGGGTGGGTCGGTCCTTCAATATCAGGTACCAGGCGGATGAACCCTTGCTCAGATTTCAGTAGTTGCTTGATTCCGAATTCATCCTTGAAGGCGTTGAAATCACCTGCCAGGATCAGAGGTTGTTCCCTTTCGAGAATATGTACCCGCACCAGGTCAAGAATCCGCTGAACTTGCTCGTAGCGCATCAGGTGGGATTGTTCGATCTTCTTGCGGGAGGATTTCGGATTGCGCTCACCGACCAGTGTGGTCAGGTGCAGCGAGGTGATGAAGGGGAAGGGCGGCACTTTCAACCTTCCGAGGAGGGCGAAGCGTGGTTCGGTGTCGCGGGTGCCTTCATAGGAGGGTGGCATATAGAGCGGAATGTTCCGGGGCACGCCACCCTTTTCGAGATCTCCCAGGCGGGAGAAGGGGGTGCGTGCATGGATGGTGTTGCCCTTGGACCAGTTCCACCAGTCATTGAAGATTCCCCTGACCATGATGTCTTTCTTCACCTGCAGATGAGCTTCCATCGAGACAGTCTTGCCATAATGGGAGGCGGTGTAGTCACCGGCTTCATTAATGGCTTCCAATGGGCTGTGGGTTGCACCGTCAGCGTCCACATATTGGGCAACTTCCTGCAGGCAGAGCACATCGGCATTCATTTGTTTGATCAGCAGCATCAGGGCATCCTGACGGGCTTGAATGGTGTCATTGGGGATAGGCTCATAGGTCTTTTCACCGCCGCTGATATTAAGCGTGGCGATTCGGAAATCCAGACTCATAATAATGCCCCCCAGCCGGTCCCAATTTGGTCATTTATATCCATTTGTGGTTTCATAGCCCCCATATTATACCAATGAAGGGGGGTGGTGTCGTGGAACGGTGGATGAGGGGGAAAGTGCCACCATATCAGAATGTAATTAGATAGATTTGCCGTAGGGGCGGGTCTCTGTGCCCGCCCCCTCACGTGATCGCTGGATGAGAGAAAATTTCACCTCATCAGTCTGCTCCGCAGACAGCTTCCCATCAAGGAGTGCAGCGACGAAGTCCTCTTTGAGGGCGAGGGGAAGCCTTAATTGAATGTAGGTCATGTGCCGCGAAGCGCACGTGACAAAGATTTGTAGGGTGCGCTCCGAAGTTGAGCGCACCAATTTACCAGCCGGCCGAGAGGATTTGAGTGATTAGGAAATGAGTGGTGGGTTCAAGAACAGAACCCACCCTACGGATTCAAATAGGTCACTTATCGTACAATGTACGTGATAAAGCTATATCCGTGAAAAACGTTTTATAAAAAAGGGGATAAACAGAAAACTACAACTCTTCCAGTCCTTGCAGCAGCACATTCAACTGCAACTCGCCCACCTGACCCCCCGGTTCATGGATGTAGCAGATGTTATTGACGTCCATTTCCCACTGATAGGACTCCTGCGCCTCCAGCCAGGCACGCACGTCGGGGAGTTGTTCCGATGTCAAGTCGCCGTAGGCCAGGCTGATGTGGGGCTGCCAGTTTTCCGCATTGTAATAGGGGCTCAAGTCCGTGCTGATAGGCAGTAGGCGTTCCCAAAGCTGTTTATGCAGGGCATCCAGAATGGGGTTTCGCAATACCTTGATGAAAAGGACAGGCACCGGTGCCGGGAAGAGGCCAATGCCATCGGTCTGCACTTTGAAAATCGGCGTTTCCAGAGCGGTCTCAGCCAGAGCCCAATCCATCGCGGGGCGTTCGTATTCTTCAGCAATGTTCCAGGAGAAATGGGGATAAGGGGTGACGCGGATACCCTTCAGCCCGAAGTTTTCCTCCAGACCTTCCCAGAGGGTTTCCACCTGGGCATAAAAGGGTTCAGGCAATAGGGTGACCAGACCGTGCATTTTTTCTCCTTATCCGGCCAGCCGGGCAATCAGAATATCCAGTGCCAGCCCGACATCCATTCCGCCGGATTTGCCATCCAAGTCAATTTTCAACAGCTGGTGATAGATCGATTCGAGGTCAGGCAGGCTGAAGTGACGGGCCTGGCCGGCAATCTTTTTGGCAACGTAGGGGTGCTGTTTGAGCTGCTGGGCAATCTCCGTCTGGCTGCCACCGGAATCGAGGATTTCCCTGGCCTGGAGCAATAAACGAAACTGACGGACGATCATCCCGAAAAGGGGCAGAGGGTCGCTGTCCTCCAGCAGGATATGCAGGGTCTTCACAGCTTCCTGACCATCCCGGTCGCCGATGGCATCTACCATATCGAAGATGCTGGCCTGATGCTCCTGGGCGGTCAATCTAATGACATCATCGTCATCAACTGGACGGGCGTAATTAACATAGGTCAGGAGCTTGGTGATCTCCTGGACGGCGCGTTGGGTGTTATTGCCGACATATTCCACCAGCATGCTCACGGCTGCGGGGGTCAGGCTGCCGCCAAGTTCTGCGGCTTTGGCCCGCACCCACAGGTTCATTTCCGCATCAGTGGGCAGGGCGCAATCCAGGATCATCGCCTGGTCGGTGTGTTGGCCGGTCCACTTGATCAGCCAGTGGTTCTCTTTGAGCGTTTCCCACTTAAATGAGCCTTTACTATATTTTTTCGAATCGGGGATAACCAGCACCAGGGCGGTGGTGGTCGGCAGGGATTCGAGTAAGGCAAGGAAAGCTTCTCGGTCCTTTTCCTTACCGCGACCCGCAAAGGGCTGAATCGCCTCTTCCACAATGACCAGGCGGCGCTCTGTCAGGAAGGGTATTGCCAGGGAAGCTGACCGCAGGTCGTTCAGTGAGGTTGATTTGCCCTCCAAGTGGGAGGTGTTCATCTCGGCCATGTCCGGTTCGCCCAGGCGCGCGCTGAAATCATTCAACCGGGACTCGATCTGTTCCCGGTCATCACCGCGCAGGATGTAAACAGTGGGCTTATCGCTGGCCATTTGAAATGCCTTAACCTTCCGTGATCACCCGGTGCAGCCGCTGACCGGCCCGGAAAGCGGTTTCCACCCGGACCAATTCCAGGCCCTCGGGATCACCGGAGGTTGTGATCTGTTTTTGGACGATGGGGCCCAGCGGTTGGGTCACCACCAGGGCAATGCTCGCCAGAAGCATCATCAGGGGCAGGCGGGAGAGCTTCTTTTTGAATTCTTTCCCCGCGCCCAGGGAGCCTAACCAGGCGGCCAGCCCGGCGAAGGTCCCGGCAACGACGAAATTGGTGCCGCAATTCTTATGGGTGGCCAGCTGGGCCTCTCCGTTGCGCAATTTCTTGAGGGCTTCAATGGCGGCTTCCGCGACGTCTTCTGTGGTCACATTGCCGACAATCGTGAATCCGGCTGGGTCGGAATATCCGGCCAGGGCGACACTGGGGAATTTTTCGCCCAGGATATGCATCGTAGCATGTTCGAGGCCGTGGTTGCGCCGGACACGGGAAATGGGTTTCAGGTCCAGAATGGAATCACTCATAATTTGTCCTTTTCTTTCAATAAGGTCATGGCCCAGCGGTCAAAATGATGCGCTTGGGCTGAGTTTTATTATAAACGGGATTGATTGTGAATCGGGGCGTTTGACAGGTTATTGCACTAGGGCCAGTTTCAGTGCTTCTTTCAGTGAGCGGGCTTCCTGCACTTCAATGCCATCCGGCCAACGCTCTTTATTATGTAAGCGGTGGGGGACGATGGCGGTTTTGAACCCCAGGCTGGCAGCTTCTCGCAATCGGGCATTGATCTGGCCGACCATGCGCAGTTCACCGGAAAGACCCAACTCGCCAATCAGCACCAGGTCCGCTTGGACGGGCTTATCCCACAGGGAAGAGGCGATGGATGCGGCTACAGCCAGGTCTGCGGCGGGTTCGTCAATCCGCAGGCCGCCGACCACATTGGCAAAGATATCCTGCTCCGAAAGACGCAGATTGAGCCGCCGGGAGAGCACAGCCGAGATAAGCAGCAAGCGGTTGAAGTCGATTCCGTTGGCTGTCCGGCGGGGATTGCCGAAATTGGTGTGGCTGGTCAGTCCCTGGATTTCCACCAGCAGGGGACGGGTGCCTTCCATGGTGACCGCGATGGCTGAGCCGGGAGCGTTGGTCATCCGCTCTGCCAGGAAAGCCTCCGAAGGGTTGGAGACTTCGATCATGCCGCGCTCGTGCATCTCAAATACGCCCACTTCGGAAGTTGCACCAAAGCGGTTCTTGACCGATCGCAGCAGGCGGTAGGCCTGGAAGTGGTCACCTTCCAAATAGAGCACAGTATCCACAATATGTTCCAGTACCCGCGGTCCGGCGATCACGCCCTGTTTGGTGACATGGCCGATCACGAAAACGGCAATGCCGGAGGTCTTGGCCAGCTCACGCAGCTTGGAGGCGCTTTCCCGCACCTGCGAAACCGACCCGGCGCTGGATTCCAGGTCCGGTCGGTAGATGGTTTGGATGGAATCGACCACCAGCAGGCGGGGCCGGATAGCCTGCACATGCTGGAGGATCATATCGAGGTTGGTTTCGGTGACCAGGTATAGGGCATCGGGGAGTTCTCCGGATTGGCCTTGCTCACCCCGTAATAACCGCAGGGCGCGCATTTTGATCTGGCGCTCGGATTCCTCACCGGAAACATAGAGTACCGTGTTGCCACCCGCCATCTGCATGGTCATTTGCAGCATCAGGGTGGACTTTCCGATCCCGGGGTCACCGCCAATCAGCACAATGGAGCCAGGTACGACACCGCCGCCCAGCACACGGGAAAATTCCTCGATCGGCACCGAGATGCGTTCTTCACTGTCCCCATCAATTTCGTTAAGGCGTTTGGGCGTTGAAAATCCGCCCAGGCCAGGCAGAACCTGACTCAGGGCGGATTTGGATTCATCTACAACGATCTCTTCGACCATGCTGTCCCATGCACCGCATTGCGGACAGCGACCCAGCGCTTTAGGTGCGGTTCGGCCGCATTCCTGACAGACGTAACGGGTCTTGGCCTTTGCCATGGATTAGAGCTCCACGGTAGCTAGATCGGGTTGCTCCTGGTGATCGCCATTTTTATCGTTCTTCAGGACGATCTTCTTCACTTCTGTGCCGTCCTCCATAACGGTTTCCACATCCACCAGGATGTTCTCACCCTCTTTGAAGGTGTTGGCAAGCAAGGCATCGGAGAGTGTATCTTCCACATTTTGCTGGATCACCCGGCGAAGCGGGCGGGCACCCATCTCTGGGTTATAGCCCTCATCCGCCAGTAGGTCCAAAGCGGCTTCACTGGCCCGCAGTTGGATATTATTCTCTTCCAGACGGGAATTGACTTTATCAAGTTCGAGCTTGACGATCTTATGGATGTCTTCCTTATTCAATGAGCGGAAGATGATCACCGAATCCAGCCGGTTGATAAACTCGGGCCGGAAGGTGCGTTTGAGCGCATCGGTCAGCTTCTTGCGCATTTCCTTGTAGGATTGCGCTTCTTCCTGGGCTTCATCCACGGTCAGCGAGAAGCCGAAGTTGGATTGACGCTGGATCATATCGGCGCCCACGTTGGTGGTCATGATGATGATCGCGTTACGGAAATCCACCTTGTGGCCCCGGGCATCGGTGAGATGGCCTTCTTCCATGATCTGCAGCAACATGTTATGTGCTTCAGGATGGGCTTTTTCGATCTCATCAAAGACGACGATCGAGTAGGGGCGGCGGCGGATCGCTTCGGTGAGCTGGCCTGCTTCTTCATAGCCAACATAGCCGGGAGGAGCGCCAACCAGGCGGCTGACGCTGTGACGTTCCATGAACTCGGACATATCCAGTTGGATCAGCGCTTCTTCGCTGCCAAACATGAACTTTGCCAGGGCTTTGGTCAGTTCGGTCTTGCCGACCCCGGTGGGACCAAGGAATATGAAGGAACCAACTGGGCGGTTGGGGTCTTTCAACCCAGCTCGCGCCCGACGAATGGCCTTTGAAATGGTCTCGATGGCTTCATCCTGACCGATGATGTGGTCTCTCAGGCTGCCTTCCATATTTAGCAGGCGAGCAGATTCTTCCGTCTTGAGCTGCATCAGAGGCACACCAGTCCACATTGAGATCAGCTCGGCAATATCTTCGGAGGTAACGTGAGGGCTGTTGCTGCGATCCCAAACGGTCCGCATTTTTTCAATCTGACTTTCAAGGTCGTCAATCTGATTTTGCAGTTCTTCAACCCGGTCAAATTGTTCTTCATCTTTGGCTTCTTCAAGCGCTTTGCGGCTATCCCGCAGGGTGGTGATGATTTCTTTGGCATCAAATGAGGTTGGGCTCTTATACATCCGCACGCGGGAGGCTGATTCATCGACCAGGTCGATGGCCTTGTCGGGCAGGAACCGGTCGCTCACATAGCGAGCAGAGAGCTTGGCCGCGGATTCGAGGGCTTCATCTTCAATGGTCAGCCGGTGGTGGTCTTCATAGGCGGAGCGGATCCCATGCAGGATTTGAATGGTCTCTTCCACGGAGGGTTCTTCCACCACGATAGGCTGGAACCGGCGCTCGAGGGCGGCATCACTTTCGATGTTCTTGCGATACTCGTCCAGGGTGGTTGCACCGACCACCTGCAGCTCACCCCGTGAGAGGGCGGGCTTGAGGATGTTGGCGGCGTCCACGGAGGAACCGGCGGAACCGGCACCCACCAGCATGTGCAATTCGTCTATGAACAGGATCGCATCGGAGGATTTGAGCTCGTCAATCACCCGTTTGAGGCGTTCCTCAAATTGGCCGCGGTACATCGTGCCGGCGACCAGTGAGCCCACATCCAATTGGAGCAGGCGTTTATTTAATAATGGAGCGGGGACATCGCCTTCGACGATCCGTTGGGCCAGACCTTCCACAATAGCGGTCTTACCCACGCCGGGTTCACCGATCAGGGCGGGGTTATTCTTCGTGCGGCGGGCCAGGATCTGGATCACGCGCTCGATTTCCTTCTGGCGGCCGATCACTGGGTCCAGTTTGCCCTCTTCTGCCAGGGCGGTCAGGTCTGTGGCGAGTTGATCCACCAGCGGGGTTTTTTCTTCGTCTTTCTTTTCCGATTTCCGACGGCGTGAACCGGTCCGACCGGCAAGGGATGCCTTGGATTCGGGCTGCTGTGTCTCCCGCAGGACCCGATCGATCTGTTTGCGGATCTGTTCCGGGGTGACGCCAAGCTTGCCAAGGATGTTCATGGCTTCGCAGTTGCTCAGGCGGATCAGACCCAGCAGCAAATGCTCTGTGCCGACTTCCTGTTTGCCTTTTTGGCGAGCTTCATCATAGGCATATGGGATCACCTGTTTCATCCCGGGGGAGAGGGTGATCTGACCTGTATAATCGCCAAAGCCGATCTCTTTTTCGATAACCTCTTTGACGTTTTCTGATTCCAGTCCTAATTCTCGTAAGACACGACTGGCAACGCTGCCATCCATATCAATCAACGCAATCAGTAAATGTTCGGTGCTGATCTGGGGCTTGCGTAAGCGCTCAGCCTCCTTTTGAGCCAGGCTGAGGACTTGACGAGCTTTGGGGGTGAAATTATCAATTCCAGCCACGGCTTACCTCCTTAATTTATTTGGTATTGCCTTAAATAGTAATCTGGATTGAGTCAAGCGTGTTTTCTTGAAGTGAATCCAGGGGGAAGTTGGAGACCCAGACAACTTCAAACGATACGGAGGCCTTTACAGGCCTTTTCATTTTCTTTTCCAGGGTCTGAACTGATTCTACCAAATTTTATCCGAAAGGGTACTACCTGGAGGGCTTTATAATAGAATGTTAATAAAATCGGTGAGTAGGTGAATTGGGGATTGTATATAACGTGCCGCACAGCGCACGTGACTTTTTATTTTGTAGGGTGCGCTCCGCGGTTGAGCGCACCAAATGGCTCAATATTCCAGCTTCCCGTTGGGGCGGGTCTGCCTGCCTCCTGTGGGAGTTGTGCCCGCCCTTTTTTGGAGAGGTATCTCCACCTCATCAGTCTGCTCCGCAGACAGCTTCCCCTCAAGGATATGTAGGGTGCGCTCCGCGGTTGAGCGCACCAAATGGCTCAATAATTCCAGCTTCCAGTAGGGTGGGTCGCCGACCCACCAAAACGCAGATTAAAAGTCACGTGCGCGGCAAAGCCGCGGCACATGACCTACGAAATTGTTTGTGAATTGATTTAAAAATCCAACTTCCAGGGAAATTCTTCTCCCGCGGCCAGCCAATGCTCATCCGGGACGAAATCAATTTCCGCCAAGCTTGCCGCTTTGGCACGATTGAACGCGGATTCGATCAGGAAGTATGGCGTATCTTCACCAGTTTGGATACTTTCCCAAAAGGCCCGGCTGAAGGGATAGGCGGCTTCATAAAAGCCGGTCTCCACAAAGGACGATTTAATTGCCTCATAGTCCGGCTGGAGGGTGTGAATGGTGGGCTGCCAGGCATCGCCTTCCCATTCCAGACTGGCATAACTGATCTGGGATCTCCCCATCAGGTTATTGCTGAGCGCGCCGGCATTCACCGCCAGTTTCCCGTTCACCCGGTAGATTCCCGGCTGGTGGATATGCCCGAGGATCAGCACCTGTTCTTCGATGGCATCCAACGCTCGCTGAAGCAGATCGGGGTCGCGGTCCGGGTACATCAGCTGGCTGGTGCTCCAGGGGGTGGCATGCACCACTCGGATCGGGTCTGCGCCATTGAATTTGAGATGAAGCTGCTCGGGAAGGGTGGAGATGAAGGTCAGGTCATCTTCGGTCAGCTGGTTGAAAATAAAACGGCCCAGGTCAAACTGGCGATAGGTCCACCAGGCTTCCGGGGCTGTCCGATTGTGCATTTGCAGCATACGGATCTCGCCATTACCCAGAATGAAATGGCAGTTGAGTTCTCTCAGGCGGGTAAGGGTTTCGTGGCTTTGAGGGCCACCGACGAAATCGCCGGAGACGATGATCTCGTCCGGTGGGTCACGTAAAATTTCGCCCAGGGCAGTATTAAGGGAGGCCAGGATCCCGTGGATATCAGAAAGGATCACAATTCGATGAGAGGTCATAGGTATCAAGGGTTGATAGTGGTTGGTCTCGATAACTGTATCACGATTCACTGGTTTGTATAGCCGGTCAGTTATATATGGGCACCTTTTCATAGGGCGGGTCTCCGAGCCCGCCAATTAAAAATGGGCGACCACAGAGGGTCGCCCCTACATGTTTGTATAGTTAGGCGGGTTAACCCCGTTGACAGTGCCCCCGGATTCCTTTAGACTTTAACCAGTTTGGGTTTATCACTCACCTCCCTTGAAAGGAATGACCATCATGGAAAATCGCGCCACCCCTGCTGCGCCAAAGAAACGCCTCTCACGTCCTCTTTGGATCGCCCTGCTCATGCTGGGCTTTGCCGGCCAATTGGCCTGGGCCGTGGAAAATCAGTTTTTCAACACCTTTCTCTATAACGAGATTACACCCGACCCACGCCCAATCAGCTGGATGGTGGCAATCACAGCATTGGTTGCCACGGTGACGGCGATCCTGATGGGCGCGCTCAGTGACCGGATGCGGACCCGCTGGGGACGGCGCAAACCCTTCCTCGTGATTGGTTATATCGCCTGGGGGATCATTACGGCTCTGTTCCCCTCCTCGGCTAATTTCAGCACGGTTTCCGCTGGGGTGTTCATGGCTATTTTGCTCGATTCCCTGATGACCTTCTTCGGGTCCAGCGCCAATGATGCGGCCTTCAATGCCTATGTTGCCGATGTGACCACGGTGGAAAACCGCGGCAAGGTGACCGGTGCGTTGGAAATAATGAAATGGGTCGCCATCCTGATTGTTTACGGCGGTGCAGGGATCGTGATTGACCTGGTGGGATACCCGGTGTTCTTCTATTTCATCGGTGGGATGGTGCTGTTGGTTGGGCTGGTCTGCGCGCCGTTGATCAAAGAGGAACTGCCCGAGGAAAAACCGCAAGGTTCCTATTGGCAACACATCGTCAGCACTTTCAAGGTCAAGAACCTGCGCGAGAACCGGGACTTCTTCCTGGTGATGGCTGCGGTGGCCTTGTTTGGGCTGGGACAGAATGTCTTCTTCCCCTACTTGCTGGTTTATTTAGAGCATTATGTCCATTTGGAAGCTCTCCAATATTCAATCCTGGTGGGTGGTGCGATTCTGATAGGTGGGATTGGTGCGGCCTATCCCCTGGGCATTTTGGTGGATAAATGGGGGCGCTACCCGGTTGCCGTGCTGGCTGTGATTTTGGAGGCGGTTGGTTTGGTAGCCTTTTCGCTGACCAATAACTTCATCCTGCTGATGGTCACGGGCATTATGTGGCTGGCGCCGATGGCCGCCTGGACGATTGCCGCGCTGACCTGGAGCAAGGACCTTTTCCCCGCCGAAAGTCGGGGACTTTATGCCGGGTATTATGTGCTATTCATGGTGGCGCTGGCAATGATCCCTGGACCATTAATCGGTGGGTGGCTGGGATCAAGTTTTGGTTTGCCGATCATGCTGAATGGGCAATCGGGCTTTGTCCCCACATCCCTGATCTTCCAGGTGGCAGCGGGAATCACCCTGCTGGCACTGATCCCGCTCTTACTCACCAAACGTAAACCAGTTCAAAATGGTAAACAAGCGGAGCAAGCGGAATGACGCCAGAACGTGCAATAAACCCAGAGGGCAGCGAGAAAGTCCAAAGGGTGAATCGCTATCCCAAAGGCAATTTGTTCAAACGCTTATTCCAGATTGAACTGCGGGCTGAAGCCGTGGTCAACCTGGATGATGTGGTCGGTGAGATTGATCCCCGGATCTTCAGCCAATTTATTGAGGATATGGATACTTGTGGCCGGGCTGGGCGTGAACAAGGTGGGGATGTTGCTGAATTATTTCAGGCGCTTCAGCCAGCTATCATTCGATTCAAGGTTGGTGCGTTTGACAGCGATTCAGCTCAGGCGGAACTAAAAGCCTTTTTGTTTTATTGTGAGCGGGTTGGCGCCGCGCCATACCTGAGCCTGGACCCTGCCGCCATGACCGAGGACGAGGCTGCCAAATGGGTGAATGCCCTTGAGCCTCGTAAGGACCTGCTTTGGGGGTTGGCTGCGGGACAGCAAGACACTTCCAGTGCTGCAGCGTATGTTGAGGCGATTAAACCTTTTATTGCGGCAATGCGGGCTGCTGATCCTGAGATCCAGCTTGCAGTGGCCGGGCTGGCAATCTTGCCTGGTGACCCTGAGGACGCGGAAGCTTGGAACCGGACTGTGCTGACAGCTCTTGGCGACCAGGTGGATTATCTCGCTTTCAGCCTTTATCAGCCGGATGAAGTCGGGAGAGAAGAGGTTCTCAACGCTGAGCAGCGGCATCACAGTATGCTTTCCGCGCCGCATAGTGCGGAAGAGGTGATCCAGCGGTTGGGGGCGCTTGTTCAGGAATTGGCCCCGGAACGGGAAATTGGATTGGTGTTGGACGGGTTCAACGTCATGCCGCCCACTGGTGACCTTCATCCAGCCGCCACCTTGCAGGATGGCCTCTATATCGCCGGGATGTTGAACGTGTTTCAGCGGCAGTGTGAAGTGCTGAAGGTGGCCTGCCTTGCGCAGGGAGCGGGTCAACTGCCGTTGATCGTGAAGCCCGAAGGAAAAGCTGCTTTTGCAACCCCGCTGTATTTCCCCTATCAGCTCTACCGTAAGATGGAATCTCAACTGCTCACATTGGCCTATTGGTCGCCTGTGTTCCAGGCGCAAGCCCTGGGGGGGAATATCAGCGAGCGTAATCAGGTGCCCTTTATTGACATTACCGCCACGCGTTCACCGGAGGGCCAGCGGGTGGTTTTAGGAATCACGAACCGGAGCCCATTGCGGAAGGCGAAGGTGATGGTTAACCTCAAAGGGGAAGGGAATCGAAAATTCCGGGTGGCGGAGGCCCGGTTGATGCGAGGGCTGGATGTCCTGGCGGCTAATACAGTTGATGCACCGGAGCAGGTGTCTGCCCGACCGACCCGAGCACCCAAGCTGCGGTTTGCCTGGCTGGACATAGATTTACCGCCCGCCTCGTTGATGGTGGTGGTGTTGGAGAAGAAGGGATAAAAAGGCGTCACGCTGGAAGCGTGACCTACAAATTTCAAGAATTATATACATCGGGGCGGCTCTCTCTGGCCGCCCTTCATTTTTGTCACTTGCCGTCCAGCGCACATGACCTACAGGAGTTGGACCAAAACTGTTCTTGGCTCCCTTCTCCTTCATTGATGGGAAGGGCCGGGGATGGGGTGGAAATGGTGCGCTCAATGGCGGAGCGCACCCTACGTTCTTATGAAGGTCACGTATGGTGGCCACAACCACATAAGTGGCATATTCAGTAACTTGGGAAGAAATACGCTCCATTTGACCCATCATTACACTTATTCATTTTAGGGAGGGTGAAAAGGTTATTTTAACCGGTAAAATGACCTGATATCTCCATTATCTTGTCAATTTCCAAGGCGATTAACACAAAAAACGACTTGTTTTGTCTCTGGACCATATTTATTTGTGTAAACCGTGACTGAATACTTACCAGACTGAACCTTAATAATGGCGGTATCTGCTGAGGTGATATTTCCAACAAGAATACCTTTGTTGCCAACCATAATTTCCCCAGACACACATAAAGCATATTCAAGATCATTTTAATTTGTTTTAACAGTCACGTCAATTAATTGATCGTTTGCTGTCACAACAACAACACCATGCGATCCGAACACAATGGTCTCATCACCGGTTTTCCATTGTGGGTAAGCCTCTTTATTTTCATTGTCCAATAGTGCCACTTGGAAATATGATGAATTTATTTTTCCATGAAACAGAATTCTGTCATCATCATTCATTTCATTCTCCTCATTTTATTATTACATTAAATTTATCCCCATCTACTATATTAAATTTACTATAAAATTGCGCTAAAGTCCCCCTGAATCCACTGTTCTTTAATTGGTACTATCTGTACAAATGCCCTTCCCCTTCATTGAGGGGAAGGGCCGGGGATGGGGTGGAAATGGTGCGCTCAATGGTGGAGCGCACCCTACTTAATGGCGCATTGTGTGAAATGTGGTTCATATTGTCACGTGCGCTTCGCGGCTCGTAACCTACTTAATCAAAAAAGAGACGCCCAATTGGGCGTCTCTTTGCTATTGGATGATTATCGGCATTTATTCCGGTTCCACGCTGGCAGCGCCAACAGGAGGCTCCCCAGTTCCCTTGGGCTGGTCCTTGACACCGAACAGCGCCAGGGTGGAAATCAGGAAGAGCAGGCCGAAGATCCCCATCAGTACGGTAAATCCCACGCCGTCGCCAATCGGGCCGCCGATATAAGCGCCTATAGCGCCCGCACCCGCTCCGGCCAGGTTTTGAATACCGAGGTAACGTCCGGCTTCATTCTTGGGTACCATCGAAGTGCCCAGTGCCCAGCTGGCGGAATAAAAGATGCCGATGGCGACACCGACCATCAAGCCACCGATGTAGAGCATGGTCATGCTGACCGAGGCAATTACCACGACTGTCCCAACAGTGGCGATGACGCCGCTGAGTGCGCAAAGCAGTTTTCGTCCAAATTTATCCGTCAACCAGCCGGCGGGGATGCTGGAGATCAGAATCGCGATTCCCACAAACATGACCAATTTGGCTGTTGGGCCGGCAGCGGAAGCTCCTTGCAGTTCGGGGAAGCGTTCCTGTAGGAAGTAAAGCACAAATGAAGCCAGGTTGGTGGAGCCGACCAGGAAGGCCAGGCGGTTGATCACCCACCAGGTGAAGGATTTCTTATCCGTAGTGCTCTTTTCACCACCACCCAGGCTGATGCGAACGCTGGTCCAGACGCCCAGGATGACGGCAATCGCCATACCCACCACGCCCATCGCAGCGGTGACGATCAGAGCCGTTGTGTCCGGCAGATCAACCGCCAGGCCGTTGACGAACTGCACCAGTTCACCCGATCCGAGGATGATGATGGTGAACACCGCGGTCATTGCCACCAGACGCAGGATGGGTTTCCAATCCATCTTCTCAGGCGGCTGTTTAATTGGCTTTTCGGGCACCAGCATCGTGATCAGGGTGCAGGCGAGTACGACACCGCTCAATACCAGCAAGGCTCCCCAAATATTGCCGGCTTCAACCATCTTGGTGATGACAAAGGAGACAAAGATCAAAGGTGCAGGGAGTTCAAAGAAGGCTTTAATTCCGGAGAAGATCCCGTGTTTGCTTTCGGGGATCAGGTCGGGGATCAGGCCTTGGGCCGCCGCGTGACCCGTGTTGGAGGAGAGCATCGAGAGGATATAGGTCCCAAACAGGACCCAATAGCCTGTTGGCCCTTCCAGGGTGGCGGCGATCACGCCGATTCCAAGGAAGACCAGCACTTCGGTCACGCCGCCAATCAGAATGAAAGGCCGCCTTCGGCCCATCCGGGAGGTGCTGCGGTCCGAAAGGATGCCGATCAGGCCCTGCATAAGTACAGCAATCATCAAGGCCCATAAGCGCAAATTACCATAAGCCGCGCCCTTAACCTCATCACCCATAAAAGCCTGCACCAGCAATGGCAGAATCAGGGGCGTGAGGGTTTGTGACCGGGCGGTCAGTGCGAAGTAGAAGATGTTGACGGTTATATAGTCGTACCAGCGGATCTTACGTTCCATGGGCTTTCCTCCAGGCGATCATTTGCGATCAGTTGAATATCATTATAGCTATAAAAGTTAACCCAAAAGGGGTTGAAAGGACACAATTCAGTCCAGCAACAGGATACTGTAGATATCCAGATTGAGTGTTAGGTTCTCACCTTCCAACTCAAAGATTTCATCCTCATGCGCTCTGGCAGCAAAATCCCTGCCCGGTCAGAAACCGTGGCAGGGGAATTCGCATTGTTTTCATCAATAAGTTGTGTCCATCAGAATGGGCCTACAGGTCATGCAGCAGGGAACCTTTGGGGTCGCGGTCCATCTCCCAGGGATAAACAATGTAGGCATCGGTGATGGCGGCAAAGTAATCCGGCCGGTTGGTCCCAAAGAGGTTGCGATAGGGGTTGAAGTGCAGCACACAGGTATAGGGGAAGCCGCCCGCCGCTGCCACCCGGTTTTTCACCGAGGTGATTGTCCGACCCGAGCCCCAGACATCATCCACAATCAGGATTCTTTCACCATCCACCAGATCATCTTCCGGGAACATCAGGAAATTGGGCCAGGCCAGCAGGCGGGGGCGTTCCATCTCGGTCAATTCCGAGGGGAAATCCACGGCTGCGATCAGGATCTTTTGAATGTTCATCGCTTCGGCCAAAAGCCCGCCGGGGACGATCCCGCCGCGGGAGATCATAATCATGCCATCGAAGGTTAATTCAAATTGGGGAAGGAGATGATCGATGATTTGATCAACATCATTCCAGGTGAGCACTTCTTGTCGTTGAACCATTTCGTTTATTCCTTATTTACGTACCGTTCCGAGTACCTGAGCCAGGATCGCAGGCGGTTGGGATTTGTTTTTATCATCTCCTGCACGGGCTTCGGCGACATTGCTGGCCCATTGATAAAGGGCGGTGGCATAGCAGGCTCGGGAGAAGCTGCTGAACATGATGCCGATGATGGTCAAGGCCCAGGCGATCAGCATGGCGATTCCGGCGGCAAGTATTCGCTGCCAGGGATCGGCGGAAGCCGGATCAGAGATCTTTAATCCGACCACAAAGCCGAGGACAATCCCCCCGGCAATCAGTAACACCTCGACCAGGCCGGCAGCAAACCGTACCGCAACCAGATCCTCGCGGAAACGCATTAAATTCTCGCTGACGATCTGGCGGAGCCGCTCCAGCGTGCCCTGGAAGGAGGTCCCTTCCACAGCGGTGATGGGCAGGGCCAGGGTTCGGGCTGCCAGCCAGCGGTTTTTCTCATCCGGAACTGCATCCGGCTTGCAGAACAGGTTCTTGAGGCTATTCCCCAGCGAAAGCAATGGCAGGGTGAGTGCCAACAGGATAACTGTACCGGTTTGTGAACTGAGGTATTTGAGAGTGGAAGGTTCTTCTGCGGGTTCGTCTGAATCGAGGGTGGCAAAGGTGCGGGAGGTGAGCAGGGAGGTGATTTCGCCCCAAAGCATCAGGTCCACCAGGGCTAAAGCTGCTAATGTCCCGATCAGGATCAGCCCAAGCGGTCTCAGCCCGATCAGGCCAACCACAGCACCGATCGGCAGGAACCAGAAGAACAGGATCACCAAGCCGCCCAAACCGAGTATAAACCAGGGCTCCTGTAATTTGACCTTCTTGAGGGCCAGCGATAAACTGGCGCCGATGAACCGGAAACCGTTCTTGATTGCTTGCACGGGATTTTTCCTGTTGAGTTCTGTTTAATAGGTTGGTTCTATTATAACGTGAGGCGGCTTGTTATGTGTCCCGCCAGGGTTGAAATTTGGATGGATGTCAGAGCAGGCTGGATGGGTCCACTTCGATCATCCAGTCCGTCAGGGGGCGGTTACGGAGCAGGCTGGTGGGGTCCTGCCCCTTCAGAATGATCTGCCAGCGGTAGCGTCCGTAGAGCCGGGTGAAGAAGCAAGGTACAGGTCCGATCATCTCGATCCGGCTGTTCTCCTGACGGATCCACTCTCGCAGCTTGGCGGCCAGGGCTTCCGCGGTGCTTTCCGCCCTGCGAGGGTCCGTGTTTTGATATTCCAGCTTGACCAAACGGCTGAAGGGTGGGTATTGGGTTTCCCTTCGGAAGGCCAGCTCTTTTTGATAGAAGCCGGCAAAGTCATGCTGGGCTGCTGCCTGGATGGCGTAGTTATTCGGCTCATAGGTTTGCAGCACAACCTGCCCGCCCAGGGGGCTGCGACCGGCTCGTCCCGCCACCTGGGTCAGCAACTGGAAGGTGCGCTCACCCGACCGGTAGTCCGGCAGGTTCAGGCCTACCTCGGCCAGGATCACGCCGACCAGCGTCACCAATGGCAGGTCCAATCCCTTCGCCAGCATCTGTGTGCCGATCAGAATGTCGGCCTTGTGGTTGGTGAAGAGGTTGAGGATCACTTCATGAGCGCCTTTTTTACGGGTGGTCTCTGCATCCCAGCGCAGTGTACGGGCTTGGGGAAATTGTTCCCGCACCATCTGTTCCACTTTTTCAGTCCCCGTGCCCAACTGGCGGATTTGGTTGCTGCCGCACTCCGGACAGGTCTTGGGCATCTTGCGTTGATACCCACAGGTATGGCAGATCAACTGGTCGCCATGGCTGTGATAGGTGAGTGGTTTGTCATCCCGTGGGCATTTGACCACATAACCGCAGTTGCGGCAGAAGACATAAGTGGCGGTTCCCCGGCGGTTGAGGAACAGGATCGCCTGCTGGTGGGTTGCCAGGACGTGTTCGATCCCGCTTTTCAGCTCACGGCTGAAGATGCTGCGATTTCCTGCAACCAGCTCCTGGCGCATATCCACAATGGAGACCTTTGGCAGTCCCAGGTCGGCCGTCTCGCCCTCGCCCGTGAGTTTAGGCAGCTCAATCCCCAGCCGTTGGGCGTGATGAGCAATGGCTTCCCGGTGGGCGAGGATCCGGTGGGGCAGTTCGATCAGCGACCAGTTACCGCTGGCTGCCTGGAAATATTGGGTCACACGGGGGGTGGCGGAACCCAACAGGATCGCAGTCTGGGTTAGCCTGGCAGCGGCCACGGCGGTCGGCACGGCGTGGTAATAGGGCAGAAAATCCGACTGGTCATAGGATTCGTGATGGCATTCATCCACCACGATCAAACCCAGGTTTTCCAGCGGCATGAACAGTGCGCTGCGCGGGCCGACGATCACTGAAAGATCGCCATCACGCACACGCCGCCAGGTGTCGTAGCGTTCCCCTTCGGAAAGCTGTGAATGGATCACACCGACCTGGTCGGGGAAGCGCGAGAGGAAGCGCTTGATGGTCTGAGGGGTGAGGGAAATCTCCGGTACGAGGATCAGGGCAGTTTTCCCGGCTTCGAGCGTTTCTCGTACGGCACGCAGGTAAAGTTCCGTCTTGCCGGAACCGGTCACGCCGTGCAGCAGGAAGGGGGCTGGGGTTTGTTCTTGTTGGGATTTCTGCAGTCCCTTAAGGATCTGATCCCAGGCCAGAGTCTGGTCATGGGTCAGTTCGGGGGCTTTTTCGGGGACGTAAACGGTGTCCTCCAGGGGGTCCCGCATGACCTCGGCCTGGCGCAGGGTGATGAGCCCCGCTTCCGAGAGCATTTTTAGGTCGCCATTGTTTGCACCGGTCTGGGCGAATATCCAGCTGGGTTCCACCAGTCCAGCTTCCCCGGAGAGGAAGCGCAGGACATGCAGTCGGCGTTCATGAACTTTAGCAACCTTGCTGAGCGGGGCCGGTAGGGTTTCGATGTTCTCAGGGGGAATGTTTAGCGCTACCTTGCGGACTGTCTTAGGCCGCACCCGGGTAGGTGGCAGCACCGCGTGGGTGTGGACGATGCCTTTCCTGGCCAGTTTGCGCACCACACCACGCCATTCGACATGCCGCAGAGAGGCGTTTAATTGGCGGCCGCGCAGTTCACCGCGTTCCTGCAGCAGGTTGACGATTCGTTTTTCCAAAGTTGAAAGGTCTGCTTCATCTATCGCCAGATCTGGGTTCAGCCGCACCAAAGTGTCGGTGCGCTGGCTCAGCCCGGTGGGCAGCATCAGGTTGATGCAGGCGCCCAGCGGGGAGAGCGTTTCCTCCGCCATCCATTCCGCCAGGGCGATCTGGGCAGGGGTGAGGGCCGGCTTTTCATCCACCAGATCCTCAATATCCTTGAGCTTTGCAACATCGGGCTGTTCCACACGCCGTAATACTACACCCTGAGCACGCTGTTTACCAAAAGGCACAATCACCAGCGAACCGGGCCGGACAGATCCTTGCAGGTCTTCAGGCAGGTTGTAATGGTAGGTATCGGAAATTTGCGGGAGGTTGATTGCTACTTCAACAAAGGAAGCCATAGCATGATTTTACCTTGAAAGCCATCCGGCACAGGCTCCCGTGAGGCGCACAGAATTGAGTTTAGTTGCCTTCGATGATGATCAGGGTCTGGCTGCTGTAGGCATATAACCCGGCCGGAATATCCACGCCATCGAGGATGTGATCGGTCAGGGCTTCGGCAAACGCGCTTTGATCAATCAGGCGGTCGTAATCGTCAATTTCAAAGAAGGGTTGGTAACGGGCAGCCAAATAGCTGACCCGGCTCATATCGAGTTTGACCTGCGGCCAGTCATCCTGCGGGAAGAGGATTGGATGGTCGGCCAGCAGGATAATTTCATCCGGCAGGGAGGGCAAAAGGGCCTGCAGCTCCTTGAGGAAGTACAAGGGGTAGCTTTCGTCGCTATATTCATAAGCCCGGTTCGCATCCCGATGGGTGACATAAGGGGCGAAACTTTGCCACGATTCGCGCACCTGTACCTGAATATAAGCTGACCCACCGGCGGGGATATCTTCGATAGCGACATCCTTGCCAGGGGTGCCGCCCAAAACAAGCTGCATTTGGATCATATCACCGTTGAATTCATGGGCAACATTGAGATAATAGACCGTGATGTCCTCGCCAAGGAATTCCAGGTTCCTGTGATAGATCGCCCTGTCCAGCAACTGGAAGCTCATGAAAGCCCAGAGATCGTTGACCTCGTCAAACTGGTTATAGTCGATCTGAGTGACGTGGATATAAGACCAATCCACGGTTTTCCCGTTGATATCCCGATAGGGGAAAAGCACCGCAGGCCGATCAGGCACCGGACTGGGTTCCGGCGTGGGGGTGAGGGTGTTAAAGGGGGTGGCGGTGATGGTTGGTGTAAGTGAAGGCTGCGGGGTGATCGTGAAGGCCGGCGTGGAGGTCTGGGTGGGGGTTGGCGTGTTGGTGATGGTGGCGGTGGGCGTGCTGGAAGCCTCAAGGGACGCCCTGGCAGACCCATTGCAACCGGTCAGACCTGCCAGAATGAGGGCAAAGAGCAGCAGGAGCAACCGTTGAGTGGGTGTTTTGAAGGTCATGGGCGGATAATTGGCCTCAGATGGGACGGGTGATGGCGGCCGCACCGTATCCGACTACGGAGGAGCGGTCACCGGTGATGGCGCCGGAGGTGTTGTAATCCAGCAGGGTCACCTGGTTTGCACCCCATTGTTCAGTGGCCCAAAGTACGGCAGCGATGGGTGAAAGCCCGCAGGCCTGACCTAACCCCCGATTGTTTAGGTCAAACAGGGCGTCAGGTGAGAATTTCGCCAGGGTTTTCATGAAGCGGCCATCCAGTTGGTTGGCCTGGGCTTCCGGGTAGAAGTGGGAGAGGTCGCTGCTGGCAACCAGCAGAGTTGTGTCGGGGTCCAGCGCCTCAGCCAGGGCCAAGCCCAGGTCATGGGCGACCTGGCGGGATTGGTCGCGGATCATGATCGGAATGAGGTCATATTCCCCGGCAAGGGTCCTTTGAAGGAAGGGCAGCTCAATTTCAAGGGAATGTTCCCGGTCTTTGACGACCGTTGAGATGTTGAGGCCCGTTTTGGCAATGAAGGCTGAATCTACGGCTGCCACGAGGTCCTTATTGATCGGCAGGATGCCGAGGGGTGTTTCGTAGGCACTGTGGGCGCTGGTCAGCACGGGATGGGAATCAAAGGGGTGCAGCGGGGAGAGGACGGCCACATGGTCATAATGGCGGCCCATGACTGTCTTGAAGGCATAGGCCGCAACCGGCCCGGAATAGATATGGCCGGCATGGGGCGCGACCAGCCCCACCACCTCACCAGGCAGAGTTTGCGGCTCCGCAGCCCTCAGGTAGGCATCAATTGTCATAGCCAGTTCCTGAGGATCGCTGCTGTACCATGAACCCGCAATGGGTGAAGGACGGACAGAATCTATGTTTTTCATCATGATTAATTCTAGCATATCAACCGGTTTAGGAATATTAGAATCGTTATCTGGCTTTTGATATAAACCGTCTGAAGTGATGGATAGACCGTACATCCGGCTTTGAAGCCTGGTATATCTATAATTTAATAGTAAATCCGAGGTATATCCCCGGTGGGAAAGATATGATCTTTGATAATTCACCGTCGGAGTATTTCAGGGGATAAATATTCCCTCGTGGTTTGAATGGGTGGATTCGGACATTCAGTAGGGACGCGGTGTGCGCTGCGTCCCTACTGTTATTAACCGCTATAATTGGATTGGCTGTCAAAAAAGCTATCACCTAATATTCACTGGAGGATACCCATGGAATCCTGGAAAACGATCAAACGCGAACAGGTTTTAGATCTCTCACCCTTTCTCAAAGTTGAACAGCATACTGTTGTCCTGCCGAATGGGCAGGTGATTGAAAAGTGGCCCTGGATTATCACGCCGGATTTTGTCAATATCGCCGTGATCACAATCGAGGGGGAGTATCTCGTATTCCGCCAAACCAAATACAGCATCACGGGAACTACGCTGGCACCCGTTGGCGGCTATATTGAACCGGGCGAAGAGCCCCTGGCCGCAGCCAAGCGTGAACTATTGGAAGAAACCGGTTTTGTGGCGGAACATTGGGAAAACCTGGGCGAATTTGCGGTGGATGGCAACCGGGGTAATGGGATCGCGCATTTCTTTCTGGCACGAGAGGCTCACCCGGTGGCTCAAATTGACGCCGATGACCTGGAAGAGCAGGAATTACTACGCTTATCCCGGGCGGAAGTGGAAGCGGCTGTTGCCCGAGGCGCATTCAAAGTGCTGCCCTGGCAAACTGTGATGGCTCTGGCCTTATTACGCTGGTAAGAACGCAATAATCGTCTATAATGGGGGCACCACCCTGAGTGACTAGGGTTCCGTCGCTTTGCGAGTCTGGACCGAGCGTCACAAAAGCCGGATGGCGTAGCACCTGGTCGGATAAAAGCCGGGAGGGATGAGGATGGCTGATGTTTAACTGTGCCTATTCTCATTTCAAGGAGCTGCGATGAAAAAATCCCCACAAACCCGAGCGATTTTCCAGGCCTTATTTGTGACCTTCCTCTGGTCCACTTCCTGGGTGCTGATTAAAATTTCCCTCAATGACATTCCCCCTTTAATATTCGCAGGCTTGCGCTACAGCCTGGCGGCTTTGTTACTTCTGCCTGCCATGCTTAAGCAGCGGGGGGCTTTTGCCTCGCTCACTCGCAAGGATTGGCGGAATCTCGTGCTGCTTGGGATTGTGTTCTATGCGCTGACGCAGGGCGGCCAGTTCGTAACGATGAAATATCTGGACACGATCACATTCAGCCTGCTGCTCAATTTCTCGACAGTTGTAGTGGCTTTGCTGGGGATCGTTGGGCTGCGGGAGTCTCCTTCGCTTTTGCAATGGGGCGGGATCGCCCTTTTTATTGGTGGCGTATTGCTCTATTTTCTGCCCCAGGGCAGTCTTGCAGGTTCAACTTTGGGTTTTCTCCTGGCAGGGATGAGTATTGTTTCCAATGCAGTGGGGTCTTTGATGGGCCGAAGTGTGAACCGTGAGAAGCGAATCCCACCGATGATCGTCACGGGGGTCAGCATGGGGATTGGGGCGGTCCTGATGTTGGGAGTGGGCGTGGCTGTTGAACCTTGGCCGAAGCTCAGCCTGGCGAATATTCTGGTGATCCTCTGGCTGGGGGCGGTCAACACGGCCTTTGCCTTTTACCTTTGGAATATCAGCCTGCAGCACCTCACAGCGATGGAATCCAGCATCATCAATAACACAATGATGATCCAGATCGCCGTCCTGTCCTGGATCTTCCTGCACGAACGCCTCAATTGGATGGAGATTGTGGCTCTGTTGATTGCGGCCGTTGGGATCTTCCTGGCGAATATCCGCAGGCAGAAAACCATCAAGGTGCCGGAATCCTAAAGGGCTATTCCTTAGTGAGTGTTGGCTTTACACCCTTTTTCTTCTTAAGAAAGTAGGAATAATACATCGCGATGGCAATGGTATACATGGTGATCGTCCCGATGAAAGGGGGGCCGAAGCCATAGGATACCTGCATCCAGCCGCTGATGGTTGGGCTGAAGGCGCGCCCAAAGGATTGAACCATGCTGTTCAGGCTGGCGACCATGGCTCGGGATTCGCTGTTTACCTGTTCCATCACAAAGGTCTGATAGACCGGGGAACTCATGTTCATCAGGATCACCCGGAAGAAATAGGCGACCAGGCTCAGGCTGAACCATGGGGAGAAGCCCAGCAGGATCAGGAAGGGGATCGAGAGCGCCTGGGTGACCACCACGACCTTGATCTTGCCATACTTGTCGGCAAAGGCCGGGGCCATGATGAAGCCTATGCCCATTGCCAATGATCCCCAGGCGAAGATCGTGCCGATCACATGATCCGGCTGGTGGTGAACGGTGCTGAAGAAGATGTTCATGAAGGGCATAATCAGGCCGGCGCCAATTGAGGTCATGAACATGGGCAGGAGGAGTTTACTCAACTTGCCCGGGTTCTTTCGGACAAAGGTGATTGGGGCGAAAGCGGTCTTTTCTTCCGAGGGAAATTTATTCCGCTTGAGCATCAGCCGGGGGATGACCGCAAAAGCGACCAGAACACCAGAGGCGCCGATGGCCCAGGTATAGGCGTTGGGGCTGGTTGCGGGCGTGTCGAGGAGATTGCCAAACCAGGTGGGAAGATATCCACCGATCCAGTTGCCGACAGAAAGCGCAGCCATCCTTAGCCCGGAGGCAATGCTGAAGAGATAGGTGCGTTCCAGTTCTTCGCTGTTTTCCATCAGGAACGGTCCGGTGGTGACGCCGCCCAGGCTGGAACCGATGCCCAGGGTGATATTCATTGCGATCATCATTGCTGAGCTGGGGAACGCGACCATCAACACAATTGAGGGGCCGATCAGGAAGCTGGAGATGACCAGCGAGCGTTTGCGCCCGAGGATATCCGCCAAATAGCCCATCGGCAGGGCGGCAATCAGCACCGTCATGCTGCTCGTGGTCGCCACGAGGCCCATGAAGGTCTCATCATAGCCCAGGCTGCGGAGATAGAAATTCAGGAGGATGTTGTAGACGCCGTAGCCCATCCCAAAGATCAGGATGCTGATCAGGTATTTCCAGGCATTGGGCTTGAAGGCCCGCACCCGGGCGATATAGGTTTTCAGCACGCCATTGGCGGCTTCCGTGTGTTTCTCGTGTAAGGACAAGGCGGTTTAATCTCCTGACAGGAAATCCTGAAAATTAATCAGGGTGGCATCGAGGCCTTCCTGGCGGATGGTGTAACGGCGTTCCGTTTTGGGGGCAACAGTCACCAGCACCAGCCCTGCCAGACGCAGGATGTGCAGGTGGTGGACAACGGTGGGGGGGCGCAACCGCAGGCTCTTGGCCAGGTCGCTGGGGGTCGAGGGCCCTTCCAGCAGAGTGCGCAGGATGCGCAAGCGGGTGGGGTCTGCCAGGGCCTTGAGAGCATTCAGCAGTTCCTCCGGCACCAGTTCGCCGGGGACGAGGGGCGTCCCTTTTGGGCGAGCGCCAAAGGCGACATAGCTGGTTGCAGCGCTGCGGGAATCGAAAAACACGAAGGGTGATCCCCAGAAGGCGGGGACCAGCACCAATTCTTCAACTTCACGGACCCAGTCCATCCGCACCCCATTTGAGATGTCTTCCAACACTGAAACCAGGTCTTCCTGTTCAACACGCACTGTTACGTCGGCAAGCGCTATTTTCTGGGCAGGCAGGATTCGGGTTTCTTCCTCGTGAAAGAAATTCTCCACATAGGCCGTCAGGGCCTGATAAAGGGCTTCGCCGAAGGCGGCGGGGTCAGACCAGGCTGTGAAGATGGCCCGAACGAAGGGTTTGCCGGGGTTTCCTGGCTTAGGGTAAAGAGTTTTAATATGTTCTTCGTTTGCCTCGGTCAGGCTTTCTGCTCCCACCAATGAATGCAGGTAGGCCAAGGCTTCGCGGCTTTCTTCATCGTCCGCGCCGGTGAACATCAGCGCTGCAAGCCGTTCTGCTGCCGGGATGTCAGCAAGGGCATTTAGCACGACTTGGGCGTCTTTGGGTTCGGGCAGGGTGTGGATCCAGCGCATCGGCACCCGGATGATCTGGGCGGCCTGCTCCAGCGTTTCGCGAAGGGAGAGGGGAAGTCGAGAGCGAACCCCGGCGGCCCAGGAGGGACGCAGGCCAAACTCGTTCGGCTTGTGCAGGATCCGGAGGCTGATGAAGAGATCATAGGCGCTGCCCTGATCCCAGATGATGTGTGGTTTTTGGCTCATAGCTTTGACAGGCTTTCGTCTTTGTTTTAGCTTATCCTCGGATTTTGAGTAAACAAGAGGATTGATATTAGATAATAATCTAATTGAGGTACAGAGTCAAGCTAGCCTTTTATATCGTTTGATGGGTCTCGTGTTTGTCTAGATATAGATTATTCCACAATACTTATTGGCGCGCAGAAGAACACTGCACACCCTACAATGAAGATGTAGGGTGCGCTCCGGTTTTTGAGCGCACCACACCACCCAATGTCTGTCAATCAAATCAAATAGTTATCCGGATTGCGTTGTACAATAGAAATAAGCACACAGGGGTCAGGAGAGAAGTGTTTCGTGAGTGGATACCATTTATCTATCAACTGGATTTAACCGGTTTTATCGAAAAGACACAAAATTCATTGTAGCAACGCTAATAGCGCGAAATATGCCTCTATTTATTTTCATGGAGTTGGATGTTAGAATCGAAAAAAGCAAGTTTTCCTGAATTTGGAGTGAAAAATGCGATTTTTTGAATCGATAAAGCAGAATTTCCCCAAGGATTGGGCCACCCGGATCATATTGGCGCTGGTTTTGGTTGCATCTTTGGTGGGCGCATACTTTGCCCATAACCTGGTCAGCCGCCTGCTGGCCGGAACCACAGCTTTTACCCTGCCGGGAGATCCGGTGGTTTCCACCACCGAGGAACCTGGAGAGGAGGCTGTGCCTACCAGCGAACCCGTAATCAACCTACCTGACCCAGACCCCTGGGATGGCACCAGCCGGATCAATATCCTGATCATGGGATTGGACCTGCGGGATGCGGAGGGGGAAGACGCCGCCCCCCGATCGGACACGATGATCCTGCTGACGATGGACCCACTCAATAACACAGCCGCAGCAATTGCGATCCCTCGTGATATGTGGGTGGGAATTCCCGGCTATGGCTATTACAAGATTAACACGGCCTACCGTTTAGGTGAGCTGAATGACCTGCCCGGTGGCGGCCCTGCCCTCGCGGTTCAGACGGTGGAGGAGTTCCTGGGGGTACCGATTGACTTCTATGCCCAGGTGGATTTCCAGGCTTTTGTGGATTTTATAGATCACATCAACGGCATCAAGATCACCTTTGATGAGCCCTACACTATTGACCGGCGCGGCAAGTGGAACACGGAAGTACTGGAGCCGGGGACCTATGTCCTCGATGGCGAATATACCCTCGCCTATGCCCGTGACCGACACTCAGAGGGTGATGACTTTGATCGGTCGGCCCGTCAGCTGGATGTCATCATGAAGATCCGTGACCGTATCCTGGAATTTAATCAGCTTCCCAGTTTGGTGATGAACGCTCCGGCGATCTATGAAGACCTTTCCACCGGCATCCGCACCAATATGTCCCTGAACCAGATCATTCAGCTGGCCTGGAAAGCTATGGATATCCCTTATGAGAATATCCAGATGGTTGTGATTGGGCCTTCCTATATCACCATCGAAACCTCACCAGACGGCCTCAATATCCTCAGACCGATTCCCGACAAGATCCGTTTGTTGCGCGATGAGGTCTTTGGCATTGGCGGATTGATTGCCCCTGTGACGGAAGGCGACCTGGCAAGCCGGGTGGCTGCGGAAGCACCGACCATCACCGTACTCAACGGCAGTTACCAGACCGGCCTGGAAGAGACCACCGCAGAGTGGCTCCGGCAGCAGGGTTTTGTCGTGCTTGAAACCGGGGTGGGCCCGACGACTGCGATCACCGAAGTGACTCTTCAAGGCTACGCACCTTACGGGCTGAGCTGGATAGCGGAGACCTTTGGGATTGCAGCCGGACAGCGGGATTATGATTTCACCAATGACCGAACGCAGCCGGATTTAATTTTGATCCTTGGGGATGATTGGGCCTATTCTAACCCTATGCCATAAGTGATACGATGAAAAAACTACTTGAAAAACTGAAAGAAAAAGCCCGCTGGATGAAACAGCAGGCGTATGTCCTTTTCCTGGCCTATAAGGACCCTCGAACGCCCTGGACGGCGAAGGTTTTTGCCGCTGTGGTTGTGGCTTATGCCTTCAGCCCCATTGACTTGGTCCCGGACTTCATCCCCGTTCTCGGCTATCTGGATGATCTGCTGCTGGTACCGCTGGGGGTTGCTCTGGCTATGAAGATGATCCCGGAGGAAGTGCTGGTGGATGCCCGCGCAGGGGTGGATACCGCATTCCCGGATGGCAAGCCGAAGAACTGGGTTGCCGGTGCGATTATTGTCGCCATTTGGGTGGTCATCCTGGCGTTGGTAGTGTTTTGGATGGTGCGCTGGATTGGTGACCTGAGGGCAGGTGCTGTCTAGAGCGCTTTCGTCAGGAAATGGCGGGTATGGCTGGTGGGAAAATTCTCCAGGCGGCCAAATTCCTGATAGCCCAATTTTTGATAGAAGGCGGGCGCTTGAAAACTGAAGGTGTCCAGATAGGCATGGCTGGCGCCGCGCTGACGGGCTTCCGCTTCGGCCGCTTCCAGCAGCTGGCAGCCGTAACCCTGGCCGCGCAGGTCTTCCCGCACCCACATCAAGTTGACATAGAGCCAGTCCCAATAGGTGGCGCCGATCACCCCTCCCACGATCTCACCCTCGGGTGTCTCCAGCACGAAACAGAGGTTCTGACCGCGATCGTCCCCGGCCTGTTGGGTGTTGAACTCGGACAGCGCACCGCCGATGATTTCCCAGGGCGGCTCTTTTCTGGGATTGATCTGAAGGGGAGTTGACATATCTGTTCTCCTTCTGAAAAGGTTAACTTACTTAATGAGTATATCGTGAAGTTGATCACAGTTGGGTGAACGAATGGGCGTGATAAACCGTCTAAAGCATAAAGCGAATTCATGTCAACGATAATTTTGGATGGATTAAATGTTAACAACCGATTTGCAATAAAAAAGGGAAGCGATATAATCCGGTTATGTCCAAGCTATGGAAAAAGTTCAAGAATTCGAAATATAAAATACTTTGGATCCTTTTGATCCTTATCGTCGGTGTGGCGTTGCTGGTGGGGGTCTATCACCTCCCACCTGTTCACTCCCGTTTGGCCTGGCGTGTCTCCAATCTACGGGCGAAAATTTACTATTTCTTTAACCCGCCAGATCAGGAGGCGTTCACCCCCGCTCAGCAGGCTGAGATGGATGACATCGTCCTGCAGACCATGACGGCGTTGCCCCCTGTGCCAACAGCGACCCTGCAGCCCAGTCTGACGCCAACGAACTATGTCCCACCGACGCCGACGATCACTGCCACCCCCACGGCAACACCCACGCCCATTCCGGACGAGGTGCGGCTGGAGGGGACGATCCATGAATTTGAGACCTTTAATAACTGCGGCCCTGCGACCCTTTCCATGGCCCTATCCTATTGGGGTTGGGAGGGCGACCAGTCTGTGATCGGGTCGGTGCTCAAACCCAACTGGCGGGACCGCAATGTGATGCCCTATGAGCTGGTTGACTATGTGGAGGATTTCACTGACTTTAAAGCTGTTCTGCGCTATGGGGGCGATGTTGACCTGCTCAAGCAGTTGATTGCCGCGGGGTACCCCGTGGTGATTGAGAAGGGCTTTGAGGAAGAAGTACCCGATAGGGGCTGGATGGGTCATTATGGCCTGCTCACAGGTTATAACGATGAGAAGGGCTGGTTCTTGATCCAGGATTCCTATGTGGCGGCAGATTACGCCGTGCTTTATGATCGGGTGGCGCGTCACTGGCGGTCCTTCAATTACCTCTACTTTGTGGTTTATCCAGCGGAACAGGAAAGCGATGTGATGGCAATCCTAGGTTCGAATGCGGATGAGACCGCGAACCTGCAATACGCCGCTCAGAAAGCCTTGAATGAAATTTATGCCCTGGATGGCCGCGAACTTTTCTTTGCCTGGTACAACTATGGCACCAGCCTGATGTATTTGGGCGATTACTACGGTTCAGCCCAGGCCTATGACCAGGCCTTTGCCATCTATGCCAACCTCAGCCCGCGTCCCTGGCGGATGCTCTGGTATCAGACCGGGCCCTATTTCTCCTATTATTGGACGGGGCGCTACCAGGATGTGATCAGCCTGGCCAACAAGACCTTTGATGACTCTTCTGAACCCGCGATTGAAGAAAGCTGGGTCTGGCGGGGCCGGGCAAAGGCCATGCTGGGTGATATTGATGGCGCGATCGAGGATTTTGAGACCGCGCTCGAATGGCATCCCGGTTGGTGGGTGGCCCGGAGTGAATTGGAAAGCCTCGGTGTCACGCCATAGGTGTGTATTCCAGTTCAGATTTATTGATTGAAATTATGAAGGGAAGTTTCCGACTTTGACAGCAGACCTCCTCTTGCTCTTGACGGCTGCCATCTGGGGTTTTGCCTTTGTCGCTCAGCGGCTGGGCAACCTCTATATGGGGCCGTTCACCTTCAATGCCATCCGGTTCAGTCTGGGGGCCTTGGCTTTGGTGCCGCTGCTCCTTTGGCAGCGTCGCAAAGGTGTTGACCGGCCGGCAGTGCCCCTGCGCAAGCTGGCCTTGCCGATGCTGGCGACCGGGCTGGTGCTGTTTGCCGGGGCGTCGCTTCAGCAGGTGGGTCTGCTGGGGACGACGGCGGGCAAGGCCGGGTTCATCACCGGGCTGTATGTGGTGCTGGTGCCGCTGTTAGCGCTCACCTGGGGTCGCCGCACGCACCTGGCGCATTGGGTTGGTGCATTGCTGGCGGTGGTCGGCCTCTATCTGCTGTCGGTCACCAGTGGTTTTTCCATCTCACCCTATGACCTGATTGTGCTGGTTGGAGCGTTCATCTGGGCCGGACATGTCCACTTGATTGGCCGTTATGCCGGCCAGGTAGGGCCGGTCCGGCTGGCGATTGTTCAGTTTGCCATCACGGGGCTGCTCAGTGGTATTGTGGCGCTGTTTTTTGAGACGGTGACCTGGGCGGATATTGTCTCCGGGATTGGGCCGATCCTGTTTGGCGCATTCTTGTCGGTTGGCCTTGCCTACACCCTGCAGATTGTTGCTCAGCGCACGGCAGACCCTACCCACGCCGCCATCATCCTCAGCTTGGAGGGGGCTTTTGCCGCTCTGGGTGGATGGCTGGTTTTGCAGGAGGTGTTGAGCTTGCGGGGGTTACTGGGCTGCGGGTTGATGCTGGCCGGAACGTTGATCTCACAGTTTGCCGTCAAGCCGCGTACAGATCAAATTGTGTCAGAAGAGGCTGGCTGAAAGAAAAAACCGCGCTGGTATATTCGCGCAGCGGGGGAAAAGGACTAAGTTTAAAGGCTTAGGATAAGTTAACTGTAGAGACTGAAATGCTTTCCAGATAGGCTTTGATTTCCGGGTAGAACTGGATCAGGATGTTATCCAAAAAAGTCACGCCCTGAAAGCTGGTGTAGAACACATGGATATCCTCAACCATGTCTGGCGGAAGGGTTAGTGAGAGCATCTCGAGGTCAGATTTTTGGGGCGGTTTGGACAGGTAGTGCTGGAGCATGGCATGCCAGTCCTTCACGGCTTGTTCGCTGGCGCCAAAAGTCAACTCTTCGGGAAGGATAACTTTCATTTCAGATGTAATGGAGTCCCAATGGTCCAGCTGGTTATAAAGATAGAGGTCCTGCAGGATCTTCAAAGTATGGAAAGTTGGCCGGCGTTTGGGAACCAAATTGTAGAGGCGCGCTTTATATTGCCCAATGTAGTCATTCCAGTAATCGTCAACATAGGTGTGGAAGAGTAGTCCGGCCCGGAACCCTGTCTGGGTTTGCATTTCTTCAATCGTCACATTGTGGATATGAGTCAAATCCCGTTCAATTTGAGCGGGGTAACGGATATCCGGGTAACAGGTTCCGATGATAAAGGCTTGGTGGTCAAGGTGTTTGAAATAGAGCGGATAGGCTGTTTCAGCAACCAGGACATGTGTGGCTGGCCAGGGCATGAGGTTTATTTTACTTATTTCGGTTATTCGTTGCAAGTCTGCTGAATCTATTCACAATAAAGTTGGCTATAATTAACCCAACCTCTATTGAATGGATAGAAAGATCGGTATGAACTTTTTGGAAAATGCCGCAATGTCCCTGGTCGGACTAAAACTCTCCCAGGATCAACTTGCCAGGTTTCAGGTTTATGAAAATGAGCTTGTAGAGTGGAATGAAAGGATAAACCTGACGGCAATCAGAGATGTGGAAGGCATTCGCACTAAACACTTCCTTGATTCGCTCACCGTCCTGCTGGCCTGGGAACGCCAGAGCCCACCTGGCCGAATTATTGATATTGGGACAGGCGCAGGTTTCCCTGGGTTGGTCCTGAAATTGATCTGGCCATCCTCGCAGGTCACCCTGGTGGAATCGGTTCATAAAAAAGCAGACTTCTGCCGGCATATGGTGGAAAAATTAAATCTGCAGCAGGTGACGGTCCTTTCGGAACGGGCGGAAACCGTTGGACAAGACCCGGAGCATCGCCAGGCTTATGACCTGGCTGTGGCGCGGGCGGTGGCGAGGATGCCGATTTTGATGGAATATCTATTACCCCTGATCCATCGCAATGGGATTGCCATGGCGATGAAAGGGGAGAGCGCACCTGCGGAAACCCAATCCGCTGAGAAAGCCATCCACCTTTTGGGTGGCAAGTTACACAAATTGATTCGAGTTGAACTGCCTGCCGTTGTTGAGGAGCGGTTCATTGTTGTGGTGGATAAAATTGCCCGGACGCCGGAGGAATACCCCAGAAGGACAGGCGTTCCAGCGAAAAACCCCATCCAATGAACCTTAAAATTTCTCTCTTAAATGTAGTAAACTTATATGACAATGGTAGATCAATTTAAAAGAAATAAAAATAAACAAGAAGAAGTCGATCGCTGCCTTAAACTGATTCAGTCCAGAAATCCACGAGACCGATCTTATGCAGCAAAACGCTTGGGGGAGTTAAAAGCAAGGCCTGATATTCTGATGTCCCTGATGGACGATCCGAATGGATTTGTGCGCTCTGCCTCAGCCGAGGCTTTGGGGCGTTCTGTGGAGCTGCCCGCTCCTGAGGTTGTCTCTTGTCTGCTCGCTGCCATTGATGACCCTAATAATTATGTCTGCGCTGCGGCGGTGAACTCACTGGGCTTGCTCCAGGCCAGCCAGGCGCTGGAACAGATCGAAGCCTGCCTGGATGACCAGCAGCCAATTGTGGTGCAGGCGGCAATCCTGGCGATGGCTCGGATTGAGCCTGAGCGAATCCAACCCCGCTTGATTGAATTCCTGCATTCAGATGAATACCTGATCCATTTGGCCTCCACCCGCGCTTGTGGGTGGTTGTGTTATGGGGAGTGCAGCGCGGATGTGTTGCAAGCGTTGAAGAACTTCATGGAGACCAACGAAGAGCAGGACCTCAAGCTGCCAAAGCTCTATATTGAGGTGCTGGCGCGTTTGGATAAGAAAGACGCCATTCCTCTTCTGGTGGATATTGCCGAGAAGGAAGTAGGGTTGCGCGGGGTGGCTGTGGAAGCCCTGGTGGAGATGAACGCGGAAGAAGCCGCCTCCATCCTCTCTCCGCTGCTCAGTGACCCAAGCAACCGGCTGCGGCGGAATCTGATTGAGATGATGATGCAGGCTAATTATGAGGCCGCATTGCCATTGGTCCGCCCCTTGCTGCGAGATAGTGCCATCACCGTCCGGGAAACAGCCCTGGCTGCCGTTTCCAAATGGGGCGATATGGTCTCAATTGACGAAGTTCGCAATATTGCTTATAACGACCCCAACCCCTTTGTCCGTCCCCAGGCAGTTATCACCCTGACCCGGCTCCTTGGGCAAGATGCGATGCCTGATCTGGTAGATCTGGCGGATGACCTAAATTTGCATGTCCGTCGGGCTGTGGCTCAGTGCATGGCCAAGATGGATTTCCTTACACCGGAATCTCGCCAGGTTTTGCTCCATTTGGCCAGTGACCTGGATACGGCTGAATTTGCGCAGGAAGCCCTTTCAGCGCATGACCTGATGGGAATTCAGCCAATGCCGTCCCCCAAACCCTCCATCAAGGTGCCCGTGCCGGAACAAATCGTCACAGACAGCCAGCCTCTGCTGAATCTATTGGAGACCTGGCAGGAATCTTTACCGGAGCTGCAGCGTGGATTTAACCTGGAAACCCTTTCCGAGGTGGACCAGGCGCTCTCGACCTTGATCCTATATCTGAGGGAGCTGAATAACGGCACGGACTAATCCGGTTTGCCATAGGGTAGGAGGAGGATAATCGTTGATCATTTGGCGGGATGAATGAATCAGCGGTTTTTTATAACCATAGGAGAATAAAATGCAGACCTCAAGTCATTGGTTCCTTGATGCAGTTGGCCGACGATTGCTTTTACGGGGGGTGAATCTCAGCGGTGCTTCAAAGGTGCCGGTGGAACCAAACGGTGCAACACATTTGCGTGAGGGCTTTTTTAGTCACCGTGAGGTGAGTTTCGTTGGGCGACCATTCCCACTGGCGGAGGCGGATGAACACTTTCGGCGGCTGCGTCACTGGGGGCTGACAACTTTGCGGCTCCTGACGACCTGGGAAGCGATCGAACATGCTGGCCCGGGGATTTATGACAAGGCATATCTCGATTATCTGACAGCAGTGGTAAATAAGGCCGGGGAACATGGCCTGCGGGTGTTCATTGATCCGCACCAGGATGTCTGGTCGCGCTTCTCCGGTGGTGATGGCGCGCCGGGCTGGACCTTGGAATCGGTTGGCTTCAACCTTGAAAATTTGCACGATACCGGAGCAGCCTTTGTGCACGCGATGGTGGGCGATGACTATCCCCGGATGATCTGGTTCACCAATGGTTATAAATTGGCCTCCGCCACGATGTTCATGTTGTTCTTCGCAGGGAATGAGTTTGCTTCCAAGACGATGATTGATGGCAAGCCAGCCCAGGAATTTTTACAAACACACTATATTGCTGCCATCAAACAAATCGCCAGCCGATTGAAGGGCTTGCCCTGGGTGATCGGCTATGATTCGCTCAATGAGCCTTCGGAAGGTTGGATTGGGATGGCGAACCTGGCCGCCCACGAGACCGAAAATATGCTGGGCGATACTCCGACACCCTTCCAGAGCATGATGTTGGCGGATGGGATTCCTACTGAAGTGGATTTCCTTGAGCTGAAAGGCCTGGGTATCAAAAAGACCGGCACTCGCCTGCTCAATCCGAATGGTTTACGGGCCTGGCAGGGCAACCAGGTCGGTGTGTGGCGCGCCAATGGCGTTTGGGACTATGATAAGCAGGGGCAGCCTAAATTGCTGCGCCCGGATTATTTTGCTCAATTTATGGGGCGGCCTGTGGAATTCAATAATGACTTCCTGAAGCCCTTTATCAACCGTTTTGGCGAAGAGATTCGCCAGGCAGATCCCGGTAAGCTGATCTTCATTGAAAGCGTGCCGCACAAGACGATGCCCACCTGGACCGAGGAGGATATCAGCGGGATTGTTGATTCCTCGCATTGGTATGATGACCTGACCCTGATCACTAAACAATACCGCTCTTTCGCAGGCTTTGACCTGATCACAGAGAACGTTGTTCTGGGCCCCGGGCGGGTCAAGAAGATGTTCCGCCAGGTGCTTGGCGGCATTAAAAACCGAACAGTGGAAAAATTAGGTGATATCCCCACCTTGATTGGTGAGTTTGGCATTCCTTTTGACATGTATGCCAAGAAGGCCTATGAAACCGGTGATTTTAGCAAACAAGAGCAGGCTCTGGATAGATCTTTCCAGGCTCTGGAAGCAAACCTCCTGCATGCCACGCTTTGGAATTACACGCCGGATAACTCCAATGCACATGGCGATCTTTGGAATGAGGAAGACCTTTCTATCTTCAGCCGGGACCAGCAAACCAACCCAATGGATATCAATTCCGGTGCCCGGGCGCCAGCTGCCTTTATCCGGCCCTATCCACTGGCAACCGCCGGTGAGCCGCTGGCCTTTTCCTTCGATATGCGCAGTAAGCACTTCAAATTCAGCTTTCTGGGGGACGAGCAACTGACTGCACCGACAGAAATTTTCGTGCCGGAATATCACTATGACGCCGGGATCAAGATTACGGTGTCCGATGGGACCTATGATTACCAGCCGGAGATCGAGCGGTTATTTTATTGGCCTGAAGGCCCCGCTGGTGAACACTGGGTGCAAATTAAACCCGCCTAGAATCCTTCGGTCAGAATCCATACTTTTTGAGCAGATCCTGCAGATCCTTGGGGTCATCCGCCCATTCTTCCATATAGCCGCAAATTGTGCAGCAATACTTTGTGGTGTGGATGGATTTAAAGCTGGAGGGTGGTTTCGCGCCGCTGAACATAGCCGGAGGCTGGAATTCGCCGGGAATGCGGATGATCTCATTTGAGCGGCATTTTGGGCATTGTAAGTTTTTCATCTCGCCACTTCCTGTCAGTATGGTTTGCAAGATGAATTTATTTTAGGGGGAGAATCCTCTCAAAACCTCGCGGGTTGGATGTGATTCAGGGCAGCCAAACCGGACGGGCGGCATCCTCGATAATCCGCTCGCTTTCAGCCCTTCCCCATTGCCAAAGCCAGACAGCGGTAGGGAAGCCTGTACTGCCGGTATCCAGGCTTTGATAGATCAGGCGCTGACCGGAAGGACTCCAATGATAGGAGCTGAAGGTCACGGCGGGTATGTTGGCAATTAGTTGGATCTCGCGGCCATCCAGTTTGAGCACCCATAAGGCTTTGCTGTTGGTGGAATTGACCGCCCGCAGACTGACGGCGATCCATTCGCCATCGGGGGTATATCGGGGTTGGCTGAAAATGGTGCCTTCCGAATCCTCTTGCAGGACTCGTTCAACGCTTTGATCGGTCAGGTCTGCGATGAATAACGCAGCTTCAGGTTCCAGAGCGGAAGGGATTAGATCGGTGAACAGCAGCTTGTTTCCGTCAGATGACCAGTCCCCCATTTCTTCCACTTCGGTGGGAATCAGCGTTTCCTGGGCTGTTTCCAGATTCAGGATTTGAATGGCGCGCTGATCGAAATTGTAGAACGCTAGATGTTGACCGTCCGGCGAGAAGGAGGGCAGCTCTCCTGTGACGGCTGCCTCAGGGTAAAGGGGAGTCGTCTCAAGGGTCTGTGTGTCGTAAAGCCAGATTTGGGGGGATTGTAACAGGCCGGTCACCTCGTTGCGATCTTGCCGGGCATAAGCGATCAAGGCACTTTCCGTTGACCAGGCTGGCTGGCTGCAGTAATCCGACCCGCAATCGACGATTAAGGTCTGGACTGCGCCGTCGCGGTCTATGGTCCAAAGGTCGCTGCCGCCCTCATCGTTCTCGGCTGCGTAAACAATGACCTCACCGACCCGGTTAGGGGCATAGTCAATGATCTTTCCGCCGGTATCCGTCAGGACTACACCTGCTTGATCAGTAAAGCTCCAGCGCCAAAGGTCACCGCCATTCTGGGCCAGGACGAGATATAGAAGTTCCGTGGAACGGATGGAGAGGTTCCACTCCATTTTCAAATTTAGAGTTTCGCCATCCGAGGATTTCGCACCGGATCGGAGGGAAAGGGATAGCCCCTGCATCGGATCGATGGGCTCATCCGGGTAGAACCAGAGGGTGTTTTGCTCCCACACAAAACGCCCCGGGGTTTTTGGTGTGAACGAAATCCGATCTTCAACTGAAGATTGGTCCATGGGGCGGTCGAATTGCAGTCCAACCGGGCCATAAACACCAACCTGTCCGTTTTCGGTCAGGGTGACCGCATCAACTTGAATGTCGCCTTGCCTATTGTTGAATTGCAAATAGATCAACGTTGCAGCGAGGAGGACAACAACCAGAATGAGTAAGATTCGGAGATATGGTTTCATAATTTCGGAAGACGGATCGACTTGCCCCTCTCAATGATACGATCCGGTAAGGTAGAAGATGTTGTATTGGTATTATACCCAGAACGAAGCTTTTTGCTGGGAAATAAAAAATCAGCGGCCTTTGATTTATGAAGGCCGCTGATTTGAATTGCGTGTATGTGCTTTGATTAAGGCGTCGGTGTGGCTGTGGCAGTGGGTGTGCTGGTGGTTGTGGGTACAGGAGTGACGATGTTCACTGGAATGACAACGACATCGCCGACATAGAGGTCGCCTTCATCTTCCATCACATCCAAATCATTTGCCTGACGGTATTTGTTGGTCTCCGAAAAGATGCGATCCACGGTGCTATTGAAGCGTTCAGCCAGGTCATAAAGATTGTCGCCGGCTCGAACGGTATATTCAATCAAAGTGCCGGGAGCGATATCGGTTGGCAATGGGGTTACAGTAGGCAATATCTGGCCGGGAGCGGGGATCATGATCGTCTGGCCCGGTGTGATATAGCAGGAACTGTTCAAACTGTTGAGTGCAAGCAATACGTCCACATCAACATCAAATTGTCCAGCGATCGATGTACAGTTATCGCCTTCCTGAACAACATATTCAAATGGACCGGATGGTGTTACTGTAGCTGTGATGGTGGGCGTCATGGTGATGGTTGCTGTCATCGTAGGTGTGGATGTCGGTGTCACCGGCGTCGGTGTTGGGGTTTCGGTAGGGATCGGTGTCTTGGTCTTGAAGAGGGTGATGCCGCCACCACCGCCGGTCAGATAGACGACCAGCAAGACGATCCCGGCAACAGCCAAGAGGATTGCCAGGCCGCCAAGGATATAAGGACCCATTTGTTGTTTTCTTCGGTACGATGAAATGACGTTCTTCGCGTTTTTATTGCGCATAAGGTTTCCTTTTTCAAATGAGGATCGGCCCATAATCCCGCGCAGGGCTGTCCCAACATTGAGTTTTGGTGGCTATATTTTAACCGATAATCAAAATGAGGTCGAGTCTGTTAAAAATACCCTTAATTGCATAAAAAAGGTTAAGATCGCGCAGTTTTTGTGCAGTCCAGAATCTTCTTCATGAATTGACCGGTATAAGATTGTTTGACCTCGCAGAGGTGTTCGGGGGTACCAGTGGCGATGATCTCCCCGCCGGCGTCCCCGCCCTCGGGACCGAGGTCTATGATCCAGTCTGACACTTTGATGATATCCAGGTTATGCTCAATGATCACGACTGTGTTGCCTTCATCCACCAATCGCTGGAGCACTTCAATCAGGCGGTGCACGTCTGCGGCATGCAAACCCACCGAGGGCTCATCCAGGACATACAGTGTGCTGCCGGTGGAGCGACGGGATAGTTCCTTTGAGAGTTTGACCCGTTGTGCTTCGCCGCCGGATAGGGTTGTGGCGGCCTGTCCCAATCGAATATAGCCCAGGCCGACATCCTGCAGGGTCTCCAGCCGGCGGGTGATCTTGGGATGCGCTTTGAAGAATTCAGCGGCAGTGTCAATGGTCATATCCAGGATCTCTGCGATGTTTTTATCCTTGAAGCGGATTTGCAGGGTCTCGCGGTTATAGCGGCTGCCGTGGCAGACATCACAGGGGACATAGACATCCGGCAGGAATTGCATCTCGATCACGAGTTGTCCCTGCCCGGCGCATGCCTCGCACCGTCCCCCTTTAACATTGAAGGAGAAGCGTCCTTTTTGATAGCCGCGCATCTTGCTTTCCGGCAGCTCTGCGAAGAGGTCCCGGATCGAATCAAACACACCGGTGTAGGTGCCGGGGTTGGAGCGCGGCGTCCGGCCGATGGGGGATTGGTCAATATTGATGATCTTGTCTAGATGCTCCACACCTTCCAGCGATTGAAAATCGCCTGGGCTGGTATGTGCGCCGTGAAGCTGTTTGGCCAGGGTTTTATAGAGTGTATCGATCAGCAGGGAGGACTTGCCTGACCCCGAGACACCAGTGATGCAGACGAACTTGCCTAGAGGGATATCCAGGGTGACATCCTTGAGGTTGTTTTGGGTCGCACCTGTCAGCACAAGGTGCTTGCCGTTGCCATCCCGTCGTTTTTCCGGGACGGGCACATATTTCCGTCCGGAGAGGTAGGCGCCGGTCAGGGAGTTGGGATTGTTGATGATATCTTCCGGCGGGCCTTCTGCGATCACTTCGCCGCCCAGATCACCGGCGCCCGGCCCAAGATCCACGATCCAGTCAGCGCGGCGGATGGTTTCTTCGTCGTGTTCAACGACCAGCACGGTGTTACCGAGGTCGCGCATGCCTTCCAGCGTGACCAGCAGGCGTTCGTTATCGCGGGGGTGCAGGCCAATTGAGGGCTCATCCAGCACATAAAGCACGCCCATCAGCCGGGAGCCGATCTGGGTTGCCAGGCGGATGCGTTGGGCTTCGCCACCGGAAAGTGACCCGGCAGAACGCTGCAGGGTGAGGTAATCGAGCCCCACATTGACCAGGAAACCCAATCGGGCCTTGATCTCCTTGAGGATTCGCTCAGCGATCAGGGTGTCTCGATGGTTGAAGGGGGTATCGTCGCTGGTTAATTTCTCCACCCAGTCCAGGCTTTTATGCACTGGCCATTTGGTGACCTCGACGATGTTCTTGCCATCCACGGTGACGGCCAGGGCTTCTTTTCGCAGCCGATCGCCGCCGCAAGTCGGGCAGGGCCGGTCGCTCATGAATTCTGCGATCCTGCCGCGCTGATGTTCTGAATTGGTCTCTCGGTAGCGGCGTTCAAGGTTGGGGATCACACCCTCAAATTTAGCTTTGAAGGAGCTTTTCCGTCCATTTCGGCCGGTATATTCAACGGTCATCTCCTCATCTCCGGTGCCATATAGGATGACATGAAGTTTTTCTTCCGGAAGGGAGGAAACGGGCGCTTCCAGGTCAACATCATACTTATTGGCGGCGGCTTCGAGCATCTGCCAGTAGTATCCGCCATCTTCCTTGGGCCCGCTCCAGGCTGAATCGATGATTGCGCCATCTTTCAGCGAAAGGGAGCGGTTCGGGATCAGCAGGTCCGGGTCAATCTCACGATAGCTGCCGAGACCCTGACAGGTGGGGCAAGCGCCGTGGGGTGTGTTGAAGGAAAAAGTGCGGGGTTCAATCTCAGTGATCACGCTGCCGTGTTCCGGGCAGGCCAGATGTTCCGAGAACTGAATATCGCGGGGATCGTCCTGTGAGAGGATCTGGACAGTGATATAACCATCGCCAAATTTGAGCGCAGTCTCTACCGAATCGGTCAGTCGGGACCGGGCAGCCTGGGCGTCCTCGTCATTTTCGGTCTCGCGCAGGATCAACCGGTCAACCACTGCTTCGATGGTGTGCTTTTTGTAGCGATCGAGGTCAAATTCCTCATCCAGGGGGTAGGTTTCGCCATCTACCCGGGCGCGGACGAACCCTGCCTTACGGATTTCTTCGAAGACAGCCTGGTAAGTGCCTTTACGCTCCCGAACCAGAGGGGAAAGGATCTGCAGGCGACTGTCTTTGGGCAGTGCTTCGATATCTTCCACGATCTCCTGGGCGGATTGTTTCTGGACCACTCGCCCGCAAATTGGGCAGTGGGGGATGCCGACGCGGGCATAGAGCAGCCGCAGATAGTCATACACTTCTGTGACCGTGCCAACAGTGGAACGCGGATTATGGGAAGTGGCCTTTTGATCAATAGAAACCGCGGGGGAAAGCCCTTCAATGCTGTCCACATCCGGTTTGTTCATCTGACCGAGGAACTGACGGGCATAGGCCGAAAGTGATTCCACATAGCGGCGCTGCCCTTCAGCGAAGATCGTATCGAATGCCAGGGAACTTTTACCGGAACCTGAGAGACCGGTGATCACCACGAATTTATCCCGAGGGATTTCAACGGTGATGTTTTTTAGGTTGTGCTCACGCGCGCCAATTACGCGCAGGTTGTCTCTTGCCATCATGTTAATATTTTCGCTCATTCTGCTAAGTATAGTACAAATGGTCTAAGAATTGAAGTTCAGATGCGCTTCGGAGGCCATTACGCAAACTTTAATTATACCTGCCGGAGATTGAGTCCGGCGAGTCCCATTTATGAGAAGAAGATGATTTTTTACCCCTAAATTTAGATACTAGCCTGAGGCTTGCTGTTTGTTATACTCAATTGTGAGCTTAATAACCATTATTGTATTTCTACTTAGTAAGCTACCGTTATTGGTAGTCCCTTGAGAACTATGACCTGTCTCCGAAGTAACTCAAAGTTAGTCACTCTCGGCAAGCTTTTTCTGCTTGCTGGTTTAATCGCGGCTGTTTATTTTTTGGTCCGGATTACTGGGGGAATCAAGTATGTCTTTTCCCATACGATGTATCTCCCAATCTTATTGGCGGCATATTTCTTTGGGCCCTTTGGTGGAATATTGGCGGGGATGATTGGAGGCCTGGTCTTAGGACCGATAATGCCCATCTCGGTCAGCACAGGTGAAATGCAGGACTTGATGAACTGGCTGTACCGGTTGGTGATGTTTACCGGTGTGGGCGGAATCTCCGGCTTTCTTTTTACAGTGGTCAATAAAAGGACGGATGAGGTTTCGTGGATGGCGACCCATTCACCCGAAACGGGACTGCCAAATTACAATCACTTCATCGATGCTCTAAATTGCGAAAAACAGGACGCTGAACCTGGGACGCAGATTGCTCTGGTGGCGATCCGGATCAATAATTATTCAGAGGTCACGGCGATTTTTAATGTGGAAGAGACGCGTGCCCTTTCCGTGAAGTTTTCCCAGATGATTCGTTGTTTGATGCCTGTTGAAACTAATATTTATCATTATTTTTCCCACACCTTTTTCTTTTATCTCAATTTGAACGAATTTTCTCTGGATGAGATAAGAGATTATATCGAGCAGAATTTCTACAAGATTGAGAAACCTATCCAGATCAACCGGATTCCCCTGTTCTTTAAGATCAGTGTTGGCATCGCGGTTGACTCGGTTGAAAACCTGGCGCCCTCTTCACTTTTCCGCAAGGCAAATTGGGCCGCCAATTTGGCAGCGGATCAAAAACTGAATTGTGCGTTGTATGAACCGGAAACGGATCAATCTTCCCGGAAAACTCAGCGGTTGCTAGGTGAGATCAAAGCTGCTGCAAACAAGGATCATTTTGAACTCTTTTACCAACCGATCATCAAACTCCAGTCTTCGGAAGTGGTTGGGGTGGAGGCGCTTATCCGCTGGAATCACCCTGATTTGGGCTATCTGCAGCCGATGGATTTCCTGCCCTATTGTGAAAATACTTCATTGATTTTCTTGATTCACGACTGGGTGATGAAAACGGCGATCAAGAAGATCAGCAATTGGCCGGATTATGAAGGCTTTGTATCCATCAATCTTTCCACACGGCTGCTGATCGACGGGCAGTGGATTGATACATTGGTGAAACTACTGGAAGCTTATAAGGTTGATGCCTCGCGCCTGGTCTTTGAAGTGACGGAATCATCATTGATTGAAGATCAGGTGGAATCTATTAAGACTGTCATGGCCTTGCGTGACCTGGGAACGAAGATCGCAATTGATGACTTCGGCACGGGGTATTCCTCATTTGAATATGTCTATATGCTGCCGGTTCAATACCTAAAAATTGACCGCTCATTTGTTAAAGAGGACATTGAAGCCTCAAAAAGCCAAGCCATTATCAAAGCTATCATTCAATTAGCCGAAGCACTTGAGATCCAATCCGTTGCCGAAGGGGTGGAAACACAGGAGCAGTTGGATTGGTTGACAGAGCATGGTTGTGACTATGTTCAGGGCTTTCTCCTCAGCCGGCCACTCCCCAATGACCGGATCGGGTTGTGGATGGATACAGTTCAATCCGGCCTTGCCCCTAGATTCCCCTGATAAATCAAATTCTGTACCAAATCCGACTTTAATCGGTTATATTATTAGCTGACACTCTGAATCAGGAGGATTTCCCTATGGAGCAAAAAGAGAAGAAACGCGCAATATTTGGCTGGGTGATGTATGACTGGGCGAATTCCGCCTTTGTCACCACAATTACGGCCGCAGTGTTGCCGGTGTACTATGCAAGCGTTGCGGCAGCGGATTTAGCGCCGAACATCCGCACAGCTTATTGGAGCTACACGACCACCATTGCATTGCTGATTGTGGCGCTGATGGGGCCTGTGATGGGTGCTATGGCGGATTTCAGCGGTTCAAAGAAGAAATTCTTGACGATCTTTGCGCTACTTGGGATTGCCGGTGCGGCGCTTCTTTTCTTCATCAAAGAAGGCGACTGGCTGCTGGCTTCGGTGTTCTATATCATCGGTAATGTTGGTTTTGCGGGGGCGAATGTCTTTTATGACTCTTTGTTGCCCCATGTGGCCGATGAGGAAGAACGTGACGAGGTTTCTTCCCGGGGTTATGCTTTTGGTTACTTTGGCGGCGGAATCCTGCTGGCGATCAACCTGGCCATGATTATGACGGCCAAAGACGGTGCTGCATCAGCGCTGATGAGCCGGATCAGTTTCCTGATGGTAGCCGGCTGGTGGCTCATCTTCACCATTCCGCTCTGGCGCTGGGTGAAGGAACCAGCCCGGCGAATCTTAAAAGGCGAAGAACATTTTAACCCGGTGCAGGCCAGCTTTAGCCGCCTTGCTCACACCTTCGGTGAGATTCGCAAGTTTAAGGAATTGTTCAAGTTCATTATTGCCTTCTGGCTGTATAACAACGGCATTGGCACGATCATCGTGATGGCGACGATTTACGGGACGGAATTGAATTTCGGCGCTACGACCACCATCGGCACCCTCCTGATGGTGCAGTTTGTGGCCATCCCCTTCTCGTTGCTGTTTGGCTGGCTGGGGAAGAAATTTGGAACGAAACGCTCAATCCTCCTGAGCCTGCTGATCTATACCATCATTGCCATTGGTGGCTACTTCATGACCAAAGAAATCCACTTCTGGATTCTGGGCTTTGGTGTGGCGACCGTTCAGGGTGGCAGCCAGGCGCTTTCCCGCTCCCTCTTCAGCCGGATGGTGCCCAAGAGCAAATCGGCCGAATTCTATTCCTTCTTCAGCGTAAGTGAAAAGGTTGCCGGGACAGTTGGCCCCCTGTTGTTCGGTGTGGTCAGCACCCTGATGGGTGGCAGCCGACTTTCCATCGTTTCTCTGATCATCTTCTTCATCACCGGCGGCTTCTTGCTTTCCCGGGTGAACGAGCAGAAAGGTATGGAAGTGGCGAAGGCTGAAGAGGCCCGCTTGGTTAGTGCATCGGCGCTGGATGAATAAAGGGATTTCTTTTCTTGAAAAACTACGTGCTATTTGTCCAGAGATTCCTTTATATTGTTTCTTACCTTTTGAAATTCAAGTTTATATTGGAGTAAATCTCGTCGGATTTTTTTTCCGATAGAATCATTGTAAACAAATTGTTTTTTTTGAAATTCAAAAATTACATCATTGCTTGTAGCTGATTTTTTAGGTATTCCATGAGCAAGGAAATTTCTAGGTTTAAGAACATCTTTAGGGTAATCACCATTAAGATTGTAACTCATTATTTCGTTGTGCTTTTTAATTAGACGTCGGAAATTCTTCCATCGTTTATTGCTATCGCATAGTGGAACTAAATTTCCGAGGGATTTATTTTCTTTGAAATTTGCTAATGATTTTATTTGGTCGATTAAATGATCCCTTTTATCGTCAAAAAAATCATTATAAAATTCTTCCAATTCATCTGAAGATGATATATTGATTGCTAATTCAGTAATTTCATCGAAGGTCTGATCAATTTCACCTACTTCGGCCATAACAATTCCACGCATATTTTCAATATCAAGAATTTTATTTAATGATTGGTAACCAACTTCTTTTAATTTAGACAATATACTTTGTCTGTCGGAGACATAAACACCTTGTAGTCGCTCTTCATATATTGATTTCCACAAAGAATCAATTTCAGATGCTGAATAGAAAATTACTTCGGTATACACATTGCTATTTCTAAGCTCTGAAATGAATTTTTCTCCCTCCTGAGAGTGTTCTATATGCTTATCAATTACAAGCAGGTCAAATTCGCGAAAGGGGGAAAGTGATCCGAATTTTTTCGGATCGGATAAATATAAAATATTTGGCTGAAATCCCCATTCTTTAATTATTTTATCAATCTCATCTTTATCGAGAGAATCAATATAATCTTCATTGTCATCAAACCAAATAATTGAGTAAGTTAGTCTCATCTAGTTAATTCCACTCTAATTTCCAGCCCTTTTGGTTGGTTTGGTATAGCGGTTATACTTCCATCTAATTTATTTACTATATTCTTAGCATGATATAAACCTAATCCCGAACCGGTGGTCGTTGTTATCCCTGGCTCAAAGATCGATTCAATGTTCGGTAGTTTTTGGGAAAGTCCTTTGCCATCATCAATAAAAGAAATTCTAATAGTGTTTGATGAGACCATAAACATTTGAATAATTAAATTCTTTGCAGATGACTTCTTAGAGTTACTAATGAAATTATCAATTAGCATTGATAGTTCAACCCTGCTTATCTCCATTTCAAAGAGTTCATTAATTTCGTTATTTATAGTTATGTTAATATCATGGGCTATATGGTTTTTCGAAACATTGTAGATATATTGTTCAATGTATGCAGGTATGTCTGTTGGTTCTTTTGCGAGACCGGAACTAAAATTTGCTTTTGTTGCAAACTGAGAAATTGTAGATATTCTATTAGTTATGAATATTGCTTTTTGGAGTAAATCAATTACATTTTTCTTATCAGATTTTTCACGAAGCGCTTTGATTGATCTAGATAAGTAATTATTGACAATATTTGTATCAAGATCTATTTGGTGATGAAATTCTAATAATTGCTCTACATCAATAGAAGTAACATGTCGGAGGAATATTGTCTGGGCTTTGTAAATTTCCTGTTTTTCTTCAAGTTCAATGATTTTATTTTGTTGTTCAGACACCTCAACTCGTAAATCTGCTGCTTCTGAGCGGGCTTTTTGAGCGTCGCTCTCTTTTTGTTCAATAATTTTATTTATTCTGGATAGATTTCGTAAAAGCCTTTGATCAATATTTACGGGGTTTATATTATTGATTTCTGCTAGCAGTTTCTTTACTTCTTCTTGTTTGGTTTCATATACTCCTTCTAATAACGCAGGATTAAACCAGAATTCAATTATTTTATCTGGAGATGATCCAATTAACGTCATCAAAGAAGATATTGTTCTTTGCTTTTTAATATCCCAAGATTCTTTATATTCTTCTTTATTTCCCTTCCAATCAATGCCATCTTCGCTTATAAGTTCTTGCCTAATGTGAGATGGAACGCTATCCCATTGTAAATCTTCAACAACGAATTTTTCGAGTTTTCGTAAAATATCAATGAAAAATTTCTCACGCAATTGTCGAAACTCAGGAGTTTGTTTTAACCCTTCCCTACTGGAGACTGGTTTATATTGGTCCTCATTTCCGAAAATTTCAATTCGACCGATAATATCTCGGCTACCCAAAAAACGGCGAGTACCTTGGGATTTTCTAACATCAATTTCTAACCAATCATCACCACGATCACCATATGGAGAAATTCGGAATCCATTTAAAAATAGAAAAACTGATCCAAAATTTATTGTTCGGACACCGGTTTGTCTTTTGAAATATGCCTTTTTATATGGGTTTAGGAAATAAATAATTACATAAGTATCAGGAATTAATGGATATGAGTCGTTTTTCTCAGTTAATTCAAAAACTTTCTCACCTTCGTGCCACAATTTTGTTGTGACTCTATCTCCGGTTGTAGATATCATAGATTCAATATAGGTTGTGTTAAATTTTAATTTCTCAAAAATTTGATTTCTAATTTTCCCGGTGATTCTCTCGTTATATTCCTTCCCCTTCTCGGTATTTTCTATTTCAGGAATTGATAAATAAATATTTATTTTTTCTTTTTGAAATAATTGATTTGGATTAATGAATTTCTCGAGAGCGGTTTTTAATTTACTTAAGGTCTCGCTATCCCAGCTATTTCGTAATCTTGATATGATTAATATTGTTCCGCTTTTAGGGAAGGTATTAATTTTCAAAAAATCAAAATCAAGTTCATCCTTAATCACTTCAACATCAATTGGGATTTCCTGAATGGTGAGGTCTTTATTATCATCTATTTCAAAATCTTCCCAATTTATATGAAGATGCAGTAATTCCCCATTTTCCTTTCGGGTTATAAGATCAAGATCCTTCCCAAGCCTATCACAAGAGAAGCGTCCTATACCTTTATTTCCAGCATAGAAACGTTGATTCTCCGGTCTTGTATTTTTTTTATCGGAATAGGCAATATTCAACCACTTATCACGAATATCATTTAAGTCCATCCCAATTCCATTATCAGAAATGATTAATTGGCTTTTGGTAGTGGATCCTTCGTCGGGAAAATTTGTAAATTTTATTATTATCTCACTTGAATCAGCATCAATACTATTTTTAACCAGTTCAATTACCGCAATCTTGTCGTCGTTGATTAAATCTTTTCCCACAAGATTCTTAAGAAGTGTATTTGTTCTGAAATGATAGGTATCATTTTTCATTATCAAGCACTTTCATTATGGCCATTCCCAACTGTTCAGCGAATAAGGGAGGAACAGCATTGCCAATCTGAGAATATCTTGGAACGATTTGAGTTCTTTTCTCTCCGCCAGATGTATACGGTCCTTTAAATTCAAACCAATCTGGGAATGTCTGTAAACGAGCACACTCTCTTGGTGTCATCACTCTAGGCTCGGAATAATGAACAAAATCATCTGGAATAGTTGTGATGGTTGGCGATGGCTGACCGCGGTCAAGAATCGTAACACTTCTTTTCTTGATCCCAAACTTTTCGCGTACTTTTCCTAAAATTGTTGTTCCACGAGGAGCCTCCGCTAAGAGTTTATTGAACAACTCTACCGTGTCTTCTCGATGGTTTACATAACGATGGCTATCAGGCGTGTAATTGCCTTTACTCGGTATTTGGAGAAATTTTTGTAGATCACTTTCGGCTGATGATGTGATTCCCGCCTTAAATTTTCTTGAGTCGGCGCAGTTTGTGGTTCCGTGTCTTTTTTCTAAGTCTGAGATAGCGTCAGAAACGCTATTGGTTATTGGTAAATGTTTACTTTGTAGAAATTGTTCCCGACCTTGATCTAAATTCTCAAAAATGGCTTTTGAAAAGTCTTCGCGACTAGCAATGACAATAAACCTTTTCCTTTTTTGAGGTATTCCATAATCTGAAAAGTCGATAGTCTTTCCTGTTGCATCAGAATAACCTATTTTTATTAATTCATCTATTACTAACTCAGAAAAGTTTATTTCCTCTTTTGATATTCTATCTTTCATAGAATACGTGAAGCCAGAAACATTCTCAAATACTAAAACTCGCGGTTTTATGGCTTTAACGAAATTCAAATACGAGTGGATAAGTTTATTCCTTGGGTCTAGAATATTTCGCTTGCCAGCAGTCGAAAATCCTTGACATGGTGGTCCACCCACAAGTAGATCAACTTTACCTTCTAATGATTCAATTTCCTCTCGTTTTTGTTGTAATAAATCCTTGATATCCCAACTTTGAATGGTTAACCAATTTGGCCAATTAAAATGAGGGTTTTCATCAATTAGATTATGTCTTAATGTAGCAAAGGCGTCTGGTGATTTCTCAACCGCAAAAACACCTTTCCAACCCGAATTGAATAATCCTAGACTAAGGCCCCCACAACCCGAAAATATGTCAATATAGGAGTATTCAGCTTTCATTTGTTTAATCTTATCCTCGTATAAAGGAGTATTTACTTCCAAGTTAGTTAATCAATAATAACGTACTTGATAATCTTTTAATAGAATAGTGAAAAGCGATTATTCGTCCCCAAATGTGACCGACGCATTTTGAGTTGATGCCCTTGAAAATAATAATATTGATTGTATCAGAGAATTAAGATAGGATATGCTTTTTTCTACACTATTATGGATGAGGATAAAAATAGCAAAAGGGTTGTTCCGTTACCAGAGCAGCCTCTTTGTTTTATAAATTACCTTGGTTGGGGAAAGTAATCTAATTGCTCAAATAAGTTTGGACAGCTTCGTAACGGCTGTAGACATGCGTGACCAGCTCCGATACGCTATTAGCGAAAGTACCTTCTGAGGATTGACGAATACCATTATCTATCTCAGCAAGGACCGAGGAGGTAATTAGGTCATGATAATACTGATAGGTTTCTGCCATTTCCTCCGGCACGAAGACGGTGTTGACCACGGCTTCAACATAGGAATCGTATTGAGCTTGGTAAAGGGGGTCCTCCATCAGATAGCTGATCAGCGGCCAATTATCCGTGACCTCGTCCAAGCTTATGGATAGGGCTCTGCTTCTTCTATTTCCATTGAGGGCTTCGTTGTTATCCCAGGGGATCCAGGTGATCAGACCATCCTCGGGGTCGGTGTAGAGAAAATAGTTATGGCTCATATTGCCATAGGTATCCCAGTTCTGGACGACAGTGTTCACGGCCAGCCAGCGCAGGAAGGTTTCAACGTTTAGAACGGATTCCAACTCACTGCGCCAGGAAGCTGGATCGGTCAAGCGGGATTCGTCATGGAGCACGGCAAACAGGGCTTCAATATCGGAATAATCATCTTCGTCCTGGTTAGTTTCTTTATCGAAGGAGGTCTCGTTGAGTGTCCCTTCGGCAAAGGTGGCGCCGCTGCCTTCAGGCTTATAGAGGTTACCTTCGTCACTTTCGAATTGCTGTGAGATGACCGTATCCTCAACCATTTCCACCATGGTGTAAAGCCCAAAATAGACCGGTCCTTCGCCATAATCGACATAGACTTCGTAGAAGGCGGTGTGGGCTGAGGGGACACCGAAATCCCGGAAGATATCTGCCGCTACCTTCTCATGGAGATAGGAATCGTCACTGTAATTACTGGACAGAGAGAGCTGTTTGAAGCCATAGAACCGCTGATCTTCTGTTTCCGGGTAATCGTCTTCAAATTGATCAAAATCTAATTTAATAGGGAGTTTATAGCTGCCGGAAGACCAGGTTTGCTTAAGGGAGGAATTACCTTTAAAGCGGATTCCGACATAATCCCAAGTTTCGCCCTCGAAGGAGATGGTGGCTGTGACCCAGATGGGGTTGGTGGAGTCGGCCGAGAGGTTATTCGCGGATAACCCACCGCCCGCATTAGCGTCCCTATCCGGCATCTGCCCAGCTTCGGGAAGATCTTGAGGTACATTCTGACCATCTCCGGGGGCCTGGCGATTACCTGGTGGGTTGGCTTGGGTACGGTCTTGGGGGGTGTCAGCAAAGGCCATCATCCCATCGCTCTGACCGAATTCACCATAGAGTTCGGTCATATCCGCCAGCATAGCATCCCAGTTTTCCTCTGAAATGGTGATGTCAATTCGGTTGACTTCGTCCTGGGGAAAGACTGTGTCGTAATCCGGATCAGCGTCATTACTGTGGGCGGCATCGGTCATTGAAGCCGAATTATCGGAATCTTCGTCAATATTTGCTGTGCTCATCGAAGTTTCGTTTGATAAAACGTTATTCGCTTGTTCATCAGATTTGGTGACAGTTCCACAACCAGATAAAGCAATAATGGTTGTGAAGATCACAATTAAATAAACCATTTTTCTTAACATAACTTTATTCCTTCCGTGATGCGAGGATTGGTTTTGAGCTTTCGGACAGATAGTAGATCTTGATGTCTGCGACATCATGTAGGAAATCTATCTTGCCGATTTCGGCCCGTTTGATCGGCAGCCCAGTGCGTTCACGCAGGTCAGCAAGCAGGCTTTCATAATGCTCGGGTTTGATCAGCTCAATCTTTTCATAGGTGATGGATTTTCGCACTTCATAGCGCAGGCCCATTGTCTTTTCGATGACGAAGAACATGGCCAGAATAGCCAGGTTCGCGACGATGGTTTCGATGATCATATCCTCATCCAGCATGATGACATCAATCACCGGCAGGGTCATCAGGATAAAGAGATAGGTCATCTCCCGTACGGGGAGCGGATCGGACCGGTAACGAAGGATGGAGAAGATGGCGAACAGGCCAAACCCCAAACCGAGACTGATCTCAACCTGACTGAAGAGGGTCGCGATCAGGAATATACTGATATTGAATGCGAAAAAGGTTAGGACATAGCCTTTATCTTTCTCCGTGGGGAAATAGATCCCCAGCACGATGATGCAGGAGACGATCAGGTCGATAAAAAGCGCCAAAGATAAGCTTCCGATATTATCCATTAATAACTTCCTCCTAATACAAGTCTTTCTAAGTTCAAAAGCAGGGGTTTGAAGGCATTCCTCTTGAGGTGAGGATAGGCCAGCGCAACCCCGATGCAGTATTTGCTAAATTGGGTGGGGTGGTAACCAGCTTGGCGCATTTCCGCAACAAAGGGTGATTGGAGTGAGAAGTGGGGCTGTTTGATCTCAGCAATCACGATCCCAGGAATGGAGAAGGTGCCTGAGGGACTGAAGAACCGCAGGTTCAAATCCAGCGTGAGACGTTCGATCCCCAAGCGGTTCACCAGGGAGATGCGGAAGAACTGGTTGGTGATCTTTGGCACCATGGGTAGGTCGGACATGGGAAAGGTTGTCTTGAGGAAGGATTGGATATCCGATGACTGTCCATTGAGTGGATAGGGTGTCTCCACCCGTGATTTTCGGGTGATATTTTGGTTATCTTTCTTCTTAACTTCCAGATAGTTGATCTCGGAATTGAGGTAGGACCTCACCCGTAATTTATAACGATCACGCTGCTCATTGTGGTGCTGCTGGTAGAGTTGAAAGTCCTGGGTATCAAAATAGAGCGTTTGATAATGCTGCAAACGGACATTGTTATCCACTTCAAGAATCCGGTAGGTAGGGCTGAGATTATCCAAAATCACCGGGAGCAGGATGCTGGGGAAGACAAATTTCATGTCGGTCCGCTTCATCAGCTTGGCACCGGTGGATTCTTCAAGGGTAATAGGGTCCATTTGGCTGAGAATCTTCTGCCACTTCTGTTCGAAAGCCATTTGCTCGGTGGAGAGCCGGGTTTTGGTTTCTAATTCGTAATTTTGGTTATTGAGGATCATAGTGTGGTCCTTTCCTGAAGTGTTTTTATAATAGATGGTCAAGATTTAGTTTTGATAAAGACTTTGTAAAATCGTTAACGTGATTTGGGATGTTTTAGCGGGGGAGAAAACAGTTATAATTTGGTTAATCACCCCCCTTTTTTATAGGAGACCCCTAAGACAGATGAATAAGTTTAAAGTTGCGCTTCTGGCGAACTTAAAGGTTAACGGCCCTCATTGGGAGGGCATGCCTGCTGACCAATGGGATGATCTGGATAGTGAAAAAACTGTTCAGGCCCTGGTTGAAGCGATCCGCGCCGGCGGCCACGAATGTGAATTCCTTGAGGGAGATATCACTATCGTGGATACCGTGCGGAAATATGATCCTGATATCTGTTTCAATATTTGTGAAAGCCATTTTGGGGATGCCCGGGAAGCGCAGGTGCCTGCGATCCTGGAGAAACTGCAAATTCCATATACCGGCTCAAAGGTGCTTTGTCTGGCATTAGGACTGGATAAACCGATGACGAAGCGCGTTTTGGCCTACCATGACCTGCCCACACCGGATTTTCAAACCTTTGAGCGGGTGGATGAGCCGCTGGACCCGAAGATGTCCTTTCCGCTGTTCGTCAAACCCAGCCGAGAAGGCACCGGCATGGGCGTATCGGCCAAGTCGATTGTGAATACGGAAGAGGAGTTGCGCGAGCAGGTGGGGCAAATGATCGACCGCTATCATCAGGCCGCCTTGGTCGAGACATTCATTGAAGGCCGCGAGGTGACTGTGGGTATGGTTGGCAACCTGGTTGGCCCTGTGGCGCGGCGGCTGCCCCATAACGAGGAAGCACCCCGAATTCAGGCGGGTTTGCGGTTCTTCCCGCCGATGGAAGTGGATCTAACCGACTATTTGGAGACGGACGCGGTCTATGCCAACCGGTTAAAAGTGGCTCTGGCCGATCAGTTGAATTACCTCTGTCCGGCGCCGCTGGATGACGACATGGTGGATGAACTCAATTGGCTGGCAGCGGCTGTCTTCCGGGTGACCGGTGCGTTGGATGTGGCCCGGGTGGATTTCAGGTTGAATGCCAAAGAGGATTGGAAGCCGTATATTCTGGAGATCAACCCGCTGCCTGGGCTTTCCCCCGGCATTTCGGATATTGTTATGGAAGCGGCGGCGGAGGGCGTGGGTCACACGGAATTGGTCAATATGATCCTTGAGACAGCCCTCAGGCGCTATAGGATGATTGAATAGAAGAGCCAATGAAATCCGGGCGTAGTTGAGCCTTCCCCCTTTGGGGGAAGGTGGCACGCAGTGCCGGATGAGGGGAGTGTGGTTCCACCGCATCAGCTTGTTACACGACCAACTGAAGGTCACATGCCGCGCAGCGCATGTGACAACTTTTTCAACCTGAACCGATAACAAAAAGCGGTACCAGTTTGCTGGTACCGCTTTGATATCTACTCTTGGAATCTCTTGGGCTAAAAGATTTTCCACCAGATCCCGGTACATTCCGGCACGATCACGCCCTCATCGGTCTCCCACATCGGCATGGGATCTTCGCCAAAGAAGAAGGTGGTCAGAGCGGTGGCTTCTTCCTGATCTTTGAAGCGGTAATCGGTACGAATCCAGTCGGGGATGAACCCGTGGAGGTCCAGATACTTCAGATAGTCCACCAGGACATCGGGGGCCTGCGGGTATTTATGTCCGGTTCCCAGGGATTCGATCAGGATCAATTTGCCTCCGGGGCGCAATACCCGTTCAACCTCGGCCAGGGCGTCTTCCAGGGCAGGCTGCCAATCTTCACCTGAATCGAGGGCAGCATAGCAGAAACTCCAGCCGGCGATGATGACATCGGCGCTGTTATTGGCAAAGGGGAGAGCCAAGTGAGATTCCAGAGTGGCGGACCAGTTCTTTTGTTCGAGTTTGGCCAGCCGGTCACGGCCATAGACCAGCATGTGATAGGAGATATCGGAGATGACCAGGTTTTTGACATGGGGAAGGATCAGACAGCTGACCCGACCGGTGCCTGCGCCCAGTTCGATCACGTCCTTGCCTTCCAGGCTGTCCGCGGAGAGGATGGCAGGCAGCAGATTGCGCTGGTAGTCCTCCCGGCCGACTAAGGCCTGGTAACGTTCAGCTTCACTTTGATAGATCAGTTTCAGGTCAGGCAAGATCTTTCTCCTTAGGCCTTTTTGTTCATAAATCCAATACTAATATTGATCAGCGCCGGGTATTTTGAGGTAACCCCGGTGATTTCTTCTGTCGAAGTGAAATTATTTTATCATTTAGGCGTTTAATTGAAGTATTAGTTGGTGGTTTGCGGGTCACGTAGGTTCGACCTGTGGCCTCACCATGCATGACCTACTACGTACAAGGAGAGTGATGGCGGCGTATGTTATTTTGTCACGTGCGCTGCGCAGCACGTGACCTACACCTGTAGGGTGTGCTCCGATTTTGAGCGCACCAGAAAATAAGATTAATCCATTTCTTCCGGGCCCAGCCAACCAAACCGCTCAAAGTCCACTCGGCCATCAGCTTCAAAGATGACCCCCTCCTGCTCCAGAATATCGCGTTGCATGGCATTGCCAATCCCGTCACCGTGGACGCTGATCTTACCCTTGGCATTGATCACTCGCTGCCAGGGGACGTCCGGTGCGGTACCGCGTTTGAGCGCGGCCATCGCATAGCCCACCATTCGAGCTGTGCAGCCCCCGACCAGGGCGGCGATCCGGCCATAGGTAGTTACCCGGCCGGGCGGTATCCGGCGGACCATGGCATAAATTTGTTGGTAGAGAGGTTCCTGAGCGTTCAAATTGACCTCATTGGTCTTTATGTGCCTTCAGGGAGAAGACGATAGGCAGGGGCACTGGCATGTCGGGGTAGGTGTAGAGGCCGCTTTCCTGCTTAATCATTTCCGGGAAGACTGGATCTTCCAGCGCATCGAACTCGTGGAAGAAATCCAGCTTTAGCCCGGCATTCAGAATGGCATTGATGATATCACTGACAGCCCATTGCCATTCAAAGCTGGGGTTGCTGATGATGTATTTGCCGTCACTATAATCGGGGCCTTCATCGTCCCAGATATAGGGGGCATGGTTGTGGAAGTAGGACAGCGTAAATTGGTATTTTCCGCGCTCATCAAAGGTGGTGATCAGCGGATGGCCTTCCATGATATAGAAGAATCCGCCCGGTTTAAGATAGTCAGCGATGATCTTTGCCCAGGCATCCAGATCCTTCAGCCAGCAGAGCACCCCGATGGAAGTGAAGACGATATCGAACTGCTCATCCAAAGCATCCGGCAGATCGTAGACATCCGAACAGATGAAACGAGCTGGCAGATTCGCATGTGTGGAAAGTTTCTCGGCGGCCTGAATAGCTGCAGGGGAAAAGTCCACCCCTGTGATAATTGCACCCTCTCTGGCCCAGGCCAGAGTATCCAGTCCGAAATGGCATTGCAAATGGAGCAGGGTTTTGCCCTGAACATTGCCGACCTCTTCGAGGATTCTTTTGGGCAGCCAAGGCTCGCCTGCCAGGAACCGTTCCACACCATAAGAGCGGAGATGGACGGGTGTGAGTTCATCCCAGAGCAAGCGGTTGCCGTCCCGGGCTTGTTGATATGAGAAAGGTTCTTGTTCGTGCATGGGGATTCCTAAAGATTTAGGAGAGGAATTCGCGCAGGTCACTGCTCCGGCTGGGGTGGCGTAATTTGCGGAGGGCCTTAGCCTCAATTTGGCGAATGCGCTCCCGGGTGACACCGAAGAATTGGCTGACTTCCTCCAGGGTGTGATCTTTGCCATCGTTCAGCCCGAAGCGCAGCTGCAAGACCTGACGTTCCCGATCGGAAAGTGAGGAGAGCGAATCCTGGATTTGTTCGCGCAGTATTTCTTTAGCTGCCGCATCCAATGGAGCAGCGGCGTCCTGGTCCTCAATGAAATCGGCCAGGGTGCTGTTATCTTCATCGCCCACCGGTCTTTCAAGTGAAACCGGTTCTTCAGCGGTCTTCAGGATGTTCTTCACTTTGTTAGTGGCGTCTTCCCAGGCCAGCATTTGGTCTGCATTCAGAGGGTCGTCCGCAGCTTGTGTCTGGCGGATGGATTCGGCCACATTTTCATCAATGAAGTCAGAGTTGAGTGAGATCTCTTCCAGGGTAGGTTCTCGTCCCAGCTGCTGCATCAGGTTGCGTTGAATACGGATGATGCGTGAGATGGATTCATACATATGGACTGGGATGCGGATTGTGCGGGCATTTTCAGCGATATGACGGCTGATGGATTGGCGAATCCACCAGGTGGCATAGGTGCTGAACTTGAAGCCGAGGGTCGGATCAAACTTCTTCACTGCTCGCAGCAGCCCCATGTTGCCTTCCTGGATTAAATCCAGCAAGGAGATACCCCGGTTCATATAGCGTTTTGCGATGCTTACGACCAGGCGCAAGTTGGCTCGGATGATGGCCTGGTTGGATTCCTCATCTAGGAACGAGATGGCAGCAAAATTGTTTGCCAGTTCATCCTCTTCCGGCATGTTTTCCTGGAAGAAATCGAGGCTGGGCATTTTTGATTTTTCTTGCAGCGTTGCTAGCAGCTGTTTTCCCAGCTTGGGGGGTAGCAGGTAGAAGTCAACGTAAAATTCAAAAATCGCCCGGATGAGATCGCCGGGTTTTTTGTTCCGCAGCCAAAATTCTTGATCCAAAAAAGCCCGCATATAGGAAGGGTTTTTGATTTTCCAGGTACTACGCAGCATTTGCGCTTCGGTCAGGGTCAGGATTAAATCCGGATGGGTCACATCATGCTTTTTTGTCTCCCGTTTAACGGTCCTGCAGAGTTTGATAATATCTTCGCAGATTGCCAGCGTTAACGCGGTATTTGAGGAGGATTGATCTTCGAGCTCGTCTTTATTGAGGGCTTGGTGAACCTCTTGCAGGTGCTCCTGGGCCTTCATCCGACTGGAAAGCCAGAATTCATGATCCGCCTCAAGCAGGTCAATCCGGCCAATCTCGCGGAGATAGAGCCGGACCGGGTCATCTGTTGAGGTCAGGATGGATGCAAGGGCGGCAGCTTCCTCTGCTTGAGCAGCATCTTCGGAAAACTGCTGTTCTTTGTTATCCTCTTCTGGGTCTTCTGGCTTGGTGGTCATCTTTTCTTTCGATTTAATCGTTTTTGATAGAGCTTTAATGTTATCGATTGAAACATTCGTGCGTTTATTTTAACACGGGACACGCGTTCAGAGCTTCCCTTGTGAACGATTTAGTTGCAAGGCGCGGTCCAGTTTGGCGCGGGCCTGGATAAACTCCAGGGCAAGCTTCCCGAAGTCCTGAGGGGGATTTTCCTCATCTTCAGAGGCTTGTTGGGATTGCAGGTAAGTTATTTGGTCCAAGCTCTCATCCACCCGAATGCGGCGTAAGCGGATGAAGTCGTTCGAGGTGCTTTCCAGGATAGAGGCGTTGGGTTGCAAGCGCCAATCCGGATAGGGGTTTTGGTCAGCTTCGATCAGGAAACTCTCCTGCATCTCATCCGGGATCCGAGTGCGGACATATTCAGCTGGGTCCTCATCGTCCTGATCCAGGGCTTCACTGACGATTTTGAAGAGTTCCCTGAAATCTGTCTGGGTGAAATCTTCAACATTCAGGCAGACCAGTTCCAGCTCCCGCAGGGTGCGGTCTATGAAGTGTACCAGGGTGGGATCGCTGACGAGGGCCTTGATGCAGTTCTCTTCCAGTTTCCGGTGGGTGTTGGTCAGAGGGGATGTGATGGCTGACACCTGTGGCATCTGGCGGTAGGATCGGCGCCGGGGACGGGATGGGCCGCCGGATGCCTGACGCACCAGGGCACGCTCATCCACTCTCAGGAGCCGCGCCAACTGCTGCCGGTAGGCTTCCCGCTCAACACTGCCCTTGACGTCTTCGATCAACGGCAACACCTGGTTGGCAATCTGCTCCTTGGTCTTGGGGTCATCGATGTCTGCATGGGCGGCGAGGGTTTCCATCACATGGACAACCACGGGTTTGGCCTCACGCACAAGCTGATCCCAGAGGTCCGGATCATCCAGGGCGATTTCATCCGGGTCCAGTCCATCCGGCAGAGTGGTGACTCGGATATCCGCTTTCAACCGTCCTTCCACTTGCATCAGGCCGCGGGCATCAAAGACCATATCGCCTTCGCGTTCCATCACTTCACGGGCCGTTTGCAGACCGCGCAGCGTAGCTTTTTCACCGGCAGCATCCGGGTCCAATGCCAGGACTATCCGGCGGGAATAGCGTTTGATCAACCGGAATTGGTCCTCGGTGAGTGCTGTGCCCATCGGTGATACACAGTTTTTAAAACCGGCCTGATAGGGGCCGATCACGTCAAGGTAGCCTTCCACGATCACGACCTGGTCCTTGGCTCGGATCTCTCGCCGCGCCATGTCCAGTCCATAGAGCAAGCGTCCCTTATCAAAGAGAGCAGTCTTGGGTGAGTTTAGGTATTTTGGTACGTCATCCTTCCGCAGCACGCGTCCGCCGAAACCGGCCATCTTGCCGCGCGCATCCTTGATTGGGATGACCAGGCGGTGGCGGAATTTATCATAGACGCCACCCGAATCCCGCTGGGAGACCAGCCCCGCATCCAACAAGTCCTGCTCGCTGATGTTGCGGGAGGCCATATACTGCGTGAGGGTGTCCCAGGAATCGGGAGCATAACCAAGGGCAAAGGCGTCAATCGTCTCATCGTTCAGCTTGCGGCCATAGAGGTATTCGAGGGCTTCTTTACCGGCTGGGGTGTTACGCAGCTGGTGCTGGAAGAAAGTGACAGCCATGCTCAGTACTTCCCGCAGGTGTTCATTCTCTTCGACCTTTTCCTGCTGCTCAGGGGTATATTCGTGGAGGGTGACACCGGCGCGGTCGGCCAGGTTGCGGAGGGTTTCCTGAAAATCCCAACCTTCGCGCTTCATCACGAAGCTGAACAAGTCACCGCCCTCATTGCACTGTCCAAAGCAGCGCCAGGTCTGGGAATCGGGAAAGACCACGAAAGCCGGGGTTTTCGTGTTGGTGTGGAAGGGGCAGAATCCTGTATAGTTCTTCCCGGAATGGCGTAATTTCACCGTTTCCGAGACGATATCCACGATATCCAGCCTGGATTTGATCTCATCAACTGCAGTCATAAATTTCTCGGTATCATGAATTATACGGGATATTAGTCGCCAGAGAGGATGGAATTGGCCGGTTTGGGTGAAAATGGTTCTGCAGTAGGGGAAACTTACCTTGCTTCCAATTTAATCACGGAAGGGGCAGGGATGAATAATGGGCGATTTGTTAGTATCAAAATTGACAGGAACCTGGGGTTTGGTATAATCGCGGCAGTTTGGAATTTAGAAGATGATATTCTTAGTTCCAATCAGGATGGGGACTATCGCACTTCAGCCCCAAACGGAGAAGAAACTAAAAAAGCCACTAGCAATAAATCGTGTTTTCTGATTCTGTTGGGTTGAATCAAAAAGCAAACCTTGTTTTAAGCATTTACACCTGATAAATCTAAATAATTTGTTCTAGATCGCTGACCATACTTAACTTGAAGCGGTGTTTACCCGTTTACCTAGATGTTGATATGGCACGCAATGGGCTTGCCATTGAAAATATTTAGGGATTGCGGGACCGGGCTGCATTACACATCATAAATCCAATCCTCTTGGTAGTCCAAAGGGAGGTACAGTGCTCATTCGTAACAGTTTACTCAGTCTGGTTCGAACCAAAGGGAAAACACTTCTATTCGCGCTGCTGATTTTTGCGCTCACGTTGACGCTTTCGCTTGGGGTCAGTGTTTGGGCGTCCATCACTCAATTTTTGAATGATGCCGATGAATTTTATAAGACCATCGGATTGATTGAGTACATAGGTCAGGCTTATCCTCAGGATGATATTGTTGACGCTGAAATGGTAGCGGATCTGGCGGAATTGGATCTATCGGGGATTGCGGATGATCCTGCCACTTTGCTTTGGGATCAATCCTCTCGTTATTTCGGATATGTAGAGGGTTTCAAGCGGGATGACCGAGTTGCTCAGGCGTTTCAGCCCGCATTGCTAGTTGTTAGCCGGGCGACATATAACTCGAGTTATAACACCTATACAGCTGTTGTTGCCAATAGCTTGTATTCAAGCTTCATTGAAAATGATGATATGGTCCTTTTGCTAACTAGTTATGGCTATCTTGAGAGTGATCGCTTCTATGCGGTCTCGGGGATGGGGTATATCGATTGGTCTCCTTATGGCATTCTCAGTCCTTCCGATTTTTCCAATGAGGCGGCTGAAGCCAATGGAATTGATATTCCCTACATTCTGGACATCACGGTTGAGACTGATTCGGGCATCACTTATGACCTGCCTGAGGTTTATGAAAAAGCAGGGGAATCTCTTCGGGTTAGTCAGAACTATGTATTGGTCAATAGTACGGATGATTTGATGAGCCTTTACTCTTTCCATCAGGAAGAGGAATATCTGTTGGAAGGTCGTGAGTTTTCGGAGGAAGAATATCAGAATGGCGACCGGGTGGTCATCATTCCTGAATTCATGGCCGCCAGGTTGGAAAAGACCGTAGGAGATACGATCACAATAGGCTTTGTTGAGCCTGACTCGACAGGGGAAAACCCAAAGTATTGGGCGGGAAATGGCTTCAGAAATGAAGCGGATTTCAAAATTATTGGCATTACTAACACCGTAAAAGGCAGAGAATGGTACGTCTATGTACCAAAATCCGTGGGGGTACCAGCGTCAACAATACCAATTGGTTATACTGTTGGTCAGGCGGTTGTTCGAAACAGCGAAGCCGGTGAATTTGCGGCCCGTATTGATCAATTGATGCAAGGCCGATTTAATTTGACGATTTATGATCAGGGCTATGCGGATGTGGCGATTCCTTTTATCACAATCCTGAACATCGCCAAAATTCTAACGGGAATCGTTGCAGTTGTGGAACTAGCCGTGCTGATCTTCTTTGGCTATATCTTTGTCTATCGCCAGCGTGAAACGGGCGAGACTTTGCTCCTGTTGGGGGCCGGTAAACCCTGGGTCAGTGGCTATTTTCTGTTGAGCGCGGGGGTGATTTCTCTGATAGCGACGCTGATTGGATCCTGGATAGGCTATCAATTCCATGACCGTGTGCTTCAAATGGTGGCCGATGCAGCCCTCAGCCAGACCTTAATTGATGGCCGGTATAGCAATGGTAACCTGAGCATTTCCCGGGTGCTGGAATTTGCGCCTCAACTGGATTTGGCGTTCTTCCTAAAATTTGGATTGATCGTTTTTGGGGTTGCGTTGCTCTCCTGTTTGATTTTTCTAACCGTTGCATTCCAGGTCACCCGCTCAAAAAAACAGCGAACCACCGGACCTCGCCGGGAACGGAAGACTTCCCACCTGCGGGGCGGCAGTGGGAAATATGCGCTCCTGTCCATCTTGCGGGGTGGCACCAGGACGACTGTCGTGCCGCTGCTGGCCTTCACGGTGATTTTCTTCCTGGGACAGCTTTCCACGACCACCAACCGCTATCAGCAGCAGTTGCAAGATGTTTATGAAAATACTACGCTCACCGGCCGATTTACCGATATCAAGGGTAAACAGGTTGGGGGACAGGTGATCGATTCTCAATTGGTGATGGACCTGTACCGTTCCGGTGCGATTGATTCACTCTCTGTTTCTCTTGACCAGACTTCGTTATATACAGGCACGATCATCCATGTTGATGGCACAGTGGAAGATGTCCCGCCCATGAGAGTGCCCACAAATTCTTTTACCATTGACAATTTTATGGCGAAATTTGGTCGGGAAGGCGTGGGTATCAGGTTAATCGCCACCAATGATTTCCAAAATGCGCCAGCGTTTTATTACCTGGATGAAGTCCCCATCACTTTCCTGGAAGGGTACGATGCCTCTTTCCTGGCGGAAGCGCCAGGTGAATCGGATATCGTGAATGCACTCATATCCACGCAATTGCAGGACAGGCTTGAAGTTGACCTGGGAGATGTCATTCGGATTGCCCTTAACTCTGTACGGGGCGGACACACGCCTCGGGGAGGAGACGAGCTTGATTATTTTGATTTACGGATTGTGGGCAGCTATGAGCAGCAAGGGATTATGGAGACCATCTACATGCCGCTGTACATGATGTTCGACAACAGCTTGATCTGGGATGAAGGCCAGCGGACGGATGAACCGGCATCGCTCACATTTGAAGAGGGTTATACTCCCACTGAAGAGCAAATGGACCAACTCTACTCGGTTGATTTTGACAGTGCGACCTTCAAATTGACGGAAACGAAAACATTGGAACATCTCAAAGATTATTTGAGTGAGTATGGCTATTCTCAGGTCAATAACATCAGTAAATTGCGCACATTTATTGTCCTGGATGACGCGATCTTTAATAATGCCGTAGCCAGCCTCAAGCAGCAAATTCGCTATGTCAATACACTCTATCCCTTCCTATATTTGTTGGTGGGCGTGATCGCATTTGTGGTCTCCTATCTATTGGTCATCAGCCGCCGAATGGAGCTGGCAACATTGCGGGGAATGGGCGCTTCACCGATCATTACCTTCATGAGCTTCTTCCTGGAACAGAGTTTGCTTTGTGTGGCCGGTGTGGGCTTGGGTATGGCGGCCTGGCGAGTTCTTCGCGGTCCGTTTATCGCGCTGCATCTCTGGCTCATTTTGGGATTCATCATTTGTTATTTTGTGGGGAGTGCACTTTCCATTGGAATTATGAACAGCAGGAATCTGCTGGCAATCCTGACGGATAAGGATTGAGGAGGAACCGATGTCACTTTTGGAAGTTAAGGATGTCTCTTTCAGCTATCAGAGCCGATATCAGACCAACAGGGTGTTAAATAATGTCAGCTGTGAATTTGAGGCTGGTAAAGTCTATGCTGTTGTCGGTAAATCCGGCAGCGGGAAAAGCACCATGCTGTCGCTGCTGGGTGGGTTGGATCTGCCTGATGAGGGTGAGGTGCTGTTCAAGCAGAAACCCACTTCGAAGATGGACCTTTCCCGTTACCGCCTGGAAAGCGCAGCGATGATCTATCAAAGCTTTAGGTTATTACCGCTGTTGACGGTCTCTGAGAATATCACCCTGCCGATGGAGCTGCGAGGATTCAGGGGGAAACCGGCGCGGGATAAAGCCAAAGAGCTGGTCTCCCGGGTTGCATTGCCTGATTCCGTGTTGGACCGCTTTCCAGGCATGCTCTCGGGCGGTGAACAGCAGCGGGTGGCTATTGCGCGATCTCTGTCGATGGATACCAACCTGCTTTTAGCGGACGAGCCGACCGGTAACCTGGATGAAGAAAACAGTCAGAATATCGTGGATATCCTGGTCAGCATTGCGCATCGGGATGGCTATTGTGTGGTGATTGCCACCCATGACCTGGCGATCCTGCCAAAAATGGATGTGGTCTATCACATGAAATCCGGCAGTCTGGTTGAAGAATAGATATACCTAACAGGCGATTGGTAGTGAGATGATGAAAAATCAGTGCATAAAACGCAATGTCATAGGTGCTTTGTTGCTGTTGGCAATTACCCTGCAGGCCTGTTCTTTCCTGGGGGAGAATACCCCGGATATGGCAGCCAGGGCAACCTGGACCCCCCAGCCCCAGATGACGGATGAGCCTTATCATGTTGAAGTGGAGAAAGTGTCCTATTTCGGCGACGATACGGTCGTAGCCATCTTTGGCAGCCAGGACCCGGAAGATACTGCTCCCCTCCAGATGTTCAACCTGACGACAGATGATTTTTATGATGTCTCTGCGCTCATGCCGGGCCCGATCAACACCTGGTCCAGGCCGATCATGACAGCAGAAAAGCAGCTATTTATGCAGATTGGGAATATGCTCTACAAGCTTTCACCCGGAGGCGGCGTGGCTTCCATTGTAGTCCCCTTTAACGAAGAGGACCCTATTTTCTGTAATTGGAGCTGGCAGGGGCAGCTGGTTTGCGTCAATGATTTGTTGACTGAGGGACTCCTGGTGGATCAGGAACTGAATGTGACGGAGATGTCGCTTCCGGACTATACGATCGCGAATGACACCATCGAGTTCTATGCTCCTTACCGGGTTGGTGAGAACACGATGCGCATTCTCCAGACGACAACCAACTCCGTTGGCTCGCGGTTCGCGGTCCATTACAGGGATTTGGACCTGACCACGCTGACGGTCTCGGATCAACAGCTAATCATGCCGTTTGATTTCAGACGGAAGATGCACATGAATGAATACGGTGCTTTTGAGACGCCAAATGTCTATGAACTGGGCGATGATTATCTGAATGTTTTGGGCATGACGGATGATGGTGAGCTGATTTTTCTCGAATATACCATTGTGAGCAAGGATGATTTGGGCAACACAGTCGCTGGCAAATTATGGGGAGAGATAGCCACCCCACAGGTTGAAATACCGGCTGCGGTTAAATTGCCACACTTTGTCGGTCGTTCCATAAACTGGTTTTATCACGACCATATGATATCGCCCTGGCAATATTATGAAGGTTACAGAGCCAGGGTGTGGCCTGAGGTTTATGACCTGAGAACGGGCGATTTGTTATTTAGTTCATCAAATGCTTTTGGCAGCAGCAGAATAGTCTCAGAGATCTTGCCTTATAGAGAGAATTGGCTGGTGTTGGTCAATTATGGCGCGAGTTTCATGAATGAATATGGATTTTATATGACGACTTATTATTGGCCGGATGAAATCCTTGAGGCCTTTACCGAGGATGGCTCATGTACCATCACCCAACCAATGGAGCCATAATAGGCTACCTTTCTTAGTGGATCGATTACTCAATCTAAAGGTTAAAAACAAAAAGGCCGGTAGATACCGGCCTTGATCGTCATACACGGTCTAACTACGGCAGTTTATTATCATAGCTCTGCAGGGCCTTCATGTAATTGGCTCGTTCAAATGCACCGGGGCTCTTGAGGTTCTTGGCGTTCAGCACGCCGCGCAACTTCTCCGTGGAATCATATTCGTAGGCGGTCATCCAATTCTGGAATTCATTCAACATCTCAGCGCCGCGGCCTACGCCGTTGGCCACAAATTCAGAAGCCACTTCGACGACCGTTGCCCCGGCCATGACCGCTTTGACCATATCCAAACCGGTGTGCACGCCCGTGGTCAGGGCCAGGTCTACTTTGGTTTGCCCGGAAAGCAGGGCCATCCAGCGCAAGGGGAGCAATAATTCCGCTGAGGTGGAAAGGTGCAGGCTGGGGTCCACTTCCAGTTTCTCAATATCCAGGTCGGGTTGGATGAAGCGGTTGAAGAGCACAATCCCGTCCGCGCCGGCTTCAACCAGGCGGGCGACGAGGTTCGGCAGCGCCGTGAAGAAGGGGCTCAGTTTGACGGCAACCGGGATCTTGACCTTGGCTTTGACCTCTTTCACCAAATCGACATAGTTCTGTTCCAGATCGGCCGCTGTCATCTTGGGATTGGTTGGGATGTAATAGGTATTCAGCTCAAGCGCATCCGCACCGGCCTGCTCAATATCGGCGGCGTATTCCACCCAGCCGCTGTTGGAGACGCCGTTCAGACTGCCGATCACCGGAATCGAGACAGCTTCTTTATTTTTGCGGATCTGTTCGAGGTAGTTATCGGGACTGACATTATAGCGGTCCAGTTCAGGGAAATAATCCAGGGCTTCAGCGAATTGTTCTGTGCCGCGTTCCATGAAGTAGTCAAAGGCCAGGCTGTCGTGCACGAGTTGTTCTTCAAACAGGGAATACATCACAACGGCACTGATCCCGGCTTCTTCCATCTGTTTGACACGTGAGATTCTTTTGGATAGTGAGGAAGCGGATGCCAACAGGGGGTTCTTCAATTCCAGGCCAAGATACTTGGTTTTGAGATTGATCATTGGTCCTCCAATGAAAATGTATATTGTAGGAAAGCTACGAATAAAAAAGTGGTGATGGACAATTGCCCATCACCACTTATTATACTTGTCGGGACTGCAGAAACCAAATTAGGCTTCGGTTTCCTCGTCGTCGCCGTAATGCATCTTTGCCATCTGTGAGTAGAGGTCCCACCGGCTGGAAGCGTCGTGCTTGGCTTTCTTCATCAGCATCTCAGCGCGTTCCTCGTTGCTTTGCAGCAACATCCGGTAACGGGTCTCGTTGTAGGCATATTCTTCCACCGGGATTGTCGGGTCTTTGGAGTCGATCGAGAGCGGGTTGGCGCCCTGAGCGGCCATTTCAGGATTGTAGCGATAGAGCGGCCACACGCCGGATTTGACGGCGAGGTCCTGCTGTTTCAGACCGTATTTCATGGTGATACCATGAGCGATACAGTGGGAGTAAGCGATGATCAGGGAAGGTCCATGATAGGCTTCGGCTTCGCGGAAGGCCTGGAGGGTCTGCCGGTCGCTGGCGCCCATCGCCACCCGAGCCACGTAGACATAACCGTAGGACATGGCGATCATACCGAGGTCCTTCTTGGGGAGGTCCTTACCATTGGCGGCGAATTTCGCCACGGCTGCCCGGGGGGTCGCCTTGGAGGACTGACCACCGGTGTTGGAGTAAACTTCGGTGTCGAGGACGAGGATATTGATGTCCCGGCCGGAAGCCAGAACGTGATCCAGACCGCCGTAACCGATGTCATACGCCCAGCCGTCACCACCGAGGATCCAGACACTCTTGCGCACCAGATAGTCAGCAACGGAAAGCAGGTTGCGGGCTTCGGGGGTGTCGATCTTCTCAAGTTTCTTCTTGAGTTCCACCACCCGGGCACGTTGTTCTGCCAGGTCGGCTTCGGTCTTTTGGCTGGCGTTCACCAGGTTATCGGCAAGTTCTTTGCCGATCTTGTCGGAGAGTTTGACGACCAGTTCCTGGGCCATTTCGACGAATTTGTCGATGGTCAGGCGCATACCGAGGCCGAATTCAGCGTTATCCTCGAAGAGGGAGTTGGACCAGGCGGGGCCGCGTCCGTCAGCGTTGAAGGTGTAAGGCGTGGTGGGCAGGTTGCCGCCATAGATGGAGGAACAACCGGTTGCATTGGCGATCACCATGCGGTCACCGAAGAGCTGAGTGGCCAGGCGGATGTAGGGGGTTTCACCACAGCCAGCGCAAGCGCCGGAGAACTCGAAGAGCGGTTCAAGCTGCTGAGAGTTCTTGACGGTGTGGGGCTCGAAGGACTTGCGATCCGGGTAAGGAATATCGTTGAAGAAGGCCCAGTTTTCAGCTTCCTGCTCCCGAATTGGGGGCTGGGGCATCATATTGATGGCCTTATGTTCTGGGTTCTCACGGTCCTTGGCGGGGCAGTTCTCAACGCACACTCCACAGCCGGTGCAGTCTTCAGGAGCGATCTGGACAGTGAATGACCAGCCATCACGGAACTCACGGAATTTGGCATTGGTGTGTTTGAAGGTTTCCGGTGCATTTTCCAGATAGGAGTCTTCGTAAGCCTTGGTGCGAATAGTGGCATGGGGGCAGACGAAGGCACATTTACCGCACTGGATACAGAGGTCGGGGTCCCAAACGGGGATCTCGAGAGCAACGTTGCGCTTTTCCCATTGGGTTGTGCCGCTGGGGAAGGTGCCGTCCACAGGCATTTCGCTCACGAGGACATTGTCGCCATCGCGGTCGATGATCTTGCCAAGGACATCACGGACATACTCAGGGGCCTCGGCAGGAACTGCTGGGCGCATTGGGATGTCGCTGGTGACTTTGTCGGGCACGGTGATCAGATTCAGGTGCGAAAGGGCGTTGTCAACAGCATCGTAGTTTTGCTTCACAACGGCTTCACCACGCTTGCTGTAGGTCTTCTTGATGGATTTCTTGATTTCGGAAATCGCCTCATCTTTGGGCAGGATGCCGCTGATGGCGAAGAAACAGGTCTGCATGATGGTGTTGATGCGCTGACCCATGTTGGTCTTGCGGGCAACTTCGTAAGCATCAATCGCATAGAATTTGAGGTTCTTCTTGATCAGGGTTTCCTGAACCTTCTTGGGCAGGTGATCCCAGATCTCATCCGGACCGTAAATGCTGTTCAGCAGGAAGATGCCACCGGGTCGGGAGAATTTCAGCATGTTGTATTTTTCGAGGAAGCTGAATTGATGGCAGGCCAGGAAGTTGGCTTCGTTTTCAGCGATCTGATAAGGGGCACGGACCGGGTTGGGGCCGAAGCGAAGGTGGGAAACGGTCACTGCGCCGGATTTCTTCGAGTCATACTGGAAGTAGCCCTGAGCGAAGTTGTCAGTGTCGCCACCGATGATCTTGATGGAGTTTTTGTTTGCGCCCACGGTGCCGTCTGCGCCGAGGCCGAAGAACATAGCCTGAACAACGTCGTCGCCGAGGATTTCAAAGGAGGGGTCCCACTCGATGCTGGTATTGCTCACATCGTCATGGATACCGATGGTGAAATGGGTCTTGGGTTTGGCTTTGGCCATTTCATCGTAGACACCCTTGACCATAGCGGGGGTGAATTCCTTGGAGGAAAGACCATAGCGGCCGCCGATGATCTTGGGGGTATTTTCGAAGGGGGCAATGTCGGTTTCCATAGCTTCTTTGACCGCATTGACGATATCGAGATAGAGCGGTTCGCCGCCGGCACCGGGTTCTTTGGTGCGGTCGAGGGCAGCGATGACCTTGACAGTGGCGGGCAGGGCTTCCATCAGGTGTTTGACGGAGAAGGGGCGGTAGAGTCGAACAGAAATAACGCCGACTTTCTCACCCTTCTTCACGAGGGCTTTGGCAGTTTCTTCCGTGGTTTCAGCGCCGGAGCCCATCAGGATGATCACACGATCGGCATCGGGGGCACCGACATAGTCAAAGAGGTGGTAGCTGCGGCCAACCTGCTTAGCAAATCGGTCCATCGCATCCTGGACGATCTCGGGGGTTTTCTCATAGAATGGGTTGACCGTCTCACGACCCTGGAAGAAGACATCGGGGTTCTGAGCGGTGCCGCGGATCACTGGATGATCAGGGGAGAGGGCGCGGGAACGATGGGCAGCGACGGTGTCGTCGTCAATCAGAGCACGCAGGTCAGCTTCGTCCAGACGTTCGATCTTGCTGATCTCATGGGAGCTGCGGAAGCCATCAAAGAAGTGCAGGAAAGGCACCCGGCTGCGAAGTGTCGAAGCCTGGGCGATCAGGGCCATATCCTGGGCCTCCTGCACAGAGTTGCTGGCGAGGAAGGCGAAGCCTGTGGCTCGGGCGGCGGTCACATCAGAGTGATCACCAAAAATTGAAAGGGCCTGAGCGGCAAGTGAACGAGCGCTCACATTGAAGACTGTGGAGGTCAGTTCGCCGGCAATTTTGTACATGTTGGGGATCATCAGGAGCAACCCCTGAGAAGCCGTAAAGGTGGTTGTGAGGCCGCCAGCCTGCAATGCGCCATGCACTGCACCAGCTGCGCCACCCTCTGCTTGCATTTCTGTGACGTCAGGCACGGTTCCCCAGATGTTGGGGATGCCTTGCGCAGACCAGGCATCGGCATATTCGCCCATCGGAGAGGATGGGGTGATCGGGTAAATTGCGATGATCTCATTCAACCGGTAAGCGACCCAGGCTGTTGCCTCGTTTGCATCAGTCATTACCATTTGACGCGTCATGAATAATACTCCTTCTGTTAGGATAATCTATTAAACGTTCTTGGAACGGGATTTTGCCAGGGGATAGGACTTAGCATCTTTCTGGTTTTATCCAAATGTTAAGTATAACCTGATTCCCAGGCACCATGACGTTATTTCTTTCATATTTGCCCATGTAACCTGTCACGATTCATTTTTGGGGTTTTAATTAAGGAAATAACACTCACTTTACCGGTAAAAGATATTTCTCGGCGAGCAACAGCGCGGCGAGTGACTTACTGTCGGAAAATTTACCTTCCCGGGCCATCTGATAGGCCTCCTGGATGGAAAAGGAGACCACATTTAGGAACTCATCCGCATCAGGCGCCAGGGGAGCTTCATAAAGCCCCTGAGCCAGGAAAATGGTCATGTATTCATTGGCATAGCCGGCAGCCAAATAAAAGCCGCCCAGGGCTTGCATCTTCTCTGCCGCCAGGCCGATCTCTTCCCGAACTTCCCGTTCGGCGCATTCAAGTGCCGTTTCCCCTGTCTCCATCACCCCGGCGGGCAGCTCCAATAGATCGCTTTCTGAACCAATTCGGTATTGTGAGACAAAATAAATCCTGCCTTGCGCGTCCACGGGGACAATGGCGATGGAGTCCGAATGTTGGACCAGGTCATAATCGCGTTCTTTGCCGTTTGGGAGCTTGGCGTGGACTTTGGCCACGTCGAATGCGTGCCCTTGATATTGTTTTTCTTTATTGAGAATGGTGAATGTCATAAAGAGCGCCTTACTTGATAAAGTTGAATTAAAAGAAGATACTGCGCCGTTGATTCTATGCTGGCGCAGTATCAATACTTAGCAAATTATATTTACCCGAGATTTAGGGGATATCCAACACCTGACCGGCATGCAGGGTGTAGGGTGCCTCGAGTTCATTGGCGGCAATGATCGCTTCCGGTGAGACGTCACCGTAGTAGCAGGCGATGGAATAGATCGTTTCGCCGGAGCTGACGGTGTAGGTGTCCGGATGGGCATTGCGCACGCGGCCCTCACCAATCCAGGTACCGGATTGCGGGATCTGGAGTGTGGTGCCGGGGCTGACCAGTTCATCCGCTGTGAGTCCGTTGAGGCTGATCAGATCAGCGGGGTCCAGATTGAAGCGCCGGGCGATGCAGTAGGGGAATTCACCCTCTTGCAGAACATAGGTTGCCGGTCGGGTAACGGTCGGGATTACAATATTTGAGGTCGGTTCAGGCGTGCTGGTGGCTGTGGCGCTTGGTGAGATCAATGTGCTCGTTGCGGGTAATTTTGCCACACTTGTCTGGGTCATACTCTCAGGAGAATCGGTTTGCAGACTGATCGGCGTCGTCATAGCCTGGCTAGCTTCGGTCTCTGGTGCTTGGGAGGCAGGTAATTGGCAGCCTGATAGCACTAAGGTGAGTAAGACAACACAAACAATGACCAGATTAAATCTTTTTGTCATTGAGTCATCTCCTTCATTTTTCTACTTTGATTTGATAATAATTATCTGAATAGGATGTTATTAAGATAGTAGCATAATCCCCTTTAAGCGTCAAGTTAGGGTAAATTCATAAATAACGAAAAAATATGAAGGCGAAGTTTGGGTGATCTTTATCAAAAATGAATAGATCGGGGATAGGATTTGACATAAAATGGACTAATAATATTCTTCGGACGTTAATAACTATTTTATCAATCCGGGATATGATAAGGCAGGAAAGGACTATCAAATTATGAGGAACGTCAAGACCTCCAAACTTTGGATTATCATGATGGTGGTCAGCCTGACATTGATGTCATGCGTTTTGCCTACCACCATTTCACAGTTAATCAATTCATCTCCGACAGCGACTGCTGAGCCTGCCATTGAGGTGACGGATATCACGCCGTCGGTCACCGAAACCGCCGATACCGCTGCCGATGTCTCCACAGCCACATATTTGATCCCGGATGAAATCCTGCAGCAGGATGCCCTGATCAGCCTTTATGATAACGTCAACCCTGGGATTGTTTCGATCCAGGTGGTGACTGCTGATGGAGCTGCCTTAGGTTCAGGCTTCGTGGTAGACAGGGCCGGTCATATTGTGACGAATTATCACGTGGTTGAAGACGCCACCAGCGTGGAAGTGGATTTTGTGAGTGGCCTCAAGGTCTATGCTAACGTGATTGGAGTAGATCTGGATTCTGACCTGGCAGTTCTCCAGGTGGATGTCGCTGAGGATGAACTTTTCCCTTTAACGATTGGTGATTCCAGCCAGGTCAAAGTTGGGCAAACTGTCGTTGCGATTGGGAATCCTTATGGACTCAGTGGCACCATGACAGTTGGGATTGTCTCGGCGCTAGGACGTACCCTGGATTCGATCCGTCAGACGACTGAAGGCAGCTATTTCTCCGCGGCCGACCTGATCCAAACCGATGCCACGATTAACCCCGGCAACTCCGGTGGCCCCTTGCTGAATCTCAATGGTGAGGTGATTGGGATCAATCGAGCCATTCAGGTGGCGGGAACAACATTTAGTGGTGATAACGCCAACACAGGGATCGGATTTGCGATTTCTTCCAATATCCTCAGCCTGGTTCTGCCATCATTGATTAATGGCGAAACCTACATTTACCCGTATTTGGGCGTTTCAGCTTATCCTTCATTGACTTTATCAGAAGCTGATTATCTGGGCTTGTCCGAAGCGACGGGGGCGTATATTCTGGAAGTGGTACCTGGCGGACCTGCCGATCAGGCTGGATTGCAGGCCGGTAACCAGCTTACCCAGGTTCAGGGCCTTTATGGCGGGGGCGATTTGATCGTCGCCGTGGATGGTCAAGAGATTGTCCAGTTCAGTGAGCTGCTTAACTATATGATGCTCAATAAGCATCCTGGTGATCAGATGGTGCTGACGGTTTTACGCGGCGATCAAACCCTTGATCTGACCGTTACCCTCGGCGAGCGCCAATAAGAAATATCCGGATTAGGAGTATTCACTGCCGCAGACGATAAATCTGTGGCAGTGTTGTTTTAAAGTGAATTAAATACGTTTGGCCTTTGAATTAGAACCTGTAATCGTATAAAATTAAGGTATCTCCAATCGATGGGGATAGTTTTCACTGGTAAAACTCACAATTAAAAATGGAGGCGGTCATGTTTTCCGAGAAAGACCTGCAATCGCTACTGGATTATTCCACCGAAGGCGGACAGGTTCTAAGTTTGTATTTAAACACCGACCCCGGGGAAAGGAGTGCTGAGGCTACTCAGTTGGCCCTGCGGCACTTGCTTGAATCGAGTGGCCTGCCGGACGATGTCCAGGCGATCGAACAATATGTGAACCTTACCTATGATTGGGCTTCAAAGGGACTGGTGATTTTCTCGCAGCAGGGTGAACAAACCTTGTTTGAGGTCTTTAAGTTAAATTTACCCATCCATGATCAGGTTGCGATGGGGACAAGGCCTTTATTACGTCCCTTGGTCAGGTTGATGGACACTTTCTCAGGTTGGGGAATCGCTTTGGTGGATAGCCAAAAAGTTCGGTTGTTCTCATTCGATATGGGTGAAGTGGAGGAGGAAAGGGTCGTTCTTGGGGAAGATATCAAACAGGTCAAACACGGTGGGGGGACGGCTGTGGCCGGACGGATGGGCGGCACAGGGGCCGGGTCAAGCGTGGATAATGTGATTGACCGGAATGTCAAGGAAGCGGCTGAAGTTGCCGCTGGTTTCTTCTCCCGCAGGCACATCCGCCGAGTCATGATTTGCGGCACAGAAGAGAATATCGCCCGATTCAAACAGGCCCTGCCAAAAGCCTGGCAGTCTCTGGTTGTGGTGGATCTCCCGATGCAGATGTCATCCAGTGAGTTTGACATTGTAGAAACGGTGTTGAAGGAAGCAGAAGCTGTTCAGGAAGGGCTTGCGGCTCGTTTGGTTGACCAGGCCATCGCCCTGGCGGCCATGGGTGGCCCAGGTGCTGTTGGCCTGATTGACACTCTGAATGCCAACCATGAGGGGCGGATCAAGACCCTTTTGGTGATAGAGGGTTATGAGCAGGCGGGTTACCGTTGTTTGGGTTGTGGTTATTTGACGGTACAGGACTTGGATCAATGTCCTTTCTGCGGTGGCACGTTTGAGATGATTCGTAGAGCTGTTGAAATGGCCGTTCAGGAGTCGCTCATCAAAAATGCGGAAGTTAAAGTGCTTATAGAAAACAAGGCGCTGACAGAAGTTGGGCAAATTGCAGCGATTTTGAGGTACTGAATCTCCACAATTTGATGAGAATTTGAACCAGGGAGGCCCCACTTATGGGCCTCCTTTTGGGTTAATGTCGGTTAGGTCGAATCCGATATATCACAAATTATGCCAATATATGATTTTTTATTGGTAAAAGATTTAATCTGTTAATCAATTATTAACTTTAAGACCAGAATTAATGTAACTGTTCTTAACATTGCTCATATATAATCGTGAAAATCTTAACCACGGAGAGGTATGAGTTGATCGCAGAGTTCAGCTACTTGATTATTATCGTCATCCTTTGGGTGCTTTACATGTTTATGTATAAGCGCCAATTCGTGGTTGGGAAGGTAAGGTCAACCTAATTTCAAGGTAGACGAGGACTTAGTAAAGACAAAGCCACCCCAGCCAAATGGGGTGGCTTTTTTCCTTAAACCGATGATAAGGAAAAGCTGAGTGTTGAACAGGAGGTGCCCTGATCTGGAACTTGTTTGTGAACATTATTGTGTCTTAGAAGTTGATATCTTAGAAATCTAGTTATTCAAACAGAGGAGAAGAATAATGAAGTTTAAGAGTTTATTTTTATTGATGGTTATCTTTGTTTTGGCTTTGGGCGCATGTGCACCTGCACCAGTTGAGGAGACTGCTGCTCCCGAAGTCGAAGCAACCGAAGCGCCAGTTGACGACGCTGCATTGCCAGCTGCTTGTCAAGAAGATGCCTTTGGTTGTGCAGTGATCCCTGCTGGTGAAACAATCAAGATAGGTATGGGCGCTCCTTTGTTGGGAGACTATTCCATGTTTGGAATTGATATCAGCCAGGGCGTCGCGCTTAACCTCGCTGAGGATGATGGTTTTGAAGGCTGGTCCTACGAACTTATCGCTGAGGACACCAATTCTGGCTCAGGTGAAGGTGGGGCGGCGGTTGCCAATAAGATGGTTACGGATCCCACCGTTGTAGCTATTGCAGGACATATCTTTACTGACTCAAGCGCCGCTGCAATGCCGATTTATGAAAAAGCCGGTCTTCCGATGATGTCACCTTCGGCGACCAATCCTTTACTGACCCAAAAAGGTTCTCAAGTCTTCAACCGCTTGGCCTTTACAGATGCGGCTCAAGGTGCTTTTGCAGCAGATCTTTTATTCAATTCTCTTGGTTTTACAAAGATCGCAGTCATACATGACGGCAGTGGTTATGGACAGGGCTTGGCCGATGAAGTCAAGGCTGGTTTTGAAAGTTTTGGCGGTGAGGTTGTGGCTTATGAAGCGGTCACACCAGGTGAGGCTGACTATGTTGCCCCGCTATCGGCAGTAGCCGCAGCTGAGCCGCAGGCTGTATACTTTGGTGGTTATGCTGCTGAGGCCATTGTCATGATGAATCAGTGGGCGCAGGCTGGTCTGGATGGTGTTCAGTTCTTTGGTTGTGATGGCACTTATGGTGTTGAATTCACCGAGAAGACTGGCCCCAATGGTGAAGGCGCGATTGCAGTCTCGCTGGTGCCACCCGATTCCGATGAAAAAATTGCCTTTGATGTATTGTATAGCGAGACTTACCCGACCATGGCTGGTGAATTAAGCGCCTTTACATGGGCAGCATGGGATACGGGTGGAGTCTTGGTGCAAGCAATCGAATCGGTTGCATTTGTGGATAATGGTACGCTTTACGTCCCACGAGGGGCATTAATTCAAGCCGTCCGCGGTCTTGAGTATGTTGGCCTGACAGGTTTAGTCAAATGTGACGAAGTAGGTGAATGTAACGCTTCTGGCCCAGCTTTCTACCAGGTTGTAGATGGTGACTGGGTTCCCTTGGATCTTGCCAGCGAATAATCGCTTTCTCCTATGATGGATGGGGAAGTTAATGACTTCCCCATCCTTTTTCTCACTGCTAATGGAATTGTCGCATTATGATCAAGAAATTAAGAAACTTAAAACTTACACCAGCACTGATCCTACGCCTTTTGGTAGGATTAGTGGTGTTGATTTACCTGGGATGGCGAATTTACCAAACCGCATTCGGCGAAGGGGTCTACGGACCAGACACGTGGATGCGGTTTTTGATTACCGGACTGGTTGTGGGGGGCATGTATGCATTGATCGCGATTGGCTACACTTTGGTCTATGGGATCCTTTTTATGATCAACTTTGCCCACGGCGAGGTGATGATGTTGGGGACCTTCGCTGGGTATTTTGTACTGGAGGCCTTCTCGGCCATTCCAGCCCCTTCGGCTGCAGACCCAAGTCTGAGTTTTCTGAACGCCTATCCTGTCATTGCGCTTGTGTTGACATTTATCGCCGGTGCGGGGACTTCCGCACTGGTAGGTTTCCTGCTTGAAAAGATTGCCTATCGGCCATTGCGCGGTGCTCCTCGCCTGGTTCCGTTGATCAGCGCCATCGGTGCCTCCATCTTTCTTCAAAACGCTGCCCAGCTATTATTTGGACCTCAGCGCCGCCAATATGCTAACCCCGATATTCTCTGGCGCGGGACGGGTTGGATGATCCCTGTTGGAGGAAAAGAGGTCATGCTCACCTATACTGGCGTGTTCTCTTTTGTGCTTTCAATCCTTTTGATGGTGGGTTTGTTCATTATGGTAAAGAAAACCAAGTTGGGCAAATCCATGCGCGCCGTGGCAGAAAACAAACAGGCTGCCGCCTTAATGGGAATAGATGTCGATTCAGTCATCAGCAAAACCTTCATTATTAGTGGTATTTTAGCTGGGTCAGCCGGCGTGATGTGGGGGATCCATAATGGCCTCTTCAACCACTACGTAGGGTTCCTTCCTGGCATCAAGGCCTTTACCGCCGCTGTTCTGGGCGGGATTGGAAACATCCCCGGCGCAATGATGGGTGGAATGCTGCTTGGGCTGTTTGAGTCCCTGGGACCCGCCTTGCTGGGCCTGGATTTCCAGTTGAAGGATGTGATTGCATTCACCATCCTCATTCTGGTATTGATCTTCAAACCATCCGGGTTACTGGGTGAGGCATTATCGGAGGAGAAAGTCTAATGAAAACTGCTTTGAAAAAAGGACTGAGCTCCGGTGTTATTTTTGGGATTGTGTTTGTTTTCTTATTGTTGATTGGCTTCATCAATGTTGGTTCAGGAATGATTGGCGACCTCCTTGGAAATACAAAGGGCCTTAGCAATCAAGACACTTTATCGGTGAACAATTTACTGGCAGTTTTGGCCATTTTAGGCTTTTTCACCGGATTCATCGCTCGTCGCGGGCAGGATGAATCCAAATGGTGGGTGTCCTTCCTGGGTGGCCTGACAGCCGGTCTGGTCAGCGGCAGTTTAGCCTGGTTGGGGATCTGGCTGACGGGAACCCTGTCTGTTCAAGGGGTGGATCTTCAGACCTACCTTCCGAATATGGACCCGGACGATTTAAATTACCTGCGGTTCTATAGTACACCATTTGCTGCTGCGAACACTTATATGATTTACTTCACAGTTTTCAGCCTGGCTGGTTCGGCTGTAAATTGGTTGTTATCAATCAAGGCCTGGTTCGCCAAGTGTGTGGCGGGCTGTAAACGAGGAGTTTCCTCCTGGAAGAAATCCAGTGATATCAAAGGTCTCTTCGATAACCCTTGGGTGATGCTGGTTCTATTCCTTGTCACGGCTGTCGTGCTTTATTATTTGCCGTTGGCCTGGGGTTCCTATTGGAATTACATCATGGGCACCGTGGCGATCTATGTCCTTCTGGGCCTGGGGCTGAATATCATTGTTGGGTATTCCGGCCAGCTGGTGCTGGGTTACGTGGCCTTCTTTGCCGTTGGTGCCTACACCTTTGCCCTGCTGACCGCTCCTGAGCCGCATGGCATTGGACTAAGCTTGTGGCTGGCTGCAGGTGCTTCGATAGTTACCTCCACGTTGACGGGTCTCTTGTTGGGTTTGCCGATCTTGAATCTGCGGGGAGATTACCTAGCCATAGTGACCCTTGGCTTTGGTGAGATCATTCGTATTTTGATCAGGAGCGATTTACTCACAAGAATAACTAACGGCCCCAAGGGTGTAACCAATGTTGGGCAGCCGGTCTGGCGTGGTGAGGTTTTTTCCGATGTGAACTATATGCACCTATTGATGCTGTTGGTTCTGGTCGCGCTGTTCATTGCCAAGCGCTTGAAGGATTCCCGCACCGGGCGTGCCTGGGTGGCGATCCGTGAGGATGAGACAGTGGCTCAGGCCACTGGGGTCAATACCTATCGCTCCAAAATCCTGGCGTTGTTGCTGGGTGCGGCTTTCGCTGGCCTGGCAGGTGCCATGTTTGCCTCCCGTAACCAATTCACCGGTCCTGAAGATTTCACGATGATGGTGTCGATCAATGTATTGTGTATTGTGATCGTTGGCGGCATGGGCAGCCTTCCCGGGATTGTCCTGGGTGCATTTGTGCTCAAGGGCTTGCCGGAACTGTTGCGCGAACTTGAAGACTATCGTCTGTTGGTCTTTGGCGCTTTATTAGTCGTAATGATGATCGTCCGCCCAGAAGGGCTTTGGCCTGCAGGCCGGGTGAAATTTAAGAAGCCATCCGCAGCGAAAATTCAAGAAGCTGCAACGGAGGTGGAACCATGACCCGCGCCGTGATTGAAGCAAAACATGTTACCAAACGGTTTGGCGGTCTGACTGCTGTAGATAATGTCGATTTAGTCGTCCAGGAACATTCTATATCCAGCATCATTGGTCCGAACGGTGCCGGGAAGACCACGCTGTTCAATTGCGTCTCCGGTTTTTATGTACCTGAGGAAGGCGAGATGTTGTTTTTTGGTGAACCGATTAAGGGCCTGCCCACGCACAAGGTCTGCCAACTTGGGATTTCCAGGACATACCAGAATATCCGCCTGTTCGGTGAGATGACCGCACTTGAGAATATTTTGGTGGGTGAACACGTCCGTCTGAAAACGAATTGGTTGGAGGCGATTGTCCATGATCCCCGATATAAGCACGAAGAAAAAGAATCAGTGGCCCGGGCATATGAGCTTTTGGAGTATGTGGGCCTTTCCGGCCTGGAAAATACGCCTGCCCGCAACCTGCCATATGGCGCGCAGCGTCGCCTGGAGATTGCCCGGGCCCTGGCCAGCCAGCCGGCGTTGCTCTTATTGGATGAGCCAACCGCAGGTATGAACCCGCAGGAAACCGACGAGATGGTGGCCTTCATTCGAGACCTCCGCGATAGCCGCAAGATCACGATCCTGTTGATTGAGCACGATATGCGGGTGATTATGGATATCTCCGACCAGATCACCGTTCTTGATTACGGTCTCAAGATCGCTGAGGGCCAGCCCGAAGAGATCCAATCCAACCAACGGGTGATTGAAGCCTACCTGGGGCCCGGCGCGGCAGCACTTTCAGAAAAATTCAAACAGAAGAAGGCCCAGCATGCTTAAAGTCAATGAACTCAATGTGTCGTATGGCGCGATCCATGCTTTGAAAGGCATCTCGTTTGACCTGAATGAAGGTGAGATCGTCGCCCTGATTGGCGCGAATGGCGCCGGAAAGAGCACCACGCTGAATACCATTTCCGGGATCATGAAACCCGATTCCGGCACGGTGATCTTTGAAGAGGAAGAAATTTCCCAGATTTCACCGGCGCATATTGTGGAAAAAGGGATTGTACAGGTGCCTGAAGGGCGCAAGATCTTTGCCCGGATGAGTGTTTTGGAAAATCTGGAGTTGGGAGCTTATACCATCAAGGATAAGGACGTCATCAGTGCTCATATGGATGAGGTTTTTAATATCTTCCCCCGTCTGGAGGAACGCCAACGCCAGATGGGCGGGACTCTTTCCGGTGGTGAACAGCAGATGCTGGCAATCGGGCGGGCGCTGATGGCAAACCCCAGGTTATTACTGCTGGATGAACCATCAATGGGCCTCGCCCCGATTTTGGTGGAGCAGATTTTTGAGATCATCCAAAAGATTAATGAAGAGGGTGTAACCATCTTGCTCGTGGAACAAAATGCCCAGATGGCGCTCTCCATTGCCGACCGGGGCTATGTGCTGGAAACCGGCACTGTGGCCCTCTCCGGTGATGCGGATGACCTGATGGAAAATCCGGAAGTGCAGGCTGCCTATTTAGGCGGTTAGCACATATGTTGTCTAGGAGAAGAGACGCTGGTATTTCAGCGTCTCTTTTTGTATTAACAATCTTTTTTATGTCAGATGTTTTGCCTCTTGGGACCGATAACTTATCCAGAGGTCACCGGATGGCGCAGGATGGTCAGCAGCTTTTCCGGTGCGCAGCGGGTGGGGTCTTTGAGGTAGATTTCGTGGTGCTTCAGGTGAGGTGTCAGGCCCTGGCTTTCAATGAAGGCGTGGAGGCGGTCAACGGTGGGCTTTTCGTCTGCATAAGGTCCGTGGTGCATCACCTGAGCGCTCTGGCCTTCCACCAGTTCACCGAGTCGGACCTGCGGCAGCAGAAGGGGATTGTGCTTCTTAACGACTTTTTCGCGGGCGGTTGCCACAACCTCGGCAGTCACGGCGGTGGGCTGCATGATCAGCATCGTCCAATACCAATTGCTCTTGTCGCCATAAGAGAATTCATTTAAATCCTCCACCCACCAGAGTCCCTCCAGCGGCATTACGCCGAAATCCAGGTCGTATTCGTCCCGCATCAGGAACCGGATGGCATAAGCCAGCTTATAGAGGGTGCCCACGGATTCGGAATAGATGGGTGCGGTGTTGGGGTCGCCCAGCCCGTCGATCATCAGGTAACTCAGGGACGGCACATCCACCAGGGTGGGATTGTCCGGAGCCTTATAGAGGGATTTGAATTCCTTTTTAAAATCAATTTTGGCCATTTTTATTTTCCTTTCTGGTCTGCAAAAGGGTTTTAACCCAGTCCAGTTCACTTTGGATCCGATGCAGACTATGAGCGAACAGAATTTCAACATTTTCCGGCAGATGTCCTCTGCCGCTTCGCTCCCACTGCTGGTTTACCCGCTTAAGGCCGTCTTCCAGGCTCTGTTGATATTCGTTCAGCGCTTCCGTCACTTGCTCTGGGGGCAGGATGGACATAAACGCCAGGGCGAGGTCGAGTTCGCCGCTGTTGGGCGTAGGATGGGCCAGTCTCTGGAGCAGTTCGGTGCGTAAGAGTGACCAGCCGGTTTGGGTCAGCGCATAGAGCTTGCGGACAGGTCCTTTTGAGGTTTCGCCCAGGGTGGAAAGGATCCAGCCCCGGTCTTCCGATTTGTTCAGCAGGTAATAGATGGAGGAGAATCCGATCTCGGTCCATTCTCGCATACCGCGGGTTTCAATGTCATTTTCCAGTTGGTAGCCGTATTTAGGTCCCTCGGTCAGGAGCCCCAGCAGGGCCAGTTCTTTATTGTTCATGACTCTATTCTAGCGCTAGAATAGTAGATTGTCAATACTACCATGGTTTTTAGGGAAATAAGAGGCTAAAAAATAAAAAACGCTGCACAGTAGTGCAGCGTCGGAATTTATGGGTTAACCGATGATTTAAGTATAGATGATCTTCGTGGCGAACTCTTCCAAAGTCTTGGCGTGGATTTTGGATAGCTGTTCGGCCTGGTCTTTTGCCAATATGAAGGTTTCATCCCCATATCCCTGAGCAATCGCATTCATAGGATTCTGAAGCAGATCCTTGCGGAACTTCAAACTGACCACTGCAGCGGTCATGATCCGGCTGATCTCTTCATGGGGGTAAATCACATTCACCATGATGTTAATTTCCTCCAAATGGTACTTCAACCAATAAAAGTTTTAATTTTGTATTAATTGAGTAACATCATTATATCCAACTTGAATTGATTATTCAATAAATTTAGATTGATTCCAGCTCGGATTAATAAGAATGGCAAAGAGAGGACTGGAAAGCGCATAAAATCCATTAAAATAGGATACAGGTGAATCTAGTTAATCAAAAAGGTGGTGTTAGATGATGACGACTCTTTTTCAGGTAGATGCTTTTACAAAGGAACCTTTCCATGGAAATCCGGCAGGTGTGTGCTTATTGACTGAGCCCAAGTCTGCGGAGTGGATGCAGGCGGTTGCTTCGGAGATGAACCTCTCGGAGACGGCATTTCTAAGGCCGGAGGGCGGTCAGGCGAACTGGCAGTTGTGCTGGTTCACCCCGGCCACTGAGGTGGACCTCTGCGGTCATGCCACCCTGGCCAGCGCTCGAGTGCTTTTTGAACGGCAGCCGGAATTGCGCAATGGTGCTCTGACTTTTCAGACGCGCTCTGGTGAGTTACGGGCGCATTGGGTGGATGGGGCTGTTGAGTTGGATTTCCCGGCGATGACTCCCGAACCGTTGGAGATTGAATCGGACGTGAGTGATATCTTGGGATTCCAACCGGTGGCCGCGGCTTATGATGGGAATTATTTCCTTTTTGAGGCGCCTGATGCCGCAACTGTCCGCAATGCCAAACCGGATTTCTTCGCGCTGATGGAAAGCCAAATGCCCGAGGTGATTATTACCGCCCAGAGCGACCTAGAGGACTTTGACTTCATTTCGCGTTTCTTTGCTCCGCAATTAGGGGTCAATGAGGACCCGGTCACAGGATCTGCTCATTGCCTGCTTACCCCATATTGGGCGGAAAAACTCGAGAAGACTGAATTAAAGGCTTATCAGGCTTCGGCCAGGGGTGGCGTGTTGAAGGTGCGGCTTGATGGCGGCCGGGTTCGGATTGCTGGAGAAGCGACAATTATCTTCAAGGCGGAGCTTTTGGTCTGAGGTGGTTAAGGTATTAAAGGATGCCGTCCGGATTTTTCACCCGGACGGCATTTCAGGTATTTAGAGTACCTCGCTGAAAGATTTGCTCAACAGAAGTTGAGCTTTGTTTTCATTAGTCTCTATTACTTCTATTATAGAGGATTTAGACTTCATTTGAAATACGGAAAAGAATGGCTGTGATGGAAATATCAGCTCAGCTAACTTATGGCGGAACCAACTGCATGCTCTTTCGCAAGGGAGAATCTAATCTGCTGATTGATCCCCATTTCACCCGCCCTCCCTTCCTGAGCTTATTAGATAAGATCAAACCCTCACCGGAGAAAATCAAGGCAGGCCTGGCGCGTTTGGGCATCCAAAGCCTGGCCGGGGTCCTGCTGACGCATACCCATTACGACCATGCCCTTGATGCGGTGGAAACGGCCTGCCAGACCGGCGCTCCTCTGTTTGGCTCACCCTCCTCAGCTCAGTTGGCTGCAGGGGCTGGATTGGCGCCGGATTTGTTCCATCAAATTCAGCAGGGCGAATCCTTGCAGGCAGGGGATTTTACCGTTCGCTTCCTGCCCAGCCAGCATATTCAATTCCCCAGACCTCTAAGCCGCTTAGCCAGCATTGCAGCCCCCATTCCCCAACCCCTGAGGCCGCCGGCCTGGTTTTGGCAGTACCGCTGCGGTGAGGTCAGCGCCATCCTGGTGGACCGAACGTTGGTCTTTGGTAGTGCGGCCTTTCTGAGCGGGGCCTATCAGGGTTTGGAGGTGGAGACGGTCGTTTTGGGTATTGGTGGCTTGGGGTTTCGGCCGCGAAGTTACCTCGAAAAACTCTACCAGGAGACGGTGGTTGCCAGTGGCGCGCGGCAGGTGCTGATTTCCCATTGGGATAACTTCTTTCGGCCTATAAGGGCTGGTCTGCATTCTCTTGGCAGAGTGGGCTGGACGATGGAGCACTTGAGACCCTTAGCAGAACGTTACGGGCAGACAATTTCAATATTGAAGTACAACCAGCCTGTGGATTTAGTGGTTTCCCCCTAACGCGTATCAACGGTTCCCTCTGAACCGTTGATGGGTGGTGCTGGCTGTATTTTTTATTTTTATTATTTGTTTCTTTCACTTTCTATTCTTATCTTATCTGGAATGGCTTATCGTCACCCTAGATTTTCTAGGGTGTTTTGACTCCGGTGAGATTAGGTATAATCAGCGCATAAGCATTGAATTAGAGGAACAATGAAAAAATTTAAATTATTGGTTTGGTCAATACTTTTACTGCTGATCTTTGGCTTGCCTCAGGCGGCGGTTCAGGCCCAAAGCGAAGTGGAGGATGACTCCTGGATGCCACTTTGTCTGCCGGGCATGCCTAATGACGGCACTTGTTTGTTCTATGGCCCTGCTCAGACGGTGGCGGAGATGGAAGCGGAGGGCTTTCCTTACCCGATGACTGAATTGCCGGCCGCCTCGCCTTCATCTGATCTGGGCATTTTGCCGGTCTATGTCGCCAAGATCAACCTGGCTGCCGATGAACCGGCTTATACCTACGCCTCAGCGGAAGACGCCGCGGCGGGAAGGAACCCAATCGGACAAATCGAGACCGGCTCGCTTCGTTACATCAGCTATATCAACCGGGTGGATATTAACGGGAATCCCTATCTGCAGACGACCACCGGCACCTGGCTGCGGGCTGCACCAGCGGCTTATACGAACTTTCAGGGACTGTTGTTTTATGATAATCCCAGCAATGACTTTGGTTGGGTGGTGGATCGGACTCCGTCCTACACGGAACCCTCGATCAATGCGCCGGTCAGCGGGAATGAATACGTGCAGATGGACCTGATCCAGGTTTTTAACAGCACAGAAGCCCAAGGGCTGACCTGGTATGAGATCGCGCCGGATGAGTGGGTGAACAGCCTGAAAGCCCGGGTGGTGCATTTTGACCCCACCCGCCCGGAAGGCGTTCAGGGGGATCGCTGGATTGAGATCAATTTGTTCCAGCAGACCATGAGCGTGTATGAAGATGGTGACCTTGTATTCGCCACGCTGGTCGCCAGTGGTTTGGACCCTTTCTTTACGCGTCCGGGTGTTTTCCAGATTTATGAAAAGAAGCCTTTGGAAACGATGAGCGGCGCGTTTGAAGCCAATCGATCGGATTATTACTATCTAGAAGATGTTCCCTGGACGATGTATTATGACGAATCCCGTGCTTTACACGCCACCTATTGGCACACCAACCTGGGTTATACGCAGTCTCACGGCTGCGTGAACCTGGCGCCTGGAGATGCCAACTGGCTGTTCCAATGGGCGGAGGTCGGTGACTACGTTTGGGTGCATGACCCAAGCGGGAACACCCCCGAAGACCCTAATTATTACGGCCCCGGTGCGCCGTAGAATGATTGGATAAAATCAAACCCCTGATAGTTCAGGGGCTTTTTGTTTGGAAAAAAGTAGTTGGTAAAAAACCCCTTTCCCAATCCTTCCCCTCGAGAGGGGAAGGGTGCCGAAGGCGGGATGGGGTTAGAAGTAGGGGAGCCTCTCTGTGGGCTCCCTTATTCTTTGGGCGGCCACAGAGGGCCGCCCCTACAATATTTTGGATTGGGCGAAGGGAAGGGGATTAAATATAATGAGCCGTGGCACACCACGGCTCTATGTCTTTGGCGTAAATGGTCTTGCTCTATCCCCTACGCCGCCACCTTCGGCATATCCCGGCTGGCGACGACGTCAATTCCGGTACCGAGAGCATTGGGCAGTACGACCTGGTTGATCTTCACCGGCGCGGGAATTTCCACATTGCGCAGCGCCCGGGCCAGATCGGGGATCAGGTGCTTGGGGAAGGCCTTTTTGGTGTAGACGGGCACCAGGGGGTGCAATCCACCATCCACCCGTACGGTGGAGGCTACCATCCGGCGGGGGTCCTGCAGTTCACAGATCGCATATTCCTCGCCGCGTTTGCAGCCATCCAGAACTTCCAGCACCTGCTTGCCTTCGTGCTTAACCCGCAAGGTGCAGCCTTTGGGGCAGGTCACGCAAATGATTTCACTGATCTCAGCCATGTTTCAGTTCCTTTGATCTACAAATAAAACCCGGCTCAACGTTTGCGAACGTTGACGGTTAGCGAGGTTGCTCTTTGAACGGCTTCATAAGCCTTTGGTTGGATCGCCAGGGTGATGATCTCACCGGGGCGGGCATAGGGCTCGCCTTTCTTGGTGACCACTTCACCGTTCTGGTCTTCCACGGTCACCAGGACGCGTTCTTCCATCGGGGTGATGGCACGCATCTGCAGGCGGACCTGTTCTTCTGCCAGGTGGTTCTTATCAAGCTTGTGGGGTACCACATAGCGGATGTTTTCACCCGCTTTGAGTGGAATTTCCTCACCGGTTTCCAGCTTTTCGGCCAGGGCAAACTGCGCCGCGCCTTTGCCGGCAGTTGAACCGGCTTCGGTCACCCAGTCCACCAGATCATAGACCTGCACAACATTCCCCGCTGCAAAGATGCCGGGCACATTGGTCATAAATCGGTCATCCACATAGGGACCATTGGTGATCGGGTCCAGCAGCACACCGGCCTTCTTGGATAGCTCGTTCTCGGGGATCAGGCCGACCGAGAGCAGAAGGGTGTCGCAGGGGATGATCTCCTTGGTGCCTGGGACGGGCTGCCACTTTTCATCCACCGTGACGGCCTCAATCGCTTCCACTCGGTCACGGCCGATGATTCGGTTGACTGTGCGGTGTTTTTGGAGAGTGATGCCGTAATCCAGCAGACACTGGACGTAGTTGCGGGTCAGGCCGGTAAGGTAGGGCATGATTTCCAACACGCGTTCCACCTGTGCGCCTTCAATCGTCAGGCGGCGGGCCATAATCATGCCGATATCGCCGGAGCCGAGGATCACGAACTTATTGCCCGGCATGTGCCCTTCCACGTTAACGAAGCGCTGGGCGGTACCGGCGGTGTAGACCCCGGCGGGGCGGGCCCCCGGCAGCATGATCTGGGCCCGGGTGCGTTCCCGGCAGCCCATTGCCAGGACGATCGCTTTGGCCTGAAGGTCCAGATAGCCCAGGTCTTTGTTGATGGCGAAGATTTCCCGTTGGGGGGAGATATCCAGCACCATTGTATCCATCAGGGTTTCCACCCCGTGGGCTTTAACTTTATCAATGTAATATTGGGCGTAGGTTGGGCCGGGCATATCTTCATTGAAGAGCTGCAGCCCGAAGCCGTTGTGGATGCATTGCAGTAGAATGCCGCCCAATTCGACGTCCCGTTCGATGATCAGGACATCATCCGCGCCGTTTTCTTTGGCTGCGATGGCGGCCGCCAGACCGCCGGGACCACTACCGATGACGATGACATCATAGTTGGTTTTCATATCAGGTCCTCCACGACGATGTGATCCTGTTGGACGTCTTTGGTGCGCCGGTAGAGCAGCGGTGAGCCATCGCCTTTCTTGGTGACCTCTTCCGGGGCGATCCCCAGCTCTTCAGAGAGGATATGGACAACACGGGGCATGTCGAAACCACCCTGACAGCGTCCGGTTCCCAGCCAGGTGCGCCGTTTGATGGCGTCATAGGTTGTGGCGGGAATCGGGGAATGGATGGCGGCCAGGATTTCGCCTTCGGTGACCATCTCACAGCGGCAGACGATCCGCCCATAGGCGGGTTCTTTGGCAATCAAATCCGCCTGCTGGTGTTTATCCATGTGCCGGAAGACCGGCGGGGCCTCACGAATGGGGTTCCAATCCGGTTTCTCGATTAGGTCTTCGCCAGCCGCCTTGAGCAGCTCGATCACCTTGATGGCGATCGCGGGGGAGGCGGTGAAACCGGGGGATTCGATCCCACCCAGGTTCACCAGGCCTTTGACTTCCTCCGGGATCTCGATGATGAAGTCCTGGTTGTAATCAATTTCCGGGTTGGGCGAGGGGGCATTGCCCGTGGCCCGCAGCCCGGCGAATTCAGCGATGATGTGCTTGCGGTTCACGCTGGGAACCAGTTTCTTCCCACCGGACCAGATCTCCTCGACACCTTCGCGGGTCATGTCCTTATCGGTCTTATCTTCAACGAAGTTGGCATTGGGGCCAATGATCACATTGCCGTGCAGGGTGGAGGCCACCAAAATGCCCTTGCCTTTGTTGGAAGGGGCGGGGAAGAGGATCGTGTTTTGTGTTAACTGGAATTCAACTTTATCGAGGATCAGATATTCACCCCGGCGAGGATGGATCACGAAATCGGGCCTGACGCCGGCTTTGTGCATCACCTCATCGGCATACAGCCCGGCGGCATTGACCACCCAGCGGCTTTCAAAGTCGCCCTGGTTGGTGCGGATGCCGGTGATGGTGTTCCCGTCCATCAGGAAATCTTCAAAGGCTGTGTTGAGCATCACTGTAACGCCGTTCATCACCGCGTTCTCGGCCACAGCTACGGTGGCTGTGAGGGGGTCGCTGATCCCGCCGGTGGGTGCCCAGAGGGCGCCAATGGCATCCGGCCGGATGAGGGGTTCACGACGGCGCATTTCTTCACCGGAGATGATTTCCAAACCTGGGACGCCGTTTTCCTTACCGCGTTCCAGCAGGATATTCAGCATCGTCATGTCTTCATCACTGACGGCGACCACATAATCGCCACAGCGTTCGTAGGGGATTCCGAGCTCCTCGGAGACCTGGGGCCACATCTCAACTCCCATGACGTTTGTGAGCGCTTTATTAGAACCAGGCAAGGCGTCATAACCGGCATGAACGGCCGCGGAGTTGGCAGAGCTGGTGCCCATGCCCACATCGCTGTCTTTGTCGATCAACAAGATATCAAGTTTATATTTGGATAGAAAACGTGCCACCATGCTGCCGACAATTCCCGCACCAATGATGATGACGTCGTAAGATTGAGCCATCCAAGCCTCCGTCGTGAAAATTATTACCATATAGGCAACAAAATATTATACCTGTGATTGCCTGGGTCGAATGGCTCACAGTTTTTCTCTATTGATTATCCGGTCAGGGCAGTAGAAATAAATGGGCTTTTGTCCTCATCCTGAATGTCATAAGTCTTAATGTCCCGGTGCAGGTTGAAGTTATTCACCTTCCACCCAATTGAAAGTCCGGCTGACGGCCTTCTTCCATTCCCGATATTTGGCATCAAACAGGGGGCTTTTGGGGTCAGGTTCCCAGGTTTTGTCCTTGATCCAGTTGGCGCGCATCTCGTCTTTGTTCTTCCAGAATTTCACGGCCAACCCTGCGGCGTAGGCCGCGCCAAGGGCCGTGGTTTCGGCGACTTTGGGCCGGATGACCGGTACCTTAAGCACATCCGCCTGGATCTGCATCAGCAGGTCGTTGGCCACCATTCCGCCATCCACTTTGAGGATGGTCAGATCCACTCCAGAGTCAATTTTCATCACATCGAGCACTTCCCGGGTCTGGAAAGCAGTTGCTTCCAGCGTGGCCCGGGCAATATGCCCCCGATTGACGAAGCGGGTCATGCCAACGATGGCGCCGCGGGCATCGGAGCGCCAATAGGGGGCGAAAAGGCCGGAAAAGGCGGGCACAAAGTAGATTCCACCGTTGTCCTCAACGGTTTTCGCCAGTGTTTCCACATCGGAGGATTTTTGGATCAGGCCAAGGTTGTCACGCAGCCACTGAACAAGCGCCCCGGTGATCGCAATGGAACCTTCCAGGGCATAGACGGGTTTCTCGCCCTCAAAATGGTAGCAAAGGGTTGTTAATAAGCCGTTCTTGGAGAAAACCAACTCATCACCGGTGTTGAGGATCGTGAAACAGCCGGTACCGTAAGTGTTTTTAGCCTCACCAGGATTAAAGCAGGTCTGTCCAACTGTTGCGGCCTGCTGATCGCCCAAATCGCCGGACACCGGGATCGCACCGCCAAAGGGGCCGTTCTCTTTGGTCATGCCATAAATTTGAGATGATGGCCGAATTTCCGGGAGCATTTGCATCGGGATGCCCATGATCTGACAAATTTCCTCATCCCAGCGCAAAGTTTTGAGATCCATGAGCATCGTTCGGCTGGCGTTGGTCACATCGGTGATGTGCAGGCCGCCATCCACACCACCGGTCAGGTTCCAGATGACCCAGGTGTCGATATTGCCGAAGATTGCTCTGCCCTGCTCCGCTGCTTCACGAACGCCCTCAACATTATCCAGGATCCAGCGGATTTTTGGCCCGGAGAAATAGGTTGCCAGCGGCAGCCCCACCCGCTCCTGAAAGCGGTTATTACCGATCGCTCCGGCAAATTCCGCACAGATTTTACTGGTTCGGGTATCCTGCCAGACAATCGCGTTGTAGTAGGGTTGGCCGGTTTCCCGATCCCAGACAATGGTGGTTTCTCTTTGGTTGGTGACGCCCACCGCTGCAATATCGCAGGCTTTGGCGTTGGCTTTGGTCATCGCACCCTGGATGACGTCATGACAGCGATCCCAGATCTCAATCGGGTTATGTTCCACCCAGCCCGGTTTGGGAAAGATCTGTTCATGTTCCAATTGGTGGGTGCTGACAATTTCGCCGCTGTGGTTGAATAAGATACACCGCGTACTGGTTGTCCCCTGGTCAATGGAGGCTACGTATTTATTCATGCTGGTTCCCTTATAAGGTTCGAGGCTAGATGTGTGTTGATTTATCCCCTATTATAAGGGTAGTCCGGGAGAGCAAATGATCTATTTTTGATTGGAAGATGGGTTTTTGGGTGAAAGATCAGGGCGCCAGGGTGAGCGGGAGGCTGTCCAGAACGATATTGGCTGTATGGCTATCCATCGTCTGCCGGATGATAAGGCGCACATCACGGACCGTGCTGATGAAGCCATAGTTGATGGTGATCTCAAAGGCGATGGTTTCGCCGGGTTGATCAACGGCGAGTTGGGCGGAGCCGATCTGGCCGCCACTGTCAGAGATCAATTCAAAGGTGACCGGTCGATCGGTGACTGGTGTGAGGGTGCCCTGAACGACGAACTGGCCGCCGCTGATGGAGGCGTTGGGTTCCGGCGAGCTGATTTCCAGCCACTGACCCGATACTGGGTTGGGCTGCACCTGAACCTCGCCGCTGTCATCCAGAACAACCAGCACGGAGCGTTCGGCTAATGGGCGGTGATATTCATCCTGGGTGGCGAGGGTCAGCAACCCTTCCAGCCCTGGATAGGGGATTTCGAACAGGATTTGGGAGTCCAGATTGATTTCTTCACCATTGACGGCATCCACCCGGATCAGTTGCCTCGAGAGGACGCGATCAAAATTATCGGTCAGTGTGATCCTGAGCAGGTTATCTGCCCCAGGCCGAACGACAGCAGAGACCAGGATCGGTGATGCAACGGTGGAACCTTCACCCGGGGAGAGGATGGTCATGGAGGGAGAGGGCGCGGCGAATGACGCCCGCGGTAGAAGCAGGGACAAACTGAGGATGATTAGGAGGGCAAATGTGCTACGATGTTTCAAGAGCATGAGGTTATTATACAGAGCGATGGTTTAATCACAGTAAAGGATAGGGGCTAAAATCAAGAACAGAGGCGACCCATGAGGTCGCCTCTGTGGTTAAACAATCGAGGCCGGTTAGAGATCGTAGATCTCGCCGTACTTGGTCTTGAGGTAGTTAATATAGGGTTCCGGGGTGATCTTGCTGCCGGTCGCCATGACCATCAATTCCTGCGGTTCATACTTCGAGCCGTATTGATGGATGTGTTCCCGCATCCAACCTAGGATGGTATCGAATTTACCCTGAGCGATCTCATCCGGGATGTTGGGGTTTTCTTCCAGCATCTTATCCCAAAGCTGAACGGAAGCCAGGTTACCAAGGGCATAGGTTGGGAAGTAGCCGATCATCCCACCGGACCAGTGCACGTCCTGCAGGACGCCTTCACCATCATTCTTCGGAGTGATACCGAGATAGTCCTGCATCTTGGCGTTCCAAATATCAGGCAGGTCGGCGACCTGGATGGTGCCTTCCATCAGGCCCATTTCAATTTCGAGACGCAGCATAACATGCATGTTGTAGGTTGCTTCGTCAGCTTCGACCCGGACCATTGAAGGTTCCACCTTGTTGATGCCGCGATAGAAGTCGTTCATTGAGACATTACCGAGAATCTCAGGGAAGAGCATCTGGGCACTCGGGTAGAAGTAGGTCCAGAATTCTTTGCTGCGGCCGACCAGGTTTTCCCACAGACGGGATTGGGATTCATGGATAGCAAGTGAGGCTGGCCCGCTGAGGGGGTGCCGGTTGTATTTGCCGGAGACGCCTTGCTCATACATGGCATGCCCGGCTTCGTGCATTGTGCTGAAGAGGGCCGATCCACCGTCGTCATCCAGATAGCGGGTGGTGATGCGCACATCGCCCTGACCGAATCCGGTGGTGAAGGGGTGGGCTGTGGTGTCCAGACGGCCCCGATTCCAGTCATAACCAAAGCGGGTGATCACATGGCGGCCGAGGAGTGCCTGATATTCTGCCTTATAATCCTGCTTGATGAAGGAATTATCGGGGGGTTCCTTTTCGGCGATTGCCTTGAGAAGTTCCACCTGTTGGGGGCGCAATTTGTTGAAGATTTCCTTGACATCTGCGGTCTTCATGCCTGGCTCAAAATCGTCCAGCAGGGCATCGTAGATGTTGTCATAGGGCTGGAAGAGCTTGGCATATTCGATGCGCAGATCAACGATCTTTTGTAGATAGGGCTGGAAGAGGGTGAAGTCGGATTTGGTTCGGGCTTCCACCCAGGCTTCGTGCGCGCCGGTGGTCACTTTGATAAATTCCATCAGCAGGGGCAGCGGAACCTTGGTTTGCTTTTCGTAGGCTTTCTTGAACACTTTGACCGAACGGGCTTCGTCGGTATCAGCAGTCAGGTCACCTACTTCGGCTTCCAGATCGGCGAGCAGCTTACCCACCTCATCGGAGGTGAATTTCTCGTGCATGAGCCGGCCGATCAGCGAGGATTGCTGGCCGCGTTCTTCAGAGCCGCCGCGGGGCATGTAGACCTGTTGGTCCCATCCCATCAGGGCCGTGATATGGCCGAGGTCTTCCATTTCAGCGGCCAGGTCAACCAGTTGCTGCATTTTTTCAGAGTATTTTGATTTTTCAGTCATTGGCTATCCTTGTAAATTAGTTTAATTGAGCGCGGTTGTCGTGTTAATCAGGCTACCCGCCAGCGCAGGGGTTCTTCATCCAGCCCGGCGATCACCTCTGAGAGGATATCGTGACCTGCCCGAAGTTGGGCTTCTTTGGTCTGAGCGCCAACATGGGGCGTACCGACCACCAGGGGGTGCTTTGCAAGCGGGGAATCTCCAGGGGGTTCAGTCTCGTAAACATCGAGCGCGGCACCGGCGACCTTGCCACTTTCGAGGGCATCCAACAGGGCGGCTTCTTCGATCACACCGCCGCGGGCGGCACAGATGATCCGTACACCGGGTTTCATCTTTGCGAAGGCTTCCGCGTTGAGGATGTAATGGGTGGGTGGAATATGGGGAATGTGCAGAGTGATCAAGTCCGCTTCGGCAAACAGGGTATCCAGGTCAACGGGGGTGGCCCCGGCAGCCTTGATGTCCTCCGCAGGGCGGATGGGATCATAAGCGAGCACTTTCATATCGAAAGCCATCGCACGTTTGCCGACAGATTCGCCGATATGACCATAGCCGATCACGCCCAGGGTCTTTTGGAAAAGTTCGGTACCGACCAGTTCTTTCTTCAGCCATTGTCCGGCTTTCATACCGGCATCCGCTTTGGGAATGCCCCGGATCAGGCTCAGCATCAATCCCATGGTCAGTTCTGCGACTGAGACGGTGGTGGCTATTGGGGCATTGACAACGACCACGCCGTGGTTCTTGGCGGCCTGCAGGTCAATATTATCCACGCCAACGCCCATCCGGCCGACAACTTTCAGTTTCTTGCCAGCGGCGAGTACTTCTTCGGTGACCTTGGTCCTGCCGCGGACGATCAGAGCGTCATAATCGCCGATAACTTCCAGCAGTTCTTCAGCTGAGATGCCTTTCTTATCCACCATTTCAGCTTTGGCGAGCAGGGCATCATCTGAAATCTTAGCTAGTCCATCCGTGAGTAAAATCTTCCATTGCATGAGTTTAAGACTCCTCCACAAGTGAGATATTTGGTGAGTGTTTTTCAATTTTACCGCAGATTGAACTTTAGTTATCTGGAGCGGTTTGAATCATACGGATTAATCTTGAAAATATTAAAGGGGAAATTTGGAAAATTAAAGTTTGGAGAAGATTATTGAAATACGAGGGTTAATGGTTGTCCTGGATTAGGATTTCTTTTTCAATTCCCGTCCATCACCTTTGCGCACTGTGATTCCCCTGGCGTCCAAATCTTCCAGCACCGCAACTGCATACTTCCGGCTGGTCTGGAAACGGTCGCGCAATTCGGCCAGGGTGACGCTGCCGTTCTGTTGGATGATCTCAATTACGGCATCCTGCATTTCCTGCAGTACAGCCGGCTGAAGCAGGACATCTTCTCCCAGTTGGGCAAGCTGTCCGGTTTGGACTAGCACGGTCACCAGTTCTTGCCCGGTGATATCTTGGCTTTCTTTGACCGAGGGTGGGGTGTAAGGCTGGGCGTCGAATGCCTTCATCAGGGAATTCACTTTGGCTTGCTGGGCATCGGTCAGTTTTACGGTATGCTCTGCCAGTCGGACGAAGGCGTTTTCGGCAACGATTTCACCGCTGGCAGCCAGTCGGGTCACCATCGCGTCAAATAGGTCTGCAGAGAGCTTATTCTCGGTGCGCAGCTGCTCTCGGGGCATCCCGAATTGCAGTGGGTTTTGTTCGTGAAAATTAGCCAGGGTTCGCAGCAGATCGGTTTGCAGTTGGACTAATTGAGCGGTGGGGACCAGCAGTTTTTTCCCGGTGAGGACAATCAACTCGCCGCTCTCCAATAGGCCATCAATGGCAGCCTGAGCCTGTCCGGGTTCAAGACCGGCAATTTCAATCAACTTTGCCTGACTGATCGCACCGGATTGGCGAGCGGACTGCATCAGGATCTCTTCAGGTGTGCCCATCATCATCTGCGCCAACTCTTCGAGTTTGGTCTCGTTGAAGCGCCTATAACGGCGTTTGGGGTGAGGGTTCACCACCTGACCGCCGCCGATGGTTTCGGCTGGTGAAGGCCGCCGCAGGATGAACCGGTCCTGTCGCAAGGCCACCACCGGATGTTCCAGCATCAATTGCAGGAAGCCTTCCTCGCCTGGCTTGAGTTCCTGCGTGCCCAATAACCTGACACGGGCGATCACCTCAGCCGCGCCGAGGAATAATTTCATTTCGCTGTTGTGTTTGAGGGGTGCGCTGGCATCCTTCAAAAGGCGAACCCAAACGTCAATCATGGTTGTGGGCTGGTACGTGCCGGGGTGAATGATGACATCTCCGCGGCGAATTTGATCCACGCTCACACCGGAGATGTTGACAGCGGTGCGGCTACCGGGTTGGGCCTTTTCTTCAGCTTGTTTATGGGTTTGGAGCCCCCGAATGCGCCCTTCTATTCCTTCCGGGAGGATCTCCAAGGAATCCCCAACGGAGAGATGCCCGTCGGTCAGGGTGCCGGTAACAACTGTGCCAAATCCGGGGAGGGTGAAGACCCGATCAATCGGCAGGCGGGGTCGTCCAAGGTCAGGGCGGTGGGGGTGCGCTGCCAGCACATCTTGCAATGTTTGAACCAGAGCATCCAGGCCTTCACCACTGCGAGCGCTGACCCGCACAATTGGTGCATTTTCCAGGGCGGTACCCTTCAATGTGTCCTGCAGGTCCGCTTCAACCAGGTCCAGCCATTCAGCATCCGGCACCAGGTCAATTTTGGTGAGGGCGACGACGGCTGCGGGAATTTGGAGGAGGTCAAGGATGGCAAGGTGTTCGCGGGTTTGGGGCATCACGCCCTCATCAGCCGCGACCACAAACAGGGCAGCATCAATCCCGCCGATGCCGGCCAGCATGTTCTCGATGAAATCCCGGTGGCCGGGCACATCAACAATACCGATGTCTTCACCGTTGGGAAGTTCGAACCAGGCAAAGCCCAGCTCAATGCTCATCTCCCGGTCCTGTTCTACCTTGAGACGGTCCGGGTTGATCCCGGTCAGCCGGTTGATGAGAGTAGATTTTCCGTGGTCAACATGTCCGGCGGTGCCAATGACTTGCACGGGGTTTATCCTGTCTGCTGGTTCAGTCCTTGAAAATCGCGTTATACGTTTCGATTGAATCCCGGAGGGAGTTTAATGAAGCCATCATCCGTTTGATATCCACCTTACCGACCTGCTGCAGGTTGTCCTGCAGGGTTTCCAGACGGTCTTCGAAATTGTCGATCCTTGTGCCAAGGTTCTCCAGGTTGCGGTTCATTTCACGGTGTTGCTCTTCCTGCGAGAGGATATAGTTGGACCATCGTTTTTGGTCATCAGATTTGAAAGTGGTCCATTCTTGGCGGAAGCGATCCTCATTGAGGCGTTGGATTTCTGTGATCTCGTTGATCCGGCGTTCAAAGCGCTGGGTAATTTCGTCCATGGCGTTCTTGGATTGCTTGATAGAGCGGTGGGTGTCTTCCAGACTGGTCAGTTCCGTTTCAATTGCCGTGGTGATTGTTTCCATGGCCTCAAAACGACTGCCCCATTCCTTGAAAGTCCGTTCGCGTTCAATCTGACCCAAGTTGAGTTTTTCCATGAAGGCATTTTGAGCTTCCCGGCGCTCGGATTCAGCTTCCAAGAGGTCCTTGATCCTGGTTTCGAGCTTGCGCATGTTATCCGCTGAAAGGTCCTGCTTTCCGCGAGTCTCATCCTGACGCTGACGGATGGCTGCCATTTCGCCCTGAAGGTCCATCAGGCGCTTTGAATCCTGACGGCGGGATTCTTCGATCAACCGCATGGAGCGACGGTAATTCTCGTCCACCCCTTCAACCTCACTGAGGCGGGTATTATGTTCCTCAAGGGTGCGATTGATCCGCTGGTTTTCTTCCTGGGACTTTTGCAGGGAGCTTTGAATGGGTTCCAATTCCTGGAAACGGCGCTGCACACTGATGAAGGTCTGGTTGATCCCTTCAATTTCCTGACCGTGTCTCTCTGAGATCATGGACTGGTCGTGAAGTGAATCTTTGAGCGACTCAGCCTGTTTCGTGGCCTCCGTTCGCAGGCCGGAGACTTCCATTTCAAACTGTTCCAGCTTGGCCATAAGGGTGTTCAGGCGGGTAATTTCACTTTCCATATCCGCCAGGCGGGTGCGGAGAGCGGTGTTTTCAGTATCCAGATTCTCAAGTTTATTCTGGAGAGCGGCAATAATGGTTTTGTCATTGTTGCGTTCGCTGTCCAGATATTCAATCTGTTTTTTTAGTTTTCCATAATCCAATGTATCATCCATACTGTTCACCTATCTCGTTGGGGTGATAAAAAACCCGAAAAATATGGGGTTTGTTCGTCAATTAGTGACCCAAATTATACTCAATAAATCATTGTTTTGGTTTTAGCGCATAATTTAAGCATTTGATGGTTCGGTAGATAAATGCTTTTCTGAAGTTCAATAGGATATTTGATAATTAATGAATATAGATTTAAACTTTAAGGTTTTATAAATGTAGCGTCATAAAAAAAAGTTTAATATCGACTAAAATTGTACTACGACGACAAAAGGAGCAATTGAGTGATGGAAAATAACAACGAGTTTGAAATCTCAATTAGCGGCGGGGAACAAAAAGGTATTGTTCATCAATTTAGTAATGCTGTTGATTTTGATGATCTTGAACGGATGGTTAAACCTGCCATTGACCTTGTTTTTGTGATTGATACAACGGGTTCAATGTCCAGAAAGATTGAAAGTCTGCTGGCAACCTGTGAACGTTTCGTAGATGAGTTTGCGTCAATGGACTTGGATCATCGGATTGCTGTGGTCGCTTTTGGCGATTTACGGGTTCCACATGACAGAATTGAGCGGACTGGCTTTACGTCAGATATTGATATTACTCGGAAAAGCCTACGCAGTATTCCACGATTTAATGGTGGGGGAAATCAAGGTGAATCTCCCTTGGAAGCCATTCAGGCAGCCAGAGAAATGTCTTATCGGTTGGATGCTGTAAAAGTATTGATTTTAATCACAGATGAGCCGGCCCACCAGGATAAATTCACAGCGGCTGAAATGACTTCCTTACTCACAGAGGATGAATTCTTGGTTTTTGTTGTTTCGCCATCGCTTAATTATTACAAAACGATGGCCAAGAAAAATGGTGGCAAGTGGTATCAAATCTCAGCGAATACCGATTTTACAGATCTTTTGGATATGTTCAATGATTTGGCCGCTAAAGTTTCTGATACAGTCTCAAATGTCTATAAATTGAGCGACGGGAATGTGTCCCAATATTTACAACTAAATTCTCCAGAGGAATAATAAATTGAGTAAAACTGAGAAGGACTTTTATCAGATTTTAGAAGTATCTCCTGAAGCGACTCAAGAAGAAATTCAGGCAAAATATCGTAAGCTGACGATGGTTTTTCATCCTGACTATGCAAGCAATACACGCCAAAAGGAATATTTTGAGGAAAAGTTAAAAAACATCAATAAAGCTTATGGCATTCTATCAAATCCAGCTGAACGTAAGATTTATGATTCCCAATTTATGGCTCAATCGCGTAAACGATCTGAAGTTTTTGAAGTCTCGCCCAGAATTGTTGATTTTGGTACTATGGTTTCTGGGGAGGGTAAGAGCAGCATAATTATTTTGGATTATGTAGGCGAGTCTGAGAAACTGAAATTTGATCCTCCTTCATGTTCGTGGCTAAAATTTGGAAAAATTACAAAACTTAATCCCCCCGAGAAATTGCCGATCCAAATTGAACTTGTAGCTAATGCTGACGGATTAACTGCTGGGCGTAATTACGCAGAAATATTGTTATTTGGAATCGGTAACCAGGTTGCGAAGGTATCTGTAGTATTAAAAGTGCAGGACAATCCTAAAGAACCTACGGTACCGAGAACCTTTCGTTTTCGTTCCGGGGACATAGCTCAAAATCCGATTGAGCTAGTACCTCTCTGTGACCGCCATTGGGATGAAGCTAAATCATATTTATATGACAATAAACAGTTTATTCAATGGTTCATTGATATCCGGCGAAATGATCTTGTCGCCCTGGTGGAAGAATCACGAGAAGCAAGTAATCAGGACATTGGATTAGAGAACTTCCTAAAGGGTTTGAACCCCAAGCTGGTCGGTCCAAGAATTTCAATAGAGACAAAGCTGCGAGACATTCCAAAGTATGATTTCTCTTCATCAAAGCAAGCTCAACCGAAAATAATCATTAAGAATGGCGGTCGGGGGTGTTGTTTTGGCACTGTTGATGTAAATAGCAAAGAAAAATGGTTGACGCCCAGAAACCATGATTTTTCTGTGCCTGCTGGAAACACAATTGAAATTTTGCTTGATGTTAAGTCTTCTGCCTTGATCTGGGAAAGCCGGCACTCCGCAAAAGCGACGATAACTTCTAACAGTGAGAATCTGAAGAAGGGCGATTATACATTTACCATTTCAACGCCCCGTTATCCTGGGCTCACTGAAGTTGAAACGCTCCGGAGTGAAGGGAAATGGCAGTTAGCCTTTGAAAAATTAGAAGAAATTAGTAACACCAGTGAAGTCAACCCAATTGCTGAGAAACTTAAAGCTTCAATTACAGAAGAAAAGAAGAAATTCCTGATAAAGGTTTCTTTGATCAATTTTTTTCTTTATGCTGCAATCGGTGGATTTGCCACGAATATCTTCTGGTACCCAGATTATACATTGGGCATAGGAGTGGTTGGTGCTTTGCTTGGGCCGGTTGTTGGACTTGTTTTCAATACGTCGGTGGGTGGAAAAAAAGGCCGAACATGGGATTATGTATTTAGTATTTTGGCCCCACTTGGTGTTGTACTCGCTGTGGCTTTGCTTGCAGGACTGATCTATCTCGTTGTGCAAATAATCATCGGTTTATTTTTACTAATTCTTGTCTTTGCAGCAATTGGGGCCATTCTGGGCGGTGGATAGGGGTTATCGGTAAAATGGCGGAGCGAAAGCGGTTATTAATTTTTCGAGACCTTATATTGCCTATTGGAATTATGGTGGGGGCTACCCTGTTGGTAACCCTTTATCGTGATGAGATAAAAGGCCTTGCCACTTTTGGTTATTCAGGAATTTTTATTGCTTGTTTAGCAGCAAATGCCACGGTTTTTCTACCAGCTCCCAGCTCAGCTATCGTTTTTGCCTTTGCCAGTATTTACTCTCCGCTTTGGGTTGCCTTAGTGGGCGGTTTAGGGGCGGCTTGTGGTGAGTTAGTCGGCTATTTTGGGGGTCTTTCGGGGCATAGGTTGGTTGAATCGACAGCTATCGGGCTTAAAGTGCAGAAATGGTTTTCCAAACACGCTGTACTGACAGTCTTTGTGTTAGCCTTCCTGCCCATTCCAATTTTTGATCTTGCTGGTGTATTGGCTGGTGCTTCAAAAATGAAACTCTCCGTTTTTCTTCCTGTTGTCAGTGTTGGGAAAGTGCTAAAAATGGTAATTTATGCATTATTAGGGGCAAATATTATTCCAGGATTGTCCGCCTATTTCAACGACGCCTGGAAATAAAGCCTAACTTTCTATTTCAATTGGCTAAAAGCTGTCAAAGTTTGGAGGATGTTGGATAGAAGCGCCTGAGGGAAAAGCCCGATGATAATGAGGATAATGACCATTCCTACAACCGGGATTATTTCATCCCGATGCTCTGATATCCGCCACTGCCTGGGTTCGTCCTCGGGAAGAGGCTTCACCAGGTGAATTAACAGGCGGAGGGTGAAGAGGAACAGCCCTAAGGCGCCGATGAACCCCCAAATACCTAAAACCGGGCTGCTATTGAAGGCCGCCGACAGCAAAGAGAGCTTGGTCGGAAATTCCGCCAAGAGGGGCATCCCTGCCACACTTAATTGGGCCAATAACAAGCCAATCGAGAGGATGGGGAATTGACGGGCGAACCCATCAATTTTTGCCAGGTCGGTGGTACCAAGGTGATCTTCAATCAGGGTCAGGATATATCCCCAAAGCCAATAGCTCAAGGCCCGGGCAGGCATTAATGCCATCAGCCAGGTCAGTCCACCGTCGTTAGCCAGGCCGATTGCCAGGAGGGAGAAGCCTGTCTCCACCAGAGTTGAAAAGCCAAAGGCGCGCTTCAGGTTCTTTTGCACGGCTGTCCAAGCGCCACCCAGGGCGATCATGATGATGCCGATGGCCTGCAGTATTTGATAAAGCCCTTCGGCCTCCCGTAAGAAAGTATAGCGGTTTAGGAAATTCAGGCTGAAAATCATCACCACGGAGGGGATCATGAACTGCAGGAAGCTGGTGACCAGCGGGTTGCTGGATTCAAACACCATTGGCACCCAGGAGTGGAAGGGGAAGACCGCCAGCCACAATGAGATGCCCAGCCAGAGGATCAGAGCGGATTGGAGGATCAGGGGGCTTTCAGGCGGGAGGGCTTCCACGCCGGAAAGCAGCCAGCCCGCGAGCAGTATAAAGGGCATAGCCAGAGTCTGAAGCGTCAGATAACGCAGGATGCCTGGATGGGGGGCTTTTCCCAGTGGGGAGAGCATTGGGATTGAGAACAAGACCGCCGTTTCGATCAACAGAGCGGCATAGAGGAAGGGCTGCACGCCCAGAGCGGCTGTTAGCAGGGCTGTGACGGCCAGGCTGGTCGGACGGAAGATCTTCGAGACGCCCTTGATGCCGCTGCCCAGCGCCCAGAGGCCGGTGAAGAAATAGATCATGCTGATGAAGGGCAGGATTTCATATCTGAGCGTTATCTCACGGCCCAGAATGCCCAGGCTTTCCGTGAAGGTCAGGTTGAGCGGCCCAATGGCGAATTCCATTGATGCTGGGAATGTATAGGCCATGACAGAAAGCGCAAAGGCGGTGATGCTGGTCAGCAGGATGCTGAATTTCTTGCGGTTATAAGCGGCAAGAGCCACTAACGCGATGCCGAAAGGCAGGAGGACCCAGAGGATCGGGGTGCTGAGCGTCATTGTTGATCCTCCTCGCTTTGAACGATGGCAACTTCCTCGTTGATTTTGACGATGAAGTAGACCCCCACCAGCGACAGGCCGAGATTGACAATAGCCAACAGCCCTGTCAGCAGGGTGGAAAGCTCAAGACCGGCGTAGATGATCTCAAAACCGGAGAGCAGGCTCAACAGGCTGACGATCGTCAGAAAAGTGCCCTGGGTTGTTCCTAGTTGCATCAGTGCAAGGCCAACCAGCATCAGCCCACCTTGCAGAACCAATAAATCCAATCCGGGGAACATATTGGCTTGCAGTTTGGGGGCGGCGATGAATATCGTCAGGATGACCAGCAGCCCAATCAGGCCGCGGAAGATGAAGCTGGAAGGCGTTTCCGAGAAAAGAGGTATATTCTCCCGCCGGAAATAGGTCAGCGAAATGGCCGCGGTTGCCATCCAGCCGACGATCAGTTTGACCACTGCCATCCCAACCGGCCAGGATTGGGTGACCAGGGTAAAAGCACCCAGATATTGCAGAACCAACGCAACGGAGACAATTCGCCAATCCCGAAAGACCAGGATGCTCATTGCGGTGATGACGATCAGCACGAAAGCGAGTACGGAGAGGATTTGCATTTTAGAAGTAGCCTCCGCCAGCAAACGCTGAGATCAACAGCAAGAGCAGTAAGAGCGTCCAGAGGATGCCGCCTTCGCCTTCCAGAATTTTGGAGAATATCTGGAGAATTCGCCCGATGAAGCTGTAGATGGACCAGAGGAGCCGATAGAGCCATTCCAGGCGGAAGAGTGGTTCAATTCGGGGGGAGACCCAATCGAGGATACCTGCCAGCTTGCTACTGGCCGGAAGCTGCAGATAGGGCGCTGAAATGCCCAGCCGGCGGATCAGGATAAATGCGATGAGCGCCAGAACGGAGCTGATGAGCGGGAGCCACAACCTGCCCACTGTGAGGGAGCCGGGCCATCCGATCAGGTCCAGGGTCAGGATTGCCTGGATGATGATAATCAGCCCTAAGGGGTAGACAACCCGTGACCAGGATTCCAACGCGCCAGCCTCACCGCCTGGCTGCAGGATGCGGTTGATATACCCCAAAACCATCAACGTGTGCACCAGGATGAAGAAGACCGTCCAGAGGTTGAAGCCATTGCCCACCAGCCCCAGCCAGCCGCTGGCAAGCGGCGTGTAGGGCAGGCCGATCAATCCGATCAGACCAAAGTAGAGCAAGAAGTTCATCCGCTGGACGCGGGGATAATACAGGAAGAGCAGGCTGCCCGGCAGAAGCAGTGCCAGTCCCCAAGGCAGGCTGGCCTGGGGCTGTCCGTTCAGGACCGATACCGTGGCCAGTGACGCCAGGGCCACAATCCAGAATGGTCGTCCTTCGATTTCATCCTTGGCCGAAAGCCACCGAAAAGCCGCGTAAAGGGCGGAGATTGCCAGCAGCGCAAAGAAAATCCAGGAATAGCCGCTCAAACTTTCAGGCAGGATATTCGCGGGCAGCCGGGCTAAGAGCACCAGACTGGATGCTACTGGAGCCAGCCGCAGGATATTCCCACCACCGCGCCGCAGGACCGGCTCGTGCAGGAAGGGCATATTCAATGGAAGCACGCCCAGCCTCAGGCCGGCCGCGATCAGGAAGAATATGGCTGCATTTTGTGGGATTGCCGTCAGATCGAATGATCCTACGGATTGCCAGCCGATCATTGTGGCCAGGAAGAGCATCAAAATGGAGGCCATCCGAACGCCATAGGCGACGATGATCCGGAAGTTGAATTCAGGAGTCTCTGCCAGACGCAGAAGATAGAACAATTCAAAAAGATCGGCAATCGCCCAGACCGCCATCATCGTCAGGCTGGTCCCGGCTTGCAGGGCCACCAATCCCAGGGCGGTTATGGTCATGCTGGCCGCCCAGGCGCGGGGTGTGCTGTCATAACGGGCGCGGGCTGCGCCGGTCAGCACAATGGCCAGGGTGATGGTGATCAGCGCCAGGACATAGGGCCAGGATTGGTAATCCAGAATCAGCGAAAAACGACCCAACAGATCCAGGTCGGTGCCTTCCCAGGAAAGGATGGGCAGCGTGGTGGGCAGCCTTAGGCGGAAGATAAAGACCGTCAGCCAGGCGAAAACACTGGCGCCGGTCGCGATCAACCAGGCCGTACCGAATTTGGGGCGGACGCGGTCCAAAATGGTGATGACCAGGGCGGCCACCAGCAGAAATCCAATGGGAAGCAGGATTAACATCGGGAATCAGTTAGGGCTCAGGCCAGGATTTCGCCTTCACGCCGGTGCAGGAATTTTCCCATACCGGGTTTACCATACCAGTTGCCATGATCCACGATCTTCTGCCCGCGCAAGAAGACCATTACAGGGAAGCCCTTGAGCTGCCAGCCTTCATAAAGGTTGTAGTCTGTGCGGTGCTTGGCGACCTCAACGCCATAGGTCAGTTCCTTGTTGGGGTCCCAAATGGCAATGTCGGCATCCGCACCGGGGATCAGGGAGCCTTTCTGGGGGTAAAGCCCGAAGATACGGGCCGGGTTGGTGGCATGCAGGGCGACGAACTGGTTGGGTGTCAGCCGGTCGCTGTCAACAGCTTCAGTCCAGAGTACCGGCATCCGGTCACCCACGCCGGGCAGGCCGTTGGGAATCTTGGTGAAATCGCCTCCACCGAGTTCTTTACCGGGGATGGCGACGGGCTTGCCTTCGTAGTCGATCGGCTGGGTGCCGTCATAGAAGAAGGGGCAGTGATCGGTGGAGACGACCTGGATGATACCTTTCTCCAGACCTTCCCAAACGCGCTCGTTATCCGCGCGGGTGCGCATGGGTGGTGAACAGATCCATTTAGCGCCATCGGGACGGCGCAGATCGTTTTCGTCAAAGAACAGGTACTGTGGACAGGTTTCGCCCATCATATTGAGGCCGTGTTCGCGGGCATATTGCAGCTGGTCCACTTCACCGGCGGTGTTCATATGCACGAGATAGAGCGGGGCATCGCCAGCCTGAGCGGCCAGGGCGGCTGCCCGCAAGGACGCTTCCACCTCACCCCAGGCGGGGCGGGTCTTGGCATGATAGATTGGATCGGTGTTGCCGGCCTGCAGGGCTTCTTCGACCAGGATGTCAATCACATCCCCGTTCTCTGCGTGCACCAGGGTCAGGATTCCGGCCGATTTGGCCACCCGCATCACCCGAAAGATCTCGCCATCCTGCAAGCGCAGGCGGCCGTTGTAGGCAGTAAAGACCTTGAGGCTGGTGATCCCAAGATCGGGCAGACTGAAGATCTCCTTGGCCACGTCTTTATCGAAGCGGGTGATGTTCATATGGAAGCCGTAATCTAGTGCAGCTTTCGGGTCCGCTTTGGCACGCCAGCGATCAATATTTTCCGCCAGGGTGCCTTCATCCTGAGGAACAAAGTCGATTACCGTGGTGGTGCCGCCAAAAGCCGCGGCTTTCATCCCGGTGTAATGGTCATCGGAGGATACCGTGCCGAACATTGGCAAGTCCAGGTGGACATGGGCATCAACCCCGCCCGGGAGAACATAGAGTCCTGTGGCATCAACGACATCCGCGTTGGGATGGGAAAGGTTTTTGCCAATCAGGGCGATCTTTTCATTTTCAATGAGAATGTCGGCTTTATAAGTTTCACTGGCCGTGATTAAGGTGCCGTTTTTTATCAAAGTAGCCATTTTGATGCTCCAAAATATGCTGATGTGGATAAATTTTCCTCGTTAATGATTTTAGCAGATATTGGGTAAAAGGATAAGCCGCCGGAATTTGTGGCGTGACCATGAGTCATTCTCTAAAATTGTATGATTGACAAATTTATTTTATATGGTATAGTGGTTGTTGAAGTGAAGTCAGTTTTTGGAAAGGTAGCGACCATCCAGACTTGCGGAGACTGGGTGGTGCTTTTTTTTCCACTAATGAGGACTTCACAATAGTCAACACTTTTACAAAAGGAAACAGTTAGAATGGCAGAAAAAGAAATTGGAACCGTGAAATGGTTCAATGATGCAAAAGGCTTTGGTTTTATCGCTCGTGAGCAGGGAGATGACGTATTCGTACATTTCTCCGCGATCACTGGTTCAGGCTTCAAATCCCTGAAAGAGGACCAGAAAGTCGAATTTTCCGTGGAACAAGGCCCCAAGGGTCTTCAGGCCAAGGATGTCCTACCCCTGTAAGTCGAGAGACTTAAATAATTTAGAAAACAATACCGGCCAGGTTTCCGCAAACTGGCCGGTTATTATTTTAATATTGGGGGATTGTGAATGGTGAATACTCAACCAATTTTTCCTACTTGCTTATTTTGAACCAAAGGAGTTGAGGCCTCCCAATAGGGCCAGGATGGCTGGGTCCAGGGCTGTATCGGGGAGCGTATCAGCCTGATATTCATTGGACTGTAAGGCTCGCTCGCGCAGGGAATGCCACAGCACTTCCCGTTCCTCCTGAGCTTTGACTACCAAGTCGTTGATCGTCTGGGCGGTTTGGAATTGTTCCCCTGTGGTATAGAAGAAAGTGATCCGTTTCCAGTCACTGGCCGGGATCGGGTGTTCCAGGCGTTGCAGGGGACCGATCTGTAATTTGAAGTATTCCTCCTGCGCCCGGGGGTGATTAGGCTCATCCCTAATCAAGTCGCGCCGCCGGGTGAGCTCATGACCGAGGATGCTGGCGACATAAGCGATCTGCCAGCGCTCCGCCTTGCCAAAAACCTTGGTTTGGTAGAAAGCCAGGTAATCGACAGAGATCACCTTGGGTGCGTTTTTCAGTGGAATGCGATACCAGCCAAACAGGCGAGCGATGTCGAAATCGCGCTGGGAGGGCAGGATGGCGACCAGGATCAGGGCTGTTTCAGGAAGGATGCTGCTCATGATTTCCCCTTTGTTTGTGAGGTCTTTGGGATTCTATCATGGAATTCATCGTGGGAGAAAGGCTGTCACATGCGCTACGCGGCATGTGACCTACTTATTTTCCTTACTTCTTGTCATTGCGAGCCCCGTCAGGGGCGTGGCAATCCCAGAGGCTGCTTTCCTGGCGAGATTGCTTCGCTACGCTCGCAATGACAGGGTAATTTAATCAAAAACTCCCGGCATCTTGCATCCGGGAGCTTTTGATTCAACTGTGAAAGGGAGATTAGAGCAGTCCAACCTTGGCGTTGAACTCCTCGATCTTTTCATCAATAGCGGGGATCTCGGCCTGGAGTTCGGTCCAGTAATCACGCTGGTACCATTGGTCCTTGATCTCCTGATAGGTCTTGCCCTGTTGTTCAACCCATGTGAAGTACTTCAGGTTATGGATGCGTTTCTGGCCAATGTAAGTCAGGTCTTCGAGGTAATCGGTAGCGAGGCCCTTCAGCCAGCGGCTGTCATCAACGGCTGCGGCTTTCTCGGAATATTCGCCCATTTCCTCGCGCATTTCGTGCAGACGGCTGTTGTAAAGTTCCATTGAGTCGGTCAGAACGGTCACAACGATGTCGTTCTCGGTCAGTTCACGATATTTCGCGACTTTGATGGCGGAGAGCACGTTGGAGATGCCGGAGAAGCCCAGCAGGTCCAGGTTTTCAACGAGTTCAGTGGGTACACCGGAATTCACCAGGTGCGTCTGGCCTTCGGGTTCGTTGAACAGGCGGGCCAGATTGACAACAGCGTTGTCGTCAATGGCGACCACAAAATCGGTGTTGCTGGCATGATGAATCCAGGGCACGTGCTTGTCGCCGATGCCTTCGATCCGGTGAGCGCCGAAACCGTTCTCATAGAGGGTCGGGCATTGGACGGCTTCGGAAGCAGCCACGAAACTGCTGGGGAATTTCTGCTTCATGTAATCGCCGCTGGCGATTGTCCCGGCGGAACCGGTGGCGGAGACCATACCGCGGTAAGTGTCTTTGGGACCAGCGAGTTGCTGGACCAGTTCTTCAATAGCATGGCCGGTGATGTCATAGTGCCAAAGGTAGTTGCCGAATTCATCAAACTGGTTGAAGATCATCAGGTCTTCACCGGAATTGCGCAGTTCCCAGCACTTGTCAAAGATTTCTTTGACGTTGGATTCGGAACCGGGGGTCTTGATGGTTTCGCCGGCGATGCTGGCGAGCCACTCGAAACGTTCCTTGCTCATCTCTTCCGGGAGGATCGCGATGGATTCGCAGGCCAGCAATGCGGAGTCATATGCGCCGCCACGGCAGTAGTTGCCGGTGGAGGGCCATACAGCTTTTTGCTGGGTGGGGTCAAACTGACCGGTGACCAGGCGGGGTACCAGACAGCCGAAGGCTGCGCCGACTTTGTGCGCGCCGGTGGGGAACCACTTGCCAACCAGGGCCACGATCCGGGCGGGGGTGCCGGTCAGGCTTTCGGGGAATTCGATATAGTTCAGGCCGCCAAAAAGGCCACCGGAGGCTTTAGGTTCGTTGTGCCAGGTGATCCGGAATAAGTTGCGGGGATCCAGGTCCCAAAGACCAACGGTTTTCAGTTGTTCTTTGATCTTGTCGGGCACCAGACTTGGATTGCGCATTTGGGCGAAGGTGGGGATGATGATGTTGCGCTCGCGAACGCGTTGAATCGTTCGTTCAAGTCGATCAGGAAAAACGGTGAGGTCGATTTTTGCCATTAAGGGACTCCTTGGTATTTGTCAGACAATTACATGTCTATTATATCCTCTTTTTAGAGGATTGTATTTTGAGATTTTGGACTAATCCGTTTTATAGAAGGCTCGTTTAGGCTTCCGGGTTTTCCATGTCTTCGGGGGCTTCGGCGACGATATAGAGCGGGCGTCCCTTGGCCTCATCATAGATCCGGCCGATGTATTCACCGATGATCCCCAGGCTGATCAGTTGCACGCCACCGAGGAAGAGCACAATGGTCAAAGTGGTGGCTTGCCCCAGCAGGACTGTCCCTGTTGTGAGGCGCAGGATCGCAACCACGGGGATCGCAATCACAGCCAAACCGGCGCAAATGAAGCCAAGGTAGGTGGCCAGCTGAAGGGGGAAATAGGAAAAACTGGTGATGGCGTTCAAAGCCAATTGGATCATTTTCTTGAGGGGATACTTGGTCTCACCGGCAAATCGGGCATGGCGCTTATATTCCACACCGATCTGTTTGAAGCCTACCCAGGTAGACATCCCGCGCAGGAAGCGATGCTTCTCGCGCATCTTATCCATCACAGCTACAACCTTGCGGTCCATCAGGCGGAAGTCGCCGGTATCCAGCGGAATGTCAACATCGGTGATCTTATAGATCAGCCGGTAGAAAAGTGCGGCAGTGGTTTTCTTGAACCAGGTTTCGCCCTCGCGCTCAGATCGCACGGCATAGACCACCTCGTAACCCTCGCGCCATTTTTCAATGAGTTGAAGGATCACTTCGGGCGGGTCTTGCAGGTCGGCGTCAATGATGATCACGGCGTCACCGCGGCTGAAATCCAGTCCTGCGGTCACGGCGATCTGGTGACCAAAATTGCGGGCAAAGATGATCGGACGCACCCGTTCATCGTTTTCAGCCAGCTTGCGGATGATCTCTGTTGAGCCATCCTTGGAGCCGTCATCTATGAGGATCAGTTCCCAGGGTTCGCCGGTCTGATCCATCACATCGCGCACCCGCGGATAAAGCTCAGGGATGTTTTCCAGTTCATTATAGATCGGCGCAATAATAGAAAAGGTAGGTTTTTTCATTGAAGCACCTTTTTCACTGCTGAAAGCGTCGGTTCAATGATTGGCGCTTCCTGGACGGCCTGCATCGCAGCTTTGACGTCCTTGAGGCCGCTGCCTGTGCTGAGCACCAACACCGGATCATCCGGGGCCACGACATGCTCATCCACGGCTTTCACCAGGCCGGCATAGGCGGTGGCGGCGGCGGGCTCAGCAAAGATCCCGACCTTACCGAGTTCGGCAATCGCATTCAGGATCGCCTGATCGGGGACGATCAGATAGGTGCCGCCGGTCTCTCGGGCTGCCCGGACAGCGCGCACGCCATCCCGCGGCAGGTCCACGGAGATGCTGTCGGCCAGGGTGCTGGCGCTGACGGGTTTGATGTCTTCATCGCCCTGGTTAAAGGTGTTGGCAATGGCGGCGGATCCTTCGGATTGGACGCCTATGATGCGCGGGATCTGCGGCAGCCAGCCAAGGGCATGGAGGTCTTTGAAGCCTTTATGCACACCGGAGATGATGTTGCCATCGCCCACCGGGACGAAGACGGTCAGAGGTTTGCTGCCATTGGGGAGTTGGCGGATGACCTGTTCCCAGATTTCGAACCCAGCGGTTTTCTTGCCTTCAGCAGTGAAGGGGTTGAAGCCGGTGTTGCGGTTATACCAGCCGAAATTCTCGGTCGCTTCAATACTGAGGTCAAAAGCCTGGTCATAGGTGCCATCCACCAGCAGCACCTGGGCGCCGAAGACGATCAACTGAGCAATTTTGGCGGGTGGGGCTGTGCGGGGGGCAAAGATCACAGCCCGCGAGCCAACAGCTGCTGCCATTCCGGCCAGCGCTGCACCGGCATTGCCGGTGGAGGCGGCCACGGTCACTTCCGCACCGATCTGATTGGCACGGGCGACGACGATCGCACTGGCCCGGTCCTTGAATGAGGCGGTGGGATTGGGGCTTTCATCCTTGATCCAAAGCTTTTGAAGGCCAAGTTTCTCGGCCAGGCGGGTGGGTTGGTAGACGGGCGTCCAGCCGGCACGCCGGAGAGGTGTTCCCAGGCCGCCGGGATCTCCCACAGGCAGCAGGTTCAGGTAACGCCAGAGCGAGGCTTCGGGCAGGTTCATGAATTTATCTGGGGAGTATTTGGCTTTAAGGGCTTCGTAATCGAGGATGACGTTCAAGTTGCCGCCGTCTTTGGGACAGGTATAGGTCACTTCATCGGGGCCATATTCCGCGCCGCAAAGTGAACATTGGTAATGTGAAAATTTGGGTGTCATAGTGAATTTCCCTTGAACCAGGACTTGAATATTATGCAGAAAAGGGCTGCTATGTTGATTATAACAGCCCTCGTTTTTTGGAAATTAGGGAAGAATCCAGGTGCCTGTTTTTCCATCCAGGGCTTCACCGATGTGTTCGGGGTCGGTGATCAGCGCTTTCTTGCCGCCAGCTTCCAGGTATTTGATGATCGCCTGGACCTTGGGGAGCATGCTGCCCGGTTTGAAGTGCCCTTCTTCGATGTATTGCTTGGCTTCCGCCACAGTCATCTGGTCGAGCCATTTGACATCGGGGGTGTTGAAGTTCAGAGCCACTTTCTCAACAGCGGTGCTGATGACAAAAAGGTCCGCATTGATGTTGACTGCCAGCAGAGAGGAGCCGAAATCTTTGTCGATCACGGCATCCACACCCTTGATGATGCCATCTTCGGATTTGACGACAGGGATCCCGCCGCCGCCAACGCCAACCACAATGATGCCGGCTTTGATCAGGGCATCAATCACGGGCGCTTCAACGATTTCCTTGGGGAGTGGGGAGGGAACAACCCGGCGCCAACCACGTCCGGCATCTTCCACCACAGTCCAGCCTTCTTTGGATTCGCGTTCTTTCGCGTCCGCTTCGTCCATGAAGGAGCCGATCGGTTTGGTCGGGTTTTGGAAGGCAGGATCTTCTTTGCTGACAATGGTCTGGGTCACAACAGTTGCTGCGTCTTTCTTGATGCCGCGGCGTTCGAATTCATTGTGCAGGGCTTTCTGGAACATGTAGCCAATAGCACCCTGAGTATCCGCACCGCAGTAATCCAGCGGCACTTCATGCAGCTCGTGTTTGGAAAGTTCGGAACGACGCAGGATGAATCCAACCTGGGGACCGTTCCCATGCGTGACGACCACATCCCAGCCTTTTTCGATCATGTCCACAATGTGGCCCATGGTCTCCTTGGCTGCATCAAATTGGTCTTCAACAGTTTTATGAGCTTTATCTTTAATTAATGCGTTACCGCCAACGGCGACAACTGCAATTCCCTTTTTTTCCATTGGGTTATTCTCTCCTAATAGTGGTTGAATTTAGGCCATGGTCAAAGCCATGACGGCTTTCTGGGCATGCAAGCGGTTCTCAGCTTCATCGAACACCACAGAATGCGGGCCATCGATCACGCCATCGGTCACTTCGATGTTGCGGTCGGCTGGCAGGGGGTGCATATAGATCGAATCATCCTTCGCCAGGGCGATCTTCTTCTCGTCGGTGATCCAGCTTTCGTACTTCTGAGTGATCTTGGTGATTTCGGCAGGATCTTCGGTGGTGATCAGGGGGCCCCAGGATTTGGCATAGACGATATCGGCATCTTTAAAGCCTTCTTCCATGCTGTCCACGACCTCAAAGCCGGTGTTGTACTTACGGGCTTGTTCTTTGGCCTGGTCCATGATCTCGGGCATCAGTTTGAACTCTGGTGGGTGCGCCAGGGTGACATCCAGACCGAAGCGGGGCATCTGGAGGATTAGAGATTGAGGCACGGAGATCGGTTTGGAATAGGAGGCTGCATAGGCCCAGGAAACGACGATCTTCTTGCCGCGCAGGTCACGGCCTTTCTTTTCCCAGATAGTCATCAGGTCGGCCAGGCATTGATGCGGATGATAGAAGTCATCCTGCATGTTCAATACAGGCACTCTGGAGGCTTTGGCAACCAGGTTCAAATAGCGGTTGCCGATGCCCCAGTCACAATGGCGGATGGCGATGCCATCGAAATACCGGCCGAGGATCTCGCCGATCTCGGTTTCGGTGTCGCCATGGGAGATCTGAGTGGATTTGGATTCGATGAAGGCTGCATGGCCGCCCAATTGGGCCATGCCGGCTTCGAAGGAGCATCGGGTGCGGGTGCTGGAGAAGAAGAACAGCATCCCCAGGACTTTGTCGCGCAGGTAGGCATGCGGCTCATGCAGAGCGCGTTTGCGCTTGAGATCAAAAGCCACATCCAATACGGTTTCGACCTCTTCCTTGCTGAAATCGAGGTCGCTGATCAAGTCACGTCCGCGTAAATCGGTGATCATAGGGTTTCTCCTTTAGTCTCATCGGGGTGCCATGAAATTGATGGCACCCTGAAATTTGGGTAAAATTACTCGGTTGCGCCGAGAACAAGGGCCAGGAGGGCCATTCGCATCACAACGCCATTGAAGGCTTCCTGCCAATAGCGGGACCATTTAGTGATATCCACATCGGGTGGAATTTCATCCATTCGAGGCAGGGAGTGCAGCAGAATCGCATCGGATTTTGCTTTATTAGCCAGCAAGTCGCGAGTGATTTTGTAGTTGGAGGGCGTCATGCCCACATCGCCATCGCGCTCGTCGCGGGATTTTGTGTAGTCAGGCTGGACTACAGGTTCCACCAGGATTACATCGGCATCAGCAATTGCTTGCTCAACATGTTCAACTTCTTTGTAATCCAGGCTGTACTTGTTGAGTTCGGCTTTCATTTCGTCCGTCAGGGACATTTCTGGTGGGGAAACGAAGGTGATCGGGCAGTCGAACTGGGTCAGACCGAAGGCCAGGGAGTGCATGGTGCGCATCCGCATATCGCCGACAGCCAGCCATTTCAAACCATCCAGATGGCCTTTCTCACGCAGAACAGTGTAGAAGTCGGTAAGGATCTGGGTGGGGTGTTCACCCCATCCGTCGCCACCATTGATCACAGGGACGGATGCCCATTTTGCGGCTTCAGCAGGCGCACCCTGCTGGAAATGGCGCATCACGATTACATCACCATAGAACTCTAGCATTTTGACGGTGTCTTTGATCGATTCCTGATAGAAATCTCCGGCACGGGTCATCTTGGCATCGGAGAAGCCGGTCACCTGGCCGCCCAGGCGGATCATCGCTGCTTCATGGGCCAGCCGGGTTCGGGTGCTGGGCTGGTAGAAAGCGGTGACCAAGGTTTTTTCCTTAAGAAGATCGGAATTTAGCCGGTTACGAGCGATGGGTTCAACTTCTTCGGCGATTTCGAAGACGCGGAAAAATTCATTGCGTTCGAAATCCTTTAATGATAGTATGTCACGACCAGAAAAACTACGCATGATTCTACTACTCCTTTACATGATAAGGTAAGTTGTTTAAAGGTGGTGCGCTATTAGGGAGTCACACCACCAATTTTCCGAATAATGTGTAGACGGAAATACCCAGGCAAGAAGTAGCTGTAGGAATAGTCGATAGGGTTACCGTCGTCGTCAAAAAGAAGACCATTAAGCAGGAGCAGGGTATCACCGCGTTGGATATTCATTGCTTTGGCGACTTCTGCGGGGGCGCTGATCGCGCTTATCTCGGTCTTTGAAATGGACAGCGGGGGTTCACCGAGGTGAATCAATAGATCAAGTACTGAGCCTGTGAATCGGGTTGACAGGGCTTCGGGAGAGATCATATCCTCTGGGAGGATATCTACCAAATAAGCCACAGGAGAGCTATCTGAGAGGATAACTCTGCGTACTTCAAGTAGAGAATCACCAATTTGGATCTCGAGTTGGTTTGCAAGGTGGGCGTCAGTATCGATGTGGGTGATTTTCAATTCACCCATCTCCAAATGGAGGTCGATTTTTTCAGCCAGTTTTTCAAGGCTTTCTAATACTTCAAGCCCCGAATCAATCACGCGGGTGGGGCCGACCACAAAGGTACCTAAACCTTGACGCCGCCGAAGCATGCCCTGGCTCTCAAAGGTGCGCATGGCTTCCCGTAAAGTCGCTCGGGATACGCCCAATTGATCCGCCAATTTGGGTTCAGATGGCAGCTTGGTTCCCTTCGGCGATCTTTCTATAAGGTCCCTAAGCTCATTCTGTAAACGCTGATAAGTTGAAGGTTCTGTGGTCATGCCTTTTCCTGATTGTAAGTTATAAACGATCACTTGAAAAATGATGTGGAATCAATTCATTGGATAGCTGAAGGTTTCAAGTTCCAATTGTTTGCCGATCAGATGACTGATTACTGCATAGAATTCTGTGGCTTTGACGACATCATTTAGATTTACACTGTCTAGATCTGTGTGAGCTGTTTCCTCGTCGCCAGGGCCAAAGCCAATCGATGGAATTCCAGCCTTACCATTCCAATAAATACCATTGGTAGAGAAATCCCATTTACCGACTTTTGATTCTGGCAACCCGATTAATTCCCGCGCGTGAACGCCCGCCTCTACCAGCGGGTGATTTTCGTTGGTTTCACAGACTGGAAAATATTTTTCCACAGGGAAAACGAAACCTGTATAGGAAGGTTCATTGTAGAAAAGGGGTTCAATCGTTATTGAATCTTCAAATTCTGTTGGGATTAACGCCCGGATTTGTTGTAAAGCTTCCTCTTTGGTCTCACCGTAGGTCATCCGGCGGTCAATGTAAATCACTGCCTCATCAGGAACGGCATTGATTGAGGGGGTTTGCACTTTCATATCCGACACTGTTATCTTTCCAGGTCCCAGGAAATCATCATTTCCCAATTGGGGTTCCAGGTTGCGGATTCCCTCAATCACAGGTAACAAAAGGTAGATGGCATTTTTGCCCAATTGGTTGGACGCGGCATGGGCGGATTTTCCTTTTGCCGTGACTTTGAACTCAATCCGGCCTTTGTGCCCCCGGTAGATATTCATCTTGGTTGGTTCGCCAATGATGACGAAATCCGGTTTAATCCCCGGATCTTCTTCAACAAAGCTGTTGGGAGCGATGCCGTCGCACCATTCTTCCATATTCCCAAAATAATAAACAGTCCAATCGTCCAATAAACCCAAGTCGCGTGCAATTGCCAGGCCATACACCATTCCTGGCGTGGAGCCTTTATCATCACAAGTCCCCCGGGCATAAAACATGTCGCCTTCAATTTTGCCAATAAAGGGATCCCATTCCCAGGTGGTAGGATCACCAATTCCGACAGTATCAATATGGGAGTCAAAGACAATGGTCTGTTTACCGTTTCCGATTCTGCCTAATATGTTCCCCATTTTATCTAGGCGGACTTCGTCATAGTTTAGTTTAATCATTTCAGAGCGAATTCTCTCGCAGACCGGACCAATCTGTGAGTCCATACTTGGAATAGCGACGATCTCTCGCAAGAATTGTATGATGTCTGAGCGGTTTTGTTCAACTCTTTTGTGAATTTCATTCAGTAGTGAAGCGGTGATCATTTTTCCTATTTTTCCTTTGTTTCTCTAATGTAGATTATTGGTGATGTGATAAAGATGGAATCTCTGATTGTGTACCAGTGGATAATTCTGGCTACAGATCGTGAGTCAATAAACGGGTAGTCGCCTGATTGTGCTTTTTTATAAGAGTGGGTTCATCAACCGTTACCATTCGGGCATCTTTGACGATTACCTTGCCGCCAACGATATTCAGGTCCACTTTTTGCGGGGTGCAGAACAGCGCTGCAGCCACCGGGTCGTGGAGGGCACCGGCATAATCAATCCGATGGAGATTGATGGCAAAGAGGTCGGCGCATTTGCCGACTTCGAGTGAACCGATGTCGTCTCGCCCCAAAACGGCAGCGCCGCCGCGGGTGGCAATTTCGAGCGCCTGGCGGGCGGTCATCAGTGGGGGAGCGTCGTCGCTGGAGCGGGAGGCACCCATCATACCGGCGCCAACCCGGGAGAGCAGCATTGCCTGACGGGCTTCGGCCAGCAGGTGAGAACTGTCATTGCTGGCAGAGCCATCCACACCCAGCCCAACCTTCACGCCACTGGTGAGCATTTCCAGGATCGGAGCGATGCCGGAGGCCAGCCGCATATTGGAGCTGGGGCAGTGGGCCACGCCGCAGCCGGTGTGGGCATAGAGCTCGATTTCGTCATGGTTGACATGCACGCTGTGGGCAAACCAGACATCGTTGCCGATCCAGCCGACTTCCTGCATATAGGCAACCGGCCGGTGACCGAACATGTCGAGGCAGAAGTCCTCTTCGTCAGCGGTTTCAGCCAGATGCGTGTGCAGATGCACGCCGTATTCCCGGGCCAGAACAGCCGATTGGCGCATCAGTTCAGTGGTCACGCTGAAGGGAGAACAGGGCGCCAGAACGATCTGTACCATTGAGCCGGGGTTCGGGTCGTGATAGGTTTCGATCAGGCGTTGGCTGTCGGCCAGGATGTGTGCTTCGGTGTCAACCACGCTGTCCGGGGGCAGACCGCCCTGGGATTCGCCCAGGCTCATTGAGCCGCGGGAGGCATGCAGCCGTAAACCAACTTCCCCTGCGGCTGCAATCTCATCATCGAGTTTGGAGTCGTTGGGGAAGAGGTAGAGGTGGTCTGAAGCTGTGGTGCAGCCCGAGAGCGCCAGTTCCGAAAGCGCGGTCTGCGTGGAAATGTAGATGTCCTCAGCGGTCATTCGAGCCCAAATCGGGTAGAGTGTGGTCAGCCAGTTAAAAAGGTTGGCGTCCTGGGCCTTGGGGACCGCTCGGGTCAGTGTTTGATAGAAATGGTGATGGGTGTTGATCAGGCCGGGGAAAACGATATGGCCCGAAAGGTCAATGACCTCATCAACTGTGGCGGGCATGTCTTGCGCGTCGCCAATGGCCTGGATGAAGCCGTTGTTGATGTAGATATTGGTGCGTTGAAGTTCACGACGCTGGTCGTCCATGGTAACCAGCATCTCAATGTTTTTGAGGAGTAAGGTAGACATATCCCTCCACCTAGGTTTTGGTGAGTTGGCTAGACAATAATTGTCTGACACTTGCAACTTTAGTTTAACGAAATAGTATGATTCTGTCAATTGTCTGACAATAGAAAAGGGGGAAATTGGGGGGATGGTGAATGGATAAATTTGGTATCAGGTATTAGGTAATAGGAAAATAAACGTAAGCGTGGGGTGGGTTGCCAACCCACCGTATATAAGGATCCTGAAGGTAACATGCAGCGTGGACAGCCTATAGAAAATTGTCATTGCGAGCGTAGCGAAGCAATCTGGGATAATTGGGATATATGTTGTCACGTGCGCTGCGCGGCACGTGATCTACAATAGCTACAATGGATTTATTCCCCATAGAGCCGCACCAAGACCTACTGCCAGCACACCTAACCCAAGCAACGCCTCTGCCTGGGTTTCATCACCTATTCCCCCATCCACGATCACCGGAATTCTACTCTTCACCGCCTCCCGGGCGGCATTCAACATTAAAGGAAACACCGCTGGGCCGTAGAGCCTTCCCGATACCAAGGGTTCATCCGGTCCGGGCAGGGTACCGCGCGGCTGGGTCAGGTGGAGGGCAATCGGGTTCAGCTCCTGCAGGGTGGGCAGCAACACAGGCAGCTGCTCCGGGCTCAGGCAGACCACTGCGGGCAGCTCTCCCTCGGCCACAGTCAGGTAATCCGCCAGCTGTTCGGGTGGGCAGTTCGGCGCCAGGCCTAATTCAACCGCCAGCAGGTTTTCCAACCCTTCCAGCTTGCGAACCATCTCCGCCAGCGAGCCGGGATCTTCGGCCAGCAGGTGCACGATGATCGGCAGGTCGGCTGAGGCCCATCGGCGGCGGTATTGGCGGATGACTGCACTGATCCCGGGGTTGGGTAAGCCGGTATGCAGCAGGAATCCGCCTGGATAGGGCAGGCAGCAGCGGCTTCCGGCGGGCTGGCGCGGGCGGCGGCTGATCGGGTTGGTGATGAAAGCGCCCAGTTGACCCAAGAAAGGCATTGACCGAGGATCGGGAGCAAAGCCCAGCATGCCCGCCGCGTTGACGAAGGGCTTTTCCAGGTAGAGGTCCTGTTTGCGAATTGGGGCATCCTCACTCAGCCACATGCAGCACCTCATTCAAGTCAAAAACAGGTCCCTCACTGCAGGCCAGCTTCATCCCGTGGCGGGTTTCCACCGCGCAAACGCCACATTCCCCCAGTCCGTGGCAAGGCATATTTGTTCGCACCAGAATCTGTCCATCAAAAGGCAGGCTGTCGAGTGCGATTATCTCATCCAATTGCGGCAGGGATTCCCGCGGCAGGTCAAGAGCCAGATACTCCGGCCAATCCAGATTATCCGTCAAAGTTGAGAGTGGCGCAATTTCCACCACAGATGGGATCAGGTGCAGGATATCCGGGGAGGGTTGGGGATCGCAAAACAGTGTCACGGTGGCGTTTTGGTCCACTGCCAGCGGGATCAATGGCATCAACCGGCTGGGGTCCACGCCGATGGCGCACAAGGCCACCCGCCGCACAGAGGCTGGCAGTTGAAATCCCTGTCCCTGTGGAGGGAGCATGGCCAGCTGGTCACCGGGCTGCCAGCCCGGAGGAAGCGGGGCCAGCGGCAGGCGTTCTGTTTCGGTGCCAACACGGAAAAGGGGTGTGGGGAGGATTTCGGAAGTGTCCGCAAGCGCCTGCGCGGGCAGGTACTGACCGGGTATGGGCCAGGTTTTGTGCGGCAGGTCCAGAATCCCCGCGCGGGAACCGCCAAGGCTGAAAATTTCGACTAATTTGGCCGTAAGTTCAGGCATGGCGGTTACCTCAGAGGATAATCAAAAATTAGAGCTTGAAATGGTCTTTTTGGCTTTGCGCCATCTCGGCCAGGATCTTCTGGATCGTGGGGAGGGCTTCATCCGCGGGGACCACCCAGCGATCTTCCTGATCGCGGCGTTTGAACTCGTAGCCGCCCTGAGACATGGCCCGGTGCGATACGGTGACCCGCAGGGGCAGACCGATCAGGTCGGCATCGTTGAATTTAACCCCGGCGCGCTCGTCGCGGTCATCATAGAGCGGCTCCAGCCCGGCTTCCACCAGCTCAGCATAGAGCTTTTCAGCGGCGATCTCAGCGGAGCCATCCTTGCTGTTGAGCACGACCAGATGGATGGGATAAGGTGCGATGCTGACGGGCCAAATCAGGCCCATCTCGTCATTGTATTCTTCGGCCACACAGGCCAACAACCGGCCCACACCGATGCCGTAGGAGCCCATGATGATCGGGTGCGCTTCCCCTTCATCGTCCAGGAAAGTCGCGCCCAGGGATTCGGTATAGCGGGTGCCCAGCTTGAAGATATTACCCACTTCCACGCCGCGTTTGGCTTCCAGTTTGCCGCCGCACTGTGGACAGGGCGCCTCATCTTCCGCCTGCGCGATGTCGGCGATGACATCCGCCTGATAATCCCGGCCCAGATTGGTGTTGCGCAGGTGGTATCCAACTTCATTGGCTCCTGCCACCATGTTGGGGGAGTGTTCCAGCAGGTCATCTGCTATCACCAGCACGTTCTTCCGCTCGATGCCAATCGGGGAGGCATAGCCCGGCACGGCTCCAACCCGCTCGATCTCCTCATTGAGCGCAGGTCGCAGGCTGCGGACAGCGCCTTTGTCAGCCGCACTCACGGCATTGGCAAGCTTGGTCTCATTGAGCGCCATGTCGCCGCGCAGGACGGCGAAGACCAGCAAGGGTTGTTCCCGGTCGGATACTTCCGCGGTCATAAAGACGGCTTTGGCAGTCCTGGTGGGGGAAATATCCAGGAAAGCGGTCAGATCTGCAATGGAGGTGACATCCGGGGTGGCGACTTTTTCCACCGGCAGCAATTCTTCCGCCGCTGGGTGGGGTTTGGCAAAGGCGGCCACCTGACGGTTGGCTGAATAGTCGCAGGAATCACAGAACATCAATGTGTCCTCGCCCACAGGGGTCAGGTACATATATTCATGGGCTTCCTTGCCGCCCATCATCCCGGTATCCGAGCCGACTGCCCGAACAGGCAGCCCGCAGCGGTTGAAAATCCGGAAATAGGCGTCATAGTGCGCCTGATACTGTCCGTCCAACCCATCCCAATCGCGGTCCAGGCTGTAGCTGTCGAGCATGGTGAATTCGCGTACACGGATCAGCCCTGCGCGCGGGCGGGGGTCATCACGGAATTTGGTCTGGATATGGTAGATCAACTGAGGGAGCTGACGGTAGGACTGGATCTCACGCCGGGCCAGGTCAGTGACGACCTCCTCATGGGTCATCGCCAGCACCATGTCGTGCCCGGTGCGGTCCTTGAAGCGGGCCATCTCATCACCGATTTGCGACCAGCGGCCGGTCTCCTGCCAAACATCGGCGGGATGCACCACCGGCATGGTCAATTCCTGACCACCGATGGCATTGATCTCTTCGCGCATGATGGTCTCGATCCGGTTCAGGGATCGCCGTGCAAGAGGTAAATAGGTAAAGATGCCGGCACCCAGTTGGCGGATGAAACCCGCCCGCAGCAGGAGTTGGTGGCTGATGGTTTCAGCATCAGATGGCACCTCCCGCAGGGTGGTGCTAAAGGCTTTTGAGAGGCGCATGACTTAATTATCGCTTTCCGGTGAGGTTTCGTCGTTGGGGGTGGGTTCGTTTTCAATCGCCGTCTCAGCAGGCGGCTCTGGCAGGTCGGAGAGGTCCACTTTTTCTTCCATCGTGACCTTGCCGCGCAGGAAGGCGCCTTCTTCGGTGGCGAAGGACTGGGTGGTCACGTCGCCATAGACCCGACCGGTGGCGCGGATCTCAAGCTTTTCGGCGATGATCGGCGCATTGACCGTACCCGCTACGATGACCGTCCCGGCTTTGAGCGCGTTGCAGGTCACCCGGCCGGTCTCGCCCACGATCACCAGACCGCGTACGGCGATTTCGCCTTCGAGGGTGCCTTCGATCCGAACGCCACCCTTACCGCGCAGGTCGCCTTTCCAGTTAATGCCGGGGCCGAGAACGGTGGTGACCCGTGCGACCGGGCCGACCGAAGTTTGTGTGTTTGTGGGTTTGTTCTTATTGCCGAATAACATGGATAATGCCTTTCTATTTAATTACTCATCCGATCAAGCGCTTTAGGCAGCCGTCAGTTATGAGGCGGCCAGATCGTTCCAGCCGGGACCACACCGCGATCCGGTACATTCGCTTTGACCGTTGCCCCGTTACCAACCAGGGCATAGGCCCCAATTTTGACATTGAGGTTGACCGTGGCGCGCATGCCGATCAGCGTGCCTTCACCTACCGTCACGCCGCCGGCCAGGGTTGCGCCAGGGGAGAGGTTCACGGTTTTACCCAGCTGGCAGTCATGCGAGACGATCGCGCCGGTGTTGATGATTGTGCCGAAGCCGGCAGTCACTTCCGTGCCGACATAGGCCAGGGGAAAAACCTGCACCCCATCGATCAGATCGGCGCTGTCTTCAATAAAAGCGGTGGGGTGGATCACTTTCGGGAATTGGAAACCAGCCTGCCGCAGCAGGTCAAAGACGGATAAGCGGGCATTCAGATTGCCGATTCCGCCCACGCCATTGATCGCCAGCCGAATGCCGTCGGCGGCCAACTTTGCCAGAGTATCCCGCCCCCCAAGGACAGGCAGCCCCAGCACGGTCTCACCGGCAGGGACGCCGTCATCGACGAAGCCCAGCAGGTCAAATCCGCCCATCTTTTGGATCAACGCGGCCAGTGAACGGCCGTGCCCACCTGCGCCAAAGATCACCAACCTTTTCTCGCCTTCCGAGACGGGGGGTAAATTGGCAGCGGCTTTTTGAGCGAGCAGTTCTGCGACCATCTGGCGGGTGACCAACGGGCCAAGGGGCAGCGCTGCCAGGTCCAGGCCGTTACCTTCAGCCAGTTCCCGTGCAGGGGTGGTGATCCGTAAGCCTTGCGGGGCAGCTTCTTCAGCAGCTTCAACAGCTTTTGCCCAGGGAGATAAGTTTGGGTCGCTGGAATCGGGTGATTCTCCAATATAAGCCAGCACTTCGCCGGCAATCATCGACTGGCCGGGCTGATAACGTACACCAACCAGATAACCCGCGGCAGGGGCGTTCACTTCACCGGTGGATTTGGTGGTTTCTACCACAGCGATCACATCATCCTGCTGGACAGCTTCCCCTTCCGCCGCTTCCAGAGCGACGAGCAGGGCTTCCTTCTCGTTTGGGTTGAGCAGGGGCACTTGGATCGGGATCAGTTTCTCACTCATGCTTGCACCATTTCTCTGGCTTGCGAGATGATATCACTAACTTGCGGCAGGCAGGCCTCTTCCAGGTCTGCAGCCACCGGGATAACGGTTTCCTGAGCGGCGATCCGCCCTGCCCGTTTTAGTTTTGGCCCCAAGGTTTCGGCCGCGCGGGCCAGCACTTCCGCACCCCAGCCCCAGGATCCGGTCCCTTCTTCCACGGCCAACAATCTGCCGGATCGCTGAAGGGATTCGATAAGCGGATCAAGATGGGCGGGGGAGAGGCGGGTTGGGATCACCAGTTCCGCGAAAATTTCATGCTCATAGGCCAGGCTGTGCAGTGCTTGCAGCGCTAGGTGGGCCATATAACTATAAGCGGTCAGGGTGATCTGCGGCTTCGGTGCGCCGCGCAGGGAGAGTGTCGTGCAGGTCGCCGGGAAGCCGTCTTTAGGGAGGCTTTCCGATACCTCATAATCCTGAAGGTCCTCCGAAGTGAGGAGTTTCAAGAGATATTGCAGTTTGTTTTCCACGAAGAAGGTCGGCCCATCCTGGTGGAGGATGGCGTCATGGAGCAGTTGCCCCGCTGCGCCGATTTCTGAGCTGCCCTGCAGGTGGGAAGGTGCAAGGACGGTCAGCCCCGGCGTGCCGAGGAAGAGCTTCTCGAGTGTTTGGCTGTGAGTGGGCCCGTAACCGCGGCGGGCGCCCATTGGCGTGCGGATCACAACCGGTGCATTCACCTGGCTGTTGTACATGCCGTGGAATTTGGCGATGTGATTGATAATCTGATCGGCGATCAGGGTGGCAAAGTCTCCAAACATGATCTCGACCACCGGGCGCATGCCGCGCAGGGCCATCCCGCCAGCCATGCCGGTGATTCCAGCCTCGGAGATCGGGGTGGTCAATACCCGGTCGGGGAACGCCGTGGAAAGTCCACGGGTTACTTTGAAGGAGCCGCCATAGGGGTCGAGGATATCTTCACCCAACAGGACGACCTGGGGATTATCCGCCAGGACCTGATGCAGGGCCTGGTTAAGGGATTGCAGTACGGTGCGGGGGAGGGCGTCGGTCATGCGGACCTCCCTTCCATCGCCAAGGCCGTGTCAAAGGCCGACTGGATTTGGTCCAAGATTCTGAATTGGATAGCTGCCCGTTCCTGATCCGTCAAAAATAAGCCGACAAATTCCACCGGGTCCCGGAAGGTCCAGAGCAGTTCAACCTCTGTTGGGTCACGGGTGTCATCCCCTTTGGAATGCGTGCCCAGCCGGGAGGTTTCGATCGCCAGGGCCTGAGGGCGACTTTCACGGCGGATCAGCCGAGTCAGTTCGCCGGCCACCGGGAGGATTTCGGTCACGTCGTGGGTGTCAAGGTGGGTGGTGGGGATGCCAAAGGCTTCAAAGCGTTTTGTCATGCTGCCTGCCACGGCTTTTTCAGTGGGGGTGGTTTGGGCGATATGGTTGTTTTCGAGCACGATCAGGATTGGCAGCGACCAGAGTGAGATCATGTTCAGGCATTCATAAACGATCCCCTCACCGAGGGTGCCGTCGCCCATGAAGTCAAACACGATGGCATTGCGGCCGGCGCGCTTCTCGGCGAAAGCCATCCCTGCCGCCATCGCCAAGGTGCCGCCCTGGATGCCGTTGGAGTAGAAGTTGCGCCACTGCAGGTGCTGTGAGCCGCCCACCCCGCCGCAAATCCCGCCGGGTTTGCCCATCAATTCAGCATAGAGGGCGGTTGGGTCGCCGCCATAGGCGAGGAAGTGTCCATGACAGCGGTGGTTGCTGACCACCACGTCATTTTCCTGCACATGGGAAAGCACACCCACCGCATTGGCTTCATGCCCCAGGCTGGTATGGGTTGTGCCGGGGAAGATGCCGCTGGAAAATTTATCCAGCAGCAGGGTTTCGAAGCTGCGGATGGTGTATAGTTTTTCGTAGAGCTGGGCGTAGTCAGTCAAGCAGCTCTCCTCCGTTCACGTTGAATCGCCAGGGTTTTGAGCGCCAGGGTTCCGGCACGCTGTTAAGCCCAATCCGGGCGGAACGCTGCACCCGGTCATCGGGAACAGATTCGCCGGATTCGATCCACAAGCCGTCCCCTGGTGTGCAGAGATCTATTGTATTAAAAGTCTTGTCAATCGCCAAAGCCTGCGTCAGCTTGGCGGGGCCATCGGTCCAACCGCGCTTACCGGCGTTATAGGGTCGATTTTGCGTCATCAGGTCCTGTCCCTCTATCGGCTGGATCGCACGGATCAGCACGGCTGAAGGCGTTTCGGGTTGGTCCGTGACCGCATTGAGCATCCAGTGCATGCCATAGGTGAAGTAGACATAGGCATGGCCCGGCTCGCCATACATCACTGCTGTGCGGGGTGTTTTACCCGCGGAGGCATGGCAGCCAAGGTCCTCTTCACCCTGATAGGCTTCGCTTTCGAGGATCAGCCCTGCCAGGCGCTGCCCGTTCATCATCCGAACCAAACGGCAGCCCAGCAGGTCCCGCGCCACATCCAGCGCAGAGCGATTGTAAAAGTCACGTTCCAGAATGGACATGCTGTTATTTTACTTGATTAACAGGTGGGAATGCGGAAAGGACGGGTGTTATCCCGCTGATCCAGGATGCCGGTTGGAACCAAAATCAAACCGCTGTTATTTCCCGTTTTGGAATTGGGGGTCTTTTTCGAGGGTCAGCCGCAGGCCGTTTTCGAGTGAGATCAGCGGAACGTAATTCAGAGCGTTCTTGGCTTTACTGATATCCGCGCACATCCGGGAAACGCCGCTCCCCACTCGAGGGTTGTAGACCTCTTCGGGTTTGCCGCCGGTGATATCAATCACCTGGCGTGCCAATTCGCGCACGCTGGTTTCCTGCCCGCTGCCGACATTGATCACTTCGCCGTTCAAACCCTGCGCAGTGGCGGCAGCAACCAGGGCATTGACCACGTCGTCCACATAGACATAGTCACGGGTCTGGTTGCCATCGCCGTGGAAGATCAATGTGCCGTTTTGTTTAGCCTGGCGGATGAAGTTGGGGATGACTGGCGGGTGGGCGGGGGGAATCCGCTGGCCGGGACCATAGGCGTTGAAAATCCGCAGGATCAGGGTTTCAACGCCGGAGAGATCACCGATTGTGCGGACGTACCATTCTGCTGCCAGTTTGGATGCTGCATAGGGTGATTGCGGATGGGGTGACATGGTTTCAACCATCATGGTAGATTCCTGGTTGCCATAAACGGCGCCGGAAGAGGTCAGCACCACCCGAGGAGTCCCGGCATCGCGAATGGCTTCCATTAGCGTGGCAGTACCGCCGGTATTCACTTCATTATAATCACGCGGGAAAAGCACTGATTCCGGAACGGAGACCCGGGCGGCTAGGTGGTAGACGCAATGGATATCCTGGAGGAGGGTCCAGAGCTTGGGGCGGTCGTTGATGTCGCCGCGGGTGAAGTGGATTTCGGGGTCGAGGGCATCGGGGTTGCCTGTGGATAGATCATCCAACACGCGGACATGATGCCCCTGCCTGAGTAACCGGTTGCTTAAAGCGGAGCCAAGAAACCCCGCTCCGCCTGTGATCAAAAAATTCATAATTTACGCCCTCAATACGTTCTGCCAGTCATCATAGCACAGGATGATTAAATTTGGGAAGGATTAGTAAATTGCTTCAATGCCCAGCTTTTCAGCCAGCAGGGCGGGCGTGTCGGTGGTCAGATCGTCAATGCCGAGATCCACCAGGGTTTCTGCCAGTTTAATATCCTTGGGATTATTTGCGTCAATGGTCCAGCCATCCACCTGGCAACCATGCTGGTGCAGGAACTGGATCCAGTCGAAGCCAGCCTTGAGCGCTTTATCCAATAGCTCTGCACGGATGAACCATTGGGCCCCTTCCGGTGCCTGAACAAGCAGGGCGGCGGCTCGAGCGGCGAAATATTCACCCATCGGGCCCCATTCGAAGGCAGAAAGGGGATGATCGTCCCGCAGCCCATAAGCACCCACCCGGAAAGGCGGGATGCCATCCGGACGGGGTTCGTCATCTACCAGGTCCAAATAGAGCAAGGGGTCAAATCCCAGAGAGAGCTCTGGTGAGAACCGGCGCAATGAGCGCACAGCCCAATCGGAAACGGAAGTTACCTGGATGCGGTCCAATACGGGAGACAGGATGCGCACAAATTCCCGCAGAATAGCCTGGGTGAGCGGCGTGTAGGGTTTGAGATCCAGCTGTAAACGGAGGGCGTCCGGATAGGCAGCGAAGATCTCAATGGCGTCTTCCAGAAAGCCGACCTTGTGTTTAGTGACTTCACCATTGACTTTATAGTTCAATTTTCTCACCTGCTTGCGAGTGGCCTGAATGGCGTCACCCGAGCCGCTGGTCTCAACGCTCAGGTCACGGTCGTGGATCAGGGCGAAGCTGCCATCGGCCAGGGGAATGACATCAATTTCAATAATGGCGGAACCCGCCCTAAGGCAGCCTTCGAGGGCGGCAGGTGAGCCGGGTGGGTAAGATTGTTTACAGTTGGCGGCGTGATGGATCAGACGGACCGGATTTTCGCGCTGGATGAGGGAAATGGGGAGCATAGATTCTCCTATGGGTTTTTAATCTTATTTCATTACGTGTGTTGATGTAGGCAAAACATAATTGAAGTCTTCGCACTGTTGTTTATATATCATCCATAATTGAAAATTGAAGATTATCAATAAACTGCGGATTACCTAATGATAATACTGAGCTGTAATTAAATGGTAATGAAATCTCAAGATCTTTGATGTCATCATTCGAAATATAACAAAACCCTTGTGGAGGAGTAAAACTATTCCAGGTTTGTTTAAGAGTTTGTAGGGATATTGGAATAGAGAACTTGAACAGAGATTGAATATAAATCCCTATTCCAAATTCCTTATCTTTGTAGTAATTATCAAACTCTGTTTTAGATATACCAGCAATGAATCGCACATGATTCCATAGATCATCTTTGGATGTTTCGATAACCTTTTCGACGATAAATCCACCTTGAATTGATTGAACTGGTGAAGAAACGTAGAGTAACACTAGACTGCCATTCGTTAAGTGCTTTGGCCGAAATTTCCGTAACTCAACAGTCTTTTCATTTCGGAATATTTTTTCTGCATAAGGTGGTTTTATTGAGAAGATTATTATTTGATGATTAATCATGGATTTTCTCATTCGCCCTTCATCCCTATTGAATAAATCAGATGAAATAACTCATTTGAAATTTTCATTGGTCCTTGGGGGTGAAAATTTTTATTTTCAGTTTCTTCCCAGATTTTTCTGATTTTATTTAGATTGATCGGAAAGGTAAAAAGCTCAGTATGGCTAAATTTAAATGCCATAATATCTTTATTTATATCATTTTTTGCAGTATCGTATACTTGTTTCCAGCTATAAGTCCCCGTTTTTTTAAATTCTTGATAAAGCGTTTTGGGTTTATCGATTATTACTTCGTTTAAATATGAACAGGCTCGAATTGATTGTATATCTGTGTAGGGGGATTTGCTGTTACTTATATACCATAATATCCGTCCAGGTGATTTGAGGACGTTTGGCTTGCTGGATCGAAAATAAACATTTTCTGTAATTAGAACTTGTGTTGGCTTTCCTCCAAACAGTTCCTGGTTTCCTAAATTGCTATCAAATAAATTTAATGCAAAACTTGGTTGAATTGGGACTAAGAAGTTGTTAAACCGTATATTAGAGAATTTTATAGGCCATATTGTTTTTTCTAATTCAATATCAAAGTAATCGTCATTTATTTGAGCTACTTGGTTAATAGAATCGATTAATTGATTTAAATAGGTTATATCTGGGAGATCCACATGTTTCAGAACTTCTATTTTTTGAATTAATTCATCTGATGAATATTGACCATACATTGATAGTCGCCAATAACTATTACCGTTAGGAACAAAGCCATAGCTACGAAGAATCTGTTTAATATTTTCTAGTAAGTACTTTTCATTGAGTTTTATAAGAGAAATTTCTTCTTCAATCGCTTTTTGAATAATGTATAGGATTAGATATTCACTTAATGGATTTATTAACTCGCATTTCTTTATTCGGAAAATTGGAACTTCGAGAATGTATTTATCTTCTTTATTTAACACAATAACACTAAGATATTTTTCTTTGGCCTTTACCACTAGAGTTTCAAATTTAACCGGATTAGAAGAATACTTCCTAAGAGATTTTAAAAAATGGCTCTTAGTTTCTTCATTGGTCCAAAGAAATGTGTTTGCTAATAAGTCTATCTCATGCGGACCGACTTTATTAATTAGGATATTTAATCCAGCTAGTCTAGTGGGGTGATACTCTTTGCTTCTTCGAATTCTATCAATATGGATGATTAGCTCAGCTGGAGTCCACACAAAGAGGCCAACGTTGGATTCGAGTGGCGAAGATTTATTTATTAAATTCTGGTCATGGGTTATAAAATATTTAACATTGCTTGCGACAGTTCTCTCAATTTGTCTTTTGTCTGAATGATCTTGTTCTGTAAGAATATCGCCAAAAACCTTATCGATCGCAGATTGATTTTCGTCAGATATGTCTTCACGGAATGGGATTATTGTAAATAAATTGACTGATGCACGAGTTCTTTCTCGAGTTATGGGATTATCACTACGAGCTATTTCGTTAAAAATTTCCTCTGTTACGCATAACTCAATTTCACTTGATAGCCATTCGCTTAGAAGAGCATTGCTATCCTCTTTATTTCTAGAGTCTTTATAAATTAAGTCGTAGAAGATATTTGCATCAATAACCACATGGATCTTGTCATCAATTGATGAAAAAAAATCAGCTGAAAACAAATCTGAATAACCATGATCATACAGGAAAATCGTTAATGTGCTTCCAGATTTACTTCTACCCTTTTTTTCTCCCTTTGCGATGAAGCCCATTTTCGGCCAAAAGCTATGAGCTTTCCAGTCTCGCCTGCAATGTACTCGAATCGCATAACTGTTTTGCTTTGAAATAACTTTTAAATGTTTAACTAACTCCTTGGCATAGTTCTTACCTCTATACTCCTCTTTTATGCATAAATGAGTTATTGAAGTAAGTCTTAGTTTCAAGTTGTGGTTAAATAAGAGATATCCAACGAAATTCTTTTTTTCATCAATTGCAACAAGAATTTTGTTCTCGATGGCAGCATTTTGGAAGGCCACCTTAGGCAAAAACCCCAAGGTGTCACTGTTCTTATCCCCTAAATCAATAACTGATTTTAGGTAAGGGGAGCTACTATTAATCCTGATTATTTCCATGGCCCCAACTCGCTAATAGTATTATGAAAAAACATTATTATTATAAGGGATTTGCTATTAATCGGACCAGGAAAATCAGTATTATCCATGGGGCAATTAAGGAGGTAACAAACTGTTGTGTTGGCAGATTGTTGTTATATTTGTGGGTATAATAAAATGTTAGGTGCTTTCCGTGGCGGAAATTGCATCGCCACGTTATTTAGTCATATATTATTAATATTTCAAGGAGTTTAAGATGATCGTTACGACTAAAAAACTGTTTGAGCATGCGTATGGTAAATATGCCATCGGCGCTTATAACATCAACAACCTGGAACAGACCGTCGGTTTATTCCGCGGCAACCTGCAATCAAAAGCCCCCTTCATTATCCAGATCAGCAAAGGCGCTCGTTCCTATACCGATAAACTATTCCTCGAAGGCCTGATCCGCAGCGCTGACGAAGTTTTCCCCGAGGCGATCTTCGCTGTGCATTTGGACCACGGCGACGAAGAAACCTGCTATGACTGCATCGACTCTGGCTTCTACAGCTCTGTGATGATTGACGCAAGCCATGAATCTTTTGATGAAAATATTGCAATTACCAAGCGTGTGGTGGATGCTGCGCATGCCAAGGGTATTGTGGTGGAAGCGGAACTCGGTCAGTTAGGTGGCGTGGAAGAGCATGTCAAGGTGGACGAAGCCGATGCCAAGCTCACTAACCCCGCTCAGGCGAAGGAATTTATGGAACGCTCCGGTTGTGACTCGCTGGCCGTTGCAATCGGCACCAGCCACGGCGCTTTCAAATTCTCCGGCAGCCAGTCCCTGCATTTCGACGTCCTTGCCGAAATCCAGAAACAGCTCCCCGGCTTCCCGCTGGTCATGCACGGTTCCAGCTCCGTCCCACAGGAAGAAGTGGCTCGGATTAACGCTGCTGGTGGGGACATCAAAGGCGCGAAGGGCGTGGATGCCAGCCAATTCCGCGAAGCTGCCACATTGGGCGTGACCAAGATCAACATCGACACCGACGGCCGCCTGGTTTGGACCCGCGTGCACCGTGAGGTTTTCCGTGACCATCCTGAGGTATTTGACCTGCGCAACCCCGGCAAGATCTTCATGCAAGCCTATGCCGATTTCATTGCTCAGAAGAACGACTACCTTGGCAGCGCCGGCGAACTGGAAAGTGTTCGCGAATACCTCTCCAAGTAGGAGGATTTATGAAGCCGATTGAGATCCGACCAGGGATCTGGTGGGTCGGGATTAACGACCGAGTGACCGATCTCTTTGAGGGCCTTTGGCCGATCCGAGAAGAAGGAATTTCCTATAATTCCTATCTGATCAAGGATGAAAAGACCGCGCTGATTGATCTTTCCAAAGAAATGTTGAGCGACGACTATCTGGCCCAGTTGGCAGAAGTCTTCGATATCAGCACCCTGGATTATGTGATCATCAACCATATGGAGCCGGACCACAGCGGTGCGCTGACGCGGCTGCTGGAATTGGCACCGAATGCCAAGCTCCTGGGAATGCCCAAGGCGATTGACATGCTGGCTGATTTCTATGGCCTGACGGAAAACACCGAACGCCTGAAGAACGGCCAGGAATTAAACCTGGGCGCAAATACGCTGCGATTCGTCTATACCCCGTTCGTCCACTGGCCCGAGACCATGATGACCTATCTGGTGGAGCAGAAAGTGCTCTTTCCCTGTGATGGGTTTGGCGGTTATGGCACGCTGGACGGCGCGATTTTTGATGATACCTGCGCCGATCTCGGTTGGTATGAGGCGGAATCCCTGCGCTATTTCACCAATATTGTGGCGGCATTCAGTAAGTCCGTGCTGTCCGCAATTGGCAAGTTTGCCGACACCCCGATTGAGGTGGTGGCGCCTTCACATGGTCTGATCTGGCGCAAGAACCCCGGCCGGATCGTTGAGCTTTATCAACGCTGGTCGGAGTATTACGGCTCCCCCGCTGAAGTTGGGATCACAGCCCTGTTTGGCACGATGTATCGCAACACCGAACATGCCCTGAGTGCGGCCCTGGAAGGGATCGCTTCGGAAGGCGTCCCGGTGACGGTGCATGATGTGCGCAAGGTTGATGTCAGCTATATTCTGCCTGATCTCTGGACCAAACGTGGTGTGCTGGTGGCTGCCCCGACTTATGAAGGGCACATGTTCCCTGCCATGATGGATGTGCTGATGATGGCCGACCGCAAGCGCGTGAAGCATAAACAGGCGGCCTATCTTGGCAGTTATGCCTGGAGCGGCGGCGCAAAGAAAAGCTTTGACGAGATGGCGGCCAAGATGGAATGGGAAACCGTGAACGCTCTTGATTTCATCGGTGGTCCCCAGACTCTCGGCCTCGACCGTGCTCGTGAGTTGGGCGTGCAGCTGGCCCGTGCCGTGAAAGATTAATCCAACTTATTGTAAATATGCAACAGCCCCAGAAAACCTGGGGCTGTTGTTGGTTAATGGGAACGCATCTGCGCCTCACCGGGGGAACATGCGTAGATTTTTCCTGGGCTGGCTATTCCGCGATCGGCAGGTACAGGTCCAGGACGAACTCGGTATCTGTTAGGTTGATGGGCAGGCTTCCCTCAAGCCACTGATGGTCACCGAAGTGATATTTGCTCTCTTCACACCAGGCGACCAGTTTCTCCCAGGTTTGACCGATCACTTCATATTTACCCTTAGGTACCACGCATTCCGTGACTGCATAGAGCCCTCCGGGAAAGTCTTTGAGTTCAACACCTTCTTCAGGCTCGACCTCATCCGGATCAACCACGATCCACACTTCATAGCCATAATTCGGGCTGCCTGGTGAGGGGTTCGGATTATTAAAACCAAACAGCCGGTGTTTTTCACTATCTTCCAGAAGGCCTTTTTCTTTCGCCCAGGGTGTAAGCTTTCCCCAGGCGAGTTCTTCAGGGTTTTCACCAAAGCCCAGGAAGCTCGCCACATGGATTGATTCCAAGGTCACAATACGGACATCTAACTCGTTCATTTGTGTACTCCTTTCATTTAATTTTTCTTCACGAAACATCTTCATTCGCCGGCAAATATAGAATAGCATAGAATCGCTGACATCTAGTGTCAGTCAAGTGTGTTATAGTAAAAGTAACCTTATGAAGGAGGGTTGATTGCGAGCTGACCGATTGTTATCCATCATGCTCTTGCTGCAGGGGCGCGGTAAAATGACGGCGCAGGACTTGGCAGAAGAGCTGGAAGTCTCGGAGCGTACCGTCTATCGGGATATTGATGCCTTATGCACGGCGGGTGTCCCGGTATACAGTGAATCCGGGCACGGCGGGGGTTATGGCCTGACGGAGGATTATCGATTGCACCTCACCGGGCTGAGCAAGGATGAACTTCGCGCTTTGATGACATTGGGGAGCTTTGCGCCCCTTTCCGATCTTGGATTGCGGGATGAACTGCGGGCAGCTTTACTAAAGATCTCGGCCTCCTTACCGGAATCCAGCCGCTATGACGATGAGCGCATTCAGCGCTTTTTCCACTTCGACCAGACCTGGTGGCAGCAAAGCAGTGCCTGGATGCCCCATTTGCAAAAGGTGCAGGAAGCGCTCTGGCAGGATCGAAAACTTGAGATCCTCTACCGGCTGCCGCAGCCCCTCGAAGTCCGGCATCTGGTTTCACCGTATGGGCTGGTGGTGAAGGCAGGCCGCTGGTATCTGGTTTGTGAGCGTAATGGATCGGTCTTTGTTTACCGGCTGTCTGAATTGCTGGATGTGCAGCTGTCGGATGAGACTTTTACGCGGGTGGACGATTTTGATCTGGCCGCGTTCTGGTCAAAATGGTGCCAGCGGTATGAGGGCTTCCTGACGGTATTTACAGCGACTCTCGATGTGGCCCCGGCCGTTTTCCCTTTGTTGCATAAAACTTTCGGCAGCCAGGTTGAGGAGCAACTTTTGGTGGCCAACCAAGCAGAAGCCGATGGCTGGCAGCGGATTGACGTGGCTTTTGAGTCCTTTGAGTCGGCCAGGGAGAAGGTCCTGGGGCTTGGCAGCGGGGTCAGGGTGATTGCCCCTCTGGCGCTGCGGTTGAGCGTGCAGGATTACGCACATCAGATCGTAAAACTCTATCAGCCCGACGGGAGTTAGCCCACTGCCCGGGGTTATTGATGGCACTGCCCCTTGAGAATGGGCTATAATTGGGTGCACATCCCCTGAAGAGGGGATTAGGTTAAATGTTTGATATCTATTTGCAGAAAATACCCCATCCCGCCTGCGTTGCAGGCACCCTTCCCCCAAGGAGCGAAGCGACGCAGTCCCTGAAGCGAAGCGGAAGGGATGAGTAAAGAAGTAATTTTAGTTTTTGGCATTATTTGAACGGAGAAACTTATGAGTGAAGAAACAAACGCCCCCCGATCCAATTTCATTACCAATATTATTGATGAGCACCTCGAAAGCGGCCGGTTTGACACCGTGCACACCCGCTTTCCGCCGGAGCCGAACGGCTATCTGCACATCGGCCACGCCAAGTCGATCTGCCTGAATTTTGGCGTTGCCCAGGATTATGCCGGGCTGACCAATTTGCGCTTTGACGACACCAACCCCACCAAGGAAGAGGTGGAATATATGGAGTCGATTGAGGCGGACGTGCGCTGGCTGGGGTTCAGCTGGGATGACCGGCTGTTCTATGCCTCTGATTACTTCGGCGCGCTCTATGAATATGCGGTGGAATTGATAAAGAAGGGCAAGGCCTTTGTTTGTGACCTCAATGCGGAAGAACTGCGCGAATATCGCGGCACCCTGACCGAATCGGGCAAAAACAGCCCCTACCGGGATCGCTCGATTGAGGAGAACCTGGACCTCTTTGAACGGATGAAGAACGGTGAGTTCCCGGATGGCTCCCGCACGCTGCGTGCCAAGATCGACATGAGTTCCCCGAACCTGAACATGCGTGACCCTGTGATGTACCGCATTCTGCACGCCGAACACCCCCGCACGGGTGAGGCCTGGTGCATTTACCCGATGTATGACTACGCTCACTGCGTTTCCGACTCGCTTGAGAAGATCACCCACTCGATTTGCACCCTCGAGTTTGAAGATCACCGCCCGCTCTATGACTGGTTCCTGGATGAGTTGGGCATCTTCCATTCGCAGCAGATCGAGTTTGCCCGCCTGAACCTGACCTACACCGTGATGAGCAAGCGTAAATTGCTGCAATTGGTAAAGGAAGGCTTTGTCAGCGGTTGGGACGACCCCCGTATGCCCACCCTTTCGGGGATGCGCCGCCGGGGCTACACACCCGAAGCGATCCGGGCCTTTGCCGACACGATCGGCGTCTCCAAAGCCAACAGCCTGGTGGATGTGGAACTGCTGGAGCATGTGCTGCGCGATGACCTCAATAACCGCGCCCGACGGGTGATGGCCGTGGTGGACCCGGTGAAGGTGGTCATTGATAACTATCCCGAGGACCAGGAAGAAGAATTTGAAGTGGCCTATTTCCCCTGGGACCGCGAGAACAGCCCCACCCGGATGGTACCTTTTGGCCGTGAGATCTATGTTGAGCGCTCGGACTTCATGGAAGACCCGCCCAAGAAGTTCTACCGCCTGGCACTGAACGCCGAAGTGCGGCTGATGAACGCCTATTACATCACCTGTGTGGGCGTGGTGAAAAATGACGATGGCGAGATCGTTGAGCTGCACTGCACCTATGACCCCGAGTCACGGGGCGGCATGTCACCCGACGGCCGTAAGGTGAAAGGCACGCTGCATTGGGTCTCCGCCCGGCACGCGCTGGACGCGGAGCTGCGGCTATATGATTACCTTTTCACCAAGGCGGACCCTTATGAGGTGGAAGAGGGCGGCCAGTTCACCGATAATATCAACCCCGACTCGCTGCAGGTGGTGACCGCCAAGCTGGAACCCGCGCTGCAGGATACCAAAGAGCACGAGCCCTTCCAGTTCATGCGCCAGGGTTACTTCTGCGCTGATGAGGACTCCACGCCGGAGAAGCTGGTCTTCAACCGCACGATCTCCCTGGTGGATACCTGGGCGAAGATGGAAAAGGAAAAGACAAAGTAAACGTTTATAGGGGCGGGCCACTGTGCCCGCCCCTGTTTTTTACCCAAAGGAATTGACTAATAGGCGGGATAAATGAAGAAGTTGTTTCTGGACTTTCTTAGAAACCTGGCAATAATGACCGCATGTGTGGGGGCACTTTATCTCTTTGTTCGGGATGCTTTTGATTGGGTGTATGGGTGGTTGGGCTCCATCTATGGACCGGCGGCTCTCATCCTGATGCTTGTCGTTATGGCCATTCCTGGAGATAAGGATTGGGAGTAGGGAAAACTTTCCGGGTTGAGAGTCTGCCAATCAGGCGGAACAAGTGAGTCCAAAGAAATTTCCCTCATGGTATAATTTCCAAACTCAGCCGGGCCCGTAGCTCAGCGGCAGAGCAGGCGGCTCATAACCGCTCGGTCGTAGGTTCGAATCCTACCGGGCCCATGTGAAAGTCAATTTCTAACAAATTCAGTGCGGGAATTTTTCTAAGTAATATCCTAAAAGAAAATATTTTAATTAATTTATTGTCTAAGGTGGTCTTTTATCATTAGGAGGGTAATGTTGAAAGATTTTCTAAAAAAGTTTTTAATCAATCTTGGGTGTGTTGCCCTGATGTTTCTTATTCCATTAATTATTTATCCGGAAATAATGAAGGCGGTTATTCAAGGCTACTTTATGATTTTTGGACCCTTTGCAATAATCTTTATTGTCGTCTATTCACTTCCGAGTAAGTGGAAGAGAGGGAAATAGTATTTAAGTAAAGAAAAAGATGGTCCAAAGTCTTTGCGCATGTCTATAATAGAAAAAGCGTGTTATTTCTCTTGATGGAGGGTAAGATGGATTTCTTAAAGGGATTCTTAAAGAATTTACTTCTCATTTTCGTGCTATTTTTAGTTGTTTATTTTATGTATCCAGAAGTGGTCAAGCAAATGCTTGAAGCATATTGGCTCATTCTTGGGCCGATGGCTTTAATATTTGTGATAGTTGCTGCGTTGCCGAAAAAGAGAACGAAAAGGAGTGATTAGTTACGAGTAATTTAGTACTTCACTACTTGATTTACTAGCTATGTTTTTTTGGAAGTTTATTTCCTACTTTATCCCTACTATACTTTCCTGGTTAACTTGGGTAATGGAAAACATAAATGGGATGAAAAAGAATTATTCTATTCATAGATTTTAGATGAAAGGGGCGGGGTCATGACACTAATATTCAATGAGATCATCATTCAAAATGGATTAGCGAATTCTTTTATGATTGCTGCTGCAGACAGAAGAATAACTTTACCTGATGGAAGTCATAGAAATTGGAGGAAACTATTTAATATTCCATATCTACATGGAGCAGTTTCCTATTATGGAATAGCTGAAATTCCCAAAAAAGGAAATAGAAATAATATTCCCTTTTCTTCATGGCTTCCAAATTTCATTAGAGATAATGCAGGCGTAGAAAGCATAAGGTCTTTTAGTTTCAACCTGTTTGATGAAATAAACCGATTAGTACCCTCTTCTCTAATTCAACGCTATGCATCTGGTTTTCATATATGTGGATATGATAATTTAAGATATCCGGATTTTTGGTCTATAAAAAATTATCATAAATACGAAAATTTTATACATCAAGATATTGAGGCCACATATAAAACACCTGTCAACGACCTTAGAACCGGAGATCTGCATAATATTGATTGGGAAGGGAATAGTCAATCTTCAGTGAATGCACATGTTATATATCGAAACGGAGATATTCGGGCTCATGGAATAATATTTTCGGAGGTTGGTAAAATTTATAATAATCTTTCTAATTTTACGGATTTTAACAAAATTAAGACCCCCCAAGATTATAAAGATTTTGCAAAATTGAAATTCGAAATATTGTCTTATATATATAATAAAATGACCAAGAAGAAGATTATTGGGGGAACAATTGATGTTTTACTTTTAGAGAGGCCATAAACTAATAGGGTTCCGTATAGTATCATTTCCATACAGTAATGGATATAAATTCTTATTCACTCGATCAAAGGTTCGAATCCTACCGGGCCCATGTTTATCTTGTTGCTGAATAGCTTAATTGGTAAGTCCGGTATGCGCACCCTGTAGGATTTGTTATTTAATCAATATCAAAAAATCTAACTCTAGATTGCACCCGGAAGATTTTTCCATCTGTCTTTATAAAATTTTTTTGATTCTTACAAATAGTATCCTGTGTATCTTTCCCATCGGAGAATACCGGGATATTTATTATTGATGATATAATTTTTTCATCGGGCATTATTTTATTGTTAGCGGAGGGATATAGATTTCTTAGGTTCTGTTTATCTTACTGAATCGCATTTATTGTTATCTTCTATATGACCAATCCGGCCAATTACTCTTAAGTCTGTTAACGACCGTCAATGGTTGACAACACCGTTTTCAACTCAGCTAATATAGGAGATTTATATGTCTGATCAAACTTTGGTAAACCGAGCAAACGCCCTGCTCCAGTCCGACCAACTTAGGCCGAAGGCCAAGGCTTTTCTATTGCTAAAGCTGTGTCAGGTGCACACTTTGCTGGCTTCAGAACATGCTGATGTTTACTGGCAGCAGTTGCAGCCTTTGCAGAAGCACCTGGGAAATGAAGACCAGGCTTTGCTGCAGGAGCTTAGATCGTCCGTAGAGGAGGAAGAGGACCCTACCAAAGGATTTGCCGGAGAAAAGATCGCTGAAATCAAGGCAAAGCTGGCTGAGCCTGGGTTAACGGAAGCGGCATTAAGAGAATTCCTCGATGCAATGGCGAAAACTGTTGAGAAGAGGTTCTGGCCAGGGGGGAAGCAGGCTGTCTGGGTATATCTTGTCCAGGTTTGGAAAACCATTGATCGTTCACAAGCGCTGGGATTGACCTCAAAGCTGTCTCGGCCAAAGCGGCAGCTGCAAGTGCGGCAGATGAATCAAGAGTCTCCTCTGAGCGTGGAGGAGTGGCAACGGTTGGCTGAAGAGAATTCTCAAAAAGAGGCAATTCGGATCATTGCCGCCATCCTTGATGACCCAAAAGTCAAATTAACAGTTCCTGATGAATATATCGTTCCCGTTGTTTCAAGTTTGTCATTAAATATCTTAGATACATCAAAACTTGGCAGCACCCTCGATCAAATAAATAAATTCTTAGTTATGGCCTTTACCGAGGATACAGTATCGCAGATATTTGATGCTCTTGGAGGAGCCGCAAGCACGTTCGCTAATTCGACGGCTTTGAACAATCAATGGCCTGAGAAATTCCGAGCTGTCCTCAATCTGGTCATTCTGGGCGTTAAACTGGGCGTTATTACCAATGATAATGTCAGCAGTTTTGTCCAAAATCTCCCCAAGTATATGGTTGATTTTGGTTATGTCACATGCTATGCGCTGATCTCGGACGGTGAAGATTTGCAATCCAATATGGCTGAGGCTATGAAGGTTGTGTCGAAAGCAGAACAAGCTGAGGCATGGTTTTTGGTCATCGCAACCCAACGTGGTTATGGTGGTCAAGCCTACGTTTTGGCCAAGGATTCTCCCAGGAAACAACAGCTGGTTCCTCGGATTTGCCGGGCATGGTTATCAAACTACCCCGAAGCAGCTGCAAAGGGTATTGATCCTGAAGATGTTAAAGATGATTTTGTTGCTCAAACGCTTATGAAGACGGACAAGAAGGAACGGGTCGCATTTTTACGTGAAATTACGCAGGAAGGTTCCCAGTCCTTACCAGGTGGTATGTGGGTTTCTGAGGCCCAGGTAGAAGAGAAAAAAGGATTCTGGGATTCTTTATTCAGCTCAGGAGCAACGTTAGATGAGATCATTGAAGAATATCTCAAACGTAACCCGCTATATGTCAGTTATCGTCCCATTACACCCGTAGACCAGCAGTTTAAAGAATTCTTACGGTTCAATGGACATGGTGAATATAACTACAGGGAACTTGATCCAATTACATTGGAAAGCTTGATCTTATGGGCGGAGGATCATCCTCAGGAAGTTGAGCAACAATTAGCTTTGATGTGGCGTTCGATTGAGCCAGATAATAACATCCTTAAAGTGAATTTCCTCCGGAATGCAATCTTTGAGCGTTGCACAACAGTTTTTGCCGCAGATCCCAATTCTTTCAATACAGGTTTCGTCAAGTGGCTGAAGGAAAAGTTAGTTGATAGCAGCCTTATCTGGCAAGCGGGGAAGACTCAGTACACGGTTCACTACCCGGAGACTGCCTTGGCAACCATGTGTCTGCGAGGCGCCATCGCCACCCAGAATTTATCTCCTTCTCGTCGCGATAAACTCGTGGAGATTGCCCTTACTCAACACCCATCGGTAGACAACCTGGGTGAATTAGGCGCTCAACTTTATAACACAGGTAAAACCTTGTTGGATATTGAAATACCCTGGAAAACCAAATCTGAAATTGCGGATGGATGGCAGATGGGTATTGTGAAGAATGCGATACCTGAAATTTTACAGGAAGTGGCTCAAAGTAAGGTGTCTGGAGAATAAGGCCGTTCACTACGTTTGATATGTCTAGGTTGATCCTGCCGTGGTTTCCGCGGCAGGATCTTAAATCAAGGGAGGATACTTAAATGCCTGAAAAGCAACGGCGCATCACCAATATCTTGTTATTCTTCATTCTTCTTTTCCTTCTGGCGCAGCTCGCAGTGGATCTTGCCCCCTACGTCATCACTGGGCGGATTTTCAATTCCATCTCTTTTTCCACCAGCAATTCTTCCACTTCTGATGTTAGTTTCTCAACCCAGGAGTCTCAGGCTAGTTGGGAGAATCTCTTCTTCGGCGATACCCCCTCGCCATAATGTGGGCATTGGCTATCCTTCTGGCTCAGGTGGAGGTTCAGGTGGGCGCGTTGGACCACGCTGCTGAATCGGGCTTTCACTGGCTGCCTTTCAACAAGTTGGAGCTGCAGTTCTATAATATCCGACATGTGCAGCAGCACACCGGTGAGCTTTGCGAGCGTTTCGGCGCGCATGGCGAGGTGGAGGTAGGTTGGGTGGGGATGGGTTAGGCCAGGAGTTGACCCGTTTTTGTTATACTGTTTGTGACCCCTTATGATTGTCGTCATCAGCCTGGAAAGAATGGGGGCTAGGATAGGAGTATGATGAAAGATAAGAATCACAATTTCATCCTTGTGGGCCTGTTATTCATTTTTGGGCTGTTTGTGCGGCTGTACTTCTTTGTGGGCAACCATTTCCCTTTGCATGATGGCGGTTTCTTCTATGTCCTGATCCAGGAGCTGATATCGAACAATTTCAGCCTGCCCGCTTTTTCTTCCTATAACAACGCCAATATCCCCTTCCTCTACCCGCCTTTTGGGTTCTACTTTGTGGGCGGGATTGAGTTCCTGTTTGGTGTGGATCGCCTGCAGTTGATGCAGGTTGTGCCTCTTTTGGTCACTTCGCTGACCGTCCCGGCTTTCTATTTTCTGGCGTTTGAGATTTTAAAGAGGCGGGAGAAGGCATTTGCTTCTGCGCTGATTTTCTCTTTGCTGCCATACAGCTATAAATGGCTGATAATGGGCGGCGGGATCACGCGGTCCTTTGGGGCTTTGTTCGCGGTTCTGGCGTTGATTTTCTTGATCAGGTTTTTTCGAGAGGGTCGTTGGCAAGCAGGTGTGCTTTGTGCCTTATCATGCGGGCTGACGGTTTTATCCCATCCTGAATGGGCCTGGTTCTTGTTTTATTCCATCGGAATCTACCTGCTCGTCTCTCTTCTCAGCAAGCAGAAAAAGGTGCTGCTCCGTTCAGCTCTTATTTTGTTCGGGACGGCACTTGTGATTCTCCCCTGGGTTTTGAAAATTTATTCCCCTAAGGTTTTGCATCCCTTGCAGGATAGCGGCTTTTCAAGAGCTGGAGAAATCTTGAAATTCCTTATGCTCAGCTGGTCTGGTGAGCTTCTTTTCCCGGTTTTGACCGTCTTGGCGTTGATTGGCCTGGGCCTGGCCATCAAGGAAAAAGCTTTGTTGATGGTTGTGTGGCTCCCTGCTGTCTTTATCCTTCAGGGCCGGGCGGCGAACCAAAAAGCAGTAATCCCCCTGGCACTCTTGGCAGGTATGGGCTTGGTCAGCCTGGCTGATTGGCTGAATACCCGACACCCTGGCTTTATTAAATCATTTGTATTTAAACTTCTGGGTGCCTTCGTCCTGATTTATACCGTGATCGGCAGTATGATCTCTGTTATCGGATATGCGCAACCATTAAGCGCTCAGGAATTGGAAAGCATCAGCTGGATCGGGCAAGCAACCCCAGCCAATTCGAATTTTCTGATGTTATCCGGGGAAGGGTGGGTTGAGGAAGATTATTCGGAGTGGATGGTCTCCTTGACCGGGCGGAACAGCGTCTCTCTGGTTCAGGGATATGAATGGATGCCGGATTTTTCGGGCAGGATCGCTAAATATGATCAGATCCAATATCAATATTCGCGGGGAATGGAACCTCTGATCACCTGGTTGCAGGAGAATGACATCGCCGTTGATTACCTGATTATTCCAAAGCTGAACACCTCCACCATCGGTAAGTCAAACGTATTCGGGCTTCACTGGGAAGATGCCAGGGGGTATCCGGGTGTGGAAACCGCCTATGAAAATGACGAGATCCTAATTTTGGATATAACGGGAATAGAATGAAAGATCTAAAGCGCTAATTAATCTTCAATCCAGATAGTAATAATATATTCCACTGTCTTGATATTCGGAAATCTCTCCGGCATCAATGGAGAGGTCAAGTTCTGGAAGGGCGTTGACGTCAATCAGGACCAGGGCGCTTTGGCTGAAGTTTTCCCTGATGAGCTGGTTGATACAGTGCAGATCAGGGCAGGCTATAAGCGATTCGTTGAAGGAAACCAGCCAGGCTTTTTCAGGTGCGAACTCGGTACCATACCACTCATTTAGCACGGTAGTCTGGGAGAGGTATGGCGCCCACTCGAAGAAGGTCTCGGCGCCGATCACGACCAGGTCAGCCTGGGTGGGATTGATCGCGTCAATATTCTCCAATAAGGCTATTTGATCATTGCTGAGGATGGTGTCGGGCGAGATCAGCTCCCGATTGAGGCAGAAATGGAGCGAGTCAACGGCTGCCAGGATGACAATCAGCGGCAGCAGGATGATGTAGGGCAGCCATTTTTTCCTGGGAGGCAGCTCACGGGCCTGGCGTTTCAGAATCATCAGGTCCAGGGCAAAACCGAGAAAGACCACCCCGATGATTCCCATGATCCAAAGCTCTCTGGGAACCAGGCTGGCAAGGACCAGCAGGAGCAGGGTGCTGTATTGTCTGAAATAAATCAGGACACAGAGGGTGAAGATGAACAGCAGGGGGAATATGGCGGAAATCGGCGCTCGAGAGAATTGATGGATGCTCAACAGGGCGTTGAGCAGGAAATTGATGTAAGCCGTATGCTGGCCGGTAAAACTCTCGATAAAGAATGCCAGCCCATGCTTCCAAAGCACAACCCCCCAATAAACGCTTGAGAGGATGACAGCTGTCCCGCCCAGAAGGAGGATATTAAGCAGCAGTTGTTTGATCCGTCCCTTTTCCTGTTTCAACAACTTAAGGAAGAAACTGAAAAAGATAAAGACGGAGACATAGGCGCTGGCGGGTGAAGCGGTGATGCAAAAAGCCCAGATGGTGGCTGCCAGAAAGAGCTTCTTTTTATCGTTTGGGCTTTGGGTGAATTCCCAAAAGGCATCCAGAAGGAGGATGATGAATAGGGCTCCAAAGCTCTCCGCCAGCCCCGCAGCCTCCACCTGATCCATAAAGCTGAGCGGGAGGATGGCATAGAGGGCGAGGGCTAGTAATCGTACTAAGGGGTTTTGGATGATTTTCTTGGTGAGGCGGAAGAAAGCGACCAGCGCCAGGAAGCCGACCAAAGGCGGGAGGGCATTCGTCACCAGGAATTTTGGCAGGCCCAGGGTGAAGGCGAAGAAGGCTTCAAAATAGAATGGAAGCGGGGGATAGGCAAATGGCAGCCCACCCAACGAATAATTGGGGATGGTGGTGGGCAGAGCATAGTGATTCAAAAAGATCTGACGGGAAAATTCAAGGTATAGGCCGCCTAAAGTCCAGGGGCTGGTGAATCCAACGACACCCAGGTGGTAAAGCCTGAGAAACGACCCAATGCTCAGGATCAGGAGCGAAGCGATGGTCATTAATTTGGGATTGCTTTTTTCATTAGCCATAATGTGAAAATGGTTTTCGCGATTGGGGGCTAAACAATACTTATATTGTAATCCAGCAAATTCTCCATTCATGAACTAATGTCTTGACATTTCATTTTGGGTAATCTATAATTACATAATATTTGTAATGATTATAAAGTAGGTTAAAATGAATTCTGTTCAACACCTTATTGATACTCTAAAAACAGCCGGCTGCCGGATCACTCCCCAGCGCCGGAGGATTTGTGCTTATCTGGTTTCGCACGACACCCATCCCACTGCGGCGATGATTTATGATGAGCTCAAGGAGGAGATGCCGTCGCTATCTTTGATGACGGTCTATAATACGCTGAATACCCTTTCAGATCTGGGCGCGATCCACGTGATCGGTCAGGCTGGGGATGACACGGTCCATTATGATGCGGACATTGATCCGCATATCAATGTGATTTGTGTCAACTGCCATACGATCATGGATATTCCGAGCGATCATCTTGTGGAAATCCGCCAGGAAATTGATGAGCAAAGTGGTTTTAAGCTGATCGGCGCGAGAATGTCATTTTATGGCCTTTGCCCGGACTGCCAGGCGAAAGCAGAAAAAGAATCAGGGACCTAACACCAACACATCGGCACACCAATACCATAGAGGAGTTTTGAATGGAAATATCGCCTGAAATTAGACAGGAATTATTAAAGGCGCAAAAAACCGAGATCACCGAGTATCTGGTCTATCGGAATATTGCCAAAAGCATCAAAGACGAGAATAATCGCAAGATCGTGGAAGAAATCGGGGCGGATGAAAAGCGGCATTCTGAGATCTGGAAGTCCTATACGGGCAAAGAGGTTCAGCCCAACCGCTTTCAAGTAGCTTTATACACGGTCATCTCCCGGTTTTTTGGGCTGACCTTTGGTCTCAAGCTGATGGAGCGGGGTGAAGAGCGCGCTCAGGTGAATTATGAGCTGATTGAGGACGAGATTCCCGAAGCGCGAGCTGTGATCCATGATGAAGACAGCCATGAAGAAAAGCTGCTGAACATGTTGGATGAGGAAGCTTTGGTCTATGCCGGGTCGGTTGTGTTAGGGCTGAACGATGCGCTGGTTGAGCTGACCGGTGCGCTGGCCGGGCTCACCCTGGCATTCCGCGATGTGAACACCATCGCCCTATCCGGATTGGTGACGGGCATTGCGGCCTCGCTTTCGATGGCGGCATCGGAATACCTATCGACCGGTTCAGAGGACACTGAGAAAAACCCCATCCGAGCGGCGATTTACACCGGCATTGCCTATGTGGTCACGGTAGCCTTGCTGATCCTGCCTTTCCTGGTCTTGAATAATGCTTATGTTGCCCTGGCTATCTCGGTCACGACATCCGTGGTGATCATCGCACTATTCAATTTCTATATTTCGGTGGCGAAGGATTTGAACTTTGCGCATCGTTTCTTTGAGATGGCGGGCCTGAGCCTCAGCGTGGCGACCTTCAGCTTCTTGGTTGGTTTTGTGCTCAGCAATGTGTTTGGTGTAGGCGGTGCATAAAACCAAGTAAAAGTTATCAAAAATCAACAGCCTCATAGTCACTATGGGGCTGTTTTTATTTTTGATTGTGTGGGGGTAATTTGGTTATGCTCTCTGATACAATAATGGTAATTCCAGTGAGCGATGACAAAATGTGGTAAGGGAGGGTGCTATGGGGTTGATAAAACGAGGGTTCAATCTTGTGTTGGTGGGTTTAATTTTCATGATGACCGCCTGTACTTCCTCGAGCCCACAATCAGATAATTCTACTGAATCGCCGGATTGGCAGGCTACGGTAACAGCGTTCAGGGATTTCGTCCGGGGGCAAAATCTCACAGATGATGATATCGTAAATGATATTCCTGATCCACAAGGGGATTTTGATCCGAATGAACTGCTGGAATATCTACCTCATTTGCACCTCAAACCTGGATATACATTGGATTATGTCTATTTTGAGGGGGCAATTAGCGGCGAACCATTCCTTTATGTTCGCAGGATTACCGACCCACCATTGGATAACGCCTGGGCCTATCTGGATCAAAGTGAGGAATGTGAGCAGGGAGCTAATCCAACCGCCTGCCACTATTGGTATTTTATTGAGACGGATGGCAGCGAAGAGGGGTATTTTGAGCTGGTGCTGTTGAAAATGATGGGCGGCCAATTTTATTTGTTTTGGCATTCATGTTATGACGATGTGGAGATTGTTGCCAGCGAAGAGCGGTTGATTGAATTGGTCAATTCGATCGGACGCGATGATTCAAGCATTGAGCTGACTGAAACTCAAAAGAGAGAAGCTTTGAAGATTGACCCCACCCCGCAAATCACCTTTGGGCCAGGAAGAGTCAAAGTTCGAGTAGTGTGGTTTACTCATTGGGGGGGATTTACGGAAACAATCTATACAATATCGACTCATTCACTAACGAAAATTATCCCGAGCTTTTCCAGGGCTCTTGTTAAGTATGATTGTGGCATTATCTATTGAGAGTCGCGGATTTTTTAGATTGCAGCATTTCAAGGTGAGGGTGATATGAGACCAATTAATCGATATATCTTGATAACAGTGACAATCTGTTTGCTCTTTTCGCTGACAGCCTGCAACCTGTTTGGGAAGGATACTACGCAGACGCCCACGGCGACCCAACCGACTGCGACCGCTACGGAGACTTTGCAGCCAACGGCGACATCAACGGTGACGCCGACCGCGACGCCAACGGTTACTCCGACCGCGGCACCGACCAGAACGCCGGTCACCAGGCTGGATGATGGTGATGGCGGGCAGAACATGAACTACTGGCAAGATACGGTGACAGCCCTAAGGGTTTTGGTTGGTGAACAGCAGCTCCCGGATTATTATCTCGATCCCGAGGCTCCTGTGACAGAGGAAGAGTTTGACCCAAATCTGCTTCTGGAACCTTTAACCCATCTGCATATGAGGTCAGGCTATACGTTGGATTTTGTCTATTGGATGAGTGATCTGGGTGGATACCCAATCATCTATGCCCATAAGACGACTGTTGCCCGTTTTGAAAGTATTGAAGCCTTCGATGCCGCATATGGCGAATGTAACATCGAAACTAACCCGGCATCCTGCCATTATAGCGATTTAATTGAGACGGATGGCAGTCAGGAGGGTTATTTTGAATTGAGCCTGGTGCAAATGATGGGGGAACAGTTTTATCAATTCTGGCATGCCTATTACAATGACCTCCAAATTGTTGCCAGCCAGGAGCGGTTGGAAGAAATAATTGAAATGAATGCCAACGAAGATTTTGGCTATAAGTTAACTGAAGAGCAGATCAATGCTGCCCGGGAGATTGACTTCACGCCGGTTGTGGTGATTGATAGTGATTCAGTCACTGTCCGGTTCGTTTATTTTACCTATTGGGGTGGCTTCTACGATGTGACAGTCGAAATCCTTTTAACAAGGCCCTACCAATATGAATTGATCGAAGAAGATAATGTTGTCCCATATGATTGCGGGGTCTTGTTCTAAGCAGGGTTAATGGTATGGATTCTATTGGAGAAAAAGGGGTCGCAATGAAAACCTCGAAACGTTGGGTCTTAATGCTTCTAACTGTGTGCATGCTCTTTTCGTTATCTGCGTGCAGTTGGCTGGGAATTGAAGGCAGGCTTAATCCCATCTCAACGCAAAAGACCGCCTCGGCCATCACGGCCCTGGTGCGCAGCCAGCCTTTCCCCGAACAATATTACGATGCCGTGATATATGATCCTGAGGTTGTATTTGATCCCAACCAGCTCTTGGAAGCCCTAACCCATCTGCGGATCAAACCGGGTTACACTTTGGATTTTGTCTATTACTTAGATTTTGGTTTCGATACCGGATATTCAATTGTCTATTCTCATAAAACAAGCGAGCCACGTTTTGAGACTGTTGAAGAATATCAGGCACAATTAGGCGAATGTGACCCTGATCTCAATCCGACTTCCTGTGAATGTACGGATTTCATCGAAACTGATGGGACCAAGGCGGGCTATTTTGAGTTTGTTTTATTTGACATTATGCGATATCAGATTTATCGGATTGGTCATGCACAATATGGTGAAAATGAAGTAATTACCAGCAAGGCGCGCTTGGATGTGTTGTCTGAGGAGATTGGGAGCCCACCTGAGGCCGGTAGCTATAGTTGGGGCAATCCTTTTACTGATCAGCAGAAACGGAGAATCCGGCAGATCGATCCCGTTCCAAGAGTCATTATTTTGGATGAAGAAGTGACCGTACGAGTGGTTATATTCTCAAGGTGGGGCGGTTTTTATGAAGTGACAGTGACCCTCGCGCCGGATATGCCGCACACGATTTTAAATATCGATTTAAAGAATTTAATTATGTATGATTGTGGCATAATGTTTTAATCAAGGTTGTTGAATATAAGTATTTATTAAATCCGGCCATAGGCAGGAGCAAGGTTATGGACATAAAACTAAAGCGATATGACGAGGCGGGGGCTTTCCTGGCGGCAGTGGGCGAGGAACTGTATGCCCAGACTGCGATCAACAACCTGATGCTCGGGATTTGTGAGCGTCTAGTGCAGGACCCGGCTGCCTATGATAATCCGCTTTTCATCTCAGTCCGTGGTCACTCCGGTGAACTGCTGCTGGCGGCTGTGATGACCCCGCCGCACAACCTGATTCTGGCGGAAGGGGTGGATTTTGGGTTGGGACTGCCCTCGTTGATCGAACACCTGCGAGAAAATAAAATTGGCATTCCCGGCGTGATCGGCTCTGTCGATTGCGCCGAGGCATTTTATGAGCACTGGAAAAGCGTTACAGGGCTGGAGGGGGAGGTGGGGATGTACCAGCGGATCTATGAACTTCGCCAGGTCAACCTGCCGAAGATTCCTCCGGGACATTCCAGAGTGGCGTGGCCGGAGGATGCCCAACGGATTGCTGGATGGATCCAGGCGTTTGAAAATGAAGCGCTTGGCAAGGAGGAGCCCCTCAAGCCTGATTGGGCCGAGCGAGTAATTCATGAGGGGAAGATGTTCCTGTGGGTAGATGAGGGCCAACCGGTGGCGATGGCGATGAAAACCCGCCCGTTGAAGCATTCCATCACGGTCAGCGCGGTCTATACCCCGCCGGAACATCGCCAGCGCGGTTATGCCACCGCCCTGGTGGCGCGGCTCAGCCAGCACTTGCTGGACATGGGTTATGAATTCATTAATTTGTTCACCGATCTCGAAAATCCCACTTCCAATTCGATCTATCAAAAGATCGGCTATCGTCCGGTGATTGATTTCCGCTCCTACCGTTTCAAGCAGAATTAAGAGAAACTCATCCCGGTTGATCTATTGCGGATGGATTGGATATTATCAAATTTGAAGTTCTACTCGATTTAGCCCTTAATGGCGTTGGTGGATTAACTATAAAACAAGGTTTGAAAAACGTCTGTTCATATTTAAACAGGCGTTTTTAATCTGCCCAGGGAACAATTGGTAGTAGACTTGTGATTGTAGTTGCTTTGTGATTAATTTTTACTGATTTAGTACGTGTTCCTTATTATGAAGGAAAAATATGACTGAAAATAAATTTGGGACAAAGATCAAATCGCTTCCCCGAAACGTCTGGGCGGTCAGTCTGACCAGCTTTTTTATGGATATATCCAGTGAAATGGTGATCAACATTCTGCCGCTGTTTTTGTCCAATGTGCTGGGAGTCCAAACAAGCATCATTGGGATGATTGAGGGCATTGCAGAAGCCACCGCCAGCATCCTGAAGGTTTTTTCGGGCTGGCTGTCGGATAAGCTGGGAGGACGCAAGTGGATTGCCGTGGCTGGTTATGCCATCTCCGCCCTGGCGAAGCCCTTCTTTTATATTGCGGATACTTGGGGCGTGGTAGCCGGTGTTCGTTGGGCTGATCGGGTCGGTAAGGGCGTGCGGACTGCGCCGCGGGATGCTCTGGTGGCTGATTCGATTGAACCCAAGCAGCGCGGCCTGGCCTTTGGCTTTCACCGGGCTGCGGACACGGCCGGAGCTGTGCTTGGGCTCTTGATCTCGGCCTTGGTGATCTGGCTGGCCCAGTCCAATACGGTGAAGTTGGGCGCGAGCACCTTCAAAACGGTGGTCCTGATCAGTTTGGTGCCTGCGCTTATCGCTGTGCTCAGCCTGGTCATTGGGGCGAAGGACGTCAAGCGGGGTGAAGCCGTCAAAGCGCCCAAGATCACATTCAAAGGTCTGGGGAAACCTTTTCTGTTTTTCATGCTGATCGTGGGGATCTTTGATCTCGGTAACTCTTCGGATGCTTTCCTCGTGCTGCGGGCACAGGAACGCGGGATCAGCGTATTAGGCATTTTGATCATGCTGGCCGTTTTCAATATGGTCTATAGCCTGATATCCACCCCGGCAGGGGCTTTATCGGATAAGATTGGCCGGCGCAAGGTGATCATTGGCGGTTGGCTGATCTATGCCCTGATCTATTTGGGATTTGCCCTGGCCCAGCGCCCCTGGCATATCTGGGTCCTGTATGTGACCTACGGCATTTATTACGGTCTGGCTTATGGGACCGCGAAAGCGATGGTGGCCGACCTGGTTGCGCCGGAACTGCGTGGGACGGCCTATGGGACATATAACGCCATCCTTGGCATTATTGACTTCCCCGCTTCGCTGATTGCCGGTCTGCTCTGGCAGGGTGTTGGTGGGTGGAGCGGTTTTGGCCCATCGGCGCCATTCCTGTTTGGCAGTGGGCTGGCTTTCCTGGCAGCCATTTTAATGTTCTTCTGGAAACCAAAAGCGGTTGAAGTAACCGATTAAGAACTAACAATACTGATTTATTACCATAAGACGCCTTAATAGGCGTCTTACCTTTTAATATATTGACATTATTTTTCAATTGACTATACAATAAAGCTATTGAAATCTGGTTTTGAATATTCGGGGAGGAGGGCACGATGACGATCTTCTGGACGATGTTCTGGCTGGGGTTTTTGGGGATTCCGCTGATATTGTTGTTGGGGACATTATTCATGGATAGTGGCTCAGCAGCATCCAATACTCATATCTGGGTTTATAAGGGTTCTAATCGTAAAGTCAAAGATGCTACCGTTGAGGAGGTCTGGAAGCGGCAGAATCCAGGCAAATCCTGGGATAAGCATCAATCCAATATTTATATTACCGTTACGATCATCCTTTGCGTGGGATTTTTGTTTTTATTAGCTAAACTGGCTGGGAGTATTTTTGCTCTGCCAACAGATCGGCCTGGGTTGAGGCTTTTTTGGCAGATCGGGGCACCCATTCTGGGCGCATTGACAGCGGCAATATTTTATGGCCTCCAAACCCTCATCGAAAATTATAAATCCGGCTTTTTGAAAGCCCTTCATATTCTGGCATTGGTGTTGACGGCGGTTGGCGTGATTGGGGCTCTGGTGCTGACCTTCTTGAAACGCCCTTTGCCTATCTCCCAGCATTGGATCTGGGCCCCTGTTGGCGCCACAGCCTTTTTCCTGCTCGTGGACCAGATCTTAGGGGGTGCGAAGAAAGAAAGGGCCAGCAAGGGTGGCGGGAACCTTGAGGGCTGGGCCTATGAAGTTAAGTATATGGTTGCCAGCGGAATGGACATCAAGGATTTTCGAGCAATAATGGAATTTGCCATTTACCAATTGAAAGCAGGAGAATTGGACTGGAAAATCCAAAATGATAAATTCTTCAAGCAGACCGAGGATATCTTACTTGATCTTGTCCGGGGTAAATCAATGTCCATTTCGGATGACAAAATTTATTCCGCCAGCAGTGAGGTGACCAAGGCTGTTCAGGCTTTTTATTTCTACAGTGTGGAAAATTTCACCGGTTATGATATGCACCCAAGGATCAGAAAAGCGGTGACAAAGAAATAGGCCAGACCCAAAGGACCAACAGTTCAATCACGAAAGGATTAATCCGCTGAACCCTACTGGGGAAGTGGGTGAATGACTTCCCTGGCAGGTGGTATTCGGGCGCGTAAATCTCTACAATGGTTTTAACAGTCAGGATTGAAAAAGGGTTCTGGGGACTGACCAGGCTAACCAAAACTAGTGAAAACCAGTTTTCTCCTCTATGTTAGCGGAACCCACGCCTTCAGGGAGCGTTACCTTAAGACGCTCCTTGTAGGTTAAGGAGAGAGCGCGAAAGCGCAGCAAATCTGAAGGCCGTTATGGTAGGATTAAAAATCTGAACCATAGCGGTTTTTGTTTTGCCACCTGGCGCACCCCTGTGGATTAGGTGAAATTTCCGAAAGGAAGGTGGAAATAATAATGAAAGGTAAATCTGGCAACCAAGTGGACCTGTTGACCTCGTGGGAGTTGATGGCGATCAATGTGCTATTAGCTGTTGAGCCCAAGGCGGATTTTGACGTGAATGCCGTGCAGGCAAATATGCTGACCCTGATCGAGATGCTGGATGCCGGCAAGCTGGACCCGGCCCTGGAGGATAAGGGCTTTATGCAGAAGACGGAAGCGCTGCTGTTGGCACTGCTGCACGGGGACATGATTGACGTGGTCAACCCGGCCGTCTTTGGCGCGCGGCAGTCTGTGATCGCCGCGGCTCAGGTGATCTATAACTACGCAGTGGCCCGCGGGCTCTGGGCGATCCACCCGGAGATCAAGGGAGCGGCAGGGAAAGAGAAATGAAATTTGGCGAGCTGGTCCCGGCGACCTTCATCAAGAAGGGCAACCGCTTCACCGCGGGTGTCTATCTTGAGAGTGGCGGCGCGACAACAGCCTATATCCCCACCACCGGAAGGCTCACCGGCGCGCTGCGGCCGGGATGCCGGGTCTGGCTGGAGGCGGCTGAGAACCCGGACCGCAAGACGCCCTACACGCTGGTGTTGAGTGAGCTGGCAGATGGGGGCTTATGTTCAGTGAACGCCTATATGGCAAACTGGCTCTTCAGGGAAGCGGTGGAACTGGGGACGCTGGAGGCATTCCCCTATCCCCAAATTGAAGCGGAAGTGCCCTATGGACGCAGCCGGCTGGACTTCAGATTGTCGGATGGAGAAGCGGTCTGCTGGGTGGAGGTCAAATCCGTGACCTATGCTGAGGATGGGGTGGGGATGTTTCCCGATGCGCCGACCGGACGCGGGCGCAAGCACCTGGGTGAGCTGGAGAAGCTGGCTGCTGAGGGCCACCGCGCCGGTGCGGTTTTCATTGCCCAGCGTGAGGATGCCTGCCGCTTCGCGCCCTTCGAACGGATTGACCCGGACTTTGCAGCAGAGCTGCGGCGGGTGAGCGAACTGGGCGTGGAAGTGTTCGCCTTCCGCTGTGCTGTGAGTACTGAGGAGGTTGTGATCGCAGAGGAGATTGAGGTTACACTTTTACCCTAAGCATATATGGAAAAAATAAATGGGAGTGGAATTAAGATGGTTAATGATGAACTAGTGAGCGAAATAACTCGTATCAATAATCATACAATAGGATTTAATTATAAATTTACTGAACAATCTGTATTAGCTAAGGAAATTACGATTTTAAATAATGTTAATCAAGTGAACAATTCAATCGCGCTAATATCTATCCTATATGATGCAACTATTCAATATTTCTCAGGTTATGCCTTAAATATTATGAATGGTTTTCCGCTCTCCGCATTCTCTTGTATCCGTTCATTTCTTGAGACGGCTGCTATATGTTCTTGGTTATCTGATCCAAATATTATGGCTCTAGAAAGGTTGGCTAGACAGATCACTTATCGGATAAATGTTAGCAAATATTACGTTAAACCTTTCCGAAGCGAAGTTGATTACGAATCGTTACTTGAAGATAGCAAGACTTATTCAGAAGGTTTATTTAATGAATTACAAGTAGCAAGTTTCAAAAATGATAAATATAATATGCCTCAAATTTCAACGTTAATTGATGACCAGCTAGCTCAAAAGCCAATTTATTCATATCTATCAAATATTGTTCATGGGCATCATAGTGAGATAATTACATCTGCTGGTGAGGTTAAAAGCTCTATTAATATTCAAGATATGAAGAGAATTCCAATAGAAAGAAAAGTAAATCCTCAATTTGTTAATCAAATAGAAATTTGTATAAAGGACTCGTATATTATCCTTATTGAGAAAATGTGGAATCTCTTTGGCTGGGACTTGAAATTAATTTTATAGTAATGCGATTTTCTAAACGATATCTACATATAGCTTAGAAAAGTGATATTAGGTTTATGTACTTCACTTGGTTATTACCACACTAAAACTTCTCTAGAAATTATCGAAGTTTAATAAATTTATCTCTGAATTTTTCTCCCTCTTTGCCCTTCACCTCTCACTATTCCCCATTATTCGTGATACACTTTCCATCGCATGAACACAAAAGCGTTACATACCCTCGAATACTTGAAGATCATTGACCGGCTGGTGGACTATGCAGATTTTTCCGCCTCAGCCGATTTGGCGCGCCAGTTGACGCCCACCCCTGACCTGGAAGAGGCCAAGCTGCGCCAGGCCGCAACCCGCGAGGCGCGGCATATCCTCAGCCTGGATTCGGATGTTTCGTTCCAAATGGCACAGGATATCCGTCCGATGGTGGGACTGGCTCGGCGCGATGGGGTGCTGGAACCGGGGGATCTGCTCGCCATCCGCAATACCCTGATCGTGGCCCGCACCATCCGGCGCACGCTGGAGAATGTGGCCGCAGACGTCCCGAATCTGGTCAGCCTGGTGGATGGGTTACCGGTGGGGTTGGGGCTGGTGGACCTGATCGGCAAGACGATCTCGGACAGCGGTGAGGTGCAGGATTCGGCCTCGGAGAAGCTGGGTGAGATCCGCCGGGAGATGAAGATCACCTTCGAGCGGATGATGGCCCGGATGCAGAAATACATCTCCGACCCCAATACGGCGAAAATGCTGCAGGAACCGATCATCACTCAACGCAACGGCCGCAACGTGCTGCCTTTGCGGGCGGAATTCAAGGGGCGGATCAAGGCAGTGATCCATGACCAGTCGGCTTCGGGTGCAACCCTGTTCATCGAGCCGCTGGCTGTGGTGGAATGGAATAACCGCTACCGTGAGCTGGAGTTGGCCGAACGTGACGAAGTCCGCCGCATCCTGGCGGAACTGAGCCATTCGGTGGCGATGTACGCGGACACTCTCAATATGATGGTGACGGTGCTGGCAGTGCTGGACCTGGCCTTCATGCGCGCCCGCTATGCCGATGACCTGGATGCCAGCGAGCCGCAGTTACGAGCTTTACCTGAAACACCAAAGGGTAAACACCCCGGCAGCACGATCCGGCTATACAAAGCCCGGCATCCGCTTCTGGACCCGAAAAAAGTGGTGCCGCTGGATATTGATCTGGATAAGGAAACCTATGCCCTGGTGATCACCGGGCCGAACACGGGTGGCAAAACTGTGACGCTCAAAACGATTGGCCTGTTGGTGCTGATGGCGCAATCCGGCCTGCAGATCCCTGCCCAATCCGGCTCGGAGTTAACCGTGTTTGAAGACGTCTTTGCCGACATCGGCGATGAGCAGTCCATTGAACAATCGCTTTCCACTTTCTCCGGCCATGTGACCAACATTGTGGAGATCCTCAAATCCGCTGACAGTCACTCGCTGGTGCTGCTGGATGAGCTTGGCGCAGGCACGGACCCGCAGGAAGGTTCCGCCCTGGCCCGCGCGGTGATGACCCACCTATTGGACCGCAGCATCACCAGCATGATCGCCACCCATTACCCCGAACTGAAAGCCTATGCTCACGCCACGGAAGGCGTGTTGAATGCCAGTGTGGAATTTAACCTGAAGACTTTGCGCCCCACCTATCACCTGGTGATCGGCCTGCCGGGGCGTTCCAATGCGCTGGCGATTGCCGAGAGGCTAGGGCTGCCGGAGGAGATCATCGACTCAGCCCGGTCGGAGATCAACCCTGCGGACCTTAGGGCGGAGGACCTGCTGGATGAAATTCACCGCCAGCGAGACCTGGCGCGGCAATCCCGCGAGGAGGCTGACGAAGCCCGCCGCGAAGCCGAAGCGATCCGTAATGAGCTGGCGAACCGGCTGGATAAAATTGAGGATGAACGCTATGGCGTGCTGGAATCGGCCCGTGAAAGCGCCGAGAAAGACCTTGAGAGTTTGCGCGAGGAGATGGAGACGCTCCGCCGTCAACTGGTCAAAGCCCGCCAGCCGCTGGAGGCTGTGGACGAGGTGGAAGAGGTGGTGGAAGCGCTGGAAGAGGAAATCGCAGAGCCCGTTGTTCGCAAAACACCTTCAAAACCAGTGCGGAAGCCCAAAGGACCGTTACGCCTCGGCGAGAAGGTGCACCTGCGCTCAATTGACCAGGACGGCGTCGTGACGGCTATTGGCGAAGATGAAGTGGAAGTGCAGATTGGTATGCTGCGCATCCGGGCGCGCCTGGGGGATGTGATCCGCAAGGGTGAGCCGGAACCTGAGACCGCGCCCAAGCCGAAAAAGCCCAAAGCCGGCCGGGTGATATTACCCAGTACTCAGGACTCGCCGGGCGTGGAGCTCGATATCCGCGGTCAGCGGGTGGATGAGGGGCTGGATGCCCTTGATCGTTATATTGAACGCGCCTATCTGGTAGGATTGCCATTTGTGCGGATCATCCATGGTAAGGGTACCGGTCGCTTGCGCGATGCGGTCCGGGACGCCCTGACCGCTAACCCGCATATCAGCCGGATTGAATCCGGTGGACGGACGGAAGGTGGAGACGGCGTCACCGTCGCGCATCTCAAGAACAATTAAAAGACAAAGTCCTCACAAAACGTGAGGACTTTTTGATGCCGAAGGAGGGAATCGAACCCTCATACCCGTAGGTACACGATTTTGAGTCGTGCGCGTCTGCCAGTTCCGCCACTTCGGCAAGTGAGACTCCATTTTAACCGTTCACGTGGGGGAGGTCAAGGTGAATAATGCGGGATTCGTCAATGGACATGTTTAAGAAACCTGGATATCAGTCCTGATATACTGCTTTGGCGGCTTTAACCCGCCGGTCCCATTCAGATAGGAATCGCTCATATCCAGCTTTTTTGAAATCATTGCTATCAACAACCTTTGGTCGGCATGAGTTGTAAAATGCTTTGATAAGAGCGGAAAAATGGAGGATAGCCTCGCACCATTCTTTCTCTGAAACAATATATTCTTTATCATCAAATAATAGTCTGATATTACCAAACTCATGGAGAACATCAAAATCTACGCCATCAAAGCACCCAGGAATAATGGCATTCTCTGAGTGCTCATCTACAGCCATATAAAAACCACAACATGGGAAGATTTGGTTTTCGTGCAAGCTATCTTTGATGTAATCAGTTTCAAGCGTGCGGAGCAAAAATATAGCAGCTGCACTTACAGTAAAATCTTCAGTTTTACCATCAACTAGTGTGATCCCATTGACTTCAAGAAATATATTGCCATGCGCACATAAGTCTTTCTCATCATCTTTGGATCCACCAACCCAATGCATATTTCTTGGTTCTAAAATAATCATCTCTATTCCTCCCTGTTGGGACAATTCTGGTGTCAATCTTAAACTGGATTGTGGGAGGGGTCAAGCAAGTAGGGTGCGCTCCGAACTTGAGCGCACCAAAAAGAAGAGGTGCTAAGGTAAAATTTAGTGCGCACAAAAAAGTGCACACCCTATGATCAATGTGGGTAGGGGCGACCCTGCCCGCTTCCCCTGGGAGTAGTGGTCGTTCGTAAAAGCATTCTTTTTGGGGCGGGCACGGAGACCCGCCCCTACGGTCAAAATTAAAATATTGATTTATTTAAAAGATACGCTTGCTTAGTAATTAATTTGGTTCTGCAGGATAAATTTGGTGCGCACAAAAAAGTGCACACCCTACGTTCTAAGCTGGTTTGAAGGAGGGGTCAAGGGAAATGGAAGCTTGTGAAACCTCCTGCCAAATCCGCTGTTCTCAGGTATCATTGGGGGTACATAAAACGGTTTATTTTCTCCGTTGTCCACCTGGGCAGGGGAGTTTTTGATGGAGTGAAAGATGGAATTAGGCATTATCGGTTTACCCCAATCCGGCAAGACCACGCTCTTTAACGCACTAACCCGCGGCGACGTGCCCACAGGGATCAGCGGCGGTAAGGTGGAAGTGCACACCGCTGTGATTGACGTCCCGGATGAGCGCGTGGACCGGCTGACGGAGATGTTCAAATCCAAGAAGATCGTCTATGCCAAGGTGACCTATGCAGATGTGGCCGGGCTCGAGGGCAAGGCTGCGGAGGGCGGCATTTCCGGTCCGCTGCTCAACACCCTGGGCCAGATGGATGGCTTCATCCATGTCGTGCGCCAGTTCGACAGCCCCCTGGTCCCGCACCGGGATGGCAGCATTGATCCCAAGCGTGACCTGGCGAATATGGAAGCCGAATTGATCATCAATGACTTGATCCTGGTGGAACGCAAGCTCCAGCGGCTGGAAGAGGAACGCAAACGGGGCGGCGTGGGGCGGGACAAGGCTGTGGTGGCACGGGAGACGGAACTCTTTGAGAAGCTGCAAGCGCTGCTGACCGAGGAAATCCCCTTGCGCAACGAGACCTTCACCGATGATGAGGAGTTCATGATCTCAAGCTATGGTTTCCTCAGTAAGAAGCCCCAACTGATCGTCGTCAATCACGCAGAGGATCAGACCCCTATCGAGATTGAGACGCCTTTTGCCAGAACCACAGTGGTCAGTATGCCGGCCAAGCTGGAGATGGATATCGCCCAGCTGCCCGCTGAAGAGGCGGAGATCTTCCTGGTGGAGTATGGCATTGAAGAACCTGGGTTGAACCGGTTCATCAAGCTGTCCTATGACCTTCTGGGATTGCAGTCGTTCTTCACCGCTGGCGATAAGGAAACCCATGCCTGGACGGTGGCGCGTGGGGCGTTGGCGCCTGAGGCTGCCGGTGTGATCCATTCCGATATGCAAAAAGGATTCATCCGCGCCGAAGTGGTCTCGTATGATGACCTGATCACCCTGGGCAGCTTTGCAGAAGCCCGTAATCAGGGACGGCTGCGCGTGGAAGGCAAGAAATATGTGATGCAGGATGGGGATGTGATCGAAATCCGCTTCAATATTTAGCGATTAACAAGAATTATCAACTCGTAGGTCACGCATGGTGAGGCAGAGCCGAACCTGCGTGACTTTTTAATTGCTTGATGGAAAATTCAATATTGCGCGGATTAGTCACGCTTCCAGCGAGACCTACGAAGGCTTAAATAAATAAATTAATGGCCGCATCTGACTCATGCGGCCTTTTTTCTGTCACACGAGGTCCGGGTGACTTAGCTGGTTTGGGTTGGATGCCAGGCCAGCCAAAATGAGAGGATCAAAACCGTGGCGAGATAGATTTACAAAGACTTATGGTTATTTGCTTTTGTTTGTCGGTCAAATCCATTCTATAATGACAGTGTTATTAGATTTGTGATAGTGTTTTAAGATTCAACAAATAGATTGCTAAGTCTTTATTCCGGGTTCTCAATTGCACCCCAAGTTCCGTTGACGCAGCTCTGTGGCAACGGTAGAATTTTGGTCATCATGGCAGATATACTCAACGAACTCAATCAACAACAAAAGAATGCTGTCGCCGCGCCGTCAGGACCGGTTTTGGTTTTGGCTGGGCCAGGCTCCGGAAAGACCCGGGTGCTGACCTATCGCGTGGCTTATCTGATCGCTGTGCTGGGCGTTCAGCCCTATCAAATCCTGGCGGTCACCTTCACCAATAAGGCGGCCCGCGAAATGGAAAGCCGCGTGGCGGGATTATTAGGCAATAAGGCGGATGGCCTTTGGCTGGGCACATTCCACCGGATATGCGGTCGAATTTTGCGCCGGGAAGCTTCCTACCTGCCCGTGGATCATAACTTTGTGATCTTCGATTCCGATGACCAGCTCACATTGATCAAACGGGTGATCAAAGAGAAACGCCTGAACGATAAGGACTATCGCCCGCGTCAGGTGCATTCCCTGATCAGCAAAGCCAAGAATGACCTCTTGGGACCGGATGAATTCCCTATTGAGGGCTATCGGGATGAAGTCATCGCAGAGATCTATCAGGCCTATCAGGCCTATCTGATCGCCAGCAACGCGATGGATTTTGACGACATGCTGCTCTATGCCGCCACGCTGCTGGAAACCTATCCGGAAGTGCGTAAAAAGTATGCTCAGCGCTTCACACATATCCTGGTGGACGAATTCCAGGATACCAATATGGCGCAGTATAAGCTGCTCTCTCACCTGGCATCTTTCCACAAGAACATCTTTGTGGTTGGCGATGAGGACCAGTCAATTTATCGTTGGCGCGGTGCAGACTATCACAATGTGGAAAGGTTCATGAGGGACTATCCCGATGCGGGCAAGATCCTCCTGGAACAGAATTACCGCTCCACTCAGAAGATATTGGATGGTGCGGTCGCGGTGATCAATGAGAACGCCAACCGGACCCAGAAGAAACTCTTCACGGACCGCGGCTCTGGTGAGGCGATTGTGGTTAAGGAAGCCTATGACGACAAGGCTGAGGCGGAATATGTGGTGGAAACCATTGACCGTCAGGCTCGTATGGGGCTGGCTAATGAATCGGATTTCGCGGTCATGTATCGCACCAACGCCCAATCCCGCCAACTGGAAGAAGCCTTTCGCCGGGCGAACATGCCCTGCCGGCTGGTTGGCACCCAGCGGTTTTACGGCCGCCGGGAAGTGAAGGATGTGATCGCTTACCTGCGGCTGATCTATAACCCTCGGGATGAGGTCAGCCTGGCAAGGGTGATCAATACGCCGCCCCGCGGGATTGGTTCTGTGACCGAACAGCAGCTCAATGCGGTTGCTCGCCAGGCCGAGATGAGCAGCGGGGAAGTGCTGCTGGCGATGAACACCGAAAAAGGAGCGCCCTTTGTGGAAGCGCTGGAACGCTCTGCCCAGCGATTGTTGCCCTTCAGCAAGCTGCTGCGGGGTTGGCGAGAGAAGCTGAACCGCATTACATTGGGCGAGCTGTTTGATGAGATCGTGCTGGATACGGACTATGAAAGCTACATCGCCGATGAAAGTGAAGAAGATCAGGACCGCTGGGGCAACGTCTTAGAACTGCGTCAGGTTCTGTTGGAGTATGAGGATCGGGATTTGGCGGAATTTCTGGAAGCGATGGCTTTGATGGCCGACCAGGATACTCTGCCCGATTCGTTGGATGCGCCCACCTTGATGACCCTGCACGCCGCCAAGGGGCTGGAATTCCCCCAGGTCTTCATCATTGGCCTGGATGAACAATTTCTGCCGCACAGCCGGTCCAAGGATGATGCTGAATCGATGGCGGAAGAGCGCCGCTTGTTCTATGTGGGGATGACCCGGGCCAAAAACCGGCTTTACCTCACCCGGGCGCTCAGGCGGAGAACCCCCTATGGCAGCTATGAGGATATGATTCCTTCCCGCTTCCTTGAGGATCTGCCGGAGGAACTAATCAAGGGTAAATTCACCCACTCCTATGACACGACGGAGACCTACGATCGGTCTTCTTACCAATGGGAAACGCCTTTTGGTTCGACCAGCGGACGTAAGAAGCCCACACCACCGAAAGCGGTTGAACAGCGATTCCAGCCAGAGATGCAGGTGATGCATCCCACCTATGGAAAAGGTGTGGTTCGAAAGAGTATATTAGAGTATGGGGATGAGACGGTTGAAGTCTATTTTGAGGGTTTGGGGTTGAAAGCGCTGGTGGCCTCAATGTCCAGCCTGCAGATCCTCGAGGATTGAGAACGGATCGAAAGATGAAAAAGTCCAGTCTACATCTGATAGGGGTATTGTTGGTGTTAATGCTGGTCAGCCTGGCTTGCCGGCTGACAACGGCAACCCCGGCTTCCTGGTCCGGCACGCCCACGGCTGAGGCCCGCAAGGCGACCAATGACGCGATCAATGCCACCCAGCAGGCTGCCATTGGGGAAGAGGTGCCCCTGCTGACCCCCACGGCAACAGAGGTCGTTGCGACGACCACGCCCCGCCCAACCGTCGCGGTCGATGGCCCCTGGCTAGTCTTCCCGGCACCTGACGATCCGGGCCTGCTTTTGGCTTATGATGTGGACGCCGGCGTGACTTTGGAGATCTCCCTGCCTGCGCCAATCTATACCTCCGACCTGATCAATGGACTTTCTCCTGATGGACACACCTTGATCGTCCGGGCGGGCTCGCCTTTGAACACAGATGAATTTGCGCTCTATCAGATTGACCTCCCTTCCACCACGGTCACCAAGCTGACACCCTTGCTGAGCCTGGTTGTGCAGCGGAAGATCGTGAATGAGGAAGGCACCCGTGCTTTTGACACCCTGCGAGCGGTCACCCGCGAGGATGGGCTGGCCTGGTCACCGGATGGGCGATACCTGGCTTTTACCGCCGCTTTGAACGTCACCTCGAGTGATCTCTATCTCTGGGATTCGACCACAGGCAGTATTGAACGGCTGAATGGGCTCTATTCCCACAGCGCGTCACCTTTCTGGTCCCCCAGCGGCAACTGGTTGATCACTCAGGAATTGGGCGATTACACGGAAGAAACCGGGTGGCGTTCGGAGGTTGTGACCGGGGTGAGCGTTCCCGGATTTGATAACCAGAACTCACTCTATCTGCCATCTCCCGGCAGCCAGGGAGAGGTTTTCATTGGCTGGCTGAACGCCCAAACGATGATGAGCTATTCCCAGACGGCGGATGGACCGTTCGAGCTGCGTCAGGTCAATGTGGATTCGCTGGCGGAGAGCGTTCTGCTGGGTGGGGCGTTCCGTTTGGCGGCTCTTGACCCCAATGCGCCATCCTATGCTTTTATCTTGGATGAAAGCCAGGCTGTTGAGAAGAATATGTTGAGCGGGGTCTATCTGGTGGCAGCCGGCAGCGCGGTTAGGTCACTGCAGATGGTGGGGGATTGGTCCGGGCTATATGCTGAACCGAATGACCTGTTCATTGCGGTGGGCGTCAAAGGGCTGATCGGCTTTTCAGCCAATGGCAGCGGTTTTTCGCTTTCGGATGAGCGGATGGCGAGTGTTTCCCCCAGCGGGAACTGGATGGTGGCCTGGGGCACGGAGGAGGGTGGTGAAAGCGGTGCCCGGCTTTATCAGAGTACCAGAGGCACGATCCTGCAAACCCTGACGGACCTGCCGGTTCGGGATGTGGTTTGGCAGCCTGATTCAATGGCGTTCTATCTGACCACTGAGGATTCGATCTATCGGATGGCATTTCCGCAGCTATCACTGGAGTTTATCGCCGGTGGCTTTGATCCGGAGAACCTGCCTGTGATCACCTGGGTGGAATGAGGGGGACGAACGGGGGGATAAACGGTCAATTCCCTATAGGCCATAATTTTACACTTTTTCCACGAATAGTTACCCCTACCTTGTTCTTTCAAGTAAATAAAGAGTTGCAGTTAATGGGTATATCCCTGAAACCAGGTCTTAAAATACCACAGAATCACTATTGACTTATACTATTTTTATGATATACTTCATATATAATGAAGTATATCATACAGCAAAAGAGAGGTAACCCATGTTTTTTGAAAGAAAAACCAAAGATTCTAGCGTTCTGAAGATAATCTTGTTCCCAATTGGATTGATCGCTATATTTTTAACTGTAGCCTCACTGGCTGGATTTGGTCCTGCCTTATATATGATTGGTGTAATGTACTTTTTTATATCAGTGATGCCTTTCATCACCTTCCTGAGGACACGGAATGCCGGGTTTTTGGCAGTGACCTTATTTTCGATTTTTACGTTTCTGGTTTGTGTCAGCGCTCCTTCTGCCATTAAAGATAAAAGCCAGATAGATCTAATTCCCCTTTTCCTGGTTGGTATGTATATCTCCTTGATGGTGGTCGCTTACCTAACCTTCAACAGGAAACTCCGCTGGAGAGGACAGGAGATCTTTGAGCTGGCTGCACTTCCCATAGAAGATACCGGGGATAGCTTCTCTGCCCGTCCCCGTCCAACCGGACAGGTACCCATCAGTAAAACCGAAATGATCCGGTTTGTTGATTTTATGACCAAAAATTTACTTGCCTTCGCTTTTCGAGAAGACAACCGGGTCATTTTTGTGCTGGCCTTACCCGGAAAGGATACTCCTTATTTGCTTGGTTTAAAAAAGGATTATCTAGAGGATACCTGGGTCGCGATTGATTTTGACGGCAATATATCGGTAAATATTACTGAAAAAGATTATTTACTCTTCAAAATGGATTTGGATTTCGATCAACTCTGCCAATCCCTAGGAAATCTGATTCGTGAATTTCTGGAATTATCCAAAAACGGACAGGAATCTCAAATCATTGAAAAAATGAATGCCCTGCGTTTAAACCCTTTCATGTAACATGAGGTGCTTGATGGATTATCAAACTGCTGCAAAATTAGGAGCTTCCCTTTCAAAAGAGTACGCTGAGGATTTTTTTAAGCTATTGGCAAACTATCAGGATATTTCAGCCTCCGAAGCTGCCTCCAGACTCAATTTACATATACGGACAGCCCAGGATTTCCTGGATGCTCTAACAGACCTTGAGATAGTTAAGAAAACTGAAGTTTTTGAAAAGAAGAGACCTTACTTTCGCTTCACACTGATCAAACCAAAAATATATCTCGAACTGGATCTGACTGAATTCGAAAAGGATAACCCGGGGGAAGGTTTAACCCGCTTAGTGCGTGAGAAAAAAGACAAAGACGCGAACTTTTCAGTAGCTCGCTCTGGTGATAGCTTCAGCGGTGTTACGATCTGGGAAGGTGCAGGGAGGGAGCGAAAAGAACACAAGATCAGCCTGACAACTCCCCAGGGGAAATTTCTATTCCACCTGCCTTTTCCCAAGGCAAGACCGATGACAATTGCTGATATCATGGAGAAATCCGGTGTAGAACCAGATTATTCCACAGAAATTCAGGATATCGTAGATGAATTAATTCGGTTAGAAGTCATTGAAGTTCTCTGAAAGAGGCGCACCGGAAATCTCCAATTGCCAGGTGACAAGACAAAGGCAAAAAACTCCTACTTAGGAGCATGAGACATGAGAAAAAACAAATTGATAATGAACAATATTCACCCCTGAGTCTGCCATTGAAGCATGATCTCAAATGCATCTCTTTTTAACACCCCACAGTAAAAGGGTTCAAAATTACAAGGATCAGACCAGATCCTGGACCTGATATGACCTTTAGGCAGTTCGAACCAACAACTGAGTGGATAAAGGCTAGTCATCGACTCGGATATTAAAATAGGATCCAATCAATCGGGATACCTTTTTTCCAAATATGACACCCAATGTAATTCATTTTCCGATTCTGCAAGTCAACCTGTTCTGATCAAGGATTGCCAGTTTCGTTAAACAAACCTTCAATGACAACTGGATAAGCCTTTCCAAGATACAAGAGCGTATATCTTGTTATTATCCTAACCACATCACATGGGCTCGACACGCGCCCTTCGAATGGTCCGAACCGCTAACCGAGCGCAAATCAAAATATTTCTAATATTATCGAAATTCCTTCTATTCCACAACCAGCAGCGGTTCAAGCTCAAGCAGATCCTTGGTGAACAACTCCAGGTCAATCAATCCGGTTTCAGGGTCCCGCGCAAGGCCCGAAATAATCAGTTCCAGCCGGCGGGGCAGGCTGAGGGCTAAATCGGCGTCCACTTCCTCGATAAAGGGTTGCAGGTCTTCAAGGTTATCCTGGGTATCCGCCAGCGCTGCCTGAGCACCCTCTATATTTTCTAAGAAAAGTTCGATACGGGCGGTGTTGACATCCACCAAAACCTGGTAGAATTTCATATTTGCTCTGGCAGCAATTAATTCCTCTTCCAGGGCGACAATCTCATTCTCGGCGTCTTGATTGGCGGTTGTCAGGCGAGCGTTTTCTTGCTCAAGGTCGTCCAATTCCAGATTTGCCTGTTCCAGTTCGACTTTGGTTTGCTCCAGCTCTTTGGAAAGGGGACTGTAACGGACAAAATGGTTTGTGAGAAAACCAGCAAAAAAGATGGCAGCGACAATCGACAAGCCGATCAGGCCCTTGCGTAAAAAGCGCACAAATTTACTAGGGGGTTGTTTTTCGGACCTTTTATCCTGGTCTTGTTTTTTAACTTCGGCCGAATCCGATGTTACCGGTTCAGGCTGTGATTCCGGTTGGAAGGCTTCGCTTTTCTCGTCCATTTCTTTTTTCCTTCTCTAGTATTGAGCTTTAATAAGAAAATTAATACCCAAAAATTAACAGGGGTTATTAATATGCGTAACAGTTGTGAAACTAAAGTGAAATTACTTTTTAATTGTACCTGCGATTATATGTAATTTGTAAGCCCGGTACCACTTCGGGTAGTTCTACCTAAGAACGAACGAATAAGACATTGATTTCATTTGTTTAAAAAAAGTGATACGAGCTGAGAATATTTGATCATGGGTTAACACTGATTTTCCATTTTTTAATAAATTATTGTGACTCCAATTCAGAACCATTTCCATCTAGCCTTGTCAACAGCTCGGCCTTTCCATGTGATGCGTCCTTCCAGGGTATGGATCAAGGAGCGAAAAGCAACGCAAATGTTTGCAAGGACTGTGTAAGGATAGAAGAAAGAAAGATAGAACGGGATTTTCATTTCAAGATACGGAATAAGCCAAAGCAGATAGGATAATGCTATACAAATCATTAGGACATAAGGTTGAGCCTTAAGCGTTCCACAAAAGACCAGTAATGCCATCACAAACAATGGCTCCCAAAACATAATGAATAGCCATAGGTAAGTGAACAGGTAAGGAAGTAAACGATAACCGGAGGCTGCAAATAGATTTTTTGTGAATCCGTTTACTGCTTCTCGGCTTGAATGATACATCCGGCAGGCAATCAAATCGGCCACATAAGTCACTCTCCAACGCAGCCCTTTTTCGTTAATTCTTCGAGCTAAACTGATATCATCTACGACAGAAGAGATAATGCCATCATGTCCACCAATATCCAAGTAGGCTTCACGGCGGAATAACATCATCTGTCCAACTGCGACAGAAAGAAAAGGCACCTTAAGTTGATAGGCTAATAATAGAGGGACAAAGGAAAGGAACGCCCAGGAAAAGAATGGCACCAGTGCCTTTTCGCCCAAGGTATGAATTTCTTGCTTGGGAAAACCAGTAATTAAATCTGCTTGCGCACCTAATAACGCAGTGACAACCGTTTTTAATGTATCTGGTCGGGCGACCGTATCGGCATCTGTAAAAAACAACAACTCACCTTGTGCCTGATGGGAAAGCTGACTGCATGCCCAGTTTTTCCCAACTTGACCATGAGTGGGTTGCACCCCAAGTATGATTCGCAGGTTGGGTTCGGAAAGTGCAATCGTTTCTAGGATGGCTCTTGAGGCATCGTTTGATTGATCATCAAGCACAATTACCTCAAAGGAAGGATAATCCTGTCCAAGGTAAGATTGAACACAACCGGCTATGCAACTCTCCTCGTTGCGAACTGGGATAAGAATGGAGACCACAGGAAATTTCTCTGTTGGAGAATAACGCCGGATGCGGTGAGTGATCCAAATATTGCTTAATAGAATCAGCAAAAGGACCAACTGAAAGAAGATAATATGGTCGATTAAGGTGACCGTTAAATAATCAACCAATATTGAAATCATGATTTTTTATTCGAGAACAACTTTGATATCCATGGGCGAAGGTGGATGCCCTTGCGCAGATCATTTCGGTGAGTCCATCCCAGGATAAGAACTTCACCGAACCAAACGGCAAGGAAAAGTGGCTCAGGCAGCCAAAGAAAGAGTACCGCCAAGATTCCACTCAACCCAAGGATTGCAGACCAACCTGGAGGCGTAAAAAGCGCTATCCCTATCACTGCCCCCAGAACCGCTGGGATGGATAGTTTCCAAATGGTTAGCCCTATCCAGACACCCAGAGCGGTCGCCAATGCTTTACCGCCATGGAAACGGAGGAAAGGTGAAAAAACGTGCCCAAGGATTGGCGCGACCGCAATCAGCAGCATGGGCAGACCTCGTATTCCAAAATTAAAATAAGCCCAACCGACCGGAACAGCGGCTTTGCTGACGTCTAACACCAAAGCTAAAAGACCGACCCATTTATTTCCAGTCTTGAAGGCATTAGCCGCACCCGGATTGCCATCACCAAACTTTCTTACATCCTCGCCAAGCAGGATCTCTCCTAACCAAACTGAAAACGGAAAAGAGCCGAAAAGAAATGCCAGGGGGATAAAGGCATAGGGAAGCATGTAAGACGATCCTTTTTTGAGCCGACCTAAATGCTAAAAAAACAACTTCTTAATTTATTGTAATATGGAATGGCGTAATTATCGCATGGTATGCTGATAAATCATGGGATTATTATTATTAATTAATTGGACTAATAACCCTGACCTGTGGGAAGGTCGAGCTTTTGCCCGAGCGGTTATGCTTTCAAATTAATTTTAATTGTCTTTCTTTTCTAATATTACAGCACAGGATCAGCCCTTTGCCTTCAAGCCTATTCTAAACTGACCCCCGCATCATACACCAAAATGATAACTGATATTTTGGTATGCAAGCCGTATGTAAAAGGTCAAAACCATGTTTCTGATAGTACCGAACATTTTTCTCATCATGGGTTTCGAGATAGATTGGCATTTTTTGGGCATCGGCCTGGGCCAAAAGTGGTTGCATGAGCGCTGAACCAATGCCTAGGGATTTTTTGGCGGGCTCAACAGCCAGACCCCACAGATAATAATGCGGGCGGTTTTTCATTAACGCGATGTGTGTAGCGCCAACAAAATTCTCACATTCCATGGAGCGCATATAGTTGCGAAGGCCCAGGCGCCCTTGATATTGAGCGTGAGCGTGGCAGCACTCTAACCCACAACCAGCCTGTTTTGTCCGCTTACTGAAAACGGCCATAATTTGGGCGATATGTCCCAACTGCACCCATCCCCCAAAAGATCGCCGTTTTGGCCAATCCAGTCATTGACTAATGTTGGACTCTATCAGATTGAACTCGCGGGCTGGCTGAACCCCTAATTCATGGTGAACTTTTAATGGACAGCGGATGGAGCGGTGGGGTTACGGCAGGTCAAAGTGGTTTCGATCTATCGGGTCGCGTTTCCGCAGCTATCGCTGGAATTTATCGCCGATGGATTTGACCCGGAGAATCTGGCCGTGATCACCTGGGTGGAGTGAGGGGAGTATCAAGCGGATAAATATTTTTTTCCACCTTGGCAAACAGAATATTAATCCTGATCAATAGGACTTAACTATTTTTGTCAGGACTGAAAAAATTAATCAAGAAATTTTGCCCTCATAATTTAAGAAAATTATTTTCCCGTAAATGGTATTTGATACTGCGCTGGATTAAGAATACAAATGACGATTTTCCCGTTTCGAAGATGGAGTAACGCCGTTCCATTTACGCCATCCCCCCATTCCCAGGCGAAAGCAAGTGTATTATCCCCAATCATTAAGGGATCCCCAAGAATAATGAACTCCTGACTACGGTCACCATGTATTGTTGCCAAACGGATAAATTCTTGCTCATCTACTCGATCAGCCAAATGACTGGTATCATCCGTCATTATGGCGTCATGGACATTGGATGCCGTTGTCAATACACCGTCATCAGTAAAAAGCGCTCTCACCTGTTCATAATCCCCACTTTCAAAAGCAGCCTTGAAATTAGAAATAATTAATTCTGATCCATTAGAATAATTAGCGGTTTCTTGTTCCGTTGGCTTCACAATCTCTTCACATGATTGTGTTGTTTGAACAATGGGTGTTGATGATCTTGCATCTAATAACTCATTTTCTAACGTTTTCACTCGGTTCCGCTCAGAATATCCCCAAATCAGTGATCCAGCAAATAAAACCGACGTTATAAAGGAAAAAGCTAAGATCCAACGATTCGGTCTTCTTTTTTCCTGCTGTTTGTTAGTAGAAGGGTCAGAAATCTCATCAGGATTATTTGCAGGCATCTCTACTCCTTAAATACACTAAATTGTCAATAAAAGGCTTTTTATTCCGAAAAGATATGAATTGCTTGGCCCGAGAACAGTTAGGAAGCAGCTTTAGAAAATGCGGTGAATTTATTTGGGATGGGAAGCAAGGATTTCGTCAATATTAATTATATAAAGAAAAAATAGGGAAACGCAAGCCTGTAAAATAAAAAGGAAAGGAAACCATTCGGAAAAAGTATCAACCCATTGGGATTGTGTTCTCGGATTTTAGAAAAAGAGAATCAGATAGTCCTCTTGGGGATCAAGTTATCATAACCAATATGTGATAACATAAAAATGATAAGAATTTAGCCAAGTTGTGCAGTTTGGGCCATAGACAATATCTTCTTATATAAGGATCGCCGGTATTGGTGATCGACCTTCCATTATCTTTCACCAGGCATCTCCCTAAAAATTCCCTTGCAGAGTCCTTTGCACAACCAATGACTATATTGGTCTAATAATGCCCACATACTTATAGATTAAGCCTCTATTACTATAAATAATTAGCGTCTTACAAGCAGGAAAATTATCCTCAAACTGGTGGAAGGATTAGAAATGTCCCCAAGTGAAAATGTTAGCGAACTGGCGAAAGCGTTATCTCATCAGGAGCGGAGTGTTCGGATAAATACTGTCCTTGCGCTTAAAAAGATTGGCAATTCAGATGTTGTCGATCCACTGATCGAAGCCATGAAAGATCAGGATTTTGGTGTACGGGCTTTTGCTGCAGAAGCTCTTGGAGAAATCGGAGATCTGAGAGCGTTAGAGCCACTGATACATGCTTTGAATGACGCGAATTATGGCGTTCGACGAGATGCAGCGACAGCACTTGGTGCATTAGGTGATGAGCGAGCAGTAGAGGCACTCACAAGAGCCATGAAACGTCACGATACTGGTTTTTGTTACGAAGATGACCGTGTCTATGAGGAAACAAAAAAGGCTCTGGAAAAAATCCAGGGGAATTGAACACCGTTTATTCAGAGTGTGTCCTGCTGTGTGAGAAAATTCACGCCCATTTGGTTCACCTACTGAAAACGGCCATAATTAGGGCAATATGTCCCAACTGCACGCGTCACCCCAAAATAACGCCATTTTAGCGAATTTGGTCATTGATTAATTTGGGCTCTAGTAGATTGCCCCCCTCTGGCTGATTACACACTCAAACGATGATGAGCTATTCCTAGGATGCCGGTGGCTTTGACCCGGAGAATTTGCCCGTGATCACCTGGGTGGAGTGAGGGTGTTATCCGAGCGGATAAATTCGCTTCTCCTATATGGCTAATAATTTTCTAAAAATATTCGCCTTCTTCCGGAGTGAAATCTAAAGAATCGCCAAATGCTTGAATGTCGACAATAGGTGTTACCCAGCACCTGCAATTATCACATTCTGACATCAAACTCTCAACCTCATCAAGAAGAAATTCCTTTTCTGATCTAGATCTACAAATGTCACAAACGAAGTCGTCATTGACAGTATGCCACTTTACAGACCTAATGCATCCCCCTTCTCTCCATTCATTCACTAAATCATGCAATTCTGGCATTTTGACTCCCTACTTAAAATATGAGGGTTAGGAAATGATATGAGTTGAGAATGTTAGACCAAACAACAATTTACATCATGTGTTGATTATAATCTGTGGATGAATTCGCCCCCGTAATTATATCTTTAGGATCTAGGCGTATACATCCAGCATCTTCAGGAGAAAATTCTCTTGGCCAATTGGTTTTACTATCATAAGTCGCATTCTTCCAGCAAGTCTTACTGTTGTAGATTGCATCTGTAAAATCTGTCCCCGACAGGTGAGATTCTTCAAAAGATGCACCTTCAATATGTGCCCTGATAAATTTACACCCTTCCAGGTGAGCCTCATCAAAGACAGCATTAATAAGAATAGCTTCTACAAATATCGCTCTTTCGAGGTGGGCTTTCTTTAGGACTACATTTTCAAAATTTACCTTACTCAAATCTATTTCTTTTAAAACAGAATATGACAATTGCGCATTAACCATCGAGCCATCAGTTAACCATTCCTTATTTTTGGCCTGATAGTATGCATCAATTGAGAAGTATTTTGAGGGGTTGCCTAGATTTCTAAGTATTCTGCGTTTTTCCTCCCGCTCAAGGTATTTATGAGTAATGAAATCAAGGACAAGGATTGTAAAACCCATACCAATAAGTTCCGGATGAACATTAACAAGAAGATCTTGCCAATCTAAATTATTAGAAAAAAGCGTACAAAAATATGGACTTAACCCAAAGCCGAGGAGAACAAATCCTAAGAAAGCAATTATCCATTTCCAACAATTCGAATTACTATTCATAACAACCCCTTTAGAATTCTATCCAATAATGCTATCGAGATCGGTTTTTTAAACTATTGTTTTGTCTCGCTTTTAAGATATTCGACCAAATCATCCTCATGTCCCAACCTACTAGCAATTATTTCAGACGAATTTATGATCATTTCAGTAGGGTCAAACTCTGCAAGTTGTTTGATTAGATCGATAGCTAGTCTCTTAAGCTCTTCCCTAGATATCTGCTCAAAAAACATTTGCATTTCAATACTTAAATCATCCATTCGTATTGTTACAATTTCTTCATAAAATGGTGGGGGATAAAAATAAGTTAAAAAGCTTCTTCAAATGGAATGTGAGTAAACCTAAAGTACTTGTATTCGGTTCAGATTTCCCATTCTCAATATCCGAAAACGTTTGTTGATGAAAAAACTATATTCCACATAGCCTACTAAATTATATATCCTTTTTCTCTTGCCGTTCCCAAAATGTCGTAAACATTAATTATTCTTACGTACATTGCCCAATCGAAAAATGCTCAAAGATTAGCCCGTCTAGGCTTTAACCTCCACCCATGCAATTTGGTCCGCCAACTAAAAGCGGCTATAATTAGGGCGATATGTCCCAACTGCACTCATCCCCCCAAAAGATCGCCGTTTTGGCCAATCCGGTCATTGCGGATTCCCTCCTGCTGGCAGAAGATGTTGCCGAATTCCTGCGCGCTGAGGGTGCCGAGGCTGCTGCCGGTTCGTTGAACGATCCGGACCTGCGCCAGGCTGTTCAGGCACAGGAATTTGACGCGCTGATCGCTCTGGGTGGGGATGGCACGATGCTGCGGGCCGGTCACCTTTGCGCTCCGGCGGGGATTCCCCTGTTGGGGATCAATGTGGGGCATTTCGGTTTCCTGGTGGAGGTCAAGCGGGAGAGCTGGCGCGATATGCTGCCCAAGCTGCTCTCGGGCGATTTCCGCTATGAAGAGCGGATGATGATTCTGGCGCGCTGCTCCCGACAGGGCTTTGAAGAGACCGCTTTTGACGTGATCAATGATGTGGTGGTGGCCCGGGGACGGCATGTGCGCCCAATTGAGGTGGAAGCTGACCTGGAAGGCGCCCGAATCGCCAGATATAGCGCAGATGGGCTGATTGCGGCCACGGCTACCGGCTCCACGGCCTATGCCCTGGCTGCCGGCGGACCCATCCTGCCGCCCGAATCGCGTAATATCCTTCTGGTACCGGTTGCGCCGCACTTATCCGTGGACCGCGCTGTGGTTTTGGCGGAAGGCGCGTCAATTTGCATCACCGTCCGCACAGAGCATGAGGCTGTGGTCAGCGTGGACGGGCAGGAGCCCCTGACGATGGCCAGCGGCGACTGTGTGCAGGTGCGGGCCCATGAGAAGTCCCTGCATATGATCCGCTTTCAGGACCCCGGTTATTTTTATCGCAACCTCACAGCCTATATGGAACATAACCCCTTATTAAGTGTAAAAGCCAATGGAAAATTCAACTGAACCCAAAATCACCCCTGAAGAACCGGAAGTCACGCTGCGGTGCAATAAATGCGACCGGCCGATCACGCCCTCTGAGGCGGTCCTGACCCCGACTGGTTACCGCTGCAAGGATTGTGTCAACCAGCAGCAAAAGGTTTTTGACACCAGCAAGCCTTTGGATTATGTCTGGGCGTTTATCGCCACGGTGGTCATCTCCTTTCTCGGGAGTCTGTTGGGCACATTCGTCGGATTTTATATCTTCCTCCTGGCCCCAGCCGCAGGCGTGGCAGTGGCGGAGGTGGTCCGGCTGATCGTCCGTAAGCGGCGCAGTACGAAATTATTCAAGCTGGTCAGGATTGCCGTGGTTTTGGGCGCTCTGCCCCTGTTTCTGATTGGCTTGCTCAATGTTATCGTTACCCTGGGTGAAGGGACTTTTTCGCTCTACAGCGTGCTTCCTTTTGCTTATCAGATGCTCTACATGATCCTGGCAGCGCCATCCGCCTATTACCGGCTTTCCGGCCGTCGCCGTCCCTGATGAATTTTGGTAGAATCAACTTATGCTGACTGAACTTCGCATTGAAAACTTCGCCATCATCCAAAAACTATCTCTGGAATTTTCCCGGGGCTTGGTGATCTTCACGGGTGAGACCGGCGCTGGCAAATCCATCATTTTGGACGCGCTGGAAGCTGTCCTCGGCGGGCGGGCGGAAACCAACACCATCCGCACCGGGGATGACCGCGCCCAGATTGAAGCGACGTTTTTCCTGAACCCGGCCATTCGCGAGCCTGTTCAGCGGCTTTTGGAAGCGGAAGAACTGCTGGATGACCCCGAGTATGTGACCCTTTCCCGTGAAATTCGAAATGAAGGCCGCAACACCGCCCGGATTAATGGTCGTGTGGTGACGGCTGCGCTCCAACGGGAGATCGGTTCCTATTTGGTGGATATTCACGGGCAGTCCGAGCACCTCTCGCTGCTCCAGGTCCGCAGCCATCTGCATCTGCTGGATAGCTTCGCAGACCTGGCACCGGAATTAGCCGATTATCGACAGACCTATACCCTGCTGATGGAAGTGCGCCAGCAGCTGGCAACCCTCCGCCTGAGCGAGCAGGATGCCGCCCGGCGGACGGACATGCTCACTTTCCAGATTCAGGAAATTGACGCCGCTAAATTGAAGGCAGACGAGGAAGACGAATTGCGCCAGGAGCGCACCCGCCTGGCAAATGCCGAGAGCCTGGCCAGCCATGCGCAGAACGCGCTGAGCCTGATCGAGGATGATAACCCCGAGGTTCGCGGGATCAGTGAGCTCTTGGGTGAGGTGACGGCTTCGCTGCAAAGCCTGGCCCGGATCGATTCTTCCACCACCGCTTATCTTGAAACCGCCGAGACCAGCCTGGCAGCTTTGCAGGACCTGGCTTTGGAATTGCAGAACTACGCTGAGAATATCGAATTCAACCCCCGCGCCCTCGACCGGATTGAGGAGCGGATCGACCTCATCAATAACCTGAAGCGAAAATATGGCAACAGCCTGGAAGAAGTGATCGCTTTTGGTGAACGGGCGAGGCGTGAACTGGATTCCATCACTCACGCTGAAGAACGGTTAGGTGAGTTGGAAAGCCAGGAAGCTGAACTGTTGGAAGTCCTGGCGCAAAAAGCCGGGGTCCTGAGTGACCGCCGCCATGCAGCCGCCGAACAACTGGGCGGGCTGGTGGAGGTGGAGCTGGATGACCTGCGAATGGCGAATGCCCGGTTCCAGGCCGCCATCGAGACCCGCCCGGATGAACAAGGCATTCCCCTTGGGGATGGCAGCCGGGTGGCTTTTGACAGCACGGGATATGACCGGGTAGCATTTATGGTGGAGACTAACCCCGGTGAAGGCTTCAAGTCGCTGGTAAAAGTTGCCTCCGGTGGTGAGACCTCCCGCTTGATGCTGGCCCTTAAGGATGTGTTGGCTAATGCGGACCAGGTGCCGACCCTGATCTTTGATGAGATTGACCAGGGCATTGGCGGCCGGGTTGGGATGACTGTTGGTGAGAAGCTGTGGAGCCTTTCCCGTCAGCACCAGGTGATGTGCATCACCCATCTGCCGCAATTAGCGGCATTTGGCGAACAGCACTTGAAGGTCACCAAGCAGATGGTGGATGGCCGGACGATCTCGGATGTGCTTACCCTTTCGGGCAGAGACCGGCAAGAGGAACTGGCCCAGATGTTGGGGCCGGTGAGTGAAGGAACCCTGCATTCGGTGGAGGAAATCCTTCAGCTTGTGCGGGAACGCACTGAGAAATAACAACAGAAAATCGCCAATTTGGCGATTTTTTGTTTGTCAGCGTGATTTTTAGTTTACAATAGATGAAGCCGAAAAGAGGTCACTTCACACCACAACTCCTCAGGAAGGAGAGAGCTATGCCAAGTCTTAATGATGTACTTGCGGTGATCTTGGGAGGTGGTCAGGGTAAGCGCCTCTACCCGCTAACCATGCTGCGTTCCAAACCCGCTGTCCCGTTTGCCGGAAAATATCGTTTGATTGATATCCCCATTAGTAACTGCATCAACTCCAATATTTTCCGAATTGCTGTCCTGACTCAATTTAATTCCGTTTCCCTCCACCGGCATATCTCCGGTACCTACAATTTTGATAATTTCCATGTCGGGGGGGTCCAGATTTGGGCTGCCGAACAAACTATGGAGCATACGGAATGGTATCAGGGCACTGCAGACGCCGTCCGCAAACAGTTGTTTCAAATTCAGATGTCCCCGTCCAAATATGTTCTGATCCTGGCCGGTGACCACCTTTACCGGATGGATTATTCCAAGATGGCGCAATGTCACTGGGATAATAAAGCCGATGTCACCGTGGCTGTGCAGCCGATCGGCAGGGAGCACGCCTCCTCGTTTGGCATTCTGAAGTGTAACGAACAAGGTCAGATTGTTGATTTTGCTGAGAAGCCCAAAGATGCCGCTGTATTGGATTCATTTGTCTCTCGTGATGACCCCGAGAAACCCTACCTGGCCTCAATGGGCATTTACTTCTTCAACCAGGACACGCTGGTAAAGACACTGTCCTTGCGCCAGGGCGGCCAAAATTTTGATGATTTTGGCTATGACATCATCCCTCATTGCGTCAAGAATGGCCTGAAGGTTCAGGTCTATGAATTTGAAGGCTATTGGCGTGATATTGGGACGATCCGCTCGTTTTATGAAACTAACCTGGAAATGACTCGACCCAAACCGCCGTTTGATATCTATGACCAATCCCTCAGGCTCTATACCCATGCCCGTTTCCTGCCTGGATCACAAATGGCCAATTGTAAAATGCATGATGTGTTGATTGGGGAGGGCTGCAACATTCAGGATGCGACCATTGAGCATTCGATTATAGGTCTTAGGAGTATGATCAAAGGTGACACCCGGATCAAGGATTCGATAATGATGGGGGCGGACTACTACGATGATTCCGGTGATATCCCGATGGGTATCGGTGAGAATTGCGATATCGAAGGCGCGATCATTGATAAAAACGTTCGGATGGGTGCTAATGTGGTGATCAGGCCCTTCCCGCTGGGTACGGAGCTGGAGACGGATATGTACTCCGTCAAGGATGGCATCGTGGTGATCCCCAAACGGGCCATTGTCCCTTCCGGCACCCGGATTGAACCCTAATCCAGATAACCTCTGATGAAATAGAAAGAAAGACGCTCAAAAAGAGCGTCTTTTTTGTTTTCGGGTGTTAATTGATTCAAGCAACCCCTGCTATAATAATCCGCATGAAAACATACCTTGATTGTTACCACTGTACCCTGCGCCAGGCCCTGCAGGCCGCTCGCATGGCTGACGCTAACCCTGAACAGCAACATCAGGTGGTTCAGGAAACTCTTTCCATTCTCCAGTCTTTTCCACCTGGTGAGACCCCGGCTGAAATCGCTTCGGAAGTACATGCTTTAGTGCGGGAATTGACCGGGAAAGATGACCCTTATATGAGGGTCAAGCGGGAATCCACCGAGAAAGCTTTGTCCCTGCTGCCGGAATTGCGTCGGATCGTGGCGGAGGCGGATGATCCTTTGGAATCAGCCGTGCGGATGAGCATCGCCGGGAATATCATTGACTTTGGCCCCGGCCCGGAATATGATCTTTGGGAAGTGGTGGAACGTGTTCAGAAGCAGCCTTTTGCGGTTGACCGGATGGCAGAACTGAAGGCGGCGATTGAGTCAGCCAGTTCAATTCTCTATTTGGGTGATAACGCCGGTGAAGCGGTCTTTGATAAGGTGTTGATTGAAATGCTGGATAAGCCGGTTACCTATGTGGTTAAAGGGGGCCCGGTTTTGAACGATGTGACCTTGCAGGATGCTTTGGATGCTGGTCTTGATGAGGTGGCCGAGATCATTGACAATGGCAACCGGATTATTGGGACCGTCATCTCAGCCGGCAGTCCGGCTTTTCTGGAACGCTTCAACAATGCGGAGTTGATTCTTTCCAAAGGCATGGGAAACTATGAGACCCTTTCCGCAGTGGAAGCGCCAATCTTTTTCCTGCTGCAGGTTAAATGTACGGTGGTTGGTGCGGACCTGGGCGTGCCCAATGGCAGTGTGGTGGTGGCAACCGGCCCGCAATCGGCCTGAGTGGGTCTGAACCATTAGAGGTTTAATCAGATATAATTATATGGATTTGCGCCCGCATCAAAACAACCCTTAGATTATCTTAGGGTAACAAAAACGCTGGTGGGTAAAATTATTATTTGAATTTTTACTTACAGGAGTATTCATATATGAACGAAGACAGTCTCGTTTCAGAAAAGACCACCGGAAAGGGTGTGTCCATTTCCTGGCATTCCATGTCCAACGTGGACGTTTTAGAGAAGCTCGAAACGCCGTTGGAGGAAGGGCTTTCAACTGAGGAAGTTAAGGCACGCCAGGAAAAATATGGCCTCAATGAGTTAACCGAGGCGCCCCCCACAACCTTTTGGGAGATGCTTTGGGCTCAGATTAACAGTTTTGTGATCTACATGCTGCTGGCGGCATCGATTATTTCAGCTCTGCTGGGTGATTATGTGGAAGCTATCGCTATTCTGGCGATTGTGGTTCTCAATGCCATCATGGGCATCATTCAAGAAAGCCAGGCTGAAGCTGCTTTGGCGGCATTGAAGAAGCTGGCCGCCCCCGAATCTTCGGTTTTGCGCGATGGGCACAGGATTTCAGTCCCCGCCGCCCAATTGGTGCCGGGCGATATTGTTTTCCTGGAAGCAGGCAACTATATCCCTGCGGATGTCCGTCTGCTTGAAGCTGTGAACTTGCGGGTGGATGAGGCTTCGCTGACCGGTGAATCGCTGCCGGTTGAGAAGAACGCCCAAACCCGTTTGGAAGCGGATATCCCGCTGGGCGACCGGAAAAACACAGCCTTCATGGGCACCCTGGTCAATTATGGCCGCGGTAAAGGTGTGGTCGTTTCCATCGGTATGGAAACTCAGTTGGGTATGATCGCCACCATGCTCCAATCCGTTGAAAATGAAGAGACACCACTTCAGCGCCGGCTGGACCAACTTGGCAAAGTGCTGGGTTGGGGTTCGCTGGCGGTTTGTGGCCTGGTCTTTGTGATCGGTGCGGTTCGTTTTATTGCTGATAGTGGTTTTGGCAACATCTTAAGCCCCGCTGCCTTGGAGGAGTTCACTAACCTCTTTATGATCGCCGTCTCCCTGGCGATTGCGGCCGTGCCTGAAGGTCTTCCCGCTGTGGTGACCATCAGCCTGGCACTGGGTATGCGCGAGATGGTTCGCCGCCACGCCCTGATCCGCAAACTTTCCTCGGTTGAGACCCTGGGCTCCGCCACCGTGATCTGCTCCGATAAGACCGGTACCCTCACTCAGAATGAGATGACCGTGACCCGCATCTGGTCAGGTGACCAATTCGTGGACGTGACCGGCAGTGGGTATGCTCCAAAAGGTGATTTCACGGTCAATAATGAAAAAGTCTCGCTGGATAAATATCCAGCGGTTAAAACCTCGCTCTGGTTGGGCACCCTGAATAACGACTCTCAGCTGGAACACGCCGGTGAACAGGATGGTCAGGAGACCTTCCGGATGATCGGGGACCCCACCGAAGGCGCTATCCTAGTGGCTGCTTTGAAAGCTGGCGCTTCGGCTAAGGCTCTGAATGTCGCCTATCCCCGCCAGCAGGAGATTCCTTTTGACTCTACCCGCAAACGGATGGTTACGATCCATTCCGTTGAAAAGCCGGAAGATAGCGATATTTCACCTCTGGCGGAAGATGAAAAGCGTGAATGGCATATCATCGCCGTCAAGGGTGCGCCGGATGTCGTTTTGAACCTCTGTTCCCATATTCAAACCATGACTAATGGCGACGAGAAGCTGACTGATGATCGCCGCAAGCAAGTTTTGGCTGCTAATGACGCCATGACCGGCAGTGCGCTGCGCGTGTTGGGCGTTGCTTATCGGATGCTTCCGGTTTTACCGGATGAAATCAACAGCGAAGAGCTGGAAAAGGACCTCACTTTCGTTGGCCTGATCGGCATGATTGATCCTGCCCGGACAGAGGTCAAGGAAGCTCTTAATACTGCTCGTGACGCCGGCATTCGCACGATCATGATCACTGGTGACTATCCCAATACCGCCCGTGCCATTGCAGAAGAAATTGGTCTGCTCCAGGCTGGGCATAAGGTGATGACCGGTGCTGAGATCAATCATCTCTCAGATGAGGAAATGATCCAGAACGTGATGGAAACCGATGTCTATGCCCGGGTCAGCCCTGAGCATAAGATGCGTATTGTGGATGCCCTGCGAGCCAATGATGAAGTGGTCGCTATGACCGGCGACGGCGTCAACGACGCCCCTGCCATCAAACGGGCCGACATTGGCGTGGCAATGGGGATCACGGGCACGGACGTGGCCAAGGGCACAGCCGACATGGTCCTGACCGATGATAACTACGCCAGCATTGTTTCCGCCGTGGAACAAGGCCGGGTGATTTACAGCAACATCCGTAAGTTTGTCTATTACCTGCTTTCCTGTAATGCTGCTGAGATCATGGTGATCTTCCTGGCGACATTATTCGGCTGGCCTGTCCCGCTGACAGCGATCCAGCTCCTGTGGCTCAACCTGGTGACGGATGGCGCCCCAGCGCTTGCTTTGGGCACTGAACCGGGCGACCCCGATATCATGGATCAGCCCCCACGACCGACCAACGAGCCGATCATCAATAAATTCATGCTGGTTGGCATTGTGGTGCAGACGATTGCGATCACAGCCGTGACTCTGGGCGCTTTTGCTCTTGGATTAAACCAGGGGAGCCTTGAGTTTGCGGAGACGATGGCTTTCGTCACCCTCAGTATCTCAGAATTGTTCCGGGCTTTTACTGCACGCTCTGAGTATTACCCGCTGTTGAAGATTGGTTTGCTAAAGAACAAATTGATGAACTGGGCGGTGCTGGGTTCACTGGTGCTCATTATGCTGGTGATCTACATCCCCTTCCTGCAGCCCATTTTCAATACAGCAGCACTGGGCTGGGCGCAATGGCTGGAAATCCTCCCATTGATCCTGGTGCCATCGGCTGCGGCTGAAGTGACCAAGTTTGCCATGCAGAAGAAGATCCAGAAGGCTCGCGAAGAACGTTTGGCGCAATAAGCCTTACCCATTTGAAACCAAAGGCTGTCAGTGAAAACTGGCAGCCTTTTTAGCTTAAAATCAGCAGTATTTTAAGGCCTCGGATTGAACCGCTTTTCGATACGGCTTATAATGAGATGAATATTGGGAGTGACCCAAAATCAATACCAGGAGAGTCGTTTGTATGGATAAATTTATCGCTGTTGCGGGAAATATTGGCGTGGGAAAATCCACTCTTGTAAGGTTGATCAGTGATGAACTGGGTTGGTCGCCTTTTTTTGAGCCAGTTGCTGAGAACCCCTATTTGGCGGATTTCTATGACGATATGCAGTCCTGGGCGTTCCATTCCCAAATCTATTTCCTGATGCGGCGTCTGCGGATTCACCGGCAGTTGATGAACCGCCCCGGCTCGGTGATCCAGGATCGCAGCGTGTATGAGGACGCTGAAATCTTTGCTCATAACCTGTTCTTGCAGGATTCCATTACCGATCGTGATTATCAAACCTATCAGGAACTCTATAAGGTTCTGGTGGAGTTTCTGCCGCCACCGGATCTGGTTATCTATTTGAGAGCTTCTGTGCCCACACTCCTGGACAGAATCGCAATGCGGGACCGTTCATTTGAGCGGACGATCAGTGCAAACTACCTGGCGGATTTGAATGACCTTTATGAGGAGTGGGTGGAGAACTTTGATCTCTGTCCGGTTCTCACCGTCCCTTCTGATGATCTGGATTATGTCGCCAAACCCCAACACCTGGCACTGGTCATCGAGAAAGTGCAGGAGATTCTGATCGGCAAGGAAGAAGTCCGTTTCGATCTGTAACAATTTGTTGTATTCAATGCAAATTAATCAAAAACAGACGCGTCCGAGCGTCTGTTTTATTTTTTGATTTATATTGATTATGCTGATTTTATTCCGTTAGTTCAGGAATCTCCGCCGAGTCGTTCTCATTCTCCCCCACTGGGGGCAATTCCTCGCCGCGAGGGGTAACGACCAGTTTGATAGCCGTCCGAACTTTGCCGTCAATCTCAACATCAACAAATTCGGGGACGCAGATAATATCAATACCATCGTTTACGAGATACCCTTTGGCAAGGATGATTGCTTTTACAGCCTGATTGACTGCGCCAGCACCAATAGATTGAACCTCTGCGTATCGGTGTTCACGCATTACACCTGCAATTGCCCCTGCTACGGCAGCGGTTCTGGAATTAGCTGATACTTTTATGACGTTCATAATCTGTTTCCTTGAATGTGTGTCATTCGAGCCTTGTGCGAAAAAGTTCTTGAATGAGTGGGGAATACCATTGCCTATTTTCGATTTTACAGGATTTTTATATTTATATCAAGAACCCATATATTCTTTATAAAATTCAAGAATTGTCAAACAAAGGGTTCGAAAGCCGCGATTTTTATGTTTCCTTTGCTATAATATTGGGCTATTCCACCGGTAACTGGTAGACACGATAGCGTTTATAAATCCAGCCGCCCATCCGTTCAGCCAGCATGGGGGTCTTGGGGTTGTCGATGGAAGTGAGCGACAGGTCCACCCATTCATAGCCTTTGGCCCGGGCGCGCTTCAGCATCTCCGAGAAGAGCATCAGGCTGACACCGGAGCCCCAGTATTCCGGCAGCACCAAGACGCTTTTGATCGCCAGGCATTTTGGCGTCAGGTTCTTATAACGCAGCAGTTTCAGGGTGTCCCAGGGATAGCGCAGGCCATTTAGGTGGTGCAGGATTTCATTGAGGTTGGGGATGCCGGGGAAAAACCCCACCGTCTGATCGCCTACATCGGCGAAGAGTACCAGCTCAGGGTCGGCATATTTGCGGAACGGCTCCAGGGTGTCATTCAGGGCTTCCCGATCCCAGCCCACATAGTCCACCAGGTGGGAGAGGGCCTTGTTGAGCAAATAATGCACCCGGTCTGCTTCCCGGTCCCATTCTTCCAGGCGAGCTTCCCGAATCACCGCGACGCCGCGTTCCTTGGCTTTTTCGGCGAGTTTGTGGAGCAACTGGAATTCACGGGTGTCTTTAGTGATGTCCACCGCAAAGGCGATATTATCCGGTCGGTAGGGTGTGAAGCCGTAATTGACCACTAAATCCTCATAATAGGCTGGGGTGTGACCGCAGCTGATGGCTGGGGGCCGGTCACGGCCTTCGATCAGCACGCCATAGGCGGAATCATAGTCCTGGTGAAAGGGACCAATCATCTGGGTCAGGTTATGCTCCTTTGCCCAGTCCCTAACACAATCGAAGAGGGCGTTTGCAACACCCTGATCATTGATGCATTCAAAGAAACCAAACATGGCATCCGAACGGTCGCGGGATTCGTTGGAGGAGTGGTCTTCCGCTGCCATGATTGTCCCGGCCAGCTTGTCGTCCTTATAGACCAGGAAGAAATCTGCTATGCCGTGCTGGTAGAATGTGCCCTTTTCTGGGTCAAGCTGTTTCATGCGGTCAGGCACGAGGGGCGGCACCCAGAGGGGGTCATCTCTGTAGATCTGCCAGGGAAAAGTCGCATATTGGCGGCGTTGGTGATGGGTTGACACTTTCTGAATGGATATTTGGCTCATAATGACTCCTGTTGATCTGTTTGGCTGCGGCGCACTTCGAGTTCCTGAACGACATCATGGTACTCATCCCTGGAGAGGGGGTAGAGGACGGCAAAGATGATCCCGCCCACCAGCAGCAGCGCCGGGATCGGGCCCACCACCATCCGGATGCCCGTGATGGTGGATTCGGGCTGAACGGCGGCATTAGGGATATAGCCGCTGAGGTCCAGCACCGCCAGCGCCAGGGGGACGGCAATCGAATTGGCGACCTTGCTGGCCAGGGTGACGAGGCTGTAGAACATGCCTTCATGGCGTTCACCGGTCTTCAATTCATCCACTTCGATAGCATCCGGGATGATTGACCAGGGCAGCACATGGGCCGCGCCCACGCCCAGCCCGGCCAGGACGCAAAGCCCAAGCAGGTAATAGAGTGAACTGGTAGCGGAGACGGTAATCAGCAGGACCTGTACAACCGCCCAGAACGCGATGCCATAGATATAGGCTTTACGTTTGTTGAATTTCTTGGAGACCCAGTCCCAGAGTGGCAGGGAGATGATGGCTGTGACGAAGATCGTGGCCATGATGATCTCGCTCATATTTTCCCGCTGGACGACATATTTGATATAAAAAAGCAAGTTGGCTTCGATGATCGCCATGCTGGTCCAGGTGAAAAGATAGATCACGGCGCTGAAAATGAAGGGCCTGTTTTTGACTGCGGCTTTGAGCGAGTCTTTGAGTTTGGGACGCTCAAGCTGGGTGAAATAGGGACGCTCACGCGTCCCAAAAAAGACCAGGATCAGGGGGGCGGCTGAGGCGATGCCAAAGATCAGTCCCATCTGAAAAACATTGCCGGCGTTGCCTGGGGCCATCTGGCCGATGATCATCATTGGGACTACGAAGGAGATCAGCCCGCCGAGGATGGAAAAGAACATCCGGTAGCCGGTCAACTCGGTGCGTTCATCGTAGTCCTCGGTCAGCTCGGGGGTCAGGGAGAAATAGGGCATGCTGACAAAGGTGACAATCCCATCATAGAGGATGTACATCATTGTGTAGAAGATCAGCAGTGCCGTGTGGGAATCGAAGGCGGGTTTGAACCAGAGGAAGGCAAAGACCACGGCAAATGGGATCGCGCCGAAGAGTAGGAAGGGACGTCTTCTCCCCCAACGGGTGCGAGTCCGGTCTGAGAGGTAACCGATCAGGGGATCGTTGATATAATCCCAACTTTTTCCGATGAATAGGGCGATGGCTACGATGCCCGGCGTTAGCCCGACCACATCTGTCAGGAAAATGGGGAAATAGGCGGCGACAATGGTGCTAGTCATGCTAAAGCCGACATCGCCGAAGCCATAGATAAGTTTTGTCAGTCGGGAGAGTTTCTTCATCAATAATCCCTGATTTTCCCTTGTAAATAAAAAACCCTCTGGCAGGTTGAACCTGCCAAAGGGTCGGTTTGAAATTTATCGTTGGTGCAGTTTGTGATCGGTCAGGATATGCAAACGCGTTCTCCAGGGAAAGTTCTAGGCGACTTCTTCCGCACCGGCGATAGGCTTTTCTTCGGCTTTGGCCTGTTTGCGGGCTTCACGACGGATGCGAAGTTCCTCAACGATCTTGTGATGCTGTTCCCGAGAGAGGGGATAGAAGAGGGCGAAGACGATCCCACCCACCAAAAGGATGGCTGGAATGGGGCCAATCACCAGACGGATACCGAGAAGGGCACTGTCGGGTTGGACTGCCGCTCCGGCCTGGTAACCGGTGGCCTGCAGGACGAGTAGGGAAGCCGGTCCGGCGATGGAATTGCCGATCTTGCCCAGCAGGGTGATCAGGCTGTAGAACATACCCTCATGGCGTTCGAAGGTCATCCATTCATCCCATTCAATTGCGTCTGGGATGATGGCCCAGGGAAGCACCTGTGCAGCACTGACGCCAATACCAGCCATGACACATAAAATCATGATGATCCAGAAGGGTGTCTGCGGGGTGACCATGATAAGCACGATCATCACCACGGCCCAGAAGGACACACCGATGATATAGGCCAGCCTCTTATTCCAGTGCTTGGCTGCCCAGTTCCAGATTGGCAAAGCGAAGATGGCGGTGACAAAAATACTTGCCATGATTAAGCTGCTCTGGCCCTGGCGTTCGAGTATGTATTTGATGTAGATCAGCAGGTTGGTTTCCAGCACCACGATCGTCATCCAGGTCAGCAGGTAGATGCCTGCGCCGAAGATGAAGGGGCGGTTCTTGAAGGCAGCTTTGAGCGAAGGGATCAGCTTGGGTTGTTTCTCAAGCATGTATTCCTTTTTCTCTCGTGTACCAAAGAAGACCAGGAATAGGGGGGCAGCAGCGATGGCGGCTGCGATCAGACCCATAACCATCACCTTTTTGGTGTTGTCAGGAACCATTGAGCCGATCACCAGCATTGGGAAAACATAAGCTACCAGGCTGCCGAGGATGTTGAAGAGCATCCGGTAGCTGGTCAGCTTGGTCCGCTCATCATAGTCTTCGGTGAGTTCCGGGGTCAGGGCATAGTAGGGCATGTAAACGATTGTGGCCATGGCTTCATAAATGATATAAGCCACTGAATAATAAATGATGAGACCTGTTTGGCTGAAATTTGGGCTGAGCCAAAGCAAGACAAAGGAGAGACCGAAGGGGATGGCACCAAAGAGCAGGAAGGGACGCCGGCGACCCCATTTAGAGCGTGTTCGGTCTGAGAGGTGGCCAACAATTGGGTCGTTGACATAGTCCCAACTCCGGCCGACAAACAAAATGACCGCAGCGAGAGCGGGTGATAAGCCGATGACATCCATCATGAAGATGGGAAATAGCGAGCTGATGATGGAGTTGTTCATACTGAAACCGAGGTCACCTGTTCCATAGATGATCTTGGTCAGAAACGGCAGCTTGTCCTTCTTGTCCATGTGAGTAGTCCTCTCTGGTGCATGATGATTCATAATTACAACACTAAGGGTGCCTTCAAGTTGTGAAAGAATTGATGATTAATCTCTCGTTCAACAAGGTATTATTCTGGCTGTTGAATGCAATCCTTAAATAAAAGAAACAACATGATTGTAAATCAATCCATCCATTTCCGCAATTCGCTGGACTCTTGGACGGATGCGTTAAATAAAGAAGGCTGCCCGTTTTATAACGGGCAGCCAGGGTCTTAGGTAATTGTTCGGCTTACCGACGACCGCCGTTGCCGCCGCCACGCTGACCACTACCACTATTGGTGTTGCCAGCCCAGAGGGGGGTACCGTCATCGGTGCGGATGGTGATGCTCTCACCGGTTGTCAGATTGGTCATCTGGCCGATTTCGAGCAGACCGTCATCATAGAAACCGAGGAAGGACACGCTGTCGCCAACATTGAGGGTGAAACCCATGTCGGTGATGTAGCTGAGGGTGCGGCCGTCGAGATCGAAGACCGTGCCATCATCCAGAACGATCACAACCAGGTAGGAGGAGACCGATTCGACTGTACCATTGAAGGTGAGCCATTCGTCCACATCGGCAATACCGTCACCGGTGCCGTCGTGGGGAGCGTCCACGGGTTGGTTGCCGTTACCGACACCAATGCCATAGCCGGAGCCATCTTCGGGGCCGTCCACGTAACCGGTACCATCACCGGGGCCGTAGCCAATGGCATCGCCAGCACCATAGCCGTAGGCTTCGCCGTCAGCGATGCAATCATCAACGCCACCATCGAGAACTTGATTTTGAATCTCTTCGGTGTAACCATTCCTGTTGCCACCATACCCTAATTCGGCGCTCTCATTGAGAGCCAGGGGTTCGGTGTCGAGTCCTTTAGCCAGTGTGCGGTTGACCGCTCCAAATACCAGCAGTCCAAAAGCCGCTGCTATCAATACGCCTACAAAAACTTTTTTAACCATTGTGTAACTCCAGTTCTTCTAAGATATTGTTATTGATTCTGGATTTAGATTGATTCTTCAACAGGCTCCAGAATGGCCTGGCCGGTTTGCTTATTAGTTTTATGGGTGCCAAACATCTTGCCGGTAATATTGGTGATCCACTTCCAGTGCAGGACAATGTGCAGTAATGCTGTCGCAGCGAAGGTCACGCCGCTCCAGGTATGGATCATGTCCCAGGCGGTCTTATTGAACAGGAAGCTTGTTGCTGTTTGGCCACTGGATGGGTTGAGCATGAAGTAGACCCCGGAAAGGCTGCAGATCAGGAAGCTGAGTGCGATGGTGATATCCAACAGGATGTTATAGGTCAGGCGAAGGCCGAACCCGTTCCGCTTTTTAGTGATGACCTGCCAGGTCCGAACAGCGGTCCCTTTAATCCAGGTCCAGTGGATGATGACATGCAGCAGAGCTACCATGATCGCCAGAGTGCCTGTCCAGGTGTGGAGCAGATCCCAGGTTTGCTTGGAAAAGATCAGGGTCATGTTGTAATATGGATTACGACCACCCTGATATCCTGTGTTGGGATAGATCAGGAAGTAGATGCTTGTGAGGATAGCCAATATTGCGCTGATCCCGAGGCCAGCATCCAACCACCAATTTTGGCGGAGTTTTGGCGTTAATGTTGATTTTCGTTTCTTCATAGTTCACTCCTAAACGTTCAAATCTTACGTTCTTTATGATAGATGGCACTGTTGGAGAAGCAATGGAGAAGATGTGAAGAAGTTGTGAAGATAAAACACCCGGGAACCGAAGGGGCTATAATAATGTCATGACCACAGTATTGATCATAGAAGATGAAAAAGAGCTGTCCAATGTCCTGAAAGCTTATCTGGAGCGCAGCGGCTATGACGTTTTGGTTGCCAATCGCGGTGACCAGGGGCTAGCGCTTTGGGAATCCAATCACCCCGATATGGTTTTACTCGATTTGAACCTGCCCGGAATGGATGGGATTGACATTGCCAGGAAGATCCGCCAGACGGATGACACCCCACTGATCATTACCACCGCCCGGGTGGAAGAGCTGGATCGGCTGTTGGGGCTTGAGATGGGTGCGGATGATTACATTACCAAGCCATTTTCCCCGCGGGAGGTGGTAGCCCGGGTGAAGGCCGTGCTGCGGCGGGTGCAGAAGCCTGCTGCAGAGCCTGTTGGCACATTGCAGATCAATGATCTTGAGATTGACCCGCAGGAATTCACCGTCACCCAGGCGGGCGAGGTTTTGGACCTGACGCCGACTGAATTTTCGATCCTGGCAACCCTGGCGGAACATCCCGGATGGGTTTTCTCCCGTTTGCAGCTGCTGGAGGCCTGTCAGGGCGTGGCTTATGAAGGTTATGAACGCAGCATTGACGCGCATATCAAGAACCTGCGCAGCAAGTTGAACGATGACAGCAAGGACCCTCAATATATTGAGACGGTCTTTGGCAAGGGGTACCGCTTTAAGAAAGAGAGTAAGTAATTATGCGTTGGCGGCTGCTTGGCTCCTTTGCACTGATCATTTTAATCGCCCTGGGTACAGTGGCGGTGGTGGCGCGGTATACAACTCAGCAGGAAGTGGAAACCTTCCTGATCCACGGCGGCCAGATTGGGTTGGAAAACCTTGCCGCCAATTTGGAAGATTATTATGCCGAAAATAGCAGCTGGACTGGGGCGGAGGATGTATCCACAACCGGCTCAGGCGCGAATACCACCAGCGGTACTGGGAGTGGGCGCGGCCAGGTTGGGCGTTCGGGCACGGGGGCCACTGGTGCCAATGAGAATGCTGCTGGCAACCCCTCTGCGGGGGTCAATGCCAATGATCATGTTGTGACGGACCCCGCTGGAACGGTAGTGCTGAGTCCCGATGAGATCGAAGTCGGCACCCAGGTAACTGAAAATATGCTGTCGCAATCCATTGTCCTGGAAGTGGATGGTGAGGTTGTGGGTTATCTCATCCCTGATGGCGGGATTGCGGATCTGCCGGATGATTTTGATGAGCTGCTGATCGAGCGGGTGAACAACGCCTCGCTTTTGGCGGCGGGCATCTCCGGTGGGATCGCTATTGTCCTCGCGTTGATTCTCTCCTCGTTGATCCTCCGGCCGGTGCATGGGCTGACCAAGGCCGCGAACCAAATGGCGGAAGGCGATCTATCCCAGCGGGTGAAGGTTCGCGGGGGCGGGGAACTGGCATCACTGGGAAAATCTTTCAATAAAATGGCTGTATCATTGGAAGACGCTGAAGACCGGCGTCAATCGATGACCGCTGATATTGCCCATGAATTGCGTAATCCTCTTGCTATCCAGCGGGCGCATCTTGAAGCCCTGCAGGATGGTGTGTATCCGCTGACCCTTGAGAACCTTGCCCTGATCGGCGCGCAAAACCACCAGTTGACCCGTTTGGTGAACGATTTACGGACGCTGGCTTTGGTGGATGCCGGGGAACTTTCCCTGAACATGCGCAATGTGGACCTCAACGCGATGTGCAAGGACCTGGCAGCCCGGTTCCAGCCCCAGGCGGATGGTAAAAAGGTTGGGATTGAATCGGTCTGTCCATCCGGATTAATGATCGCTCTGGGTGATAGGGAGCGTTTGCAACAGATCCTTGATAACCTGATGCAGAATGCCATGCGGTATACTCCTGAGGGCGGCATGATTGAGATCAGCCTGCAACGTCAGGGCCATTCCGCGATCTTTGCGGTGCATAACAACGGACCAAGTATTCCCAATGATGTGCTGGAGCATCTCTTCGAGCGCTTCTATCGCGGCGATAAAGCCCGTGACCGGGCCAGCGGTGGGACTGGTTTGGGATTGGCCATTGCACGCAAACTGGCTGAGGCGCACGGCGGCTCTTTGATCGGTGAGAACCATCCGGCAGGTGGGGTGGTTTTCAAGCTTGTGCTGCCTTTGAATGAGTAGGGTGATTTTATTGAAATTTACAAGGATGGCGGTAAGCCGTCCGTTTTTATAAATAAAATGTAATATCGTAGGGGCGGGGCTATTTACCCGCTCTATTAAGTAGTTATTTTTTTTGAATTTTCCCCTCATCCGACGCTCTGCGTCACCTTCCCCCCAGGGGGAAGGCTTGTTCAGTTTTCGTAGGTCACGCTTCCAGCAGGACGAAAAAAGTCCCGCAGGTTCACCCTTGCGGCTTCACCATGCGTGACCAACGTTTAAAATTTATCATGTCACGTGCGCGGCTTTGCCGCGGCACATGACCTACAAGGGTTTCGAGTTGCTATAGGGGCGGGGACTGCCTGCCTCCCTTGGGAGCTGTATCCGCCCAGTAGAGGGTTTGATTAAACAAGGATATTTCCCTCATCCGACGCTCTGCATCACCTTCCCCCTCCCCAAAAAGGGGCTGCGTCGTTTTACTCCTTGGGGGGAAGGCTTAAGATGTTATTAGTAGGTCATGCTTCCAGCGTGACAAAATTAGTCGTGCAGGCTCAACCTTGCGGCTTCACCATGCGTGACCAACGTTCAAAATTTATCATGTCACGTGCGCGGCTTTGCCGCAGTACATGACCTACAAGGGTTTCGAGTTGCTATAGAGGCGGGGACTACCTGCCTCCCTTGGGAGCTGTGCCCGCCTTTTTATCAAGCTATTTCCGCAGTAACCGGTTCCGGTTTGAAGACCACCTGCAGCAGTGGCAGGATCAGCAGATTCAACCCCAGCAGCACCAGGAAGGTGACTCGGTAGCCGAATGCATCCGCCAGTGCACCGGAGAGGTACATGCCAATCCCCTGGCCGATATTGGTGAAGGCCATCAGGATGGCATACATGGAAGCTGCGATTCGGGGGTCCACCATACGCATCGCCACCGCAAAATATTCCGTCTGATATGCGCCATAGGTCACGCCGAAGAAGATCACCACCGTAATGGCCACGACAAGCCCAAATTCCGGCCCGATGAGGAAGGCAACACAAAGGATCGACAAGCTCAGCAGGATCACAGCCACCCATAAGCCAGGTTTGGGCTGGAATTTGCGCAATAACCAGCCGCCCAGCACACTCCCGCCAACAATACCCACACCCCAGAGCGATGTGATGAAGCCAGCCGTGGTCAGGCTGATGCCCAGCTGCTCCTCCAGAAAGGGATTGATCAGCTGATTGACGCCCAGAATGATCACAAACATCAAAGTTCCCAAACCGGCGGCCAGGAAGGTCTTGCCATTAAAGGCTTTGAATGCTCGCCACTCAAACCGTTTTTCGACATCTCGATCCTCTTCACGGATGGCCAGGACTAGTGGGGTTGGCAAGAGCGTTAGGGCTGCCAGAGTCCAGAAGACCGCTTGCCAGGAGACGTTTTCCGCCAGGAAGCCCACCGCAGATGCGGCGATGATCACACCAATGGCCCGCCCACCGACCATAAAGCCTTGAATGGTGCTCTGTTCTTTCGGTGGGGTGGTATCCAATGCCAGACCGTCTGTACAGGTGTCATAGAGCGCCATGCCCATTTGCAGGGTGAAGGCGATTGCCACATATCCCCAGAAATGTTGGCCGGGGTCAATGAAAGGTGTGAATACCAGACAAAGTAATTGGACTATTAAGCCAATCACGATGTAGGGTTTACGATGTCCCATCCCAAAGAGGTTAACCCGGTCGGAGAGAATGCCCAGTCCAATCTTTAGCACGAAAGGCAGCAGGGCAATGAAACCAAAAACGCCCACTTCAGTCATGTTCAGTCCATGACTGAGCAGGTAAAGGGCGTTGAGTGCGGCGAAGAAACCTTGAATGGTTCCTTGGGTGAAATAGAGCGAGCCGAAGGTTAGATAGCGAAGTCCTTTGTTCCTGGGCATGATTCCTCCATATGTGACGAATAGATTGGATAGGTCCGGGATGAAAAAAATGATTTTTTGATTGAAAGAGGGCTAAATTGTGGATTGACTCATCAATAATAGCATGATTTTTGCTAAACGGAAAATTCTTCGATTTTTTACCCGTGTTATAAAAAAAAGAGACTCTGGCTACAGAGTCTCTCAATGAGCACGTGAAACTTGCTGTGGTTTAGCCTTTGAGCATTGAATCCAATTCACCCAGGTCCACTCGAGAGGTCAGGTCAATGCTGAGGGGTGTGGCGGAGACTTTTTTCTCGACCAGCAGGGCATAGAGGTCGCTGCCAGGTTCCAGCTGGGAGAAATCCGTCAGGATATCATAACCCAGTGGGCCGGGCTCCATCAAATTCGGCCGATCAACCGGTTTGGGGAGGTAATACCGCAGGCGTGACTGGCGCGTCCATTCGAAGGGGGTTTCGGGAGTGGCGCCATAAGGGACATCAATTTTGATGATATCCACATCTTTTGGCAGGGGGGTGTGGAGCATCCAGTTGGCGAAAAGGTGGGTGAAATGGCCGGCGGCGCTGAAGTCGATATCCTGGGAGAGTGAGAAGTGATGCTCTGTACCGGTCTGCATTGAGACGGCCAGGGCTGGGATATCGAGTGTGGCAGCTTCGATCGCCGCCCCGATTGTGCCGGATACGGTCACGCCTGAGCCGACATTCTCGCCGTAATTGATCCCGGAAACGACAATGTCCGGAGTGGCTTTGATGACATCATAAATACCGTGCAGCATGGATTGGCCAGGGGAGCCATCGACTGCGAAGACATCCCATTCCCGTCCGTTGACGGTGAGGGCCATACGCTCGATGATGCCGGAAGTGTGAATCGGCATGCTGCGGCCAGCGCCGGAATGTTGATCGCGGGGTGCAACCACATGAACGTAGCCCAGGGGGTCCAGTGCTTCGGCTGCCGCCCAGAGACCGGGAGAGTGGATGCTGTCGTCATTCGTTAATAAGATTTGTGTTGTTTTATTGTTCATATCACTCTAATTCTAACCGAGTGCGGGGTCAATAACAATCGGTCCGCAGTAAAGGTTGGGTTAAGTTTTGGTTTGATTCGCGAGAATCAGGGCTATTCTTACCCCATCCCCAGCCCTTCCCCTCTTGAGGGGAAGGGGGCCGAAGGCGGGAAGGGGTTTGTTGCGGCTTCTCCTATTTTGTGCTTCCACCTGGTATATAAAAAAGATCGCCCACAGAGAGCGATCTTACGGGTTGCATGATTTTTGGTGGGTTGGTAACCCACCCTACAGTTGTAGGTCATGTGCCGCGCAGCGCACGTGACAAAATGGAAATTTCATATTTCACCAGCCGCGCACTTCACGCAGTAGGCTTTGATCTCATCGATCATCGCCATCAGACCGTTGGCGCGCTGGGAGGAGAGGTGTTTGCTTAGGCCGGTGCCCTCAAGGAAGCTCAAGTCCGCCTTGAGGATATCCTCGGCGGGCTGCCCTGAGTAGATCTGCATCAGCAGGGCGGCCAGGCCTTTGACGATCAGTGAGTCACTGTCAGCCTGCAGCAGGACTTTACCGTCCTGGCATTCGCGGTGCAGCCAGACGGTGGACTGGCAGCCGCGGACGATGTTGTCTTCCGTGCGGTATTCTTCCGGCAGAGGCGGCATCTTCTGCCCGAGTTCGATCAGATAGGCATAGCGTTCATCCCATTCCGGCAGGAAGGAGAAATCTTCAACAATTTCGGCCTGAATCTCGTCAATGGTTGCCATCATTACCGTCCTAACATTTTACGAACTTTGTAGATTCCCTCAATCAGGGCGTCGATCTCTGCTTTGGTGTTATAGATTCCCAGGGAGGCTCGTACTGTGCCATCAATGTTCAACAAAGTCATGATCGGTTGGGTGCAGTGGTGACCAGTGCGCACGGCGATGCCCTTTGTATCGAGTAGGGTGCCCAGGTCATAGTGATGGATGCCGCTGACGTTGAAGGCCAGAATGCTGGCCCGGTGTTGGCAGTTGCCATAGATCGTTAGGCTGGGCACTTCGCTCAGCCGCTCGTGACCATATTCCAGCACGTCTTCTTCGTAGGCCCGAATCTCGTTGAAGTCAAATTGGTTGATGTAATCAATTGCTGCTGCCAGCCCAACCGGGCCGACGATATTGGGCGTCCCGGCTTCGAATTTGAAGGGTAATTTGTTATAGGTTGTGTGTTCTTCCGTGACGGTATCGATCATCTCGCCGCCGCCCTGATAGGGGGGCATGGCATCCAGCCATTTCTCCTTACCATAGAGCACACCGATCCCGGTGGGGCCATAGATCTTGTGGCCTGAGAACGCATAAAAATCCGCATCCAGCGCCTGCACGTCATGTTCGATGTGCTGGACGGACTGGGCGGCATCCACCAGGACGGCTGCCCCGGCGTTATGCGCCATCTGAATGATTTTTTTAGCGGGGTTGATCGTCCCGAGTGAATTGGAAACGTGGTTAAAGGAAACGATCCGGGTTTTCTCGTTCAACAAATTCGCCAGGATGTCCAGCCGCAGTTCGCCATTCTCATCAAAGGGGACCACTCGGAACTTGGCCCCCTGGCGTTCGCACATCATCTGCCAGGGTACGAAGTTGGAGTGGTGTTCCATCGCTGTGACGATTACTTCATCGCCGGGCTTCACGAAAGCCTGCCCAAAGGAGAACGCCACCAGGTTGATGGATTCGGTGGTGCCGCGGGTGAAGATCACTTCGTGGTCATAGGCCGCATTGATATAGTCTTGCACGGTTTTGCGACCCTTTTCATGGGCTTCGGTGGCCAGGTTGGAAAGTGCATGGGTGCCGCGATGCACGTTGCTGTTGTAGTGGGTGTAATAATCCGTGATCGCGTCGATTACACACTGCGGCTTTTGGGTCGTTGCCCCATTATCGAGGTAGATCAGCGGTTTGCCATTGATCTTGGTTTGCAGGATGGGAAAATCGGAGCGTATTTTGTCAACATTAAACGTCATAAGAACCTTCATTTTAAGATTAGTTCATTGAATTTTACCAGACAAGCGCCTTGATTCATAAAAAATCCCCCGCTTGGGCAGGGGATCATTTTTTTCGGATTTAGGTTTATTCCTCAGTTGGGAAGGTGTCTGTGAGGTCAATGAACTTGTCTTCGTCCGTGTCCTGAGCGCTGAAGGGCTTTTCTTGAGGCGGCTCGGGAGTTTCCTCCTGTTCTTCAACTGCGAACATTTCTTTGCTCAACTCGGTGAAGTTGAAGATTTCTTCAGTGTTTTCATCATCGTCGTTTTCTTCCTCTTCGATCCAGTCCGGTAGTTCATCCGTGGCATTGAGGAAGTCCACATCCTCGAGTTCATCTTCCAAAGGGAGGGGCGGTGGGGTGAGCATTTCACACAGGATCTGCCAGGCGTTGTCGTCAGCCAGGGTCTGCCAGGTCATCAGGAATGATTGGTAGGCATCTGAGCGGATTTGTTCGTTATATGCCATCAGGTGATGAATCCCGGGCATCAGCCTTTCGAGGGGGCCGGTATTGCCAAAGTAGTCTTCAATACGTGCCTTTTCTTTATCCACGAACTTTGGCAGCCATGAAATCCACACGTCGGCGTCGTGAAATTCGCCCAGGGTGTCCTGAATTTCTTTCATCGCCAGGATGAAAGGCTCCAGATCTCCGCCATAGAGCGGTGCAAAGATTTCCATCGTATAACGCAGGCGTTTCCCGGCAATCCGCATGGCGTGCAGCTTGTCACTGTCCGCTTCTGAGGCGATGAAATCTGAATGCATCAGGAAATCTTCCAGGGCTGCAGTAATCGCCCGGTAGGCTTTTGGCAGCAGTGAAGGGGGATAGGATTCGGCAAGGGGTTCAGCTTCACGATGCTTTTCAAACCAGAGGGCCATCTCCTCAAGGGCCTGGCTCTCTTTTAGCTTGAATGCGGTCTTATTGACCTTCTTCTGGGCCTTGGAACGGCTTTGTTTGAGTCTGAGCAGGAGCCGGTTATAACCAGGCTTATTGGTTGCTTCTAGCTTTTCAACATAGAGCTCAGTCAGCTGTGCGATTTGGATATCCAGGTTCCGGGCATTCCCCAGGGCATAGGTTACCTTGCGGATTTCGTCCCGCCAGAGCTTCGATTTTTTCTTCGGAAGGCAAGGTCTAAAGATATCAAGCCCAGTCGCCAGGCGCCTGGAGGCTACCCGCATGCGGTGGATGGCTTCAATGTCACGCCCGAGTTGGACCCCTGGCAGTTCATCGACCAGGCGTTGGGTCTGTTCCAGCATGAAATTAATGCCGAATTGGCAAAGGACTTGTGGAGATGATTTTCCCATTTGATGTCCTCCTTAATTCTTAAGCCGGATTTGAATTGTGCAGTCTACAGGTCAATATCGATGATTGGGTGTTGGTCTTCCAGCAGGTTTCGGATATGGCTTTGCAGATCAGAAAAGACATCCGATACCGGCCGGCCAGCATCAATCGTGACGAATTTGTATTCCTTGGCAAGTTGGCTGAACTGCATCCCGATCTTGGATTGGTAATCCACAAAGCTGTCGAAGAGATTGTCCGCCAGATGGATATCCATCCCGGCTTCCCAATAGTTCAGGCCGCGGCCATGGATCAGGCGGGAGACCAAGTCGGTGATATCTGCTTTGAGATAGAGGATCAGGTCCGGTTTGAGGGCAAAGCCATAGACCTTGCGGGCCCATTCCGGGTCAGCGCCGCGGACGATGTCGCGGGCCATAATGGAATAGAAATAACGGTCAGAAAGAACCACGAAACCAGCTTCGAGCGCAGGGATGATCTGATTTTCAAGCCGATCGGCAAAATCGGTCGCGTAGAACAGGCTCATGGTGATCCGGCTGAGGGTGTGACCGTTCTTGGCCTCATCAAGGCCCTTTTGGGTCAGGCCGGACCGGCGCAAGCCGGTATCTGAGACGGCAAAGCCCTCATCTTCCAGCCAGTGACGGAGCAGCTGGGTCTGGGTTGAGCGGCCGACACCGTCGGAGCCTTCCAGCACGATGAGCTTGCCGGGCAGATCAACGATCTCACGATAGGGGAAACCAGCGCCATAGAAATTAGGTTTAGACATTAGCGCCTCCTTTCCCACTGTAAATATCAGATTTTAGCAGGGTCTTAGGTGAGGCATCGGGGATCGGTAAGCCCTCCCAGCCTTCCAATTCCTTGCGAACGATCTCACGCATTAGGCGCTGTTGGGCCTGAACTGTCAGGGTGCCATCAATGACGGTCAGACCAAATTCATCGACCATCTTGTCATATTCGTTGAGAATTCGTTCCTGGAACATATGGAAACTTTCGATACGACTTTCGGAAAGTTTCAAGTCCATACCGGCTTCATAATATTTCAGGGAAGCGCGCGCACTGGTGATCCGTTTCACAGCGACATCCAACGGAACCCGGAAGAACAGGGCGATGTCAGGCTGCATGGCGAAGGAATACAGGTTGCGGACCCATTCCCGGTCAACCCCGCGTGCGACATCACGCCCAAACGCGGTGAATGCGTAGCGGTCAGCCAGGACGATCACGCCGGCTTTTAGGAGGGGGAGAATCCGGTTTTCCCAGCGATCTGCAAAGTCTGTAGCTTGCAGGAGGCTGAAAGTGGTTGGGGTGAAGGTTTTATTCTTCTTGGCTTGTTTGGTGGTGCTTTTAACCAGTTGAGAGGAGTTCCACTCACTGAAATAGACCGAGCGGCCCTGTGCCTGAAGCCATTTATAGAGCAGGTCAATTTGGGTGGATTTCCCGCTGCCGTCAATGCCTTCAACAATGATGAGTTTACCTGGGGTGGTATTTGTTCTTAACACGACGTACCTTCCAAAAATGAAATATAACTTATTTTATCAAGATTATACTTGATAACTCTTGGAGAACCCACTAATTAAAAACCGGCTCGAAAGCCGGTTATATTCAGTCTAATTTTTATGTTCGAATGAAAATTTAGATTTCATCCTCGTCATCCCATTCATCATCCGTCGCATCAATCTCGAGCAGCTCTCCGGTGGCGATAAAGATGGTGCGTTCGCAGATATTGGTCACGCGGTCGGCAGTCCGTTCGATGTTATGGACAACCCACATGATGTAATTGGAGTGGTCAATGATCTCGGGGTCGGCGATCATCGCGGCCATCATCTTGCGATAGATCTGGTTATAGAGATCATCCACCAATTCATCTTCCTTGGGGATCCGGTAAGCCATGGCGACGTCTTCGGTGATGAAAGCACTGAGGGCTCGGTGGAGCATGCCAACGGCGAGGTCTCCCATCCGGCTGATTTCCCGGCCGGGGATCGGAATATCGCTTTGACCGATCTTCATCACGATCTTGGCGATTCCCTTGGCGTAATCACCCATCCGCTCCAGTTCGGTGATCACTTCTAAAATGGCGGCCAGCAGGCGTAAGTCGTGCGCAATGGGCTGCTGGGTGGCAAAGAGGATCAGCACACGGTTCTCAATGGCGTAGCGCTTTTCATTGATCAGGTCATCATTGCGATAAACCTTCCGAGCCGATTCGATATCCCGCCGTTTGAGTGTGTCAATGGCGTTGAGCATGGCCTGTTCAACCATGCTGCCTAAAAGCAGAACTTCGTCTTGAAGGTGATGGATTTCTCGGTCTAAGGTCTGACGTGGCATGTCGCGCTCCCGAAGGATGGATCGGTTAGTTTGGTTATTTTATATCATTCTATCCAAAACGACCAGTAACGTATTCTTCCGTTTGGCGATTTTGGGGATTGGTAAAGATTTGTTCAGTGGGGCCATATTCCACCAGGGTGCCGGATCGCTGTTCGTTGATCATCAGGAAAGCGGTGAAATCGGAGACACGGGCGGCCTGCTGCATGTTGTGGGTCACAATCACGATGGTGTAATCTGATTTCAGGTCCTCCATCAGATCTTCCACCTTGAGGGTGGAGATTGGGTCAAGGGCTGAGGCAGGCTCATCCATCAGGATCACGGAGGGTTCCACGGCGATCGCTCGTGCAATGCAAAGGCGCTGCTGTTGACCGCCGGAGAGTTCCAAGCCGGATTGATGCAGTTTATCTTTGACATCATCCCAGACAGCGGCCTGGCGCAGTGAGCGTTCTACAATTTCCGTGAGCACACTTTTCTTGTGGATTCCATACAGCCGGGGTCCGTAGGCGACGTTGTCAAAAACGCTCATAGGGAAGGGGTTTGGCCGCTGAAAGACCATACCGATCCGCTGGCGGATATCCACAACGTCCACATCGGGGCCATATATGTTCTTGCCATCCAGCAAAACCTGGCCTTCGACCTGGGAGCCATTGACCAGGTCATTCATCCGGTTGAAAGAGCGCAGCAGGGTGGATTTTCCACAGCCGGAAGGTCCGATCAGCGCGGTAATCCGGTTCTTGGGGATCTGCATTGTGATTTCATTGACGGCCTTATACTTCCCGTAGAAAACAGAGAGCTTATCCACCCTCAGTTTAATAGGCAGATTCGCCAGGTCCTGGCTGCCTTCCATTTCCCCAACGTTGATGCTTGTTGGGGCAGGTTTTGGCAACTTTGCCTCTTTTTCAGGTGTCATAGTTCGCAATTCAGCCGGATCAGATTTTAACATTGGCATATTCGTGTCATAGTGTATCAAAGGATGAAATTCACCATATTCATGGTAATGGAAATCGCCCGCATAAATATCATAACATCTGTGTATTTGGAGTTTGCCAATAATCAGTTAAAGAATACTAAAACATAGTAAAGAACCGGTTAACATCAGGCAACAGGAAGGGTGAAGTTAAAGGAACTGCCTACCTGTTCATCGCTTTCCGCCCAGATCACCCCACCATGCGATTCGATCATGTGTCGGGCGATGGAAAGCCCCAAACCGGTACCACCACCGGCCCGAGCCCGGTCAGCCTTATAGAAGCGTTCGAAGATGCGGGCCAGGTCTTTACCGGCGATGCCCACACCTGTATCCCGGACGATAAAGACGATATGGTCGCCATCCCGATAGGCCGAGACGGTAATCTTCCCACCAGGCGGTGTGAATTTGACCGCGTTGTGGATCAGGTTGATCAGAACCTGTCCGATCCGGTCGGGGTCGGCAAATACGGCAGGGAGGTCTTCCTGGCAGTCCAGGATCAATTCCAGGCCGGCACGTTCCGCCTGCAGGGACATTCTTTCAGTCGCCGGCAGCAGTAGGTCACAGGGCCGGATGCGATGGAAGGAGAGTGGAACCTTGCCGGATTCGATCCGGGAGAGCTCCAAGAGTTCATTGACCAATTGGGTTAGGTTGTCAATCTCGGTTTCCATGCGGATGATGAAGCGTTGGGCTGCAGGAGGATCTTCAAGAGCGCCTTCTTGAAGCGTTTCCGCCAGGGCCTTCAGGCTTGCGAGCGGGGTACGCAGCTCATGCGAGACATTGCTGATGAAATCTCGCCGGACGGTTTCCAAGCGGCGCAGCTGAGTCAGGTCCTGTAATAGGATCATGGTGCTGCCGGGGAGGGCGGTCCTGAGCGGTGTGGCCACAACCTGCAGAAAGAGGTGCTGGGGGCCGATCTCAAGGGTGATACTTTCCCGTTCACCGGATTTGGCTTTTCGCCAAAGTTCCACCAGCTGGTGATAGCGCATCACTTCCACCACAGAGCGGTTCAAAGCGGTCGATTCCCTGATATCAAACAGTCTTTCCGCAGCGGGATTCAGCAGTTGGACTTTGCCATCAGCATCCACGATGATCACGCCATCCGTCATTTGGTTCAGGACGGCTGAAAGCTTGGCCCGTTCACTGGTCAGAGCGTCAATTTGGGCACCCAGGTCATTCGCCATCGATTGAAGCGCATTGCTGAGTTCTTTTAGCTCCTGGGGATTTTCAGGGAATTCCAGGTTGGTAAAATTGCCCATGCTCATTTGTTGGGCGGCGATGGTGAGCGAGGCCATTGGCTGGAGGGAGAGATCGCGGACAAAGAGGGCGATCATGATCAGCCCGCTCAGGCTCATGATGACCACGGCCAGGCTTTCAAGGATGATCTCGTTAATGTTGGTGAAATAATGCGACACTGGGATTTGTAATTGGACCAATCCCAGGGGAATGCCGTTTGGATCCCGAATTGTCAGCGCCGTGCCCAGGGTGGAATTGGTCTGACCGAATCCCTCGCCGGATTCGAGCGCCTGGCTGACTCCGAGTATCCTGATAGGGTCCTGGGGCTGCAATTCAGCGGGTAAGGAAGTCGCGATGATCTCACCATCCAGGTTCAGGAATGTGATATCAAAGCTATAAATTTCTGTCTGAGATAGGGTTAGTTGGCTGAGGGCTTCAGATTCCCCCGGTCCGTTGAAGAGCCCCTGAGCCTGCAGAGCGATGGATTGCGCCGTTTCCAGTGATTGGGAATGCCACCGATCCTTTTCCTGTTGGCGGATGGTGTTCACCACAAAGCCGGTGAACACAGCCAGCGAGAGGATTAACAGGGCAATGTATGGTAAGGCAATCCGCCACCGGATCAGGCGCTGCATGGATTATCCTTCGAAGCGATATCCGGCGCCCCGCACAGTGATAATTCGCCGTGGATTGGCTGGATCTGGCTCGATCTTTTCACGCAGCCAGCGAACGTGGACATCCACCGTGCGGCTGTCACCGATGAAGTCCCAACCCCAAACGCGTTCCAGGATGAATTCCCGTGAAAGCACCTGTCCCTGGTGTTGGGCCAGGAAGGTGAGAAGTTCATATTCTTTGGGTTTGAAGGCGACCACTTCGTCATCCACAGTGATTTCCCGGCGGGTCATGTCGATTTTTAGGTTATCGAACTCCATGATCTCCTGCTTGGGTTTGCCTTCGCCGCCCTCACCAGTGTTGACTTCCTCGCGGATCAATCGTACTCGGCGAAGCATTGCTTTCACCCGGGCAATCAGTTCTCGCATGCTGAAGGGTTTGGCCATATAGTCGTCGGCGCCGACTTCAAGACCTACAACCCGATCAATTTCGTCATCGCGTGCGGTCAGCATCAACACAGGTGTGGTCATCTCTTTGCGCAAAATGCGGCAAATTTCGAATCCATCCAGCCCCGGCAGCATCACATCCAGAATGATCAAGTCTGGTTTTATCTCGCGGGCTAGGTCCAATGCTTCGGCGCCGTTGCCAGTGGTCCGCACTTCATACCCCTGTTTTTTTAGGTTATAAGCTACAGTTTCCTGTAAAGAGATTTCGTCGTCTACAACCAAGATCTTTTCAGGCATTTCTCCTCCTCATTGTCTCCAGGAGTGCGGTGAATTTCTCCGCAAGTTCAATTCTCGAAAATTTGTTTTCTATAGCCGATCTGCCATTCTTACCCATTGTACGACATTTTGCGGGGTTGTTGGCCAGTTCGGTAATTGCATCTGCCAGGGCTTTTGGGTCACCCGGTGTGACGGGGAGCCCCGCCTGCGCATTCTCGACTACCAGCCGGACAACGCCGTCAATTGCCAGGATCACGGGCCTGCCGGCTGCCATGTAGTCAAACACCTTGTTGGGATAGGTGGTTTTGTAAAGTTCAATCGGCTTCAGGATTGCCAAACAGGCGTTTGCGGCGGCTAAAGCCTCGGACATACCGGACTTGGGGACCGGTGGCAGGAAGAGCACATTGGTCAGTCCCAATTCCGCTGCCTTTGCCATCAGCCGGGGTTTTTCCTTGCCATCGCCCAATAGAACAATCCGGATGGCAGGGTTGCCTTTTAATAACGCTGCGGCATCGAGCACCACATCCAGGTCATTCGAGAGCCCATGTGCACCGGCATAGAGCACCACGAACTGGTTTTCAAGTCCCTGGGCATGGCGGAAAGCCGCGCCATCGTCTGTCGGGTCGAACATCGCCGGGTCAGCGCCATTGGGGATCAATGCCACTTCACGAGCGCCCCGGGTTTTGACGTGCTCGATATAGCCGGGGGAGTTGACCATTACCAGGTCGGCACGTTTGTAAAGGAACTGTTCCAGCCACTCCGAAAGCCCGATCAGGGTCTTGTTCTTCAGTACACCAACAGCCACGGCAAATGCTGGCCAGAGATCCCGCACTTCCAGCAGGAAAGGGGTGCCTTTTAGACGGGCCAAAAGCCAGGCTGTCGGTCCCTGAAAGATCGGCGGTGTCGTTCCCCAGACCAGGTCCACCTTGCGGACAAAAAGCCCGTTGATAAAGGAAGAGACCATAAAACTGAGGAAGCTCAATATTCGCCAAACAAAAGAACGATGGAGGGCTGGGAGGGTGTAGGAACGAATGATGGTGACGCCCAGATCGTCCACCTGCTTGCGGACTCGCTTCTGCTGACCGTTGCCAGTGAGGTAGCTAACAGGGCTGGCGATGATGGTGACTTGGTGCCCCTTTTGAGCCAGATATCGTGCCAGTTCATGGTGGCGGGTGCCACCGGGTTCATCCAATGCCGCAAAGGCTTGGTGGATCAGCAGGATGTGCATATTGTTAACAATTTTACTCGATGATGTGAGAGTTGGGGGAACGAATGCAAGTGCCTCAAGCCACCTTCCAAAGCAAACCTATGATCAGACGGCCCAAACCAATGGCCCCGAGGCCGAGGAGGATATGCAGACCGACGTTTAGCATGGAAAGCAGATGGTTGCCTTCCCGCAGGAGGTTGAAACTTTCGTTGCCAAAGGTTGAGAAGGTGGTGAAAGCTCCCAGCAGCCCGATGAACAGGAAGGAGCGAATTTCAGTGGATAAGAAGCCGAAGGATTCAACTAGCTCTGAGAGCGCCCCCATTATTACACAACCCAGCAGGTTGATGACCAGGGTGCTGTAAGGGAATGCGCTGTTTTGGGTTGCGTTTTGGACGAATCCGTTGAGTGAGTAGCGCAGGACAGCGCCTGCGAAGCCCCCCAGGCCGATGATGAGTACTTTTTGCATGGATATTGATCCTCCTGGTATAGATTTTCCAGGAGTCATCAGCATCAGGGCGGTTATCGGTGGACTCCATCACCATCAGAGCGGACCGATTGTACCATATGGGGTGATGTGAATCCTATGTGAGTTTAGCCTCTTTTTTGGCGGCATTCATCATCTGGTCGGTAAATTTCCATTCGGAGATGATCTTCAGGGGCAGTTGTCCATCCGTTGATGCGATCACTTGGAGGGCGGGTTGTTTGACGGTGTAAGTGGGAGAGACCCAGCCCCAGGTCGGGTGGGCTTCGATGGCGCCCAGCACACATTCCCCGGCGCGCACCAGGGCAAAACGTTCAATGCCGCTGAGGGTGAGGGTGAAGCTGAAAGCCGGCCTGGTCAGTCTGAGCTGGTTGGGCGCGGTTTGCTCCCAGGGCCAGTCCGGCAACGTCCAGCGGATTTCGGCATTATGCGGGGTGGTGTTGGCTTCACCATAGGGCAGGACCCTGTCGGTCACCAGCCAGCCATCTTCGGCCGCTTCCACCAGGCGCTGGTGGAGCATACCCAGCTTGCGATAGCCATCGTGTTCTCCTGCCAGGCGGATGATCTGGCCGTCCTCGTCCATCTCATATGCCAGAATGTCAGCCTGCGCCCAGTCCAGCCAAAGGAAGCGGCCGGCGCGCTGCATCTGTTCCTGACGATCCAGAATCAGGGTGTTATGCACAAAGGTGGAGGCCAGAGCGTTATCCCAGGGCGGTGCATCGTTATAACTATAGGTGCCCGCATCTGGGGCAACGTTCACCCCCCGCCACCAGAGATCGGCATGGAGCTGATCCGCGTGGGAGGGGCGGTCGTTAAAGGTAGCGGTGCGGAGGAAAGCCCGTCCAGAACTGCCGGTCACCCGCAGGTCATCGAATGCCTGAGAGGAAAATTCTTCGGCGAGGGCTTGTCCTTCCAAGTCGAACCAGGCCGCCATCTCGCCTTGAGGTTCAAATTCGGGGATGGACTGATCCAGAAAGGCCCGTGAGGCAGCTTCCACCACCGGGCGGTAATCGTCAAAGCCTTGGGCGGCAAGGGGGAAGATGTAGGCACCGTCATTGGCCCCCAGGTTGGGGACCTTACCTGTTTGTGGGTCGGTCAGCGCCCATAGCCAGTGGGTGGCTGACGCCAGCCGGCGGCGGGTGGCATTTGGCCAATCCGGCTCTCCTGCGTCACGGCGAAGGGCGTCGGTGAAGAGGGCCATTTGCAGCATCAGCCGGTGATAGTTTACGCTGTTTTGAACGTAGGACCCAAATTCCTCAATTTGGTTGAGGAAGCCCCAGTTCAGCCATTGCCAACCCAAATGCTGCCACTTTTGGGCTTCCGGGTGGTCACCAAGGTAGAGCCCGGCGGTATAAAGCCCGGCAGCTTCGGAGAGCAAATGGTTATTGTTTTGGGCGCGGGCATAAATCAGTGTCGGCGGGATCCGTTGGGCGTGTTCCGCTACAGCCCGCCAGAGCCGCTGACGTCTTTCGGGGGTCGATTCGGGGCTGGTGGCCAGCACCCGGTCACAAAAGACCAGCGCCATCAAGCGGATCGCTACTTCCTGAGCGGATTGCCATTGGCGGCCAAGATTAGGTGGGTGAACTTCTAAAAAGTGGAGGGTTTTTTCCCAGAACACTTTGGCGTAAAGGCAGTCACCACTGTAGGCATAGGCCCTGGCAAGTGAAAATGCCCAGCCCAGCCTCCCCGGCTCCCAGATCAGCTTGATGTCGACATCCGGTGGCGTGCGTTCCAGTTCGCTCCAATGCTGGGAGGAAATCCCTGCGTCGAGGTTTAGAGGAACCGGGGCGGCACCAAAGAGCCGTACCTTGCCCCGCGTGATTTCATCCGCATGCGCCAGGGTCAGGTCCACCTGGGCGGGTGGAATGGCTGGGAAATGGGCGATCGGCCCCAGGGTGGGTGGATCCACCGGCCCAGACAGCACGCTGGGCGTCACCCGGCAGTAATGCCTGCTGCGCAGGCCCAACTGATAGAGGCCAAAGAGCCCCGTTTGGGTGGGGCCGAGTTGATTGAGGGATTTGAAGGCTTTTACGATTTTATTCATAGTTTCCAGGGTTAGGGGCAAACCTCCCGCCAGGCATCCAACGCTCGATTTTCCAAGATCGCGCCTATATTGAGGGCGATGGCTGCCGGGGTTTAAGATTTAATATCCGCGAATCTGGAATACCCTAAATTTTAATTGGTTTACCATTACGCAAAGAGTCGAGGGCCGCAAAGCTGGCCTGGGTCACGCCAATCAGCTGGTCATAGGGGATCGGGGGTTCCTGTCCCTGCTGAACGGCTTTCAAGAAAGCGCGCCAGGCATCTTTATGGCCTTTATCCTGGCTGAGCAGGCTGCGTTCCACTTTGCGCTTGCCCTTGGCGACTGTTTCCAGCTTGCGCCAATCATTCAGCACGGCCACCCGGCCGCCGGTGAAGACTTCCACATATTCCTTCGGGAAGGATTTGTCACCGTTCGCCAGGTAGCTGACCACACCGACGGAACCATCCGGGAAGCGGAAGGTCATCACGACGTTATCTTCGCTGTATTTACCGTTATCCGGCAGGCCAGTGGTGGTCACTTCCACCGGGTTTTCGCCGACCAGGAAGGTCAGGAAGTCAATGAAGTGACAGCCCTCACCGATGATCCGGCCGCCGCCCACCTTGGGGTCATTGATCCAGTGATCCGCAGGGATTACATTGGCGTTCACCCGGAAATGGGCATAGAGCGGTTCCTGGCGCTGGTCCACAAAGGCTTTGAGTTTGACCGCAAGGGGAGCAAAGCGCCGATTGAAGCCCAACATCAGGACGGGCTGGCCGCCTTTTTTGAGCAGCTTGGTGACCTGGTTCAGTTGTTTTTTGTTGATTGCTAGTGGTTTTTCGCAGTAGACGTGTTTACCGGCAGCAAAAGCTTCCAATACCTGCGGCGTATGCAGGTTATGCCGGGTCAGGACTGCAATTAGGTTGATGGCAGGGTCGCCCAACACCGCTTCAGGCTCACTGGCTGCAAATCCGAAGCCGTATTGACGGGCGGCATGCTGTGCGCTGACACCGGAAGCGGAGACGACCCCAATGGGGGCAATGCTGCCTACTTTCTTGATGGAGGGCAGGAATGTGGAGAGGGCATAATTGCCCGCACCCAGCACACCCAATGCCAGCATCTCACCGGGCTGCACTCGGACGGGTGGGGCCTGCTTGTTGACGATCCGGTTGTCCTTGGGACGGGGATCGCTGCCATAGGTGAGCAGCACGCCTAGATAGGGTTCCTTACCGGTGAGCAGCTCATACGCCTGCTGTCCATCCGCAATTGGAATCCGGTGGGTGATCAATGGGGAGACATCCAGCTTGCCCTGGGCCATCAGGTCCAGGAAGGCTTCCATATTACGGGTTTCGGTCCAGCGGACATGCCCGATGGGGTAGTCCTGGCCTTGTTCTTCAAATTTGGGGTCATAACGGCCGGGGCCATAGGAGCGGGAAACCAACACCTCCAGTTCCTTGGCATAGTAGGCATTGCGGGGAATTTCCAGCCCCACCGCGCCAACCGCCACGATTTTTGCCCGGTCACGGGCGATCTCGCCCGCCAGGTTGATCGGGTCATTGGTGTCGGCGTCGGCACAGATCAGGACGGCATCCACACCGCGGCCATGGGAGAACACACTGGCGGCTTCTTCAGCCTGACCACGCGTGACGGCGTTGCTCGCGCCCATTGATTTGGCCAGAGCCACACGCTCAGGGTCAAGGTCAATGCCCAACACATCGCACCCGGCTGCCGAGGCGATCCCGGTGGCGAGCAGGCCCAATAGTCCGAGCCCAATCACGGCGACCCGGGAGCCAACCTGCACATCCGCCAGCCGGAAGCCCTGCATGGCGACCGCGCCCACGGTGGTGAAGGCGGCCTGATCAAAAGTGACGCCATCGGGGATGAGAACCATCAGATTCTGGGGGATGACCCCGAAATCCGCATGGACAGCATGGCCGCCGCCCGCACAGGCGACTCGATCACCTGCCTTGAAGCCCTGCAGGCTCTCGCCGACTTCAACTATTCTGCCTGCTGAGGAATATCCCAACGCCATTGGTTGATCCAGCTTGTTCATGGCGGCTTCGAAGGTGGTCAGCAAGCCCTCACGTTGGGCTTTGTTGATCAACTGCCGCACTAGGTCCGGCCGGGACTGGGCCTTGCCCAGTAGCCCCTGCTTGGCGAATTCGACTACCATCCGCTCAGTGCCGGAGGAGACCAGCGAGGCGGCGGTTTGGACCAGGGCGGTCCCTGGCTGACATTGCGGGACGGGCACTTCGGTCACTTGCGGTTCACCCGTTTTCATATTCTGAAGCAATTGTTTCATAATTTTGCACTCATTTTTAGCGTTTTGACGGTAATAGGATTATAGCGCAAACTGGCGCAGGGATGGTTTTCTTTAATTGAGATTGTATTACCCTGAGAATAAAAAAGGCTGCCGTAGTTGGCAGCCTAAATGGGTTAATGGGGGTATTAGTCGCCTTTAGAGGCGGTTGGGGTGCTCTTGCTTTCCGTTTTGGTCTCGCTTTTGGCTTCGGTGGTCTCCTTCTTGCCGTGTTCGTGGCTTTCGGAGGAATAGGTCTGGCCGGATGGGGAGCGGTTGTCGGTGGCATAGAAGCCTTTACCTTTAAACACAATACCCACCGGCTGGAAAACCTTGCGCAGGGCAGATTCGCCGCATTCCGGGCAAACAACCAGCGGGTCATCCGTGAATTTTTGATACTGATCAAACCGGATCCCGCAATTTTCACATTGGTACGTATACGTTGGCATGCTTTACTTCCTAAATCTTATCTTTCCAGATTATAGCCCCCTTACGGGGTGATGGCAAGGCCGCACGGGGCGATCTAACGAATCTCTAACACCCCTCGGGGGAAAGTATCCCGCTATTCCCACCTGAACCTTCGCTGGTATAATGCCAGCATGCGTAAGAAATGGAAAAATTACCTTTTTCTGCTCATTTTGGCGGGCACGCTGGTTTCAGCCTGTTCAACGGGCGCTAACCAGCTGACCCCCACTGACACCACTGAGTTGGATGGCACTTTGCGGCCCTATCCCTCTGATACTGCGACGGTCACGCCGCTGCCGACGGATTATGTCACCCCGACGCCTTCACCCACGATAACCCCGACCCCGACCGATGTCTATTATGAAGTGCGAGCCAATGATGATATGGGTGGGATCGCCTATTATTACGGCATCAGCGTCGCGGACCTCATGACCGCCAACCCGGATATTGACCCGCGGGCGATGACGGTGGGGATGCAATTGTTGATCCCGATCACGCCTACTCCGCCACCTACGGCCACCCCGACTTCAGAAGACGCTCAGACAACATCCGTCCCGACCGATGAAGAGGTAATCCCAGCCGCCCCGGATTGTTATCTGGATGCGCTGGGCGGGATGTGGTGTTTTGTGCTTTATGAAAATAATTCCGAGAGGGCATTGGAAAATGTTTCAGCAATCATCACCCTTGGTGAGGGAGAAACTGCCATGCAGGAAACGGCTATCATGTCGCTCAACCTGCTGCCTGCGGGTACAGCACTGCCCCTGATCGCCTATTTCGATCCGCCATTGCCTGCTGACCGGAGGGCTTCTTTTGAGCTGGACTTCTCCCTACCTGTGATGCCTGGGGATGACCGCTATCTTGATTTGAATATTGATGAACAGACACTGACAGTGAGTGATGATGGCCTGACAGGCACCGTGAGCGGCACTGTTTCGCTCTCCGCGGATCAGGCGGATGCGGATTATGTCTGGATCAGCGCCACAGCCTTTGACAAAGACGGGCGGATCGTGGCCGTGCGGCGCTGGGAAAACAGTTTCACGTTGATTTCCGGTGGACAGCTTGATTATTCGATCACGCTCTACAGCATGGGCGGGCCGATTGATCATGTGGAACTGCTCACTGAAGCGCAGCCTGTCAGCATGACTGAGACCCCTTGAAAATGGAAAGTGACCCTATGACTTCCGAAATTCTTGCCCCGTTCCCCTGGGGGGAGCGGACCTATATTATGGGTATTATGAATGCTACCCCGGACAGCTTCTCCGGTGATGGTCTGCTGAAGCGGGAGGATGCTGTCAGCCAGGCACTCAATCAGGCGGAGGGCTTCCTCGCCAATGGTGCGGATATCCTCGATGTCGGCGGTGAGAGCACCAGACCTGGCGCGGATACGGTCAGCGAGGTGCAGGAACTGGAACGGGTGCTGCCCGTGATCGCTTCGCTGCGGAAGAAGTTCCCGCAGGTGGTGATCTCAGTGGATACTTATAAGGCTGAGGTGGCCAGGCAGGCGCTGGACCTGGGAGCGGACTGGGTGAACGATATCTGGGGATTCCGGGCGGATCCGGAACTGGCAGGTGTGACCGCGGCGCATCATGCGCCGGTGGTGCTGATGCATAACCGCTTGAAACCCGGCAGTGCAGAAGTGCAGGCCCGCTTGGGTGGGCACGTGGTTGGCGTGGAATATGATGACCTGATCGCGGATATTTGCAATGAACTGCTGTTCAGTGTGGGCCTGGCTCATGAAGCGGGTATCCCGGATGAGTATATTATCCTGGATCCGGGGATTGGTTTCGGAAAGACCGTTGAACAAAACCTCGAATTATTAGACCGGATGGATGAGATCAAAGCCTTGGGGTATCCCTTGCTGGTGGGCCCTTCGCGCAAGTCCTTCATCGGTTATACGCTTGATTTACCGCCTGAAGAACGGGTGGAAGGGACTGCTGCAGCGGTGGCCCTCAGCATTGACCGGGGAGCGGATATCGTCCGTGTGCACGATGTGGCGGTGATGTCCCGGGTGGCGCGCATGACGGATGCTGTTATCCGGCGGAAATCCTGAGATTTAGGGGGCAGTATGGAACTTGTGGGTTATGATTTTCCCCAGCTTGAAATTGCACTCGATGATTATGATTTTACGGGCCCCGTGCTGGATATCGGGGGCGGTGGTGAGGGCGTGATCGGTCAGTTGCTGGGCCGGGATGTGATTGCCATTGACCAGCGGATGGATGAACTGCTGGAAACGACGGATGGTCACCATAAGGTGATGATGGACGCTCGCCGGTTGGGTTTTGAAGGACAGCTTTTCCCCACCCTGACGGCTTTTTTCTCTTTGATGTATCTTCCAAAACGTGAAGATCAGATCGCTGTTTTTATGGAATCTCAGCGGGTGCTAGAGCCGGGTGGCAGCTTACATTTGTGGGATGTGACCCAGCCGGAAGAGCCCTTGGAAGGGTCGGATTATTTCGTGGTTTACCTGCGGTATGGGGTCAGGGGGAAGCAGCGGGGAACGGGATATGGGATGCGCTGGCCGGGCGAGAAGCGGGATGCTGCCCATTACACCGCTCTGGCGGAGCAGGTGGGACTGACCTGTGTTCGGTCGGATGTGCTGGAGCATTGTTTTTATCTGCAATTTCGGAAGTAATTTATCGCAATGTAGTTTTGTGACTTTCGTAGGTCACGTATGGTGGCGAAGCCATCTACGTGACATTTTCGTGTCACGCTGGAAGCGTGACCTACCCAATAGGGCGAGCACGGAGACTCGCCTCTACGAGAGATTATGAATTATGGATGTTTGTAGGTCACATGCCGCACGGCGTATATGACAATTTCAATTAATCTACCAGCTCATGCACTCGTGAGATGGCATCCGCCAGGCTGCGGCCGAGGAAAATCCCCTTCATTGCTTCCCGGGCATCATTATTTTCATTGAAATAACGCCCGCCATATCCCAGTTTTGGTTTCTTGGGGAGCGTATTTAGTTGCTCCTGCATCTTGAAGAGGGGCTGGGCGGTATGTTCAAATCCTGCAGAGAGGATCACCATGTCTGCATTGGTGTCTTCTGCATAAAGCACCAGATCTTCGATCGGCAGGTCCGCGCCCAAAAACTCCACCCGGTATCCCTCTCGCCTGAGCAGCACAGAGAGCATTAGCGGTGCAATCTCGTGGAATTCCTCCGGTGCGCAGCCGACCAGAATGGTTGGGGCGGAGATGTCAATTGGGAAAGCCTGCAGCAGGTTCATAAGCACGCCTTCGATATAGGAAGAAGCAAAATGTTCAGTCGCGATCCGGATTTCACCGTGGAACCAGGCGTCGCCAATATGATAAAGACAGGGCTGGAAGATCTCAAAAAGAGTCGTTTCAAGATCAAACATTATTTGCACGCTGTTGAGGATTTTCCTGACCCGAATCTCATCATGGGCGGCAAAGGCTTCATATAACATCTCGGCATACCGGGCAGGGGGAAATTCCGGCTTTTGGATAGGTTTGGGAGCTTCGAGGGTTGGCAACGCCTCGGGCCATACGCCCTGCTTGCGCATTGCCTGATATTCGCGAACGGCCGCACTAATGGACAGGCCGTTGAACAGGCGGTGGGTGATCCAGCGCACCACCTGGATATCCCGTTCAGAATAGAGCCGGTAATTGTTGTCGAGGCGCTCAGGTTCAAGGAAGTTGTAGCGTCTTTCCCAGGCGCGCAGCGTCACTGCGCGGACCCCTGAGCGGTCACTGACCACTTTGATGGTGTATTGTCCTTTTGGAGAGAATTTTGCAATCGAAGCCATAGTGACAATCCTTTTCGACAGATTGGACTGGTTAATTTAATTTTACCGTGTCTCCCACCCGCTGGCGTCAAACAGGCTTTGGAGGAAGGCGGATCGTTCAGACGGCGTCATCGGCCGGGGCTGGGCGTAATCATCAAGCATGGCGGTCAACAGTTCAGTGCTGAGGTAGCGGCCGTCATAGAAGGTGTGGCGCTGGATGATCTCCCAGCGGGTCTCGATGATTTGGTTGCCGTATTGATCAATGATACCCATCTGGTCGAAGAATAGGTTCCCGAGGCCATACTGGATGAAAGCGTTATCCTGAAAAGCCATGCCCTTGGCAAGATGGGCCTGGCTGCCGTTCACGATTACTGCGCCGGCATCAGCCATCAATCCGAAATCCCGGACCTGATGCTCGCTGGCATAGTTATAGTAGTCCTCGAAATACTGGAAAGTCGCAATGGGCAGATAACCCTCTGCTGTGAGGTGGGCGATCTCTTCAGCCATCCATTCATAGTCATCGCAGGGGGCAGCGCCGCCGTGCTCATCAGTGGCCCAGGCATAATCCGGTCCGGAGGCGTTACAGCCGATGAAGGCCAGTTTATTGCCATGGTCGGTGAGGGTCAGAGGGGTGAGGGCATCTTCTAAATTAATGCCGCCGCCAAAATAGACCATGTCGTGTTCGGCATAGAGATCAAGGGAGAACGGGATCACATCCACGCCCCAGACATAGGCTGAGTCATTGTTGTGGTTGCCGGTCAGTTCGATGATGTCAACTCCGACATAGTCGAAAAGCATAATATAATCCGGGCTGCTGCAGAAGAGTAGCATTTCCGAGTCTGGGTCAGGTGTGGGACAGTCTTCATAGAAGGAGACCTCGTTGCTGATATGGGTCAGGTCCGCGCTGGACAGCCAATCACGAATTTTCTCGCCTGGGTAATTTACACCATTGGTTTCCATTTTGTCAGCCGTGGCGCGCACCAGAGCTGTGACGCCAGTCATCACCAGAGAGGTCATTTTTTCCGGGTCACGGTTGGTGACGGTGATGGCGGTGTTGAGCGTTTCAAGATTTTCTGCTGAGAGAGCTTGCCCGGCCTCTGTCTGGGCGATGAGCTGGAAGCTGACCACCAAAGGAGCGGTGACTGGGTCAAAGCCCTTGTTTAGGGGAGAGGTTCCATCGACTGTGATGACTTTGAGCTTGGGTTCGAGCGAATCAAAAGGCACGATTACCCAGGCATCCGATTCCCAGAGCCTGTCGGCGGCCACGGGTTCATCTGAGATGATGATCCGGGCGGCGTCGTGTTCACCCCACTGGGCTTCCCAAACATTAGCAAGGGCGGAAGGTAGTTTCAGGTAGGGTACGGTCAGCATGTCGGTCACGGTCTCGCCGGACCAAAAAGCCTGCAGATCAGCCAGGGTCACGCCGTCCACCAGCGTGGGGAATGGGGCGGCCAGGGCATAGACCCAGGTGCTGGTCAGGATCACGTCGCCCTCAGGAACCTTGGCGACGGGACCGAACCAAAGATCGGCATCGGGGCTGCTAGAGAGGGGAAGACCAGATAACGCGTCAAAGTCTACGCTGCCCACCGGGAGTGAGCCCGCCAGGAAAATCGTGACTGGGATGGAAGTCGCTTTGGTGGGCTCTGAGCCTACTACCACGATCTCAGCAGTCTTGGTGGGTACCAGAGAAGTTGGGGTATCCTTGCCCGCACAAGCAGAGAAGGTCAGGGGAATCAGAAGTAGGAAGATAACAATGGGAAGGACATTTCTAAAAGAAAGTTTCATGATCAGGGCGTTTGAAAGTGAGTTGGTGAAAAACCACATTCAATATTGGGCTCTGCAGATTCTAATTATCCCACTAAATTAAAAATCCAACAGCCCCGCACCTTTCGGGGGCAGGGATGTTGGATTAGATGGCGTAATGTATTTAGTGTTTAATATTGGATAACGCGGGGCAGGGCCTTGGCTTGGTCAACCCAGCTGGCAACCTGTTTCTCACTGGGAAGCTGGCGAACGAGTTTCTTTGCATTGTTCACTTCAACCATCTTGGCATGGAGATTAGCAGCATTGCGCTGGGCCAGTTCAGGGACGGTGTCCACGCCGGCTTCTTCCAGAAGATCGGAATATTCCTGTGCGACGCCCTTGATCCGATAGAGATCAACATGGTTGACCCATTCGAGAACGAGACCGTGGCTGATGCCGGTCATTTCTTCAATTTCCTGACGGCCTTTTGGGGTTGCGCCTTTTTTTAAGAGTTTACCTGTGGTTGTGATGCCAGCTTTCACTAATTTCTCAGCGTACTTTGGACCAATGCCTTCTACGTCGATTATCTTTGCCATTTCGAACTCCTTATTATCTAAGCGAACTTTTTGTTGTGGCGACAAATAACAGCCACATGATTCCCAATAAGCCAATTATAGTATTATTTTACTAATTATGACAATGCTTGTCTAGTTTCTCGCATGGCGTTGCGTGTATAATTGGGCGATATGTCGATTAAACCATTGAAATTAAAGTTTGATTTATTTGTGTTCACCCTCACCCGGACGGTGATTAACACCAGTTACCGGATGGTTTATCCCTTCCTTCCTGTTTTTGCCCGCGGACTGGGGGTTGAACCCGCCTCATTGGGATTGGCCCTGTCCATTCGCTCATTCTTGGGTATCTTTGGGCCCTTCCTGGCGACGGTGGCGGATACCCGTAACCGCAAGACCGGCTTTCTGCTGGGCATTGGTCTTTTTGTAGCCGGCAGCGGCCTGGTGGGCCTGAGCCCATCTTTCGTGACGTTTATTATTGGCATCAGCCTGACCCTTTTGGGTAATGTTGTGTTCATTCCATCATTGAGTGCTTATCTGGGCGATCATGTCCCTTATGAACGGAGGGGACGGGTTCTGGCGATCACTGAGCTGAGCTGGGCGCTGGCATTCATCGGGGGAATTCCGGTGGTGCGCTGGTTGATCGAATCCTATATGTGGTTTACACCTTTCATTTTCTTTGCCATAATTGGCGTGGTGCTTTTTATTGTGGTTCTTATTACTGTCCCGGGAGAACGGATTGACCACTCCACAGAAAACACCTTCTGGCGCAACCTTGGCCGGATCCTGCGGACCTGGCCTGCTTTGGCAGGTTTGCTGGCGGGGGTTTTATTCGCCATGGCCAATGAATTGGTGAACCTGGTCTTTGGACTGTGGATTGAACAGGGTTTTGGGCTGGATTTTGCTGCGCTGACGATTGCCTCGGTGGTGATCGGTGTGTCTGAGCTGGGCGGTGAGGTCTTCACCGGGATTTGGCTGGATGCTATTGGTAAGCGCCGGATGATCTGGATTTTCCTGGGCTTGAATGCCCTGGCAGCAGCGCTCCTGCCCTTCCTGGGCGGAAGGTTGAACCTGGCGATGGTGGGCTTGGGTTTCTTCTATATCACGTTTGAAATATTGCTGGTCAGTGCATTGACTTTGATGAGCGAGGTGATGCCATCCACCCGGGCAACGATGCTTTCAGCAACCCTGGCTAGTTATTCGATTGGTCGGATGATGGGTGACTTGATTGGCCCAACCTTATTCAACATTGGGTTTTGGGCGACCTGTTTGGCAGCGGTCTTGTTGAACGTGGCCGCAGCGGGATTGATGACCCGGGTTCGGCTGAATGTAGAGGAATAAGCAAGTTAGGATTGAGAAATTTGGGTTATTAAGAAGTAATGGTCGTCTCTTTTGAGACGACCTTTTTTGTTTACCTACGCTGAGGAACAAAAGATACGTATCTTATTTACTGATCGTGATTGTCCACTCCGGACCAAAACCGATCTGGTATTCCTCGGTGAAACTGCCCTGGTTCACGGCAACCGAGATTCGCATCAACTCATTGTTATAGATCATCACATCGCCCTTATTGGCATAGCCAAAGGACTGATGGAAAAGCACCCGTTTTGAAAACACCTCTTTGCCATTATGCCGGATGGTGAGCAGCGGGGTGTCACCATAGGCAAACCCGGCCTTTTGTAAATCCTTGGTGGGGATATTGGTCCAGTCATTACCGAAATTCGGGTCATTGATCTCAAATATGCCCGTTACCTTACCTTCGCTGATCTCGGGTTTCAGCAGGGGGTGCATGATGATTTCATCTACGTCATATTCAGGTCCGACGCCTTCAAAATCAATCAGACCGCTGGCGAGCTTGGCTGCGCAATAGGAGAAAAGGTCCCGCCCGTGGAAGACGCTGACCGCTTCGGTGTTCTTGCCCTTCAGCCGGTTCACATTCTCATCAATCTCTCGGATGGCGGTGATGCCCACCCAGGCCTTGAGATGGGTCAGTGAGCCGTTGTCGGGCGTGACCACATAATAGCCGTCCGCAGTTTGGGCGACGCAGGCCTTGCGCGGGGTGCCCACACCGGGGTCCACCACAGAGACGAAGATCGTCCCCTTGGGCCAGAAAGCCATAGATTGATAAAGCCGGTAGGAAGCGCTCCAGGTGTCAAATTTGGGGATTTCGTGCGTGCCGTCAATGATCTCCAGCTCACGGTCCACATTCTTCACCACACCATACATCGCGCAGACAGCGCCTTCAGCGTAGGTGAAATCCGTTTGGAAGACGAGGATGGGTTTCATGGGAACCTCCTAAATGAATGGGTTGTAGAAACGGCTGTGGTTGATGAAGATGGAGACGCTGATCGAGCCAAAGAAGAGCAGGGCGGAAATGACGATGGCGACCCAATCCTGGGTTGTGAATTTCCTGGCTGAGAACCAGGTACGGGTGCGGCTTTTGCCAAAACCGCGCAGGTCCATCGCGTTGCTGATCAGCTCGATCCGGTCCAGCGAGGAGAAGATCAGCGGAATGATGATCAGCAGGGAATTCTTTACCCGGCTGACAAATTTGACCTTACGGGAAAGGTCCAGCCCGCGTGCTTGCTGGGCCAGGCTGATATCCCGGTAATCCCGTTGAACATCCGGGAAGTAACGCAGGGTCAGCGCCACGGCGTAGGATGCCTTATAGGGCACGCCGACTCGGCATAGAGATGAGGCAAATTCGCTGGGGTTCGTGGTGAGCAAGAAGATCATGCCCAATGGGATGACGGAAGAGTATTTGATCATCTTCGTCACGGAATAGAATAATTGCTCCTGAGTCAGATAAAACTTGCCATAGATCTTGAAGATATTATGGCGTGTGCCGTAAATCTCCACGCCCATTTCAGGGGCGAACAGGAAGGAAATGATGGCGTTTGTGAGGATGAAGATGACGACATACAGCACCATGGTTCGGATCTGGCGGAATTTGATCTTGGAGACCCATAAAAGGTAAACGGAAAACGCCATGATGATCAGAATGACGCGGATATCGTAGGAATACATCACCGCAAAGGTCAGAAAGAGGAAGCAGATCAGCTTGGTCAGGCCCGATAATCGGTGAATAATCGTATCTAAAAGGTCATAGGAGAAGAGTTTGGTTTTGGCGTTCATTAATTCCTCACGCCCCTATCGTAGTCAATGAAACCTTGCACAAAGGCGGTACCGTCCGGAATGCCAGCCATCTGGGCCAGGTTGAAGAGCGAGGTCTCCTTGAGGCTGGCCTTTTTGATCACCTCACTATCCGTCAGCACGACTGAAGCCGCTGTATCGGCAACAAGCTGCCCCTCTGAGAGCACGATGGCCCGTGGGGTATATTCGAGCATCAGGTGCATGTCATGAGTGATCAGGATGATGGTGACGCCCATCTTGTTTAACTCCAGCAGGAACTCCATGATCTCAGTGTAGTGGCGGAAATCCTGCCCGGCGGTGGGCTCATCGAGGATCAGGATCTTTGGCCCCAAAGCCAGGATTGAGGCGATGGTCACCCGTTTCTTCTGGCCATAACTCAGGGCTGAGATCGGCCAGTCAATGAAGGGTGAGAGGCCGCAGACTTCCAACACCTTCTTGACCCGCTCCTGCACTTCTTCTTCAGGCACTTCCCGGAAGCGCAATCCTAGGGCAACCTCATCAAAGATCATGGGCTTTGAGATCATCTGGTTGGGGTTTTGCAGAACCGCACCGATGAATTCGGCCCGTTCCTTGATTGTTTTGTCAGCGATGTCTTCACCATAGTAGCGGATGATGCCGGAGTCGGGTTTTTCGAACCCGCAGAGCAGCTTGGAGAGCGTGGATTTGCCCGCCCCGTTCCTACCTACCAGCGAGACCATTTCTCCTTCCTGAATATCAATGTTGATATCGCTCAGGATCGAGCGGATACCATCATAGGAGAAATTTAGGCCTTCAATGGAGAGGATGGAAGGGGCTGCGGGCTTGGCATCCGGATGCTGTACGCTCTCATACCAATTGACAAGGGCGTCTTTCTCCAGTTCGGTCTTCAATGTGGTGATATAGCCGGGCAGTAGATCGCTGGTGACATTGACGCCGGCATATTTCAGGGCGGTCACATAAAGCGGCTCGCGAATACCGGTATCGGTCAGAATGTCGGATGAGACCAGGTCATGCGCGTTCTGGTCGGCGATGATCCGGCCATCCCGAATGACCAAAATGCGATCAACATGCTGATGGAGCACATCTTCCAGACGGTGTTCGATGATCAAAACGGTCTTTTTAGATTTCTGATGGATATCTTCGATGATCTCAATGGCGGTCTTGCCAGTGGCGGGGTCAAGGTTGGCTAATGGCTCATCGAAAAGCAAAATATCCACATCATCTACCATGACACCAGCCAGCGATGTGCGCTGCTTCTGGCCGCCGGAGAGCTCAAAGGGTGATGAGGATAATAGGTGCTGCATATCCACCATGCTGGCGACTTTTTTAACCCTTTCGTGCATCTCCTCAAAGGGGATGCTATCGTTTTCCAGGGCAAAGGCGATATCTTCCCCCGTGGACAGGCCCACGAACTGCGCATCAGAGTCCTGCAGAACAGTGCCGACCTGCTTGGATAGTTCGAAGATGTTCATCTCCTGCGTATCCCGGCCGTTGATCTTCAGGTTGCCATTGATCTCACCTTTATAGGCGAAAGGGATCAGCCCATTGATGCAGTGGCCCAGGGTGCTCTTGCCGCTGCCACTGGGGCCAACGATCAGGACCTTTTCACCGGGATAGATCTTCAGGTTGATGTTATGCAGTGTGGGTTCAGCCTGGCTGTAATATTGGAAGAAAAAGTTGTCAAATTCAATGATTGGCGTTTTGGTCATCAGCTCACACAGTCCATTGGGTCTAGATGGTTATTGTACCCAAGATTCTCAATTGCACTGGAAACGTAAAAATGTAATTGTAAAGGAAAATGGCTGTCAATTGTTCGCGACAGCCATTTTGGTTAATCAAAACGTGTTTTCAGGCCTAAGCTTTCTTGAGTGAGCCTTTTTTGGTGCGGGTGGCTGCATAGGCTGCCAGCAACAGTGTGCCAATGACGGCAGTTGTGACGAAGTTGGAAGCTGCTGCGACAATACCCTGGGTGAAGACATAGCTGGCGGGTTCCTGATAGATCAGGATGTCCAGCAGAGGGGCAACCCCAATCCAGGCCACGGCATTGCCGATGAGTTGGATCAGGTTGAAGGTCAGAATATCCTTGAGTTTGAATTCGCCCTCATCAACTTTTGTGCGCTTGAAAGCGAAACCGAAGATGAAGCCGGCAACGCCGCTGGCGATTACCCAGGACCACCAGGGTGAACCATATTGGATTGCATCACTCAGTGCATGGCCGATGAACGCGATCAGAGCACCAGCGATCGGGCCAAAAAGGGTGGCCATGAAGGCACCCAAGCCATATGCAGTTTGGACACTGGTGTCCGGAATTGGGGAGGGAACTTTGACGTACATGAACAGCAGCATAAAGAGCGCTGCGCCAATGCCGATGGCAACGATTGTGCGGGTTGAAACTTTAAACAAGTCCTTCATGATGTCTCCTTTAGACGTAATTAGGTTGAAAGTGAATATACGTGCATAATAAATTGACCGATAAGATCTCAAATACGGATAGGGGATGGACTAATTCGGACCGGAGTGGTAATGGTGAGGGATTTAAACAATGGTGACATCAATTGATTTGTTCTCCGGTAGCATCAATCCATCGTTTACTAATGGTTTTATGAATCGATAAGTCCTCCTTTATTAACCGGAGTTCAGCCCAAAAAGTTACGCGGCTGAGAGAATCAAAGTATGCTGTGATTCTATAATAATGCCCCAGAGGTGTCAACCGGAAGCGTTAAATTGGAAGAGACGCCCCGGTGAGGAGGGGCGTCTCTGAGGAGAAGAGATGAAGCGGTGGGATTAGGGTGGGGACCACCGCCCTTTATCGTGTTTATTCGCCGGTTTTCACCAGCGCGGGTTCAACTTGAACCTGGGGTTCGCCAAATTCCAGAGGCTTTTCCGGCGCTTTGAATTTGAACCATATCGGGATCATGATCAGCAGTGAGGCGACCGCCGTCACAATGAAGGGAGTCTGGGGGCTGACCCGCTTCCAGAGCTGCGCACCCAGCCATGGGGCTGGCAGGGAGATGAACCCCCGGCTGCTGTTGAACACACCCGAGAAAGTACCTAGCTTGTTGGCAGGGACCACTTTTGAGATCAATGATTGATAGGGTGGGCCCAGCATCCCGCCGCCAAAGCCGAAGACAGCCGAACTGGCCGCGAAGATCAGGAAGCTATCCGCCTGCAGAAAGATCATGAAGGCGCCGAAGATCAACGCAAAGCCGATGATCAGGGGCAGGCGTTCATCGTGCTTATCAACCAGTTTGCCAGAGAGCATCGGGACGAACATGGAAGCGATGGCATTGATTGAACCGAGCAGGCCAATCTGCTCCACACTGATATCAGCAAGCTGTTTCAGATAGAGTGGCTGCAATTCGCCGGACATTCGGAAGGCGATATCGCCGATCCCATCGGTGATGAAGATCCAGGTGATCAATCCACCGCCCACCAACATACCCAGCATACTGACCATGCTGCGCTTGAAGGAGCCCATGTTTAATTTTTGCGTGGGCTGCTCAGGCATCTCGGATTTCTTTGTGGAGGCCATCCAGATTCGTAGGATGGCAGCAGCAGTATAGAGAACAGCAGAGACGGCCAGCATCCACTTGAAACCAAAAGCGCCGGCCAGTAACCCACCCAAAGGCGGCCCGATCACACCGGTGATCTGGAAGATCGTATTGGTCATCCCATACACTTTGCCGCGATTCTCTTCCGCTGAGTTTTCGGCGATGAAAGCCTGAAAACTGGGGGCGACCAGGGCAAAGGGAATTTGATAGGCGATCAGAGCTGCGATCATCCACTGCCAGGTGGGTGCAAGCAGCATCGCGCCCAGCCCGATGACCCCGCCCACACTGCCGATCGCCACGGCCCGCAGGCGACCGATCTGATCAGAAACCCAGCCTCCGAAGATCTGCAGCATCAAAACCGCTGCGGAAGTCAGGGTGAATACCAGGCCCACATCGGTGATATCCGCGCCAAGATCCGTCAGATAGATTGGCAAGAGCATGGGCGTCATCATTCCGGCAATATTTGCCAGTACCATCGCCAGCATGAACCAGCGCAGAATAGGAGACAAAAGTGGTTGTTTCTTGGCGGTTTCCTCGGCAGGCATGGGGCTTTCCTTTATCTTGGGACAAAAAGGGAACGAGAGGAAAGGTGACTTCCTCCCCGAAAGTACTTTTAGTATAAAAAGGAAACTGACCTGCAGATAGCCCCCAATGGACGGAATTCACCCTGGCCAGATGGCCAGGGTGAAAATATTATGGTAAAGCGATTTGAGTTACCCTTTCCACGGCTTCAACCGTGGCACCCAACGGCGGACATTGGTTTTATAGCGGTGGTAATCTTCCCCAAAGCGCTCTTCCAGTTTGGGTTCCTCCGAGAGGATGAAATAGAGCGTGTTGCCCAGGAAGAAAACCAGCGCCAGGATGAAAATGCCATTTGAGCCCAGCAGCAGCCCTTCACTGACCATCACCAGTACGACCCCGAGGATCATCGGGTTGCGGACATAGCGATAGGGGCCGCGGATGACCAGCTTCTCCGAGGGGATCCAGGGCATCACGGTGGTGTTGGCATAGACGATGATCAGCCGGATGGAGACCAACAATAGTGTCAGCCCTGCCAGGCCGATGACGGCCCCGGCAATCGCGCTGGCCAGAGAGTTGGTGACCAATGCGTGACCGCCCCAACGATACTCGGTGTAGTTGATGGATGCCGGCAGTGCGATCAGCATCAGGAAGGGCAGGATGAAAGATTTGAGATGGGCGGAGAGTGGTTGATTCATAGGGTGTCCAAACTGGCGGAATGAAATGGGTTCGTTACTCATTGTATATCACAAATACGCAGTGTAATTAGAAAATAAATAAAAAAGCCACCGATAGAATAACTATCGGTAGCTTTCATGATCGATAGGATTGCCGCGCGCTCACTCCTCCACGCCGCGGCTCGTGAATTCCATTTCCATCAGGACCTTGAGAAGCGCTCCCAATGCGATCATTGGGAAGAAGACGGACATAAATCGGACGCCCAGGTTGAGCAGAGAGTATAGGACAGTGCCAATCCAGGCTAGAATACTCATGCTGTCAGCATGTGTAAAAAATGACAGGAATATTTGCTGGCCGGGGTCCATCAATAATAAAGCATGAAGGATGTAGCGGGCGATGGAAATAACGGCGGCAATCCTCAGCCATTTATCCAGCCATAAGACCTGCTTGGGATCATAGAAGACAGGCTGATCCCCCTCGGTATATTTGAGATCGGGATCTTCTTCTGCTGCGGGGTCAGTTGGTTTCTTGTGGAATGTACCTTTGAGCACCCTGGCGGTTTCTGTGACGATGGCACGCATCGCTGTGGGCTTGCTGCCCTCTGCGAGTTCCTCCCCATCTTCTGCGGCGCCTCGATAGTTCAGATCGGTTTCGAGGATCATGTTTAGCCCAGCAGATATAGCCCTGAGGACCAGCCAATAGATAATGGGGTGAAGAATGTTCGTGATTGTTGTGAGAATGATTTTGCCAGTTGAAGTAGAAGCGTATTTTAACTCTTCAGGGAACAATGAGGTGTAGTCGGCGACTGGCAGACCGAGTCGAATCCATATTATGTCTTTAACCTCAAGAAAACTAAAGACTGCGTAAATCAAACCAATGACAAGATAGATCCAGCCGATGATCTTGGCTAGTTGTGCTATATTCGCTAACCGGGAATGTTTTTTAGTGAAAAATACCTGCTCAGTGTTTTCTGCCATATTCTCCCCTTTCGGTTGATGCAGATGAGAGATGACCGCCCGCGTGATTGAGGGAATTATACACCAGGGGAGAGGGGGAAATTATAAATCAGCAAGAAATTTTACAGCAGCAATCAGGAGACGAATTTGTGTCGTCAGAATTTCTTCTGGTGAGCACTCTCCTATAGAAACTTTGCCACTGTATTTTTTGAATGCGTCCGCAAGTTTGATATTCTTCTTTTGGGTATCTGTTTTTTTGCCATGGTCAATATCATGCCTAATTATTGTTCTAATATTTTTTATATCAATCACAAAGTCTGGAGGGGGAGACGACAATCGTTTACATGATCCGGTTCCCTCGTAAAAAATGAAATATAAAGAATCAATAAAATTTCCAAACGAAGTACTTGATTTGCATGGTTGGTTTAAAAGAGTTAATCCTTCTGACACCTTTGTTGTCATTTTAATTAAATCTTCACCATTTTGTCCTGAATACTTTTTATTTATTTTGAATATTCTCTCTTTGGTATCTTCTGCTAAATCATTTAAGTCATTTATTGTTTCGCTTTCCACATTTGGAAATACTCCAATTATTGGCGCGAATTCTGGAGAAAAACGAGCGAGTTTTTTACTTAGAATATCAAGTCGAGTAGTTATGGACTGACCAGATGCAGAACCTGATGAGATCGATTGTTGATATTTCAAAAAGTCTTTTTCTGAACTTTCTGCGCCTTTCTCAACTTCAATTGCTAAATCATCGAAAAAGGATTGGATAAAATCGCCAAATTTTTTTGAAGTATTTCTGTCTATTCCATGTGAAATTATTCTGGAAGCTAACATACACACAGACAAAACATTAGCTCGACTTCGTAACACCTTACACTTTTCAGGAAAGGCTTGATCAAGGTAATCAAGAGCACGAGTTGTTTTTTTTGCAGTCTCTGATTCTTTGCTAAATGTTCGATTTTCCTTTAAGAATCCTTCAAGTTGTGGAAAACGTAATTGCGGTTGAATTCCTCTTGCTTCAAGTAATAACCAACGAGTTGCAATTTCAAAATACGCATACCGTGTATTTCTTAATGGGATTTTGTTTTCAAAGAAGTTAGCTGAAGAAATCTCATGGCAGAAATCCCTCATATCTCCACTAATTGCATTTAATTTTTCGGCAGTATTTAAGGGAGTTCCTAATTGTAATCTTTGAAACAATTCTTCAAGTTCATTTTCATTTACATCTTCAATTTCTTCTATTTCAATTTCATAATCATCGAAACTGTCTGAAATATCGTCAGGTAACTCATTGTATGTAGAAGCATTAAATTTCTTCTTTGATTCTTCAGATAGTTGCAACTGATTATCAAAAAACTCAAAAATTGCAGATAGTCTTTGTTGACCGTCAACACATTCAAATGAATTCTTATCAACCATTTGAAAATAAAATTTAGGGATATGCCATCCTTGCAATATGCTGTCTATTAGAAGCTGTTTCTTTGAAATAGGCCAAACTTCTTCTCGCTGATAATCCGGCATATCTATCCGGTCTCGCCGTTTATAAATTTTATCAATGGCTTTACTTCGTAATTCCATTTTCATATCATTTCCCTCCATGTACTTACTCATAATTTATAAAGGAATTGCGATGATGCGGCTATATTACAACATATTGTAACACTTGATAAAAAATTGATCAGAATACTTGAAAAAGTTTATGTTGATTTAAGTTTACATACTGAGAGCCAAGAATAACAGGAAAGAATTATCAAACTCCTACAACATATTAATATTGCTGTTGTTCGATAACGACTAAGAAAATGAATCGTGTATTATTTAAAAGGTGTATTTACTAATTATTGTTTTATTTTTGAACTTTTTGACAGTGTAATATGAGCTGACTTCTGGTTCTTACAAAATATTTTTGTAAGTCACTTGCCCGTAGTAAAAAGTTTTCTATCTTCTTCCTCTTCCCTCCACCACGTCACCACCGCGCCAAACACCGTCATCAGCATCTGTAAAAACGGCGAAATCAATACCATCAGCACCTGCCAGCCGATGAAGCTCGCCAGGGGCTCGAAGAGGATCAGCGGCATGCCGTAATTGGCCAGGTCAGCGCTGGGGTCAAAGAGCCACTTGAGCGAGGGCAGCCAGATGACCGCCAGGACCAACATTGAGAACGCGGCGGTCAGAGCGGCGTATTTGAGCAGGCTCCCCAGCAGGGCATGGAGGGTCTGCGGCTTTTCCCCCAGTCGCCGGGCCAGCCACCAGCCCACCGGCAGCCCCAGAAGGATCGTGAAGAATGGGACGCCCATCCCCAGCCCGATGCTGAACAGATCCAGCAGGATGAAGCTGAGGATCGCCCATTTGGGTTTCAGATGGATCAGCCGCTGGAAAATGTTAGTTTTTTCAGTCATGCAAACCTCCCCATAAACAAAGCCCCCGGCAATACCGGGGGCAGGATTGAACTGTTTGATGTGATCTACGCGCTCATCACCGGGCGGAACTTGTAGCCATAGACCAGCATCCCGCGCTCGTCGCCATCGGAGCGGAGCTTGCGGGTGACCATCTCGACCGGCATGCCGATCTCAACTTTTTCTTCGCCGAGGTCGGTGAGTTGGGCGGTGACGATCGGGCCTTCTTCCAGTTTGATCAGCGCCACGGTATAGGGGGCCTGGGCTTCAAAGCCGGCCGGAGCGTTGCCCATCTTGGTGAAGGAATAGACCTCGCCCTTACCGCTGAAGGTATAGGCTGTCTTGGCCTCGCCGCCGCATTCCGGGCAGACATCCCGGGGCGGGAAGATCTTGGCCTGGCAGTGGGGGCAGACTTCGCCAACCAGTGCGTACCGTTGTTTCTTTAATCGCCAATGGCGTGGAACTTCCATTTTTTCAACTCCTTACAAGCCGCATGAGAAGGCGCGGCACGGTTTTTCTCTTTTAGTAAACCCGAGTCTACCGAAAAGGGACTCTCAGAAACTATCAGGATGCTTTTTTCCTCTAAATGGGGCGAATTTGGGGCCATTTGCTTCAGTTAATGGCAAAAAACCGGTGTTTTTTCAAGCCTAATCACTCGCTTTCCGGCCTCGATTAATGTTATGATTTGGGGTAAGACCAACAGCTGGATCCCGATGGAGGCTGCTCACCATGACGATTCATTTGCTGGATAAAACCCTTCAAATTGAAATTTTTTATGAGTGTGAGGATCAGGACCTGGAGGACAATGTCTGCCTGACGATTGTTGAAACCTGCCCGCCGGGCGAGAAGATCCTGCGTGCCGGGGAGACCCATCTTTTCCTGACCCCAAACGAGGCCCGTGCCCTGGGCGAAGCCCTGTTGATCGCTGCCAACCGCAGTGACGCCGCTGGATAACACCGAGGAGTGACCCTTTGATGCTGATGACCCCTGAAGCCGTGCGCCTGGTGATGCTTGCCGCGCAAGGCCTGCTGACCCCGCCCTCAACCACTGCCGTCAAGACGGACCTGCTGCCCGCGATCCGGCAGATGGGCTATCTGCAGATTGACACGATCCATGTGGTCCAGCGCAGTCAGAATCTGGTGCTCTGGAGCCGCCTGGGTGATTTTGACCCGGACTGGCTGGATGAGGTACACGCGGAGGGGCAGCTTTTTGAATATTACGCGCACGCGCTATGTTATATTCCAACCGAATATTACCCGACATTCCGTGGCCGGGGCCTGCATGATAAGCGGGTTGGGCGCTATTGGTGGGGCTGGGCCGAGAAGCATCAGGACCTGTTGGCGCGGGTGCTGGAAGAGGTGCGCGAAAACGGCCCGCTGAGTTCGATGGATTTTGAATCGGAGCGGATCGAGACGGGTTGGGGCGGCATCAAAAATGAACGGATCGCGCTGGACCGTTTGATGATCACCGGCGAGTTGATGGTTTCTCGGCGGGAGAACTTCCGCCGCTATTTTGACCTGCGGGAGCGGGTGCTGCCGGATTGGGACGACGCCGATGCCCAGGATCTGGAAACAGTGCGCGATGAGCTGGCATTGATGGCGGTGCGCGCTTTGGGGGCTGCCCGGGTTGAATGGGTGGCGAATTATTATTACCTGCTGAAGACCGGGATGGCCAAGCGGCTGGAACGCCTGACCGCGGAGGGGCGACTCTATCGAGCTGAGGTAGCAGCGTGGGATCAACCGGTCTATATTCACCCGGATGGATTGGCGCTGGCAAAACAAGCACTGGCGGGGGAACTGACCGCGACCTACACAACCCTGCTTTCGCCCTTTGACCCCCTGATCTCGGACCGGGACCGCGCCCTGGACTTATTCAATTTTGATTACCGCCTGGAATCATATACTCCGGCCAAGGATCGCCAATATGGCTTCTTCTGCCTGCCGATCCTGCACAAAGGTCGCCTGGTGGGTCGACTGGACCCCAAGGCGCACCGCAAGCAGAAGCGGATGGAGGTCAAAGCGCTCTACCTGGAGCCGGAGATGACCCTGGATGATGAGCTGTTGGTCGGTTTGAAGCAGACTCTCGATCAGTTCACTGCCTGGCACGGGTTGGATTCGTTGGAGATCACCGAAGCGAACCCTGCTAACCTGTTGGAGGTTTTTGCATGACCCTTAACCCTGCATTCACGCTTTGTTTCCTGCTCAATGGGGATGATGTTCTGATGCTCCACCGTAAGTTCCCACCCAACCAGGGTTTGTGGAACGGCGTTGGTGGTCATATTGAGCCGGGTGAGACCGCTCGCCAGGCGATGATCCGCGAGGTGGCGGAGGAGACCGGTTATCAAAACACGCACCCGCAGTTCGCCGGATTGCTGACCTGGGATGGCTATGAGATTCCACCCGGTGGGATTGTGATCTTCACGGTTGAGGTGACGCATCGCAATTTCGTCAGCAACCATGAAGGTGAACTGGCGTGGGTGAAGCGTGAGTGGGCCTGCAACGCGCCGGAGGTGGTGGATAATATCCATGTCTTTCTGCCGAAGGTATTGGCAGGTGTTGAGCCGCTGCATTATCATTTCAGTTATCAAGACGGGGTTCGCATACGCGATCTGATTGAGCCGCTGCCCGAGGATTATGACCCCGAGCGCCCTTTCCAACCGGAAGCGGGATTGGAGGAAGAGACACGGGGTGAATTCTTGCTCAGCTTCGATAAGGACAGGTTGCAGCTGGAAAAGGTCGTGGACTTTCTGGACCGTCAGTCCTATTGGGCGCAGGGACGGCCGCCTGAGGTGATCGAGACCTCGATCCACACTTCAGTTTGTCTGGGCATTTATCACCGGGGGGAGCAGGTGGCCTTTGCCCGGTTGGTCACAGATCAGGTGACCTTTGCCTGGTTGTGTGATGTGTTTGTGGATCCCTCTCAACGCGGGCAAGGGCTGGGGAAGTGGCTGGTGGAGGCGGCCGGGCAGTATACCGACCGGATGGGCATCGAGCGCACCCTGCTGGCCACCCGTGACGCCCACGGTTTATATGAACATTATGGGGATTATCACCCCCTTGAAGTGCCGGGAAAATGGATGAGCCGCACCCACCCGGATCAAAAGGGCTAAACGCGAAGGAGAAGAGAAGATGGAATTCCAACGAGGTGAATTCACCATCAGTACCGATAAGGACAGGCTGCAGATCGAGGTGATCCATCGCTACCTATCCAACGAGGCCTATTGGACCACCGGGAGAACGCTTGCCACGACCGAGAAAGCGATTGAAAATTCGCTCTGTTTCGGGGTCTATCACAACGGCTGGCAGGTAGGCTTTGCGCGGGTTGTCACGGATTACACGATCTTTGCCTATCTATGTGATGTCTTTGTTTTGGAGAAGTATCAGGGACAGGGCCTGGGTAAATGGCTAACTGAGATGATTCTGGAGGCGCTGGATCAGGAAGGTGTGCGCTGGACGATGTTGGCGACCCGGGACGCCCACGAGCTGTATGAGGATTATGGCGGCTTCCAGAAGCTGCACCTGCCCGAAAAGTGGATGGGTCGGGTGAACCCGCGGCTGCTGGAAGGATCAGGCAAGGTCTACACCTTGCCAGGAGATGGTATGTAAAAACGGTATCGGGGGATATTTACAGACTTCTTACAGAATCACAAAACCCGCCTTACGCGCGGGTTTTATGATGGGAACATCTAAACGTTCTCTATTCTGACATAAGGAGTTATGTGATGAAAAAGCTAAGTAAGATCCTGTTGACCTTTGCTGTTTTGGCAGGTGTAGTGTTGTTGGCTCTCCCCACCCAGACGGTCGCCGCTCAAAGAGACGTACCGCCGGTTGAGGAAGCTTTTGTCAGGCTGGAAGAGATGTATGCGGACATGTTCGAGCGCTATGAGCATGCCGGCGAACGGATTGACAATACCGATGATGTGGTCGAACGTCTGGAACAGCGGATCGAAGACCTGACGGAGATGGGTGAGGACCCGGCGGAATTGCAAGCGATTCTGGACACCTTCCTGGCAAACATGGATGCCGTGCAGGCCGTTTATGATGATCTGGGTGAGCTGTTTGATGAGCACGCCGGATTTGACGCCGATGGCGAAGTGACGGATGACAGCCTGGCGGTCTATACCCTGCGCCAGATCGCCGATGGTTTGTTGGATCTGCACCAGTTGAGTGAAGACGCCCGTTTTGAACTGCGCTGGGACCTGATGGAACACCGATATAGCAGGCGAGGGGAGGGATAAGCATTAGGATTTGATGTACTCCCTGGTCAATTGAGATTGCTTCCCCTTGCAAGGATATTCTCCCTATTATTGCGAGGAACTCCTAAGGTGACATGAAGCAATCTCTTTTATTTTGTCACGTGCGCTGCGCGGCACGTGACCTACTACAGTGCGGCTGGTCTTGATGAAGCATGTAGGGTGTGCACATCTTTTGTGCGCACCAATTATCTCGATTTACCTGCAGGTGTAGGGTGAGTTTGGCAACCCACCAAATTTATCACTGAGATTGCGTCGTACGGTGCAAGGCACCTTCCTCGCAATTACAGAATGGTTTTGTCACGTGCGCTGCGCGGCACGTGACCTACAGTATGGCTTGTCATTATGGAATATATAGGGTGTGCACATCTTTTGTGCGCACCAATTTTCTGAGATTGCTTCATACGGTGCAAGACACCTTCCTCGCAATGACAGAATGGTTTTGTCACGTGCGCTGCGCGTCACGTAACCTACAGTGTGGCTTGTCATTATGGAATATATAGGGTGTGCACATCTTTTGTGCGCACCAATTATCTCGATTTACCTGCAGGTGTAGGGTGAGTTTGGTAACCCACCAAATTTATCACTAAGATTGCTTCATACGGTGCAAGGTACCTTCGTCGCAATGACACAATGGTTTTGTCACGTGCGCTGCGCGGCACGTGACCTACAGTGTGGCTGGTCTTGACGAAGCATGTAGGGTGTGCACATCTTTTGTGCGCACCAATTATCTCGATTTACCTGCAGGTGTAGGGTGGGTTACCAACCCACCAAATTTATCACGTAGATTGCTTCGTACGGTGCAAGACACCTTCCTCGCAATGACAGAATGGTATTGTCATTGCGAGCTAGCGACATAGTCCCCGAAGCGAAGCGGCGTGGGAAGCAATCTCTCTTGATTCTTTTTTGCACCTTGCGGATAAAGTGTATACGATTCATCCACTATAATTTGCATTTTTCTTTTTTGGTGTTATAATCCAAACCGTTCAACAAAAATTGAATAGCCCTATGCGGCACTCTTATCCAGAGAGGTGGAGGGACCGGCCCGATGATACCTCGGCAACCAGAAAGCTTAGCTTTTATGGTGCCAAATCCGGCAGAGCGATTTCTGGAAGATGAGAGGCAAGCTGAAACGACATGTTACGCCCCTCTCGCACGAGCCAGATGGGGCGCTAATCTTTAATGAGACATGGAGGTTCTCACAATGACGTTGACATTTATGAATTTGCAAAAATACCTGTTCACGTCGGAATCGGTCACAGAAGGCCATCCCGATAAAGTTTGTGACCAGGTCAGCGATGCTGTGCTGGATGCTTTGATTGCCCAGGATAAATACTCCCGTGTGGCCTGCGAATGCGCCACCAAGACCGGGTATATCATGGCACTCGGTGAGATCACCACGACCGGTTTTGTCAATTTTGACGAACTGGTCCGTAAAGTGGTCAACGAGATCGGCTATGACAGCTCTGAGAAGGGCTTCGATGGCAACACCTGCGGTGTGCTGATCGCTCTGGCGAATCAGTCCCCCGATATTGCCCTCGGTGTGGACAAGGCCAGCGAATTCAAATCCGGTGAAATGAAAGAAGACGAGGATATTGAAGGGGTTGGCGCTGGTGACCAGGGGATGATGTTCGGTTACGCCTGTAACGAGACCGAAACCCTGATGCCGATGCCGATTTACTACGCCCACAAGCTCACCCGCAAGCTGGCGGAAGTGCGCAAGGCAAATGGCCTCACTTTCCTGCGCCCCGATGGCAAGAGCCAGGTGACGGTGGAATATGAATATGGCAAACCGAAACGGATCCATACCGTTTTGATCAGCACCCAGCATGATCCTGATGTCACCCACGAGCAGATTCGCGAAGGTGTGATTGAACAGATCATCAAACCTGTGCTCCCTGAAGAACTGATTGACGACGACCTGTTGATTTATGTCAACCCCACCGGTCGTTTTGTCACCGGCGGCCCGATGGGCGATGCCGGCGTGACTGGCCGCAAGATCATCGTCGATACCTACGGTGGCATGGGCCGGCATGGCGGCGGTGCCTTCAGCGGGAAAGATCCGACAAAAGTTGACCGCTCCGGCGCTTATGCTGCCCGCTGGGTTGCCAAGAACGTGGTTGCCGCTGGTTTGGCGGATCGCTGTGAAGTGCAGGTGGCCTATGCCATCGGCGTCGCGCACCCACTCTCCGTCAACGTGGAGACCTTCGGCACCGGCAAGATCGATGATTCCCGGATCGCTGAACTGATCAATGAATTCTTTGATCTGCGCCCCGGTGCGATCATCCGTGATCTTGACCTGCGCCGTCCGATCTACCAGCAACTGGCCTCCTACGGTCACTTTGGCCGGGACGACCTGGATTTGACCTGGGAACGGACCAACAAGGCCGACCTGCTGCGCGATGCGGCTGGCCTGTAAAATTAGCAGTTTTCTTAGGAAAAATAAACCCTCGGATGGATCATCCGGGGGTTTTTGATTTATTCTATGTAGGGTGTGCACCTCTTTTGTGCGCACCAATTCTGAGATTGCTTCCTCCGCCTGCGGCTCCGTCGCAATGACAAGAGGGTTGTGTGCCCTGTAATTTGATTAGTCATTGCGAGCTGTGCGACATAGCCCCCGAAGTGAAACGGAGCGGGGAGCAACCTACTTTAATTGATCAGCCGCTCCTGATACTTCCCCGCAAAAAGGGCTGGGGTGCCGCCGGTATGCCAGAAGAGGACCGTATCCTCTTTTGGAAAATATCCCTGGCGGATCAGGTCGATCAGCCCCGCGGCAGCCCGTCCGGTGTAGACAGGGTCGAGCATCAGAGCTTCCAGGCGGGCAAAAAGCTGTATGGCTTCTATTTCCATTTCACCCATAATGGCATAACCTTCACCGGTGTAATTGTCGTTGACCAGTGCCTCTTCCGGAGAGAAAGTAAAGGATTCCCCCAGGAACGCTGCGGTTTGGTTTGCTAGATCTGCCACCCGTGGCCTTAACACCTCTGCGGGTTCGTCCACGCTAATGCCGAGGATCTTACCCTTGTAGCCGCTCATCCGTGCGCCAACCAGCATCCCGGCCTGCGTGCCGCCGGAGGAGCTGGGGAAGACGATCCAATCCGGATCACAGTTCTGCTCCGCCAGTTCCAGCATGGCGTTCACATAGCCGCTCGCGCCGATTGGGTTGGAACCGCCATAAGGGATCAGGTAAGGTTGGCGGCCATCCGATTTAGCCTGTTCATAGACTTCTGCCAGTTTAGTTTGCACGTTGTCACGTTCGGTGAAGACCAGTTCGCCTCCCAGCAGGTGAAACAGGAAATGGTTGCCATCCGGCGGGTTGGGCGGCTCACCAAAGAGGACCAGGATGCATTCCATCCCGAATTTGGCGGCTGTGGCGACCGTCTGGCGGCAGTGATTGGATTGGACAGCACCGGCAGTGATCAAGGTCTTTGCGCCCTGATTTTGAGCGTCCGCCAGCAGGTATTCCAGCTTACGGGTTTTATTGCCGCCAAAAGCCAGTCCGGTTTGGTCGTCACGTTTGACCCAAAGACGAGGACCGTTCAGGGTTTGGGTCAGCCGGGGCATTTCTTCCACCGGCGTGGGTAGATGGGCAAAGTGAAGTCGCTCTATCATGCGTCCAGTCCTTGCTTGGTTTCCGATTTTCCCCGACGGCGCATCAAATCCAGAATTTTTGGAAGAATCCGGTTGTAGAGCCAGTAGATGACAGGCCGCACGGGATAGTCCCAGGCACCGAGGGTTCGGTGCACTGTGCCGCCAAAGCCATCTTTGAAGCGGTAAACGCCCCACATCGGGTCGCTCTTGTCGAATTCATCCGGTGCGCCCCAGAGGTCATATAAGGTGCAGCCCTTGGTTTTGGCCCGCAGCATGGCTTCCCATTGCAGGCGGTAGGTGAACATTTTCTCGCGGTGTTCATCCAGTGACATGCCATAGATATACCAGGCCTGCTCGCCAAAAGTGAAGATCACCACTGCGCCGACCGGTTCTCCTTCCACTTCCGCAATTAGAGGTTCTGCCAGCCCGGCCTCAAAGAATGTGCGCCAAACGTAGGCGTAATAGTCCTTACCGCGGATCAAGAAGTCATCTCGAACGGAGGTGTGGGCATACATCCGGTAGAGCAGGTCGATATCATCCATGCCGCCAACCCGGACGGTCACCCCTCGCCGCTCTGCCAGGCGGATATTGTAGCGGGTCTTGGATTTCATTTTTGCCAGGAGGGCTTCTTCGTCCTCCTGTAAATCAAGGATGACTGTGTTGCGGAATTGGATCTGGTCATTCGAGAAAACCCATCCCCGCCGGACGAGATCATCTCTGAAATCCAGGCCGATGCTGTAATCTGTGTCTTTCTCAGTGCCAGGTTGGCCATATGCCAGAACGAGAGCGGGATCGATCTTGAGGAAGATGGCACCCTTGCGGCGGGCATAGTTTTGCAGATCGTCAATGACCTGGTTTGCCAAAGGCTGATTGTCATAATCCAGCATGGGACCGCGGGGAACGTACATCACGCTCATTTTCAACGCGAACCCACCAAGGCGGATGCTGCGCTGTAATAACAGCGCACCGGCGCAAACCGTGCCTTTTTGATCTCGCCAAACGAGGGGATGGGCTTGCCAGCCGACCTGTGCCTTGACCTGTCCCCATTGCCAGGTTTGCAGGGCATGGGCGCCCTCCAGATTGACGATCAGATCATTCCAATCCTTGGGTTGTGTGACTTCGACGGTTTCCATCCGGTAGGTCGGTGTGGTCATGCGGGGGTGTTCCCTTTCCCTCCGGTGTAAATCTGATAGAGCTTGTAGAGCAGGGGCATATAGACCTTATCCCAGGTGCCGATTGTACGCCGCACCTCGCCGCCGAAGCCGCGCTTGAAGCGGTAAACACCCCAAAGACCATCTGAGCGATCTGCGAATTTCGCTTCCAGTTCGGATTCGGGTTGGTCAGGAACGCCCCAGAGGTCATAGGTCCGGCAGCCTTTTTCTTTGGCCCAGCGCATGGCCTCCCATTGAAGCAGATAGGTGGGCATCCGGTTGCGTTCACGGTTATTGGATGCACCATAGAGGTACCAGGCGGTATTGCCCTGTGCAAAGGCCATCAATCCCGCCAGAGGTTGGCCTTCGTGACTGGCCATCAGCAGGGTGCAGGTGCCATCGGGGGCAAAATGATCATAGGCAGCCTGGTAATAGTCCAGGCTGTGAATGCCAAAGGCATCCCGTTCACCGGTGGTTTCCATCAGTTGGTGGAAAGCGCTGACATCACTGTTTTGTTGGATGATCACGTCCTTGCGCTGTGCCAGGCGGATGTTATAGCGGGTCTTGGGCTTCATCGCAGCCAGCCAGTCCTCTTCGGTTCCGCTGATATCAATCAGAACGGTGCGGGGAGGCTGGGTGGTCTGTTGGCTGGGTTGGAAACCGGGCAGGTGGGTTTCGGTGAAATCATCCGGAACAGGTTCCCAGATTTCCGGTTCCACTCGCAGGAATATAGCATGGCGCTCTCGGCTGAGGGCATCCACTGCTTCCCAGAGCTTAGGCCAATCGCCTGTCCCGACCGGGCCGCGGGGGACATAGGCTACGGTGAGCCCAAGAGGCAGGCGCCGGAAGAGGATCATCACGCCCAGGTCACCCTGGCGTAAATATTCCGGTGTCCAGCCATAATCACTTTTCAGGTCGCCCCAATTGGGGGTTTGCAGGAGGTGGGCATCCGGGTGTTTTTGAATGAACGCATCCCATTCTGCTTTGGTAAGCTTGGTCATGATTTCCTTCTAAAAGTTGATCGCAAAATTAGTCGATTGGATCAACAAGATTATTTGAATGAATTAAGGGGCATTATTCTACCATATCCAGATGTGCACTCTGGGCCTGAATGGCCGCGCCAGGGATTGTCTGGCTGAGAATCTCAAGGATCTCTTCGGGTTTCCCAGCATGCGCCAGGGTCACGAGTTTATCCAGAATGGCGTTGAGCTCGTCGCTCGAAAGGGCTTCTTCACTGTCCACCTGGTTGATATCTGGGTGATTGGTATGGGAATAGGCGAAGCCCTGGTCCCAGAGGTCTTCGCTGAGTTTCTCGCCGGGACGGATGCCCGTATAGATGATTTCGATATCCTTGTTTGGCTCAAGCCCGGAAAGCCGAATTAGGTCTTCGGCGAGGTCCTGAATCTTCACCTGCTCACCCATATTCAGGACATATGCCTCTCCACCCTGGCTCATCGCCGAGGCTTGCAGCACGAGATGTACCGCTTCGGGGATTGTCATGAAATAACGTTTCATTTCAGGGTGGGTTATGGTGATCGGACCGCCTTTTGCGATTTGGCGCTTGAAGCGGGGAACCACACTGCCCCGGCTGCCCAAAACATTACCAAAGCGGACGACCGTGAAAGCTTTATGGTGGGTTCGGGCGGCATTGAGCACGATCATCTCGGCCAGGCGTTTGGTGGCGCCCATCACGTTGACTGGGCGGATTGCCTTGTCGGTGGAGATCATCACCAGACGCTGGACGTCAAATTCCAGGGCTGCCGTGACAATATTACGCGTGCCCAGGATGTTATTGGTGATGGCTTCTTCGATGTTGCTTTCCATCAACGGGACGTGTTTATGGGCGGCTGCGTGAAAAAGCACCTCTGGCTGCCAGCGTTCAAAAAGAATTTGCAGACGGCCAAGATCGCGCACATCGGCGATCAGGGGCTGGGTCTCAAGGCTGGGATGGTTATCTCGAAGTTCAAGCATGGTCTCAAAGATGCTGTTTTCACCATGACCGAGGAGCAGGATTCGGGCGGGTTGGGATTGGGCGATTTGCCGGCAGAGTTCCCGGCCGATTGATCCACCGGCACCGGTCACCATGACGGTCTTGCCCCTGAGCACTTCACCCAAGGCAGTGGAGTCCATGTGGACCTGTTCACGCCGCAAAAGGTCGGAAATATCCACTTCACGCAGGCGGCTGACATTCACCACACCACCCAGTAGTTCATACAAGCCGGGCATTGTGCGGAATGGCACCCCTTGCTGGCGGCAGGCATCGGCGACTTGTCGGAGGATCTTGCCGGATGCGCTGGGGATGGCAATGACCACCTCGTCTACAGGTCGGGTCTCCAGCACTCGATCTATCTGGGATAGTGAGGCTAAAACCTTGATGCTATGAATTTCACTGTTCAATTTGGCTGGGTCATCATCAATGAATCCAATGGGATTCATATTCAACTGGGGGTTCTTTTGCAGTTCGCGGACCACCATCGCACCGGCATCCCCAGCCCCAATCACCAGGACATCTTTTTGTTGATGCTTATTTTTCTTGGCGCCGTGGGCTGCGGTTGATGTTGTCTCAGCCACCAGCCGGAAAATGAAGCGCAAACCGCCAACGAATAGGATGGATAATAACCAATCAATGACCAATACCGAACGGGGAAAGCCAGTGAAAACATCGGTGGCGAATAAAGTGATCATGATCGCGGAAACGATGATGGAGGCCGTTGAGACGGCCATGATGATCAAAACCAATTCACGGATGCTGGCATAACGCCACAAACGGCGATAGATTCCAAAGAAATAGTAAATAATCGGTTTGATAACGATGACAAGCCCCAGCATCCAGAGCAGCGAAATTCGATAGGTATCAAAGATGGCGAACAGTTCCAGGCGGATGATGAAGCTGGCCATGACGGAAACCAGACTCAAGAAGATATCCCCCATCAGCAAATAGCGATTACGTATGCGTCTTCCAAATATATCCATAAGGGGTTCTTCCTGGGGTTATTGGCCTTTAAAACCGATGACCGATCCCACGGTGCGCAGGATGATGGCGATATCCATAAGGATGGTGCGGTGCTCAATATAATAGAGATCGTATTCCAGTTTGATGGCGGTTTCTTTGACGTTCCCGGCATATTTTTGATTGATCTGAGCCCAGCCGGTGATGCCCGGTTTGACCAATAGACGTGCCCGGTAGAAGGGCAGGGCTTTTTGAAATTGCTCCACCATCTGCGGCCTTTCGGCCCGAGGGCCCACCAGGCTGACTTCACCCCGAATGACATTGATAAATTGGGGGAGTTCATCCAGATGCGTTTTTCGTAGGAACCAACCTACCTTGGTGACCCTATCGTCGTTTTCTTCGGTCATCCGTGCCTGGCCATCTTTTTCGGCATCCACCTTCATGGTGCGGAATTTAATGATATTGAAGGATTGTCCACCTCGGCAGAGCCTTTCCTGCTGGAGGAAGATGGGGAAGCCGGATTCGAGAATGATAGCGAGCGCTATCAGCGGGAAAAGGGACGCCATAATCATGAAACCGATCAAGCCCCCAGCAAAGTCAATTAACCGTTTGGAAAGCTGATAGGCCAGGCCAGTGTGGGCTTTCTCCACGAACGATCGCACGATCCATTCCGCTTCGAGCAGGAAAATGGGAACGCGGGAAAGAATTTCTTCATAGATCACCGGCATGGAGGTCAGGTTGACACCCTGTTCTTGGGCCGCGAGAATTGCCTGGAACATTCGGCCGTGCATTTTTCCCGTGATGGCCAGGATCAGGTCGGTGATTTCCTGTTCTTCAATGATTCGAGGTAGATCCTGACTATCACCGAGAACAGTATATTGACCAACTTGGGTTCCCTTTAGTGATTCGTCATCGTCTATCAGCCCTGCCATAAAGAACGGCTCTGGTGATTGCGCATCAATCACATTCACGATGGCCTGACCGGCTTTCCCTGCACCAACGATCAACACCCGCCGTTGAAGGGCAGGTGCGGTAAAAATCCGGATATAAATCATCCGCCAGGCAAGGGTAAGGAGGGCGACGGCGATAATGAAGACTGCGACACCCCGGCGGGGGAGTGAGTTGGGTGGGGATGTGAAATAGATCAGCAGATAGGCAAGCCCATTGATCAGGGTTGCCAACCCGATTCCCTTCAAAGTATCCACGGGCTTGCTGGCCCGGTGCATATCATACAACTCGACCAGCAGGATAATCCAGAAGAACGGCAGCATGAAGAACCAAACAGGAGGCCTTTGGGTGATGAATTCCAGGGAGAATTCCATCCAGGCATCACCAGCCGCCCAGTAATAGAGCGCAAAAAACAGCGCTACGGCTGCCATTATGACGTCACCTATGAAAAGGATAAAGACTCTCTCAGAGGCGCGTAAATACCATCGTCGTGGCCGAGATTGCGATTTCATATTTTACATTTTAACATTTATTACGATTTTGGGGGAGAAACCTGGCTCCAAAGAAACCCAGTTCCCCAGGAAAAGTGCATGGTGGCGATTGCCAGAGGGACTCCGATCAACACGGCGGTGTCTTTTTTCCGGATTCCCAGTTGGATGCCCGCTAAAAGCAGGACAAAGGCATAAATTGCCAGGATTCCGCTCAGGGCCCAGCGTGCCAGACCGAGGAAGGGGGAGGCCACCAGCAGGATTGCCAGCCCGAGGACAAAGAGAGGCGGCAAGGCCTGACGCCAGCGCAGGGTTTGCGGGTAACGACGGAGCATTTGGCGTTTCCAGTAACCATAGCGCCAATATTGACGTGCCAGCGCACGCAGATTGTGACGGGCAAAATAGGCGGATCGGATCTGCGGATCGAGCCAGACCTGACCGCCCGATTCACGCACCCGGGCGTTGAATTCGTAATCTTCGTTGGCGAGCAGGGTTTCATCATAGAGGCCGATCTTGTCAATCAGCTCGCACTTGAAGGCGCCAAACGGGACGGTATCCACGGTGCCGGCCTGATCGGTGAAACGATATCGAGCATCACCCACGCCGATTGGATGTCCGGCGGCTGCGGCAATACTTCGGCCAATCCAATTATCGCTGCCAGGTTGGATATCCCAAACGCCACCGACATTTTGACCCAATCCGGCTTCCAATGCCGCGACGGAACGGGCGACATACTCATCATGGGGTTTGGAATGGGCATCCAGCCGTACGATGATCTCACCGTGCGAGGCTTTGATGGCGGAATTGAGGGCTGCCGGGATGCTGTGGGTGTGATCTTCGATCAGGACCACTTGCAGCTCGGGATGTTCAGCCTGCCATTCAGCGATGGCTGCCTGGGTGCCGTCGTTGGAGCCGCCATCTGCAATGACGACCTCCATATTTTCGGCAGGGAAGGATTGGCCCAATAAGCCATCCAGTAGAGGCTTAATGGTCCGCTGTTCGTTATAACAGGGAATGATTACAGAGACTTGGCGTTTCAGTGTGTTAGTCATTGTTGTAGAGGTATTTTTACCACAAAATGACTGCCTTCCCCAGGTTGACTTGTGACGGAAAGCTCTCCGTCGTGGGCCTGGACGATTTGCTGGCAGATAGCCAGGCCCAGCCCGTAGCCGCGGACCTCTCCGCCTGTCCGGGCTTTATCCACCTGGTAAAAGCGCTCGAAGATTCGGTTTTGCTCGTCCTTGGGGATTCCCTTTCCTGAGTCAATTACATGGATCCACACTGTTTCTCCATTGAGTTCGCAGCGAAGGGTGATTCTTCCACCAGCGGGCGTGAACTTCAGGGCGTTATCCAGAAGGTTATCCAGCAGCTGCATCAGGCGGTCCGGGTCACCGTAGACAAAAGCGGGGGTTTCTGATTTTCGCATGTCAAATTGAATACCGGCAGCTTCCGTTCGGGGTGTGAATTTATGTTGGGCGGCGTCCAAAAGCGGGTTGATATCCAATGTCTCAAATGAAAAGGCGATGGATCCGGCTTCCAGCTTGGTCAGGGTCAACAGGTCCTGGACCAGGCGATGCATTCGGGCGGTTTCCATGCCGATCACATCCGCAGCCTGGGCCAGCTCTTCGGGGGAATGGGCGGTGCCATCCTGAATGGCGCGGGCGAACCCCTGGATGGAGGTCAGCGGCGTCTTGAGTTCATGCGAAACATTGGCGATGAAGTCCTTTTGGGATTGCTGGCTTTCCTGCACCTGGTGGGTCATGGTATTGAAAGAGGCGGCCAGTTGGCGGACTTCTTCGGGCCCTTCCAGCGGGATAGGATGGGCGCGGCCATCGGCAACCTGCCGGGCTTCCCGGCTGATTCGCCGTAAGGGCGCTGTGATCCAGCGCGACATGAGCAATGACAGGATGAAGGCTACCAGCAGTGCAAGCAGACCAGCCTGTGCAAGGGGGGCCAGGTATTGATCGCGGAAGATGGTGACAATTTGAAAACGGGGGCGGCTGACTGCAAAAAAGGCTAGTCGGTCTTGGTTGATCCGCTCGATGATGTAATACCAATTCTGTTTTGCGGAATCGCGATAAAAATTCGGCAGGGTGCCAATTTCCGTGAGGATTGGTGTGTCGCCAAATTCGGGCAGGTTAGCACCTTCCACATTCAGTGAATCGGCCACCACCCGTCCGTCATTGGTTAGCACCACGATCCGCCCGCGGATTTGGTTGGTGTTATTGACGAGTAAGGTTTGGAGGATATCTGCGTCCAGGTCGCCCACGGATTGCAGCCTGGGCAGGGCATTGACCCGCAGGGCTTGTAGGTTGATGGCGGCTTGTTGAAGCGGGATATTGCCGCGGTAGACCACCAGCACGATAGCTGTGCCCACCACAAACAGCACCAAGCCGATCAGCAGGGCGTAGGTCAACCACAAGCGGGAACGCAGAGAATTAAACATCAGACAACCAGCTTATAGCCGATGCCGGTGACCGTCTCGATTTGGATTTCACTGGCTGCGATCTTGCGGCGCAGCTGGGCGATGTGCACATCAACGGTCCGGGTCTGACCATAGAAGTCATAGCCCCAGGCTTTGCTCAGCAGTTGTTCACGGCTGAGGACGATACCCTTGTTTTCGGCCAGGACTTTTAGGACTTCAAACTCCTGCGTACGCAGTTCTATTAGGTTGCCGTTGATGCGGATTTCACGTCCGGCGAGATTTATTTCCAGATCACCAATTTGAAGCGGCTCTTCAGCGGCCTGCAGTTGAGGTGGGACGCCCCGGCGCAGGACAGCCCGCACCCGTGCAACCAGCTCACGGGGATTGAAGGGCTTGGTCAGGTAGTCATCCGCGCCAAGTTCCAGTCCTAGGATCTTGTCGATATCATCATCACGAGCGGTGACCATGATGATCGGTACGGAGTTGTCTTCCGCACGCAGGCGCCGGCAGACTTCAAAGCCATCCACCTGCGGAAGCATTACATCTAAAACCACCAGGTCGGGATGTTGGCTGCGTACAGCGTCCAGTGCTTTTTGACCGTTGCCAACGGAGCTTACGGCGTAACCATCGCGTTCGAGGTAGAGCCGCGCCAGTTGAACAATATTGGGTTCGTCATCCACGACCAGAATTTGTTGCTTATCCATTAATTTGGCCTACTTCTCTCCTTTGGGCAGGAGGGCCACGGCTTCAATTTCCACTGCTGCGCCTTTGGGCAGCGCGCCAACCTGGAAGGCTGAACGGGCGGGGAAATTGGAGGTGAAGAATTCGCCATAGATGGCGTTCATCAAGCCGAATTCATTGATATCCTTCAGAAAGACTGTGGTCTTGATGACCTGATCCAAACCGGTGCCGGCTGCCTCAAGAACGGCTTTCAGGTTGGTGAGCGCCTGGCGGGTTTGGGTTTCAATGCCGCCCTCAACCAGATCACCGGTGGCGGGATCTATGCCCAGCTGACCGGCGGTGAAGACCAGATGCCCTGTGCTGACACCAGCGGAATAAGGTCCAATGGCGGCGGGAGCGTTTTCTGTGACGATAACCTTCTTTTGATGGCTCATGGAATACCTTTCTGGGAATAATTGTGAAAAATCTTGTAAAAATTATAACATTTTGGTCAGGGGATGGTGTAAAGCGGGGGTAAAAATCAAAATTGAATCAATAAAGGGTTAGCCAACACTCTAGCTAACCCTTTGCCTTGTTTATGGGTGTGATTGCCTATTCAAACTTCAGCCATTCCAGGATTTCCGCCAGACAGGCATCGAAAATTTCCTGCATGATGGCAGGGTCAGCCTGATAAGCGCCGCCATACATCCCATCGTCATAGATTTTCCGGATGGCATCTTTGCCGTGGATATAACCGCTGGATTTCGGCACAGATTTGATCTCCTTGGGCATATCGGACACGATGGTGAAATCGAAGGCTTCTTCCCAATTGGCGTGCTGGTTAATGAGGCCGTTCTCCTGGCTGATCTGTGCCACTACCGGGCGCGTCCACCAGGCATACCAGCGCATCATCAGGTCCGGCAGTTCATTTGCCAATTCCACGAGGTGGGATCGCACCGGGGTATTGCCGCCGTGACCGTTGAGGATCAGCACTTTGTGGAACCCAGCGCCGTAGAGCGAGCGGAGGATGTCTTCGACCAGATCAAGATAGGTGTGCAGGCGCAGGTTGATCGTTCCGGGATAGGAGAGAAAGTAGGGTGAGCAGCCGAAATTGAGGGGTGGCGCCAGGAGCACACCGCTGGCTTTGCTGGCAGCCTCGCCCAGCTTTTGAGGAATCTTGACATCCGTAAGCAGGCTCAAATAGCCATGTTGTTCGCATGCGCCAAGAACGAGCATCACCCGATCGTCTTTTTTGAGATATTCCTCAACACCCATCCAGTTGGTGTCTTCAAAACGCATGACGATTCTCCTTAATTATCAATGGAATAGGCTGCTCGGAAATCAGCAAAGGCATCATAGAATGAGAGGCCGAAGGTATTTTCAAAGGCTGTGGCCGATGAATATGAGCAGTAATCGAGCATGCTTTCCAGGCCGAATATATCCACAAGATATTTAGTGAACAGATAGGCTTCAGGATAGGTCAATGAATTACCGGGATAAGCAAGATATTTATTTTCCTGGTTGGTAAATGCTGCGATGGGCCAGGTGGCCATTCGGGGGTATTCGATATCCAGCAATGGGTTGGAAAGAGCCACCATGGCCATCCCTTCATAGACCAATCCATTATCAATGTCGTTCAGGGTTTCAGGATAATCAGATTTGGAGAGGTAATATTCCTGCAAGGCGGTAAGGAAAAGAGCGTCATTCCCTGTCAGGTCATCGGCTGAGAGGCTGAAATAATTATAAAGACCAAGATCCGGCACATCGGCCATTGTGAACATGTATTCCGCTAAACCGACACTCTTCCAGACCTGAGTCTCACTTTTTGGTTCAGGGAATAGGTAGAGTGTTGTTTCGTAGATCAAGTTCGACAGTGAGTAACTGGGGAAATAGAGACTGGCTTTAGATGGCTCTGAGTAGGACCGTCTCAGGTCGCCATCGAAATAATAATAGATGGGTGCTTCCCAAGTTGGTTCGATTTGGGCGAAGTAGCCAGGCGCCGCATCCTTGATATAGGCCATCATGTTCTCCATCCCGGTATTAAAATTGGATAGCAGATACATCATGGGTGTGGGTGAATCGGTGAAATTTTCGGAGAAAGAATAGGTCCTGTTCGCCGAGGTAAAAATCATGGTGTAGTCTTCGGAAGATGAAAAAGCCATCTCTTCTAGGAAGCCCAGGTCATATACGGGTTCGTATGTGCCATTGACACCAATCGATTCCAGCCAGGCCTGACGGTAATCGGTTTGTGAGATCGTTTGATAGAGCGCGTCTGGTCCCTGCTCCGCCACGATGAAATTGACAAGTGAGGCCGCGGTATCCCGAGCAGTCTCGAGCGTGTTATGGTCGGTGTAGACCCCGAAGAAAAAAGAAGGGAAAAGGGAGAGCGTCTTATAGTTGGCCTCGTCGCTGTAGTATTCCTGCAGTTCATCTACCTCTATTTCATTTCCGAAAACAGCACCTTCCACACCGGCGAGCTTCCAGGGCAGGCTGAAGCCTGTATAGGCATTGACCAGGGCAGTTTGGTAATAGCCCTTTTTCACGTCTTTTATTGAACAATAGATCGATGTTCCATCCAGGAGAATGTCATCCACCAGCGGCTCATCCATTACGTAAATGTCTAGATGCTTATCCGCCTGTAAGAGGGTGGAAAGGGCTGTGTAATCCGCCAATATAAGGTCATAGAGTTCCTGTCCCATCTCCGTCTCAAAGATGGAATCCTGGATATGCAGGTCAAATTGGGCAGTTGATACCGTATGGTTAGTAAATGCATTGGGAATAAGGTCATTGGCTGGATGTTCACTAACCTGAAAATCCAGTTTTTGGCCTGAACAGCCGACCTGAGATGCGAGAAGGAGTATGCCGAGTAGCAGGATGATTATTTTGCGGGATTGTTTCAGTCCCATGTTTTGGCCTCTTCATTCTTTTTAATGATGATCTAATACCACAATTTTACACGAACCTGGATTTCGTGATGGGTATTTCAATAATTTCATCCTAAGATAACACGATGGGGGCTTGTCTCGACACAAAAAAAGCAGAGGCGGTCAGAAAACCACCTCTGCGTATGTTTGTTGATTTTTGTGTCGGGACTTAGATCACGATGTTGACCAGCCGGCCGGGCACATAGATCACCTTGCGGGGGGCCTTGCCCTCCAGATAGGCGATCACGTTCTCACTGGCCAGGGCGGCGGCTTTGGCATCTTCTTCCTTGACGTCCACCGGCATCACAATGCGATCACGCAGCTTGCCGTTCACCTGAATGATCAGGGTGATCTCGTCTTCTTTGGTGGCGGCTTCATCGACTTCGGGCCACAGCTGGGTGTGCACCGAGTAGTCATGCCCGGTCTTTTCCCAGAGTTCCTCGGCGATATGTGGGGTGATGGGAGCCATCATGCGCACGTAGATGCTCTCGGCTTCCTTCCAGGCCTCGCTGCCAAATGCGCCATTGGCTTTGGCGGTGGTCATTTCGTTTTGAAGTTCCATCAGGCCAGATACGATCGTGTTGAAGTTGAAGGTCTCGAAATCGTGGGTGACGGAGGCCAGGGTTTGATGGACCTTGCGGCGCAGGACCTTGAGGGTCTCCTTATCCGCTGTGTTGGCATTATCCACCGGCTCGAGGAAGTTGTACCAAACCTTGCGCAGCCAGCGGGCACTGCCTTCGATGCCGCTGCTGTTCCAGGGGGCACCCAGTTCCCAACGGGCAAAGAACATCAGGTAGGCCCGGACGGTGTCGGCGCCATAATCGGCCACCAGGTCATCTGGGGAGATCACGTTGCCGCGGCTCTTGGACATCTTCTCGTTGTCCTCGCCCAGCACCATGCCCTGGTTGCGCAACTGCAGCATGGGCTCCTTGCCTTTGGTGATGCCCAGGTCACGGAGGGCCTTGTGGAAGAAGCGGGTGTAGATCAGATGCATGGTGGCATGTTCAATCCCGCCGGTGTAGATATCCACGGGCATCCAATAGTCATATTCCTTCGGATCAAAGGGGCCTTGATCGTAGTCAGGGCTCAGGTAGCGCAGGTGGTACCAGGAGGAGCACATGAAGGTGTCCATGGTATCAGTTTCGCGTTCAGCCTTGCCGCCGCAGACCGGGCAGGTCGTGAAGCGCCAGGTCGGGTGCAGCTTCAGGGGGCTTTCACCGGTGGGCAGCCACTCGACATCCTCAGGCAGCAATACGGGCAGATCCTCATCAGGCACCGGCACCGCGCCACACTTCTCGCAGTGGATGATCGGGATCGGCGCGCCCCAATAGCGCTGGCGGGAAATCAGCCAGTCACGCAGGCGGTAGTTCACAGCGCGCTTTCCTACGTTTCGTTCTTCAATATAAGCAATTGCCTTATCGAAGGCCTGATCACCGGGAGTGCCGGTCAGTGGACCGGAATTGACCATTGAGCCCTTGGCGGGAACTGCTTCGGTCATATCTTCCACAGCGATGGGGCCCATATCGTCCGGTTGGATGACAATGATGATCGGCAGATCGTATTTACGAGCGAATTCAAAGTCGCGCTGATCGTGCGAGGGGACAGCCATGATCGCACCGGTGCCGTAGCTCATCAGGACGTAGTCGGCAATCCAGATCGGGATTTTCTCGTCGTTGACCGGGTTGATGGCATAACCGCCGGTGAAGACACCGGTCTTTTCACGGTCGGCGGCCTCACGCTGTATGTCGCCCATCAGTTTGGCTTCCTGTTGGTAGGCTTCAACGGTATCTTTTTGCTCGGGTGTGGTCAGCTTTTCCACCAGAGGGTGTTCCGGCGCCAGAACCATGAAGGTGGCGCCCCAGAGCGTGTCGGGCCGGGTGGTGAAGACTTCAATTTCATCGCCGTCTTCGGTGGTGAAGACCACGGAAGCGCCTTCGGAGCGGTTGATCCAGTTGGTCTGGAGGGTTTGGACCTGTTCGGGCCAATCCATCTCGGAGAAATCCAGCAGTTCATCGGCGTAGTTGGTGATGCGGAAGAACCACTGGCGCAGGTTTTTCTTGATGACCTGGGTGCCGCAGCGTTCACAGTGCCGGTCTTCGCCTTGCACCTGCTCGCGAGCCAGAGTGGTGTTGCAATGGGGGCAGAAATCGACCGGGGCGTCTTTTTGATAGGCCAGGTCGTTCTTGAAGAACTGGGTGAAGAACCATTGGGTCCATTTGTAATATTCAGGGTCGGCCGAGACGGCTTCCCGGCGCCAATCGAACATGGCGCCCATCGAGCGGAGCTGGCGGCGCATGTTGTCAATGTTGCTGTAGGTCCACTGTTTGGGGTGGATCGAGCGCTGGATGGCGGCGTTTTCAGCCGGCAGCCCGAAGGCATCGAAGCCCATCGGGAACATCACGTTGAAGCCTTGCATCCGCTTGAAGCGTGCCCGGGAATCGGAGGGCGTCATGGCATACCAGTGACCGATGTGCAGGTCGCCGGAGGGGTAGGGCAGCATCGTGAGAGCATAGAACTTGGGCTTGTCCGGGTCGATGTCCGAATGGTAGAGACTGTCGGCATCCCAGCGGCTTTGCCACTTGGGCTCAATCTCTTCAGGTTTATAAGTTGGAATACTGGTCGGGTCTGACATAAATAATCTTCTCCAAAAAAGTTCAATCGGTGAGCGATAAATCATCGCCTGTGTTTGAAACGGTTCACAGGCACCGGGTCTCATTTTACCGCAGAAGGAGGGCAGGGCAGCCGGAATTGTGAGCTGCGGCAATGAATGCCGGCCTACGATCAGGCGCTCGGAAACAACCTCCCTCGGGAGTGGATGAAGCTGAAATTGTGACATGTCGTGCTTGCATCCTGAACCTGCCTTTAAATAAAAAACGCCGTCCACACAGGGACGACGTCGCTGACGCCGCGGTACCACCCTGCTTCCCGTACCTCCATCAAGGTCGGACAGCTTGGGCCGCGTTAACGGGCGGTGGGCGTCACCGGTTACTGGGGGTTCACCGGTGCCATCTATCCCCTGGGGGATGAGTCAGGCGAGTTCGACCTTGGTTGGCGTTCCGTAACACCTGCCGGGCTTTCACGTTCCCCGGCTCGCTGGCGGATGGTCTACTACTCCTGCCATGATGTTTTTGTTATTATCCACTGATTGTAACATATTTCATAATGGGGATTCAATCACCAAAGACGGAGGAATCACAGATATTTAATCTAAGGATTCATTTTCGGAGGTTAAGAATGCTTTAAATCCGGGCTTATTCAATGGGCGGGCTCTATGGGTATAAATGCACCCTGCCGTATATGCTGGGGATGGTTTCGGGCTTCTTCATGATGCTGACCCTCAATGGACTGGTCTTTGGTTTCCTGATTGAAAAGATCCCTGCTTTCGAGGTCGGCTTGCGGATTGCCGGGGCGTTGTATATTCTCTGGCTGACCTGGCACACCCTGCGGGCGAGTTACACCTTTGACGAGGAACAGACCAAACCACTAGGTTTCGGCGCTATCTGAACCAGCCCAAGGTGTGGCGGGTGGTGAATATTGTTCTGGCATTGCTGTTGGTCTATTCCACAGTGTATATCAGTGGGGTGCGGAAACTCCTTCACTAGAAGAATTTGATAATTACAATTTTCCCCTCATCAGTCTGCTTCGCAGCCAGCTTCCCCACCAGGGGGAAGCCTTAACCGAAACATGATCTCTTTGTGTACCCAGAGACAAGTTCTTAAGCCTTCCCATTGAGGTGAAGGGGGCCCGAAGGGCCGGATGAGGTGAGGAATTTGTATAGTTGACGAGATTGATATTTCATATTGCTCTCATCAGTCTACTTTGCAGACAGCTTACCTGAAGCGAAGCGAAACACCCGAAGTGTAACGGAGGGTGCGGGGAAGCCTACTTTTAGCCTTCCCCTCAAGGAGCTCTGCGACGCAGTCCCTTTGGGAGAGGGGAAGGTGCCCCACAGGGGCGGATGAGGTGGATTATTTCTCTTCGGGAAAGAGAAAATAGCGGATGTCATTACAAACTGCTTCGAAATCCTCGCTCACCTCATTGTTCGAATATCTCTTGACAGTAATCCCAAGACCATGAAAGTAATTATCTCGTTCTAAATCTATTGATTTTCTAACATTATCAAAGTGTTGCGAGCCATCCAGTTCAATCGCCAACTTCGAACTGGCACAATAGAAATCCACAATATATCTGCCGATGACTTTTTGGCGGTTAACTGTAATAGGGAGCTGTTTCAGAAAGTCATACCAAAGATGGCGTTCTTCTTTGGTCATATTCTTTCGAAGCTGTTGAGCTAGAGGGGTGAGTTTGTCATTATGTTTGTTATTGGAGCTCATAGTTCCACCCTATTGTTGGTTATGATATATTTCCCCTCATCAGTCTGCTTCGCAGCCAGCTTCCCCACCAGGGGGAAGCCTTAAGGAAATTTAGACTTCCCCTTGAGGGGAAGGTGGCCCAAAGGGCCGGATGAGGTGAGGAATTTACTTGTAGGGCTTTAGCAAAAACAACTATTTATAACCACTGGATTACTCTACTGCAATGCTAGCTTCATCATTATGGGGAAGATAAAAATACTTTTCTATATCGCAGCCTTAACCATATTAATCTCTCCCTCCTCCTCACTTGCAACAAACCCCATCGATTCGTACAAGTGAATGGCGCTGGTGTTTTCCTCATCCACGGCGAGAAATGCTTTCCTCGCACCATGGTGTTTACCATATTGCAGGGCCTGGGTCAGCAGGTGGCGGCCGATGCCTTTCCCCTGGTGGGCGGGTCTTACAGCGACTTCTCTGATCCAGATGATCGGCCCATTCTTTTGATCCTGCCCATATAAGCCGGTGCATAAAATGCCTGCCAACTCGCCATCAGGAAGCCGGTAGGTCAATATGGCAGGGTGGGTCACGGCGTCATTATTGGTCAACCATTGCCTGAGCCAGTCCGGTGTCTGACCAGTGAAGCCCCTGCTCTGCCTCCGGCATTCCAGGGTAATTTCGGAAGCTGCATCGGTTTCATCTGCGGATAAAAAGTCGAACGCGATATTGGGGTGTTCCTCAATATCATCCAGATTGGGCCTGAAGTAGTCATGCCAGATGCTTCTGACTTTCAAGCCGGCAGCGTTCAATGTCGATACCCAGGCGCGGGGGACAAAGGTCAGCAGATATGGGCCTTCTTCCGCCAAGGCCGGTATCAGCATATCGACACTGTCTGCGGCCCACAGGTATTGTTGAGACCGGTTTTCATGGTTTTCACCCTGCACTAAAATCAGCTCGTCATTATCCGCAATCAGAGCGCAGTCATTCAATTCTTCAAATTCAGCGTAAAAAAAGGAGGAATGCGTAAATTTCTCGGCCTGTTGTTTGATCCTGGTGAATTCGGCTTTATCCAAGTGATACGCTCCTCAAAAGTTACGGCTTGGGAGAATCCACAACCTGAAACACCTCTCCCAGGCAGAGATCGCCGGGTTCTTCCACCCAGGCATAGCGGACGCCGTCCCGCAGGGGGCAGGGGAGGTCCTCCTGGAAGAGCTTGCATTCCGGCCAGCAGGCTTTACCTTCCTGCAGGATACCGAGTGCTAGATTGTCGGCTTTGATGATCGCTCCCTTTTCAGGCATCTGCTCGCATTCGATGGTGATATCCGCAACGAAGCGTTTGAAGCAGAGGCCGCGCAGCTCAGCGGCATTGACTTCCTGCCGGGCGGAGAGGCTCAACAAGCTGACTGGCCGGTCGGGGTTCTTACGCTGGGCACCTTCCATCCCATACTCGTTGAAGCGGGCGCATTTTTCGTGATCCAATATTTCAGCGACTTTATATTCCATATGTTTTCCCTTTGGCTGTGACACATATTGGCAGTAGGAAGTAATAACCCCTCCCATTCTATCATTCATGGGAGGCTGTTAAGGAAAATCATCGAAGTTGATTTGGGGATGGATTGTGAGGGGTTAGCAGAGCTCTCGCAGGATGGCAGCCAGAGCTTTTGGGTTTTCGACCATAGGCATGTGGCAGGAATTCTGGATGAAGTGGAAGTTGATGTTGTTTTCGATATCTTTGCCAAGGTTCAAATCGGAGATGCGGTCCTTGTAATTGGCTTCTCCCCGGTCACCAAAGATCCCGTGGATTTCGATGGTGCTGTTATGGATGAGATCGGTGAAATCGAAGTCGGTTTGGAGGGATTGCTTGAGTTCATCGCTGTAAAACGGCGCTTCGCCTTTGATCATCGGGATGATTTTTGCCCCATGGATGGCCATGTTCTCTGGTGTCATCAGGTTACGATAGAATTTCTCGGCGGGTTTGAGGTTGCTCTCAATCAGGATCACCTTTTCGCAGCGAACACCGAATTTAGTCACCAGTTCAAGGGCAATCAGCCCACCCATGCTGTGACCGATGAGGCAGTTGCAGTTCAGGTCTTTGCCGTAGGTATCGTAGGCCCATTGAGCGATGTCTGAAATGGTTTCAGCTTTTTCGGTGATCTCATGGGGATATTCGATGATGAGATTCTCAGGATTATCCAAAATTAATTGAAGATCGTCCCAGACGGCTTTGGTGCAATTGGCACCGTATAAATAGATGTTTTTCATAGTTGATAATCCTTCTGGTAAAGAAAAAGCTTCATGAAAACGAATGTCTTCGTGAAGCTTCATTTAGTAAATTATCCATCTCATGACTTTTGAGATGCATGACTAACTCGCAATAAGGGGGCGTTCCCTCACAGGAGATTGCAGTGGTATGAATCCTCAATCATTCTTCTTCCTTCTAATCATACTTCTGAATCACTGAAAATGAAAATCCATTACAGGCTAAGGTGCTTATGTAAAATGAAGGGACTCCCGAAAAGGGGGGCTACCCCTATCAGGGGGCTACTGTGCTATGGGCCTTAAAACAAAAAGCGCCCCGAAAGGCGCTTATTAGGTGGACCCAGAGAGATTCGAACTCTCGACCTTCTCAATGCCATTGAGACGCGCTCCCAACTGCGCTATGGGCCCAATTTTTAATTATTGTACCCCGTGCCCTCTTGCTGCGGGGCACCAAAGTGGACCTGGAGGGACTCGAACCCTCGACCTCCTCAGTGCGATTGAGGCGCGCTCCCAGCTGCGCTACAGGCCCCTTTTTTCAGGGTGATGACGATTTTACCTGACGGGAGGCAGGCTGTCAAGATGATACCTGACCTGAAACGCAGTGGGAGCGGCTCTTGCTTGGTTTTTTAGATATTGTCGATCAGGGATCCCACGATCAACAAAAATCCAGCACCGAACATCGCCCAGATTCCCAGGTTGTTAGGCAGACTTATCACATTGAGAATGGTATCAAGAAAGCCTACTGCAAGCAGAACTATTGAAATTAATAAGGTCATACTGGTTGGACGTTGAGTCATAGGGTTTGTCATTTGGTTTTACCTCCTTATTGAAGGAGGTGAGAAAAAATACTGATTTACTAATGTATGTGTATATTGGAGATTTTACAAAAGATTTCAAGCTAATTGAAATAAATGACAGGTAATAGATAGGCTTTCGTCGGGTTTACAGTTGTTAGCCTGTTATTAACATCAAAACAGTAACTATTGCGCTTCTTGTTGGTTAATGCATGTGATGAATCAGACTTTACTTCTAATTATCAGTGTTATTGTGGCCTATTTGATTGGCTCGATCCCCTTTGGTTACCTGGCAGCCAAATGGCGGGGGATCAATATCCGTGAAGTGGGCAGCGGAAATATCGGCGCTACCAATATTGCCCGGAACCTGGGCTGGAAATTAGGCGCTGTGGTCGGTGTGCTGGATTTCATGAAGAGTTTTGTTCCAGTGTTGATCGCCCAATTGCTATTTGATGGCATAGGAGATATCTTGCTGGTATCCATTATGCCCATTGTCGGCCATATCTTCCCGATTTGGCTCAACTTCCGAGGCGGTAAGGGCGTGGCCTCGATCTTTGGCCTGCTGGGTGCCTATTTTGGCCTGCCGACCTTCCTGGGTTTTCTTTTGGCCTGGTTTTTGGTGGTCAAGCAGGTCCGTTTGATGAGCCTGGTGAATTTAATTGTAGCTTTGTTGATCCCGGTGGTGTTTTGGCTGAAGTATGCTCAACTGGCATTCATCCTGTTTGGTGTGCTGCTGGGTGGGATCATTTGGATCACCCACCGTGCAAATATCAAACGATTATTAGCTGGTGAAGAGAATAAGATCACCCTATAGGTATTATTTATCGGTATTCAGGGTGACACTGAGACGAGAAGATCGAGTATTGATTTTCTCGTCTCTTTGTTTTTCCCCCAGGTCTTTGATTAAATCCTGATCCACAATCTTCCCCCGCCCCCGGCCAGGTAATTTCGCAGTGCCAGGCGGGTTTCGGCTTCATCAGTCCAGAAATCGCCAACTTGTGATACATAACAAAGAACGGCGTCCTGCCAGGCGGTCAGAGCCTCTTCACTTAGTTGAGCAGGGATCTTTTGGAGCTCGCCGGATTTCAGGATCGGGGTTTCGAAATTATTGAGGATGTAGGGAAAATCGAGGTAAAAAGCGGCTGTTCGTTGAAAGCTCTCACTGGCGGTCGCGGCCAGACGATGGTCGATGTGACCGCCCAAGCCAAGCGGCAGCACTAACTGGGCCTCAGCGGGGGCTTCGCGGGACAGCAGCTCTGTCATCAGTGAGACCATTTCTGGCTCCGGCTGTTTGCCAAACAGTTCGTCATTATTATTCACCACGGCTTCGCCGGTTCTGGAATCCCGGCGATAGATGGCGTCAAGTAAATCAAAATGACGGAAAGCCGCACCTAAACGGTCGCAGGCTGCCTGATCTTCTTTCCGCCGCATAGCGATGGCTTCCCCGCCAGAAATTCCCCAGCGTTGGTGGTTGGCCCGGGCGAATTCGGAATAGTCTTCATCCGGCGGGTCTCCGGCTAGAAGCGTCCAAATGGAGACCTGTTGGCCTTCCTTTGCCAGGCGCCAAACCAGGCCGCCGCAGGATAGGGCGACATCATCCAGATGGGGGGAAATGAAAATCCATTGATCGTTTAGCATCATAAGTCTATTTTATCGCAAGGATAAAAAAACTGCCCTGGAAAATCTCCAGGGCAGTTGATGTTCAGATGGGAAGAGATTACTCTTCGTTTTCTTCGTCCTCACGCTTCTTGGCGTCGATGACTTCCTGTGCCAGGTGTTGCGGGACCATTTCGTAGTGGTCGAATTCCATGGTGAAGTAACCACGCCCGCCGGTCATGGAGCGGAGGATGGTGGTATAGCGGAGCATTTCAGCCAGCGGGACATTGGCGGTGACGGTGGATTTACCCTTTTGGGTGTCCATACCCTGCACACGGGCCCGGCGGGAGTTCATATCGCCCAGAACGTCACCCATGTTGCTCTCGGGGACAATGACCTGTGCCCGCATGATTGGCTCATACAACACTGCGCCGGCATCTTTGAAGGCCAGTTTGAAGGCTTCACGCCCAGCGATTTCAAATGCGATCGGTTTGGAGTCGACGGGGTGTTCTTTACCGTCGTAGACCGAAACTTTCACATTGTGGACGGGGTAGCCAGCGACTACACCTTCCTTCATCACGTTGCGGATACCTTTTTCGATGGAGGCCATGTAGTTGTTGGAGATGGCGCCGCCGACGATGGCATTTTCAAACTCAAAATCCTCACCCTCAATAGGGGCGACCCGCAAATGCACTTCACCGAACTGACCGGCACCGCCGGTTTGTTTCTTGTGGCGGTACATGGCTGAATTTTCACGGGAGATGTGCTCTTCGTAGGGCACTTTGGGTTCTTCGATGTTCAGACCGAGTTGGAACTTGTTCTCTGCCCGGCGAATAGCCACATCAATGTGTTGATCGCCCATACCCTGCAGAATGGTCTGCCGGGTGGCGGCTTCATTGTGCCAGGAAAGGGTCATATCTTCTTCGCAGAGCCTTGCCAGCGTGCTGCTGAGTTTGGCTGCGTCAGACTGGGTCTTCGGGAACAGGGCGACCTGGTAGAGCGCATTGGGATAATCGGCTTTGGGCAGAGTCAGGGGGTTGTTCTTGTCACAAAGTGTGTCGCCCGTGGTGGTGACACTCAGTTTGGCAACCAGACCGATATCGCCACAATGCAGTAAGCTGGTGGGAATCCCTTCTTTGCCTTGGGGGATTTGCATGCCAGCGAGGCGTTCTTCCTCTTCTTTGGCGCTGTTCCAAACGCGTTCATCGCCGATCATCTTGCCGGAGAAGACCCGGAAGAAGGTCTGCTTACCCACGAAGGGGTCAGCGGTGGTCTTCCAGACAAAAGCGGCTAGCGGACCGTCATCTTTTGGTTCGAGGGTAACTTCTTCGCCCTTGCTGTTCAGCGCAACTTTGGGGCTGACATCGGCGGGGGAGGGCATTAGATTTGTGAGAACGGTCAACAGTGGGAAGAGGCCGACTTTGTGAGCGCCGGCGGCAACTAGCACTGGGATGAAGTTGCCTTCCCAAATGGTGTTCTTCAGACCGCGGATGATTTCCTTGTCGGAGAGGTCGCCTTCTTCAAAATATTTTTCCAATAGTTCGTCGGCACCTTCGGCAGCGGCTTCAACTAATGTCATGTGAGCTTCTTCTGCAGCGTCTTTGTATTCAGCGGGGATTTCAACGCCTTCAGTCTTGTTGCCTTCAAAGGCTTTCATCGAAAGCAGGTCGATCACACCTTTGAAATCTGATTTTTCACCCCAGGGGAGCTGCAGAGGTAATAGGCGGGTTTCGACATGTTCTTGAACAGACTGGAGCGCTTTTTGGAAATTCGCGTTATCCCGCTCCATCTTGTTGATCAGGAGCATCCTGGGCAGTTTGAACTGTTCGCTGTATTGAAGCGCCATTTCAGTGCCAACCTCTAACCCGGCAACGGAGTCGACCAGGATCAAAGCGCCGTCTGCAACCTGCATTGCTGAGATCACCTCGCCGATGAAGTCGGTGTAGCCGGGAGTGTCTAGAAAATTAAGTTTCGTGTTCTTAAATTCCATTGGCACAACAGAGGTGAACAGTGAAATGCCGCGTCGGATTTCCTCATCGTCAAAGTCGGAGATGGTGGAGCCATCTTCAACCTGACCAATACGGGTGGTGATCCCGGTGAAGTTTGCCAAAGCTTCAACCAGCATTGTCTTTCCGGCGCTGCTATGCGAGGCCAGGACTATGTTCCTAATTGATTCAGTCTTATATTCTTTCATCTAAAAAACCTTCCTTGCTCCTTGGAATAGACGCTCATGATACTGACGTGCAATTTTCAATTCTATGACAATCGAAGTTAAAAGTCAAAGCAGTACGCCGGCAGCCTTCATTAAAATCAGAAAGATTTGCTGGGTACCGCCATAAACGTTTTATGCGCAGATTATTATAACAGGAATGGGCGTTTTGATTCCGATTGAATCAATAGAAAAGTCCGGTCTTGCATCGGAAGAGACCGGACTTTGTGTTGTTTTGGCAGTGCGATCAGGCGACGTGCAGCTCATTCACTTTGCGGAAGTGATAGCCATAGATGCTGAAGGTGATCGCCAGGGGGAACTTATCTGGGCAGTGGAACAGCGACCAGAAGAACAGCCGCCAGTACTCCTTCCGCTCATCGCTTTTGATTCCAATTTCAAAAATCGAGCGGAGTAAAGCAGCTACTTCCTGCCATTGGAGCGTGACTGTGTGGCGATGGGGTTGATATTCTTTTAGGAATGTTCGCACCCGGTTATAAAATCCTTTAGCGGAGTAGATTGAATCCAGGATCTTGCGATAACCTTTACTGAGCAGATTGGGGTCCATGATGGGTGTGATATTTGATTCGCCATCGACGTTATCACCGGAATAAGAGTTGCTGATCCGGCCTTCCCGTAGCATGCGTTGATAAAGTTGGGTGCCGATTGGAGCCTGCAGCAGGCCGACCATCGCGGTTACTATACCACTCTTTTGGATGAACTCGATCATCCGGTCGAAGATAGTATCATCATCGCTGTCAAAACCGACAATAAAACCACCCATCACCTGCAGACCCATTTGTTGAAGTTTCTTCACGGAAGAGACCAGGTCTCGGTTTCGGTTCTGGCTCTTGGAGCACTCTGCCAGGGCAACATCATCAGGCGTCTCAATCCCTACGAACACCTGAGTGAACCCAGCCTCAACCATCAGTTTAATTAATTTATCATCATCGGCCAGGTTGACCGAGGCTTCCGTTGTGAACAAGCAGCCTTTCTTTCCCTTGCGCCATTCAATTAACGCAGGGAGAACCTCTTCTTTCAATATTCGTTTGTTGCCGATGAAGTTATCGTCCACGATGAAAATACTTCGCCGCCATCCGAGGGCATAGATTTTATCCAGTTCAGCGATCAATTGTTTGGTGGTTTTCAGGCGCATGCGGTGTCCCAGCAGGGCGGTCACGTTGCAGAAATCGCAGTTGAAGGGGCAGCCGCGTGAGAACTGCAGGCTGAGCGAGTCATAGTGGCGTAGGGTGATCAGTTCCCATAGGGGGACTGGGGTTTTGGTGATGTCAGCATACTCGTCGGTTTTATAGATCCGCTGGGGTTTGCCCCGGCCAAGATCCGAGAGGAACATCGGCAGGGTGATCTCCGCCTCGTTGAGGATCAGGTGATCCACTTCGGGGAAGGCGTCCGGTTCAGCGGTGAAGAGCGGACCGCCGGCGATGACTGGCTTGCCGGTCTCTTTTGCCAGCGACAGAACCTCGATGACGGAATTGCGCTGCACGGTCATGGCGCTGATCAGGATCATATCTGCCCAGGCCAGGTCGTTCTTCTTCAGGCGGGAGACATTCATATCCACCAGGCGTTTGTCCCAGGTGGAGGGCAGCATCGCCGCCACAGTCAGCAGTCCGAGGGGTGGCGAGGAGGATTTCTTGTGAACGAATTTCAAGGCGTGCTTGAAACTCCAGAATGTATCTGGAAATTCCGGGTAGATCAATAGGATGTTCATGCTTCAAGACCTTCTTCTTTTTCATTTTTTTCGCTCTCAGCCGGTTGGGCTTTGGGCTCTTGTTCGTCCTTGGCATTCTTAGCGTCTTTCTTATCCTTGCGAGGAGTGGACTTTTCTTTGGGACGCCGCTTCTTTTTATTCTTATCGTCTTCGGGCTCTTCCACCTCGGGAGCGAAGCCCATCAGGACCTTACGGTCCAGGGTGTTGACCTTTTGGAACATGTCGGCCATTTCTTCGGGGGTGTAGGATAAGTCGCTGTCCAGCCACCAGTAGATTGTGGAGAGCAGGGAGCCGGCGAAATGATTGGCGATGAATTCGGTGGGGATGACCGGTTTTGCATTGAGCTCATCAATCTCCTGTTGAATGAAATTGGCAATATTGTCCGCAACGCTTTGCCGCAGCTGGTTGGCTGCCGTGATGCCGCCGCTGCCGATAATCAAAATCCGGTAGAGGTCATAATGTTCCGCTGCGAAGTCGAAAATGCGCACGAGGGCTTTGTTGTCATCCAGCCGCCATTGCGCCTCGGTTATCTGGGGAACCTGTGCCATGAAGTCGTCAATGAATTGTTCCATAACATCCAGCAGCAATTCATCTTTATCCTTGAAGTGCAGGTAGAAGGTGGCCCTGCCCAGGTTGGCTTTTTCGGTGATGTCCTGAATGGAGATGGCGTCGTAACCATCTTCCATGATCAGGTTCATCAGAGCATCTCGGAGCAGTTTGCGCGTGCGTTGAACACGCCGATCCATTTTTCTGGCCATAGCGAATATCCTTAAAGTAAAAAAAAGACAGAGAATTGTGAGATGTAAAATAATAGACAACTGTACAATAATATATTGATTGTTATTATATGGTTTTACGCCAGCTTGTCAAGCGCTTTTTTTAGGTTGAACCGAATTTTAAGGTTTTTGGTGGGGGGCGTTAACGTAGGGAACGAGATAAGGGTGGTTCAGCAACTGGCTGTGGAGTTTGACGTATAATTAATCGCGCGTGATATTTATAACCCTGAGAGGACCGCTAAGATATGGTCACACGACCGATCCACAATCCACTTGAAGACCTGAGCATCAGATCCCGCATCCTGGGGATGAACATCACCGGTGCTAAGACAAGCGCTGTTTATGGTGATATGAATGGCTTGATCTATGAACGGATGCAGATGGAGACCCCAGCGGACCGGCCGTTCCTGGAGGGCTTTGATGCGATCTGTGCCCAGGCGGACAAATTGATCAGGGTCTGCCGCGCTCAGGGCTTGCCCAGTCCGGAAGCAATCTCACTAGCGGTGAGCGGGCCGGTGAACTTGCTGAAAGGGGAGATGGTTATCCCACCTGACCTGCCCACATGGGAAGGGGCCCAACTGAAGGGCCGTTTTACCGTCCGCTATAACCTGCCGGTTTTTGTGGAACAACGCAGCCAGGCCGCCGCGTTGGCTGAATCAACCTTTGGGGCGGGGATCGGGCTGGAGAATGTCATTCTGGTTGATATGGAGCCGGTGGTCGCCGTGGGTATGGTATTGAATGGTGCTGTCTATCACGGAGCAAATGATATCGCCGGTGAAATTGGCGCGATGCAGATGGCTGAGGACGGACCGGCTGGTTTGGGACGGCCGGGGTCGCTGACGGGCTTCGCCAGCGGGTTTGGCATGGCTGAGTTGGCACAATTAAGATATCCGGCGCACTGGCCGGAACCATTTGGACCGTATGACCTGGTTAGATCTGTCCGCAATGGCGAAGAAGAAGCCCTGGCAGTGGTTGCAGAGGCTGGTGAGAACTTAGGGAAAGCACTGGTTTGGCTGGTGGCTATGCTGGACCCGGATCTGGTCGTCTTTGGTCACCCGGGTGACCTGTTGGGAGATGCCCTGCTGGGTCCGTTACAGGCGGTGTTGAGCGCTGGCCTTCGGGGTCAACAGAAACCGCTCCCGCGCCTGGCTGGAACCAAGTTAGGATCAAAGCTGGATGATGTTGCGGCGCTGATGGCAGTGATTGACAGCTTCAAGAACAAGCCTAGATAGCTAATATTTAGTCTTTTCCAGGGGATTTTTACGAAAAGATTGAAAAACAATCGTACTTAATTATATAATCGCTTTAAGATAAATTAATCCATAGGCGAACTGATGAATCAAACAATTTCTTCGCGCGACCGCATGTTGGCCGCCCTGAATTGCGAAACACCGGACCATCCCCCCTGTAGTTTCATGCTCTTTGGTGCGCTGCACCAAAGTTCCGCTTCCTACCTTGAATTTATCAAGCATCAATTGAATGTGGGGCTGGATGCTGTTGTGGAGCTGCCACCCAGACCGCCCCATGTCAGGAATGACCATTACAACCTGCATGGTCTGCCCGTGTCCTACCATCCGGAGGTTTGGGAGGGAGCGAGTGTCTCCACCCCGGTGGGTGGCGCGGCTCCTTTGCTTCGTAAAATCTATCATACGCCAGCGGGCGACCTCACGGCTGAAGTGCGCCAGACAGATGATTGGCGGTGGGGTGACCATATTCCCTTTTTGGATGATTACCTGATTCCCCGTTCCATCAAATTTATTGTGGAAGGTCCCCGGGACCTGCCCGCATTTCAATACCTGCTGATCCCTCCGACAGAAGCTGAAGTGGCTGATTTCAAGAAAAATACAGCGCCCTATCTGGATTTCGCCAAAGAGCAAGGCCTGTTAGTGGCAGGCGGCTGGGGTGTGGGGGCGGACATGATCGGCTGGGTGCACGGGCTGAACACCCTGGTCTATGATATTTATGATCACCCCGAATTCGTCCGGGATCTGTTGGGGATGATCGCTGAGTGGAATCGGGCCCGGATGCAGGTTGTCCTGGATGCAGGCGTGGACCTGTATATCAAGCGGGCCTGGTATGAGAACGTTGATTTCTTCACCCCCGCGAGCTGGCGGGAGCTGATCCTGCTGGAACTGCGGCGTGATGCGGATTTGGCGCATCGGGCAGGTGCGAAGTTTGGTTATATCATCACTGCCCGGGCCATGCCGCTGTTGGACCTGATCGCTGAGGCAGGTGTAGATGTGTTGATCGGTGTGGACCCGGAAGCCTTTGACCTGGCGTTGACCAAGGAGAAGCTGAAGGGGAAGGTGTGTCTGTGGGGCGGCGTGAACGGGCATCTGACCGTGGAGCATGGCGAACCTGCTGACGTGGCGAAGGAAGTACGAACAGCTTTGAAGGAATTGGGTCCGGATGGCTTCATCCTTTCACCGGTGGATAACGTCCGTGAAGAAACAGTAGTGGCCCTTGAGAACGTGAAAACAATGATCCATACCTGGAAAGAGGAAACCGGCCAGGTCATTTAACATCACAGGGAGGCTCGATGGAATTCCAAAAGCGCAAGATTATTGATGGGCATATCCATTATGCGTTCTATGGCTATCAGGATTCCCTGATGGCGATCTTGGATGATGCCGGGATCGAGAAATTCTCGGTCGTCTGCACGCCGGATATGGCCCGCTTGAGCCTGGTGCCGGATGCGGTGCTGCTTAAGGCGGCTTTCCCAGAGCGGGTGTACCTCTTTGGCGGTATGGATATCTCGCCGCTCTTTGTGAGGCCGGATCAGGTTGGCGCGGCCTTCGCTGATTATGTCATGGCGCTAAGAGGGCTGGGCGCGGATGGGATCAAGATGATTGAGGGGAAAGTGCAAATGCGCAAGCTGCTGCCCATCCCGGATTTCGACTCCCCAGTCTATGAACCCTATTGGCAGAAGCTGGCTGAGACCCAGATGCCGCTGACTTTCCATGTCAATGATCCCGAAGAATTTTGGGACCCTGTTAAGGTGCCGGATTGGGCCAGGGAGATGGGCTGGTTCTATGGGGATGGGACCTATATCAATAATGAGGTTCAATACCGCCAGGTGTTGAATGTGCTTGATCGGCATCCGAATTTAAATGTCACCTTTGCCCATTTCTTCTTCCTCTCTGCTCAGTTGGATAGGCTGGCGGAATATTTTGACCGCTATCCAAACATGCATGTGGACCTGACGCCTGGGATCGAAATGTACTTTAATTTCAGTGCGGATCCTGAAAAAGCGCGGGATTTCTTCCTCAAATATCAGGATCGGATCATCTTTGGGACGGATATCGGGGCTCGTGCCCTGCTGGCCGATCGTGAGGCAGGCATCCAGGTCGAAGAAAGCCTGGCTCGGGTTGAAGTTATCCGTGGATTCCTGGAACATGATGGCCCCTTCCAGCTTTCCCATCAGGGTTTCTTATTTGGGGGCAAAGAAGCTACCTTCCAGGGAATACACCTGCCCGAAGAGGTGCTTGAAAAGATTTATTGGCGCAACTTTGAATCGTTTGCCGGTGCGCAACCCAGGCCGCTGGTCCCTGAGGCCATTCTGGCTGAAGCAAGCCGGTTGGAATTTGTGATCCAGGCGATGGCCCAGACCCAGCCTGGTACCGCAGGCGACACATCTTCAGTGGAGGCTTTGAAAGCCTATTATGAGCGATAAACCCTGTTGGGGGCAGGTTTATAAATTCGATTCAATACCATTCGGAGGGACCTCTTTATGAAAACGCTAAAACGTTGGCAAGAACCGATATATGCCATTGGGGGCTTTGGGCCTGGCTTTATGTATCAGATCGTGATGACCTATCTGCTCTATTATTATCGGCCTGCGCTCACCCGGGTGGAGGCAGGCGCACTGGTGTTGGCGCCTGCAGGGGCTTATGCAGTCGGGATGCTGGTGGCAAGGATTCTGGACGGTGTGGTAGACCTTCCGATTGCTGCCTGGACCGATAACCTCAAGAGCAAGTGGGGGCGCAGGCGGCCGTTGATGATCCTGGGGTTGATCCCCACGGTGCTTTGTTTTTTGCTGCTTTGGTATCCTCCCTTCACAGGTAACAGCCTGGGTGCGGAAGGCCATTGGGGAAATGCCATTTTTGTGGCAGTGGTCTCATCACTGTATTTCTTCTTTCATACCTTGATTATCGTGCCCTATCTGGCAGCGCTTTCTGAAATTGTGACTGATGAACAGTCCCGAGTGCGGGTGGCCTCCTGGCAGACATTCTTCAACACGGCCGGCTATGTCCTAACCTATGTGGTGGCGCCCATCCTGTTTGAGCATTTTGGCATTCGAGGCACGATCTGGATGTTGGTGCCGGTTTTCATTTCATTCGTTGGGCCAATTATGGTGATCAGAGAATCGTCCACGCTTGAGAATGCCCCGGATTCCACCGAAAAGGCTGCCGATGTACCGCTTTGGCAATCGGTGAAACTGACACTCAAGAACAAGACCTTCAGAATTTATATGATTTCGGTGGCAACCTTCTATTTTGGGCTGCAGTTCTTCCTGGGCGGGATCGCTTTCATGGCGGCGGATATGATGGGCCTGAGCGATTCTCAACTGGGCTTTATGAACGCGGCGGCTTTTGCTCCCGTGCCGATCATGCTGCTGTTGTTCAACTGGCTTTCGAAGAAGAAAGGTGCCAAGTGGGCTTTCAGGCTGGCCCTGCTGGTCTTCGCTTTGGCAATGCTGATCTTCCCGCTGGGCTGGACACGTTTAGGCTTGCCCATCTCACCGATTATCGTTGGGATCATCGCCGGGGTCATTGCGAGTTTCTCAATTGGCGTCTTTTTCACCATTCCCTATGCCTTCCCGGCTCAAATTGCAGCAACGGATGCCAAAGAGACCGGTCGGGATCGCGCTGGGATGTATTTCGCTGTACAGGGTGTGATCAACCAATTTATGGGCAGTTTGGCTGGCTCTGTGTTGGCGCTGCTGCTGGGTTGGAAATTGGGTGTGGTGTTTATCGGCCCGGTGGTGGCTCTGACCTGTATCATAGCCTTTTTCCTGTTCAAACCCTATCCGTTGGGTCAGCCTACTTCGAAGAAATCGGCTGAATAATTGCTGGTGAACGGCCACGCCGTGGCCGCTGAGCCGAGGCTGCCTCGCTCCCTGGGGCAGCCTCATTTTAGTTATGTATATTTTTATCTTTTTAATTAGAGGTATATATGATAATAGATTTGGTTTTTATAACTCCCTTTTCTTTCCTCCTAGATTTTGGGGGGTGTAACCTGATATATGATTAATTCTTTTGGCTACTTCTTTATATTTTTTCGCATCGATTATTGATGTAGATCTAAAATTCAACCTTGAATCTAACCCTATTTGCGAGGTGTATGCAATAGTTAACCTATATACTATCATCCGTTTATAATTTTTCCCCCCATAAGAATATTTATTAATTATTTTTACATCTTCTTCATTTTCCATAATAGATGCCCATTTTAGATTAATGTTATTAATAAATGAAGTATTATCAATATCTATTTGATCAGGAAGAAATTCTAAAGTCATATATAGGGGTTCACCACTTTTTGACAATTTAACATGCAATTTATATATATTTGGTAATCGTTCCTTATTTTGTTCAAGCCACTGTAGCCTTTTTATTAAGCCAAAGATTGCAAAACCAACAAATAATATTAGAATTGGTACAAGGCAATTTTCCATTGAATACCCTCCTAGAATGATAATTTCTGCACAAAAAAAGCACCCTTTTATTATATAGGAAGTTTCGATATTGAACGCATATGAATCTTTCCATGATAGAATTTTTGGCGTGGATACAGTGAATTTAATTCAAAAGCCAATCGGCATATTTGATTCCGGCGTGGGCGGGCTTTCCGTCCTGCGGGCGATCCGGCGCGAGTTGCCCAATGAGACCCTGCTCTATCTGGGTGATCAGGCGCATGTACCTTATGGCTCCCGGCCCCGGGACCAAATTCGCAATTATGCTTTTGGCGTCACCCGTTTTCTGCTGGCACAAGGCGCGAAGCTGATCGTGGTGGCCTGCAACACGGCCTCGGCTGTGGCGCTGCATGACCTGCGGCAGGCTTTTCCGGATGTGCATTTTGTGGGGATGGAACCGGCCGTTAAGCCCGCCGCGGAAACAACCCACACCGGCAAGGTGGGGGTGTTGGCCACGCCGACGACCTTCGCGGGGGAGCTGTATGCTTCGGTGGTGGAGCGGTTTGCCCACGATGTACAAATCTTCCAAAGCACCTGTCCCGGACTGGTGGAACAGATTGAAGCCGGTGACCTGGATAGCCCGCAAGCCCGAGAGATCCTGGAAGAAGCCTTGCAGCCGATGTTGGCAGAGGGGATTGATACGGTTGTGATGGGCTGTACCCACTATCCCTTTGTGATCCAGCTGATCGAGTTGATCACCGGACCGGATGTACGCACAATTGACCCCGCCCCGGCTATTGCCCGCCAGACACGGCGTTTGCTCACAGAACGCAACCTGCTTAATCCATCCCCGGACGCCGGAAAGCTGCGGTTTTACACCAGCGGCAGCCTGACCGCTTTTCAAGAATTATTACCCATCCTGTTGGATGAGACCGGCCCTGCCACCGGTGTGGCCTGGCTGGATGATTCCGAATTGATGTTGAGAGTGGTCTAATCCTCGCGGATGACCAAAGAGCTGCCCATCCCATTGGGATCGGCCTGAATCACGTCATTCCCCCTGAATAAATAACCTTCATAGCGTTTCTCACCAGCCACGGCCTGCCAACCGCTGATCACCAGCGGCAGCGGTTCACTTACGCCCAGCCATTCCCCGTTGAATTTACGGGTGAAATGGAGGTGGGTACCGGTGGCATTGCCGCCCTCGCAAGAAGGATGCCCCACGGGGTCATCCCGTTCCAGCCAGGTGCCGACAGCGACCCGGTCCTGTTCCGCCACATGCAGGTAGAGCAGCACCCAGCCGGTGCCCTCATCCCCGTCGCCATCCAGGTCGATCGCCACCACGCCCCGCTCTGAACGAACGACCAATCCCGAGGCCGCGGCCGTGACCCAGCGGAAGGAGACTGCACACTGACTTTCGCCGGTGATGGGCGCAAAATCGAGTGCGCCGCGGGGAGTGCCTGTTTGCCAGCTGATATGCGGTCCGGAGGTCAGGCTCCAGGCTTCGCCCGGTGTGAAGGGGAAGACCAATTCGGGCTGCTGGGTATCTGCAAATAAGTAAGGTTCCACGGCTGCCGCCCGCTGCCAGGGGTCGCCAAACCAGGATCGGTAGAGGGTCAGGAAGGCAGCCGGGTCATAGAGCGCCCAATCCACACCGTCAATTGTGTAGAGCGTGCTGAATAAACGTAGCAGGGCCACCGTCCCGGCATTGAGGGTAGGGTCCAGCCGTCCGGTGCCGCCGCCATCATAGTCCATAAAGCGCAATTCACCATCTCGCCAGCCGTAATAGCCCAGGGCCAGAAGCTTGGCGGTAATTTGTAGTTCTTTATAGAGTCCGGTGTCCGCCCCAGCGCCAAATCCGAGGGGATAAAGATCCAGCGATGCGCCTTCCGGGTGACTGGTGACCCAGCCGGAGCGAAATTCGACAAAGGCCAGGAGCAACCGGGGGTTGATACTGGATTCGATGGCTGCGAGCTGGATGATTTCAGGCCCGGTCAGGATTTCACCGTGGATTTCTTCGGTGTAGGTCATCAGATAGCCGGCCCATGACTGGGCAAAGGCGATCGTATCAAAATCACCAACGGTCGGGCCGTAATGGATCTCGGAATCCGGTAATAACTGTTCCGCAGAAAGGGTTTTGCCCAAGACGTCCGGGACCAGCAGCACCGTGCCGGGCTCCAGCAGGTCTTGTGCTGGGAGAATCGCGTCGGATTGGATTTCACTTACGTCGACCGAGAAATGCTGGGTGAGGGCGGGCAGGGTGTCGCCCTGTTGGGTAACGTAAGCTCGATAGCCCTCCGGGACGACGAGTCCCTCCAGGGGATTATCGGTTGGGGATTGGGTTAGGCTGAGCGTGGGTTCGGGCGTCAGGAGGGAAGGCGTTGTCGATTCAGACGCCATGCCTTCAGGGTTGAGGATTCCAGCGACTTCTGTCTGGCGCTGGTTGGCAGGGGAGATTTCTGCCGTGGCTTGTGGGAAGTTGCAGCCGGACAGGATCAGCCCGAGGATGGTAATGGCAACCAAAAAACGCGACAGCTTACCTGAAGGTGATGGGAGATAAGCGTTACGGCTGTGGCTTTTCATCGGAATGTGGAAAAGGCCCTTGGGTATGGGGGAGTGTCTAACGGAAGAAAATGGGGAAGGTCGCCTGGGATGGGAAGGCATCCTTGGAGACGTAAATCACCAGGGCGAAATCCTGATCGGTCTCATCACCCAGGTTGGGCACACCGTCCCCGGCAATATTTACGGCTGTCACGGTGAAGGTATAGGTTCCGGCGGGTAGGTTTTCGAGGAAGATGCCTTCGGTGTTGTTCATGCCATCAGGTGTGATGCCGTTGGCTATCGAAAGCCCGTTGGCGTCAAAATCATTCCCCAGGTAGGTGTCGCCGTTGATCGTGAGGGTGAAATCCAGGTTGTTGATCCAGGCCGCGGCTGAGGTTGGGAGGTCTTCATCTGCGATGACCGGGCCGGGTGCATCCGTCCAGGCCAGCATGGCATGCAAATACGGAACGGGGGCGGGCGAGGTGAAGGTGTAGCTCCAGGTTTCCCCGGTGTTGTCCATAAGGGTTTCCTGGTCAAAATAGATCACAGCCAGATCATCGCTGGGATCCAGGACGGCCTCAGCATCCAGGCGCCCCCAACCCTGATAGGAATCGAAGGGATGACCAAGGATTCCACCTTCTGAATTGAAATTCCCCTCAAGGTCATGCGCCACGGGCAGGAACGCCGCTTTGACCAAGGCCGGGCTGGGATCGCCGCCAAATGCACGGCGATATTTTTCATAGAAGAGTGCGACTGCCCCAGTTACTTGGGGGGAAGCCATGCTGGTGCCGCATTTTAACCCGTAATCATCGCCAGGGTATGTGGAGTCAACTTCACAGCCAGGCGCAACCAATAGAGGGACGGTTCTGCCGTCCTGGGCAGGGCCATGAGCAGAATTAGAAGAGATGTCATTAATATTCGACATCTGTGAGCCATCCCAATTCTGTAAATAGGTCGACGCAACAGAGATGATATTTTTCGCCTCATCAGGCGTACCAAGAGAATAGCCTGTTGCTAAGTTGTAATTATCAATTGAAAGGATGAAGGATAACGGTTGAATACCTTCTGTTGTGGGATCAGCATCGCGCACGCCGATATCCACCAGGCGGGTATTTATGTCATACCCAAGAGGATAACTGGAAGGTCCCCAACTGTTACCGGAGATCACCGCACCATTTTCCACGGATTGGGTCATTAGGGTCAGCATCCCATCAGTTTCCAGATAGGTGGGCTTATAAACCTGTTCCACCAGCCCTGCCCCGGGCGCCATGCCCAGACCGCGCAGGAACCCGAAGTCATCCATCAGGCCGCTGGCGCCGTCACCAGCCATAATGCCCGCTGTGTGGGTGCCGTGGCTGCTGCTAAGGCTGCCGCCGCAGGTGGAGCCGGTGCAAGGCAGCATCCGATTGACCAGGTCCGGGTGGGACTCGTCGATACCGCTATCCACGTTGGCGATGACCACGCCCTCACCGGAGAGATTCACGCTGGCCAGCCAGTTCAGGTAACCGGGCGTGGCGATATTGCTGCCATCCACATTGTTGACATTGACCTGAGTGCTGACTTCGCCGCGGTCGCCGCCGTCCAACGGGACCGGTTGAATGGTATAGATGCCAAGGAGCCGGGCAACTGAAGGAAGCTGATCGCCGGGGATCAGGAAAGTGGCCAGATCAAAATCCGGGTCGGCACCGGTGCTCACAGATTGGAGTTGGCCGCCCAGAAGTTCAATGGCGCTGAGGGTACTATCGAGTCCTGCCTGCGGGAAGATCATCACCCGCACCAGCAGGGGTTCTGAATTGAGTGAGAAACCATCAGTGGAGAGGGCATAGGCAGGCAGGTAGTCACCTGTCCAGCGGACCGTATCCAGCGCACTGGCCCGAGATAGGGCATTGAGGTTTCCCCAGACGAGATAGGTGTAGGGATGGATGTATTGGATGAGTTCCAATCCGCTGGCTTCCAGTTTCTTCAGCCAGGCATCCTTGGTGGGACCGTGGAATTGGATCAGGTGCGGTCCGGCTTCAGTGACTGCCCTAGATTGGGAATCTCGATCCGGTTCGACCTGCGGGACGCCCTCCAGGGGGTCAAAGGATTGACCGCCGAGGGTAAGCGTATAGGGATTGTCGATGGTTTGGTAGTTGATGCCGCTCGAATCCAGGCTGGCCATGTCTGCGGGGTCCATCACGACCCAGAGGAAACTGCCATAATCGATGATCCGTTGAGGCTGGGCTGCCAGTTGGCTGGTGACGGTATAAGCGGATTGCCCGCTGGCCTCACTACTCGCCACAGGGATTCGGACAACTACCGCCCCGGATTGTGATTCCGCCGGGGTGGGTGTGGCCGCCAGTGCGAAGAAAAGCAGGCCAAGGATGATCCATTGCAGCCATTTCGAGGGCATTGAGTCTCCGATTTGGGTTTAATCCAACAGGTTAATCATATATGTAGAAAGTGGAAGGTGCAATATAAGCACCAAAATATGAGGGGCTAATGAGAATGGGTGACAATACGTGCCACGATCATTCAACCGATAATTCTTCCTCAATGTGGCTCCACTCCGCCATCAGGCTTTCCATCATTTGCTGAAGCTTCACGTAATCGTCGCCAAGGCGCAGAACCTCGTCCGGGTCATCGGGAGGCGTCTCCAGTTGGGTTGAAATCTCGGTCTGTTGCTTTTCGAGAGCCTGCAGTTCCGTTTCGATCTCAGCCAGGCGATGTTGACGCTTCTTCTGCTCGTATTTTGAAAGAGCCTTACCATGTTTGGTCGCTGTTTTGGTCTTTTTCGGGTGATCGGCTGCCTCAAGGCGGGCCTGTTTTTCAGCCTCAGCCTGCGCTTCCCGTTGGCGATCCTTTTGGGCTTTGAATTGGGTGTAGGAACCTTTGAAGACCTGCAGGCGCTGTCCCTGGGGTTCCACTTCCCAAATTTGAGAGGCAAGTGAATCGATCAGATAGCGGTCATGTGAGACCAGCAGGATCGTCCCGGGGAAATTGGAGAGCACCGATTCGAGCACTTCCTGGGTCGGAAGGTCAAGGTGGTTGGTGGGCTCATCCAGCAGCAAGAGGTTGGCATCGGAAAGCGAGAGCTTGGCGAGTGCCAAACGACCCCGCTCACCACCTGAAAGGGTGCTGACTCTGCGGAAGACGTCATCGCCGGTGAAGAGGAACTTCGCCAGGAAATTGCGCACTTCGGCGGGGAGTAACTGGGGGGCAACGGAATTGATCTCCTGCACCAGGGTGTTGTTGGGGTTTAATCCTTCATGCGCCTGGGCGAAATAGCCAATTTCCAGGCTTGCACCGAGTTGCGTTGTCCCGGTATAAGGTGGGATCTGCTCCAGAATGGTCTTAAGGAAGGTGGTCTTGCCTGCGCCATTGGGCCCGATGATGGCAGCACACTCCTGTCGCATCAGCACCAGGTCCGGGCAGTCAAAGAGCGGCCGGCCCTCATCATGATAACCGACCTGCAGGCTGTGGGTGCGCAGCACCAGGTCACCGGAGCGGCCCTTGGTGTTCAGGTTGATGTGCATCCGCCGGGGTTCATTGGGGGGCGGGGCCAGACGGGCATCTTCCAGCAGGCGTTCCAACCTGCGCTGGCGTCCCTTAGCCTGGTTGGTGTTCTGACCGGCGATATTGCGCCGGATGAATTCCTGTTCTTTTTCAATGAAAGCGGTTTGGGCCTCATATTCCGCCAAACGACGGGCATAGCGTTCTTCCCGCTGGGTCAGGTAGGCGGAATAGTTGCCGCGGTAGACCTCGAGAGCGGGCGTCATCTCCCAGACGGTTTGTGCCACCTGGTCCAGGAAGTAACGGTCATGCGAGACAACCACCAGTGCGCCATCCCAATCCTTGAGGAAGGATTCCAGCCATTCCACGGCCTGGATGTCGAGGTGGTTGGTGGGCTCATCGAGCATTAAAAGGTCAGGGCTTTCCAGCAGCAGCTGGGCGAGCAAGGCGCGGGTGCGCTGGCCGCCGGAGAGCTGTCGGATTGGGCGGTGATAATCTTTTTCGTCAAAACCCAACCCTGTGAGAGTCTGCTTGATCCGAACTTCATAGGTATAGCCACCCAGGCGCTCAAAGGTTTGTTCCAGTGCGCCGTAGCGAGCAACGGCCTCTTCGGCTTGTTCGGGGGCCGACATGGCGGCCATGCAGTCTTCCAGTTCGGCCTGCATTGTGATCAGGTCCGCAAAGGAGCTCAGGCAGGATTGCCAAAGAGTGCCTTCCTCTATGAGGGTGGCTTCCTGCGGGAGGTAGCCGACGGTCAGGTCTTTGGCCTGTTGGATGGTGCCGCTGGAGGGGACATCTTCGCCCAGCAGTATCCGCAGCAGGGTGGTCTTGCCCACGCCGTTCGCCCCAACAATCGCGATCCTGGCGCGTTGGGGAATCGAAAGTGAGAGCCCGTCGAAGATATCGTCCGGCCCGAAGGACTTTGAAAGGTTGTTTGCGGTCAACAGTGACATGCCTGAAAGTATACCATCGAGGGGCAACGCGATGATGTGCGAAGAAGGAAATCCGGGGGTGGTAATGCGGTTATAACACGTGTGTCATACGATGTGCTTGGAGTACCCTACGAATGGTTGTGATGTAGGGGCGGCTCTCTGTGGCCGCCCCATGGTGAGATTGTCATGTGCGCTGCGCGGCACATGACCTACATCTCAATAAAACTTCAACCAGTTAAAAACCTGCCACATGGTAGAATCGAAAGCATGAAACGAAATACAAAACAATGGCTTTTTTGGGTGGGATTACTGATTTCGGTTGTTTTCCTCTACCTGGCATTTAGGAAGATTGACTACCAGGAGTTATGGTCCACTCTGGTGACCGTGCGTTACTGGTGGCTCTTACCAGGCCTGGCGATCTACTTCGTGGGCGTCCTTGTGCGCACCTGGCGCTGGCAACTGCTGCTCAATCCGCTCAAGAAAGCATCGATCAAAACGCTCTTCCCGATCATCAACATTGGCTATATGGGCAATAACGTTTTCCCGCTGCGGATGGGCGAAGTGCTGCGGGCCGTGGTTCTCAAGCGGCGTGAGTCTGTCTCCATCTCTGGCAGTCTGGCGACCATTGTTGTCGAGCGCATCTTTGATGCCGTGGTGGTCATGGGTTTTGTCCTGCTGAACCTGGGTGAGCTAACCTCTCTGCCTGGCAGTGGCGTTTTTGCCCAGTTGGGCAGCGTGGCAACCTGGGCGGTGGCGATCTTCCTGGCAGGGTTGGCCGTTTTTGTGTTGATCGCGGTCTTCCCGAAACCAGCTCAAAAGGTGATCCACGGGGTGATCCAAAAGATCGTTCCCGAACGAGGACGTAAACCTTTGATTGATGTGGCCGACAAGTTCCTGGATGGCCTGATGAGCCTGCGCTCTCCCGCACAGGCTTTGATGATCCTGTTGAGCTCGATCCTGATCTGGCTGTTGGAAACGGGCCTTTATTGGAGTGTTGATCAGGCGCTGGGGCTGGGGCTGAATTTCGGCCAGTTGATGCTGCTGAATGGCGTGGTCAATCTGGTTCTGCTGGTCCCGGCGGCGCCGGGCGGCCTGGGTACCTTTGACGCCGCCTGCCGTGCTATGCTGGAAGCCTATGGCATTGCTGCCGAGGGAGCGCTGGGTTATGCCCTCGTCCTGCGGATTGCCCTCTGGGTGCCGATCACGGTTGTCGGCGCGGTCTATTTCATCCGTGAAGGCTTGAAATGGACGACCGATGTGGACCAGATGGAAGCTCAGGCCGATATTGAACCCCTTGATGACAAAACTGAATTGAAGGATTAAGGTAATGACAACGAACAAACAACAGGCGGCCGTGATTGGCGCCGGGATTGGCGGTATGGCCGCGGCCTATGACCTGGCCCGGGCGGGTAAGCAGGTTACCATCTATGAAGCCTCGGATCATGTCGGTGGATTGGCCGCCGGTTTCAAGGAACCCGAGTGGGATTGGTCAGTTGAGCGTTTTTATCACCACTGGTTCCATTCCGATGAGCATATGCTGGGACTGATTGAGGAATTGGGCTGGACAGATAAAGTCCTATTCCCGCGTCCCGTCACGGTGATGTATGACAAGGGAGAATTCCGCCCCTTTGATTCGATCCTTAACGCACTGCTCTACCCCGGACTGGGTTGGGGCATCAATAAGATCCGCTTTGGGCTGGTGGGCTTATATCTGCGATTGACCAATAACTGGCAGTCGCTTGAAAAGACGACCGTGGATGCCTGGATGCGGAAATGGGCCGGCAATAAGGTCTATGAGTCGATGTGGGAGCCGATGATGATCGGCAAGTTTGGTGAGGAATATGCCAAGGTGGTGAACATGGCCTGGATGTGGGCGCGGCTGCATGCCCGCACCACCCGGCTGGGCACTTTCGAAGGCGGTTTCCAGGCCTTTGCCGACCAGCTGGCGGAACGGCTGCAAGAGATGGGTGTGGTGCTGAAATTAAATACAGCCATTCAATCCATTGAGTCCACTGAAGATGGAAAAGTGCGGGTCTTGACGGAACAGGAAGATGCCGTCTACGATCAGGCTCTGGCAACGACCTCCCCGGCGCTGTTGGCGAAGCTTGCCCCATCGCTGCCCGAAAGATATCTGGACGGTCTGCTGTCATTGAAGAGCATGGGTGCGGTGGTGATGGTCTTATCGCTTAAGCACCAACTTTCCAAGCAGGGTTACTATTGGTACAACATCCCCAAGAACGTGGGGTATCCGTTCCTCTCGTTGGTGGAGCATACCAATTTCCTTCCCTCTGAACATTTCGGTGGTGATCACATCCTTTATATTGGCGATTACCTGCCCCAGGACCATGAGAACTTTGAGCTTTCCAAAGAAGAGATCCTGGTTAAGTTCATGCCGCATCTGGTCAAGTTCAACCCGGACTTCAAACCGGATTGGGTCAAAAAGACCTGGCTGTTCCGCACGCGTTATGCCCAGCCTGTGCCGCTGGTTGACCATTCGCAAAATATCCCCGCGATTCAAACCCCGCTGGAGGGCCTTTATTTTGCCAGTATGAGCCAGGTTTACCCCTGGGATCGGGGTACGAACTTCGCTGTGGAGATTGGGCGCAGGGCTGCCGGAATGATGGTTAAGGACTCAGAAGGCTGATTCCAGAATCTGAATCTAATTTTCGAACATTTGAGCATTAAAGCGGGCAACCTAGAATCGGCAGATCCCCAATATACGCCATTATTTCTACCCGAGAGAATTTACCCCCCATATATGGGGGGTTAGAGGGGACTCTATCTGCTAATAGGGCGACTCATAGTTAGACAAAGTGATCAAATATTTTATATAAAAAGAGTCATATTTTTTAAGGTCAGGCCTTCTTAAAGAATCTCTTTTTTTTAGCAAAAATGGACTGAATCCGCTTGAGACGAATCGGGTTGTCTGTTAAAATACATGATACAAACTGATTGAGCGGGCGACTAAACTCATTGGTACGATAGCAATATTATTATTAAACTTAGTCGAATTACCTCCGCCACTGGTAGGTTTTTACAGTGGTGTTTTTTTGTCAAACTTATTGTTATTGGACTTATTGCGCATAGTGGTACATTGCGGCACTGGACTGAGAGGAGAACTTCATGAAAGCAGAACATGCCTGGCAAGCGACATTAGGTCAGCTTCAATTGGAGATGTCCAAGGCATCCTTTGATACCTGGGTCCGCAGTGCAGAATTTCTCAATTACGACGAAGAAGAACATATTGTTGAGGTCGGCGTTAAAAACGCTTATGCCAAAGATTGGATTGATGACCGGCTGAGTGCCAAAATGAAACGCTTGCTGACCGGCATGATCGGCACACCGGTGGAAATCAAGGTCAGGGTTTGGTCGGTAACAACCCCGTCCCCAACCACACCTGAACCTGTCGTTACCACGGTTCACGCTCAGACGGGTTCAGCCACCCAGAACACCAACATCAACCCACGCTATCGCTTTGATAATTTCGTGGTTGGTTCCAATAACCGACTGGCCCATGCGGCCTGTCAGGCTGTGGCAGAAAGCCCGGCTCGTGCCTATAACCCACTGTTCCTCTATGGCGGCGTCGGTTTGGGCAAGACTCACCTGCTGCATGCGATTGGGAATGCCTGCCAGCCTGCTGGGTTGAACGTACTTTATGTCTCCTCAGAAGAATTTACCAATGACCTGATCAATGCCATCCGCACGCATACCACTCCTGCTTTTCGGGGGAAATATCGCCAGGTGGATGTGCTGTTGATTGATGATATTCAATTCATTGCAGGCAAGGAATCGACCCAGGAAGAATTTTTCCACACCTTCAACACCCTCCACGGGCAGAACAAGCAGCTCGTGATTTCCTCTGACCGCTCACCCAAGGCTTTGGGTGCACTGGAAGAACGGCTGCGGTCCCGTTTTGAATGGGGCCTCACAGCCGATGTGCAGGCGCCGGATGTTGAGACCCGCTTGGCCATTTTGCGGACCAAGACGGATCGCGCCGGACGGAACGTCCCCGCTGAAATTATGGAATTCATTGCCCGTCAGGTGCAGTCCAACATTCGTGAGTTGGAAGGCGCACTCAATCGGGTTTTGGCCTATTCAGACCTGAGCGGCATCCCGCTGACTTTGGAAATGACCCAGAACGCGCTGATTGACTTCCTGCCGCAGGGCACGGATTTGCAGCCTGATGACGTGCTGCACGCCGTCAGCCGCACCTTTGGCGTATCTGAAGAACGGTTACTTGGTCGGGAACGCACCCGCGAGGTCGCTCTGCCCCGCCAGATCGCCATGTATCTGATGCGCGAAGAGGGTGGCGTCTCCCTGCCGCAAATTGGGGACTTTGTCGGCGGACGGGATCACACCACGGTGCTCTATGCCTGTGACAAGGTCAATGATCTGATGGAAACGGATGACCGTCTGCGCCGCCAGGTTTCGCAGATCCGTGAGCAACTATATGGGCGGGTCGGCGTACCAGCCTAAGCATAGCGGTTCATTCGACATGGGGGAAATGGATGTTATATAATTTTGGTAATGGATAAACAAAGACGATTTGGAATCTTTGCCGCGTTAGTGGCTGCGCTATTATTTGGCGCGGCGGCTCCCTTGGGCAAACCCCTGTTAACCTTTCTTACTGATCTGCAACTAGCCGGGCTGCTTTACCTGGGCGCGGCATTGGGTGTTTTATTGATCCTATTGAGGGAGAGGCCGCTCATCTTGCCCTGGCGGATGCCAAAGCGGGATGCCTTACGACTGGCAGGCGCGATCCTGTTTGGCGGCCTTCTAGGGCCGGTGCTGCTGTTGGCCGGGCTGCGGATTGCGGCGGCAGCATCCGTTTCACTTTGGCTGAATATGGAAATGACCGCCACGGTGATTATTGGCGTGCTTTTCTTCAAAGATCACCTTTCCGGGCGGGGCTGGCTCGCGGCGATTGGCGTCTTGGCAGCAGCGGTTCTGATGGCCTGGACAGGCGGGGTTGCCGGCTTCCAGGCGGGTGGCCTGGTGGCCCTGGCCTGCATCTGCTGGGGCGTGGATAACCATCTCACCGCGCTGATTGATGGGATCACGCCAGCTCAGAGCACCTTTTGGAAGGGGATCGCTGCCGGCAGTGTGAACCTAGCGTTGGGTCTGATCGCTGCACCTATCCAGGTGCCGCCTCTGACCCTGGCGGCTGCGCTGGGGTTAGGTGCCGTATCTTATGGCCTTTCCATTTTGCTGTACATAACAGCCGCGCAGAACCTGGGCGCGATTCGCTCACAGCTGATCTTCTCCGGCGCGCCATTCTTCGGTTTATTGTTTTCAATCTTGTTGGGGGACATCTTATCGTGGCTCCAATGGATTGCGTTGATCGTTTTCGCGGGTTCTGTTTACCTGCTGTTCAGGGAAACCCACAGCCATTTACATCACCATGATCCTGTGACGCATGTCCACACCCATTTTCACCCGGACCAGCATCACGACCATGACCACCCCGAGGGTGAAGAGGCAATCGGCCGACATTCCCACGAACATACTCATTCTGAGATAGTACACAGCCATCCTCATTGGCCTGATTTACATCACCGACATGAGCATGGCTGAGTAAATTTTTCCGATAGGGTTGTTTCCCCTTGTAATCTCTTAAATCTTTTCCATCTCACCCCAGCTGTGACCGGCTTTGGCTTCTGTGCTGAGGGGAATATCCAGTTTGTAGGCGTTTTCCATCACGTCCTTGACCAGGGTGGTGGTGGCTTCCAGTTCGTCTTCCGGCACTTCAAACATCAATTCGTCATGCACTTGCAGGTCCATCTTGGCATGCAGCCCGGCTTTTTCCAGCTCGCCCGGGAGCTTGAGCATCGCGATCTTGATGATATCGGCAGCAGTACCCTGGATGGGGGCGTTGATCGCTTCGCGTTCCTCCCGCTGGCGGATCATATGGCTTGCGCCTTTCTGCAGGTTGGGGAAGTAGCGCCGGCGCCCCAGCAGGGTCTCAACATAGCCGTCTTTGGCGGCTTTTTCCTTGATCCCTTCCAGATAGGTCTTCACGCCGGGGAATTCCTTGAAGTAGGTCTCGATGAAGTTTTCCGCTTCGGCCAGGGTCAGGTCGGTGGCATTCGTTAACCCGAAGGCGCTCATGCCATAGATCAGGCCAAAATTGATCGCTTTGGCATGGCGGCGCATACCGGGCGTGACGTCTGCCAGGTCAAAGCCGTGGACAGCTGCGGCTGTGGTGGCATGGATGTCCTGCCCGGCTCGGAAGGCTGCCAGCATGGCCTTGTCCTGCGCCATGTGGGCCACGATCCGCAATTCAATCTGCGAATAGTCCACAGCCAGCAGGACGGAGCCTTTGGGGGCAATGAAGCCATTGCGCACCCGGCGGCCGATATCGGTGCGGGTGGGGATGTTCTGCAAATTGGGGTCGGATGAAGCGATACGTCCGGTAACAGTCCCGGTTTGGTTCAGGGAGGTATGCACCCGTCCGGTATTGGGGTTCACCTGCAAGGGCAGGGCGTCCACATAGGTGGAGCGCAGTTTTTCCAACTCCCGATATTCCAGAATCCACTCGATCACAGGATGCTGCCCGATCATAGCTTCCAGCACGGAAGCGGCGGTCGAGTAGTGCCCGGAGGCGGTCTTTTTTGCCCGGTCAGGAGGTTCCAGGCCCAAAGTGCTGAAAAGCGCTTCGGAAAGCTGCTGGGTGGAGTTCAGGTTAAATTCACGGCCAACTGCGCCCTGGATTTTCTGTGCCATTTCCTGAATGCGTTCCTCCAGTTCCTTGGAGAAACGCTTGAAGAAATCGAGGTCCAGGAGGATACCGGCCTCTTCCATTTCGGCCAGCACCGGGATCAGGGGCATTTCCATGGTGCTGAACAAGTTCTCGGCTTCCTGCTTTTCCAGGTCGGCTTTCAGGTTCGGCAGCAGCCGCAGGCAGATGGCAGCATCAGCCGCAGCATAGCGCCCGGCTTCTTCTACTGGGACCTGATCCATGGTTTTTTGGTCACGCCCCTTGCCAATCAGCTCCTCAATGTGGGTCATTTCATATCCCAGCCGCACCCAGGCCAGGCTCTTAAGGCCGAGGTTGCGGGAGGCTGGATTGATCAGCCATTCGGCGATCATCGTGTCAAAGCTGAGGGGAGAAACTTCCAATCCGGCACGTTTGAGCATCAGATAGTCATATTTTAGGTTATGGCCGGCTTTGCCAATCCTGGGATTGGTCAGGGGGCCTTTCAGCGCTTTGAAAATGTCCTCAAGCGGCAATTGCAGACCCGTGGTGTGACCAACCGGGATGTAATAGCCCTCGTCCTTGCTGACAGCCAATGAGATGCCAACCAGCTTGGCCTGCATCACATCGGTGCCGGTTGTTTCGGTGTCAAAGGCGATCATCTCGGCCTGGTTGAGCGTTTCCACCATCTTGGTCAGGCTTTCCGGCGTGTTCACGATGATCGATTTGATTTGGTCTGCGCTTTGGTCTTCAACAGAGAGGGCTTCCGGCTCGTTTTTGGCAAAGAGGTCCATTTGTTCCCCTTCCGCCATCACCGGGTGCATTTTATTAACCAACGTATTCAGCTGGCGGGTGAGGGTGCGGAATTCAAGCTCGCGGAAGAGGTCCTCCACCGCAGCCGGGTTGAAGCGATCAATCCGGGCCTGGTCGAGATCGAGGGTCACATCCAGATCGGTCACGATTCGGGCGAGGGTTTGGCTGAGGTAGGCGTTGTCTTTGTGTTCTTCCAAAGCGGTTTTGGCCCGGCCGCTGATCTCGTCAATGTGATCATAAATCCCATCCAGAGTGCCGAAATCATCCAGCAGCTTGACGGCGGTCTTGGGACCGATGCCTCTGACGCCGGGGATGTTATCGGAGTTGTCGCCCATCAGGGCTTTGAGGTCCACGACCTCATTGGGCATCACGCCCAATTTTGTTTTGACATCTTCGGGGAAATAATCTTTGGCGTCGGAGAGCTTGCTGCCTGCGAGGTTTACTACCACCTGATCGGTGACTAACTGGAGCAGGTCCTTATCGCCGGTGATGATCTTGACGCCCAGGCCTTTTTCCTGTGAGGCCCAACGCGCCAGGCTGCCCAAAACATCATCCGCCTCGTAGTTCTCGCGTTCCAGTCGGGGGATATTGAAGGCATCCACGATCTCCCGCATGCGTTCCACCTGCGTACGCAGGTCATCCGGCATCTTGGCGCGGGTGCCCTTATAGTCTGCATACATCTCATGGCGGAAGGTTTTGCCCTTGTCGAAAACCACGGCGAGGTAGTCGGGCTTTTCCTGCTCAAAAATGCGCAGGAGGATGCTGGTGAAGCCGTAGACACCGGCTGTAGGCTCCCCGCTGCTGGTCTGGAAGGTACTGGCGCGCGTCCCACCTGCGGTGAGCGCGAAATAGGCCCGGTAGGCCAGGCCATGACCGTCGAGGAGATACAGAATGGGGGGCATAGGAGATCCTTTGATTGATTGAAAATGAACTCGCTAAATCATTTTAACCTGTAAAGCAGTGAAATCAAAATTGGGCCGGTTAAAAAGGTGAGACGCTCCATTGGAGCGTCTCGATGAACCACACTTTACGTAGAAGGGAGGGTCAATTCTCAATATCCTTGACGATCTCGTGAATGCGTGCCATGACATCGTCGGTCAGTTTTTCTTTGGCATCCACAGCTATCATATTTTCCTGTACCTGACTCACCCGGCTGGCACCGGTGATGACCGTGCTGACATTGGGGTTCTTGAGCAGCCAGGCCAATGAGAGCTGCGCTTCGGTGATGCCCAATTCCGCAGCCAGTTCTGCCAGCTTGCGGGAGGCTTCAATTTTGACCTTATCCTGAGCGCGTTCTTTCATCCAGCTGAAATCCTTCAGGTCAGCGCGGCTGCCCTTGGGGATATCGCCGTCATTGTACTTGCCGGAGAGGATGCCGCCGGCCAGGGGGCTCCAGGTGGTTGTGCCATAGCCCAGTTCCTTATAGAGCGGGGCATATTCCACTTCGAAGCGTCGCCGGTGGAAGAGGTTGTATTGCGGCTGTTCCATGGATGGCGGTCGGAGGTTATTGCGCCGGGCGAAGTCGGTTGCTCGCATGACTTCAGCGGCGGACCATTCGGAAGTGCCCCAATAGAAAGCCTTTCCCTCGCGGATGACTTGATTGAAAGCGAAGACGGTTTCTTCGATAGGGGTCTCGGGGTCGGGCCGGTGGGCATAGACAAAATCTACATAATCCAACTGGAGGCGTTTTAGCGCGCCGTTCACACCTTCGATGATGTGCTTATAGGAGAGCCCGCGGTCATTGGGACCGCTGCCGCCCCAGAAGATCTTGGTAGAAATGAGGTAGTCCTTGCGAGCCCAACCCAGGTCTTTGAGGGCTTCGCCCATGATGGTCTCTGCCTGCCCTGAGGCATAAGCCTCGGCATTGTCAAAGAAATTCACACCTGCATCATATGCGGCGGCCATGATCTCTTTGGCCTCCGGCACACCGAACTGGTTGCCATATGTGACCCAGGCGCCCAGGGATAATTCCGATACTTTTACACCAGCTTTACCTAAATGCCGATATTGCATTATTTCTCCTTCGTCTTGAGTTGCTTTTATTGCTTAAGATGTTTTGGTGGCGGGAATGGTTACATTACTGATTGATTTCAACAAACGAAATTGATCAGCCGGGAAGGTTAGGGTCGCCAGGCAGGCTGATAGTCCTCTGCGGGATTGGGCGCGATAACGACGGCTTCGCCCCCTCCAAGGGGCAGGAGGTAAATATCGAGCGCCTCGCCGTTTGGTGCGCCGGCAAAGGAAAGTATCTTGCCATCCGGTGAGATATCTATGGTGAGGGCTATCCTCAATCCTGTTTCAATGGGGTCGCTCAGGCCGCCAGAGCGGGGAAGCTGCCCGAGGAGGCCGCCGCTGCCCAGGTCAAAAAGGATCAGGTTATCAACTTCTGACCAGACAGGCCGCAGGGCATGGGTGTACGATTGTCCTAGAATCGCCTGAGGTTCGTTCTGCCCTTCGGCATCCACCAGGAAGAGGATCGGCTGGTTGGTCGCCGGGCTGGGTGCGACGAAAATGATCTGGCTGCCTTCCGGTGACCAGGCGGGCATACGGCTGATTGTGGAGCGGTTCATCAGGTTTTCCGTTTGGCCGCTGTCAAAGGAATAGATGAATATCTGGGGTTTGCCGGTTTGGAGCGAGGTGAAGGCTAATTTGCTGCCATCTGGTGACCAGGCAGGGTCATAATCCCCGGTTGCGAGGGTGGAGATCAGGTCGCTGCGCCCCGTGGAAAGCGTGAGCACAAAGATGCTTGCGCCATCATAACGTTCTTGCAGCCCAGGGCAGGGGGAAATATATGCTAAGCGGCTGCCATCCGGGGACCATTCCGGCTGACAGGCGCCTTCCGCTGCATGGGTCAGGGCCTTGAGGCCAGTGCCATCCTGGTTCACGAGATAGATCTGTGGCAGGCCGTCTCTTTCTGAAACGAAGGCGATCTGGGGTTGAGGGGTTTGTTCAGTGGCAGGGGCGAGTGTTTCAGTAGGAACAATCACGACCACAGGCTCAGTTTCTATGGTTGGATTATTATCGGTCGGATTAGGTGTGGCAGGTAGCGTCGTGGCCTCGGTGGTGGCGGTGATTGTTGTTGTTGGCGTCTCTGCGCCGTTTCTCCCGAGCAGGAAGATGGCTGTGGCAGCGGAGGCCAGAACCACGAACAGCACCGGTGCCAGCCAGGCCCAGATGGATCGCTTTCTGACTGTTGGAGAGGATGGGGCCGTTGCAGTAGAAGACTGTTTTAGGACAGGTTGTTCTGCCTGGGGACGGATTGCTAGCAAGGCTTCTCGCATTGCCGCGGTGGAAGGAAAGCGGCCTTCAGGGTGGATCGCAATCGCTTTAGTAATCACTGCAGCCAAGTCAGGGCTGACATTTGGGTTGAACGCGGTGATGGGCAAAATGGGATCTTCCCCGATGGCGCGGGTGAGGGATTCCGGCGGCACTTCGCAGGTTAGCAGGGTATAGAGCGTGGCGCCCAGGGCATAAATATCCGAACGGGCATCAGTGACACCCTGACCGTATTGTTCAATGGGGGAGTAGCCGGAGGTGCTGCCTGCCGCGCCTGTGGTGGTCTTTTCGCCCTGCTGAAAGTGCTTTGCCAGGCCAAAATCGACCAGCACGATCTGACCCTCAGGAGTTTGTTTGAGGTTAGCCGGTTTGATATCCCGGTGGATGATGGGTGGTTTACGGCTGTGTAGATAATCCAGCGCCTGGCATACCGCCACGCCAATTTGGATGACCGCATCTTCCGGCATGGGCTGACCGAGACCGTTTAGGCATTGCGACAGATCCTGCCCGGCGATCAGATCCATGACCAGATATTCACCCTGGTCTGGCAATACAAAATGGTCAATCACCCGCGGCAGGTTGGGGTGCCGCAGCCCGGCCAACAGGGTGGCCTCGTTGCGAAACTGGCGGGAATGTACCTCGGTGGTGTAGCGGTTTTCTTTGACCGCCACCTGGATATTAAGGGTTTCATCATAGGCCTGATACACCGTCCCCATGCCGCTCTGCGCCAGAACGGCGTTGATTCGATAGCGTTCTTTTAGTAGGGAATTGATGACCAGGCTCAACTGATTCTCCAGGGTTGTTTACTTGGAAAGGGATTAGTGGACGGGCTTCCAGGCTGGGTCATAATCCAACCCGGGATCAATGGTGACCTGGGTTAGGTTTGATCCAGGGAAGGTCATGATGTAAATATCGGATAGCAGATCAGAATACCAATAGTCGAAGGCTAGCCAGTTCCCGTCGGGAGCGATATCGGCATGATCCATCAGGGGGATGTAACTGGAGAGCGCGCCGGGGAGGATGATGTATTCTTCCGATTGGCCGATATCTTCCAGACGCATGCCGAAGAGCTGTTTGGAGGGGCTGCCCAGACCAAGCACCTGGCTGAAGATGATCAGGTCCTCTTCCGGAAACCAGACCGGGTTGCTGTCATCAATCGCGCCGGAAAGGGTGAATTGGATGGGATTCTCGCCATCTTGGCCCATGAGCCAAACCTGGCCCACGCTGCGAAGCCGGATAAAGGCTAATTGCCGGCCATCTTCCGACCAGGCAGGTTGAAAATCATCAAAGGTGCCATCGGAAAGCCGGATGATTGTGTCGAAATCGGCCACATTGATTTTCATGATTTGAGCCTGGCCGTTGACCAGCGAGGTATAGGCGATCCACTGCCCATTGGGTGACCAGGTTGGGTCGAAATCGCCTTCCAGGGATGGCGGCAATGATGTGATCTGCTGATTTTCCACATTCAGGATAAACAAGCTGGAACCAGGGTAGGAGACGCGCTTTCTGGTGCAGGGCGAGGTGAAGACGATCTGTTTGCCATCCGGCGACCAATCCGCCTGACAAGCGCCATCCATCAGGTCCGTCAGCTGCGTGGTCTGCCCTGTGGAAACGTCAATGGACCAGATTTGGGGCAGTCCGCTGCGGTCAGATGTGAAAGCGATGATCCCTGAGCTGCCACCGGTGGGGGTTGGGGTAACGTTTTGGGTCTGGCTGATCACAAACTCGGTGGTGTTTGGATCAGGTGTTCCTAAAAGGCCGATGGATTCAGTTTCACGGGCAACATAGGTGGCCGTTGTTTGCGAGGGTGTATGGAATACGGACGAAAAACCCTGGGGATCGAGGAGTACATAGATCAACAGAGAGAGTACTACAAATGACAGGAAGGTAAAAATGGCCCAAATGGGGTCAAATTTCTTCTTTTTGCCGAATAAAACCTTCCAGGCCTTATCCGCCCAGGGGGGTAAGGTCATTTTTCGTTGGGATGGAATGGTTCTTCTATCCGGTTCCGTTTGAGTCATCATTGCCAGACGCGGGCTGGACCTTTGGTCCAGGGGGAGTGTGCGACGGGCTGCAATTAACGCATCTTTGAATTCCTGGGCCGTTTGCCAGCGGTCTTCAAAACGTAAATTGATCGCTTTTTCAATAGCTTCGATAGTTAAATCGGAGAGATGGGGGCTATACTCCCAGAGACGGGTGAGTGTGGCTTTGCCGGTAGCCCGAGCAAGGCTGTCCTCTGCCAGATATCCGGCCAGGGCGGCATATAGCGTGGCGCCTAGTGAGAAAATGTCGGAGCGGTGATCGGTGGGATCGGGGCCATATTGTTCAGGCGGGGAGTAACCGGGCGTCATTGCCCGCGCAGCCGTCGTGGTGATTTCTTTGTTATCCATCACTTTCACCAGACCGAAATCCACCAAAATGACTTCACCAGTCGGGGTGATCTTGACGTTGCCGGGTTTGATATCGCGGTGGACAATGGCTGGAACGCGGGAATGCAGGTAGATCAACGCGTTGCAGATGGCTACGCCAATTTGGATGGCTTCCGCTTCAGTGATCTTCTCTTCGCGGGACATCCACTGGCGCAGGTCGTCCCCTTCGATATAGTCCATGACCAGATATTGCCCTTCCTGGTCGATCACGAAATAATCGAATACCCGGGGCAGGTTGGGATGGCGAAGGGAGGCCAGGATTTGCGCCTCACGTTGGAATTGGCGTGCGTATTCTTCTGAGAAAAAGGAGTTTTCCTTAACCGCGACAGTGACGTTCAGATTTTCGTCCAGGGCGCGATAGACGGCTCCCATTCCCCCTTGTCCAAGGATATCCTGGATGCGATAGCGATTATTGAGTAGAAAACCTTTACCTAATGTCATAACCAGATTTCAATCGTGAGCAATACTTCCTTGATTTTAACCGAACTTAGGCTTATGGGAAGATCGCCATTTGCGAAAATACGCTATAATTTGGAAAAATCGAGGAAAATCCTCTCTATGATAAATGTTGATATCCATTCAACGGTCCTGACAGCGACATTCATTGCTGCTGTTGCGGCCCTACTGTTAATAATATTTGGGACCAAGGGCTTTATTAAGAGCCGGAAGATCCCTTTCTTTGCCAAACGGCATAAGGGCATAACGCGTGCCTGGCGATTATTGCTTTTGGGGATTCTGTTGATCCCAGGGGCTTTGGTGATCTTCAGGTACTCTGAGCCATTGGTTTATAATTTTATTTCGCCTTCGCCTACCCCTAGCATCACACCGACCATCACGTTAACGCCGACGATCACGCTAACACCAACCATTTCCCTGACCCCCACGATCACGGAGACGCCTTCGATCACCAGCACACCCAGCATGCCAGGCGATGTCTCGGATGGTTTTGAGAGCACGACTACGCCTAATACAGAGGCTGTCTTCAGCCGAATTGTGTTTGGCCAACAAATTGATGACGGCTTGCAGCCTGTAAATCCCTCCGACACATTTGAGAATCCCGTTGGTCACCTGTATGGCACATTCAGCTACAACAACATGACGGAAGGTTCGCAGTGGAGCGCACTGTGGTATCGGGATGGCGAGCTGGTCTATTATGAATCCATTCCCTGGGATGGCGGCATCGGCGGTTATGGCTATACCGATTGGGACCCGGATAGCGATGCCTGGCTGGCCGGCAATTATGAGGTTCAGATATTCGTTGGAACGGAGTGGAAAGTGTCCGGGTTCTTCACCGTGACGGGTGAAGCGCCAGTGCCCACTGGGACCAGTACCTCAACAGCAACGCCAACCCTGACCCCGACACCCACCAAGACGGCCACGCCAACCCCCTCACAAACCCTTTGGCCAACACTCACGCCCACCCCTGGGCCGAACTAGGTTTTACCTGTTGAATAGAAAATGAAACCTCCTAGTGACTAGGAGGTTTTTTCATAGCAGACATGGCGACGGCCACTTTGGCGGCAACTTTGGCGTTGTTACGTAATAGTGCCAGGTTGGCTGTCAGGCTGGCTCCTTTAGTGATCTCGCTCATCCGCTGCAGCAGGAAGGGGGTCGTTGCCGCACCGTGAATTCCGAGTTCTTCCGCTTCGGCGATCGCTGCCGACACGGCTTCTTCCATCTGGGCTTCCGGCAGGGCAGTCTCCTCCGGTGGGGGGACTACCAGCAGCACGGCTGACTGGATCCCGGCGTCCCAGGATTGGGTGGCGATGGCAGCGGCTTCTTCCGGGGTATCCACCCGGTAATCCACCGGCATACCGCTGGATCGGGTGTAGAAAGCAGGGAAGTCATCCGTTTGATAACCGATCACGGGAACGCCCTGGGTTTCGAGTACCTCACGGGTGGCTGGCAGGTCGAGGATGGACTTGGCCCCGGCACAGACTACCAACACTGGCGTTTTACCGAGTTGAGGCAGGTCCGCAGAGACATCGAAGGTGCTGCCGCGGTGCACGCCGCCGATCCCACCGGTGGCAAAGACCCGGATGCCGGCCTGGTGGGCGACGTGCAGGGTGGCCGCCACGGTGGTGCCGCCGCTCAATTTGTTCGCGAGGGCAATCCCGAAATCGCGGGGGCTGATCTTGCGAGTTTTGTCGAGGTTTGATAGTTTTTCCAGTTCGCTGGGGGTTAGGCCAACCTTGATCTGGCCTTCGAGCAGGGCGATGGTGGCTGGCATCGCGCCTTCAGCGCGGATGTCCGCTTCCAGATTGGCCGCCAGTTCATGGTTGGTGGGCCGGGGCAGCCCGTGGGTGATCACGGCTGATTCGAGCGCCACAATCGGCGTGCCAAGTTTCTGGCTGATGAGAAGTTCTTTCGATATGGTATAAGCATGCGGTAAGCTGGTCATGCCTGTGGCCTCCGAGTAGATGGTTTTTTATTTGTCTGTTAATTCTAGGTTCAATTGGGCGATTGGGCAAGCGATTTGTTCTTGTCATTGCGAGGAACGAAGCAATCTCAGTTATTGTCTTTTTTGGATTGCTTCCTCCGCCTGGCGGCTTCGTCGCAATGACAAGAAAGACATTTTGGGCATTCTGGGGCAAGACATTTACTCCCATTTTGTCATTGTGAGGGACGAAGCAATCTCAGTTATTGTCTTTTTTGGATTGCTTCCTCCGCCTGGCGGCTCCGTCGCAATGACAAGAGAGACATTTTGGTCATTCTGGGACATGATACTTTCTCTCATTTTGTCATTGCGAGGAACGAAGCAATCTCAGAAGATTTTCCCGTGAGCTCAATATTCCCCATTGACCCACAACTTCTCACCATCTGTGCTGACCCGCAGCCAGCCATGCTCATAAGTATCCGATATGGGATAACCGGCCAGAAGAGACAAGACCGGATGCTCACCGTGGAGGGGCAAGTCCGACTCTGCCAGGGGGAGCAGGATCACGGCGGGCTGCCAGGCGGTTATTTGGTTCAAAGGGAAATCCTCCACATCCAGATTATCCGGCAGCAGGACCACGTCAGGCGCTTGCGGCACGTCCAGCCAGTTCTCTTCGACCTTACCGGTGGGCAGCAACGCGCTGAAATTATCCCAGGTCAGCCAAAGCACAGCCCCGCGCTCACCTGTCCACAACACCTCCAATTGGATGCCCTCGTCGAGTTGGAGCGACTGCCCAACTGCCATTGGTATGATTTGGGTCCCGCTGGTTTCAAGCACGGTGTAAACGGTTGTAGTGGTCTGGTTGGCTTCCGGGTCCACGCCCCACAGCGCCAGGTCAGCGGGATGATCGGACAGGCTGCCGGTCAGTGCGTTGAGGTCGTCACGGTAAGCGCTGCCCGCTACCAGGACATCCAATGCGCGCTTCCCAGCCGGCAGCATTTCTCCCAGCTTTTGGTTGAGGGTGGAGGGGCGTTTGCCGCCACCGATCAGCACGGTGTTTCCGGTTGGCGTTCGGATCAGCACTGTCCCTTCCTCATCCAATACTGTGAGGTGCAGTTTCCCATCCGGTGCACCCAACACCCTGCACCAGGTCAGCACAACCAGTCCTGACACAAGCAGCAGACCGAGTTGCGGGGTCAATACTTTTTTCAGGGCCCGTTGCTGTTGGGCTTTGGGGATCAACGTCAGGAAGAAGAGTAAGCCATAGAAGAGTAATAACCAGAGCGCATTGAACTTTGGCAGGGTGAAGTCCCCACCCGGCAATCGGGCCAGCAGGGTGACCACCTTGATGGTATAGGTCACAAAAGGCGCGGCCAGCACAGCCAGCAGACGGCCCAACCCCGGCAGGAGCAGACCTCCCAGCATAGCAAGTCCGCCCAGGATCATCACCAGCGATTGGACTGGCAGGATCAAGGGGTTGGCGATCAGGGCGATCCAGGAGATGCCGCCGAAGTGATAGGCCATAATTGGGAGGGTCATCACCTGGGCGATGATGGTGAACAGGAAGAACTCTGAGATTGGACCAATCAGTCGTTCCGCTTTTTCCTCAGCCATTCTGGCTTTCATCACGTTCAGGAACCACTCTTCAATAGGCTGCGCATAAAGCACCAGGCCCAGGGTGGCAGCGATCGAAAGTTGAAACCCAACGTCCCAAGGAATATTCGGATCATGCAGCATCATCCCCAGGGCAGCCATTCCCAGACTGTTGAGCCCGTTTTGCCGGCGGCCAAACATACCGCCAAAAACGCCTGCCGCGCCCATGATGGCAGCTCGCACCACGGCAGCATCCGCACCAACCAGGATGGTGTAACCACTGATGCCCACTAAGGCAGCAATCGAGCCCCATTTTCGTCCCAGCAGGCGCGTGGTGACCCCCGTGAAAAGCCCGGCCAGGATCGCGATATTGAACCCTGAGATGGCAATAATGTGGGTCGTACCGGTCCGCTGGAAGGCTTTTTCCAATTGGGGTGAGAGTCCCTGATCACGACCCAGCAGGATCCCAGCCAGCAGGTCGGATTCCGGGGAGGGGAATTGGGTGTGCAGGGTGGCGTAGCCCTTTTCACGCAGTGTGAAGAGCGCTGCGCGGATGGAGCTGCCACCACCGCTGTCTATTCGGCTGACCGTGGCATAGGCCATCAGGCTTCGGATCCCCTTGCGGGAGAGGTAGTCCTGATAGGAGAAATCAGCATTGTCATAAGGGACCTGTAGCTTGCCGGTGACCTGCAGCCGGTCGCCATAAGCCCAATCCTCTCCGGGTGGCACTTGCAGCAACACTTTTCCTGAGACCCCCAGGGGATTGACCAGAGTGGGAGCGGCTTCAATGGGCTGCAGTTTTTCCACCATAATGGTCAAGTTGATGCTGGTGTCACGGGGGTCAGGCGCATCCACGACCATTCCGATCAACTGCACGGTGCCGCGGTTGTTGTAATAAGCCAGGTCCTGGGGTGTGCAGCTGGGGAGTGCTGCAGCCATCCGCCAGCCTCCCATGAGGGACGTAGCCACCAGGAGAGCGGTTGGTAAACGTCGTTCAGCTCCGACCCATCGACGGAGGCGATGCGTGAAAGAGAACCGCTTGGGCAGCGTGTAGGCAAGGACCAGGGATAGTGCCATCAATGCAAATCCTGCCGCCCAGAACCATCCGGATAATTTGAGGGTATCTTCGATCAGGATCCCCGCGGTACAGGCCAGTGCCATCCAGAAGAAAGGCAGAAATCCCTGAAGGGGTGAACGGGCTGGTTTGAGGTCCTTTGGAGCTGATTGCATCTCAATTTCCTCCCAATTACTCAATTTTATCAAAGTTTTAGGAGAAGTCGGTTCAGAGTAGATGTAACCAAAATCGGACAGAAACCATCATAATAAATAAAACTAAGGAGTTATGAAATTATGAAGAACATGAGTAGTTTAGATCGCATTTTGCGCATTATTATTGCTGCTGGCGTTGGAGTACTTTATTTTATCGGTGTGCTTTCAGGCGCTTGGGCTATTGTTTTGGGTGTTCTGGCAGTGATTTTTCTCATTACTGGGCTAATCGGCTTCTGCCCGCTGTATAAATTATTTGGGATTGCCACCCTGAAGAAGAGTGAATAATTTATTTCTTCAATTAGTAAAAACCGCTGGTCATTGACCAGCGGTTTTTTGTTAGTTATATTCTTCGCGGACTTTCGCCAACACTTCCAAGATCTGCGGGTGAATGACGGGGTTAGCTGCGGCGATGCTGATAGGGTCTTTGAGGTAGTCGCTGCCGCCAAAGATATTGGTGACCACGCCACCCGCCTCCTGGACGATCAACCCGGCGGCTGCAATGTCCCAATTGTGCACGCTCTTCTCCCAGAAGCCATCCAGTCGTCCAGCCGCCACATAAGTCAGATCGAGGGCAGCGGACCCTAACCGGCGGACAGTTTGGGCGGCCAATGAAAAATGATAGAAATCGTGCAGGTTGTCATCCGGTGCGCCCCAGCGATTGCCAGGGAAACCCGTGGACAGCATGCAATCCACCAATTTCTCATAGGACGAGACATGGATCGGTTTGCCATTGAGATGAGCGCCTTCACCTAATTCTGCGCTGAAGCACTCCTGGCGGACGGGATCATAGACCACACCCAGGGTCACTTCGCCCTGATAGGCATAGGCGATGGAAACGCAGTAAAAGGGAACCCTGTGGGCAAAGTTCAATGTGCCATCTATGGGATCAATGAACCATTGATGCTCTGCCGTTCCGGATGTGTGACCTGATTCCTCGGCATTGATGGTGTGATTCGTGAAGGCTTTCTTGATGGATCCGATGATGAAATCTTCTGAGGCCCGGTCCACACGAGTGACCAGGTCTTTCTCGCTTTTGTGTTGAATATCCAATTCGCCATCGGCCATATCCTGCAGGATCTTTCCGGCATCAAGGGCAAGTTGCTTAATAAAATCGAGTGTAGGCTGCATGAGATCCTCTTCTCAGTTGTTGATTTCCACCGGTTGATTCTAACATAGAGCGTCATTCGAACCAAACCCATTCAAAAGTCGAAAGTTTGGCATTTTGAGGGCACAATGCTGTAAAATGGAGTTAATATTGGTAGATTTTGCTCACAGGTGACGTCCGACCATGTGGGCGTGAGAATTAGGACAAGTTAGGATGGCAAGCCATGTCAGAGGCCAAACCTCTCCCAAAATTTGCTGTATTGCAGCTTTCAGGCTGTGCAGGTTGCGAAGTTTCCCTGATCAATGCTACGGAGTGGGTCGATAATTATCAACTGGTATATATGCCGCTGGTTGTCTCAACGACGGCTGTACCGGATGATACTGAGATTCTCTTGGTCAGCGGTGGGGTGCGCAATGACGAAGATATCTACAATTTGCGAAAAGCTGCTGCGAAAGTGGATCGGGTCATAGCGGTTGGCACCTGTGCGATTTCCGGCGGGGTATCCAACCTGGGTGACCGGGATGACGTTCGCAATATATTCCTGGCCCAATCCACCCGCCATCACCTGCCGCACCTCTTACCCAAGAGCCATCCCATTGATGCTTTTGTGGATGTGGACCTTTACCTGCCGGGCTGCCCGCCAACGCCGGAGCTTTTCATGGCCGCCCTCACCGATCCGGAAGGCTATGAGGCTGGCAGCATTGTCTGTGTGGAATGCGGACGCAAGAAGCTGAAAGATATGCGCCCCACGCATTTGGTTGGGTTTCAGCAGGGTGAAGTCCTGCCGGATATTTGCCTGATCAATCAGGGTTACCTCTGTGTGGGATCATCCACTCGGGGTGGTTGCCGGGCGATCTGCACCAAACCCGGGCACCCTTGTGTGGGCTGCCGGGGACCATCCAATGCCTATATAGAAAAGGAATCTTCGGTCTGGTTTGACCGTGTTCAACAGGTATTTGAACGAATGACCGATATTCCGCCAGAAGAGATCAAGGAGGCGCTGCATTCTCCGCAGCTTTCGCTGTTCCTGTTCCAATTCACAGATTATTCCGAAGGCGGCCGTCCGCCGAGACCGAAAGAAAAGGTGTTGTAAGATGACCACCCTCAGATTCCCCCTCAGTCGGATTGAAGGCCATGCCCGGGTTGAAATGGAAGTTCAGGATGGTGAGGTCGTTTCAGCCCAATTTCAGGCAATCGAGATGCGTGGATTTCGCTATTTTGTACAGGGGACGCCCGCTGAACAGATGCCGGTGATTGTCCCTCGGATTTGCGGTGTTTGCTCCACAGCCCACCATGTCGCCTCGGTCAAGGCCTTGGAAAATGCCCTCGAAGTTGAACCGCCAAAATTAGCTAATGAGATCCGCGAGCTGCTCTTGCTGGGCCAATTGATCCAGAACCAGGCAACCTCGCTCTTTATTTTCACCATGCCCGATCGGGTGGGTGCCAGTTCCATCTTTCACATGGAGGACAGCGAGGCGAACCCGGAACAGCAGCTCAGTCTGGCCCAACGAGCGCTCAAAGTGCGCCAGATCGGCACTAAATTGATTACCCTGGCCGGCGGGCAATTTATCCATCCGGTGAAAGCGATCATTGGCGGTGTAACCAGCGGGATCAAAGCCGAAGACGCCAAACAGATGCTTAAGGAACTGCAGGATACGATCACGACCGCCTGCGAGTTATTCGATGAATATTGGGATATGTCTCTGGCGATGAAGGAGCGAATCGGTACCTGGGGGGATGACGAACCAGCTTGTTACATTGCCTCGACAGGCGTTAACCGGCCGGAATTCAACAGCAGCGTTATCCGGGTACTGGGTCCCAATGGAAATGAAAAAGCAACCTTCCCGCCGGAGAGCTTCCGTGATTTTTTGGATTATCAAACAACAGACTACAGTTTTGCCGGGAAATCGAGTTTTGAGGGGATGGTGCTGCGGGCTAACAGTTTGGCAAGGATGAACCTGACTCGTTCCATGGGAACGCCCTGTGCGGATTATTATTTGGAACGGTTAACCACGGAATTTGGTAAACCGGCGCACCCGATTTTACTCTTTGACCTTTGCCGCGGGATTGAACTGGTCTATGCCTTTGAACGTGCGATTGAAATGCTTTCGGAGGATTTAGACTACGAAGACACCTCGGTGCCCTACAGCCTGCGGGATGGTGAGGGGTATGGCCTGGTGGAAGCGCCGCGCGGTCCACTAATCCATCATTACACCATCGAGAATGGCCTGATCGCCGATGCGGAATTCATCATCCCCACCGTGCATAATATGGGTGCGATCGAACGAGCCCTGAAAGTGGCCGGTGAACGGTATATTACCCCGCAGGGTATCAACCTGGAACTTGAAAAGGCTGTCGGACGGGTCGTCCGAGCATTTGACCCCTGCATTGCCTGCGCGACACAGTAGTTGTTTTGTCATTGCGAGGAACACCCGAAGGGTGTGACGTGGCAATCTAAGAATTTCAGATTTAGGTGAATTTGGAAAGAGTACCTACTCTTAGCTAAATAAAAAGCTGAGATTGCTTCGTCGCGCTTGGCAGCGCTTCCTCGCAATGACAAGAATTACCCCTTTTGATTTATGAATTCCGCTATTATCTCCAAAAGTTCTTCCAGTAGATAAGTTTTACCCTTATTAGCAAGTTCATCCGGGATGCCATAAAAGGCCTCGGCGATTCCACCGGTGATATTCGTCAGGGTGTCGCTGTCACCGCCCAATGAGATGGCGAGGCGGATCGCGTTTTCGAAGTCCGTGGACTCCAGAAAGGCGATGATCGCTTCCGGGACCGTCCCCTGGCAGGAAACGTCGAACTGGTAGCCCGGCCGGATCTCAGCTAAGGTGCGGTTCAGGTCATATCCAAAGCGACCGTTGATTTCATCTCGGATGACAGCCTTATCCGCGCCCTGACGGGCCAGCAGGATGGCCAGAGCGGTGGCCTGAGCGCCTTTGATCCCCTCGGGGTGGTTATGGGTCACGGCTGCGCTGCGTTCGGCTTCCGCCAGGACGTCGGCAACTGTGTCGAGGGCGAAACCAACCGGACTGACCCGCATGGCTGAACCATTCCCCCAACTGTTATAGGGCTGGGGATCTTCCGACCAGATCCATTGGGCGAATCGCCCGCCATAGCCGCGGCCAGGGTAGCGGCGGGAGAAATCCTGATAGGCGCGGGTGTAATCCCCATCCGTCAGCAAGGCATGCGCGGTCGCTGCGGTCAGCACGGTGTCATCGGTGAAAAAACATTCACGTGTAAAGAATTCAAAATCGGGGGTTTTGATGTTGTGCCATTCATAAACCGAACCGACGATATCACCGATCATCGCACCAAGCAACTCCGCCTCCTTGTGATCTTATTTAGATGTGTTTTTCAGAATTAGAGGGCTAAAATCTCCGGGCCAATCCGGTGAAAGTGAACCCGGCAGCTTCCCATTGGGCTTTGTCCCAGGATTTAACGCCGTCAAAAACAAGCTTTGCAGGGGTCATCCCTGCGATCTCGACGGGGTCCAAGGCTTTAAATTGGTCGTGAGCCACAGCCAGCACGATTAGGTCAGCGTTCCTGAGGGCTTCTGCGAGGGTGTTCACTTGGTGGATGCCGGGTAGTCCCGATTCAGGTTTAAAGGGCTCATAGGCCAGGACTTCCGCTCCACGGGCTTGCAGGTCGTGGGCCAGCTCAACGGCTGGGCTTTCTCGCAGGTCATCCACATTGGGCTTGAAGGCCAGCCCCAAAAAGGCAATGGTCTTGTCTTTTATAATGCCGGCGGCCTGTTCGACCAGATCCGCAACGAAAATGGGTTGGGCATCATTGATCTCACGCGCTGTACGAACCAAGCGGGCGGTTTCCGGTGCGGCTTCGACTAGGAACCAGGGATCCACGCTGATGCAATGGCCGCCGACGCCGATCCCAGGGCGCAGGATCTCCACCCGAGGGTGCCGATTGGCAATTCCGATGGCTTCCCAGATATCCACGCCAAATTTTTGAGCCAGGCGGGAGAACTCGTTGGCGATGGCGATATTGATATCGCGGGAGGTGTTTTCCATCAGTTTGACCATTTCAGCCGTGGTGGCATCGGTCAGGATGATGTCACCCTGAACAAAGGTCTGATAGAGATCTCGACCGGCTTCCGCTGAGGCGCGGTCCACACCGCCGATGACTCGGGCATTGCCCACCAATTCTTCCAGGATCCGACCGGGCAGCACCCGTTCCGGTGAATAAGCCAGCAGGAAATCCTGACCAGCTTTCAAACCGCTCTTTTCAAGGATGGGCGCAACGACATCCACTGTGGTCAGTGGAGGGGAGGTGGATTCAAGGATCACCAGGTTGCCGGGCCGTAGGTGGGGCATGATTGATTCGGCGGCTGATTCAACATAGCGCATATCGGCTGATTTGTCATCAAAGAAGGGTGTTGGAACGGCGATGATGAAGGCATCTGCCGGGGAGACTTCTGTCGCAACCTGCAGTTTTCCCGTTTCAATTGCCTGGTGGAAGAGTTTTTGCAAACCGGGTTCAAAGATATGGACTTCACCAGCTTGCAAGTGCTTGATTACATCAGAATTGACGTCCATTCCGAGGACATTCAGGCCATGATTGGCGAAAACGCTTGCGGTCGGCAAGCCGATGTATCCCATGCCTATGATACAAAGCGATTTAAATTTCATCATTTGTTTCCTTGTGTTAAAAAGCTTTCGTTGTAATTCCAGCCAGAATTTTACCGCAAAAAAACGGCTGGCCTGTTTAGGTCAAATTTACATCAATAACGGTGAGATTAATCAGAAATCTCGTTGACTTCAATGAGAGTGAAGGGTATCCAATCGGAATTTGATAGAATGACCGTAAACCGGCTTACTTCCTCGCCTGCGGCGATTGCCTCTTTTATTTCCTGGGATGTGTAATGGGGATAGAGCACATAATCAATATCACCTGAATAAATAAAATCTTCAAATTGGTCAAGATCGCTGAAAGAGAAATTGACCTGCCCATGAAGTCCTGGAATGTAGTCCAAAGGATAGGAAGTTAAAATTTTGATATCGGTTGGCTTATCAGCAAAGTAGGTCAATAATTGCTCATTTAATCCTGGGCTGAATAATTGTTTTTGGAGGTCAATCTGTCTTTCAGCGAGGAACGTTTCAGTATAGGTGTGATTTAGGCCAAAAAGCAGCCCGACAATGAGTAGGATCAAAGGGAGGAAGAGCGGGAGTCGTAGGAGTTTAATCTTTTGACATACTTTAAGGATCCATTGGGTGAATCCCCAAACGCCCAGGCCAATGATTGTGGTAAATATCGGGAAGGTTATTGCCAGGTTTCGAGTGTCATAACTGGCATATGTGGACCAAATCAGTGTGTAGGGAATGACAAAAAGGATTAGTATCCAGCGCCAGAAGTTGTCAATGAAAAGGGCGGCTGGGATTGCGAGTAAGAAGAAATAGAAATACTTATTTAACTTAAGCAGGGCTGAAATTGCTGTATCTACACGATTATTTCCCTGATGGACTTTGTTTGTGGATTGGATTGGAGTGGCAATATGAGATTGCGTTTCGCCTTGTACGATTTGGACAGCCTTAATTCCATACCAGGGTATTGCGATAAGGATAATTATTGAAATGATGATAAGAATTCTCTTCCAGTTTGCCACAAAGGCTTGTTTGATTTTAATTCCAAACATGAAATAAAATCCCAAAAGGAAATTTAAACCCAGGAAATAAAGGCCCGCTTGTTTGGTGATGGCCGCACCTGCTGAAAATAGAGTTGAGAGGATCCACCATCTGTATTTCTTTTCGGTATCGTTTTCTTTATAGACATACCATAAGAAAACAGTGGACATTAACCCGAAAAAGGTCAGCGGGATATCCACATAACCGGAGGCTATGTAATCGGTTAGGAATTTCTTAAAGACCAAACGCAAGGTGATAATGGAGATAAAAAAGCCGGGATTGTTAGTTTGAATACCCAGACTAAGTAGGACGAGCATGATCATCATGGCAAAGAGCGGCATGATTGACTTGGCAAAGAACTGGACTGCATGATTTCCGATGAGGACGTAGATCATCGCCCAATTCGTTGGGATCAACTGGGGATAATCTTCTGTTTGGGCGGGGAAGGTATTGGAGCTCCAGATGGTTGCCCATTTATTCCAGGAAAGGACCGCATCCCATTTGTTAAATATTTGGCCGATATTGTAGCGGAAGATACGAAAGGTCAATTCGATGGCGACTAATGCAGCCACGAATAACAGGATAGCAAAGATATTAAGGATTGCCTTGTTTTTTTCTTCTTCATCCTCAGTGTTGAGTTTCGGAAAGATTTTATAAATAGGAGAGATGAGCCCATGCCAGAAGGTGACTATGAAATCACTGATCGAGGTTGCCAGGATGTCTTTTCGATATAGATAAACTAATGCGGCAATTTCCAAGGCTACGAAGATCAGGGCTGTGATTTGCGTGAAGATACCCAGAAGGGTTGTTACGAAGACAAATAAGTAGTTAGTGATCAGACTGATGCCCATAATGGCGGCTAATCTGAGCCAGAACCCTTTTGGCATATCAAAAAACTTTCGGACGATCAATCCGGGAAACAAAAGAACCTGGAGTATTCCGATAGTACCCAAAATGAACATAGTTGTACTCCGAATTATTGGTCGCTTGTGATATACACAATAGGCCAATTAAGAATGGTTTAGATAACTATGATTATAGCAGGTGAGAAGTTGTTGGAAGGATCTTTCCTTTTGGACAATTGAGTTATTGATTTGTTTACAAGGAGGGGATTCTCGTGATCATTGCCAGTATTGACGCCCCATCCGCCAACGGAGGGGAATCCACCGGTACAGGGTTTTCTTGAGAAAAGGCTTTACGGCAGCCGGTAATTTCCGGCCAGCCACATTCAACATTGTCATCTTCTCATTTTAGCTTAAGGATGGGGAAGAATGCCAGTCATTTTTCGCCCCGGGCTTCCGCCTGGAGCTGTTCATAGAAACCCACCAGATAGGTGTGCCGGGCCTCTGCCAGCGCTTTTCCGCTTGCCGTGAACATCCGGCCTTTTACGTTCTGTAATTTGAAGAGAAACTCGTGATAGGAGGAGTGAGGTTCCCCGGGTTCAGTCTGACCGGTTGCCAGGAAGTGTTCCGAGGGTTCCGCATAGGACGGCTGACTATCCAGGGCTGCGTAGGCGATGGTACGCGCAGCACCAATCGCACCCAACACGTCCAGTTTGTCGGCATCGAAAATGACCTGGGCTTCAATGGTCTCAGGCGAATCCTCTTTGCCGCGAAAACGGTGGGCTCGGATGCAGTGTTGGACGGCCTTGATCTTATCCTTCGGCCAACCCTTTTCAGCAAGCACTTCACCTGCGAAAATAGCTGAGGTGATATGGTGTTCGGCACGTTCCTGGCCTTCACCGCCGGGCGCGCTGCCTTTTGAGTCGTGTAATAAAGCGGCCGCCTTGACGATCTCCAGGTCTGCACCTTCAGCTTTTGCCAGCCGCTCCGCCACTCGATAGACCCGCAGGACATGGTCAAAATCATGGACGGGATCAGCATCCTGATACCAGATGCGGGCTTCTTCGATGGTGACGGGTTGCATGCCAGGGCCTACCTTTGTTTTAGATGAGTGAAATATCCAGATATCCGAACAATGCCCCCACGATGACCGCAATGGCAAAGAGAATCAGCACAATCCGGAGGATTTTTAAAGCGATCTTGATCACCCCGCGCAGGGCGAAGATGCCAATGAAAAGCACAAGCCCGGCGGCTGCCAGGATGAGGATGTTGTTAAGGGAAAAGAATTCTGTCATAATGTCCAGCCCCGATCGGTTTATGAATGAGTGGCAGGTCAGGCGATCGGGTAGAACCTGCCCTGTTTGACCACGTAGGATACGAGATTGGTGCCGAAACGATATCCCAGATGGCGGTAATCGCTGACGCTTAGGATCAATAAGTCGGCCTGTTTATTGGGCTCAAGTGAACCGATTTTGTCCGCCCGTTGGAGCGCTGCGGCTGAATTGATCGTGGCCGCGGCAATGGCCTGGGCGGGGGTTAGGCCCATCTTGCGGCAGGCCAGCGCCAGGATAAATTGCATCGATTCACCCCAGGCGGTGCCGGGGTTGGCATCCGTTGCCAGGGCCAGGAGGCCATTGGCAGCGATGATCTTCTTGGCGGGGGTGTACTCCGCTTCGTTCAATCCGAAAGGCGTGGCCGGCAGCGCCACAGCAACCGTATCTGATGCGGCCAGGGCTTCGATATCCGCATCCGAAGTTCGCACCAGGTGATCCGCTGAGGCGGCACCCAGTTCGGCGGCCAGTGAAGCCCCACCAAGGTTCTTGAATTCATCTGCGTGGATTTTGAGCGGATAGCCCAGTTCTTTGGCTGTCTCCAGAATGCGCCGGCTTTGGGTCAGGTCAAAAGCGCCATCCTCACAAAAGACATCCACAAAGGGCAGCGGCTGGCCTTTGGTATGTTCCTGCCACCATTTCTTCACCTCCGGCAGCATCCCCTCACAGAGTAGCGTGACATATTCATCGGGGCGGTCAGCATATTCGGTTGGAATGGCATGTGCGCCCAGGAAGGTGGGCACCAACGAGATCGGACCCCGCGTATTCAGCGCCAGGATCACTTCCAGTTGTTTGAGTTCGCTGGCGAGTTCCAGACCGTAACCGGTTTTGACCTCGACGGTTGTGGTGCCATACCGGAAAGCCTGTGATAATCGCTCACCGGTCTGTTCTGCCAGCGCTTCGACTGAGGCTTCTCGAGTGGCATTGACGGTGGAGACAATCCCGCCGCCGGCAGCCATGATTTCCATATAAGTTTTACCCTGCAGGCGCATCTCAAATTCACCCGCTCGATCCCCGGCCCAAACCATGTGGGTGTGGGGATCAACAAACCCGGGCATCACAACCTTGCGCTGAGCGTCGAAGGTGTCCGCTTCGGAGTAGCGCTCAAGGAGCGCCGCGCTGCGCCCTGTGGCAACGATCCGGCTGCCATCAATAACGATTGCGCCGTCCTGGATCAGGCTCAATTCGCCCAGCCTGTGACCGCGCTGCGGCCCACCGGCGAGAGTTAGGAGTTGGGAGGCATTGTGGATAAGTGTCAGGTTTGAAGGGGTCATAGTTTCTTAATTATACCAACGGCCAGGGATAGGCACGCCGGTCTTCGGGTGGGATAGGGTAGATTCCGGTTTCGAGCAGCCATTGGCCCCGCTCCCGCAGGGCGTGAATCTCGGCTGGGAGGAGGAACGGCGTCAGCGCTTCTGCCAGTGTGCCATCTGGTTCCAGTGCGGGCAGAACCATGGCTAAGTTCGCCAACAGGTTTGCCGGGATAGGCTGACCCGCGTGATCCCAGATAACCGTGCGGAGCTTGTCTTCCTTGTGAAAGCAGACGCCGTGGTCGATTAGCCAGAGCTTGCGGTTAGTGTCAACCAACAGGTGACCGGATTTGCGGTCAGCATTATTGACCAGGTGGTCAAAGAGCATCACTTCGGGCAGGCGAACCTTGTCGGCTTCGTTGAAACTAAAGTAATGGTATTCCGGGTCATGATCAATGAATTGTTGCAGTGAACCCGGCCCCATCAGCGCCTCATCCGTCCGGAAGACCGTGGGTGAGACCAAGTCCCAGTCTAGGGCTTCGCTGACCAGATAGGCAGTCACTTCCCGCTTGGCGAGAGTCTCTTTGGGGAAATCCCAAAGGGGTCTTTCCCCCTGGACCGGTTTATAAACGGCCTTGATTTCACGACCTTCGAATTGGGCCGTGACCATCAGGGTGGTATTGGACCCATAGACAAACTGACCCTCCAGAAGTAAGGTGCCTTCCTGCAGTGTTCTCAGGATGTCTTCTTTTGTTGAGTCCATAAGTTTGGTCAGGGTGTGGTCTTGTGCCCGTTGTTCTTGGGTGAAAATTCACCCGGGGGCAGAATGGGTTCCCCAGTGGAGGGCCAGACGGGTCTGCCTCGGCTGGAAAGTTCAATTCCCCAGCGGCCCATTGCCCAAAGTTGGGATCGGGTGCACCAGAAACGGACAACGCTGGCATTTTTCTGCTGCCCCTCGGATTCATCAATGTCAATCTCTTTGGCGATCAGGACCATAAGATCTTTTTCGGTGTCATAGCCCAGGCTCAGTTCGCCTACCCGGAAAAGTGGGTCCAGTGGGGGCTCGAGGGTCATTTCATCTTCTTTATAGTTGGGGGAGGCATCCATTATTTCTGGATTCTTCTCCCGAATCTCCGTCATCAGGTTCTCAATCGCGAGCGAGAGGGTTTGCACCTGAAATTTCTCAACCAGGAGGGTGATGACCTGATCTGGGCCTTTCCCCTGAAGGTAAAATATCCGCTCACCGGGTTTCCCGATGGCATCGACTGTGAGCAAGGTGACTGGATTGAGGTCAATTTCAATATACGCCATAAGATGTCCGTTCAAAATGAATGATCTGGTAAAGATTCTACCAGATTGGGGGTCAGATGGCTATTTTGCTAATGTTGGGAAAGAGAACTGTGGATTATTCCAGATAGATAATGTCGATATTGTTTGGCCCCATCATGCCTTCCAAAAGGCTGATCAGCGGTTCGGTAAGCCCGGTGGTGACATTTGGGAAGTTGATTTCGAAGAGATAACCCTTCTCACGCACCCGGAAAGCAAAGGTGTCCCGTCCCGGGCGGGAGATCAGAATATCGTGGATCCGGCGCAGCCGGTTCACATCCTGGCACTTATCGCCGCAGGAGTGGATGGTGATGGTGATACAGCGGGGCTGCTGGTTGGGCTTGGGCAGCGCTTCTGGTTTTTGCAGTGGCGGCCGTACCATGTAATATGGCGAAGGCTCCGGGCGTTCCTGGACCATGACATCGGTCGTAGTCTGAACACTGGCTTGAGCGGTCATGGATGGCCCTGTGGGGACGGTAAAGGTCTTTGGGGCCGGGGTTGTGCCGGGTGAGGCCTGAAGCTGGTTTTCAAAATCCAGGTCCGGGCCAAAATCCGGCATGGGGATGGAGGGCTCCCAGTCCAGTGTGTCATCTTCAGTTTGGACGGGTTTTGATGCTTCCAGTGAAGGAGCAGGTGGGTCATTAGCGGGTGGGTTGGCTTGTGTTTCAGCAGTGGGTTCTGGTGCGGGCTTCACAACTTCAGCAACTGGTTCTTCCGCTTCACCTTCGACTTCTTCAGCCTCTTCAACTTCATCCACCACAGGCTCTGTATCTTCAGCGCCATTTTCGGGCAGGTCGAGATCACCAAAGGGGATGTCCGGGAGGTATTCGTCCAGGAAATCTTCGGCAAGATCGGCAGCGCTGGCTTCAGGTTGGGGAGGCGCTGCAGGCTGGCTGGCGGGCATTGCATCCAACTCGTCCAGGCGCACCGGCACCAGTTTATCGACCAGAATCTTGGGATCACCCTGAGCGCTATCCACTCGGCCTTCCGCAATCAGAACGCTGTCCATTTCGATCAGGGGGTAATACATTTCCCAGGCTTTGGGGAAGATGACCAGATCAAACTTGCCATAGACATCCTCAAGGGTGACAAAGCCCATGCTTTTACCGTTTTTGGTGGTGTGTTGGCGGAACCGGTCCACCATGCCAGCGACCCGAACCTTGTTCTTATCGCTCACTTCGGCGAGCTGATGGGAAAAATGGGTCACCCTTTTGGTGAGGTAGTCCTGATAGGGACGCAGGGGGTGGTTGGAGACATAAAGTCCGAGGAGTTCCCGCTCCCAGTTCAGTTCTTCACGTTGATTGTTGTAAACGGGTTCCGGCAGGATGATTTCATCGCTCATGGCATCTGATGCTTCAAAGAATGACATTTGCCCACATTCTTTTGCCCGGAAAGCGCTGGTGCTTACGGCCATGATCCTTTCCAGTTCCTGCAGCAGGATCTGGCGGGAGCCGAAACGATCCAGCCCACCTACTTTGATCAGGCATTCCATGGGCCGTTTGCCCACCTGACGCAAGTCCACGCGCTTGGCAAAATCAGTCAGATCGGTGAAAGGGCCTTCTTTGCTGGCCGCCATGATCAGGTCAACGGGGTTTTGACCGACGTTCTTGATTGCACCCAGGCCAAATCGGATGGCTGAGGGGCGGTCGTTGTAGTCTTCGATGGTGAAGTCATAACCGCTGGTGTTCACATCCGGCGGCAGGACTTCAATCCCCATCGCCCGGCAGTCCGCCACATAGGTGGCGACCTTGTCGGAGTCGTTCTTCCAGGCCGAGAGCAGGGCAGTCATGTATTCGACCGGGTAGTGGTATTTGAGATAGCCGGTCTGCACGGCGATCACGCCATAATCGGCGGCGTGGCTTTTATTGAAACCGTAACGGGCGAATTCTTCCCAATCGGTGAAGATTTGCTCCGCATTTTCCTGGCTCATCCCCGTATGCTTTTGCGCGCCATCGATGAATTTCTGGCGGTGCATCTCAATTTGTTTAATTTTCTTTTTGGCGATCGCTTTCCGCAGACTGTCCGCATCCCGCGCCTCATAGCCGGCCAGCTTCATGGCTGCCTGCATGATCTGTTCCTGATAAATCGGGATGCCGAATGTATCTTTGAAGATCGGTTCCATGGCAGGGTGGCGATAGGTCGGTTTTTCCTTGCCATGCAAGCGGTTGATGTAATCCGGGATGAACTGCATAGGGCCAGGGCGATAGAGTGCGATCATCGCGATCACATGCGCCAGCTCCCTGGGCTGCATTTCGGTGATATAACGGGTCATCCCCGTACCTTCCAATTGGAACAGGCCGGTGGTATGTCCCTGACTGATGAAATCGTAAATTTCTGACTCGTCCGTTGGGATGGTGCCAAGGTCCAGGCTGACGCCATGCCGGGCTTTGATCAGGTCACAGGCTCGGGACATAATGGTCAGGGTGGTCAAACCCAGGAAGTCCACTTTCAGCAGACCGAGGTGATCCACCACGGACATTTCATATTGGGTGACGGTGTTGACCGGGTTGTCGTCTGATTGGCTGGTGGGCCTGTGAAGCGGGACGTATTCGACGATGGGTTTATCGGTGATGATCACGCCGGCAGCATGCGTTCCCGCGTTGCGGACGGTGCCTTCCATCTTGCTGGCGGTGTCAATCAGTTCTTTATAGAAATTCGCAGCGTTATAGAGCTGCTGCATCTCTTCCGAGGATTCCAGGGTTTCCTGAATGGTCACGGGTTTGCCGGGAATGGCGGGGATCGTCTTGGCGACTTTATCCACTTCGGAGATGGGAATATCCATCACCCGGCCCACGTCGCGGATTGAGCCGCGAGCGCCCATGGTGCCAAAGGTGATGATCTGTGCGACTTTATCCTCACCGTATTTCACGGCGCAATATTGCATCATTTCCGCCCGGCGGTCATCCTGAAAGTCGAGGTCGATATCAGGCATGTTGACCCGGCCCTTTTGAAGGAAGCGCTCGAACATCAGTTCATGTTCGAGGGGGTCGATCATGTTGATATCCATCGCGTAGGCGACCAATGATCCAGCGGCGGACCCACGGGCGTTGTACCAGATGCCCTTTTCCTTGGCGTGGATACAGAGGTCCCACACGATCAGGAAGTAGGCGTCAAAGCCCATGTCGTGGATCACGTCCAACTCATAATTGAGTCGTTCCTGAATTTTCGGATCGCTGGCGTTGTCGCCATAAATTCGTTTCAAGCCTTCATCGCAGATATGCCGCAGGTAGGACTGGGTGGTGAAGCCATCCGGCACGGTGAAGAGCGGCAAATGGTAGCCGGTTGGGTTGAGGTCTACCTCACAGCGTTCTGCAATGCGAACCGTGTTCTCAAGTGCGCCGGGAATATGACCGAAGAGTGCTTGCATTTCCTCGATGGAGCGCAGGTAATAGGAATCGTCATCCATGCGCATCCGCTTGGGGTCCGAAAGCAGGCTGCCGGTTTGAATGGCCAGCAGGACATCCTGCAAACGGGCATCTTCCTGATTGACGTAATGGACGTCATTGGCGGCGATGAAAGGCAGCTTGTATTGATTACCCAGGTTCACCAAGCGTTGATTGGTCTGCGCCAGGCCAGGGATCTTATGCGATTGAAGCTCAATGAAGAAGCGGTCCTCTCCAAACACATCCAGGTACCATCTGAGCTTCTTTTCCGCTCCCTGCAGGTCATCGTTATGAAGGGCGCGGGGGATTTCACCGGAGAGGCACCCGGAAGTGACGATCAGGCCTTCGTTGTGCTTGGCGAGAAAGTCATGGTCGATGCGGGGACGATAGTAGAAACCTTCCAACTGGGAAGCGGAAGCGATCTTGAGCAGGTTTTGGTAGCCTGTCATGTTCTCTGCCAGCAGCAGGAGGTGGGCGGCCCGTTTATCGCGTTGCGAATCCCGGTCCGTCATCCTGCGAGGCGCCAGATAGGTCTCCAACCCGATGATCGGCTTGATCCCTGCGGCGTTGGCAGTATCAAAAAACTCCACCGTTCCGAACATTGTGCCATGATCGGTCAGGGCCACTGCTGGCATACCGAGTTCCTTGGCGCGATTCACCAGGGGTTTGATCTGGCTAAACCCATCAAGAATCGAATATGTGGAGTGCACATGAAGATGGACAAATGACATGCGGATGATTTCTGATCCCACTACTATGGATAAAAAAGGCGTCCTAGGGAAACTTATAGGACGCTCTGTTAGTTAGTATTATAGCATGCAGGATTCTTCAAAGTACAGCACTCTCCTTAAAAATGTTACGTTTTTAAGATTCGAATTCTGAACTTTAAGAGGGCTTAAGATATGATCTTTTATTTATGGAGCTGCCCCATGCCGCTGCGGGTGTAATAGCTGAACTTCTTACCCAACTGACGGCGGCGTTTTCCAATGGCCACTCTGTCACGACCTTCATCCAGCGCTGTGCTGCCTTGCCGGACGGCGCGGTAGATGTCCAATGCCGCTATCAAGCCTGAAAGGGAGAGGATGATCAGAATGATCTCGACCCCCACGCTGGCAATAAACCCGTCGGGAACCACAAGGGGGAGGATGACATAGAGATAGAGGGGATAGGACAGCACGATGAGCAAATGTTGGAGCACCTGGCCCCAAAGATAGCTTCGGGCGCATTTATCACAGACAAAATAGGTTTCCGAGCCAAGTATGGGAGTCGAATCGGCTGAGAATTGCTGTTTGGCGGCTCGTTCCCGGGCATTGCCAACAGGCTCAGTGTAATGGAAATGCCCTTCACCACCGGGCTGGTTTTTCCCGCAGCGCAGGCAGGTTTCGCCCTCTGAGGCGGGTTCACCGGAGGTTCTACCCAGCTTTGCGACGGTCAGCATGGTGAAGACGATGACGGCGAGGGGAGAGGCCACTGCCATAAGTGTTCTGAGAATTGTGAGAAAGAGTGTCATGGAATTTGCCCTTCGGTTGGTTAGTGCAATTCTACCTTAATGTCATTGGGCAAACGGGTGATATTTGGGATTAAAAAACAGCCCCTGAGAAGGGGCTGTCTGTAGTTCAAATGGATTATTTGCGGTTGGTCGCCACGAAGATATAAGGGTTTCGTTTGGTCTCTGAGAAGATATAGGATTTGACAGCGCCCAGGATTTCTTTTTCCAGGGTGCCATTGCCATTCGATTTCTTGACCGTGGCTTTCAGGCGGTTCTTCAATCCTTTATGGATCGATTCGAACTCGTCTTCCAGCATGAAACCGCGGGTGGTGATTTCAGGTTCACCTTTCAGCTGACCGTTCTTGTCATCCACGTCCACGCGGACCATAAGAACGCCATCGCGTCCGAGGGTGTCACGTTCACGGACGATGTCCTGATCGACATCACCCACGCCGCTGCCATCTACAAAGATATAGCCGCCGGGTAGACGTTTGCCCAGTCTCATTTCGCCATTGACGAACTCGATCACCTGGCCATTTTCAACCACTTCAATGTGATCCTTCGCAATGCCGACTTGTTCAGCGAGTTTGGCGGCTTGTTTCAGCATCCGCAGCTCGCCATGCATTGGTATCACGTATTTCGGTTGAACCAGGTTGAGGAGCAATTTGATCTCCTCTTCGCTGGCGTGTCCGGAGACATGCACTGGGGCGATCGATTCGTAGATCACATTAGCGCCGCGGCGGAAGAGGTTGTTGATTGTCCGGTAGACGGATTCTTCGTTGCCGGGAATCGGATGCGATGAGAGCACGATTGTGTCGCCCTCCCGTACATCGAATTTGTGGTTGGTGCCATTCGCCAACCGTCCGAGGATCGAACGGGGTTCACCCTGTGAGCCGGTCACCATCAGGACAACCTGATTGTCTGGCATCGAAAGGGATTTTTCCATAGAAACCACGAGCCGGTCGGGAATATCCACGTAGCCCAGTTCGCTGGCGATTTTGAAGTTATCCACCATGCTGCGTCCGGTGAAGGCGATCTTGCGCCCATTACGCTTGGCGGCATCGGCTACCTGCTGCATGCGGGAGATCAGCGAGGCAAACGTGGCCACGAGCACGCGGCCTTCCGCTTCCTGCATGACCTTATCCAAGGCGGCGTCAATGACGCGCTCGGATTTGGTCCAGCCAGGTTGGGTGGAATTGGTTGAATCGGAGAGCAGGGCTAAAACGCCTCGATTGGCGAAATCCGCCAGCTTGGCATAGTCGGTGGGCCAATTATCCACCGGGGTGTGGTCCAACTTATAGTCGGAGGTGTGAACGATCAGTCCGCCAGGGGTTTCAATCCCCAGCCCGACAGAATCCGGGATGGAGTGGCAGACATGGAAGAATTCAATGTTGAACGCGCCAAGTTGGATCTTGTCACCCGCGTTGATTCGGTTCAGCTCCGCTTTGGTGCTGGGACTGTTTCGTTTTAGTTTGCCTTCAATCAAACCGCAGGTCAGCGGTGTGGCATAGATCGGTGCCTGCACCTCATCCAAAAGGTGCTGGATGGCGCCGGTGTGGTCTTCATGACCGTGGGTAATGATGATCCCGCGGATGCGGTCTCTTTTGGATTTGATGATGTCTGTGAAATCCGGGATGATATAGTCAATCCCGATCATGTCATTTTCAGGGAACATCAGACCCGCATCCACGATGATGACATCTTTGCCATATTCGTAGAGGGTCATGTTCTTCCCAACTTCACCCAATCCCCCGATAGGGATAATTCTTAATATTTTGCTGTTACTCATTTCTTGTTTACTTTCTTTCTTGTACTCCTATGTACAACTAAATAATTTCATTTTGATAAATTTATAAATGGGAAATCCCATTTGAGGTCAATTTAGTGCTTTTAGCGATATTAAAAGCGCCCTGAGGCATCAGGCCAGTCAGGGCGAAGTACTGCTGTTTTTATTTCAGTCAATAATGCCAAAAAACTCATGCTGCCCCCCGTGGGGCAATAAACCTGTCGCATTTCCAGTCTCAGATTGTAACATATATGATAAGGTAAGTCAATTTATTAGAAAAGTTCTAACAAATTATTGATAATCCGTTAAGGCAGCGATTGGGTTGGATTCTGCTTAAATGGGTTGAACATTTTGGATGGATTGTGCTATAATAATGGCCTCAAATGGCCCTCTAGCTCAATTGGTAGAGCAGTTGACTCTTAATCAATTGGTTCGGAGTTCGAGTCTCCGGAGGGTCATTTTGATTTTAAGTGCATGGGGGATGGTGAATTTAGAAGAAGAATTTATTCTGCACCGTGCGAAATTCACCTAGTATGTGAATTATAGGTTTACTAGGCTAAGCTAAATTTAAGATAGAAAAATTATGTTCTAGGATTTGTCAATTATTGGCGCGGTTTTCGCTTTTTCCTTAACAAGAGTAATTGAATTTATGGCGCTTTGTTTTGCTGTGTATGTTTCACTGTTGCAGATGTCTTCACCGTTTGCAGCCACAAATACCCAATAATATTGATTGTTCGAGGCCCGTCTAATCTCAAATTTTTCCATGACAACTCTCTTTTAAAAACCTTCCCTATTGAGAAAACAGGAGTTGAGAACCTATCTTTATCATAATATACAGATTGGGAAGCCCTTTGTCAAATGAAAACTTCTATTTATTTCAACACTCCCGCTCCTTCCAGCGCATCCATCAGCCGCGCATCGGCGCGGGGATCGGTGCCGGTGAAGAAGCCGCTGCCGGGATAGCCCAACGTGATTTGGATCGTGTTACTTTCAGTCAGGAATACCGGATCCATGATCACCACGCCATCAAAACTTTGGGATGAGAGCATTGTCCAAAAGGCCCCGGCATAAATCCGTTCACCCCGAGAGACGATCACAAAGGGGATTCCTGCCACCTGGAAGCCTTCTTCGAGAAGGTCGGTCACTTTTTGAAAGCCCCCATCGGTCAGCTGAAGGGTGTGGGTGCTGTGTTCGTAGCTGACGAGGTCGGCAGTGGTCAGCAGGGGTGTTTCAGCCAGGGTGATGTCATTTAGCGGGGTGTTGATGATATCTGAGCCGTGGGCCTGGCTATCTTCCAGCAAATACAGTTCAAAGGCTTCACCGGTGGTTCCTGTGGCCTGAACGCTGCAGGCGGTAACAACCAGGCTTAGTATAAAGTAAACCATCCATTTGATTTTCATTTTGATCTTCCCTCTGAATTGAATTAGTTTTATGCTTAGCGAAATTAACAATACTACAATTTTAATTTTTTATTGACTGAATCCAATTTTATCCAGGGTCATACTATAATGGCTGTACCAATGTTGAAAAGAGGCGCAAATGCAGTCATTCCATCTTGATCTTGAAAAATTAAAGAAAAACCGGAGGCACCTGGTGTTCACCTATGTCCTCCTGGCGCTGGTCTCACTGGGAATCATCTACATGTACGTGGGCGAAATGCTCTTTGGATCGGTCTGGCTGCTGATCCCCTGTTCGCTGCTGGCTGTGGGCTTGCTGGGGCATGTCGGGCTGACCAAACGGATGAAATTCTGGGATGGATTTGAGCTTACCCTGAATGATGAGGGCCTGACCCGGACCGCACCGAATTCCAAGACTATTGAAGTGAAGAAAGCGGATTTCACCGGTGTACGGGAGATCAAAGAAGGCCTGGTGCTGTCCACGGCTGAAAATAATAATGCAATGCTGGTCCCCAGGCAATTATTCAATAAGGATTACCAAAAGTTAAAAGAAATTTTGGAAAGCTGGCCCGTAAAAGAGGCCTAAGCGGACTGGATCCGTTTCATCATCCGCCAGGCGGGTTCATTAACGCGCTGGATTTTGCCGTTTTCATCCTGGTAGGACCATATCCCAGGTTTTGACCCGATCACCTTATAGCCAAGCCGCTCATAGAGCCGGCGCGCATCAGGGTTCTCTTTGGCAACATTCAATGTTACATAGCGGAATCCTTTTTCAAATAAGTCTTTTTCGACATAGTCCATCAAATAGGACCCAATCCCCTGGTTTCGCCAATGGGATTTGACCCGGAATGCGAAGATATAGGCCCGGGTGAAACCATCGGCGGCATCCCTTTCCCCGCTGCTCAACATCACAAATGCCTGCCCGATAATCTCCTGCAGGGGAATTTCGACCAACCACATCAAGATTTTCTGCTGCTGGCTCTGTCTGAACAGTTGGGCGTACATCCTGCGAAATTTCTGATATTCGCCATCCCATTCCAGGGCGTGCAGGTCAGTTTCCCGCACCGATCGGATATTGAGCGATTGCGGGTTGTATTTAAGTTGGGAAGGAGAAGGTTTGTCCAAGGGTTTTTGCCTATTGGTCAAGACAAAGGTTAGGTGAGTTTGGCCTCGGCGACTAATTTCTCGGCGAGCGCCTGTTCCTGCTCTGGGGTGTGGATCTTGCCGTCCAGCCAGGCATCCCGCAACGCGCTGAGTATGTCGCTGAAGGCAGGTGATGGTGCTAGCCCCATCGCTTTGAGGTCGTTTCCGGTGGTGACCGGTTCGATTGCGGCCCACTGGCTGGCGTAATTCCACAACAGGGTTTTAATACCTTCATCCTGCGTGGATTGGTGGGCGGCATAGATCGCCAGGCGGGGCGCCTCAGCACAGAGGTGCGCAACCTGGCTGGGTTTGGCCTGGTCCAGCTCCGGCAGGGCATGGATCAGCCGGCTGGTGGCCAGGAGCAATTTTTTCAGGTTGGATTTAAACCGCAGCCGGGAGGCAATCGAATGGATGGCGCTCTGCGGCAGCTTCCCGAGCCAGACCTGCCAGCGGAGGACCTGGATCAGGCTGAGGTTGTCCAGCTGTGCGGGCAGTTCCCAGGCCGGGTCAATCTCTGTGAGTTCCACCAGGCCCAGGTTGTGCTGCAGGGTTTCGTCCCAGGACAACTCAGGATGGATCGCGTTTAGAATGCCCAGCTCCGAAAGACGTCGCAGCATCAGGGATGCCTTGGGTTCCGCCAGGATCAGGTTGATCTCATGGCGGATGCGGGCGCCGGTCAGTTTATCCAGCAGCGGTAAACTTTCCGCCATCAAGCTCAAGGTGCGGGGCTCAATTTCAAACCCGAACCGCTGTTCGAAGCGGACCCCTCGCAGCAGGCGGGTGGCGTCATCGACAAACGAGAGCGCATGCAGGACTCGGATTTGTCCTTTGTGCAGGTCGCTCAGTCCGCCCCAGTAATCATAGATCTGACCGAAATGCTCACCGTCCAGCCGCAGGGCGAGGGTGTTAATTGTGAAGTCCCGGCGGTGGAGGTCCATCTTGATGCTGCTGCTTTCCACGGTGGGCAAGGCTGCCGGCTGTTCATAGAATTCCGTCCGAGCGGTGATCAGGTCGAGGCTTTCAGGCAGCAGAGCTGGATCACTTTGCTGATCTGAATCCAATTGGGCTAATAATTTCTCACGAACGCCGTTGATTTCCCATTTGGCGGTCCCAAAACGCCGGTGGACCACCACGCGCCCGCCCCAGTTGGCTGCCAGCTGGTTGGCGAAGAAGATCGCATCGCCTTCCACCACGATGTCAAAATCGAGGCTGGGACGATTGAGCAATAAGTCTCGCACGAAACCGCCCACGACATATATCGGTAAATTAACATTCCCGGCCTCATCGGCCAGGGCTTGCAGCAGTGCCAGCCGGGCAGGGGGAATGGCCTGACCCAGCATTTTCACGATGGCTTCTTGTTCGGGGATGTCGGGCTTGGCAGACAGGGTCTTGATCAGGTCGGTCCGGGTGACGATACCGATCACTTCACCATCGTGATTGACCACCGGCACCTGACCCCAGCCCGTGCTGCCCATCAGGGACTGTAGTTCTTCCAAGGGCGCATCCGGGGTGATCTGCACCGTCCCGGCAGTCATCAGACTGCCGACATTGAGGTCCAGCCCGTGACTGATCGTCCGGTCCACTTCTCGGCGATTGAGCAGGCCCACGACCTTGCCATCTGCCACAACGGGATAGCCTTCATAGCCATAACGCTGCATCAGACGGTTGGCCTCCTTGGCCGGCGTCTCGGGGGAGAGGAGTAGAGGATCGCGGCTCATGATCCCGCCGACAGAAGCCTGGGAGGGGATGTGTTTGCTCAGCCCACTGATCAGCCGCTGATATTGTTCATCGAGGAATTGGAGGGTCTGGGCCTCATCCAAGTGCCCCTCCGGACGGATCAGGGCCGAAGCGGCCCGTTTGTGCCCACCGCCGCCCAGTTCTTCGGCAATCGCGGACACATCCACTCGATCATTGGTGGCGCGGGCCACCAGACGGATACCCTGGGTGGTTGCCACCAGCAATAACAAGGCGTCCGGGTTGAGCACATCACGCAGCTTATGCGCCACGCTGGAAATTTCATCTTTCACATCCAAAGCGTTGGCTTTAGCGGTCAGGATGGTCTGTCCCTCCACGTTGGTGGTTTCGACAGCCCTGAGCAGGCGGTCATAGAGCTCGCGCTGCGATTTGGAGAGCGGGGGGTAGAGGTAGTGGCTGAGGATGTCCGGGTCCGCGCCTTGGGTCAGGCAGAAACTTGCTGCCGTGAGGTCATCGGGGGTGGTGGAGCCATAGGTAAAGGCCCCGGTGTCTTCATAGAGGCCCATTGCCAGGACGTTGGCCTGGACGGGTGTCAGGGTCAGCCCCTTATCTTGGATCAGCGCCACAAGGTGGCTGGTGTTGGCGCCGGACTGCGTCATGTGCAGTTCCCAGGCAGGGTTGATGTCCTCCCGCAGGGGGTGGTGGTCATAGATGACGACTTTGGTTTGTTCACCCATGCCCTTCAATGTGATCAGCGATTGAGTATCCACCAGAAGGATCTCAGTGATCTCCTCTTTAGGCAGGTCTTTTTGTTCAATAAAGGGGAGTTGATCGTCATAGCGCTTGATGAAGCGGCGGCCATTGCGGTTGATAGCGCGCGGCAAGACGGGCAGGGCATCCGGATGTAACAGCCAGGCGCCCAGCAGGGATGCCAGGGCATCCATATCCGCTTGTTCGTGCGTCAATATCACTTTCATGGTCAGTCCAGCCACCAGTAGGCCTGATTATTAGGGTTAAAGAAATTATATACTGTCTGGGCGAGACGTCCAATGACCCGCGCCCCATTGACTTCGTAAAGCCAATCCGATTGATAGACGGAGAGCACGATCACGAAATCTGCATCAGGGGTGTAGATGATTGCAGCGTCTGTGATCGAATGTAATAACCCATCCAGCTCGATCACGTAGCCATATTTATCCGCCACGGTCGCTTCCGGTGGCAGGGTGGTGTCAATGAACTGGAGCGGTTTGAGTTCGGACAGGATGCTCACTATCGTCTGGCATTCACTTTGGGTGATCTCACCGGGGAAGGTCTCAGTCAGCAGGCCGCTGCCATCCGCTGCGCAATGATAGATCCCGGTCATCAGCGTGCCCAGCTCTCCGACGGTGATCTGGTTATAGAGGTCCGGGTCGAGATCAATATCGGTGCGGGTGTTTGCGGGAGTGTCGATCCAGCGTAATAAGGGCGCATCGTAATAGAAATAGCCTGCCAGGAAGGTGCTTTCCATTCCCAGGGCTTCCATATCTTCGGTGACGATCAGCGGTCCCCGGTCTTCATCAAGGTAATACTGCATCAAAGTGTCGGCGGCTGCATTCTCGGAGTTGATGATCATTTCCTCCATCAACCCGATTACGACATCGGGGGTGGGCTCATCCAGATGACGGAAGAGGGAGATGATGATTGGCACCTTGATAGTGCTGGCGCCGGTGGTTGCTATGTTCGGGGTAACATCCACGCCATCCCAGGTGGCAAAGTGCAGGGTTTGCCCGTTTTCCATGGATTGCACATAGACTTCTACCAGCCCGTCGAAACCGGTCCATTCGATATTGTGTTTGAGAAAGGCTTCCAGGGCAGACCAGTCCAGTGAGCCGGTTGCAGCGTTGGTGACGGAGAGGGTGACCTGGTGGATATCGGGGTCCAGCAGGGCGGCGGTGATATCCGTGACCGATTGATCCAGATCCAGCCCGTTGCCGGTTGTGCTCAGGGCGAAGTTGGTGGTGTTGGCGATCGGGGAAAGCGGCGTGCCGGCCTGCGTATAGCGAGGTTCAATTTCATTAGAAAGATAGGCTCGTAATGTTTCAGAATTCACGGTTGCTTCCAGGGGGACAGTGACCGCCTCTGATGAGGCCCGGTTCCAAAGGGACGACCAGTAGCCGCCGGTCTGAACTTCGTTCAGTGCAGTTTGGACGAGAGAGAAAGCATCCATCTCAAATCCCAGGTCAGCGGGGTTAGCTGCAATGGTGTGATCTGCGATAACCAGGTCCAAAGGCAGGCTGTAGACTTCTTCCACTCGGGTGACCGCCGTGGCGGCATCCAACCCGCCCACCGGCACTCCGGCAATGGTGCTGCCGGTTGGGAAGTTGGAGGATTGGCCCTTGAAGCGGGAATATTCAACGATGGTGATGGTCAGGCTGCTGATGAAGAAAAAGATCCCCACCGCGCCCAAAATCCACCATAAGGTTTTGGATTTCATGGATGCTCCTGATTTTCAATCTTGCCCTGATTCTACCATTTAGTCCTGTAGAGGTCAGTAAGGGTGAGAATTTCCCCTTCCCCCTGAAATGTGCTAAATTTAACACTGTGGCTTTGCGCTCCACCTGACATTCAATGCAAGGCCGGGAGGAAAAAATAATGGATAACACAATTAAGAAAGTTGGAAAAGGACTCCTCTGGGGATTGGGCGGGACGGCTGCGGCCCTCCTGACCTCCATTGCCGGATGGATTGTCTACAGCAAGAAATACATCAATCATCATCAAGGCATAACCGGCGCACTCGACGCGGACCTTTTTGAAGTGACGACCCAAAACGCCGGAAGGCTGGGTTATTATGCTGACCTGAGCGGGAAGGGGACTCCCCTGGTCCTGCTGCACAGCATCAACGCTGCCCCCAGCGCGCTGGAGATGAAGCCGATTTTCGACCATTACCGTGGCAAGCGGCCGATCTATGCGCTGGACCTGCCCGGGTTTGGCTTCTCTGATCGCTCCGATCGTCTCTACAGTGCCCGACTCTATCAGGATGCCATTGTGGAATTCATCCGCGAGGTGGTGGGGAAGTCGGCGGATGTTGTGGCGCTCTCCTTATCGTGTGAATTTGCCGCTCTGGCTGCCGTCTACTCACCGGAATGGATCCGATCCCTGGTGATGATCTCACCTACCGGTTTCAAGCAGCCCCGCACGGATAAGATCAGCCAGCGGGCACGTCAACATGGCGCTCAAAGCCAGGTTTATGCCGGATTGGCCGTTCCGCTTTGGAATCGACCGTTCTATGATCTCGTTTCCAGCCGGCCCAGTATTCAACATTTCCTCAATCTGAGTTTTGAGGGTTATGTGCCGCCCAGTTTTGTGGATTATGCCTATGTGACTGCTCACCAACTGGGCGCGCAATATGCACCGACTTACTTCCTGAGCGGGAAACTGTTCACTCCCGCGGTCCGGGAAACGGTTTACAAGGTTTTGGAACAACCCGTGTTGGTAATCTATGATCAGGACCCCTATACCAACTTTGAGATGCTGCCGGGCATGCTGCAGGAAAAGGAAAATTGGCGGGCGGAGCGGATTCCACCCACCCGAGGGCTCCCGCATTGGGAACAGCCCGAAAAGACCTTCAGTGCTCTGGAAGCGTTCTGGAAAGAACTGTAATTCAGATTGAGTGATATGAAACCGCTGCGTTTGAAGTGCCTTGCCTGTGACGTGCTGGCTCGCCCGGTTTATTTGGCAGCTGCACGGTCACCGCAGATCGTGGACGTTTCCCTGCGCCATTACGGCCTGCACCGGACGCCCGCGAAACTGCGCCGGTCGCTCCAGGAGGAGATTGACCGGACCACGGCAGGGGAGGGCTATGACGCCATTGTGCTGGCCTATGGGCTGTGCGGCAAGGCAACCGATGGCCTGCGGGCTGGTGAGCTTCCCCTGGTGCTGCCAAGGGCGCATGACTGCATTACGCTCTTTTTAGGCTCCCGGGGCCGCTATGACGCTCAGTTCCAGTCCTGCCCAGGCACCTACTGGTATGTGCAGGATTTTGTTGAACGGGCGGATAGCGAGTCGGGGGTGCTCTCAATTGGCGCAATGAGCAGCGCAGACACGGACACGATCTATGCGGAATATGTCGAGAAATACGGTCAGGATAACGCTGATTACCTGATGGAGACGATGTCCGCGTGGCAGGCGCATTATGAACGGGCGGGATATATTGAGATGGGCGCTCCGGATGAGCGCCTGGCCCTGGCCAAGGCTCAGCAGGACGCGGCCGAGAATGGCTGGCGGTTTGAGAAGCTGGCAGGGGATTTGGTGTTGATCCGGAAACTGTTGAATGGCGAGTGGGATGAGGATTTTTTGTCTCTGAAGCCCGGTCAGCAAATTCAGATGGTCGGTGGGGATGAGATCATTTCAGCGATAAATTAGCCCGGTCAATCACTAAGGTAACTAAAAACAGCCCGCATCATGCGGGCTGTTTCTCTTTGGATAAATTGGTTTACTCAAACATCTTTTCGAGGATCGGTTCCAGCATGGAGAGACCGGCATTCCCGGCCGCCCGACGCTTGAGCAGACCTTCACTGTCGAAGATGAAATAAGCCGGCCAAAGGTCGTTGTCGAACGCTTTCTTGACCAGGTGCTTATTATCTATTCCACAGGGTTCCACGATTCCGTATTCTTTGAGCGCTTCTTTGACCTTTTCCACATCCGTGTCGGATTTCATCCGGGGGCAGTGGATGGCGATCATGTTCAACCCCTTGGGGCCGAATTTCTCTCGCCAGGCCTGAAGCTTGGGCATATTATCATGGCAGATATGGCAGCTGACGGCCCAGAAGTAAACCAGCAAGGGCTTCCCCTTGAGGGCTTCCAGATCCGGCTCACTATTCAGCCATTCCGTGACCCCTTCAAGTGGGGGCATCGGTGTTTTTAGGCGCATCGGCATGATTTGGCTCCGTTCTACAGCAGATCGTCGCCGGGTTCCCAGTCAGCGCCGCAAAGCCCACCGGCTTGCAGGCCTTCCAGGACGCGAAGGGTTTCATCGACACTGCGGCCGATATTAAGGTTATGGACCACGGAATATTGCAGCACGCCTTCGGGGTCAATGATGAAGAGACCGCGCAGTGCGATGCCTTCTTCTTCCACCAGCACACCGTAGGCTTCAGCTACTTCGTGGGTGCGATCGGCAGCGAGGGGATACTTGGTGCCCATGATGCCGTTCTTGTCCAGCGGGGTGTTCAACCAGGCTTTGTGCGAGTGCACGGAGTCGGTGGAGACGCCGAGGATATCAGCGCCAACCTCGAGAAATTCTTCATAGCGATCGGAGAGCGCCAGGATTTCGGTGGGGCAGACGAAGGTGAAGTCTTCAGGGTAGAAGAAGAGGATCAGCCATTTTCCCTTGTAGTCATCCAGGGTAGCGACCTCATCCAGAGTGTCTATGTTTTTGGTGGTGCGCATCTCGAAATAAGGAGCGGGTTTGCCAACTTTTGCATAATCAAATAGTTCCATCGGGTATTCCTCCATTTTTGCAAATAACCTTTCTTATTTATATTGGTTATAAGATTATACCCAAATTAGACCTTAATTGTAAGGTTCAGCGCTTCTCACATTGCCCATTTGATTCACACTGATGGTCCAGGTGCTACCGAGTTCGGCTTGGAGGAAGAGATCCACGTCATCGGTATAGTAGGTGTATTCTTCACCATCAGCTCTGAAGGTGATGGCGTAGTCTTCGCTATTCCCTGCTTCACGAACGCCATCATCGAGAGAAACGCTGGGCCAATAAGGAACCAGGTCTCGCCCGGAGATCGTTACTGGGTCGAGCGCCACCCAGGCCCAGGCTTGATATTCGCAATATTCGTCATAGACTTCATAGACACAGTCCTGAACCACTTCGCCCACACCTGTGCCGGTATCGACCACATATTCATCACCGCAGACCTCGGTGGCATTAACAACCGGGTCTTCGGAGATATAGCGATAATTCTGAGAGGTTGCTGTCACAACGGCATCACTGGGGAGTTCGTCGCACCAGTCACTGTCGATGACTTCCTGGTAGGACTCAACCTGGATGCTGCGTTCCCAATAGAGGTCCGAAACGGTTGCTGTGGTGGCATCGGTTTTATTGAGCCAGCTTAGGATCAGGATTCCGGCCAAACAGAGCACTGCGATGACAACCACCGCAATGATGATACCTTTCTTATTCATGGGTTTAGCAGGCTGCTTGAATCCACTGGCAGTGGAAGGACGGGAAGCTGGCACGGGCTGCGGCTTTTCAGCTTCGGCCTTGGCCTCACTTGCGGTTTGAACTTTCCCGCCGGTCGCCCGCAGTTTGCCGCCCTGGCCCAGTTCGCCGCCGCAGTTGCTGCAGAGGGTGGCTGTGCCGGGGTTGCGAGTGCCGCACCAGGGGCAGTGGATGTCCGGCCCGGCCTTGGCCATCCGGATCAGGGCTTCATCCTTGATGAAGTTGAATTGTTCTTCATCTACCCGCAGGAATTTCACATCTTCCGGCTGGGGAGCGCCGCACGCAGTACAGGATTTGATGGGGCCGGGATTTTGAGTACCGCAGGATGGGCAGTCCCAAATTAAGGGGACAAAACCAAGTGATTTTCGGGCCATGATTCCTCCAAAGGCTCAATGTTTTTATTATGACGAGTTCCCTTTTATTATAGGGAAAGTCCGGATAAAAATCTACCAAGATTATCTCATTAATGCGTCAAAAATCCGTGGGTGGACTTCACCCGCGCATGATAACATTAGTTCATGATTCGAATTCGTCTTGATAAAGTGACTTTTTCTTATCCCGCCAAGCCGATCTTCCGGGAAGCGTCCTGCGAGCTTCAGGAAGGCTGTTATGGCGTGATCGGCCCGAATGGCAGCGGCAAAACGACCTTGTTGAAGCTGATCCTGGGCGAATTAAAACCGGATTCGGGTTTTCTCCTGCGGGATAAGGGTCTGACGGTGGCCTACATGGCTCAGGATCTTGACCTTGACCCGGCCCTGACGGCTTATGAGGCGGCGCGGGAGGGGGCGCATCAGGTATTGGCGCTTGAAGAGGAACTGGCCGCGCTGGAAAAACAGTTTGCTGATCCGGTAGTCTATGGCAGTGAGAAACGCCTGGCAAAGTTAATTGACCGGCAGGAAGCTCTCCTGGCACGTTTCGCTGAACTGGGCGGCCCAGGTTTGGAAGGTCGGATTCGCACGCTGCTGGCTTCGATTGGTTTTGAAGCGCATGAATTGGAACTGCCGGTTGCCAACTTGAGCGGCGGGCAGAAGAAGCTCCTCGGGTTGGCCAAGATCATCATCGGGCGGCCGGATATCCTCCTGCTGGATGAGCCGGATAACCACCTGGACCTGGATGGTAAGGCGATGCTCCAGCGGCTGATCGAGGACTTCTCCGGGACGGTTGTGATCGTTTCGCATGACAGATACTTCCTCGATATGGTCGTTGATGCCATTCTCGAGGTTGATTTGGGGAGAATCGCGCAGTTCCCGGGAAATTATTCGGAATATATGTTTGATAAGCAAATCCGGCTAGCCAAACAGGCGGAGCGCTTCCAGGCCCAACAAAAGGAAATCTCCCGGCTGGAACAGGCGGCCAAGCGGCTCCTGATGTGGGGCAAGGTCTATGACAATGTCAAATTCTCCAACCGGGGAAAGGCGATTCTCAAACGGCTGGATAAGATGGACCGGATTGAGAAGCCAATTTTGGAACGAGACCAGATGGAGATCAGCCTGGGTGGCTGGCGCGGCAGTGAGAAGGTGCTGGAAGTTAGCGAGTTGAGCAAGGGCTTCCCATCACCCGAAAGTACTCACCAGGCTGTGCTGGAGGCTATCAACCTTTTGCTGCGCTATGGTGACCGGGTGGGGATGATCGGCCCGAATGGGGTGGGGAAATCGCTGCTGGTCAGGATCATTCTCGGCCAGGAGCAACCCGATTCCGGTGAAGTTGTTTTGGGGCCCAGTATCAAGGCGGGTTATTACGCCCAGGAATTCGAAACTCTTGACCCCAAGCTCAGCCTGCTGGAAACCATCTGCAAAGCCGGCAATTTTTCAGAATCGCGCGGGATTGCGTTCTTGAAGAAATATCTCTTTGACTATGACCAGCGGGACACAGCAGTGGGCTCGCTATCGGGTGGGGAACGGGCCAGGTTGCAGATTGCCCTGATCACCCTGACCGGGTCAAACTTCCTGCTGTTGGATGAGCCGACCAATCACCTGGATATCCCCTCTTGTGAGGTGCTGGAAGATGCTTTATTAGCTTTTGACGGCACGATTTTAGCCATCTCACATGACCGCTACTTTTTGGATCGGATTGCCAACCGAATTGTGGCCTTGCAGGGGGATGGCGTGGAAGAATATTTTGGAAATTATTCGGACTACGAATCTTATCGCCGGCACGCGGGAGAATAGTCTCCCTTTGGCGAAAGACCTTCTCTGTGTTAATTAAAATGGGGACCGCCAGGGACGCCGACCCTGGCGGTCATCAGAAGGAGAAGAAAAGTGTCTTAGCTACCTGTATATTACCAAATAACCGGCATAATTACTTGACGCTTACCCTACGATCGCCCTACAAATGATCTGTGTTCCAGAAGAACAAAAAACGCCAGGCTCTAACTTCAGCCTGGCGCTTGTGATATTGGTGAATCTACGTTATTCGTAGCGCAGGGCCTCCACCGGGGCCAGGGAAGCCGCCCTGTTGGCGGGGTAATAGCCAAAGAAGATGCCCACCGCCGCCGAGAAGAGGGTGGCCAGCAGAATGGAATTTAGAGTAACGTTGATATCCAGAATTGTGCCGGATTGAACGGCGATCTGGCTGACAACCAGGGAGATTCCCCAGCCCAGGGCAATCCCTAAAAGGCCGCCGATCATACTCAGCAGCACCGATTCGGTCAGGAATTGAGTCAGGATATCGATCTTGCGAGCTCCCAGCGCTTTGCGTAGCCCGATTTCACGGGTGCGTTCGGTGACGGAGACCAGCATGATGTTCATGATTCCAATGCCGCCCACCAGGAGGGAGATTGCACCGATCCCACCCAGGAAGATTGTCAGGACGTTGGTGATTGACGCTGCCACGGCCAGAAAGTCCTGCTGGTTCAGGATGGTGAAATCGTTTGGACTACGAGGTGGGATCCGATGGGTGGAACGCAGCACCGTTGTGATCTGGTCAATGGCTGCGTCGGCATCTTCTGCCTGAGCCACCGAGATCAGGATATATTGCACTGAGTTGGATGAACCGCTGCGGGGGAGCCGGGTTTGGGCGGTGGAAATGGGGATATAGATATTGTTATCCGGATTATTAAAAGCGCTGCCACCTTTGGCCTCGGTCACGCCTACCACCCGGTATGGGTAGCCGCCGATTCGCACGGTTTGCCCGACCACGCCACTGCTGCGACCGATCAGGGTTTCCGCAATTTGTGGTCCCAGAACCACGACCGCGCTGCGGCCTTCAACCTGGGATTCGGTGATAAATTCACCCTCCGCCATGGTGATGTTCTGGACGAATTGATAGTCCGGGGTGATGCCGGAGATGGAAGACTCAACACCCACATCGCTGTAGGAGATCTCACTGGCGCCGGAGACCACTGGTGCAACGTAAGCGATCTTGGATGTCCGAGAAGAACTCGCCAGCGCTTCTGCGTCCCGCAGGGTCAGGTCTTCAGGATTGGTCACGTCCTCTTCGTCGTTGCCTTTGAGGATGTAGATGACGTTGGTGCCAATGCTTTCAATCTCACCAGTGATCGAATCCCCGGCGCTCTGGCCGATTGACAGCAGGGCGATCACGGATGCGACACCGATTACGATGCCCAGTATGGTCAGCAGGGAACGCATTTTATTGGAGCTGAGGCTTTGCATGGCCTCTTTGAGGTTGAGGAAGAAATTCATGCCAGAACCTCCTCTTTTTCAATCAGGCCGTCTCGCAGGTGGATCACCCGTTGGGCGATTTGGGCGACTTCCGGATCGTGAGTCACGATTATCAGGGTTGTCCCTTTGTTTTGGTTCAAATCCAGCAGGAGCTTTTTAATCTCGTCGCCAGAGGTGGAATCCAGGTTGCCGGTGGGTTCGTCCGCCAGGATGATGGCCGGGTTGTTGACCAGTGCCCGGGCAATTGCCACGCGCTGCTGCTGGCCGCCGGAAAGCTCGTTGGGTTGGTGGGTGATTCGGTCGCCCAGTCCCACGGCTTCAAGCGCTTCTCGGGCCAGTTCGGAGCGTTCAGTGGTGATGCCGGCATAGCGCAGGGGAAGTTCTACATTCGCCAGAGCGGTGGCCCGGGCAAGCAGATTGAACTTTTGGAAAACGAAACCGATCTTCTGATTGCGGACCAGGGCCAACTGGTCATCCTTCAGAGTGGAGACCAGCTCGCCTTCCAGGAAATAGTTTCCGTCTGTGGGATTATCCAAGCAGCCGATCATGTTCATCAACGTGGATTTTCCCGAACCGGAGGGACCCATGATGGCGAGCACTTCACCGCGCTGAACGGAGAAGCTCACGCCCCGCAGGGCATGGACTTCGATTTCGCCCATCTGGTAGACCTTGGTCAGATCTTCGACTCGGATGACTTCATCTTGCTTCGTCATATGAATCTCTAATCTCCAAAGCCCTGGAATCGACTGCCAGGGCCGAAAGGCATATTCCCGGTCAGTTCATCGGGGGGATTGATCACGATCAATTCGCCTTCTTCGATATCGGCACTGAGGACTTCGCTGTAGTTGTCGGAATAGCCGCCGAGGGTGACGGGTACTGCTACATACGTGCCATCCCGTTTGACAAAGACGCTTTCCTGGTTATCAACGATCACAATGGCGTCATTGGGGATGACAAAAACATCGTCTTTTTCTTCCACGATGATATTCACGGCTGCTGTCATGCCGGGTTTAATCCGGCCGTCGGTGTCGCCATTCATTTGGATGCGGACGTTATATTCCACCACGCCCTGCACGGAGCTGCCAACCGGTGAAATTTGAATCACATGTCCGGAGAAAGTTTCGTCATAATAGGCATCAAAGACCAATTCGGCGGGTTGATCAACAGCCACCAGGGGGATATCCACCTCGGAAATCTGGACATCCAGATAGAGGTTGGAAAGGTCATCCAACTGAGCTGCCTTGGTGCCGGCCTGGACGAGGTCGCCTTCCTGAACGGGCAGGGCTGTGATCACGCCGTCAAAGGGTGCTTTCACCAGCAGGCTGTCGGCGCGGTTTTGTGCCATAGCCAGCTGCGTTTCCATAATGGTAACCCGATCGGGATCGGGACCTTCAGTCAGGATATCCACCTGCTCCTGCAGGTCGGCCACTTTGGCCTCAGCTAGCTGGATTTTTAATTCGGCTTCGGCAATTTCTGTTTCGGTATATCCGGCATTGCAGTAATCGAGATTTGCCTGGGCAGTATTCACGGCCTGGAGGGTATCCGCATTTTGGCGGTATTTATAAATGGTTTCGGCCTGATCGAGGTCGTCTTCAAGGTCCTGAATGCGCTCATCGGTGCAGCGCTGATAGTTCATGATCTCGCGATCGGTTGAGAGGTCATCCAGATCCTCTTGGGCGTTGAGCAGGTCCAGCTTGGCCTGGGCCAGGTCGGATTGCCAGTTCTCGTTGAGGTTGTCCAGGTTATTCTGGGCGTTGATCACGTCAATTTGGGCCTGGAGGACATCCACTGAAACAGATTCCGGATCAAGGCTCATCAGGATGTCATCTTTTTGCACTTCCTGGCCCAGGGAGACATAAACCTCACCGATTATTCCGCTGGTGGACCAGGTCAAAACGGCTGATTGGGAAGGTTCAACGGTTCCCGTTCCGTAAATATTGGCATCTAGATTCTGGCGTTGATATGGTTCGGTTTCCAATCCAGCGAAAAGTTCGGTCGCGGCCTGCTGGGCCCGCCAGATGCTAATTCCAGCAATGATGATCACAACTGCGATAACAACCAGTGCGATCCACAGTCCACGACGGCGTTTTTTATTTTTATTTTGAGTTTCAGACACGTTCTGCCTCCACAATATGCAAGAAAAATTAAATCTTTATTTTGTCCAACAAGAATAATATTTTAAAAACAGATCATTATTATATTGATTGAGTATAAGAATTGTAACAGCGCGTACAAGGTTTCTGTAAATGTTTTGTAAAAGACGATTGGAAATTGATTAACCTTATACTGTTGATGCGATGATGGAAAATTTCCAGCAGTTGTTCATCCATGGTGCGCTAAACTCAATCATTATTGAGCCATCCCCAGATGGATAAACAAATTAGTGTAATTGCGCTTTGGCGTTTTCCCAGACGGTATCAAACATCGCTTCGGTCAGCCGCCCTGTGAGGGTGTTTTGCTGGCTGGGGTGATAGGAACTCAGCAGCCAGGGCAGTCCTTCACCGAGCTGGTTGAGGGTGTTATGCCCGAAGTCCATTTTCGGCAGCTCTACGCCCTGCATCTTGTACATCCTGCGAATGCCATCAAATGCGATCCGTCCCAGGGCGACATATCCCTGAAGATATGGTAGGCGCTCTACCTCATCTGCCATCCAGGGCAGGCAGGTTTTGATTTCAGTTATGTTGGGCTTGTTCTTGGGCGGCACGCAGCGGCAAATAGCGGTGATGAAAAGGTCTTTGAGCACCAGGCCATCTTCCGGATCATCACCGTTTGGCTGGTTCGCCAAACCAGCACGAAAGAGGGCTGGATAGAGGAACTTTCCGCTGGCATCTCCGGTGAACATCCGCCCGGTTCGATTGGAGCCATGTGCGCCGGGTGCCAGGCCTACGACCACCATCCGTGCGTTGGAGTCGCCAAATCCCGGGACCGGTTTCCCCCAATAAGGCTCGTTGATAAAGGCTTTGCGCTTGGTTTGGGCGACTTCCTCCCGCCAGGCGACCAGACGGGGGCACTGACGGCAGGTGATGATCTCATTTTCCAGTTCTTGCAGGGTGGTGGTCATGGAGTTAATTCTACTGGAGAATTTACTGAGAAGAACTGGATTCGGGCTGAAAAAAGGCGTCCCATTGGGACGCCTTGATGTTAATTAATGGGGGCTCAAACCAGATTTAGGGGATGGCTCCGACTGGCACCAGGAAGGATTCCATCATTGCGTCCAGCGCGGCCAGATCCGGTGTGAAGGCGTTGGTGGGTTGGCCGGCGAGGGTGGTTTCCAGATTGGTGATGTAGGTTTCATAATTGTTGGAAAACACCTCCCAACCTTCTGCGGGTTCGATCATGTTGTCCACGGCGAAATTGGGGTGGGTGATCGGGAAGGTGGCCGAGATGAAATACTGGCCGTCTTCTGTTAGGCCGCTGAAGGCATAAAAAGCGCTGACATTGTTGATCGGCATGACAGCCTGCCCGTATTGAGTGACGAAGCGGACGCCCTGGCCATTTCTGAAGGTCAGGTAACTCACCTGGGCTTGCATCATTTGAGCGGCGTTGAATTTGGGCAGGAAGGGGATGCTGGTGGGGTTCGGGTCCTGGTTGGCCAGCAGCGTCTGGAGGTTGGTGATCGTGGTTTGGGTGTTGGGTTCCAGGGCTATGTAGTCCGCCACGGGATAGATCCAAATGGTGGGTGTATGGTAATCATTGGGGACGGGATAGCCGTTGAAGTTCAGCTCAATCATGTCGGGGTTAAAGTCCCAGGGCGCCAGGTTTGGGTCTGGGACCACTTCAGCGATGAGGGCCTGGTTGAAACCGGTAGCATAGGCACTGGGATAGCAGAACTCGACTGTGAAAGCGTAACCGGGCAGCATGCCGGGTGCGCAAGTGTAGACCTCTTCGGTGGGCGCTTCGGTGGGTGCTTCGGTCACTTCTTCGGTGATGGCTTCGGTTGGGGCATCAGTGGGGACGTTGGGTTCAGGCGTCTCCGTTGTGTTCTGTCCCGGCAGGCTACAGGCCAGCGCTGCCAGTAACAGTGCGCCAATCACAAGCATGAGGTTCAAACGTTTCATTATTCTCTCCTTAGGGTGAACTTTTTCATTAAATTACTAATTTGATGCTTCCATTATGCATCTGAAATCAAAACGCTGTCAACAGATAAGCGTTAAGGGAAGATTAGGATTATTAAACTGGTGCGCTCATGGGCGGAGCGCACCCTCCGAGTTATGTATTCACACTCTTCCCCTTTTGAGGGAGGGGCAGGGGATAGGGTGTGTCGTTGGTAATTGTTATTGTAGGATGTGTTTTTTCTTCGAACACCCCAATGGGAATGGTGTGGACTAGAGCAGGCCTTACTTAGCTTATTGTTTGGTAATCAATTTTCAACAGGAACGCACCCTACCTATACAAAGCGACCTCCAGAGGAAGAAAGTTCCGGAGGTCGCTCGTAATTTGCTTCGAAAATTTAGTGCTTTTGCTTGAGGGCATCCCAGCCGGCATAGCGGGCGGTGTCACCCAGTTCGGCTTCGATGCGGAGCAGCTGGTTGTATTTGGCAACCCGATCGGAACGGGCGGGAGCGCCGGTCTTGATCTGGCCCATGTTCATCGCCACGGAGAGGTCAGCGATGGTGGTGTCTTCGGTCTCACCGGAGCGGTGGGAGGTCACGGCCGTCCAGCCAGCGTTCTGGCAGAGGGAAACGGCTTCCATGGTCTCGGTCAGGGAACCGATCTGGTTCACTTTGACCAGCAGGGAGTTGCAGGCTTTTTCTTCAATGGCCTTGGCAACCCGTTCGGGGTTGGTCACCAGCAGGTCGTCGCCAACGATCTGGACTTTGTCGCCGACTTCAGCGGTGAGGGCTTTCCAACCCTCCCAGTCGTCCTGGGCCAGGCCATCTTCGAGGGAGACGATCGGGTACTTGTTGACCCAATCAACCCAGAACGCAACCATCTCGTCACTGGAGAGTTCGCGACCTTCGGTCCGCAGGTTGTAGGTTTTCTTGTCCACATCATAGAACTCGGAAGCGGCAGGATCCAAAGCGATGGCGATATCTTTGCCAGCTTTGAAACCGGCTTTTTCGATGGCTTCGAGGATGGTCTCGACAGCTTCTTCATTGGCCTTGAGTGCCGGGGCGTAACCGCCTTCGTCACCGACCAATGTGGCGTAACCCTTGGCTTTCAAAACACCCTTGAGGGTGTGGTAAATTTCAGCACTCCAGCGGAGGCCTTCAGCAAAGGTGGAAGCGCCCAGGGGCATGACCATGAATTCCTGCGCATCGGTGGTCTGCCAGCTGGTGTGAGCGCCACCATTGAGGATGTTCATCATGGGGGTAGGGATAACGTGAGCATAGGTGCCGCCCAGATAGCGGTAGAGTGGGAGGCCCAGTGAATTCGCGGCGGCTTTGGCAATCGCCAGGCCGGTACCGAGAATGGCATTGGCGCCCAATTTGCTCTTGTTCTTGGTGCCGTCGAGATCGATCATTGCCATGTCAATAGCAACCTGCTGGGTGGCATCTGCGCCAAGCAGCAGTTCAGCAATTTTGGAGTTGACGTTTTCAACAGCTTTCAGAACACCTTTGCCGCCAAATTTGTTTTTATCGCCGTCACGCAGTTCCAGTGCTTCATGCACACCGGTGGAAGCACCGGAGGGCACCGCGGCGCGACCCCAGCTGCCATCACCCAGAATAACCTCAACCTCAACGGTGGGGTTGCCGCGTGAATCGAGAATTTGTAATGCATTAATGGAAATAATTGTTGTATCCATGTCGTACCTCAGAAATTCCTTTCATAGTTCTTAAGATCATACTTATTATAAACAAGAATCAACCTTTGGTTAGTTCGCAGGTTGGTACTGTTCTTCAATTATGGCGCCATCCTGGTCAATTTTTAGGACCATGCTATCGGTTGTCAGGGTGACGATCTCATAGCTCAGGTCTTGTTCGGCGCCGGTGATCAGGACAAGCATGGGGCTGGAAATGGTATTGATGTACCAATTGCCTTCTTCCTTGCCGCTGTCAGTAGTGATTGTATAAGCGCCATCTGCCAGGAAGGTGAAGGTCTTGCCGCCGTGTGCGGTTTCCTGGTTATTGACCAGATATGTGGTCAATGTCCAGGCTGGGACCTCAGTCAGTTGGGTGGCATCAATGGCGTAAACGGGATAGGCCTCATCGACCGGATAGGCACTATCCTCGGAGCTGTCCGTTGTTTTCGGTTGAGCGCTCTTACATCCCGTGAGCAATATACTCATCACAACGAAAAGGATGGTAATGACCTTGATCGATTTCATCGCAACTCCTGTCAGTCTTATTTTTCGCCGCAAACCCCCGCCCGCTCACAAACCGCTTTGATGAAAGCGCTGAAGAGGGGATGTGGCCGGTTAGGACGGGAAAGAAATTCCGGATGGAATTGGGTTCCCAGCATGAAGGGGTGATCCTTCACTTCGGTGATCTCAACCAGGCGGTTATCTGGTGAGACACCGGAACAAACCAGGCCCGCTGCTTCCAGATCCGAACGGAATTCGTTATTCAGTTCGAACCGGTGGCGATGGCGCTCTTCGACCAGATCGGTCTGGTAGGCATCGCTGGCTTTTGTCCCGGGCATTAGATGGCATGGATAAAGACCAAGCCGCATTGTGCCGCCTTTTTCGGTGACGTTGTGCTGATCCGGCATCAGGTCAATGACCGGGGCTGGAGTGGAGTGGTCGAATTCCGATGAGTTGGCTTTATCGAAATGCAGCACATTTCGGGCATATTCGATCACCATCACCTGCATCCCCAGACATAATCCCAGATAAGGGATCTTGTTTTCACGGGCAAAGGTTACTGTCCTAATTTTACCCTCAATTCCTCGGCTGCCGAATCCGCCTGGCACTACGATTCCGTCAACGCCCTCCAACTCTTCCCAACCGATATCATTTTCGAGGTCGGTGGAGTGTACCCAGCGCAGGTCCAGTTCCACGCCGTGGGCCAGGGCCGCATGTTTGAGAGCTTCGCGAACGCTGATGTAGGCATCATGCAGTTCAACATATTTTCCGACCAGAGCCACGGTGATGGATGGCTTGGGTTTGCGCACTTCAGCGATCAGCGCTTCCCATTCGGTCCAGTCAGGTTGTTTCTGGGGTTTGAGTTCCAGCCTCTCCAACAGCATGTCCGCAATGCAGGTCTTATCCAGCAAGAGAGGAATCTCATAGAGGATGGAGGACGTGACCATTGGGATCACGGCATCGGGTTTGACATCGCAGAACAGAGCGATTTTTTCGTTGATTTCGGGGTCAATTTCATAATCCGAGCGGGTCACGATCAGATCGGGGAGGATGCCGATCGAGCGGAGTTCGCGCACGGAGTGTTGGGTGGGTTTGGTCTTGAGTTCACCGGTTGCGCCGATGTGGGGCAGCCAGGTGAGGTGGACATAAGCTGTATTTTCTCGGCCCAGGTCAAAGCGCATTTGGCGGATGGCCTCCAGGAAGGGCAGGCCTTCAATGTCACCAACCGTGCCGCCGACTTCCACCAGGACGATATCTGCGCCGGTGGTTTTACCCACCAACCGGACCCGTCGTTTAATTTCATTGGTGATATGAGGAATGACCTGAATGGTGCCGCCAAGATAATCCCCGCGGCGTTCACGGCCAATCACCTCGGCATAAACCTGACCGGTTGTGACGTTGCAGACCTTGTTCAGGCGGATGTCAATGAACCGTTCATAATGTCCCAGGTCCAGGTCCGTCTCTGCGCCGTCATCCAGTACAAAGACTTCACCATGCTGGTAGGGGCTCATCGTGCCGGGATCGACGTTGATATAGGGGTCGAGTTTTTGCACAGCGACATTGAAGCCGCGTTCCCGCAGCAGACGGCCGGTTGCGGCTGCGGTCACGCCTTTGCCGACGGAGCTTAGAACACCACCGGTGAAAAAGATATACTTGGTTGTCATGTTTCCTCCTCGCCTAAAAAGGCAGCGCCTCATGATCAATCAGATCGATAAAGGTATCTCTATAATCCATTAAAAGAAAAAGGGAGGGCCGATTATTCCGGCACCTCCCCGGTGTCTCTAATTCAGATATTGGTCCTCATCTCGGAGGATGAGGGTCGCTTATCAGGATTCTTGACCAACTTTATTCTCCAGTGTGCGTGAAAGAAGATCTTCCTGCTCTGAATCCGCATCTTTGTTCTTGCGGGACTTCTTCTTGGCATTCTTTTCTTCGTTTTCCGCTTTTTCCATGGCCGACCGTAAAGCAATTTCCATTGCGGTCAGATCAGGTTCTTTGGTTTCTTCTTCGACAACGTTGCTGGCTTGCTGATGGGCCTGCATGGTCTCAGGAAGTTCCTGGAGTGCTTTAATGCTGAGCTTGATCTGTTTCTTACGGCGATTGACTTCCAACACTTTGGCTTCCACTTCGTCGCCTTCCCGGACAACCTCGCCAGGGGTGCGGACGTAACTGTGTGAAAGCTCGCTGATATGGATCAGGCCGGGGCGTTCTGCACCAATTTCAACAAAGGCACCAAAGGTTTCCAAACGAACGACATTACCTTTTACGGTCATGCCTGGTTTGATCTCACGCCATTCCATCGCCAAAGGCTCTTTCATGGTCAGTTCGATCCGGTCTTTGCGGACCCGTTTGACCCAGAAATCCAATGAATCTCCAACCTTCAGCACTTCTTCAATGCTGTTGATCTGAGCTTTTGGATCGCCGTCTTTAACTGCCTGAGAAATGTGGATAAAAGCAGGTTTGTCAACACCAATGTTGACCAACGCGCCCTGAAGCGTCGTTTTAAGCACTGTCCCCGTATAGCGCTCTTTTGCTTTAATATCTTGTTCTTGTTCCATAGCGCTTCTCTCCCGTTCACAACTTACAAAAATTCACGAAAGCTGATTATACCGTGCGGTGGGGTATGTGTCAAACCGAGCCTGTGTCAGAATGAAGTGAATCGTGGGTGAGTAATGTCACCTTTTATAACTGGATTCGTAACTGGCTAGTGTTTTTAATTATAGGGGATTTGAAGAAGAAATAACAGTGGTGTTTTGTTCCAGCGTGAGGTCAGATCTGAGCAGGAGCGCCCTAAGATTTCTTTTTGACGACTAAAAGGATCCCCCCAGCCACGACAACCACGGCCAGTCCGATCTCAGCCCAGCGCAGGGGTGTGAGATCAGCCAACCAGTTTGTGGATGTTTTTGCAGGAGGTTGTTCGCTGAGTGAAACGACTTCACCGGCCTGGTCCATGTTGATCCCCAGGATCAGGTCTCCTTCTTCGCCGTTATCCATCACCCGTGTGGTCATTGTTTCCTCAGTTGGTGCGGTATCAATGGGGTAACCACCGCCGCCGGAAGGCTCGATTGGGATAGACTCTTCATAGATATAGGGCTCAGCGCCACCCCCGATTCCTTCAGCAATATCGCCACCGCCGCCACCTGAACCTGAAGCAGGTACACCCCAAATGATCAGTGGTTCTGCGACTTTTGCCTCCGGTTCTTCCTCCGCCAGTATGGCCTCATCCTGCACATAAACCGATTCAAGCATGGGCGCCACGGCTCTTTCCGATTGGGTGCTGGAAAAACCACCCAGAATGTATTCCGCGCCGAACATCACCACCAGCAGGATCGCTGCGAGTGAGGTTGCCCAGCGTACGCTGGAGAAGAAGGGCTGCTTTTGTTTGCGAACCTTGACCATATCAGGAGTCAGGGTAAAGGATCGTGGGGCGCGGACTCGGCGCAGGCGGCTGAATAGCAACTTGGTATTACGCAAGCCTTCATACATTTCCTGCAATTCGGGTTCGCTGGCCAGACGCGACTCGATCTGCCGCTGTTCGGTCTCATCGAGTTGACCGTCCAGATAGGCAGAAAGCTGCTCCAGTTCTTTGACCCTTTGTCTTTCGTTCATCATTCTGTTTCCTCGTTCTTTAGACGAAAGATTTCAGGCAAAAGTTCCCAAAACCCCTGAAGGCAGTCTTGCACCCGAGACCTGGCCCTTGCCAGTCGGCTTTTCACTGTGCCGAGGGGGGTATCGGCAATTTCGGAGGCCGCCTCGTAATCCATACCCTCAACATCCACCAGAACGATGATAGTACGGAATTTTTCTTCCAATTCGCTGATGCAATGCTGGATGGCTTTTTCCAGCGCTGCCTGTTCCATTTGTTCTTCTGGGGAGGCCTGGTCATCTTCGATCCAATAAGGATCTTCCAGCGTTTCTCCATCGTCTAGTTCAGGCGTCAGAGGCGTCACCGGGCGGCGTTGGCGGCGGCGGAGCTCATCATAACAGGCGTTGGTGACGATCCGCAGCAGCCAGGACTTGAACGAACCTCCCCGGTATTGATGCAATTTCTGGTAGGCAGAGATGAATGCTTCCTGACAAGCATCGCCGGCAGCGCCATGTTCGCCCATCACGCGATAGGCAACGTTATAGGCCATGTCCTGATAATGCAAGACCAGGCCATTGAAGGCATCTAGATTGCCATTGAGTGCGTCTTGGATCAGTTCTTGTTCGTCCATACCAACCGGTTTGTCTTTGACGTGCCTTTCAGGTGGATGAAGGTAAAAATGTCAGATGTTATTCGTCGGTGTCCTCATCGCCCACGCTGCGCAGGTGGGGGAACAGGATCACTTCCCGGATACTGCGCCGGCCCGTGAGCAGCATGACCAGCCGGTCCACGCCGATCCCAAAACCGCCGGCAGGGGGCATCCCATAGCTGAGGGCGTTCAAATAATCGTCATCCATTGGATGGCGTTCTTCGTCATCGCTTTCATAATCACGGCCCATTTCGAGGAAACGTTGTTCCTGATCCAGCGGGTCGTTCAATTCGGTGAAAGCATTGCAGAGTTCCATCCCACCAACAAAGCCTTCAAAGCGTTCCACAATTGCCGGATTGCCGGGTTGATTCTTCGCCAGAGGGGAGATGTCCCTTGGATAATTATAAAGGAAGGTTGGCTGGATGAAGTTCGGCTCTAGAAAGTCGCCAAGCAGGGCGTCGATCAGCTTCCCGCGGGCAGCACCCGGTTTGACCTTGAGGCCTTTGGCTTTCATCGCGGCTTCCAGTGATTCAGCGGTGGGGTGTTCTTCGATATCAATGCCGGTGGCTTCAATCAGACCCTGCCGCAGTTCCACCCGGTTCCAGGGTGGTGTGAGGTCGATCTCTTTGCCATCGAAAGTAATCTTAGTGGTGCCCAGGACCTTCTCGGCGACAAAGGCGATCATTTGCTCGGTGAATTCCATCACCTGCAGATAGTCGGCATAAGCCCAGTAATACTCCAACTGGGTGAATTCCGGGTTGTGCTTGAAGGAGACGCCTTCGTTGCGGAAATCGCGCCCAATCTCATATACCCTTTCCAGGCCGCCCACAAGCAGCCGTTTCAGATAGAGCTCGAAGGAAATCCGCAGGAAGAGGTCTTGATGAAGTTGGTTGTGATGGGTGACGAAGGGCCTCGCAGCTGCGCCACCATAGATGGGTTGAAGAATGGGCGTTTCAACTTCGATGAAGTCGTGCTCATCCAGGAACTGACGGAGGAAGCGGACAGTCGCTGCCCGGATTTTGAAGATTTCCTGTACTTCAGGGTTCACGGCCAGGTCGACATAGCGCTGGCGGAAACGGGTTTCCGGGTCACTCAGCGTGGCATGCCGGACGACTTCACCGTTGACGACTTCGTCTTTGGCAGCCGGCAGGGGACGCAGGGCCTTGGCCAGCAATTTGTAATCTTCCACATAAAGTGAAATTTCGCCGCGTTTGGTCCGGAACATATAGCCGCCGGCCTGAATGAAATCGCCCAAGTCGAAATATTTATCCAGCTCCGCCATTTTTTCTTCACCGAGGTCATTGATCCGGAAGAAAAGCTGGATGCGGCCGGCACGGTCGTCAATGTGGGCGAAGGCGATCTTGCCCATGGTCCGCAGTGACCGCAGACGTCCTGCCAGGGTGACCTTGATAGGAGTCTCATCACCAGCTTCTTCAGCCTTGGTGAAAGCATCTATGGCTGCCTGGCTGGTGTGGGTTTGTTCTGCACGGGTGGGGTAGGGTTCCAGCCCATCCGCCTGGACATCATGGAGTTTATCCAAGCGGTTGCGTTCAAGTTCCGTGAATGAATCTTCGAGCATAATACCTTCCTAATTTGATGAAATAAAAGCCCCGTCCAGGTTTCCCGGGCGGGGCATTTGAGCGGATTTTTGTGGGCTAGCCTACAGCCAGGATATCAATCTCAAAAGCACCGCCAGGGGCTTCGACCTTAACTTTATCACCAGCCTTATGATTTAGCAACGCTTTGCCCAAAGGGGACTCATTTGAGATGCGTCCCAGCCGAGGATCAGCCTCGGCATGACCAACGATCACGTATTCTTCCGGGTCAAATCCGTCCTCTTTCACCTTGACCTTGGAACCGACCTGGATGGTGTCGTTATTCGCGTTTTCTTCAATCAATTTAGCGTTGGCAAGCAGGATCTCCAATTCCTTGATCCGGCCTTCAACGAAAGATTGTTCATTTTTTGCGGCTTCGAGTTCTGCGTTTTCGATCAGTTCGCCATCTTCCATCGCATTCCGCAGGCGGTCTGCGACCTCTGTGCGTTTATCCGTACGAAGATAGTCCAGCTCTTTCAGCAGCCGATCATAACCTTCTTGTGTTAAATACGAACTGGGCATGACAAATTCCTTCCGATTTTGCTCTGTTCATTGCCGGGGAAGAATTATCCCCTTAGATTAAACAAAAAAATTCGCTATTTTCAAGATTTAACCGTACATTACTCTGGAAAACAGTGATTATCGTCAATTGGATGCTATATTATCATATTTTTGATTCAAAATCAAGCAGGTTATGTGGATATAATCAAATAATTTTGAATAAACACCAAATATAATTAAGTCACTAATAGGCATAGTAATGCTCGAATTATCTGTCATTATCATTTGATCTATAAATATTTCTTCCACCGAGCTGATCGGGATTGGAACGTTTATTGCATCCCTAAACCTGACAATTTTATTCAATGGTTCAGGACGGAAGAATCATTCCGGCCTGGCATGAATGTTGCACATGTAGGGGTAGGTTTATTCTGAAACATTATCAAAAAAATACCCCGGTGCCTGGCCAGGGTCAGGTGATATTGCAAAGGGAGCTTAATGTGAGTAAAACATTGAAATTCGGGATTATTATTTTAGCCATTTTATGCCTGGCTTTACTGGCATTGACTCTGCTTGAACTACCCGGAAAATCGAACGAGGATCAGGTTGTCGCCCAGACCGATTCCACCCCGCAGGATTGGGGTGATTCGGATCTGGCTGAGGTAGTGCTTACTGCGATTGATCAATCTGAAGGTTGGTTGCCGGCGGAGTCTTATGTTATTGACATGATCCAATATCAGGATGATGGGCAGGTCGCGGCTGTTTGGTTGGCAGCGATTGACCCGGAGACTGGTGAATTAATTGGCCGCGAACCTGATTTGGTGATGGCTGAGCAGGATGCTGAAGGCAAATGGATTTTGATGGTCAGCGGGGAAGAGAAATTTGATGACGTCCTGACAGAATTTCAATATGTTTCCAAAACGATTCAGGGAGATGTGGATGCGGAGCAGGTTGCAATTTCCAAAGACGCTAAGGTGTATGGTGGTTACTATCTCCCCTGGGCGGAGAACCTGACCAAACGTCTGACCTGGTCTGTGGGACATACCTCCTGTTATCCCACCTATTACTGCACCCATGCTTTTGACTTTGCAGATGGCACCATGTTCCCCATGGTGGCTGCCAAGGGTGGGACGGTTTACCATTGGAAGGACAACTGTGCGAATGGAGATTCTTCTTGCACCAACAGCATAACTATTCAGGACCGTTCCACCACACCCTGGACATACCAGATCTACCTGCATATTGCGCAGGGTTCAGTCCCAGCTAACCTGAAACAGGTCGGCGCGCCCGTGATGCAGGGGCAGTATATAGCAGATGTGGATGATACCGGCTACAGCACCGGACACCATGTTCACTTCATGGTTGTTTCGGACGAAACGAAATACCTTTCTGTCAGTGGTTATATCTGGGGTGTTGCGCTGGATATCACCTTTAAAGATGTCTCAATAAACTGGGATGCCGCAACCCAGGGCGGTCGCCCGCGGCTCGAGTATGAAGCCGCAACCTACGGCGGCGAAGGACAGGCATACTACACCTCGGGTAATGCCCCGGCGAATCCGCCGACTGGCGCTCTGACGGCACCGCTTACAAAGACATATCAAACTGATCCCCTGATGACCGTTTCAGGGTGGGGCCAGGACGATATCGCTGTTACCAAATTGGAAATTCTGGCGAGATATGATGATGGCGACTGGATGACGATTGACGAACAGACTGCGACGCCCTTCACGGCTCAGGTGAATTTGTGCGAAACGGAAGTGCCTGATGGTCCCTTTGATTTGGCCCTGCGGGTCTGGGATTATGAGGGCAATCCCTCCTCGATTGTTTCCATACGGGAAGTGGTCAAGGGTGTGGAGTGTTCAGCAGGGGTGGACCCTGACGTTTCGTTGAATAAGATCAATGGCACAGTCCTGCTGCCCAACAGCGGCCAGGTCAGTGCAACTGTAATTAAGGGCAGTACCAACAGCAATATCGTCTCCGTGGACTTTTGGTTCCACGGTATGAATTGGAATGGCGATGAATGGGTTCTGCTCGGTACGGACACTAACGGTGCTGATGGATGGCAGGCCCCCTTTGAAGCCGGCAGCCTGGGCGAATCAACGACTTATTCCGTCCTCGCTGTGGCGACCGATGCCCTGGGCAATCAGGGTACGGACCTGACCTTCAATGCAACTTTGGATAAGACTAATCCATGGGTGAATTTTGGTTCGATCAATTCGCCTATATTGACCGGACAGTTTACTATCACCTGGACTGCTGGTGATCAGTTAACCGGGATAAGTCATTATGCTCTCGATATGAAAGTTAACAATGGTGAGTGGCAACCTTTGGACAGTAAGCTCGCCAAAGAGGCTTCTTCCTATATAATCAATGTAAACGAAACGGAGCTGATTATTATCCGGCTGATCGTAACGGATAATGCCGGGAATGTTACTATTGGAAAAACAGCGCTATACTCAGAAGGTTATGTGTTCCCTGAAGGTTTAATATTCCCGATATTTTTTAATAATCATTAGGGAAGAAAAAGGAAGACAGAAATATCAAAAACCCATAATTGCCAACTTGGTATAATGGAAAAGGATATTGAGTAACCGATTTAGGAGAAACCAATTTGGCAGTTGCTTTGATCACCGGGATTACCGGACAAGATGGCTCTTACCTGGCAGAATTTTTGCTGGCTAAGGGCTATCGTGTTGTCGGCATGGTTCGCCGGTCAAGCACGGTGGATTTCGAGCGGATTGCTCATATTCAGGATCAAATTGAAATAACCCACGGCGATCTGGCGGATCAGGGATCTCTTTATGAGATTTTTGAAACCTATAAGCCGGATGAGGTTTATAACCTGGGCGGTCAGTCGGATGTTCAGCTTTCCTGGACCCAGTCCGTTTTGACCGCCGATTCCACGGCTTTAGGCGTGGCCCGGATATTGGATTGTTTGCGTCAGGTGACGCCTCGGTCAAAATTCTATCAAGCCTCCACCAGTGAGATGTTCGGTGACGCTGGAACTTCCCCTCAGAATGAACAAACGCCTTTGAATCCCCGGAATCCCTATGGGATAGCCAAGGTCTATGCCCACCTTTTGACGCAAAATTACCGCAAACATTATGGATTGTTTGCGGTTGCAGGTATCCTTTACAATCATGAAAGCCCCCGGCGTGGGAAGGAATTTGTCACCCGCAAAATCACGCACACCGTTGCCCGGATTGTGAACGGTCAGGCCGATGAATTGCGCCTGGGCAACCTGGATTGCCAACGGGATTGGGGTTTTGCCGGCGATTATGTCCGAGCGATGTGGTTGATGCTCCAGCAGGATGACCCTGATGATTATGTGATCGGCTCTGGTCACCTGCATACCGTGCGGGACTTCTGCCGGGTTGCTTTTGAAGTCGTTGGATTGGATTATCAGGAATATGTAGCTCAGGATCCCCAGTTCTTCCGGCCTGTGGAGGAATACCCATTGTTGGCCGATCCATCTTATGCTCACGATCAGCTGGGATGGGAGCCAGAGGTTGGCTTTGAGGATTTGGTTCGATTGATGGTCGAAGCTGACCTGAAAGCTTTGGAAAAGTAACAGGATTGATGGAATGAGTGGCGAAAATTTGCTTAGTGACCGCGAACAAGAAATCCTCCGGCTGGTGGCCGAAGGGTTGACCAATCGCGAAATCGCCCAGCAGCTCTCCATCAGTCATAATACGGTAAAAGTCCATCTCTCAAACATTTTTGAGAAAGCAGGCGTTTCCTCTCGCACTGAGGCGACTCTTTATGCCATTGAACAACGCATCGTGGACGTACCCGGTGGCGAGGATGACACTCAGACGGAGCAAACGAATACACCTGGCTTAGTGGCCCGTTTCCGCTGGATCTGGTTGGTAGCCGTTTTAGTAATTATATTTCTTGGCGTCTTACTTGGAACGAACCTTTTTACGGCAGAGGAAACGCCGGTTACAATGGTCCCCACCGCAGATGTGGCGGAACGCTGGCAGGCATTGGCGTCATTGCCCCAGCCTGAAACCGGTATGGCATTCGTAACGTATTCCAATGAAATATTCAGCATCGGTGGGCAGAGTTCGGAAGGCGGCGTTGGTGATGTTTATCGGTTTGATCTGGCAACCGGCATTTGGTCCGCCGCAGCGGTCAAACCCACACCGGTCTCGGAGGTTGAGGCGGTTTTGATTGGCGAGAAGATATATGTCCCCGGCGGTTTTGATTCAAGCGGCTCTCCAACCGCAGCGTTGGAAATTTATGATCCCCGGCAGGATATTTGGACAACAGGCGCAGCACTGCCTGAACCGCTTGCCAATTATGCTTTGGCGGATTATGAAGGCCTGCTTTATTTATTCGGTGGGTCAGATGGTGACAAAACCAACGATATCGTCTGGATCTATGACCCGGTGCAGGATACCTGGCAGCCGGGTGCCCCTATGAAGACCGCTCGGGAAGGTGCGGCAGCTGTGGCGCTCACTGACCGGATTGTTATTCTGGGTGGGCGAAACGAGACTGGATTACTACAGTCCACGCAATCTTATTTCCCATCCCGTGATGCCAATGGGGAGGATCCCTGGGAGGAATTTGTTGATATGCCGCAGGGCCGCGCTGAGTTTGGCGCCGCCAGCATATATGACTTGATCTATCTCTTGGGCGGTGAGGTGGACGCCGCAGGGGAAACAGGGTTGATCCTGGTGGAAGGGAATTGGGTCTCACTGCCTGTGGAGCAGGATTACACCACCAGCCACACCCGGCTGCTCTCCATTGGCCAGCTGCTCTATGTCCTGGCAACGTCACCCGAGATGACCGAAACGGAATTCTGGTCCTACCAGGCCTTTTATTACAGCATCTATATCCCGATTGTGCCTTAGTGAAGGAATTTGAAATTTAACGACAAAGTGGGCGATATTCCATCGCCCACTGTTGATTTCCAACAGAATTAAGATTAGTTTTCCACGAGGGCCATATCAAACATGATTCCAATTAATGGCCGGACGTAGTAATTGTCGTTATAGACAAAGTCATTTGCGTTAAGGTCTGTTCCGGTCAGGTCTCCAAGTTGAATGCCAATCTGATGCTGTTCGGGCAGGCCGTTGGCTAAATCAATTTGGAATGTTCCATCGTCACTAATGACCGTTGTACCCAGTAATTCTCCAACATCCGTTGCGTCAATTAGAATAATCGGAACGCCAGCAGGACCTGTGCCAGTGACAACTAAATCGCCGGTTTTCAGTGGGGTGTCAATTGAAAAGTCTGGACCCATAACATAAGTGATTTCATATTCTCCGACAGGGTAACCATCAGAAATGGGATATCCACTTTCTGATGCCTCAGTTGAATTGACATCAACTTGAGCAGGCTCCGTACTTGGGGTGGATTGGCAACCGACCAAAATCAGGGTTGCAATAATGAAGATGAGAGGCAATGTTTTTCTCATGGCAGTCCTTTCAATTTATGATAATTATAACCCTATAAAAACAGGAGCCACTATTGAAGTGACTCCTGCTTGATTTATGTAATACGCTGATCGTTTACGGAACGTAGTTGATCATTTCGTAGTTGCACATATCTCGAGTTTTAGTGGGGGAGTTCTCAGCAACCAGACCAATGATGGCTTGGTCAGCATGGACGATCACACTGAAGGTTTTACCATCTAATTCGCTGAAACTAGTGAAGCCGCTTATGATTGTGAAGACGGATTCATCAGTTTGATTTGAGATGCCGTAGGTGTTGATCGCAGCATCCGGGGCTAAAGGAGTGGTAGTTTCGAAAACATAGACATTGTCCGTGCCATATTCGTAATATGAGAACTGAACTGTCGCAGCGGAGCCACCAACATTTTGAACGGTGACGGCACCGGTAATATTGCCGACAAATTCAATCAGGTTTGGACCAGCGAGATCGGTTGAGGCGTTATTGGCTGGGTAGCCAGCATAGAGGTTGATCCCGTAATTGCCGGGGACATATGACCGTTTCTTGTCATTGGTTGAAGAGATGAGTGGCTGAGGATCGTAATCGTCGTTATCAATTGATTCAATGACCGCCGAGGCATAGGTGCCAGCAGGCATACCACCAAGGTTGTTGGAGTAGCTATCAAACACTTGAGCTTCGCCAGGAGCGAGGATCATGAAATCGGTGAACTGTTGGCCGATATAAGCGGAGTGGCGGCTGTCAACATTGGTCACGGTCAGGGTGATCTGCACGTAAGCATCAGCTAAGCCGACATTCATCACAGCGGCGCTTGCATTCATGGTGCCGTAGTAATCGTTCTTGACGGCAGGATGGTAGAGGACGGTGTCCTGATCTGCAGCGCTTTGCATTCTCGTGGAGAGGGCATAGCCAGCAGGTGAGCCGGTGTGGGGATGCTCGGTGATGACAGCAGCAATTGGGGTGGTTGCGGAAAGTGTCAGGGAACCGTAGCATGGGGATGTCGCTGAGCCAGTGCCGCAATCTTCAGTTGGAACGCCAGCTGAGGCGGGATCAAGCATATACATCTTATTGGCATCAATTGAGATGGTGTCGGTATAGATCGAGCCATCATTCATCTGGAAGGTGTAAACCACATCTGAATCAGCACCGGCGGCCTGGATATAGAAGGTTGTGGTGTGATTGAAGTAGTTGCTCTTGACTTTCGGCATCATTAATTCGGTGGAGGCCATATCCTGGCTGATGCCCTGATAACGGGCGCAGGCTGTACCGCCGTTGGTTCCAACGGAACCATTCGGGAAGTTAGCGATTTCCGAGACGGAAGCAACGGGAACGCTGGCTGAAATCACGACGGAACCCTCGAACCCACTGGGGAGGGAGGAGTCGAAGCCAATGTATGAACCGCCGGAACCGTAGTTTGGTGTGACGCCGGGATCATAGGCAAGCGCCTGGCCAAAATCAAAGGCGTAGGATTCGCTGCCATAGACATCTGTGCTGGAGCCGCCAGCGTAAGCGGTCATCTGGATTGTCCCATCAACGCTGCCTGTCGCCAGGTTTTGGACGTAAAGGGAAGACCACCAGCCACTGCCTGGAAGATCAGCAAAGACCGATGTCACGGTCAAGAGGCCGATGAGCAGAACAAATGCAAAAGCGATGAGAAACCGTTTCATTTTTCTTCTCCTAAGTAACTAAGGATTGATTAACACAATTGTTAGTATGAGTATATGAATTACTGGCTCAAATTACCATAATACCTATGGGTTATTCTGATGTGGGGAGAGGTTGGTATGCTTTGAAGTGCTACTTTACCTTGCCAAAAATGTGGCTGACGATACCGATTCGTTTGCGTACGATGATGTACATCCAAATTTGAGAAACTGCCATGGATGCTGAAGCAGCAATTGCTCCTGCAACCATGCCGGTGAGAGGGGCTAGAACAAGGGTGAATACGATATTGAGAATGCTGGTAATAATTATGATTTTCATGACATCTTTTTCATGGCCGGTCATGTTCAACAGGATGTTTACCGATCCCAGGAAGGAATTGATCACCTGGCCGATCAATAGGACGACCAGGGCAGGGTAGGCAGCGATCAATTTGGTGCCAAAGACCAGGGTAAGTAGATTCTTACCAAAGATGATGAAAAGGGCTGAGATAAGTAAATTAAGCACAAAGACGAACCGAGCGCTGAGAACCGTCAGGCGCTGCAGCTTATTCTTGTCACCATTCGTATGCAGAGAAGTGAACTGTGGCGCAATGATGGAATTAATGGCGGTTAGCACCACAGAGGCCAGGGTTGCAGTGCTGAGTGCAACCTGAAAACTTCCAATTGCTGCCGAGTCTACGAAGAAGCCTAATACGATTATGTTGGTTCGGCTTCTTACTAGATTGATTCCGCTTGAGAAGATCAACGGGATAACGCTGGATAACCAGATTTTTGAATGATAAATAGGCTTTGCCTGCAAGATGGCTTTTGGCGTGTACTTGAATAAAAAGAATACACTGGCCACGACAGCCACAAAGGTTGAAACAACACGTAAAGCCATTGCGACAGGTGGGGTGAAATCCAGTTTTGAAAGATACCCAATACCTATAATGAGGACGGTGAAAAGTCCAGGCGTAATCCATAGATCAGGAATCTGCCCAATAATTACTTTTTTAAGCCCGCGCAGCGCAGCGTTGATCAGAATGACCAAAGATTGTAATGGGAGTAGGAGAAGGCCCCAGAAGAAAGTGGAAGTTTCCACAGAACCAAAGAACTGCTTCCCGATCATGCCGCTGGCAGCACCCACAAGCAACAAGATGAAGCTGACCAATAGGGTGGCTCTAAATGACCATCGCCAACTGCCTGAGATGGTGTCGTTATCTTCTTTGACTTGGCCTTTAGAGGTTTCGCGTAAAAGCAGCGTTGAAATACCAAACTCCGCTGGAATGATTAAGATATAGGCAAGCGAAAAAACATAGCTGTAGACACCATAGCCGTCATCTCCAAGGAGCCGCACTAAAAAAGTGCCAATCAGGAAGGAGAGAATCTTACTGCCACCATTCAAGAACACACTGCGAATGCTATTATTAATCAACTGGCCGCGAAGGTCTTCCCCCTTTAGCATGTTGACATATTGGGCGATCGTGTCCTTAATCCGTTTGATCATTTTTCCTTTTCACGACTCGTTTGGTGAACAGGATACTTTGTTTCGTGCAGCTTGACAAATGAATTGGGCGGCAAAGAGAAATTGTCCGGTAGCAGTTTGATATCAAACACACCTTCGGTAGGGTCTTCAGAGAATTCGACCTTGGAGAGAACGGTGAGGGTGGAGAGGTCAAAGTGGATCAGGATATTATTATCACCGATCAGTAAAGTGCCATCCGGCAATTGGCAGGCGCCACGCAGAAAATGCTCTCCAATTTTAGTTCTGGAAAAAACCTTGTTGGTGAAGGGATCAAAATGAAGAATTTCCCCAGAACTGGTATCCAGATAGATCGCTGTTTTGTCCTGCAGGATTCGGATGCTGTGACTGGGTACGACGCAATGATCCAGAATGAGGCTCTCTGTGAGTGGACCGTCTGGGGGGAAGCGTAGAATCAGGCTGTAGGATTCTTCTTTGGTGATTTTGGTGGCTTCAAATTTATTATTCTCTTTAACGAAGAGCTTTTGATAGGTGTCATAGAGCCAGGGCAGAAGCCCGGAGAAGATTGTATTTTTGAGTTGATTGTTCCACTTGTGGAAATGATAACGGGAGATGACCCTAACCAAACCACAGGAGATCAGGAGGTCTCCGTTTTCAAGAAAGGCGAAGCTGTTTACATGCAGGGAATCGGTGATGGCACTGTCATGAGATAAGGGGTTGCGATAGTCATATTTCCCCTTGCGGATGGCGCGGTCACTCAGGATAGGCTGAATAGGTGTTTTCGCATATTGGTTGATCAGGTCATTGGAACGGAGATCGAAGTATTTTATGATTTCCCCATTAAAATCCAACAGTGCGAGGATGTCCGTGCGTGCACTTGTCACCCATACCCCTTCATCGGTCAGCAGAATATCATGGAAGCCTGCACATGTAGGGTGAAAAAAGTAATTTATCGGTTGCCAGGTCTCATCATAGATGAAAATAGTACTGGCATTTGCAACTGTAACACGATTTCCAAGAAAACTGATTCCCTTTAACCCACGATAGCCGCCGCGTGGGTTGGGATCAACATTCCGATATGGAGGTTCAATAATTTCTGTCCGCTGGATGATTTCATGCTTGTCTGTGTCATAAACGACAAGATATCCAGAAGGCTCAAAGGCTTTTGATTTTCGTAAAGCAGTTGGAATAAGAACAATTGACATACATCAACTCCATATGGGATGGCGCGTTTGGCCTATCCTCATTAATTTCCTAAGATAGCCAGGAGGAGAGATCACGATTGATCATAGTCTCCAACTGTAAAATTTCGTCCCGATAGGCATCGACCAACTGTTCACGGACCTTATTGGGAATCTCACGTCGTTTGAGGTTCTTGAAACGAACCCAGGCAGCGAACTTCATCCGCCAGTTTCTTGGCAACACTTTGCGCGAGACCCACCGGATGGGGTTGGGGCTGGAAAAGAGCCATTTTGAAGCTTTTTGGACGGTTTCACTTTTGACATTACCGGATGCGTTATAGCGCATCAGACTTCCCGGCACGAAGGTGGGGTCCACATCGAGAAACTCGTAAATTTCTGCCAGCAGGTTATCCAGGTCATTGACAAGGTCTTCATATAGATAAACCCGAATCTGTTCTTTTGGAAAGAGGGAATAATACCGTTTTAATTGTTCATAATAATGTCCAACATTGGTGAAGTGCCAGATGGGTTCCCAACCGGCAGCCTTCCGGCTTTCTTCTTTTGTTAAGGCTTCAGCAAAATCATTAGATGTCTCACGTTTATCCCGGACAACATGCATATAGGCAGAAAAAGCTCGATCGGCAGGATTGCGCAGAATCGCGATCAATTTCGCATCCGGAAGCATCGTATGGATACGCCCGGCTGCCTCAGGACGATAAAGATAAGAAGTGGATGCCTCGCCAATCGCCTTTTCATCCGTCACGCCATCAAACAGGGCTTGGTAGGTGTCAAAATCCGTGATGGCTTCATGGATTGGATCGCCCGGTCCTGTGGTCATTTTCGATTGGTCATCGAAGGAGAAAAAATGGGGCTCCTTGGAGGGGCTCATAAAGATCTCGGGGTGCTGCATCAGGTACATATATAAGGAACTGGTACCGGATTTGGCAGCGCCAATGATCAGGAAGTTCGGTAATGTCATTTCTTCTCCCGGGGTTCAGTGAGGGAAATGGTCAGTCCGTTCCATAGCCCGCGAAGGGTGTCTTTGAACGGCCCGCGATTGCCCATTCTCTCACGAAGTTTCAAAGCATGAATTGCGGCATCAGCGAAAGCATAAGCGAAGGCATAGAGGATGAAATAGAGCTTGGAGAAGATGTTCGGCGCATGTTTGCGAATGAAGATCATCTTACTTTTATTCCAGTTATAAGCCGTAAAGGCTGTATAGGAGATGGAGCCCACTTTATGCCAGATCTTTGCCTCGGGGACATACATGATCTTATAACCGAGAGCCTGGGCGCGGTCACAAAAGTCAAATTCTTCATAATATACAAAGAAGTCTGTGTCAAAACCGCCCGTTTTCTCCAACACCACCCGGCTGATCAACATAGTGGCCCCCCAAGTGTAATCGACCTGCCGGATATGGCTGTTTTCAGGCGAGTCAGTTTGACCGCGGAAGCCATCCGTTATTTTGAAGAACCGACCTTTTGAATCCACGCCGCCATACCAAATGACGTCATGGGGATTATAGAAGTAGATCTTAGGGCTGATGATGCCAATGGATGGATCGGAATTGGCGACTTCGATCAGAGGAGCCAGGAAATTAGGATCGACTTCAATGTCTGAGTCCATCCGGATCACATACTCTGCGCCGTGAGCCAGGGCATAGTTGAATCCGGCATTGGAGCCGCCTGTGGCGCCAATGTTGTTTTCCAGGGCCAGCAGGTGCACCTTAGGATAATTGGCTTTCATCTTTTCAACTGTGTCGTCTTTTGAGCCATTATCCACCACGATGACCTGCTCCATGTTCACTTCGGATTTTGCGAGTGAATCGAGGGTGGCGATCAGGTCATCGGCCCGGTTAAAGGTGGGGATGACGGCCCAAAAGGAATCGCGAGTCAATTTTTCAGTCAACAGTCTTTCCTTCCAAACGATCAGCAGCACCGGCACACCAGGCTGCTTTCAATCGGTAAACGTATGGGATGATTTTCGCGTTTTTACGAACCTCTTTGGTCCGGGCCACAATCTTCAGTGTGGTCCAGGCGGCGATCAAGGGCTTGAAGATTCGCCAGACCGCGGCGGATTTCAACAAGGCGGGCATGTGAAAGATTTCAGGATGCTCATAGCGGACATCAATCATGTAATATCCTGAGCGGTAATTGTCTCTCCTGAGTGCCTCAAAATCATGCCGTGGTGGGTGATGTTCCACAATCGCGGCTGGTTCGAAGAGTAAGTGGATCCCGGCGTGGGTCATGCGGGAAGTCCATTCTATGTCCTGACCGCGCATCAGGGCCTCGTTTAAGGGGCCAACCTTTTCGACCACTTCACGCTTCATGGCCAGGTTGAGGGTTGGCAGGTAGTGATGTTCCTCGCGGGGCTGGGATGCAAGCTGTTCGTGGAACATCGAGAGATTATAAACGAGCAGCCAGAAATTATCCGTGGGGGATTGGACGCCGCCGCCAACCACCTGCCAGCCTTCGGCGAAATCAGCAAAGAAAGTGTCAATCCAGCCGGGCAGAGCGATGCAGTCGGCATCAATGAAGATCAGCGAATCGGAAGCGGCTTCGCGGATGCCAATGTTGCGGGCTTCCGCCGCACCAACCGGTGCGGGTGTCTTGATGAATTTGACCTCAGAGAAATTTTCCACCAGCCCAAATTTATCCATCCCCACTACGATGATCTCAAAGCTGCGGTCGGTTTCCTGGGATAGGATGGACTGGATCGTCCGGTCGATAACTGGCGAGTGCAGGTTGGGGATGATGATCGAACAATCGAGTTTAGTCTGAGCTTGTGGTTCCTGGGTCATAAGCCGCGTTTATTTTCCATATTCATCAAGTAAATATCAAGCCCGTAGTTGGCGGGTCAGTTTTGCTGCAATACGTTATTGTAGATGGCTATTATACTCTCCGCCAGCACGTTCCAGTCATAATGGGCCTTGGCGCGTTCCCTGCCCTGAAGGGCTGCGCTCTGCCAGAAGGATTTATCTTCCAGCAGGGTCGTAACCGCCTGGGCAAGTTCGTCGCTGTTGCCTGGCTCAAAGGTGAGTCCGGTTTCCGGCGTGATGACAGTGGGGATGCCGCCGGCGCGGCTGCCAATGCAGGGTGTGCCGCTGGCCATCGCTTCCACCAACACAGCGCCCTGGCCTTCTTCGGTGGAGGGGAGGATGAAGATTTTGGCTTCCCGCATCAATCGGGCGACATCAGCCTGGGATTGGGTACCCAGGAACTGGACGCGATCTCGCAGGGCATGCTGGTCGGTGTAGACTTCCAGTGACTGCCGCAGGTCACCTTCTCCAACGATCTGTAATTGCAGGGTTGGGAATTGATCCCGGAGTTTCTCCATGGCCTGCAGCAGGGTGATAACGCTCTTACGTTTGATCAGCGAGCCGACATAGATCAGGGTGTCTTTCCGGTCTTCCGGCGCGCCTACAGGGAACTTGCTGATATCAATCCCGGTGGGGATCACCTGGATCTTCTCTGGTGAAATGCCAACACTTTCAGCACCCTCAGCCAGCGCCTGGCTGACGGCGATGATGTGGCTGGCATGTTCTAATGCAGTTTTGACCGGAATCTTAAGCAGTGGCTTATCAACGGTTTTGAAAATATCGCTGCCGTGGATTGTGACCACATAGGGCAGGTGATGGAAGGGGCGGGTGATTGCGGAGGCAAACCCGGCCAGGCTGAAATTCGCGTGGATGATGTCGCAGCCTTTAGCGTGCCGGGCGACAGCATCGGTTAGCGCAGCGACATATGGGATCATCGCTAATTTGTAGATAAAACCGCGCTTCCAGGCAGCCGGCAAGCCCGCCGAATCCTTTTGGAGGACCTCCGCTTTTTCCGGCAGGTATTTTGCCCGGAAGACTTCCATTCCCTCGAAAATTTCGTGCTGTTTGGTGCCAGGTTGATGGGGCGTGATGATCCGGACTGTGTGGCCTTTGGCCTGAATGGCCCGGGCGACATCAATGATGAACGGCACTCGGAAATCGCCTTCCCACCGAGGAAAATTCGTTGTGACAATCGCAATTTTCATAAGGTCTCAGTCATTGAACAAGGGTTGAGCGTGGCATCAAGCCATTTTGGTAACATCTCAATCTTACCATTGCTGCCCTGATAAATCTCAGGGATTTTGGGTTTCCCACGTTTCAATAATGAAGGATTTGGAAAATCTCCACCTGGTCATTTTGATAGATTTCAGATATGCCTTCACATCCCGCGAGACCTTCGGCTTGCAGGCTGCCCGTTCCTTCCCGGATGTAAATCCAATTCAGATTGGCTTCATTCACCAGTTTCCAAAACGCTGGGTCACAGGTTGTGAGGGTGCTGGCGACCTTTCCCCATTTGATCAACTGCCGCACATTGTCTTTATCGGGCGAGAAACCATAGAACACGGTTGGCACCAGGGACCAGCGGCCGGTATAAGGTAACAGCCACCCCCCGCCATCCACGCCGCGGTAATTGTTGTTTTGCCAGTAGGAGGTATTGATCAGGAACCGGGCATCGGTGGGGGTGTTCTCCGTCACCCAATCCAGTGCTTCAATGTCGGGTTCGGTGACCAGCACGGTCACCGAATTGACGATATGCGAGCTGAGGTCGTAGCCCCAGATGCCCCAGCCAGCCACAAACAGGGCAGGGATCAGGAGGGTAATCCAGCTTCGCTTGAGCCATTTTGACAACAAAACGCCCGCTTGCCAGAAAGCCCACCCCGCGAAAAGTGAGAGAGGCAGGAAAAAGGTGATGGCAAAATGGTCCGGCCTGAAGGGCTTGAGTGCCAGGCTCCACGGCAGGGCCAGGACCGCGCAGACAACCGTCCAAACCCCAAAAACGATTCGCTGGCGTTTGATGAAGGCCCAGATCAAGCCAATCCCGGCCGGGATCAACAGCCAATGGTTGCTTGCTGGGCCAAGCAATTTCCAGATATAGGAGGCTGTGTCCGTAGCGGCCTGGAAGCTATCCAGTGCGTCGGGCAGGTTAGATTCGATGCCTGTACTTAGTGCGGAAAGGTTCAGCACGCGTAACACCCAGGGCAAAGCCAGCAGGAATCCCAACCCCGCACCGATCAACACTCCGCGGGCATTGAATAATGCGGTCAGCAGGGTCTTCAGGCGGGGCAGGAAAACGGCCAAGATGAGAATAATAAGGAAGAAGGCCAAAAGTAGTGCTGTGAAGTAGTGGGCCAACAGCACACTACCGGTGAGGAGGCCCAGGAGGGCGATCTCGCGTTTATTGCCGGGCTTTTGTTTTAGTCTGAGCGCCGCGGCCATCGCCAGGGGGAGCAGGACCAGCCCGGCGGTCAGGGGATAGCGCCCCCAGGTTAGGAAATAGGCCGGCATGCGGGTGACGAAGCTCACCAGGATAGCCGCTGCCAGGGCAGGCCGCCAATCCTTCCAAAGGGTTTTCCCCAGGGCATAGATGGAAAGAGAAACCGAAGCATTCAGTAACTGCCCAAAGGTCAGGATTGACTGGTCGATGGATAGACCGCTGAGGCTTGTGAAGAGGGCTGTGGCGGCATGAAAGCTAAAATGGTAATAGAAAGGCTGGTTGAGGTAGGGTGTGAGGTTTTCCGGCAGGCCGCGTTGTTCCAGTATGGCGCGGATGATGAGGTAGTGATGCTGAGAATCAACCCAATTCGGTAAGAGCAGGCCATCAGCCTGATAGAGCCGCCAGGCGATCAGCCCGCCAAACAAGGCCAGGCCGATTAAAGCGGCCCATAGTTGGCTTTTGTGAAATTGGGGTTTGCACCGGATGAAACCAAAGATTGCAAGGCCCGCAAATCCTGCCATAAGCAAGCTTATCCCAAGCGGCGAGAAGCGGACGCTAAGGGTGAAGGCCCACTCTGCCAGCAGCCCGATGGTGGCCAGGCTGATGCCGATGATTTGTGCCAGAGCGACCATTGGGTCACGGCCGCGCCGACCCAGCCAGGCCCATCCCGCCAGTCCGGGCAGCAGTATCAAGCCCAGCGCAAGGATGCTCACAGCTTGCGTACGCCTTCCGGATCGACCTTGGCGAGCAGATCATGGATGGATTCGTTCAGAACCGGATGAACAAAATCCGGTGCAATTTCATCCAGCGGCACAAGCACGAAGGCCCGATCCTGCAGCCGGGGATGCGGAATGGTGATGATTTCGCCTTCAACAACCTCCGAACCGTAGAACAGGATATCGAGGTCAATCAGCCTTGGGCCATTACGGAAAGTTTCTTCCCGACCCATCTCTGCTTCAATGGATTTGAGCAAGTGAAGCAGGGGCAGCGGCTGAAGGGTGGTGTCGACCTCAATTACCTGATTGAGGAATTCGGGTTGGTCGGTATAACCCCAGGGCGGGGTGGCGTAAATTGAGGATTTGCGAATCACGCGCACTTTGGGCGCCAGGGACTCGATTGCTTTTTGCAGGTTGGTTTCCCGCTCACCGAGATTGGTGCCAAGCGCCAGGTAGATGGGTGAGGCCATGACTAGACTACCTCCAGAATATTGAGCATATCCGCCAGCAGGCCATACGCGGTGGTTTCGGGGCCGGGGTCGCTTTCGAGCACGCCCAGGCCGGGGAGCACATCCAACTGGAATTGGCAATAGGAGCTGGTGCCGTTGACGCTGAAGAGAGGTGAATCAGGACCGACCCGCTGCGGGGCGACCTTGGTAATGATCCGGTCATCCTGCCGCTTTGCTGAACAAACCAACTTCCAGCGTTCCCCGTCGGCTTTGGCCTCTGCGATCATCTCGGGGGTCACGCCGCGAATACCGGTGCGGTCCACCTGTTGGGTTGTGAGGGGGGTGCCCATCAGCACGGTGACCAGGGCGGCCACCTTGATGGAGGCATCCCAGCCGTCAATATCATTGCTGGGGTCGGTCTCGGTGATGCCGATCGAGCGGCCGAAATCCACGGCCTCATCGAGGCTCTTCCCCTGTTCCATCATTTCCAGCAGCAGGTTAGTGCAGGAATTGAGGATGCCGTGAAAAGAGATCAGGTTTGCGCCGACCAGCGGTTCACGGAAGAGCGCAAAGATCGGTGCGCCATCCATCACTGCCGATTCGAACAGGAAACGCTTATCCATTTTTACCGCCAGAGAGGTCAGGTGTTGGTACCCATGCACCACCGGACCCTTATTGGCGGTCACGGCGTGCATGCCCGACTCGAGTGCTTTTTCGATGTGGCTGATTGCCGGTTGACCGGTTTGAGGGTTCACCGGGGTAGTCTCGAACATGAAATCCGCCGGGCATTGCTGGATTAAGGCAAGTGCCTCCGCAGGGGCATCCATCGTGCTGAGCGAATCCAGAGAGCTGCCGCTTTCGACAAGAGAAAGTGCCTGCTCAAGGTCCAGCCCAGCGGGATTGACCGCCCGGCCGTGTGAACCGGTGATGATGCCGGTGACGGAAACGGATAAGTCATATTTATCAGCCAGTTCGACCTTTTTCTTCAACAGTAAACGGGCAAAGGCTTTGCCAACGTTTCCAAAGCCCACCAGGCAGAGGCGGTATTTTTTCATGGTTGGTCATCCTCTCAACAATATTGATTTCATTAATTTAACCACAGAAATGAGGCTTTGCGGTGGATTAATAGCCGGAAGCTTGTTGATTGGCCCCGGATGCGATTAGAATTGGGGGCATGGCAAACAACGAACCCCGCGTATTACTTTTTGACATTGACGGCACCCTGCTCAACCCAGCCAAAGAAGGGCGAATCTGCCTTTCACAGGCGTTGACGGAGGTTTTTGGCACGACAGGCCCAATTGTGGATTTCCCTATGGCGGGCAAGACCGATTGGCAGATCGTGACCGAACTGATGACTGAGGCTGGGCTCCCAGCGGATCAAATTGATACCGGACGCGAGGCGGCATTTGACGCCTATGTCCGCGCAGTCGCAGAGGCCGCGCCGACCTTGCAGATGCTGCTGCTACCCGGGGTGGAGGTGCTTCTGGCGGCGCTTACCGGACAGGCGGACTATGCTCTGGGTTTGGTGACCGGGAACGTTCGGGACTCCGTCCCGCATAAATTGCGCGCGGTGGGGATTAACCCGGCGCTGTTCACCTTTGGCGCTTATGGCAGTGAACGGCTGCACCGTAATGACCTGCCGGGGTTGGCGATTTCCCGGTTGGAGGATCAATGGGGTCGGTCGATTGACCGGGATCAGGTCCTCGTGATCGGAGATACCTCCCGCGATATTGAATGCGCCCGACATGCCGGGGTCAAGGTCCTGGCTGTGGCGACCGGGCATACTTCAGCGGAAGAATTGGTTGAACACCAGCCGGACTATGTCCTGAATGACCTAACGGATACTGATGAAGTAATGAAGATATTTCAGACTTTCTAAGGCTGGGAAACTATCAAAAATCAGGGGGATTCGGCGATGAAACCAAATGAGTAAAACAGCGAATGTCCGGTCAGTTCCTGACGGATGGGCGTGGTTGGCAGATAGCCCTCTGGGGGGATAACTTCAACGTGGGATCCCTCCCAACAATAGCAGGCACATCCCGCTTTGAATTCAACTGTGTCAACTCGACCGCGTTTATCGGTGATGTAATCGTCGTCGCAAGGATAGCGGATTTCAACGCGAGGGAACGGCGGCTCACCGGAATCGATCATTCCGTTGCCATTGAGGTCATGCCAGGTGTAAACGCTGGCTTCAGCCCCGCCATCAACCATCACACCTGGAGGGACTCGGCATTCCGGGTCAATGGGATGGTAAATATTTAAGAAGAGGAAAAGTCCCCCAACCAAGGCACTGAAGATGATGAGTGCAATGACGAAAATATCTTCGCCACCGAAATCCTCGTTGTAGTTGTTCTCCTCATTCATTATGACCTTCTCCCTGCTTCAAATTTAACCGAATCACTCACGAAAAATAAATTGGATTGCTGATCAGCGCCGGCAGGGGTGGAATCCCCGGCAAGAAGCTGCGATAGATCTCCACCCGCAGGAACCCGGGACCCGGCACCTGTGTTGTCAGCTCTGCATCGCCATCGGTGGGTGCCTGGAACAGGTCAAATTGTTTTGCCGCACTAACCAGCCGGATGACATCACCCGCTTTCAGCCCCTTGGCGCTGACCTGAGCCATCAAGCCCTCCTGCCAGGGTGTTGTGCCGCCCAAGGTCGCTTTACCAGAGGAGAAATCTACCGTGGGGCCATTGGGAGCGAAGGTGATAAAGCTTTGTCCTGCTCGCAGCGCAGCCAGGATGTCATTGGATGCATCCGACCCGGCATAAACGCCCATGCAGGGGCCGCCGAGGATCTGGAAGAGGTTCTCCCGATGGAAATCGCTGCCGCCCACAGCGGGGATCTTCTGCCCCGCAATTAGCATTTGGTGCCAGAGGCCAACTGCGCGCAGGTTGCTTTCCCGCATCGGGCCATTCCAAATCTCGATGGCATCAAACGGCAATTTTGTCATGTCAAACTGAAAACCACAGGAATCATCCTGAGGGTGGTTGATCACAATCAACGCCCCGCGGTCATGCGCACTTTGAAATCGCGCCTGCATGTCCTCGTTGGTTTTGGTGAAGAAAGGCTCATCGTAGGGTTTTTCGAGGCCCAGGAAGTTGGCATGGCCGCAATAATGGGTCCATTCCACGCCGGGGATCAAGGTGATGCCCGGAATGCGGGCCAGGACGGCGGGACTGACCATCTGGTTGTGATCGGTGATCGCTAAAAAGTCCAGCCCGTGTTTTTGGGCCAGAGACGCCAGCTCATCCAGGGTGAGTACGCCATCCGATCCAACTGTGTGGGTATGGATATCGCCCAATAACAGACGGCGCTGTTTGGGGATGAAGGTCAGCTCGTAGGTGACGGTCACGCCCTCCGGCGCGATCCTGTAGGCCCCGGCCAGGATTTGCCATTCGCCAGGGGTCAGCGGCTGGGGGAAGTAGCCCGGAGTGGCCGTTTTGCCATTGATGAAGAAGCTGGCCTTGTCCGAGCCGGAAGCGCCTGCCTGTCTGCCATCCGGTGCGATCAGACCCAGATCAATGATGTTGATTGAATCACGCGGGGTGAACTGTCCATTTGGCAGGACTTGCGCCTCATCCCGGAACCGGGGATAGCGATAAGTCAGCCGGAATTCAGCGATGTCCTCCGCCATGGTGAAGGGCACGGTCAGATATTGCCCCTGCTGCTCGGGTGTGATGCTGAAGGTGAGGGTTTGGGTGATCTCGTTCATTCGCCCCAACTGTTCTTTTTGGGTTCGCCCAGGGCATAGACCAGGAAACGCTGGATGAATTTCTCCCAGAAGGGCCAGACATGACCGCCATCTTCCATGTCATATTGGATCGGCACGCCCATCTTCTGGGCTGCGCCATAGAACATCTCGTTGAGCGGGAAGAGGTCATCCTGCTGTCCACAGGCCATGTAGAGCTTGGGCAGGTCCTGGGGGTGTTGGGCGGCCTTTTGCAACCAGACCATCGTGTCATGAGACGTGCCGGCGAGCTTGGTCAGGTCGCCAAAGATATAGGTGAACTCGTGATAGCGGGGATCGTCCGGGTTCAGCTTGAGGATCTCCAGCGATAACACGCCGGAGAGACTGGCCGCGGCGGCGAAGCGTTCGGGATAATTCAGTGCGGCTTTGAAAGCGCCAAACCCGCCCATTGAGTTCCCGGCGATCAGGGTATCCTCCCGCTTTGGGGACAGGCCAAAGACATCCTTGAGGTATTTGGGGAGCTCTTCCATCAGGAAGGTGAAATACTGTTGACCGTTGGGATGATCGGTATAGAAGCTGCGGCCGATGGAGGGCATGACGACAACAAGGCCAAACTGGCGGGCGATGGTTTCGATGTTGGTATAGCGCTGCCAGGCGCTGCCGTTATCGCTCAGACCGTGCAATAAATAGAGGACCTTGCGCTCTTGCAGCGACTGGTCGCTCAGGTTTTTTGGGTCGGGGACGATCATATAAAGCGGCAGGCAAACTTTGACGGTTTCGGGGGTGAAGTCGAGTTGGATCAGGGCCATGGTTTACTCTTCTGCTACGTCCAGGTCGGTCATGACTTCAAGGTCGTCCGGCTCATCCGGTCCGCGGGTATCCATTTTGAGGAACAGGGAGAAACCCAGACTGATCACCATCAGAACGGCGGGGAAGACGGTCAGCAGGAAGCGGGAAGCCATACCAGGCTGGGGACCGGGGACCTCTCCGCTTTTGAACCCGAAAAGGACGCTGAGCAGCAGGAAGGCCAGGCTGGTGAAAAGTCCACTCAGGCGGTTCATGAAGCCGAGGGCGTTAGCGATGATGCCCTCGCGCCGTACGTTGTGTTTGCGGGTGTCCTCATCCATGATCCGGGCGCCGATCAGATCCATCGTGGTGATCACGCCAGCAAAGCCAAAGCCAACCAGTGCGCTGCTGATAATAGCAGTGATCAAACTGTTGGCGAAGAACAGAGGAACGAAAGCCACAGCCAGGGAGGCCAGAGCGATCCGCCAGATAGGGATCAGTTTTTGTTTGCGGACCAGCAAGGCCCAAACAGCCACACAACCGATGGCGATCAAGAGTACGGAGGCGAAGAGGATGGTGGATTGAGAATCCGGAATTTGAAGGGTGTATTTGACGAAGAAAGGCAGCCCCGCCAGGACCAGGGACATGGCCGCGCTATAGAAGGCGTTGGTCAGCCCGGCGATCCAGAAATTCTTGTTGGTGACGAGGTCTTTAATGCTGTTCCAGAGCTTGGGTGGGTTTTCATCCTCATCAATCTGCCTTTCTTTGGAGGTCAGGCTCATATAGAGGATCACCACACCGCCCAGGATGCCGTAAACGATTGACGTATTGCTGAAGCCGATGGCGCCGGTGACGATCGGCGTCAGGGCGATGCTGATGATCATGGCGACCAACTGGAAAGCCTGGCGCAAGGCGTTGGCCTTGGCCCGGCTGGCGTCGTCTTCGAAGATCTCGGGGAAGAGGGCGGCATAGTTGGCATTGATCACCGAATCGAGGGTGCCGGTGAAGATATAGAACAGCATGGCCCAGGCCAGGAGGGAATTCCCGGCGAGAAAAGCGGGGGTGCTGTAGAAGGCGATCAGCCCCAGGATCAACAATGGGGTGCCAATCACCAGCCAGGGACGGCGCCGGCCCCACTTGGTGCGGGTGCGATCTGAAAGAAAACCGTAGACCGGGTTGTCAATCACATCAATAAAGGTATAGATAAATAATATTAGGGCAAAATTCTCAGTGGTCAGTCCCATCCGGTCCACGTAGAAAATGGCGGCATAGGTCTTGAGGAGGTTGATTGGGATGGAGGTGCCGAACATCCCAATGGCATAATTGAACGTTTTCATTTTGCTGGATTTCATGGGAAAGTCCTTTGGTGAGTTAGGGTAGAACGGTGGTTATATCTCAATGTACCCATTTTATACGATTAGGAGAGGGGCTTCAACTTATTGAGGAAAAGGTTGGATCAACCAGATGCAATCCACAAATGTTTTGCAATTCTCCGAAACCTATCCCATGTTATACTAATTCCAGCATTCAATACCTGAGAAAAAACATGAAACTGATCATTCAAATCCCCTGTTATAACGAGGCCGACACCCTTCCGGAAACCCTGGCTCAACTGCCGCGGGCGATCCGGGGCTTCTCTTCCGTTGAGATATTGATCATTGATGACGGCAGCGTAGACGATACAGTGAACGTTGCTATGCAGAACGGCGCAGACCATGTCGTCGAGATGGACCGGCATTCGGGTCTGGCTCGGGCCTATACCCGCGGTTTGGACGCGGCTTTGGGCTTGGGTGCGGATGTGATTGTCAATACCGACGCGGATAACCAGTACCCCGGCAGTGAGATCGCCAAGCTTGTTGGTCCCATTGTTGAGGGTAAGGCTGAAATGGTGATCGGTGACCGCGGGGTGGGGACGCTGGCGTATTTTTCACCGACCAAGCGTTTCTTGCAGAAATTAGGTTCGAAAGTCGTGTCAGTTTCAGCCGGCTTTAAAATCCCCGATGCTACGAGCGGTTTTCGGGCGATCACCCGCGAGGTGGCGCTGCAGACCCTGGTGCTCAGCAATTATTCGTATACATTGGAAACATTGATCCAGGCCGGAGCGAAACAAGTTAAAGTGGTCTTTGTCCCCGTGCGAACCAATGCACCGACGCGACCCTCACGGCTTTTCCGCAGCGTGCGCAATTATGTGGTGAATTCCACCAAGACCATCATCCGATCCTTTGCCATGTATCGGGCGCTGAAGGTCTTTACCTGGCTGAGCCTTCTTCTGCTGGTTCCCGGGTTAGCTTTGGGCATTCGTTTTCTTTATTTCTATTTCCAGGGCATGGGCGGGGGACATGTTCAATCGCTGATCCTGACGGCTGTGCTGCTCATCATCGGTTTTCTTACTTTCCTGATCGGTCTAATGGCCGATTTGGTGAGTTTCAATCGCAAAATTTTGGAAGAGATCCTCTACCGTGAACGCCGACGGGATGTAGATGGACCGGAAGAGTCGGATTGGTCTGACCTGGATTTTTAAAATTGCGTTAAATACCAATTTAATACCCGATTTTCCTTTAAAACGATGTAAAATGTCTGAACAACTACGATCCTCAGGGATGGAGGCTTTTTTTGTTTGAACCATTAATGAACCGAATTGCAGAAGAAGGTAAGAACCTTGGAAACGGGATTTTAAAAGTTGATCCCTTCATTAATCATCAGGTTGACCCTGTTTTGATGGATGCCTGCGGCCAAGAATTGGCCGCTCGTTTTAAATATACCAATCCTACCAAAGTATTGACGGCGGAAATTTCCGGGATAGCCCCGGCTTTGATGACCGCCAAGTATCTGGATGTGCCTGTGGTTTATGCCCGCAAGCATAAACCCGTGACCATGCCCGACACGGTTTATTTGACAGTGGCCCCTTCGCATACCAAAGGGCATATGGTCGAACTGATCGTCTCCCCGGAGTATCTGGCAAATGGCGAACGGGTTCTGATCATTGATGATTTCCTGGCCTCCGGTGCAACCATTGCCGGTCTGGTCCGCCTGGCCGAGACAGCCGGCGCCACCCTGGTGGGCATCGGTACCCTGATTGAAAAGACTTTTGAAGGCGGTCGTGAGATGCTCTCTGCCGCGGGCGTGCCTGTGGAATCACTGGTGGGCATTTCTTCTTTAGATGATGGCCGGATCGAGTTCGCTGAAGACTAGGATCCTGGCGCTGGGTCTGAAGGCTGCCCGTTGGCCGATAATTCAACCCCTTGTGAGGTTAGCTTTTAATCATATGGACCAATTGCTTCCGGTTGCGCGATTTGCAGAAAATGACCATTGGGTCGCTTTTCAACACCCTCAGCCGGATTATGCATTACATATTTTGATCGTTTCTAAAAAAGCTGTCCCCACTTTGGCGGCAGCTTATTTCGATACTGGGGAGCCATACGGTGCCCTTTTTGATCTCGTGCAATCCCTGATTAGTAAATTTGACCTTGAAAGGGTTGGCTACCGTCTGATCACCAACGGTGGTCCCAACCAGACTATCCCACAATGGCATTGGCATCTGGTCAGCGCTGACTGGGAGGAGGCCCATGACTGAGACCATCGTCATCCTTGATTACGGTTCGCAATATACCCAATTGATCGCCCGGCGTGTGCGGGAAGCCCAGGTCTACAGCGAATTGCTGCCATGGGATGCGCCGGAAACTACCGTGATGGCAATGGCGCCTAAAGGGTTTATTCTCTCCGGTGGGCCCCGTTCTGTATATGACGTGGGTGCTCCGACCTTGCCGGACTATGTGATTCGATCGGGGCTGCCTGTCTTGGGGATTTGTTATGGTATGCAGCTGCTCACACTCGCCCTTGGCGGCAAGGTGGCGCCATCGGGCCAGCGGGAATATGGCCCCGCCACGATTGAGGTGTTGGATGAATCGGATTTGTTACGGCAGGACGATAATCCCTCGGTCTGGATGTCTCACGGAGATCGGATCGAACAGCCGCCGGTGGGATTCACCGTCTTAGCAAAGAGCGGTAACAGCCCGATTGCGGCGATCAGTGACACGAGCCGAGGCTATTTTGGCCTGCAGTTCCATCCCGAGGTGCGTCATACCCCTGCCGGATCGGCCATCCTGAGCCGATTTGTGCATGAAATTTGTGGCTGCCGGGGGGATTGGACGCCGCAGTCGATCATTTCCCAGGCAGTGGAGCGGATAAGGGCGCAGGTGGGGTCATCCCGTGTGTTGGCAGCGGTCAGCGGCGGCGTGGATTCCAGCGTTGCCACCGCCCTGGTGCAAAAAGCAGTGGGTGATCAGCTTTCGGCGGTTTTTGTGGATACCGGCCTGATGCGCAAGGATGAGGGCTTGTGGGTTGAAAAGGCCTTTCGTGAGAACCTGGGTGCGAATTTGCTGACCCTTTACGCGATAGAGGATTTCTTCGACAAGCTGGAAGGCGTCACCGCGCCGGAACAGAAACGCCGGATCATTGGTGAGACCTTTATCCGCTTGTTTGAGCAGGCCGCGCACGATCTGGGCGATCCGCATTTCCTCGTGCAGGGAACGATCTATCCGGATGTGGTCGAATCACGTGCGCCGGAGCGCGCCAATGCCCACCGGATCAAGACACACCATAATGTCGGTGGCTTACCGGAGGACATGCAGTTTGAACTGGTGGAACCGCTGCGCTATCTCTTCAAGGATGAAGTGCGGGTGGTAGGTGAGGCGCTTGGCCTGCCGCGGGAGCTGGTTTGGCGGCAGCCCTTCCCCGGGCCGGGGCTGGCTGTGCGCTGTCTCGGTGAATTGACCATTGAGCGGGTAGAGAAGCTGCGCGCCGCAGATGCGATCTTCACTGAAGAATTGAATTCAGAGGGGCTGCTCCATTTGCAGGATGATGGCGAAGTGGGCACATCCCAGGCTTTTGCTGTGCTGCTCCCGGTGAAAGCGGTGGGCGTGATGGGGGACCAGCGGACCTATGAGGAAGTGATTGCACTGCGGGCGGTGACCACAGAGGATTTTATGACCGCCGATTGGGCAAGGCTGCCTTATGATGTGCTGGGCCGGGTCGCCAACCGGATAGTGAACGAGGTCAGGGGGGTGAACCGGGTGGTGTATGACATCACCAGCAAACCGCCTGGAACGATTGAGTGGGAATAAATCGCTTGGCACATACCAGATTTAGCTTGTAGGTCACATGCCGCGAAGCGCATGTGATACTTACCCCTCATCCGGCACTACGTGCCACCTTCCCCAAAAAGTGGGGAAGGCCAGGAACAGAATCCGTAGGTTCCGCTTCCAGCGTGACTTTTTCTTTTATGCAGGTGTGATCATTCGATCTCACCATGCATGACCTACATTTTATAGAACCGGCTTTTGAGTTTGCTTCGTGCATCACTTCGTGACGCCTCGCAATGATAATATTTGGGAGCCCACAGAGGGGCCCCCCTACGAATAATGTTCTTCTTTGGTACCGAAATGAAATGGCGGGGTCTGGCGTAGGTCACGTGCCGCGAAGCCCACGTGACATCTTCCACCCTCATCTGGCACTACATGCCACCTTCCCTTTCGCGATTGGGAATGTGTAAATCAAAATTTGTAGGTCACGCTTCCAGCGTGACTTTTTCTTAACCCTTTAGGGAGTTGAGGGCGGAACGCCCGAAACAGAAAACCACCGGCTAAGCCGGTGGAAGCCAAAGGCTTATAGGAAAGAAATCACTCCGGTAGAATGGCAGATGTTCAAGCCGCCAAACGGAAAGGAGTGATTTCTATGGTTAAGAGTCTAGCACACACAAAATGGATGTGTAAATATCATATAGTATTTACGCCAAAATATAGAAGGAAGATTGTGTAAGCCAAGTACAAAGAGAGCATAGTGGAGATAATAAGAGATCTATGCAAATGGAAAGGTGTAGAGATCATAGAGGGGACAGCGATGATAGATCATATTCATCTGCTCGTATCAATTCCCCCGAAGTACAGTGTATCAAGCTTCATGGGGTACCTGAAAGGGAAGAGTGCTCTGATGATATTTGATCGACATGGGAATCTGAAGTACAAGTATGGGAATCGGCATTTCTGGTCGAGAGGATACTATGTGAGCACGGTGGGGTTGAACGAAGCGACCATAGCGAAGTATGTGAGGGAGCAAGAGAAACACGACCAGATGACGGATAAGATCACAACGAAAGAAGCAGAAGACCCCTTTAGGGGTAGCTAGGTAATCGGTGCACCAGGCTTGAACGAAGTGAAAGCGGCACCTTGAGGTGCTGCAAGTAAAAGACCCTTATAGGGTCAGGTCAAGCCACCCGCTATGCGGGTGGTCTTGACTTTATGCAAGTGTGATCATCCGATCTCACCATGTATGACCTACATTTTATAGATCCGGCTTTTGAGACTGCTTCGTGCATCACTTCGTGACGCCTCGCAATGACAATATTGGGGAGCCCACAGAGGGGCTCCCCTACGAATAATATTCTTCTTTGGTACCGAAATGAAATGGCGGGGTCTGGCGTAGGTCACGTGCGCTTCGCGGCACGTGACATCTCCCTAATGTAAGTTAGTTCTGAATGAACGGGGACTGTGAAACTCAATACCCCTTCTTCCTTAACCAAGCCAGAATTTGTTCCTTTTCACCGGAGACATTTTCGCTTAACCTGGCGGCAAAAATGGGGGGCATCCAGGCCTCCACGGCAGCTTTTGAAATTTCCGGATTAAATTTACACATAAGACGGGGGTAATACCAGCAATACCATTGAATAAATAAATTGAGCACCAGGCGTTTAAAGAGACTTTCCGCAGGTGCAGTGAAAAATTTAATCGTTGCAATCGAACGCGCCACGTCAGCGGCGGGGTCACCCTGGCCGGCAGTAATCCAATCAATGACAACAGGGCCATCTGGAGCATCGATAATCTGGCCGGGGTGGAAGTCAAAATGCAAGAGGTTCTGTTTGTCAGGCAGGCTGTCCAACTGCTTCAAAAATTTTGATTTTTGATCCTGGCTCAGGATTTCAACCTGCCCAATATCTCGTCTGAGTCGTTTTTTTACTGGGTTAAGTTCAGGAATCTCGGATTGGTGTATTGCTTTATGCAATTCAACAAAGGCTCGAACCATTTTCGGAGCTTTGAGGAGTTGACAAAGCATCTCATCGCGCATATTTGGGCCCTGGATCCGTTCGAAAATTAATCCTTTTCGCCCATCCATATCATGTTGTCCTAAGAGCTTAGGTATGACAGGGAAGTGTTCCTGAACGATGCTGTGGATTTTCATTTCGTACGCAATACTATCGTCTGATACCCAATCATAAAAGAGCTTGAGGACAGTGTTATTTTCCCAGGCATAAATTTCTGCGGTGCGACCTAAGGCGATGGGTTGTTCTTGCATAAGAGGTAATTCCTTCTTATTAGGCTGGCTTAAAGATAATACTGGGCCTGCTTCGCATACATCCTCGAATACAATCCACCCTCGATGATCAGGTCGGCATGCGTACCCAGTTCCACGATGCGACCGTCCTTAAAAACCGCAATTCTGTCGGTGAAGCGGGTGCTGGACAACCGATGAGAAATGTAAATAGCGGTCTTCCCATGGGCGAGCTTGTCGAAGTTGCGATAGACCTCATATTCACTGCGTGGGTCCAGGGCGGAGGTGGGTTCATCAAGGATGGTCACCGGCGCATCCCGATAGAGGGCGCGGGCGATGGCGAATTTCTGCATCTGACCGCCTGAGAAGTTCACGCCTTCCTTATCCACCACCCGATTTACGGAAGTTTCCAGTCCCTTGGGCAGCTTTTCCAGAATTTGTTCAATCCCAAAGAAATCGATCACATGGTCCAGCCGGTTATTGTCTGGCTTCGATGAGGCTGCGATGTTATTCGCGACCGAATAGCCTAAGAATTGGAAATCCTGAAAGACCACCGACAAGGCCAGCAGGTATTCCTCCAAGGGGATATTGTTGATATCCACACCGTTCAAAGTGATCGTGCCCTGGGTGGGTTGGTAAAGGCGGCAAAGGAGCTTGATGAAGGTGGTTTTTCCTGCACCGTTCAGCCCGACAATCGAGAGACGCTCATTACGCAGAAATTCGATGTTGATGTCCTTGAGGACGTCCCGGTCGGTATCAGGATAGCGGAACCAGACTTGATTAAAGCGGAATGTCAATGGGCCATCTGCTGAAATAGCAAATTCTGTGTTGGTAATGTTGTTTTTCGCTGCTTCTGGCAGTTCTATGAAATCCCGGTAGGGCTCAATATGCATGGTTAAACCGTTGATGCTGATCAGGCTGTCAATCAGGCTGGTGAGGGCTTGCGTGAACTGACGGGCAGCGCTGCCATACATGGTGAGGTCACCGATGGTGATCAGGCTGCGGAACGCCTGCCAGGCCAGCCATCCATAGACCAGGAAGGCCTGAAACTGCATATTGATGTTGGTGATTCCCTGTAATTTGGCAATCTCATCATATTGTCGGCTGTAGATATCGACGATTTCCTGTAAATAAACAGAAGCCTTGTGCAGTAGGAATTTTGCACAGTGGGAGAGGCGGATGTCCTTCCCAAAAGAAAAATCGCTAGCCAGTTGGCCATAATAGGAGAACGCCCGGTTTGATGGGATTGAGATCACCGAGTCCTGATAGCGGAGATTGGCGATGCGTTTATAGACGATGCTATTCAACAAAGTCAGCACGGTCAGGATTGGGATCAGCCAGCCATTGAAGGTGAACAAAAGGACGAACAGACTGGTGAGGGAGATCAGTGAACTTGCTGTAACACCGATCTGCTCCACCAATCCATAGAAGTTGTAAGTGCCTTGCAGGGCTCTTTCCTTGAGGTCCAGAACCGATTTCTTTTCAATATCTTCATAAGGCAGATGGAGGCTTTTATCAGCGAGGGCTTCGGAAACTTTTAACTGGATTTTCTCCAATTCAATGGATTTGATCCGGGTCAGGACGGTCTCGATCAGTTTCAATAAAAGGTTCGCACCGGCCAAAAGGGCGACAAGTCGGATGAGCCGGTGAATATCTTGCGCTCCCAGTAGTTCATCAATGATCAATTTGGGGACGATGATATTGATCAGAGGGGAAACGCCCTGCACAAGCGCCATCACAAATGAGACCGGCAGGAATGTTTTTGAGAACCTTTGGAGGACCTTCAGGAAGAAGATCAGCAGCTTAGCATTTTTACGCATCACATCCTCCTTCCTCAGCTTTCTCGTTTTCCCGGTAATACTGGGCCTGGATCTCGAAAAGTTCGGCATAGGGACCGTCCTTTTGGAGCAGGGATTGGTGGGTGCCAAATTCCGTTATCCGTCCGTTTTCCAGGAAGGCGATGTGATCGCAAAATTGGGTGCTGGATAACCTGTGTGAGATATAAATGGCCGATCTGTCTTCGATGGTCTGATCAAAAGACTGATACATCTCATATTCAGCCAGCGGGTCCAGCGCGGCGGTGGGCTCATCCAGTATGATGAAGGGGCGGTTTTCGTAAAGGGCACGAGCCAGGAAGAGTCTCTGCTGCTGTCCACCTGAAAGGTCAATGCCGTTTTCATTGAGGATCTTGAGGAGCCAGGTCTCCGAGCCGTCCGGAAGGGAATCGACCATCGACTGGAGGCCGGAATGCTCAATAGCATTGGACAGGCGCTCTGGATCAATATTCGTCTCAAGGGCGATGTTCTCAGCCAGTGTGAAGGGGAAGATCTTGGCATCCTGCAGGATCGTGGAGAACAGGTCCTGATAGCTTGTGTAGTCATAGTCCTGAATATTACGTCCATTCAGTAGGATTTGGCCGGAGGCGACTTCGTATAGGCGAGTGAGCAGCTTGACGATCGTGGTCTTGCCGGCGCCGTTTTCGCCCACCAGGGCCAGCCGCTCGCCATATGGGATCTTGAGGTTCAGATGGTCCAGGATCAATTTATCGGAGCCTGGATATTTAAAGGAGACATCCCGAAATTCGATATCGAAGCCGACCTGATGAGCCGTCACTGGCAGGCCGCTGTCGGCTGGAATCCGAGTTTCCCGGATGAAATCCTGATAGTTACGAACATAGTTGCTTTGGACCTGGATAAAACCGAGATCACGCATGGTCTCACTGAGCCAGAAGACAACTGTGGTTGCAGCACCGGAATAGAGGAAGAAATCACCGGCGCTGATGTCACCCTGCAGCAAACTATAAGTGATATAGCCATAGATGAGCAGATCACGCAGCAGGCCAATTGTAGCAATGGCTAATTCACTGTTGAATCTTTTGTTGGCAACGGCCTTGCTCAGAACCATTACATTTTTAGCGGCTTCCTCCCGTTTTGCCCTCAGCAGACCGCCCAGTTGGTACATGCGGATATCTTTCCCAAAGCGGAAATCCGCGGAGGTCTCGGTTGTGTAATAGTGTCTCCGATAGGCGCCATGATAGGCGTCCCTGTTTTGCTGCTCAAATTGACCTGCACGAAGACTGAGGTAGTAGGTTGCGAAAATGGTGACCAAAAGGGCCAGGAGCACCCAGATATTCAGCGTGGAGATGATGGCAACCAGACCCACAACACCCACGATGCTGCCAAAGATCGAGAGCAGTTTCTCCATGATCCCACCGGCCCCGGCATGGGGGTTGAGCAGCGTCTGGGAGACGGTGCGGAGTTGATCCAGAATGTCGGCATCTTCCGTCAGGGGGTAAGCCATTGTCATCGTGGTGAGGTTCAACTGCTCGATCAGCTTATAGCGGACGGCATTGAACCGCATTCTGTAATTACCCCTAAGGAATTCAGTCATAAAGGCGCAGGAAGCCGAGAGGATAAATCCGCCAATGATGATGATCAGGATCCGCTGCCAATTCTGTGATTGGAGGGAATCGATGATCAGCTTGGGGACGTAAATGGCGATCATGGGGATGAGGCTGAAGAAAATGGTATAGAGGGTCATGGAAAGAACCATGCCCTTGTCGTATTTCCAGATCTGTTTGAAAAGGAAAATCATTTCAGCTTCGTGTTTGGGTTCATCCTTCAAAACGCAGGTCCTTAATGAAGGCGCAGGGTTGATTTACCGTAGATTGAGCGGTTTTGAGGATACCAGTAAATGGCTCTTGAAATGAATTACGGAAAAACAGTCAGTTACAAGTTCTAATACTATCAAAACCGTCGGGATGAGTCAATTATTGCTGCCGTTGAGATATTTGATAGTCCTTTGATAGGATATCGTCAGCTTAATTCCCTAGATTTTATTGGGTTTGAAAAATGAATCCCACTATAATTAAATTATGATTGGAATTATCTTGGAAATTAATCATTTAGAAAATTAAAGGAGATCGTTATGAAATTCGGAGAAATTTTATCAAAAGCCTGGAAAACGATTTGGAAGCATAAGATCCTCTGGCTGTTCGGCATTCTGGCCGGCTGCAGCGCGAGTGGCTCTGGACGGGCAAGCAGCAATGTTAATTATTCTACGAGCAGCAATGGTTATCAGGATATGCCTTCCTTCCTGGGACCTGAGGCTCAGCATTCGGCTGAACAATTTTTTCGTTCATTAGCTGATGTTCAGGCTGGTGTCTGGGTGCTGGTTGGCGTCAGTATATTTATCCTGATCCTGGCGATCTCATTCCTTTCCCTGATGGCAAGCACATTGGGTACCACTGGTGTGATCAAAGGGACATCAATGGCTGACCAGGCAGCTGAGGATGATAAGCCGCTTTCCTTTGGGATGATCTTCAAAGGCCTCAAGCCGCATTTCTGGAAAGTGCTGCTCATGACGTTGATTGTCAATATCGGCGGATTCATTCTGGGCGTGATCCTGGTGATCCCGATCCTGATCCTGACCGTTTGCACTTTCTTCCTGGCGGGCATCTTGATGATCCCGTTAGGCTGGTTCATCACCACATTGGTCCGGTTCACCACCATTGCCATTGTTGAAGAGAACCTGGGCATCATAGACGCTGTCAAACGGGCCTGGAACCTTTTAATCAAGAATCTTGGAAATGTCGCTATTATGTTCCTGATCCTTGGCGTTGGCGGCACTTTGTTGAGTATGTTCTTAGCTATTCCAATCATCCTGAGTCTGCTCCCGGTGATAATTAACATCACATCAAACGGCATTGAGGCTGTTAGGGGAGGCGTAACTCTGACCTTAATCTTCTTTGCAATCGCTCTTCCGATTGTCATTTTCCTGGGCGGGGTATTAAAGGCCTATGTGCTTTCTGCCTGGACTTTGACCTATCGTGAGATTACGGCTGAAACGCCTTTGGATCCTGAAGTCATCTCCCTGCCCAAGGAGAAAAAAGAAAAATCGTAATAAAATAGGACTATGAAGAAAACAGCATCGCTGCCAGATTCATTGAAGGTAAATAATCGCCAGGGGCATCGGTTTGTCCCTGGCGTTTTCCTATCCCAGCAGCGATCAATTCTCTTAATTGTCGGGCTGCTATTCGCCCTCCTGACCGGCTGGGTATGTCCGGTTGTGCGGGCCCAATCGGCCGCAGCTGTCGTGGTGCATCCCCCTGATCTGAGCACTTTCCCCGTTATCGAATTCGAATTTAAGGCTTTGGATGCCAACAGCCAGCCACTAGGTGGCTTTGGCGCAGATCAGGTGCAGGTGATCGAGAATGGGAAAGCGCTGCCGGTGGATGCCCTGATTGAGGAGTATCGGGGTGTGCATTTTACCCTGGCGATCAATGGCAACCGGGAGATGGATTTGCGGGATGATTCCGGGATTTCACGCTTTGAAAAATTGAGTGCCGCTCTATCGGATTGGGCACGCAGCAGTTCCTTGAAGGGAGATGATGCCTGGTCGATCGTGACCAATGAGGGCACTCAGGTGGATTGGACGACAACTCCCCGGACGTGGATGAACGGCCTGGCGACCTATCAACCCAATTTCAGGCTGATGGAACCGGATCTGGCGAGTTTACAGCTTGCGATTCAGACTATGCTGGATGAGCACATTGATTTTGGCGTCAATCAGACGATCCTGTATATCACGCCGCCACCGGAACCAGCCCAAATTGAGTCACTCAATGCGTTGACGCAGCAAGCCCGAAACCAGGGCATCCGGGTGGATGTCTGGATGGTGGGTGACAGCTATTATTTGAGTAATGATCAGGGTGGGGCCTTGGTGGCCCTGGCCGCAAACACGGGTGGTGATTTCCTCCAATTTGACAGATTGCAGGGCATCCCGGATTTGAACGGTTTGCATGCCGCGCTGGGCCGGGTAGAAAGTGCGACCTATACATCGAATATCGCTGAGTCTGGAACATTCACGTTGGGTGTATCGGTGGACCTCGGTGACCTGGTTGTTGAAGGGGAAGGGCAGCCATTTACGATTAATGTGTTGGCGCCTAATCCGATGCTGCTCTCACCACCGATCCTTGTGGAACGAACCTGGGGGACTGCTGGAGATACGCAAACTCTGGAACCTGACACTCAGACAATTGAGATCCTGGTTCAATTCCCGGATGGCTATCCTCGTGCGCTGGAATCCAGTCGGCTGCGGGTGGATGGCGTCGTGATGGACATTAATACCAATGAACCTTTTGATAGTTTCAAATGGGACCTGGGAGCATATGAGGAATCGGGTGAACATTTCATCCAGGTGGAAATTACTGATCAGTTGGGGCTGACTGCCGAGACGATCTCTTCGCCAGTTGAGGTGCGGATCGTGACACCTGAAATTGCACCAGGCTTTGATTGGTTGAAAGCGGGCGGCATCGCGGCTGGTGTGATTGCCGGCGCGGCAGTCCTTCTGTTGATCTATTGGCAAGTGCGCCAGGCAGTAAACAGCTATAAAGCAGCCCATCCACGGGCAGTTACGGGAAGTGAAGACAGCCAGACGCCAAGGCCGCTGCCCTTGCTCGAAAAGGCTCCTTTGGCATATTTTGTCCCAGCGCAATCTCTGCTGGGATTGGAAGACCCGGGCGTCATTCCCGTAACACGTCCCCGGTTTGTCCTGCCAGATGATTTGGCAGTCGAATCGCCTTATCTGACTGAGGATAAATGGACGGTGGAAAGGGCCTGGCTGAATAAATTGGACAACCACTTCTGGCTGCACAGCGTGGGTGGCAATGCCGATGTATGGTTGAATGCCCAACAGGTGGGGATGGAATCGGTAGAAGTTAAGCCGGGTGACCTGGTTTATTTTGGCGAACTGGGCTTTAGGTTTACAATAAAAACGGATGAAGACTCCAGAAAAGCCTCTGTTGAAAAATATGAGCCATTTCTATGATTGAAACTGAGAATGCGCACCTCCGCTTTGCAGCGGAAAGCCATCCCGGGATGACCGGGAAACAAAATGAGGACCGTTATGGCGTGACCGCCTTTGAAGATGCGGGGGAAGCACAGGAGCGGTCCGTGCTGGCTGTGCTGTGTGATGGGATAGGGGGGCACCGGGCCGGGGAAGTGGCCGCAGAGATGGGTGTTCGGTTGATTACGGACACCGTGACCGCCGGTGATGGCAGCCAACCAGTAGAAACGCTCTCCGAAGCGATCATTCATGCCAGTCAGGCAATTTATCAGGCCAGCAAGGCGGATAATGGCCGGGCTGGGATGGGGGCGACCTGCGCATGTGCCTGGGTGATTGGGAACAGGCTTTATACAGCAAACCTTGGCGATTCCCGAATTTATTTATTACGAAAGCGACACTTCTTTCAACTTACCACCGACCACACCTGGATCCAGGAGGCGATGGACGCCGGAATAATTGATGCCGAGAGCGGCAACGGCCACCCTAATGCCCACATCATCCGCCGATATTTAGGCTCGAAGACACCCCCGGAACCGGATTTCAGGTTATGGTTCTTTGAAGGAGAGGACGATGAGGCAGCCCGCGCCAATCAGGGGTTGCAGCTTCAGCCAAAGGACCTGATCCTGCTCTGCAGCGACGGGCTCACGGACCTGGTGGATGATAATGCGATCCGGGAAATCTTGATGCATAAAAAGCTGGACAAGGTGCCGGATATTTTGATTGGCATGGCGAATGAACAAGGCGGGCATGATAATATCACGGTCGTTCTGCTGGAGGCCCCAAAAAAGAAATTCAAACCGAAGCGGCCCCGTAAACGGAAATGGATGGTGGGCTGCATAATTATTTTGGCCGTAGTTAGCTTTTTACTCGCCAGCACTGTGGTTGGCTTCCGCTGGTGGAAAGACAGACAAGAGACAACACTTACGCCGACCATCACTGAGCAGGTTACAGAGGAGACCGTGACAGAGCTGCCTGGCGAACCGATGGCTTTGCCAACTCAGACGGCCACGGTTGCTGATGAGGACCAGTCTACAAGCGGGGAAGAGACTTCGCAGCCGACGATTACGCCCTGGCCAACCGATACTCAGGCAGTACCTTAGCCAAATGATCGAATTGCACCCAAAAGTTGGAATAAATCATTAATTTAGGATTAAATGATAGTCATTTGATTTATAATAATGTATAGACCTCAACTATCAGACCAAAATGCCATTACTGCTTGATCGAGCAAGTTAGAGAATTATTTATCTCATATCAGCCAGTGACATTGACAAAGGGGTATATCGCGAAAGTGCATTTTGCAGGGATCCATTGAAAAAATAGTAATAAGCAAGCGATCCCGATTATTGATCAGTGTATATTATATTCAGCGGCAATACCGGGAATTACGAGGATTATTATGAATTCAGTAAATGTTTCCACCTTTATCTGTGACCGCCGAAAAGACCTTGAATATGTCATGGCTGATGGGCTGCGGCTGTGTTCCTGGACTGAAATTAAGAACCTGCGGGATATCTTCAATGATAAATCGCTGGGGAAATTGCAGCTATTATTCGACACCTGCGATACTGACCGGGCTGCGATGAATTGGGAGCTTTGGCCGATGATGCCAATCCCATACAGCAAGGTCTATTGTTCGGTGCTGGCCTGGCTAAGGCTGGTGATCGTCAGGATCTCAGATCAACCCCTCGAATCCTTTTTCTTTGATTTAGAAGTCAATGAAAATAAGTCCGCTTCGATCTTTTTCCCTGTCCCGGAGGATGAGGCCACCGATGGCACTAATTTCTCCAGACTGAATAACGAATTGGCCAGCCTTCAGCGATCGCTGCAAAGGAAGAATATCAAGGTTGAAGAGTTGAATGAGCGGCTGGAGGTTCTGGCCACCATTGATTCTCTGACAGGGCTGTTTAACCGTCGGGCTGTTTTGGGGCGTGCTGAAAGTGAGTTATCTCGGGCAAAACGCACGAAGCTATATTTCGGCCTGGCCATTGTTGACATTGATGATATGCAGAAGATCAACGAGCAATATGGTGAAGCGGTGGGGGACCAGTGTCTGATTGAACTGGCGCGGACCCTTAACATCACCACCCGGAGCTATGACGGCGCTGGCCGGATCGGTGGGGATGAATTCCTGATCTATTTTGCCTTGCCCTCCAAGATTCAATTCCGGCCCGTTTTAGAAAGGGTGCATGAACGGATCAGCAAGATTGAAATTAAGGTGGCAGATGATAAGAACATTCCCATCAAGGCCTCAATCGGGGCCGTGGGGCTGGCAGCGGCGAAATATCCCAACATCAAGGTCTCAGAACTGTTGGTGCAAGCCTTCGAGGCAGTCTATCAGTCCAAGGAATTGGGAAAATTCCAGGTCATATTGAACGTCTATGAAGATTGATCCTTAAGGTGAAATTGGAAGGTGACATTCAGGGTGCATCCCGCCACGGGATGCACCCTTTTTAGATTCCACGCTCTCATCTACCTTGCCCGACCCCGTGATTAATGTTAGAATTCTACTCTCTGGAGGGATGGCCGAGTGGACTATGGCGCCTGTCTTGAAAACAGGTGTGGGTTTGCGCCCACCGTGGGTTCGAATCCCTCTCCCTCCGCCTGGCTGTTTTGGAGGGGCATCACAGACACAATTGAATGGGGAGGTGCCAGAGTGGTTGATTGGGGCCGCCTGCTAAGTGGTTGTTGGGTGAAAGCTCAACCGGGGGTTCGAATCCCCCCCTCCCCGCCTTTGAAAGTAGAAACCCGCACGCGAGTGCGGGTTTTTTGTATTTTCATAGTGGATGTGGTTTTTTAAATTCACACGGATGATATAATGGCTATAATATTGAAGTTGCTCTGGGGGAGACCCTGCCAGAAAAGGATCATCTATGACTCACCCAATCACCACATACTTAAATTCAATTCAAGATAGTTATGATACAAGAACTGCAACAGAGCATACCTATCGGTCGGCATTAGAAGATCTGATAGAAGCGTTGGGTGATGATATCCGGGCAATCAATGAACCTGCGCATGTCCAATGCGGTGCCCCAGATCTGGCAATTTGGCGCGGTGATTTCATAATTGGTCATATAGAAGCGAAGGATGTTGATATTCCCTTGGACCGGGAGGAGAGGACGGAGCAACTTCAGCGGTATCGTCAGGCTTTGGAAAACCTGATCCTCACAAACTATCTTGAATTTCGCTGGTATGTGAAAGGTGAAATTCGACAAACCGTTCAAATTGCGCGTTTGGATTCCCGTGGAAATTTGCAGTTTGAGACTGGTAGCAGAGAGGCATTATCCAACCTGCTCACAGATTTTTTATTACACCAACCTCAGTCCATTAGCAGCCCACGGGAACTGGCTGAACGGATGGCCAGATTGACGCACTTGATCCGGGATGCAATTGTCTCTGCTTTTGATAGCGGAACCGCATCCGACACCCTTACCGGATGGCGGCAGGCATTTGCCAGTGTCCTGATTCCCGACCTGGACCAGCCTGAACACCTTGGACAGTTTGCGGATATGTTTGCCCAAACCTTGTCATATGGGCTCTTCACGGCGCGCATCATGCATCAGACCGGGGATTTCAACAGGCATACAGCCCAGGGATATATTCCCAAGACCAATCCATTTTTGCGTGATTTCTTTAGATATATCACCGGACCAGACCTTCCCCAAGAGCCTTATGGGGGTTATGTGGAGGACCTGATCCAGCTATTAGCGCTTTCAGATATGCATGCTATTCTGGCTGATTTTGGACGGGGCAACCGGCAAGACGACCCGATGATGCACTTTTATGAAACCTTTTTGGCGGCGTATGACCCTCAATTACGAGAGAAACGCGGTGTATATTACACACCAATGCCCGTCGTCTCCTTCATTGTGCGTTCAGTGGATGAGCTTTTGAAGACTCGATTTGATTTGCCGCGCGGTCTGGCGGATATCACCCGGCTGCCCGATGGCACGCCCAAGGTTTTGGTTCTGGACCCGGCTGTTGGAACCGCCACATTCCTCTATGCTGTGATTGACCTGATCCGGGAAGAGTTCATGGCGCGCAATGATGCGGGGTCCTGGTCATCTTACGTGCGAGACCATTTGCTGGACCGGATCTTTGGGTTTGAAATCATGATGGCGCCTTATGCCGTGGCACATTTTAAATTGGCTTTGGAATTGGCGGCTTATGATTTGGATTTGCCGGAAGAACAACGCCAACGCTGGGCATATGATTTTCAGAGTGATGACCGAATCCAGATCTATTTGACCAATACTTTGGAGGTGCTGCCTGAGGAACCGCCCAGTTTGATCGGTCCGATGAAATTTGTTACTAAGGAAGCTAAGGCAGCAGATGCGGTTAAACAGGAAAAACCCATTATGGTGGTATTGGGGAATCCACCCTATTCGGTGAGTTCTGCCAATAAAGGCGAACATATTGAGGACCTAATGGATAGGTATAAAGAGGCTGTTAGGGGTGAAAGAAACATACAACCCCTTTCTGATGATTATATAAAGTTCATTCGCTTTGCTCATGATCGAATTGAGCGAAGCGGTTATGGCATTGTTGCGATGATCACCAATAATTCGTTTTTGTCTGGCTTGATTCATCGAGGAATGCGAAAAGAATTATCTAATTCTTTTAATGAGATTTTTATTGTGAACTTACATGGAAATTCACTTTTAGGAGAGATCAATCCAAAAGGTGGAATCGATGAAAATGTATTTGATATTAGGCAAGGTGTGTCAGTAATATTGATGATAAAGAAAGAGGATGAACAAATCAGCAAAACCAAAATTAATTATGCTGATTTATGGGGAAGACGAGAATATAAATATCGAAATTTATTAACAATGTCCCTTGAAAATGTAAAGTGGGAGAGTCTTAAAATTGATTCACCATATTTCTTTTTCACACCGAAAGACTTTACATTTATTGATGAATATGACATGTATAGAAAACTAGAAAACATTTTTAATACTTATTCAAGTGGTATGAATACTTTACATGATAATTTTGTTATAAATTTCGAAAGAGATAAACTTGTTTCAATGATTGATGATGCTACTAATAAGACTATTCAAAATGGTTTATTTAGGAAAAAATATAACATCAATGATTCAAGGGATTGGAAATTAGAAGATCAAAGACGAATTATCCAAAATTCTACTAAGGCTGTATATAAAAAAGCCATAACGCAATGTGTCTATCGACCATTTGATTTCAGGTGGATTATATTACATGATGATTTTGTTGGATATCCAAGATGGGAAACCACTTACCAATTCTTGTTTCCTAACTCGCTTGGATTAATTACTTCAAAACAATCAAATGGGACAGTATCTTGTTTATGCAGTAAGAAGGTTCTAGGCCAACATAAAATTGTTGATCCTTATAATCGGTCTTACATTTTCCCATTGTACCAATATCCAGAAAATTCTCGTAATACACTATTTGATCTTAATAATCTTTCTCAATGGACAGGAGATCCTTCTAACAATAATCGAATACCTAATTTAAATCCTGATTTTATATCAGAATTATCCCGAAGAATGGGCATAAATTTTGATTCAACACTTTCAGGATTATTCTACGAAATAAACGATAAGTTTGGTCCCGAAGATGTCCTTGCTTATATATACTCAATCTTTCACAGTCCGTCCTATCGTGAACGTTACATGGAATTTCTCAAAATTGACTTCCCTCGCATACCAATAACCTCAGATGTTGACCTCTTTAGGACTTTGGTCTATCTGGGCCGGGAACTGATAAACCTGCATTTGATGGAATCCCCCAAATTGGCTGATCCTGCTATTCGATACCCTGTACCAGGCGATAATGTTGTCGCCGCTCGGGGCGGGTATCCCAAGTACACCTCGCAAGAGGGCGATTCCGAAGGCAGGGTTTACATCAACCGGGAACAATATTTTGAATCCATCCCTCAGGAGGTCTGGGAATTTGAGATTGGCGGTTATCAGGTTCTACACAAGTGGCTGAAGGATCGCCGCGGGCGAGCGTTGGATTATGAGGACCAGCTTCATTATAAAAAAGTCGTGGTTGCGCTTTCTGAGACCATTCGGATCATGGGTGAGATTGATGAGGCTATCCCGGGTTGGCCTCTGGAATAAGTAGTGAGATTGAGAAAGGAGGATAAAAAATGATTGCTGTTTATATTAATTATCCACGCACACGATGTAGTATTCATGTAAATAGCTCGGTCGAAGAGAAGCAACGTCATGATAAAAAAGATCAACGCATTCTAAAAATTAATGTGTTTACAATTAGCAGTTATTTTGAGAAGTTCAAAAAGTTGGAATATAGGTTTGAACCCAGTCAAGAATACAATGATATGTGGCTGGAGGTCGATTTCGGGGATGAAGCCTTCGAGATAGCTGTTGCGAAATATGTTTTGGCCTTAATTGCTGAGAGATACCCAAAAATGGGAAATATACCTCCAGAAATGCATTGAGAAAATAATCTAACCAAAAAACACCCGTATGGGTGTTTTTCTTCAGCGGAGAGGGAGGGATTCGAACCCTCGGTAGCCCCAAGGGCTACAACGGTTTTCGAGACCGCCCCGATCGTCCACTCCGGCACCTCTCCACAAGCAGGCATCCATTATACTCGAAATTGCCGTGCAGAGTTATAGTTCAAAGCTCGTCAGCCGCTCGGGGAAAGCAATCTCCGGCATATTCGGCACGTTTTTCAGCTTTTCCTGCAAGGCTTCGGCGGCGACCGGCTCACCGTGGATCAGGATGATCCTTTGAGCCTCACCGGCCACGCTGGATGCGTATTGGATCAATCCGCCCTGGCCGGCATGCGCTGAGAACCCATTGATGGTCTCCACCTGCGCTTTGCGGTAATAGGTCTCGCCAAAGATGCGCACTTCCTTTTCCCGGTCGGCCAGGCGGCGGCCCAGGGTGTGGGGGGCTTGCCAGGAGACGATCAGGATCGTGTTGCGTTCATCGTCGATATTGTTCTTGATATGGTGCAGGATCCGCCCGGCTTCCGCCATACCCGAAGCGCTGATGATAATGATCGGGTCCTTGCGGAAGTTCAGCGCTTTGGATTCGTCCACCGAGTGGGTGTAGGTGAGTTGGTCAAAGTCCAGCGCCGGGTGACGGTGTTCGGAGATGAAAGCCCAGGTCTCGCTGTCATAGCATTCCGGATGACGGCGGTAGATCTCAGAGGCGGAGACTGCCAGGGGGCTATCCACAAAGACCGGCACTTTGGGGATTTCGCCTTTTGCCATGAGTTCATTGAGGTAATAGACCAGGGTCTGGGTACGGCCCACGGAAAACGAGGGGATGATGACCTTCCCGCCGCGTCCCACCGTGCGGTTGACGACTTCTTTGATTTCGGCGACGGCGTTCTCAATATTGTCATGCGGGCGGTCACCATAGGTACATTCCATCAACAGGGTATCCACGCTCTTACCGCCGGGGAGGACAGGGTCCCGCAGCAGGGGCTTGTCTGCGCGGCCGATATCGCCGGCGAACCAAAGCCGGTGCGTTTGTCCGTTTTCGGCCAGATCCAGCACGACCGCGGCTGACCCCAGGATGTGCCCGGCTTCAACAAAATGGGCGCGCACGCCGGGGACGGGTTCGAAATCAGCGTCATAGGGGACTTGTTTGAAAAGGGGGATCGTTCGGGCTGCATCCGCCAGGGTGTAGAGCGGCTCCACCGGGGGCAGGCCTTTTTTCCGGCGTTTCTTATTGACATATTTCACATCATATTCATGGATGTGCCCCGAATCCTTCAGCATGATATCCGCCAGGTCACGGGTGGCGTCAGTGGCATAAATTGGCCCACGATAACCCTGTTTGACCAGGTTGGGCAGGTTGCCGCTGTGGTCGATATGAGCATGGGATAGGATTACAGCGTCAATTGAGGCGGGGTCAAAGTCAAAGTTGAGGTTATAGTCATAGGTCCTGGCGCGCTTGCCCTGAAACAAGCCGCATTCCAGCAGCAGGCGTTTGCCGTTGATCTCCAGCAGGTATTTCGAGCCGGTGACGGATTGAGCTGCGCCATAGATGGTTAATTTCATGCCTGGTGACTCTTTCTGCATTGTGGAACAGGGCCGGATTATTGTGAGTCCCCTGTGCCGGATTGTGTTTTGCCTCAGCGTTAGGTGAGGATGCTAGGAGTTGTGAAGATCTTGGCGATTCTTCGGAAGAATTGCCTCAAGCTGAGGTAAACCCGGTTATCGCCGTAATAGCCAAAGAAGGGGAAGACCTTTTCCTTGTTCTGGGTATGATAGGCCCGGAAGATGGCTTTGAAGAATTTGAAGATATTCCCCGTGGACGTGCTGCCTTTATGGATGATGAAGGCTGTATATTCATCGTTGACGATCAGGGGATCGTGCTCCCGGATCAGGTGAAGCCAGAGGGAATATTCAACCACGTCCCCTTTGGTTTCGTTGAACCCGCCGTAGTTTTCAATTGCCTCACGGCGCATGAAGGTGTTCTCGTGTGAGATGAAGTTCATCAGCGAGAGCGCCATTTTTGGGTTCAGGCGGATGAGGCGGGTGTTGGGGATGGTGAATTGCTTCCCCTTGATTTCCACCAGGAAATTGCCGGTCATCCAGACCAGATTTGGCCGCTCACGGAATTTCAGAGCGACTTTTTCAAGCGAGGTTGGGGCTGAGTAATAATCATCGGAATGCAGATAGTGGATCAGATCACCCGTGGCTTCCTTGGTGGCGAAGTTGAGCGCGTTGCCAACGCCTTTAGGCGTGGACTGGATCACTTTGATGGTGTATCTCTCCTGGTTCCTTTTTATATAGTCTTCAATGATTTTCAGGGAGGCATCGGTCGAGTAGGAATCATTGATAATGTGCTCAATGTTCCTGTAAGTCTGCTGTTCAATGCTTTCAAGGGCGCGGCTCAGGAATTTCTCACTGTTATAGGTGCATGTGATTATACTGATTTTAGGGAACGCATTTTCTTCCGTCATTTTTATTCCTCGACCTGCCGTTTGGCAAGCGCTCCTTTTATGGGGGGAATCAATCGGGTTGTTTCTTATTTTAACCCTAATTATGTGATCTGGATGTGGTGGGGGCTCAGTTGGCGGGCTGATTAAGAGTGTCCAACAGGGTCAATGGAGGTAAGGATATCCTGTCCAAACCGGGCAAAGCGATAGGGGACATCCTGCATTTGCTCCTGCAGAGTATTCGCGCAGTCAGGTGCTGCCCAGGCAATCCGGTTGAGGACATCGCGGGGCAAGATCACATCAGAGCCCACTCCGAGCTCGACCCCGGTGACCTTCCGCCATTCCCGCAGCGCATCAATCCGTTTGAGTACCGAATTTTTGGGCCGTTTATGCACGGGTGGGTATTCGGGCGGGGCTTGTTTCCCTTCATTGATGGCTCGCATGATTTTATTACTATAGCGATCCGCCAGGCGTTCACTCAGATTTCTGAGGATATATAGTTCTTCCTTATGCTTGGGGGAAATCTGGGCGATCTCCACCAGCGCCTGGTTGCTGATGACCTTGAAGGGTGGGCGGTTTTGGGATGCAGCCTGTTCTTCCCGGAATTTATATAGGGCTTTCAGCACGGCGGCCTTTTCCGGGCTCAGGTCCCGTGCGCCGCGCAGCTTCCAGAAATCCTCTTCAGAGGATTCGGTGGTGTCTTCAATACCCTGGGTGAGCCTTCGGAAATCTTCCAGAGCCAGCTCCCAGAGGTCTGCTTTTTGGAGTTCAGCACGCAAGAGCTCCTGCAGGGCGACCAGGTAGTGACTGTCCTGACGGGCATATTGCAGCATCTCCGGGTTCAGAGGGCGTTTGCCCCAGTTGGCGCGCTGATACTTCTTATTCATCTTGATGTCAAAGAACTTCTCCAAGAGGGGGCCATAACCGACTTGTTGGAGGCCCAGGATCCGAGCGGCAACCATGGTGTCAAAAAGGTAATCAAAGCGGAATCCGTAATCCCGGAAGAGGCAGATCAGATCATATTCGGCGGCATGAAAGACCTTGAGGATCTTATCCGAATTGAAGATCGGCCCGAGGACAGAGAGATCCTCCAGGGCGAGGGTGTCAATTAAGTAGTCTTTATCGCGGGTGGAAAACTGGACCAGGCAGACTTGTTCCTGGTAGGCATAAAGACTGTTGGATTCAGTATCCACGGCGAGGATATCAGATTGAGCGATTTCTTGTGCAATGTCGCGCAATGTGTTTTGCTGGTCAACCCAGACCAGTTCGGTGTTTTGAAGTGATGTCAACATGCCTTGATTATAGCGTATCCCTGAACGGCGGGAGGAGGTTTATCTGAATTTTGGGCAAAATGCTATAATCGGAATATAAATAGAGAGAATATATTACAAAAAGGAAGATCGTATGAAAGCAGTGATTCAACGGGTGAGCGAAGGTTCGGTGACCGTCGATGGGAAAGTCGTCGCCGAGATTGGTCAGGGACTGGTCATTTTGCTGGGCATTGCCCCGGAAGATACCGTGGAGCTGGCCAAACAAATGGTGGAAAAGATCGCTCATCTGCGGATCTTCGAGGATGACGAAGAGAAGATGAACCTCTCAGCGCTGGATGTGAACGCTGAAGCGATCGTTGTTTCACAGTTCACTCTTTATGCCGACACCAGCCGCGGCCGCCGCCCTTCATTCACTGGAGCGGCCAAGCCAGATCTGGCTAAGCCACTGGTGGAATCCTTCGCCCATTTGCTCACGGACCAGGGCGTGCCGACTCAGACCGGTGTCTTTGGCGCTATGATGGATGTGGCGTTGGTAAATGACGGTCCGGTTACGATTGTGATGGAGTATTGAGATTTAATACCTCTACTTTGTTATTGATTGGGCTTCCCCAAAAAAGAAGGCAAGAGAAAGACAACCCCATCCCGCCTTCGGCACCCTTCCCCTCCCTGAGGGGAAGGGGTGGGGTAGGGGTGAAATTTGCGGGACTTAAAATATTAAGGGTCGCCAATAAGAGGCGACCCTTTGAGTAATTAAGAATACTAATCTTTTACTGATCCTGGGCATCAGCCAGGCGGGCAGCACGCAGGGTGTTGCGGAGGAGCATGGCGATGGTCATCGGTCCAACACCGCCGGGTGAGGGGGTGATCGCCCCGGCCACTTCAACGGCCTCATCGAAATTAACATCGCCAACCAGCCGGTAGCCGCGCTTGACGGAAGGATCATCCACCCGGTTGGTGCCGACATCGATCACAGTCGCACCGGGTTTGATCCAATCGCCGCGGACATAGCCGGGCTTGCCAATAGCTGCCACGAGGACATCCGCCTCTCGAACGGTCGCGGGGATGTCTTTGGTGTGAGAATGGCAGATCGTCACGGTAGCGTTCTCGCGGAGCAGTAACAGGCTGACCGGCATACCGACGATATTGGAGCGGCCCAGCACGACGGCTTTAGCGCCATCCAGCACGGTGCCGTTCTTTTCAAGAAGCACCATCACACCGGCAGGGGTGGCCGGAACGAACAAAGGCTCACGACCTTTTTGGGCCAGGCGGCCGATATTGATCGGGTGGAAGCCATCCACATCCTTTTGGATGCTGATCGTGTTGAGCACCCGCTCTTCATCCAGCCCGGCAGGCAGCGGCAGCTGCACCAGGATGCCGTGGATATCCGAGTCGTCATTGAGCTGCTTTACCAGGGCTTCAACTTCATCCTGGGTTGCCGTGGCGGGCAGTTCATGCCCCACGGATCGAATGCCCGCTTCCTGGCAGGCTTTCTGTTTCATGCGAACATAGACTTTTGAGGCAGGATTATCCCCAATAATCACAGTTGCCAAACCGGGAACGGGTAATCCCTGCTCCTGGCGTTCTTTCACACTTTGTTTCACTTCTTCGCGGATTGATTCCGCAATAGCTTTACCATCGATGATTTTTGCTGTCATTCTGCCTCCGGTTTTCCTAATTTTAAGGATTATACCTGAATCAACAGTTATAATTTCAGCATGACCAAGGAATCGTCCCACTCTAAAACAACTGTCATCGGAATTGCCGGGGGAACGGGTTCCGGAAAGACAACTCTGTCCGAACTGATCCTGGATAATATCGGCCGGGATCGGATGGCTTATCTGCCACATGATGCCTACTATCGTGACCGCAAGGATCTCCCTCTTGCGGAGCGTGCCAAACTTAATTATGACCACCCCGATTCACTTGAAACGGAATTGATGGTGGAGCATATACTTCAATTGAAAGCCGGCAAACCTGTTGAGAAGCCGGTATATGATTTCACCACCCACAGCCGGCGGGAAGCCACCATTCACGTGGAACCCAAGCGGCTGCTCCTGGTGGAAGGTATTCTGATCTTTGCAGAGAAATCACTGCGTAAACTTTTTGACATGAAGATCTATGTGGATACAGACGCTGATCTGCGCATTATCCGCCGGCTCACTCGAGATATCGAAGAGCGCGGCCGCACTGTGCAATCTGTGGTTGATCAATACCTGCAAACCGTCCGGCCCATGCATCTGGAATTTGTGGAAGCCTCCAAACGCTATGCGGACATCATCGTACCGGAAGGCGGGCTGAACACGGTCGCTCTGGATATGGTGATTGCTCGGCTTCAATTCCTATTGGGAGAAGAAATTCTTGACGATTGAGGAACCTATCCAGTCTCCTGAAGAATTGACATCTATCGAAGAGGAAGTCCCTAAAAAAGGATTATCCAAACAGGCGACGAATATCATCCGGGTGCTTGTATTGCTGGCGGTCATCGCCCTGACGGTAGTTCTGCTGATCTATCGCGATCAAATTCAAACACTGCAGGGTTACGGTTTCCCCGGCATTTTTCTTTTTTCCATCCTGGCGAATGCAACCATTTTGATACCTATTCCGGGTGTGATCTTTACCTCGGCGATGGGCGCAGTGTTCAACCCCTTGTGGGTGGCGGTTGCGGCTGGGGCGGGTGCGGCCTTGGGTGAACTATCCGGTTATCTGGCAGGTTTCAGCGGTCAGGCTGTGGTTGAGAATTCGAAGAAGTATGAGCAGGTTGTGCACTGGATGGAAAAATATGGTGATATCACCATATTGGTGCTGGCTTTCATCCCAAACCCCCTTTTCGATCTGGCCGGGATGACAGCGGGGATCCTCAAGATGCCGGTTTGGAAATTCCTCGTGTTTTGCGTGATTGGCAAGATCCTCAAGATGATGATGTTTGCTTATGCGGGTGATTGGGTGATGGGACTGGTGGATCAGTTATTCTAAGGACTTATTTTCGGGGGTAAATTCGGTTAGAATTGACAGGCTTTAAAAAAATGAAATTTGATCCCGTTCCTAATTGGACAAAGGTTTGAGAATTCTATGACAACAACTGAAACGAATAAGAAAACAAGTGGTGTAATGGATTGGATCATCCGGTTGCTGAAAGGCGTGATGGTGGGGATTGGCTTTATCACCCCCGGCCTTTCGGGCGGCGTGCTGGCTGTGGTCTTTGGCATTTATGAACGCCTGATGCGCTTTCTCGGCAACTTGCGGGATAAGTTCGTCCAGAATGTGCTCTTCTTCCTACCTGTGGGCATCGGTGGCGTGATTGGCGTTGTGGCCTTCTCGGCAGTGGTGGATTTTGCCTTCACGAATTATGCCGGGCAATTCACCCTGTTGTTCATTGGCTTCATCGTGGGTACTTTCCCATCGCTGTTCAAAACAGCCGGCAAGGAAGGTCGTAAATGGTGGCACTGGCTGCTGTTGGTTTTGATGACCGGCGGCACCTACTACTTCATGCACTGGATGGAAACTGTCCGTACCGTTCAATTGGTACCCTCATTCCTCAACTGGGTGATGAGCGGCGCGATGATCGGGCTGGGCGTGGTTGTGCCCGGGATGAGCCCCTCTAACTTCCTGATCTACTTGGGTCTCTACCAGCCGATGGCCGCTGGGATCAAGTCCCTGGACTTTGGTGTGATCGTTCCTTTGATGATCGGTGGGCTGGCATGCGTCCTGTTGCTCGCCCGGTTGATCTCATGGCTGTTCAAGAAGTTCTACGGGGTCATGTATCATTTGATTCTCGGGATTGTGATTGGATCAACGGTTGCGATCTTCCCCTTTGGCATCAATGGGAACCCGCTGCTGGTGGGTGCTGGGCTGGCCGTTTTGGGTGCAGTCGCCTCCTATGGTTTGGCAAAGCTGGATGAGAAATATGCCCGGGAAGATTTGTTCTCGTAAGCTTGATTGAAAACGAAATAATGATAGAGCCCTTGCAGTGAAAATTGCAGGGGCTTTTTTGCGCCAGTGGGGTATTTTGTAGGTCACGATTCCAGCGTGACTTCCTGTAAGGCAGGTTCGACCTTAGGTCTCACCATGCATGACCTACAGTAAAACCCTCATTGCAAGGGTGGGTCTCTGTGCCCGCCCAAGGATTAAAGGAACTCCTGTAAAGTAAATAAAGATTTCCCCTCATCCGGCGTTCCGCGCCACCTTCCCCCTGGGGGCAAGGCTTAAAGTCTTGAATTGAAATGGGTAGTATTTGTAGGTCACGCTTCCAGCGTGACTTCCTGTAAGGCAGGTTCGACCTTAGGTCTCACCATACATGACCTACAGTAAAACCCTCATTGTAGGGGCGGGTCTCTGTGCCCGCCCAAATCCAAAGGCCGCCTCACAATATAGGCGGCCTTTGGATTTCTGAATTGGTAATCCTAATATAATCGTAGAACGTCACCGGGGTGGATGAAGTAGGGATATTCCAGGTTGTTGAGCGCTACCAGGGTTTGCCAGGCGATGCCATAGTGTTCAGCGATACCCACCAAGGTGTCCCCTGCCTGAACGACGACCTGACTGATCGGCGTGGGTGATGGGGTTGGGGTGGGTGTCTGTGTCGGAGTAGGTGTATTGGTCGGCGTCGGGGTGGGTTCGGGTTCCCCGGCCAACACTGCCCGGTTACCTAAAACAGCCCATGAGGTGAGGAAAGAGCTTATGGAGAAATACTTCATGCTGCCCGACCCGGGGTCAACCACCTGGACACTGGTCTCGGAATAACCGGTGAGGATCATGGCGTGTTCGTGATAAGCCACGATGGTTGTATTGCCACTCTTGGCAGTGTATTCGATCGGTGTACCTGGCCACATTTGGGCAATCACCCAGATGACGACCGGCCGTCCTGCAGCGATCTCACGCCGCAGGTCGTCCCAGGTCAGATTACTGTAGGCTTGGGCTGGGACGCCAAGTTCCCGCAGAGTGGCTGCAACCGCAGGGGGGTGAATCCCGTAGGAGTTGGGGGGAATATGGCCCCAGGTGCCGTTCCAACTGCCGACGAACCCCTCTTCTGGATCATCTGAAATGGGGAAGGACGCCATGAGTTCGTATTCGGTGACAGAATAGCCAAAGAAAGATACCCAATCCGCAGCAGCCCGGGCCTCACAGGAGAGGTTATAGGATTGCGGGTATCCATAGATACAGCAAACATAGGCTTCATCCGGGATGTCTTCTGCCTGTGCGCTTAGCGGGAAGGCCGCTGCCAGCAGGATGACGCCCAGCAGGGGGATCAGAATTAGGCGGAGGGTCTTTCTCATGGAAATATTATAGCGGGGAATGGTATCAGATGGGTATGGATTTCCCGGCGTTGTCGTTATAATGGAAGAGAACAATCTGAAATTAGGAGTGCCCCATGGCCCTTTACGATCAATTTGCTGCTATTTATCAACGTGGTCCTTATCTGCGATTCTCACAGGGGTTGGCTGAAGCGATCCTCCCTGAGTACCTGGAGGAATTGGGCTGCAAGCCGCGGAAGATGTTGGATGTGGCTTGCGGGGAGGGGTCATTGGCTGTGGCGATGGCAAAGATGGGCATCAAGGTGACCGGGATTGACCAATCGGCTCAAATGATCGCTCTGGCCAAGGACCGGGCTAAATCCGCCAAGGTGAAAGCGGATTTTAAGGTCGAAGATATGCGTTCACTACCATTTGAGGGTGAATTTGACCTGGTGACCTGTTTCTTTGACAGTCTGAACTATATGCTTTCGGTGGCGGACCTGCAGGATGCCTTTGTCGGGGCCTATCGGGCATTGCGGCCGGGCGGTTTCTACATTTTTGACATGAACACCATCTATGGCCTCGCTGTGGATTGGATGCGGCAGGAGACTTATATCCAAAATGAGACCGAGGATTTCATTGAGATCCATCGCCAGGAATTTGATTACGAAAACTCAATCGCCAGCATGTATGTGACGGTTTTTCAGAAAAAGGGGAAAATGTGGGAGCGGTTTGGTGAAATCCATCAGGAGCGGGGCTATCCGATTGCGGATATCCAGTTCCTGCTGACCCACCTTGGGTTTGAGATCGTTGGAATTTATGGCAGCCTGAGCAAACGCACCAGTTTGCAGACCACCTCTTCCCGGGTCTGGTTTGCGGTGCGGAAGCCGAATTAATCGCTTAAAGTCTTCTGGATGAGCTGAAAAACGGGACGGCAGATGATTTGAAAGTCCTCAGCGGTGAGTTCCCTGACCGGCACCCAGCGCGGCGCTTCGGATTCCTCATCATATACATCTGCATCAGTGACCAGGTCGGTAGTGAGCGGCCAGCACCAATAAAAGAGCAGCAGGGCGTGGTAGGCTTCATCGCCGGGGTTATAGTAGAAGAAATCCTCCGCCAGGGTGGCAAGCTCTCCCATTTCAACGGTAATACCGGTTTCCTCCCATATTTCACGGTGCAAAGCATCTATTATGGGCTCACCCATCTCGATTCCGCCGCCCGGGAAGGCAAATAAACCAGTGCTGTGGGTACGCACAACCAGTAGTTTCCCCTCATTTAATATCAATCCATAAACTGAATTGCGGAAGATCATCTTTTCCAGCGGCAGGGTGATCTGATCACCATAGATATCCCGGCAGGTGACGGTATCGCTTAGGGGAGTGCCTTTCTTGTATTGCATCTTCGTCAATCCTTCTATGATAAAATTCGTGGATACTTCGTACCTAATGCGAATTCGAACGACCTGACATCCAGACCATTGCCAAAAGGCATGCTGGCCGAATGTCTGGCCTGATATCGTAAGCTTGCCAGATAAACATTTTACAACTAAATATGTGATCCATTTGGATACTTTGCCCGTTCAATTACTGACCCCCACTTATTTGTTACCTGGAGGCGCAATATGCTACATGAGACAACCTATCCAATCAAGAATAGAAAGAGGATAACTTGGCTGGTGACTATCTTTGGGGGTGGAATGATCCTGCTGGCATTCCTCGTCACACCGGCTGTGGAAGTTCTTCGGGGTGAGTGGGCGATCATTACCTCACCCAGCATCCTCATTACCGATTATATAGCCTACGCCAATCTTGGGGCTGCCTTCCTGAATGCCGGCTTGGTGACCTTGATTGGCCTGGGGCTGGCGTGGTTGATACGTGCCCGATTTAATGGTTATCTGATCTCAGCAATTTTTACCCTGGCAGGCTTTGCATTTTTTGGCAAAAATGTGTTTAATATCCTGCCGATCTTTGCAGGGGTCTATATTTTTGACAAAGTGTTCTCGCATCAGCGGATGCGGGATCTCATTGCACCGCTGCTTTTTGGAACCACCCTGGGCCCTGTGGTGAGTCAATTTGCATTTGGTTTCGATTTTGGTTGGTGGGGTTTGGTGGGCGGCATCCTCCTGGGGATCTTATCCGGGATGCTGCTGGCAGCTTTGATGAACCACATCTATAGTTTTCATGAAGGCTATAACCTGTATAATACCGGCACGACGGGTGGATTTGTGGCAACGGTGGTCTATATCACCATGCGAGGGTTTGGGCTGGAGATCGAATCGGCCTTTTATTGGTCAACAGAATTTACAGATTTCCTAACCATTTTTGTCGGCGTTGTCCTTCTCGGGTTGATCGTCATGGGGTTCGTCTGGGGGGCCAGTATGTCTCAATATAAAAAGATATGGGCGGAATCAGGCCGTCTGGCTTCAGATTATGTGGTTATCAGCAACCTGGGGACAACCTTGGTCAATATGGGTGTGGTTGGGATTCTTGGGTTGATCTATGTCCGCCTGGTCGGTGGTGATGTGAACGGGGCGACCCTGGCAGGCATCTTCACCATTACTGGGTTTGGCGCTTTGGGCAAGCATCCCCGCAATATTGTACCGATCATGTTGGGGGTTTACCTTTCCTGCTGGACCCTTGTCTGGGATCATGCAGACCCCGGGCCACTTTTGGCTGTGCTCTTTTGCACGACATTAGCGCCACTGGCCGGGAAGTACGGGATCATTGCCGGTATTATCGCTGGCGCATTGCACCTTCCTATGGTCATGCATGTGGGCAGCTTGCATGGATTTATGAACCTTTATAACAATGGTTTTGCAGGCGGGCTGGCGATGTTGATCATTATTGGGTTCATCAAGGGGGTGAAGCCAAAACTCCTCCAGGATGAATGATTTTTGGGCTAAAAGACTGCTTTTGAAGTACACTTTAACTTGTCGGGTCATTCCCCTGGTGATATGATTTGGTGAATTGGAGGCATATTGAAAAATCTGAGCAGCACCAAGCGGATTCGCTATCTGCTTATTCTGGCTATCTTGATCACCCTGCCCTGTTATATAGTGGGATTGGTGGTTTTAAGAGTCAACCAGAACAATGGTGATGCTCCCACCCCGACCGTGAGCCTGACCCCTTCTCCGTCATCAACGATCACCTTGACCTCCTATGTGACTTATACACCTACGTTGACGGCGACGATCACCCAAACCGGGACTTTGGAACCAACAGCGACCTCAACTGAAACACCAACTGTAACAGTGACGCCGACAGTGACGATTACTGCCACTGCGACGGCAACCGCAACACCGACCTCAACGGTGACACTGACACCTGTGCCGCCGACGGCAACAAATACACCCTCGGCTACGCCGACGGTGACTGTAACGCCCTAACGTTTTAAAAGGAAAACGAACAATATGACTGATTTCTTGCCATTTCTGAAGAAGATGATTTCGGCGCCAGGCCTTTCTGGTTTTGAAGGGCCAATCCGAGAGATCATCTGGGAAGCCTGGGAACCGCTTACTGATGAACTTTCGGTCAGCAAGATTGGCAGCCTGCACGGCCTGAAAAAGGGCCGGGGGGCTGACCCTCGCAAGCGGGTTTTGATCTCCACCCATATGGACGCCATCGGCATGATGGTAACCGGCATTGATGAAGGCCTGATGCGCATTACTCAACTTGGGGGCATTGATCACCGCATCCTGCCGGGCCAGCCTGTGATTGTGCATGGCCGAGAAGACCTGCCGGGACAGGTGGTCCAGCCGCCAGCGCACCTGTTGCCTGAGTCGGCCGGAACGGGTCCGGTTGCGATGGAATATTTGCTAGTGGATGTCGGCCTCAGGCCCACTGAGGTCTCTGAGAAGGTGCGCGTGGGTGATCTGGTCTCTTATGCCCAGATGCCGCTCGAACTGACCGGCGGCGCTCTGGCCGGGCACACCCTGGATAACCGGGTTTCCGTTGCTGCGGCCACGATTTGTCTGGATGAACTCCAGAACCGGTTGCACGATTGGGATGTTTGGGCTGTGGCCTCTGTGCAGGAAGAAGAGACCCTGGGTGGGGCGCTGACCTCACCTTTCGAGATCCGACCCGACATTGCCATTGTGGTCGATGTCTGCTTTGCCAAAGGACCGGGCGCAAATGACTGGCGCAACCTGCCCTTAGGTGGTGGGGTAGGGCTGGGATGGGGACCAAACATCCATCCAGCGCTCTATAAGGCCTTTGAAGAAAAAGCCAAAGCCCTTGAGATCCCCACAAACCAGGACCTGATGCCAAAGATGTCCGGTACGGACGCGATGGCAGTGCAGATTGTGGCAGAAGGTATCCCAACCGCTGTATTGGGCATCCCGCTGCGTTATATGCACACACCGGTGGAAACAGTGTCAATGAAGGACGTCCGCCGGGTGGGTCGATTGATGGCTGAATTCATTGCAGACCTCAAACCGGATGCAATGGATAAGATTAATTGGGAAGAGTGATCCATGACCAAGAAACTTGAAATTTCAGCTGGTAAGGTGCCGGAGATTGGCCCCGACCAGTTCGCTTTACTGGAAAAACTAACCAACGCCACCGCCGTTTCGGGTGATGAGCATGAAGTTCGCCAGATTGTCCTCGAAGAGATCAAGCTGATTGCCGACGACGTGAAAGTGGATGCGATGGGCAACGTGCTGGTCACCAAATTCGGACGCGGTGAAAACCGGGTGCGGGTGATGCTGGCCTCTCACATGGACGAGATTGGCTTTATGATCGTCAAGAAACATGACGACGGCCTGTTTGAATTTGAACGGGTGGGCGGGATTGATGAACGCCAACTCCCCGGCAAAGCCGTCCTGGTGGGACGGGATCATCTCCCCGGTGTGATTGGTGCTAAACCGATCCATATGACCACCCGCAAGGAACGGGAGCAGACCATCGAAGTTGGCTCTCTGCGGATTGATCTCGGCCCCGAGATTGGTGACCAGGTCAAGCCGGGTGATTGGGCGACCTTCGCCACCCGTTTTGAGATCCTCGGCCCAAGCATCCGCGCAAAAGCGTTGGATGACCGGTTGGGCGTAGTAACCTTGATTGAACTGCTCAAGCATGCCCCTGAGAATGTCGACCTGCTGATTGCCTTCACCGTGCAGGAGGAAGTCGGCCTGCGGGGTGCCCGGGTGGCAGCCTATCAATTTGATCCTGATATGGCGATTGCGGTGGATTCAACACCGGCCAATGACCTACCGAATTGGGATAAGGAAGATGAAAACGCCCGCTATAACACCCGCCTGGATGCCGGCCCGGCCATCTATGTGATGGATGGCGCGACAATCGGCGATCAGCGCTTGGTGCATTTACTGGCGGATACCGCAGAAGAAAATGGCATTCCCTACCAGATTCGTCAACCCGGCCCTGGGGGAACCGATGCTGGCGTGATCCATAAGGTGCGCGCCGGTGTGCCCAGTGTGTCCGTTTCGGTGCCATCCCGCTATGCGCATTCCGCTGCGGGGCTGGCCCGGATTGATGATTGGGCTAATACTTTGAAACTTTTACACACAGCTTTAGCCCAGGTGACCCCTGAACTGTTAGCTGTTGAACGCCGCGATTGACCGGCGGATTGAATCACTTATCTGATAATTCTTTAGGAGACTCTTGATGAAATCCTTGATCCAGAAACTTGTTGAAACCCCCGGTCCTTCCGGGTTTGAATATGAAATTCGGGACGTCGTTCGCGAGGCGATTGGCGATGCGGCAGATTCCATCCGTGTGGATGCTCTCGGTAATCTGATTGCCGTCAAAGGGAAAAAAGCCGAAGGCGGCAAGCGCGTGATGGTCTCAGCGCATATTGATGAGATCGGCTTGATGGTGACCCATGTGGAGAAAGATGGCTTTCTGCGTGTCACGAATGTCGGCGGTGTGAACCCCCTGACCTGCATTGGCGGGCGGGTGCTCTTTATGAATGGCACCCGGGGTGTGATCGGTGTCGGTGCTGTCAAAGCTGACAGCCGTCCGAAGATCACGGACCTGTTCGTGGATGTCGGCGCAACCAGCAAAGAAGATTGCCCGGTGAAAGTGGGCGATGTGTGTGGTTTTGAACGTCCTTTCCTCGATTTGGGCAAGCGGATGGTCGCTAAATCAATGGATGACCGGATTGCAGCCGCGATTGCCATTGAAGCCATGAAACGGCTGGATGGTACACCGAACGAGGTTCATTTCGTCTTCAGCACGCAGGAAGAAGTTGGCATTCGCGGTGCGACCACGGCTGCCTATGGCGTGGACCCAGATGTTGGCTTTGCAGTGGATGTCACCATGAGCGGCGATACCCCCAAGGCTGTGCTCCGGATGGCAACGGCGCTGGGTGCTGGCCCGGCGATCAAAGTACGGGACGCTTCGTTTATTGCCGATCCCCGCTTGGTGGATTGGATGGTTAAGCAGGCGGAAGCTGCTGGCATTCCTTATCAGATGGAAGTCCTGACAGCTGGCGGCACAGATGGCCGAGCCATTCAGATGACTCGGGCCGGTGTGCCTGCAGGGTGTATCTCGATTGTCTGCCGCTATATCCATTCACCTTCTGAGATGGTGGATACGGATGATGTTGAAAACTCGGTGAAGCTCCTGGTAAAACTATTGAGCGAACCGATTGAGTTGGATTAACCAGCGGATGGAGACTGGCTTTTGAAAAAGATCAAACTGCTAATGGGGATGGGGTTGATCCTGGTCATGCTGCTTTCAGCATGTCAGGGGATTTCCGTTAATATCCCCGGATTTTCGCAGCCAACCGCAACTCCCACGCCGCAAGCTGGGACGGATATTGAACTCACATCTACCCCGGATGTCGAGGTGACATCTGTGGCCACGGTGGAGCCTGTCACCTCGCTGACCCTTTGGATCCCGCCCGAGATGGACCCTGAATCGGGGACGGAAGCGGGTCAGATTTTGGGTGAACGGCTGCAGTTGTTCTCAGACTTGAATGGCGGGCTGGAGGTTAACGTACGCGTTAAAGATGTGAGTGGCACCGGTGGATTACTGGACGCTCTGACGGCCACCAGTGAGGCGGCTCCGGAAGCGCTGCCGGACCTGATCGCTCTGCCTCGAACCGACCTGGAAACTGCTGCGCTGAAGGGCTTGATCTATCCTTTGGATGGATTGACTGAAATCCCGGATGATACGGATTGGTTTAATTTCACGCAAGAGATGGCTTTGCTCCAGGGGAGCACCTTTGGACTGCCATTCGCGGCCGATGCGATTGTCCTGACTTATCGTTCAGCCAGTATGGAAGAAATCCCAGCCACCTGGACGGAACTGTTGAGTGGTGAAATCTCCCTGGCTTTTCCGGCGGATAGCAGTGATGCGCTCCTGACCCTGGCGCTTTACCAAGCGCAGGGTGGTCTGATTCAGGATAATCAACGGCGGCCGGTGTTGGAAGCGGAACCGCTGACAACGGTATTTGAGCTTTATCAGACCGGCGCCCAATCTGAGGTGCTGCTACCCTGGCTGGATCAGATCCAGACCCTGGGGCAGGCCTGGTCTGCTTACCGTGAGGGGCAGGCTAACATGTCAATCACCTGGGTATCTAATTTTCTCAAGGAACTCCCTGCAGACACCACGCTAGCGCCTTTGCTGCCAATGGCAACGGGCACCGTTTCTCTGGGGACCGGGATGAGCTGGGCTCTGGCGACACCAAATGAAGCCCGTCAACAACTGGCTGTTGAGTTGGCTGAATTTCTCGTGAATCCCCAATTCCTGGCATCCTGGACATCAGCTGCCGGTTACCTGCCGACCCGACCTTCATCTTTGGACGGTTGGGAAGATTCGGCTCTGGCCAGTGTGCTGGGACAAATCGGCACATCCAGCCGCCTGATTCCATCCAATGACATAATCACCAGCCTGGGACCGCTTTTGAGAGAAGGGACACGCCAGGTTTTGCAAGGGTTGATGCCTCCAAATCAGGCAGCCCAAACAGCGGTTGAAAGCCTGGAGGAATAACGATGGCTATGGAAGAACTTGAACCCCAACCAAAGAAGCCGGGGATCGGACCACAATGGATTTTATTGGCATTGGTGCTTGGGGTGATGATTATTACCAGTGTGGCTTTTATGCAGCCTATTTCACGGGCGCGCACTGCCCCCACACCCACTGCTAACGCAGCAGAAGTGACCCTGGAAGGGGCTAGGACTGAAAGCATCGCACCGACGCCCTCTGTGACTCCGACCGAACCGCCATCTGCAGAAGAAGTTGGTTATACCGATGGTATTATCCTCTGCAGCTCTGTTCTGGTGTTGATTTTGTTGGTTGGTACCCTGCGGGAGACTTTACGCCGCAGAAATTTGCCCGGAGGGCATGATGAGTGACCGTTTGGATCAATTTGAAGCCTATCGCCAGCGGATGAATGACCGGATCACGGAAATCGATCATCTCGGGATCAAGCGGTTCTTCAATCTGGACACCCGCGCTTATGATGACGGTGCTCTTGATGCCAAAACCAAGGAATTGTTGGGATTGGTGGCTTCGATGGTCCTTCGCTGCAATGACTGCATTGATTACCATATCCTGCAGTGCGTGGAGGCGGGCTGGACGGATGAGGAGTTGTATGACGCGTTCAATGTGGCCCTGATTGTGGGCGGCAGCATTGTGATCCCTCATTTGCGTCATGCGGTTGAGTCGCTGGATATGGCCCGTGAACGGTAAACGAATTTTGAGATAATAGAAACGCCCCGAAAGGGGCGTTTTTTTGTAGGCATTTCACCGTGGGGAGGATGTAGGGTGCGTTTCGGTGTTGAACGCACCATGACGCACGGAAATGGCATAGTCACGTGCGCTGACGCGGCACGTGACCTACGGCTACCTCGCGATGACAGGGTCATTGGTGGGGCACTACCTATATTGTCATTGCGACGGAGCCGGAGGCGGAGGTGGCAATCTTCTTGTAATACTTTGATCACTCAAACCTAAAGGATAAAATCGAGATCGCGTCGTCCGTCCCTACGGGACTGACGAAGTCCTCGAAGGGGATGAGGGGATATTAATTGTCACGTGCCGCACAGCGCACGTGACCTACATGGCAATATTCCATATTTATATACTAAAATCTGATCCGGTCCAGTTGCCGTTCTCATCGGTCTCGATCCGATCTTTTTCTTCCACCTGCAAGGTGTCTTCGAGCCGGTCCAGACGGGCCAACACCTGGCGCATCGCGTCACCGAGGGTGTCGGGCAGGCGGTCATGGTGCAGGTCAATGGGTTCTTCGCTGCCCTTGTGGCTGCGCTTGACAATCTGGCCAGGTACACCAACCACGACTGAATCGGGCGGCACAGGCTTGACGACCACCGCGTTTGCGCCGATGCGGCTGCCTGCTCCGATCTCAATCGCACCGAGGATCTTGGCCCCGGCGCCTACCACCACGTTATGCCCCAGGGTGGGATGGCGCTTGCCTTTTTCGAGGCTGACACCGCCCAGAGTAACGCCATGATAGAGGGTGACTTCGTCACCGATTTCAGCCGTCTCACCAATCACCACACCCATCCCGTGGTCAATGAAGACCCGGCGGCCAATTTTCGCACCGGGGTGGATTTCAATGCCCGTGAACCAACGGGCAGTTTGTGAAAGCCAGCGGGCGGGGAAATAGAGCTTGTGGTTCCAGAGCCAGTGGCTGGCCCGATAGACCCAGATGGCGTGCAGGCCGGCGTAGTTTAACAGAACCTCGGCCCAGTTACGGGCTGCGGGGTCCCGGTGCAGTGCGCAACGGATATCTTCCACGATCATTTTAAACAAACCGATCTCCTTATCCATATTGGCCCGGATCGATCGGGGGTATTTCAGCAGGGTTGTGTCTGTCATGGTGTTCCTCCTATCGCTTCGGGTTAATCCCGAATGTCATCAAACAAGGGTGTGCTGAGGTAGCGTTCGGCAAAGGACGGGATGATGACCACGATCAGCTTGCCTTTGTTCTCCGGTCGTTTCGCCACTTGCAGCGCGGCCCAGATGGCCGCACCGGAGGAAATTCCAACCGGCAGCCCTTCCTGGGTTGCCAGCGCCCGGGCTGTGGCAAATGCATCTTCGCCGGTCACTTCAACGATCTCGTCATAAATTGAGGTGTTGAGGATCTCGGGGATGAAACCCGCACCGATACCCATCAGGGGGTGGGGACCTTTTTCGCCACCCGCTAAAACAGGGGAGGCAGCCGGTTCCACAGCGACAACTTGAATGTCAGGGTTGTGGGCTTTCAGGCCTTCGCCGACACCGGTGATGGTGCCGCCGGTGCCAACACCCGCGACCAGGATATTGACTTTGCCGTCGGTATCACGCCAAATTTCTTCGGCAGTGGTGAGGCGGTGGATTTCAGGATTGGCGGGATTACCAAACTGGTTGGGCATGAAGTAGCGCGGGTCGGAAGCGACCAGCTCCCGAGCCTTATTGATTGAACCTTGCATGCCTTCATTCGCTGGCGTGAGGATCAATTCCGCACCCAGAACCTTCATCATCATCTTGCGTTCATAACTGACCTTTTCGGGCATGATAATTACGCAACGATAGCCGCGGGCAGCTGCCGTCATCGCTAGGGCGATGCCTGTGTTGCCGCTGGTCGGTTCCACAATGATGCTGTCTGGTTTGAGCAGGCCGGCTTTCTCGGCGGCATCAATCATGGCCACGCCAACCCGGTCCTTTACGGAGTGGGCGGGGTTGAAATATTCCAATTTGAGGACAACATCGGCCACCGAATCCTGGTTCAGGCGGTTGAGCCGCACCAGGGGGGTGTTACCGGTTAATTCCGTAATATTGTTATAAATTTTCATTTGGTCTTTCTCCAATTTATTTGTCTTGCTTTAAAACACAAAACCAGTCGTTTAAATCAAAAGGCAGCGAAACGCTTGCACCGCAATAATTAGTGTGCGGGGCTGTCCGCCGCCCAGATCGACTGGTTGAATGATTTCTCTTTACAACGTCTGGACGGTGACTAGCGACCCCGCCTCAGACACAAGCAATAAAACATGACATACTCCTAATATGACAATTATTATCATAATTATAACGAGAATTGTAAAAGAGTCAAGCTTTGTTTAATTCATACTGTTATCAATGTCAATTTTTGAAAAAAAAGCCAGAAAACCTGACTCAATTCCAAGTATTGACCTGACCTGGCCGATTGGCTAGTTCTTAATCAAACACTGCTTAAGGGTGTTCCAATCGCCATCGCCCTACGTTATAATGAACGCCGAATTGACATCCAAGGAGAAGTTTTGTGAATACAAGAATTCAGAAATGCGTTGAACTGATCAAAGCCACTGACCTGGCTGGTGTGGTGTTGAACCCCGGCCAGAGCCTGACCTATCTTTCCGGACTGCATTTCCATTTGATGGAACGGCCCACGGTCCTGATCATCACCCGTGAGGACGAGAAAGCTATCATTCTGCCTGCGCTTGAAAAAGGCAAGCTGACTGGTGATGCCGCCGCGTTCCAGGCCTTCACTTATGGGGATGACCCGGCAAGCTGGCATACGGCTTTTGAACAGGCTGCTTCAGCGTTGAATCTGGAGACCGGCCGAGTGGGGGTGGAGTCGGAACATTTGCGGTTCCTTGAGCTGCAATATCTAAATGCTGCCTTCTTAGGTGTGGATTTCATCGATGGCTCTGAAGTTTTTGGCGCCTTACGCCTGAACAAGGATGACGAAGAAGTCGCCAAAATGCGCCATGCAGCGATGATTGCCCAGGAAGCTCTGTTGGCAACTTTGCGGACGCTTCATATTGGGATCACGGAGAAAGTTGTTGCCAATGAGCTGATCGTCCAGCTACTGCGCGCAGGCTCCGACCCGAAATTACCCTTTGAGCCGATTGTGGCTTTTGGAGAGAATAGTGCCAACCCGCATGCAGTCCCGACTGACCGCGCCCTGACACCGGGTGACCTGCTCCTGATTGACTGGGGTGCTTCATTTGACGGATATCTTTCCGATATCACCCGCACCTTCACCTTTGGTGGCGTGGATGAGGAATTGCACCAGATAGGTAAGATCGTTCAACAAGCCAACCAGGCTGGCCGGAAGGCCGGTGCCTCAGGTTTGGCGGCGGGGGTTGTGGACCGGGCTGCGCGAGCGGTGATTGAAAATGCGGGTTTTGGCCCGAATTTCTTCCATCGCACCGGGCACGGCCTTGGGATGGAACCCCACGAGGCGCCTTATATTTATGCTGAAAACAACCAGATCCTTACACCTGGGATGACCTTTACGGTTGAACCCGGAATCTACCTGCCTGGTAAGGGCGGTGTGCGGATTGAGGATGATGTGGTTGTGACTGCGGATGGCCTGCAAACCCTGACAGACTTGCCCCGCGAAGTATTACCCGTTGAAGATTTCATTGAATAAAAGGTAAGTTTGATGTCTCGTGATTTAAAGGTCGTGTCGGCCGCTATGCTCACATGGGGGCTTGGCGAAGGCATGTTTTATATTTTCCAGCCGTTATATATTCAACAATTTGGTGCAGATCCGATCCTAATCGGGACGATTTTGGGCTTCAGCGGCCTGGTGATGGCCATTGGGCAGGTCCCCGCCGGACTCCTGGCGGATAAAATTGGGCGGCGTCCTTTGATGTGGTTTTCCTGGATCAGCGGCGTGGTGGCAGCCTGGATCATGGCGTTGGCCCCATCGCTGACGATGTATGTGATCGGGATGCTGCTTTATGCCATCACTTCTTCGGTTATGGCCCCACTGAACACTTATGTGCAGGGGGCACGGGGCAAGTGGACGGTTGGCCGGGCGGTTAGCTTCGTCTCTGCCTCGTATAACATTGGTGGGATCATTGGCCCGATCGCAGGGGGCTTGATTGGAGAGAATTTTGACCTCCGAACGGTCTATTACGTCGCCGGGGTGATCTTCACCATTTCGTCAGCGATCATTCTTCTGGCTGGCGATCAAAAAGTATTGGCCCATCCGAAGCGGAAGGGTGATGCCCACCTCCTGCAAAACCGTCAGTTCCTCGGGATGCTCGCAATGATCCTGCTGGTGATGACCGCCGTTATGCTGCCACAGCCGCTGGCGGCTAATTTCCTGCAGAACCAGCGCGGTATATCCCTCAGCAGCATTGGTCAGCTGGGATCGCTTGGCGCTCTGGGCAGCGTGATCATGATGCTACTGTTGGGACAGATGCAATCCGGTGCGGCAATGCTGATTGGCCAGGTTGGGCTGATGGGTTACTCATTGCTGCTTTGGAAAGGAACAGGGCTGATCTGGTATGGCTTGGGGTATCTCTTCCTGGGCGGCTATCGGCTGACACGGGCGATGACCATTGCCCTGGTGCGGCCGGTGGTGCGGGAACGCGAGGTTGGCCTGGCCTTTGGTCTGGTGGAATCGCTCAACTCCCTGGCCACAGTGATCGCACCGGTGTTGGCGGGCCTACTCTATGATTGGCGGCCGGCCTCGATCTTCCCGGCCAGCTTGATCGTCCTGGCCGTGACTTTCACGCTCAGTCTGCGTTATACTCATCGGAAGGGTTATCATCGTCCCGTGATTGCGGAGATGGAACCGCTTCTGGAAAAGGAAATAACGCGTGAATCTTGAAATTGTTCGAATGACCCTGGGGCCTTTGCCCAATAACGTTTACCTGATAGGTGACCAGGACACCGGAGATGCGGTGGTGATTGATCCGAGTTATGACAGCCACCTGGTGTTGACCCGGGCCGAATCACTGGGCTGGACGCTGCGCCAGATTTGGTTGACACATGCCCATTTTGATCATATTGCCGGAGCGGCGGAACTGGCTGCAGTATTCGTTCCCTCATTGCCGATTGGACTGAATGCCAGTGAATTGGACTGGTATCACAATGAGGGTGGGGCGGGTATGTTTGGTTTGTCTATCCAGCAGCCCCCCGAGCCAACGATCCTTTTTGAGGATGGGATGCAGTTAAGTCTTGTGCCAGGTGGCGAGATGGTGGCGCAGGTGCTTCTGGCCCCCGGACACAGTCCTGGGCATGTGATGTTTTATTGCCCCAGCCTAAGCGCCCTATTCTGTGGCGATGTCATCTTTCGGGAAGGGATCGGCCGGACGGATTTGGAAGGGGGGAGTATGGCCCAATTGGTCACTTCCATTAAGGAGAAGGTGTTCACACTGCCGGATGAGACTCGCATATTGCCGGGTCACGGCCCGGAGAGCACAGTGGGTCATGAGAAGGAATTCAATCCGTTCTTATAGTATGAACAGGTTGCTTCCTCCGCCTGCGGCTTCATCGAACTGACAAAAACACACATCTTGTCATTGCGAGGGAGGTGCGAAGCACCGTACGAAGCAATCTAGTTTTTGACTCGTTTGGACTGAGATTGCTTCCTTCGCCTGCGGCTCCGTCGCAATGACAAAAACACACATCTTGTCATTGCGAGGAAGATGTGAAGCACCGTACGAAGCAATCCGGTTCTGAACCATTAAAGGCAAAGACTGCTTCCCCCGCCTGAAGCTCCATCGTAATGACAATACAATTTCCTTGTCGTTACGAGCTTGTGATAATGTCCCCGCAGTGAAGCGGAGTGGGAAGCAATCTTTTGTGAATGACTATATGTTGAGATTGCTTCCTTCGCCTGCGGCTCCGTCGCAATGACAAAACAATTTCCTTGTCATTGCGAGGAAGATGCGAAGCACCGTACGAAGCAATCCTGTTCTGAACCATTAAAGGCGAAGATTGCTTCCTCCGTCGCAATGACAAAGATATCAAAAAGGCTGCCCATTGAGGCAGCCTTTTGATATTCACATCAGGTCGTACTATTTTGCATATTCCGTTGCCCGGGATTCCCGGATGACCGTGATCCGGATCTGACCCGGATATTGCATGGTTTCCTCGATCTGTTGGGCAATGCTCTTGGCCAAGCGGTTGGCTTCCACATCATCCACCTCTTCGGGCTTGACGATGATCCGCACTTCACGGCCGGCCTGGATAGCGTAGCTGGTCTCAACACCTTGATGGGCATTGGCGATATTTTCCAGAGCCCGCAGACGCTTGATGTATTGTTCCAGGTCTTCACGCCGAGCGCCTGGTCGGGCACCGGAGATGGCATCAGCGGCTTCAGCGATCACAGCTTCAACCGATTCCTGATCCACTTCATGGTGGTGGGAGGCGATGATGTTGGTGATCTTTGCGCCCACGCCATAGCGCTGGGCAAATTCTGCACCGAGTTGAGCGTGGGTGCCTTCTGTATTATGATCCATTGCCTTACCAAGATCATGTAGGAAAGCGCCGGCTTTGGAAATCTCAACATCCGCGCCCAATTCTGCAGCGATGACGCTGGCGATCTTAGCGGTTTCAACCGCATGGGCCAACTGGTTCTGGCCATAAGAGGTGCGGAATTTAAGGCGGCCAATCTTTTTGAGGATTTCATTATGCAGCCCGGCCACGCCGGCGTCATAAGCGGCTTGTTCACCAGCCTGGAAGATGTCCTCATCCATTTGGTCATTTTCTTCTTTGAGGATCTTCTCGATGTTGGCGGGATGGATCCGGCCGTCAATCACCAGGCGGGAAAGCGACCGGCGGGCGATCTCACGACGAACCGAGTCGAAGCAGGAAACGGTCACGGCTTCGGGGGTGTCGTCCACGATCACGTCCACACCGGAGGCCTGCTCGAAAGCTCGAATATTACGGCCATTGCGGCCAACGATCCGGCCCTTCATTTCTTCGTTGGGCAGTTCCACCAGAGAGGTGGTGACTTCGGCGACCTTCTCGGAAGCAACTCGCTGGATCGCATCGGCGATCAGTTCCCTGGCCCGGCGGTTACCTTCCTCGCGGGCTTCACTTTCGATCTGGCGGATGATCCGGGCCATGTCGGCACGGGATTCCTTTTCAGTTTCGGTCAGCAGCACTTCGCGGGCCTCATCCTTGGTCATCTCAGAAACACGTTGAAGTTCGGCCATTTGCTGTTCATACAGCGTGTTGATCTCGTTGGCACGTTTATCAATGCTGGATTGGCGCTTGTTCAGACGTGTTTCGCGTTCTTCATATTTTTCCAAACGGCGGTCAAGTTCTTCACGCCGTTTTTGTAGGCGATCGTCCTCTTTGGTCAGTTCGATCCGGCGGCGGGTCAGTTCATCCTCAGCCTTTTGGGTGATCTGGAGAGCAGAGTCTTTGGCCTCCAGTTCAATCTCGCGAGCGTGTTCTTTGGCTTCGGTGATAATGTGATCTGCTTTGAGGTTTTGGGCCTTGCGTTTATTTTCTACAATTAATTGCTTTATCAGGAAGCCGATCAGGGCACCAAGCAGCAGCGCACCGAGGGCGACGAGATAAATCAGATAGGGGTTAGAGTTATTCATCAATTCGCTCCATTTTTCCATTAATATTGAGGCGCATCTTCTGCAGGGAGAGCGTATTCTTCCCAAAGCTTTTCAACGGTGGGTTTGACGATCCCATAATGGAATCCCCGCCGGCTCAGAAAGCCGCCCACTTTCTTTTGAAAGTCCAGCCTGGTTTCATGCTGACATTGTTTGGCCTTTTTGATCCCGGCCTGATATGCCAGCTCAGTCTGGTCGCCTCCAAAGCTTTCAAGCGCCTGTGCGATCACGTCATCTGATACGCCCTTTAGGCGGAGCTCATAGGCTAATAGTCTGTCACTGCGTGGGCGAAAGGTGTTCCGGTTTTCAATCCAGAGCCGAGAGAATTCCAGATCGTTGAGCAGGCTTTTCTCCACCAACTTGTTGAGAGTGGCTTTGATCACCTCTTCTTCGAATCCTTTTTCTGTTAGGCGTCTGCGGGTTTCTTCAATCGAACGAGGGCGGTGATTGATGAACTGCATGGCTTTCTGGAAGGCGATTTCGTAAGTGTCTTCCTTCTGCAATTTCTCGATCTCGGCCTCGGTCAATTTACGACCCGGTGCCAACCAGCCGGCAACGAAACGAGATAGGCCGAACGCATATTCACCATCCAGATAAATGCTTACCCGTTGGTGGTTGCGCCTCTGAACCTTGATGGCTGTGATCTCCCGTTCCATCCCAACTTTCTACCTTTAAACAACAGACAGCCGTGAGCCTTCCCGATAGGCTACGACCGTCATATCAATAAGAATCTTTATTGTTGTTGATCCCGTATAGGATAGGGGACCTTAAACCTTGAGATGAATCCAACCGATTGAGGCGGTTCGTCTTGGGTTAAGTTGGTTTTTTCTATCCTGTACTCAAGTGTCTGACTCTAATCTTGACTCTGCTGGCCTCTGATTTAACTTCAGGGCCGCCGATACTTTTCAAAACTGATGTCATCCCATTTACTATGCCAGGCTTTTCAGCCGGCGGAAAAATTTCGTACGATTCTATTTGATTGCCAGGTCGCAGCCCGATTTGCGGGCGCTGACGTGAGAATTTTCAATCACGCGTTATTTGGGCGTGACTTATTTTCCAATCCTAATTATACAATAAAAATCTGTTAATATAAGGCCTGGTCAAATTTTCGTAAAAACAAATTCAATGTAAGGAATCCAGATTCCACTATGTGATTTTTCTAGGAGATTCAGGATTGGTTCGTCAGAATTTTGGTTAATCAATCGACTCATGTTAAAATACAATTTATGGAAACAAAAATTAACCAAATTGAGGTTGACCGGAATAAACGCCCAAGCTACCGGCAGCACAAGCGCCAAAGCTTCTGGCAGATCCTGCTGCCCATCTTATTGAGTATTTTGGTTGTGCTCGCGGGCCTGGCATTCCTGATTGTGATTGCCAATGGGGGCGACCCAATCGGGAAGCTCTCCACCTGGGCGGATACCTCATTAATCTGGCTATTATTGCCCATGATGGCGTTGGGTTTGGCGGCTGTCCTGCTCTTGGGCGCTATGATCTATGGATTAGCCCGGCTGTTGAAGGTCTTGCCGACCTATACGGCAATGGTCCAGCATTATTTCAGCCTGGCCGCACGCTGGGTCAAGGCGATGGTTGAAAAGCTGCTTAACCCAGGGATGAAGCTGCGGGGCTATCAGGCTGGCATTGAGCACTTCTTCAAGTCGATATTTGGTTTGCTGCACCGATAATCAATGAGCGGCGGTCCGACTTATCTTTCCCTGATATTCGGAGAGCCCCTGATGAAAAATACAAGGATGAAGACATGAACGATAAGAACTGGAAGGCATCAACTTTAGTGATTGGCACAGCGATTGGGGCGGCAGTCGGCGCACTTTCCGCATTTATCCTGATCAAACGATCTGAAGCGGAAAACACCAAACCAAAACTGACAACGAGTGAAGGTGTGCAGGTGGGCTTAGGTCTGCTTGGGTTGTTGCGTCTGATCTCCGGTGTTGGGTCAGATTGACCCTTTCACTTTAGCATAGGTAAATCCATTGTTTGAAATCACATTTTTAGGTACTTCTGCCTCCGCGCCATCGGTACACCGGGGTCTTTCTTCCCTGATTGTGCAGCATGAGGATTATCGCTTTTTGGTGGATTGCGGTGAAGGCACCCAGCGCCAGATCCTGCGAGCGGGGACAGGTTTTAAACGGCTGAATCAGATCATCCTGACGCATGGTCATCTCGACCATATCCTGGGACTGGCGGGGATCATCTCCACATTTATGCGGTGGGAGGTCATGGATAAGATTGAGATCTATGGCACCCAGCATACGCTGGACCGGGTCTATGATCTGATCTATGGCGTGGTCTTGCGGGGCTATCGCGGTAAATCGCCGGTGGAACTACACGCGCTTGAACCGGGGCTGTTCTTTGAGACGGAGCGGTTTTCAGTTTCCGCCTTCTCAGTAGACCATCGCGGCTCAGATTCGTTGGGCTATCGCTTTGAAGAACGCAGCCGGCGGCCCTTCCTGCCGGAAAAAGCTGCTGAATTGAATATTCCCCCTGGCCCCTGGCGCAAAGATCTGGTCAATGGTCTGCCGATCACCCTGCCGGATGGCCGCCTGATTGATCCTGAACAGGTTCTGGGTGAGGCCCGCAAGGGGACCTCCCTGGTGGTTGTTGGAGATACCGGCCGGGTGGATAACCTCCTGCCTTATGTGCAGGATGCGGACGGTTTGGTGATTGAAGCAACCTACATCAATGCCGAGACGGAGCTGGCCGAGAATTTTGGCCATATCACAGCCGCACAAGCTGCCGGATTGGCTAAAGAGGCCGGCGTAAAGAATTTGTATCTTACACATCTCTCCCGTCGTTACCGTGAGCGGGATGTGCTGGAAGAAGCCCAGGCTGTATTGCCGAATGCGATTGTAGCCCGGGATTTTGATCGATTCCAGATCAAGCGCGACGAAGAATAACCCCTCAATTTCAGTTGGATAAGGATAGAAAAATGGATTTTAGAGCGCGGCTCACAGCAGGCGAGATATTTGTCACTGACGGTGCAACCGGCACAAATTTACAGCGGGTGGGTTTGCCGGTGGGGGCGTCGGCTGAGGTTTGGGTGTTGGAAAACCCTGAGGGGATTGCCAGCCTGGAGCAGTCTTTTGTGGATGCCGGCTCTGATATTATTCTGACCTGCACCTTTGGCGGAACCCGTCACCGGCTGGATGCATCCGGCCTGGCGGACCGCTTTGAGGAAGTGAATCGCAAGGCGGTTGAGATAGCGCAAAAGGTGACCAAGGGCACGGATGTGCTTGTGGCCGGTTCGATTGGCCCCACCGGGCATATGCTGGCGCCGCTGGGAACTCTGAAAGGGGAAGACGCCGAAGCGGATTTCCAGGCCCAGGCCAGGCTTCTGGTCGAGGCGGGCGTGAACCTGTTGGTGATCGAAACCCAATTTGATTTGAATGAAGCTATTGCAGCCATCCGTGGTGTGCGGGCAGTGGATGGGCAGATTCCATTGATCTGCTCCTTCAGCTATGACCGCGGCACCCGCACAATGATGGGCGTGAAGCCTGAGGATATGGCGGCAACTATCGGTGCGCTGGATGTGGACGTGTTGGGGATCAATTGTGGCCGCAGCCTGGATGAGAACCTGCAGGCACTTGGTCAGCTGCGTCAGGCGACTGATAAACCGATTTGGTTCAAACCGAATGCCGGGATGCCTGAGATGGATGAGGATGGCAAGCCGACTTACTCCTTCAGCCCGACACAGATGGGCGCGTTGGTTCCGGATTGGCTGGCCGCGGGCGCTCAATTGGTGGGCGGCTGTTGTGGTACCAGCCCGGAACACCTCGCGGAGATCGCTAAAGCCGCAAAAGGCTAGTTCCCTTCACTAAAACACGTTATTTCATTTAAATAAAATATCATGCCGTCCATAAAAATGGGCGGTTTAATTTTTAACTCCCGCTGGGTGGCGGAATAATGAGGATGTGTTAGAATCGCACCAATGACGAAACTTATCCTGGCATCAAATTCCCCCCGTCGAAAAGAACTGCTTGCATTGTTCGGATGGCCTTTTGAGGTCCTTCCGGCGGATATTGACGAAAGTCAAAAAGCAGGCGAACCTCCTGTTGATTATGTCCGGCGTCTGGCCTGCGAAAAAGCGCAGGCGATTGCGTCCATACGGGAAGGACTGATACTTGCTGCCGATACCATCGTGGTGGATGGGGAGGAACTGCTGGGTAAACCGATGGACGATGCGGATGCCCGGCGGATGCTGACCCAATTGCGCAGTCGGACCCATCAGGTCTATACCGGGATTGCGTTGATTGATACTGCATCCGGTGAGAGCGTGGATACCGTCTGCCGGACGGATGTGCCGATGCGTGCTTATTCTGATGCAGAGCTGGAAGCCTATATCCAGACCGGTGACCCGCTGGATAAGGCGGGCGCATATGCTATCCAGCACAGCGATTTTCATCCGGTGGAGAATCTGGCGGGTTGTTATGCCTCCGTAATGGGGCTGCCGCTTTGTCATTTGACCGTGGCACTGCGCCGTTTCGGCTGGCAGGCCCCGGCTGACCTGTATGAACGCTGTCAGGAAACGCTGAACTATGAATGCCCGGTCTATAAGGAAATCCTGGGGTTGACCTAAAGGAGTATTCCTTGTCCATTTCCAAACAAAGGATCATCTCGATCTTCACCATTCTGCTCATCCTGCTGCCCAGTTTGGCAGGCTGCCAATCCGGCACGCCTGTCGCGGGTGATCCGACGCGGGTTGCTGCTGAGATCGGCCAGGTTGCGGCCGCCCAGGAAGTGGCAGCGGCGTTTTTGGCTGGCTGGGAAGCGGAAGATTATGCAGGGATGTATGGCCTGCTGTCTTCGCTCAGTCAGGATGCCCTTTCGCAGGATGGTTTCGCAGCGGAATACATGGATATTGCGAATACACTCACCCTGCAATCGCTGGAGGCTCAAGTTCTCTCCACTATTGCAGACGGGGACTATGCTCAGGTGGCTTTCCGGGTCACCTTTCACACCCTGCTGGTCGGCGATCTCTCCCGTGAACCGGTGATGGGTCTAGTTTGGGAAGATCACACCTGGCGGGTCCAATGGGAAATTGGATTGCTCTTGCCGGAACTGGCAGACGGCAGCCATCTTGAAATGGCCTATGATATCCCCGACAGGGGCAGCATCTTTGACCGGATTGGCGCACCTCTGGCGGGCTATGAAAATGCCATTGCGTTGGGGCTGGTCCCAGGAGAGATCCTGGCGGAACAGACTGATCTGATTTATGAGACTTTGGCGGAGCTGAGCGTCTATTCCGCTGACCGCCTGGCAGAGATGGTGGCGAACACCCCCGATGATTGGTATCTGCCGGTGGTGACCCTGTCACGAGATGATGTCGCGCCCTATCTGGATGTCCTGAGGGACCTTAGCGGCGTGAGCATTGAAGAATTCCGTACTCGCACTTATCTGGAAGATGGCATTGCCCCGCACGCGCTGGGCTATATGCTGTTTATTCCCGAAGATGAAATTGAGGACTATGTCCGGCTAGGTTATCGCCAGGATGAACAGATTGGCGCCGCCGGTTTGGAAGCGATCTATGAAGAGCAGCTGGCTGGGAAACGAGGTGGTTCGCTCTATTTGGTCGGGCCGGATGGTGAGATTGAATATCTGCTGGCATCAGGGGATTCGGTGGCTGGCGATTCGCTCTATACCACGCTTGACCGCACCCTTCAATTCAAATTACAACAATCTCTGGGCGATCTGAACGCGGCTGTGGTAGTGATGGAAGTGGATAGCGGTCGGGTGCTGGCGATGGTATCCAATCCCGGCTTTGATCCGAATGCCTTTGACGCGGACACCCTGGATTCCGATCTGCTGACCTCGTATTTCACGGATGAAGCCCAGCCGCTCTTTAATCGGGCTACCCAGGGGCAATATCCGCCGGGTTCGATCTTTAAGATCATCTCGATGTCAGCGGCTCTTGAGGCTGGCGTTTATTCAGCCCTGTCCACCTTCAACTGCCAGCACGCCTATTGGACCTGCAACAGTGTTTACCTCTATGACTGGACCTATTCCCACGGCATCAGTGCCAGCGGGACTCTGACCCTGCCTGAAGGCTTGATGCGCTCCTGCAACCCCTGGTTCTACAGGGTGGGGGAAACGCTTTTTTCCGAAGGCTATGAGAGTGCGCTGTCTGATATGGCGGAGGGCTTCGGTTTGGGGCAGGAGACCGGGATTGAGATCGCCGAGGCGAGCGGGAATATCCCCGAAACAGCTGCGAATTGTGTGACCAGCAGTCAGATGGCGATTGGGCAGGGGGAGATTCTGGTGACGCCTCTGCAAATTGCGACATTTATTTCCGCCATAGCGAATGGCGGCACGCTTTACCGGCCGGTTTTGGTGGAAGCGACCAAGGCCCTGAACAGTGACCCGGTCCAGCTCTTTGAGCCGGAGGCAATAGCTGAGCTGCCGATCTCTGAGAAGACCCTGCAGACGATTTTGGAAGCGATGCGATTGGTGGTGGAAGATTCCCGCGGAACAGCTAATTGGGCGCTGCGCAATCTGGATTATGCCATATCCGGTAAGACTGGCACGGCTCAAACCCCAACCGGGAATTCGCATGCCTGGTTCGCCGGCTTTACTCGTGAAAATGACCCGGATCACCCGAATATTGCGGTGGTCGTGATTATCGAAAATGGGGGTGAGGGTTCCGAAATGGCAGCCCCGGTGTTCATGCGGGCGGTCTCGCTCTACTTCTCCGATGGAGAAGACCCGGGCGAATTGATGCCCTGGGAGGATGAACCCTTTGTGCCCTCCGTGCCTGATGAAACTGAGACGGTTGAGCCCGATTCCACATCTGGTGAATGACACAGTATAATCAAAACTTGGAAAATGCGCTGTTTGCCAATACTTAGCGGTTAATTCGCATTTTGGAGATATAAAAAATGAAAAAACTAAAACGAGCATTACTGATCCTGACGTTGATTCTGACCCTCGCAGCTTGTTCGAACCCTACCTCTACTATGGACCCCTCTGAGGTGGCTGCGACGGACTCTTTACCGACCCCGCAGGTTTATGTCACCCCCGCGCCGGATGTTGATACGATGTTGACTTCTTATTTCAGTGCCTGGCAGGCGGATGATTATGCGGCGATGTACGTTTACCTTTCAGAAGCAAGCAAGAGCACAATTTCTGAGGAAGATTTCATTCAACAATATAACAACACGGCTAATGCTCTGACTCTGCAATATGACACGGGCATTGAATATACCGTGACTAATGTTGTGACCAACCCCACCACTGCCACAGCCACCTTGCAGGTGAATTACAACACCAACCTGTTTGGCACCCTGACCCGCGACCTCGAGTTCAATATGGTGCGTGAGGGTGACGGTTGGCATTTGGCCTGGGATACGACCAAGATCATGCCGGATTTGCAAAATGGCAATACCCTTGAAGTGGTCAAGAGCATCCCCTCTCGGGGTGATATCTACGCCAATGATGGATACCCAATAGCGACGCAGGAAGATGTTGTTGCGCTTGGTTTCATCAAGGGAGATCTTGATACCGATTTGATGTCATTGTTTTATAGCACCATGGCAGATCTCACCGTATATCAGATCGCTGAGGTTATCCAAATAGTAGATGAAGCCAATGACTATGATTACATCCCCCTGGGTGAAGCGCTTGAAGAAGACGTGAATCGCCAGATGGGTGCGCTTTCAGCGATGACTGGCGTTTATCTAAATTATTACACTTCACGCTACTATTATGATGGTGGGATTGCACCTCAGGCTGTTGGTCATTTATCCTATGTCCCTTCAGAAGATGTCAACACCTACCTGCGCGCGGGATATGCCCTTAATGCCCGATTCGGTGGCGCTGGCATTGAGTATTCTTACGAAGATGTGCTGGCCGGTACCATTGGCGGTTCGCTTTACCTCAAGGACGCAAACGGCCAAATCGTGACCAAGCTGGCGGAACGCGGCGCAGGTCCAGCCCAATCCATTACAACTTCTATTGATTCGACTCTGCAATACTATCTGCAGCAGTCACTCGGTGATTATCGAGGGGCGATCGTGGTCATGGAGATTGAAACCGGTCGAGTTCTGGCGATGGTTTCCAATCCGGAATTCGATCCTAATATGTTTGATTTCGGTAATACGAACAGTGGCTATGCGGATATTTTGTATGGCGCTGATAATCTCTATGCTGCCCCAGACAACCCGGTTTTTAACCGGGCCTCCAACGGGCAATATCCCTTAGGCTCCGTATTCAAGATCATCACCATGGCAGCGGCACTGGAGACCGGTGAGTTCACCGAAACCTCATCGATGTACTGCGGCCATTCCGTTGAGGTCTGCGGCAACACGCTTTATGACTGGACCTATGAAAAAGACAAACCGGAAAGCGGTGAGTTGACCCTGCCGGAAGGTTTGATGCGATCTTGTAATCCCTGGTTCTACACCATTGGCGCGACCCTTTATGCGGATGGCTATTCTTCCGCCATCGCCGATATGGCCCGCTCTTTCGGGCTGGGCAGCCTGACCGGCTTTGATCTCTCAGAGCAGCCCGGTAATATCCCTACCGACACAAATTCCTGTGAGGTCAATACGCAGCTATCAATTGGTCAGGGCGAAATGACCGTGACCCCCTTGCAGGTTGCCAGGTTCATCGCTGCAGTCGGCAATGGTGGCACACTCTATCGCCCTTCCATTGTTGATTCGATCACAACGACGGCCGGTGATGTGACCTACGCTTTTGAGCCCGAAGCGCAAGGGACTTTGCCTGTATCGGAAAATAACCTGAACCTGATCACTGAGGCCATGCGGAGCGTGATCTCCAATGCCCGCGGCACTGCCAATATTCAACTGGCGACCATGCCGTACCGGGCTTATGGCAAGACAGGTACAGCCACCAATACCACGGGTGAATCCCATGCCTGGTTCGCCGGTTACACCTCAGTTGGCAATCCGGATCGACCGGATATTGCCGTGGTGGTGCTCCTTGAGAATGCTGGCGAGGGTTCGGAAATGGCAGCACCTGTCTTCCGTCGGGCGGTCTCTCTCTACTTCTCCTACTACACGGATTACGGTTACGTTTTGCCTTGGGAATCCCAACCCTATGTCGTGAAATCACCGACACCAGTTCCCTCGGAAACGCCTTATGGCTATGAAGAACCCAATCCAACCGATGAACCCTAGAACGAGGACTATTTGGCAATCCTGAAAGAAGGTCTGGTTATCCGTTCGCAGTCCGGCTTTTTTGTCGTGCAGACGGATTCCGGGCTGGTCACCTGCCGGCTGCCGGGCCGATTGAAGAAAGGCACCACGGATAGCGATGTCTGCGCGGTGGGCGACCATGTGACCATTGCCGACCAGGGTGATGGCAGCGGGATGATTGAAGCGATTGAAGAACGAACCGGGATGATCTCCCGCGTCCGGACTGGAATCAAACGAGATTTCCGCCAGATCTTATTGGCTAACCCGGATCAGATCGTGATCGTCTTTGCCTGCGCAGAGCCGGAACCGCACCTGAGAATGCTGGATCGTTTTCTGGTTATTGCCGAAAAACAATGCCTGCATACCCTGATCGTTGCCAACAAGCTTGATCTGGTGACCCAGGAGCAGGCGGAGGGGATGTTTGGCCTCTATACACATTTAGGCTATAGCGTGCTTTATGCCTCTGCCAAAACCGGCCAGGGTATCTCTGAACTGAGAGCGCATTTGAAGGATAAAATCTCTGCGCTCACCGGGCCTTCCGGTGTGGGAAAATCCAGCTTATTAAATGCTGTCCAGCCTGAGCTGGGATTGCATGTGCGTGAAGTGAGTGAGGCGACCACCAAAGGCCGTCACACGACCCAGGTCCGGGAGCTTTTTCCCCTCGACTTTGGCGGTTATGTTGCCGACACCCCCGGTATCCGCTCGTTAGCGCTTTGGGACACGGAGCCTGAGGAATTGGATGCTTATTTTGTGGAGTTGGCAGGGTTGGTGCAGGATTGCCAATTCAGCGACTGCACGCATACGCATGAACCCGGCTGCGCCGTTCAAAAGGCGGTTGCTGAGGGGCGGGTTTCCTCTGAGCGGTATCAATCCTATCTGCGGATGCGCTTTGGCGATGACGCTGATCCCTTTATGGACCAAATGACCCATGAATGATCTTCCTGAAAAGGTTTTTATGAAAAGACATCTGAGCCTATTTTTATTGGTTGCGCTGTTCCTGGCAGCATGTACATCAAACACACAAACGCCAACCGCCGACGTAACAGAAAGTACCTCGGTCACGACAGATGCGCCTACAGCAACGCCAACTGAAGAACCGGTTACTGTGCTGAATGTCTGTACAGCCAGTCTGCCTGAGAGCGCTTTCCTTTATGATGGGCGGAACCCTGTTGCCAAGCAGAACCTCTTAACGCTCACGCAGCGTGAGATCTTTCCGTATGCGGAAAGCAGTCATGGCGCGGCGCTCCTGAGTGAGACACCAACCCAGGAAAATGGTGGGATCACCCTGCAATCTGCCACTGTTTCGCTGGGTGAGACCGTTGTGGATGCCAATGGGGACCTCGTTGTGCTGAAAGCCGGCGTGACGGTCCGACCCAGCGGATGCCGCTCAACGGAATGTGCCATCAGCTGGGATGGAACGGAGGCTTTATATCTGGATCAGATGGTGGTCCGTTTTCAGTTGGCCGATGGTTTGGCCTGGTCTGACGGAGCCCCACTCATAGTTGCCGATTTGGTATTTAGCTTCGACCTGGCCAGCGACCCGCAAACGCCGGGACTGCAATGGATGGAAAGCCGGACAGCCGGTTACACGGCAGAGAGCGATAGCGTGGTCCTGTGGACGGGCGTCCCGGGGTTCACCACTGCCGAAATTGAAAGACTCTTCTGGCAGCCGCTGCCATCTCATCTCTTTACCGCGGATGCCACCTGGGAAAGTGTTTCAGCTGATCCGCGGTGGTCTGCGGAAATAGCGAGCCTGGGTGCCTATCAGGTGGGGGCGTGGACGGAAGACAGCCTCCAGTTGGTCAAGAACCATTTTAATGCCAATGACGATGCTGCTCCCTATGGCGAGATCCAAATCCGGGTCATTCCTGACCTTGAAGATGCTTTGGCCGCATTTTCTAATGGCACCTGTGATGTGCTGGATCAGTCCTATCATCTGGAGCGGGATGTTGAGACGGTGGCTTCGCTGCAAACTGACCCTGAGGCGACCTTACTGGTTGAACAGACTTCAAGCTGGTCGCAGTTGGCCTTTGGAATTAAACCTGCCTCATATGATGAATACTACAATCCGATTTATGGCGACAGGCCGGATTTCTTTGGTGACGCCCGAACGCGGGAAGCGATTGCAGGCTGTCTGGATCGAGAGGCTATCCAGGAAGCGGTCTTTGCCGGGCTGGCTGAACTCTGGCCCAGTTTTGTTTCTGCTGAGGAAACGACTCTTTCAATGGAAGAACAGTTGATTCGCGATCCTCAGAGAGCGGCTCAGCTTTTGGAAGCTGTCGGCTGGCGAGATCATGACTTGAACCCCGATACCCCGCAGCAGGCCTGGTATGTCTATGGGATTCCGACCAATACGACTTTCAGCATTAACCTGTATGTGGACTCTTCAGCCCTCAGCCAGCAGATTGTGGGGATTGTGCAGAGTTCACTGGGTGAATGTGGGATTGAGGTTACCCCGGTGACTTTGCCCGCCAACCAGTTATATGCACCAGGCCCGGAGGGACTCCTCTTTGGGAGGCAGTTTGACCTGGCCTTGATTGGGTGGGCCCCGCTGACACAGATAGATTGTGCTTTATATGAAAGCAACCAGATTCCCTCTCAGGACAACCAATGGGTTGGCACAAATATTGCTGGTTGGTCTGAAGCGCTGTATGACAAGGCCTGTAATAATGCGTCTCTGGCCCTACCTGATGAAATGAGAGGCGCGCTCCAACGGGCGGAGGCTCACTTCATGAGCGGCTTGCCGGCGGTGCCTTTGTTTTCGGTGCCGGAGGTGATCGCCGTGAAAGAGTCGGCTTGCAGCGCGGTCAACGACCTGTGGGATTTCGGAATTGACAATCCAAGCTGTCCCTAATGGGCTGCTGGATGATTTATGGGTAATCCAATCATTTTTCGGGCGTCTAAGGTCACATTTGTGACCGAATGGATGGGCGAAAATCGAAAAATGTGGTATTAATGGGTTCCATTTCATTTGAGGTGGAGGTTTATGAAGAAGTATATTGACGATTATGAAGTCGTCATTCAGAAGAACAGTAAGGGCCGTGAGAAGAGAGTGGCCGTTTATAAGGGGGCCTATTACAAACTGAATATTGATGAAGTAGCATTAAAAAAATTCAGACGGATCAGTCTGATCTTATTAGCGCTGATCGTTATTGGTCAGATCGCGGCTGGTTTCATAGGCAATGCGGGCATGTACACTTTCTTTGTTGCCTTGCCCTATGTTTTTACATTCCTACCTTTATATTTCATGGTGGATGGTGGCCTACGGCTGCCGAAGGAAAAGCGACATCTCCGTCGGGATGAGGCTGAACTCATTTTCGGGCGGATGAAAGTAGCCAGCAAGTTCCTCTTCCCTCTACTCTGCCTCGGCATTGTGGGGGAAGTGGTCTATCTGATCTGGTTTGCCTCAGGCGCTCTCTGGTTAGAGTTGTTGTTCCTGGCTGTTGAAATAGTTATTTTGGCTTCTGCGTTTGGTTTACTTCGGATGCAGAAACCTATTGAGGTCACCGAAGTCTTCGTTGAACAAATGAGCGTTGAGGAAGACACCTAAACTATAGAACCATGGAGAGAGGCTGAAGATCTGATTGAATCACGGATTGGATTACGTAAAAATGCGTAAAATTACGTGCTGTATACAATTTGTTAATAAATATGTTGTTCATTCCATTGACTCTATCGGAAATTCGGTTATCATCTTTAGGGTGAATATCGGGTGAACTTCAATGCAAAAAATGCAATCTCTGGGTATAATAGTGCCATTACCTTTCCTTTTTTGGAGAAGTAATTTTCGGCAACATCATTATTTAGAAGATTTTATAAATTTGCAAATAAAGGAGGTGGTTGCCAACACCTATTAGGTAGGAAACACTCGAGTAAGATTGGTTCAATTCACTAGTTTCATAACAAAAAATGTTATGGAGGAGAAAACAATGAAACGTTCTATTTTCGTGTTTCTAAGCCTTCTCGTCGCGGTGAGCTTTGTCCTGACAGCTTGCCAAACCCCGACTGAGGCCCCAACTGTTGAGGAAACTGAAGAAGTTGTGGCTACTGAAGAGCCGACAGAAACTGAACCCACAGAAGTGGTTTATGAAGCCGAACCTTTTGGTGAGGACCTGCCCACTGCCCCAACCATTGACACACCTTTGGTTGTTGCGTACCAGGACTTCTCCCAGAAATTCAGCCCCTTCTTCGCAGATACTGGCTATGACCAAGATGTAGTTTCCATGACCCAGATTGCTCTGCTCACAACTGACCGCGTTGGTGGCATCATCCCCAACGCTATCGAAGGTGAGACTCGCAACTACAATGGTACCGACTACTTTTATAAAGGCCCCGCCGACACAAGCGTTGTTTACGATGAAGCAACTGACACAACTGTTTACACTGCTAAACTGCGTGTTGGTATGATGTTCTCCGACGGCACCCCTGTGACCGCTGATGACGTCATCTTCACCTATTACACTTACCTCGATCCTTCCTATGTTGGTTCCACCACCTTAGGTTCCTATGACATTGTTGGCCTGAAAGACTATCAGACCCAGACAACCAGTGACGTGTTTGATAAATACGCTGCTTTGGTTGATGAGATCTACGCTGCTGGCCGTGGCCACGAGTGGTCCGATGCCGATGCTTGGACACAGGAACAACAGGATGACTTCTGGGCCAAAGTTGACGAAGCTGTCATCTACGAAGCTCAAAAGATCGTGAACTACGTTAATGCCAATTATCGTGATGCTTATGCTGAAGCCTACACCGGCTATCTTCCTGAAGATATTGCTGCAAACGAAGGCCTCCAGGTTATGCTTGGTATGGTTCTCTGGGGCTTTGGTGGCGTTGAGGACGATATGTCCTTCACCGATTCATCTGGCAACAACTTCGATCTCGTTGAAGTATTCCCCACCGTTGAAGACTATGCTGTGGCGATCGAAGAAGCCTACGGCGGCGACCTGGCTGAAGCGTTCCCCTACGAATCAGCTGATGGCGTTGATGTTCTTCCGAAAATCAAATCCCAATGGATTGGCTACTGGGGTCCTATGGATGAGGCCATGGGCGGCGAAGGCGTTCCGAATATTGCCGGTATCGTTAAGATTGACGATTACACCGTGCAGGTTACGTTGAATGGTTTTGAGGCTCCTGCTGTCTACTCCGTCCTCGGTATTCAGGCTACACCGCTGCACTACTACGGCGATGTTGACAAATATGATTACGAAAACAACATGTTCGGTTTCGGTTTTGGCGACCTGTCAAAACAGGAAAGTCTGACTGCTACCCCCATGGGTGCCGGTCCCTACAAGTACGTTCAATACGACAACCGTGTTGTTTACTTCGAAGCCAACGAAAATTACTATCGTGGTTGCCCGAAGATTGCTGAAGTTCAATTCAAGGAAACAGCCTCCGCTGAGGTTCCTTCCGCTGTTCAGACCGGTACTGCTGACGCCGGTGAGATGACCTACTCCAGCGAACGCTACGCTGAGGTTAAGTCCTACAACTCCAACGGCGAAATGACCGGTGATGTGATCACCTCCAGCATGGTTGACAACCTGGGCTATGGCTACATTGGTATCAATGCTGACACCGTGAATGTTGCCGGCGATCCCGCTTCCGATGCTTCCAAGAACCTCCGCCGTGCGTTTGCCACCATCTTCGCTGTCCATCGTGATGTTGCTATCGACAGCTACTATGGTGAGGGCGCTTCTGTTATCAACTACCCGATCTCCAACACCTCCTGGGCTGCCCCGCAACCCACCGATGAAGGTTACGAGCTTGCTTTCTCCACTGACGTCAACGGCGATCCGATTTACACCGCCGAAATGACCATGGAAGAAAAATATGCTGCTGCTGAAGCTGCTGCATTGGGCTTCCTCGAAGCCGCTGGTTTTACAGTTGAAAACGGCGTGGCTGTTGAGGCTCCCGAAGGCGCTGAGATGAGCTACGAAGTCATCGTCCCCGGTGACGGTACTGGCGACCATCCTGCCTTTGCAATCCTGACCAGTGCAAAAGATTCCCTGGGTAAAGTTGGTATGGAACTTGTGATCAATGACCCTGCTGATTCGAATATTCTCTGGGATGCTCTAGATTCTGGCGAACAGGAAATGTGGACCGCTGCTTGGGGCACTACCATTGATCCTGATATGTACCAGGTTTACCACAGCTCCGGAATCCCCGGACAGGGCGGTTCAGACTCGAACCACTACCACATCAATGATGCCGATCTGGATCAACTGATCGTCGATGCCCGCCTGAGCGATGACCAGGCCTATCGTAAAGCTATTTACAAACAGGCTCTCGATAAGATCATTGAATGGGCTGTCGAAATTCCAACCTATCAGCGCTTGAACGTTATTATCTTCAGCACTGAGCGGATTAACATCAGCACCATTACCCCCGATATCACCACCTTCTGGGGTTGGATGAACGATCTCGAACTGCTTGAAATGAACTAGCGGTTTCGTGATATTAGAGTAATAGTGAGCCCACCTATGGGTGGGCTCACTTTCATACTCTAATTTTATATTCCAGAAAAATGTACAAGGGAATGATATGAAGAATTTCATCATTAGGAGATTAATACTGGGGACATTTATTGTGATTTTTGGCACCCTGGTGGTTTATACCGTCATCAGGTTCCTGCCTGCCTCTTACGTCGAAACTATTGCGAGACAGCGCGCCACAAATCCTTTAAGCACGATGACCTATCAGGAATGGCTGGATCAATTGAATTCCGTTTACCATCTTGATGTGGGCATTATTCCAGGTTTTCTGGGATGGTTAGGTAGTGCGGTTAAAGGTGATTTTGGGAACTCATGGCATTATGGCATCCCGGTAACTGAAAAGTTCGCCCAGGTCATTTGGGCTTCCATCATCGTTAATGTCATTACTTTCTTTGTCCAGATTTTTATTTCTATTCCCTTGGGGATTACAGCAGCGAGAAAGCAATATAGCCGAACAGATTATGCTATTACTGTTTTTGCTTTGATGGGCATTTCGCTGCCGACATTTTTCTTAGCGACTATTTTGAAATATGTTTTCTCAATTAAACTGGGATGGTTCGACCTCTATGGTTTGACAGGTCGTTTCTATACCACCATGACCCCCTTCCAGCAGGTGATGGACAAAGCCTATCACTTGGTGCTGCCAGTGATTACATTGACGATGTTATCCATTGGTGGGTTGATGCGTTACACCCGCACAAATATGCTGGAAGTGTTGAATTCAGATTATATCCGCACCGCCCGTGCCAAAGGGCTTTCTGAGAAAGTTGTTATCAACAAACATGCTTTCAGGAATACATTAATCCCATTAGTTTCCTATATGAGTTATCTGATTCCAGGTATGTTTGGAGGTTCTCTGATCACAGAGACACTCTACCAAATTCCGGGTATTGGCTATGTCTCATATACGGCAATCGTCCGGGGAGATATTCCTTTCGCAATGTTCTACACAACTTTGCTCACAGTGTTGACACAAGTAAGTCTCATCATAGCGGATATCATGTATGCAGTCGTTGACCCACGGGTCAGGGCGAATTGATGGCGGTGATAAATGAGTGAAAATCAAGATTTAGCTTCCGAATACGAAAAAGAAGATGAAGCCATCGAAATGATTGATGGCGAAGAAATGAGCTTGGACGATGCCAGGCGTGTCAAGGTTCTGTCGCCTGGGATGCTTGTCTTCAAGCGTTTTATTCGTAACAAATTGGCCGTGATCGGCTTTATTATTATTGTTCTGATGTTCCTTTTCTCCTTTGTTGGGCCTCTGTTTTCGCCTTATGGCCAGGCTGAGGTCTTTACGGGTTTAGGCTCGATGTCTAAGGATTATGCTGGGGCGATTTATAACGAAGAACTGCGCTATACCGTTGTGGATGGTCTCAGTTTTAGTACTGCGGCTCGGGCAGAATTCTTGTTGACCTTCAGTCAGGGCAACCAGGCGTTTTCTTCAGGCGATGATGATTTTTATTTTTCCTCTATTAATGAAAATACCTATTTGATCTCGCTCCTCGAACCAGTTGCTGTAACGCTCTTAGGAGAACTTAATTCGATTGATGGCAGTGTTTTGGATCCGGAATTTGTCTCGGCGTATGAAACTACGGTTGAGAATGACCAGAATGGTTTCATGCTTGATGGGATATCCTATCGGATAACCGTATCCCGTAAGCAAACAAATGTTTCTATTGAGAATGAAATCGCTCTGGCTTCACTCAATGTATATGATGCATATACCGAGGAAGATTTAGACATTGTTCGATCATTCGATTTTCAGATGATCAGTCAACAGACGATTTCTACCGGCAGAAGGAATTTCACTTTCAACGGCGAACAATACACCATTCATTATCTTGATGGACAGATCACCATCAGCGATAGCAATAGCGAGGATTTTGCTGAGGTCTCGAATATTATTGTCAATCCACTTGACCAATCCCAGTTCATCTCAGTGGCTTTCAAAACAGCGGTTCGCGATGCCATTGTTGACTTAGAACCCTCATTTACTTTTGTTGAAGAGGATGGTGAAGAGATTGATTACATGATCGACCGGGTGAACACGAACTACTACATCAAGAAAACAACACCCACCACCTTGATTCGGCAATACGAGCTGCCTTCATGGCAACATCCACTAGGTTTGGATAACAATGGTATGGATGTGATGACCCGCCTGATGTATGGCGGCCAGGTTTCACTATTGGTTGGCTTTGTGGTGGTGTTTATTGAAGTTGTGATCGGCGTGATAGTTGGTGGTATCTCCGGCTATTTTGGTGGCTGGGTGGATACTGCTTTGATGCGGTTTGTGGACCTGTTCAATGCCATCCCGTTTTTTCCAATTGTCCTTATCTTGGGTTCAGTGATGGACACCTTGCAGATGAATCCTGAAAACCGGATATTCATATTGATGATGATCCTGGGCTTACTTGGCTGGACAGGTGTTGCCCGGGTTGTCCGGGGCCAGATCCTATCACTGCGTGAGCAAGATTTCATGGTAGCAACGGAAGCCACTGGTATCAGCACTCGACGGCGGATCTTCACGCATCTTGTTCCCAACGTTATGCCCCTTCTGATCGTTCAAGCCACAGCTGGCCTCGGCGGCATTATTATCACTGAAGCGACCTTAGGTTTCCTGGGGTTGGGCGCTAAATACCCGCTTGCTTCCTGGGGTAGCATTATCAATACCGCTTCTGACGCGTATGTTATGACCAATTTCTGGTTCATGTGGATCCCAGCCGGTTCTCTGATCCTCCTGGCAGTCCTTGGTTTCAACTTCATTGGGGATGGCCTTCGGGATGCCTTTGACCCGAAGATGAAAAGGTAGATGAGTCGTATGAGCGATAAACAACAAACTTCTGCAGATAATAAGGGTAAATCCATTTTCAAACGACGAGATACTACGCATATTTCCGCACGTGAATCCGCGAAAATATCTCGGGAAAACCGTCGGATTACGGATAAATTCGAAAAGGAACGTGAACGAAGAAACGTTCCTGAAAGTGAATATATCACGAAGATGAAGGATGACCGTAATGTTGTTGAATTTGAGAACCTTCATACCTATTTCTTCACAGATATTGGCACCGTAAAAGCCGTAGATGGCGTTTCTTTTGAAGTGCCTCAGGGCAGCACTGTTGGTGTTGTGGGTGAATCCGGTTGCGGTAAATCCGTGACCTCCCTCTCCCTGATGCAATTGGTTCAGCGTCCTCAAGGGCAAATCGTTGAAGGTGCGATCCGCTTCAACAGTGGCGACAAGGTTTATAACATCGCCAAAACCCCAACTCAGGTTATGGAGACCATCCGGGGCGCCAAGATCTCAATGATCTTTCAAGAGCCTATGACCAGTCTGAATCCGGTTTTCCGGGCAGGCTTTCAGGTTGACGAAGTAGTCCAGCTGCATAATCCTGAAATGACGGATGAAGAAGTCAAAGCAGTTACCTTGAAAATGATTGACATGGTCGGTATCGCCAATGGTGAAGGGGTGTACCAGATGTATCCCCACGAACTCTCCGGTGGTATGCGCCAGCGTATCATGATCGCTATGGCATTGGCTTGTAACCCGAAGTTAATCATCGCAGATGAGCCAACGACTGCTTTGGATGTGACCATTCAGGCGCAAATTCTTGACTTACTGAGAAATTTGAAGGATAAAATCAATTCGAGCATCATGCTGATTACGCATGACCTTGGTGTGATCGCTGAAATGGCGGATTACGTTGTGGTTATGTATGCTGGACGGATTGTTGAAAAAGGTACAGCGGTTGAGGTTTTCAAAAACCCACTCCATCCTTACACGGTTGGTTTGATGAAGTCGAAACCAGTGGTCAACAAGACAGTAGATCGGCTTTACACGATCCCCGGCAGTGTGCCAAACCCAATTAACATGCCCAATTATTGTTATTTCAAAGACCGCTGCAATCGCAGGATGGATGTTTGTAATGGCGAATATCCTCACGAAGTGTATGTGACTCCCACGCACATGGTGGCTTGTTACCACTACACCGATGAAGCTGTAAAGGATTAACATGGAAGAAATCAACCTTATTAGAACGAATAAAGCCGGTGGCGCTCCCCAAAGTGAATACGTGATTAAGGTCACAGACCTTAAACAATATTTCCCAATTAAGTCTGGCTTGCTCCAGCAGGTGAAGCATTACGTAAAAGCTGTGGATGGTATCAGTTTTAAGATCAAACGTGGAACCACAATGGGTCTGGTTGGCGAATCTGGCTGCGGTAAAACAACCGTTGGCAAGACGATCTTGCGCCTTAATGAGCGCACCAGTGGTAATGTGTTATTCAATGATATTGACATCTTCGGTTTGAACCATAAAGAGCTTGTTGAGATGCGGCCCAAGATGCAGATCATTTTCCAGGACCCGTACTCCAGCCTTTCGCCCCGCCTCCCTGTGAGTGAGATCATTGGTGAAGCGGTCCGTGAGCACCACCTGACCATGAAAGATCAATTTGATGGTTATATTGAAAACATTATGCGGATCTGTGGTTTGCAGCCTTATCATAAGGATCGCTATCCTCATGAGTTCTCCGGTGGACAGCGACAGAGGATCGGGATCGCTCGTGCGTTAGCGCTGCTCCCTGAATTCATCGTCTGTGACGAACCTGTTTCGGCGTTGGATGTTTCCATTCAAGCCCAGATCATCAACCTGCTGAAGGACCTGCAGGACAACTTTGATCTGACCTATCTCTTCATCTCACATGACCTATCCGTTGTGGAACATATCTCTGATACGGTCGGTGTAATGTATTTGGGTAATATGGCTGAAGTTGGCGAGAAGAAGCAAATCTTCCAGAACCCGCTTCATCCTTATACTCAGGCTTTGCTGAGTGCTGCTCCGGTACCTGATCCAACAGCGCAAAAGAAACGGATCATTTTGGAAGGCAGTATTCCTTCTCCTGCGAATCCACCCTCCGGTTGTAAGTTCCATACCCGCTGCCCTGCACGGATGGATATTTGCAGCAAGGTTGTGCCGGAAATCAGAGAGCTGGAACCCGGGCACACAGTAGCCTGCCATTTGTATAATGACGAGAAAGAGTATGTTGAAGAAGCGTAAGCAGTATGACGACGATGATGGTCGAACGATTGTCAGCATGGATGTCCCTGGTACAAGATGGTATCAGGAGAATGATCCGACAAGGCTGCGAGACGAATCATCATCTAAATCAGACTCCAAACGACCCAGGCGGCCAATGGTTGAGTTGACTCGCATGGAAGTCCGCCAGATCACCTGGTCGGCCTTACTTGCGGGACTGACTATAGCACTGGTCTTTTCAGTGACCTGGATCCTCTTTACGCTCTTCGCGACGCAAATCTGGTTAAAGTAAAAATCATGAGGGGCCGATTATTCTTCGGTCCCTCATAATGTTCCCAATTGCCAAAAACAGGTTATCGTAGGCAGAAATTATGACCCCTAAGTGGCATGTTTAGTCTGTCTGTGTGGTTTTCGGCGGTTGGATGTTTAATTAAAATGTGTTAGAATAGAGCCTGTCATTCTGGGGCATGGTGCAACGGCAGCACAGCGGACTTTGAATCCGTTGATCCAGGTTCGAATCCTGGTGCCCCGGCCATATAAAAAATAAATTGAGTACGCAAGAAGATAGTATCCCTGATAGATATAGCTCGAGACCAGCATATGGAAAATTCCATTGCGATGCTCGAGGTTTTCTATTTAACGGAAAAAATATCAAACCCGCAGGTGGGACTGTGATGGGTAGAAGGAATAAACACTGAAATGACGATAGGTTCCATCCTCCTGGCCGCCGGTCAGGGTACCCGCATGCGGTCCAAGTTACCGAAAGTTTTACATTCATTGGTTGGGAAACCAATGGTTTGGCACGCCTTGCGGATTGTGGAAGGCCTGAGTGACTTACCGCCGGTCGTTGTGGTCGGGTATAAGGCCGAAGAAGTCCAGGCTGCGGTGCCGGGAATGGCTGAATTTGCTCTTCAGAAACAACAATTGGGCACCGGGCATGCCGTGGCTTCCGCGAAATCAAAGTTGGTTGGAAAGGCTGACACCATTTTGGTGACTTTTGCCGATATGCCGCTTCTTCGTAAGGAATCCCTGGCGGAATTGATCGCCATCCATCAAAGTTCCGGCAGCCCCGTGACAATGACCAGTTTCATCGGTGCCCCCGGCAGCGCTTTTGGCCGGGTGATTCGCAATCAGGATGGTAAAGTTGCGGCGATTGTTGAAAAATCGGATGCCACCCCGGAACAGATGAAGATCTGTGAATATAACGTCAGCGCCTATTGTTTTAAGGCGGATTGGCTTTGGGAAGCTCTTGGACGCATTCAACTTTCGCCTAAAGGTGAATATTACCTTACGGATGTAGTTGGATTGGCCATCCAGGACGGTTATCAGGTGGAATCCCTGGTGTTGTCCGACCCTGATGAGGCGGTTGGACCGAATGATCGGGTAGACCTGGCTGCTGCTGATAGGGTGATGCGCCAGCGGATCAATAAACAGTGGATGCTTTCAGGTGTGACTATTGTGAACCCAGATGCCACCTATGTTGAGCCGGAAGTGATTATTGGCCAGGATACAATTATTCAACCCAACACTTTCTTGCGCGGCAAGACGGAGATTGGTGAAGATTGTGTGATTGGCCCGGATACGACCATAGTGGCTTCGCAGGTCGGTAATGGCGCTCATCTTTCCCATTCCGTGCTGGAATATGCCGTGGTGGAGGATGATGTCTCAATGGGGCCGTTCTGTCACCTGCGCAAGGGAGCGCATCTGGCAAAAGGCGTCCATTTGGGTAATTATGCAGAGGTGAAGGATTCCTACCTGGGGCCAGATACCAAAATGGGCCATTTTTCGTACATTGGAAATGCCAGGATCGGTTCCAACGTTAATATTGGCGCTGGTACGATCACTTGTAATTATGATGGAGAAAAGAAAAATCTCACCGAGATAGGCGATAACGTCTTTATCGGAAGTGACACCATGCTGGTAGCGCCGGTCAAAATCGGAGACCGCAGCGTTACTGGGGCAGGGGCGGTGGTCACACGGGATGTCCCTGCTGATACACTCGTGATGGGTGTGCCAGCCAAAGAAAAACGTAAGTTGGAGAAAATTGACTGATTCATTGCTCGTTTGGATCGTTGCAGCAGTGCTGCTGGGGTTGGACCTTTTGGCCGGCGCGGTCAAGGCCAGCTTGAGCTATGCGCGGCTGCCTTACTTGATGAGCCTCCGCGAAGGCCGTGAAGCGAAAGTTGACAGGACAATCGATGTCATTGAGAAGCCCAGGCTTAGAAGCAGCCTGCGCTTGGCGATGGCATTCTTCCATTTCCTCTTGGCCGGGCTCCTGCCTATGATCTTGCAGGTTTATAACGTGGCTCTGGATATTTGGTTGGTGTTGTTCTATCTCCTTTTGGAGATGGTCCTGGTCAATATCCTTGAATTCCTGATTGAAGGGGTGATCCTGAAGAACACCGAAGAAAACGCAATTCAGCTAAGTGCTCTGGGTGGGTTGATCAATACGATATTCTCCCCCCTGGCCGGGCTGTTGATGGGTCTCCTGGGTGAAAACGCCAATAAGGTCACCCTGGCCTCCATGACAGAAGAAGACCTGAAGAATTGGGTAGAAGTGGGCCAGCCAGAAGGGTCGCTCGAAAAGGGTGAACGGGAGATGATCTATTCCATCTTCCAGTTTGGCGATACCCTGGCCAAGGATATCATGGTGCCCCGCATTGACGTTTTGGCATTGGATATCAACACAACTTTGGGTGAGGCGCGGTCACTCTTCGTCCACGCTGGACACTCTCGGGTGCCGGTTTATAAAGACACTGTGGATAATGTGGTCGGCTTGCTCTATGCCAAAGACCTGTTGAGTGTTCGTGACGATGACGCCCTGATCTCTAACCATCGGGACCTCTTGCGCCTGGCCTATTTTGTGCCGGAAGCGAAGAAGGTTGATGAACTGCTGGCAGAAATGCAATCCCGCAGTATGCATATGGCGATTGTGGTTGATGAATACGGCGGTGTGGCTGGTGTCGTGACCTTGGAGGACATCGTCGAGGAAATCGTCGGTGAAATTCGGGATGAATACGATGAGAGCGAAGAGCTGCCCTTTGAGCAGATCAACGCGGATGAATATGTCTTCCAGGGCAAGATCGACCTTGATATTTTCAATGAGATCATGGGCACCGAGATCGCCACAGATAACGCTGACACCATTGGTGGGTATATCTATGGGCAGATCGGTGATGTTCCTACTGGTGGTGAGAGTCTCGAAGCTAGCGGTGTGAATTTAATCGTGGATGAGGTGGTTGGCCGCCGGATCAATAAGGTCCGGGCAATCAAAGTGGCGGAGCACCCCATTGAAAAGGATAAGAATCATGCTGACAAATGAAGAAAAACAGGCCCTGATTGATAAAGCTGTTCACGCCTATCATAAAGCATATGCCCCCTATTCGAAATATTCTGTCGGCGCTGCTTTGGTGGCCGAATCCGGCAAGATCTATGATGGCGCCAATATTGAGAATGCCGTTTACCCGGTGACAGTTTGTGCTGAGCGGGTTGCGATCTTCAAAGCTGTCTCTGAAGGCGAGCGATCTTTCTCGACTCTGGCTGTGGTGACCAAGAATGGCGGCACGCCCTGCGGTTCCTGCCGCCAGGTGATGGCGGAGTTCAATCCGCATGCGCTGGTGTTGATTGCTAACCTGAAAGGCGAGTTGGTTGGGGAATATCGGGTGCATGAGTTATTACCTTCCGCTTTTGGTGACGGTGACCTTGAAGAAGCACGCGAATAGCTGAAAAGTTTGTTATGATTAAAGCGCATGCAGGCATTTTGCTCATGCGCTTTTTTTGACCCATTTGGAGAGCAGGCTGAGGATGTCTCCTCGAGAAATCCGTTCCTACCGCACCCAGGCCATCATCTTGGGCCATATCGAATATGGTGAAGCTGACCGCATCTTGAAGGTGTTCACCTTCCAGAAGGGGAAGATCACCGCGATAGCCAAGGGCGTCCGGCGCATCCGCTCCCGCAAGGCCGGTCACCTGGAGCCTTTCACGCGGGTCACGTTACTTTTGGCAAAGGGACGCAACATGGATATTGTGACCCAGGCCGAGACGGTGGATAACTACTCTGGCCTGCGGGAGGATCTGCAGCGGATTGGCTACGCTTCCTATGTGGTGGAGGTGCTGGACCGGTTTACTTATGAAGAGGGGCAGAATGTCGCCATCTTCCGTCTGTTGGCCAACACCCTGAAACGCCTTGAAGCCCATCCTAACCCGGCGACCGTGGTGCATTATTACGAACTACGGCTGCTGGATTTGGTCGGTTTCAGGCCGCAGCTTTTTGAATGCGTGGATTGCGGTAAGCCGGTTCAAGCTGTGGATCAATTCTTCTCGCCCCTGGCTGGTGGGGTGGCTTGTCCGCATTGCGGCAGAGCCCGTCCGGAGGCCTGGTCAATTGGTGTCGATACCCTGCGCTATTTTCGCCATCTTCAACGCTCCAATTGGGATCAAGTGGCGGGGATTGAAATTCCTTCTGCCATTGAACCCGTACTCGCGGATCTGATCCAGCGCTATATCTCATATATTTTGGAAAGACAGCTCAATACGCCGCATTTCATTAAGGAAATCCAAAGGAATAATAAAAACGGGGAGATTTAAAACTCTTTAGACAATCCAGATTTTTGGATAAAGGAGTTAATCATGAAGAAATCTACCAAAGTTTTTAGGACCACGTTGAGGGTTTTGAGTATCGTGGCATTGGTCCTATATATCCTGTTTCTGTTTGGTGAACGCGTGCCATTGGGTCTTAAAGCGACCTTTGCAGAGACGACTGTCTATCTGCTGTTTCTGGTATTTGTTCTTGGTTTCATTGCCCTTTGGAAGTATGAACTTATTGCCGGGATAATATTGATTGTCTGGTATGGAATCCAATGGTGTCTTGTGCTGTGGGTTTGGGTGGATGGCGGCATGACGGTGATTTTAGGGTTTCCAATTGCCATCCTGGGCGTGATAGCTTTGATCTTTGGACTGCGCAATCGCCGATCTTCCATCAGCACCGAATAAGCCATAGCAGCTTCCTGCTTTGGAAGTTAAATAACCAGATTGCTGAAGATTTAAGGTTCCGATTTGGGAGCCTATTTTCGCTTGCTTCAACCTGAGATTCTGGAGCGAATGGTATAATGAAGCGGTTATATCACCAATGGTAAAAAGACCATTTGGATGTCATTATTGAAATCTTATCGGAGTTGAAAATAGATGAAGAAAGCGCTTGATTTCCAATCGATTATGATGACCCTGCAGGATTTTTGGGCGGAACGAGACTGCCTGATCTGGCAGCCTTATTACTCCCAGGTGGGCGCGGGGACGATGAACCCGGCGACGTTTTTGCGGGTATTGGGGCCGGAGCCCTGGAAAGTGGCCTATGTGGAGCCTTCCATCCGCCCCGATGACGGCCGCTATGGTGATAACCCCAACCGTATGCAGCAGTTCTATCAGTTCCAGGTGATCCTCAAACCCGATCCGGGGAACCCGCAGGAGATCTATCTGGAATCCCTCAAGACCTTGGGCATTGACCCGGCTGAACATGATATCCGCTTTGTTGAGGACAACTGGCAGCAGCCTGCGATTGGTGCCTGGGGCCTGGGTTGGGAAGTCTGGCTGGATGGTCAGGAGATCACCCAGTTCACCTATTTCCAACAGTGCGGCGGCCTGGAACTGGACCCGGTCTCAGTCGAGATCACTTACGGCCTGGAACGGATCGCAATGGTGCTGCAGGGTGTCCGGCATTTCAAGGACATCCAGTGGAGCCCCGAGCGGACTTATGGCGATGTGAACTTAATGGGTGAGCGCGAACACAGCTCCTATTATTTTGACCTGGCTGATGTGGAAGGCATGCGCACCCTTTATGATATTTATGAAAAGGAAGCCGTACGAGCAATTGAAAATGGGCTGGTGCTGCCTGCTCATGACTATGTACTCAAAACTTCCCACACTTTCAATATCCTCGACACTCGTGGCGCCGTGGGCGTGACCGAGCGGCAGGAACTCTTTGGCCGCACACGAGACCTTGCCCGCCGGGTGGCGGAGACCTATGTGGCTCAGCGTGAAGAGGCGGAATATCCCTGGATGACAGAGGGAAAAGACGAGGGAACCGTTACGGCGGCTGTTGAGCCGAAAGACATCACAGCGGCAACTGCACCTTTCTTGTTGGAAATCGGCACCGAAGAACTGCCGACCGGCGATCTGGCGAATGCCCTGGCCCAGCTTGAAAAAGCCATTCCCTCCCTGCTGGGCAATCTGAATCTCGCGCATGGTGAGATCAAGATCCTAGGGACACCCCGGCGTCTGGTCGTTTCTGTGAAGGACCTGACAACCCGCCAACCCGATCAGAATCTGGAAGTGAAAGGCCCACCTGCCAGCCGGGCATTTGATGCAGATGGCAACCCCACTAAGGCAGCAGAGGGCTTTGCCCGCAGCAAGGGGATTGACGTCTCCAATTTGGTCGTTGAAACCATTGACGGCGGTGAGTATGTCGTAGCCAAGGTGGAGCAGTTCGGACAGCCTGCAATGGCCGTTCTGAGTGAGGCCTTGACGGACCTGGTGGCAGGGATCAAATTTGGCAAGTCCATGCGCTGGAATGAGAGCGGGGTGTCATTCTCACGCCCGATCCGCTGGCTGATGGCTTTGCTGGATGGTCAGGTCGTACCATTTGCTATTGCCGGTTACCAGAGCGGCCGTGAGACCCGCGGATTACGCTTTGTGAAACCTGAACACTTTGATGTTTCCTCTCCCGAGGATTATTTCAAGAAAATGGCTGCGCAAGGAATCATTTTAGACCCCGCAGCGCGTAAAGCGGCCATCCTTGAGCAGGCAGCTGCCATCGCTGAGAGCGTTGGCGGTCATGTGCCGGAGGATGCCGGCTTGTTAGAGGAAGTGACCGGCCTGGTGGAGGCCCCAACGGCTTTCCTGGGTAAATTTGACGCTTCCTATTTGGATGTTTTACCTCCGGAAGTATTGATCTCCGTGATGCGCAAACACCAGCGTTATTTCGTGGTGGAAGATGCCAAGGGCAACCTGATGCACTATTTCATCGGCGTGCGCAACGGGAACGCGGATCATATTGAGATTGTGGCGGATGGTAACGAACAGGTGATTTTGGCCCGGTTTGCCGATGCCCGTTTCTTTGTTGAAAAGGACCTCAAGAAACCCCTGACGGAATTTATCCCCGAACTCAAGACTCTGACCTTCCAGCGTAATTTAGGTTCGTTTTATGATAAGACAGGGCGGATCTCGGTCCTGGTGGAAGCGTTGATGCCGGACTTTGATCTGACGGACGAGGAAAAGGTGACCACGCAGCAGGCAGCCCTGCTCTGCAAGGCGGACCTGGTGACGAATATGGTGGTCGAAATGACCTCCCTGCAGGGGATCATGGGACGGTACTATGCCCTCAACAGCGGCGAACCACAGCCTGTGGCGGACGCGATCCTTGAACATTACTTGCCGCGTTCAGCGGATGATGCTCTACCCAAGGCGAAACCTGGCTTGGTGATTGGTATTGTAGACCGATTGGACTCCCTGATGGGATTGTTTTCAATTGATCTTGCCCCAACCGGCACCAAGGACCCCTATGGTCAGCGCCGGGCAGCCCTCGGTATTTGCCAAAACCTGATCGCCTGGGAGATGCCCTTTGACCTGAAGCATGGCCTGGCGGAAGCCCGCAAGGTGATGACGGTGGACGTTTCGGATGAGAACGAGGCAGCTTGCCTTGAGTTCATTCAGGGGCGGCTGCGGGTGATGCTTCTCGATATGGGTTTCAACTATGATGTGGTTGACGCTGTCCTGGCCGAGAAGGGTGAAGACCCCTTCAGCGCTCTGGTTGCCATTCAGCAGCTTACGGAAGCAGTCGCTCAGGAGAACTGGAGCGAGATTTTACCGGCATTCAGCCGCTGCGTGAGGATCACCCGAGACCTGGATGAGATTTACTCAGTGGACGAGACTTGCCTGGAAGAACCGACTGAGAACGACCTGCTGAAAGCCCTCGAAAAGGCGGAGGCTGACCTCGCCGGTGCGGATACCGTGGCGGCATTTATGGCGGCCTTTGAGCCCATGGTGCCTGCTATTAACAGCTTCTTCGACGCTGTGCTGGTCATGGCCGAGGATGAGAAAGTCCGCAAGACTCGCCTGGCTTTGTTGCAGCGGGTGGCAGCTCTCTCAAAGGGCATCGCTGACCTCAGTTTCCTGGAAGGTTTCTAGACCTGGAATATTAACATAAATAGTCACTTCATAGGCCATGCGTGATGAGATCGCAAGATCGAACCTGCATGACAGAATGAAAGTCACGCTGGAAGCGTGACCTACTCAACCTAGAATATTGACATAAGTAAAACGATCCCGGCATTTTACCGGGATCGTTTATGATTAACTAAGAGGGGTTACGAGATGGTTTCGAGGAATTTCTGGGCGATAGCTGTGATGTCATCGGTGGTTTTGATACCGGTCCAGCCGTCAGCGGGGTTGACGATGTTGGCGACCACGATGTTGGCACCGTTGAAGATTGCGCTTCGGGCCTCCCGCAGGTCCACACCGCCAGCCGCAGAGATTAGTGCATCAAACTTGCTCCGAATGCGGTTGACCTGGCGATATTCGATCATTTTGCCCTGGGTGCCCTCTTCATCCCGGCCGCGGTGGATCACCACAACATCCGGGGATTTCTTCAAGGGGCGGAGGACGGTCAGAGGGTCTTTCACGCCGATCAGGTCGATCATTGAAAGCATGTTTAACTCGTCACAACGCTTGATGAACAGGTCATGGCTTTCGGTCGGTGCGTTACCCAGGATGGTCACGGCTGTTGCGCCTGCTCGACGGGCCATTTCGACTTCACCGATGGCGCCGTCAGCAACTTTCATGTCGGCAACAATATGCCCTGGCCACATCCGGCTGATCATCCGGACGCCATCCATGCCTTCCAGTTTGATGAAAGGGGTACCCGCTTCGATCAGGATTCGATCGCTTTGAGGTATGGCTGGGATGACTCTCCTCGCCATCCGCAGATCATAGTTGAAGGCGATCTGCAAATAACGGACATTGTTATTCAGCTTTTCAATCACATCAAGTTATCTTTCTTTTGGTCCGTGAACTCGGAAACCACATTAGCGATATTTGATGGGAGGAACAGCACGAGTTTCTCGGAGGGGTCTGAGGCGATATCCCGAATGGTTTGCAGGGTCCGCAGGTGCAGGGCACCGGGGGAGCCGGCCAGCTCAGCAGCAGCCGTACGCAGGTTCTTGGAGGCTTCCAACTCACCTTGGGAGGCGATCACGGTCGCCCGGCGTTCACGTTCTGCCTCAGCCTGACGGGCCATTGCACGTTTCATCTCGGCTGGGAGTTCAAGCTCCTGGATCTTGATTGATTCGATATCCACACCCCAGTCGGAGGTTTCCGCATCCACGATTTCACGGATGGCTTCGGCGATTTGGAGGCGTTCCATCAGGACGCTGTCCATTTCGTTGTTACCGATCACATCCCGGAGGGCAGCCTGAGTGTATTGGCGAATGGCGAAGATATAGTCCTCAATTTTGATGATGACGGCTTCGGGGTCAATGACTTTGAAATAGACCACGGCGTTCACCAGCATAGGGATGTTGTCTTTGGTCATCACTTCCTGGCGGGGCACTTCGGCTGTGGCCAGGCGCATATCCACCCGCCGCATGTTCTGAAGGATCGGGATCAGGAAAGTGAGCCCGGGGCCACGGACACCGGTGAATTTCCCCAGTGTGAAGACCACACCGCGTTCATATTCGGTGAGAACTCTCACTGACCGGAGCAGGATGGTCAGCAGGAACAGGAGAACAACACCAACGATGCAGATTGCAAAGACGGTGGTTCCAGCGATTTCATTGAACATTTTTCAATCTCCTTTATCTATTCTTTTGATGTAAATTCACTTTTATTTTACAATTAATTGGGTAAGATTACCTCAGAATATCATAGGTTCGAGCAATCCGCCCGTCATTTGACGGGACGTTGTATAATTAAGCAATCATCGAAGGAGGCTTTATGGATATAACTTGGCACGGCAATTCTTGTTTTAGGATCATTGAACGCGGCATGGCCGCGGTGGTCACGGACCCTTACGATCCTGAGATCGTTGGGTTTGATTATGGTAAATTACGGGCTGATGTTGTCACGGTAAGCTGTGACCGGCCCGAACATAATTATATTAAAGGCATTCGCAGCAAGGCGTTTGAAATCACCGGCCCCGGTGAATATGAGATTGGGGGAGTATTCATTACTGGTGTGCGGATCAACGGCGGAAAGCATAAGAAGGATTCTGATGAAATCCGCAATACGATTTATGTGATGGACTACAGCGGGCTGACAGTTGCCCATTTGGGTGAATTGAACAGTGTCCCCAGTCAGACGGAAGTGGAAGGCCTGGGTGAGGTTCATGTGGCTTTGGTGCCGGTGGGCGGGGAAACCAGCCTGAATGCAGCCAAGGCGGCTGAGGTGATCAGCCTGCTCGAACCCCGGATTGTGATCCCCATGCATTATGGTGCCCCGGAGAATAAACTTGAGTTGGCTCCGCTCTCCAAGTTCCTTAAGGAAATGGGGTTGAACCAGGTGGAGACAATTGATGTATTAAAACTTTCCTCTGTCAACATACTCCCGGAAGAAACCCGGGTGATGGTCCTGAACCTGACCCGCTAGGTGGTCTTTGGCAAAGGCGGATGGAAGGGATCTGTTTATGAACGTGAAAGTGATCATGTCCTGGGATATTGTTCAGGGTCGTGAGCAGGAATATTTTGAGTTCGTTGTGCGCAGCTTCATGCCCGGCGTTCAAAAGCTTGGTCTGGCCCTCAGCGATGCCTGGGTGACGATTTATGGCGAGCACCCGCAGATTCTGGTTTGTGCCATTGTGCCGGGATTGGATCGTGCTCAAAATATCATCCGGTCCGATGAATGGGCCGGTTTGAATGATCACCTGCTGGATTATGTGACGAATTACGAGTTGAAATTAGCCCCGCTCCATGGAGGCTTTCAGTTCTGATGTACTGGGCGGCGGATTTATTGAATTGGTATCACAGGAGCGCCAGGGATTTACCCTGGCGTTCTGTTCTTACCCCCTATCGGACTTGGGTTTCCGAGATCATGCTGCAACAAACTCAGGTGGATACGGTGATTCCCTATTTCGAACGCTGGATGGCGCGTTTTCCCGATGTTGGCACCCTAGCCGAGGCGGATGAACAGGATGTGTTGAATTTGTGGGAGGGCTTGGGCTATTACAGCCGGGCACGCAATCTGCACAAGGCTGCCAGGATCATCCATGATGAGTTAGGAGATCAGTTGCCTGACACGCTGGATGCGCTGGAAAAGCTGCCTGGCATCGGGCCATATACTGCGGCCGCAATTGCTTCCATCGCGTTTAGCAGAGACGTGGCTACGGTAGATGGCAACATCCGGCGGGTGTTTTCAAGGATCTATGACCTGACCGAACCCCTGCGCAGCCCGGAGAGCGAGCGCACGATTTGGGCTTTAGCAGAGGAAAATTTGCCCAAGGGTGAGGCCAGTGCTTATAACCAGGCGTTGATGGACCTGGGAGCGACCATTTGTACCCCCAAGACGCCGGATTGTGACCATTGTCCCATTCAGGCCGATTGCCAGGCCAGGGCTTTGGGCGTTCAGGAGCAGCGGCCGGTGAAGTCGCCCCGCAAGAAGATACCTCATTTGACGGTTACAGCGGCGATCATCCGGCGGGATGGCCAGGTGCTGCTCAGTAAACGCCCGGCGGGTGGCTTGCTGGGCGGATTGTGGGAGTTCCCTGGTGGGACGAAGGAAGAAAGTGACCCGGATTTGCCCGCCTGCCTGCAGCGTGAGATCCAGGAGGAACTGGGTGTGCAGGTGACCGTTGGGGAGCCTTTTGGCGTTTATAAACATGCCTATACCCATTTCAAGATCACTCTGCATGCCTTTCTCTGCCGGTTGGATAACGGCGCAAAACCGCAGCCGATTGAGAGCGATGAATTGGTTTGGGTGAGTGCTTCGGAGTTGGAAAAATACCCAATGGGCAAGGTGGACCGGCAAATCGCCAACCGGTTGAGGGTGGAGGGACCTGAGCTTGGACTTTGAGGCAGCTCGTGAGGAGATGGTGACCATCCAGATCGCCCAACGGGGTGTACGGGACCCGCGGGTGCTGGATGCGATGCGACATGTGCCCCGCCATCTCTTTCTGCCGGAGGACGCCCGAATCTATGCGTATGTGGATAGCCCCCTGCGAATTGGGTGTGAACAGACCATTTCCCAGCCCTATATCGTAGCGCTGATGACGGAACTCTTGGATGTGAGTTCCAGGGATAAGGTTCTGGAGGTGGGGACGGGTTCCGGTTACCAGGCAGCGATCTTGAGCCTTTTAGCGCGCGAAGTCCACAGCATTGAGCGGATTCCCGAATTGGCTGAAGCGGCAGGTGAGACCCTGGCGGCTTTGGGATACGATAACGTTCAGGTGCATATCGGTGATGGGACGGAGGGGCTGATTGAGGCCGCGCCTTATGATCGGATTTTAGTGGCCGCAGCGGCTCCGGAAGTGCCACCACCCTTGATGGCTCAATTGGCGGATGGAGGCCGGCTGGTGATCCCGGTGGGAAGCCGCACCTTACAACAGTTGGAGATTTGGGATCTGGAGAATGGGGAATTTAAACAGGCCAAGAGCATCCCGGTGGTTTTCGTCCCTCTGATTGGGGAAGATGGGTGGCAGAGCGATCCGTTGGAGTAAAACCAGAAACCGTAAGGTGCGCTCCGAATTTGAGCGTACCACAAGATTGACAAAGATCTTATTGGGTGGTGCGCAGAAGAACACTGCAGACCTTAGAAAAGATTAATATTTTAATTCAAAACGGATTTGAATTTGGCAGTCGTAGGGTGCGCTCCGGTTTTGAGCGCACCACAAGAGTGACAAAGATCTTAATGGGTGGTGCGCAGAAGAACACTGCACACCTTACAAAAGATTTTTTATTTTAATTAATAACGGATTTGAATTTGGCAGTCGTAGGATGCGCTCCGGTTTTGAGCGCACCACAAGAGTGACAAAGATCTTAATAGGTGGTGCGCAGAAGGACACTGCACACCCTACAAAAGATTAATATTTTAAAATATAACGGATTTGAATTTGGAAGTCGTAGGGTGCGCTCCGGTTTTGAGCGCACCTAAGGAAGATATTTCATCAAAATATTGGGATGAAAACCAAAATCAGGGCTTGCCCCCATAATATTTTTGTTGTGGTATACTCCGTTAGTCGAAGTTGAACAATTTAGAATTCAACGGACCAGGGATTTCCCTGGTTTTATTTTGTAAATAGCCGCTCCATGTCATTTAATGGTGTTACCGCAGTGCGGATGAAGGAGCGGACACGGTGAATATACTTTTGCCGTGTTAATTGATACACCCATTAAGGACATGATTGTGAAGTTTAGTATTTTTAATTTTAATCCGCAGATTAATGCGGGCATCAACGCTGCTGGCTATAAAGAGCCAACCCCCATTCAGGAAGAAGCCATCCCTGCCATTTTGGTGGGAAAAGATGTGCTGGGCCTGGCCCAAACTGGTACCGGAAAGACGGCTGCCTTTGCGCTGCCTATCTTGCAGAAGCTTATGACGGGAAAACGGGGCCGGGTTCGTGCTTTGGTAATCTCACCAACCCGCGAATTGGCCGAACAGACGCATAGTGCTTTCAAGCAGCTGGGCAACAAGACCGGCCTGAGAATGCTTTCCATTTATGGTGGCGTGAGTGCCAAGAATCAGATCAAGCGGCTGCGCCAGGGTGTGGATATTGTAATTGCCTGCCCCGGACGGTTACTGGATTTGAAAAATCAGGGCGAAATCAGCCTGAAAAATGTTGAGATTCTTGTCTTGGATGAAGCCGATCACCTGGTTGATATGGGCTTCCTGCCGGACATCAAGCGGATCATCGATGCTTTGCCTGAAGCGCGCCAAACCCTCCTTTTCTCGGCAACAATGCCAGATAGAATTTTGGATCTCGCGACCAGCATGATGGATAGTCCTGTTAGAGTGGCGATTGATTTTGAAAAACCGTTAGATAAGATTGACCATGCCATTTATCCAGTGGTTTTTAACAAAAAACTTGAAATGCTGATCCACCTTTTGCATAAACAAAGCAGTGATCAGGTGTTGGTCTTCACTCGCACCAAACGCCGGGCAACCCGGTTGGCAGAACAGTTACAGAATGCCGGTTTTGCTACTGCTTCTCTGCAGGGTAATCTATCTCAGAATAAGCGGGATGCAGCCATGCGGGCTTTCCGACAGGGGCGGGTGAAAGTTTTGGTGGCAACGGATATCGCCGCGCGGGGAATCGATGTGATGGATATCTCCCATGTGATCAATTATGACATCCCGGACACTGCAGAAGCCTATACCCACCGCACCGGCCGGACTGGGCGGATGGAACAGGATGGGACAGCTTTCTCGCTCGTGACCCAGGAAGATGTTGGCATGGTACGCTCCATCGAGAAATTGATGGGAAAGAAGCTGGAGCGGCGTAATGTGGATGGCTATACCGTCCGCTTAAATGACAACAAGCATACTTCCTCCCAGAAGAAACAGGGCAGAATGTCCCGATCAAATAATAAAAACCGTTATCGTTCCAGCGCGAAACAACATTCATAGCAAATATAATAAGAGCCTCTCAATTTGAGAGGCTCTTTTGAAATGTTCGGGTAATTTGGGTTATTCGAGCGTAGGTGGCATATCCTGTTTGGGTTTAAGCCCATTGGGAATAAAGAAGAGGGCCACCGCTAAGAGAATCATCGCCAGACCGCCGATTACGCCGGTGGGGGCAGGGCCAAGCAGGGAGGAGGGGCTGCCTTTGACCAGCAATATCCCGATGGCTGCGATGCCATTCAACGCGCCGTGGCCGATCACTGCTGGCCAGACGCTCTGAGCCTTGATGGATAGCCATCCGAAGATTACTGCCAGCGAAATTGTGAATAGAGTCATTGCTAGCGGACCTAAGAGTGGGGCACCGACATAATCCAAACCGTAGTTATAGCCCATCAGGATGATTGGCCAGTGCCAGACACCCCAGATCACGCCGGTCAACAGGACGGCTTTGCGAGCGCCCAGAGGCATCAGCTTGGGTTGGAGGTAGCCCCGCCAGCCGAATTCCTCGCCAAAGGTGGAGATGGCGTTCAGGACGGGTGCCAGCAGCATGGCCTGAAGGGTTTGCAGGATTACGATGGTCCAGGGGCTTGCAGTCGTTGTTGAACCCGCAGCTTCAAGTTGTTGGGTGATGATCCCCAGTTGAGGATCATAATATTTTGGGAAAATGAGGAAAAAGAAAGCCGCGCCCAGGATGGTCAACACGCCGGGGAGAAACCAGGCTAATAGCCAGTAGACCCAGCGACCGTGATCGAATTTTGGTTCAAGTAAGAGGTTTGCCTTGCCCTCATGGGTGATCAGACGGGTCAGGATATTACCAATGGCGGGGCCGAACATATAGGCGGTTGCCAGGAGGAGATAAGCCAGGCTGATCTGAGCACCTTCGATGGCGAGCATGGGGCTGTTTTGCAGCCCGCCTGTCAGGTAGATGACCAGGGCTGTGAGCCAGGAGATACCAAAGGTAATGCCGAGGAAAATCCAGATTTGTGTTTGATCTTTCTTGTTAAGCATATTACTCCTTGAGGATACTCAATAATTTCATCACGAAACGTAGCTATTAGTTTATTATAAGATCAATAATCACGGAAAAGGAACAAAGCGGGCTGTTTTTTCGTCATTTAGATATTGAAGACCTTGAGAAGAAAGGTTTACTGATGAAACGCCAATTACTTTTGATATCACTCATCATTTTGAGTGTGGTTTTACTTGCGGCCTGCGATCCTGTTTCTATGCCACCTCAGGATGATGTCGGATTCATTTACGGTCAGGAAGCCACGTTCGAATCCCTCGAAGTGGTGATCCTCGAATCCTTCCCTGTGCGGGTCATGGTGACCGTGACTGGATATTTGCCGGATGGCTGTGTTGTGCTGGATGAGATCAGTTCCGGCCGGGATGGTTTTGACTTCACGCTGATGGCAACCACGCACCGCCCAGCCGGGGACGTGGTGTGCACGGAAGCCTTGGTGCCCTTCACCGAAACGGTTGAACTGGAAGTCCTCGGTTTGGAGGCAGGCGCTTACACCGTTCATGCCCAGGAGCAGACTGCCACCTTTGAGCTGGCAGTGGATAATATCATGGAAGAACCGGTCGTTGGTGACCAGGAAGGCCCGGCCTCAGAGGTTATTCAGGGAACGGTTGTTTATCTTAATTCGATGGACATCCTAATCATGGAGTCCTTCCCGGTGCAGGTCAGCGTGGCCTTGCAGGGGGACCTCCCGGATGGCTGCACGACGATCCAGTCGGTTGAGAGCTCTCTGGAGGGCCAAACCTTCACGATCACCTTCAGAACTCATCGCCCGGCAGATCAGATGTGCACCCAGGCTCTGGTACCGTTTGAAGAGACGGTCAGTCTGGATGTTTACGGGCTGCCGGCTGGTGAATACACCGTGATTGCAAATGATTTGACGGAGACTTTCACCCTGGATGTGGATAATACGCCATAGCCTGACCCGGAAATTGATTTACTAAAATAAAAAGCCACAGAAATCAACCTGTGGCTTTTTGGATTCATAACGTAGGCCTATTCTCTGAGGAGGTTCGCTTTATCTCCCAGCTTCTCCTTCATCTTATCTAACAAGGCCGCATCCGGAGAAGATTGGGTGAGGCTGAACATGAAAACCGCCAGCATCATTTCGCAATCGGCGACCTCTTTGCTGATATCCTCCTTGCGAACGCGGTCGTTATTGCGGATCCAACCGGGCACCCGCGAGACAATTTCATCCGCCTTGAAGCCATCCTGAGCGAAATGCTCCAGCAACTCAACTTCCTCAGCGGTCAGGTCGTTCTCGTGGTGGGCCAAATACGCCTCGGTCAGCTCACCAACCTCGGAGAGATAGAAGAGCAGGGCATCTTTGGCATCCGGCCATTGCAGGCCGCGGGCTTCGTAGTAGGACTGAATTGTTTCAATGTTCATGGCGTTTCCTTGCGTGTAAGAATAAGGGTTCGGGGAGTCTAGCTTCTGCCGGTCTCCGTCAAGTAGAGTGGATTGACCTTGAATGCTGTTTCCTGCAGCCCTGCGGCCGGGCAGGCCCAGCTGCACCAAAGCCGGCCTACGAACAATGAATTGATGGAAAGGGCACAAAACAGGATAAAACTGCCTGTGATGATCCTTTCCAGTGCGCCGTCAATAATCACATAGGTAGAGAGAAAGTTCATCACGATTGGAAAAAGGAGAAATGTGAATAGGATTACGCCCATCCGAATGCGTTGGCGACATTGGCGATTAGATTTATGGACTATCACGGCCTCCTGAAGCTGGATGCTCTCGAGGGAAAATGGTAAATACCAGTATAATGAATGATTAATCTGACAAAATTATACATGAGATACAACATCTAAATGAAGCTAAAAGAGACGTTAAACAAGATTAAACAAATACTGCAGTCGGTCTATCTCAAGATAAATGACTTTACTGGCGGCGTCCCTGAGATCCTCCGATTGGCAGTCAAGCGTTTTGGTGATGAGCGCGGGCCGGAAGCATCCGCCAGCCTGGCATATTACACTTTTTTCTCGATTTTTCCCATGATTCTGGTCATCATTGTGATCGGCAGTTATTTTGTTGAGCAAAATGTTGTTCAAAATCAGTTGCTCAATTTGATCCAAGGAGTGATCCCAGGCGCTAAGGATCTGGTGATTGGTAATATTGAGCGGGTTTTGCAATTGCGGGGCGCTGTAACCCTGTTGGCTTTGGTCTCACTGGTTTGGTCTGCCACGAATATGTTCAATATTCTGGCAAAGAATATCAATCGGGCTTTTCCAAGAGCAATTGTCCCTGACTTTTTCAAGGGACGGCTGATGGGTTTTTTTATGTTCCTGGCCTTGGGCCTTTTGGTTGTGCTTGCCATTGGGATGACAACCATTGTAGGTTTGATTCCCGCGATCAAGATCCCTTTTAATGGCAAATCATTGCACCAGACCTTCTTGTGGCAGATAGGCTCCTTCCTGCTGCCCGTTGGTTTTAACACTTTAATGTTTTGGGCAATGTATTATTGGGTGCCACAGGTAAAAGTCAGCCGTAAGGCTTCTTTGATCAGCGCTTTGGTCGCTGGCGCCACCTGGGATATGCTGAATAATGTATTCACTTGGTATCTTAGCAGCGGCCTGGATCAATATCGTCTGGTCTATGGCTCGGTTGGGACGGTGGTGGCTTTATTGTTCTGGGTTTATCTCACTGGGACGATCATGCTGCTAGGGGCGCATCTGACCGCTTCCATCCAAACTGCCATGGTGAGGAAGGCCCATGAGCATTCCGCCTGAGGAACTGCCCCGAATTGTTCCTGTGGGGGAGGGGGCTGTTCTGATTGAGTTGGGGGAAGTGTTGGACAGCAGCATCAACCAACGGGTTTTCGCGTTGGATGAATGGCTTACTGCTTCACCTTTGGATGGCTTGGTGGCTCAAGTGCCGGGCTATTGTTCTCTTTTGATTTCATATGATCCTCTGCAATTGACCTATTCTGACGTGACCGCCTGGCTGGAAGAACGGTTAGGCTCCTGCCCGCCAGCAAGTCAGCGTCAGACCCGGCGGGTGAAGATACCTGTGCGCTATGGCGGTGAGGATGGCCCGGATCTTGTGGAGGTGGCGAAGAGTCACGGGATGACACCTGGAGAACTCGTTCAGCGCCATACCGCACCGGTCTATACGGTCGGGATGATGGGGTTTACCCCGGGCTTTGCCTATTTGATGGGGCTGGACCCGGAACTGGCGACGCCCAGGCGGGCTAATCCCCGGACGAATGTTCTGCCAGGAGCGGTTGGGATTGCCGGCGCGCAGACTGGCGTTTATCCCCTGGAGTCACCTGGCGGCTGGCAGTTGATTGGCCGGACCGAGCAAGTGCTGTTCAATCCGAATCAGGAACCCCATTTCCTGCTTTCACCCGGCGATGAGGTCCACTTTGTGGTGGCCGATGGGAGTGAAGTCCAATGACTCTGCTGGTTGAGCAAGCGGCTCTGATGATGACCGTGCAGGATTTGGGACGGTTCCAGTACCAACGGTACGGCCTGCCCGAATCCGGCCCGATGGATCACTGGGCTCAACGAACTGCCAACCGGCTGGTTGGAAATGTCATGGAAGCGGCTTGTTTGGAGATTGGCTTTTCAAGTGCGTCATTTATGCCTGAGGTGGATACCCTTCTGGCAGTGACCGGTGTAGGGTTCAAGCTGACCGTGAACAATCGCCCGTTACCACTCTGGATGAACTTTCGGGTTCGAGCGGGAGATCGGATTGGACTGGAAAAGATTGGCGGAGGCAATTGGGCTTACCTGGCAGTTGCTGGTGGCGTGCTGACACCGAGTTGGCTGGGTTCCCGCAGCACCTATGCCCTGGGCGGCCTGGGGACGCCTATAAGGGTCGGTGAGCGGATTCCTGTGGGTGTTTCTGAGAGTTTGGACGATTCATTTGCCATTTGCTCTTTGCGTGAGGAAGCCCGTCCTCAATATCAAGTAGAAGAGACCAAGCTGCGTGTCGTCCCTGGGCCGCATCAGTCTCGTTTTACTGAGGAAGCGCTCGAATGGTTTACCAGTTCAGGGTACACGCTCAGTGCCCGCTCTGACCGGATGGGGTACCGCTTGAGCGGCGAGCCGCTGGAGCACAAAGAGGGGGCTGACCTGATCTCTCAGGGGATGGTGCTGGGAGAGGTTCAGGTGCCGGGGGACGGGCAGCCGATTGTGATGATGCCCGATCATCCCACAACCGGTGGCTATACCTGCATTGCCACCATCATTCAGGCGGATTTACCGCTCCTGGCCCAGGCGGAACCCGAGCGAACGGAAATTAATTTTGAGTGGATAGATGTGGCGGCTGCCCAAGGTATATACTGGCAGATGGTTGAGAAGATGAAGAGCGGCATTCAAACCGAGGAGGCGGAATGGCTGTACCTTTGACAATTGACCTGAATTGTGACCTGGGGGAGAGCTTTGGACGATATAAGCTTGGTGATGACGCTGCCATAATGCAGTGGATCACGTCAGCCAATGTGGCCTGTGGTTACCATGCCGGCGATCCTCAGGTGATGGCGGAGACTGTGGCACTTGCTGCGAAGCATCAGGTGGCTATTGGTGCACATCCGGGTTACCCGGACCTGCAGGGCTTTGGACGGCGTCAGATGGCTTTATCCTCGGAAGAGGTGCGGGGGATCATTCTATACCAGTTGGGAGCCCTTTATGGCTTTACGCAGGCTGCGGGAGTGCCATTGGTGCATGTCAAGCCGCATGGCGCGCTCTATAACTTTGCCGCGCGGGATCGGGCGACCGCAGAGGCCATTGCCGGGGCAGTGGCGGCCTTTGACCCTGGTTTGATCCTGGTCGGCCTGGCTGGATCTCTATTGATTGAGGCGGGAAAACAGGCTGGGCTGCAGGTGGCGAATGAAGGCTTCCCGGACAGAGTTTACCTTTCAACCGGGGAATTGATGCCGCGAAATCAACCCGGCGCGGTGATCACGGACCCGGAAGCGGTGGCGGATAGCGCCGTGCAATTGGCTAAAGAGGGGATTAACGTGGCTGGGAAGAAGATCAGCATCGACACCTTGTGCCTGCATGGCGATAATCCGCAAGCGGTCGCCAATGCAAAACACGTCCGTCGGCGATTGGAAGACGCAGGCTTCCAGATCCGTGCACTAAATCATTAGGCATAAGCCTATTTACGAGTGAGTAGATCGTGAGAAATGGGGGAATTATTCAGGTTCTTTGGCTTTCATACAAGTTGTAATACTTTTTATAATATGCGGAAATTACAAAATCCACATCAAACCTTAAACGTTTGCTGTTAGTCCTTTAACAAGTTCTTAAGGACAAAGGAAGGCCCTTCCGTTATACTCTTAGCATCAAGTTGGGCATGAACCCCCAACTTCAGAAAAGAGTTTTTGACTATCTTTTCTCTCCTTTTGGTTTAGAGGCTCCTTCCGAAAACCGTCAGCGGATGACTCACAAGGTCATCCGCTGACGTGTTAATCAGGATTATTTCGTTGAAGTGTTATGCGGGGAATTGATTGATCAGATCCTTGCCCCAGGCCCGGATTTCTTCCCAGTCACGTTTGTCTTCCTTGGGTTGGCTTTGCATTGTCTTGGCAAACATCCCAGTTAATTTATCCGGATCCATGCAGCCGCCGAAAAGTCCCAGGCTGACCGGCTCTTTGAGTTCCAGCAGTGGTTTGGCGAATTCTTTGGTCTTGCTGATGTTCTCTTCGGTTTTCTCACCCATCGTCATGCAGACCAAAAAGTAGGCAGTGGGGCGCTGTTTGAGCGCCTTCTTAAATTTACGGATGAACTTCTTGGTCTTGGGCAGAAGGTTAAAGATCCTAACGGCGGAACCGATGACCACGCCATCATATTCGGAGATATCCCGAATCTCTTCCACGGGGTGAACATCCACCGTCATCCCACTCTGCCGCATTTCCTCCCCAATGACTTCGGCTACTTCCGCAGTGGACCCGGCGGCTGTCCCATAGGCAATCAAGTATTTTTTACTCATCTGAATTTCCTTTTCTGAAGATTGTCGCTTTTATTATTATATATGGGAATGGGGTTATCCAGTTGCACCGTCTTGTTCCTGTGGGATTAGGCTGGAATAAACTTTATGGTTTCTTCTCCTTTTCTTTGAACTTTCTTTACATTTGCGTCGTATAAATTAATTGTAAATAGATTTATGAAGGAGATTCTGTTATGGAAAAGAAACGTAATATTGGTATCGCTTTATTGATCACGGCAGCCTTGCTGATTATTTTTACCGGGGTTGCCTTTGCCGCTGTTGCAATTCGCAGCCGTGCAATGTTCTACCAAAGTAATGTTCAGTCGCCATCCAATAATTTTTATGGCCCAATGGGACGGTATGGTGTTTGGACTGATGATTCAGATGAATTCCCGCCAATGATGGATGCCATGGTTGACGCCATTTCAGAGGCAACTGGTCTATCTGTGGATGAGATTAACGTCAGGTTGGCTGAAGGTGAGCGATTGTATACCATTGCTCTGGATGCAGGCCTGACCGAAGAAGAGCTTGATGCTTTGATGGATGAAGTCCACAGCACCTATTATGAACGCTATCAGGGTCGGTGGAACTCGGAAAACCGTTCTGGGTGGATGTTTGAGCATATGCAGGAAGAGTGGGAAGAACACGGCTTTGATGATGACAACTACGGACGCCCATTTGGCGGCTGCTGGTAAACAATAAATTAAGAATAAAGGAGATTTTTGAGATGAAGAAGCTTTGGCCGTGGTTGATCGGTATTGGAATTTTCGTTATTTTGGCTATGGTTCTCTGGTTTGGCTTGGGTCTCTTGCGCTACAGCCATTCGCCAGCGACCATGATGGGAGATCGCATCCGGTCTTACGGTGATTATGACCGCTATTGGACCTACCGTGATAGGGTTAGCAGCTCATCCTGGGCTTTCCCAATGTTTGGTATTCTTGGTATGGTCCTGATGGTGGGGCTTCCACTTGGCATTTTGGCTTTGATCGTGATGGGCATTATCATGCTGGTTCGGGCTGGCAAGAAGTCCGACTCTGACACGATGCCGGCTGCCCCCGTGCAACCCGTCTGCCCAGCCTGTGGACAGGAAGTTCAACAGGATTGGAAAGTCTGCCCACACTGCGGTGAGGCTTTGGAGAATTAGCAATGCGTTGCGGTGGTGGGAGAAATCCCGGACTATTGACGGCACTGCTGGTGGGATCCCAATTGGCAAGGGTCTCTCCGGTCGAGGTAAGGCAGCCCCCAAAGGATGAAGTCACCTGCCCGAAATGTGGCTATTCCCTCAAGGGTGCTTTTACCTGGTGTCCGAATTGTGGCGCCCGAAGCAAACCTTTTCATTGTGCGTATTGTCAGGGATTGGTCCCGGTTGACGCTGAGAGTTGTATTCACTGCGGCGCATCCATCCAATAAAATTATTATCAGTGAACCTGAAAGGCACAGAATCCCCAACTGTGCCTTTTTTAGGTAAAATCGAAGACAGGACTCACTAAACCGGGAGTTTGGGCGTGCGTGGAAAGATTCTGATTGTTGATGACGAAAAAGATATTCGTGACCTGATCAAAACTTACCTTGAGAAGGAAGGCTATCAGGTCTTTGAGGCTGGGGATGGTAAAGAAGCCATAGAACATGCGCGCTTGGTGCAGCCGGAGCTGGTCATTCTGGATATTATGCTGCCGAACCTGAATGGATTGGACGTGCTTTCGACCCTGCGGCGTGAATCGGACATTTATGTCATCATGCTGACCGCCCGAACCGAAGAAGTGGATAAGCTGGTTGGGCTGAATATGGGGGCGGATGATTACCTGACCAAGCCTTTTTCACCGAAAGAACTTGTCGCACGGGTCAATGCGGCTATGCGCAGGCTCTCGATGGCCGGCGGCACCAACCGTAAGCAGGCTTTCAATTTTGCCCATGTGAGATTGGAAAGTGCTTCGCGGCGGGCCTGGCTGGATGATCAGCCTCTGGAATTAACCGCGATTGAGTTCAACCTCCTGATGACGTTAATGGCTCATTCTGGACAAGCGCTCGGTCGGGATCAATTGCTGGAAGAAGTTTGGGGCAGGGATTATTTTGGCGACACCCGGGTGGTGGATGTCCATATTGGACATGTCCGGAAGAAACTGGCTGGCCGCCATATTGCGACGGTTTGGGGGGTGGGCTATCGCTTTGAGGATGAACGAGTCTGATGTTGGCATTTATTCGTAAACACATTTTCTGGAAGTTTTTCTTTTCCTATTTTTCACTGGTGCTGATTGGCATGCTGGTCATGGGAGTGATCATTCGTGTGGCTTTGCCAGGACTATTCAATAACCAATTAGTTGCAATGGCCACAATTTTTTCCAATTATGGCCTCAGCGAAACCGGGCATATGATGGGTGGCCGGGGAATGATGGGCGGATCGTTGTTGTATTCCGATCTGTATGGTGTATTTAACAAAATCATCCTTGAAGCCTTCGTTTATGCTTTTTTCCCTTCGACTTTTGTGGCGCTGGTTCTGAGCGTGATGATGAGCCGCCGTTTTGTCCGGCCTCTCAAACAGATGGGGGAGGCTGCGGACAGGATCGCAGCGGGAAATTATCGGGAGCGGCTGCCATTGGGGGCGGAACTTGCCGGTGGGCAAGATGAATTGCAGCACTTGGGGCGTCGTTTCAATCTGATGGCGTCCCGGCTGGAGCAGGTGGAAGAAAATCGGCAAAAGTGGTTGAGCGATGTGGCGCATGAGTTGCGTACCCCGCTGACTGTGATCAAAGGGTCAATGGAAGGCTTGATGGATGGTGTTTTGGAACCGGATTCAGCCACTTTGGAGCGTGTCTATCGCCAGGCGGACCGTTTGGAACGCTTGGTTAATGACCTTCAGGAATTGAACCGGATGGATGAAGGCGTGCTTGAGTTGAACATCAAGCCTATCCATCTGAACCAGGTCATTGCTGATGTGCTTCAGACCATGCGGATCAATTTCTCCAACCAGGGCATCCTACTGGCAGAGGATTTACCGGATCAGTCAATCACCGTTTTGGCCGACGAGGACCGGGTGGAGCAGATTTTGATCAATCTGTTAGGAAATGCCCTGCGGTACACCTCAGAAGGGGGCAGGGTGTTGGTCAGTGTGCGGGCTTTGGATACGGTGGCGGAGATAGCGGTCTCTGATGATGGCGCGGGGATATCAGTCGAGCATCTGCCTTTTGTATTTGACCGCTTTTACCGAGTGGAAGAATCCCGCTCCCGTCAGGAAGGAGGCAGCGGGCTGGGCCTGGCAATTGTCAAGAAGCTGGTTGAGGCCCAGGGCGGTCAAATTAAGGTGGACAGCATGGGCTTAGGGCAGGGCACAACATTTACCTTTACGCTGCCGAATAATCCTTAGATATCAAAATCGAAGATGATTTTAAACCGGTAGAGACGCTGATTAGGCGTCTCTACGGTTTTTTGGGATGTTGATTGTTTGTCTTGCTTGTTTCTTAGTTAAAAATGGTTGGGAAAAACAGTGAGGGAGATTTGACTGAGAATTCCAATAGTGTTTTTCAGAAAAGAAGAGTGTAGATATGCTTTTCGGGGAGGGATAGATAACGTTCCCGACTTTCCCCGGTTCCAGTGCCGCTACCAATTTCCTAACTTCTATGATACATAATAATCTGTCGAGGGATTCAAAGTGGGAGAACGCTGATAGGAATCTGTCAGGTTGGGGGCTGTCCGTGTGGTGAGAAGAGATTGGCAGAGGTGTTCATTTTGCCCAAAATTACAGGAATGGACAAGTCCCACTTTGACCATTAAATTTATCGAATAATGGGCCCTTCTCCCACCTGACCCCTTAAAAACAGGTGTTTTCCTCCCACTTTTCCCCAGGTTTTGCCAACTTGATTTTGGAGACTCGCCAGGAGGGGAAGGGCCTAAATCACGGGTATAATCGTGCTATGTCTTCTATAGTGGCTGTCGATATTGAAACAACGGGTTTGAATGCACAAGATGATTCGATCATAGAGATCGGGGCGGTCAAGTTCAACGGCCGTAGAGTGGAAGATACCTGGACGACCCTGGTGAATCCCAGACGGCCTATTCCAGGATTTATCACCCAATTGACTGGCATTTCGAATAATATGGTCCGGCAAGCGCCAATCCTCACAGAGGTGATTGGCGACTTGATCGGCTTTGCCGGAAATGCGCCCATCCTTGGGCATAATGTCACCTTTGACCTGACCTTTTTACGCCAGGCCGGTGCATTGCGGGATAACATTGCCCTTGACACGTATGAGCTGGCCGCGGTACTGATGCCGACCGCGAGCCGCTATAACCTTTCGGCACTTGCCCAACAACTGGGTGTGCTGCTGCCCGCCACCCACCGTGCCCTCGATGATGCGAAGGCAACGCATGGCGTCTATATTGAATTGCTCGAAAAGGCGCATCAGATCCCCCTGGAACTCCTGGCGGAACTGGTCCGGATGGGCGAGCCATTGGACTGGCAGGCCAACTGGACACTGCAGCAGGTGCTGCGACAACGGGCCAAAGAGCCTGTGCAAGCCAAGAAAGGGCGAGGTGGCACCCAGGGGCCGCTCTTTGAAAAGCCTGTGTCGAATGACAGCCAGCGGGTTGGATCAGAGGTGGGGGAAAGCCAACTGGATATTGAAGAGATCGCAGCGACCCTGGCCCCCGGTGGTGCGTTTGCCAAGCATTCCCCAGAATTTGAATATCGGCCGCAGCAGGTGGATATGCTGCGAAATGTCGCCAAAGCGCTCAGCAATTCCCAGCATTTATTGGTCGAAGCTGGGACGGGTACGGGTAAGTCTTTGGCCTATTTGGTCCCGGCTGCCTATTGGGCGATCCAGAATAATACCCGTGTTGTGATTTCCACCAACACGATTAACCTGCAGGATCAATTAATCAACAAGGACATCCCAGACCTGAAAGCGGCGCTGAATCTCCCCTTAAGGGCTGCTGTTTTGAAGGGGCGTTCCAATTATCTCTGCCCGCGTCGGCTGGCCGCTATGCGGCACCGCAAGCCGGAAAACGCCCATGAAATGCGGGTGTTGGGTAAGGTTTTGGTTTGGCTTTTGAATAGCCGCACCGGTGACCGAACCGAGATCAACCTGAATGGGCCAATCGAGCGCGCGGTTTGGTCACGCCTATCCGCAGAGGATGAAGGCTGCAGGTTAGAGGTCTGCCTCAAGCGCACCGGCGGACGCTGCCCGTTCTATCGGGCTAAGATGGCCGCAGAGGATGCACATATCCTGATTGTGAACCATGCGCTGCTGTTGGCAGATACGGCCACCGGCAACCGGGTTCTGCCTGCCTATGATTACTTGATCGTGGATGAGGCCCATCACCTTGAATCCGCCACAACCAGCGCCATGTCCTTCAAGGTGCGTGCAATTGATATCACCCGTCTGATCCGTGAATTGGGCGGCCCCAAGACGGGGCTTTTGGGACGGTTCCTGGACCTCTGCGAAGGACTATTACAGCCTTCCCAGATGGCTGCCCTGACCCAATTGGTACAAAAGGCCTCTGACCTCTCTTTCCGTCTGGACAGCCAAATGGGGCAATATTACCAGGCGCTGGATGCCTATCTGGAGGAGCAACGTGAGGGCCGTCCTTTGGGGACTTATCCTCAGCAGGAACGGATTATCCCCTCCACTCGGACCTTGCCGATATGGGTGGATGTGGAGATTGGCTGGGAGCAAGCCAATGAGACCCTCAAAGTGCTGATGGGAATCCTGCGTGACCTGAGAACGCCGATGAGGGAACTGGCCGATCAGGAAAATGAGGATGCGGAGGATATGTGGGGAAGCATCGGCAATATGTTCACCCGCCTGATGGAAATCCAATTCAATCTGCATGGCCTGACCACGGAACCGGATAGCAACATGATCTATTGGGCTGAGATTCATCCCCAATATAAAGAGATCAGCTTGAATGCAGCCCCCCTGCACATTGGCCAGATGATGGAGAAGTACCTCTGGTTCCAAAAGCAGAGTGTGATCCTGACCTCGGCTACCCTGACGACCAATAATGACTTTGACTATCTGCGGCATCGGCTGAATGCTGAGGATGCCGATGACCTTGTGGTGGGTTCGCCTTTTGATTATGAAACATCAGCAATGGTCTATATTGCGACGGATGTGCCAGAGCCATCTAACTATAACGGCCATCAGCGCTCAGTGGAATCGGCCATCTCCACCGTGGCGAAAGCTTCCGGAGGGCGGATGTTGGCGTTGTTCACATCCTATTCTCAGTTACAACGGACCTCGGACCGGATTTCGCCCATCCTGGCTCAGGATGACATCATGGTCTATGAGCAGGGTGAAGGCGCATCGGCTAATATGCTCCTGGAGACTTTCCGGGAATCGGAACGGGCTGTGCTCTTGGGTACTCGTAACTTCTGGGAGGGGGTGGATGTACCCGGAGATGCGCTTTCTGTGCTGGTGATCGTCAAACTGCCGTTTGATGTCCCCTCGGACCCCATCGTGGCGGCGCGCTCAGAGACCTTTGAAGACCCCTTCTATCAATATGCGCTGCCCCAGGCCATTTTACGGTTCAGGCAGGGCTTTGGCCGGCTGATCCGCACCCAAACAGACCGGGGCGTGGTGGTGGTGCTGGATAAACGGGTGCTCACCAAGAAATACGGCAAGCTGTTCATGGAATCACTTCCAACTTGCACTTTTAAGCAGGGCGTTTTGGCGGATCTGCCCAAGCTGACCGAACGGTGGTTGAATTTGTAAGTAGATTAGAATTTGGAAGCTTATACTAGGCTGGTTTTGCCATTTATGGCTTGAGCCAGCCTTTTTTAACGCTTTCTGCCAGCATCTCCTCAGCCATTTCCCATAATATGCTTGAGCCATCCTGGATGATGATGCAGATATTGACGACCTGTTCTTTGGTGACGTCATGGGCGAGCCAGGAATAGCCGCCATTGCAGTAATTGCTGTAAAGGGGCATGAAACGGTCAATAGCTTTAGCGAATTTCGCATCCGGGGTGGACCGTTCCTCGAATTCGTCCCAAAGAGCCCGCAGAGGCTTTCCCTGTTCCTCTGGCAGGCTTCCAAATACGATTTGGGCGGCTTTCAGTTCGGCTGCCTCCTGATTTTCCAGCCCTTCTGCATCATAAACGAAGGTATCCCCGGCCTCAATTTCAATCAGGTCATGGATCAGCAGCATCCGAGTAACACGATCCACATCAATGGGTTGGTCAGCATAAGGCGCTAGCAACTGCGCGCTGAGGGCGGCATGCCAGGAGTGCTCAGCGGTGTTTTCCGGCCGGGAGCCATCCCAAAGTGCATTCCGGCGGATCACATTTTTCAATTGGTCAATATAACTGATAAAGTCAAGGGTTTGTTGGAGTGGACTATTGATGGTCATAATTTGGTTTGTTATGTTGGCGGGGTAAAGTCGCCCGGTCCGCAGAATTCTGCTGATGACCGGATTTCACGTTCGAGGAAGTAGTTGAGCAGAATTCGCAGCAGGACGATGGCGAAAAGGATAACTACATCCGCAGTGGTGGGGGAGACGGCCAACCGGAGGATATCGCTGCCCATCGCAAATTCAAGGCCCAGGTTGAGCATGTGCCCCAGGCGCAGACGGACTTTCTCTGTCGAGTTGATCTGCCGGTTAGTGGCATCAAAGAGGTGTTTTGTATAGGTGATGACGGCGCGGATGACACCTGAACCAATCACATAGGCTGCAGCCGCTTCCGTGAAGATGATCAGATAGCCCACAACCTGAGTTAGCCAGATTTCCTGTGGGATGAGTGGCTGGAGTTCGCCGGCAGGTTGATCTGATACGATGGTCAGCAATGCCACCAGCCCGGCAATCAGCGCTACGGGGAGGATGTATTGCATCCAATGTTCATGATTGTTTCCGTTACTGGTGGTTTCTTGGCTCATCTTTTCCCTTCCAAGGCAATAGCGTCATTTATATCAACCATTATCCCTTAACTTAGATTTTTGGGCAACTTTTACGCGGAGGGTTAAAATAAAAAACCTGCCGTTTGATTGGCAGGTCTGGGTTCTAAAACTCTTTTTGTTTGCGTTTCCGCATATTTGACTGGACTTCCAGCACACCCTGAGTGATCTTCTCCTGACGGATGGTGTGGAATTGGATTTCCAACTCACCAACCCGCTCATCAATATTGCTAATGGCCGAGTCCATCGTTTGCAGACGGGCACTATGCTCACTGACGGTGGATTCGATGAAAGCCATGTAGAGCTGGGCTGCCAGGTGTTCCCAAAGCAGGAATTCTTTCAGTTCATCGGGATTGCTTTCGATGATCAGGTCTTCGGCAGAGGGAGCAAGGTTAGCATCCAGTTCAGAAATCTTGGGAGGGAGGATCTGGATGGACTGTGGGGTGTAGGAGCCGAAGTAATTGAACTTGTTATAAAGGATGTTCAATTCGTCAATCGCTCCAGCCTCATAAAAAGCCTGGATGTGCGTGATGGCTTTGCGGATGTTGATGAATGAGACGGCTTGGGAGCTGGTGATCTTTTCAGAATGGAAGATTTCATATCCGGCATTCTTGAAAAGACGTTCACCATAGCCACCCAGAGAGATGATTTTGACATCTTTATTTTTGCGGTCGAGGATTTCGGTCACATGGATGGCTTTGGCGATCAGACCGGTGTTGAAGTTGCCGCAAAGACCTCGGTCGGAAGTGAGGGAGATCAGGCCGACATTCACGCGTTCATTTCGTCCCTTGGTGTGGGCGGAAAGCCCAGCGGGAAGTTCCGATCCTAGCCGCGCCAGAACTGTTGCCAATTGGGAGTCGATATTCTTCGCATAAGATTGCGCAAAGGCGAGGTGCTGCTTGGCGCGCCGCCAGCGAATGGCTGACATAGCGCGGACCGACCTCAGAAGGTGTTTGATATCCTCTAAGCCTTGCAGGCGCAGTTGGATATCATTAATCGATTCCATTAGATGTCCAACTCCTCAGGCTCTTGCAGGAAACCAGTATCGTAAAGTTTCTTGATGTAAGCCTGAATGATGTCTCTAAGTTCTTTTTCCAACTGTTCATCCCAATGTCCGGAAGAGAACTCTGCCAACAAGCCGGCATGGGCCTGCTTGAGAAAGCGGATAAATAGTTTCTCAAATTCCTGAACCTGTTTCAAGGGAATCTCATCGAGATATCCCTGGGTCGCCGCATAAATGATGGCGATCTGGTGGGCCACGGGCAGCGGATCGTATTGCGGCTGGGTCAGCACGGTGCGGATTTTCTCACCGCGGTCCAGCTGCTGCCGGGTTTCCATGTCCAGTTCAGTCCCGAAGCGGGCGAATACCCGCAGTTCCAAATACTGGGCCACGTCCAGAGCCAGGTCTTTTGAGACAGCCCGCATGGCATCGTTCTGAGCGGAACCACCCACACGGGACACCGAAAGACCGATGTCGATGGCGGGTTGGATACCCTCATCAAACAACTTGGAGCTCAGGTAGATCTGACCATCCGTGATGGAGATCAGGTTGGTGGGAATGTAAGCTGAGATGTTACCAGCCTGAGTCTCAACAATTGGCAGGGCGGTCATACTGCCGCCGCCGCATTCACGGGAAAGGTTGGCGGAACGCTCCAGAAGGCGGGAGTGCAGGTAGAAGATGTCGCCGGGGTAGGCCTCACGGCCGGCAGGACGCTGCAGGAGCAGTGAGAGCTGGCGGTAGGCGATAGCATGCTTGGAGAGATCGTCATAGACGACCAGGGCATGCTGTCTGTTCAACATGAATTCTTCTGCCATGGCGCATCCTGCATAGGGCGCTAAGTAGATCATGGATGGGGAGTCTTCAGCGCTGGCCGAGATCACGGTGGTGTAATCCATTGCACCATATTCGTAGAATGTTTGCACAATCTGAGCCACGGTGGACATCTTTTGACCGATGCAGACATAGATACAGTAAACGCCCTGACCTTTTTGGTTCAGAACAGCGTCAACGGCAATGGCTGACTTACCGGTCTGGCGGTCGCCAATGATCAATTCACGCTGGCCTTTACCCAATGGAATGATCGAGTCGATCGCTTTGATGCCGGTTTGGAGGGGGGTGTCAATGGGGGTCCGGTCAATAAAACCTGTGGCCGGGAACTCAACCGGGCGGTAGTGGTCCACTTCAATGGCGCCTTTACCATCAATTGGCTGACCCAGGGGGTTCACCACGCGACCGAGGAGTTCCTTGCCAACCGGGACATCCACAACACGGCCGGTTTCATAAACCACATCACCAGCCTGGATGCCATCACCGGAGCCCAAGATGACAACACCGACATAATACTCATGGAGGTCCATCGCCAGGCCAAAGGTGCCATCCGGGAAAACGAGAAGTTCGTTTTCCAAAACGTCCTCAAGGCCGGAGACCAACGCAACACCATCACCGATCTGTTTGACAGTGCCGACATTTTCAGTCAGCAGTTTATAGCCATAACCAGACACGATTTTTTGAAGCGCGTTCAGAGAATGGTCGGTTTTTAGATTAAATCCGTTTTGCAGGTCCTCGAGCTGTTTCTCTTGTTCTTTAATGACCGTATCGATGTGCTCCCGGACTTCCGCTGTACTCAGTACAGGCTCTTCCGGAGTTTCAGGCTGCGATTGACCTGCGTTTGTTTTTTCTGTCTTTTTCATGCATCTTCCTGAAATTGTTTCTTAAGTTCATTGATCTGGCCGCCCAAGCTGCCATCAATCAATTCGTTTTCGAAGCGAAGTATGCCGCCAGCGATGAGTTTTTCATCGGTTTCAAACGTCAGATTGAATGGGATGGAGACCTGTTTCTTCAGGAGCGCTAAAAGGTTATCCTGAAAGTCCTGATCCGCTTCAATCGCCATGATGGCTTTGATGTATTCTTCCTCATTATGGGATGATGTTCCGACAAATTTTGAAATATCAATACCTTTGACTTTATCGAGGAATTCTTCCTGATAGAGCTTCTGGAGCTGAGGATTCATCAGACCGATCATCATCTCTCTGGCAAATTGGGCTACCAGATCAGCGATATCTTGTTTATGCTGTTGGATCGCTTCTGTGCGAAGCGAAGCAAGTGTATCTTCGGTTTGATGCCGGAAGCGTTCAGTCTGATTTTTTACTTCGTTCAGCATTTGCTGGCGTGTTTGTTCGATCACAATCCGGGCTTCATTCTTGCGGGCTGAGATTTCTGCGTCGATATTACTTGATTTTTGTTCATATTCCTGGCGGACTTTTTCTGCCTCTGCTTTGGCATTAGCGGCATCATCCATTGCTTTGGTCACCATTTCTTCCCGTTTTTGCATAGCTTTCTTGAGCGGGGTGAAAAGGAACCGGTAAAGGATGAAGACCAAGATGAAAAAGTTGGCCATTTGTAAAAGGATCGTACTAAGATTTATATTAAGCATAATCGTCTCGCAAGTTCCGAAGATGGGGTGTTAAGGTAAGGCAAATGTCTTTTGAGTTATGCACCGAGGATGAAGGACCGCATTGGGTTTGCGAATACCAGGATCAGGATAACGGCCAAGACGTAAATGGCTAATGATTCGAGCATAGCCAGGGACAGCAAAACCATACTGTTGATCCGGTCGCCCGCTTCCGGTTGACGGCTGAGGGCCTTCAAACCGCCATAAGCCACGATGGCCTGCCCAATGGCTGGTGCGGCAACACCAAACATGATGCCGGTCCCCGAGACAATCACTGTAACGATAATGTAAATCTTATCCCAAGGTAATGTAGACCAATCCATTTTTGTAACTCCTTATTTTTTCTTAGATTTAAAATTCTTGGGCATTAACTGCCCCAGCGATATAGACTGTAGCAAGCAGGGTAAAAATATACGCCTGCAAAAGGCCGGTGAAGATGCTGAAGAGCATCATGGGAACCGGCAGAATAAATGGTGCAATAATAAATAGAATTGCAATGATGATTTCTTCGCCCATAATGTTGCCGAAGAGACGGAATGTCAACGAGAAAGTCCGTGATAGTTCCGAAGCAACTTCGAGGGGCAGCATCAGCGCGAACGGCTCAACATAGTGTTTCATATAACCGCCCAGGCCACGGTTGCGGATGCCGAAATAGGGCACACTGATGAAGACGATTAAGGCCATGGCAATTGGAGTGTTGATATCCGGCGTGGGGGATTGCAGACCTGGAATCAAACCCAGTAAGTTGGCGCAGCCGATAAAGATGGCGATGGTGAAGACCAGCGGGAAGAACTGTTCTAGCTTGTTGCTCTCAATGTTCTTCGAGATCAGCCCTTTGATGCTTTCCACAAGCCATTCGATAGCATTTTGAAAGAGACCTGGCCGGACTTTGAAGGATTTCCCAACGAAAAAGGCGGCAATACTCAGCAGCCCCACCATGATCCAGGTATTGATAACCGTCGAGGTGACCTGTAAGGGACCAAGGGTGAAGACGACCTCAGGTGAAATTTCTTCCACCACCGGGGTTGGTGTGAAATTGGTTCTGCTGCGCAACTCAAAAGAAATCAATGCCATCACCACGATCAATACAAAGATCAGGATTAGACTGAGTCGCTTTTTGGTTTTCTCATTCGTTTTCATGGTTCTCCTTGTCAGAATCACTGCTTTGGTCTTGATTGGTCTTTATCTGACGACCATGTTCAATATAGAGGCTATACAGGTTGCTAAAGGCAACCATCACGCCGAGGATCAGCAAGCTGAGTGTCCATGTGATGCCGCCATCGGTTTTTCCATCAATATAGTGCCCCAGGATCGCGCCGCCAATCGGGGGCAGGGCCAGGTTCCAAGAGATGGTTGTCACCTGTGCCAGCAAGGTTAGGCCGTTCTGGCCATCGCCTTTTCGCCAAATCTTAGGAGATTGCGGATTTTGAACGGTTTCCGGGATATCTTCTTCCTGAAAATCTTCCTTTTTGATGGGCATGTTTATCGTCCATCGGTAATATTCGCGCCTTGCAGAGATTTCTCCAGTGAGAACTTGATCTGGTTGAATTCCAAATCGGCTTCTCGGGCAAGGGTGGCCAGTTTGGTTGCTTGTTGTGACAGGGTTAGTTGAACAGTTTCCATGTCATCGCCTTCTTCCGCTGCAGCGGTCAGGATTCGGACACGGGTGGGTTCGTGAGGTCTTTGTTGGACCTCAATGCTGCCCTGGTAGATCGCTATGTAACGGATCACGCCATCTTTTTGATAGTAGATCATGCCGGATTTGATATGAGCCATCATAGCCGCATGTCCGGGCAGGATTCCCCACCAGCCATCCGGAAGAAGGACGCGCATCGCTTCCGCCGTGGTGTTCACGACGTTTTTATCCGGCGTCAGGACTTCCAGTTGGAGGGTTGGCTCAGTCATTTCTGCGCCTCGGGTTTTTCAGCTTTTTCAGTTTCCGCGGGTTTTGCTTCCTTAGCCTCATCAGTGGAAGCTTTTGCGGCTTGCGTTTTTTGTTTGTTTTCCTGTTTGGCCTTGTTGAAGTTATCAATCACCTGGTCAATCGTGCCGGTCATATAGAAGAACCGTTCTGGAACGTTATCCAGGTCACCATTGAGGATCATTTCAAACCCGCGCAGGGTCTCCTTTAGCGGGACAAAGGCGCCTTTCCGACCGGTGAATTGTTCAGCCACGAAGAAGGGTTGGGTCAGGAAACGCTGAATCTTGCGGGCGCGCTGGACCAGGAGGCGGTCTTCTTCCGCCAGCTCTTCCATACCCAGGATGGCGATCACATCGCGCAATTCCTTATAGCGAGCCAGAGTTTCACGGACTCGAGTGGCGATTTTGTAATGTTGGTCGCCCACAACACGGGGCGTGAGCAGACGGGATCCGGATTCAAGAGGGTCAACGGCTGGGTAGAGACCCTGGCTGGAAAGCTGACGTGAGAGCACAACTGTGGCATCAAGGTGCGAGAAGGTCGCAGCCGGGGCGGGGTCTGTCAGGTCATCCGCAGGCACATAAATGGCCTGGATGGACGTGATTGCGCCGTTTTGGGTGGATACGATCCGCTCTTCCAATTCACCAACTTCAGTGGATAAGGTGGGCTGATAACCAACGGCGCTGGTCATCCGACCTAAAAGGGCCGAGACTTCGCCGCCTGCCTGAATGTAGCGGAAGACGTTGTCAATGAAGAGCAGCACGTCCTGGTGTTTCTTGTCACGGTAATATTCGGCCATCGTGAGCGCCGTGAAGGCGACGCGGAAGCGCGCCCCTGGCGGCTCATTCATTTCACCGAATACGAGGATGGCATCTTTGAGAACGTCGCTGTTTTCCATCTGCAGGTATAGGTCGTTACCCTCCCGGGTACGCTCACCGACACCTGCAAAAACGGAGACACCTTGATGTTCAGCGGAGGTGTGGCGGATCATTTCCATGATCAGCAGGGTCTTGCCGACGCCGGCGCCGCCAAGCAGCCCAACTTTACCGCCGCGGACGAAGGGGGCCAGCAGGTCCAGAACCTTCAGACCGGTAATGAAGAGGTCCGAGGTTGGTCGCTGATCAACGTAGGGCGGTGGCGATTGATGGATGCCAATGCGTTCAACATTGGCGGGAATCGGTTCCCCGCCATCTATTGTTTCACCGAGGACGTTGAAGGCACGGCCCAGGGTTTTCTCGCCAACAGGGACTTTGATCTGTCCACCGGTGTCATAAACGACCATTTTACGGCGCAGGCCTTCCGCGGATTCCATTGCCACGCCCCGGACGGTTCTCTCGTCGAGATGTTCCAGGACTTCAACGGTAATCACCCGGTCATCCATAGGGATGGTTAAGGCTGTCAGCAGTCGGGGGAGTTTTCGGTCATCAAATCGAACATCAATCACCGGCCCAATCAATCTTACGATGGAACCGGTGTGTTCTTGCGTATTGGATGGTGCTGTCATTAATCTGCTTCCTTATGCACTTAATTTATCAAACGTCATTTTCAATCTACGGCAATATGAAAGCTTTTCGCAGTGCGTTGAGAGCTTTTTCCAGGTCACGTCCGTCGATCATGCAGGTCAGTGAAGACACTGATGAGCTGATTCCATGGATGTTGATCTCAGTATCGCCCAGGGTTTTAAACATATGTCCGGCAATTTTCTGGCTGTCATCAAAGTCGAGGCTTGAGATGCATACCAGGGCCACATCGGGTTCTTGGATCACCCTTTGGCTGCCAATTTTTTCATGGATCTTTTGGGTGATTTCCAGTGTTTCTTGAAGATCTTCTTTTTTGACGCAAATAAGGATGTGATCATATTCCTTACCATCAAACAGGTTCACGATCAATTCGACATGAATACCCAGATCGGCGATTTTGGTGAAATAGCGGCCACCAATGCCTGGGTGGGTGGGGATCCCAATTAACCCAACCATGGCGATATTTTCTTTATAGATCAGTCCACCTGCTTCAATTCTTTCTTGATCCATCCGTTAGTTCTCCTTAATTTTCTTCTAGCCGATAATTACACAATAAAACCACGCTCTCTAGGCTTCCTTGGAGCGTGGGGATATCTTCGATTCTTGGTATGAGAAAATGTACCCGCGGTTGGTGGGATCAGCAACTGGATGCGCTGCTCGATTGAACATATCACAGGCTATTGAGTAATTACCATTTAAAAATAACAAGATAAACACAGTCACTCGGTTCTACTTGTTAGGCGGCAATCGTAGCGGTTGTTTGAAACTTGCGGTTGTCCCTTGAAATCTCTACTATTATTTTACTCTCTTTTGAGTTGCCCTATCTTCTCTGGCTCTCGCGGAGTATTAAAGGTTTGTCACACCTTCAATAAACCTCTCGCGTTGAGGAGCAGGAGCAGCATTTGTCTTTGCAGATTTCAATAGAATAGCTGGGAAAGGATAATGACGTAGTTTTTCGTTGCTGCCAAGCAGATAAATCAGGATTCTTTCAAATCCTTTGAGGGTGTTGTAGCGCCAAATAAAAGGGATTCCTCAAGATATTCAGTTTTGAAAGTATCTGCAAAAACAGGTTACTCACAAGCGAGTTATTATACTCCAGGGGCTGTTAATGTCAAGGACGAACGTCTTAGTTGAAGTTTTTAGATCACAATTTAATAGACTGATGCGGGCTTCTGCCCGCATCAGTTTGAAGGTAATACGACTATTCAAATTCTGTCCAGTAACTGGGGGAGATCCAGGCGGTGATAGAACCGATCTCTGAATATTGATCGTAATCCACCCAGATCTCGATCTCTGCGCTGTCACCAGCGGTGATGGGATCGTAGAACCAGTCGTGCCCGCCGCCGATGATGTAGCCTTCGGTATCGTAGATCAACACATTCACGTTCACTTCGCTTACTGTTTTGCTGTAACCATTTGTGAAGTTGACCGTGACATAATCTTCGTAATCACCGGTGATCTCAGCGCTGTTGACTACAAAGGGATTGTCGGTGAGTTCGTAATCATCCTCATAATCCCCAGGCAGGACCAGAATATCATAGGTGGTTGTTTCAGCTTCAACGGGTGGGGTGGAGACCCAGGGGGAGATCCCTATGGTATCCCCAGCCAGGAGGAGCTCAACATAATATTCCGCTGTCGCGGTGACGGTCTCATTGTCATCGTAAAAAGTGATATAGGCGGTGGAGTTGCTGAGCGGTACATCAACGTTGTTCTGAATGGTCATCCCACCCAGGATGTATCCATAATCATCCAGAAAGAAATTGTCCTCCAGGATGGTAATCTCGGACCAGAAATCATCACCTTCGTAATAGGCACTGGAATAGGTGTAGGTGGGGAATACCTCGCACCGGCTCACATCACCAAAAACATCCACATAACTGATAAAGCCCATGAAGTCATTGCCGGGAACGAATTGGATGGTGGAATACCCGGAGCCCACGATCTGGTCACCGCTATCCAGGCAGATCACGTCCGCCAGAATGTAGGTGTAGGTGTCGCTGCTGTCATTATAGACTTTGGCGGACACCATCGGCCAGCCATCATTTTCCCAATAGGTGACATCATCAACTGTGAAGGGATTGAGAAAATCTTCAGCCGCACTTGAGAGGTAGGTCCATTCAATTTCAATGGAATCCACCATGACTGCCTCGTCATCCAGATAAACGATCTCAGAGAGGCCAAAGGTCTCCTGCGGGAATAGATAGCTCAGGTAACTATCGTAGGTTTGAACCTCGGTGCCATTGGCGTCATAGAGGTAAATGGTGTAATCAATATCCTCAAAGAGGATATCAACGTTGGGATTTTGGAAATAAAAGGCGAGATAAACGGAGCCATCTTCCTGAATCCAGAAATCTTCATCCAACATGACCAGGTCCATTTCATCGCCGGTGGCAGGCACCAGAGTTTCGGCAAGCACATCTGTCTCATTATCTTCGGTTACGACAATATCCGGTTCTTCGGTGGTGACATCAACCAGTTCTTCCTCGGTTGGCTTATTTAGGATCTGACTGAGGGGATTGCTGACCTGGCAGGCCAGACCAATGATGAGTGGCAAGGCCAGCAGGAAGGTGAGTTTTAAGAATTTCTTCTTCATCTAATTCTCCTTTTCACAACTATAATGGATATTTATTTTTAATAGGTAAGGGTTTCAACATAGTGTAAGATGAGATTAAGTAGAACGGATTCGATATTGAGATTTTCTAAAGGATAAACAAATATGATTTATGTTTAGGCGCGGCGAATAAGACAAATTATGGTGATGGGCAGCTTGACTAGATGCATGAGAGAAAAAAAGATGCTAGCGGTTCATTTCAAAGTAGTCGATGCATTCCTCAGTAGAATAAATTGTTGCACTTTTATCGAACCAACCTTTTTCAATCACATCCCAAACGGATGAGTGTTCACATATTTCAGCAAATTGATGAAAAGAGCCGGTTTGGAGCGAGGAAATGCAAAAACCGATGTAACTCTCTGGAAAGCCGGGATAATCTTGATTGAGTTGTTTGTAGGAAGCGAGGCAATAGGTGCTCACTTCCAGTGGCTGACAGCTTGAAAGGGTTAGGACAGCAAGGATGTAAAGCGTAATGAGCAGGAGTGACTTTTTCAAGCGATTCTCCTTTCTCTTACCCCACCTTATTCCCTATTTAAAAGGAAATTCAGCGGTTGACTCTGGCTGGATGATGTATATTGGGTCTGGTGTGAACAGGGAAGTAATAATATTGTAGATATTCTGATACGCGTTGTCAAACCTGGAGTTGGTCTTCTTGTAAGTGGCTACTTGGGGGGAAATAATTATCCGGTAATAGGGTAATTACGGGGGAAAAACAATCTGAATTTGAAAGTCATAGGTGTTCGATATATACTGAATTTATAGGCTGATATCCTCAAATTTCACTTGGAGGTCCCAATGGTTGTCGTTTGGATTCTGATCATTGCAGCCCTATGCTTCGTTATTTTCTTCTTTGGGTTTGGTGAAAAACTCCATCTTAAAAATTCAACTATAGAATGGATTAAAACCAGCGGCATTAAACGCTTTCTTAACTTCAACACCCTCCACGGTTACATTTATCAACGCTGGCAAAAGGAATATCTCAGTTTCTTCATCAATAAGATAAAGCCGATCTCAATAGAACCGTTGCGAAACTGGTGGGCTGATCAATATCATGCAAAAGTTTTAACTGAGGAACAGGCGGAACGGCTGATAATAATTGAGGAAGATATCCCGCGGCAGGATCTAGAGCAGATTGTTCCCTATCCTAAAGCGCGTGAAATTATCCTTCAGGCACCCCCGAAAATCACCATTTTTGAATGTGGCTGCCGAAATGCCAGGGAGGTCCACTGTGAACCCACCCAGGTTTGTATGTTTATTGGAGAACCTTTTGCTGACTTTATGGCGGAACATCATCCCAACGAGAGCCGTCGGATTTCCCAGGAGGAAGCTCTAACTTTATTACGTGAAGAGCATGAGCGGGGGCATGTGCATTCAGCCTGGTTTAAAAATGCAATGGCGGACCGGTTCTATGCTATCTGTAATTGTTGCAAGTGTTGTTGTGGTGGAATTGAATTGATGAATGAGTTTGGGACAAAAATGGCCTGCTCTTCAGGGTATGTCTCTGAAATTGATCAAGAATTATGTATTAATTGCGGAACTTGTATTGATATCTGTCCCTTTGAAGCGATTTCAAGTAATGGCGTGACCTATGTCATCTATGATAAATGTATGGGCTGCGGCGTTTGTGTTGACTTGTGTCCTTCCGAGGCGATTGCTTTTATCCGTGATGAGAAAAAAGGAACGCCGTTGGATGTCCGACTACTTGAAAAGGAAGAATCGCAATAGAGATAATCAAAAGTCTATTGCTAACCTGAAACATTCTTCCGCAAATTCCTGAGAAATGCCCTCAGTAGAATTGTTCATATTAAAGCTGGTAGCCTAGATAAAGATATTGATTGACTATTGGCCTTTTGAAAAAGCACTACCATAAATCAATGGTGGCTGTTTATCCATTCAATATTTATCTAAAAGGGCAAATGGATCATAGCTACGTATTATTTTTAAAATTTTGGATCTAAATAATACCGATACCCTCAAGAAAGTATATCGGTCCTTCTAGATCTAGTGCTGTGTCTTTTTCAACCTTTTAAAAGTAACATTCCAATGGGGCAGGTGGTTAGTCGAACCCAAACTACTGTCGAGTTTTGAATAAATAAAACTCGGGCAATGTGCAAGCCTGCTTTTTCTCGCTGCATACCCAGGTGTTGCCAATATAAAGCCAAGGATGAAAAAACTAATGCTAGAAAACCGAACAGAATTTCCAACCATTTATTTGGAAATAGGGACAGAATGGCAACCATGATCAGGAGGAGGATAATTAATCCGATATAAACCGCAATCCCCAGTTTTGCGTGCTTTATTGCGTCTTGTGTCAGAGTGCTCCAGCCTTGTTGTTTCCTAAAGAAAAATTGCATCAGAACTGCAAAGAATATCACACCCGCCATGCCCATTAGCCAGCGGCTGGGATTGGTTATTGAGAGAGCTGCAACACAACAGGATAGGTTGCCAAAGAATAAGATCATAGACGAAGTTACAGAAATCGGCCAACAGAGCACCAGCGCGCCCCACGCAGTTTGGACCCAGCTATTGATTATCACAAAACAGGTAGCAATGAAATATAGAAAATAATACCCATTGCCCATTTGAGTTTCAGCAAGCAATTGGTCGAACTGGGTCAATAGCGCTCCTAAAGCGATTCCACCCATCAGGGTCCACCAGGTCACCTGCGCCTGACGTTGATAGGCAACATCGTCTGCATTGTGCTGTTGCCATACATTCTCGACACCCCGATCTGTGGATTTCGTTGCTTCATTATCTTCCTGAGAACCAGAATAATCATTTACGTTATGGTTATTCATAGATACCCCTCCAGGTTCTTGTGAATACAGCGAACATGATCTTACACCCCATTTTTATGTCATATTAACTTCAAAGGGAGCTGGATTTATCGAGGTGTAAGTTCATTATACAAGCTAGGCAACCGGAAGGGAAATCATATTGGTTGACGGCTTTGATTTATGACTCAGCGCTTTATCGTTTGTGAAGCAACGGCTCCTGTCAAGAAAATTACTGACGAATATTGCATCTGTAACATTAGGATTTCTTTTCGGTTGTCGCCAAAAGCCCCCGGACAAAGAATAATTTTTGGAGATTCCCCGCCTCGAACTTGTTGATCTGTTGATAATTAAAAAAGGCATACGGATTCCGTATGCCTATAGGTGAGCATTCAATAGGGCAGGTGGGAGTCGAACCCACACGGTACTACTACCGACGGATTTTAAGTCCGTTGCGTCTGCCATTCCGCCACTGCCCCAGAACGCTTCACTATTTTACCATTATTGGTCTATCTGGGAAGGTTTGGTGGTAAATGCCCTAGAGGGGATTTACGTTTATAATTCCTCTAACACTGTGATAGGAGATTGGCTTGACCGATTATTATGACCTCGAACCTCTTTATTTGAACCCGAATGCCCGGCCTAAGGACCGCGCCAGGGATCTGATCTCCAGAATGACTCTGGCCGAGAAGGTCAGCTCCATGCTTGATGATTCCGTAGCGATTGAAAGGCTGGGTGTGCCTGCCTATAACTGGTGGAATGAGGCCCTGCATGGCGTCGCCCGCGCTGGCAAGGCGACCGTGTTTCCCCAGGCGATCGGGATAGCCGCAACTTGGAATGTGACCCTGGTTCACCAGATGGCGAATGCGATCTCCGATGAGGTGCGAGCCAAGCATCATGAAGCCCTGCGCAAGGGCGAGCATTCTCGCTATACAGGTCTGACGATGTGGTCTCCCAATGTCAATATCTTCCGTGATCCCCGCTGGGGGCGCGGCCAGGAGACTTATGGCGAAGATCCCCACCTGACTTCGCGTCTCGGCCTGGCTTATGTCCATGGGCTGCAGGGGGACCATCCCGAGTATCTCAAAACTGCTGCCTGCGCCAAACATTACGTGGCCTATTCCGGGCCCGAAGCGACTCGGCATGAATTTAACGCTGAGGTGAGCGTACGGGATTTCAAGATGACCTATCTGCCCGCGTTTGAAGCTCTGATAAAGGAAGGGAAAGTGGCTGGGGTGATGGGCGCGTATAACCGAGTGAATGGCGAGGCTTGTTGTGCCAGCCCGTACCTTTTGCAATATGGTTTACGTCGGGAATTGGGCTTCCGGGGCTATATCGTTTCGGACTGCGGCGCGATCAAGGATATTTATACCCATCATCACCTGGTGGATACCCCTGAGGAGGCGGCGGCTAAATCGGTGAAGGCCGGCTGCGACCTGAACTGCGGCTGTACTTTCGAGAACCTTTTTGGCGCGCTGGGCAATGGCCTGATCCTGGAAAGGGATATTGACCGGGCTTTGGTCAACCTTTTTGAGCTGCGTTTCCGGCTGGGGATGTTCGAAACTGATGGCCGGGTGCCCTATGCGCAAATTCCGGTTGAGGTTGTGGGTTCCCCGGCGAATCAGGCTTTGGCGTTGGAAGTGGCCCGTCAGTCACTGGTGCTATTGAAGAACGAGGGAAATTTGCTGCCATTGAGCAAGGGTCTCAAGCAGGTGGCGGTGATTGGGCCCAATGCGGATGACGAACTGGTCCTGCGGGGAAACTATTATGGCACACCGACTCAATCGGTGACGGTTCTCGAGGGTATCCGCTCGATCCTCCCCGGACAGACGGAAGTGGCATATGAACCCGGATGTGACATCCTCGGGACGGATAAAAAGGGCATCAAAGCAGCGGTCAAGCTCGCCAAAAAAGCGGATCTGGCCATTGTTGTTTTGGGTTTATCGCAACTAGTGGAAGGCGAGGAAAGCCAGCAGGAAGGCGTGGCAGAGGGATTGCAATCCAATGGTGACCGGACGGACCTGGCCTTGCCGGGCATGCAGCAGGCATTGTTGGAGGCTGTTGCTGAGACGGGGACGCCAGTGGTGCTGGTCCTGCTGAATGGCAGCGCTTTGGCGATCAACTGGGCGCAGGAACACATCCCTGCCATCCTTGAAGCCTGGTATCCGGGAGAAGCCGGCGGCCGGGCGGTGGCTGAGGTTTTGTTTGGCGACTATAATCCCGGCGGGCGGCTGCCAGTGACCTTCTATCAATCCGTGGATCAGCTGCCACCTTATGAAGACTATGACATGCAGGGCCGCACCTATCGTTATTTCGATGGTGACGTGCTTTATCCCTTTGGCTTTGGGCTGAGCTACACGTCATTTGAATACGCTGACCTGGCCTTGAATTTTAATCGAATGGAAGCGCCAAATACCCTGGAGATATCCTGTGTTGTTCGGAACACCGGCGAATTCACGGGTGATGAGGTCGTGCAGGTTTATCTGCGCGATGAAGTTGCCTCGCTGCCTATTCCGCGACATTCGCTGGCAGACTTCAAACGGGTGCGTTTGGGGCCTGGCAGTGAACAGCGAGTGACCCTCTCCGTTCCGCCACGAGCCTTTGCGCTGGTGGATGAGGAAGGCAACTGGGTTATCGAACCTGGCGATTTTACGGTGTTCATCGGCGGCGGCCAGCCGGGCTATGCGGAGACATTGCAGGCGCAGATGCAAGTGGTTGGCGAGACCCTCCGCGTGGAATAAGCGGACTATCCTTAAACTGAGTTGAAAGACGACTGAATGAAATTATCGTTATCCATCTGGAATTGGCTACTGGCATTTCTGCCAGTGCTGGTCGTGGTCGTGCTGATGCTGGTGTTCCGCTGGGGCGGGAGTCGGGCTGGCGGTTTGGGCTGGTTCACGGCGTTGATCGTGGCGGCGCTGGCCTTTGGTTCAGGGTTTGAATTGCTGGCCTATGCCCAGGTGAAGGCGGTCCTGCTCAGCCTGGATGTGCTCTTCATTATTTGGACAGCCTTATTACTTTTTAACATCGCCCGAGAAGCCGGCGCGATTCGGATGATCGGACGCGCCCTGCCCGCCATGACCGGCGATCGGGTAATGCAATCTCTGCTGATCGGCTGGCTGATGGTGTCCTTCCTGCAGGGGATGGGTGGTTTCGGCGTGCCAGTGGCGGTCTGCGCACCGCTTTTGGTGGGCCTCGGTTATTCCCCTGTGGCGGCTGTGGCAATGGCCGCGATTGGGCATGGCTGGGCGGTCTCGTTTGGCTCACTGGCTTCTGCATTCCAGACCCTGATGGCGATCACCGGGCTGCCCGGTGAAGTTCTGGCGCCTTTCACCGCGCTCCTTTTAGGCATCGCCAGCATCCCCAGCGGCTTGCTGGTAGCGCTGATTGGTAATGGCTGGAAGGGATTGAAGCGGGCGGTGGCGCCGGTGGTGGTGATTGGGCTGGTGATGGGGACGGTTCAATATCTGCTGGCAACAAATGGGCTTTGGACCCTCGGCGCAACCGGGGCCGGGATTTCCGGCTTGCTGGTCGGGCTGCTGTGGATGCGGCTGCCGGCCTACCGGATGAAACCTGAGGCTGATAGTCTGCCCCCTGAGGCGGAAGAGGACAAAGGCAAGTCGCTCTGGTTGTCATTAGTGTCCTATGGGCTGCTGGTGGTGCTGGCCTTTTCGATCAACCTGATTGAACCGGTTGATAATTTCCTGAGCCTGGTGCGGGTGACCTTGAATTTCCCCGCGCTGACCACAAGCCTGGGCTGGGAGACTGCTGCCGGGCCGGGACGGAGGATCAATATCTTTGGGCATCCTGGTGCGATCCTGCTCTATACCTGTATCATTTCATATATCATTTACCGTCGCGTAGGCTATATCAGGAAAGGCGCTCTGCGCTCGATCCTGGGCCTGGTGGTCAAAAGCGGTGTGAATTCCAGCCTGGGAATCCTGGGAATGGTCGGTTTGGCTTCGGTAATGCTGCATAGTGGTATGACCTACCTGCTGGCGCAGGGGCTCAGTGAAGGCATTAGTCGTGCGGTTTACCCGGCAATCGCGCCCTTCATTGGCGCGCTGGGTGCGTTCATCACCGGCAGCAACAATAACTCCAACGTGCTTTTTGCAGCGCTGCAGATGAACGCCGCTCAGCTTCTGAACCTGAGCATTCCCTTGATCCTGGGCGCACAGTCGGCAGGCGGCGCTTTGGGGAGCGTGCTGGCCCCGGCGAAAGTGATCGTGGGCTGCAGCACAGTAGGGCTGGCCGGGCAGGAAGGCTCAGTGATGCGGAAATTACTCGGTTACGGCGCGGTCACGATTGGGACCGTGGCCCTGACGGCTTTGCTGATCAGTTTATTGATCTAGGATGACAAGATGACGGAAACCAGCATCAAAACGGAAAAAATGAAGGCCATCCGCCCCAAATTACGGATTGGCTTATTGGCATTGCAGATTTTATTACCTCTGGCTGGGTATTTTGCCCTGCAGGAGGGTCACTTAGGGCTGACCTGGGGTATCGCGGGGATTTTTATCGTCAGTATGGCGGTGTTGATATGGCTCGGATGAAATCGGAAAAGAAATATCAGCAGAAGAAGGCTTTGGGACAAGGGCTGTTTGGACTCAGCTTGTTGTTTTTGTTACTGGGCTTGATGATTCTCGGCTGGGGTGTTTGGCCGGGGTCGTCTGATTCAAAACAGCTGACCATTCCAGCGGGGATCTTGCCGGCTGCCCCTGAGGGGACCGAGTATGCCAGCCAGGCGGAATATACGCTTACCATTAACTGGCCGATCTGGCTGCGTAAAGGGGAGGGCGCGGACCTGCGGGTGACCCTGGTGGAAACCGATGGGACTGCGCAGGCAGATCGGAGCGCCCAGATCGTGCTGATTGAGCCGGTGTTCTCGGGGCTGACGCTGGAACCGCCCGGACTGGTGCAGGCCAACCTCTCGGAAGGGCAAGCCCTGGAGGAAAGCTGGGCGATTAACGCCTCCACTGAGGGTGAGTTCGCGGGGAAGGTTTATGTCTCCTTTGGCTTTTATGATGAGGAAGCGGAAGAATTGGTGCCTGTGCCGGTGGCCGTGATGGATATGGACCTGAGCATCTCTGCACTTTGGGGACTGGATGCCAAACTTTCGCTTTGGTTTGGACTGGTGGCGCTGGTGCTGTGGGGTGCGTTGTTCATCCTGGGCCGCACTGTGCAGGGGATAGGGAAATAGTCTGGCGTAAATAAAAAGAACGCTGATTTTCTGAATCCGTCCTAAAATAGAAGCAGCAAAGGAAAGGATGGGTTTTCCCAATGGCAGATGAAATCTGCACCAATTTACCGGAAAGGGTTTGCAAGGGCTGCGGCTTGAAGGGGCATCTGATGTGCCGCTATCAGTTCCGTGACACCCTGCATTTCTTCATGATCGTTTTACCCTTCTTCACGGCCAGCATCGGGGGCATGATCAGGGCTGGGTTTGGCTGGTGGCTGTTTGGCTGGCTGGGCTATATGCTCTTCTTCTTTTTTGTCTGGGAAGCACGTGTCCTTTGCAGTCACTGCCCCTATTGGGCGGAAGAGGGGCGCATCCTGCACTGTCATGCCAATTACGGTGTGATCAAGATCTGGCCTTACCACCCGGAGCCGATGAATAAGTCTGAACAGATACAGTTCATCATTGGTGTGCTGATCTTCCTGCTCTATCCGTTGGTTTTCACCGTGGTGGGCGGGCAGTACCTGCTGGCCGGGATCGGGTTGGTCTGCGCTGCCAGCTTTGGGTATTTGCTCTATAGCGAGATCTGCAACCGCTGCGTGAACTTCTCCTGCCCGTTGAATAACGTGCCTGAGGAGGTTAGGAAGGCGTATTTGGAGAAGAATCCGGTGATGGGGGAAGCGTCGAAGAAAACAAACGAAGAAGATTAGGAAACTAGTGTCAGGTATCTAGAGAATGGGAAAAAATCTTGTTATGAAAAATAATAATCCCAACAGTCCATCAAAATCCATCTCCCGCATGCTCATGGTCAGCCTGGGTTCAGGCTGCCTGACCTTTGTGATTGCCGGGCTGGCGGCTCTTGCCGGCTTCATGATCGACCGGCAGGCTGGTACTGACCTGCGCTGGACGCTGATCCTGCTGATCGCCAGCATGCCGATCTCCCTTGGCGGTGCGTATCTGATCTCTCGCGGTGCGGTCAAGCAGCTGAAGGCTGAACAGGCCAGGCTTGAACAGCAGGCAGCGGAAGAGGGGGATGCGCCCGAGGACGAGGGGCAGGATAACGAGGGATAGGAAAGTATCATTTTCTTGTCATTGCGAGGAACGAAGCAATCTCAATTTGGGCTTCTGCCCCTAGGATGTGGGCCTGGATAGCATAAGGGGAGAGATCGCTTCGTCCGCCTGCAGCTCCCTCGCAATGACAAGGGAACAGATTTTGTCATTGCGAGCTTGCGAAGCAATCCCATTGCAGGTTTCTGATCTGGGATAAGAGCTGGGATGCAGTAAAGGAAAAGATTGCTTCGTTCCTCGCAATGACAAGATGTGGTGGCCTCGCAATGACAAGGGAATAGATTTTGCTATTGCGAGCTTGCGAAGCAATTCAAATTTGGGCTTCTGCCCTGGGATGTGGGCCTGGATAGCAAAGGGAAGAGATTGCTTCGTCCGCCTACGGCTCCCTCGCAATGACAAGGGAACAGATTTTGTCATTGCGAGCTTGCGAAGCAATCCCATTTCAGGTTTCTGATTCAGGATAAGAGCCGGGATGTAATAAAGGAATAGATTGCTTCGTTCCTCGCAATGACAAGATGTGGTGGTTCTGCAATGATAAAAAAAGAGGGCTGAACAGCCAATACAGTATGCGTTAAAAGGGTGGAAATGGCAGAAAAGACGTATTTCATATACATTATGACCAATCAGAGTAACAGGGTACTTTACACTGGGGTAACCAATGACCTTTACCGTCGGGTGAGTGAGCATAAGGAGGGGCGGGGCAGTTCATTTACCACTCGATACAACGTCAATCAACTGGTCTATTATGAGGTCTATGATTATATTGATGATGCGATTGAGAGGGAGAAGCAAATTAAAGGGGGATCAAGGCAAAGGAAGATTGATTTGATAAAGGAAATGAATCCGGAGTGGCGGGATTTGTTTGATGAATTGCAGTTTTAGATGTTCTTTTTGAATGTGTAATTTTTAAGATTGTTTTCCTCTCCGCTTCGCTTCGGGGACGGTGTCGTCCGCCTTCGGCTCCCTCGCAATGACAATATTCTTCCACACCTTGTTCTAATCCCCTGATGCGGTTAAGATTAAACCGTTAACCTTTGCCTCCGCCACCTCACCGTGGAAAGGAACAAGCCTTTGAACGCATTCTCCCCCAAAAAACTGTCAACTTGCCTGGAAGAACTTGCAGATCGGGTCAGCAACAATTATTCTGACACCGAAGTCTCCGGGATTGCCTGGGACTCACGAAAAGTGCAGCCGGGTGATGCTTTCTTTGCGCTGGTGGGGGAGAGCGCGGATGGTCACAAGTACATTCCACAAGCGATAGAAAAGGGCGCGGCGGCCGTGATCGGCACGCAGCCCGGGCTGGCACTGGATGTCCCTTATGTGCAGATCACCGGCGATGACCGGGTTGCCCTGGCGCAGTTCGCTTCGGCTTTTTACGGCCATCCCTCGCGCAAGCTGATCGTGATCGGCATCACCGGCACGGATGGCAAGACGACCACCACCAACCTGGTTTATCACATTCTGAAGACATCTGGCCTGGCCGTGGGGATGATCTCCACCGTCAATGCCGTGATCGGCGACGAGACCCTCGATACGGGTTTCCATGTGACCACGCCTGAATCCCCTGACATCCAACGCTATCTGGCGCAGATGGTGGCTGCAGGGCTGACGCATGTGGTCCTGGAGACAACCTCGCACGGGCTGGTCCAGCAGCGGGTAGCCGAGGTGGATTATGACCTCGCAGCCGTGACCAACGTGACGCATGAACATCTTGATTACCACCGCACCTATCAGGGCTATCTGGAGGCAAAGGGTCTGCTTTTTGAAATGCTTTCGCAACCTCGGGGAGATTCCAAACAGGTTGCCCCACTGGCACTATTGAATAAGGATGATGAATCCTATTCCTATCTATCCAGGATCACCCAGGTGCGGCAGATATCCTACAGCGTGCAGGCAGGAGCGGATCTCTGGGCAGACGAGATCGAGAACACACCCAGCGAACTGCGGTTCAGGGTACATGGATTGGGTAAGACCTTTGCGATCCGGACGCCTTTGATCGGCCGCTACAATGTCTCCAATGGGCTGGCAGCTCTGGGGCTGACAGTTTTTGGTCTGGATGTCCCGGTGGATGTGGCTCAGGAGGCCTTTGCCACCACGCCTATCGTGCCTGGAAGGATGGAAGCGGTGGATCTTGGGCAGGATTTCCTGGCTATCGCAGATTTTGCGCATACCCCCAATGGCATCCGTCAGGCATTGTTGACAGCCCGCGAATTGGCCGAGGGCAAGCTGATCGCCGTTTTTGGTTCGGCCGGGTTGCGTGATGTTGAAAAGCGCAAGATGATGCCAGAGATTGCGATTGGCATTGCAGATCAGATCATCCTGACGGCTGAAGACCCCCGGACGGAGTCGTTGGAAGGCATTTTGGCGGATATGGCTGAAGGCGCCCTACGGGGTGGCGGGAGAGAAGGGGAGACCTTCTGGCGCGAACCTGACCGCGGCACTGCAATCCGAATGGCAGTCGCGAAGGCGGAAAAGGGTGATGTGGTCATTATCTGTGGCAAGGGTCATGAACAATCTATGTGCTTTGAAACGGTGGAATATCCCTGGGATGATCGGACGGCGCTTCGAGCAGCCCTGGCGGAGCATCTGAATGTGGATGGCCCGGAGATGCCCATTCTGCCAACCAGCCCGAAGTAACCTATAATTAAGTGAAACAAATAAGGAGAGCGAGCGTGGAGACAACAATACAGACTGAACAACACTCTGATTCGATTCTGGATAATCTCTGGTGCCACCTCCGTGAACAGCGCCCTGTCACCCTATACAATAATTACAAGGGGGTGCCGGTCACATATGACGCAGAAGTCGCAATGGTCTCAACGGAATATGTAGGGTTTATCGCCCATCCCCTGCAGATCGCTGCAATCAAATTGGAACGGCAGACGTATATCCAAATTAAAGGGATTCCCGACCCTATTCGGGCGAACCCGATATCCATTGATTACACAAATCGAGTCGTCATGGTGGAAAAGCTAAAACGGCCGCATGTGATCCATTACGACCTTAATCATTCCTGGATCACCCCTGATCAACCGGTGACTGTTGAGCTGGATTCGGATATGGGAGGGACGCTGGATGGCACTCTGGCGACCCTGGCAGCGTTGGAAGATAATTTGTTGCACGTCATCGTTGATGTGCCTGCTGAAGTTCCTTTCAATCGTCAGGACGAGATTCGACTCACTTTCAAGCTCCCTGAGGGTGGGGACCTGGTACAGGTGGCTGGCGTTGTTTATTCCCTGACCGGCTCCCAAGGTGAGGAATCCCGCCGTTTGGAAGTTGAGGGACGGGCAGCACTGCAGGATGAAATTGCAATATTGGCGTATCTCGCCAAGCAGGAAGATGCGCTGATCAGTGAGCTTGAAGCGATTTACATGCAATTGCGAAAAGGCAGGGGCCTGGAGGATTAGCCCAACCTCGGTTTTAATTAAAAATAAGAACTGACCTCAATTGAGGCCAGTTCTTTTTTATTTAATCAGGCTTAGTTTAGCGTCGGCTGCGGTTATTGCTGCGTCCACCGCCGCGGTTACCACCACCACGGTTGCCACCGCTGCTCTTCTTATTGTTGGCTTTATCCTGAGCCTGGGCTTCTTCGAGGGTCCAGCCTTCGAGAAGTGCCTGGCGGGAAAGCCGGACACGGCCCTGGTTGTCGATGTTGGTCACCATCACGGTGATCTCATCGCCTTCGTTGACGACATCGGTCACCTTGGTGACGTGGTTTGTGTCCAACTGGGAAATGTGCACCAGGCCATCCTGTCCGGGGAGGATCTCGACGAATGCGCCGAAATCGGTTGTGCGGACGACCTTACCGGTGTAAATCCGGCCGATTTCAACTTCTTCGGTCAGGCGTTCAATCCGATCGCGGGCGGCTTTGTAACCTTCACCGTCGATTGCGGCGATGTAGACTGTGCCGTCATCGTTGATGTCAATCTTGGTGCCGGTTTCTTCCTGCAGGGAGCGAATGGTCTCGCCGCCCTTACCGATCACTGCGCCAATCTTGTCGACGGGCACTTTGATGATCTCGATCCGGGGGGCATGGTCCTTGATCTCGCTGCGAGGCTCGGAAATGGTTTCGAGCATCTTGCCGAGGATGAGCAAGCGGGCTTTGCGGGCCTGTTCGAGGGCTTCGGCCATGATCTCGGTCGTCAGACCGCTGATCTTGATATCCATCTGTAAGGCTGTGATGCCTTCGGTGGTGCCGGTGACCTTGAAGTCCATGTCACCCAGGTGATCTTCCATACCGAGGATATCGGTCAAGATCACATAGTTGCTGTCTTTCATCACCAGGCCCATAGCGACACCGGAGACGGGCCGTTTGATCGGCACGCCGGTATCCATCAGAGCGAGGGTGGATCCACAGGTGGATGCCATCGACGAGGAACCATTGGAGGCCATAACCTCAGAAACGAGGCGCAGGGTGTAGGGGAATTCCGACTCATCCGGAAGTACGGGAACGAGAGCGCGTTCTGCCAGCATACCGTGACCAATGGAACGGCGGTTGGTAAAGAGACGGCCGGTCTCGCCTACGCAGTAAGGTGGGAAGTTATAGTGATGCATGTAGCGTTTTGTGTCAGTTGGAACCAGGTTGTCCAGTTCCTGGGCTTCCTTGGGGGTGCCAAGGGTGGCCAGGGTGAGCACCTGGGTCTCACCGCGGGTGAAGAGGCCGGAGCCATGCGCCCGGGGGCTGACATCAACTTCGCACCAAATGTCACGTATATCTTCTGGGCCGCGGCCATCGGGGCGTTTGCGCTCTGCGATGATGCGGTCCCGGATGATTTCTTTCTCAGCATCTTCAAAAGCTGAGGCAATTGCTTTTTTCTGGGCTTTCAGCTCCGCTTCGGTCAGGGTTTCAACCTGGTCGGTGGTCATTTCTTCAATAACAGCATCTTTCAATTCGCTGATGCCGCCATAGAGGGATTCTTTGGTGTAAGGTTGGTTCATGATCTCGAGCATCTGGCCGCTGATCTTGGCTTTGAGGGTATCAACAAGGCTCTCGTCTTTGCTAACCAGTTCAATTTCACGTTTTGTCTTGCCAAGTTCACGAGCCATCTGCTCCTGGAGTTCAATGATTGGCTGGATGGATTTTTGGGCCAGTTCCAGGGCTTCAATCATCACCTGCTCGGAGACTTCGTTGGCACCAGCTTCAACCATGGCGATAGCTTCTTTGGTGCCAGCCACAACCAGATCCAGCTTGGATTCTTCCATCTCGGAGAAGGTCGGGTTGACGACGAGTTCGTCATTGATGTAACCGATCCGGACGGCGCCGACGGGGCCAGACCAGGGGATGTCGGAAATCATTAGGGAAGCGGAGGCGGCGTTGATGCAAAGGATATCCAGCGGATTTTCTTCATCTGCTGACATTGACATCAGGATGACCTGAACTTCATTGCGCATCCCATCCGGGAAGAGGGGGCGAATTGGGCGGTCGGTCATCCGGGCGGTGAGGACGGCCTCACTGGTGGGGCGGCCTTCACGGCGGAAGAAGGAACCGGGGATACGCCCACCGGCGTACATCCGCTCTTCATAGTCCACGGTCAGGGGGAAGAAATCCAGCCCTTCCCGCACGCCACCCATTGTGGCTGCGCAGAAAATTACGCTGTCACCCATTTGAACGGTTACGGCGCCGCCAGCCTGTCCGGCCAGCTTGCCAGTTTCGATGATAATTTCCTTATCGCCGACTTTGGCTCGGTAATTCTTAACTTCGGGTTTCATATTAATCCCTTCAACTATAATTTTCCCGCCCAGTCAGGGACTGAAAACCGGTGAGGCACCCGTCCTCAGCAATTTTCAATTCCCGACCGGCGGCCTTGAACGACTTAAAAAAGTTTACCGCAGAGTAGTTAATTGCGAAGTCTTATCATTGACACCAGATTAACGGCTCGGCAATCAGCTTCTTCTGCGGTTTTTCCCCGATTAGGTTCAAGAACGCAATAATTATTTTTTGCGGATCTTGAGCTTTTCGGTGAGCGCCAGATAACGTTTGTAATCTTTACGGCGCAAGTATGCCAGTAAACGGCGGCGTTGACCAACCAACTTGAGCAGACCCCTTCGGGAACTTTCATCGTGCTTATTTACCCGGAGGTGATCTGTTAGTTGCGTGATCCGCTTGGAAAGGATTGCGATTTGGACCTCAGGGGAACCTGTGTCCTCACCATGCCGTTTGTATTCATCAATGATTTCTACTTTTGCTTCTTTTCCTAAAGCCATGACACTGCTACTCCTTATTAGTTTTATTTTGCAGGTCTCCATGCACCCAGCCAAAATTGACCAGGTACAGGACCAGTCACTCGTAACATTATACCAGAGAGGCACATTTATGCAAGCCTAGCTAAACGACCTAACTCGTAGAATCCGGTGTCCACCTGAGTTCCAGCGATGTTCCCTGCTTTGGGGAGGAATGAATGGAAACGGAGGCATTGATGATCTTCGCTCTTTCAAAAATATTTGCCAGACCGAAGTGATGGTTCGCTAAAAGTTCGTTTATATTAGGCGGGCCCTGGAATGGCAGACCAATGCCATCATCGGTAATGCTGAGTTTGAACTCGTCTTCGGTAAACCGGCCTGTTATCAGGATTGATTGCGCCTGAGCATGTTCGTAGGCATTATGACATGCCTGCTGGATGATGCGGTAAAGATGAAGCTCAACATTTTGATCGTAATTAAGCGGTTTGGGGACATAGAGATTCGTTTCGATCTTGATTTTGCCGCCGATTTGTGCTTCGGGCTGATCTGCCAACTCTTCAATGGCTACATCTAAGCCCATGTCGAGGCTGGAGGGCCGTAGGCCGCTCATAATTTCCCGAACCATATCATTGATCTGCTGAACGGCTTTCTCAAACTCTTTTTGGTCGGAATTGCTGCTTTGCAATTCCACCAAGTAGCCCAGCGAGGGCAGTAAAACATCATGTAGGTCCCGGGCGAGCTCTGCTTTTTCAGCTTCTTGCCTTTCCATATTGACGTTGTAGAGCGTTTCCAATAGTTCATTTTGGTGGATGTTGAGCAGGGTTATGGCGGTTTGATTGGCCAGGGTTTTTAATATGGTTTTGAAGCCTTCATCGTAGATATTATTTGGGTCACGCCATCCGAATAGCCATACGCCTAGGAACTCATCATCCAGTGATAAGGGCAAAACAAGTTTAACCCAGGGACAGGCGTCCCAGAGGTAATTGTTTGATGGCAAGAATTTAAGCGTCTGTAGTTTTGTTGATTGGATCAGCTTCTGGCATTCTTCATCGTTGATTCCTGTTCGCAAGAAGGTTTTTGGTTGAGGCTGGCCATCAAATAAAAGAAGAATGGATTCCCGGATCATTAAGCTGGGAAGAATTTCTTCTTTTATCAAATTGACCAGGGATGGGTGATCGAGGCTGAGCGTGATTTTCTGCGTAAATTGGTGGATTAAGTTATCTGGGGGCAATTTTATGCCAAGGATCACGCGATCAAAGAACGCCAGAAAATACTTGAAGAAAAGAACTGAAAGTCCGGTACCAACGACTGCCACAATCGATGAGAACAGAATTGTTGTGAAAGGCTCTCCTCGAAGAAGAGGAAATGATAGGAGCGCCAAAACATATAAGGGCGAGAGGAAGAATAGGAAGTTGATGAAAGCGGCTGCCCGGTTAGCGCTGAACCTTAATGTATAAGACTGGTTCTGAAAGAGGTTGATCTGATCGTTTGCAAGGGCTGGCATGATCAGCAACATTCCAAAGCCAGTTAGTCCGATTAAGAAAGTTGAACCAAAGGAGATGATTGATCGAAGAGTTGGATTTATTGAGACAGTAGGTGCAATGACCATGAAAAAGGCAAAGATGAAGGCAAGGAAGATCCCGCTGATGAAGAGTCTCATAGCCACATTGATTCGAGGAAATTCTTGTTTCAAACTGGTTTTATAAGCTGTAAAGAAATAAAAACCTGGTATTGCAGTCAGGCCGATTATGGCGATGTTGGAATTCTGGGGGACCTTATTGATGAACATCATCACAGCCAAGAAGATAATGGGAATAATCGCAATGATGTAGGAGCCAAGCAAGGACCACATCATTGAGCGAAGTCCCTTGAATTTAAAGAATTTAATAATTAGCAGTGTGAGAGAACTTCCCATGGACAGGATAAAACCAAGTAAATAGATCCCTGATGGAAGGAAATCTAGGATATCCAATAGGGCTAGGGTTACTGGCAGAATATAAATTATGACACCAACCCACTTCTTCCAATTTTTAAAAGGTATTGGAAAGAGCCAATGGAGATTGATGGCGATTGGAACGCTGAGCCAAATAAAAACACGCATTATTTTACTTGCGGACCAATAACCAATGGATGAAATTTGACCTGCGCTGATCCAGATTGCAAAAGAAAAGAAGAAAAAGTAAAGCAGCGTTCGCGTTTTTGATCTGGGTCGGATGAAGAGAATAGCGATCAACCCGGCGGCAAAAAATGGATATGGGATGATCCAATCACCCGTAAGTCTAGCTAAAAAACTATGCTCACTTCCAGCGGGCTTAGGCATGTCCACTTGCAATTCATCCCCATTCCTAAGCAAGGTAATATGGAGATTTTCACCTATTTCGGTTTGTATGATCGGGTTTTCTTCGAAGGAATTGTTGAAATCCTGCGGTGCTACATTGTTAATCGATAGAATAATGTCGTCTTCCTGGATAACACCACTGACAATTTCATCAACCCCCGTAACCTGCCCGTTATTGGAATTGATAAAGAATCCAATATAGGGCCTTAGGAACAACAAGGTGTAGGTGAATAAGAGCAATGTGCAAAGCACCACAAAAGATAAGAACAGCTCTGACCATTGTTTTACGGTTTCGGTTCTGATTTTGTTTAGGGAAAATTGATTTTTATTTGCCATTATGAAATTCCCGATAGAAAGGAGGTGAGACTGATGAAAGAATTTTACAACCAGCTTCAACAAGCTGAACAGAAGCAAGATGCCAGGCTATCTCAATTGGCCAAAGTTTGTAAGACCGAATTGAGTGAAATTCTGGCGAACAATTCGTTGGATCCCTGGACCTGGTGGACCGAGGAATAGAATTGACTGGATGTGCCGGTAATTTTGCCGAATTATCGGCACTCCCTCAGGAAGAGAGAAAAATGTACCAAAAGATCACACAATATTTACAGGATGATGAATTTATTAACCCATGGCCTGACCTGATGCAGTTTGTCATTAGGATTATAAACGATAAACCTAAGCATATTTTAATCCCGGGTTTAATTGCGGCGGCTTATGATGGCGTAATTGAAAAGCAGGTTATGGCGAATGCATCTCTCACATTGCTCTTCTCCGCAATTATCTCTGTGGATAGTATTTTGGATGGCGATGAGGTTGGTCCAACGGCGGGGCATTCTTGTGGTGAGCTTGCCAATACGAGCCTTGGTCTGGCTGGATGGGCGGCCCATGTCCTCAGAAGGCTCTCGGAGGCGTCGCATCAATATAAAGATGGTATTGAGACAATTTCCAGGGTGTTATATCAGGTTTCGTTCGGTCAGGCTTTGGACGCAAGTAACCCTGAAACGGAAGAGGCCTATTGGCAGCTGGCAGTGATGAAAAGCGGCGCGTTTTTCTTCGGGGCGTTCTCACTGGGCGGTCTCGTGGGTGGCGCCTCTGCTGCTGATCTCACACGCTTATCGGCGCTGGGGCAATATTACGGTGTGATGCTCCAGCTCCATGATGATCTGCGCGACGCCCTGGAAGCGCCGGCGAACTCAGATTGGTTGAATGGGCGTTATACCCTCCCGATCCTTTATGCACACTTGGTGGATCACCCGGAACGGGAGCGTTTTGATGCCATTCGGCTGCAGGTTACTGACAGCCTCAAGTTGGAAGAAGCCCAATCCATTCTGATTCGGTCGGGAGCCTTAAGTTACGGTTTATATCAAATTCAGATGCTGGATGAACAAGTGGCAATGGAACTGGAAGGGCTGAGCACTATAAATGATGGCGAGATTCGGCGAATGTTCGCGGAATTGGTTCGTCCGGTTGAGCAGTTGCTGGATGTTGTGGCTGTTTAATCGAGTTGAAGTTTAGAGAAGGGAGAAGATCCGGGTGATTTCCGAATGAACGACATCCTGATCTTTTTCTTTTAATAGAGCAAGCAGCTCCTCGCGGGGAATGGAGTAGGGCGCAAGGTAAGCTTTCAGATATTTTCGAAAAGTAATTACTCCCTGTTCACCGTAATGGGCCACGATGGTTTTGAAATGGGTCAAGATGGTTTGCAGTGCGTCCTGCGGACTCACCTGATCCCGGTCCAGGCGGCTGAAGATCCAGGGGTTGGACACAGCCGCACGGCCAATCATTACCGCATCACAGCCGGTTTCCTGCTTGATCCGCTCAATATCCGCCACCGTTACAACGTCACCGTTGCCAATCACCGGAATATGTAAGGCTTGTTTGACCTCTCTGATTGGTTCCCAGATGGCCTGACCTCGATAGGCTTGTTTGCGCGTCCGGCCATGCACTGCAACCATTGCGCCACCGTTATCTTCAATGATTTTTGCTACCTCAAGATAGTTCAGTGAGCCATCATCCCAACCCAACCGGATCTTGCCAGTCACGGGGATGGTGAATTCACGGGTCATGAGTGCGAAGATCCGGGCGATATCTTCGGGCTTGCGCAGTAGGGCCGCACCAGCGCCACGGGAGGTCACGTTTTTGGATTGACACCCCAGGTTGATGTCCAGAATATCAGGTTTGACATCTTCGACCAATGGGACCGCTGCAGTGAGCATCCTTTCGGGGTCGTTCCCGAGGATTTGGAGGGAGACCGGGCGTTGATCTTCGGTGAAGATGGTTCGCTTGGGGTAGCGGGGATTGTCTTCAATCACATCCAGGGCGTTGATGAATTCCGTCACGACCATTGCTGACCCCAACCCGCGGCAAAGTGCACGGAAGGGATTATCGGTGATTCCGTCCATGGGCGCCAGGATCAGGTCCCCAAAAATAGGCACGGAGCCGATCATGAAGGTGGGTTCTTTGGTGTTCATTTAGTTACCACCTCGTCCATGCTTTTAGAGGTGGTTTCCTCAATTTTTCGGATGGCCCAGTGGCAGGCATCCAGCAGTCCTTCATCGGTTTCATTTTTCAGGACATTACGCAATACTGGCAGGGCGGCTTGGGCTTGTTGATTTCCCAATACCAGGGCGGCATTTCGTAATAAACCCACTCGTTTGGTCCGCTCGATGGGTGTGCCGCCAAAGCGTTGTTTGAAGCCGGCATCATCCACTTTGAAAAGCGAGATCAGGTCCAATGCGGAGGCGAGGCGATTTTCACCAAGGACATAAACTTGATCGGGCGTCAAGGCGTTGTGGGGGCACACCATTTGGCAGATATCACAGCCAAAGGCCCAATCGCCGATCAGCTCTTTTTGATCGTCGGGGATGATCCCCTTGTGCTCGATAGTCAGATAACTGATGCAGTGCCGGGCGTCCAGTGAGCGGTCAGGGAGGATACATTGGGTTGGACAGGCCGTGATGCAGCGCTGGCAGGTTTTGCAGAGATCTCGGGTACAGGGGCTATCGACCGGCAGGGGAAGATCGGTTAGCATTTCAGCAAGGAAGAAGTAGGAACCCGTGCCCGGTACGATCAGGCAGGTGTTCTTTCCGGTTTGTCCCAGCCCGGCCGTCACCGCAAAACTGCGCTCTAAAATTGGGCCGGTATCTACATATCCCTTGAGCTGTACGGGTTGGTCAGTGTTTGATTTGATGAATTGCTCAAGCTGATCCAGTTTTTCCCAAATCTGGTCATGATAATCTTCTGTTTGGGCATATGCGGACACGCGCCCGTAACCTGATGGCAGTTGGTGATTGTCTTTTGAGGGGGGGCGATAGGGCATTGCCAGGCTGATGACCCGCTGGCAGTTTTCGAGGATCAATTCGGGGTTACCGCGTTTTTGGATGGCATCTTCGCGGGCAAGATAGCCCATTTTGCCGTGATACCCCTGTTCGATCCAGGCTTGATAACGCAGGTAATCCGGGACCGGAACAGCCGAAGTCACACCCATATGGTTAAAACCGAGGCGAAGGGCCTCGGTTCTAATTTTCTCTTTCAAGTCCAACAGGGCAGACACGATTGATCCGTCCTTCGCTTAATCCAGGGAATTCGGTAAGCTTTGATTCTTATTTGACCTCTAAAATGATGAAGAAGAAATAAAAAGTCTCACCATTGGCATTTTTCAGTACCCAGTCACTTTGTTTGGTTCCGGTTGCTTCGGGCGCTACGAAATCAACGCTGATCTGCACGTTTGTTCCTGGGGGAACCGAATAGGGCAGATAGATTTCATCTTCAGCGCCCATCTGGTCACCGGATAGGAAGCTGATGTAATAGCCGGTGGTCCAGGTGGACGTGCCGGTGTTTTCGATGGTCCAGGTCACCGTGAATGACTCACCGGGGGAGAAAACGGTGTTGTCGGGTGGATCATTGGCCCGCCAGGCAGCTTCGTCGACACCGTTGATCGAAACGGTCGCCGTTGGATCCGTTACCGAAACGGTTGCAGAGACGGTCGCGGTGATTTCAGCAGTGGTTTCCTCGGCTGTGGCCGTCATGGTTGGGGTTGGGGTCAACTCCGGGGTGGGGGTTTCGGTCGGGACGGCTTCCGCTGTCATTGTGGCCTGTACGGCCGCAGTTTGGGCAAAGGCAGTCTTCTGAGCATCGATATCCATTTCAGGTTCTTTGTTGCCGCAGGCTGTGAGGATCAGGCTGACCATCACAAGGGCAGTCAGAACGAATAGCTTACTTTTTGTGCTTTTATTCATTGGTTTGAAATACCTCCGAGCCAACTATGGTTATTAGCGTTGGTCAATCATCAATTGTAGGTTATGAGGAAAAAAAGTCAAGGCAGGTTATTTATTTGTGATTAATAATAAAAAAATAAAAAAACCGGCGGTGGGGGGACACCGCCGGTCAGTTGGTCCTGGTTATGGCTCAGGGTTCGATCCGGGGAGATACCCAGAGGGCTTCATCATTCGATGGGCTGCCATTGGCTAAGACCACCAGGATGAACTGGACTTCCTTGCCTGCCAGGCTGCTCAGGTCCACGCTGACTTTGTTGTAGGTGCCATCCTGAACTTCATGCCAGGTGGCCAGGGTCTTCACAGATTCCCCTTCCACCTTATATTTCAGAACAAATTTGACATCGCACGCCTCGGTGCTGTTACAGCCGATGAGGGCTCGGAAATACACACCGCCAGTGATTGAAATGGGTGGGTAGATACCCTGAACCCATCCATCGGTGACCATTTCAGGCTGCATCACAATCCCAGGTTCGTTTTCCGAGACGCCGTTCTCCAATTGAGGGACATTGGCCTTGCGGACCCAGCCTTCGGTGTCACCGGAGCTGCCGGGGCAGGTCAGGTTGCCTGCACCGGAGGTCCATTTAACATTGGAAGAGCAATATTCTGCTACGAAGTCATATAGGGTGCCTTCCACGTCAATCTCAACCCAGAAGGTGCTGTTCTTGGTGCCAAGACCGAACAGGACGCCATTGGCATTTCGCAATTTGAACTCTCCCCGATGGGTACCGGCAGCATAGGGCGCTTCCAGGTCCATGGAGACAACCACGGATTCGCCCGGTTTGACTGTGCCGCTGGTCAGCTGCATTGAAGCCGGTGCGTCCATAGAGTCACCGGAGACAAAGACCACGTCGAAATTGTTGTCCCAATTGCAAGAGCCGGTATTCTTCAGCGTCCAGGTTTTGGTAAAGGACTGGCCGGGTGCGTAGTTCTTGCCATCCGGGATGGTTTCAGAGGTAAGGCTGGCCTGATAACACTCTGCCTGAGCGGTATGGGTGGGGCTTGGTGTGGCGGTGCTGGACGAGCCGGTGTTTCCGCCGGGGGTTATGGTGACGGTGGGCGTAATCTGGCTTATTGCTTCATTGGTCTGGGCAATGTTGGTCTGTTGGGCCTGGACGGTCTGAGCAGCAGCTGTATTTAAGGCATCCACCTGAGAAGTCGGCGTTGGATTTCCAGGTAAGTTGCAGCTTGACAGCGTGAGGCTGAAAATGATAATGAAACTGATAAGTAGCCAATATTTTTTCATTAAATACTCCTCCTGACAGCAGTGAAGATGCTGTTTGGTTTAATTATATAACAGAGTGGTTAAAGGACGGAAAATTGAGAAGTATGGTTCCATTTTGGATAGTTTTTCACCTAAGTGCATATTATACAGGTAAAGGGTGCCTGATTTAGGCACCCTTTGTAGTTGTTAGTTCAACGGCTTTGAAACTTAAGCGGTTTCTGTTTTTTTACCGAATAATGTGCGCAGGTAAAGCCCCACGCTGAATTTCTTCCCTGTAAGCAGAACCTGAGCCCGGAACATGCCAGACACGGCTCGGACCAGAAAGATGACCGTTGCCAGCAGCAAGCCGATGGCTGTGAGAATCTGCCAGATCGGAACGGAAGTGACTGATATCCTGGTGACCATCGCGACCGGCGCTGAGAACGGGAACAAGCTCAGGATCAACGGCAGGGTCGCATTGGGGGTTTCGATAATCATGCTGATCAACATCAGAGGGATCAACATTGGCAGGATGATGATGATCGTGGCCTGAGAGGCTTCTTTAATATTGGGAACCAAGGCACCGACCCCAGCCATGATGGTCGCATAGAGGAAGTATCCTAACAGGAAGAAGAGGATACTCCAGATTAACAGGTCAGGAGGTAATTGAAGGTTGGCGGGGATGTTCAGCGTGGTGCCGCCCATTCTGAGCATCAGGAAACCTGCCCCCATCCAGATGGTTGTCTGCAGCAGACCGACCAGGGCCAGACCGATAATCTTACCGATCAGCAGTTGCCGGGGAGCTACAGAACTGAGCAGAATCTCAATGACCCGGTTTTCTTTTTCTTTGGCCACGCTGGTCATCATCAGGCTGGCAGAGGTTATGATCAGGACATATAGCAGCAGGGTTGTGCCATAGGGTAAATAGAAGGCAAAAGGACTACTCATATCTCGGTCCACTGTTTCGGGGGCCAAATTGATTACTTCTATGTATAGCGGTTGTGAAAAAACGCCGAATTGTTCCGCATTTGCTCCCAGGAGATTGTAGCGGAGCACGCTTTCCATGACGCTGCTGGATTCCAGACTCGTGAAAGGACTGAATTCTTGGTTGATGAGACGTACTGAGCCTGTTTCAAGGATATCTGATTCGATCACATAATAACTCTGAATATCACTGGATTCCAACGCGGCTTTGGCTTGTTCTTCATTATCGAAAGCAATGAAAGTCTCAGGATCAATCCATTCCGGGAGCTCAATGATGATTCCAGCTTCGTCAATATAACCTTCAACCAGGGCGGCTGACGACCCGGACTGGAACAGGCCGCTAGTGTCTGTTGAATCACCGCTGTCATTTCCGCCAAAGAGGTTGATCCCAAAAAGGATCAGTGCGGGCAGCAGGGGGACCAGGATCAGTGTGATGAGAAATGACTTTCGGCTGACGGTGTTGATGAATTCTGTTTTAAGAACAGTTAGTGTCTTGTTCATTTTTCTGTCCTCGCCTTCAGGACTTCTTTGATAGAGAGTTTCTTGCCATATTGCAGCATACCCAGCCGGAAGGCCTTGTTGGCAAACAGGATTGCCAATACGGCGAAGATGACAAGAATGATCACGTTGATCGCAATCTGCCAGGCAGGGACCACAGTGAAGGACATCCGCATCAGGATGGTGATGGGCGATGTTAGCGGGAAGTAGCTAAGTACCATTGCCAAAGTCCCGTTGGGATTCATCATGATCCCGGAGGCTGCATAGATGGGCGCCATGAAGAGCAGCGAGACCATCCCTGAGATCTGTTGAGCTTCCCGCATTTCGGTCATCGTGGAGCCGATGGCGGACATGATTGCTGCAACCATCACGAATGATGGCAGCAAGAGTAATAACAGTATGGCGACATAATTCGGTGGAAGCGAGAAATCCTGCAGGAAGGGCCAGAAATTTCCGGCTATTTTCATTCCTAACCAGGTAAAAACCAACCATACCACCAGTTGAGTCAGCCCCACGCCGATATTACCAAGGATCTTACCGGTCATTAATTGGCTGGGAGAAACAGAGGTAATTACGATTTCCATCGTACGATTCTCTTTTTCTTCAACCACAGCTTGCAGCAGGTAGCCACCGCTGGTCATTACGACCACCATCATCATTATGCCGGCAACATAGGGCGTGAAGGCGAGATACCATTGGTCGTCGCCCATCTGGCGGCTGCCATCCGCTGACTCCAGCGAATAGGAAAAACCTTCCGATAGGCGGTTGATTACTTCTGGATTGATGTCGGCATTTTCCATCAGGGTGAACCGGACAAAGTCTTCAAATTGATAGGTTATGTCCGAATCCGGCTCCTCAAGATAAATCAACTCAACCTGTGTGTTTTGAGGATAATCTGAGGGGAAAATATAGTAGGCCTGAATCGTGCCGGCATCAAGTTCAGCCTGGGCCTGGTCCGCATCGTCATAGGGAATGAATTGGATCGTTGGGTTGAAAATATCCGAACTCTCAGGTATCTGAACAGGATTTGCCAGCGCTCCGGATGGATCAACATAGCCAATAGGCGAAGAATTAATTCCAAAGCCGGCAATGAGCAAAGCAACCCCAACCATGACCACTACGACTATGGGCAGGCTGAGCAGGCTGAATAAAAACCGCTTGTGAAAAACATGCCGGATGTATTCATGTCGGATGATTTGCCAGAGCTTAAACATAGCCGTTTCCTTTTTGTTCTTTGACGACCTTGATAAAGATCTCGTTCAAAGGTGGGACGGCAATTTCAAACTCGTTCATCTCAACGCCCTGGTTGATGAGACCTTTGAGTACCTGATTGGGATGAGCGTTTTCATCCAGGACCAGCCGGTATCGGCCGTTCAACTTTTGGATTTCCTTGACGCCCTCAATGGATTGGGGCAAGGGGGTGAGCGGCGTCACGAGAATGTCGTGGGATGAGAAATTGCTTTGGATTTCAGGCAGTGTGCCATAAAGCAGGCTCTCACCTGCATCAATCAGCAGGATCCGATCGCAGAGTTCTTCCACCTGATTCATCTGGTGGGTGGACATGATGATGGCTTTACCTTCATCCCGTTTGGTTTCCAGCATGTCCTTGACCATTTCGGTGTTGACCGGGTCCAGGGCCGTGAAGGGCTCGTCGATGATGACCAGCTCGGGATCATGCACCAGGGTGGAGATCAACTGGGCTTTTTGCTGCATTCCTTTGCTCAGTTCCTTGACCTTTTTCTGGCGGGAATCATAGAGCTCGAAATGTTTCAAATAGTCTTCGATCTTGGGCGTCGCGATGGATTCTTCCATCCCTTTTAGGGTGGCGAGGAATACCAGGCAGCGTTCCAGGGGAATGTCTTGATAAAGGCCGCGCTCTTCCGGCAGGTAACCAACCTTGTTCTTCTTTTCCTCGCTCATTGGGCCACCCAGGACGCTGATGCTGCCTGAATCGGGTTTGAAGATATCCAGGATCATTCGGATGGTGGTTGTCTTCCCTGCGCCGTTGGGCCCTAAAAGGCCGAAGATCTCACCAGGTTGAACGTCAAAACTCAGGTCTTTAACAGCCTGAGTATCTCCAAATTTCTTGGAAATGGTATTGACCGATATAATTGCCATGTTTTTTCCTCTCATTTATTAATTAATAAGACGTGCTGTTTTTATTTTATTCGAGCTTGTTTCCTGAAAGCTAATATTTTCTATGGTTTTCTCGCTTTGATTAATTTGAGGCATGAATTTTCGCCGTCAACCCCTCTATCCTAAGGCCCGGTTGGCGGTCATTTGGAGTGATTATCGGGATAGGTTATTTTTTACGGGATAAGAGCCACCAGAAGGTGATCTCGAAGGCCAGCGCCAACAGGATCAGAGGCCAGGCCCAGTAGAGATCAACGGCCAAGGGTTCGGGGCAGGGTTCTTCAGTCGGTTCGAAGATGACCACCGGCCACTCACGGATTTGGGCCTGGATTTTGGGATCATCGAGCTGCTCAACGATCTCTGGGATCACCAAAGCGGGCACCGGGCTTTCCTTGAGATAGTCCATTGCGCCTTGCCATTCCTCGGCCGTCTCGGGACGCCGGGCGAACATGGCATGGGCGCCCTGTGCGGTCTGCAGGGTGACATAAGGGTGGGCTTTCAGGTTTTGGTACCAATCCGGGTCGCGTTCAAAACCGCTAATGGCATAGATAAAGTCGCCCTGGCGGAAATATTCGATCGGCGTCCGGCGGACTTTGCCAGACTTCCGGCCGAATGTGGAGATGATCATGATATATTTGCCAAAAAGTTTCCCCAACCCAAGGCGATATAGCAGGATTGGTGTGCGATAAAGTTTGCGGATAATGGCATTACTTGGATAGGGAATCGGATGGGGCGGTTCAACCTTTGATTCGACAAGCATCAAGACCTCCTGGGCCTCAATTACAACCTGTATATTTAATATAGTTCCGTAAATTCCATTATATCACAAACAAACTAGCCTTTTATAACGTTAATCTGACCTTTACCTAACTGAGTCATGTGGCCGATCAGGGCTGCCTGGATATTCTTATCTGCCAGGGCAGCCAGGAGGCCATCGGCTTCACTGGCGGGCAGGCTGATCAACAGGCCGCCTGAGGTTTGGGCATCGGCCAAAAGGATCTGGTCAATGCGGGAGAGGCTTGGGTCAAAATTTACATGGGGACCAACAAAAGCCAGGTTGTTGAGGGTGCCGCCGGGGATGACCTCCATCTCAGCCATCTGACGGGCTTCGGGCAGGATCGGAACGGCGCTGAGGTTGATTTCGGCATCCACGCCGGCGCCTTCGGTCATCTCATGGAGATGCCCCAGCAGGCCAAAACCGGTTACGTCCGTGCAGGCGTTGACCGGGAAGGCAGCCATACATTCCGCGGCTGTCTTATTCAGCCCTGCCATGATCTCAATTAGTTTGGTTTGAATGCTGCGGTTTACCAATCCCTGCTTGAGGGCGGTGGTCAGTATGCCAAGGCCCAGCGGCTTGGTGAGGATCAGGGCGTCACCGGGTTTTCCGGTGCTGTTGCGGATCACTTTATCGGGCGCAACCAGCCCGGTCACAGCCATGCCGTATTTCGGTTCGAGGTCGTCCACTGTGTGCCCACCGAGGATTGTAATCCCGGCTTCGGAAGCCTTATCATGGGCACCGCGCAGGATCTCTTCCAAAACTTTGAGCGGAAGCCGGCTGGAGGGGAAGCCCACGATATTCAAGCCAAAGATCGGGGTTGCACCCATCGCATAAATATCTGAAAGGGAATTGGCCGCTGAGATGGCCCCAAAGGCATAGGGGTCGTCAATGATCGGTGTGAAGAAGTCTACTGTCTGTACCACGGCCAGGTCATCCCGAACCTTATAGACTGCCGCGTCGTCATTGGTGGCGGCATCCACCAGGGCATTCGGGTCAATGCTGGGAGGCAGGTTCGCCAGGACCTTCTCAAGCGCCTGGGGCCGGAGCTTGCAGGCGCATCCCAGACTGGCGGTGAAATGGGTCAGCTTGATATCTGTCAGATCATCAGAGAGGATTGTCTGGTCACTGACACTGTCCGGCAGGAGGGGTTTGAGTGATTTCACTATGATCTTCACTGCCCGGTCAATTTCATCCGCTTTGGTATGGCGTCCCACGGAGAAGCGGACGGTGCCCATCGCATAGTCGATCGGCACTTTCATGGCGATCAGAGTGTTGGAGAGGTTAATCTCGTCACTGTGGCAGGCCGCACCAGCTGAGGCAGCCACCCGGTCGCTCACTTCTGCGAGGAGGGTGTTGGCCTCAATCAGGTGGAAAGCCAGGCTGAGAGTATTGGGCAGGCGTAAGTCCGGGTGCCCGTTGAGCAGGAAGCTGCCTTCCGGCAAGGCTGCCTTTAGGCCTTCATGCAATTTATCCCGCATGGCTTTGAAATGAGCCATATTGGCCTCAAGATCCTGCGCAGCGATCTCAGCCGCTTTGCCCAAACCGACGATCTCCAGCACGTTTTCAGTGCCGGGCCGCCGGTCTGATTCGTGATTAGCGCCGTACATCAGCTTGTCCATTTTCAGCCCGGTACGGACGAACAGAGCGCCGATGCCTTTGGGGGCGTATAATTTGTGCCCGGCAATCGAGAGCAGGTCCACGCCCAGCTCCTGAACATCCACCGGCAGCTTGCCCATCGTCTGGGCTGCGTCGGTATGGAAGACAGCCCCGGCTTTGTGGGCGGCTTTAGCGAGTTCTCGGATGGGTTGGATCGTGCCGACTTCGTTGTTGGCGTGCATAATGCTCACCAGGATCGTCCCGGGGGTCAGGGCTTGCTGCAGGTCTTCCACGCTTACTCGGCCAAATTGATCAACTGGCAGGGTGGTGACGGTGAACCCCTGGGTTTGCAGGTAATTGCAGACCTCGGTCACGGCTGGGTGTTCAATGGCGCTGGTGATGATGTGACGGCCCTTATCACGGTTGGCCAGGGCGTAGCCGCGGATGGCGTAGTTGTTACTTTCCGTCCCGCCGCTGGTGAAGATCAGCTCCGTGGCCTGGCAGTTGATCGCAGCGGCCACCTGGCGACGGGCTTTTTCAACCGCCAGTTTGGTTTCGACCCCGAAGGGATGTGTGCTGGAGGGGTTGCCGAAAAATTCGTATAGGTATGGCGCCATCTCATCCGCAACTTCCTTCAGGATGGGCGTTGTAGAGTTATAGTCCAGGTAAATGGGATGCGAAGCGTTCATTGAGGCACAACTCCGTGATATTGATTGACTTAGGTTTAATTATACTCACCCCAGAAGTCAAAAAACCGGGTTTCAGTTGAGTAAATGACGGTGAAAATTAATAATCAAGCGTTTTTACCCATTTTATCGACCCCTTAGGTCTGCGAGGCTCTGTGCCCATCACCCCCATTCTGATTTCGTTTATTTTATTAGGTTTATCGTTTATAATTGTTTATCAACTAGACGCCCGTTAGCGAGCGAAAAAGGAGTGATGAATTTGGCGGAAGTGGAATATATTATCGAAATGCTGAATATCACCAAGGATTTCCCAGGTATCAGAGCCAACGATAACATAACGCTCCAGCTTAAAAAAGGGGAAATCCATGCCTTACTTGGCGAAAACGGCGCTGGTAAAAGCACTTTAATGAGCGTACTCTTCGGCCTTTATCAGGCGGAAGAGGGAATCATCAAGAAGAACGGCGAAGTTGTTAATATCGCGAATCCAAATGACGCTAACGATCTCCACATTGGCATGGTCCACCAGCATTTCATGCTGGTTGAATGTTTCTCAGTGTTGGACAACATTATCCTCGGGGTTGAGCCGACCAAGGCCGGTTTGCTTCAGGAAAACGAAGGCCGGAAGAAGGTCGTTGAGCTTTCTGAAAAATATGGCCTCCATGTTGAACCGGATGCGCTCATCGAGGATATCTCCGTCGGGATGCAACAGCGTGTTGAAATCTTGAAAATGCTTTATCGCGATAACGAGATCCTTATCTTTGACGAACCCACCGCTGTGCTGACGCCCCAGGAAATTAAAGAACTTATGGAGATTATGCGGAACTTCACCCGTGAGGGAAAGAGCATTCTCTTCATCACCCATAAGCTGCAGGAAATCATGGATGTTTCCGACCGTGTGACGGTACTCAGGCGTGGTAAGTGTATTGGCACAGTCAATACAGCGGACACCACGGTTGAAGAACTCTCCTCGATGATGGTTGGCCGCCCTGTAAGCTTTGTGGTGGATAAAGCGGATATCGAGCCGGGTGAAATTATCCTCGATGTTAAAGATCTCACCGTCCCCTCTCGTCTCCATAAGAATAATGCTGTTAAAAACGTTTCTTTCAATGTACGCCAGGGTGAGATCGTCTGCCTTGCGGGTATTGAAGGCAACGGCCAGGACGAGTTGGTCTATGCCCTGACAGGCCTTGAAAAGCAGTCGGATGGGACGATCACCCTCCGCGGGCAGGATATTTCAAAGGCCTCCATTCGCGAACGTTCGGTGGATGGCATGAGCCATATCCCAGCGGACAGGCATAAATATGGCCTGATCCTCGATTACACCTTAGAAGAGAACATGGTACTTGAGCGTTTTTGGGAACCGGAATTCCAAAAGAACGGCTTTATCAAATTTGACGCCGTCCGGGCCTATTCGGACAGACTTATTGAGCAGTACGATGTCCGCTCTGGTCAGGGCAGCACAACCCTTGTCCGTTCAATGTCTGGGGGCAACCAACAAAAGGCAATCGTGGCCCGGGAAATAGACAAGAATCCCGAGCTTCTGGTTGCCGTGCAGCCTACCCGCGGCCTTGACGTGGGGGCGATCGAATACATCCACAAGCAGCTCGTGGCCCAGCGCGACGCAGGAAAAGCAGTTTTGCTCGTTTCTCTGGAACTGGACGAAGTTATGAACGTTTCCGACCGCATCCTCGTTATGTACGAGGGCGAGATCGTAGGCGAATTTGATCCCAAGAATACTACTGTCGATGAACTCGGTCTCTATATGGCCGGCGCAAAGCGCAACATCGAGAAGAAGGGAGCTTAGCTAAAGTGAAAAGGAAGAATGGCTCCCCATGGTTGGGAGGAGACAGGCTAGCGTCGATTGGCGCTTCCTTTATATCAATCATAATCGGCCTCCTTTTTGGCTTCTTATTCCTCATTGTATTAAGCCTTATCAACAGCGGCGGTGAAGGCTTCATCTCAGTCATCACCAATGCCTGGAAATATGGCTTCAAACAGATTTTGATGGGTGGCTTTTACCTCCCACCGATTAGCATTGGCCAGGAGATAGCCGCCACTGCTCCGCTCATCCTGACCGGCCTTTCCGTTGGTTTTGCTTTCAAGACCGGCCTTTTCAATATCGGTGCAGCAGGGCAATACACTCTGGGCGCTTTTGGGGCTCTGTTCTGCGCTATTGTCCTCGGCCTGCCCTGGTGGGCTTGTCTGCTCGGGGCGACTCTCTTTGGTGCGCTCTGGGGCGCCATCCCAGGCATTTTCAAGGCCTATCTCAACATCCATGAGGTCATCACATCCATCATGTTCAACTGGATTGGCCTCTATGCCGTCAACACTATCATGTATGGCGGCGGTACTGGTGTGATGTATGACTCCACCAAGACCAAAGTATGGGACCTGCGTTCCTTGTTCCCCGCTTCGGTTATTCCCAATATGGGATTAGCGGCATACTTCAAAAACAGGTCAACGACCATTGCGATATTCCTCGCAATCGTAATCGCAATAGTTATCTACATCGTCATTGATAAAACGACCTTCGGCTATGAATTAAAAGCCTGCGGTTTCAACAAGAGTGCAGCCAGATATGCCGGGATCAGTGAGAAAAAGAACATCGTTCTCTCAATGGTCATTGCGGGTGCGCTTGCAGGTTTTGGTGCTGGGCTTTTCTATCTCTCAGGTATTGCCGAATGGAGACCATTGGATTCCACAGCGTTGCCGGCAATTGGCTTCAACGGTATTGCCGTCGCCCTGCTGGCCTCCTCCAATCCGATCGGTACGATCTTCTCCGCACTGTTCATTTCGCACATCACGACAGGCGGAAGCCTGATGAATTCCCAGTACTTTCCACCTGAAATTGCGGACATTATCTCGGGGATCATCATTTATCTCTGCGCGTTCTCACTGCTCTTCAAGCAGATGCTTATGAAGAAGCGTGGTTCTCAAAAGCTTGCCGTTGATTTAGTTGACGTTACAGTGAAAGAACCACAGCAAATAGACAGCTTCCTCCCTGAGGAAGAAGTTGACGGAAAGGAGATTGACGACTAATGCTGCTCACGAAATACACTCTCCTTTACTCTATGGTTCTTATGCTCGTGGCCCTCGGTGGCGCTTTCACTGAACACAGCGGTGTGATCAACATCGCGCTCGAAGGTACTATGACCATTGGCGGCCTCGTTGGCGTTCTTGCGCTGGTCGTTCTTCCTGCGGGAACCCCGGCTTTTACGGTCGTCCTGGTATCCGTTCTGGCGGCAGGAATTGCAGGCATTCTCTACACCTCACTTCTGGCTTTCGCTTCGGTAAACCTGAAGGCGGACCAAACGATTGGCGGTACGGCGCTGAACCTTCTTGCTACCGCCCTCGCTGTGGTTGTCGTCCGCAGGTTCAACTTCGGTACTCAATCTGCAAAACTTACTTACAACAACGAACCTTTCCTCTTCGATATCGGGGACCTGACGGTCAATGTTTTCCTCTTCATTGGCCTCGCCCTTCTCATCATCTCAATCATTGTGATGTATAAGACCCGCTTTGGCCTGCGGCTGCGCGCCTGCGGCGAGCATCCTCAAGCGGCGGATTCAGTCGGCATCAACGTTTACGAAATGCGCTGGTGGGGCGTACTCATCTCCGGTTTCCTCGGCGGCATTGGTGGTTTTGCCTATATTGTCCCAGCTGTTCAAACCTGGAACTTTGAGGTCGGTGTAGCAGGTATGGGCTTCCTTGCGCTGGCAGTGATGATCTTTGGCCAGTGGAAGCCAGGCAGAATTTTCTTTGCCGCCCTGTTCTTCGCGATCTTCAAATCAATGGCAAACATTGCGGACTCGACTATCCTCGCCGCACTGGAGTGGCCGAAGGAAATCTATAACATGATGCCCTTTATCGCCTCAATGATCATTCTGGCATTTACCTCGAAGAAGTCCCGTGCGCCTAAGGCGGAGGGTATCCCCTACGACAAAACCGGTAGATAAAGGTTGTAGAAAAAGCAAGAGGACGGAAGTGTGGACAACACTTCCGTCCTTTTTTGTTGCGTGGGTATTTGCCCCGTTTAAATATCAAGGGCCAAATTCTGCCTTTTGGATGAGGTGAGATTAGCGCTTTTTGTTTTCCGCCTGGATATTAGCCTGACTTATTTTCCCCTATAGTCTATTTTGTTGGCCTTCTGATACAACATTGATCGAGAGGTTTCACCAGAACTTATGGTCCCTCTATTTTCAAGAGGTCGGATTTCATTTACCTTGGAACTAGTTAAATAAAAACATCCGGCTGGATTACAGCCGGATGTTTGTTTTACGTCTAGATATATTACTCGATAACGTTCACGGTGGTGAACTCGGAAACCTCAGGCAGAACGGAGGCATCGGAGCTGTTGTCGATTTCGATGGTGCCATCCATGATGGCAGCTTTGACAGTTTCGTATTCTTCGACGGTGAAGGTGCTGAAGTTCCAGGAACCATCAGCAGTAGGAATACCAACATAGTCGCCTTCGGTCAGGGAGAACTTCAGGAACTGGCCGCTGTAGCTGGCCCAGTTACCGGCCTGCAGTTCGGCCAGGGCGGTCTCGGTTACGTTCTGGAGACCCTTCATGGCGGAGGTGACGAATGGGTTGTAGGCATAGGTACCAGCTTCAACGCCCGCTACGCCGATAAAGTTCTGGTCGACGTCAACGCCGATAACCATACCGTCATAGTTGAGAGCAGCTTCGATGGCTGATGTGTAGATACCGCCACCGCAGGCGAATACAATCTCGGTCCCAGCGGAATACCAGCCGTCCATCTTGGCGGTGATGTTTGCATCGCCGAAGAACTGGCCACCATAGGTGTAGTTGATCTCAATGTCAACGCCCATTTCGGCAGCAGCATCGTCAGCACCCTGGATGAAGCCATAGCCGAAGCGTACGACAGCGGGAACGGCCATGCCGCCCAGGAAACCAAGTTTGGTGTAGCCATCTTTGACAGCACCGTAACCAGCCAGATAGCCAGCCTGTTCCTCAGCAAAGGCGATACAGGTGGTGTTCGCGGCGGGTTCGTAATAGGTCACATAGTCGTAGGTCAGGTCGCCGGAGGCTACGTCGATCGCGACGAAGTAGACATCGGGATACAGATCCATAACCTCGAGCAGTGTTGTGCCGAAGAGGTAACCGGGCATAACGATGACGTTAGCGCCTTCAGCAACAGCCTGGGTGATGGAGATCACGCGGGCATCAGTGCTGTCCTCAGTGGGCTGATAGTAGGTATATTCGATACCGTTTTCAGTGCACCAAGCCTCAACACCCTGCCAGGTGGCCTGGTTAAAGGACTCGTCATCGATGGTTCCAACGTCTGTCACGAGGGCAACCTTCTTGATGATGGGTTCGGCGGTTACTTCGGTTTCTTCCACAACCGGAGCATCAGTAGCGTCGACTACAGCTTCTGTCTCTTCAACGGGCGCAGCAGTCTCTTCAACTTCGGGGGTGCAGGCGGCAAAGAACATGCTGCCGACAACCAGGATTGTCAAAACAACTAATAGTTTTTTCGACATGAAAAATTCTCCTCCTATAGAGTAGGTGATTATTTATGGCTTGGATTTAAGCCATATAGAGTAAGTATAATGGCGAATAGGTGCAAGGACAAGCGTTAAATTCGCCTTTAACAATTATTCTTCTTGTTGAACGACCTCTGTTTTGGCCTCTCCTTTATGGACGCCCATCATCATCAGGAAAGCAAGAACAAGGAAGAGAGGGGCAATGGCCATCATCAGGCGGTAGTTGTTTCCGGATAGCTGGATCGTCCAGCCAAAGATGACTGGGCCAACCGTGGCTGCAACCTGGGAGAAGAAATAGTAAAGGCCGGTATAGGTGCCGATATGATCGTCATCCGTCATATCCACGACCATCGGCAGCGAGTTGACATTGATCATTGCCCAGCCGATGCCTGCCACCATAAGCAGAATCGAGAGGACATAGAAGCCGGAACCCATCAGAGAGGCGAACTGGATGGTCAGGATCTCTGCGGGGAAAATGTACATCAGGACTACGCAGGCGATCATGGTGACAATACCCGCCATGATCACACTCTTGCGTTTGAGTTTACTGGCCAAAATCCCGGCTGGGACAGCCATGATCATGAAGACCAGGCCGATATAGGAGATTTGGAAGGCACTATCACCGCTGGCCAGGCCGAGGTGTTTTACGCCATAGAGTGTGAAGAAGGTTTCAAGAGCGTTGTAGGCGATGAACCAGAAGAGGATGGCCAGCAGGATGAACATCGGGCTTTTGTCTTTTTGAGTAAAGACATTGGCGATATTCTTCGTGACTTTTTCATCCATACCGGTATCCTGGCCCTTGGAGGCCAGATGCAGTTTTGAGGCTATGTATTCTTTCGGTTCCTTGATGAAGATCAGGACCAGCAGGGCAGCGACAACCACCAACGCTCCACCAAGATAGAAGGGATAACCGGGATTGATGTCATAGAGAGGCCCACCGATTAACGTGGCCAGGACTGTGCCTAAACCGCCCATCAGGTTGATGATCCCATTTGCTTGGGAGCGGCTGCCCGAGGGGGTGATATCAGGCATCAGTGCCACAACGGGTGTGCGCCAGAAAGCCATCGCCAGCAGCAGGGTCACGCAGCTGAAGATGAACAGAGGCAGGGCATGGGCGGAAGGAATGATGCCGAACATCGCAGCCGCAAAAGGTGCGCCAACGACGATAAAGGGCAAGCGCCGCCCGATTGGTGAGCGTAAGCGGTCGGAAAAGACGCCCAATGGGGGTTGGATGATGAGGGCTGCAATATTATCCAGAACCATAATAAAGGCAATAAAGCCGGCTTCAAGCCCAAAGCGCTCATCCAGGATGAGGGGGACGAAAGCGTTATAAACGGACCAAATGACGCTTACGCCGAAAAAACCGAAGCCTAATAAAAATGTTTTGAGGTAGTTCGTTCGTTTCGTTTCCATTGAATCTCCAATTATTGATGAGGGTTGAGGTCAGTTGGGTCATAGCCCAGCTCTTTGAGGAAAGCCCGATCCTTTTTGCTTAGGTCCGCATGCAAAAGGAGGTCTGGGCGGTGTTGCAGGGTTCGGCGCAGTGATTCCTGACGACGCCAGCGGTCAACTTCAGCGTGGTTGCCTGAAAGCAGCACATCCGGGATGCCCCAGCCGCGAAATTCGGGTGGGCGGGTGTAGTGGGGATATTCCAGGAGCCCGGTGGCATGTGAATCATCCGTGGGGGCTTCCGGGTCACCGAGGACGCCGGGAAGCAGCCGGGTGATGGCATCAATCAGCACCAGCGCGGGCAGCTCGCCGCCGGTCAGGACATAATCGCCGATGGAGATTGAGTCCGTCACGAGATGTTCCCGGATCCGTTCATCCAGGCTTTCATAGCGGCCGCAGAGAAAAGCCAGGTGCTCTTGCTCTGCCAGCTCAAAGGCGATCTTTTGGGTGAAGGGCCGCCCCTGGGGAGACATGAGGATCACGGGACACTCCGGTGGGGAACCGAGAACAGATTCGACTGCAGCGAAAATTGGCTCCGGTTTCATCACCATCCCGCCGCCGCCGCCATAAGGTGTGTCATCAGCGGTGTGGTGCCTGTCAGTGGCCCAATCGCGGATGTTATGGGTTTGAACCTGTAACATACCAGCTTCCTGGGCGCGCTTGAGGATGCTTGTATTAAGATAGGGGGGGAATACTTCAGGAAAGAGCGAAAATATATCAAAACGCATGTCAAGATTCTAGCTTGAAGCCAGATTCCTGACAAGCGTTTTTCGGGGGAATATTACCAGAATGGGAATTAATTGCCGAATTCTTCCTGATAATCCAGCATGGCAGCCTCAACGATCTTTTGGGCTTTCTCGTGACCGCCCACGTTGAGGATTTTGATTAGCTGTTCTTGCCCGGGCAGCATCTTATAGGTATGGAAATAATGGGTCAGCCTTTCCACGATGATTTCAGGCAGTTCGCTGATATCCTGGATCTGGCCATAGATATTATCGTTGCTCAGGACGGCGATGATCTTATCATCCGCCTCTTTATGATCGAGGAGCTGGATCACACCAACCACGACCGCTTTGAGGAAAATCTCACCCCGGTTGATCGGCCGTTCACTGATCACACAGATATCCAGCGGGTCACCATCGCCGCGGAGGGCGCCTTCTGATAGCTCGCGGACATGTTCACCGCAATAAGTGCGGGGGATAAAGCCATACAGCGCGGGCGGTAGTGAGGAGGTGCGTTGGGGCCTGTCCACAAAGATATAGCCGGTCTCCTTATCGACTTCATACTTGATTGAGTCGAAAGGCGTGATTTCGATAAAGGCATAGACGTTTTTTGGCGGCTCAGGGCCGGTTTCCAACCCGTGCCAGGGATGGGGACGCCAACGGTAAAACGGCTTGGGAAAATGGCTTTGTTTTTCCATAATTCTTCCTTACTTAGGTCGTGGGGGTCTGGAGTTCAGGTGCGATGGAAGCGCTTTCCTTTTGACTATTACTGGATAATATTTAAGCCTAGAAGATCGAGCCCCAAGAGCGGCAGCCCGAAAATGACCACGCAGGCGCAAAGGCAAAGTACTACCAGCACCACGATCAGGATTATCCACCACTTTGAATTACCCTGTTTGGCCGGTTTATCGACGCTAGTGAAGGTGGGCTCACTGCTACCTTCTGAGCCCCAGCGGTTAGGGGCGTCTGCTGTGGCAGGGTCCGGTTGAACAGCGCCCCAGCGATTGGTTGTTTCGGCTTTGGGCTCCGGCATCGGGGCAGGTTCTTCCGGTTTGCTCCAATCTTCGGCTGAAGCACCCATGAATTCATCATAGTCTTTGTCGTCAGGAATGTGTCCCATTTTTATTTCTCCTATTGATTAGTGGATCGCTTCTTCTATTGTACACAAAGTGATGGCTGGGGGTAAATGGGTTGGTGGTTTTTAATGAAGGGGGATTGGACGGAAATCGAATACCAATAAATTGAAGCAGAAGACCCGCATGAGCAGACAGGCTGCAACGATGATCAGGATGACGGCCATCCAGCAGGAAACAGCTTTTCTGGGCGCTGGCTGCTCCTCAAGGAATTCGTCGTCGTCATCCTCTATTGACACAAAGGGTTCATCTTCGGGGGTATTATATTCAGGCGGCATGGAGCTATCCAGGTTGGATGAAGCGGAGTATCAGGTTGATTTTAATACCAAATGGGGAATAGGTAATTGGAATTATCCGAATCGAAAACCCAGATGGGTTCAGGTTGGAAGTAATTAGCGCCATTATCGTCTGGGTTGGCATCGCTGAAATCAACGATGGTGCCAATGAAGAATGTCCCACCGCAGGTCTCAGAACCATGCAGCACTTCGGGGAGGGTGAGTGGCTGGTCCAATATCACCCGGACACCCCGATTGGCTTCAAAAGTCCCTTCATAGCTGGCTGTGCCTAGGTAAGTGTCGCTTGTTGTGATGATGTTGTCCATGGAAAGGTAGATATCCACCAGATACGTTGCATAGGGCAGGGCGGAATTGGAGTAATTCCAGAGGATGAACTCTAAATCGGTCAGCGCCTGGCCGGGGAAGTTCCACTCAGGCCCAGCCCGTACAAAGAAGGTGGTTAGATTGCCGCCATCTTCTTTGGGCTGCCCATCCTGGATGAAGGTGCGGATCGCATCAAATTTCTCATAAGTGATTCGTGTAAGCATGATGTCTGTGCCGCCAGCCACCGAGGAAATGACACCATAGGCAACACCATTTTCCGCGTTCAGGGTGGCTCCGTCCCAACCGGCGTCAAAATTACCGTTCAACTGTAATAAGTCGTCGGAAGCAGCAACAACCGAGACCTGCCCGGACCAGATGGCCATGTCTGCGCCGTGATAGGGCGCTGATTCTGGATAGCCGGCGATGGTGAAGGTGCTGTTGGTGAAGAAAGTATCATCAGCGAAAAATCCAGCGCCCAGCCAGCCGACTTGTGCGCCGAGAGGATAGCGCAGTTTGATCGCTGCCAGGTCATATTCAGCCAGTTGATTATCAGTCCAATCGGTCCAGGTCAGGATGGTTTCGTAACCGCTTCTGCCTGCTGGGGCCTCGCCGTCTTGATAGGCAGGAAGAGCCTCGAGATCATCCACCCAGCAGGAGGAGTCGCCCGGACTGCAGTTCTCCAGAATGAAGGTGAATATACAGTGGGCGGCAGTGAGCACATATTTAGCGTCCACCAGCGTGCCGGAACAGGTGGAGGTCAGACCCGAGGGCCAGTGCGAGATGATCTTCACCGTGGCGGCATAGGGCCAGAGCGAAGGGTTTTCTACTGGGGAGGGATCGGATGCGCTGGTGATGAAAGGTGTGAAGGGTTTGTAGTAAGCCGTTGCACCGAAGTCACAATCCGCACCCGAACAGGGAGCCGGATGGGGGTGGGTTACTGGGACGGGGTCCTCAAAGTTCTTAAAAACCAGCGTCCCCTCAGATTCCTGGGGGGAAGAGGGGGCGGATTGTTGAGCTTTGACGGGGTGTGTGGGAAGGAGGAGGGTGATGAGTAGGAGACAGGTCAGAATCCGGACCGCCCATGAGCGACCAGATACTGACTTTCGCTTTTTTTGAGCTCCTGCTGCAACCTGCTGCATAAGTTTGTTTTCCCGGACTAGGGTTCAATGGACAACGGAATATCAAATTCATCTTAACGTATCTTAATCTATAAATCAAGCCAGCCTTATTACAGTTTAATCACAAAAAACTGGATCACAGAGAAAGGCTCTTTGCATCTAGTAAAATTCCGCTAAAATGGAAGGATGGAACGGTTGAATTATCGGGAAGTGACGGTTAAGGGCATCCTCAATCCAGTGCACGGGGAGGATGATTGGTTTGGCCTGTCCTATAATATGAATCTTTACCGGGGCTGTGAGCACCAGTGCATTTATTGTGATACACGCAGCGCTTGCTATCAAATTGAGAACTTCAATGATGAGGTGTTGGTCAAGATTAACGCCCTCGAGCTGCTGGAAGATGCGCTGCCACGTAAACGCAAGGTGGGCGTGATCGGCTTTGGCTCGATGAACGATCCCTATACCTATGCCGAAGATCAGTATGGGCTGACTGGAAAGGCCCTGGAAATTGTGGCGAAATACCGGTTCCCGGTGCATATCATCACGAAATCAGATAGGGTTCTCAAGGACCTGGCGACCTTGAAGCGGATCAACCAGGTGAAAGCCAGGGTGAGTTTCACGGTTACCACAACCAAGGATGCCCTGGCGGCCAGGTTGGAACCCGGTGCGCCTTCACCCAGTCGCAGGCTGGCAGCGATGGCGCGTCTGGCGGAAGCGGGGATTGAGACCGGTGTAGTGATGATGCCTATCCTGCCCTTCATTGAGGATTCGCTGGAAAATATCGAGTCGATCGTGCTGGCGGCCGCAGCACATGGGGCGGCATATATCATTCCCTCTTTTGGCGTCACGGTGCGGGAGGGCCAGCGGGAGCATTTCTACCGTAAACTGGATGAACAGTTCCCGGGGGTGCGGCAGCAATATGAACGGGCTTTCGGCACCAGTTATTTCTGCCCAGCCCGGAACGTTCGGCAGCTGGAGCGTTTGTTCACTGATCTTTGTGCCCGTCACAAGATTGCGACCAGGCTATCCCCCTATCCTCCAAAGCCGGCGGCTGAACAGCCGCCATTATTCTGATTGAAACCAATAACGGGCCACCATATGATGGCCCGTATGTTATATCCGGTTTGTTTTAGTTGAGTAAATTGCTGTCGATCAATTTCATTCCGCTCTCATAACCCGTGAAATCATCAGCCGTTTTGATCAGGCCCACGCCTTTAACGTACCAGGAGCTGGAGCCGAAATTGACGCTGGTCATGGGGAATGTTGAACCGTTAAGATCCATGGTCATCGAGATATCGCCGACGCTATCCACCCGGTAGGCCTCGGGGAAGGTGCCGGCTGGGGCGGTGACTTCTTCTATGGCTGCGATTATGTAATTGATGGTCACGGTGGCTTGAGCGGTGGTGACGATGCCTTCCATGTTGATATCGCTCTGGAGTTGGTAGGTGGCTGTCCATTCATAACCGACCTCAAAGAGATCTTCGGCCGGTAGGGTTTCGCCCTCCCAGGAGAAGGTATTAAAGGTCATTTCAACGCCATCCTCACCGCTGGATTGGTTAAGGAAATCCACCTGGGCGAAATCGCCGACCAGGAGGCCGTCATCCGAGCAGAACCAATCCACTGAAAGCACCAGGTCACTTTCAGCGAAATCCTGGGACAGGGTAAAGTTTTCTTCCGTGACATCGGTCACGGTCATGGTATAGCTCTCTCCGGTGGAGAGTTGGTAGGTCCAGTTGGCCCCTTCGGAGATCGGGAAGAAGGGATGGTAGCAGTTGGAGGTTGCGTCCATCACGGCGCTGTCATCCTCGGTTGGCATGGGTTCTTCTGTGGAAGGGTTGGCTTCCATAACGGCTTCCGATGATTCCATCACTGTGGTGTTATGTTCGGTTTCAGAGGTTATGTCATTCGGGCTGCAACTAAACAAGAAAAGCGCGCTAATCACCAGAATGATGGGAATCACTTTCTTTTTCATGTTATTTCTCCTTAAATTATTCTAATTACTATCTAATTAGGAATAATTATACAGGAGTTTAGCCTTACATGGAATTATCCATTTAAACAAGGAAGGGCGGCCATTTGGCCGCCCTGGGAGAATTGGATGTTTTCATATGCCCTATCAGGCATCAATTTCAATATGAGCTTTGTGTCCTTTGATGAAACCAACGTAGATCCGTTTGATCGTTTCCACGACCAGGCCAAAGATCGCCAGCCCGAGGAGGACCCGCACCCCGAGGTTCATATAGTGATTGATGGTGTCCACGGTCAGTGTTGAATCTATGCTGATGCGCTGCCAATCGGCTGCCTGCAAAGTGAGGATGGCGGGGCCGGTCAGGATAGCGAAGTTCACAGCCATCTTGAGGAAGTTGATCAGGACCTTGGCGCCGGTGGCCATCTTATCCCAGACGCCCTTGTTGAGCAGGTAAAGATCCAAAGCGATGTCGAGAATGACATAGATTGTGATGGCGGGGATGTAGCGGAGGAAATTCTCATTCAATATGGGTGAGGAAACCCAGCCTCGGCTATCGAAGAAATAAATTCCAATTTTGTCAAGGAAGAAGTTGATTAGCACCAGGAAGATCATTGAGAAGGTGATCTCGATGGCCATTTCCACAACCTTTACCCGGTCATGGTCTTCTTCCTGCAGGAGATCTTCAGGGTCCCACTTCTGGTTAATTTTGACCTTCATCTCATCCGGCGTGGTGCGTTCGATGCCTGCGAAGGAGAGGGTTACGATACCAAAAGCCATGAAGAGGCTGCTCATCAGTGAGCCAACGACCTCCAGAATAGCTTCCAGCATGCCGCTGTCGAAGCCGGTCTGGTTGACGATTGCCACGATCAGACCGATCACATTGAAAGCGCCAACAACGATCAGGACGATACGCAGTACCTGGAGATAGGCTGGGAACAGCTGGGGGCCAATCAGGTAATTGCGAGTGCCATATTGGATGGCAACCTTGCGGGGTGAACCGAATTCCCGCAGGACCTCTTTGACGGTTTCGTCATCGGCCGCTGCGCCCGGGTTTGCGTTGCGATCTTCGATCATGTCCATCAGCGTGGAGCGGATTTCTTTGAGGATATCTTCGCGGTTCCGCTGGGGCAGGTTTTGACGGATTTTATCTAAATACAATTCCAACAGTTTCATTATTCGTTCTCCTTTTCATTTTCAAGCAAATTATCTACGGTCGTTTTTATCCGACCCCACTCTATCTTCATCTCACTCAGCACCTGGCTGCCGAAGCTGCTCAGGACGTAGTAGCGCCGAGGTCGGGATGTGTCGGTCCGCCAGTTGCTTTCCAGCAGTCCTTGTTCTTCCATCCGGCGGAGGAGAGGATAGAGGGTTCCCTGGTCAACCAGCATACCCTGGTCTTCCAGGCACTTCATCAGGGAGTAACCATATTGCTCCGTGTGAAGCTGGCTGAGCACTGCGAGGACGATCACGCCCCGGCGAAGCTCCTGAACAAGATTTTGGGTCTGTTCTGATATTGTGTCACCCGTCATACTGTTTAACCTTTCGTAATGTTATATCCTATATCTTGTAATATAGTATAGTGTGCAATACACAGTATGTCAAGAATCTTTAAGGTTGTTCAATTTTAATATTTAGGGATGGAAAAAGCCAGGATGATGTTAAAATGGAGGCTATGGAAAATAAGATCATATTTGGCGATAATTTACCCGTACTCAAAGACCTGCCCAGTGAATCGGTGGACCTGATTTACATTGACCCGCCATTTAACACGGGCAAAGAACAATCCCGCAAACAGATCAAGGTGGAGAAAGATGAAAACGGGGACCGGGTAGGTTTTGGCGGCAACCGTTACCAGACCGAGGTCATTGGCGAACGTGGGTATAGGGATTATTTCGATGACTATCTGGGATTTCTGGAGCCGCGCCTGCTGGAAGCCTATCGAATTTTGAAACCCACCGGCAGCTTATATTTCCATATTGATTACCGCGAAGTGCATTACTGCAAGATCCTCCTGGATGATATATTCGGGCGGGATTCTTTCCTGAATGAGATTATTTGGGCCTATGACTTTGGCGGCCGTTCCAAAACCCGCTGGCCTGCAAAGCACGATAACATCCTTTATTATGTCAAAGACCCCAGGCATTACACGTTCAATCGGGATGAGGTGGACCGGATTCCCTACATGGCGCCGGGATTGGTGGGCAAGGAAAAAGCCGACCGGGGAAAATTCCCCACAGACACCTGGTGGCATACGATTGTCGGGACCAACAGCAAAGAGAAGACCGGCTATCCGACCCAAAAGCCCGTGGGTGTGATTAAACGGATTGTGGCGGCTTCTTCCAGCCCCGGTGACCTGGTGATGGATTTTTTCGCCGGCAGTGGGACGGTAGGGGAAGTATGTCTTGAATTGGGACGGCATTTTATTCTGGTGGATAACAATCCCCAGTCAATTGTCGTGATGCAAAAGCGTTTTTCGGAGGTTAATTCAATTGAGTGGGTGGGGGATCTGCCTCACTCAGCGTCATAAAAGAGGGGATGACGACGCAGCCGCCAGGCGATCTCTCGATTGAGGGTAAGCGCTTGGCCTTTTTCCAATGGGTTATCAATCCCACTGAAGTTGACCAGTTGCTCAATCAGTGCCTGCACCAGCCGTTTTAGGTCGCCGCTTAGGGCGGACCAGGAAAGCAGCACGCAGGCATGGGGCGAGGCTGGGGCCATGATCATGCCGGGGATTCCTGAGCTGATCGCTTCTAGCTCGGTGGTTTCGTCGCCTACGCCTTGCTGAATACTTTGGAGAATACCCACATTGAGGGCGCGTGGGTTGCTGATCGAATCAGCGATCATATAACTGCAATCAGCCAAGTCTTTTTCCACGTGGATGGTACTGAAGGTTGCCAACTCATCCGGCGCGGCCTGGATCACATTGATCTTGCCGCATTTGAGGCTGAGCGGGGTGATGAAATGGTTGAGCCCTTCGCTAATGGCGGTAAAGAAGGCATCGGTTTTAACAGGATCGTTAAAGCGTTCATCGGCAACTGCCACCCAGAAATTCAGGTCAATAGCCTGGGCATCCAAAGCCCTGCCGGAGCGGATGACGACATGGATCTCTTCCAGGTCTGTGTCTGCGGCGGTTTCAAAGCTGAAGCGGTAATCGCCGGGCTGGAGTGCCTGGTTATTGACCCTGGGGTAGAAGAAGCAGAGCTCGCCATGTTCGCCCACAATCGGCTTCGAGCAGAAATTACTTTCCAATTGGCCAGTCTGCGAATCATATTGATAGAGGGTCTGACCGCCGGGGGCATAGACCTCTTTCAGGCGCACCTGGCTGAAGGGGTCCTGGGAACGGGCTGCCAGCAACAGGGAAACATCGCCTTTTTCGACGTGCAGGGTGAAATCATCGGTCACGCGGAAATCCTGGAAGGTTTCTGTGGTTAGATCCGGGAATTCATTGAGTTGGCTTTCTCCCTTTTCAGGGCGGAACCGGGGATAGAAACGAATTTCCGATTTGAGGGCGTCAAAGGCAGCCTTCCCCTGGCTTTCCCAATGTTCAGCGGAAGAAATCACCAGGATGAAGAAGTATTGATTGATGTGGGGGGAGCAAGTTAGGGCAACCCCGAGACCTTCCTCTTCAGCGTTTTTGAAGTGGAGGTCATTTAAAAAACCGGTGATCTCCTGAATCCGATCCGTGCCGGCATCATCCACCCGGAATTCATCGAAACTTTCCATGAACTCGGAAGCGAGAAAGTCGTTCATTTCTGCAATGGAAGTGCCTTCCTTCAATTCGCCGCCAACCAGGCTGATCTCGATGTTGCCGTCTTCAGAATACATATAGACGGTTCGGTCGATTTCCAGTTCAAACCCTTCAATGGGTCGGAAAATGAAACCGCCTTCTTCTATATCAATTTCACCGCCGTAACGATAGTTGGGCAGTTCCGGTTCGCCGGGATTGGGCTTAGATTGGGGATTGGTTTCGGTCATAATCTCCTGCTCGTTCAAGGGCAATCAACTTTCTGTCTGATTTTACACCAGAAATGGATAATGGTTCCATTAGACGGTTAATATCATTTATACTAGGAAAATATTGATTAAGAAAGCTGTTGCCTGTGAATATAAGGGTAAATGGCGAGTGGAGGAACAAGAAATGGAAAAACACACCTTACCGATCCTTGAGTTTGATGCCACCCGAGAGGCTATCCTGGAGCCTTCCAAAGTGGTTGAGCCTGTGGACGTGCCTGAACATTGTGTGATTTGTTTTTTCGCCGAGGTGATTGAATCACTGGTGAAAAATCATGGCGCTAAGGTGATTGCTCATTCCCTTTCACAGATTGGGCAGCATCCACTTTATGAAATTGAATATGAAGGCCAGCGCTTGGCCTTCTTCCACCCCGGGATCGGCGCACCACTGGCGATCGGTCTATTAGAAGAGATGATTGCTCGGGGCTGTAAGAAATTTATGGTCTGTGGGGGCTGCGGTGTGCTGGATAGGTCCGTGGCCGTTGGGCATCTGTTGATCCCAGAGGCGGCGCTGCGGGATGAGGGCGTTTCCTATCATTATTTGCCCCCAGCTCGGGAAGTGAAAATGAACCCAGCCGCGCTGGCCGCAATTGAAAAGGTCCTGAAGCGGCGAGGGCTGGAATATCTGCGGACCAAAGCCTGGACAACGGATGCCATCTACCGGGAAACCCGCTCCAAGGCTGCAGAATATCTGGCGGAAGGGTGCCTGGCAGTGGAAATGGAAGCCGCAGCCTTTTTCGCGGTGGCGGAGTTTCGCGGCGTGGTTTTGGGACAGATCCTTTATGGCGGGGATGCTGTGTTGCAGGAAGATTGGGATGGACGGAAGTGGTCCTCTCGGGATGAAATCCGCCGGAACCTGTTCTGGCTGGCGGCGGAAACCGTCATGGAACTTTGAGTGAAAATTGAACCCAGGCAGATGGTTAAACTGCTCGATTGAATATAGTATGATTGTGTGATGACCAAAGGAGAGCAAATGAGCGACCTGATCACCAGGACTTTAAACCGCATTGATGAACATCGTAACCTCGAGCTGCCGCTAGATGGTGACCTGACTTTGCCGTTTTACGAAGGATTGTCATTGGCGAACCTTCCCGGCACCATGACCCAACTCTTGGGCGCGCCACACTTCGGGCGGCCGGCCTTGGAAGAATCTATGCTGGAATCGTTGGGTGGGCCTTATAAAAAGGTGGTTTTCCTCCTGGTGGATGCCCTGGGATATAACCTGCTCTCGAATCTGATGGAGTCTGTACCTAGCCTGGTTTGGAATGAGTTGAAAGAAAAGGGTGTTTTCGCACCAATCACCAGTGTTTGCCCCAGCACCACGGCCTCTGCATTGACGACACTCTGGACGGGGGTAGCCCCGGCCTGCCACGGCATTATCGGTTACGAGATGTGGGCCAAGGAACTGGGCGTAATCATGAATAATATCCTCCACTCAGCCGCGATGGCACGCGGGGATGTGGGCGGCCTGGCACGGGCGGGCTTCAATCCCCACGAATTCCTCAATCGACCGCTTCTGGGGACGCATTTGTTGGAAAATGGCATTCAGCCCACCGCCTTTATCCACTATTCCATTGCGCATTCCGGCCTTTCGGTGATGCAGATGGAAGATGTGGATCTCAAACCTTATGTGGATGAAGCCGATCTGAGCATCAGCCTGGCCGATTTCCTGAATGGGCGGGCAGGTGAGCGGGACTATACCTACGTTTATTACAGCGATGTGGATACTTTAATGCACCGCTTCAGCGCTAGTGACGAGCGGGTGGCCTTACAGTTCGCCGCGTTTTCCGATCTGTTCCGCAAGGGCTTTTTGGACCGGTTGTCACCGGAGGTCGCTGAGGAAACAATTTTAATTTTAGCTGCCGACCATGGTTCCAAGCTGACCCTGATCGACCCGAAGTATGACCTTTCAAACCATCCAGAGTTGAAATCTCACCTGATAATGTCGCCAACCTGTGAACACCGGCTCACATTCTTCTACACTAAACCCGGTAAAGCCGATGCCGTCCGGGCCTATATTGAGCAGACCTGGCCGGGCGAATTCCTGTTATTGGATTCGCAGAAGGCTTTGCAGGCCGGGCTGTTTGGTAATGGGGAGATAAAAGAACAGGCCCCCGACCGGGTGGGCGATTTGATCGCCGTGGCCCGGGGGGGAGCCTATTTCTGGTGGGCGCCGACACCCAATCACATGCTAGGCCGGCATGGTGGTCTCAGCAGGGAAGAAATGCTGGTACCGTTCCTGGCCGTGCCCTTAGGCAGGTGAGTGCAGGCGTTTGTTGAAACCTGAGGTATCTCAGGCGCTTGTCAGGTAACGATTCAATTCCCAGTCGGTGACATGCGTGCGGAAATCTTCCCACTCTGCCATCCGAGATTTAAGGAATGCCTCTGTCAGAATACCGCCCAGAGCGGACTGCAGGGTTTGGTCTGCTTCAAAGGCAATCAGAGCCTCGAAGAGTGACCCGGGCAGCATTTCGATACCGAGGTCAATCCGTTCTTCTGCAGTCAATTCATAGACATTCGTCTGGTTAAGAGGCTTGGGGCAGCTCATGCCCTTCTCGATGCCGTCCAAACCGGCTGCCAGCATGGCATTGAAAGCCAGGTAGGGGTTGGTGGATGGATCCGGGAAGCGTAGCTCGAGCCGAACAGTCTTGGGATTGTCAGCCATAGGCTGAGGGATGCGGATCAGCGCAGAGCGGTTCACCTGGGCCCAGCCGATATAGACGGGGGCTTCGTAACCGGGAACCAGACGCTTGTAGGAGTTGACCGTGGGGGCCACGACTGCCGTGAGTGCACGCGCGTGATTCAAAACGCCGGCTGTATATTGGTAGGCCAGGGGGGATAACTTGATGGGGTCATCCTCATCGTAGAAGAGGTTGTTGCCATCTAGATCAAAGATCGACTGATGACAGTGCATCCCAGAGCCGTTGATCCCAAAAACGGGTTTGGGCATGAAGGATGCGATCAGGCCGTGTTGGGCTGCAATTGCTTTCACGGCGTACTTTAAGGTCAGGACGTTATCAGCTGTCTTCAGCGCTTCGGCAAAGTGGAAGTCGATTTCGTGCTGTCCAATGGCGACTTCATGGTGGCCCATTTCAATTTCAAGGCCCATCTGGCTGAGGGCCTCCATCAACTCGGTGCGCACTCGGACAGCCTCGTCATTGGCGGAGAAATCAAAGTAGCCGCCGATGTCGTGGGGAACGGGGTTAATATTCTCGTTGCCATTGCGTAGGAAGAGGAAGAACTCTGGTTCAGGGCCGATGTTGAGCAGCCATTTGCGATCTTCTTTCATGCTCGCGAGACGGCGTTTGAGCACACCGCGGGGATCACCCTCAAAGGGTTCGCCATTGGGACGATAGATGTCACATAGGACACGAGCCCGTTTGAATTCATCCGGCGACCAGGGCAGAATGGCGTAGGTGTCAGGATCGATGACCAGCTGCATATCGCTTTCTTGGATACGGGCAAAGCCTTCAACGGATGAACCATCAAAGAAGATCCCATTTTCCAATACCGAGGGTACGTGATATTCCGGTACATCCACGCTCTTGACCACGCCATTCACATCAGTGAATTGGAAGGAGACGAACTTCACGCCGTCTTGTTTCATTCTTTCAAGCACATCTTTTTTATCCATATTTTCCTCCAATATAAACACGAATCAGAATTTTCCAACGGAGTGCACAATTTAAGATAAGGTACTCGAACTTACCGCCGGGAATCAATATTCCAGGTTTGCTCACTATGGTTGCTTTGGCCTGCTTGTCGCCAGGCAGTTTTGGACATCCATTATGGGAAAGGAAACTTAGACCCGTGTTCAGGCCCAGGAGGCATCCGCTGATCTATCGATTTTCCCCGGGTATAACCGGGTTAGCCCTTCCTTCGCAAGAAGGAACCTCCACCTCGTCATCTCGACCCTTCAATGGGTGAGACTCAGCCGCTTGTTTCTTTTTTATTAAATTGTAGTTGCGATGCAACAGCTATGCTTTACCAAACCCATGATTGGGAATGGTTAATTGGATTATTTATAACATTTTTTAGCTTTGGAGTCATGGATTTTTGGTTAAGAACTGGTAAAAGAAATCAGTCTCTTGACATAGAACAGAAGTTCTGTATAATATAGAACACACGTTCGATTCTTGGAAAGAGAGCATGAAATGGCACTTCCCCAAATCATTTCCAATACATTTGGACCTCAATTGAAGACTATACCCGGGCTGCGCTCCCGTTCAATTTCCGGCAAAAGGATGAAAACCCGCGGGCAGCAGGCCGGCCTGGCAACCGTGAATGCCCTGATGGAGAGCCTGGAGCCAGTTCCTCAACATGTCGTCCTTCTGGGGCGCTGTCAGGATGGGCTGCCCTTCCTGATGTCATTGGGCGATCCTGAACTGGGTGCAATTCTGATCGGCTGTGAACGGGGCTTTGGCAAAACCCATCATTTGCAGGTATTGGTAGATTCAGCGATCCAGTCCCACTCCCCGCGGGATCTGCAGGTTGCAGTTCTGACCCTCAATTCGGCGGAATGGTCCCGGTTTGCCGATCAAACAATATCTGGCAAGTATCTGTTGGGGATGGCGGCCTGGTATGATCCCCAGGCGGAGCAATTGATTAAAAACCTGACCGAATTGGCCGAATCCCGCCGGGTTGGGCAGCGGCGCGGACCGGACGTGCTGCTGGCATTGGATGACCTACCAGCCTTGCACGACATGAGTTGGGAGGCCCAGGTGAACCTGCGCTGGCTGCTGGAATATGGGTCCCAATCCGGAGTCTGGTTGGTGGCAACGGTCAACGCCGAGGATGCCAGTGACCTGCGTTATTGGATTGACACCTTTCGCACCCGAATCGTTGGGCAGGTGGGGGATGAGAACGCCGCTGAAATCCTTTCCCAGCAGGCCGGAACATCTTTGGCAGACCTGGCCCCCGGTGAGTTCAAGGCCTGGACCGGAACAGGTTGGATTCGCTATACCTTGCCCCTTTTGGGCAAAGTGAACATGCTGGAGGGCTAGGATGGATATCGGTCTGCTCTGGTTTGATAACGACCCCGAAGTTGACCTGGCGGGTAAAGTGACTCACGCAGCAGAGTATTACCGGGTTAAATATGGAGAAGACCCCAATCTCTGCTTTGTGCATCCGAGTATGTTGACTGAAAAGGTGAAAGCGCAGGCAGGTGCTGTGGCGATCCGCTCGAACAGCACGGTTTTGCCCCATCATTATTGGATAGGTGTCCAACCGTAAATTAAATCAACCCCTGACTCGTTCGGTGGGCACCTATTCAAACAGCCATGCTGCTGTGAATTGTCGTTACTGGATTCCTGCGTAGGAAACAACCGCCATCCGGCAGCATGGCTGATAAAAAAACATCCCCCGCTCTATGAGTTGGGGGATGCTGCATCTTCCGTTTGGGTGGGAAGGGGTTGTATAGAAGGATTATGTTCCAGGGGGAGGTCGGGCAATGAGAGCCTTCTGTAGCCGTAGGTGTTGAGCACCAGGGTTTTACCGATTTTGGTCTCAGTGGCGATCCCGGGCCGGTAAATGTGAATGTGGCCATGAATATGGAATGCAGGCTCGAAAGTTTCGATCAGCCAGTTGAAGGCTTTGACCCCTTGATGGGCGCGGTCGTCATCATCATGGATCCCCCAGGGCGGGGCATGGGTGACGAATACATCCAGATAACGGCCGTAGCGCACTTTGTTCCACATCAGCGCTGGGACCAGTTGCATCACCATCGACCACATTTCTGCCTGAGTGTATTGGTATTTGCCCCGGTTATAAACCAGCGACCCTTCGATCCCGGCCAGTAGGAGACCGGTTTTAGGGTCCTGGACCACTTTGCGGTGCAGGTCAACAGCGCCCCAGGGTTCGGTTCGTGTGCCGCCAATTCCATATTCCACAATTTTGGCATGGTTGCCGCGAACATAGTACAAGGGGATATCCAGTGTGCTGATGATGTACTCGAGGTAATAATAAGAAAGATCCCCACTGCTGAGGGCCAGGACAACGTCCTTGAATCGCTCTTTGATTTGGGGACTATAAATGAGGGGAACCTCTTTGTCGCTGACCGTTAACAATTTCATAATCTAATTGTAAAACAAAATAATCAAATATGTTAGTTAGGCAGAATGTCAGGATCGATTCCCCATCCCAACGGCCATCGCAATCGCTTTTGTGCGATCATGGCTGATGCTCACTGACCATTCCTTAATTCCCAATAATTCAGCGATAGTGACGGCTTTACCGTGGAGTTGTACCGTGGGCTGGCCAGACGGGAGGTGGATGATTTCAATGTCCCGCCAGTGAACGATTCCGATCCCGGTTCCGAGCGCTTTGGAGACCGCTTCCTTGGCGGCAAAGATGCCGCTCAGAGCATCATTACGGTCTTGAGCCTGGTCGATCTCCTTTTCTGTGAATACCCGTTGGATGAAGCGCGCTCGAATGGCCGGACGGATTTGTTCCAGTCGGGCAATTTCGATCGTGTCAATACCACTGCAGAGTGTCATGGTTACGGTCCTGCCACTGTGACAATGAGATTGTCGGGGTTGAGGTATCTTCGGCTGGCTTCAAGGATTTGTTCGGCGGTTACGGCTTTGATCCTATTGGGATACTGGATGAAATAATCCAGCCCAAGATCAAAACGCTCCATATTTAATAATGAGATCGCCACCCCATTATTGGATTCGAGCAGCAAGGGTAAGCGCCCCAGGAAGAGAGACTTTGAATCGTCCAGTTCTTCAGCGGTCACTGGCTCATTGACAAAACGCCGGGCTTCTGCAGACATCAATTCAATGGCTTGTTCAACGCTGCGGGGGTTCACGCCTGCAATCATCTCCCAGGCGCCGGGACCCAGGCTGGAACTCAGATTGGAATAAACGTAATAGGCCAGGCCGGAATCTTCCCGAACGCTCTTGCCCAGCCGTCCCATCATGCCGAATTCGCCGAGGATGTTATTGCCGATCCGCAGCGGGACATAATCGGGTGAGAGGCGTTCTGGGGCCTGGCAGCCGATGACGATATCCGCCTGGGATTTGCCGTTGATAGTCAGGCTCTTGCGGGCGGGTTGGGTGATGGGCGCCAGGGGAGGCAGCTCTGGCAAGTGTTCCTGCTCGAGGTTCGACCAATCTCCCAGGGCGGCTTTGATGGCATCCACGGCTGTTTGAGGTTCCACTGCGCCGACAATGGCAATGGTCAGCCCCTGGGGGCCAAAGGTGCGTTGATAGAACCGAACCAGATCTTCCTTCTCGATGGCTTGCACGGTCTCAATATAGCCATCATCCGGGCGTTCATAGGGGTGACCGGCAAAAACGGCCTCATCAAAGAGCATGGATGCCATGGCGGCGGTATCCTGAGCGCGGATCGCCAAACCGGTGAGCATTTGCATTTTTAGGCGGTTAAATTCCCGATCCGGGAAGGTGGGGTGTCGGAGGCATTCAGCCACCAGCCCCATGATCAGGTCCAGGTCCTCGCTGAGGGAGTGGGTACTGAAGGCTGAGGTCAGGGTGCCGGAGGAAAAGCCGATTTTCGCACCAACCGACTCGATTTCGTTATAGAGAGCCTGGAAATCATAATGCGCTGTGCCGGACATCAGGCTGTTTGCCGTCAGATAGCTCAGGCCAAGTTTTTCATCCGGGTCAAAAATGCTGCCGCTGGGCAGGTACCCTCGGATGGAAAGGGTGGGGCTGTTGAAGTTGGACCGTGCCAGAATTGTGATCCCGTTGGGAAGGACTTCCCGAGTAATGTCATCCGGGCTGGGCATGGCGGTTGTCTGAGGGGTAAAGGGGGCTTTGTTTGTCATTGGCTGAGACTTTCTTCCGGCAGGTAAAAGCCAACTACCCGGTTATCAGGATTGAGGGCTTCCCGGGCAATGCGCAGGACGTCCTTGGGCGTGACTTTGGCGAGGTGGTTGACGTAATTTTCGAACCAATCGTAATTGGCGAACATATCGGTGTAGCCCAGCCAGAAGGCCTGGTTGGAGATGTTTTCACTGCTGTAGGCAAACAGTGCTTTGGCTTGTTTGATCGCCCGGGCAATTTCCTCCTGCATGACTGGTGAATCCATCACTCGTTTCAATTCATCATCCACAGCCTGGAGGACTTCTTCCGGGGTATGGGCGGGATGCACGGTCAGGTTGATTGAGTAAAGATAGGGATCATGCGTGGCTTGAAGGGTGCCGAAGCAAGAGACGGCGATCTCACCTTCCACCAGGGCCCGATAGAGACGGCTGGTCTTATTGGTAGTGCCACCGGAGCCGAACATATTGAGGCTGCTGGGGCCGGTAAGCAGGCTGTCCAGCACTGTGAGACCGAAGAAATCCAGGTCACTGGCAGAGGGCGCACGGTAGGCTATTTGCACATAAGCGGTCTGGCCGGGGCCATCCACTGTCACGCGCCGTTCAACGCCCAGTGGCGGCTCCACGGGAATAGCTTGTTCGATTGACCCTTTGCTGGGGATTTCACCAAAACTCGCCGCAACTTGTTGAACCATCTGATCGATATCAAAATCACCGGCCAGTGCCAGAACGGCGTTGGCGGGATCGTAAAAGCGTTGATAATGACCATAAAGCTGGTCACGGGTGATGGATTCGAGATCATCCTTCAGCCCGATCACTTCATAGCGATAGGGGTGCTGGTCAAAGGCGGCTTCCTGGATGGCCTCGTTGAGCAGGAAATGGGGTTGATTTTCATTGCCCTCACGCTCAGAGATGATCACGGTTCGTTCCATGTTCACTTCTTCGGTCAGGAAGCGGCTGTTGACCATCCGGTCAGCTTCCAGTGAGAGACTGAGTTCTGCCATGCTGGCGGGAAGGGTTTGGAAATAGGTGGTCCAATCGAGATAGGTCATGGCATTCCAGATGCCGCCCACTCTGGAGATTTCCCGGTCCAGATAACCCGCAGGGAACCTGTCAGTCCCCTTGAACTGCATGTGTTCGACCCAATGAGACACACCGGTGATCCCCGGATGCTCGTTGCGAGAGCCGACTTTATACCAAATCCAGCTGCTGATGATGGGTGCGGTATGAATTTCTTTTAAATGGACGGTCAGGCCGTTGGGGAGGGTGTAAAAATGGGTTTGATTGGTCATAAGGCTCTCAAATGAATGCTGATTATGCTGGAATCGCTTCTGATAGTAGACCTATCCAGTATAATGCAGAGGTTTTATGTCCACATTATTATATGCCATAATTCAAGTCGGAATGGCTTGTTTTCTTACGAGGTGAGCTTTGACAAAGATTGAACAAAATCCCCATTTGGTGGCGGTGATCGGTGCGGGACCGGCCGGCCTGTATGCCGCGCAAGCGTTGGCAAAAGCAGGAGCCCAGGTGGTGCTGTTTAACCGTGATATCAAGCCGGGTGGACTGGCGGAATATGGGATTTTTCCGGATAAATATAAGATGCGCCTGGGGTTGATGAACCAATTCAACCGTATTCTGAACCATCCTAATGTTCACTATCTGGGAAATATCTCCATTGGTCAGCAGGGCGATCTCAAACTGGATCAGCTCCGCAGGGCCGGATTCCAGGCTTTTATGGTCACTATTGGGGCGCAGAAGAATAATTGGCTGGGCTTGCCGGGTGAAGACCTGGAAGGCGTTTACCAGGCGAATGACATCGTTTTTCATTACACCCAACACCCGGAGATGGCGGACTGGCAGCCCAGTTTAGGCAAGCAGGTTGGGATCATCGGCATGGGGAATGTGATGCTCGATATCGTTCACTACCTCAAGCAGCGGAAAGAGCCCAGAAACGTGACGGCTTTTGCACGGCGAGGGCCTACCGAAGTCAAGTTCGATAAACAAACGTTGGAACCGGTTGCCAGTTGTTTGGACTTGCCTGAAATTCGGGCTGCAGTGGATGAAGCCATCCCCCATACCAACAAGGTTGGTGGGGATGCGGAAGAGTTCTATGACCTTTTGGCCCAGGCCCGTGAGAAAGCTGAGGAGTGTGATTCGGGGATTGATTTCGGATTGAAATTCCTCCGCTCTCCCCGGCGGATCGTGGGGGATGAACAAGGTCGGGTGAAGGGCGTGGTCTTTGAAATCAATCAATTGGTGCGAGAAGGGGACCGGGTGAAATCGGTCGGCACCGGCCAACTGGAAACCGTTCTACTGGATACGGTGATTTTCTCGATTGGTTCACGGGTGAGCGACCGCTTCGGTCTGCCGGTGGCACATGGACATTTCGTCACGACACCTGACCCGCGCTACCCGGTGGACGGCATTTCCTATGAGGTTTATAACCCGGACCTTTGCATTGAATGCGATGATATTTTCGTCAGCGGCTGGGCAAGGGTACCCGGTGAGGGAATTGTGGGCCTGGCTCGCAAGGACGCTGAAAGAGGCGCAAAAGCCGTCCTGGCCTATCTCGACACGCTGCCGCCTAGCACACTAACAGCTGAACAGGCGCTGGAAGCGCTGCCGCCGGTGAATGACCGTCTGGTGGATTTGGATGATCTGAAAAAGCTGGAGGCTGTGGAACAAAAAAAGGCAGACGAGAGTGGTCTGCCAGCTTTCAAATTCGGCACTCGCGAGGAGATGCTGAGAGCAATTGATCAGACTTAATCAGCCTAAAACCTTTCAGGCTGATTTTTTGAGGGTTTCTTGGCAGAGCCGGCTTTCTTCTTGGAGGTTGGCTCTGATTGTTTTTCATCAGGGTGCCGGAAGCGAATCAGCATCAACAAGCCGATGCCGATGGTGGCCATGCCAATGGCGACGCCGCGGGCTTGCAGGGGGCCAAAGAACACATCAGGCAGGCGATGGCTGCCCAGACCGAAGATATCCGCCATAGCAGTGAAAACACAGATAACATAGCCGGTGCTCATTACGCGGCTGCCAATATCGGCGATGATGGTCTTCTTGGAACCGGACCAGAAGGTGTTCAAGGTGATGTAGCTGCCCAAAACGATGATTCCCAGGCCTATCAGGAAAACTGAAATTTGAACGAAGCCGATCACCCGACTACGGTCTAAGTTGAAAAGGCTTGGCCGAGCGCCTAAAAGGAACAGCAGGTAGCCGAAGACGGTCATCGCCAGGCCAATCCGCAAACGTCCTCTGGAATAGGTTGCCTGGCCGTTCAGGTCTGCACCGTTTAGGGGGAGAGAAGCCTGTTCGTTATTTTGATCTTGTTTAGGTTCTTGGGAGGGTTTATCGGTCATGATGAGGGCAAATTTTCCTGCAATATTCTGTACCAGTTACCGTGGAATATCCGGGCGATGTCTTCTTGATTGTAACCTCTTTTCTTTAAAAGTGGGTCCAACTGAGTCAGGTCGGCAATGGTGTTCAGTTCCATTGGCACTTTTTCCACGCCAAAACCGCCGTCAAAATCGGTCCCGAGGGCGACATGCCGGGAATCACCAGCTAATTGGCAGACATAATCAATTTGGTCAGCGACAAGTTCCAGCGACATGCTCGCTCGGCCGCCGCGATCCTGCCAGCCCCAATCCAAAAAGCCATTCAGGGGGACGATGCCCATCACGCCATTTCGTTCAATCAATTGATGGATGGTGGCGTCTTTCAGGTGCCGGTTGATGGGGAGGTCCCGGATCAGCGCTTCGGCGTTGGCATGAGAGGCAATGACCTGCCCTGGATAGCAATCCAGGGATTGTCTGGCTGATTCATGGTCCATGTGGCTGATATCTAAAATGAAGCCCTGGTCCGCCATCCGGTCGAGCAATTCATAGCCCAGCTTGGTCAGCGGGCCGGGCTCACGGGTGCCGCCGCAATAGCGATTCCCAGCCCAGGCGGGGCCGATCAGACGCACACCCCACTCGAACCAATCCGCCACTTGAGCGGGTTCCACCACGCACTCCGCACCTTCCATCAGAACGACGATTCCGGTGGGCGGCGCGGGCAGCGTGTCATCAATATCAAAAGCCTGCCAGGTTTTCCAGTGAGCTTGCAGATCAGATTGGGAGAAAATCAGGGTGAAATCGTTGGGCTGTTCATCCGCCAGGCGGAAATAGGCATCCAACTGTTTGCGATAAGCTTGATGTGCCTGCTGCGGGGTTTCATAGGTCTCAACCGGGTAGCTGCCTTTTTCCAAGCGGCGAGGGCTGACATAGAGCGTCCCGAAAACAAGAGCCACTTTGCTCTGGACGTATTCAGGGCGACCTAATAAGGTGTTCCCATTGTAGGCGGGGATGGGGGTGTTGCGTTCACTGGAACGGGTTTCAAGGGCGGATTTGGTGTAATCCCGCGCTAAGTTGACCATGTTCCAAGCCAGGTCTTCATGTGAGTCAATGATCAGTGTCATGGGAATTTTTTAAATGCATGGCGCACCGGAAACCCGGTGCGCCTTTGATATCTAGATTCTACTCTTCGTCTTTTTCAGCTTCAGCAGCTTCTTCGACGGCTTCTTCAGTCTCTTTGGCTTCTTCGACAGCGGCTTCAGCCACATCGTCTTCGGCGGCAGCTTCTTCAGCGACCACTTCTTCTTCGACTTCAGCTTCTTCCACGGAATCCTCAGCCGGGGCTGCATCGGTCATCCCATCGACGTCAAATTCTTCAGTCAGGGTCTTCCAATCCAGATCGGTGTAGGCGGGGGAGTCCACGCGGCGCATGCTCAGGCCGATGCGGTGGGTGTCTTCTTCGATCTTGATGATTCGAAGGGTGACAACATCACCTTCGTGCAGCAACTCTTTGGGATGCTCAATCCGGTGTTCACTGATCTCAGAAATGTGGATCAGACCTTCCAGATCGCCTTCCACATCATCGAGCAGCAGGCGGGCAAAGGCACCAAAGTTGGTCAGGCGGGTGATTCGACCTTCGACCAGTTGGCCTTCCGTTAAAATGGAGACCTGGTCTTCCCATGGATCGTCCTTGAGACGGCGGATGGAGAGGCCAATGCGTTTGCGATCAGAATCAATGCTGATCACTTTCACTTTGACTTCCTGCCCAACCTCCAGAACCTCACTGGGATGATTGATATGATCCCATGAAAGCTCAGAAAGGTGAACCAGACCATCGGCACCATTGATATTGACGAATGCGCCAAAATCTGCGAGGCTGGTCACACGGCCTGTGCGGATTTCGCCTTCTTCCAGCTCATCGATCACGCGTTCCTTGATGGATTCGCGGGTTTCGCTGCTGGCTGCCCGTTCGGAAAGGATCAGGCGGCGGCGGTCACGGTCGACTTCGATCACGCAAACGTCAATGGTTTCACCAACCATTTCGGCATAGCGTTCTTCGGGAGAATTCCCGGTGATGGTCAGTCGGCGCCCCAGGCCAATTTGAGAAGCGGGAACAAAGCCGCGAATGGTGCCCAAGGGGACCAAAAGACCGCCCTTGTTGTACCCTTCGATTTTGGAAACGAAAGAATCTTCCGATTCCATGAGCTCTTCGGCTTTTTGCCAGTTCTCTTCTTCCAGGGCTCGGTTATAAGAAAGGATCAGGTTGCCATTTGAATCTTCTGGTGTAACAACATAGACGGTGATCTCTTCGCCTTCTTCCAAGGCTTTGCGAGTGTCTTCATCAATTGAATCGAATTCTTTACCAGCAATGATTCCTTCTGATTTTGCACCAACACTGACGAGGATCTGTCCGTTGTTAATACTGGCGATGGTTCCTTTACGGATTTCGCCACGTTTGGGAAAGTCGATTGTGAGACCTTCCGCTTCCAGTAAGGCTTCCATTTTATTGGTTGGCTGTTCCTGGCTCTCTTCTTCCCCCTGGGTTTTCATAACATCATCTTGGTTCATAAATAACATAACTCCACAGTTGAATTTTCAAACTGATTATAAGGGGTAAATATCAAGTTGGCAATACTAAATAATCTCAGGATTGCCATAAATAATCCTGATAACCAGTTTGATCTATTTTACCGTAAGCTGGGGGCTTGTCAAACGCAATTATTCAGCACTTAACCCTGATCGTCGCTCTCCGGAAGGATTTCACGGATTTGAGTCCGCGGATCTGGCGGGCCAATGATGCCCTTTTCTTCCATTTTGTCGATCATCCGGGCAGACCGGGTGTAGCCAATTCGCATTTTCCGTTGGAGCATGGAGATGGAGGCCTGGCCTTCTTCCCGGACGATATCCACAGCTTCATGGAATTTGGGATCGAGGTCATTTTCCTCTTCCATTTCCTCCCAGAGGGGTGTCTGTTTGAGTGCCACACCTGGGTGACTGGCCTGAAAGGCGGCGGACTGATCGGGACGTTCCGGAGCGTTCTGGCTGACGGAAAAACCCCGCCAGTAGGATGCCAGGCGACTGATCTCCTTGTCCGAAATAAAGGAGCTTTGGATGCGGACCGGAGCGGGGGCGTCCGGTGCCTGGAAGAGCATATCTCCCCGTCCCAGCAGCCGATCAGCGCCGGGCTGGTCGAGGATCACGCGGCTGTCCACTGAGGATGCAACTGCAAAGGCGATCCGGGCGGGGAAGTTGGCTTTGATCAGACCGGTGAGGATGTCGGTCGAAGGGCGCTGGGTGGCAATGATCAAGTGGATGCCGGTGGCGCGGGCCAGCTGGGCCAGACGGGTGATGGCGCGTTCCGTTTCATCGGGTGCCAGCATCATCAGGTCTGCCAACTCGTCAATCACGATCAGCAGATAGGGTAATTTTTTCTCACCGTTCGCCTCGCACATCGCGTTGAAATCCGCAATGTTGCGTGTGTGGGTTTCTGAGAATTTTCGATAGCGATTATCCATCTCACGCATCATCCACTGCAATGCGCCGACCACATGCTCCGCGTCCACGATCACAGGTGAGAGCAGGTGGGGGATACCATTATAGCCGGTCAGTTCAACCCGTTTAGGGTCCACCAGTATCAGGCGGAGTTGATCGGGGGTCATGTTGAGCAGGAAACAGGCCAGAATGTCGTTGATGCAGACGGATTTACCGGCACCGGTGGTGCCAGCGATCAGCAGGTGGGGCATCGCGGTGAGGTCTGCTGCAACCGGGTTGCCGGAAACGTCCTTGCCCAGGGCGATCTTCAGGGGTGATTTCAGGTTTTGATAGGCGCTGCTTTGAACGATGTCTTTCAGGGAGACCAGAGCAACTTGCCGGTTGGGCACTTCAATCCCGATGTAGCCTTTCTTGGGCACCGGGGCCTGAATGCGGATTCGGGCGGCGGCCAAGGCCAGCGCCAGGTCATCCGCCAGTGCGGTGATCTTGGAGACACGCACACGGGTGCGGCCGTTGCGGTTCTCGACAAAATCGGGCTCAACACCAAACATGGTGATGGTGGGCCCGCGCTGGATATCCACAACGTGCGCTGGTGCCCCGAAGGAGCGCAGGGTTTCTTCGATCACGCGGGCTCTTTGGCGGTCATTCTCGCTGTCATCTTCCACTGGCGCACTGGGTTCGAGGATCTCATTGATGTCCGGCAGCACCCAGACGGGCTGGGTCGGCAAGGTGGCGTTATTAATGTAAGGGCTGGTTGGTTCCCCTTCGCTTTTGGTTTGTTGGGGAGCGTCATCCACTGCATGCGCAGCGGTGGCAGGCGGCGCCTGTCGGGCCGGTTGGGTGGGGGCTGGGGTGACAGGTTCAGCTGAGCTGGCTCGTTTCTTCTCCAGCTGCTGCTTGATATAAGTTGACAACTTCTGATAGAGCTTAGCAATGAAGTCGCCGATGACCTTCAACACACTTGCCATGGAAAGGTCCAGCATCAGGATCAGGCTGATGAGCAGCCAGGCGATCAGAGCGATCACCGCCCCAGGTTTGCCCAAAGTGCGGACAAATGTGATCTTGAAGAAAGCGCCGAGGTAACCCCCGCCAGTACCTTCAGCGGCTTTAGCGAAGTCGCCGTCAATGAACAGGTGGAACCAGGCCGCGAGGTTGATAAAAACCAGAATGAACCCAACGACGCGTTCTGCGGAGAGTTGGGGGAGTTTGTCCATATTTCGCAGCAGCATCCAGCCGCCGATCAGGATCAGAACGAGAGGCAGCAAATAGACATCCCAGCCCATCGCAATGCTTAGGTTGGTGACCCACCAGCCAGTCACACTACCGGCGGTGCTGGTGATCAGGCTGACGATGGTCAATAGACCAATCACCAGCAGGATGATACCGAAAATGTCAATCCGCCGCTGGGGAGAAATCCCCGCGAGAATCGGTTCTCGTTTGACCTGTCTTGAGGTGGCTTTTGTGCGTTTAGTTGATTTTGATTTCTTTGAAGTTCGGCGCGCCATAGGTTGCTCCTGAAGGTTGGTAGCTGAATCCTTCTGAAATGGATTATAGCATAGCCGCCTCTCCACTTTCAGTCGATTAGGGCTTGTCATGTCAGTAAAAAAGGGGCGAGTTTGGGGGTGATATACAGCGAGGAAAAATGTGAAATTTGACCATCACGGCTATCTTGCCGAGGGTTTTAAAGTCTGTTATAATACGTTCGCTACCCAGATTTTGTTAAATCGACCGCGAATTCACCTTATCCTACGTTTCGGTCGGTGTGAGAGTTTGTTTCCCTAATGTCCTTTTCAAATAATGGCGAGTTTTGCCAAAAAGACAATAGCGTACTTTGGGCAGCACGCGGAATGGTCCTTTATTAACGTGTATGGACTTCCGCGTCCATTCGCACTTGGTAATTATTTTATGAGTTTCATTCATTTGACCGCAAGAGGTCAATTTAATCCGTTACGCATTTTGGAGATATTTAAGAAGAAGAGAATAATAAGGTTATGGATATTTTAGGTTTAGAAAAGAAAACGTTAACTGAATTACGATCAATTGCGAAGGACATGGGGCTCCCCCGACCGATGCGCAGCAAGAAGGAATCCCTGATCCTGGAACTCGCCAGGGCAATCGGCGAATCGGAAGGCCTTGAAATTCGCGGTGGTGTCCTTGAGATCATGAATGAGGGCATCGGCTTCCTGCGCCAGGACTACCGGGTGGGGTCGGAAGACGTCTATGTTTCCCAGGCCCAACTGCGCCGATATGAGCTGCGCTCCGGTGATATGGTCATCGGGCATGTGCGCCCTCCGCGGGAATCCGAGCGTCATTATGGCCTATTGAAAGTGGAATACATCAACGGCCTCAGCCCGGATGAAGCTCGTAAACGACCCCGTTTTGAAAAACTCACTCCCATTTTCCCAGACCAACGTTTTAATCTTGAATACGACCCCCAGGTCCTTTCAACCCGGATCATTAATTTGATTGCACCGATCGGCCGCGGCCAGCGCGGGATGATCGTTTCTCCCCCAAAGGCCGGCAAGACCACGATCCTCAAAGAGATCGCAAATGCCATTTCCGCCAATCATCCTGATGTCTGGCAGATCATGTCCCTGATTGGCGAACGGCCGGAAGAGGTGACAGATATGGACCGGTCTGTGGATGCTGAAGTGGTTGCCTCCACCTTTGATGAACCGGTCACCGCTCATGTGCGCATGGCAGAGATCGCTTTAGACCGAGCGAAGCGGCTTGTCGAATCAGGCCTCGATGTGGTAATCTTGATGGACTCATTAACAAGGTTGGCTCGGGCTTATAACCTCGTGGTCAATCCATCCGGACGTACGCTCTCCGGTGGCTTGGACCCCTCAGCCCTTTACCCGCCGAAACGCTTCTTTGGTGCAGCTCGGAATTTGGAAGAGGGTGGCTCCCTTTCGATCATCGCAACGTCGCTGATCGATACCGGTTCCCGCCTGGACGATGTCGTCTACGAAGAATTCAAGGGCACCGGTAACATGGAATTGCACCTCTCCCGCCGCTTGCAAGAGCGTCGAACTTTCCCGGCTATTGACATTGAACGTTCGTCTACCCGCCGTGAAGACCTGCTCCTTGGCCCTGATATTCTGAAACGTGCCTGGCTGATGCGCCGGATGTATTTGCAAATGATCAGTGCACCGCCTCAGGGCGCCGGTATGGATATCGCCGTTGCAACCGAAGCGGTTGTCCAGCAAGTCGCACGGGCAAAAACCAACCTTGAATTTCTAGAGACTTTGAACGGAGAAGTCTAAAACGAAATTTCGAGGTGAAAACTTTGGAAAATTCATCACAAGAAAAACAACCCGAAAATAAATCTCGGGACGCTCAATTTTGGCTTTCCTGGGCAGCGACAATTGTTCTTGTCGCTGTTCTGGTATCCGTTCTATATTGGCAGCCGATTCTCGCCCGTCAGTTGGACGAGCAGCAAACCACCGCTGTGGATATTGGTCCTGTTGCGGATGTCTCATCAGAAGCCTTGGCCAATATGCCGTATTTCGCAGTGGAAGAATCAGATACCTATCTCCTGCGCCATCCCGAAACCCAAACCATTGCCCCCACTCGGCCTCGAAGCCAGCCGGTGTCCTATACGGTGGAATTGGGCGATGCCATCTTCAGCATTGCCTCAAAATATAATATTTCACCGGAATCGCTGCTTTGGTCCAACTATGATGTCCTGAAAGACGATCCGCACTCCATTCGAGTGGGACAAATTTTAACCATTCCCCCGACGGACGGGATTCTCTATGAATGGCAGGAAGGGGACACGGTTGAAACGGTGGCTGCTGAGTTTGAGGCGGAGGTTAATGATATTCTCAACTGGTCCGGCAATGGCCTGGACCTGACCGACCCTCAAATTGATGCCGGCGATGTGGTTATGATCCCGGGCGGTCAGCGCGAGTTCCAACAGTGGGTCGTGCCGACCTATTCCGTTGGCGGTGATGGGGTGCTTTCCAACCTCCCATCCAACTGTTCGCTCACGGATAACAGCTACTATTATTACGGCACCGGTTTCTTCATCTGGCCCGCCGCCAATCATTACCTTTCCGGGAATGACTATTGGTCCGGCCACCTGGCGATTGATATTGCCGCTGGGACGGGGATGCCGATTTATGCGGGTGACTCCGGCATTGTGACCTACGCTGGCTGGAACAGCAATGGGTATGGATATGTGGTCATGATTGATCACCTGAACGGATATTCCACACTCTATGCCCACTTGAGCGTCGTCAATGTGTCCTGTGGCTCAGGTGTCTATCAGGGTCAGATGATCGGGAATGCCGGTTCCACCGGTAACTCCACCGGCCCTCACTTGCACTTTGAAGTTCGCTATCTGGGCGGTTTCCTCAATCCGTGGACCGTTTTGCCCTGATCGAATTATGATATAATCGCATTCCAGAATGCTCCAGTGGCTCAAATGGATAGAGCAAGGCACTCCTAACGCCTAGGTTGGGGGTTCGAGTCCCTCCTGGAGCATCACTTAAAATCAAAAAGCGCCCGAATTTCGGGCGCTTTTGTTATCTAATTTTGGGTTCCTGGTTACCAATCCAGGTCGTTATCATCAAAATCCAGGTCGAAATCCTCTGTGTCATCTTCGTCATCCTCAGGATCACGGCGGACCCAGAGCACTAACAGGTCACCATCAGCGGAGTCAACTGACTGGGCGGCCACAATCGGGACTTCACGAGTCAAACCGATGGGATCACGGTATTCAAGGAACATTGTGGTTTTATTGGCCCAGGCCTTGTGACAGCGTTCCAACAGGGCGTCTCCATTAAAGGTGCGCAGGGTGGTTCGGGCGGTGTCATACAGGTATGGACCTTCGCTCAGGCCAGCCGTCCAGCCGTTCATGCCCATAATAATGTCGGTTTCGACGGAGTCAAAATTTGGCGTAGGGCCTTCAATGATTGTAATTTTATTATCCATTCTTCTCATCCTCGATGAGCATATTACCACATTAAATGGTGTCAGGCTAGATGTTTTAGAATGGCATTTGACGAGTGTTTTTTCCTTTATTTTCTAGGGCGTGGTGGTGTTATAGAACCAGTCGTAGGAATAGAATCCGCCTATTATTGATTCCAACCGGATCGAGATCATGCTCTCCCCGGCAAGCTCTGCGGGGATGTTGAAGGTCTTAGAGAAAGCTCCTCCTTCGGCGGAGGTGAAGGTGGTAACTTCAATGCCGTTCACACCCTGGGTCCACATCTTGCCCATCATGACCGTCCAATCAAAACCGGGTGGGAAGTTATTGGTGAGGATGGTTACCTTGCTCCCTTCAACAACGGCAGTGATCGAGATGGTGGGAATGCCGGTGTAGGCGGGGAGACCGGTTGTTGGAGTGGTGCCAGTGGAGGGAGAAGGTGCTGCGTCCGGGCTGTTATAGAACCAGTCATAGGAATAGAAGTAGTTATCTGCTGTTTGCAGCCGAATGGCGATTTGATAGTCACCATAGAGTTCTTCGGGAATGTCGAAGGTCTTCTCGAAGCTGCCGCCTGCACCCGAATTGATCGTGGTCACCAGGATGCCGCCCACGCCACGGGTGCCGATCTTGCCCATCAGGACCATGAATTCCTTGTTGGCGGGGTAGTTATAGGTTTGGATGGTGACGTCTTCATCCTCGGTGACATCCAAAATGGAAATGGTTGGGATACCGGTGTAATAGGTGGTGGTCACACCGCCCATGCCGCCGCTGGCCCCAACGAAGTTCTGGAACCAGGTATAGAGAACCAGGCTGCTGTCATCAGATTCGTACCGGATAGCGATTTTCTCATCATCTGCCAGGCTGGGCGGAATCTCAAAGGACTCGGTAACGTTACCAGTTGATCCGGCGTTCACTGTGCCAACCTCAATGCCGCCGACGCCCTGGGTGCCGTAAACGCCCATTAGAACGGTGAAATCTTCGTTGGCGGGCAGGTTGGTCGCCTTGACGGAAACCGTCTCACCGGAGATCACTGAAGTGGCCGCGATTGCCGCGCCAAGGGCGACATCTTCCAGTTCAACCCCGCCGGTATGGTTACCGTAGTCGGTGTTATAGAACCAATCATAGGCATAATAGCCACCCCAGGCGGATTCCAGCCGGATGGCGATCAGTGATTCAGGATAGAGCGCCGGTGGAATTGGGAAGGTCAGTTTGAGGCTGCCGCCTTCGCCGGAATTAACTGTCCCGATCAGGATGCCATCCACGCCTTTGGTGCCAAACAAGCCCATGCGGACTTCAAAATCCAGGTTAGCCGGGAAGTTATAAGTCACGATGGTGACCTTATCATTTGCTGTGACGCCCTGGATGGAAGTGGTGGGGATCGTCAACGCCTGCGCTGGTCCGTTAATGACCAGCACGAGGGCAATCATTGCAAGGATTGATATAACCGTGAGTTTTTTCATTTCTTCATCCTTTTGTTAGATGCTGCTTTTAATTTATTATATTCAGGATTTCCTGAGTTAGAGATTGGAATTGACGGGTGGCCCGTGAATTGGGCGCATAGAGCGAAATTGGGATCCCCGCCAACTGACTTTCGGGCAGTTTGATGTCACTGCCGATGACGGTCTTGAGGAGCAGGGATCGGTTATGTTCTTCAATTTGGGCGTGAACTCTTTTGTGGAGCTTGGCTCTTTGATCCAGCCTGGAGATCAACAGGCGGTATGTCAGTTTTGCATTGAACTTCTCCTGCGCATTTTTGATCATCCGGTGCATGCTTTCTAGCGTCTGCAGGGAGAAATATTCACAAATCACCGGCAGGATTGCCAGATTGGCGCACGCCAGGGCGTTCACCGAGAGCAGAGTCAATCCAGGTGGGCAATCGAGGATGATGATGTCATAATCGGGAATGCCGTCACCCGCCAGGATGTCTTGCAGGCGTTGTTCACTGTTTTGCTTTTGTTGGAGGTCTTTGGATAATGCAGTCAGCGAAGTCTGGGCGGGAATCAGATTTAGGCCCTTGATCATTGTGGGTTTGATCAGGCTGGTGGGTGGGTAGGTGCCCTGGAAGAGGTCTGTTGTGGACCGTTTGACCCGGTTCAGATTGATCCCAAAGGATGCTGTCAGGTTGCCGGAAGGCGCTAAGTCCAACAGGAGGACATTCTTGCCAGATTGGGCCAGCCCGGCACCCAAACAGGCGGCCGTAGTGGTTTTGCCAACGCCGCCTTTCTGTTGGCAGAGAGCGATGATATAAGGCGATTGGGTTGGTTTTCCATCCATACCCGGGACCATCCGGTTACTCCCATAAGAGGCTTGAATATTAAGATTATACAGGAATCCATTCCCCACTTCAATGTGACCATCTTTCTTTGAATTTGATAATGGTTCACCCTGTGTTGTTTAAATGAAAAAGCCGCCTGATTAATGAGACGGCTTTTCTTGCAGGGATGTTTATTTAGCTTTGACTTTGATCGTCCGTGGTTTGGCTTCTTCAGCCTTGGGGATGACGAGAGTCAGGACGCCATTTTCGAGGCTGGCTTCCACGTTGGCGGCATTCAACGGCATGGGCAAAGTGATTACCCGATGGAATTTTCCGCCAGGGATTTCGGCCAAGAGGTAGTTAGTGCCTTCACCACGGTCGGTCTTGAGTTCGCCGGAGAGTGTGACAATCTCATTGACAATTTGAATATCAAGGTCATCCGCACTCACACCCGGTAGAAGGGCTTTGATGGTGAAGGCGTCGTTATCGGCGACTACATCAATGGGGAAGGTCAGTTTAGAAGTGTAATTTTCATCCCAATCCCGCATGATTTCATCCAACATATGACGTCGATGGGCACGGCGAGCAGGTGTAACATATAAGGTCATTTTGTCCTCCATTAGGTTTCTGGTTTTCCAATCATCTTGATATTAATGCGTTTGTGTTAATGCTCTATAAGCGGAAAATTTGAGAAACATTAGATTCCTTCTCCATTTGGTTGTTTTGGCCGTTTTTGTTACAATAACCGGAGCATGAGATTTGATAAGAATGATAAGGTTAAGCTTAAAGGGCTTCTGATTAGCAGCTTCTTGATAATTCTAGCAGTAGCCAGTTTCTTCCTGCTCTATCACTATTACCTTTCGCCCAGTTCCCGGACTCGTAAAGTGGTGGAATTCATCCTGAATCCGGATGAGTCCAGCAAACCGCAGTTTGAGGCGCTCTCCAGATGTGGTGATGCGCCCTTTGTGATGCCGACATCCGGGATGGTCGGTTTTATCTGGGGGGATTCGTTCCGGATTGGGCATCATCACACGGGGATTGATATCTTCGCAGGCACGGATGCCGGCCTGACGCCTGTTTATGTGGCTTATGACGGCTATTTGACTCGGATGCCGGACTGGAAATCCTCGCTGATTATCCGAATTCCTGAGGATCCGCTCCAGCCTGACCGTCAGATTTGGACGTATTACACTCACCTGGCGGATGTGGATGGAAATTCACTGATTGATGCCGCTTTCCCGGTGGGAACCGAAGAGATATTTGTGCCGGCTGGGACCTTCCTGGGTTTTCAGGGTAATTACTCTGGCACAGCGGGCAATCCCACAGGGGTACACCTGCATTTCTCAATTGTCCTGGATGATGGCGAGGGGCAGTTTCTCAATGAGCTTGAGATCAAGAATACGCTGGATCCCTCACCTTATTTCAACCTGACTTTGAACCAGGAGGACAATTCAGGCGATATCCCGACTTGTCAGGCCCCCTGAGGCCGCATGTCTGGTGGATTAATTGTATAATTAACCAAGTTTGGGCGGATGAATGGGTGCGAGAATGGAGGTTTTGATGGACGCGATTTCCAACCATACCTATCTTGAAACCGAATATCCCGGTGTCGTGCTGGGCGCCATCCAATTGAAGGATGGGTTGATGATGGTTGATGCACCTTTTCGGGCAGAAGACCAGAGCGCCTGGCAGCAGGACCTGGCCCATCTGAAGACCGGCTCAAAGCGCCTGTTGGTGATGCTGGATTCTCATATCGACCGAACCCTGGGAGTCCGCGCACTGGAAACCGAGGTGATTGGACAGGAAAACTGTGTCCCGATCCTGCGCAGCCGCCCAGCCGCTTTTCGCAGCCAGGAAATGGATTCCGGCTCAGATTGGGAGCCATTCAGCCTGCCCGCCAATTTGCGCTGGGCCATTCCGGAATTTTCCTATTCGGATTCTCTGGAAATCTATTGGGATGACTTCCCGGTTGTCCTGGAACATCATTTGGGCTCACATGTGGGGGGCACATGGCTAAGGGTGGTGGGTGATTCGGTGGTATTCATCGGTGATGCCGTCGTTACCAACCAACCGCCTTTTTTGGGCTATGCTGATTTGGAAGCCTGGATTGCGGATTTGGAAATGCTGATGTCAGATGACTACAAAGGTTATAAAATAGTCACCAGCCGCAGTGCGGTTGTCCGCTCACGGTCTATTGAGAAAATGCGCAATTTCCTTGAGAAAATCCGGAATAAGATGGAAGCCTTCGCTGCTCACCCTGGCGATACCGAAGACCTGCTCAAAGAAGTACCGGGCCTATTGAGGGGATTGAACTTCAACAAGGGTCTCACCCAGCGGTACCACAACCGCCTGGCCTGGGGCCTGGAGCAATATTATAAGAGGCATTACCTTCACATTGAAGATGAACAAAAAGGAGAGAATTAATGCTGGCCAAAGATTGTGTTCCCCTGGTGGAATTAACCCGGGGTGAGATCGTTGAATCGATCCACTTCGGGGCTTTTATTGTGGTGGACTCATCCGGGAAGGTCCTCGCCTCAGAGGGCAATCCGGATTTGATGACTTATCCGCGCAGTTCGATGAAGCCTTTCCAGGCGCTGCCCTTCATTGAAAGGGATGGGGCTGAGAAATTCAGGCTGACAGATCAGGAAATATCGATCATGTGTGCCTCCCATTCCGGCACAGATTTGCATAAATCGGTGCTCGAGGGGATGCATGCCAAGATTGGCATCTCGGAAGCCGATCTGGCTTGTGGGGTGCATTGGCCTTCGGATGCGGCCACGCGGGACGCGATGAAAGCGGCCGGGGAAGAGCCTACGCCCTTCCGCCATAACTGCTCCGGGAAGCATACCGGCATGTTGGCGCATGCCACCTTGCGCGGCCTGGCTAAGGAGGATTACCTCAATCCGGATCATCCTGTGCAGGTGACGATTCGTGAGACCCTGGCCGAAATGGTGGATATGAACCCGGATGAGATGCCTCTGGGGCGGGATGGCTGTTCCGCGCCAGTTTACGGAATCCCACTAATCAATATGGCGCGGGGCGTGGCCAAAATGGCCGACCCAGTGCAGCTGGAAGCGAAAAGGGCGGAATCCTGCCGAAAGATCACCCATGCCATGATGAGCTATCCCGTGATGGTGGCCGGGCCGGGGAAGTTCGATACGGACTTGATGTCCGCAGCCAAAGGAAAGGTCTTTTGCAAGGGTGGGGCGGAAGGCTACCAGATCATTGGCGTGATGCCGGGCGTGTTGGGTGAGAAGTCACCAGGCCTGGGGATCGCAATCAAGATTTCCGATGGCGATAATGACGGCCGGGCGCGTGCCAGTGTCAGCGTGACGATTTTGCAGGCTTTGGGCGTGCTGGGTCAAAATGAAATGGATGCGCTCTCTGGTTATGGCAACCTGCCGGTGAAGAACTGGCGGGGGTTTGTGGTGGGTGAAATTCGACCGGCTTTTACACTTTCAACCGGTTTAGAGAATTGACAAATATGACCGTTGCCGACCAGGAATTTACCAGAAAGATCACTGAGATTCGGGAGGCGCTGCTGGAAACCTTTGGCATGCCTGTCTGGCGGACACCTTACCCGCCGGTGGATGAGCTGGTTTCCACGATCCTCTCACAAAACACCAATGACATCAATCGGGATAAGGCCTTCGATACCCTGAAGGCCAGTTTCCCTTCCTGGGAAGCGGTGATGGTCGCAAACCCCGTGGAAGTGATTGAGGCGGTGCGGATTGCCGGGCTGGCCAACCAGAAGGGCCCCCGCATCCAACAGGCCTTGATGGAGATCAGTGAACACACCGGCGGCAACCTGGACCTGGCATTCCTGCGGGATTTGCCGGTCGAGGAAGCACGGGCATGGCTGATGAATATCAAAGGGGTGGGCCCGAAGACGGCCGCGATAGTGCTGCTCTTTTCCATGGGAATTCCGGCTTTTCCGGTAGATACGCATATTTACCGGGTGACGGGTCGGCTGGGGCTGCGACCGATGAAGCTGAACCGGAAGCAGACCCATGTCTATCTGGAAGAACGCACGCCGCCGGAATTTTTCTATGACTTGCATCTGAATATCATCCGGTTGGGACGGGAAGTCTGCGGGGCGCGTAAGTGGGAATGTGACCGTTGCCCGGTGGAAAGCCTTTGTCCTTTTGAAAACAAAAACCTGTCCTCTGGTGAATGAACCTAACAACGGAGGGGAATTTGCATATTGTTTATAAATAATTAAAAAATATTTATTTTGATATTCGAAAATAAAGTTCTTGTTTAATATAAAGAAGAACCTGGTCTTATAAAATTCTCTCATTATAGCTAACGAAATCTTGTCTAACTCAATAAGTTTTTATATAAATCATGTTTATTGAGTTTATCTAGTGGCGAGGTGTGTGAGGATAGGGTATGATATATAATATGTTATTGAATTAGGTCATCAATGATGTTTATTCATAACTAACCCAATAATTGATTAAATAATAAATAATTCCCTCTTCATTGCAGGTATTCAATTGATCCATCAAGTGCCACTTTTTACGAAGATTTTCGCATGGAGGCTTTTTGCTTTTAGACTATGAAATCAACGAATTCAGTTAGTCTAAACAACCGTTTGAACCAAGTTTTGAATGAATTTAACCCCTCCAGCTGGTCCGATATTTCCAAAATTTTAAATATAATCAAGAACACTAAACTTACCCCTCAAAAGGTGGATAATCAAAATTACCTGGCTCAATTTGCTAGAGGGACCGCTTTTATTACTTTTGATTTTGGTATAGATGGGGTTTCAATTGAAATCTCTAAATATGCGAAAATATTAGATGAAATTTACGCACCATTTTCAAAGCCTCATCTGCATATGATTGCTGGTGATTTTCAAGCTGAGGCTTCGTCTATTCTTAATCATGACTGGTCAAGATTCCAGATCAAGGGCATCAATGGTTGGGATAAATGGGACGGTGGGAAATGGTTTCGCGCTTTATTCAAGACAGAGATCAAATCGAATAGCCATGAATCAAAAGTTTTGGCTCAGGAAATTTTCCAGCAAGGTGTTTCTATTGCTAAAAAACTTGGGAATTATTTAATAGAAGAGGATATTTCACTCCTATTTCCAGTCAATATCGCATCAAATCCCGGCAATATGGCTTTGACTCTTGGGGTGGTTCTTGTTTCTGAACTTTTAGGGATTTATGTTCTAAATTCCAACCATGATTTTTATTGGGAATCAGGAAAATCTGCGGAAGATCGCAAATCTGGGGAAAAGATCGGGCCTCGCGATCACTTCTTTCGAAATAGCACCCATAAGGCCTTCTTTAAATTATTCGAATCTCTTTATCCTTGGAACGGTCAGCGTTGGCTTCAAGTAAACATCAACCCGCGCCAGACACGGAGATTGATAAAGAGAACTGGTTTACCAAAAGAAAAAGTGCAAGAAATTTCCACAGCCGTTGATGATCAATTTTTTAAGAAATATAGTGTGGAAGACGTAAGATATGCCAGGTTAAGGATGGCTCATATATTATCGAATGGAAAAACTCAATTAGAGTCAGTTTCAATTGAGCAGCATCTGCATACTATTGGGGATTGGATGAGAGATCAGACACCTGTTATTGTTGGTTCTCGTTCGGGGCTTGTGGTTGATCCCGAATCAGACGATTTGACAATATTACTTCAGCCGACAAGGATTATTGCCCGGAAGAGGATTGAACGTGATATAGACCTACTCGATGCTTTGATAAGGCGAAGTTCGTTTGGAAGGGATTTTGCGGAAAATGCAAACAGACAAATTGTGTTGCATATAACCGGGCCTGTTCCAATTGAGCATCAAAAGGATTTAGAAAAAATCCTTTTGGCTTATAAGAGGTTGAGTGCTAAGCTGCCTGATGAGACGGCCCAAAGGGTTTTTATTGCTTTTTCAGTGGGTCAGGAACATCATCCGACATTCCTTAAGAAGAATTTTGAGCCGTTAACGATTGATTCTATTTACCGGATGGCAAATGCAGTTGTGTTTCCAAGTGAGACAGAAGGTCGAGGATTGCCAATTATTGAAGCCAGTGCAATCGAAGTTCCGATTATTTGCAGCAAATATTATCCGAAGGAAGTATTCCAAAATGTAATTGGGAAAGGGCTTCCTGCTGAATTGCAAATTCAATATACTCATTTCCCGGAAGGAAACTTTGGTCGAGGTTTTTTAGAGAATGTATCCAGGATATTATTATCTCCGAGAGATAAGCTTCAATCGGTTGATCATAATAGAATTGCAGTTCAAAAACGATACAGCCGCAGCGCGCTAAGAAGTAAATTTGAGTCTTTGCTGGAGCAACTATCAAAAATATAAGAAGGGTTCAAAATGCGTATTGGATTTATTGAGGATACACATTTACATGGTGGCACTCAGATCTGGGTTACAGAAGCAATTCAGGCGTTTATCGAACGAGGGCTTGATGTAACGCTAATTGCCCCCGAAAATAGTTGGATGGTGGAAAATAACCGTCAAACTAATGCTCGGATCTTCGAGTATGATTGGCATGGCATTGTCAATCAAGGTAAACAGTTCCAAGAGGTTTGGACTGAAGCCCTAAGCGATTGTGATGTTGGAGTTTGTACGGTGCACCCGCCGCGTGATGGTTTTCATTGTTCTGTATTTGCAGGGCAGTGCATAAAAGAAGGGCGTTTAAGAACGCACTTGATTCCCAAGACGGGGACTATTGTACCTTCGTATTTGCGAGAATTTTATCTGCCTGATGAAGGAATCAACTCATCTGTTATTGCGATTGCTGATTTCACCCGCCAGTATCTCATTTCTAATTATAAGATACCTGAAGATAAGGTGAAACTTCTTTATCAGGGCACAGACCTTGTCAGGTACCGATCCAGTTTGAGTGCTAAAAAAGAGGCAAAAAAAAGATATCTAGTACCCGAAGAGGCATCCCCAATTCTAGGGATAATTGGATCAATAGAACCCCGCAAGGGACATAAAGTTTTGTTTGAGGCAATAAAGAAACTTGTGGTTACCCGTTTCCCAAATATCCATCTGATCGTCGTAGGTGATGGCCCGGACGAGTCTTCAATGAAGGAATTATCAAAGAGAATGGAAATAGAAGATCATATTTCCTTCTTCCCTTTCACCGATGAACCAAAATATATCTTTGAACGAATTGATTTGACGGTGTTACCTAGTTTATACAAAGAAGGGCTCCCAAATGTATTATTAGAATCAATGGCAATGAACGTGCCAGTTGTCTCTTCGAACTTGGGAGGTGTGCCTGAATTAGTAATAAATGGCGTGACAGGACTTTTGGTTGAGCCAGGGGATCAGGACCAACTCGTTTCTGCGGTCAGTGAGATTTGGTCAAATCAAGAGCTTTATAAGAAAATGAAAGTAAACACTCGAAAATTAATTGAGGAAAAATTTAATAAAACAATTCAATTTGATAAGTATGCAGATCATTTCCATGAACTGACTGAACCAAGCCGATAACTGCAGCGGTACTTAATGTCTTGATATAATGATATTTTGATTTCTTTATTAAGAAAGAGATATTATTAACAATGCAAAATATGGATAATCCTCTGCATAGAACTCTCAATATCGGCTTTATCTCATTTCGTTTTCAAGGAACTGATGGCGTTTCTTTAGAGACTGCAAAGTGGGCCGATGTCTTGGAAGACATGGGGCATAAATGTTTTTATTTTTCAGGTTTGTCTGATAGACCTCCAGAGCGATCCATGGTTGTCGAAGAAGCCCATTTTCTACATCCCGAAATTCGAGAATATTATTATAAATTCTTTAATTCAACCACAAGAACCAAACTAGAAACTCAATGGATTCATGAAAAGAGGGAATATTTTAAGAAACAACTATATTCATTTATAGACGAATTCAAAATTGATCTTATTATTCCTCAAAATATATTGTCCTTCCCGCAGAATATCGCCTTATCCGTGGCGTTGACGGAATTAATTGCAGAGACGGGCATTCCTACAATAGCGCACCACCATGATTTCACCTGGGAGAGAAAGCCCCTTCTTGTCAATTCAATTTGGGACTACATAACAATGGCCCTTCCACCAAATTTAAAAGCTGTTCAACATGTAGTGATAAATTCCTCAGCCGGTCATCAATTGGCTCGTAGAGTGGGCGTTGGGTCAACTAATGTGCCTAATGTTATGGATTACGAGAATCCACCAATCGAATCCGATGAATATTCGGCAGATATTCGAGAAGCATTGGGTATTGAAAATGATGAACTTTTTATTCTACAACCCACACGAGTTGTTCAACGCAAAGGCATTGAACATGCCATAGAACTTGTTAACCGGTTGAATAGAAAAGCTTGTCTGGTCATTTCCCATGCTTCTGGAGATGATGGGCATGATTATGAAGATAGGGTAGCGGATTTTGCAAAAAGGATGGGCGTACGGACGGTTTTCTCATCAGAACTGTTTGATGAACACCGCGGATTGACACAAGATGGAAGAAAGATTTACAGTCTATCTGATGCTTATCCCCATGCCGATCTGGTAACGTACCCGTCATTGATTGAGGGGTTTGGTAATGCGTTTTTAGAAGCTCTTTATTATAAGAAGCCCATCATTGTAAACAACTATGCAATTTTTGCTACAGATATTAAGCCTAAAGGCTTTAAGGTCATTCAGTTTGATGAGTATATTACTGAAAAGACGGTTCAAGATACTTTGCGAATTCTTGATGATGCTTCGCTTCGCAAAGAACTTAGTGAACTTAATTATTCTCTGGCTTTGCGTTATTTTTCATATAAGGTTTTACGAAATAAATTATTGATGCTTCTTACGAACGCTTTTGGTTCCAATGGGATGTAAATTGGTTAATCATTCAAGGTAAATTTCCTTGATAGGTGAGAAATAATGATGATTCAAATACTTTGTATTATTCCTTCAGCCTATCCACAAATGAATACAGAATTTGCAACTAAGCCCATCTTTTTGTAGAAGATGGTTCTTATCAATAATTGGTTTTGATTTAACCCCATATAATCCTAGAATGACTTAATTTCCTTGCGCCAGTTCCCCGATCATCGACCAGGGACCGGTCCAGGTGATGCGAACCTGCGGCTCTTTGCCCAGCAGGTCTTGATCGCTTTCCACAAAAACCAGTTTGTTGGTCGGTGTGCGCCCCCGCCAGCGTCCCCTTGATTTTTCCTCAAAGAGCACCGGGACGGTCTCACCGAGGTAACGGGCGTTGATTTCGGTGGAGATTTCTTCCTGCAAGTCTTCCAGCAGGCGGAAGCGGCGCATCTTTTCCTCAGCCGTGACGTTATCTTCCATCCTTCGGGCGGAGGTTGTGCCTTCCCGAGGGGAATAGCGTGCCAGGTGGGCCACGTCCATCCGCAGGTCATCCAGTACTTTATAGGTCTCCTGGAATTGTTCGTCCGTTTCGCCGGGGAAGCCCACGATGATGTCGGTGGCAATGGAAACGCCGGAAATCCTGTCGCGGATCCGACCAACCAACTCACGATAAGCCTGGTTGGTGTAACCACGCCGCATGGCCTTCAGGATGTCATCATCACCGGCCTGGATCGGCACTTCGATATGAGGGCAGACTTTGGGCAGCTCCGCCACAGCATCCAATAGGTCGTCCGTCATCCAATTGGGATGGGAGGTCAGGAAGCGGACCCGTTTGAGCCCGTCAATGTCGTTTAGGTCCCGCAGCAGCATCGCAAGGGTGGGCTTTTCGGGTAGGTCCAGCCCGTAGCGGTCCACAATCTGACCGAGGAGGGTGATTTCCTTGACACCCTGTCGGACGAGGCTGTGCGCCTCTTCAACGATCTCGGCATAGGGGCGGGAGTGTTCCCGGCCGCGCTTGGAGGGGATGATGCAGTAGGCGCAGGCATGTGAACAGCCGTAGACAATCGGGATATAGGCGGAAATCAGCTTGCCCTGTTCGTGTTGGGGCAGAATCAGGTCGCCATCCAGAAGGGCATTTTGTTTTTCGGTCCGTGCCGCAGCGGTGGACTTGCCCAACCGTTCGGAGAGCAGTTGGAGCAGTGGCTCGGGGTCGGAGGGTGGGGAAACAACATCCACCCAGGGGAATTTCTTATGAATTTTGTCATTCCCTCGGACGCCAACCAGGCAGCCCATTAGGTTGATCACCAGGTCAGGGTTCTTATCCTTGAGAGGACGCAGCGAACTGAGGCGCCCAATGGCCTTGTCTTCCGCACTTTGACGGACCACACAGGTATTGAGCACGATCACGTCGGCGTCATCAGGCTTGGTGCTGGGCTCAAAGCCCATTTTTTCAAGAGAAGATGCCAGCCGGCGTGAATCCGCCACGTTCATCTGGCATCCTTCGGTCCAAATGTGATATTTCATAGTTGGTTATTATACTCGATGGGACAAGTTCAAACCGGGTGAATCATCATGGATGAATGGGTGGATGAATTCCGGAGGATCATGTGATTCAATTCCCTAGTATGTCGTTTTCGGGTTGTTTTAAGTTATAATAGTCAAGATATAGAATTATCGTCGTCATTTACGGAGAGAGCACAATGGATTTTGAAATAACTGAGTACAAACGCAGCACGGTGATCTATACCAGCGGCCGGATCGACAGCTATACCGCCCCGGAAGTTGAAGAAGCCTTGAACCAGCTGATTGAAAAGGGTCAATACAACATCATATTTGATATTCGGGATGTGACGTTTGTATCCAGTGCCGGTTGGTGGGCGCTGATCCGGATCCAAAAAGAGGTCAAGAAGATGAACCGCGGTGAACTCGTCCTGGTGAAACTGGATGAGCGTATTAAAGAATCGATGGACCTGGTCGGTATTGCGCCGTATTTCAGGATCTTCAACGAGTTGATTGACGCGGTTGGCGCTTTCTAAGCAACGCATTCCCCCTAGACTTAAAATTAACTGCCCTCAGACGAGGGCAGTTTTTTGATGTCACTCAATATTTACTCTGGGCTACTTTCGTATAGTTTTTGATGGGCTTTACGAATCGCGGCGATGTCCATCTTCTCCACCTGGCGGTCATAGGTCAGGAAGCCATTGATCTCCGTCTCCACATCCGTGGTTTGGGTGTAGACGGCACCGGAGCAGCCCGCTTCGATCCAGGGGATCAGTTCGTCTTGGAGTAATTTGAGATAGCCCTCGGTCAGCGTTTCCTTGCTAGAGAATTTCTTATATCCGAAATTCTTATCCGGGTTCCAGACATGGTCGGAAACGTTCAGACTATAGCCGCCGAATTCGGATAGCACCAGTCCACGGCCGGGTTCAGGCTTTGGGGTGGGGAGGGGTTTGAAATAAATGTGTTCACTCTTGAAATCACCTGCGCCTTGGTTAAACCAACCGCTGGCATGATCCACCAGACGGGTGGGGTCAAATTCCTTAGTCCACTCTGCAATCTCAGCGGAATCAAATTGGCCCCAGCCCTCATTGAAGGGGCCCCAGATGGCGATTGAGACGACATTATATAGGGCGTCTATCATCATCTGGTATTCAGCGCGAAACTCTTCCCTTTTGGACCAATCGTTTCTGCCTAATCGCCAGTAAGCATGGTTGTCCTTGAGGTTCGGCATCACTTTAGGCAGAGCAAACCAGATCGGTTTGGGGCTGATCCCGCCGCTGACCATATCCTGCCAGACGATGATGCCGATCCGGTCACAGTGGGCATAATAGCGGGCTGGCTCGACCTTGATGTGTTTGCGCAGCATGTTGAACCCGGCATCCTTGAGGAACCGGATCTCCCATTGCATGGCTTCGTCCGTGGGCGGCGTGTAGAGCCCATCCGGCCAATAGCCCTGGTCGAGGGGGCCATAGAGGAAAGTCGGTTTACTGTTCAGGCAGAAGCGGAGATGGCCCTGGCTGTCTTTTTCCAGGCTGAACTTGCGCATACCGAAGTAACTGCTCACCTTGTCAATGACTTTGCCATCCCGAAGCAGTTCAATTTCAAGGTCATATAGGAAGGGATTCTCCGGTGACCAGAGAATGGGATTATCGATTTGGAGAGTGAGTGGGCTGGTGACATCGCCTTGGCCTTGGGCGACCAATTTCTTATTAGCAAAGGCCTGGGCGGAGAGCGTCAGATTCTCGCTTGAGTTTGCGACATAGGCCGAAATGTTCAGTTTGCCCTGGTCGAGATCGGGGGTGAATTTGATGGAAGTGATGGATTTCTCAGCGATGGGTTCCAGCCACACGGTTTGCCAGATGCCAGAGATCGGTGTGTACCAGATGAAACCCGGTTTGAGCACCTGCTTGCCGCGCTGATTGGGTTGGGAATCGGTGGGGTCCTGAACCGCTACAACCAATTCATTTTCGCCTTGTTGGATGGCGTTGGTGATATACATTGAAAACGGGTCGTAGCCGCCGGTATGTTCGCCAATTCTTACAGCATTGACCCAAATCTGACAAGCCCAATCAACTGCACCAAAGTTCAGCAGGACGCGGCTGCCGGCCCAGTCTTCGGGAACGGTGAAGGTTCGGCGATACCAGATCTGCTCATCGGGCTGGAGGATGTGCTGCACCCCTGAGAGGGCGCTCTCCGGCGGGAAGGGCACCAGGATTTCACCTGTAAATTCTTCCGGTTGGGGATCACCAAGTTTGTTGATAGCAAATTCCCAGGGGCCATTGAGGTTCAGCCAGCGTTCCCGAACCATCTGGGGCCGGGGATATTCCGGCCAGGGCAGTTTTGGGTCTACCTGATCCGTCCAGGGGGTGGTCAACGTTGCATGTGGGTTTGGTTTGGCTTCTTGGCGCATTTTGCGGCTCCTTGAGGTTGTTGCGTTGTGATATTGTACATGAAATTACCACTGGGTGCACTTAAATCAAAAGGCGCGTACCATAGGATACGCGCCTGGATGTTAATTTGATAAAGTCTATTTGCCCTGATTGACCAGTTCCACTTGGTAGGTGGCGCTTTGGCGGGTGACGGGGGTGGTGCCGCTGATGACCAGCACTGCTTGATAGATGTCGTCGGTCAAATTGAGGTCAGTGCTGAGGATGTTGTCCGCGTTCAGCTCGAGTGGGATTACATTGATTTCGTCGCCATAGGTGACCAGAGTCACCCGGAAGCTCTGGGGCAGGAGGTTCTCAATCCGCACGAAACCATCTGCTTGCCAGCCGCCTTCATCCGCCTCAAGATCGGAACTGTAGTCAATGGCGGCGATTTGGATATTGTCGATTGCCAGGCCAATCCCGTTGACGGCGGCATCTGTGATGTAGTCGAATCGCAGGGTGACTTCCTGGCCAGCATAGGCGCTCAGGTCAACAGCCTGGAGTCTCCAGCCATTGCTGGCACCATTCAAGCCGCAGCCGTAGCTATTGCCGGAGGGATTGCTGGTGGTGCAGGAGGATGTATCCAGGATCTGCCAGTTCTCGCCGTCCGTGGTGGCTGAGACGAACACGTAGTCATAATCGACTTCCAGGTCATACCAGGCCTGGAAGGTCATCTCAACAGGGCCTTCCACGTTTGTCAGGTCAAATGACCGCTGGAGGGACATATCGGATGAGTCGCCCATATTGGACCAGAAGAAGTAGTCACCGGAATAGGCATCAATCGGTAAAATACCGACTTCTGCGTTGCCGGTGAAGTTGAGGGTCCATTCGCCTTTGCATTGGATGCCGATGTAGTCCACACCGTACTGCCGGACGTCGTAATTTAGCTTGCCGCTGGGGCAGCCGGTGACGATTGGATTCGGTGATGCCAGAGGGGCGTTGGGGTACACGCCATAGGCATAGCGTCCCAGAGCAATGCTCTTGTCCCCCAGCAGGTTGGCGACCACCCAGTCTGCGAAGATATCTTCGGCAGTAGGCGTTTCACCGGTCAGGGGGTCGATGATAGCCAGTTCCTGCAGGACATGGTCGATGCTCTCCATCCCATTGAGCGGATTTTCCACAATGGCCTGTGTGACCTCTTCACCGAATCGGTCAAGGAGGTAGGCCGTGAAGAGGAAAGCGGCCCCATAATGGGGAATATTCGATTCGCCGGGTTCGCCCCAACTGGTGATTTGGATATCCGGCGCATGGATGTAGGCTGTATCGTGGTTGCCCACCGGATAGTCATTGAGGAGTTCTGCCAGCATTGAGAATCCCTCATTCAGCCAGGTATCCTCATTGCGATCCACATTCCAATGGATCATATGTTGGAATTCGTGCGCCAGCGTGCTGCGGATCTGATCGCCAGCGAGGTTCAGATTGTCGGCGTTGAGAATGAACATCTCGTGGGCATTGGAATAGGGGTGGGCTTCACGGGGAATTTCATCCGCTGAGGAGAAGTAGCCCAGAATGGTGCCGCCCACGCCGCCCGTGAAGAGGAAGTAAATATGTGGGTCATCATCAATGCCGGGTGTCCATTCGCTGCCAAAGAAAGCCCGGTTGGTGGGGTAGATCTGTTCGCTGAATTCACTGCCAAGGCGGTCTACGTTGGTCTGGTGATATTCCACGCTGTTTTCAATCCAGATATAAAGGATGTCGTCGGCATAAGCCAGGGTCGTATCCACCTGGAAATTGGTATTGGTGACTACATTGGTCACCCAGAAAGTTTTGGCTGCTCCGACCTCGTAGGGCGCATCCGGATCAGGGTCGGTGGCAGGGATATCAGACTTGCCGCCCAGTCTTTGAACGAGATCACTGGGATCGTTTTCCGGAATGAGCTCTTCCTCCAGAATTTGCAGGGTGAGGTCCGCGCCGGTTAGCTGCGGGGCCTCCGTGGGGGTCGGTTCAGCCGTTGGGGCTCCCGTCACTTCGGTGGTTTCGGTTGCCTCAGTCGATTGCGAGACCTCAGCTTGAGTGGCAGTTACTTCCTGAGAGGTTTCCGCGGGAGGGAGAATATTTTCGGTGTAAAAATTCCCGAGGCTGGCCGCAAACCATAAACAAAGGCTGATGACCACAAGCAGGATTGTGACGAACCAAAAGGTGCTGATCCGCTTTTTGGGGGCGGGTTTCGGTTGTTCTTCCATGCGTTTACTCCAAATCTATTTGATATGAGGCTTCCTGGTTGGTGAAGGGTGTTGTGCCGCTCACCACGACGATCACCTGATCGCCTTCATTGAGGATGATGTCAATCGAAGCAGTCCTCAAATCGGAAAGGGCCAGGTGGGTTACGGTGGTCTCATCGCCAATCTGGATCACCGAGACTTTGAAGGTCTGCGGCAACAGATTGTTGACTCGAGCAAAGCCCTGAGCTTCCCAGCCGCCGTCATCACTCTCGAAATCGGTGGTGTAACCTATGGTGGGAATGCTGACATCATCCAGCAGCAGCCCTTCGCCGTTCACTGCGGCATCGGTGATGTATTCAAAGCGTAAGGTCACTTCCTGTCCGGCAAATTGGGAGAGATCGACGGCTTCATAGATCCAGCCGCCGGTTTCCCCGTTATAGCCGCAGCCATAACTGTTACCGGAGGGGTCGTAATTGGTGCAGGAGGGTGTGTCCAGGATATGCCAGGTCTCACCATCTGTGGAGGCTTCCAGGTAGAGATAGTCATAATCGGTTTCGAGATCATACCAGGTCTGGTAGGTCATCTCAATCGGGCTGTCCACGTTGGTGAAGTCGAAAGTCTGGGTGAGCGTCATGTCTGATTCATCGCCTTTATTGGAATAGAAAGCATATGAACCGGAATAAGCGCTTTCAGGCAGGAGGCTCACGGTGGTGGAACCCGTGAATGTCAGGGTTACCTCACCGGTGAGATCGGTGAAGAGAATGCTATCTACTCCATATTGATGTACATAACGCCGGATGGGGCTGTCAGGATAGCTGCTGTGGGTTTCTGTAATGCTGGCATTCATTGGGTTGTAATTGGAGTAGTCATAACGACCATCGCCCACGGTGGGGTCCAGCAGGATATTTGCCACGGCCCAATCCGCCAGGACGTCATCGGCGGTAATCGGCTCGCCGGTTAGGGGATCACTAATTCCAAGTTCATCCAACACCCGGGTGATCGATTCCATCGAGTTATCCGGGGCGGCAACTACGGCCTGGGTGGCTTCCTCACCGAATCGGTCGAGGAAGTAGGCCATGAAGAGGAAGGAGGCGCCGTAATTGGGGGAGTTGTCTCCAACTGAATCGCCCCAATCGGTCAATTGCAGGTCTGTATCCACGAGATAGCTGTAATCATGGCCGCCAATATCGAAACCATTGAGCAGTTCCGCCAGCATCGAAAAGCCTTCATTCATCCAGGTGGCTTCGTTACGGTCGGTGTACCAATGGATCATGTGCTGAAATTCATGCGCCAGAACGCCGTAGATGTAGCTGTCCCAGAGGGGGACATTGTCGGAATTGATCAGGAACATCTCATGGGCATTGGAATATTCATGGGCGAGGGGATTTAGCTCATCGGCTGAGGAAAAATAACCGGCCAGAGAATAGCCCAGATTACCGGCATAGAGGACATAAATATGGGGGTCACCATCCACGCCGGGATTCCATTCGCTGCCGAAGAATTCCCGATCCGTGGGGACGATCTCCTGATCGAAGAGATCTCCCAGATATTCGAGGTCACTGGGGTCATATTCGACACCTTCTTCAATCCAGAAATAGCTGTTTTCACCAACATATCTGAGCACTGCGGTAATCTGGAAGTTCTCGTTGGTGTCTGTATTGCCAACCCAGAAGGTTTTTCTAGCACCCACTGAATAAGGGGCGTCCGGATCAATAAGGGTGTCGGGGACGTTCTGTTTCCCGCCCAACCGTTCGGCCAGCTCCACGGGGTCATTGATCGGAACAATGGTCTGGTCGAGTGTGTCCAGCGTCTCGATGGCCTCGTCCGGGACTGGTTTGTTGGTGGTCGTTTCAGGGGTCACTTCTGTAATGGTCACGGTTTCGGTGGGCAAAATGTATCCGCCACTGGTGTTGACCTTTTCTTTGAGCCAAACGCCACCAGCGATTAAGCCGACACTGATGACGATGCAGCACAGCACCAAAACAAGCAGGATGATCAGGATGATGGGGAGGGTTTTAGATTTTTGTTCCATTTTGTCCTCATTTGAACTCATTTTTCTTTTTATAAGTTTGCGATGGAAGGCTTCTGTGGACGAGGGTAAAATGTGAGCGGCTAGGTCACAACAAATACCAAGGCTCCCTCATAATGGGGTTATTTATACCTTAGTTTGTCCAATTAATCACCTCGTTGGGGGTTGAAAAGGGGGTGAACTTAATCGTTTATAATTGACGCAGATTATTGTATAGCTCGAGAGAGGAATTCCCAATGAGTGACATGCTGGATCCTATATCTTCATTGAAAAACATCTTCCGTAACTGGTGGAAAATAGTCCTGATCGCCTACCTTTTTTCACTGGTAGGGCTGGTTGCTTCATATTTACTCCCTGCGAAATATCAGGCTCAGGCTGTTTTCACTGCGAGCATTGATTTCACTGAGGTCAATTTTGAGAACCTGGTAGATGGAAAGGGTGATCCTGTTGAATTCACCCAATATGATGAGGACCTTGCCCTGCAGGTGGTTGAACGGGTTCTGATGGGGGATACGGATGAAGCCTTTGCCTATGCTCAGACCCTGGATCCCAGCCTGACATTGGATGAATTCGAGCGCGACAGCCAGATTTCACGCTATCAGGCCAAATGGTACCTGCGTTACCGCCATGCCAGCCCCGAAGTGGCCCAACAGATCGTCAATTACTGGGCGAACCTGGGACTTGAGGATTTGAAAGCGGCTCAGGCTGATGGTGAAGCCGAGACTTTCGTGCTTGTGGGGCTAACTCGGGAGGCAACCTTGCCTGCCAAGCCCATGTATCAGCAGCGGGGCACCCTGGTACTGGCTGGTGCATTGGCCGGTATTGTGATTGGGGTTCTGGTTGTGGATGGAAAGCTCCGGTTTGGTTCGAACGGTAATCAAGAGGACTGAAAATGCTGACTTCACTCTCAAAAAACGCACTATACCGGATGGGCAGGACGACCCTCTGGTTCCTTGTGTTGGTTGGGCTCCCGCTGACCAGTTTCCCGGTTTTATACAGGCTGACCGGTGCGATCGTTGCGCCATTCTCATTTATTCCCCTTGCGCTTTTAGTGGGGGTTTGGCTGCTGCCCTATCTGATCGAAAAAGGCAAATTCCCAGCAGAAGTTACTCCATTCATCTACTTTGTGCTGGTTGCTGTGGTGGTTTCCTGCCTGGCCTTCTTCTTGAATGGCTATTATGACCTGGATCGGGATTTCCTGGGACAAAGTTTGCGGGCTTTCATCACATTGGCGATAGGGATCAGCTTTTATCTGGTCTTTGCCACTTATCCCCGGGATGAAAAAGGACTGCGTCAGGTATTGCTGTTCATTTATATCGGTGCCGCACTCATCATCGCCTGGGGGCTGCTGGAAGTTATCCTGCTCAGGAAATATGAAACCTTCCATCGCTTGCCTAGCTGGTTCATTCGAATCAGGGCATCGCTGGCAGTTGAATCAATTAACATTTGGTCTTCAAACCGCGTTTCAGGCTTGGCCTATGAACCTTCCTGGTTCGTGCGGGAGTTTAACCTGGTGTTGTTCCCGATCTGGCTGGCAGCGATCTATCTCCGTAAATCATTATTAAAATTCCGGCTATGGATCTTCCAGGTGGAAGATGCTTTGATGGTGGGCGGGTTGATCGTGTTTGGCTCCAGTTCTCCCCGGGTCGGGTTGGTGGCTTTCCTGGCGTCACTGGCCTACCTGGCCTTGCTGTTGTTTGGCCGGGTGTATGGTTGGCTGATGGGAAAGATAGTCAGCCGAAGGAAGACGCCGCTCAAAAACCCCACCTGGTCGAAATTCTTCTTGGGTGCAATGCTGGTCCTCATTCTGATTGTCGCGGCCGGAGGCGCACTGATAGGTTATGTGGTGGTCGCAAGTGGATGGGATACCCGCTATCAGCTATTGGTGGATGACAGAGTCATCAGCAACCTGAACCTCTTCCCACTTACCGAAGACAGCGTGATCGGCTTTGCCGACGAGTTGCACTTTCAGGAGCGGTTGGTCTATTGGTTCAGCGGCTGGCATACCTTCAGCGATCACCCCTTTGGCGTGGGGTTGGGGAATGCGGGCTTCTATATGATTGAACGGATGAATAGTCAGGGGTGGATGTCACCTGAAATCCGGAACATCGTTTACCGGGCTAACTATCTACCCAATACGAAGAATCTGTGGGTGAGATTGCTTTCTGAGACAGGGTTTTTGGGATTTGCGGTCTTTGCCGTCTGGTTGGTCGTACTCTGGCGGTCCACTATGCTGACCCGCAAGAGCGACTCCAAGATCCTGCAGATTGTCGGTCTGGCAGGGCAGTTATTCCTGATGGCCTATCTGGTGGAGGGGCTGAGCATGGACTCATTTGCCATGCCCTACCAATGGCTGATGGCCGGGCTGATCAGTGCGGGTGGCTTGTTGGCAAGGCAGGAATTGAGGGCTAAGGATAAGCCTGAGGTGTCTCTGTCGGCTGAGGCATAATGCCTTCATCAGCTTCACGATCCGCAACGAGGGTCACGAAATTGACCAGAACCAGGTTGCGGTCACAATCTTCATGTGTGTCAAAATAGATCCGGTCTGAAAGGACCGTGCCGGATTCGCTGACCAACTGCACCCAGAAATCCTGAGTGGTGGCTGTGACGTGGTTGGAAAGCTGAATTTCGTATCCGCCTGGACCATAGTTGGTGGAGAGGCCGGTTCGCGCCGCCCACTGGTTGGACTCGCTGATCGAATACTGTCCGGCGATCACGATCAGGTCCGGGATGGGCTCGCCATTGGCGTCAAAGACCTGCCCGGCCACACCCAGCCAGTCACAACCCGCGCTGGCGTGGACGAAATTGGTCAGGTAGAGGGGGCTGCCTTCCTGCAGGATGTAGATGATCGGGTCCGACGTGGCGGTCGGCTCGGGGGTGGGGGTAAAGTCAGACGTTGCCGTGGGGTCAGGTTCCGTTGCGGCCAGAACTTCGGTTGCCGGGAGGGTAGTAGGCGTGTAAGTGGGCTGAGCTTCAGTGAGAGGCTCCGCGGTGGGCGGGACCACATAGGGAAAGACCTGGCAGCCAGCCAGGAGGATGGTCAGTATCAGCAGGGGGAGAAGGGAAGCGCGAGTATTTTTCATGGTTATTTATCCTATACCCCCAGGCGTGCAAGTTGTGTGCCCAAACAGAAATGTGTATTTCAGTATTGGAAAGAAAATCGAACCCCTCAAGATCTTATATCACCGAGGGGTTCGGTTTTAATTTGATTCTTTAAGCATAGTTATTATCTCAATGACCTCATACTACTTCAACTGCACCATTGAGCTCATCGTGAGTGATATATTCGAGTGGATAAAATAGGCATTTCCATCTGATCCCATATACATGGGTGGGTGGGTGTTCACAAATGCAGGGTCAAACCCTCCTTCTTGGTGCCATATTGGGTGAGGTAGCCAAACCGGGTGCGCCAATCTTCATCATCCCACCAACCGTTGTACTTGCTTGGAACATTAAACAATAAGTTAGGCTTTCGAGCTTTGCTGTGAACAATCACCCGCGCTATAGCGGCTGCATCGGGATGCCTGTGCCTGGTGCCATCTGAGGAGATCAGCCAGGAATCGCAATCCACCGCTTCAATCAGGGCTTTGGTATTATTACGCATACTGCAGTGATGGGGTAGCTTAAAGGCATCTAGTTTCAGTGGCTGATCCGCACTTACGCCTTTTATCCCTTCCAGTAATTCGCCGGGAAACGCATCGCCGGCTAATAAAACCTTCTTGTCATCGTATTCCAACAGCAGGGTAATACTGCTTCCGTTGGCTTCGCTGTTATCGGGTGCGCTGTTGGTATCCGCCAATAGTTCAAGATCTATCAGATCATCCAATACGGGTTTGGTTTTTCCTCCTAGTGGTTCCAATCCCGGAGAAACTTCGGTGAGGGTGCCTTTCTTCAATGCTTCTTCCACTTCAACCGCCCAGGTATTGATGAAATCATGCAGGCTTTCAGGTGTAGGACCCAGTACTGTGATTTTTAAGTTGTTCGGTAATGTTACAGCTTGCAGCGTTTCTCCTGGTATCCGCTGGACTGGAGCGCCATTAAAAGCCTTGTTCCAATGCTGTTTGCGCAGCCAACTTGATAGCCGTTCACCCTGGACTGGTCCCATGGCCTCCAAAGTATTATCCTGGTCATCATCGGGTTGCTGGATGCTGCCGCCGCTCAGATGTTGGTAGCCATTGAACCAGACATCGTTGATCTTCAGACCGGGTAAGGGATCCGCATCCGCTAAACAGGTCAGAACCCCGCCAATATGGTCGCTATCCACATGGGTTACCACCAGGAGGTCAATTGTGCGTTGATCCTCTGGCAGGGCTTTGAGCCGTTTGAGTATCTTCTTGCCAATCTCCTCAGTACCCATATCTACAATCATTGTGTGTGGGTTGTTGGCATCTCCCCAATTGATCCAGATGGCATCACCCTGACGGGCTGGTAACATGGTCAGGTCAAACATCAGGTTTCTCCCTAAAAGACTTCAGTCAGGCAGATCGATTCCCAGTCAAGGTCGGTAGAACGGGAAGCCAATTGTTCAATTGCATCCCACCTTGCTTTATCATAATGGCTGATAATATCGTCTTCCGGCCAGCGACGCAGAAAGTCGAGTAAGATCGAATAACATTCGGTATATAACATCCTTTGAAAGCTGGCTTCAATGCCAAGTTGGATGGCTTCTTCCCGATGGGCTTCATCGTTAAAAAGCTGCTTTGCATACAGGACCTTGCCATCCGGCAGCCAATCAAAACTATGCGCCAGGTTTCTCAACCAGTCTACACGATCGCCTAATTTACCAACTTTGAATAAAATCAAGGCACCCAAGGCAGCACCTGTTGGATCGGAGTACTTGGATTCCAGCAATTCCATTGCACTTGAAGCCACGTTAGCAGCATCGATTGGGTAACCCGAAGCCAGCATGTTCTGTAAAGCATTGGCTTCAGTACGCTCCTTTGCAATCCAGGCGTTGATCTTTGGCCCTGTGCGAGTTTTATCAATTTTGACTACGCAGGAATTCTCCGGAAAGACATGTTCCGGACTGATGGGAAGACTAATACAATATTTATGACCACCATAACCGATTTCCGCGGTTGGTACGGCTTCCGGCTTTTGCTCGGTGCCGAATACCCACAGAAATTGAGATTCGCGAAGCAGTGAAGCGCCTTTAACCTCCAGCAACTGAGGAGACTCGGTATCGAGGAGTTGTTGCCCTTGATTGTCGATTTCGTTCATTGCCTGAGTGAAACGAGGCCGTTTGTATTTAGGCATTTCAGGTTCGGGTTCTACGAGTGGCCCCTCCTGGATATGTTCAACCTTGCTTGGGATCAGGTCAACATTGACTTTTTTTCCTGCCTGCACAATGACTAACTGTTTATAGCGGTGACCGTCTTCCAATACAGCACTGACTTCATATAAGCCCTTGGGTAGGGTAAATTTCCGTGTGCTCCCTTCTCGTTCAACCAGGCGCAACTGGCTGTCACGAATTTCCACCGAAGCTACATCGCTGACAAGCCAGGAATTTGATTGGATATTAATTGAAATCTCGCCTTTTTTTGTCATTTGAGACTCCTTTATATCGTCATGTCGTAGGAAACAGGTGGCTTTGGTGGGGGCTTTATATTCAGCACATCACTTTTTGGATGAAACGGCGCAACGGTTGTAATATCTAAAAGATATAAACCAGCATCAACGGATTCCTGGATGGGCCAGTTTGAGCAGTTGTCGATGACAGGGGTAATGGCGTTTAGCTTGAGACAGCCTTTACTGACAGGCTTGGCATCGTCCGGTGTCAAATCAATGCACAATTGGACCTTAGGGGTATCTGGGCATTCATGAATAACGGCTTCGTGGATCTTGCCGGCAATATCAACCGATTGTTCTGCTCCTTCATCAGCAGCCAAAGCTTTGACATATTCGGGTATATGTTTGATGAGGGCGGTGACGGGAATATGCCAATGGTCGATATCCGCTTCTGGGCCGTTGGCGAC